>NZ_CP177100.1:0-2485712 GCF_046717465.1 Corynebacterium limaceinasi
GTGACTGAACCACAAGCGAACCTAGAAGCTGTCTGGCGCGCGATCGTCGATGATCTGCTCGCGCAATCCGAGCAGCCCAACTCTGAGGTCCCGAGCTTTTCGCATACGCAACGGCTCTACCTGCAGCTGGTTCGCCCGATCATGATGGTGGAAGGCTACACGCTGGTCGCAGCGGAAAATGTCAACGCCAAAGAAGTCGTAGAAAATGAGCTCGGCGGATATATTTCCAAGGCTCTTACCCGCCACCTCGGCCGCCCATGTTCCTTCGCCGTCACTTTGGCTACCCCGCAAGAACCACAACCGCCGGCTGACCCATCGAATTCGCAGCCGGCACCAGGAGGGGCATCGGCAAGCACGCAGGCTCCTTCCTCCCAACCCAACCCGCCGGCACAGCACATGCCACCGGCGCAGACCGATTCTTCCTCCGCGCACAATTACGTCTCCCGCCCCCAGCAAACGGATGCGGCGGCAGCCCGCGGAAATAACAACCCCACCGCAGGTCAGACCCCGCCTAATTGGCGGTCCAGCCATGCCCCGGCAAGCCTGGATGAATTGGCGGAGCACTACAGCCAGCAGGACTATAACCGCCAGCAACCGGATTTTGGCGGATCTGCGAATGCCGCGCGCATTCCGCGCGAGGCCCCGGCGCACGATCCCAACCGGGAGACCTCGCTGAACCCGAAGCACACTTTTGAAAGCTTCGTCATCGGTTCATCGAATCGTTTTGCCAATGGTGCGGCGGTGGCGGTGGCGGAAAATCCCGCCCGCGCCTATAACCCGCTATTTATTTGGGGTGGTTCTGGACTGGGCAAAACGCACCTTTTGCATGCCGCCGGCAACTACGCACAGGTGCTACACCCGGGACTGCGCGTGAAGTACGTGTCCTCGGAAGAATTTACGAATGATTATATTAATTCCTTGCGCGATGACCGCCAGGAATCCTTCAAGCGGCGCTACCGCAACCTCGATATTTTGATGGTGGATGACATCCAGTTCTTAGAGGGCAAGGAATCCACGCAGGAGGAGTTCTTCCACACTTTCAATGCGCTGCACCAGGCCAATAAACAGATCATTTTGTCCTCGGACCGCCCGCCAAAACAGCTCACCACGCTGGAAGACCGCCTGCGCACGCGCTTTGAGGGCGGGCTGATTACGGATATTCAACCGCCTGATCTGGAAACCCGCATTGCCATTTTGATGAAGAAGGCCGCCGCCGATGGCACTGAGGTGGATCGCTCCGTCCTAGAGCTCATCGCCTCGCGCTTCGAGTCTTCCATTCGCGAGCTCGAGGGCGCGCTCATTCGCGTCTCCGCCTACTCCTCCCTGGTCAATGAGCCGATCAACGTGGAAATGGCAGAAATTGCATTGCGCGATCTCGCGCCGGATTCTGCTGACAGGCAAATTACCGCGGCCTCCATCATGGAGGTCACCGCGGAATACTTCGATATTGATGTAGAAACCCTGCGCGGTGCTGGTAAGAAGCGCGCGGTGGCTCATGCCCGCCAGCTGGCGATGTACCTCTGCCGCGAATTGACCGAGCTATCGCTGCCCAAGATTGGCGAGCAATTCGGCGGCAAGGACCACACCACGGTGATCTATGCCGATCGCAAGATCCGCAAAGAGATGACGGAAAAGCGCAATACCTACGACGAGATTCAGTCCCTGACCCAGCGCATCAAGAATCGCGGTCGCGCCTAGATCAAACGAACCACTCGGTGGCGTCTTCCTTAAATAACAGGAAGGCGCCATTTTTGTAAGCAGGCGCCGCGCTTCCCGGTGCCCTCCACCTTCCACCACCGCCTACCTGCGGTTATGTCCCTGTAAAGACCGTATGAACAGCTATCCACAGAGTTATCCACACCTGTGTAATTTCACGGATGTAATTTGTAGATTTTGCTCACAGTTTTAAATTCCACAGGCCCTATCCAGCACAGACGCCCCTGTGATCAACACTGTGTGCAGATCCGTGGAAAACTAGTACAGGCTGTGGATAAAACGATGACCCGCCAATTTATCCACACTCCGGGCCGGTTGATCACAGCAAGATCACAAGAATTGGCACACCCCGGATCGCCGCGCTGAACTTGTCATTTACCCCGTTGATCACAGATCCCACAACGCTTATTACTACTACTAAATTATTTCTCTGATCTTGTAAGTAGAAAGGGGATGTGTGGAATTGTGCCCGGCGCCGAGCACGCGGCGCTGGCTCGGACGGGCGGAGGGAAAATTACAAGGCTCACCGGATGCGGTAAGTTGGAAGCCAGCTTTTGAAAGTTACACATTCCTACCCCGCCAAAGAGGAGCTCTTCGCACCATGGATGAAGCCGTGTCATTTCGCGTTGCCAAAGATGACCTTGCCAACGCCGTAGCGTGGGTTGCCCGCAGCCTGCCTTCCAAGGTCACCCAGCCGGTGCTGCGCGCGATGCTCATCACCGCTGATGACAACGGCTTAGAGTTCACCGGCTTTGATTACGAGGTTTCTACCAAGGTGCGCATCGCCGGCATGGTGGATGAGCCCGGCCAGATCGCTGTTGCCGGTAAGTTGCTTTCCGATATCGTGGCTACCTTGCCCAATAAGGAAGTGGAGATCTCCCAGGTAGATTCCAAGGCTTTGGTTGCCTGTGGTTCCTCCCGCTTCGAGCTACCGCTTATCCCGCTCGATGATTACCCGCAATTGCCGGTATTGCCTGAGGTCACCGGCACGATCCAGCCGCAGCTCTTCGCAGAGGCCATCCAGCAGGTAGCATCCGCAGCCGGCAAGGATGACACCCTGCCCATGCTCACTGGCGTGCACATGGATATCCACGGCAAGGATATTGAGATGACGGCTACGGACCGCTTCCGCTTGGCCATGCGCACCCTGGAGTGGGAGCCAGCGGCTGAGGACGTTGAGGCTAAGCTCCTAGTCCCGGCAAAGACCCTGCAAGATACCGGGCGCAGCCTGGATCCGCATTTGAATATTCCCATCGAGATCGCGGTGGGCTCCGGCGATAATATCGGCGCCGATGGCCTCTTTGGCCTGCACGCGGATAACCGCGAAACCACCACGCGCATGCTGGATGCGGACTTCCCAAACGTCCAGCCCTTGCTTCCCAAGTCGCACACGAATATTGCCTCGGTTGAGGTGGCACCGCTGCAAGAAGCCATTCGTCGCGTTTCCCTGCTGACGGACCGCAATGCGCAGATCCGCATGGAATTTGCCGATGGCCAGGTCACCCTGTCCGCCGGCGCCGATGCCGGTAATGCCACCGAGACCCTGCCATGCGCATTCCACGGCCGCGATGAATTCCTCATCGCCTTCAACCCGGGCTATCTGAAGGACGGCCTAGCGGTCATCAACACCGACCGCGTGGTCTTCGGATTCACGGAGCCTTCCCGCCCCGCCATCATGATCCCGGAGCCAGAAGAGCTGCCGGAAGCCGATGAGGATGGCAATTTCCCTACGCCGCAGACCAATTTCACCTACCTCTTAATGCCGGTTCGCCTGCCAGGTTAATGTTTATACGGGATCTCGATGTTCGGGATTTTCGCTCATGGCCCGAACTAAAGCTTGAGCTGGGCCCGGGGATCACTCTGTTTGTGGGCCGCAATGGCTTTGGCAAGACCAATATCGTGGAAGCCGTGGGCTATACCGCCCACCTGTCTTCCCACCGCGTCTCCCATGATTCGCCGCTGGTGCGCCAGGGCGCGCAGAGCGCGCGGGTGTCCCTTACTGCCGTGAACCAGGGGCGCGAATTAACCACCCACCTGCTGATAAAACCCCATGCCGCCAACCAGGCGCAGATTAACCGCACGAGGTTGCGCAGCCCGCGCGAGCTGCTCGGCGTGGTGAAAACGGTGCTGTTTTCCCCTGAAGATTTGGCCTTGGTGCGCGGTGAGCCCGCGGGGCGCCGCGCGTATCTCGATAGCATCATCGCCTCGCGCACCCCGCGCTTAGCTGGGGTTAAGGCGGATTATGACAAGGTATTAAAGCAGCGCAATGCATTGTTGAAGTCGGCATCGGCAAGCTTGCGGCGCGGCTACGGCGATAGCGACGGCGCATCGGCCCTGTCCACGCTGGATACGTGGGATGCCCAGCTCGCGCGCTTAGGCGCACAGGTCATTGCGGCGCGCCTTGCGCTTGTCGATGCCCTCTTGGACCACATTCCCGCCGCCTATGCCGGCCTCGCACCGGAGTCGCGGCCTGCGCACGTGGAGTATAAATCCACCATTGATACCTCTGACCGCGAGGTGCTGGAGGCCGTCATGCTGACCGAGCTGGCCACTGCCCGGCAGCGCGAGATCGAGCGCGGCATCTCTCTGGTGGGCCCGCACCGCGATGATCTCGTGCTCCACCTGGGGGATCAGCCGGCCAAGGGTTTTGCCAGCCACGGCGAAACCTGGTCTTATGCCATCGCCCTGCGCCTGGCGGAGTTTGAGCTCCTGCGAGAGGATGGGGGATCCGATCCGGTCCTCATCTTGGATGATGTCTTTGCCGAGCTCGATGCCAAGCGCCGCACTCAGCTGGTTTACCTCGCCGCCACGGCAGAACAGGTGCTAATTACCGCCGCGGTGGATGAGGACTTACCGGATAACCTAGAGCCCATCGTGCGTTACCGGGTAGGAGTGGAAGATACGGACCAGGGGCGCATTTCCACCCTGCACACGGAAGCCACCGCAGGAGAGGATAGCGAGGAAGAAGCATGAGTGAGGAAGAAGGGGAAACCGGCACGCAGCGCACGGATCCCGTCACCCAATACTTCCGCTTGGTGCGCTCTACCTCGAAGAACCCGCCAAAACTTACGCGCCCGGTGCCGAAGATGCCGGTTCCCTCCTTGGCGGATGCCCAACAGCAGAACTATCGCGGCTACCAGGTGGGTAGGCCTACCGGCGCCGATGGCAGGAGGCCGCGGCGACAGATCGACGTGCCGAGCCTGGGCGCACAGATTAAAAAGGAGATTTCTCACCGCGGCTGGGAGCATGAATTAGCGCACGGCTGGGTCATGGGAAATTGGGAAAACCTGGTGGGTGAGCGCATTGCCGCCCATACGCAGCCGCAAAAAATCAAGGACAAGATCGTCTATATTTCCTGCGATAACTCCACTTGGGCGACGGAACTGCGCTACCTGCAGCGGGAAATCCTGCGCAAAATTGCGGACCGGCTCGGCCCCGATGTCATCGCTGAGCTGCGGATCCACGGCCCGCGGCAGCAGCGCAATTACGAGGGGCGGCAGTGGGTGAAACCTCAGGGATCGCAAGATACCTACGGCTGATAAGTGGCTGATAGGCGCAGGTTAGCTCTGCCCTTTAAAAGATAAATAACCACAGAGCGCGCCACATAGCTACCTCTGGCCGGTGTGGGGTGTCATTCAGTAGGGGGTATGCGTGTAGAATAGTGAAAGTCTTAGAATTAGCTATAGCCAAAAGGAGAGCACGAATCCGTGGCTGAAGAACACGCATATGATGCTGGATCAATTACGATCCTGGAAGGTCTAGAGGCCGTCCGCAAGCGCCCCGGTATGTACATCGGTTCTACCGGATCGCGCGGTTTGCACCACCTTATCTGGGAGATCGTCGATAACTCCGTCGATGAGGCCATGGCAGGCTTCGCGGACAAGGTTACCGTCAAGCTCTTGGAAGACGGCGGCGTCGAGGTCATCGATAATGGCCGCGGCATCCCGGTGGAGATGCACGCCTCCGGTGCGCCGACCGTCCAGGTGGTCATGACGCAGCTGCACGCCGGCGGTAAATTCGACTCCGATTCCTATGCCGTTTCCGGCGGCTTGCACGGCGTCGGCATTTCCGTGGTCAACGCCCTGTCCACCCGCGTGGAGGCGGAGATCAAGCGTGAGGGCAAGCACTGGTACCAAAACTTCCAGAACGCCATCCCGGATGACCTTGTAGAAGGCGGCAACGCCCGTGGCACGGGTACCAAGATTCGCTTCTGGGCGGACCCGGAGATCTTTGAAACCACCGAGTTCGACTACGACACCATTGCGCGCCGCCTGCAGGAGATGGCCTTCCTGAACAAGGGCCTGACCATCGAGCTGATTGATGAACGCGTGACTCAAGAGCAGATCGAGCTCGAGGAAATCGCGGATGCGGAATCCGGTGAGGCGAGCGCGGATGAGACCTCCTTTGATGATGTCCCCGATGCCGGCGATACCTTTAACGAGGAAGCCGATTCCAAGAACGTCACCAAGGCCGATAAGAAGCGCCGCAAGAAGATCACCTTTCACTATCCGGAGGGCCTGACGGACTACGTAAAATTCCTCAATAAGTCCAAGAGCGCCATTCACCCCACCATCGTGTCCTTCGAGGCAAAAGGCGAGGACCACGAGGTTGAGGTGGCCTTGCAGTGGAACCAGGGCTATAAGCAGTCCGTGCACACCTTTGCCAATACCATCAATACCCACGAGGGCGGCACGCACGAAGAGGGCTTCCGCGCAGCCCTGACCTCCTTGATGAACCGCTATGCCAAGGAGCACAAGCTCATCAAGGACAAGGACGGCAACCTTTCCGGCGATGACTGCCGCGAAGGCTTGGCCGCCGTTATTTCGGTCAAGGTGGGCGACCCGCAGTTCGAGGGTCAGACCAAGACCAAGCTGGGCAACTCCGAGATCAAAGGCTTTGTGCAGCGCTCGGTCAACGAGTACGTCAATGACTGGTTTGATGCCAACCCGGCAGAGGCAAAGGCCATTATCAATAAGGCCGTCTCCTCGGCGCATGCCCGCATGGCAGCGCGTAAGGCGCGCGAGATGGTGCGCCGCAAGTCCGCCACCGATCTGGGTGGACTGCCCGGCAAGCTTGCGGATTGCCGTTCTAAGGATCCGCGGAGTTCGGAGCTTTATATCGTGGAGGGTGACTCCGCGGGCGGTTCCGCGAAGGCCGGCCGTGACTCTATGTTCCAGGCCATCTTGCCCTTGCGCGGCAAGATCCTGAACGTGGAAAAGGCCCGCATGGATAAGGTCTTAAAAAATGCCGAGGTCCAAGCCATCATCACCGCGTTGGGTACTGGCATCCACGAGGAATTCGATATCAAGAAGCTGCGGTACGACAAGATCGTGCTGATGGCCGATGCCGACGTGGACGGCCAGCACATCGCCACGCTGCTGTTGACCCTGCTCTTCCGCTTTATGCCGCAGTTGGTTGAGGATGGCCACGTGTACCTAGCTAACCCGCCGCTCTACAAGCTGAAGTGGTCCAAGGGCACGCCGGGCTACGCCTTCTCTGATGACGAGCGCGATAAGCTGCTGGCGGAAGGCCTGGAGCACAACCGTAAGATCAACAAGGATGACGGCATCCAGCGCTACAAGGGCTTGGGCGAGATGAACGCCTCCGAGCTCTGGGAGACCACCCTGGATCCCTCCACGCGCCTGTTGCGCCGCGTGGACCTGGAAGACGCACAGCGCGCCGATGAGCTGTTTTCCATCCTCATGGGTGATGACGTGGCCGCCCGCCGCTCCTTTATTACCCGCCGCGCGAAGGATGTCCGCTTCCTGGATATCTAAACCGTTGGCTTAGCCCTTCTGCGTGCAGGGGCTAGGCAAAAAGCTAGAGCCCACCGTGGATAATTCCACGGTGGGCTTTAACTATGGGGCGAGGTATTAGCTGCGGGAAGCGCGCTGATCCGCAAAACCAAAGCTCAAGGACACTAGGCAGACGGCGATGATGACGCCAAAGCCGGTCATGATGGATACGGGCCAATCTCCGGAGGTGCTTTGGAGCATGGCAAAGACGATGGCGGTAATGACGGCCAAGCCAATGGCGGTGCCGATGCGCTGGCCGGTTTGTAGGACCGCGCCGGAGGAACCGGCGTAGTTATCTGGGACCTGCGCCAAGGTCAGGGTTTGGTTAGGTGAGACCACGGCACCCTGGCCAAGCCCGATAAATGCCAAGGAGAGGATGAGCCACCATTCGTTCATTCCCCAATGCGTGGTGCCCCAAATAAAGACCACCGTGGCGATGAGACCGAAGATGGTGGTTAGCATGCCGATGATGACCACCATGCGCCCATACCGCGAGATCTTGCGGCCAGCGATGGTGGCGGTAATGGAGTTGAGGAGTGCGGAAGGAATGCCCACCGAGCCGGCCGCTAGGGCGGAGTAGCCCAGGCCATTTTGGAAATACAACGCAACGAGCACCCAGATGCTGGTAATACCCATAAACCACAACGTGGCGATGATGGTGCCGTTGCGGAAGCTCGAGGTGGCAAAGATATTGAGATCCACCATCGGCGGGTGGCCGGTGGCCTTGTGGTGGCGCTCCCACAGCACCCACACGCCAATGAGGACGGCACCCGCCAGAAGCAGCCACCACACGGCCGGGGAGCCGGTTGAGTCCATGAAGGGGAAGAGGATGCACCATACCGCGGCGCCGAGGATGAGCGCGCCGATGGGATCCAGGGTGGCCAGTGCCTTGAAGATGCCCAGCTTATTGCCCGCGGCATCGCGGACGCGGGAAAACAGCGGGCGTGGGAACCACATGAGGCCCAAGATGATGGCTAGCAGGCCGATAGGCGCGTTGACCAGCATGGTCAGCCGCCACCCGTGGTCAGGACCACCGAGCTTAATGAGGAAGCCGCCCAATACCGGGCCGATGGCCACGGCGATTCCCACGGTGGCGCCAAAGTATCCGAAGGCGCGGCCGCGTTCTTCCCCGCGGAAGTATTGCTGAATCATTCCCACGCCTTGGGGGTTCAGTAATCCGGCACCAACACCCTGGACAAAGCGCGCGATGTTCAGAGAATGCGCATTCGGCGCGAAACCCGCCACGGCGGCGCTGATGGTGTAGACGGCGATGCCGAGCAGGAAGATGCCCCCGCGCCCCACGAGATCGCCGGCGCGCCCAGCGGCGACGAGGACCACGCCGAAGGTAAGCGCATAACCAGACAGCACCCATTGCACATCCGAATCCGTGGCACCAAGCCCAGACTGGATCGACGGCAGTGCCACGTTCACGATGGACACACTAATCAGTGACATGAACACCGTGACCAGCACAATAATAAGAACCCGCCAGCGGGCGGGGTCTTGGCCGGCGGGGTAATCGGTACGGTTTGCTTCTGATGTCGACGATTTATGATGTGGGGAAAAAGTCACTTCCACACTTATACTCCGCAGTCCAGATAACCTTCAACCGCAGGAAAACCGGTGGAAATTAATTATTTACATGTGCTTTTGCACGACGCGGCCGAATGCAGGAACTTCCGGGCTTAAGATCTTGGTGGCCTTGCCGCGCAGGGAATTATAGGGTTTGCGCAGTGCGGCGGAGTTTACCTTTTCCACGTGCTTATCTGCGATGTTCATAATCTCATCGCTGACCTCTTCCTGGTGCGGTTCAAGGAAGGCGCCGAAATCATCCTTCCCGCTTTCCGCAAAGTCTTGCCACCGTGGATCCAGGGCATCGAGGACATCCGGCAGGATCCGTTCCAGCGCCTTGGGGACGACATTGGCATCGGCTTTTTTGGCGGCCGCCAATCCGCCTTTAATGGCTATGCCGGAAATGCCGGATTTGGCGGAGGCGACTTTTTCAACGAGATCCCCGCATTCGGCGATGAACTCGGTGCGGGTGGATCCGTGCATCAAGGTAGAAAGGTGAGACATGGTGCCATACTTTACGCGAATTTAGTGGCCATATAGACGCGGGCACAGTACTGCGCGAAGGTCTGATTTCCAGCGTTTAACGCTGGCACCTTTTCCAAAACCTCCGCCATAGCTCGAGCGGCCTGCCGCTCATCGCCGTGGATGGCGATGCCCTCTAGGCGCGCGGTGCTGGCAGCGGCGGCAGACACTAAGGCGGAATAGTTGATGATGCGGAGATTAAAGCGGGCGCAAAATTCTTGGGCCAATAGGTACAGCTGTTCGGGGCTCATGCGTGTGTCTTTCGCGCCCTGCGAATTTCGGCCTCTAGATCCGCGCGGCCGGGGAGGAGCTCGCGGGCGGTGGCTTGCACGTGGGCATCGGCAAGCGTGCGCGAGGCCGCCGCCACGATGGCACGCACCACCGCCTCGTGCTTGGAGGTTCCCTGCGCGGAGGCCAAGAGGGTAAGGGCGTGATCTTGTTCTGCGGTAAGCCGCAATGTCATTGCCATGCCCCAGTGATACCACAGTGATACCACCGGTGCGGCAAATAAGGCCGATAAAGCCCGGAGAAGGTAGAATTTGGCCTTATGAGTGACAGTAACGACGATCTTTTTGATCGGATTTTTCCCATTGACATTAATGAGGAGATGGAGTCGAGCTATATCGACTACGCCATGTCCGTCATTGTGGGCCGCGCGCTGCCTGAGGTGCGCGATGGCCTAAAACCAGTGCACCGCCGCATTCTCTACGCCATGTTCGATTCGGGTTACCGCCCCGAGCGCGGATATGTGAAGTCCGCGCGCCCGGTCTCTGACACCATGGGTCAATTCCACCCGCACGGTGACTCGGCCATCTATGACACCTTGGTGCGCTTGGCGCAGTCTTGGAATATGCGCTACCCGCTTGTCGATGGCCAGGGTAACTTCGGTTCCCGCGGTAACGACGGCCCCGCCGCAATGCGTTATACCGAGTGCAAGCTCACCCCGTTGGCCATGGAAATGGTCCGCGATATCCGCGAAAATACCGTGGATTTCTCGCCCAACTATGATGGCAAGACCAGCGAGCCGGACGTCCTGCCGTCCCGCGTGCCTAACCTTTTGATGAATGGTTCCGGCGGCATTGCCGTGGGCATGGCCACCAATATCCCGCCGCATAACCTCAATGAGTTGGCCTCGGCCATTTACTGGCTGCTGGAGAACCCGGACGCAGACGAGGATGCCGCGCTCGCGGCCTGCATGGAACGCGTGAAGGGCCCGGATTTTCCCACCGCCGGCCTCATCGTGGGCGATCAGGGCATCAAGGATGCATATACCACCGGCCGCGGCTCCATCCGCATGCGCGGTGTGACCTCCATCGAGGAATCCGGTTCCCGGCAGACCATCGTGATTACGGAGCTGCCGTTCCAGGTCAACCCCGATAACCTCATCTCCAATATCGCGGAGTCCGTAGCCAACGGCAAGATCGCCGGTATTTCCAAGATCGAAGATGAGTCCTCTGACCGCGTGGGCATGCGCATTGTTGTGACCCTGAAGCGCGACGCCGTCGCCCGCGTGGTGCTCAATAACCTGTACAAGCACTCCCAGCTGCAGACCTCCTTCGGTGCGAATATGCTCTCCATCGTCGATGGCGTGCCGCGCACCCTGCGCCTGGATCAGATGCTGAGCAATTATGTTGCGCACCAGATCGAGGTCATCGTTCGCCGTACCCAGTACCGCCTGGATGAGGCGGAAAAGCGCGCGCACATCTTGCGTGGCTTGGTCAAGGCGCTGGATATGTTGGATGAGGTCATCGCCCTGATCCGTCGTTCGCCCACCGTTGATGAGGCGCGCGAGGGATTGAAGGAACTTCTCGATGTCGACGATATCCAGGCCGATGCCATCCTGGCGATGCAGCTGCGCCGCCTGGCTGCCCTGGAGCGCCAAAAGATCGTCGATGAATTGGCAGAAATCGAAGAGGAGATCGCCGACCTCAAGCACATCCTCGCCCACGAGGAACGCCAGCGCCAGATCGTCCACGATGAGCTGGAGGCGATCGTCGAAAAGTACGGCGATGAGCGCCGCACCGAGATCCTGCCTGCCTCCGGCGAGGTCACCGATGAAGACCTCATTGCCCGCGAAAACGTCGTGGTCACCATTACCGCCACGGGTTATGCCAAGCGCACCAAGGTCGATACCTATAAGTCACAAAAGCGCGGCGGCAAGGGCGTGCGCGGTGCGGAGCTCAAGCAAGATGACATTGTGAAGAACTTCTTCGTCTGCTCCACGCACGACTGGATCCTGTTCTTTACCAACTTTGGCCGCGTCTACCGCCTGAAGGCCTACGAGCTGCCAGAGAGCGGCCGCGCCGCCCGCGGCCAGCACGTGGCCAACCTGCTGGAATTCCAGCCGGAGGAAAAGATTGCCCAGGTCATTCAGATCCAGTCCTACGAGGATGCGCCATACCTGGTCCTGGCCACCCAGCAGGGCCGCGTGAAGAAATCGCGCCTGACCGATTACGAGTCCGCTCGTTCCGCAGGCCTTATCGCCATCAATCTGAACGAGGGCGATGCGCTCATTGGCGCCCAGCTCGTTTCTGAGGGCGATGACATCCTGCTGACCTCTGAGCAGGGCCAAGCCATTCGCTTTACTGCCGATGACGACCAGCTGCGCCCCATGGGCCGCGCTACCGCCGGCGTGAAGGGCATGCGCTTCCGCGGCGATGACCAGCTGCTGGCGATGTCCGTCGTCCACGACGGCGAGTTCCTACTCGTTGCTACCTCGGGTGGTTACGGCAAGCGCACCGCCATTGAGGAATACACCCCGCAGGGCCGCGGTGGCTTGGGTGTCATGACCTTCAAGTACACTCCGAAGCGCGGCAAGCTCATTGGTGCCATTTCCATTGACAAGGACGATGAAATCTTCGCCATTACCTCCGCCGGTGGGGTTATTCGCACCGAAGTAAACCAGATTCGTCCGTCCTCGCGCGCCACGATGGGCGTGCGCCTGGTTGACCTTGCCGATGACGTCGAATTGCTTGCCATCGACCGCAATGTTGAAGAAGATGGTGAGGAAGACGCGCAGGCTGTGGCCAAGGGCGAAAAGACCGTCGATGAGGTCCAGCAAGAGCACCACAAGGTAAGCGATGCCTCCAAGGACGAGGAGTAGGACATGGAACGACGAGACGTAACCATCCACCACATCTCGCCCACCTCGGCGTTTCGCGTTGGTCTGGCCCTGTCACTCGTCGGACTCATCGCGTGGTTGCTGGCCGTGTGCCTGTTGTACATCGGTTTGCACCAGGTGGGCATATGGGAGTCAGTCAATAGCCTCGTTGGTGGCGTCGGCGGCGGCTTTGAGGTCACCTTTGGAGTGGTGATCGCAGCCAGCGCGCTGATTGGCGTTATTTTCGCCGTCCTGTTCACCTTGCTCGCACCGCTGATGGCCGTAATCTATAACGCCATCGTGGATGTCTTCGGTGGGCTAAAGGTCAGCTTGGATGACATCTAGACCACTGTGAGTGGGAGACTATGCCGGCAGCTACGGTTGCCGGCATTTTTCTAGTTTTAAGCGCGAAGTAGCGTCCTCATTAGACCCACGAAGTGCGCCTCTGAAAACCTCTTTGAGCTGCCGATTTGTGTTCTTTCCGGGGTAGTATGTAAAGTTACATCTCGTTCCGCTAAAGGGCCTATAGCTCAGTCGGTTAGAGCGCATCGCTGATAACGATGAGGTCGCTGGTTCG
Source organism: Corynebacterium limaceinasi (assembly GCF_046717465.1). NCBI lineage: Bacteria > Bacillati > Actinomycetota > Actinomycetes > Mycobacteriales > Corynebacteriaceae > Corynebacterium > Corynebacterium limaceinasi. Next base: position 13,283 of record NZ_CP177100.1, read on the forward strand.
ATTCCAGCTAGGCCCACCACGGAACAATGGGGCATTAGCTCAATTGGTAGAGCATCTGCTTTGCAAGCAGAAGGTCAGGAGTTCGATTCTCCTATGCTCCACAGCATCAGTCCGGCTTCCTTAAGGGAGTCGGACTTTTTGCTTTTTGTACCCTCTCGAAGCTCCCCACACCTATCAAACTGGTTTTGGGGGTGTTTGTCCGATAGCAGGCATCAACGCGCTTGATATTGTTAAAACAGCAAAGGCATTCGCGGGTTAAGGGACAAAATGAGTGTCTAGGCCGGCGTGTCGCGGGGTGGGACATTTTGTGTGTCTGCCGCCCCGCGGTTTAGGGGTTTGGGCTGGGGGTTTAGGGGTTAGCGCATGGAGCCTTTGCGGATACCGATATCGTTGGTGTGCGTGCTTTCGATTCCGGTGTCGTACCGTGCTGGTGCGCCGTCGAGGTCGTTAGCCGTGTTGTTGGTGGACGCAGCTTGTACTTTGGCGAGTGCGCTGCGTCCCCATTTTTGACTTCGGGCAATCTCAATAGGGTCACCGGGATATTGCGTGTGCAGATGCAGCCACCAGTCCACGGCAGTGCGCTGGTGCTCCTCTGGCATTCCTCGGTGGTACCTGGCAAGGGCTTTTACTCCGGCGTTTATGCCGCCTTCCAGGCTGTTGGTATCGCGAGCGAGTTGTCCTTCGACTGCGTCTTCCTGACTGGTCAGGAACGTAAATAGGTGCTTGTTCCGTTCCAGTTTGGCGAGCAGTTCGTAGGCACTGCGGTGTCGGGAATGCATGTAAAAGAACTTCTTGTTTCGACGGAATTTCTTTGGAATCTCTTCCGGTTTGAGGTCTTTGATGTAGGTCTTCTCACTGAGCCACTTGCCGTACACGTCGTGGAATTGCTGCAGCTTCGCGGTCCATTCCGCGGCCTCATCCAGGTTGCTTACCCGCAGCAGTGACAACGATAGGCCGCGCAGTGCTTTGCCAGATGGCAGCACGGGGTACAAGCCGACGTAGCGTTGAATGTTGCGTTTGACGTGGACGAGGCAGCGTTGGATGTGTGCTTGTGACCAGGTTGTTTTGATGGCTTCTAGCGAGCCTTGGTGTCCATCGGTGGTGACCACCAGTGGGGCATGCCCGACCTTGTCGAAGAGACGGTTGTAGTTGAACGTGTCTTCTTGGCGGCACCAATGCCAGGCCACGACGTGGGCTTTCGTTGATGCCACCAGTAGGCAGTTCTGGTGGCCGAAGTAGGTTCCGTCGACAAATAGCTGGTCATAGATGCGATTGGAGTCGGTGTTGTCGGGAACGTGGACGAGCCAGAAGTTTTCGAACCACCGGGTGAGTTGCCGACGGCTATAGCCGTGCTCTGCGGCGATTGACGACAGGGTTGATGAAGACAAGAACCACTCGTAGAACATCCGGAACCTGGCAGTCTGGATGGGGTCATCGTTGGTATTGGTGAAGCTGTGGCCGCATGAACGGTCTTTGCAGCGCCAACGAGTCTTGCCTGCGGACGTTGTGCCATTTTTCTTTACTGGCCCCAGGCACACGGGGCACGTGATGTGTTGATTAACCACGCGGGTTAGTTTGCTGCCTACCCCGTCGGGTACCACATTCTCAGCCAGATACGTGGATTTCGCGCCCAGACCCCGCGCTGCGCCTCACCGCCTAGAGCGGAATCCTCGTTGCGACTGGTCAACCTAGCTACCGACGCACATCCGGACACACATTCTGTCCCTTAACCCGCATTCGCTGAATACGACCACAACACCTGCTATCAGCTTAAGATTGCACCATACATGGGAGATCGTCCGCATCCAGTTGGAGGGCATGAATGCAGAAGCTAAAATCCAAAAAATATAATTCACGAGTATCGTGGGCTGTATTTTTTGCTTCATTGGTCCTTCTGGGACTATTTCTCGGAATCGTTTTTGACTTAGATGTCGTCCCTAGAACGGTGATCGGTCTCATCTTGTTCTGCATTTGGTTCTGGATAGATTGGACAATGAGAAAGAAGTTTTCGGGTGATGAGGACTAAAGTTCCTCTTTAAAGCCAACATGGGGCACTCCAACTAAAATGGAGTGCCCCATATGTCGTTTCTTTGCCTCTTTCTTCCACTTTGAGTAGGCGAAAACGGTAGGTGAAACCTGAAGTGTCCCACTTGTGGAAGATCGCATCTTGCTGGAAGAGCATGTTAGGCAGTAAGCCCCGAAGCTCGGCGTTTCATGGCACACAGCCTGGCAATGGGCGCAGGAGGCCCATCGTGCAGGAAACTTCCCAGAACTGGGCCCAAAGCCTCCGTTATGATCCGGTTCATCGCTAAATGCCGGGACCGTTTCTCTGTCGAGTTCATCTGCAATGACGTTGAAGAATAACCGAGCTGATGGGGTCGGGCTGACCGCGCCGTGTCCACTTTCCGGGGGCTAGGCCCGTTTAAGCTGGGTGGCCATCTCGGCAGCTCCACTTCGCCTCTTATACGAGAATGGCTCCTTCCGTTCTGTAAATATACCTCCCCGGGGTATATGGTGGGGAGAGTAACCATCACTGTGTTCCACCGACGCTAGAACTCCTCTTGGTGCAGGGAGGAGAAGAAAGGAACTTCATGAGTACTTCCCACCAACACAGTGAGCATTCCGGTGCTCACCAGGCCGCGGGAGCGGATCATACGCAACACACAGATCATGGCGGCCACGAAGGGCACTCTCACGGTGACCATCAAGGTCATGGCCACGAGCACGGGCATGGCCACGGCCATGGGCACGGACACGGCGATCACGCGGCGATGTTCCGCAGCCGCTTCTGGTGGTCGCTGCTGCTATCGGTACCGGTCGTCATCTTCAGCCCTATGGTCGCAGAATTGCTCGGCTACGGCGTACCCGAATTCAATGGTTCATCCTGGATTCCCCCGGTGCTTGGCACCATCATCTTCATTTATGGCGGCACGCCGTTCCTGCAAGGCGGCTGGTCGGAACTGAAATCCCGCCAGCCCGGGATGATGCTGCTTATCGCCATGGCTATTACCGTGGCGTTCGTCGCCTCATGGGTCACCACCTTGGGGATTGGAGGATTCGACCTAGATTTCTGGTGGGAGCTGGCCCTCCTGGTCGTCATTATGCTGCTGGGCCACTGGTTGGAGATGCGTGCACTCGGCGCGGCCTCCTCCGCTTTGGACGCCTTAGCAGAACTTTTGCCTGACGAAGCCGAGAAGATCATCGATGGGCAGGCCCACACCGTGCCAGTCTCTGAGCTGGCGGTGGATGACATAGTACTGGTCCGCGCTGGAGCGCGGGCGCCTGCCGATGGCACCATTGTTAAAGGCTCAGCCGAATTCGATGAATCCATGATCACCGGTGAATCCCGCCCAGTCTTCCGCGATAAAGGTGAGCGCGTGGTCGCCGGTACGGTGGCCACCGACAACACCGTCCGCGTCCAGGTAGAAGCCATCGGAGGAGATACGGCCCTGGGCGGTATCCAAAGCATGGTCGCCGAGGCGCAGGAATCCTCCTCCCGCGCCCAAGCCCTTGCCGATCGCGCCGCAGCGTTGCTCTTCTGGTTTGCGCTAATCGCAGCCCTCATTACTGCGGTGGTCTGGGCCATTATCGGGAGCCCAAGCGACGCCGTGGTGCGCACCGTTACCGTGCTCGTCATCGCTTGCCCCCACGCCCTCGGTTTGGCTATCCCACTGGTCATTGCGATCTCTACCGAGCAGGCCGCACAGTCTGGGGTACTCATCAAGGAACGTTTGGCGTTGGAGCGCATGCGCACCATCGACGCCGTCCTCTTCGATAAGACCGGTACCCTGACCGAAGGCGCTCATGCCGTTACCGGTGTTGCAACCGTTGAGGACATCAGCGAGGGGCAGCTGCTAGCAGTGGCCGCCGCGGCCGAGGCCGATAGTGAACACCCATTGGCCCGCGCCATCGTCAAGGCAGCCGAAGACCACGCGGAAGCATCTCAGGAGCAGCTGCACAGCACCGATTTCAGTGCGGCCGCCGGCCGGGGAATCAAGGCCACCGTCGATGGGGCAGAGGTCCTCGTCGGTGGACCGAATATGCTGCGCGAGCTAGAGCTTGCCACCCCTGGGGTGTTTGATGCGCAGGTTGAAGAGTGGTCCCAACGCGGCGCGGGTGTCCTGCACGTCGTGCGCGATGGTCAGATAATCGGCGCTCTCGCGGTTGAAGACAAGGTTCGTCCCGAATCCCGCGCGGCCGTACAGGCCCTCCAAGAGCAGGGCGTCAAGGTTGCGATGATCACTGGCGATGCCACGCAGGTCGCCGAGGCCGTTGGCGAAGAATTGGGTATTGACGAGGTCTTTGCCGAAGTCCTGCCGCAGGACAAGGACTCCAAGGTCACCGAATTACAGGAGCGCGGTCTAGCCGTGGCCATGGTTGGCGATGGCGTCAACGACGCCCCAGCCTTGGCCCGCGCGGAAGTCGGCATCGCCATTGGCGCCGGCACCGATGTCGCCATGGAATCCGCCGAGGTGGTGCTCGCCAGCGACGACCCGCGGTCGGTGCTTTCGATGATCACCTTGTCGCGCGCTAGCTACCGCAAGATGATCCAGAACCTTATTTGGGCATCTGGCTACAACATCATTGCCGTGCCCTTGGCGGCAGGCGTACTCGCACCCATCGGTGTCGTGCTCTCCCCGGCGGCCGGCGCGGTATTGATGTCGCTATCGACCATCGTGGTGGCATTCAACGCGCAGTTGCTGCGCCGGATTGAATTGGACCCAGCTCGCTTGGCACCCACCAGCCACTAGGTGGAGGAGACCAAGTTCGAATAAGTGGGACGGGCTCCGGCTACTTGGGATTATTTTAGAATTGAAGTCCAGTTGCTAAAATAATCCTCATGACCGAGCGGGACGACTTTTGGCTGGAAGAGGATGAACTAGCAGCATTCATGTCCCTGATGAGCGTGAATGTCCGGCTCACCAATATTCTAGACGCGCAGCTGCGCGATGATGCCAAGCTAAGCTTCTTTGAATATACGGTGCTCTCACGGCTATCAGAGGCCGAGAACCATGAGATGCGCATGCGAGACCTCGCCATCACCGCAAACGGCTCCTTGTCCCGTCTGAGCCAGGTTGTTACCCGTTTGGAGCGCCAGGGCTGGGTCGTGCGGCGTCCTTGTCCCAATGATGGGCGGACGACGATGGCGCACCTTACCGATAGCGGCTGGGACAAGGTAGTAGAAACCGCCCCGGGCCACGCTAAGCAGGCCCGCCGATCCGTTATCGATAACCTGACCCGCGCGCAGATCCATCAAATGACCCAAATTAATGAGCGCATCATCAAAGCCATCGAAGCCGATGAGCGCTACGGCGGGCGCTATTAATTATTTTTGGGATAGCCGCGGCGGCCGGAGACGGTCTTATCAAAGGGAATCCAAAACCGCAGGGCCGCTTCCTGGTTTTTGGAAATACCAATGCGCGGGCCGCGCACCCATTCCGGTGCAGACTCGCGCTCAGAAAGCTGCACTGGTAGGTGGTTATCCTCCAGCGTTGCTCCAAGAGCTTTACCGAGGTTCCCAGGGCCGCGGGCTAGATTATGAAAATCGCTGGTGCCGCGGCGTGCAAAGGCGGTATCGATCCCGGATAGCACCTCACCGCCGCGCAGTAGGCACCCTTGGCCCACGCCTTCGGGCGCGCACACGATATTGACATTGCGGTGGATGCCGTAAGAGGCATACACGTACAGTCGGCCCGGTGGGCCGAACATGGCGGCATTGCGCGGGGTTTTCCCACGAAAGGTATGGGCGGCGGCATCGTCCGTGCCCAAATAGGCCTCGACTTCCGTAAGGCGAATGCTCACCCCGGCGTGCGTAATGACGCAGCCAAGGAGCTGCGGGGCTACGACATCAGCAGTGTGGGAGAAATCAATCATTAACGGGAGTAGTAGCGCTTTCCGTCTACCGGGGTGCGCAGCAACTCATCGAGGCTGACCGGCTCCAAGCCCTTGGCGCGCAGGCCATCGATAATGCACTCGGCCGCATTGACGGTGGTCGGGTGAATATCGTGCATCAAGACGATGGAGCCTGGGTTAGCATCCTGGACGGCGGCATTGCAGACGTGCTGCGAGTCGCGGATCTTCCAGTCCAAGGTATCCACGTTCCATAGGGCCTGCGACAAGCCCTTATCCCTGGCTACCTGGTCAACCGTTTCATTGGTGGCACCGTAGGGCGGGCGCAGCCACTTTGGATTCTGCCCGGTGGCATTGCGGATCGCCGCATTGCCGGCGTCGATTTCTTGGGCAATATCGCCGTAAGCTAACTGGTTGAGCTGGCGATGGGTCTTGGTGTGATTGCCAATGGTATGACCTTCTGCCTGCATGCGCTGGAGCGCTTGGGGGTACTGGTAGGCGTGATCCGCTAGCACCATGAAGCTGGCGTGGGCGTTTTTCGCCTTAAAGGTATCCAAGAGCTGGTTGGTATAAGGGCTTGGGCCATCGTCAAAGGTCAGGGCCACGCAATTCGGGCAATCGACGCCGTTAGCCTGTGGCTGCGGGGCTGGTTGCGGTGCGGCCCCAGCCTGGGGATCCGGTGCGGGTGCAGCCTCATTCTGCGGCTCGTCTTGTGGTGCTACCGAGGAAACAAGATCTTGTGCCTGCGCGCGGGTGCTGTCGATGCGGCTTTGAATATCGGTCTGAATCTCAGAAACCGCGGACTGGATATTTGGTTCTGAGGACCCGGCTACTTTTGGGGTGCCTTCGAGGAATTGCGCATTGGCGCAGGCGGGAAGGGCAGCGGTGGCAAGCACGGTGAGCGCGGAGGTAAGAAGACGACGCATACTTTTCCTAGGAACGAGGACAGATGGGCACGATTAGCCAGCCTACTCCACTGCGAAGGGAATTATGGATTAAACGCGTGTGATAAATGTGATAGAAGTACATCACTGTGCCGCGGTGTCTTCGGCATTTTTGGAATGAGCGGCTGCAGTAGTAGAGTACAAGCCACTGGGGCATTAGCTCAATTGGTAGAGCATCTGCTTTGCAAGCAGAAGGTCAGGAGTTCGATTCTCCTATGCTCCACAGGAAAAGTCCGGATTCTGGTTAAAGAATCCGGACTTTAGTCATGCATAGGGCTATAAAAAGCGCTTGACCATGATGTAATGCTCGGCGTACACACCTACATGCTCGAATCCCAAGCGTTCATAAAGTCCCTGCGCACGCGGATTATCGGGGTGGACGGCTAAGGAAATGCCGGGCGCTTTGAGGGTCTGGGCGAGGGAAATGGCGGCATCGATAAGCGCGGTGGCAATGCCCTGGCCCGCAAAGCGGCTTTCTACCGCGATGGCAAATTCTGGGATGGCCGGTTCCACGAACCCGTAACCGTGATTGTCCTCGGTGCCCCAATTGAGCCACACACCGCCGGCGGGCACGAGGTCCTCCCAAGCGATGAAACCTCCCTGGTTGGGCTCCCAATTTTCCACGTAGAAGGAAAAATCGTCGGCAAAACCGGAAGAAAGCTCGCCTCGTTCATCGCCGAAGGTATCGGTCAGGAAGTTGAGGCGAGCTATATAAGTGCGATCAGATTCTTGTGTCGCGCGAATTTCCATAATCCCCAGGATATATGAAGAATCCGCCGGGCTAGTTAAGCCAAGTGGTAGTTATGCACGTCCGCGCCGTTGAATTCGCGCATTTCACCGGATTCGTCAACGGAGCGGAAGGTAGCGCCGTTATCGATGGCAAAGCGGAGGTTATCCACGCGCGGGGAGGGATCATCGGTTACTGGGCCTGCGGGGAAATAGTACGTTGAACCGTCTTTGAGCTTGACGGTGAGAGACTCAAAGCTCATTGTTTATCTCCTTGTAGAAAGCCTTAATGGGTGAATTCAAGCAGGAGATTTTTGATTAGGCAAAGCAATGAGATCTAGGCAACGCCTACTGCACCCCCACCGCGGGGGGCCCGAACCCCGGAAAGTGGACACGGGGATTTAATCAAGATGCGATAGTAAGTGTAGCTGATCCGGCGGCTTCGAAGGCGTTCGGCGAGCGATAGCCGCACCACGAGTGCAAGCGCTTGGTGTTGTAGTGCGTGCACCACCGGAACACGTCCCGACGACATACGAGCTGACTTGGGAAAACGGACTCGTCCTGGAGGACTTCCCGTTTCAGCGTGGCGTTGAACGACTCCGCCAACGAGTTGTCCGCGCTCGTCCCGATTGCTCCCATCGACTGGGTGACACCGAATCGTTCACACAGCTTCCGGTATTGCCCAGAGGTATAGACGCTGCCATGATCGGAGTGAAAAATCGCCCCGTCAAGGTTGCCTCGGACCCCGTGGGCCATCGTGAGAGCTTCTTCGACCAACTCCGTGCGCATGTGGTCGGCGATCGCGAAACCGGTCAACTGCCGCGAATAGCAGTCGATGACGGTGGCCAGGTACATATTCGACCCGTCCGCGATCGGCAGGTACGTGATATCGCCGACGTAGATGGTGTTCGGTTTCTCCGCGGTGAACCGGCGTTTCAGCAGGTCGGGCAACTTCGGAGCCCGTTTCGCAGACACGGTGGTCTTCACCCGGCGTTTTTTGGTGTAGCCGAACAGGCCCATCTGGCGCATCAACCTGGCGGTGCGCTTGTGATTGAAAAGGTCGTCGTTGGCTGGATCGGAATTGATGGCCGCCGTCACGCGTTTCGCCCCGTAACAACCGTTCTCGGCCGTGAACACGGCCTTGATCCTCGCTCCCAGCACCGCGTCGTCAAGGACGCGTCGCCGGCGGGCAGGAGCAGCTGATTTCCATTTGTAATACGAGGACCGGTTGATCTTCAAAACCTCACATAACCGCTTGACCTCGTAGAGGCCTCGGTTGTCATCAACGAACCGGAAGCGGTTCACCAGTTCGTCTCTTCCGCGAAATATTTGGCCGCCTTGCGGAGAATCTCTCGTTCCTCCCGGAGCTTGGCGTTTTCGCGTTCCAGCACGCGGATGCGTTCGGCGTCGGAGAGTCCTTCAGCAGGCGTGCGTGCGCTGTTGGCTGCGGCAATGGGGCTGGCGACTTTTTCACCGTTGGCGTTGGTTTTGGTGCCGGTGCCGAAGGCGTCGAGCCAGGTGCGCAGGGAGTTGCGGTTGACCCCGAGATCGGAGGCGATCGCGTTGAGCGTTGCTCCGGGGGTCGACTCGTACAACGAGACTGCGTCGCGCTTGAACTGCTCGGTGTAGGTCTTGCGTGGCATGGTGGAAAGGTACCTCACTTCCCCAGCGAGATGCTGGTTTCAAGGTGTCCACCATCTGGGGGTCAGGTCCGGGTGCGAAAGGAACTACTGCTCGTCAGATTGCAGGCGGTGCTTGCCCTCACTCTGGTGATCATCGGTGATGCGGGTGGTATCCGCTTCCTCCGCGGCGGCCTCTTCTTCCTCGCGGTGCTTGGCCAGCTGCTCATCGATGGAACCCAAGAGTTCCTCATCGCGCACAGCGCCCTCTTCGGCGAGGTCCGAATCGGCTTCGTGCTTAGCTTCGCTGGTGGAGGTGTAGACCAAGGTGGATTCTGGGGCGGTGTTTTGGGTGCCACCGCGGTAGTCATCCACGCGCGGTGGGGTCTGGGAAGGCTTGTCATTGGAGCGCAGCCAGTAGTAAATCGCACCGGTTGCCGCGGCGAGCAGGGCAACGATTCCGGCAACGGTCCAGAACCTGGAAGACTTCTTGTCCTTCTTGGCCTCATCGAAACGCTCGACGGCATCCTCGCGGTAGTTATTGAATTCCTCTAGGGCGCGCTCGAGGCGGGAATGCGCGGCCTGGGTAACTGCGCCTGCCTGCTTGCGGGCCTCATCGAAGGCGCTATTGTCTTCCTTTTGCATCTGCTGGGCAGCCTCTTCGAGCGCGGTATACGTTTCGCGGGACTTTTCTTGCCGGTAATCGCGTAATTGCTTCCACAGATTGGAACCGGTCTTCAACGCCATATTCACTGCGGTGGGGTTCATGAGTGCAGGTGCTCCTTAGATGAGATTTATCTGTCCTTTCCCATCCAGCATAGTGGCCAGCTTGACACCCCACCACTGTTTTGGCGGGTGATTCAGGGAGTGGAATCACCCATAAAATAGACCGCTTGGTTCAGATTGGTGGATTAATATTCACGCCGATTTTGGCTAACCGCGCTGTTTATGGGCCTGCAAAGGTAATACCATTAGCGGCGCGCTACCCCGCAAACTGAACAGCTTGGTACGTTTTCCTCCAGACAGCAATTGAGATCGGGAAAAGGAGGTGACTATGAGCCCGCGATTTTCGGCGTCAGCACCATTGGATTCCATGAGTGAAGAAGAGCTAATGGTACCGGAGCGTTTGGCGCTATCTTTCGAGGTAATTCCGCCGCGCCATGACGCCGATGAAGCCAAAATCGACCGTTTGCTGGAAACCTTGGAAAGCTACCACCCGGATTATATTGCGGTGACAAGTTCCAAACGGTCCGGTTGGCTCGAAGGGACGACGGCCTTTATCGAGCGGATTTCGCGCACCACCTCGATGCGTCCGCTTGCGCACCTGGCCTGCACGGCTGGTTCGCGCACGGAACTTATCGGCTGGATTAACCGCTTGGTCGATGCCGGTGTCCGCGGCCTGCTGGCCCTGCGCGGGGACCTGCCAGAGGAAGGCTTGCCGGAGCACTATCCGCAGCATGCCGATGAATTGATAAGCCTCATCCGGCAACTAGAAAGGCAGCAAGCCGCGCGATTCGCCGCTGGCCGCCTGGCCGTCGGAGTCGCGTGCTATCCCAGCGGGCACGTTGAATCTAAAAACGAAGATGAAGATTTTGACGTCTTGCTCAAAAAGCAGCGCCTCGGCGCGGACTTCGCCATTACCCAGCTATTCTTCGACTCCCAGGATTACCTGCGCTTTACCAAAAAGGCCCAACTGGCCGGGGTGCATATTCCCCTTATTCCGGGAATCATGCCCATGACCAGCCTGCGCCGGGTGGAGCGAATGGGAGAGCTGTCCGGGCTCGCCGTGCCCGAAAGGGTGCGGTCGGCGCTCGCGGCAGCGACAACCCCAGAAGAAGAATACGAAACCGGCATGGAACTGACCGCCGAACTAGCCCGCGACATCGTGGCTGGCGGGGCGAGCGGGCTCCATATATATACCCACAACAACCCCGACAATACTCACGACCTACTAACCCGAATCGGAGTAGACAATGACCAACGCTAATTTCCCCAAGGCGACAATTGAGGGCTATCCCCGCATTGGCGCCAACCGCGAGTTGAAGCGCGCGCTCGAGTCCTACTGGGCCGGCCGCATCGATGCGGAGACCTTCGAGTCCGCCGCACACTCGCTGCGCCTCGATACCTACAACCGCCTGCGCGACCTCGGCCTGACCGAGGATTACGCCATCCCGGCGGACGTCGCTTACTACGACCAGGTGCTCGAAACCGCACTGACCGTCGGTGCCGTTGCCGGTGAAACCCTAGATGATGAGTTCACCCTGGCCCGCGGTAATAAGGACACCGCGCCGCTGGAGATGACCAAGTGGTTCGACACCAACTACCACTACATCGTTCCGGAAATTGCCGATGACCACGCCTTTAAGGCGCACCCACAGCGCATTATCAAGCTGGTAGAAGAAGCCCGCGAAGCAGGCCACACCGTGCGCCCGTACCTCGTTGGCCCGGTTACCCTGTTGGCCCTGTCCAAGCAGGCCGAGGGTGCAGCCAAGGCCCCGCTCGAGCGCCTAGATGATGCCGTTGCCGCCTACCAGGAGGTCCTGGCGGAGCTGCACAAGGCTGGCGTGGAGTGGATCCAGTTGGCAGAGCCTGCCCTCGTGGCGGATCTGAACAACGCCAGCGATGAGGACTTGGCTGCATATACCAAGCAGGCATACTCCGCCATCCTGGGTGCAGAAGAGCGCCCAAAGGTCTACCTGACCACTCCGTACGGCTCTGCACGCAAGGGCCTCGATGTCATCGCAGAGCTCAAGCCAGAGGCCGTCCAGGTTGACCTTTCTGTTGGCACCCTGGCCCTGGATGAGGGCTACCTCGAGCGCGTGAAGAACCTGAACACCCACGTTGTTGCCGGCCTTGTCGATGGCCGCAATGTCTGGGCCGCCAACCTGCGCGACCTGCGCTCCAAGTACGAGGACCTGGCCGGCAGCATCGATGAGCTGTCCGTATCCACCTCCGTGTCCTTGCAGCACGTGCCGCACTCCGTCGAGGCAGAATCCAAGCTGCCTGCCGATGTCGCCCCATGGTTCTCCTTCGCCAATGAAAAGGTCAAGGAAGTCGTCGCCCTGGTACAAGGCCCAGAGGCAGCCGAAGAGGCTTACAGCGTCAGCGACCGCGCTGTTCGTACCCGCGCCGAGTCCGAGCGCATCAACAACGCCGCCGTGCAAGAGCGCATCTCCCAGCTGCCGGAAGGCGAGGTCAAGCGCGAGCCGGCCTTCGATGAGCGCAAGGAAGCACAGAAGGAGCTCGGCCTGTCTGAGCTGCCGACTACCACCATCGGTTCCTTCCCGCAGACCAAGGAAATCCGCCAGGCGCGTGCGGCGCACCGCAAGGGCGAGCTTTCTGATGCCGACTACAACTCCGCCCTCAAGGACGAGGTTAAGTCCGTCATCGAGCTGCAGGAGCGCCTCGGCCTGGACGTCTTGGTCCACGGCGAGCCAGAGCGCAATGACATGGTGCAGTACTTCGCGGAGCTGCTCGATGGCTTCGTCACCACCGAAAACGGCTGGGTACAGTCCTACGGTTCCCGCTGTACCCGTCCGCCGATCGTTGTGGGTGACATCTCCCGCCCGGCTGCTATGACCACCGAGTGGTCGAAGTTTGCACAGTCGCTTTCGGAAAAGCACGTCAAGGGCATGCTGACCGGCCCGGTCACCATCCTGGCGTGGTCCTTCGTCCGCGATGACGTGCACCAGTCCGTATCCGCGGACCAGCTGGGCGTGGCCTTGGCAGATGAGGTTCGCGACCTGGAGGAAGCCGGCATCGACATCATCCAGATCGATGAGCCAGCCCTGCGCGAGCTGCTGCCGCTGCGCGAGCAGGACCGCAAGGCCTACCTGGACTGGGCAGTGCGCTCCTTCCGCCTGGTAGCCCTCGAGGCCAAGCCCACCACCCAGATCCACACCCACCTGTGCTACTCGGAGTTCGGCCAGATCATCGACGCCGTCGCCGGCCTGGACGCAGACGTCACCTCCATTGAGGCTGCACGTTCCCGCATGGAGCTGCTGGAGGATATCGATGAGACCTTCCACTCTGAGATTGGACCTGGCATCTACGATATCCACTCCCCGCGCGTGCCTTCCGTGGAGGAAATGGCAGAGCTTATCCGCGCCGCACTCAAGAACGTGCCGCTGGACCGCCTGTGGGTTAACCCGGACTGCGGCCTGAAGACCCGCGGTTACGAGGAGACCGAAACCTCCCTGCGCAACATGGTGGAAGCTCGCGATGTGGTGCGCAACGCCCTCTAAATAGAATCTGCGAAATTCTAGGTTCTTAAAGGAAACGCTATGCAGCCGGTCTGCATAGCGTTTTCGTGATCTTGTACCCACCCGCGACGCTATGGCCGGATCCGGATTACCGTGGGCGCTATGAAGCACTCAGCATTTCGCAATAGCCAAGAATCCTTCCTGTCTGATTCCCTGGCCGGGTTCATCGCCCAGCATCCCGATGCCACCTGGCACGATGCGGGCTTCATCGGGCGCAGCACCCCGCTGCGTACGGCAGATGATAAACCGGCGGTCGCGGTCATCTCCGGTGGCGGATCCGGCCACGAGCCCATGCACGCCGGCTTCATTGGGCAAGGCATGCTCGCCGCAGCCTGCCCGGGCCTGCTTTTTACCTCCCCGAATGCGGTCCAGGTCAGCGAAGCCACGCAGTGGGCCGACCAGGGCAGGGGAGTGCTGCACATTGTGAAGAACTACACCGGCGATGTCATGAACTTCACCGTGGCGCGCAACGCAGCAGAGGCCGTGGATACGCGTTCCGTCTTGGTTGCCGATGATATTGCTACCGAAGGCACCGGCGAGGGCCCCGGCCGGCGCGGTACCGGTGCCACGATCCTGGTGGAAAAGGTGGCCGGTGCCGCGGCGTATCGCGGCGATGACCTGGATAAGGTCACCGAGCTTGCGGAACGTACCTCCGATCAATCCCGCAGCATGTCCGTGGCACTGGGATCCGGCTTTTTGCCCACCACGGGGCGCGAGACCTTTGATTTGGACGACGGGCACATGGAAGTCGGCGTGGGCATCCACGGCGAGCCCGGCACGCACACGGAAAAGGTCGATAATGCCCATGCCATCGTCGCCACCGTGCTGGAAAAGCTGAGTGCTGCCCTCGACATCAGCAGCGGCGACGAGGTGGTGTGCCTGGTCAACGGTTTGGGCGGCACCACGCCTTTGGAACTGAGCCTGGTATTCGGCGAGGCGTCTGCACAGCTGGCGGAGAAAGGAATTACGGTAGTGCGCTCCATGGTGGGCAACTTCGTTACCGCGGTCAATATGCACGGCGTATCCATCACGTTGCTCAAGGCCGACGATGAGCTGCTTGAGCTTATCGATGCCCCAACCCAAGCCCCCGCCTGGCCCCATACCTTGGGCGGTGCCAAGCAGGTGGAATCGGCGCGGATTACCTTCGAGGATGAACTGCCTACCGAGGGCGAAGAGAACCAGTGGTTGAGTGACTTCGTTGACCGCGTGCAATCTTCTATCGAGGAGCTGACCGAGCTTGACCGCAAGGCCGGCGATGGGGACTTCGGTACCAATATGGAGGCGGCGCTTGAAAGCATTAAACTGCCGCTGCGCGGCGCGGATGATGAGATTTTCACCGGCCTGGCCAAGCGCTTCCTCGTCCTGGCGGGCGGAACCTCGGGCGCGGTCTTCGGCAGCTTCTTCAACGACATGGCCCGCGCGGAGACTTTAGCAGAAGGTTTGAGCAGCGCGGCGGAGTTTATTCAAGAACTGGGCGGCGCGCAGCGCGGTGATTGCACCATGCTCGATGCGCTCATTCCGGCCGCGGAGAAGGCGCAAGAAATCGGCGCAGAACGCCCAGACGAGCAAACGCTCCAGGCCCTGTACGAGGCCGCGCGCGAGGGCGTGGAAGAAACCGGAAAGATTGCCGCCAAGAAGGGGCGCGCGTCCTATCTGGGCGATCGCAGCAAGGGAGTCATCGATCCCGGTGCCCTCGTGGTTAGCTGGCTATTTGGGGGACAAGCCCTGTCGGCCGACTAGGGGAAAACGGTGGCGCGATCGCTGAGAGCGTTATGTCTTGCACAGCGGAGAGGAAGTAAATTCTTTACAATGGCTGGCATGACTCAGAAGACCGCAACTGCAACGATGCATACCAACTACGGCGATATTGTTATCGATCTCTTCGGTAACCACGCACCGGTAACCGTTGAAAACTTCATCGGTTTGGCCAAGGGCGAAAAGGACTACTCCACCCAGAACGCAAAGGGCGAGCAGTCCGGCCCGTTCTACGATGGCGCCATCTTCCACCGCATCATCGATAACTTCATGATTCAGGGCGGCGACCCCACCGGCACCGGCCGCGGTGGCCCGGGCTACCAGTTCCAGGACGAGTTCCACCCAGAGCTGCAGTTCGACCGCCCATTCCTGCTGGCCATGGCGAATGCCGGCCCAGGCACCAACGGCTCCCAGTTCTTCATCACCGTGGCGCCGACCCCGCACCTGAACAACCACCACACCATCTTCGGTGAGGTTACGGACCCGGCTTCGCAGGAAGTCGTTTCCAAGATTGGCAAGGTCGACACCGACCGCATGGACCGTCCGCACGAGGACGTTGTCATCGAGTCCATCGATATCGCCTAAGCGTTTTCCTCGCTCCGCGCCCGGCACCACACACCTTGCTGTGGTGCCGGGTTCGTTTAGTTTTATCCGAATGCCAACAAAGGGTCAGCTTCTACGCCATGGTGAAAAATTATTTGCGAACCGCCCCCGTTACCTCGGCCATCGCCGCGATCTGCATCATCGCGTGGTCAATTACCGCGGTACAAGCTCGAACTTTGGGCGAGACCTTCTTTCTCTCCACGCTGAGCCAAGACTGGGCCCTGTGGGGACCGCAGTACGCCGATGCGCCACTTACGGTGCTGTCTTCGGAATTCATGCACTTGGACGGCGGGCACCTCGCGGTCAATATGGTGATGCTCCTGCTCATTGGTAGGGAAGTAGAGCGCGCCCTCGATACCGGGTTATACATTGCCGCGTATCTGGTTTCTTGTCTGGGCGCTTCCGCCATGGTGCTGTGGTTCGATTTTGGCACGCCCACGGTAGGTGCCTCCGGGGCGATCTTTGCGCTGATGGGCATGCTGGTGGGCGTCTTCCGGCAACGCGGGATGGATCTGCGCGCGCCCATCGTCCTCGTATTGGTCAATGTGGGCTATACCTTCGTCGCAGAGGGGGTCTCCCTGTGGGGGCATCTTGGTGGCTTGTGCACCGGCATCATCTTGAGCTTGTTCCTCTTCCATCGAAACAATTCTGTGCGCTGGGCGGGTGTCGCTCTCACCGCTGCGGTCATCATTGTGTTATTAGCCCTGCGAGCTGGGGTTTGGGGATAACTGTGGAATTTGATCACCGGAATGGGTGTGCGAAAGAAATCCACAATAGTTATCCACATTGTGGATAACCACATTCTTGTAATTTACCGAACGCTTTTCCGGAGTTTTCCCTGATCACACAGGTTATAGCGGTATCGACGGCCGCAAAATCACCTGTGGAAGCCCGTGAAAACACTTATCCACAGGGTGGGGATAAGTCTGTGAAATTAATATTCCACAGGTTTCTTCCACAGCCTGTGGATAACTTTGTACCCATCGTGTGGGCGAATAGGTAGATTGGGGCCACTGACCTGCACAAGGAGGATTGTGGATAAACAACCGCACGCTGTGATCGTCGGCGCAGGGCCCAATGGGCTTACCGCTGCGGCCCGCCTCGCCACGGCCGGCTGGCGTGTGGATGTGTATGAGCGCGCCAGCAAGCCCGGTGGGGCGGCGGCATCGTCGACGGAGATCTTCCCGGGCACCATCGTCGATCTCGGCGCGGCCGGCCACCCCTTCGGCATCGCGAGCCCGGCCTTCCGCGCGCTGGATCTGGAATCGCACGGCCTGCGCTGGCGCCATGCGCGCTATCCCATGGCCCATCCACTAGAGGGCGCGCCGGCGGGCATTCTTCACACCTCCCTCGAGGAGACCGCCGCGGGGCTCGGCACCGATGCCCGGGCGTGGACCCGCCTGCACGGCCACGTGGTGCGCAATATCGACGCACACGTGAACAACGCGCTCACCCCGCTGGTGCGCTGGCCCGAGCACGCGGTCCGCTTGGTGCAATTTGGCGCGCCGGGCGTGCTCCCGGCGAGCGCGCTCGCGCGGGCGGCATTTACTTCCCCGCAGGCGCGTGCCTTATTCGCCGGTAGCGCGGTGCACGCCATTACCTCGCCTACCAGGGCTTTTACCTCCGCATTCGGCCTGCTCTTTGGCGCGCTCGGCATGACCCGCGGCTGGCCAGTGGTGGAAGGTGGTACGCAGGCGCTTGCCGATGCCCTCGTCTCCCTCCTCCGCTCTCACAAAGCCCGCATCCACACCGGCGCCGACATCACCGATGTGCGTAGCCTGCCCCGCGCCGATGCCCTGATCCTCAACCTCACCCCGCGCCAGATCCTTAGGCTGGGCGGGCTCGATCTTCCTGCCCGGACCCAGCGATCCCTGCGGCGGTGGCGCTATGGCAGCGCGGTGTACAAGGTCGACTTTCACTTAAGCGAACCCGTGCCGTGGGCCGATCCCCGCGTGGGCCAAGCGGGCACCGTCCACGTGGGCGGCAGCGTGGAGGAGATTGGTGGGGCAGAAAGGGATATCGGCAAGCGCCGCATGCCCGAAAATCCCCTGGTCATGGTGTGCCAACAGTACGTGGCCGACCCCTCGCGCGGGCTGGTGCTGTGGACCTATGCGCACGTGCCGCATGGCTATGAGGAGCGTTATCCGGGGGAGGTGACCGGCCTCATTGCGCGGCAGATCGAGCGTTTCGCACCCGGTTTTCGCGATACCATCCTGGCCACCCGCGCGACGAGCCCAGCTGACCTGGAGCGCTGGAATCCCAACCTGTTGGGTGGCGATATTGCCGGTGGCGCCATGACCGGGCTGCAGACCGTGCTGCGCCCGCGCCTCTCCGCGCACCCGCACCGGCTCGCGCCGGGAATATTCATGGCATCGAGTTCCACTGCGCCCGGGGCCGGGGTCCATGGCATGCCCGGATGGTGGGCCGCTGGGGATGTGGCTACCCCTTAATAGGAGCCCGGCGTTCGCAGTAGAGGAAAACCGCACCGATCATCCACAGCGTTACCGCGGCAAGATATCCGGGGGTGGTCGTGGTCTGCGGTTCGATACTATTGCCTGGGATAAGCCCAGTAATCAGTGGCTCCAGCACGAAGCCGAGCACGGCAACGTAATCTAGCCAGCCGAACCTGTGGGACAAAGCCCCCGCCACGCCGAAAAGTGGCCCGGCGATAAGGGCGAAGAGGAACCACGTGGCATTAGAGGAAAAAGCCGTCTGCCAGTCGTAGATACCAAAGGTGAAAAGCAGCGCGTAGTGCACTGCCAACATGAACAAGAGTATGCCGGCTCCTGCGAAAAAGGCCGATCTCCACCGGTGGGCGCACGCCTTGCCCATGAGGTAGGCAAATAATGCCCACACCATGCCAGAGCCCAGCACTGGGCCAAGGTAATTGCGTAAGGAAAGGCGCGCGGGTGCGGTGCCTTCGATCAGGGCCGGATCAGAAAACGCGATATGGACGACGGCATAGGCCACCGAGACGGCTAAGCCGGCCAAGAGAACGTACTGGGACCGGTGCCGCGGCGGTGCGGGTGAACGACTGGTCATGGTGTGCTCCTTGAGATGAGGATCCCGCCATGTCCGAGGCGAGTACTTGTGAAGGACATGAAACGGTTATAATTTCAATAATAATAATTGCATGCGCGATATCGCGGAAGAGCACTCTTAGTGGTCATTTAGACAGTAGATCGCACCCAATTTATCCCTGCGCTTTTGCAGGGTAGCTGCTTGATGACAAGACCGGAGGGCCCAGTTGAGCAGACTGATTATCAAGGCAATGAGCATGGATATGTCTCAAAATGCACATATAGGGCTAGTCATGAAGCAACAACCACAGTGCTAAGGGCTACGTAACTTAAAGGAGATACGTGGTCAGTTTTCATCTCTATTCTTCCGTAGGTCATTCATTGGTCGGGCGCATAAAGATATCCATCATCGAGAGGGTGGGATCTGACGAGGCAAAGATCCGGTCTGTTATATCACGCGGCGACCAGCTATCAGGGAAATCCTTGAACTCATTTGTGACAGTTCCGAGGGCCAAATCGGGACTATTTTTAACAGCAGTGAGGATGGTGAAAACCTCGTCAGGGGTGGCGTGGGAAGAGTTTATGTCATTAGCGCCGGTGGCATCAGCAATGCTGGCCCAATCATTTACTTCCGCAATATCGCTTAAAATATTAGAAACAATAGTTTCTGGTTTTAAATCCATATTTACGTTCTCCTGACGTGACGCGGTGGTTGGCGTAGGTAGCGCGCTTGCTAGAGAGAAGCCGAGGGTAGAGGTGGCATCGGCAAGCGATACTTCCTAAAGATCAATGTAGTCCAGTGGCTGGTGCGGGTCTATGCCTAAACGAAGTTGAGCATCACAGTCGATAGTCCTCGAAAATCTCACATAAAAAAGTGAAAGTGACATCATTGACACTGGGGTATGGTACCAATAGGTTATAACATAGTGCTGCGCTGGGATATCGGCGCGTTTATGGGATGGTGCCTGCCCACACAACAGAAAAGTGAACGAAATATGCAGACACAGACGAAGGGCCGCGTAGAAGGCCTGTACATCGACGAGAACGTCGAGCTGCGCGCTGGTGCGCTGAACTTTGGCGGGCGCATTGAAGACATCTCGCTTGGCGATGTCCCCGCAGCGCACGCGGACTGGCAAGCCGGTGACCCAAACGTTTTGCTGTGGGTTCCAGGTTTTGTGGACCTGCACAATCACGGCGGCAATGGTGGAAGCTTTCCCAATGGTGATTATGACCAGTGCCGCGCCGCCGCGCGCTTTCATCGCGCCCACGGCACCACCACGCTGATAGCCAGCATGGTTTCTGGGACGCAAGCGGAGCTGTGCGCGCGGGCGGAGTTGCTTGCCACGCTGGCAGATGAGGGGGATATCGCCGGCATCCATATGGAAGGCCCGTTTATCGCCGCGGCCAAATGTGGCGCGCAGGATCCATCGCGCATCGTGCCGGGAGACCCAGACTTTTTCCGCGCGGTGATCGACGCCGCCCGCGGCCACCTGCGGTCCATTACTTTCGCCCCAGAAACCCAGGCCGCTGCAGAGATCCTTGAGGTTTGTGCAGAACACGATATTATCGCCAGCTTGGGCCATACCGAAGCCGATTATGAGACCACGCTGCGGATCATGGAGCAGGCGAAAGACTTGGGCGTCACCGTGACCGGCACCCACCTTTTTAACGCCATGCCGCCCATCCACCACCGTGCACCCGGCACGGTGGCCGCGCTACTCACCGGCTCGAAAGCGGGCGATGCGGGGGTAGAGCTTATTGCCGATGGCGTGCATCTTGCCGATGGCACCGTGGATATGGCCTATAACCGCCGCTCCTTTGCGGTCACCGATGCGATGGCCGCTGCCGGCATGGCCGATGGCTCCTATGAGCTGGGCTCCCTGCCCGTTACCGTGACCGATGGCGTGGCGCGGGTGGACAGCGGCGCCATCGCCGGTGGAACCTCCACCTTGGCGCAGCAATTTGCGCGTTTTGCCGCGCGCCACGGCGCAGAGGAAGCGGTTCGGTTTACTTCCACCACGGCTGCGGACGTGTTGGGGGATAAGGACGTGGGCCGTTTGGCTCCCGGTAAGCGCGCCAACCTCGTGGGCCTGAATGCTCGATTCGAACCTGTGCGAGTCATCGCTGATGGTATCGACATCGCCGCCGCGACAGATACTGATTTACGTTAGGAAAGCACTGCATGGATATCCTCATTCGTTCCACACCAGCAGAGGTGGCTATTGCCGCCGCCGATATCTTCGTCCGCTATGCCAACGCCGGGGCCACCTTGGGGCTGGCCACGGGTTCTACTCCGGTAGCGATGTATCAAGAACTCACCGCCCGCTACGAGCGCCAGGAGGTGAGTTTCGCTCGCAGCCGCGCCTTCCTCCTCGATGAATACGTGGGGCTGGCTCGCTCCCATGAGCAGTCGTATTACTCCACCATCCGCCGCGTATTTACCAGCCACGTCGACTTCATCGATGAGTTAGTGCAGAGCCCCGAGGGCGATGCCGCGGACTCGGACCGCGCCGCAGCCGCCTATGACCAGGCCATTCGCCATGCTGGCGGCATCGATATCCAGCTGCTTGGCATCGGTGGCAATGGGCACATCGGCTTTAATGAGCCCTCCAGCTCCTTGCAATCGCGCACGCGCCTGGAAACGCTGCACCCGCGGACGGTGCAGGATAATGCCCGCTTCTTCGAGAACACGGACAGTGTTCCTCGCTATGCGCTAACCCAGGGGCTCGGCACCATCAGCGAAGCCCGCCACCTATTGCTGCTGGCCACTGGGACTGAAAAATCCAGCGCGGTCCGCGACATGGTGGAGGGCCCGCTGTCCGCGCACTGCCCGGCCTCGGTCCTCCAGCTACACCAGCGGGCCACGGTGATTCTCGATGAAGACGCGGCTTCCCAGCTGGAAGATCACGAGTACTACCGCTTTGTGGATGAGCACCGCCCGCACTAAAGCCCTCTTTTACCTCTTTACACCTTTGAAAGGACTCCTCCCGTGAAACTCAATATTATGGGGCCGCTGCAGCGGCTCGGAAAGGCGCTGATGGGCGCCGTGGCAGTACTGCCTGTCGCGGCGATCCTCGGCGGCGTTGGCTACTGGATAGCCAGCGTTGCCGGCCAGGATAACGTGGTCGCGCAGCTGCTCGTCAGCTCCGGTGGTGCCGTGCTGGATAACCTGGGCTGGATCTTCGCCGTAGCCATCGCCTTTGGCCTGGCCAAAGACTCCAATGGTGCCTCCGCACTGTCCGGTTTCCTGGCGTATGCCACCTTCATGAAGCTCTTGGGCCCCGACGCGGTGGCCGGCTATCGCGGCATCGAAGATCCCGAGGCTCTTACGGGCGACGAAGCCGTCGAATGGGCGGCTGAAGGTTGGAATGCAGTCGGTGACGGCAACGTTCTTTTCGGCATCCTTGCAGGCATCATGGCGGCGATGATCTATAACCGCTTCCATGGCACTAAGCTGCCGGACTTCCTGGCCTTCTTCTCTGGCCGCCGCCTCGTCCCCATCCTCACTGCGCTTTTCGCCATCGTGGTTTCCGCCATCCTCTACTTCGTATGGCCCTTCATTTACCACGCGCTCTTCAACTTCGGTACCTCCATCCAGGGCCTCGGTGCTGCGGGTGCGGGCATCTACGGCGTGGCCAACCGCCTGCTCATTCCGACGGGTCTGCACCACGCACTGAACTCCGTGTTCTGGTTCGACGTTATTGGTATTAACGACATCGGTAACTTCCAATCCGGCCAATCCACTATCGACGCGGCCGCCGCGGCTACCTCCGCCGCAGAGTGCCCTGGTATTTGGGAAAACGGACAATGCACCGTGGACGGAGTTGTTGGGCGCTACCAGGCCGGATTCTTCCCAATCATGATGTTCGGCCTGCCAGGTGCCGCCCTGGCCATGTACCTGCGCGCGGACAAGGGCCGCCGCAAGGTCATCGGCTCCCTCATGGCCGCAGGCGCCCTAGCTTCCTTCTTCACCGGCGTGACTGAGCCACTGGAGTTCTCCTTTATGTTCGTCGCCCCGCTGCTTTATGTGGTGCACGCGCTGCTGACCGGCCTCTCCGTCTTTATCGCCGCCACGATGGAATGGACCGCGGGCTTCGGCTTCTCCGCAGGTTTCGTGGACATGCTGTTGTCCTCGCAAAACCCGCTAGCGAATAAGTGGTACATGCTCCTAATTATGGGCGTTATTTTCTTCGCCCTGTATTTCGTTATATTCTACTACCTCATCGGCTGGTTTAACCTGAAGACCCCGGGCCGCGGCGATGACGAGGACGCCCCTGAAGACGACGATGCCGCCGCAGGCGATGATAAGACCGCCGCTTCCGCCTCCCGCATCATCGAGGGTCTCGGCGGCAAGGACAATATCGATTCCTTGGACTACTGCACCACCCGCCTGCGCGTGGGTGTGAAGGATCGCGCGCTTGTCGATGACCCCACTATCAAGCGCGCCGGGATTTCCGGCGTCATCCACCCCTCCGAAAAGAACGTGCAGGTCATCGTGGGCCCCTCCGTGCAGTTCATGTTTGACGAGGTCAACCAACAGCTGCGCACCGGCTCTGCAGCGGTAGCTACGGCGCCGGC
This sequence comes from Corynebacterium limaceinasi, assembly GCF_046717465.1. Lineage (NCBI taxonomy): Bacteria > Bacillati > Actinomycetota > Actinomycetes > Mycobacteriales > Corynebacteriaceae > Corynebacterium > Corynebacterium limaceinasi. The sequence goes on from NZ_CP177100.1 coordinate 36,640, forward strand.
GAAGCCTAGCGAAGATTCTCTCCCCGCAGAGAAAATCGGGACCGATGTGGAGCTCCGCGCCCCGTTCGAGGGAACCGTCGTGCCTCTCTCCGAGGTCCCCGATGAGTCCTTTGCTCAGGGCATGGTGGGCGAAGGCTTCGCCGTCATTCCTACCGAGATCGATGCCTTCGATGTCTGTGCCCCAGTAGATGGCACCATCACGATGGTCTTCAAGACCGGCCATGCCTTTGGCATGCGGACTGAAGAAGGTCTTGACCTGCTCATTCACATCGGCATCGATACCGTGGAATTGAAGGGCGAGGGCTTTACTAAGCTCGTGGACAAGGGCGATGTCGTCCGCGCCGGCACCCCCATCATCGCGGTGGAGTCTGAGAAGCTGCGCGAACGCGGCATCAACCTCATTACCCCGGTGGTCTGCCCCACGGCAAAGCAAATCGCTGGAGTAGATATCGAACACGAGGGCCGCGCTGACCAGAGCGTCTCCGTTGCCCGTGTGCGCCCGGCTGGCCACTAGAATTTGCCCTTCCAGCTTTTCTTTGAGACTGGTGGCCAGGTCTAGAAGTTCGTCCGGGTTATCTGCGGGGCGCTGTTGAGATAGATTTCGCTGCGCCTTGCGCACGAACTTTGAGAGTGTGCCGGCGCCGCGCGCTAGTGGGGAAGCGGCAGGAAGTTCCGCCAGTAGTGCCGTAAGTGTTTGGCGGCACTACTGGCGGCGTCTAACGTGTACTTGTAGTCTCCAGTGTCCCCGTGGGCTCCGATGAACAAAGCTCACTGAAATGTCCTAGGAACAAAACCCGGGGCACTTCAAATTTCTGTCGCGCTAACGTGGTCGAGTCCCTGCGGCAGCGGCTTTTCACAACTTCATGGGCGGTTCAGTTGATGCCGGTAAGGAAACCTGAGAGTGTCTAATGGTTTGTGTGTGGGAACCTAACCCGCATAAGGAGATGAACCAGAATGACTACTATGGCGAGACGAGATCCGGCTGATAAGGCCAAGATTGATGCGATTGAAAAGAAGCTGCTTGCTAACCCAGAAATCGCGAAACTGATTGATGAGCTAGGCACGTCGACAACGGATGCCAATGACCTAGTTCGGGGCATGTTGCAAGCCTCAATTACCCGGGGTTTGAATGCTGAAATGGATGCCCACCTAGGCTATGAGCCCGGCGATAGAGCAGCTAAAGCTACTGCTGGAACAGACAATCACCGCAACGGCACCTACCCGAAAACCGTGGATTCTAACTACGGGCCAGTAAACATTGATGTTCCACGAGACAGAAACGGCACGTTTGTTCCTACTATGATGCCCAAAGGCTCCAGGCGGCTGACAGATGTTGACGATATGATTGTCAGCTTATATGCCGGCGGAATGACCATTCGGGATATCCAGCACCATATGGCAACTGCGATGCGGGTTGATATCTCCCATGAGACGATCTCCGCAGTCACCGACGCCGTCCTCGACGAGGTCATGATCTGGCAAAACCGCCAGTTAGACGAGTTCTACCCCGTGATATTCCTGGATGCGTTGCGCATTAAAGTCCGCGACGGCGGCCGGGTAGTTAACAAGTCTGCGTACATGGCAATCGGGGTGGACCTCGACGGGATCAAGCATATTTTGGGATTGTGGATTGCCAAAGAAGAAGGTGCTTCCTTCTGGGCGCAGGTATGCGCCAACCTGGCCAATCGTGGGGTCAAAGACGTCTTTATCGTCTGCTGTGACGGGCTGAAAGGCCTACCAGAGGCAGTGGAGGCAACTTGGCCGAACTCTATGGTGCAAACCTGTATCGTGCACTTAATTCGTGCTGCGAATCGATGGGTGGCCTATGGGGATCGCCGCGCTGTATCAGCCGCGTTGAAAAAGGTCTACACCGCCGCAGACGAGCCCACAGCTAAGGCGGCCTTAGACGAATTCGAGGCCTCCGAGCTGGGTGTGAAGTATCCTCAGTCGGTCAAGGTCTGGCAGGACGCATGGGATAGATTCGTGCCATTTTTGCAGTTCCCACCAGCAGCCAGGAAGGTCATCTATACGACGAACTCCATTGAGTCGTTCAACAACCAGCTGCGTAAAGCTACCCGCAACAGGGTGCAGTTCACCAACGATGAATCAGCGATAAAGACGCTGTGGTTGATGATCTGCAACATCGAAGACAAACGAGCCGCAAAGAGGGCAAAGCAAGGCAAACGAGTCTCAGCGACAGCCGGCAGACTCATGGAAGGAGCCCGAGTTTCCGGCTGGAAACAAGCCATTAACCAAATGGCCGTGGCCTACCCCGACAGCTTCGACAAATACCTATAAACCTAGCCCCACACACAAACAACTTGACACCCTCCGAACAAGCAAGCATTGATAGATGCAGGTCTGCACTACATTTTGTCGGTGAAACCCCACCGTGCCTGAGGTGATTGAAACCTGGCGGCGGGAAATCCCTGGTGAAGCCTACGCCCACGGCCAGATCTGGACACAAGCCTCGGCAAGCGATGCGCGCAAACACACAACCCCGAATACGGTGACCCACTTCCAGTACTCCTATGATCGGGCCAGACGCGGCCTGCGCGGAATCAAAGAGCAAGTCGCAAAAGCCAAACGCGCTGTTGACGGCGCAATCGCCATTAAGCGCAACCGCTATTTCGATCTTTCCACCCCGAACAAGAAGGTCAACTACGCTCTCGCTGCCAAACACCGAGCCCTAGCCGGAATTAAAGGCTATGAAACCGACCTGACCGCTCTTCCCGCCCAGGAGGTTATCGGGCATTACCGCAGGCTATTCCACATTGAAAATGTCGTATCGGATGTCGAAATCAGACCTGAAAGCACGCCCAATCTATGCGAGGAAACAAAACTCGATCACAGCACATCTCAATATTGTGATGGCAGCACTAGCCGTGACCCACCTGATGGAGACCCGCAGTGGTCACTTCATCAAACGCCTCGTGAGAACACTCAAGAAATACCGCAGCTTTCAACTCGTCGTTGGCGGCGAAACCATTCACGCCGCCGTACCATTCCCGCCCGACCTCACTGCCACCATCCAAGTAATCACCGGCCGCGAACTTCCGCACAAAATTGGCCTAAGTCAGGTTAGAAGGGAATCAGCACACCGTCTCGTGGGATTCGTGCTCTGGGTGCTCAATCTGGATGGTGGAGTGCTCGATACCGTGTTCGCGCAGGGCCTGCTGGGCGGCATCCAACAGCGGGCCGGTGCCGACGGTGCCGTCGCGCACGATATGCACGGTCGTGAGCACGTTCACGCCGTCCAGGCTCCACAGGTGCAGGTCGTGGATGTCAGCAACGCCCTCGACCTGCCGCAGCGCGGGCTCGATCGCACTGGCGTCGAAGTCCGCCGGGACTTGCTCGAGCAGCACGCTCGTCGAAAGCCGCATGAGCTGCCAGGCGCGCGGCAGCACCATCGCCGCGATCGCTAGGGAGGCGATCACGTCCGCCGCCACAAACCCCGTGGTCAGTACCACGATGCCGGCCACGATTACTGCGACAGAGCCGAGCATATCCACTAACACGTGCAAGAACGCGCCCTCCACGTTGATCGAGGATTTGCGGTGCCGGTGCAGAACCCACGCCGATAGCGCATTCGCCACCAGGCCGATCACCGCGATGATCAGCATCGTTTTTCCCTGCACTTCGGCCGGGCTCTGCAGGCGGCGCACCGCCTCGACGACAATCCACACCGAGATCGCCAGCACCATCACTGCGTTCGCCAGTGCAGCAAGCACCTCCACTCGTCGGTAGCCGTACGTGGCCTGAGCCGATGCTTGTCGGCGCCCAACCAACACCGCTAACACCGCGATGATCAACCCCGCAGCGTCGGAAAGCATGTGCATCGCATCCGCCATCAGCGCCATCGAACCCGCCAACCAGCCGCCGATCAGCTCCGCGAAGAAGACGGTGCCGGTAATGCCTAGCGCAATCAAGAGTGCGCGCAGCGGCGTGCTGGAGTGATCGTGGTCGTGGTGCTCGTGTGCCATGCACTCAGCCTATCCCCGTCGACGCTTATTGACAATTAAATGCAAATGGATGGCGGTAAGCGCAGCCACTGAGGCCAAGTCGGCCTGCTTTAGGTCATTGTGCAGTTGTCCTTTGAATGTGTAGAGAAGCTGAAACATGAACAACCAAAAAGGTGAGGTTACCCTCGTTTAGTGGACACCCGATTAGTGCGGATTTTGTGTCCGTAGGAGAGGATGTTCATTGTGAGTCAACAACGCCAGAAATACACGCCGGAGTACCGGCGTGAAGCCGCGAACCTAGTAATCGAATCGCAGCGCCCAATTGCTCATGTAGCGAAAGAAATTGGTGTCGCACCTGGCCTTTTAGGTCGGTGGGTAAAAAATGAGCGTCAACGCCGAGGATCCTCTGATGGGCTAAGCGAGGCTGATCTTCGTGCGGAGAATGCTCGTCTGCGTCGTGAGCTGGCAGAAGCCAAGATGGATAATGAGTTTTTGTCAAAAGCGACAGCCTTCTTCGCCGCAAAGCAACGCGATCAGAAAAGTTCGAGTTAATGCAGCAGGAGAAGGCGAATTTCAGTATCAAGCGCATGGCGCGCTTGTTGAAGGTATCTCGGTCTGGATACTACAAATGGGCCCATATGCAGCAGCAACGCTTATCCGGTAATGATGATCGGACATCTTTTTACGATGATGTTGATCGTAAGATTCATCAGATCTGGAAAGACTCCGATGAGGTCTATGGTGCTCCGCGGATTACCGCAGAACTCGCCGATCGCTACCAGATCAGTGTGAATCGTAAGACTGTGGCTAAGCGGATGCGTCTGATGGGCATTGAAGGGATTTCACCGCGTGCTTTTGTGCCCGTGACAACGATTCAATCTAAACGTAAGTCGAGTCTTCCTGACCTGGTAAAGCGCATGTTTGATACCGGCGAGCTCAATCGAGTATGGATGTCAGACATTACCTACCTGCGAACCGGCGAGGGTTGGTTGTACTTATGCGCAGTTCGCGATGGTCATTCCCGCAGGGTGCTGGGCTGGGCTATGGATAGCGTGCAAGATACATTCCTGGTCGAACGAGCACTGCGGATGGCACATACACTGCGTGGTGACGTTCCTGACGGGCTGGTGTTTCACGCTGACCGGGGAACACAATTTACCAGCGAGCAGCTCTGGGAGGTGTGCCGCAACCTAGGGGTTGCTCAGTCTGTGGGGCGTACTGGGGTGTGTTTCGATAATGCGATGGCTGAGTCGTTCTGGTCGACGCTTAAGACCGAGTTCTACGACCGGAAGCGCTGGCCAACCCGCGATGCTGCGCGTCAGGCTGTGGCTTACTGGATTGAAGTAGTCTACAACCGTCGGCGCCGGCACTCCGCTCTCGGGATGGTCAGCCCCGTCGATTTCGAAAACCACACCAGCCTAACCACCAGCAGAAAAGAAATCGCTGCCTAACCACTAGGTAGCTCCACTACGTGTCCACGATTTGCGGGCAACCCCAACTGGTTATTGAGTGTTCGGCGTTCCTTTGGCACGGGTGTTTTCTCGTTGAGGAATGTTTGGGCCCGAACCCCGGAAAGTGGACACGGGGATTTAATCAAGATGCGATAGTAAGTGTAGCTGATCCGGCGGCTTCGAAGGCGTTCGGCGAGCGATAGCCGCACCACGAGTGCAAGCGCTTGGTGTTGTAGTGCGTGCACCACCGGAACACGTCCCGACGACATACGAGCTGACTTGGGAAAACGGACTCGTCCTGGAGGACTTCCCGTTTCAGCGTGGCGTTGAACGACTCCGCCAACGAGTTGTCCGCGCTCGTCCCGATTGCTCCCATCGACTGGGTGACACCGAATCGTTCACACAGCTTCCGGTATTGCCCAGAGGTATAGACGCTGCCATGATCGGAGTGAAAAATCGCCCCGTCAAGGTTGCCTCGGACCCCGTGGGCCATCGTGAGAGCTTCTTCGACCAACTCCGTGCGCATGTGGTCGGCGATCGCGAAACCGGTCAACTGCCGCGAATAGCAGTCGATGACGGTGGCCAGGTACATATTCGACCCGTCCGCGATCGGCAGGTACGTGATATCGCCGACGTAGATGGTGTTCGGTTTCTCCGCGGTGAACCGGCGTTTCAGCAGGTCGGGCAACTTCGGAGCCCGTTTCGCAGACACGGTGGTCTTCACCCGGCGTTTTTTGGTGTAGCCGAACAGGCCCATCTGGCGCATCAACCTGGCGGTGCGCTTGTGATTGAAAAGGTCGTCGTTGGCTGGATCGGAATTGATGGCCGCCGTCACGCGTTTCGCCCCGTAACAACCGTTCTCGGCCGTGAACACGGCCTTGATCCTCGCTCCCAGCACCGCGTCGTCAAGGACGCGTCGCCGGCGGGCAGGAGCAGCTGATTTCCATTTGTAATACGAGGACCGGTTGATCTTCAAAACCTCACATAACCGCTTGACCTCGTAGAGGCCTCGGTTGTCATCAACGAACCGGAAGCGGTTCACCAGTTCGTCTCTTCCGCGAAATATTTGGCCGCCTTGCGGAGAATCTCTCGTTCCTCCCGGAGCTTGGCGTTTTCGCGTTCCAGCACGCGGATGCGTTCGGCGTCGGAGAGTCCTTCAGCAGGCGTGCGTGCGCTGTTGGCTGCGGCAATGGGGCTGGCGACTTTTTCACCGTTGGCGTTGGTTTTGGTGCCGGTGCCGAAGGCGTCGAGCCAGGTGCGCAGGGAGTTGCGGTTGACCCCGAGATCGGAGGCGATCGCGTTGAGCGTTGCTCCGGGGGTCGACTCGTACAACGAGACTGCGTCGCGCTTGAACTGCTCGGTGTAGGTCTTGCGTGGCATGGTGGAAAGGTACCTCACTTCCCCAGCGAGATGCTGGTTTCAAGGTGTCCACCATCTGGGGGTCAGGTCCTTTTGAATACCTGACCGAAGTCGTGCAGACGTAGCGTCCACTCCCGTGCCTGTTCGAGTGTGGTGACACGGGTTAGTTTCAGCGCCAGTGCGTAGATGGTTTTGCCGGCGTCGGTGCGCGGCCGTGAGGTGGTGTAGCGGCGGATGACGCGTTGCGCATGGACGAGACAACGCTGAATCATCGCGTTTGGCCAGCAGGCTTTAATCGCGGTGAGTGCGCCTTGTCCGACGTCGATGACGACGCAGAGCGGCTCGGCGATTTTGCGAAGAAGCTGCGTGTATGCGTGGACAGTTTCGTGTTTGGTCCAGTGCCAAGCAATGACGTGGTGGCGTCGATGAAGATCTGCTCGTAGACGCGCTGCGGGGCACCGTCGTTGGGGACGTCGATGAGCCAAAACGGTTCAATCGGCGATCAAGTGTCCAACGACTCACCCTTTGTGGCCCGGCGAGTTCAGACAACGTCACTGTGGAGGTGACATAGGAGATGAAGGCTTTAAAGTCGCAGGCCTGAGTGAGATCGGTGCGGGTTCGTGTCGTGGAGCTGCCGCAGTTCGGGTCTTTGCACCGCCACCTGGTTGTGCCTTTGGATGTGGTTCCGTTTTTCTTCATTTGCCCAGCACATACCGGGCATCGTGGTCTGTTTTTACTCACCCGGAAAGCACACCAGAGAGTGTCTGATGGTTTGTGTGTGGGTACCTAACCTGCATGAGGAGATGGACCAGAATGACTACTGTGGCGAGACGAGATCCGGCTGATAAGGCCAAGATTGATGCGATTGAAAAGAAGCTGCTTGCTAATCCTGACATCGCGAAACTGATTGATGACCTAGGCACGTCCACAACGGATGCCAACGACCTAGTTCGCGGCATGTTACAAGCCTCGATTACCAGGGGACTCAACGCTGAAATGGATGCCCACCTGGGCTACGAGTCTGGCGACAGGAGCGCTAAAGCTGCAGCTAGAACAGACAATTACCGCAACGGGTCGTATCCAAAGACCGTGGATTCTAACTGCGGGCCAGTCACCGTTGATGTCCCTCGGGATCGGGCTGGAACATTCTTTCCGACTATGGTCCCTAAAGGTTCTAGGCGCTTGACTGATCTTGATGACATGATCGTCAGCTTGTATGCCGGTGGGATGACAATTAGGGATATCCAGCATCATATGGCAACGGCGATGCGTGTCGATATTTTCCATGAGACGATTTCTGCGGTTACTGACGCCGTGCTCGATGAGGTTATGGTCTGGCAAAACCGCCAGCTAGACGAGTTCTACCCCGTGGTTTTCCTGGACGCGTTGCGCATTAAAGTCCGCGACGACGGCCGAGTAGTCAACAAATCTGCGTACATGGCAATCGGCGTGGATCTCGACGGTATTAAGCACATTTTAGGATTGTGGATTGCCAAGGAAGAAGGCGCTTCATTCTGGGCGCAGGTATGCGCCAACTTTTCTAACCGTGGGGTCAAGGACGTCTTTATCGTCTGCTGTGACGGGCTGAAAGGCCTGCCAGAGGCAGTTGAGGCAACCTGGCCGAACTCTATGGTGCAAACCTGTATCGTGCACCTGATTCGCGCCGCTAACCGGTGGGTAGCCTACGGGGATCGCCGGGGCGTATCAGCCGCGTTGAAAAAGATTTACACTGCCACGGACGAGCCCACAGCACAGGTTGCTTTAGACGAATTTGAAGCCTCCGAGCTGGGTGAGAAATATCCCCGCTCAGTCAAGGTCTGGCGTGATGCGTGGGCGCGTTTCGTACCGTTTCTGCAGTTCCCACCAGCAGCCAGGAAGGTCATCTATACGACGAATTCCATTGAGTCGTTTAACAACCAATTGCGTAAAGCTACTCGCAACAGGGTGCAGTTCACCAACGATGAATCCGCGCTCAAGACGCTGTGGTTGATGATCTGCAATATTGAAGACAAACGAGCTGTAAAGAGAGCCAAGCAGGGCAAACGAGTCTCAAGAACAGCCGGCAGACTCATGGAAGGAGCCCGAGTTTCTGGCTGGAAACAAGCCATCAACCAGATGGCCGTGGCTTTTCCCGACCGCTTCGACAAATACCTATAAACCTAGCCCCACACACAAACAACTTGACACGCTCGGAAACCTAGAGAGGCCCTAGCAGCACGGGGGATGAGTTTATTAAAGGCCGAAGGCGCCGCCGCTGACGAGGATGAAGGTACCCAGGCCGATCAAGACGATAGGGAACAGCACATGCTCCCAGCGTTCGAGAATCTCCGCGATGGGCGGACGGGTGGCCACGAACTTCGCCAACAGGACCAGGCCCGCCACCAGAATCAGAAAGACAACGCAGTAGATGATAACGGTGGCGGTATCCACGTTGAGAAAAACCGGGACATAGACGCCGATATTGTCGCCACCGTTGGCAAAGGTCACCCCGGCGACGGTCAAGACGCTTACGTTCTTTCCGCTGACTTTCGCGTCATCGTCGTCATCGTCTCCCCGCCAGGCTTGCCAGGCCGCCCACAGCCCCAGGGCCAGGGGGATTAGCCCGAAGTAGGGGATCGCCTCGGTGGGCAGGAAGGCATCCGCCCCTAGGGTGACCAGAATCGTGGCTGCGAGGATGCCCGCGAAACCAAGATACTGCCCGGCCAGGATCCGAAGTGTGGTCCCTGCTTGGCCGGCCCCACGGGCGAAGAACAGCGAGAGCACGATGATGTCGTCGATATTGGTGGCGATAAACAGACCAACCGCCCCCAGGAGACCAGTTACCACTTACCTGTTCCCCTCTCCGGTGGCACACCCGGGCACGTCACATGCCGAGTCAATACACGGGGCATTTTCGTCGGCAGCCAGAGTGGTATCTAGCAGTGAGTTCAACGCTTGGACAAGATGGGCGTCGACGATCTCGTAGCGGGTCTTCCTCCCCTGCGGTTCTGCGACCACAATTCCGCAGTCCCGTAGGCAAGTGAGGTGGTTCGACACATTTGACCGCGTCAGTTCCAGTTCCCGGGCGAGAGCGGCCGGGTAGGCCGGGCCGCCCAGCAGGGTCAGGAGAATACGGGATCGGGTGGGATCGGCCATCGCCCGACCCAATCGGTTCATCACGTCCAAGCGCGAAGCAATAGTCAGCATGTACTGGACTATACAGCGTCTGCTGAACTGTTGCAACGAGGGGCGAACGTCGGCCCGACGGTGATGTGTGGGACACCAGCATCCTTCGGTACTGTCTGTGTCGAATTCGTTCGTCTATGAACAGCAGGCTGCCGCAAGGGTCACTCAGGCGGCCGAGGCCTCTGTTCCGGACAAGGACAAGGAGCAATCCGCGGGGCTGCCCCCACGAGCGTCAAGAAGAAAGCGTAACTGGCCGGCTGTCAGGGACGCCACCGCCTCCCACCCCTGACATATTGCCTTAGGGGTGGCGGTAATTCGACCATCCGCAGCTTAGGCTTGGCCCTTCAGCCAACTCCTGTCGATGACCCGGTGTGCATAGGAGATCATCGCCATGGCGTCGAGAAAATCTTGTCCCTTTTCTTCCGATCCCAGACGTGCGCGATGGGCGCGATCGTTACGAAGGTGTCCGTAGATTCCGTTGAGTAGATGGATGAATCCGAAATGCTCGGCCTCATCTGCTGGGCTGGAGAAATCGTTTATGAATCGTGGCCCAGGGTTATTGCGTGTACCGAACACGTACTGAGTGAGCTTCTCTCCGTCAAGCGCGCAGTCTGCGGGCCGGATACGTTCCATCAGTGACTTTGTCGCTTCGGTTACAGCATGGAACATCGACTGATTAATCAGTTCTTCTTCACAAAATCTCAGCGCCTCGGGATGAGTGCCGCGCAAGACAAGCTTCTCTTTTATCCGCCTGGTCAGGGCGTCGGCGCCGATGACGCCTTCACCTGTAGGGACGATGTGCCCCTCCGCGGTGACGCTGAACCGATAGGTGCGAAGGATTGTGTCGACGTTGGAGATGATCCGTTGACGCTTCTGTGGCCCCTTCAAGAACCGGGCTGGAGCTAGAGCCTCTGAAACAAAACGTGCCAGTGGCCCGCTCGACTCAGCGGATTGTTGCTCGTTCATCAAGGCGTGGTAGGCGATATCAGTCTTGGAGGAAAAACCCTCGAGCACCGTGATACCGGCCGCGGCGAAGACATTATGCATCTCCGTAGCTGAGATTCCCTCCCCTCCTGCCACGAGTGCCTTGCAGAGTGCGCGTGTCAGAGCGGGGTTAGCAACTGGAAGGTTATTTTTAGAAAGCATGCTATGAATTTAGCGAGTGCGTCCCAGCATGTGTCACCGGATAGGGAAGAGTGCGCAGTTTCTGGCACGCTGTTTGAAGTGTCCCAGGTTTTGTTCCGTTTGAGTAGATGGGAAAATCTGGAACATGCCGAGAAAATTTGACCAGGATGCAAAGGACCGAGTGGTCCGTCTTGTAGAGGACCGCATCGTGGCGGAAAATATGTCGATGCACCCCGCGTGCCAGGCAGTAGCCCCAAAGCTGGGGGTTTCATGGCACACGGCTCGTCAATGGACTTAAGCCTGCCCGCCGTGCGGGAAACATCCCAGAACCTGTGCCTGAAAATGTGGCCGCCGAAAACGCGAGGCTGCGCCGTGAAAATCACCAGCTACGCGACACTAATGAGCTGCTGAAGGCCGCGTCAGCTTTTTCGCCTCATGACTCGACCCGAAACGTTAAGAAATGATCCGGTTCATCGATGACTACCGGAGCAGTTTCTCTGTCGAGTTCATTTGTAAGACGTTGAAGAATAACCGGGCTGGTGGGTTTATCACCTCGCGTGGTTATCGCCAGTTCAAGGCCCGTGGATTAAGCGCTCGTCGCCTTCGCGATACTATGTTGGTTGAACGCATTAGTGCTGTTCATAGAGATAATTACGGTGTCTACGGCGTGCGGAAAATGTGGCATGCTCTCCGCCGTGACGGAATCGATATCGGCCGTGAACACGCTACCCGACTGATGCGCCTGGCTGGCGTTTCTGGCAAAGGCAAAGGCGGATCACCAATCACAATCCGAAAAGCTAACGTGCCTGATTTGCGCCCAGATTTGGTCGAGCGTGAATTTAAAGCTCAAGGACCGAATAAGCTGTGGGTGGCCGACATTACCTACGTGCGCACGAAGAAAGGCTTTGTGTAGAACGTGAGCTGCTGTGCGTGGCAGGCCTCGGGTGTTACGTATGGATAACGGCCCGGAGTTCATCAGCCGTGAGCTGGCTAGTTGGGCTGCTAAGCAAGACACTGTCGAGGCGTTCATCCCACTGGGGATGCCATGGCATAACGGGTTTGTGGAGTCCTTCCACAACCGGCTACGCGACGAGCTGTGAGAGGACGAGATGTTCGACGACCCCGCCCATGCGTCGCGTTGCCTGCGACTGTGGTCGAAGCGCTATAATACCTATTATCCTCATTCGAGCCTAGGGTTTATCCCGCCGACTGAGTACGCCAACCAATGGCACCAAACCCAGGAAGGCACTCAAACCGCCCGGTCTTAAAAACCAGCCTGGCCCACCCGCGGACTTGATGATGTCTACCTCACTACCAGTGATGCCCATTTAGGTATCCAGCACGCGATTAGTGACGTGTTACTGAATGCGTCCTGGCAACGATGTCGAACCCATTTCGCCAAAAACCTATCGTCGATGGTGCCCAAGACGCAGTGGCCAACCCTATCGGCGATGTTTCATACGGTACTCCAGCAGCAAGATTCGGAATCGGTGTGGTCCCAAGCCACAGAGGTCGTGGCGTTTTGCCAGCAGAAGTTCCACACGTTGCTAACTACCTGGAAGAAGCCCTCGACGAACTATTGGCGTTTACAAACGCGCTGGCATCAGTGTGGAAGAAAGACTGGCCGAATAATCCCGCTGAACGGCTCAATCGTGAAATCTGGTGACGTACAGATGTCGTCGGCATCTTCCCCAATCTTGACGCTGTGGTGCGCCTTGTCTGTGCGGTCTTGGCTGAACAACATGATGACTGGATTCAGCAAAACCGCTACATGTCGCTAACGAGCCTGGAACAGACCAAAGCGTTGATCACCGTCAACGTCATTGACGCTGACACCTCCAAGGAAGTCGCGTGAACCAGTTAGAGCACCGGGTACGTGCTGACCCCCTGAGCCCATAACACTGCTTGTTTCAACGAAAGGCAGAAACACCACTCAAACAGACTTGACCAGCGGCCTAGCGCCAGCCCATGGTCATGAGCAGGCCAATGAGGGCGAGGCCGAAGCCAATCCCGTAGTTCCAACCGCTGAGCTCCGCCATGAAGGGGATGGATTTACCGGCGAGGTAATTGACCACGAGCCACAGCAGGCCAATGACCATCAGGCCAAGCATGATGGCCACGTACCATTTCGGGGTGCCTTCAGAGTTGATTTTGACCGGGGTGCGGTTTGCCCCAGAAGAGCTCGATACCTGGGTGGCAGAGCTCTGGGTGATCTTTGACTTTGGCATAAGAGACCTTCTCTAGATTTCAGTTCTTATCTCAGTGCTTACTGATGAATTACGATACCAGCAGCTATGGCTGCGGCAGGAGCGCCGAGGCTTCGAATTTCCAGATGCGAACCTCCACGTCCTGATCCTTGCGGATGGTATCGCCGGGATTAGTGGACGCCCAACCGATCTTATTGCTATCGACCAACGCGCCGGTGGGAATTGGCTCGCCCACGCGCAGCTCGCCATCCCAGCCCGCCTGACGCAGGGCATTCTCGGCTTGTCCTTGGTTCTTGTGCATGATCTCTGGTGCCTTCATGAGCATCCCATTGGATACCTCAATGGTGACAGTCTGGCCCTTTTCCAGCTGAGCGCCCTGGTTGGAGACGTTAAGCACGGTGCCTTCCGGCTCTAAGGAATCGACTTCCCGGACATTGACGTCGAAGTCATTGGCTTCGAGGCGGCTGCGCGCATCCTCCTCGTTCAAGCCAGCGACATCAGGAACGCGCTTCTTTTCGATGCCCTTAGACACCGTCACCCGGACCTTTGATCCCTTGGACAATTGGGTACCACCCGCGGGGTTCTGCTGAATTACCTCGCCGGCGGGGGCCTCATCATTGCGCTCAGAAATATCCGAGTTCAGCTCCAAGCCTGCCTCTCCCAAAACCTGCGCGGCCTGATCCAAGTTCATGCCGGTGATATCTGGGACATCGATGATTTCCTTGCCGGAAGAAACGGTCAAGGTCACCGAGGCATTCTTCTGCAATTCCGAACCAGGGGCCGGATTAATGCGAATCGCATTATTGCGATCGATATCGGGGTTAGCTTCCTCGTTCACGGTGACGAGAAGTCCCAAGTCCTCGAGCTCCTTGACCACTTCATTGCGCGGGCGGTTTTCTACCTCCGGCACGATGACGCTATTGTGCTCCGCCACCTCGGTTTGGTTTCGACCGTTCCGGTTATCGTCATCGTCGCTACTCCAGAAATCCCAGGCAAAATAGCCCAAGATGGCGATCAACAGCGCGACGAGAAGCAGCGCGAGCCACTTCATCCAGCCGCCGCTTTCGTCCTCTTCGGTAGGACGCGTCGATTCGATCGGTGCCCGGTGGGACGCAGCCGCAGGGGCAGTAGAAGTGGCCGGTGCGGGCATCGCCGTCGTGGCATCATCTTCGTTTACGTGCATGCGAGCAGCATTGGTGACCTGGCCACCCCGCAGGCGGTCCAAATCGCCGGCCATCTCCCAGGCGGACTGGTAGCGGTCCGCGGGGTGCTTGGCCATCGCGGTCAGTACCACCGCATCGATATTGACCCGCTGGGTGGGGGTCAACGAGGGATCATCGATAAGCTCCGAAGGCGGGGTCGGTTCCTCCTGCACGTGCTGGTAGGCCACGGCAAAGGGGGTTTCGCCTTCGAATGGGGTGCGGCCGGTGAGCACCTCGTACATGACGCAGCCCAGCGCATAGACATCGGAACGCGCATCGGCGTGTTTGCCGCGCGCCTGCTCCGGGGAGAGGTACTGAGCGGTACCGATAACGGCAGAAGTCTGGGTCATCGCTGAAGTTGAATCGTCCAATGCACGAGCGATGCCAAAGTCCATCACCTTCACCTGGCCGGTGTTGGTGAGCATGATATTCGCCGGTTTGATATCGCGGTGAATGATTCCCGCCTCATGGGATGCCTGCAGAGCCTCAGCAACCGGCTTGAGGATTTCCGCCGCCTCTTGGGCGGGCAGCGGGCCATCTTCGCGAATAATATCGCGCAGCGTGGCCCCGTTGACCCTTTCCATGACGATATATGGGATGGTCATGCCATCCATCTCGGTCTCACCGGTGTCATACACCGCCACGATATTGGGATGGTTTAATTTGCCTGAGTTCTGTGCCTCGCGGTAGAAGCGCTCGCGGAAGTTGATATCGCGAGCCATCTCCGTGCGCAGCATTTTTACCGCTACTTGCCGGCCTAAAGTGGTGTCTTCTGCGGCAAATACCTCGGACATGCCGCCGGAGCCGATGATCTCACCGAGCCGGTACCGGTCATTGACCATGGCTTAGTCACCATCCTGTCTTAATAAATCAGATAAATCCCCAGGAAGTTCATCGGGCTGTGAGTTTACTGTGTTTTTCTGCTCAGGTGTATTTTCGACGTGCGTCTCCTGCGGCTGGCGCTGCTGGGGCTGACGCTGCTGCGTCGGAGCATTCGGACGCTGCTGGTTTCGCGTCGGAGCCTGCTGGTTCGGGGTCTGCTGCTGCCGGCGATTATCACGCGGCGCCTGATTGCCTTCCTGATCCGTGGGTTCTGTCTCCGTTACCGTCACTTCTTGCGGCGTCTCGTTCGTACCTTCGTCCTCTTCCAGGGTTTCTACCTGCGTGGTTGTGGGATCCCGGTATTCGGTGACCACGGAAGTTTCCTGGGTAGACGAAGGCTCGCTGTCGCCACCCTCGCTACTCATGAGGTTCATGATGGCGTAGCCGGCCGCGGCAAGCAGGGCGATGGCCGCGACGATACCCAGACCCTTGAGGAAAGACTTCCCGCCCTTCGAATCATTGACCGGAGCTGGTGCTGCCTTGCGTTGCGGCGCGGAAGCACTCGCCGCCGTCCCCGCCGCCGGATGAATGGTGGTGGGCTGGGCGACATCGGCAAGCATCTCGGTCGACGCCGAAGGCGAAGGCTCTGGGGCCTGCTGGTGGGGCGGAATGGACTTGGGCTGCGGCGGGCGCTTGCCCAGGCGCACATCGGATACCGCGACCGTGAACTCATTGCCATCGGCATAGCGGGTATTGGGATCCTTGCGCAGAGCGATGCGGATGAGCTCGCGCGCCGGGGCACTGATCGTGGTCGACAGCGGTTCAGGCTCTTGGTTGATGTGGGCAAGAGCAATGGACACGGAGGAATCGCCCGAAAAGGGGCGCTTGCCGCCGAGCATCTCGTAGCCTACGACGCCGAGCGAATAGATATCCGAGGCAGGGGTGACCTCCTTGCCCTGCGCTTGCTCAGGCGAAACGTACTGGGCGGTACCTACCACCATGCCGGTGCGCGTGAGCGGTACCGAGGCAGCCGCCTTGGCGATGCCAAAGTCCGTGATCTTTACCTGCCCATTCTGGGTAATCATCAGGTTGCCGGGCTTAATATCGCGGTGCACCAAGCCCATCCGGTGGATAATGGATAGGCCATGGCCCGCCTGCTCAAGCACGTCCAGCGCGAGTTCTTCTTGCAAGGTGTTCTCGCGCGCGAGCAGATCCGCGAGGGATTCGCCCCGCACGTATTCCAAGGCCATGAAGCAGAACTTGCGGCCATTATCTTCCAGCTCGCGGTAGTCATACGTGGCCACCACGTTATCGGACTGGATAGATTCAGCGGATTCCGCTTCATTGCGGAAGCGGGAGAGGAATTCCTGGTTATCAGAAAACTCCGGCCGCAAAACCTTGATGGCTACTTCGCGGTCATTACGAGTGTCATCGGCAAGCCACACCGTGGACATGCCACCGTGGCCAATGATCCACTGCAGTTCGTAGTCGCTGCCGATGAGTTCCTGGAGATGGTCTTTGTTCTCGGTATTCTTCATTACTGTTCCCCCTGGTATGCGCTCAGGATGGCACGACCAATTGGGCCAGAGACTCTGCCGCCCGTTGCGGATTCGCCCAAGTTACCGCCGTTCTTGACGACGACCCCGACGGCAATATCGCGGTCCGGATCAAAGGCCACGTACCACACGTGCGGAGCCAAGCCTTCGCCGTGCTCGGCGGTACCGGTCTTGGATGCGAAGCCATTGCCGTCGTAGCCCCACGAAGAACGCTCGGAGGCAAACATCAAGTCCTTAATGGTCGATGCAGTCTCTTCCGTGACGGCCTCATCGGCCTTCTTGGGCTTCGTAGTGCGGATTTCCTTCATCTGGGCATCGGTAATGCGATTGACTAGGTAAGGCTCCATGCGCGTGCCCTTATTGGCCACGGTGCCGGCCATGACTGCCGCCTGCAACGCGCTCATGGTGACATCGCGCTGGCCGATGGCCGATTGCGCCGTCGCCGCACCATCCGGAAGGTCACCCAAGGTACCCGCGGAAGAAGAGACACCCAAGTCGTACTTCTTGCCGATGCCGAAAGCCTCCGCGTACTTGCGCAGCTCATCCGCGCCGATCTGCTCAGACATCTGCACAAATGCGGTATTACACGAGAGTGCGAAGGCGGTCTGCAGAGTCACGGAATCCTGACCGTTGCACTTTTCATTGCCGTAGTTCGTCAGCTCCGTGACGGTATCCGGCAAGGTAATCACGTTGGAACCGGTGAGGCTCGACGAAGGGTTGTATCCATTATTCAATCCGGCTGCAGTCGTAATGATCTTGAAAATAGATCCCGGTGGCAAGGTATCCGCCGCTGCGTGATTGACCAGTGGCTGACCGGCCTGTTCCTGCAAACCTGTCCAGGCCTCATCAGCGGACTCGCCCACCAGTGAATTAGGGTTAAAGCCTGGGTTGGAGGCCATGGCCAAGATCTTGCCCGTCGACGGCTGGATGGCCACAGCCGAACCTTCGTATCCGGGACCCGCCAACTGGTCATACGCGGCCTGCTGCAATGCCGGATCGATGGTGACTTCTACATTGGCTCCCTTGGTGGGCTTATTCGCGATGGTATCGAGCCAATGCTGCTTGAACAGGGAATCATCCGTGCCATTGAGAATTTCATTTTGCGAAGATTCCAATTCCGAAGCACCAAATTGGCTGGACAAGTAGCCAGTGATATTGCCAAAAGCGGGCGAATCGATGGGATAAGACCGGGAGTAGGTCTCATCAGGATTTTCCGTGGATTGCGCCAGCACCGTATTCCCGGAATAGATCTGGCCGCGCGGGGTGTTCTGCAGCTCAATAAACCCGCGCGAGTTCTTAGCATTATGCGCGTATTTATCGTCCGAAAATGCCTGAATGACCGTCAGGTTCACCAACAGAACCGCGGTCAAGATGATGGCAAATAGGGATACTAGGCGGATGGATTTGTTCATCGGTAAGCCTCCTGAACCGACGGGAACATGGAGGTGTCACTCGGAGCATTGCTCGAGTTCTCCTGCATGGGTCGGCGAGCTGCGTTAGAGATCCGCAGCAAAATCGCCAACAGTACATAATTAGCCATGAGAGAGGAACCACCGGCGGACATGAAAGGAGTGGTCAAGCCGGTCATCGGCAGCAGGGCGGAAATGCCACCGGTGACGACGAAGACCTGTACCGCCAAAGTAAGAGAAAGGCCTGAAGCGACCAGTTTGCCGTACGTATCGCGGGTACGCAACGCGGTATTGAATCCGCGGGTCACCAACATGCCAAAGAGGATCAAAACGGCAGCTAGACCAATCAACCCCAATTCCTCACCGATGGCGGCGAGGATGAAATCTGAGTGTGCCACCGGCACCAATTCGGGGTGTCCTTGGCCCAAGCCGCTGCCGGAAATGCCGCCGGATGATAAGCCAAAGAGGGACTGGGACAGTTGGAAGCCAGTGACATCATAATTTGCTAGCGGATCCAAGAAGTTGGAGAAACGCTGCTGGATCTTTTCAGAAACTTGGTAAATGCCAAAGCCGCCGATACCGACGAGGATGAGGCCGATAAATAGCCAACTGACCCGGCCGGTAGCCATAAATAGCATGCCCAGCACCGTGCTGAAGAGCAGCAGCGCCGGACCAAAGTCATTGGAAATTCCCATGATGATGATGGCGATGGCCCACACGATGAGAATGGGGGCGAGGTCGCGCAAGCGGGGCAGGGAAATCCCTAGGAAGCGATACCCAGCCACAGTAAAGAGGGACCGCTTCTGCGTCAGCAGCATGGCAAAGAATAAGATCAGCATGATCTTGGAGAACTCACCCGGCTGGATGGAAAAGGGCCCGAAATTCAGCCAAATGCGAGCTTCAACGTCATCAGGTTGTGGCCACACCAACGGCAGCGCCAACAGTACGAGGCCAGCCGCGCCCAAGATATAGGAATAGCGGGTGAGTGACCGATGGTCCTTGACAACCGCCAGGACCAGCACAAAGAGCACGAGGCCAACGACGGTCCACATGACCTGGCGGACCGCGAGACCCCGATCATTGACCAAATCCAGGCGGGCCAAAACGATAAGCCCAATGCCATTAAGGATGGCAACGATAGGCAACATGATCTGGTCCGCGTAGGGCGCCAAGAAGCACATTGCCAAGTGGGCAATGGTAAAGACACCAATGAATCCACCGATGAGGTAGATCAGGTCCGTCGTGAGCGCATTATCTTGCGACAGCTCCAAACTGACCAAGGTAATGGCAAAGACAGCCGCGGCGAGAATAAGGAGGCCGAGTTCGATTCTTCGGCTAAAAAACTTCTGCATCAGCTACACCTCCCTACAAGTGACCCCAGGTTTGTTTTCCTTGGTGTCTTTATTATCTTTTTGGCTCGGCGCAGTGATACATGGCTTGAGTGCCTTTTCACCCAGGTCATTAATCTGATCCTGAACCTCGCTCAGATCACCGGCGGAAATGTGGTTGACCGCGCCGCGCTCAGACTCGGGCAGGTCAGAGACCTTCAGCGGGGTGAAGTCTCCCTTGCACTTCTGTGCAGAAAACAGCAAGGAGTTCTTGTCATTAATGCACACGTATTGGTGCGTGGAGCTTAAATCCTTGCCAAATACGGAATAATCCGCGCCCTTCAGGATGGTGATTTCCTGGGCATCGTTGGTCTCGGCGTAGTAATTATTGGACAAGAAGTTCTTGACCCACAGCCCCGCGCCGATAACGAGCGCCAAGATGATGATGAGCGCGATGAGGACCTTCCACCCGACTTTTCGTCGAGAAGGCTCGTCCTCTGCCTCTTCTTCATCGGAGTCCTTAGCCGCATTGTCTTCATCGGCCATGACGGCCGGCGGAATCACCTGGGGTTTACGGGTGAGTTTGGCGGCGCGTGATGCAGAAGAATCCGGGTGCGTGGGTTCTTCTACCGAACCTGCCAACGCACCGACGCGGAATGGTTCGTGGGTGGCGGGTTTTTCTTCCGTAACCTCACCGATGACGACCGTGACATTGTCCGGTCCGCCCGAACGTATGGCGAGATCCACGAGGGTGGAGCCCGCTTGTTCGATGCTTCCCTGGCCAAGGGCAGTCTCAATCGTGGAAGCCGTAACCGGGTCCGAAAGCCCATCCGAGCACAGCAGGATGCGGTCTCCCGCCTTGGCTTCGAACGTGAAGAGCGTCGGCTCCACCGCACGGCCGGTATAGGCCTTCAAGATGAGGGACTTTTGTGGGTGGGAAGAAACATCTTCTGCAGCCAGCTCGCCCTTATCCACCAAGGACTGCACATAGGTATCGTCCTTGGTGATTTGCTCGAGCTTGCCATCGCGCAGCAAATAAGCGCGCGAATCGCCCACATGGCAAACACCAAAGGTGGTGCCATTGAACAGCATCGTGGACAGCGTCGTGCCCATGCCTTCGGTCTCAGGGTGGGCGGTGACGTGCTCGCTGATGGCCTCATTGGCGTCATCGGCAGCAGCCGCAAGGAGCGCCTCCGTGTCCTCCTTACCCGGATCCTGATCCAAGATTTCGAGGTGGTTGACCATGAGTTGGGAGGCGACCTCACCCGCGGCATGCCCGCCCATGCCATCGGCCAAAATCAGCAGGTGGGATCCGGCGTATCCGGAGTCCTCATTATTTCCGCGGATAAGCCCGCGGTCCGACTTGGCAAAAAAGTTTAGCTTCAGTGTCATGCGTTCAACCTCACGGTAGTGCGGCCTAGCTTAATTTCGGAGTTCGCGCCGACTACCTCAGGTTGGTCGATGCGCACACCATTGACGAGGGTTCCGTTGCGCGATTCCAAATCCTCCACTACCCACTCGCTGCCGCGGCGAAATAGGCGTGCATGATGGCCGGAGGAGTAATCATCCCCAGTGACAAAATCACAGTCGGCGGCACGTCCCAAGGTACATTCCTCGAGCGTGCCCAAATCCATGTGGGATCCCTGCAAGGGGCCCTCCACAATAGAAAGCTGCTTTACCGCAGCGTGACTGCGCGGGGACGCACCCATTTTTGACGACTGTGGCATAGCACCTGCGGATTTATTGGTATCCCGCCGCATGGCATTCAAGGCCACCAGGACAAATACCCACAAAAGAGCCAATAAGCCGATGCGAAGCGCCAGCATGATGACTGCATCCATGGCGGCCTCCCTTCCTCAGTGTGAATTAGTAACTATGCGAATCAAGGCCCGTAATGCGGACCTCGACGTGGGAATGGCCCATGGTGATCACATCGCCATCGGCAAGCAGCCAGTTATCAATAGGAGTGTCATTGACCGTGGTGCCATTGGTGGACTGCAAATCCACCAATACGGCATCTTCACCGTTCCACGTGATTTCCGCATGCTGGCGGGACACGCCCGTATCCGGCAGGCGCAAATCCGCATCATTGCTGCGGCCAATAATATTTGACCCTTCCTGCACGTGGTAGACGCGGGAAGAGCCATCCTGCAACATCAAATTGACAGCGGGGCCCTGCGTTTGCGGCGCGGGTTGGTCATCTTGCGCAATGAAAGCGGTAGTAGCTGCGTCATCCGCATTATTTTCGTGCGGGTTGGTCATCTGGTCCTCCTGACCATCAAAGTCGTGGAAAATCGCCTCGAAACCGGTCTCTTCTGTGGGCTCGTGATCTATAAACGAGGACACACGAAGCTGGCCCGTGCGCAGGCCCGATTCCTCCGCTATCCGCACAATGACGGGACCAGCGAGGGACCATCCGTTATTGCGGATAAAGCGAGATAATTGGTCTGCGCAATCGGCAGGCAAATCGGGGTCTTGCGACAAGTTCTCCAAATCCTTGGAGGAGACACCTACAGTCATGACATTGGGACTATAGAGTTTGTCATCGTCCCCGTGGCCGAGATTGTCCTGGGCTTCTTGCTTCAAAAGCTCATCAATCTCTGCAGGAACGACCTTGCCGCCGAAGACAAAAGCCATGCCGTTATCAAGGCCGCGTTGCATAGCGGAATCGAGCTTCGCCAGCCTTTCTAAAAACGCCACGAATTTTGCTCCTTTCCGCTATACAGCGATCAGTAGTGATCAGTAGTAGCCATTATAGTTTGTATACCCCTTTCAAACGTAGACGGCGGCGCGAAAGTTCCTAGTTTTTCGCCATTAAATGCGCAAAATAATCCGCTTTTCCTGCTGATTTGTAATTGTATGCACTCCCTGTGCTATCTTTATCTAGTCGCACTGACAACCACACCCTGCCCGGGTGGCGGAATTGGCAGACGCGCTGGCTTCAGGTGCCAGTGTTCGATAAGGACGTGCGGGTTCAAGTCCCGCCCCGGGCACAAAGAGCAGTTGAACAAACTGCGACACCGGAGGTAACAAACTCGAAAGGGTTCGTGACCTTCGGTTTCTTTGTTTTTCTGAACTTTGGCGGTTGAGGATTGCAAGTGTGGGAATTTACATCCTAACTCCCGCTCTCTTCTGTCGAACTCTTGTTTTCGATGGTGTCAACAAGTCATTTTGCTTGTTATTTTGATCTGACGTTCTGGCTTTAGCTCCCGCTTCGGGGCAATTGGAATCCTCCAACTGAGATGTTTTCCTTGGGCTGTTGGAGGATTTCCTAGTTGTTGAATCCCAATTTAAGAATTAAACGACTGGGCTGACGCGGAACAGGTTTCCATCAGGGTCGGCAACTACGAAGGTGCGGCCGAAGACGTCATCGTCGGGTGGCTGCACAATTTGGACTCCTTTTGATTGGTGCTGTTGCAAAGTTGGGCGGAGAGTAGCGAAGACTCAGTTTCTCATTCCCTGATGGCCGCTGCGTGTGGGCGTTGTTAGGCCGTCTCGAAGACCCTGTTGACGATCACCGCGTCCGGGTTCGGTTGCCCGTGAGGTCAAACACAGTGCCTTGCCCTTTCCGCAATGAGTGCATCGCCTCCATCCCTTTCAACGTCCGATATGCAGATGTCCGGTTCTTAAACGTACCTTTCGGCCCGAGGATCCGCTTCAGTCGACCATGGTCGCCTTCTAGGATGTTGTTGAGGTATTTCACCTGTCGGTGTTCCACTGTTGGCGGGCAGGTTCCCCCTGACTTCAACTCGGCGATTGCCCTGGCTAGGGAGGATGCTTTATCGGTGTTGATCACTCTGGGATACCCGGCTGACGCATTGTATCTGAGAGCCTTGGCCAGAAAACGTTTCGCTGCGGCCACGTTCTGCTTCGGAGAGAGGTAAAAGTCCAGGGTCTGGCCACCGGCGGGGATCGCCCGATAGAGGTAGCACCACCTGCCGCCGATCCGGATATAGGTCTCACCACCCGCCAGGAACTGGCCTGCCAGTCAGGTACCTGCCGGTACCACCGTGTTTGCTTGTCCAGCTCAGGGGCGTATTTCTGGACCCAGCGGTAGATCGTGGTTGATCAACCGGCACACCCCGCTGAAGTCATCATTTCCTCCAAGTCTCGGTAGCTCACCCCTAGCGGCAGTACCACCGCACTGCCCACAGAATGACGTCACGGGGGAAATGACGACCGGAGAAGATACCCATGGCTGTGATTATTTCACGTCGCTCTTCCTACTGCCCCAACTTTGCAACAGCACCCAAAGCCCTGGAATGAACTCCTGTCACCAGGGTCATTCCAGGGCATATTTCCCTGACTAAGAGAAGCAGTGACACAGAAGGTCTACCTCAGCGTGGGCCCTGTGGGCGTGCAGGTTCCGTGTGTGGCTGGTGTGCTGCGGCATGGTCGGCAGCGATTGATGACCGACTCTGGAGCGGGTGCCTTGTCTGGTCTCGCGGTTCAGGGTGGGTGGACTATTCGGCGGGTTGGATCTCGCTCTCGGTGACCCACTTGTGGTTGGTCATCGTCATCCCGTCGACGGTGAGATCAACCATGTAGACCGTCTCCTCGGTGGAGTAATCGATGGTGGCCTCAGCACCCTTCATGCCGGACATGTGCTCGGCATCCAGGACAACGCTCGCCCCGTCGGGCAGGGGGGCCTGACCCGGATCGACGAGCTCCTCATGGACGACCCAGCGGTGGTCGGTAACCGGGGCCCCACCCTCGGCGGGGGTGTAGCTGACCGAATAGGTCGTGGTGTCAAACGCCCCGGAAATGGTGGCGGTGGCCCCGTCCATGCCGGGCGTGTGGTCAGCGGTGAGGATGACCTCGGTGCCCACCGGGTACGTGGGATCCTCGGCCTCTTCAATGCCTGCCGGCGGTGCCCCGCCGTCGGCAGGGTGGTCGTGCCCGCCGTGCTCTTCGTCGGCAGTGGTGGTGTCTTCCTGGTGGGTCTCGTTGGTCTCTGCGGTTGCCGTCGTGGTGCTGGTGGTGTCGGCATCGTCGGAGTTGTCGGTGGCGTCGCTGCAGGCGGTCAGCGCCAGGGTGGAGGTCAGTACCAAGGCGGCGAGGGTAATGCTGCGTTTCATGAGCGTTCCTTTCAAAGGTGGTGTGAGTTAGGGGTCGAGAGACAAGGTCAGTCAGTAACGGTTACGGGGGATATCGACCTACTGTGTTCCTCCTTCCCGTCGGTCGGAGCCAGGTGAGCCGGCTCCAGATCAATGCGGCGCAACAGCTGGGCGTTCAGGGCCACCACGATGGTCGAGGCAGACATCAAGATCGCGCCCACGGCCGGGGACAGCACGAACCCGATCGAGGCGAGCACTCCGGCAGCCAGCGGCACGGCGAGGATGTTGTAGCCAGAGGCCCAGATCAGGTTCTGGATCATCTTGCGGTAGCTGGTCTGGGACAGCTCAATCATCGACAGCACTGCCCGCGGGTCATCACTGGCTAGGACCACCCCGGCAGATTCCATGGCCACATCCGTGCCGGCACCAATGGCGATACCGACGTCCGCGCGGGTCAGAGCGGGGGCGTCATTGACACCGTCACCGACCATGGCCACGCTCAAACCCCGGTCCTGCAGCTGCGTGACCTTGGTGTCTTTGTCCTGGGGCAGGACCTCGGCGAAGACCTCATCAATGCCTAGGTCCTGACCAACCGCCTGGGCCACCTGTTGCGCGTCGCCGGTGATCATCGCGACCTTCACCCCGCGTTCCTGCAGGGCTTTCACAGCGGCGCGGGATTCGGGGCGGATCTTGTCCTCGACGGCCACCGCACCGATGATCTGACCGTCGCGGACAATATGGAGCACACCGGCCCCACGCCCGGTCCAGGCACTGGTGGTGTCGGTGAGCTCGGCCGGGGTGGTGAGGTTGAACTCGCGCAGCATGTTCGGCCCGCCCACGAGGATCTCAGCGCCATCGACAGTGGCCCGGACTCCCCGGCCGGAGGCGGCGTTGAAACCAGTTGCACGGATTTGCCGACGGGAGGCCTCGGGATGGGCGGCCGCGGCCGCCACGATGGCGCGGGCCACGGGGTGCTCGCTGTCGGCCTCCGCAGCGGCGGCCAGGGCCAGTAGCTCGTCCTCGGTGACGCCGACAGCTGCCGCGACACCGGTGACCGCGTGCGCACCCTCGGTCAGGGTGCCGGTTTTGTCGAAGAGCACCACGTCGATGGTGCGCATCCGCTCGAGCGCCATCCGGTCCTTGATGAGCACCCCGGATTTCGCGGCCCGCTCGCTGGAGATCGCAATGACCAGCGGAATCGCCAGGCCCAGGGCGTGCGGACAGGCGATGACCAGCACCGTAACCGTGCGCACCACGGCATCGTCCGGGCTGCCGATGATGGTCCACACCACCGCGGTGATCAGAGCGGAGATCAGCGCGAACCAGAACAACAACGCCGCCGCCCGATCCGCCAGGGCCTGGGCCCGGGAGGAGGACTCCTGGGCGTCGGCAACCATGCGTTGGATCCCAGCCAGGGCGGTGTCCCCGCCGGTAGCCTCCACCCGGATGCGGACGGTGTTGTCGGTGGCCACAGTACCGGCGACCACCTTGTCACCGGTGTCGCGGAAGACGGGACGGGATTCGCCGGTGATCATCGCCTCATCGAATTCGGCGGCTCCGTCGAGGATGGTTCCGTCGGCCGGCACCCGGGCACCGGCCCTCACCAGAACGACGTCGTCGACGACCAGCTCGGAGATGGCCACGGTGCGGGTGGTCCCGTCGATGACTTTCTCGGCCTCATCCGGCAGCAGGGC
Source organism: Corynebacterium limaceinasi (assembly GCF_046717465.1). Lineage (NCBI taxonomy): Bacteria > Bacillati > Actinomycetota > Actinomycetes > Mycobacteriales > Corynebacteriaceae > Corynebacterium > Corynebacterium limaceinasi. Next base: position 62,977 of record NZ_CP177100.1, read on the forward strand.
AGCCAGCGCGTCAAGCGCGGAGGACGCGGCCCCGAGAGCGCGCATCTCCAGCCAGTGGCCCAGCAGCATGATGGTCACCAGCAGGGCCAGCTCCCACCAGAAGTCCAGGTCAAAACCACCCAGCCCCAGAGTGGTGACCCAGGAGGCGACAAACGCCACGGTGATGGCCATGGCGATCAGGAGCATCATCCCGGGTTGGCGGGATTTCAGTTCTTTCCATGCGCCCTTGAGGAAAGGCGTTCCGCCGTAGACGAAGATGATCGTGCCCAGCACCGGGGGGATCCAGGTGGATCCGGGGAATGCCGGGAGGTGGTAGCCAAGCAGGTGGGCGACCATGGGGCTGAAAATAACGACGGGAATGGACAAAATCAGCGACCACCAGAAGCGGTCCCGAAACATTGCGGTGCTGTGTCCGGCGTGTTCGCCGTGACCATGAACGTGGTGGTCTTCGTCCGGGGCGGAATGCGGGTGATCGTGGGGCATTGCCTGGCCGTGGGGGTCGGCATCTGCGTGGTGTTCGTGGCTGGCATGATCCGGGTGGTGGGTGTGGTCTGTTTCCGGAGCGGGGTGATCACCATGGTGATCACCCGAATGGTGGGGAGTGCTCATGACGTTCCTTTCGCTCAACCCGGTCGGGGTCGAGATGATGGGTAAAACTGATCAGGATAAGACGGTGTAGCCGACCTCCTCGATGGCCCGGCGAACCATCTCCGGAGGTACGGCACCGGTGACCGTGATGGTGGAAACTCCACCAGCAGCGAGATCAATCTGGACGTCGTCGACCTGGGGGAGGGCCTGAAGGGCCTGGGTCACGCTTTTCGCGCAGTGCCCGCAGGTCAGGCCGGTGACCTGGTAGCTAGGGGAGGACCCTCCTGCTGACGAGTCGCTGGTGGCAGGGGTGGAGGCGGTGTCGGCACGTGAGGCAGGTCCGCAACAGCTGCAGCCGTGGGAGGCCATCGGCAAGAGGCGGGGCGGGGAGGTGATCATGGGAAAGCTCCTACGAGTCGGTGGGATGCGGCGATGCCACTCTCTAGCATATACCCCCCAGGGGTATAATTTCAATGGGTGGAGGGCGCGGCTCTCATGCGGGGCAGGGTGTGGTCACCGAGCAGCCTCCTCACTGTCGGGAGGGGACAGCGGGAGGCGGAGGGCAAACACCGCTCCGCGACCGGGTCCGGGGGAGGTGGCGGTGAGAGTGCCGCCGTGGGCCTCGATCAATGCCTTGGAGATGGTCAGACCGATACCGGCCCCGCCGTCGTCCCGGCTGCGGGCGGCATCCCCCCGGTAGAAGCGTTCGAAGATGTATCTGAGCTGGTCAGGCGGGATGCCCTCGCCGTCATCGGCGACGTGGATGAGTGCGGTGGACGCCCCCTGTCGGTGGACGCTGATCCGGACCTGCCCGCCGGCCGGGGTGTGTCGTAGCGCGTTCGACAGGAGATTGCTCATCACCTGGCCGAAGCGTTGCCGGTCCACGAGCGCCCGGGCGGTGTGTGTAATGGTCTCGATCTGTAAATCGACGCCTTTGTCAGCATAAGCTTCCCCCGCGGCAGCAGCGGCGGTATGGAGCAGATCCCCGAGCCCTTCCTCCGCCAGGTCCAAATCGATCCGGTGTTCCTGGGCCCGGGAGACATCGTCGATGTCTTCCATCAACCGGGTCAGGCGGGTGAGTTGGTCAGCCATGATCGTGTGGGTGGCATTATTCCAGTCCACGACCCCGTCCTGGAGACCATCGAGGTAGACCGTGAGCACCGATAAGGGGGTGCCCATTTCGTGGGCCAGATCAGAGAGCATCTGGCGGCGGACCTGTTCGGTGTGTTCCAGCCGATCGGCCATGGTGTTGAAGGCATGCGCCAGGGTGGTGACCTCGGGGCCTGCTTTTCCGGCGGGCACGCGGATACGGGAGTTGCCGGCCGTCAGGCTGGTAGCGGCGCGGGTGAGATCCTGCAGGGGGGTGCGCAGACGACGCGATAACCACAGGCTGGCCAGCAGGGCGCTGATCAAGGCGGTGGGCAGGGCGACGGCCAGGGTGATCAGGTTGGCGCCCCGGTAGGCCTGCTCGGCATGGAACAGCTCCAGCGAGGGGTCCTCCTGGCCGGTCATCAACATATGATCATGGAACAGGGTCGGACCCACCGTCGTGGCCACGGCCGCGGCCACCAGCAGGCTAATCACCACGACCAACACCTGGGCGGCCAGGAAGCGGAAGGTCAGGCCGGGTCCGTGATTCATGGTTGCCCCACCCGGTAGCCCACGCCACGCACGGTGTCGATAAACCCCCGGCCCCGGGTGTCGGTGCCGAGCTTGCGACGCAAGTTGCCGATGTGGACATCGACGATGCGTTCATCACCGACCCAGGTGGTGTCCCAGACCTCGGTGACCAGGTCGTGGCGGGTCAGCACCTGGCTGGGGCGCAGGGCCAGGGCAACCAGCAGCTCGAACTCCGTGCGGGTGAGCTCCACGGTCGTCTCCCCCACCCGCACCTGATGGGCGACGGGGTCAAGGATGAGGTCACCAACGATCAAGGGGGTGGTCACCTGCGGTGGGGTGGTGCTGGTGCGCGGGCGGCGCAGCACCGCATGCACCCGGGTCACCAGTTCCCGGATGCTAAAAGGTTTGGTGATGTAGTCATCCGCCCCCAAGGTCAAACCGCTGATCTTGTCGTCCTCGCTGCCACGCGCGGTGAGCATGAGGATGTAGCAGTCCGAGAAGGTGCGGATCCGTCGGCACACCTCCAGGCCGTCGAGTTCGGGCAGCCCCAGATCCAGCACCACAACATCAGGGGAAAAGCGACGAGCCTCGTCCACGGCCTGGGTGCCGGTGTGAGCCTGGCGGGTATCGAAGCCGGCCCTGATGAGGTAGGAGGCCACCATCTGAGCCAGGGGTTGTTCATCATCGACGACCAGCACCCGCCCCGGGGGCGTGGCGGTGGTCGGTGTGCGGTCAGCCATAGGCCCCAGTATTGCTCCGGTCAGGGGGGAATACCACCCTCGCTCAGTGCCCGGCGGGGCAATCTTCATCAAATCTTCAAACATCACCCTTCGACTGCCGTCACCCTTGTGCCCCACCCCGGGCCGGCGGCATCGCCTCCCCTGGTCGGTTCAGCAGGCGCCACCAGGGATTTCACTGCCTGCACCGCATACCCGGGGCGGGTAGAAGGACATCGCCCACGGCTGTGGGGTGGTGTCCCGGTGGTGACCCAGCCCACCGAATCCACCCCCTTTTCGCCCTGTTATAAGGCTGTGAGCAGGGCTTTTGATTTCTAGTCCGTCAGGCACCCGTGCTAGATAAAGGTATGACATCGACCTTGAGGCGGTGTCTTCTCACGGTCTTACCACGATCCAAGGAGATTGACGTGAAACGAGCAGCGATCGCAGCCGCCGCCCTTGCCCTCGCCCTCACGGGGTGTTCGGCCGCCGACCCGGAACCCACCGCCGACGGGACGGTGTCCCGGGATACATTCCTGACTACCCATGGCCTGGCCGCCATGGACGCGGTGGAGATCATTGATCACCTCGACCGGCAGAAGGTCACTGAGCGTCCCACGGATCTGATCGCTTCAGTGCGTGCCGATGAACTGCTGCTCTCGAGCGATGACCAGGAAGTCGTGGTCGATCTTCCCGACAATCAGACGTATGTCTCGATCGCGCCCTATCTCACCTCCACCCACGACTGCTTCTACCACAGCCTCACGACCTGCCTGGGGGAACTCGACAATGAGGATATCCAGATCACGATCACCGATGAGGCGACCGGTGAGGTGCTGGTGGACGAGGCGACAACCACCTTCGACAACGGGTTTATTGGCTTCTGGCTTCCCGATGATGCCACCGGCCTGATTGAGGTCAGCTACCAGGGGCGTACCGGCACCGCGGAGTTTTCCACCGCCGACGATGGTGCCACCTGTGTCACAGACCTGCACCTGACGTGATGGCTCAGCAGGGTCCTCACCTGCGCCTGTCTCCCGTGTCACTGAAATCTAACACCAAGGAAGGTTAAATCATGATGAACGGATTTTCCCGACGACAGTTTCTGCTCGGCGGGCTCGTCCTCGCCGGCACCGGGGCCGTGGCCGCCTGCACCAGCGACCCTGGACCCGCTGCCTCGGCACCAGGTTCCTCTCTTCGCCCCACTCCCACCCCCACTGCGCTCGGTGAGCCGACGGTGCGCCGGACACTGACCGCCCGGCCCCTCTCTCTGGATATCGGCGGCATCGAAGCCAAGACGTGGGGGTACGTCTCTGACACCGGGGATGCGGCCATTGAGGCCACCGCCGGCGACGTCCTCCAGGTCGATATCACCAATGAACTTCCTGAGAGCACCTCCATCCACTGGCATGGTATCGCACTCCACAACGCAGCCGACGGTGTGCCCGGCATGACCCAGGACCCCATTGAACCTGGCGAGTCTTTCTCCTATGTTTTTGAAGTCCCCCACAGTGGCACCTACTTCTACCATTCCCACTCCGGCCTGCAGCTTGATCGCGGCCTCCACGCCCCACTGATCGTCCGTGACCCGCAAGACGCTGAGGACCAGGACGTCGAGTGGACCATCGTGCTCGACGACTGGGTCGATGGCATTCAGGGCACTCCCGACGATGAGCTCGACAAGCTCACCGGAATGGGTTCAGGCGACCATAACGGGAAGAAGGGAATGGGAGGTCACGGCCAGATGATGCACGGCACCCCGGACCGGGTACTGGGCGGGGATGCTGGCGATGTGATGTATCCGCACTACCTCATCAACGGACGTATCCCCCGTGCTCACCGGACCTTCGAGGCTCGCCCGGGCGACAAGGCCCGCCTGCGGTTTATCAACTCCGGCGGTGACACCATCTTCAAGGTGGCCCTCGGTGGTCACCGCATGACCGTCACCCACACCGACGGCTTCCCCGTCCAGCCTCGGGAGACCGAATCGATCTACCTGTCGATGGGCGAGCGTGTCGACGTCGAGGTCATCCTCGGCGACGGCATCTTCCCGCTCACGGCTTTGGCGGTGGGTAAGGACGACCGCGCCTTCGCCGTCATCCGCACCGCCGGCGGCCAGGCCCCCCACCCCGATGTCGACTTCCCCGAGTTGTCGTCCACCGGACTGCTTCTGTCCTCCCTGAAGCCAGCAGACCGTGCACTCCTGCCCGAGGACACACCAGACCGAGAAGTCAGTATCGACCTGGGCGGGCAGATGATGCCGTATGAATGGAGCATTCTCACCGACGGCCAATCCTCCTCCGCGACCGTGCAGGAGGGCCAGCGCCTGCGGATGGTCATGCGCAACAGAACCATGATGCCCCATCCCATGCACATCCACGGCCACACGTGGGCGCTGCCCGGCAGCGGCGGGCTACGCAAGGACACCGTCCTTCTCCGCCACGGTGAAACCATGATCGCCGACCTGATCGCTGACAACCCCGGTGAGTGGGCATTTCACTGCCATAACGCCTATCACCTGGAAACCGGGATGTTCAGCTCGCTTCGCTACGAGTAACCCCCACAGCAGGGTTGAGTGCCGAGGTGGGCGGGGGTGTCCCCCGAGTAGTGGACACGGCGTTGGTGTGAAGTGTCCCAGGTTTTGTTCCGTTTGAGTAGATGGGAAAATCTGGAACGTGCCGAGAAAATTTGACCAGGATGCAAAGGATCGTGTGGTCCGTCTCGTGGAAGATCGCATCGTGGCGGAAAATATGTCGATGCACCCCGCGTGCCAGGCAGTAGCTCCAAAGTTGGGGGTTTCATGGCACACGGCTCGTCAATGGACCCAGCAGGCCCGCCGTTCGGGAAACATCCCAGAACCTGTGTGTGAAGATTTGGCCGCCGAAAACGCGAGGCTGCGCCGTGAAAATCACCAGCTACGCGACACTAATGAGCTGCTGAAGGCTGCCTCAGCTTTTTCGCCTCATGACCAGGCCCCAAGCCTCGGTTATGATCCGGTTCATCGATGAATACCGGAATTATTTCTCTGTCGAGTTCATTTGTAAGACGTTGAAAAATAACCGGGCTGGTGGGTTTATCACCTCGCGTGGGTATCGCCAGTCCAAGGCCCGTGGGTTAAGTGCTCGTCGACTTCGCGATGCTGCGTTGGTTGAACGCATTAGTGCTGTTCATCGGGATAATGACGGTGTTTACGGCGTGCGGAAAATGTGGCATGCGCTTCACCGTGACGGAATCGATATCGGTCGTGAACAAACCGCTCGGCTGATGCGCCTGGCTGGTGTTTCTGGCACAGGCACAGGCGGATCACCAATCACAACGCGTACACCTCAACGTGCCGGATCTGCGCCCGGATTTGGTCGAGCGTGAATTTAAAGCCCGGGGCCCGAATAAGCTGTGGGTGGCCGACATTACCTACGTGCGCACGAAGAAAGGCTTTGTGTATGCCGCGTTTGTCACCGACGTTTACTCCCGACGGATCGTTGGGTGGGCGTTATCAGACTCGATGCGCACCGAAGCACTGCCGCTGCAAGCTCTCAACCAGGCAATCGTGTGTGCTGAGGAAACAACAGGTCTCATTCACCATTCGGATCACGGATCGCAGTATGTCAGCGTGGTCTACAACCAGCGACTTGCCCAACACGGGATCACTGCTTCCACCGGAAGTGTGGTGACTTATATGACAATGTACTGGCTGAAAACGTTAACGGCCCCTCATAAGAACGAACTCATCCATACTCGCAGGTGGAATGATGTTATCGAGGTAGAAATTGCGACGTTCGAGTGGGTGTCATGGTGGAACGAGGTAAGGCTCCACCAAAGCTTGGGATACCGAACCCCAGCCGAGGTGGAAACCGAGTTTTGGAAGCAGAACCCGCCACAGGCAATAATAGAAATCAAGGCAAATGCCTAGGAACAAAACTCGGGGCACTTCATTCCTTGGCGGAGTATGCAATGCCATTCAGGTGGCCGCACTGCGAATCATCGTGGTGGGAACCGTACCTGATGGGGTGAAGCCCAAAGCCCTTTCTACGATGGGATCGATAAATAGCTCTGCGATGCTTATCGGATACATTATCGGGGCGCCTATCGTAAGTGCCATCGGCCCGGCAGCGGCACTTGCCGTATCCGGAATTGGAACCTCGGTGCTTACAGTAGGGCCAGTCCTGAAACACCGTTTGCAATGATTTCCATGCGCGCACCTAGTTGCTGTTTTTCTTTTTCTTCGTGCGCAGCATGTCCATGCTCATTACGGCGCCGATGATGGCGGCGTGCTGTTGCTCGTTGAGGCCTGGCGCGATCCGCAGGAGATACGTGTTTTTACCCATGAAGTAGTTGCCCATGCCGGTCCATTTATTGGAGACATCGGCAAGCTGGCGATCCTGGGAGGTGATGGTGAGGTTCCAATCCCAGAAATCGCCGTGCACTTCGACGTCGGCAAAGCCCCCCATTGTTAATTCCATCTTGGTTTTGAACATGGAGAAGCGCTTGGTGATAACGGCCATGGGCTGTTCAATTCCCGGTAGGTGTACCTCGTAGGTATCCCGCAAAAAATTCGGCGGATCCGAGATCGTCATGACTGTTTGTTGGGGGTTGCCTTCGGCATCCGTGAGTGCGACCTCCAAGCTACGGGAGGGTTTAAACACCATCTCCTTAAGGCTGGTGGATTGCACGATGGTGCCCACTGGGGTCCCGTTGACATCAGAAATCATGAATCGATCCTTGAGGAGGGACTTGGTCTGGGAAATGATCAGCTCGTCGAGCGTGAATAATTTTTGCATCATGCCAACCAATGTATGGCAGTGGGCGTTTTTAATCCTCCTTCCTTGGGATGGTTTTTTCTTTTTCCTGTGCTTCGTGGGCCTCTTCGTAGGCCCGTGCGCGGTGGGCGGTCATGGTTTGTGCAAAAGTCTGCACCCAATTCTTATTCTTTTCCGCCAGCGGGCCGGAGGGCTCGGTGACGGTCCAGGTGCCGTCCTCGAAGAACCAAATAATGTCCCGGGTGTGCGGATCCATGACGTAAAAGGCCCGGCCATCGGTCTTTATGTTGTGGTGGTGTTGGCACAGGCACGCAAGGTTTGCGGGAGTCGTCGGCCCGCCATCCGCGTGGTTGATGCGGTGATCCTTCTGGCACACCGTGGCAGGGCGGTTGCAGCCAGGGTAGCGGCAGGTGCCGTCGAATCCTTCGAGGTAGGCTGCCATATCCGGCGGGGTGACATATCCCTTTACCTCTTTATCCGGGTTCAGTTCCCGGATCTTGGAGTAGGGCAGGGCGTTGGAGCGCGCCGGGTCGAGCCACCCAACGGATTCAATGAATGCGGGGGAGTTGGGGACATCGGTTGCCTTGTAGGCATTCAGGATGACCTGGGGTGCTTCGGTATTGCCGGTGAGGAGGGAAATGGCGGCATCGGCAAGCGAGCAATCCAGCTTGAGCGCAGTCTCCTTGATGCACTTATCTACGCACGCCATCACCGAGGGATCCGCGCTCAGCGTCATTGCTGCGGTATTGTTTCCCCAATTCTCCATGGTGTAGCGCGGCTGGGTCGGCCCCTTCTTGACCGCAAGGGTGTCATCTTCGAGGTTGATGAGCTCGTTGATCTTCCTTTTAATCTGCGCTTGCGTCCGCATGGCCTGGTTGGCGCGGGTGGGGGTGAGGTAGGCGGTGAGCTGCTCATCGATGCGCGCGACTACCTCCGGGGCCGGGTTGCCCAGGCGGTTAAGGGATTTATTGATGGCAATGAGGCGGTCTAAATCTAAGTGGTAAAGCTGGTGCTGCAGCTCTTTCAGCTGCGGGAGCTCTTCTAGGCGATACAGGGCCATCAGAATATGGCCGATTCGCCCCTGATTAACTCCGGTGGTGCGGTAAAGGGATTGGGTGACTAATTCGAAATCAGAATCGAGATCGGGGATCTGTTCAGTCCAGAACTCGTATTCAGATTTTCGCATCTCAAAAGCTAAGCGTGTAGTGGGGTCTTTGGTGTTGGTCGTGGAAAAGTATGGATCTTCCATGGCGCTTAAAACCTAAATTTGTGTTGTGAACGTGTGTACGAAAAACACTATAGAACACCCGCCGGACATTCGCCTGTTTTAACGCGTTTTCGCAGGTAGGAATGCATATTCTTCCGTCAGGATAACCGGCTCAAAAAACAAAATTATGTGCTAGCTTGAGGAGGGTATGAGCCAGGAGCAGGAAACGCAGGAAGAACCCGGCCGCGCGTGGTGGCAGTGGTGGGCGCCTTTGGCGATGATCGCTAACTTCCTGGTGCTCCCGCCGGCGATTTACCAGGCGGTTTCCGGAACGACGCTGCTCGGCATCATGGGTGGGCTTACCGTGCTTATTGCTCTTATCGATGCCGCCACATTCCGCTACTCATGGACCATCTTCTGGGTTGCGGGCATCGCCTATTTCGCGGCCATGGAGATGTACTTCAACGAGGGGACATGGATTTACCTGCCGGTAGTGGTCCTTTTGGCGTTGGGTGCTAGCAAATTGGGCGCCAAGTTGAGGAAGCGCTGATGGAAATCTGGCGGTTGGACCACCCTGAGGCTGGCCTGCTCGAGGTTGAGCGCGGCTACGATGCCGAGTTCGCTGAGCAGGGCGAATGGCCCAAGGAGCCGAAGGAATTTACGCCGGTGCTTGGCGATGCCCCCTTTATCCACCGCATCCAGCTCTGGCGCAAGAATCCTGCACCCCGCATGCAGATCGTGGTCAATGGCGAGGTTCGCAGCCGGCACGACAAGCCGCGTGGCGGCCGTTATTCATTGCAGAAGAATCTGGAAAACGATCTCTCATTCAGTGAGAATAGTGCGCCGCTGACTAAGCCTTATGTAGATATCCAAGCCACGCCCTTCGGGGAGATACAGGATGTCTACTACCGCGATGGGGAGGAGGCCGTGGCCTTTGATCCGCCGCCGGGCTCCTTGGGTGAAAAGCGGCGCCGGGCAATGGAAGAAAGCCCCTTCAAGCGCGTGCTGTATCCACTGCTCGGTGGGCTGGGGAAGTCCGGGTGGGCCATCGCGATGATTGTTTTGGCTCCTATTATTAGCCGCATCCTCTCGCGCTTGCTGCCGGATTGGGAGCTGCCAGATGTAGATTTCCCAGAGATTTACCTTCCGCTGCCAAATTTGCCGAACCTGCCGGAGCCACCGCAGATTACCTTGCCCGCGCCGCAGTTTGCGGTGCACTTTGTACCTCCGGAATGGGTGGTTTTCCTTATGGATTACAGCAGGGTGTGGATGCCTATAGTTATTGCCATTGCCTTTGGGGTGATGGCGGTGCGCAATGCAAAGAAGTCGGAGGCGAAGAAGAAGGAGTGGCAGAACCATGAAGATTCGCGGCGCGATTGATGCGGAGGGCCGGTGCAAGCATTGGCATTCCCCGCTCGACGTGGTGGCCAATAAGTGCGCGACCTGCGGCGAGTACTTCGCGTGCGCGCTGTGCCATGCGGAGCTGACGGATCATGAGTTTGGGCCCATGCTTGTCGATGCCCCCGCTGCCCTCTGCGGTTCCTGTGGCCTCGAGATGGATTACCGGCTGTATTCCTCTGTCGAGGCATGCCCGAAGTGTGGGCATATGTTTAATCCCGGCTGCAGTGCGCATGCCGGGATCTATTTTCAGGTCACCGCGTAAAAGCGAGGGGAGAGTGCTACTGGTTCAGACCCAAAAAGCGGTTGACCAAGCTGTGGTAGGCGCGCACGGTGAGATCTAGGTCCTCGAGGTAGAGGTGCTCATCGTGGCTGTGTAATTGCGAGTTGGCGCTGGCCATATCGCGGCCCTCGGCGTGCATCGCAAAGCCATAGGCATTGCCGCCCTTGCGGCGGGCGAAGCGGAGGTCGGAACCACCGGTGGCGTGGACGGGGACGACGTCTTTATTGGGGAAGAACTCTTTGGCGGTGGCCTCAATGGTGCGCCAGAGCTCGGTATCGGTGGAGGACTGGGTGGCGTTTTCGGTAATGAGGTGTTCGATTTCTACCTCATCGGCAAGATCGCCCAGTGCGCTGCGGAGGAAATCGTCCAAGTCTTCCTGGGTTTGCCCAGGGAAGGGGCGGATATCCATCTCAAGGTAGGCGTGGGAAGGCAGCACATTGATGGCCCCGCCGGCACGCAGGACGGTCTCGGCGATGGTGGTGTGGCTAAAGGCGTGGGCGTAGGCATCGAGGTTGCCGAACTTGGTGTAGTCACCGGTGCCATCGATAAGCTCTTTTTCGGTCTCAGGATCGAACTTGAAGGTGCGGACGAAGCCCTCCCAGATCTCGTTGGAGGCTGTGGGTGGCTCGGCCTCGGCGATGCGGCGGGCGACCTCGCCAATCTTTACGATGGCAAAGTCCTTGCCGTAGGGCGTCGAGCCGTGTCCGGCATCGCCAGTGACGTGGAGGCGGCGCTGGCCAGCGCCCTTTTCTCCCACGTTGAAGCCCACCGCGCCGGGCAGGTGGCTACCGCCGGTCTCGGAGAGGCAGTTCTTCCAGGAGAAGGCATCGGGGTGGTTTTCTGCCATCCACCGCACGCCCAGGCCACCGCGGGCCTCTTCATCGGCCATGCCCACGAAGGCAAGCGTTCCGCCGGGGTTGCCGGCGCGCGCTACCTCGCGGGTGACGGCGGCCATGGTGGCGGTAATAAAGAGCATATCTACGGAACCGCGGCCGTATAGCTTGCCGTCTTCAATGAGTGCCTCGAAGGGCGGCTTGGTCCACTTGGGTTCGTCGACGGGCACGACATCGGTATGCCCCATAAGAGTGAGTGGTTCCTTGGCGGGATCGCCGGGGACGGTCACCACGATGGAGACGCGGCCCGGGTGGGATTCAAAGCGCTCGATGGAGACGTCTTCGCCGGCAAAAAAGTTCTCTAGCGTATCGGCATTGCGCACCTCAAAGCCGGAATCCGGGGTGAGGTCGTTCACGCAAGCATTGCGGATGAGTTCTTGGAGGAGTTCGAGGGTGTCATTGTAAAGCGTCATGCCCCTTAGGGTAATCCCGCGAAAAAAATTTTGTGATTTTGGCCAAAGTTGAACGGCGTTCAAGTATGGTTCACTGCATGAGCATCATCGACATCGCCCGTGAGAAAGCTCTGGAGCAAGGCAAAGGCCTTAACCAGGAAGAACTACTACAAGTACTGCAGGTTCCAGATTCCCAGCTGGAAGAAATTGCTGATATCGCCCACCAGACCCGCCTGAAGTGGTGCGGCCCGGACGTATCGGTGGAAGGCATTATCTCCATCAAGACTGGTGGTTGCCCAGAAGATTGCCACTTCTGCTCCCAGTCCGGCCTCTTCGAGTCCCCAGTGCGCGCAGTGCGCCTGAACATCCCTGAGCTGGTGGAGGCGGCGCAGAAGACCGCCAAGACCGGCGCTACCGAGTTCTGCATCGTCGCTGCGGTGAAGTCCCCGGATGACCGCCTGCTGGACCAGGTGGGCGAGGCCATCGCCGCCATTAATGATGCCGTTGACATCGAGATTTCCTGCTCCCTGGGCACCCTGACCCGCGAGCAGGCACAGCGCCTGAAGGACATGGGCGCACAGCGCTACAACCACAACCTGGAGACCTCCCGCTCCTACTTCCCCAACGTGGTCACCACCCACACCTGGGAAGAGCGCAAGAAGACCCTGGACTACGTGCGCGAGGTAGGCATGGAAGTCTGCTGTGGCGGCATCATCGGCATGGGCGAGTCCCTGGAGCAGCGCGCCGAGTTCGCAGCCCAGCTGGCAGAGATCGATCCGTGCGAGGTTCCGATGAACTTCCTCGACCCTCGCCCGGGCACCCCATTCGCTGATCGCCCGCTGGTTCCGCTGGGTGAGGGCCTGCGCGCCGTTGCTGCATTCCGCTTGGCGATGCCCTCCACCACCCTCCGCTTCGCTGGCGGCCGCGAGCTTTCGCTTGGCGATGACGGCACCGAGCGCGGTCTGCTCGGCGGCATCAACGCCATCATTGCCGGCAATTACTTGACCACCCTGGGTCAGGAAATCGAAAAGGATGTGGACATGCTGGGCCGCATCGATCTCCCGATCAAGGCTCTGTAGTGTCCGAGCCGAACTCTGAGTTGGCAACCGCCGTCCTGGCCGGGGACGAGCCAATTTTCCACCCCAATACCGGCAAGCCGATCGAAGAGGTCTTCACGCTGCACCCTGCTGCAGCTGCCGGCCTCGACGTGCCGCGCTACTGCCAGATCTGCGGCCGCCGCATGGTGGCCCAGGTGCGCCCCGATGGCTGGCATACCAAGTGCTCGCGCCACGGGGAGCTAGATTCTGAGTGGTTATACGTAGAGCAGCTACCAGAGAGCTAGCACTACCAAGATAAGGAGCCGCTGCCGCAAGGCAGGCGGCTCCTTTTCCTATTAAAAAATACCCGTGAGCTGGGGATAGGTAAATCTACTTGCGAAATTTTGTGCGCTCTACTTTAGAGATTTGGTACGTCTTACTTGCGAAATTTGGTAAAAACTCGCAATCGCTTGATTAGATTGGTGGGTATGGATCCCGCCGTAGCCCACGCACATCAGTCTGCGCTGCGATCGATTGCGCGCGTCGTGGAGGAGACAGCTCCGCATACGGAGGCGGGGCAGGCTTTGGGGGACATCGCCAAGCAGCTGCGAGAAGGGCCGGTGATGGTACTGACCGGGGCGGGGGTATCGACGGAATCGGGGGTGCCGGATTATCGCGGACCGCGGGGCTCGCTGAGCAGGCACCGGCCGATGACGTATCAGGAATTTCGCCACGACCCGGCCGCTAGCCATAGGTATTGGGCGCGCAGTTTCGTGGGCTGGCGCGTGATGGATTCCGCGGCACCCAATCGCACGCATTATGCGCTCGTGGAGTTGGAGCGCGCCGGGCTGGTCAATGGTGTGGTGACCCAGAACGTGGATGGTCTGCATAAACGGGCGGGTACGGACAGGCTGGTCACGCTGCACGGCGATATGGAAACCGTGGTCTGCCTGTTGTGTGGTCACTATGAGGATCGCGGGCACTTCGATGCGCGATTGGCTGCCGCGAACCCGGGCTACCTGGAGTGCCTAGTGGTGGAAAGGGACCAAGTTAACCCGGATGGTGACGTGACGCTGGATGAGAAAGACGTCGCGGCGTTTCGAATGGCTGGCTGCGAGCGTTGCGGATCGGAGTTGCTCAAGCCTGACGTGGTGTATTTTGGCGAGCCCGTGCCAGCCACGCGGCGGGATGCGGCCTTTGCGCTCTTGAACGAGGCTAATTCGCTGCTGGTGGCCGGTTCTTCGCTGGCGGTGATGAGTGGATATCGCTTTGTGCTTGAGGCAAAGAAGCAGGGCAAGCGCGTGGCCGTTATTAACGGTGGGCCTGGCCGCGGGGACAAGAAGGTGGATACGCTGTGGCGCACGCAGGTGGGCCCGGCCTTTGATGCCCTGCTCGATGAGCTGGAGATTTAATTATCGCGGCGTGTGCTCGACCATCCTGAGCAGCGTGCGCACGATGGCGTGCACGCGCTTATCCATGGGCATATCTTCGTGCATGACCACGGCGTGGCGGTCAAAATCTTGGATATAGATATTGCGCACCGCACCTTCGGGCGCGCCCTCGGGGTCGAGGAAGCAGGTCTCGGGCGGGACGACGACGGCATCGGAACGCGTGGCGATGCAGGTGTAGCTCACGCCGGATTCGAGGTCGCCGTCGCGGTTGACATCGCGAAGCACCTCGCTGCCTACCACCTGGTCCATGCCGGCGGGGCCAAACCAGCCATCGATAATGGAGCGGATCACCGCCTCTTGGCGTTGGGTGCGAATGAGGCGACTGGCGATGCCCCCGTGGGTCGTCCCATGATTAGGCGCGCTGATGCTCATGAGGTGGATGACCTTTTCGGCGCCGCCGTCCATGCGCATCCAGTACCGCGCGAGCAGTCCGCCCTGGGAGTGGCCTACTAAGATGACCTTTTCTGCCCCGGTGACGGCGAGCACGGTATCGATATACGCGCCAAGCTGCTGGGATGATTCCGGGATGGTCTGCGTGGCGCGGTGACCGTAGTCAGGGGCAAAGACCGCCCAACCGTCTTGGCGCAAGATATTGCCCATAATCTGCCAGACGCCCTTGGTATCGCAGGTGCCGTGGACCAGGATGACCGGCCAGGGGCGCTCGTCGCTCGGGCGGGCGCCCCAATCGTCTTCGAAAACGCCGCGCGGCTTCGTGCGTGCGCCGAGAGGGAGCGTCCTAGCGGCATCGGCGTCGAGGGCGGAATCGCCGGGACTGGACTTATCCTTTTCGGCCTTGAGGCGGTCAACGATCTCATCGGCAACGTCATCCTGCAAAGCACTGGCCGCGGCCGGGGAGGCGATGCCAAGGCGAGGCGAATCTTTTTCTTCGGGTGTATCTTCCTCGTTCACGCGCCCGAACTTGAGGAGTTGTTCAGAAATAATGCTTTTCAACTCTGCAAGAGATTCGACAGCCATGCCTTCCAATCATACGCGTTAATGCAGGTAAATGGCCTCTTTGGAAAAGTTGAAGAAATTTATGGGCAAGCCCTTGACCTCACGCCACAATCTTTGTAAACTTAGGCTTGCCTAATCACGGGCGGTGCTTACGGCGTAGGGCGCTCCACTCCTTGCCGCTAAGTGCCAGAGATTAGTCATGGGGAGAGGGCCCGCCGATGCGCAGTCGGCGGGCCTTCGTTTATGCCTCGGGAGGGTTAGTCGTCGAAGCAGGCGGCGGGTGCTTCATCCTCATGCGGGGGAATGGGAAGATCAACGGGAAATTCACGGGTGGCGGCAAAAAGCTCCACCCCAATATTAGTGGCAGGCATAGAGCTAACGATACCAAGTGGGCGTTTAGGATTCAGGGTAGAAAAGACTCCGCTGCCGTGCTGCTCGGTCCCCGCTAAACTCGCCGGTATGACCGATCTGCAGCATGTCCACTCCGTAGATGAAGCGGTGACTCGCTTAATTGAACATTATGAAACCTCGTGTGTGTTGGGGCGCGAGGCCCTTGCCTCCGGCACCCTCGATGATTATCGCCACGTGGTCTATCCCAAGGTGACAGTGGAGATTCGTAAATGGCAGCCGATTGACCGCTCCGAGCCCTTTGGCTATGTGGACGAGGCTGGCAAGTATTCTGCGGTCGTCTCCAAGCCGCACATCATCCGGGAGTACTTGCACGAGCAGCTGACGCGGCTGACTAATAACTATCCGTGCGATATCTTCGTCGGCCAATCGGATGAGCGCATCCCGCCGGAATACATCAAGGATGCCCCGGCGGCGCCGCAGGAGCGCGGTCCCATCCCGCGCCCGACCTTGGATGAGGTCAACGATGCGATTATTGATGGCGAGTGGGACGCCTTTCACGGCGGGGAAAAGCCGCTCTTTCACTTCGGGGCGCAGCGTTTCGATATTGCCTGTGCGCGCATTGAGCACTACACCGGCATCGAGGTCGATACGGTGCAGAAATACATCCTGTTTACCAATTACGCGATGCACACCACGGAATTCGTGAAATTTGGCCTGCGCGAGCTGACCAAGGAAGATTCGCGATATACGGCGCTCGTATTGCCCAATGGGGAGACCATTCACCCCAATGATGCGGTGGACCTCGACCTGGATGGGCTGACGCTGACCTCGCGCTTTCAGATGCCCCGGTTCGATCTCATTACCGCAGGTGGCGATGGAATCACGATGATCAATATCGGGGTGGGGCCTTCGAATGCGAAGACCATTACAGACTGCTTGGCCGTGCTGCGGCCGGAGGCCTGGATCATGATTGGTCACTGCGCCGGCATGGATGGGCGCATGCGCATCGGTGACCTGATCTTGGGCAATGCCTACGAGCGCCACGACCACATTTTGGACCGGCAGGTGGTTTCTTCCACGCCAATTCCGGCTATTCCAGAGGTTCAGCGCATGCTGGAGGCGGCCGTGGATGAGGTCTACGGCAGCGATAATTCGCTCATGCGCACCGGCACGGTGCTATCGACCGATGACCGCGATTGGGAGTGGCGCACCAGCCGGGATCTGTGGGAGTGGTTGCGCACTTCTACCGCGGTGGCGGTGGACATGGAATCGTGCGCCTTGGCGGCAAATGGGTACCGCTACCGCGTGCCCTATGGCACGCTGCTATCCGTATCGGATCTGCCACTGCACGCCGTGCCGAAGCTGCCGGCGCAGGCCCAGGCGTTTTATTCCAACTCCAAGGAAGCCCACGTCATGTGCGCGGTGCGCGCGGTGGAACAGTTGGCAGAAAACCCGGAGCGCCTGCGCACGCGCAAGCTGCGGCGCACGTTGGGAGAGGTTCCTTTCCGGTAGCTGCTTTCCCTTGGTAGGTATCGCTAGTTAAACTACAAAGAAAGCCCATGACGCAAAAGGAGCCGCGCAATCGTGACTGAGAATTGGATCCACCCGGACCGGGAGAACCTCACCTGGGAAGTCTTCGGCGAAGCGAGCCGGAATCTTTCGGAGCAAATCGTGGAATCCGGTTGGTTTCCTGACTTGATCGTGGGTGTTGCCCGCGGCGGACTGATCCCAGCCGGTGCCATTGGTTATGCCATCGGGGTCAAGGCCATGGGCGCTATCAACGTGGAGTTCTACACCGATATTGGCCAGACCTTGGATGAGCCGATCATCTTGTCCCCGCAGTTGGATACGGATTCCCTTAAGGGTAAGAAGGTGCTCGTCGTTGATGACGTGGCCGATTCCGGCAAGACCCTGGATCTAGTGGTGAACTTTTTGGAAGAAACCGCCGATGAGGTGCGTTCCGCTGTGGTCTATACCAAGCCGAAGACCATCTTTGAGCCGGATTATTCGTGGAAGAAGACGGATAAGTGGATCAACTTTGCCTGGTCGGTGCTGCCGGTGATCACGGCGGATGGCTCCTTTCAGGAAGGCTCGTAGTAGCTACTAATATGTGCAGGCGTGATTAACGAGCAGCCTGCACCCACCGGCGTCATCGCCAGTTTCCGCTTTGCATTTTCCTCACCTGCGCGTTTGCGCAAGGAGGTCCTTGGCGGACTGGCGGTGGCGCTTGCTTTGATCCCGGAAGTTTTAAGCTTTTCCATTCTCGCCGGCCTCGACCCGCGGGTGGGGCTGTATTCTTCGGTGATTATGGCGATGGCCATCGCCTTTACCGGCGGGCGGCCCGCCATGATTTCCGCGGCGGCGGGCGCGGTAGCCCTGGTGGTGGCCCCGCTCGCGCACGAATATGGGCATGATTACGTGGTGGCGGCGGTGCTTGCGGCCGGTATCATCCAGGTGCTGTTGGCGTGGGTGGGCATCGCCAAGCTCATGCGCTTTATCCCGCGTTCGGTGATGACCGGATTCGTCAATGCGCTGGGAATTATGATGTTTACCGCGCAGCTGCCGCACCTTATCGATGTCCCCTGGATGGTCTACGTGCTGGTGGCTATAGGCCTAGCCATCATGATCGTTTTGCCGCGGTTTACCCAGGTAATTCCGGCGCCGCTAGTGACCATCGTGGTGGTAAGCCTCATCGCCGTCGCGGCGGGGTGGAAGGTGCCGGATGTGGCGGACCAGGGCGAGCTGCCCACGACGCTGCCGGGCCTTTTCATTCCGGATATTCCGTGGAACCTGGAGACCCTGCAGGTAATTGCGCCCTACGCCTTTGGGATGGCGCTGGTGGGCCTGATGGAATCGCTGCTAACGGCAAAGCTTGTCGATGACATCACGGATACCCATTCCGATAAGACCCGCGAGTCCTTTGGCCAGGGCATTGGCAATATATTGGCCGCAGCCATTGGCGGTATGGGCGTGTGCGCGATGATTGGCCAGACGATGATCGGCGTCAAGGTATCCCAGGCGCGCACGCGCTTGTCGACGTTCCTCGCCGGCGCCTTCCTCCTCGTGCTGTGCCTGCTTTTTGGCGAGGCCGTAGGCCGCATTCCGATGGCCGCGCTGGTCGCGGTGATGATCCTCGTGGCGGCGACGACGGTGAATTGGCATTCCATCCGCCCGCGCACGCTGAAGTTGATGCCGCTTTCTGAAATCCTCGTCATGCTGCTGACGGTCGCGGGCACGCTGGCTACGCATAACCTCGCGGTGGGTGTGGTATTAGGCGTGGTGGCGGCATCGGTTGGCTTTGCCCGCCGGGTGGCACACCTCGTGGAGGTTGAGTTGGTAGATGGATATACCTACGTGGTGCATGGCCAGCTCTTCTTCGCCTCCTCGAATGATTTGGTCTACGCCTTCGATTACACGCTCGATACGGACTTCGTGGTGGTGGACCTTTCCGATGCCGAGGTCTGGGATGCCTCGACGGTGGCGACGCTGGATGCGGTGCAGAAAAAGTACGCGGATCGCGGCATTGAGGTGGAGTTTCGGGGCCTCGATGGGGCGAGCGCGCAGCGCCTAGAACGCCTGAGTGGGCAACTGGGTGATTAATATCACATTGCAAATCTGATATGCGGGGGCGTACTGGCTGTAGGGGGTCGGATGGAGTGGGCTAGCGCGGCGAGGTTGGCCGTTTAGGGCGATGACCTCGAACTATTAGGCGATATTAACTTCGGGCCGTGGAGCAGCTTTGTCTTAACTAACTTAGGTGATCCAATCTGAAAAATGCCCCTGAGGTGCGGGTTTGATTAAGCATGCCTTGCTAGACGGGAGATTTTATTTGGGTATTGTAGTGCCTACAACCAATTAATTGATTCCTACAGAAAGGATTTAGCAATGGATGAGAAGCTGCAAACCCTGCTAAACAATCAGGTCATTAACGAGCACGGCGCCGCTATGGTCTACACCCAGCTGGCCTACGAGATGGACAACCTGTCCTTCCCGGGCATGCGCGATTGGTTCATGGCTCAGGCTGGCGAAGAGCGCGTTCACGCACAGAAGCTTGCGGATCACCTCTTGGCACGCGGCTACCGCGTAGAGCTCAACGATATCCCGGTTGGCTCCATCAAGGCTGCCACCCCGCTGGATGCGTTCGAGGCTTCCTTGGCACACGAGCAGAAGGTCTCCGAGCAGATCCGCGAGATCGCCCGCGTTGCCCTTGACATCCAGGACCTGGACTCCCGTCAGCTCATTGACTGGTTCTTGGCTGAGCAGATCGAGGAAGAGGACACCGTTTCTGAGATCATCGACCAGATCAAGCTGGTGGGCAACGATGGCGCTGGCCTGCTGCGCATCGATTCCCGTTTGGCTAACCGCAACTCCTAAGTTGTGAATAACAAACACATCAAGATTTAAATCAATCCTCCCATGGCACTGCGCTGCTGTGGGAGGATTGACGTATGTCTGGACACCTCAAAACAACCCTCTCCGCCACCCTGGCGGTATTGGCATTAAGCCTCATCATTGGGGCTGCGGTCATCTCAAGCCACGTCACCCTCGGCATCTTTTTGACCACCGCAGCGCTTATGCTGAGCCCGTTTGCGGGGGTGGTGATGCTGGCGTGTGGGGTCATCGGTAAGCGCGGGCTGGTCAACCGCTCCCTATATTCCCTGAGTGGAATGCTGATTTTGGCTTCGCTGGCCGTGCTCATCGTTTTGCCGATGGCGCAGGCGACGCTGGCGCTGGTGATTTTTATCGCCGGCACCGCGGTAGGGATTGTGGCCGTGCAGACCCAAGCTACTAGGCGCGCATAAACTGGACGCATTATGCCGAAGTTGCTGTTTGATCTATACGGCGTGCTGCTGCGCCCCGCCACGCCGGAAGCGCACGCTGAACTAGAGCGCTTCCTCGAGCCTGCGAACCCGGAGGCCTTCTGGGAGGCCTATAACTATTTCCGGCCGGATTACGATGCCGGAATTTTTAGTGATAGTCACTACTGGAATGAGATAGCCGCCCGCGCGGGAATGGGGCCCATTGACTGCGCTGGGGCCGTGGCCTGCGAGAACCAGTACCTGCTTGAGGCGGACCCAGAGGTGGTAGCGCTGGTCAGAGGGCTCATCGGGGAGGGCTTTAGCGTGGGGATTTTATCCAATATCCCCACGACCTTGGCGAAACAGGTGCGCGCGCAGCACCCGTGGTTGGCAGAGTGCGCGGCGGTAACGTTGAGCTGCGATATCGGGGTGGCCAAGCCGCACCCAGAGGCCTACCGAGTGGCGGTAGACGCGCTAGCGGCGCAGCCCAAGGACACGCATTTTTTCGATGACCGCATCGACTACATCGAGGGCGCCACTTATTGCGGGTTGCAAGCCCACCTGTTTACCGGGATCGACTCCGCGCGCGAGGTTTTACGCGGTCTGGAGTGAGCGGCCCAGCTCCAATGGTTCGCGCAATAGCTGATCGGTAGCCACGGTACGGGCGACGGCGCGCACGATTTCTTTGTGGCTTGGGATCATGCGCAGTTCCAGTTCATCCGAGGTGGAATCGCGGACGGTGGAGGCAAAAAGCTGGGGCGCGCGGGAATCGCCGGTAAAGGCCCCGCCGGCAATGACCACGGTTTTCGGCGAGTATTCGCGGACCATCTCCGCCGTAATCTGGCCCAGCTGGCGGGCGCGCTCATCCAAAATGGCGCGCACGGCTGAATTGGATTCGGCGATGGTCGCGACCTCGGGCAGGGTGTTGACCTCGATGCCGTGCCGGCGCACGGCCTCCAGGATGGACTGGGTGGCCAAGAGGTGTTCGGAAGCGCCGTGCCCCAGTAGGTCAGAGCGGGTTTGTGGCAGTGGGATGATGGAATTTACCTCGTCATCGGCGGATAGCGCCGATCCTAAAGAATCATCCGCGAAGAGCAGGAGCACGCGCTCGTTCGTACCAATCTCGGCGGCCTGCGTCTCCGAGCCCAAAATGGCGGAAATGGCGGAGGTAACCACCACGGGAACGCTAAATTGGAAGCGCAAGCGCTCCGCGATATCCACGCCGTGCCATCCCAGATTATCCGCCGTGACCAGGCCCTCTTCGTCCACAGTGCCCGAGGTGGTAATCCCCAAGGCCACGAGGCGGCGATCCAGGCCCGTCATCATGCGGTTGATGCCGGCCATGATGTGTTCAAGAAAGTCTTCCTCCGTCAGGCGGGCGACAGGAGTGGCAATCTCTTCCTCCGAAATGGTGCGGCCCTTGATGTCATAGAGGCCGATATAGGTCTCGGAGGTGCCGACGGCGATGCCGCCGAGCACCCAGTTATTATCCGCGGCCTCGAGGGGGACCGTAGGGCGGCCTCGGCCCTGGGATTGGGTGAGGTCGGTGCGCTCTTGGATGAGTCCTGCGTTGAGGAGCGCGGTGGTAGCGCGGGTAATGGTGGGCTGGGAGAGTCCGGTGGCTTCTACCAGCTCACTACGGGTAATGATCGGGTTCAGGCGCACCAGGTGAAGGCACTTAGCAGCCGGTGTACGGGGGCGGGTGAACACGGGGCCAGGTTTGATCATGAAAGAAAGTATATGTGTCACAGACTGCTTTGTCTAATATATTCATAGGTGTATGTACCGAATGGTCTAAAGGTGGAGGTAGGCCAAAAATTCCCTATGCTGGGGCGCATGAGATCAGTAGCGGTTTATTGCGGCTCTGCCGTGGGCAATTCGCCCGCGCTATAGCGCAGCGGCACAACACTTGGGCGGCGAGCTTGCCCGTCGCGGGCTGAACTTGGTCTATGGCGGCGGAAATATCGGCCTCATGCGCGAGGTGGCCAATTCCTGCCTGCAGGCTGGCGGCACCGTCACTGGCGTCATGCCGCAATCCTTGGTGGATTTAGAGATTTCCCATCCAGGTTTGACCCGCCTCGAGGTAGTGGATTCTATGGCCGAGCGGAAAACCCGGATGGAGCAGCTGGCGGACGCCTTTATCTGTTTGCCCGGCGGCGTGGGCACGTTGGAGGAAGTAACAGAGGTACTGACCCAACAACAGCTGGGCAGCATTCGCGGGCCCGTTGGCTTGGTTGACGTGGAGGGCTTTTGGCAGCCCTTTTATGACATGTATGCCGCCATGGCCGAGGCGGGCTTCATCCTGCCCCGCTTTGTAAAAGCGCTGTTCATAGAGGAAAATCCCGCGGCCGTGCTGGATGGTTTTGCCCAGTGGCACTACCCAGGCACGAAGTGGAACAACGATTAGCTAACAAGTTTGCAACATTTGGGTGGGGCTGGGTGGCCTATCAACAAGATAAAGGGTTAGACTTCCCTCTTATGAGTTCTGAGCAGACCGCTAAGCGCCAGCCCTCTCTACTGGACGCTTCGTGCGATAACTTCGTTCACGACCTAGCCGAACTATCCCCAACAGATGCAACCGCGTGGGGCATTGACGGTTTTGAAGGCGAATTGCAGGATTTTTCCCCCGATTATTTTGAGGCTGTCGCTGATCGCACCCGCGATATGGTTGCGGATCTGGATGCCTTGGATGACACCACCGATGAATCCGATGATGAGGATGACTTTGATGACGTGGATTATGTCACCGCCGCCGTCTTGCGGGATCGTCTCTGCTTAGATCTGGATTTGCACCACCACGGCGAGGATATTCGCAGCCTTAATAATATTGCCTCGCCCGTGCAGACCATCCGGGATTCCCTGCTGCTTATGCCGCAGGAGACCCAGGAGGACCGCGAGGCCATTCGCTCCCGTCTGTCCAAGGTCAAGGGCTCCCTCGATGGCTACCGCGAGTCCCTGAAGGAAGCGGCCTCCCACGGCATGGTGGCACCGCACCGCCAGATCTCTGAGGTCATTGTGCAGTGCGAGCGGCTTGCCGATGCCGATTCCATGCTCGAGGGCCTCGGCCTCGCCCCCGACTCCGCCGAGGTGAAGAATGCCAAGGAGGCCTTTGGCGAGTTCTCGGATTGGCTGTCTAATGATCTGCAGCCGCAGTCCTCTAATAAGGACGCGGTGGGCCGCGAGCGCTACGAGCGCTTTTCCAAGCTTTTCGTTGGCGATTCCGTGGACTTGGACGAGGCCTATGAATGGGGCCTTGACCAGGCGCGCTACCTGCGCGGGGAACAGGAAAAGATCGCGCACGAGCTTTATGGCCCGGAGTGCTCGGTGCGCTCTGCCATGCGCAAGCTGAACCACGAGGAGCGCTATACCCTGCGCGGTACTGATGCCTTGGTGGAGTGGATACAGAGCAAGGCCGATGCGGTCATCGCCGAGCTCAACGGCAAGGAATTCGACATTCCGGAAGAAGTCGAAGAGATCGAGTGCCGCATCGACCCAGCGGGTACCGGTGGCATCTTCTACACCCCGCCGAGCGATGACTTCTCGCGCCCGGGCCGCATGTGGTGGTCCGTGCCGGAGGGCCAAGACACCTTCCACACCTGGCAGGAGCTGACCACCGTGCACCATGAGGGCGTACCGGGCCACCACCTGCAGCTGGGTTCTGCCCTGGTACAAGAGGATCTGAACCTGTGGCGCCGCGCGGTGACCTGGAACTCCGGCCACGGCGAGGGCTGGGCCCTATACGCCGAGCAGCTCATGGCCGAGCTGGGTTACATGGACGATCCTGGCGTGCGGATGGGGCTGCTCGATGCCCAGCGCCTGCGCGCGGCCCGCGTCGTGGTGGACATCGGATTGCACCTGGGCAAGAAGCTACCGGACTGCACCGTATCCGGCGCGTGGGATAAGGCCCACGTGAAGACCTACATGCGCGAAAACACCGCCATGGATGATGCGAACCTCAACTTTGAGGTCAACCGCTACCTGGGTTGGCCGGGCCAGGCCCCGTCCTATGCCTTGGGCCAGCGCCTGTGGCAAGAAACCCGCGCCGCCGCCGAGGAGCAGGACATGAGCGCCCGCGAATTCCACTCCGAGGCCTTGGCTCTTGGCTCGGTGCCCATGTCGGTGCTGCGCGAGGCCGTGCTAAATAACTAAACGCGCCGGCTAGCGCCTTTTAGCAAACTTGCCGACGGCCCTAATGAGCTGCGGCAGGTACCCCGCAATGACCAGCACCGCGATGAGGCGGGTAAGCTGCACCGCGATAACCACGGGGCCAGCCCCGCCTTCCGCGGAGAGCGCGAGCACGGTCTCTAGCGCGCCGGGGCTAGTAGCTAGGTAGGCCTCGAAGTAGCTGATATTGAGCCAGTGCATCAGCGGCCACGCCGTGGCCGCACACAGGCCGAGGACCGCGGCGATAAAAAGAATCGTCGCGGGAAGCTGCTTAGCAAAGGCCTTGAGCGATGGGAGAGACAGCCCGCCGCCGCAGACCCAACCGATGGATAAAAAGGCGATGACCTTAAAGGCATAGATCGGCTCTAACGTATGGCCCTCCGGCAGGAAGAACGAGGCCAGCACCGTCAAGATCAGCGGGCCGAGGACCGCAGCGGCGGGCAGGTGCAGGAATTTGCCAAGGCTTTCGCCGACCAGCGCGATAACGAGCACTAGTGCGATGATCCACCAGGTGGTTTCCGCCTCCAGCCTTAAGTCACCGCCCCTTCCTGCAGGCGTATCGAGGAAGGTCACGACGGCGGGAAGGGATACGGAAACGATCAATAACCGCAGGTATTGGGTGAGCGCGACGTAGCGGTAGTCGGCACCGAGTTCATCGGCAAGCGCGGGCATGAGCGAGGCACCCCCGGGGAGCATGGACAGGATGCCGGTTTCGGAGGAGACGTCCCGTGGCTGCTGGCGGTGCAGCATGACGCCGCAGAAGATGCCCAGCGCGATGGTGACAAAGGACATGGTTATGGCCGCCGGCAGGTATCCCACCAATTGGCCAAAGGAGACCACCGTTAGCGGCAGCGCGGCCATGATGCCGATGAATCCGCGCGATAGACCATAAAATTTGCGGTTGACCTTGAGGTCTTCGCCGGTGATAAGGGCCATGGCTCCAGAGGCGATGATCGCGGCCAAAATCCACGCGGCCGGCACGTGCCACATGCTAAAAAGCCAGCCCAAGAGGATGGAGACGGGGACGACGATGCCCCACCGCAGGATGGTGTGGGTGTCTACGCTTATTCCCCAGTGCCGTTTAGCCACGTATTCTCCCATCTTCTGCTCGTCCTCGATCGAGTCTAGACCTCCCCGCCGCGGGGTTTATGATCTCCTCATGGATATCGACGTGGCGCAGTGGGCGGTGCTCCTTATGGGAGCGGCGGGGGCAGGCTGGATCGACGCGGTCATTGGCGGGGGAGGCCTCGTGCTTATTCCGCTATTGCTTGCCGTCGTGCCGGGGCTGGCACCGGCAACGGCGCTGGCCACCAACAAGCTCGCGGCGGTATCGGGCACGGCATCGGCGGCCGTGACCTTGGCGCGCAGGGTGGGCCCGCCGGCAGGAGAGCTCGTTCGCTACGCCCTCATCGCCCTCGTGTGCGCCGGGCTGGGCGCGAGTGTGGCGGCGAATCTAAATAGCGACATCATGCGCCCGCTCATTATCGTGCTGTTAGTGGTGGTGGGCGTCTTCGTGACCTTTAAGCCGAGCTTCGGCACCACCGAGTCACCCGGCATCCGCGGCGGATGGCGCACCTGGGCGGGGCTTGTGGCGGTCGCGGCCATCTCCTTTTATGACGGCATCTTTGGCCCGGGAACCGGCATGTTCCTGATCATGGCCTTTACCTTTATCTTCTCCCAGAACTTCTTAAAATCCGCGGCGATGGCCAAGGTGGTCAATACCGCCACGAACCTTGGCGCGCTGGTGACCTTTATCCTTGGCGGCCACGTGTGGTGGACCCTTGGTATCGCGTTGGCCGCCGCCAATATCCTCGGCGCCCAGGTGGGCGCGCGGACGGTGCTCAGCGGCGGGACGAAGTTTATCCGCTATGCCCTGCTTACCTTGGTAGTGGTCATGAGCTGCTATTTATCCTGGCAGCAGTGGGGTTAGGCTACATCCGGTTCTTGGTCCGCGCGGTGGCGATGGCATTCCACGGATCCTCGGGCCACGGGTGCTTGGGGTAGCGTCCGCGCATATCGGCGCGCACCCCGGCGTAGGGGCCGGACCAGAAGCTAGCAAGATCATCGGTGACCGCCAGCGGGCGGCCGGCGGGGGAGAGCAAGTGAAATTGCACGCGGTTGCCGCAGTACTCCGGAGATTCGGCCAGGCCGAAGCACTCCTGCAACTTGATGTGGACCACGGGGCGCTCGCCCGACCAGTCGATTTTGGCATCGCGGCCGGAGGGCACTGGGAGGCGCTGAGGTGCGAGCTCGTCTAAGCGGGTGGCTTCGGGCCAGGGGAGCAGGCGCTGCAGGGCGGGGTACATGTCTATCTTGGCGGTGGGGGTTCCCGCGGCAATCTGGTGCAGCTCGGGCCCGAGCCACTCGGCGGGATCGGCGGTATCGACATCCGGCCACGGATCGCCGTAGTGCGCGTGCAGGTGGCGGAGCCTATCTTTTAAGCTCTGGGCCTTCTCGCTGAAGGTAAATAAGCCCAGGCCCTCTTCGCGGATGCCGGCGGCTAGGGCTTGCGCAGCGGCATCGCCAGTGACCTTGACCGGGGTTTCGGACAACACAATCGCCCCGGCCGCCCGGACCTTGACCCCGCGCACGCGGCCCCCACGCAGGAAGGCGCGAGTTTCTTCGGTCACGCCGATGGCATCCAGCGCGGCGGATTCTGCGATGCGCGCGGCGGTGCGGATGATGGGGTTTCCGGCATTGGAGAGGGTGACCTCCGCGATGGCGAGCCACGGCGAGCCTGCCAGCCCGGAGTTATCCAGCAGCCGGGCGCGAGTGCCGCTGGCCAGCAGATAGTCTTCACCCACGCGCTTGGCCACCTGCTCGGGATAGGCGGTGGCGACGACCTCGCCGGGGTCTGCGGGGCCGAGATCCTCCACCAGGCGGGACAGGCGCTTGACTTCCTTCTGCGGTGCGGGGCGGCGGGTGAGATCGGTGGTATTGGTGGGGGCATCGGCAAGCGCGGCGATGGTGGGCGCCGCCTGGCTGCCGTGCCGGATAAGGGCCGCGCCGAGGCGGGGATCGGTGGGCAGGAGGGCGAGCTCCTGCGTCGCGCCAATGCGCTCGAGGGTGGCGCGCGCGGCCGCAAGGGCCTGGGCGGGCGGCGGATCGAGCAGCGGGAAATCCGGGCCCGCGCCCCAACAATCCAAAAACAGCGCAGCCTGCGTGAGATCCGCGGACAGGATCTCCGGAGTGGTGTGCGGGGAAAAGTGTTGGTAATCGTCCTGGGAATAGCAACGAATGACCGTACCTGGCGCCTCACGCCCGGCACGGCCCGCGCGCTGGTCCGCGCTCGACTTCGACGTGGAGACCGTTACCAAACCGGACATACCGCGCTGCGCATCGCGCCGGGGAACGCGGGCCAGCCCCGCATCTACCACCACGCGCACGCCAGGCACCGTCAGCGAAGACTCTGCGATGGATGTCGCCACCACAATGCGCTGCTCATCGGTATAAAGCGCGGCATCCTGCTCCGCGGTGGTCTGCTTGCCGTGCAGCGGGAAAACATTATGGCCCTGCAGCTCCTCGCACACCAGGTTGACCTCGCGCACGCCGGGCACGAAGACCAGCGTGGATTCGTGTTGGCGGGCCGCTTGCTTGGCGATGCCCCCGTAAAACTCCCGCGATCCCGCCGCGCGCCCCGGCTGCGGCGCGTACTGGATATCCAGGGGATAGGTCACCGCCTCGGTGGTGTGGACGGGCGCGCCCATGAGCTGGGAAAAGCGCTGTGCGTCTACCGTGGCGGACATGGCGATGACGCGGAAGTCCTCGCGCAGCTCGGCCAGTTCTAGGCACATGCCGAGCACCAGATCCGTATCCAGCTGGCGCTCGTGGACCTCATCGATGGCTACGGCGGCCACGCCCTCGAGCTCCGGATCCTTTAGCAGGCGGCGCAGCAGCACGCCCGGGGTGACGAATTCGACCTCGCTTCCCGTGCGGGATTCGCCGCGGATGGCGAAACCGACCTTCTCCGGGGTGCCGCTGAGGGTGCTCAAGCGCTGGGCGGCCGCGCGCACGGCCACGCGGCGCGGGGCGGTGACGATGACCTTGCCGCGCCCTGCGGAATGATTGGCTAGTGCTGGTGGCACGAGCGTGGTTTTACCCGTGCCGGGCGGTGCCTGAATGACGACGTTTCCGGTGCGAGGCAGCGAATCGATGGTCTCGGCTACGGGCAGCCCCGCGCCGATGCTGGCGAGATCGAACATTTAGTTGGCGGCCCCAAAACCTTCCACGGGGCCGTCCAAATCCTTGCGCTCCCACGAATCCTCATCGCCGTCCAGCGTGCGCACCACGCGGCCGGGCGTGCCCAGGACCAGCGAATTATCCGGGATATCCTTGGTCACCAGCGTGCCGGCACCAATAACGCAGTTTTCACCAATGGTAACCCCCGGCATGACGGTGGCATTGGCCCCAAACCACGTATTGCGCCCCACGGTGATGGGGTGGGCGATTTCCCACCCGCCCTCGCGCATCGCGTGATCGTTAACGGGGTGGCCCACCGTAATAAACGAGCAATTGGGCCCAATCAGCACGCGGTCCCCGAATGTGACCTTGGCCTGGGCCAATATGCTGCTGCCAAAGTTGATGAAGACGCCTTCCCCACAGACGATATTGCAACCGTATTCCATATTCAGCGGCGCGTGCGCCCCCGGCACGTGTGATTCCTCCGGCAAGATCTCCCGCAAGATTGCCTGCGCCTGCTCCTTATCGGTGTTGTGCAGATCGTTGAACTGCCCAATCAACCCAAAGGTGC
Source organism: Corynebacterium limaceinasi (assembly GCF_046717465.1). Lineage (NCBI taxonomy): Bacteria > Bacillati > Actinomycetota > Actinomycetes > Mycobacteriales > Corynebacteriaceae > Corynebacterium > Corynebacterium limaceinasi. Next base: position 92,337 of record NZ_CP177100.1, read on the forward strand.
GCTGGTGCTCCTTATCGATGTCCCCCATGCCCGGCAGATGCCACTGCCCACCGGTCATTCGCTCCCAAGTGCCGTAGCGTTGCAGGTCGTGCAGCTTCTGTTCATCCATGGTGGCCATTGTAGAGGGCGCGTGGCCTAACCGATTAGCGGTTAGGGTGGAGGCATGCTTTTTGATTCGCTGCCGCGGCCGAATGCGTACGTCGCGCCGGGCGTGGGGCACGTGCCGGGATGGGTGGGCATCGGCAAGCAAAAGGCCCTGGTAGAAGAGACACGGGAGATCGCTCGCGCGTATGCGCATACGCCGATGGCGATGGTGCAGCCGCGGCTGAAATCGGGTGGGCAGATGAGCGTATTTCAGCTGCATCTTGGCCGGTATTGGCATTATCCCAGCTACCGGTACGTGGACAATATGGAAGGCACGCGGGTGCCGCCGGTACCGGATAGCCTGCGGGAATTGGCCCCGGCGGCGCTGCGACAGGCGGCCCAGATTGCCCCGGAGCTGGAACCATGGGTGGATAACTTCGTGCCGGAGATGGCGCTGGTGAATTATTATCCGCCCGGCTCGGCGATGGGCATGCACGTAGATGACTCTGAGGAATCGCCCGCGCCCGTGATTTCGCTTTCGATTGGGGATGAGGCCCTCTTCCGCATAGGCCATACCGAAAATCGCACCAAGCCCTGGGACGATGTGACCCTGTGCTCGGGTGATTTGGTGGTCTTTGGCGGGCCGAAGCGCTTTGCCTACCACGGGGTGGTGCGGGTAAATGATGGCACGCTGCCGGAGGGATGCGGGCTGCAAGAAGGCAGAATCAATATCACCATCAGACAAGTTTCGGCGAGCGCGGTAGGCTAGGGCGGGTTACATAAAGGTTGAAGAAAAGAGGTTTTTCTTATGTCCCGAATTGGCATCATCATCGGTTCCACCCGCGATAAGGCGGCAGGCCAGGCAGTAGGCGAGTGGGTCAACGACCTCGCCCAAGGCCGTGAGAATGGCGTGGAGTACCAGCTGTTGGAGCTCAAGAAGTTCAATATCCCCATCCTCACCAGCGAGGTTGTTCCGGGTGCGGCGAATAAGCAGTACGATGACGCCAACGTGCAGGAATGGTCCAAGGCCGTCGATGCCTGCGATGGCTTCGTCTTCGTGACCCCGGAGTACAACCACTCCGTGCCCGGTGCGTTCAAGAATGCTTACGACTCGCTCGGCGCGGAATGGGCGGGCAAGCCGGTGGCCTTCGTGGGCTATGGTTCCGTCGGCGGCGTGCGCGCGGTCGAGGCATGGCGCAATGTCGTGGCTAACTTCTCCATGCCACAGCTGCGCAACCAGCTGGACTTTAATATCTTTACCGATTGGAACGACGGCGAATTCCGCCCCAGCGATGACTCCTACGAGCGCGCAAATTCCCTGCTTTCTGAGCTCGAGGACGCACTCCAGTAGAAAAAGCCCTGCACCGTGCTGCGCGCTGCGTAGCATGGGGTGCATGACTGAAAAGAAAGTAGCAGTAGTAACCGGTGCCTCCTCTGGTATTGGGGAGGCCACCGCGCGCTCTTTGGCCAAGGACGGTTGGCACGTCGTGGTGGGAGCTCGCCGCACAGACCGCCTGCAGCAGCTTGCCAATGAAATCGGTGGCGAGGCCTATGAGCTGGACGTTACCTCCGATGTTTCTGTTTCCAAGTTCGTCTCCCACCTCGACCGCGTAGATCTTTTGGTCAATAACGCCGGCGGTGCCAAGGGCTTGGAGCCGCTTGTCGATACCTCCATTGAGGACTGGCAGTGGATGTACGAGACCAACGTGCTCGGCACCGTGCGCATGATTCAGGCGCTCATGCCCAAGTTAGAGCGGGTGCCGGATCTTTCCGGGCTGATTATTAATGTCGGTTCCATTGCCGGCTGGACGGTGTACGAAGGCGGTTCAGGCTATAACACCGCGAAGCACGGCGTGCGCGTGATTTCTCGCGCGCTGCGCCTAGAAAACCACGATGTGCGCGTTACCGAGATCGATCCTGGCCGCGTGGCCACGGACTTTTCCTTGGTGCGCTTCAAGGGCGATGAGAAACGCGCGGCCAAGGTGTATGACGGCCAGCTCAACCTCGTGGCAGAGGATATTGCCGAGGCCATCCGCTGGGTTGCTGCCCAACCGGCCCACGTCAACGTGGATACGATGACCATCAAGCCGCGCACGCAAAGCTAGGCTGCCTTGCTTTCGAGCATCGAACCTTTGATACTCCGGAGTGTAAATGACGATCCCTTTGTAACGACAAGTAAGTTAGAAGAAGAGAGAAAAGGAACCTGAGTTCTCGATATTGTGCGACAAATATTTATAGAGTTTTGAAAATTTTCTTGAAAGTTCACCAAAGGTTTGGAGCGTTTAAGTAGCAGTGCAAACTTGCACGAGAAGCAGTCAAATAGGATTTGAACAACGAAAATTACTTAGCTGATGTGTTCCGTCGACTTGGAGTGACATGCGAGGATGAACATCGCGAAAACGGATTAAGCGCTCGCGATTTTCAAATAAATTACGAAGCCTCAAATTTTACTTAGTACATGGAACCAAGCTTGGATGATTAAGCTTGTGAAGTTTTCTGAGTTTAGATGAGTTTCACTTCAAAACTACTCTGCCTGTTATGCTCGGTCACTAGTGACTCAAATCCTTGAGGGCTTTTGACAGATCTAAGTACAAGTAGTCATCATTTGAATCTTCTGAGCCACGTTCGCTAAGCCAGTTGACAATTGACTTCCAATTATCCAGTGACGCATCTATATTTTCTTGTTGTTTAATGATGCTGATAAGAATTGTTTCGGTTCTCGCCGCTAGACGAACCTGATCGTATTTATTGTTCTTTATTGCCTGAAATAGTGTCTCTATATGATCCTTTTTTAAATCTTTAGCAAAAAGTTCCAAAGCGCGAAGATTCGCCTCGGCATCACGAAAACTGCAAGATTCCCTGACCAGCACTAAAGCCCGTTGAATTAAAGATTCACGATCGGAAGTTAAATTATGTAATGTAGCTAGTTGCTTTGCTTCCAGATTGTCGATTAGTTGAGATCTGCGGTCCCTAAATTTCTGTTTGAGCGGAGGGTCGCCAGCTAAGTAACCTTTTGAAAAGAGATCGGAGTCTTTAGCTGCGGAGATTACCGTTGATAGACGTTTTTCGGCGGTTCCGGGGATAGTATCCCAAAAAGTCTGCTGTGAGCCGTATGCCCCGACAGCACGAATAAGAGTGGCGTCATCTAGCTTTCCGCTTTTCTCCCAGTTAGCAAGAACGCTGTTAAGAGCTCTTTCGAAATCACCGGGTGCTGCAGTGCTCAGGCTACAAGCTGATGACCGTGCCCGTGAACCTACCCTCGGATCTTTCTCTGGTAGCTCCGCAGTGGATTTTAAGCTCCACTTGATCAAGAGCTTGCAAAGATTCAGTTGTGTCGATTTTGTGGAATGCCGGTAGAAACGGTCAACAAAGTAGTCTTCATCGTCGGGCCAACCGTCGCTTAAGATTTCTTTTTTGAATAGTTCGAGTTGAGCCTTACCCGCTATCGGTGGATGAGAGAATGTTGCACGATGTGCGGCGATAATATGAGAGCGTACTAGTTCTCCGTCGGGTTCAAACAGTTTATCATTCTCGATGAAGCCAGGATGAGCGCACAAATCTCGATCTGTCTTAAGCCTTTGGAGTTCCTCTCTTTCCCGGTGGGTTAGAAGATTAAATTCTTCTTCGCACTTCTTGAGGAGTGTCCTTTCGAACTCTTGAGCTCGGGTGACGTTTTTATCTCTAATAGCAGTGTCATAGCCTTCCAAGTGCTTGCGCACTTCATTATCGCCAGTATCTGCCAGATATCGAAGTTTATGGATAAGGTCTACGGCAACTGTGATCCACAGCGAAACTAGTGAGGCACGGTGGGCGCCTGCATGATAGCAATTAATAACTTCGGAGAGGAGTGCTCGTGTTTTGGGGTTCTCTATTTCTAATTCGAGGGTGCTGAGATCTTTCATTAGAGATCCTAAAAAATAGATTTGGCCAAGTACAGGCCATGATTATAGTTGCCAACGCGGTGATCGAGATGAATTACACAGCAGCAAAATGGGTTAATGAATAGTTTTTAAGGCCCCGCAGGCTCATCAATGAGCGAGGGGCCTTAGGCTTTATAATTTTTTGCGCCTTATTGCAGACCGAACTGATCCCATGCGGCAGGGGCCAGGTTCTGGTACACGTGCTTGTGCTCTTGGTATTCGGCAAGGCCGGTGGGGCCCAGCTCGCGGCCATTACCGGACTGCTTGTAGCCGCCCCATTCCGCCTGCGGCAGGTACGGGTGGAAATCATTGATCCAAATGGTGCCGTGGCGCAGGGCGCGGGCAACGCGCTCGGCGCGGCCGGCATCGGAGGTGTACACCGCGCCGGCCAGGCCATACTCGGTATCGTTTGCGATCTCGATGGCCTCCTCCTCAGTGGTGAAGGTCTCGATGGTCACGGTCGGACCGAAGGCCTCGTCGTGGACGCAGTCCATCTCGCGGGTAGCGCCATCGATAATCGTGGGCAGGTAGTACACGCCCTGGCCCAGATCCGTGGTGCCGGTGCCGTGCTGGCCGTTGGTGTCCTCGCTGGTGGCGGCGCGGCCGCCGGTGAGGATCTTGGCGCCTTGTTCGCGGGCCTTGTCCACGTAGGCTGCTACCTTCTCGCGGTGATCGGCCGAAATGAGCGGGCCGGTCTCGGCCTTCTCATCGGTGGGGCCACCGATCTTGATCTTCTCGGCGCGCTCGACCAGTGCGGCAACGAATTTATCGTGCAGGGACTCTTCCACTACGATGCGCGAGCCAGCGGAGCAGACCTGGCCGGAGTGGAAGAAGGCGCCGTTGAGCGCGTTATCCACGGCGACGTCGAAGTTGGCATCGGCGAAGATGACGTTCGGGTTCTTGCCGCCGAGCTCCAGCGCGGTGCGCTTGACGGTCTCTGCCGCGTTCTTTGCAATCAGCTTGCCGGTGATAAGGCCGCCGGTGAAGGAGACCATGTCCACGTCGGGGTGCTGGGAGAGCGGATTGCCGCAGTTGGCGCCGGCGCCGGTGATGAGGTTGCCCACGCCATCCGGCAGGCCGCATTCCTTCAGCGCCGCCATGAGCAGCATGGCGGTGTGCGGAGTCAGCTCCGCCTGCTTGAGCACGAAGGTATTGCCGGCAGCAAGGGCTGGGCCCACCTTCCAGGACACCTGCAGCAGCGGGTAGTTCCACGGGGTAATCAGGCCGCAGACGCCCACCGGCTCGGCGTCGATGCGCGAGCGCAGGTTGGGATCTTGCGGGTCGACCACGCGGCCGGCTTGGTGCTGGGCCAAGGTGCCGAAGTACTCGAAAGCATTGGCAATATCGTCCATATCGCCCAGGGATTCCTCGTAGCGCTTGCCGGTATCCGCGGATTCGGCTTGGGCAAAAAGTTCCTTGTGTTCCCGGATGAAATCCGCCAGGCGGATGACAATCTTGCCGCGCTCGGCGGACGGCGTTGCGGCCCACTCGCCCTTATCGAATGTTTCACGTGCAACCTGGATGGCACGCAGGGTATCTGCCTCGGATGCCTCGGAGACGACGCCGACGGTAGAGCCATCGGCAGGGCAGACAATGGTGCGGGTCTCGCCATCCTGGGCGGCCTCCCACTGGCCGTTGATGAAGAGCGACTTCGGGGCATCACCGGAGTGCACGCCCTGGAGCAATTCGGTGGTCGTGGGATCGAACAAGGTGTTCTGGGTGCTCAAAGTGCAAGCAACCTTTCTCTAATTGCGGCGGTATCGCCCGCCAGTTTAACTATCTTCGCGCCAGGTGCGTTCCGGCTCGGCGCCATCGGAGACATCGGAATCGCCCGGCTGGCTTTGCTGCATGTAGAGGAATGCCAGGTGGCGCTCGTACAGGTCCAGCACGTTATTGATGATCTGGTTTTCGGAGTAGCCGTAGACGTCATAGCCCAGCGAACCGGTCATGTCGTAGACCTCAAGGCGGTAGTACTCGCCGTCGCCCTCGCAGAAGTCCGGGCGCTCCGCGGAAACAGGGAAGAGCTGGTAGCGGAATTGGCGCTCGTTGTGCAGCCGGACTTCGAGATCGAGCTGGGGCAATTCGGCATCGGGAAGCTCACTGGTGAGCAAGATGGCGTCATAGCCGCGGGTGCGCATTTGCGTGGCCACCTGCTCGAGGGCGTAGGTGGCGGTTCCCCGCAGGTAGTCATCCATGTCCTGTTTGGTGGGGAAGGAATTGGCGCGGTCCAGGCGGTTCTTCCACAGGTTGGAATCGCTCGGCTCGCGCTCGGTGCGGCTGCTGATGGCGCCGTGCAACGCGGTTTTCCGGGCCTCACGCTGGAGGATTTCCAGGCGCAGCGACTTCCAGAGCGAGAACATGATGAGGTAGACCACGAACGCGAAGGGTAGGCCCATGACCACGGTTGCAGACTGCACGGTGGCAATGCCATCGAGCTGTAGCAACGCCAAGGTGAGCGCGCCGACGGTGATGGACCAGAAAATGCGCAGCCACCGGGCGCCATCTTGCCGGTTATCCGTGATGCGGGAAGTGAAGTTCGACATGACCAGCGCACCGGAGTCGGCCGAGGTGATATACAGCAGCAGGCCGATGAAGGTGGTCAGGAAGATGACGATGGCGGAGCCAGGGAATTCCTGGAGCATGTCGTAGAAACCCTGCTCCGGAACGTTGATGGCGTTTTCTGCAAATTCCGGATAGTCACCGGAGCGCACCATGTCCAGGGCGGTATTGCCAAAGAAGGACATCCACATCAAGATGAACAGGAAGGGGAAGGTCAGCGTGCCCAGGATGAACTGGCGCAGCGTGCGGCCGCGGGAAATGCGGGCCAGGAATAGGCCGACGAAGGTTGCCCAGGCAATCCACCAGGCCCAGAAGAAGAGGGTCCAGGACTGCATCCAGGTATCCACGCTGGCTTGGTCCTCAGCAAAGGCGAAGGTCTCCAGCGTCCAGGAGGGGAACTTGGAGACGTAGTCACCGATATTGGTGACGATGGCGTCGAAAAGGTAGGCGGTCTTGCCAAAGACCACGACGTAGATCATCAGCGCGATGGCCAGGTAGACATTGAGCTCGGAGAGGAAGCGAATGCCTTTATCCACACCGGATACGGCAGACAACGTCGCAATGGCGACCGCGATAATGATGAGCCCTGATTGCAGCCCCAGTCCTTGCTCGATGCCGAAGATGAGGTGGAACCCGTAGGACAGCTGCACCACGCCGATGCCCAGGGATGCGGTAACGCCAAAGACGGTGCCCAGCATGGCGGCAATGTCCACCGCCGAACCAATGGGCCCATGCACGCGCTTGCCGATGAGCGGGTACAGCGCCGAGCGGATAGCCAACGGCATATTCAGGCGGTAGGCGAAGTAACCAAAGGCCATGCCCATTAGCGCATAGAGCGCCCAGCCGGTAAGGCCGTAGTGGAACATGGCATAGACCACGGCTTCTTTTGCGGCCTCCATGGTTTCGCCATCGCCCACCGGCGGGTCCATGTACATCGTGACCGGCTCGGCCACGGCGAAGAACATGAGGTCCACGCCGATGCCGGCGGCAAAGAGCATGGATACCCACGAGAAGGTATTGAATTTGGGCCGGGAGTGGTCCGGGCCCATGCGGATGCTGCCGGTATTGGAAAAGGCGATGTAGAGGACGAAGACCACGGCGATGGTGGCGGTCAGGACGTAGAACCATCCCAGGTTCGTGCCGATCCATCCGGTGACGCTGGCGAGGGTATTCGCCGCGGATTCTTTGCCAAAGCCCGCATACAGGGCCATGGCGATAATCAGGACACCGGAAATGATAAAGACCGGCCAATTGGGCTTGGGCGCGGCCACCTCGTCTGCGCCGACATCGTCGCCGGTTTCGGCCTTGTAGCTGCCGACGATGGCGCGGACTTGGTTGCGCGGTTTATGGCCCTTGTCCCCAGTTGGGTGAGTTTCCCCAGTGGAGTGAGCGAGAGAGGTGTCGGAATCCCCTGTGTGGGACTCTTCATGGTCGTGCGGACCACGGTTTGCCATCTACTTCTCCTAGTCTTGATCGATTAAGTGTCGAATCTTTCGCAAGACTGCCCCGCAATTCCCCGAAAAGAGGGGTAAGAGATAGGTTGGTGGCATAAATCATATGCGAGCAATCTATGCGTAAAGACCCCGGATTTCATCTACTCAGATGCATACCCGAACACCGTAAATATACATTAATCTGGGAAAACGTCCACCAGATGTGTATTCTGGGGGCGCTATTGCGCATAAATGAAAGCGGAAAAGTATAGATTTTTTGCGCAGGATACAATGGATCCGCCCGAAATACGGCGAGAACTACGCGTGAGATGGCTCACAGAAGGAAGGGGATTTATGGGTATTGTGGACAAGTTGACTAAGAAGCGCTCGACAAAGAGGGCGACGGATGAGGTCAGCGATGTGGTCGTCGTCGGCGGTGGCTCTGCCGGCTCCGTCATCGCCGCTCGCCTGACCGAGGATAAAGACACCCGCGTGCTCGTTCTTGAGGCCGGCCGCCCGGATTCCCTGTGGGACCTATTCATCCACATGCCTTCCGGTTTCTCTTTCCCCATCGGGGCAAAGAACTATGACTGGATGTATGAATCCGATCCGGAACCGGAGATGAATGGTCGCCGCATCTACCATGCGCGCGGCAAGGTGCTTGGCGGTTCCTCTTCCATCAACGGCATGATCTACCAGCGCGGCAACCCCATGGACTACGAAAAGTGGGGCCAGAACCCGGGCATGGATAACTGGGATTTTGCCCACTGCTTGCCGTATTTCAACCGCATGGAAACCACCGCTGCCGCAGAAGACGATGATCCGCGCCGCGGCCACGATGGCCCGCTCTACCTGTCCCGCGGTCCTGCTACCTCGCCGCTGTTCCAGGCGCTATTTAAGTCGGTACAAGAGGCTGGCTATAACCTGACCAATGACGTCAACGGTTACCGCCAAGAAGGTTTTGCCCCCTTCGATCGCAATATCAAGCACGGCAAGCGCTGGTCCGCTGCCCGCGCCTACCTGTACCCTAACCAGGACCGCGACAACCTCGAGGTGCGGACCCGCGCATTTACCACCAAGATCCTCTTTGAAGGCACCAAGGCAGTGGGCGTGGAATACGAGTGGCAGGGTGGCACCCACCGCGTCTTCGCAGAAAAGATCGTCTTGTCTGCCGGTGCCATCAATACCCCGCAGCTGCTTGAGGTCTCTGGCGTGGGTGACCGCGAGATCTTGGAAAAGCACGGCATCGACGTCGTCAAGCACCTGCCCGGCGTGGGTGAGAACCTGCAGGACCACCTCGAGGTCTACATCCAGTACGAGACCACCAAGTCCACCGCTTCCTCCCAGCCCTACCTGGATAAGTGGCGCTGGCCGTTCATGGGCCTGCAGTGGCTGCTGACGAAGAAGGGTCCAGTGGCCACCTCGCACTTTGAGGGCGGCGGTTTCGTGCGCTCCAACGAGGATGAGGCCTACCCGAACTTGATGTTCCACTTCCTGCCCATGGCGGTGCGCTATGACGGCCAAAAGGCCGACGTTAAGCACGGCTTCCAGTGGCACGTCGGCCCGATGTTCTCCGATACCAAGGGCCACGTGCACATCAAGAGCTCCGATATCCGGCAAAAGCCCTCCATCCTCTTTAACTACCTGCGCACTGAGCAGGACCGCCGCGAATGGGTAGAAGCCGTCCGCGTCGCCCGCTCCTTGCTGGATACCAAGGCAATGGAGGAAGTTGGCGCCCGCGAGTTCAGCCCGGGCCCAGAGGTCCAGAGCGATGAGGAAATCTTGGAGTGGGTCCGCAATGACGGCGAAACCGCACTGCACCCATCCTGCACCGCCAAGATGGGCGATGAGTCCGATCCCATGGCCGTGGTGAACCCAGAAACCATGGGAGTATGGGGCATCGATGGCCTGTATATTGCCGATGCTTCCGTATTCCCCTCGGTTCCCAACGGCAATATCTACTCCCCGACTATGATGGTGGGCGAGAAGGCTGCTGACCTCATTGCCGGCCGCACGCCGCTCGAGCCCAACTACACTCCGTGGTACAAGGCACACGAGGATATGCCGCTCTACGCCGAAGGCGAGGCAATCCGTGACCACAAAGAGGCACCGAAGGGTGCTTACTAACGCCCGCTTACATTAAGGAGACAAAGCCGTGACCATTTCCTCTCTTCTTACCTTGATGGGAATTTGGCTCGCGGCTTTGGTGTCTCCGGGCCCGGATATCGTGCAGGTCATTCGCGTGGCCCCACGATCCACATGCGCCGGGCTATTGTGCGCGGTGGGGGTATTTAGCGGGACGGTCTTTTGGATTGTCGCCTCCCTGGCCGGTTTATCGGCGCTAATTACGGCGCGGCCGGGCGTGCTGAGCATCTTGCAATTGCTCGGTGGGCTTTTCTTGCTGTACATGGGTGTATCGTCCCTGCGCAGCGGGTTAGCCGCGCGGCGCGCGCCCGCTCACGAGGTGGACACGGAAGACTATGCGGACCAGGCACGGGCGGCTGGCGATGCCGACGTCGAAGACATGACCAACTGGCGGGCCTTCAAGCTGGGGCTGGTGACTAACCTGTCGAACCCCAAGGCATTGGTGTTTTTCGGTGCGGTATTCGCCCAATTCATCCGCCCGGATATGTCCGTGGGGTGGACTATCGCGGTGGCGTTAATCCTCGCGGCCATGTCCTTTGTGTGGTTTTCCGCCTTTGCGCTGCTCGTGCGCGCGGCCGCGCGGTGGACGGCGCGGTATTCCGCCGGCATCGATATGGTCTCAGGCCTCGTCTTTGGCCTGCTCGGTGTGGTGATGGCCGGGGAGGGTGCCACCGCGCTGCTGAAATCACAGTAGTTACCTGTTTCGCTGCAGGTGAGACACTTCCTACAGTTGAATGCGTTAGTAAAAATGCATACGAATGTGGAGGTGTTAGGTGGCTATAGGTGCCCTTGTGACCCTGATGGGCGTATGGTTCGCGGCCATGGCTTCGCCGGGGCCGGATGTGGTGCAGATTATCCGCCTGGGTGCGCGGTCCACCCGCGCGGCGGTGTGGGTGGCCATTGGCAGCACGACGGGCCTTGCCCTGTGGACCATCGCTTCGCTCGCCGGGCTTTCGGCATTGATCTCTACGCATGAGGGCATCCTGGTGCTCCTGCAGGTCCTCGGCGGCAGCTATCTGCTGTGGATGGCCTATAGCGCGATTTCCTCCGGCCTGCGGGAACGGCGCGCACCCGCCACCGTCGTGGGCACGGAAAAGCAGGCACCCCAACCGCGAGGGTTTACCCCGGACGGAATTATTAAGGCAAAGACGGCCTACCGCATGGGGTTGGTCTGCGATCTTTCCAACCCCAAGGCGGTCATCTTTTTTGGCGCCATCTTTGCCAATTTCATCGACCCAGGAATGGGCGTGGGCGGAAACGTCGTCGTCGCCGCGGTACTGGTGCTGGAAAGCTTGGTGCTCTTCGTCGGCGTCGGCTTGAGCACGCGCGCGGTATCGAAGTGGATGGCCAAGAACTCGGCGTGGGTGGACATCGTCAGTGGCATCGTCTTCCTGCTCCTCGGCGTGGTTATCCTCTTTGAAGGCATCCGTGGGCTTATTGCGATGTAGGCTGAACTTATGATTTTTACTACCACAAATACCGTCGACGGTTATGAAATCACCAAATACCTGCGCATCATCGCTGGTGAGACCGTTACCGGCATCAATATGCTCAAAGACTTTGGGGCATCGATACGCAATATTACCGGTGGACGCGCCTCAGGCTATGAAAGCGAAGCCATCAAGGCCCGCGAGGCGGCGCTGGATGAATTGTGGCGCCGCGGCCAGGAATTGGGTGCTGATGGCGTGGTGGGCATCGCCTTCGACTATTCCCCAATGGGCACCAATAATGACATGCTGTTGGTCACCGCCACGGGCACGGCGGTCTCCCTGCGCGCGCGTGACTAAGCCTGTCCACCCCCACCCATAGCCGCGCGGCAACGGGCTCTGGGTAAGCTGGGCGGCATGCTTGAGGTTGCAATTTCTGGCGAGTCCATCAAATTGGGCCAGTTTATTAAACTGGCCAGCTTGGTCGGAACCGGTGGTGAAGCCAAGGAACTTATCGCAGAAGGCGCGGTCACGGTCAACGGTGACACCGAGACCCGCCGCGGCGCTACGCTGCAGATTGGCGATGAGGTGTGCATCGAAGGCACCTGCGCGCGCGTGGGCGAGCCCGACGATGATGATGACTATTTTGATGAAGCCACCGCAGACGATGACTTTGATCCGGAAAAGTGGAGGAATCTATAAATGCCCGCATTTGAAGCCGAAGTAGGCATGCCCTACTGGATCGATCTGACCACCTCGGATCCGCGCAAGTCCGCCCACTTTTATGAGCAGGTCTTGGGCTGGGAAATTTCGGCCGAGACCCAGGAGGACAACCCCTATCAGATGGCGCGCCTGCAGGGCCTGCCCATCGCCGGCCTCATCCCGCAGCCGGAGGAAGCCCCCACGCCGGATACCTGGGTGACCTACTTCCTCTCCAAAGACATCGACGGCGATTGCCAGCGCACGGAGAACCTCGGCGGGAGGATCCTCGCCGCGCCCCAGCCCGTGCAGCTGGGCCACATGGCCCTGCTTGCCGATGCCGCCGGTGGCATGTTCGGCCTCATCCAGCCCTCTGGCCCAGAGCACTTCGTCGCCGGTGGCGAACCCGGCACCCCGGTATGGCACGAGCTGACCGCCACGACGCGATTCCAGCAGGCCATGGACTTTTATGGCGAGCTATTCAACTGGGAGATTCGCGCCATGGAGTCTGAGGACGAGAATTTCATTTACGCCACCGTGGAAGAAGACGGCGCCCCGTTCGCGGGCCTGTGGAATGCTGAAGGCCAGTTCCCACCCCAGGTGCCGAGCTTCTGGCAGACCTACCTAGGGGTGCGCGATATCGATGAAGCCGCCAAGAAAGCGGTAGAGCTCGGCGGTGAAATCATCCGCGAGCCGTGGGATTCCCCCTTCGGGCGCATGTGCCTGCTCGCGGATTCCACCGGCGCGACCGTCACCCTGACTGAGGTCGAAGACGCCCCCGAGGATGAGCCCACCGAATCCGACGACGTGCTCAACCCCACCAGGGACTAAGCGCGGGGAGAGAGGCGTTGATGACAGGCTCCTCTGATTTGGCACAGCGCGTGCTAGCCATCGTGGCCGTTATCCCGCCCGGCAATGTGTCCTCCTACGGGGAGGTGGCAAAACTCGCCGGGTGCGGGGCCCGCAATGTCGGCACCGTGATGAATAGGCACGGCGGTAACGCCGCCTGGTGGCGCGTGGTCCGCGCCAATGGTGCCTCCCACGATCCCGTTCGCGCGGAAGAATACTGGAACCGCGAGGGCATCGAGCACTCCCACGGGCGCGTCGCCATGCATAAGCACGGCATGGATGCGCGGGACCTAGAAGTATTGCTGCGATAGATAGTACAATAGGGAAACTTTTTGCATTTATAGCCTGCGGCGATGTACATCCACGGCTACGCTATATGCGTTATGAAAAAATTAGCTATTGGTTCTCTCGTTACCGCACTTTCCTTCGTGACCATTCCCGCTGCCCAAGCGGTCAGCCTCGATCCCCAATCAGTGCCTGATCGTACGCAGATCACCGTTAGGCACGATTCCGGCGCCACCGTCTCGACTGCCAATAGTCACGAGTCCCGCCCGGCGCTATCCTTGAGCAAGCTCTACCTGGGATATTGGGTGCTCAAGTATGGTTCTGCCGCCGATAAGGCCCAAGTGGAAAATATGATTCGCTATAGCGACGATAATGTGGCCAGCGACCTGGACCGCCGCTACCCGCAGGCCATTCCCAGCATCATCCAAGAATTCGGGCTGAGTGAAACTCACTACACCGGCTACTGGGGAACCACGCAGACCTCGACCGAAGATATCGCGCGGTTTACCGCGGAGATCCAGCACGACCCCATCGCAGCACCCATTTTTGCGGGAATGGCCACTGCTGCTCCCGTGGCTGCGGATGGGTACCGCCAGGATTTCGGCACCGACCACATTCCCGGAGTATGGGGCACCAAATTCGGTTGGTCCGATGACCGCACCATCCACGCCTCCGTATCTACCGGGCATGGGTTTACCGTAGCCGCCAATACGTATGGCGATGCGCAGACCCATACCGCGGATGTCATGCGCGGCATCGACAATGCGCCGGTCGGCGGGTCCAGTGAGGCCATCGGCGCGCGCATCGAAAACGACCTCAACCTGCCAGAACCTGCGCAGCAGGCGCTTCGCGATGCCACCCGCACCGCGGCCGATCTTGAGCGCCAAGCGTGCGCGAACGCTAATCAAGCCCTGGCGCAGGTAAGCCAAGTGCGGGTGTGCCAATAAGCGCCGAGGGACTGGCCGTTAGATCAGGTTCCAGACGGTCACGGCCATGATGACAAGTCCCATGCAAAAGACGAAGTAATTCCAGATGTCGTTTTTGAACTGGGAATAGTCATCGACCTTTTTAAACATGTAGACCGGCACCAGATAGACCAAGAATGCCACGAAGATGCCGCCAACCACTGAAATCATGTCCATGATGGAGGGGTTGAAGACGGCCACGAGGGCCGTTGCCACGAATACGATGACATAAATGATGTTGAGCAGCGCGCGGCGCGAAAGCTTATTGGCCATGCGGGGAACGGCAATGCGCAGGAGGTACTCGGTGCCTTCCTCGGAACCAAGCATGTGCCCGAAGTAGGAAGAGATGATCGCGCACATGGTAATTAGCGGTGCCATATAACCAATGAACGGCGTGCCCGTGACGTTGGCGAAATAAGACAGCACCGGGATGTTTTGATCGGCTGCCTCCTTCAATCCGTCCGCTCCGAGCGCGAGGACGCAGGACCAGACGAAGAACATGGTAAATACCACGAGCATTGCGGCGGTATAGAGCTCCACGCGGGAGACGAACTTCTCCGTCTTTTTGCCGTAGGCCGGCTGCACGTCTACGGAGAATTGCGATAGCGCGGCCATGTGGGAAAAGGAAAAGACCAGCACCGGAAGAATAAGCAGGATGCCCTTAAGGATTCCCCAGATACCGCCTTCGTATTCAACGTTGAGGAAGCTTTCGAAATCCCACTTGGGGATCAAATAAATGGAGGTTGCCGCCAAGGCGACGATGAGCGGGTAGACCAGCATCTGGGCCAGCCACAGCATGGGGCGGCGGCCGATGGCAAAAAGGCCCGTCATGACGCCTACGCAGGCAATGGATAGTATCCACCTGTTGATGCTCGGCCCGCCGAGCTGGTTGACGATGAAGCTATCGACCACATTGGTAATGCTGATGCCATAAATGAGCACTGTTGGCACGATGGCCAGCCAATACAAGACGGCGATGAAAAGGCCGCTATTGCGGCCAAGGTAGTAGCGCACCAGCTCTAGGACGTCTTTCCCGTGTTGTTCTTGTGGTGCGCCGCTGACTATGCGGGCGTAGGTCCGGTGGGAAAAATACACCAGCGGGAAGATGAACACGGTGGCGAAGACGAGCGGCCAAAATCCGAAGGCGCCGGCGTTGAGCGGCAAGAAGAGGATGCCGGCACCAACACCGGTGCCAAAAAGCGCGATGACCCAAGACAGGGCGGAGCCCACCGCCTTCTGCCGGTTGGCTTCCTCTGCGGAATTTGTCGGAGCTGCCCCCTCGGTACTTTCCGTGCTGTCATCCGTGCGGGACTCGTGGGTTGGGGCATTCATGAAGGTCCTCAGTCCTTAAAGTGGAGGATAGGTGGCAAAAGCGCCTTGTAGAGAGTGTAGCGAAAGTCACTACCCGCATGTGCCTTAAACCACAGATTTTTGCGGCCGGGGGGGATCTACGGAAGGCTCGAGCGTCTAAAGCAACCGCGTTTCTCTGAAAGCTGGAGAAGTTTTGGCGGAATGCGGTTGGTTTGGACATTTTGGGAGAAACAAGCACGGCTTGGGGTTAGCGGGTGAAGGATAGCGCCTCCTCTGCGGTGCTGTGGCTGTAGCTGTCATCGTCGTGTGCGTATTTATTGCCGCGCAGGATGAGCCAGACGCTCAGCGGGTACAAGATAATAGCTACGGCAAGGGCCTGGATAACGGCCGCGATATCGGAATCGTGCAGGTAATTCCAACCAAAGTGGAGGAGGAAGGATACCGCGAGGCAGCCGAGTGCCACGCTGATGCGCCACCAGAGCGGCTTGGCGGCAGCGTAGAGGGCCCAGCCGATGCCCCAACCGGCCAGCGCCGTGAGCAAAACGTGCAGGCCAGGGCCGGCGATAAGGCGCAGGCCCCACATCTGTATGAGCCCGGTGAAATCGCTATCCGGGTGGGTGGTAGCGCCCATGGAGCCGTAAAGGATGTTTTCGTTGGCTTCAAATCCAAGGCCGATGACGGCGCCGACCATCCACCCGTGCCAGGGGCGGTTGAGTTGGCGGAAGGACATCAGGACGAATAAAACGCCCGTGGCCTTGGAAATCTCTTCGGGATAGGCGCCGCTCCAGGACATGAAGGAATCGATCCAGCCTGAATTGATGGCGAGCTGCATGACCGCCGGGGAGCTCATAGATGCCAAGCTAATGGCCATGCCGGAGCCCCATAAAAAGGCAAGCGGTGCCCATACGCGCGCCGGGCGCGCCCACATAGGGCTCAGGCGCAATAGCGCGATGACTACCGCGACGAGGATCGCCGCGATGAGGATGCTGATAATGCCCATCAGCGGTGAGATCAATAGGGTGATGACCGTCTGGGAGATAAAACCGATAAGGCCCAGACCGGAGAAAATCCACAGCGCGGTGCGAAAGAGCTTAGACATTTAAACCAAGGCCTTTCCAGAAAACTCCTCGATATCAGCGGTGACTTCTTCTGGTAGTTCGTCTTGCCCGAAGGCCTTCCAGAGGCGTTGAGTGGTCGTGCGCGTTGCGGCGGATTCCCCGGTGACGGTGACCACCCAGTCCTTATTTTCGTCCGCACCGGTGCCGTTGATGGAGATGGCGGCGGTGGAGGAGGGGGCATCGGCAAGCGCGAGGGCGCCATTTTTACCTTCGTAGACCTCGCCCTCGGGAAGACCTGGGGCCATGCCATAGGCCCGGACCATGCGGCGCAGGGTGTGTTCATCGTCGTCGGTATCTTCCACGATGACCGCCTGCACGGAGGTGTCACCGCAGGTCCAGCCAACGCTAGCCAGCGAAGTATAGTCGCGCTCGCAGTACAGATCAGGCACGGTAATATCCCAGTCCTGGCTGGGATCAGACAGGGTTACTTGCTCCACATCGGCGGGGTGCGGCGGTAGCACCGCGTGGACGATGGCGGGCAAGGCGAGGACCACCGTCACGAAGGCAAGGACGGCGATAAAGAGGACGCGCGGCCGGGCTGGTGGAAAGCGGAATTTTTCCATAGTCCATACCTTAACTGGAAGGTTTGGCCTACAGTGGCAACCATGAAAGATCTTTATCAATTAGTCAACGGACCTTGGGTAGAAAATCACGTTGTCCCAGATGATCGCGGTGTGGATGGCACCTTCCACGCGCTGCGCGATGAAGCAGAAGAACTGGTTCATGACATCGTCAAAGACAACGATGCTCGCCCCGGCAAGCTGTATGCATCCTTCATGGATACCGCGGGCGTCAACAATGCCGGCATGGCTCCATTGGATGCGGACCTTGACCGCTTGAGCGCCGCCGATCCCACGGAATTGGCGCACCGCTTGGGCGAGCTCGAGCGCGAGGGCGTGGGGGCGCCGGCGACGTTCTGGGTGGAAAAGGACTCCGGCTCGGAAGAGGCCGTTGCCTATATCGTGCAATCCGGGCTAGGCCTGCCGGATGAGGCCTACTACCGCGAGGAAGCGCACGCGGAAACGCTGACCGCCTACGAGAAGCACGTGGCGGAGATGCTGGGCTTTATCGAGCCCACCCGCCTATTTGGCCTCGGCACCGAAGTTGCCGCCGAGCGCATCGTCGGTTTGGAAAAAGAACTGGCGGCGGGCCACTGGGACGTGGTTTCTACCCGCGATGCGGTAAAGACCAATAACCCGTGCGAGTTTTCTGAGCTGCCCTCCATCACCCAAGCCTTGCTCGCCGGCGGAAAGCTGCCGGAGCACCGCGTGGTCAATATGATGCCGTCCTACCTGGAGCACCTGGAAAAGCTCTTTACCGCTGACCGCATGGCTGATTGGCAGCTGTGGGCCACCTGGCACATCCTGCGCTCCCGCGCGGCCCTCTTGCCGGAAGAAGTAGGCGCAAAGAACTTCGAGTTCTACGGCACCCGGCTCTCTGGTGCGACCCAGCAGCGCGACCGCTGGAAGCGCGCGGTGGGCCTGGCAGAAAGCCTGGTAGGAGAGGAAATTGGCAAGGAGTTCGTGGACGCGCACTTCCCAGAATCCTCCAAGCGCGAGATGGATGAGCTGGTGGATTATCTCATCGCTGCCTACCGCGAGCGCATTTCCCAGCTGGAGTGGATGACCCCGCAGACCCGCGAGCGCGCCCTAGAAAAGCTTTCCCAGTTCAAGGCCAAGATTGGTTTCCCCGATACCTGGCGCGACTACTCCGGGCTGGAGATTTCTGACCAGGGCGCGGAACTGATTGCCAATGCCCGCGCCGGGTCCGCCTTTTCCCACGACTATGAACTGACAAAGATTGGCAAGCCCGCCAACCGCGACGAGTGGGTCACCACCCCGCAGACCGTCAACGCCTTCTATAACCCGGTGGTCAATGACATCACCTTCCCGGCCGCCATCCTGCGCCCGCCGTTCTATAACCCGGATGCGGATGCCGCTGAGAACTTCGGCGCCATTGGTTCTGTCATCGGGCACGAAATCGGCCATGGCTTTGATGACCAGGGCTCGCAATTCGATGGCCAGGGCAACCTGAACTCCTGGTGGTCCGATGAAGACCGCGCGGACTTTGAGGCGCTCACGGCAAAGCTGGTGGAGCAATTCGATGGCCAGGTGCCTACGGTGCTAAAGGATGCTGGCACCGAATCTTCCGGCGTCAACGGCAAATTCACCTTGGGTGAAAACATTGGTGACCTAGGCGGACTGGGCATTTCCGTGGTGGCCTACAAGAATTACTGCGCCGATAAGGGCATTGACCTGCTGGGCCAAGAAGAAGAATTTGTGGTCGACGGCGCCGAGCCGGAATTGGCCGAGCACACCTACAACGGTCTGCAGCGCTTCTTCTTGTCCTGGGCCCGCGTCTGGCGCACGGCCATCCGCCCGGAGATGGCGACCCAGTACCTGGCCATTGATCCGCACTCGCCCGCGGAGTTCCGCTGCAACCTCATCGCCGCGAATATCGCCGAATTCTACGAGGCCTTCGACGTAGACAAAGACTCCTCGATGTACCTGGCCCCGGCGGACCGCGTCACCATCTGGTAAATTAGTTCTTCCCCGAGCCTGCCTTGTGCGCATCATGTGCACGCGTAGGCTCGGAAATATGACTGATGCACACGATAAAGATCCGCACCGGCCGCTAGAGCCCGGCCAACAATGGCGCATCGGCGGGCAAGACCGCCAGATGAGCGAGGAAGAACAGCTAGAGCAGCTGGTTTCTTATATCGACGCCCATTATGAGGCGCCGGATTTCCGCCCGCCTTGGGTCGGCGGTGGCTCGCCGGAGGCGGACCAGTATTGCGCCCTACTGCCAGACCGCATCACCCACGCCGCCATGATGGTGTTGGGCACCGGCGTTAATCATGCGCTTCCGGGTACGGCGTTTACGGACGGCATTACCGTAGACTCCGCCGAGGTCGGCGCCATTTTTCGCCCCTCTGAGCCCACTGGCCGGTGGGCGGTATCGTTGCACTCCGGCGGCTGGTGGCGCGGCGATGGGAAGGCGCTGGAAATGCAGTGGCGCCCCGAGGTTGCCGCCGCCGCGCAGCTTTCCGGCACCACGATCATTGACGTGGATTATCCGCTCGCGCCGGAGCATACGGTCAAAGACATGGTCGCGGCGGTCAACCGCGCCATTGATTATGCCCGCGAGCAGGGCGCCTCCCACGTCACCACGTGGGGATATTCTTCCGGCGGTGCATTGGCAGCGCTCGCGCCTGCCGATGCCCTCTTGCTCACCTTCCCCGACTTCGGCGCCCTAGCCAACCTGCCGGAGGACTACCGCGTGGGCTATGAGCTGCCTAAACAATTCCCTGAGACCTTCGTGCAGACCGCGACCGAGGATGAGATAGCCGATCGTGTCCACATTCCCCAAGCTAAAGAGCGCGATTATGTCTCGACCCACCGCGTGTCCACCCCGGCCGTGGCGCGCCAGCGGGTGCAGGATGCAGCCGAATTTTTGCGCGGTGAGCTGACGCAATAAAACCGGCTGCGGCTGGCTGCACAGCTAGGGGCGGTCGCTATTGCTCGCCCTCTGGCCGGATCTTCATCTCGGACTCTTTCCACAGTCCAGAACGAGTAACGTCCTCATAATCGATCTCTGCCTTGGCCGGGGTATTGCCCTGTGAATCGGTACGCAATTCGTACTTTTCAATGGCGCCCCAGTCGCGCGCCCAATCGTTATTGAGGTAGCTCGGGATTTCGTAGGAGTAGTTCACCGCTTCCGCAGTGGACATGGCACCGCCGCCGGAGAAGGATTGGAAATCCGTCAGGGAGGTTTGCGCCGCCGCATCTGGGAGGATGCGATACTCCGGAATCTCGGTTACGCCGGCGTAGTGGTCAAAGGTGCGCTGGCAGGGGAACTGCAGAGCCACCGCCCAGTCCAAGAGCGCGGGCTTTTCCGCAGGGAACTGGTTATTGATGCTGTCTAGTTCCGGCACGCGCGGCGGGGTGAAGGCTAGCCAGTCATCTTCATCGGTGGAATCGTCCTCGGCCACTAGGCGCACGACATTGGCTTCTTCCGGCAATTCATCCATGGGCAGGCGCAGGTTGCGCCACTTGGGGGTGGCGCCGACATCGGAAAGCTCTTTTTCTCCCTTATCGGTGACCTTGCCATCCTCATCAATGGTGCCGTATTCCAAGGTGAGCTCCATGCCCTCTTGTTCCACATCATTGACATCGTGGTGATAAATCTTGCCCGCGGCGCTGACAGCCAGAACCGGGGTATTTTCCGTAGTCTCCGGCAGGTGATACCACTTCGTGGTTACCTGGGACAGCGACTCTTGGCTTTCGGTGTAGGAGCCCAAGACTGGCACGCTGGTGTAGTCCAAGTTGAAGGGCAGGTGCATGGTCGAGCCATTGACGCCCTTCGTGCCGCGGACACCGCCTTCAGACGTATCGGTGCTTTCTGAAGCCTTCTTCCCAGCGCGGCGGGTCTCCTGCGAATCATCAGAAGAATCCCCGCCCGATTCCTTATCCGTCCCAGCGGTGGCATCGTCTTGGCTGGTGGAGTCGGAATCTTGGGAGCTATCTCCAATGGCACCCACAGAAGCAGAATCCTGATCCTCAGGCTCGATGGATTCGGGGATATTATTCGGCCCGAATCCGTTGCTGGTTTCATCCTTGTCTACCAAGGAATCGCCCAAGTCCCCATCCACCGGGGTGAGGAAGGAGTCATTGGTATTGGTTTCTACCAAGGTTTCATTGGCTAGCGAGCAGGTATCACCGCGCAAGGATGCTAGGTTGCCCTTGCCCACTGAGTAGGAATCCGCCTGGGCGACGGTGGCCTTGGCAAAAGAAGCCATCGAAAAAGCCACCACAATGGCGCAGGCTACCGCGATGGGCGCGGACATGATGCCGGCCGAGCGCGATACCTTCGCGGCGGCTTCTTGCTTGAATTCTTTTTCCGTGCCTTCCTCTTGGGCCTGCAATTTGTGATGGCTGTGGCGCAAGGATTGCACCACGCCGACCGCGAGGACGACCAAGGAGATGGCGAGCAGGATCGAGTTGGCCTCAATACCCTTGAACTGCACCGTGCGGTCCCACCATGGGATGCCGAAGGAGGATACGTACCACCAAGCATTCCAACCCGCGAAGGAGATGGAGAGCAAGAAGAGCACCGCGGCGATGCTAAAGGTGCGGGCGCGCGGGGAGCGCAACGCAAACCTGGATAGCACTACGGCAG
Organism: Corynebacterium limaceinasi; assembly: GCF_046717465.1. Lineage (NCBI taxonomy): Bacteria > Bacillati > Actinomycetota > Actinomycetes > Mycobacteriales > Corynebacteriaceae > Corynebacterium > Corynebacterium limaceinasi. Next base: position 114,310 of record NZ_CP177100.1, read on the forward strand.
CCAGCGCAGCGATCACCCCGGCGACACCGGCATAGATACCAAAGTGGTGCGTCCACTTGGTCGGGGTGAACATGAGGAAGAACATCGACAGCGCCACGATGATGAGCAGACGCTGGGTGGGGCCGACTGCGGCACCAATAACGCGGCGGTCCTTGATAAACGCAGCCAGGATGAGCACCAAGCAAAACAGCATGGTGAGTACGGCGAAGCGGCGGGTCAGCGAACCATCCACGGATTCTTGGAAGAGCGTGGAATAACGGGCGTATTCGGCATACCACGGCAGCGACGGGCCGACCTCCGAGCGCACCCGGGTGGATTCAGCGACGCTGGCCAAGGTCTGATCTCCAAAGGCAGCGACGATGATGGCAGTGCCGGAAGCCAAAAATGGGGCAACCAAGCTAAGCCAACCGGTAGCGCCACCGCCCATGGCGGGCACGCGCGCGGCCATCGCACGGAAAAGGTGCGGCAGGCTCACGAGGAATACACCAACCGCAAAAAGGCCAGTGGGGCCGGCGGCGAGCGTAATCGTGGCAGCGATGGTGCCTACGGCTGCCGGCAGCAACCGGTGGGTGGCAATGGCGCGCTCAAAGGATGCCCACGTCACCATCACGCCTAGGGCCACGATCGGTTCTGGGCGGGTGCCGTTGTTATACGGCAGCCAGAAGGCTAGGAACATTAGTGCGGCGGTCCAGTGGCTGACGCGGCGGGCATCGACGATGTCCCCAAAGCGCGGCAGCATTTCCCGCGAAAGAATGAACCAGATAATGAGCCCCGAAATTAGTCCGGGCAGGCGGACGAAGACCGACGCCGTGGAAATCTGCGATAGTAGCGCGACGAGGTCATAGTACGGTGAGCCGAATGGTGCCTCGGGCACGCCGTACCACCGGTAGTAGTTGGCCATGTACGTGGCGTTATCGAAGACGCGGCTCATAGAGAAGATGAAGCCATCGTCAGAGGTATTGGCACCGAAGATGTACCAGAGGCCCAAGACGGCGGCGACGACGCCATCGAGGGGGCGAATCTTCTTCCACGTTTCTGGCATGAAGCGCAACTTTTGCCCATCAAGGCGGTCAATGCGCCACAGGCAGAACAGCGAGACAATCACCATAGCGACGCCGAGCCACATCGCGATGGACTTAATCAGCGAGGGAGAAGAAGTAAACCGCGAGTTGATATCGACGTGGATATTCAGCCCGTCATCGACCAAGTTCTGCACATTGGCATCATCTTTAAGCTCGGTATACACACCGGTGACCTGCGGGCGCAGGTCATCTTCGGTGGTCTTTTTGTGTTTGCCGACGCTGACGGTGGTGCCGTCACCGGTGGCGGAGATGTGCAGCTGGGCGTCATCGGAAAGCTGCGCTACTTCTTTAGCGCTTAAGGTCAGTAGGACCTCATCGAGCGAGACCACAGACAAGCCGTCATCGCCGGAACGGACAAATAGGCCGCGGTTCGATGCCTTCTTGGACTCGGGTGGGACGGTGCTGTAGACCATGTTTTGGCCATCGCGGAGCTCATCCACCGCGGACATGGGGATGGTGGCCTCCAAGTTTTCCGGCGCCACGGAGATAAGTGGTGCATTGATAGATTGCAGCGAATCATTCTGCGGCCAATCAAAGGAAGACTGGGTTTGGTTCACTGGCAATAGCGGGGTGGCTATAAAACACAGGAAACCAATTAACCCGGCGATGATCGCGGTCCAGCGCAACCCGGCAGGGGCTGTGGCGATACTTAGCCCGGAGGGGCGTGCTTCTTTCGATTTCGTTTTAAGGCTATCTGACACGGCGATTAGTGTACGTCAGTCTGGCCCAAGTTCCCGTGTGCACGCCCCGATAACCCCGGGGAAGTGTGGGTGAACTTACTTGGTTCGCACCGCCGTTACGAATGGACCCGTTTGCTCCAGCTCCCAGCCTTCCGCAAAGACCTCGGGGTTGAAGAAGACTGCGCGGTAGCGAATATTTGGCTGGTTAGGATAGATATCCTCAGCCAAGTGCACCTTGAACCCATCATCTTTATTGTCGAGGTCGCCGCGGAAGATGATGGCATCCGGCCCGCGCCACGGTGCGGAATCGAGGGATTTTTGGAACTCTGCAGGAGTAGAGTCCCATGACTCATCCGCCCAGGCTTCAATCTGGTCATTGCGGTGTTTGAATTCCCCGAGGGGATTTGCATAGTGGCTGGTAAAGGCGTTAAAGCCCCAGTATGGGTAGTAAGCCATGAAGGTTTTTTCATCCGTGAGGACTACCGTTTCGTTGGCCGTATAGCCCTGATCCTGGATGAAGTTGTGGATATCCAGATAATAATGAGCGGAATCGCTGGTAAAGCGATCCGCGCGCTCGCCGTAACCATCGGTATCACTGTAGGCGTGGTCGATGGCATCTTCGTTTGCCTCGGGAATCTGCTGGGCATAATGGACTCCAGCCAAGGCGAGGAAAATGCCAAAAACCGCCGTAATCCGCTTATTGGCCGTGTGGGAGAAACTAGCGGGGTACAGGCGGTGAATACCGGCTGTGCGGACTTCCGCAAGGGCAAGGATACCCGCCGTCGCGAACAACAGCACCACGATGACCTCAAGGCGGAAGCTCAGTAGGGTGGTGCCGACCAAGGTCATCACCATGGACAGCACCGTCCATACATAAATGCCTATGATGGACAACCCCAGCGCGCGGACTTCCGCATCTCGCAACCGGATGATAATAAAGATTAGACCGGCAAGACAGAGGAATCCCACGATGCTCAAGGAAAGGAACGGCACCGGAATTTGCGTGCCTTCTTCCGGCAAGTAGTGCTGCGCGGTGGCTTGCAGGGGTGCGGTCGAATGCAGAACCTGCCAGAGGTATGGGGCCCAAGCGATGGCTGCGATGGCCAGCGATCCCACCGCGATGATGACTAGGCGCACGATGGGTCGCCACGCCCGGTCGTACAGCGCGGTGAAAACGGCGATCAGACTGACCACGGTCAGCGCTGCCGCGCCGGTGAACAAGGTATAGAAGGTAGCGGAGATTCCGAGGTAGATAGCGACCGCGGCGGTAGACAACGACGATCCTTTGAATGCGCGCGCGCTTAACACCGCGATGGCGGGCATGCCCATGGCGATGACCGCGGAATAAGGCTCTTCCGCCGCGATGGTCAAGGTAATGGCGGTGGTGGTAAGCGCAATAGCTGTTCCCACCGGCAGGGATTTAGTGAGGTGTTGCCAAATGGGAACGAGGATACAGCCTGCAACCGCGATGGAAATCAGGCCCCACGGCTGATAAACCTCCCAGCCGGGAATACCCAATATGGAGCCGAGCCGTCCGCCTAGCCAGAACCAGCCCAGCGGGTAAAACGTGGGCATGTCTAGGTAGTTCATGTCCGCATAGCCCATTTGATCTACTGACCGGGTAAGGAACTGGGTGCGGAATGCCTGGTCCACCTGCACGCCATCGAGCCATAAGCGCGAGGCAGACAGCGGCAGGCCCACGGTGGCAAGGGTCAATAAGGCGGGGGAGAGATACGTGATGGCGTAGGTCACCCACGTGCGCCAGCGCGGGCGAGAGAAATTCTCCTTGTAGTGGTCATAGAGCCACCACGCGCTAAAGCCACCTGCCAAGGCCAACGTCAAGATCACGCCGACCGTACACAGCGCGCGGGTGACCATGGAGGTATTAAAGGAGGGCAGGGAGACGGTTTTGAAGGCATACCAGCCGAAAAGCGTAATTGCCCCGCCGCCCAGCGCTGCGAAAATAATGCCCAGCAGGGTGCTGCGGTGCGACATGGCATCGGCGTGGTAGGCGGTGGTGCGTTTCTCCTCGCTCACGGGAACTGCTTGGGAAGGCGTAGCTGGGCTTGTCATGCCCTTTAGTTTCGCATACCTTAATCACTCTTCTGGGATTAGGCGCGGTGTGAGCTGGCTTATTAACTAGCAAAGCGCGCAGGGCCGCGGGCCTTGAGGAGCCCGGCATACCCTGCGCGCAGGAACTGGTTAGAACGGCAGCTTGCGGAAGATGGGCTGCGGGATGAACTTGAATGCCAGCGATACGTACTTGAACAGCGGGTGGACGTAGATGGACTGCTTGCCATCCAGTACCGCCTGCACGGTGGCCTTGGCCACGTCAGAGACATTGACGGTCAGCGGGGCATCGCCGGCCTCAGCGGACATCTTGGTGCGAACCTGGCCCGGGCGGACGACGAGCACGTTGGCGCCAGAGCCGCGCAGTGCTTCATCCAAGTTGATGTAGAAGCCATCCACGCCGGCCTTGGAAGCACCGTAGACAAAGTTGGAGCGGCGCACGCGCATGCCGGCCACCGAGGACATCGCCACGATGGTGCCGTGGCCCTGGTGCCTGAACTTTTCACCCAACAGCACGCCGACGGAGACGGGCGCGGTGTAGTTGGTCTGGGCAGAAGCCACGGCCTTGTCGTGGTTTTGCCACAGCTCTTCCTGGTCACCTAGGGTGCCAAAGGCCACGATGGCGATATCGACATCGCCGCGCTCCCAAGTCTTATCGATGACCGCCGGGTGCGAGTCAAAGTCGGTGGCATCAAAGTCCACGACCTCGACTTCCGCGCCGCGGGCCTCCAGGTCAGCCTGTGCCTTCTCGATGCGCGGGGACTGGGCGCGGGCGGCCAGGGTGACCTTGGCGGGTCCGCGCTCGAGGAATTCGGCGACGACGCCGAGGCCGATTTCAGAGGTACCGCCCAAAAGCAGGATGTGCTGGGCTTGGCCTACTGCATTAAGCATGGTTTAAAAAATCTCCTTCATGAGGGGTGGTGATGAGTCCAGTGATTAGTGCAGCTCGAGGCGGCGGGACATATCGGAGGCAAAGACCCCGGTGGGGTCGATGTCATTGCGGGTCTTGAGCCAGCCTTCTAGGCCCGGGTACATCTGGTGGAAGTTCTCGGCAGAGGTGCGCGATTCCTTTGCCAAGTACAGGCGGCCGCCAAACTCCATGACGCGGCGATCCAGGTCATCGAGAAGCTCGCCCAAGCCCGGGCGGATGGGGAAGTCCACGCAGACGTTCCAGCCAGGCATCGGGTACGACAGCGGCGCGCGGTTTCCTTCGCCGAAGAGCTTGAATACGTTCAGCGCGGAGTAGTGGCCGGAGCGCTGGATATCGCGGATGATCTCCTTGAATGGCTCCACGGCCTCCGTGGGAACGACGAACTGGTACTGCAAAAAGCCCTTGGAACCGTAGCCGCGGTTCCACTCGCCAATGAGATCGAGCGGCTGGTAGAACTGCGTCAAGTTCTTTACCTGGTTCTTCGCCGGCGCGCCCATGGTGTAGTAGGCCAAGCCCACAGCGGACAGGCTGAGCTTATTCAGCGTCCAAGACGGGAAGATATCCGGCACGGTCATCAGCTGCGGAGCGTTGAACTTGAGCGGATCCTTCGCCAGCTTGGGGGCCAATTCCTCGAGCTGCGCCAAGGTGGCCAGGGAGCCGCGGGAAATGGTGGAGCGGCCCAGCTTCGGCTCTGGGGAGATGACATCGAACCAGGCGGAGGAATACGTGTAGTTGTGCTCCGAACCATCCGAGTGGAAGGCAATGGTTTCTTCCAGGTTATCGGTGCGATCCGTATCCGCGATGAAGTAGGCGGTCTCCGTCTTGGTCATGCGGATGGTAGCGCGCAGGATGATGCCGGTAAGGCCCATGCCGCCGATGGTGGCCCAGAAGAGGTCACCGCTCGGGTCATCCTCGCTGCCCTCTGGGGTGAGGTGGAGAACGCGGCCATCAGCAACCAGCAGCTCGATGGAGACCACGTGGTTGCCAAAGGAACCGGCGGAGTGGTGGTTCTTGCCGTGGATATCGGGGCCGATGGCGCCGCCGATGGTGACCTGGCGGGTGCCCGGCAGGACCGGAACCCACAGGCCATAGGGCAGCGCGGCCTTCATGAGCTGGTCAAGGGTGACGCCACCATCGACATCAACAAGCGCGGACTCCGGGTCAATGGAGTGGATCTTGTTCAGCTTTTGCATGTCGATGACCAGGCCGCCGCCATTTTGGGCGGGGTCACCATAGGAGCGTCCCATGCCGCGCGCGATGACGCCGCGGCGCAGGTGGGCGGGCTTGTCCGAGTTATCGTCCGCGACCTGTGCCACTGCATTCTTGATGACGTCCACGTCTTCCGTGGACAGCACATGGGCGGTCGTGGGGGCGGTGCGGCCCCAGCCGTGCAGGGACTTTTCGGTGGTATGTAGTTCCATCTCTTACTCTTTGCTCGACGGATTGTATCGATGTACCAGCCTACCTAGCTCATAGTGCGGTGGCTGGAGTGACGTTCGTGATATTTAAAACAGCTTGGGGCACACAGACTGCCCCGAATGCGGCGCTTTAGAGATCCATGATCTCGCGGATTTCTTCCGGCAGGTCCGCTTGGGACTCAATGGTGGGCCCTTCATAGCTGTCCAAAATCTCGTACACGCGGCGGCGCGAAGTAGAATCCAAAATCGGCATTTCCTCTGCCATCAGGCGCGTCATAAAGGGGCTAAGCGGCAGATTGGTGTGCTCTGTTGCCTCAAAATGCCCGTTGCGCTTATCGTCCTCGGCCCGCTCATCCTGAGCGGCTTGCTGGGCGGGTGTCATATGCTCTGTCTTTTCCGAGTACATGCGCAATAGCTTACCGCCGCTTAGAGTGGTCGCTATGACAAACAACCGCGAAGCAGCAGAAGAATCCCGCGATAATTACGCCCTCGATGACACCTTGGCCGGTCGCATCACCCAAGCGGCCGCACAGGGCATCGTCACCTCTTACCCGGACTGGATTAAATCCACAAAGGGCCTTATTACCGCCTACGTTTTGTCCACGATTGGTTTTGGCGCATTGGTGGCCTATACCAACGCCCAGGCCGAAGAGGACGGCGATGAACCGCGCTCACCGCAGGAATTTGCGGATAAGGGCCTGAAACTTTGGGCTATTTTGGCGGCGGTGCTCATCTTGGTGGGCCTTGCTTTGTGGGCCGATGTAGCCGTATCCCGCAAGGTGGTGTCTTTCCTGCGCAAGCGCGGCGTTAAGCGCCCGTGGACGCTGTTGGGAGCAATTGGCGCGGCGGCGACGTTTATCATCAGCGAGCTCGAAGCGCGCGATATAGAAAAACTGGCTTCTTAAAATTTGCGTATGGTGGGGCCCATGAATGCAGGGGTCACCGATATTGCACAGGCGCGGGCTCGCCGTGCCGACCCGCTGCTGTCGCTAAAGCGGGAACCGCTCACCGTCATCTGCCAAGCCTCCAATATCCGTGCGGATGGGGAAGTCCACCGTCAAATCGGCTTTAGCGATGCGCTTACCTTACATGAGCTGCAGAAAGTACTACACATCTGCTTTGGTCTGCCGGATGAAAACTCCCCGTGGCACTTTTACGAGCACAGTGATGCCCGCGGCCCGCGCCTTGACCCAGAGCGTCAAGCCTCCGAATTCCTTTGGCGCGAGGGCGACCAGATCGATTTTGTGTGGGGCCTCTGGGACTTTGAGCTGGTGGTCGCAGAAATCTATCCCCGCGATAATGGCACCCCCAGCGCGCTGTGCGTGGGCGGCTCGGGCAACCTCTTCGCGCCCTTTGAACTTACTGCGGTGAACCGGGAATTGACCGGTGAAAAAATCACCGATGAAGTTCTGGCACAGGTTAAACCCCAGGTAAGGGCGCTCATCGAGCGCACCAAGCTCTATGACTTTGTTCCGCTCTTACAGGCCATGGACTTAAACCGCGGAAGTGATCTGCCGGCGGCCACGGCTGAGGCGCTGGCTAGCCTGCCGCGTGAAGTCACCAATGAGGGAAAAGATGCCTTTTGGTCCATGGCCTTGGCGCTATCCTGCATGGGCGGTGACGAGCTGACCGATTCCGTGGTGGAAACCACCATGGATGCCTTAGGCTGGGTCAACGATGATGGCAACACCTTGAAAGGTGCGGAGATTCGCGCGCTGTGCGATGCCTCCTTGCACCAGCTATCCCAGATTGGTGCCTACGGCAAGGACGCCGCCGCGCCGGTGTACCGCCTAGACATGTACCGAGCGCTGCTGCGCGGGTAAGCTAACTGCCTGTGACTAATCCACTTGAAGATGCTGCAGAAGTAAAGCGCCCCTCCAGCTCTTTGAAGCAGCAGCTGGTGCGATTTATTGCGGTGGGTGTTTTTGCCGCCGTCATTGACTATGGGTTGACGCTGCTATTGACCCACTTAGGTCTGCACCGCTCTGGGGCGAAGGCGATTGGTTGGGTCTTTGGCACCATCGCTGCCTATCTGGCCAATGCGCGCTGGACCTTTGGCACAAAGGTGTCCGGACGCACGGCCGCAACGGTGGGCGTGTTATACGTATCCACCTTTGCCGTGCAGAATTTCTTGTACTGGGTACTCAATGAGCCGCTGATTTCCCTAGGCTTTGAGGGCGCGGTGAAAGACACCATCGCCTTCGTCATTGCCCAAGGCGTGGCGACGGTGACCAACTTTGCCATCCAGCGGGTCTTTATCTTTAAGGAAAAATAGGCCAGCGGCACGCCTTAGGAGCGATTACCGGGGGCGGCGGAAATCCTCGCGGCGCCCGCGGTTGTGCAGCCTGAGCCACTCCAGGAAGCCGGCCGGATCGTGGCGTTGGACCAAGAAGAACCAGCCAAAGCGAGCAAATTCCTGGGGCAAAAGCTTGCGCATGCCGCGCTGCCACAGCAGGTAGCCGCGGTTGCGGTAGGTAAAAAAGCGCTTGAACTCGCCTTCCGGGTACTGGGTATGCATCTTGCCGCCCAGGATGGGCTTGAACTCATCCGAACCGTCCGGGTGCAGGTAGCTGGTGGTCAAGGCGGTGCCGAAAGACAGCCCGGAATTGACCAGGCGGCGGTGGTATTCCACCTCATCGCCGCGGATGAAGAGGCGATAATCCGGAACGCCAATGGTCTGCATCGCCGCGGCGGAAATCAGAGCGCCATTAAACAAAGAAGCGATGCCAGGCAGGAAGTCTCCCTCGAGTTCCTCCATGCGGCGGCGCCACACCAGCCCTTGGCGCAGCGGGAAGGCCAAGCTGCCGGGATCGTCGATATTGCACACGGCAGGTGAGACCTCGTGCAGGTTATTATTCCCTGCCACGCGGTAGAGCTCTTCTAATACGCCGTAATCGGCGGGGCGGCCATCATCATCGGCGCACCACACGGCGTCGGCGCCGAGTGATAGCGCGGTAAGGAAACCGAGGGCGAATCCGCCCGCACCACCTAGGTTGGTCTTGGACGGCACGTAGACCGCGCGATCGCCTGCCAGGGATTCCACCGCGTCACGGACCGCATCCTCGGCGCCATTATCCACTACGATGACCCACTGCACGGGGTGGGTTTGGTTGACTACCTTTTCGAGCGAGGCACGCAGCAAGTCCGCGCGCTGGTGGGTGACAATGACGGCAGCGGTGGTACCGGTGGAATCAAGGGTGGCAGTCATGCGTTCCATCTTGCCACCGGGGAATGGATCTGCCGCGGATAAACACTCCGCGTGGGCTAAGCTGACTGCCTATGGAAAGCATGTGGCCACCGTTCGGGCTGACGATACGCGCGGGCAATACAACCCACCCTGGCGTGGAGTTGCGCGTAATGCGCGATGAGGATATTGCGGCAATCGCCGGTGTGGCGGCAGAGGATATCTACGGCGCAGACATTCCGGATTACGCCTTTCCGTGGCTCTTTAATCCCAGGATGAATACTCCGTCAGCGGCGGCCCAGTTCCGGTGGAGCAACCGGGCGCAGCTGCGCCCAGAGAAATGGTCCTTGGATTTCATCGTGCGCGACGCAGATTCGGGAGAAATCCTGGGCACCATCGATGCGCGGGCGGAGGACTTTGCTGCAACGCGAGAAATTGCGACGGGCTCCTGGGTCTTTCACCGGTTCCAAGGCCAGGGTGTGGGCACGCTCATCCGGCACGCGGTAGTGGCCTTTGGGCTGGATTACCTAGGCGCGCAGGCGATGACCACGAGCTGGGTGGCACAGAATGAGGCCTCGGCGCGGGTGAGCCAGAAGCTGGGCTACCAGGTGGTTTCTGAAGGAGAAGAAAAGGCGGGGCCGGAGAATAGTCCGCAGCGGCACGTGACTGCGCGCGTGGAGGCCCCCAATTACAAGCGCCCGGATGACCTGCACGTGGAGGTTTCCGGGCTGAGCCAGCAGCTGCTGGGGATGCTGCGCTAGCTTCTACCCAGCCGCCTCTTCGCCCTCAAAGCGCTGGCGCAGATCGCGGACGTATTCGCCTACTTCTGGGCCCTCGTACTGGCCCACGACTTCAGATACCTCGCCCACGGAGCGGATTTCGCCGTGGTCGATCCACAGCGCGGTATTGCACAGCTGCGCCAAAAAGTCATTGGAGTGGGAGGCAAAGACCAAGATGCCGGAGCGCTTGACCAGCTCTTGCAGGCGCACGCGGGCCTTGGCCATAAAGGCTGCGTCGACGGCGCCGATGCCCTCATCCAGCAGCAGGATTTCCGGCTCAATGGAGGTCACCACGCCAAGTGCTAGGCGCACGCGCATACCGGTGGAGTAGGTGCGCAGGGGCATGGACAAGTAATCGCCCAGCTCGGAGAACTCCGCGATTTCATCCATCTTTTTCTTCATCTGCTTGATGGATTGGCCCAAAAAAAGCCCGCGGATGATGATGTTGTCGTAGCCGGATACCTCCGGGTCCATGCCCACGCCCAAGTCAAAGACGGGGGCGACGCGCCCGCGGACATCGGCGGTACCGCGCGTGGGCTCGTAGATACCGGAGAGCAGGCGCAACAGCGTGGACTTGCCGGCGCCATTGTGGCCAACGAGCCCGACGCGATCGCCTTCCCGCAGGTGCAGGTTAATATCTCGCAGCGCCTCAACCACCACGGTGTTGTGGTCATTTTTCCCAATGGCACCACCCGCGGTAGAAAGCATGGCCTTTTTTAGGGAGCGGGATTTGGCATCAAAGATGGGAAAGTCCACGCACGCGTTATACGTATCAATTGAGACCATCAGTTTTTATCCTTTCAACGAGCCTCATGGTGGGGTGGGAGTAAAGGAAGGGAAGCTATACCCAGTAGCTCACGCGGAAGCGCCACTTGCGCATGACTAGCCCAGCGATGAACAAGCCGATTGCGGTGCAGCCGATGACGATCCACCAGTGGTAGGCGGCAACGGGCTCACCAATCATTGGGGCGCGCACGATTTCCAAGTAGTGATACAGCGGGTTGATTTCCGCGATGCGGGCGCGGTCCGCCACCGCACCGCCTTGGTCCTTGAGCGTATTGGTCATCCAGACGATTGGGGTGACGTAGAACAGTAGCTGCGTCAGGGCATCAAGCAGCGGGGCGACATCGCGGAAGCGCGTGGCGATGATGCCAAAGAACATGGTGACCCACACGCCGTTAATGAGCAGGAGCAGTAGCCCGGGGATAAAGAGGAAGAATTCCCAGCCCAAGTTGCGCGGGAAGATCATGATTAGCAAGAGCCAGATGATGAGGTTATGGCCCAAAAACAGGGTTTGGCGCCACACCAGCCGGTACACGTGCACCGAAAGCGGGGCGGGAAGCTGCTTAATCAGTCCCTCATTATCAATAAAGACCGTGGACCCTTCCTTAATGCAGCCCGAAATAAAGGTCCACATAATAAGGCCCACGGTGACGTGGGGAAGGAATTCCGCGACGGGAATCTGAAAAAGCATGGAATACAAGAGGCCCAAGGCAAGCGCCATCACACCGGTGGCGATGGTGATCCAGAATGGGCCGAGGACGGAGCGGCGGTAGCGCTGCTTGATATCTTGCAGGCCCAGCTTGAACCACAGCTCACGCTGCTGTGCACCCCGCATAAGGTCTGCGAAAGCAGCTTTGAGGGTCATGGACTGGGACGCTGGGATAGCCTCGCCTTCTGGCTGGGAGGTCATGCGGGCGATATCAGCGCGCAGTTGATTGTTATCTTGCACGCCCAACACCCTAGCGCGCGTGCTGGGCAAACGGGAACTACACGCCGCTAGCCTGGGAAAACAGTGATGCCCAGGGAAAATTCAGATTTGGGAAACTGAGAGCAAACGCGTATACAGTAGGGAATCGACCGCCACGTGGTGGCAGTTGTTCAGTGCGATGAAGAAGGGGACCTAATGCCAGCAGCTTCGGCACACTATGACGTCTTTAGTGCGCGAGGTTTGTACACCGGACTATCTGATGGCTGGACATACCTCAATGCGCACGCGGTGCCCCAAATTTCGGAGCGCGTGACCTCCGGCGTTGCCCGGTCTTTCCGGATGGCGACGGCGGTAGCGACGCAAGAGGGACCAGGCGGCGCCCACTCGGCCGCGCCCGAGCCGGGCCGGTTGGCAGGCGATGGCAACTATGCAGCAGCGCGCATGGCCATTGCGGATCTCACCGCTTCCAAGGCAGACCGTGTGGTCCTTGGCCCATCCCTGCCCGTGCTGTACCAATCCCTGTCGCGTGCGGCACGCCCACTATTGGGCAGCAATTCCTCGGTGGTGCTGTCCAAGCTGGATCCTCCCACGCTGTATTCCGCTTTTTCTGACGTGCGCGCCGATATCCGCTGGGCGCAGCCGGACCTTGGCACCGGCGAATTGCCGGGATTCCAGTTCGCAGAGCTTGTCGATGGCTCTACAAGGCTCGTTTCCTTTTCCGCCGCGCATGAGCTTTTGGGCACGGTATCCCCAGCTGAGGAGATCATTGACACGGTGCGGGGGCGTTCGCGTGCCTGGACGCTTCTCGATGTCTCCGCAATCGCGCCCTACCGCCCCATCCGCTTCGATGAGCTGGGCGCGGATATCGTGGGCATCGACATCGGGCTGCTGGGCGGGCCGCAAATGGCTGCCTTGGTCTTCCGCGATACGCGCATGCTCCGCCGCCTGGATGCCCTAAATCCCATCTATTCCAAGGAAGACGGCCGCAAGCTAGAAACCCCCGTCTCCTCCGGCTTAGCCGGCGGAGTGGGCCCACTGGTAGATCACCTCGCGGCCCTGGCCGGTGGGGATAAGGGATCGCGCCGGGTGCGGCTTAATAAGTCCATGACCGCCTTGAGCGCCTACCTCGAGGACTTGCGCGCGGATCTGTACTCATTTTTGAGCACGCTTCCCGCCGTACACATCCTGGGTGTTACCGGCGAGGCGGCAGCGGGCGCATCCGATAATCGCTTGCCGCGCCTTACCTTTGCGGTCCAGGGCGTGCCCGCGGAGACGGTGTACAAGCGCCTCTTTGATAATGGGCTCGTCACCACGCTGGCCCCACAAACGCCGCTGCTCACGGAAATGGGCGTGGAAGAAATCGGCGGTGCCGTCACCGTAGCATTGGGCCCGTTTAATACCCACCACGATATCGAGCACCTCGTGCGCGTCGTTGCCTCGCTCGCCTAAGGAAGGCGCGCTGGGAAACTACACCGTAAGCACCAGCGTGCCGGTGACCTCGCCGCTGTCGAGGGCGGCGTGGGCTTTGGCGGCATCGGCAAGCGGGTACGTGCCGTGCAGCGCGTGCTTCACGCGGCCATCTTCCAGCATGGGCCACACATTCTTGATGGTGCCGGCGACGATCTCCGCCTTATCGTCCAAATCACGCGCGCGCAGCGTCGTGCCCTGAATGGTCAGGCGCTTCGGCAGCATGGGGGCCAGGTTGATATCCGCCTTGGTGCCGCCCTGCATGCCAATGATGATGAGCTTGCCGTCCTTGGCCAGGCACTTCATGTTCTTTTCCAGGTACTTCGCGCCGATGATATCCAGGATGACATCGCAGCTGCCCTTGAGCTTATCGACGAAATCCTGCTCCTTGTAGTTGATGAGAATATCCGCGCCGAGCTCGCGGCAACGGTCTAGCTTTTCCTGTGATCCGGCGGTGACAGCTACCTCGGCGCCCAACGCCTTGGCTACCTGGATGGCAAAGGTGCCGATGCCGCCGCCACCGCCGTGGATGAGCACGCGCTGGCCCTCGTGCAGGCCCGCTTCGATGCCCAGGTTGGACCACACGGTGCAGCCGACCTCAACCACGGCCGCGGTTTCTTCCAGGCTAAATCCCTTGGGCAGCGGAAGCAGCTGGCCCTGCGGGACGGCGACGTATTCCGCATAGCCGCCGCCTGCGAGTAGGCATCCGACCTCGGTGTCGGCTTCCCAGTCCGTATCGCCGGCATCCTCAATCACGCCGGCGGCCTCCAGCCCAATGATGTCCGATGCCCCTGGCGGCGGCGGGTACGCGCCCATCGTCTGCAGAATATCGCCGCGGTTGACACCCGCGGCCTTCACCTTCACCAGTACCTCGCCGGAACGCAGCTCAGGAACGTCTACGTCCTGTAGCTCTAGCGACCGTGGGGTATCAGGATCGGTTTGGACGATTGCCTTCATCTGTGTAGCACTCATACGGCCAATGTAATGGAGGGGGTGTGGTGTGCGCCACGTCCATTTCCTTGTGGGGCAATGTGATTCGCGCGGGACCGTTTAGTAAGCTAACCAAGTTGCCTCTTCGGCACGATGGAGACGTGGCAGAGCGGCCGAATGCACCGGTCTTGAAAACCGGCGAGGTTTATTCCTCCGCGGGTTCAAATCCCGCCGTCTCCGCAGAGAGCATTTCCCCTAGTCCCAGCTGACTAGGGGTTTTGTCTTGTCTGTACGGCTCATCCTTTCCTCGGACGGGAAAACGTGGAACCTTTCCCTACTTCCCTTGATCATCTTTGAAACTAAAATTTATTGCGCGAAAGTTTTAGATAGAAAGAAAATGTAATGCAGATCGTTTAAACCCCAGGACGATTGTTTTCTAACAAATCTATAAACTGCCTACTCGAAAGTTGCACATCACCGCACCTAACCACATACAATGATCAGTGCGCGCGGAAACGCGTATAAGAATTTTCCAACCTCGAAAGGAATTCTGAAATGATTCTTGATCTTGTATCCAACGTACAGGAAGCAGCACACTCCGCAGTCTCCACCGGCTGGGACGCTCTTGAGCAGGCAAGCCTGTTCTTCCGTCAGGTGCCTTACCTGGTTCCGGACGCTGTTAACGAGTTTAACCGCTCCATCCTCGGCTTCTAAGATTTAAGAAGCGAGAAAATAAATCCCCGAGGCCATTTGGTCTCGGGGTTTATTCATGCGCTGACCCATCCTGATTTCTAGCGATGATGGTAAACCTGATATGCATTAGAAATTTGTCTGGAATCAGAACGGAGCCCCCTACTTCCTTTCCAAAAGTGACCCACAACAAGATGATAGTTGGCTAGCTTCTGGTTCCCGCCAGGTTGCCGAATTCTCATTTTTACCTCCATTGGCGCGAATCCAGCCGCCCTAGCACTGTATGCTGCGCTTATGCCTAATTCTCTCACCTCTCCTTGCGCGATCCTGGCCGTGACCGCTGTCGCTTTTGTTTCCGGTTGCTCTAATTCCGATGAACCTAATAAGGCCGATAGCGAGCCGAATTTCACCGGATCTAGCGCGACCTCCGAGGTCAGCGAAGAATCCTCCAGTTCAAACACGGATGATGAAGGTGCTGGAGCCTCAGATTCCGCGACGGAGCCGAGCACTGCGACAGTGACGGAAAAGGCCCAGAAATCTGCGACTTCAGGGGAAAATAAGATCATCCCAGTGGAAGACTTGTACTCCTTGTGGGTACCAGCGTTGTGTGAGCATGACGCCGGCACGTTGGTGGATGGGACTTTGCCCGAGCACTTAAAGACTGGATATCCCAATGCTGCCGCCGGGCTAAAGCTCAACAAGGATGGAACCCCTAAGGGTGCTTACGCCGATATCAACGGTGATGGCAAAGATGAAGCCGTTATTACCTATGTCTGCGATCAAGGCGGCGTGGCCTGGCCGGATAACTTGCTCATTTATGACAATGACCTGAATTACATTACCCAGGTAGAAGACTGGACCCGTAATGGCATGGAGCCAGCACGCAGGCATATTAATCAGCTGGAGTGGACCGACGATACCGTGACAGTAACGTGGCGTGCCTATGGGGAAGGCGAATCGGGTGCTGTGGCCACGCAGGAACTGACGGGAAACCTCACCTTAGATGGCGACAAAGCGAACCTAGAGATGACAGGGCACCGGAAGACCTCTTAGATCAGTGGGATTCTGCTGTGGCATTTCATACCGGGGGATGACGCGCCTAGTGCGGCGCAGACTTAATCTTGGAAATGTACAGGGCAAGTCAGGTATCGATGCGGTGCTGGCTTTGTCCCAGAGATAAAAATGCTCGACGAAAGGACGTCATGAATACCTCGGAACTTTATGTAGCAGCAGCGGAATCTACTAACTCTAATGACACGTGGTGGTTCCTTGGGTTCCTTCCCATTATTTTGCTCGTCGCGTTCTGGATTGCGGCGGTTATTTCTATTATCGCTTCTGGGTACACGATTGCGGCCAAGATACTCTTTATCGCCGCTACCTTCGCCCTTCCTTTCTTGGGGCCGCTGATCTGGTTCGTCTTTGTTCGCGGCAAGGAAGACAAATACGGAAGGCCATAGGCACCCCACACTGTTTGGCGAGGCTAGGACAAATCGTGCTGTTCCAACCACGCGTTAATGCCGCCGCGCAGTGAAACAACGTGCTCGTAGCCGCGGCCGCGCAATGCGTGGACGGCTTGCGCGGAGCGGATGCCGCTAGCGCAGTAGATAACAGCGGCATCGCCCTGGCCGATGTCCGGGTTTTCGCCGGCGAGGATGCGGTCGAGGGGCAGATGCGTTGAATGAGGAATGGCAGAGCGGGCGCGCTCGGCGTCGGTGCGGACATCGATAAGCGGGGCGTGCGCGGGGATCTCGCGAACCTCGGGGGCATCGGCTGGCTGGGTAGGCTGCGCGCCGGTGGGGCGGATGGGGATATACTCCCAGGTCCCAGATAGCGCCTCAAAGTAACCGAGCGTGCCAATAAGTGGGGCACCGACGCCGGTAATGATCTTCAAAGCCTCCAAGGCCATCGCAGAACCCACCGTGCCAACGATGGGGCCCAGGACGCCGGCTTGGGAACACGACGGAACCTCGCCCGGGGCAGGAGCGGTGGGGAAAACATCCTCGTACACAGGGCCCTTGCCGGACCAAAAGACGCTCATCTGCGCATCAAAGCCCAGGATAGAAGCCCAAATGTGGGGAATGCCCAGGCTGTGGGCGGCCCATGAGCACAGGTAGCGGGCGTCGAAATTATCCGTCCCATCGAGGATCACGTCGCAGCCGCGCAGCTGCTCGAGGGCGGTGGCGGATTCTAGGCGGCCGTGGCAGATGAGCTCCACCTCAGGGTTGAGGGCCCGCACCGCCGTTGCGGCCGATTCGGTCTTTACGGTGCCAATGGAGGCGGTGGTGTGAATGACCTGCCGGTGGAGGTTGGAGGGGGAGACGAGGTCGTCATCGAAAAGCGAGATGCGGCCCACCCCGGCTCCTGCCAGGTAGAGCAGCGCCGGTGAGCCAAGCCCGCCCGCGCCGATGACCGCGACGTGGGAGTCAGCCAATTTCTGCTGGCCCTTATCACCCCACAGGGCCTCCTGGCGGGCATAGCGTGTGCTCATTCGAGGCCCACCCAGTTGATGGAGCCATCGCCGTGGCTTTGTTCCTTCCAAATGGGCACCTCGGCCTTGACTCGATCGGCACAGGACTCCGCGGCGCGGAAGGCATCGCCGCGGTGGGCAGAGGCGGCGACGACGGTAAAGGCCAAATCGCCCACCTGTAGATCGCCGGTGCGGTGGGCCGACCACAAGCGCACGGGGTGCTGGCCTGCTACTTCATCGACAATCTCGCGCAGCTTTTCTGGGGCGCTAGGGTGTGCGGAGTAAGACAGCTGAGTGACATCGGGCCGGCCGCCATCGTGATCGCGCACGATGCCCTCGAACGTGACCACCGCGCCCATGGCTGAGGTGGTGACCTCTGCTTTGGCGGCGGCAAGGAGGGGCTCGAGGGGCTGCTCGGTCAGTATGGCGCCGACAGTGAGCCCAGTCTGCGCGGCGACATAAGAAGGATCAGTGCTCATGTTTTCCTTCTAACATATCGACGATGTGGACGATTAAATCCTCTAGCACGGCGCAACTATCTTTGACTCCGCCGGTAGAACCGGGCAGGGTCATGGCAAAGGTGGTGTCATTGACGCCTGCGACCGCGCGCGAGGCCACTGCGGTGGGGATAGTCTCCAAGCCTTTATTCCAAAAGGCCATGGCGATGCCGGGAAGCTCCCGCGTGAGATGGGGCTGTACGGCATCGACGGTGAGATCGTCCGGGGTCAGGCCCGTTCCGCCGGAGGTAAGGATAACCGCGGGCTTTTCGGCGAAGGCCTGGTCCACCGCTGCGGCGATATCGGCATCGGGCACCACGCGGGCATCAGGGCAGTCGAAACCCTTGCGGCGCAGGAAATCTACTGCGATGGGGCCCGAGCGATCCTCGTAGACCCCGGCGGCGGCGCGGGTGGAGGCGACCAAAACAATGGCGGTGCGAGCAGAACTCATAGGGGATAGACCTTTACTTTTTCTCCTGCGCTGAGGCTCTTACCGGCAGGAATGCGGATGAGGTGGGTGGCATTGGCGGCTTGGGCCAGCAGGTGAGAGCTAGCACCGCCAGTAACGTGGGCTTGCGCATCGGCGTACCCGCGGCGGAATTGATCCTTGTGGGGCAGCCCCTCGATGGCGTGCGCGATTGGTACGCGATATGCCGCGGGTGCCCAGCCCAGGGTGGGGGCGACAAAGAGGCGGAAGCTCACCATGGTGGAAATCGGATTGCCGGGCAAGCAGATGACCGGGGTGCCATGGAAACTGGCGATGCCCTGCGGCCCGCCGGGCTGCTGATCCACGTGGCCAAACCAGCCGGTGAGCACCTGCCGGATGACCTCGTATTTGCCCGCAGAAATACCGCCGGAGGTGACGATGGCATCGGGGCGGTGGAGCTTAGTGGCCTCCTCCAGCGCGCGGGTGAGCACCTCCGGATCATCATCGGTGGTGACATAACCGGCGACCTCAATGCCGGCGCGGTGGGCCATAGCAGAGATGAGCGGTGCATTGGCATCGGGAATAGCAGCTATACCCGTACCAATTTCCGCGCCGCCGGTGCACACGAGGATGCGGGCGGGGCGGTAAACGGTGACCTCCTCGATGCCCTGGGAGGCCAGCGCGGCCAAGCGCACCGGGGTGAGCTTATCGCCCTTGGCGGCCAGGAGAGCGCCCTGCTCGAGGTCCGTGCCCGTCCCGCGGATGAATTGGCCCTTTTCAGTGGCCGGAACTGTAATGGTCTCGCCCGGCTGGAGGAACTCCTGCGGCTGGCACTTTTCAATCGGCACGATGGCTGCCGTGCCCTCCGGAACCTTGGCTCCGGTCATGATGGGGCTGGCGGCGCGCAAAGGGCCATCCAGCAGCTCGGCGGGATCCGCGCCTGCGGCGATGGTGGGGCCCACCTCATACGCACCGGCTTCGGTAGCAGGCAGCGCGTAGCCATCCATTTGGGAATTGCTAAAGCGCGGCGAGGGGAAGGTGGTATAGACATCGGAGGCAAGGACCATCTCCTGTGCCTGGCCCAAGGACCGGGATATGACTTCGCGCGGGCCGAGGGCAGCCGCGACCTCGTGCGCGTGGGTTTCGGGAGTGCGCATGGCGTCAAGTTTACCCGCGAGTTCGACACGTTCGAAGCCTGCGGGCATAGTAGGAAGCATGTTGACCGTTCACTATTTCGCCGCCGCTCGTGCCGCGGCTGGCGTAGCTTCGGAGCAGGTAAAAGCGCCCACCACCTTAGGCCAGCTCATAGAGCAGCTGGGCAAGGACCACACCGGCACTACGGAGGCCGGTATGAGCATGAAAGAGGTGCTGGGGCGCTGCAACTTTCTTATCGATGGCGCCGGCAACACTCAGGCGGACTCGCCGCTCATGGGCGTGACCCGCGTTGACGTGCTGCCGCCCTTCGCCGGGGGATAACCCGTTCCTTTAGACCGGCTCGCGCAGCGGGCTGGTAAAGAAATTGACCAAGCTGCTGACTAAGGACAAGACGATGGCGCCGAAGATTGCAGAGCCCCAGGAATTGACCACAAGGTGGCCAATTCCTAAGTCAAAGGTATTGAGCGTCCACTCCACGATCAGCAGGGCGGCGCCGTTGATGACGAGCGCGAATAGCCCTAGGGTAAGGCAGGTCAGCGGGGCGCCGATAAAACGCAGCACGGGCATGACCACCGCATTAATGATGATGAAAACAATGGCCACAGCAATGAAATTGCCCAGCTTATCCGGGGTGATATAAATCCCGGGGATAATGCCCACTACGACCCAGAGCGCAATCGCGATGGCGACTACATTGAGGGCAAAATTGGTCAACGAACGCATTTAGCCTCCTACGGTATCGTTCCACGCCTGCAGCAGGGCGTTAGTTTCTTCCTCGGTTGTAATAGTAATGCGTATGCCTTCGCTAAAGGCGCGAACGAGCACGCCGCGTGTGGCTAGGCGTGCGGCTAATTCCTGCGGCGTTCCTAGCCTTTCAATATTCGCCGCCGGCAGCCATACGTGGTTGGCTTCCGAGTGGGGAACGCCCCATTCTGCCAGTTCCTTTTCCACCCGTTGGCGCTGGTCACAGGTCTCTTCGGTGCGCTCGCGCAGCGAATCCTGCGCTGCTAGCGCGGCGCGGGCACCGGCCTGGGCCACGGCGTTGATGGAAAACGGAATCGCTACTTTATTCAGCGCCGCGATGACATCTTCTGGGCCATAGGCATAGCCCACGCGCACGCCGGCCAAACCATAGGCCTTGGAGAAGGTCCGCAGGAAAACCACGTTGGGATAAGTGCCAAAAAGCTCGGTGCCCAGCGGGGTATCGGAATTCCGGTTGTATTCGATATAGGCCTCATCGAGGGCAACGAGGACATCGCTTGGCACCGCGTCCATAAATTCGGCGAACTCCGCCTTAGTCACGGTGGTGCCGGAAGGATTATTCGGATTGCAGACGAAAATTAGGCGCGTATCCGCGGTAATCTTCTCCGCCATCGCGGCCAAATCCACGCGCTGGTCCGCATCGAGTGGAACTGGAATGGGGCGTGCGCCCACAACCTGGGCAAAGATGGGATAAGCCTCGAAGGAACGCCACGGAAAAATCACTTCCTCACCGGGCGTGGTGGTGATCTGTACCAATTGCTGGCACAGCGCGGAAGAACCCGTGCCTACCGCAACCTGGTCGAAGCTCACGCCTAAGTGCTCGGCCAGATCCTCACGCAACTCGGTGGCCGCGATATCCGGATAGCGATTGGCCTCGGCGGTGGCGCGGGCCATAGCCTCTGCGGCCTCAGGCAGCGGTGGCTGCGTGGCCTCATTAGAAGAGAGCTTGAGGGCATCATCGTGGCGCGCGCCGGGCACATAGCCCGGAATGGCGCGTAAGTCGGAGCGAATCATGGCTACCACTCTAGGTCGTCTCTCCTGCGCGCGTGGAAGAAAACCGGGGACAAAACCAGGGGGTTAGTTTGGCCGTGGCGCATGCGGCAGGTATTGTCTTTTACGGTTCTTTCTGAACTTGGAGATGTGCCAGAGCGGCCGAATGGGGCTCCCTGCTAAGGAGTTGACCCTTCTGGGGTCCGGAGGTTCGAATCCTCTCATCTCCGCCACACAAATCCCGGGCGAATGCGCTTGGGATTTTGTTGTTTTGCCAGCTTAAACGACAGGCCTAAACGGGGTTAAATGACAAAATGCGGTGGCCACCAATCAGGAGCCAGGCCCCCTATTCTGCAAGCGTAATACGAGTATTCCCCCGCTACGGGCATGAAATGGAAATGTAGTTCTCCGAGGGCGCTTTTGGTGCTCAAGGAGATTTTTCAGAAGGATGAACTCGTCGCGTGGTGAGTTTTTATCGTGAATAATGGAGACATGGATAAAGCGCAGAAGACAAAAACGGAGTTTTGCTCGCTTTAGCAGTCGCCTCTTTGGTGATATTTGTTTTGTGGCTGACCGATGTAATAGGCATCGGCTTAGTGACCATCTTCATTGTTGTTCTGACTGCTGCTTCTGTCGGAGTGCGCGTGTGGGCGGAGAATGCAGGGCGTCAGTCTAAATAAGTAGTAAACCACACCTTGTTGACCCCAGAGCGGCTGTTACGTCATCGCTGGTCCACGATTCTTCCCGCCGCAGGTGACGGGGTGTAGGCGTGGCTCTCTGTTGATACGCGAGCTTGACCACTTTACAGCGCCGGAAAAACCTTGCTACGCAGGAGATCGGCAAGCTCGCACTGCGGGTCGGCGGGATCGATCCAGGCGGTTTCGGCGATTTCGGCCGCGGCGTGGGCGATGACGGGGCGCGGGTAGGTAAAGATATGCCCGCGGACGGTCTGGCCCGGTTCATTGGCGGCCGGGGCAGTGAAGGTGCCGAGCTCAGTGAGTTCAGGTAGGCGTACCTGCACGCCGATTTCTTCTTCCGCCTCGCGCGCAGCGGCCTGGACAGGGCTTTCGCCTTCTTCTAGCTTGCCGCCCGGCAGCTGAAACTTTGTGGATGAGGCCTTGCGTACGCCAAGCACGTGGCCAAAGGAATTGCGGAAAACGATGGCTGCGACTTCAATCATGGCCCCGATCATAACGAGGTGACCGGCGAACAGGCTCGCGGCCTTATCGCGCTAAGGACGTGCATTGAATATAAGGTAGGAAGGCATGAGCGATTCGAGGTTTCCCCGCTCGGTATTTGGGGTAGGAAGTGACCCTGATCCGCGTTTTACGCTGGCGAATGAGCGCACCTTCCTCGCATGGATTCGCACCTCGCTCGCGCTGATTGCCGGGGGAGTGGCCTTGGAGGCTTTCGATGTGCCGCTACCGGCGACCCTGCGCGCGGTGGTTTCCGCATTCATGCTGGTGGTGGCGATTGTGCTGCCGATAGTCGCGTGGGTGCAATGGAAGCGGGCTGAGCGTGCCTTGCGGCAACAGCGCCCGCTGCCCTTTAGCATCGCCATCCCGGTGCTGGTGGGCACCATCGTCGTTATCGCGGCCGTGCTGCTGGTAGGAGAGTTACTTGCCTAGCCCGCAGCCGCATGGGGAGCTCTTTGACCCCGGCTTGCAGCCCGAGCGCACCCGCCTATCGTGGCAGCGCACCATCCTCGCGCTGGCGGTGATACTCCTAGGGGTCATGCGGGTGGTCAGCGTTAGTGTGTTTCTCCCGTTGCTGGCGCTCGCGGCGGGCGTGCTGGTGCTGATCTTGGCGGTGAGGAAGCGGGCATCGCTTGTCGATGCCTCCCTGCGCACCCACCGCCACCTCCCCAGCGCCGCCGTCTTGGCCAGTAGCGCGGGGCTGGTCTCCCTGCTTGCGGCCTTTGCCTTGTGGGGTGTTTTTGCCTAAAGGCAGATTTTTCCCCGCAGCGCTGTGTGCTGATGGGAGATACGCGTAATCTATGTGGGGCTATATCAATTACGGTGGCCACCGGTGCCGCGGTATGAGGGGCGAGAAGGGCAAGGTGACGGCGATGGCGGATACTACTGAGCAGGCCAGCGATACGGTCGAGGCATGGTTGAAGCAGGATTCTGCCATTGACCCGCAAAAAGCGCCCCGCTTGCAGGCGTTGCTTGATGAGGTGCCACTGCAAGAGCTCATCGCCATCGTCGAGCGGCAAAATGCCATCCGCGCCGCGCTGGCCCTGCGCTTGTTGCCGCGGCGTAAATCCATCGTGGTATTTGATGCCCTGGATGCCAAGCACCAGGCAGATATCATCGATGAGCTGGGAAATGCTGATGTTTATGAGTTCTTCGATGAACTCGAGCCAGAAGACCGCGTGGCCCTTTTGGATGAGCTGCCGGCGGAAATCGCGGATCGGCTGCTGCGCTCGCTTACCAAATCAAAGCGGGATGTCACCGGGGTTGTCCTGGGCTATACCAAGGGCTCGGTGGGCCGCCGCATGTCGCCCGAGGTCCCCGGCATCCATCCCGAAATGAGCGTGGAGGAAGCGCTGCGGACCCTGCGTGCGAAGGCCGATGAGCTGGAAACCATCTATGCGGTGCCCATCACCCGCGCGGACCGCCGCCTAGTGGGCGTGGTGACGCTGCGGGAGATTTTTACCGCGGAGGAGGGCACCACGATTGGGGAGATCATGCAAAGCCCCATCTATGCCAACGCCAATGATGATGCGGAAGCCACAGCTAGGTGGTTCCTGCCGCTCGATATTTTGGCATTGCCCATCGTGGATGATTCGGACCGCCTGGTAGGCCTTTTGACCTGGGATGATGCCATTGACATCGTCGAAGCAGAAGATAGCGAGGACTCAGCGCGCGCCGGCGGTACCGAGGCCCTGCAGCAGCCGTACCTGTCCACGCCGCTATTAAAATTGGTGAAGTCCCGCATCGTGTGGCTGCTGGTTCTGGCGGTGTCCGCGCTGTTGACCGTGCGGGTCCTGGACGCCTTCGAGGACACCTTGGCGCAGGCCGTGGTGCTTTCCCTGTTTATCCCGCTGCTGACCGGTACCGGCGGCAATACGGGAAACCAGGCAGCAACGACGGTCACCCGTGCGCTGGCGCTTGGCGATGTCCGCGGGCGCGACCTCCTTGCCGTTCTCTGGCGCGAGCTCCGGGTAGGCATGCTGCTTGGTGCAGTATTGGGCTTGGCAGGGTTCGGCCTGGCAACGGTGGTCTATGGCGTAGATATTGGCCTAGTCATTGGCTCGACGCTGTTTTTAATCTGCTCCATATCCGCCACGGTGGGCGGGCTGATGCCCATCGTTGCAAAGACCATTGGCGCGGACCCTGCCGTATTTTCCAATCCGTTTATCTCCACGTTCTGCGATGCCACGGGTCTGATTATTTATTTCCTCATCGCCAAGTCCGTGCTCGGGCTATAAAGGCCCCCTGGCACACGGGGCCTGGCGCGCCGGGCGGGGGTAGCGAACCGGTGGGGAAAATTTCACATTGTGAGTAGCTGCGGTGTGTGAATTTTAAATGCGGTGGGGGTGAATTCAGTAAAGTTTGTGGTTTCTGGTGCAAATGTTTTGTAGGGTCTTAGCATGCTCTGCACGGACTGAATGATGTTCGGGATGCACCAAGGATCCGGCTCGATTGCTGGTAATTGACAGAGCTATCACACCCCCGCCCTGCTAAAAGTCTCTCTAGCAAAGGAGTTCGCGGCATGACCACCCCGCATACTCACGAATCTACCGCCCAATCAGAGGGCGCTGAGGATCCGGGTGCCCCACGCAATGAATGGCGCCGCCAGTTCATTGGCCTTTTCATCGGCCTCGCCCTGGCCATCCTCGTATTTTTCATCTTCCCTTCAAATGCCATCGATACGGTCCAGCAGTCCACCGGCGTGGACGAGGAAGCCGATTACACGCTAAGCGCCATCCGCACCGTTGCGGCGGTCACCATCCTCATGGGTGTGTGGTGGATGACTGAGGCCATCCCGCTGGCTGCCACCGCGCTGATTCCGCTGGTCATCTTCCCGCTCGCAAGCGTGGGCACCATTAAGGAAGTCGGCGCGCCGTATGCCTCTGCCACCATTTTCTTGTTCATGGGTGGCTTCCTTATCGCGCTTTCGCTGCAGCGCTGGAACCTGCATCGCCGCCTTGCGCTTTATGTGGTAAAGCTCATCGGCACCTCGCCGCGCCGCCTCATTTTGGGCTTCATGCTGGCCACCGGCTTTTTGTCCATGTGGGTATCGAATACCGCAACGGCCGTCGTCATGCTGCCGATTGGTACGTCCGTGCTGGCGCTTACCGCAGAGACCGTTGGCGGTTGGGATAAGCAGAAGAAATTCGCCACCGCCCTCATGCTGGGCATCGCGTACTCCGCCTCCATCGGCTCGCTGGGTACCCTGATTGGTACACCGCCGAATGCCTTCTTGAATGCGTACATGGCCGATACCTGGGACGTCACCCTCGGCTTTGGTCGTTGGATGGCCGTCGGCGTGCCGCTGGCGCTTGTCTTCCTACTCATCGCATGGGCGCTGTTGATTACCATCTTCAAGCCGGAAATGACCGAAATCCCCGGCGGCCGCGAGCTCATCAACGAGGAAATCAAGGCGCTGGGCTCATGGACCCGCCCGCAGATCATGACCGGCATCATCTTCGTCCTAGCCGCCCTGGCCTGGGTAACCCTGCCCATCGTCCTTGGCGATTTTGATAATTATGACGATGCCATCGTCGGCATCGCCGCAGGTATCCTCCTGTTCATCCTGCCGGCCGATTCGGAGCGCCGCATCCGCCTGCTGGATTGGAAGACGGCCAATGAAATGCCATGGGACGTCCTCCTCCTCTTCGGCGGTGGCCTCTCCTTGTCCTCGGCCTTCAACTCCTCCGGTTTGTCCCTGTGGATCGGTGAGATGGCCAAGGGGCTCAGCTCCCTGCCCATCGTGCTCATCGTCGCAGCCGTGGCCGCCCTGGTCCTCTTCCTGACGGAGATCACCTCCAATACCGCCACCGCGGCCACCTTCATTCCCATCATGGGCGGCGTCGCCGTGGGCGTGGGCCTGACCACCGAAGGCGATATCAACGTCCTGCTGCTCACCATCCCGGTCGCCTTGGCCGCAACCTGTGCCTTCATGCTGCCGGTGGCAACCCCGCCGAACGCCATTGCTTATGGTTCCGGCTACGTCAAGATTGGCGAGATGATCAAGGGCGGCGTTGGACTCAACGTCATCGGTATCTTCCTCATCACCCTTACCGTCTTCCTGCTGGCGGTACCGATCTTCGGGCTGACGGTCTAGACATTAAGCACCTCAGTAGCCATCCTTTAATGAAACACGTTACCATTAAAGGATGGCTACACCTGTTACCGTGCTGTCCGGATTTTTAGGCAGCGGAAAGACCACGCTACTTAACCACCTGCTCGCGAACCGGGAGGGGCGCAAGCTGGCGGTCATCGTCAACGATTTTTCTGAGGTCAATATCGATGCCGCCCTCGTCGCCGGCGAAGGCCACCTCGAACGCGGCGAGGATCGCTTCGTGGAGCTGTCGAATGGCTGCATCTGCTGCACCCTGCGTGAAGACCTCATCGAGTCCGTGGGCAAGCTGGCGCGCTCCGGCCGCTTTGATCAGATCGTCATCGAATCCACCGGCATTTCTGAGCCCATGCCCGTGGCTGCCACCTTTGAGTGGGAATTTGCCGATGGCACCACGCTTGCCGATGCCGCCCCCATCGACACCATGGTCTCCCTCGTCGATGCCTCCACCTTCTTAAACCAATTGCGCCGCGGCCGCAGCCTCGTCTCCGAAAGCATCGAGGCTACGCCCCAAGATGACCGCACCATTTCTGATCTCTTAGTGGACCAAGTCGAATTCGCCGACCTTATCCTCATTACCAAGACCGATCTTGTCGATGCCGCCGAAACCGAGCGCGTCATCGCCGCAGTCCGCGCCATGAATCCACGGGCTCGCGTGGTGCCGGTGACCCACGGGGTCATCGAACCGGGGCTAGTTCTCGATGCGCATTTGTTCAATACCGCCACCGCTGCCGCCTATCACGGCTATGCCGAAGAGCTTGCGAACCCACACACTCCAGAAACCGAGGAATACGGCATCTCCTCAGTCGTCTTTCGCGCCGACCGCCCCTTTAACCGCGAGCGCCTCATCGCCGCCCTCCGGGCAAGCACGGGCCTCGTGCGGTCCAAGGGGTATTGCTGGATCGATACCGATCTGCGCGTGGCCCACGCGTGGCAGCAGGCCGGGCCAAACCTGCAGATTATGCCCGCTTCTTTATGGGCCGCCAATGGTGTAACCCCCGGCGCGGAGCTCGTGCTCATCGGCGTCGACTTCGATCATGAATCCACCCTGCAGGCCTTTCAAGACGCCCTGCTTTCCGATGCCGAAGCCTCCGCCCTTGTATAGCCTCCCCTCGCCCTCCACACCGAGCTCAAGCGTGAACGGCGGGTGAACAATACACCGCTGGCTATCCCGCCGAACACGGCTCTGTACAGGCGATTTGTTAGTTTTCAGGTCCGTGGGTATAGTAAATTCTCGTTGCACAGCAGAGCATACGCGCTGCTTCACAACGGACTGCGCCCGTAGCTCAACGGATAGAGCATCTGACTACGGATCAGAAGGTTGGGGGTTCGAATCCCTCCGGGCGCACAAAATTTCGAATCTCGAGACATCATCTCCAAGACGGTGTCTCGAGATTTTTTATTTCCGGGCTTATTCTCGGAGTGGGCGAGGAGTGTCGGAGGCTTGGATTCTAGGGGTCGTTGCAACGATGATGGTTACTTTGGTGTGATACTACCGGTTTGTGTCAGGGCGTTGGTCATGACTTCGGCTGGGGTGCGCCAGTTGAGCGCTTTGCGTGGTTTGTGGTTGTGTATGTTGGCGATCATCTCCAGGTCCTCGGCGCTGTAGATGGACAGGTCGCTGTTTTTGGGAAGGTTTCTCCTGAGCCTGCCGTTGGTGTTTTCGTTGCTGCCGCGTTCCCACGGTGATCCTGGATGGCAGAAGTAGATGGGAATGTCAGTGGCCATGGTAAAGGCTTTATGGCCTGCCATTTCGCTTCCTTGGTCCCAGGTAATTGATGACCAGAGTGCTTTATCGATTCCAGCGACAGCCTTGTGCAGGGCTGTGAATACTTCTTTGCTGGTGTGCCTGCCTGGCAGGTGGCCAAGGACAACAAATCGGCTGACGCGTTCGAGTAGCAGCCCGATTGAAGCAATGCATAAATTAATTTATGCATTCACAAAAAGGTCTTGCGGGAAACGGAGAGTTAGACCATCATAATTAATGAGACAGGGTTTCCTTTTTGGTTCATGCCTCACTTGACACCAACATCAGCACCAAAGGTTTCATTCTCTCCCGTCGCAAATCTTCCAAACACATTTGAATGGCGTTGCCGTGAAAGTAAAGAAATTTTTATCCGCCACTTTGGCGGCATTTATCGGATTACTTGTTTCCCCCACTGCAGTGGCCGCTCAGCCAATTGACTGGACCATCAGCCAAACAATCATTGGCCCGAAAGGCGAGATCTTCCACTCCGCGTAGGACAAGGAGATGAACCCGGCAGTGTTGGTTTTGGGCTTTCTCACATCAAAGACAGTCACGACGGTTTCGTTCCAGCCACTACAGAGATTGACACAGTTTTACATAACGCCCCCGACTGCAAAGGCGGCTTAAATGCAGGAAATGGCAAGAAAAAATGCTCTTACCCAATCAATGGAAGAGTTATGACGGTTGTTGCCACAGAACGAGTAGATCCCGCAAGCGGAGACGGCCGACCTGTCGGAATAATCACTGCTTTCTACCGCTAGGAGAATAGTCATCAATCAATTTGTTTCTATCACGACTGATGAAATCAAGTTTTTGAAAAATATATCCACCCAAATGTTTCAAGACACCATACTTCCAGAGGAAACAATTTTAGCCGGAGTCGGCATCCAAGCGGGAAGAAACAGCGGCTCCCCCGAAAATCAGCTCTGGTACCACTTCGACCTCTTTAACCCTAGACTTCACGAAGGAAAAGTCGTTCGCCTTTGGGGAAGATTCCCTGATTTAAGTAGAAATGAAGAATCTATCGAGTGGGATGAAATACTTCAGGGCTCTGGTTTCGTAGAGATGTTCCTTACCTCAACTCCCGAAAAGGATAAATTCAATTCTATGGAATATATCCAGAAAGGATGATTGTCAATGACATGGAAAAGGGTCTCATTTTAATGGGCTGCACTTTACTAACTGCAGTGTTCCCTGTCACCGCCCACGCATCTGAAAATAATCAGTATCAACCTGGGGACACCGTGCCACTCTCTGTCGACCCAGACGGTTTTCTCCCCGACGCAACTAAGGGCGGAATTAGTTTCTTTTCCGCTTCGTCCCCGGTTGCTACCTGCGTTAACGTCCAGCCAAGTGCTGACAACGTAAAAGTAACAAATAACTGCCCAGGGAAACAGGGAATCAAAGTGGGGTTGCCCGCAAATCGTGGACACGTAGTAGAGCTACCTAGCGGTTAGGCAGCGATTTTTTCTTCGTTTCTGGTTTGGGTGATGTGATTTTCGAAATCGACAGGGCTGACCATCCCAAGGGCGGAGTGCCGGCGCCGACGGTTGTAGACTACTTCAATCCAGTAAGCCACAGCCTGACGCGCAGTATCGCGGGTTGCCCAGCGTTTCCGGTCGTAGAACTCGGTCTTAAGCGTCGACCAGAACGACTCGGCCATCGCGTTATCGAAACACACCCCAGTGCGCCCTACCGACTGAGCAACCCCTAGGTTGCGGCACACGTCCCAGAGCTGCTCGCTGGTAAATTGTGTTCCCCGGTCAGCGTGAAACACCAGCCCCTCAGGAACATCACTACGCAGTGTATGTGCCATCCGCAGCGCTCGTTCGACCAGGTATGTATCTTGCACGCTATCCATAGCCCAGCCCAGTACCCTGCGGGAATGACCGTCGCGAACTGCGCATAAGTACAACCAGCCCTCGCCGGTGCGCAGGTAGGTAATGTCTGACATCCATACTCGATTGAGCTCGCCGGTATCAAACATGCGCTTTACCAGGTCAGGAAGAGCAGATTTACGCTTAGATTGAATCGTTGTCACCGGCACAAAAGCACGCGGTGAAATCCCTTCAATGCCCATCAGACGCATCCGCTTGGCCACAGTCTTGCGATTCACACTGATCTGGTAGCGCTCACCTAGCTCTGCGGTGATCCGCGGAGCACCATAGACCTCATCGGAGTCTTTCCAAATCTGATGAATCTTGCGATCAACATCATCGTAAAATGATGCACGATCATCCTTACCGGTTAAGCGTTGCTGCTGTATATGGGTCCATTTGTAGTATCCAGACCGAGATACCTTCAACAAGCGTGCCATGCGCTTGATGCTGTAGTTAGCCTTCTCCTGCTGCATTAATTCGAACTTTTCTCTTCGCGTTGCCTTAAAGCGAAGAAGGCTGTCGCTTTTGACAAAAACTCATTATCCATCTTGGCTTCTGCCAGCTCACGACGCAGACGAGCATTCTCCGCACGAAGATCAGCCTCGCTTAATCCATCGGAAGATCCTTAGGCGTTGACGCTCATTTTTTACCCATCGGCCTAAAAGACCAGGTGCGACACCAATTTCTTTCGCTACATGAGCAATTGGGCGCTGCGATTCGATTACCAGGTTCGCGGCTTCGCGTCGATACTCAGGTGTGTATTTCTGGCGTTGTTGACTCACAATGAACATCCTCTCTTACGGACACAAGATCCGCACTAATCGGGTGTCCACTAAACGAGGGTAACCTCAAAAGTCTTAATCGCTTTCGGCAAAGATTCTGAATGCGTATATCTCGAACCTCACGCAACGCACGATCATCACTTCGGCAGCTGGTTGAACCACAGAGCAAGGTTTGATGGAGTTGTTTCCTGCTAATGCTCAAGAATATCTAGGATAGGTATAGTCAGCCTGATTGTCGCGTACACGGTCGGTCTGGGACAATAAAATAACCCCAACCAAGGTCCAAGTTGGTTGAGGTTATCGGACCTAAAGACCCAAGTGAAGCAAGGCGTTAACTAGCTTCACCGTTACGGTCACAAGTGCTATGACCTTGATTGCCACATCGAGCCGCTTAAGCTTCGTGACGTCAAGGTCTTTTCTTTTGCGACCGGACGTATCCAATGAGTGTCTACCCATCGGTCACCTCCCTGACGTCGTAGGCCGTTCCCTACAAATAGCAACCGGCATAGCAATACCTATAGCAACCGGTATTGCGGGGTGCGTCAGGCCTTACTGGTTGAGGTACTTATACAGTGTGGTGCGCCCAATGTCGAGGCGGCGGGCAACCTCTGCTTTCGGAATCCCCTCCCTCACCCACGTGCGCGCCAGCGCTACTTGTTCCTCGTCGAGGACTTTCGCACACCCCTTATAGACACCGCGGGCTTTCGCCTTGGCAATACCTTCGGCCTGACGCTCACGAATAATCGAACGCTCAAACTCCGCCACACTGCCGGATATGCACCCGGCTTCTATAGCAACAGCATACGCAGCGGTGGGATGCATTCCACACGTTTTGGCGGCTTGGTGTACCGAAAGTCCGCCTTGAACTAGTTCTACAAGCTGTAAAGCCTGGCTACCGCGGCGATCAACTCGTTTGGCTTTATATATGACTGGCACTCCGTGAGCATGGCAAAAATTCAAAGCATGCACGTAATGACAGCCAAGTGTTGGCGGACATGAAAAGTTGACCAGTGGCGGACACGGGATTTAGGGGTTTGGGGAGTTTTTATCCGGGGGTAGAAAACAAAGGGGGTCTTCATCCAGTGTTCGATAGAAGTGTCTAGCCGGACATATCTATCGAAAGGATGAAGACCCTTTATGCAGTCTTCCAGAAGAAGCCAGAAAATTCTGGCTCGCTACGCCATTTTAAAAAATGCGCGTGCTGTCGCCGACGAGCTCAACGTCTCGCACAACACGGTTCTACGCGTGGTGCGCGCTCACGCTGACGCACCGCCAGCGCGTGGGCCACGTCCGTCGATTACGGATGCGCACCGTGGATTCATCAAGGAACTGATCACCAACTCGGGCGGAAAGATCCGCGCCGACGTGGTCCACGAGGCTTTGCTGGACCGTGGTTTTGAAGGAAGCCAGCGCACCACGCGTCGCATCGTCGCGACACTCAAACAGGAATACCGCCTCTCGTCATCGCGGCGCGCACACCAGCCTTGGGTAACCGCACCAGGCAAATGGCTCCAGTACGACTTCGGCGACGGCCCAGTAGTCGATGGCAAGAAGACCGTGCTGTTTGTTGCCTGGGTTGCCTACTCGCGATTCCGCGTCGTCTTTGCCCTGCGTAACCGAAAGATGACTACCGTACTCGCTGCCTTAGACCGGTGCTTTCGGGCTATCGGCGGAGTACCCGACTTTGTGCTCACGGATAATGAGAAAACCGTAGTTGTAGGCCGTCACGCAAGCCTGCCGGAGTTCAATCCGACAATGGAATCGTTCATGTCGCACTACCGCGTTAGTATCCAATTCTGTGCACCGGCAGACCCTGCCACGAAAGGCGGAGTCGAATACGCCGTACGCCTAGCCAAAGACGACATCCTTCCCCGCGATACGAATCTCGTGGACGCCTACGAGACCTTCGGCCAGCTCGAAGCAGCATGCCAGGCATTTATGGACAAGATCAACGCCCGACCACACCGTACAACCGGGCTTGTTCCTGCAGAAGTACTGCGTGAAGTCGAAGCTAAACACCTCGGCCCACTGCCTGTGGACACGCATCCTAGTGTCTTCGGTGAACTGCGGAAAGTGCCGGCGAATACGCCCATGATCACCTACCAGCACGCGGTGTACTCAGTGCCTGAAGAACTCATGGGCCGGCAAGTCTACATCACAGAACAATCCAGCCCAGACGTCAATGAGGTCGTAATCTACTTCCACGACATCGACGGGGTGGAAGAAGTCGCACGCCATGTCAAAGGAGTCCGCGGCGACAGCCGGATTGACCCGAACCATTTCTCCTTCCAGCGGCCTGAGCCTGGCCACTACAAGGTCAATCCTCGCTCGAAACTAGAAAAAGACTTCCTTGCCATCGGACCCGGTGCCGAAGCGTGGCTGCGCTTCGGGGTTGCCCACCACGCACCGCAAATCAAACACACCATGAGTTTGTTCGTCACGCTGGCCGCTACGCGCGGGAAGTGGTTCGCTGATGACATCGCTCGCGCCGCGATCGACGCGGGCCTTATCACCAGCACCGATATCGAAGCCATGGCAGATAACTACCCAGTCAACGCCCTAGCTGCCAAAATCGGCACGGCCTTTAATATCGAGGGCCCAGAACCTGAAACCATCGAACATGCCTCGAACTCCTGGGACGGGTTCTACACACCCACACCACCTGAGACCTCACACCACGAGGCCGACGAGCACGAGGAGGCATGGTTCTAAATGAGCGCACCCAACTACCAGCTTCCCACAGGGCTTGCCGCACAACTAACCAGGCTTCGAGTACCCGGGCTTAAAAGTGCCGCCATTGACTACCTTCAATCATGTGACAATGACGCTCACCGCCGGCGCCTGGAAGAATTTCTAGGCACCATTGTCGAAGCAGAAGCACTCAGCAGGGCCAAGTCAGCGCTAGTCACCAGGCGTAAAAATGCTGGACTTCCTACCGGGGTAAGTTTCGCCGCGTGGGACCCAGCCAGGTCTACCATCCCAGTAGAACGCCAAGAACACCTCAAAGCCCTAGACTGGGTGGACCGCCACGACAACCTCGTTTTGTGCGGGCCACAAGGCACTGGCAAATCCATGCTCACCGAAGCACTTGCAGTCGAGCTGATTAAACGCGGCAAGAAGGTCAAGTGGCTCACAATGAAGAACCTCGGCCAGCTCATTAACCGGCACGCTGCGGACTTGGACCCGCATAAAGGCTTTTCGAAACTCGCCAAACTGGACTTAGTCATCCTTGACGACGTGGGATACTTCGACGTTACCGTCGCTGAAGCCAACGGATTCCTCGCGCTTATTGAAGCGACCTACCAGCACACCTCGCTGGCGATTACCTCGAACTCGCATCCGTCACGGTTCGCCGACCTCATGCCGCAGGTACGCCCCACACAGATCAACGCCGCCATCGACCGGCTAATGCACCACGCCATCGTCATCCAAACCGAAGGAGAATCCCAGCGCTACATCGACGCCACAACAAAGCGCTAACCCATAGGGCATAGTTCGCATACACACCCCGTCCGGCTAAGACAACCCTTCGAACACGCCCCACCCCCGTCGTGTCCGCCACTGGTCAGTTTCTCATGGCCATAGGCGGACTTTTTCATGTCCGCCTCCGGTCAGTTTTTCATGTCCGCTAACACCAAGCTCACCAGCAGCCGAGCGAACGCTACGTCCACTGCCAACCATGGCCACCAAGCTACGACGATCCGACTCAGACAACGAATGAAACGGGCCAACAACTCCAGGCACAACAACACCCTCCTAAGGGAAAGTGTTGCAACGACCCTCTGAACTCAAGAGGCGGGTTAAACGGCAAAAGGCCCGAGTCTCGCAGTGTCCATCATCTGGGGTCGGGCCCGAACTGCTAACACCAGTAATGGGTGCCAGGATCGGGATGATGACAATCGTTACCAAGAGTGTCAATTTATGTTACTTTAAGTAAGTCGTCGCGTACGGAAAGGAAAGTTATAAACAAAACATTAAAAACTGCCGCTTCTCTTTTGTCTTCTCGGCTGCTACTTCCTGCCTCGTCCGGAATGGCTCAAGCGGAAACAGTATAGGGGGACAAGAAGGGCTCAAAACCGTCTTTGGTGGAAACTGCCAAAACAGGGACGAAAACGGGATCCATGTGACGCGCAAAGGTAAAACTCACAACGATTGCTCCTTCGGTCATGCGCACGATGGAGGATTTCAAATTTTGAAGTTAAGGGCAATGCCGAATGTGCACGTCTATTTGTAATGGGAGAATATAAAGGAGAACAGTGTCACGCAATTCATCCTTAGGGGTTCTGTTAAAGATTGCGATTTGTGTATCACTGTTGCTCTGTCTCGGTTATGTTATCGGCGGGTTGAATGCGATATATGTTGCTAAGACCTTGGCCGAGACGGATTCTACCTCATCGTCAGACATCTTCCGCAGGCTAGAAAACGGCTTATTTTATTTTAAGGTTGCCGGAGTTTTTGCGGTTATTTTTCTTGCGGGAACTTACGCAGTCTGGCGCAGGGCCCATAACTTCCGTAAGCGAGAGTAATCCGGTTAGTTGTTTTTGGCTCGGTTGTTTATTGGGGGCCCGATTTTTGAGGTCTTAATTTTCCAAACCTCAAGCTCCTCTCCCTGTAGGTTGCGTCCGAAAGCGTGGTGTCTCCACTTTCTGGGGTCAGGCCCTACCACGGGTTACAGATACACCACACTAGTGGACGCAACCTCGGCTGATTTAGGGAGGAGAAACGAAGAGTGACCCAACTTCGTGACCATTTGCCAGGCAGTTTGAGCGCTTTTCATAGGTGTCAGGAAGCGTTCTGGCAGGAAAGAAATTATCAGGGTTTAGGTATGGAGAGGGCAATAGGCTATCTATAGCAAAATGGCAGGTAGGTGCGGGTTTCTGGGGTGAATTAAATGCGCGCAGTTGGCAATGATGCGCGCTGCGGTGGGCTCTCCGGAGTGTGTTGCCGCCGCGAAATTGGGTGCGATCGTGTGCGGTTGCGGGAAAGTGGGATTGCAGGATTGACCAGGCCAATAACGGCATTTATAAGGTACAGGGCATGTAAAGTGTTGATACAGCAACCTACCAGACTCGCGTTGTAGAAAAAGAGAGTCGTTAAAAACATGGGCCGTAGTGAAGACCGCTGCGTCCCATCACATCGTGAAGGAGAGTGCTAGGTGAGTACATCATCGCGCATCGTTGGGCTGGATTTGGCTCGTTCACTTGCCATTATTGGCATGATTATTTTGCACATGGCCTCGTTGGTATGGAGCACCAAGGTCATATTGTCGGGCCTTCCGGCCGCCCTATTTGCCATTGTCGCCGGCGTGACGATGATGCTCATCGGCAAGAACTATTCCGTACAGACGCTGCTGCGCCTGATTGCCCGTGGCGCCATCATTACGCTTATCGGACTGGCGCTGCTGCCGGTTGGCGGGCAGATTCAGGTCGTGCTCGTTGCCATGGGTATCACCATGATGGTGGTCTCCTGGGTGCCACCGCTGAACGTGTGGTGGAAGCTGGCCCTCTTCTTCGTCGCCGCCATCGCCTCAACCGTGCACTACGCGCCGTTTACCCTGCCGCAGGTCTATCCGCTGCTGGCATGGATCGCGTATTTCATCGCCGGCATGCTGCTCTTTGAGGTCTACATCCGCCCAGGTAGCTTCCGGACGGTGCTGCAGTGGATTGTTACCGCGGTCAGCGCGGTGATTGCCGCGGTTGGCACCTACTTCCGCTTCGAGCCGGATATTCCCAGCTGGCTGCGCTTTACCGGCCACACCGGTGTCGCGGGCGAAATCCTGCTCTCCGTTGCAGTGGCAGCCGTGGTGCTGCACCTGTGTCTGCTCATCGGCAGCGCAGTACCCAAGCTCGTCTACCCCTTGGCCGCAATGGGCACGATGTCCCTGACCGTCTATGTCTTGCACGTGCTTTCCGCTTATTACTGGCAAAGCCACATCTCACTGCACAACACCGCGTGGGCGTGGGCATTTATTGGCCTATTCCTCGTGCTTGCCACCATCTGGCGGAAATTCCTGGGCCAAGGCCCGCTTGAAAAGGCCGTCTCCATCGCCGTTAAACTCGCCGTTCCTGCTGGAAAGAAGGACTAACATGTCGCGTAAATTTGCTACCGCCTTGACCACCGCTGGCATCATCGGGATGCTGGCGGCCCCCGCCAGCGCCCTTGAGCACGGCGAACCCGCCCCCGATAACGCCGAGTCCCAGACCGTCGCTGCGCTCAAGATGGGCCGCATAGGCAACTTCGGCGACTGCACCGGCACGCTGGTGGATAAGCAGTGGGTGCTTACCGCCCGCCACTGCCTGCAGTCTGTCAATAACGAAGGCACCCAGGCCCGCCTGGGAGGCAAGGTCTATGACGCGGATTCGTGGGCGCTATCCCCGCTTTCCGATGCCGGACTCCTCCACCTCACCGAGCCCGTCACCGATATCAAACCAGCCAAGATCTCCACCGATATTCCAGAGACCGGCGACCTTGGCACCCTGTATGGCTGGAGCAGCAGCTCCTCCATGGCGCGCAAGGGCCAGCTGCCGATGGCAGAGATGAAGGTCTCCGAAATCCTGGGCGGCGGGCCAAGCGATGACTCCGCACAGAAGCCAGGCGCCGACAAGGAAGCCCCAGAAGGCTACGAGTCCGTGCCCGCTGAGGAAGCCATGCCGGGCGTCAAGATGCCAGGATCTGGTTCGGGATCGGATAAGCCCAAGGTGGTCTCGCCAGGTGCCACCAAGCCGGGCGCCGAGCAGCCGCAGATTGTCAAGCCTGACGGCAACGGTGGGGAAGTAATGCAGCCTAGCCAAGGCGGCATGGCCCCGATGATCAGCAGCCCAATCCTCGATGTCCACTCCACCGGTAATGCCGGCATGCAGGGTGGCGATTCTGGCGGACCGTTCTTCGTGGGCGGAAAGCTTGCGGGCCTTGCTACCGCGGGTACCTCCAATGCGGACCCGGATCTGCCCTCCCCAAGCGCGGCTATCACCACGCTCGCAGGCGCCAAGGACTGGGTAGACGGCGTAATCAGCGGCAAGGATAAGGACGCCATCTTGACCGCGGAGACCACGCCTACTCCGCAGGCAACGCCACAGACCAGCGGCGACCGCCCGTGGATCTACTTCACGGTAGCGGCCATTGGCCTTATCGGTGCCGCGGCGGCCGCGCGCACCTTCGCTAGCGGTGCTGGCAACGGTGTCGCCCGCACGTCGCGCCGCTAAAAAATCTCGATGCGCCCGCCCAAGGATTCGGTCTGGCGCAGCTGCGCCACCCACTTCGGGCCGCCGGGGTGCAGGCGCAGCACCGGGCGGGAGGAAATCTTGACCGGGGAGACCGATTCCTTGCGCGCGCCCGACCTAGCTTCGATGCGGGTGCGGGCGCGGTAGCCGGCATCGGCAAGCTCAGCGATGGAAGGCTTGGGGGCGGCGAGCTTCTCCCGGGCATCGTGAAGCAGCTCCAGCGCCTCATCCAAGGCCTCCACCAAGGCCGGGGCATTGGTCTCGCACATCTGCCGCACGAGATCCGGGCGGGTGCTTGCCACCCGGGTCGCATCCTTGAAGGAACCGGCGGCCAAGGACTGCGCCAAAATGCCGCCATTATCGCCCACCGTGGCCAGGGTCTCCGCAAAGATATGCGGCAGGTGGGAAATGCGGGCGACCGCCGCATCGTGGTTGGCCACGCGGATGGGCACGGCCTCTGCATGCACCATCTGGGTCATGCGCACGACGTCCGTAAAAGTCTCAATCCATTTCTTAGGAACCTTTTCCCCGCGCGCCTCATACTCGGCGGCGTAATCGTAGGTAATGCCCCACGCGGCGCGGCGGAAAAGCCCCGCCTGGGAGTGATCCCACCCCGATTTCGAGGTACCCGCCATGGGGTGCCCGCCCACGTAGCGATCCTCCATGCCGCGGTCACAGACCTGCTGACGCACGGGGGTCTTCACAGAGACCACGTCCGTAATGCCGCAGCTAGGGGCGTGTTCCTGAATGGCATCCAAGACGCTGCCCACCGCGGTCATGGGAACGGCGATCACAATGAGCGCCTCTTCAACCTCGGCGCGGTTAAGCACCGCCGGCAAATCATCATTGACGTCAAAACCCTGTTTGACTGCGGTGCGGGCGGCGGACGTCGAGTGGTTGTATCCAAATACGTCGTGGTTATAGCCCGCGAGATCGCGTAGCAAGGAACCACCGATGAGGCCGAGGCCGATAATGCAGATGGGGCGTTGAACATCTTGAGAACTCACGGTGACAATTGTGGCACAACACGACTAATCTCACGAGGTATGAGCAACGAAAATTACTCTTTCGCGGTTACCGTCGCCCGCAACGAGGGACAATGGGTCGTGCGCAGCTTCGATGATGACTTTGAGGACCCGCAAACCTCCATCACCGCGGTGCGCGCCCTGCGCGCTGAAGGCGCAGCTTTCGCCCTTCTCTGCGTCGAGGACGCCTACTTCATTGCCGTGCGGCCCGTGCCCGGCGGGGTGAAATTGCTAATTTCGGATGCCACCTACGGCGTTGACGATGACTTTGCCGCGGACTTCATGGAGCTCAATGACTATGAGATTCCAGACGTGGACCCGGAAGAGGCCGAGCCCTACGGCGAGGGCGACTTCGATATCTTCGCTGACCTGGGCCTATCCGAGGATCAGGTGGGCTACATCATCGATGATGAGGACGATTGGCCCTCCGATATGCTCCTGCGCATTGCCGGCGACCTGGGCTTTGGGGATGAGCTAGAAGACGTCATTGATAACGCCTAGGCCCCTGCAGCGCGCGCAGGAACGCATGCAGCGCGCCCTCGCGGTGGCGCGCCAGACCCCCGCCGGCGACGTGCCGGTTGGGGCGGTGCTTTATGATGCCACCGGCCGCGAGCTCGCTACCGGCGTCAACCGTCGCGAGCAATTGCGCGATCCCACCGCCCACGCCGAGGTCGAGGCCATCCGCCAGGCGGTGCGCGTCCACGGCGATGGCTGGCGCCTGACCGGCTGCGAGCTCGTGGTCACCTTGGAGCCCTGCGCCATGTGCGCCGGCGCCCTGCAAGCCGCGCGGATAAGTTCGCTGGTATTTGGCGCGTTTGAGCCAAAGACGGGTGCGTGCGGCTCGCTTATCGATGTCCTGCGTGCCCCCACCGCCCCCTTTACCCCACAGGTCCGCGGCGGCGTGCTTGAAGAGGACTGTGTGGCGTTGCTAGAAAAATTCTTCACCACACTGCGCGAAAAGTGGGTATAGTAGCTGTCACACTGTAAGCGACTCATTTAAGGAGAGAGAAAATGGGCGATTTGGAAAACAAGAAGGACGACCTCGCAGGCAAGGCAAAGGAAGCTGTTGGTGAGGCAACCGGTAACGAAGACGTAGCCAACGAGGGCAAGGCCGACCAGGTCGCTTCCGAGGCTAAGGACAAGCTGTCCGACGCTGCTGACAGCATCAAGGACAAGGCCAACGACATCATCGGTGGCCTGAAGAAGGACTAATTTTAGAGTCCCTTCATAGCGAAATCGCTGCGCTGGCTTAGTGCCGGCGCAGCGATTTTGTTGCATCGGGGGTCCTCCCGTAGTCTGGAAAGCGGTGGCGTGTCCGAGCGGCCGAAGGTGATCGCCTCGAAAGCGATTGTTGGGTAACCCCCAACCGCGGGTTCAAATCCCGCCGCCACCGCGCAAGGCCCCGAACTGTTAATGCAGGTCGGGGCCTATTTTTGTTTTCTCTGGCAAGGAGTGTTGGGGTGACTTAAGCGTCCTGCTTTGTGCGTTCAGCCCGGGCGCGGCGGCGCTGCACGGTGGGGAGGAACCACGTCGCAACGGCGGCGATGACGGCTATGGTGCCCGCGCTCCACGCGAGGTATTTCACGGGGGTGAACCACCACGCCAGGGCCGCGATTACTGCGATGACTGCCCATACTGCGGGGACGAGGAGACTGGGCCGTTCGGCCCACGGTTCCCGGGGGAACCGGCTGCGCGCCTCCGCACGGATGCGGCGCGGGGTCTTTTGAGATAGGGCGAAGGAACAGGCGACCACAAAGGTCAGGCCAATGCCGGCGATGAGCAGGCTGCCGCTTACGCCGCCGAACATGAATACGCCGACGGAAAGCGCTAAGGATAAGCGTTCACCGATCGTGAGTGGGAAGTTCTGTGTGGGATCGACATCTGGATAGATGCTGTTGAAGATGTCTTTGCGGGGATCGTTGTGCATTTTTGTTTCTTATAGGGGGTGGTTTATTGACAATCAAAAGAAGTTAGGTCAGGATACACTTACTTCACTAAGGCAAGCTTAGCCTATATCATTTTTAGGCACGAAAACAAGGTTCTCAATATGATTGGAAAACTGTGGAAGTCGGCGTTCGGCATCATCGTCGCGGCTTTCCTCGTCGCAGCATTCGCCCCACTTTTGTCTTCTGCCCCGGTTGCCCACGCAGATGAATCCTGCACATGGAAATGGGGCATCAAGCAGTCATTCCGCAGCTACGTCAAAGGCAATATCGCCCACGGTGGTTGGGGGGCCAACGGCATTGGCTTCACGGGCGATGAACGGGGCGAAGGCGCGTTTGTCTTTACTGCAGGAAAGCCCGATGCATCCGGTGGAAACATCACGATTCCGTTCAATGGAACGCTGAATTTTACTGGCCACGATGGGATCTTGGATATGACTATGTCTGACTTCAAGGTCAAGGCCTCTGGTAAGCAGGCGCAGATTTCCGTGGACTACGTCTCCTATGAGATGAACCGCCAAGACCTCAGCCGCGGTAAAAAGATCCAAGGCAATGATGAGGTAATCGCCACCATTAATCTGGCCAACCCCGTCAACGATGGTGCCGGGAAGGTTGATTTGTCTGGATCTACCACTCTGACTTCCGGCGGGGCCAAG
Organism: Corynebacterium limaceinasi; assembly: GCF_046717465.1. Classification (NCBI taxonomy): domain Bacteria; kingdom Bacillati; phylum Actinomycetota; class Actinomycetes; order Mycobacteriales; family Corynebacteriaceae; genus Corynebacterium; species Corynebacterium limaceinasi. The sequence continues at coordinate 156,110 of NZ_CP177100.1, forward strand.
CTTTTCACCGGCTTCTACCAGCCAGGTGAAGCCTTAGATCCGTCCTCCGGCAGCATTGCTCTCGACGGATCATGCTCTGGATCCGGATCTGGCTCCGGTTCCGGTTCGGGTGAGAAGCGTCCATTGACGTCCATTACAGGTTCCTTCACGGGCTTTAACAAGGAAGCCATGGACATCCTGTCTGAAACCAATGACACGATGAACGGGATTACTACGTTCATGGGCAATACCCAGGCGTTTCTGGATGAGTTGGAGTCTTTCAACAACCGGGGTGGATCAAACTCGAATTCGGATGGTTCTGCTTCGGGTACGTCGAACTCCGCTGGAGGAAACTCGGCTTCTACTAACTCTGCAGCGGGAAATTCATCACCGAGCAACTCTGGTTCGGGCGGAGGCGGCGGCGCCTCAGGAGCTGGCAAAGCAGCGGGAACTGGTCCTGCGCACTCCGAATCTGCGAACTCCGGCGCCCCGGGCTCAGGTAATTCGGGCGCGGGAGCACCTGGCGGGGGCGATGCCGTCTGTGAGGCTACTGGGGTTACGCAAGCCACCGCTCAGTGGGGCTTAAAGAAATCCTTCCAATCCTATATCACCGGATCCATTGCCCAAGGCCGGTGGGATCTCTCTGGTGTTGGCTATGACAATGGCCGTTTCCAATTCACTGGTAACTCTGGTGCCGTAAAAGATGGCGCGGGCTCCGTGCAGTATGGCGGGAGCATGCAGTTCACCGGGCACCACGGCAAGTTGGACCTCAACATCTCCAACCTGGAAATCACCTTCAACGGCAATTCCGGCGAGCTTATCGCTGACGTGCGATCTTCCAATATGGAAGGAAAGAAGAAAGACTTTGGGCACGCTGTTATTGGCACCTTGAGCTTTACTTCTCTCGACGTCGGCACGGACGCCGTGTCCGGTGAAGCTGAGGTATCGCTTTCTGAAACCGGCTCCCAAGCCCTCGCTGAGTTCTATGAACCGGGCACCCAGCTGGATCCATTGAGCTTCCACGCCACCTTGGGCGGAAGCGCTGATTGCGGCGCCGTATCCGGTGGCGGCGGAGCAAGCTCCGGTTCTGGATCTGGTGGCGCCGGCGCGGGCGGAAACGGAAAGGGCGGCTCTGCTTCCAAGGGCGGAGCTCATGCCGCAGCCGGGGACCCAGCGCATGCTGGTGATTCCTCGCAGGGATACGAGGACGGCTCGAACAAGTTCAAGGTCAAGTCCGCGACTTCTCCCAGCGGAAACATGGATAACCCGACTACCTATCTCCTGCTATTCATCGTCGGATTGATCATTGCCGGCGGTTCCACCAGCCGCCTTGTCATGAACAACTCTTAGAAGGATCGCCGTGAAACTCGTTCTTCGTTTCCTCGTACCACTCCTGTGCATCTTCAGCCTTACCGCGTGCGGTGTGCAGGGAAGCTATACCGATCAGCTACCGGATCCTGCAGATGTCTCCGATCCCAGGTCCTTTGAAGGTGTCAGTGACGTCAAAGATTTTGACGATATCGAGCCGGTTACTGAAAAAGCAGAGCCGGCGCTTCCGGTGGAACTTACCGATGCCGATGGTAATGACGTCACCGTCACCGATACTTCCCGCATCCTCGCGTTGGATATCTATGGCACCTATACCAAGACCCTGAGCGGCTTGGGGCTTGCGGATAATATCGTCGGCCGCACGATTTCTTCTACCGAGCCCAACTTGGCGGATCTCCCAGTAGTGACCGAAGGCGGCCACAACATCAACGTGGAGGCGGTGCTGGAGCTCCAGCCGACGCTCGTCATTGTGGATCATTCCATTGGCCCGCGCGATGCCATCGATCAAATCCGCGCGGCGGGCGTCACCACCGTGGTGATGGAACCTGAGCGCACCATTGATTCCGTGGGCGAGGACATCACCGCGCTTGGCGATGCCCTCGGCTTGCCCGACGAAGCACGCGAGCTGGCGGATCGTTCCACCAAAGAAATCGACGAGGCAAAGGAAGCCATCAAGGAACTCGTTCCCGATGATCCGATGCGGATGGCGTTCCTCTATGCGCGCGGAAACGGCGGCGTCTTCTTCATCATGGGTGACGGCACCGGTGCACAAGACCTGATTGAAGGCATCGGCGGCGTGGATCTGGCGGCAGAAAACAACCTTTCTCATGCAGAACCCGCTAACGCGGAGGCATTGGCGCGCATCAACCCGGAGGTGATCATCATGATGACCAATGGCCTGGAATCCACCGGCGGAATTGATGGCTTGCTGGAGAGGCCTGGTGTTGCTCAGACCACCGCCGGCCAGAAGAAGCGCATCGTGACCATTCCGGACGGTCAATCGCTGGCATTCGGTCCCATGACCGGTCAGACGCTGGTGAAGCTAGCAAAGGCTGTGTATGACCCAGACAATGAGTAAGGAGACGGATACCTTCGCGCGCCGCCGCACTCAGCGCGCCTGGGTATTCGTACTGCTGGGGATCCTCACCGTTCTCGCGGCGCTCATTTCCGTCGTGCTGGGGCAATACTACGTACCCCTGTCTGATCTCTTCCCCATTTTGGCAGCCGGGCACGCGCAGGATTCCTTGACCGCAAGCGTGGTGTGGGACATCCGCCTGCCACGCTTGGTCTTAGGGCTCGTGGTGGGCGCGGCCTTGGGGGTGGCCGGCACGCTGATGCAGGCGGTATTTGCCAACCCCCTTGCAGAACCTTCCATCATCGGCGTTACCTCTGGTGCGGGCGTTGGTGCGGCCGTGGTCATTGTCTTCAATATCGAGTTCTTCGGTACCTTTACTGTTCCCGCGGCAGCCTTCCTGACCGCGTTACTGGTTACCTTCATTATTTATCAGCTGGCGCGGTACAACGGGCGCGTGGCCGTAGTGCACCTGATTCTCACCGGCATCGCCATCAATGCGGTATGCAACGCCATCATCTCCTTCATGGTGTACCTGGCGCCGACCGCCAACCGCGAAGCGATCGTCTTCTGGCAGATGGGCTCCCTCAACGGCTCGCAGTGGAAACACGTGTGGGCGGTACTTCCCATCGTGGTGGTAGGCCTCGCAGTGGCCCTGCGCTTAGGCAAGCAGCTAGACGTCCTCGCGCTCGGCGAGCGCGCCGCCGCGCATACCGGCGTGAACGTGCCGCGTCTGCGCATCGTGGCGATCGTGGCATCGGCAGTGCTGACTGCAGCGGCCGTCTCCTTCGCCGGCCTCATTGGCTTTGTGGGGCTCATCGTTCCCCACCTGCTGCGCAGCATCGTCGGGCCAGAAAACCGCATCCTACTGCCCGCCTCCGCCCTGGGCGGCGCTGTGCTTATTGGTTTCGCCGACGTGGCAGCGCGCACGATGATTCCTTTTGCGGATCTTCCCATCGGAATTTTTACCGCTCTGGTGGGCGGTCCAACGTTTTTCATCTTGCTGCGCCGCATGATGCGCAAAGGAGTGCACTGATGATAAACGTCAAAGACTTAACCGTCCGGGTGGGGGAACATACCCTTGTGGATCAAGTGTCCTTTGCTGCCCAAGCGGGCGAAGTTACCGGGCTTATCGGTCCGAACGGTGCCGGTAAATCCACGGTACTTGCCGCCGTGGCCGGAGACATTGATTATTCCGGTGAGATCACCGTGGGTGGGCTTTCGCCCAAGGCACCAGCGCGAGAGCTCGCCCGCACGCGTGCGGTGATGCTCCAGGATGTCTCGGTGTCGTTTGAATTCCTCGTCCGCGATGTCGTTGCGATGGGGCGCCGCCCGTGGGAAGGAACTGCCTATGCAGACCTTGACGATGACTTTATTCACGCCGCCCTCGATGCCGCCGGCGTTGCGCACCTAGCTGGCCGAGACATCAGCACGTTGTCTGGCGGTGAGCGCGCCCGCGCGGCCTTCGCACGCGTGCTTGCCCAAAATACCCCGGTTATCTTGCTCGATGAGCCAACGGCCGCGCTCGATATTCGGCACCAAGAACAACTGCTGGGTTCAGTCAAAGCCCTCGCCCGCGAGGCCGGTGTTGCCGTCCTCGTGGTGCTCCATGACCTCAACGCTGCAGCTGCATATTGCGATCGCGTCGTATGCCTGTCGTGCGGGGGATTAGCAGCCCAAGGGCGCGTAGATGAGGTCTTTACCAGTCCCACATTGTCTCAAGTGTATGGCTGGCCAATATCCGTCGATGGACTGCGGGTACATCCACAGCGTGCCACGCCCACCATCAACCCACTCTTTTCACATAAATTGGAGGATTTCCATGTTTAAAAAAGCACTGGTCACCGCTCTCGCGGCGACCGCCCTTACCGTGCCACACGCTTCTGCGGAAGAAACCTGCACCATCGAATCCGGTTCCTTGAATTGGGGCATTAAGCACTCGTGGCGTTCCTACCTCAAATCCGGTTTCGCTGCTGGTGATTGGTCCACTAGTGGTCCAGTGACGCAAACCGGTGATCCTAAGGGGAAGGATTTCTCTTTCGGCTTCGACGTCGATCCTGCAACCTCTACGGTAACGGTAGATGAGGACGGCAATGTGGTGTCGTCCAACATCGAGAGCAAAGACTCTTCGATCACGTTCACCGGTCACCACGGCGCTCTACATTCCACGGTAGTGGCACCTTTCATCAAGACCTCCGGAAATGAAGCCCAGCTCGGTTCCGGCTACGAGGTCTATCACGTAGAGGGTAAGAATATGTTTCAATACACCGAGGACGACCGCATCGACGCCAATAAGCGCACCGGGGACGGGATCTTTGGCCACGGCACGGCGCAATGGACCAAGGAGGGCGATACACTCACCCTTTCCGCCAGCGATGTGCGGTACAAGGAGCAGCAGGGAACAAAAGATGGAAAAATCGAGGGCGTAGACCAACTTTTCATGGGCATGTATAGCTCAGAGAGCAAGCCTGAGCTTGATGATGCCCACTTAACCCTCAGGGTTTCCCCGGGCTGTGGCCAGAAGAAGGAAGAAACTCCGCAGAACGAACCTGCTCCGCAGCCGCCGGTAGCTGCGCCGGAAAAGGAAGAGAAGCCACAGAGTCAGCCACCGAAGGGCAATCCAGCTCCGCAGTCACCAGCGACCTCGCAGATCCCGGCACCGCCGAAGAAGCCGGAGACCCCAAAGAGCCCCGAGACTTCGGAGTCTAAGAAGCCGGGAACCCAGCAACCAGAGGAGGACGCTCCCTCAGGTTCTAGCTTTGCCAAGGTGTGGAACTACATCTTGGGCGTGGTAACCATTGGCAGCATGTTTGCCATCCTTGGGCAGGCGTTTATAAAGTCGGGCGCCCTTGATAGCGTGCGTGCCCTTCTCCACCGATAAAAGCACCGCTGATCCAGGAATAGGGGGTCAGCTAAGCACGCTGTGCCGGCAGCCATCTTAACGCCGCGCGCAAAACCCTTTTAAGGACGGTGCCGCGCCGTGCGTACCGCAGGCGGTGGGGTAGGGAGTTAGTCCTTTTGGTTGATTTCTCCCCACAAGTCTTGTAAATAAGGGTTGCCTAACCTTAAATTTATATTTAGAAGTTAGGTAAGCGTTACTTTGGAGGAAGTCAGTGACTGTGACACTCAAGAAACCATTATCCGTCGCATTGCGCGAGGAGACCGCTCACGCCCATGAGAACGCGGAGGGCTCGGCGTTTATGCAGCGACTTATGTCAGGTCGGCTGAGCGCTGAGGCCGCTGCCGATCTGAGTGGCCAATTGTGGTTTGTCTATGAGTCTTTGGAGCGCGCCGTCCGCGGCGTGGCGCAAACTTCAATCGCCGGTGCGGTGGCCGATCCACGCTTGGAGCGGCGCTTCGCTCTAGAGGCGGATTTGGCGGCGCTCGTCGGCGGCGACTGGCGCGAAAAGATCCGGATCCTGCCGGCCACAGCATCCTACGTTGCCCGCCTAGAAGAAGTATCCGGCAGTGCGGTAGAAGTGGTGGCCCATCACTATGTCCGGTATCTCGGTGACGTCTCCGGCGGCCAGGTGATTGCCGCGCGCCTCGGCACCCTCTATGACATCGAACCGGATGCGCTGAACTTTTATGACTTCAGCGCCATTGGCAAGATTCCGCCGTACCGCAAGGGCTACCGCGAACGCCTTGACAGCCTCATGCTAACCGAGGAACAGCGCGAGTCTTTGCTCTCGGAGGCGCAGCGCGCATTCGCCTTCAACTCGGGGATATTCGCCGAGCTTGATAAACGCCACTGATTTACTTTTTCCAATTTATTAATTAAGGTAAGGCTCGCCTAATTCACTAAGGCGAAGCTTTACCACTGCTCTCAAGAGGAGAAATTCATGAAAACAACATCCGTCATCGCTATTGGCGCGGTTGCGCTCGGCGCCGTCACCGCCCCAGTAGCCTCTGCCGATGAGGCTCCAGCCACTGTCCCCGCCGTGGAATCCGGCCAATTGAACTGGCCCATCAAGGAATCCTTCATTCACCACGTGGACACCAGCCCTCTCGCCAAAGGCGTAGTCAATACCACCGGAGGTGCGGAGAAGGTAGGAAAGGACTTCACCTTCCCCGTCGATGCGGCCCACACCACGGTGGATGCAGAGGGAAACGGCACTATAGGCACTCAGGGATCCGTGCAGATTCAAGGCTATCCAGGCTTTGGGCCTAATGGTTCCTACGGCGTCGACCTCACGTTCTCAGATATCAAGGTGGAGGTAGAAGGCCACAACGCCACTATCACTGCGGACTATAAGCTTACGGGCGCCTCGGGCCCGCTGAAGAACGAGCCGGTTGAAATGTCCGGTGATGACGCCGCAATCTCTACCTTCACGCTCACTGAGCCCTTGGTACCGGAAACCGGCAAGACTCACGCCACAACTGATGCCCCCACCTCGCTGACCCAGACGGGCTCCGACATCTTTTTGGGCAAGTACCCGGTGGGGCAACCGCTTGACGATGCCAACACGGATCTCACCGTGGCATTCGACGGCGCCTCCGAAAACCCTAAACCATCTGACCAGGTAACCCCAGAAAAGAAGCCTTCGGGCGACGACGCTGCAGACGACGGCTCTTCTTTCCACGGTTCTTCCTCAGGCAACCTAGGCGAGACCATCGCTGCTATTATCGCGCGGGTAAAGAAAATCAGCGCCTTCTTCTCTGACCTCGTTCTTCCCGGCCTGAGCTTGTCGAAGTTCGTTTAAATAGCGCGCGCTCTCTCGCGGCTGCATCGTCTAAGCCGCTCCGCCGTGGCCACCCGATCTAGTCTTTGACTGCATTGGGCGGCCACGGTTCTTTTTGGCCCGCCGCCTTGGCATCGTCTGTGAATAAGGGCCGCACGGTGGCTAAGTAATAGGGAATAAGGGGCACGGCAACTACACTAGGGCGAAGTTAAATCCGTCCGACTACGCGAATGCGAAGGTACATTTCCCGTGGCTAAACTCCTCTACCGGCTCGGACGTTGGTCTTTCCTTAATAAATGGAAAGTCATCGTTACCTGGGTGGTCCTGCTTGCTGCCGCCGGCGGCGCTACCGCCTTGTTGATGAAACCGATGACGAGCGAGTTCGCTATCAAAGGCACCCCATCCATCGATGCCACCTACAAGACGATGGACCTCTTCCCGGAAGGCGGCAATCCCGCCAACTCGCCGTCAGTGAACCTGGTCTTCCAGGCCCCGGAAGGCCAAAAGCTCTCGGATCCCGCCAATGAAAAGGCCATCAACGCGGTCATTTCCCACCTCGAGGACAACCTGGAGATGGGCGATACCATGCGCTTTGGCAATCCGCTTGAGGTCTCGCCGCGGCTACAAGATGAGGTTATCCACCAGTTCACGGAGATGGGGCTGCCGGCATCGTCCGCGCGTGCCGATGCCGATAACCTCGCGATGGTCAATGAGGATGAGACCATTGCCTATACCACCTTCGACTTCGACGCCGAATCGCCCTATAGCGTGGACCAGGACGATAAGGACATCGTGACGGAAGCGATGGACATCGGCAGGCAGCAGGGGCTTACCGTTGAGGCCGGCGGCGCCGGGTTTGGCGATGAGATTCGGGTCAATTCCACCTCCGAGGTTATCGGCCTTGGCGTGGCCTTCCTCGTGCTCATCTTTACCTTCGGCTCCCTGGTCGCTTCTGGAATGCCGCTGATTTCGGCCGTCATCGGGGTCGGCCTGGGCGCTTGCGGCATGCTGATTACCACGCACTGGATAGAGCTCAACAACATGACGCCGGTGCTGGCCATCATGATTGGCCTGGCGGTGGGCATCGACTATGCGCTGTTTATCCTGTCCCGCTACCGAGCCGAGCGCGCCCGCATGTCCGCCCCAGAAGCCGCCGGCATGGCGGCAGGAACGGCGGGCTCGTCCGTGGTCTTTGCCGGCACCACCGTCTTTACCGCGCTGTTTGCCCTGCTCATTGCGCGCATCGAATTCCTCACCGCCATGGGGCTTTCCGCCGCCGCAACCGTGGCCATCGCCGTCCTCGTCTCCCTCACGCTCATCCCCGCGATGCTGGGGCTTCTGGGGGACAAGGCATTTGCCGGCCGCATCCCCGGCGTGGCCGGCAACCCCTCCCGCAAGGGCAAGGTGCGCCGCGGCCCGACCATGGGCAATCGCTGGGTACGGCTGGTACAAAAGGTGCCCGGCTTGGCGATGGCCCTCGTCGTCCTCTCCCTCGGCGCCATGACCGCCCCCGTGCTCCACATGGATTTGGCGCTGCCTGCCGATACCACCTCGAATCCCGATACCACTCAGCGCAAGGCCGCCGACCTGATGGCCGAGGGCTTCGGCCCCGGCGTCAACGGGCCATTCCTCGCGGTTGTCGATGCCCACACCATCAACGCCAATTCCGCCGCTCTCGCCCCATTGGTGGCGGCCCAGGACGGAAACGACGACGCCGAAGAAGGCTCCGGCGAAGCACCCGCCGATTCGCCCGCTGACTCGCCCGGCGACGCAACTGGCCCTGCGCCTGAGCCCGCGCCCAACGACGCCCCCGACCAGCCAGGTGAGCAGCCAGCGGACCAGCCCGGCGAACAACTGGCAGAACACCCTGCTGACCAGCCCAGCGAGCAACCTGCTGAGCCGGATATCGCCCCCGTCGCAGAGGTCGAGGACAAGGAAGAGGCCGCTGCGCCGACCAGCGCCGAGGACAAGGCGGCACTGGCGTCCTTCCTCTACACCGCGGATCAACTGAAGACGCTTGGCGGAGTAAAGCACGCGCAAATTGTTTCGGTCAGCGAAGACCAGCGCGCGGCACAAATTATGGTGACCCCGGAAACCTCGCCAACGGAAGCCGCAACCATTAATGTCGCGCACGCCCTGCGCTCTGCCACAAAGCAGATCGAAGGCACCACCGGCACCGAGATCGGCCTGACGGGCCTGACCGCCGTGCAGCTGGACATCACCGAGCGCCTCCGCGATGCCATGGCACCGTACCTCAGCATCGTTGTGGGGCTGGCGATCGTGCTACTGCTCGTTGTCTTCCGCTCCCTCCTGGTGCCACTGGTGGCGGGCCTGGGCTTCCTGCTTTCGGTTGGCGGCGCCTTCGGCCTGACGGTGCTGGTATGGCAAGACGGCCTGTGGGGCCTCGTCCCGGGCCCCGGCCCGCTGCTGTCGTTCATGCCGATCTTCCTCATCGGCGTGACTTTCGGCCTGGCCATGGACTACCAGGTCTTCCTGGTCACCCGCATGCGCGAGCACATCGCGCGGCATCCGAAGGGCACGTCGGGGCCCTATAATGCCGTCGACGAGGCCACCATCACTGGCTTTACCCAGGGCGCGCGCGTGGTGACGGCCGCGGCGATCATCATGATTTCGGTCTTCGTGGCCTTTATCAACCAGCCGCTGCCGTTCATCCAGATCTTCGGCTTTGCCTTGGCGGCGGGCGTGCTTTTCGATGCCTTCTTTGTCCGCATGACCCTCGTCCCCGCCTCCATGTTCCTCATGGGCCGCGCTACGTGGTGGATGCCCAAGTGGCTGGATAAGATCCTGCCTACCGTAGACATCGAAGGCACCGCGCTTGAGGAAGAATGGGAAGCACAACACGCGGATGATGGCCAGAAGACCAGGGAAGAGGAAGATAAGGAATGAAGGACTTAAGTTTCGACATCGATAAGCGCCTGCCCGAAGGCCCCGGCAAGCATGGCCGCAGTGGTGTTATCCACACTCCGCACGGCGATATCGCCACGCCGGCGTTTATCCCGGTGGCGACCAAGGCCACGGTAAAGACCCTGACGCCGGAGCAGATTCGCGCGACTGGAACGCAGGCGATTTTGTCCAATGCCTATCACCTCTACCTGCAGCCGGGCCACGACATCGTGGACGAGGCCGGCGGCGTGGCGAAATTTGAGAACTGGCACGGGCCGACCTACACCGATTCCGGCGGATTCCAGGTGATGTCTTTGGGCGTGGGCTTTAAAAAGGTCATCGCCATGGACTTGGCGGATCTCACCGAAAAGGATATTCGCGCCGCGAAAAGGGAGCGCATGGCCAAGGTGGATGAGGAAGGCGTGGACTTCCGCTCGATTATCGATGGCTCCAAGCACCGCTTTACGCCCGAAAAGTCCATGCAGATTCAGCACGGGCTGGGCGCGGATATCATGTTCGCCTTCGACGAGCTGACCACGCTCATTGATTCGCGCACTTACCAGGAAGAATCCGTCGCCCGCACGCACCGGTGGGCGCAGCGCTGCCTGGAAGAACACGACCGGCTTACCCGCGAGCGCTACCACCGCCCGAAGCAATCGCTGTGGGGCGTGGTGCAGGGCGCGCAATACGAGGACTTGCGCCGCCAGGCCACCCGCGGCCTCTTGGACCTGGACCGCGCCGCGCGGGAGAAGGGCCAGCGCGGTTTCGGCGGCTTCGGCATCGGCGGTGCGCTGGAAAAGCAGAACCTCGGCACCATCGTGGGCTGGGTCTGCGATGAACTGCCGGACGATAAACCGCGCCACCTGCTCGGCATCTCCGAGCCAGATGACATCTTTACCGCGGTCGAGGCCGGCGCCGATACCTTCGACTGCGTCGCGCCAACCCGCCTAGCCCGCCGCGGCGGCGTCTACACGCTCGATGGCCGCCTGAACCTCACCAATGCGCGGTTCAAGCGGGACTTTAAGGGTGTAGACGAGGAGTTCGGCGGCTACGTCACGGAGAATTACTCGCGCGCCTACCTGCACCACCTGCTCAAGGCGAAGGAATTTTTGGCCGGCACGCTGTGCACCATCCACAACGTGGAATTCATGGTGCGGTTAGTGGACAATATCCGCGCCGCCATCAATGGCGGCTACTACGAGGACTACCGCGATGAGTTCCTGGGCCGTTACTACGCGGCGTCGAAGGCGCGGTAATCCTCGCGCTTTTTCACCAGCTTGATAACCGCGGAGGTAATGGGCAAGAGGACGACCTCAATCAGTGTCTTCCACACAAAGCCCACCACCACGTAGTTGATGAATCCGCTCGTGGTGTCGATGCCGATGACGGGCGCGGCGATGGCGCAAAACAGCAAGGTATCGCCAAACTCGCCCACCACGGTGGAGGCGATCAGCCGGGAGAAAAGGCCCTTTTCGCCGCTGCGCTTCTTCATCGCAGTCAGCGTCCACGCGTTGAGCAGCTGGCCCACCAAGTAACCGGCCAGGGAAGCCAAAACGATGCGGGGCACCAGGCCCAGCGTGGCGGCGAAGGCCTCTTGGCCCTCATAGAAATCCGCCGCAGGCAGCCAGATGGCGATATAGAAACACACGACGGCGAGCAGGGCCATCGCAAAGCCGATGTAGATGGCGCGCCGGGTGGACTTGAAGCCGTAGCACTCGGATAAAACGTCGCCGACGATATAGGCCAGCGGGAAGAGGAAGAAGGCGCCGTCGGTCACGAGCGGCCCAAGCTGGACGCCCTTGGTGGCGTTGATATTAGAAATCAAAAACGTCACGACGAAGATCGTGACGAGCCACGGATACAGAGTGGAATGAACGGGGATAAAGCGCACTTGAGAGGAGGGGGATTTTTCCATGCCCACCATTGTGCCAAACCGTATGCTGGGAATATGAATTCCGCGACCACCGGGGCGGGCCGCTACGCCCCGAGCCCTTCCGGCGATCTGCACTTTGGCAACCTCCGCACGGCGCTTCTCGCGTGGCTCTACGCGCGCTCGACGGGGCGCAGGTTTGTGGTGCGGGTGGAGGACATCGATAAGCAGCGCTCCTCCCGCGCGGCGGCCGAGCGACAGCTCGCGGACCTTGCAGCCCTGGGGCTGGAGTGGGACGGCGAGGTCATCTACCAGCAGGATCGCGAGGCCGCCTACGCCGCGGCGCTCGAGAAGCTGCCGGTCTACGAGTGTTACTGCTCGCGCAAGGATATCCGCGAAGCCTCCCGCGCCCCGCACGCCATCCCCGGCCAGTATCCGGGCACCTGCCGTGCGCTATCCGATGCCCAACGTGCCACCAAACGCGCCCAGCTCGCCGCCGATAACCGCCAGCCGGCGCTGCGCCTGCGCGCCGATGTCTCCACCTTCACCATCCACGACGCCCTGCACGGCGACTACACCGGCGACGTCGATGATTTCATCCTCCGCCGCGGCGGGCAGGATGGTGGCTGGGCCTATAACCTGGCGGTGGTTGTGGATGATGCCTACCAGGGCATCGACCAAGTCGTCCGCGGCGACGATCTCTTATCCTCCGCCCCGCGCCAGGCCTACCTGGCTTCCCTTTTGGGGACCACACCGCCGACCTACGTGCACGTGCCGCTGGTCCTGAATTCCGCGGGCAAGCGACTGGCCAAGCGCGATGGCGCGGTGACGATGCGGGATATGGGGGAGCAGAGGGGCATCGTCAAGCAGCTGGCGCAGTCTTTGGGCTATGAGGCGGAAACCGCCGCCGAGCTCTTGGCGCAATTCCGGCCAGAGGAATTGAGCCGCGAGCCGTATATTTGGCGCGCGTAATACTATCGAGCCCATGGAAGTTTTACTGGTTCTCATCGGGCTCATGCTGCTGACCGTCTTCGTCGTTGCGATCGGCGATAGGGTCGGGCTGCCGTGGCCCGCGCTGCTGACGATTATTACCGCCTGCGCCGTTTTCGTGCCGGGGCTGCCGCAATTCGACATCCCCACCGAGCTCATCCTTCCCATCTTCTTGCCGCCGCTGCTGTGGGCGCTGGCGCGGCGCACGTCCTGGGGCGTGATTCGCGGGCAGTGGGTGACCATCCTGAGCCTGTCCGTGCTCCTCGTCGTCGCCACCACCCTCGCCGTGGGCGCGACCGCTTACGCATTCCTGCCGGGAATTAGCATCGCCGCCGCCATCCTCATCGGCGCGGCCATCGCCCCGCCAGACCCCGTGGCCGTGGATGCGGTGGCCGAGCCCGCCGGCATCCCGCGCCGCATCATCACCACCCTGCAAACAGAGGGGCTGTTTAACGATGCCGCCTCCATCGTCGCCTTCCACCTCGCGCTCGCCGCCGTGACCCAGGGCGGCGATATTTCCTTTGGCAGCGGCGTGCTGAGCTTCCTCTATTCTTCCGTCGTCGCGCTTGCCATTGGCTGGCTCATCGGGCGGCTGACAGCGCTGTTTATTACCCACGTCCACGATGTGGTAGCGCGCAACGCCCTGACCTGGGTGGTTCCCTTCGCCACCTTCCTCGTGGCTGAGGAGCTGGAGGCCTCTGGCGTTATCGCCGTGGTCATCGCCGCCGTCGAGCTCAACTCGCGCGCCGATATCCAGGCCGAGGACCGGCTTTCCGGCCAGTCTTTCTGGGAGACCATGGAGCTGCTGTTTACCGGTGTCGCCTTCGGCCTTATCGGGCTGACGGTTAATACCGCCATCGCGGAGGTGGGCTCGGATTTGTGGCACTCCGTTATGGTCGGCGTGATCCTATCGCTCGTGGCCTTCGTGGTGCGTTTTGTGTGGATGTTCTTCTACTACCGCCTCAACGTCTCGCGCGGGCGCCCGCACGTTGCCCCGCTGCGGATGCAGGAGGTGCTGCTGATGACTTGGTCCGGCATGCGCGGCCTGGTGACGCTGGCGCTGGTGCTGTCCATCCCCACCGGCGTCTTCGCCTTCCACCACGAGCTGGCCGTTATCGCCCTGACCGTCTTGCTGGTCACCATGGTGCTGCCCGGCCTGCTGCTGCCGTGGCTGATGAGGCAGCTCGATCTCACGGAGGCTTCGCAGGCCGCCAACGATAAGATGCGAGCCGCGGTGGTTTCGCGGGCGCGCGCCGCCAGCATCGATGCGCTATCGCAATTCCGCCCCGAAGACGATGCCACCGGCGAGGCCGAAACGGTCGATCCGGAAATTTCCGCCAACGTCATCCAGTGGTTCGAGGACCGCCTGGGTGATGGCGAAAACCCCGCCGAGAATAACGACGAGCGCAAGCAGCGCGCCGAGGAGGCCCGCCGCGTCGCGCTGGAGGCCCGGCGCACCGCGCTTAACGCCGCGCAGAGCGAGCTCCTAGTCCTGCGCAAGGATCGGGCCTTCAATCCGGCCATCGTGGATGAGATACTGGAAGAGATCGACCGCATGGTCATCGGCACTAAGCACCGGGAGATTTAGCCCATGGATCCACAACACTATGCCGAGCTCGAGGACGCGATGGACTACCTCTACGATTTCCTCGACGAGGACTTGGCGGACCGCGTGCGCGCCGAGCGCGAGTTCGTTCCGGCGGGCTTAGAAAGCTTGCTTGCCGATGACTCCCTCGACGACTACGCCTGGCTCTGGATCAAGGATCCCGGGCCGAATGGCTTCCGGCAGTACCTGCGCGATGGCGGTTATTCCGAGGCCGAGGTGCGCCAGACCTTCGCGTGGGCGCGCAGCGAGTGGGGCATGAATACCCCACCGCATATCGCGTGGCTTAAAGAGGACGGCTACGAGCCGCCGCGCATCGATTAGGCCAGGCGGTACGGCCCCGCCTTGCGCACCGCCGCATCAATGACCTCCGGATCTACTGTGACGGACTCAGCGTGCTTGATGACGACATCCGCGGTGGCATCCCCGGTCATCTCGAAGGTGGCTTGGCCCATTCCCGTATCAGCAAAGATGCCGTAGAGCTTTTGCAGGCACTTGCGCACGTCATTGTCATTGCGGATGCCATCGATGGCGATGCGGGTTTCGGTGACAGAAGATTTATCAGTCATAGAAACAGATTCTAATCCTTCGGTGCTAGATGCGGCCGTTGAAGGCCTGGAGCGCGGAATCCTCGCGGGTGCCGCCGCGGCCATCGCCGTAGTCGGCGTAATCACCAATCCAGGCAATCCGCGATACCCACTTCACGGCCTTATACCCGTGGTTCGATTCCACGCGGGCGCGCACTGGGGCGCCCAAGTGCAGATCGATGTCCTGGTCATTGCGCGAAATCGCCAAAATGGACTGATTCTCCATGGCGGTCTCGATATCGAAGGCCGCGTAGAAAGGCTCGCGCGGGCGGTTATCGTACATCTTTTGCGCCAAGCCATAAGACTCGATGAGCACGTAATTGGCGCCTTCGGGGCGGGGGCAGAGTAGCTCGAGGACATCGGCAAGCTTGGGCCCTCCCCACTTGGAGGTCGCAGACCACCCCTGCATGCAGGTATGCGTGGCGATGTAGGACGTTTGCGGCAGCTCGCGCAACTGCTCAAGGGTGACGGTCTTTTCGGTGCCGTTGACATCATCGGCCACGGTAATGGCGTAGTTCTCCCAGCCATTGCGCTTGTACTCGGTCCACTCAGGGGATTCCTTCTCCGTCGGCGGCAGGCCGTTGGTCCAGTGGAAGGAGGAAATGGGCATCGGCGAGTCCTTGGTCTCCTTGGGCTTGCGCGGGTGGAAGTGGTTCAGCGAAAGCTTGCGGCCGATTTCGGTGAACGAGACCAAGAAATTATGCGCCCGGGCGCGGTCCGCCAAGGTCCAATAGGACAGGGCAATCCAGAAGATGATGACCGCCACGATGGTGATGACGACGGTGGTAAAGGCCTGCACATAGCGCTCGGTGGAGACGTCACCGAAGACGATGTGGACCATGTTGTACTCGCGGTGCACGAAGAAGACCAGCACCACGTGGACCAGGATGAACGCGGACATCAAGACCATGCCGATAAAGTGCAGCGACCGCGCACCTTGGTGGCCGCCCAGCATCTTTACAAACCACGGGAAGCGCACGCGGATGGCCGGCGACATCCCCAGGCCGGTCACCATCATGAAGGGCGCAACGATGAAGATGACGAAGGCGTAGGCGAGTTGCTGGAGGGCATCGTATGGCGTGAAGTGCTCGATGCCGGGCGCGCTGAGGCTGATATAGACCTTGAAGGTATCCCACGCCTCCGGGATGATGTCCCAGGAGGTGGGGATGAGGCGCTGCCACAGGCCGGTGGCAAAGAGCAGCACGACGTACACCAGGCCATTGAGGACCCACAGCATGACCGAAAGGCCGTGCCAGTGGCGGCCCAGGCCAATGTTTTCGCGGCCCGGCAGCGCCACGACCGGTGACCACGAAAGCTCGTCCATCAAAGAGGTATATACGCCCTCTTCCTTGGGCAGCTTGCGCTTGGTAAAACGCAGCCATTCGGTGCCAGGCGCGCAGTCATTGCGCCACCACAGGCGCGGCATGGAAGAAAGCATTTCCAGCCCGGAGCGCAAGAGCATGCCGATGAGTACAAAGTTGATGAGGTGCGTCGCGCGAAGCCACAAAGGAAAATCGGGGTTTTCGCCGAGAGCCAAGACATAGTCCATGGGGAGCGTCCTAGGGAGATAGTTTATGGGAAAAGGGCTATCTCTATTTTGACGGCTTTTCATGGATTAAACAAGCAGGGCGGATTCTAGGGGTCGTTGCAACGATGATGGTTATTTTGGTGTGATACTACCGGTTTGTGTCAGGGCGTTGCCGAGACAAATTCCTCTGTGCTGCACGCACGAACTTAGCGAGTATGCCGGCATCGCGGGCCAGTGGGGAAGTAGCGGGCAGTTCTGCCAGTATTGCTTGCAGGTGTTTGACTGCGCTGTTGGAGCCGTCTCGCGCGTACTCGTAGTCTCCACCGTGTCCGTGGGCTTTGATGAATAGGGCGCACAGGTGTGCGTCCTGAGCTTCATGAATAATGTCAACCATTCCCCCAGATCTCCTAGTCACCCCTTTTCCAAGTGCTTTTTATTTTTCCCGAAGCCCGCCACGCTATGACCAAGTTAACGACCTGAACGGAGGTTAGCCTCATAATCCAACCGACCCCTTTTTGTTCGGACTCCGCCTGTTTCGTGATGTTTACGTCACTACATTCAGCAGGATCGGGCTTACTACATTCAGCAGGATCGGGCTTCCCAGAGGTGAGAATTGCGATTGTGCATACAAGTCCCATAAAAAGAGGGACAAATATGGGAAACTTTGTTGTACTAGTCACCATAAACAGGCCTATGCCGACTAGCAGTAGGACCACGAAGGGGTCAGGTCCGTGTAGGCTTCCCGATTGTTTTAGCGGTACTGTTGCAAAGTTGGGCGGAGAGCAGCGAAGACTCAGTTTCTCATTCCCTGACGGCCGCTGCGTGTGGGCGTTGTTAGGCCGTCTCGAAGACCTGGTTGACGATCACCGCGTCCGGGTTCGGTTGCCCGTAGGCAAACATCGCGCCTAGCCCTTTCCGCAATGAGTGCATCGCCTCCATCCCTTTCAACGTCCGATATGCAGATATCCGGTTCTTAAACGCGCCTTTTGGCCCGAGGATCCGCTTCAGCCGACCATGGTCGCCTTCCAGGATGTTGTTGAGGTATTTCACCTGCCGGTGTTCCACTGTTGGCGGGCAGATTCCCTCTGACTTCAACTCGGCGATTGCCCTGGCTAGGGAGGATGCTTTATCGGCGTTGATCACTCTGGGATACCCGGCTGACGCATTGGATCTGACGGCCTTGGCCAGGAAACACTTCGCTGCGGCCACGTTCCGATTCGAAGAGAGGTAAAAGCCCAAGGTCTGGCCACCGGCGGTGATCGCCCGATAGAGGTAGCACCACCTGCCGCCAACCCGAGAGTGTCAGGAAGTTTGTGTGTGAGGCTCTGATCTAGAAGGAGTTTCACCGATAATGACTACGGTGTCACCGAAGAAAAGCCATGACCCGGCGAGGGTCAACGAGATCAGTAAGAAGCTGATGGAAAATCCTTAAGCTCGCCAGCTTGATCGGCGAGCTGTCGACGTCCACCGATGACGCCAGCGAGCTGGTCAAAGGCCTGTTGCAGGCTTCGATTAACGCTGGTCTCCAGGCAGAGATGGATGCGCATTTGGGCTATAGCCACTGCGACCGCAAGGCCAAAGCGCAGGTGGATACCGCACAGAGCAGCAATCACCGTAACGGGTCGTACACCAAGACCGTCAATTCTGGCTACGGCGCGGTGGAAGTGACCGTGCCCAGGGATCGCGCCGGCACGTTTACTCCCCGGATGATGCCCAAGGGCACACGTCGGCTCACAGAGCTCGACGACATGATTATCTCGCTGTACGCCGGCGGGATGACCGTGCGCGATATTTGCCACCATCTCGCAACCACCCTCGGTGTGGATATGAGCCCGGATACGATCAGCACCATTACCGACGCGGTCTTGGAAGAGGTCATGATCTGGCAAAACCGCCAGCTCGACGAGTTCTATCCGGTGATCTTCCTCGACGCGCTACGCGTTAAAATCCGCGATGGCCACCGCGTGGTCAACAAGGCTTGCTACATGGCGGTTGGTGTCGACATGGACGGCATCAAGCACATCCTGGGATTGTGGATCGCGGACAATGAAGGCGCCGCATTCTGGGCATCGGTGTGTGCGGATCTGGCTAACCGCGGTGTCCAAGACGTGTTCATCGTGTGCTGCGACGGGCTTAAAAGGCCTGCCGGAAGCCGTGGAGGCAACCTGGCCGAATTCCATGGTGCAGACCTGTATTGTGCACCTGATTCGGGCTGCGAACCGGTGGGTGTCCTACCAGGACCGTAAAGCAGTCTCCCGCGTACTGCGTGAGGTCTACACAGCCGCTAACGAGGACACTGCACGTGCCAGCCTCGATGCCTTCGAGGCCAGTGAACTTGGCCGGAAATACCCCTAGTCGGTCAAAGTCTGGCGTGATGCATGGGAGCGGTTCGTGCCGTTTCTGCAGTTCCCGCCAGCGGCGCGGCGAGTGCTCTACACCACCAACTCGATCGAATCGCTCAACGCCCAACTGCGTAAAGCTACCCGTAACCGGGGGCAATTCCCGAACGATACTGCCGCACTGAAGACGCTGTGGCTGATGATCTGCGACATCGAAGACAAGCGCGCTGCCCAGCGAGCGAAGAAAACAAAACGCGACGTTGAATGCAACGGCTATATTGAAGGAGCGAAAGCCACCGGGTGGAAACAAGCCATCAACCAACTAGCTGTGGCCTACCCCAACCGATTCGCGGATTACTTGTAAACCAAGCCCCCGCACACAAAGAATCGGACACTCTCCCGTGGGACACAATTTACCAGCGAGCAGCTCTGGGAGGTGTGCCGCAATTTGGGCATTGCTCAATCCGTGGGGCGTACCGGAGTGTGTTTCGATAACGCGATGGCTGAGTCGTTCTGGTCGACGCTTAAGACCGAGTTCTACGACCGGAAGCGCTGGGCCACCCGCGATGCTGCGCGTCAGGCTGTGGCTTGCTGGATTGAAGTGGTCTACAACCGTCGACGTCGGCACTCCGCCCTCGGGATGGTCAGCCCCGTCGATTTCGAGAACCACACCAGCCTAACCACCAGCAGAAAAGAATTAGCTGCCTAACCACTAGGTAGCTCTACTACGTGTCCACGATTTGCGGGCAACCCTAACGCCCACACCGCGCACTAGGACGACATACCCCACACCACAGCTACACCACCGGCACAAAAGCCAGCCCCAACGACAATCCCACACAAGAATGGCGCACCAGAAAAGACATCGTCTGGGACAACGGCAAAGTCACCGTCCGCTACGCCGGCAAACTCTTCCACCTAGGCATCGGGCGCGCATTCAAGAAACAAAAAATCCTCATGGTCATCGCCGACAACCACATCACCACATCACTAGCTGCGACCGGAGAAATCATCACCGAGCACTACATCGACACAGCCCGCGACTACCAAAACCCTACTGGAAAAAGGAGCCCCACCCCTAGACCCAAAACACGAAAAACCGGCACCCCAGAACAAAAACAACTGAGATGCCGGTTCGTCAACGATGTCGCGACTGACCTGTCAAGTATGTCGCGACTCATGACAATGGCGGAGGATGTGGGATTTGAACCCACGAGGGGCGTGAACCCCGCACGCGTTCCAGGCGTGTGACATAGGCCGCTAGTCGAATCCTCCGAGAAGAAACATTAGCAGCCGTAGCAATTAGAATGCCAATCGCCTGTTCAGACGTAATTTCTGGGCAATTATTGGGTTTCGGTGGGGCAGGGGCCGGCGATCGCTGTGCTGCCGCCGCTTGCCGATGCCCCCGTAGCCTTCCGTCTCGCCCCGAGAGACGCGTATTTGGCTAATGCGGGTTGCGGGCGTTAAAGTAAGGGCAGGATTCCGCGTGGCGTCCATCCTCTGAACTCCCCCAGGGCAGGAATGCAGCAAGGGTCAGGAGGCTCTGACGGGTGCGCGGGGTCCCTTTTTTGTGCAGGGTGCGTTAGTATTGGTGGCTAAACGTCGCACCACACTATGGAAGGTAAGACATACTAATGTCGCTTCTCACTCTGGAATCGTCCGCCTTGGCAGAACTTGCCGCGAAAGTCCGCGAAGAATACGCAGACCTGAAAGCAAAGGGCCTCAAGCTGGATTTGACCCGTGGCAAGCCTTCGAAGGCGCAGCTCGATCTCTCCAATGCGCTGTTGTCGCTGCCGGGTGAGGGAAACTACACCGATTCTGAAGGCGCTGACCTGCGCAACTACGGCAACCTGAAGGGCGTCAAGAAGCTGCGCGAGCTGTGGGGCGAGCTTACCAATATTGACCCAGAGCTCTTGCTGGCCGGCGATAGCTCCTCGCTCAACATCATGTTCGACCTCATTTCTTGGGCTTATACCTTTGGCACCAATGATTCGCCGCGCCCGTGGAGCGAGGAAGAAACCGTCAAGTGGATCTGCCCCGTGCCCGGCTATGACCGCCACTTCGCCATCACGGAGCTCTTCGGATTCGAGTTGGTGACGGTGTCGATGGAAGACGACGGCCCGGATGTCGAGGCCATCGCTAAGCTCGCCCAGGACCCACAGGTCAAGGGCATGTGGCTCATTCCCATGTTCTCCAACCCCACCGGCGTACTCATCTCGGAGGAAAAGACCCGCCGCCTGGCGGAAATGGATACCGCGGCGCCCGACTTCCGCATCGTGTGGGATAACGCCTATGCCGTGCACACGCTGACAGACGAATTTCCGGAAGTCTTGCCAGTGCTGGACATCGCCAAGCAGGGCGGGCACCCCAACCGCTTCTGGGCCATGTCCTCGAGCTCCAAGGTCACCTTCGCGGGCTCCGGCGTGAGCTTCTTCGGCTCCTCGGCGGAGAACCTCGATTGGTACCTGGAGCACGCAGGCATCCGCGGCATTGGGCCCAATAAGATCAACCAGTTCGCCCACGCCGAGTTCTTCGGGTCCGCGGACGGCGTGCGTGAGCTGATGCGCCGCCACGCCGAGCTGCTGGCGCCGAAGTTCGCCGCCGCTCGCCGCATCTTGGACGAGCGCCTGGGCGAG
The DNA here is from genome assembly GCF_046717465.1 of Corynebacterium limaceinasi. NCBI lineage: Bacteria > Bacillati > Actinomycetota > Actinomycetes > Mycobacteriales > Corynebacteriaceae > Corynebacterium > Corynebacterium limaceinasi. The sequence continues at coordinate 177,629 of NZ_CP177100.1, forward strand.
TACGGCGTCGCGGAATGGACCGACCCGGAGGGCGGTTACTTCATTTCCATGGACGTCGTGGACGGCACCGCCACCCGCGTGTGGGAGCTGGCCAAGGACGCCGGCATCGTGCTCACCAAGGCGGGCGCGGCCTACCCCCACGGCCGCGATGAGAATGACCGCAATATCCGACTTGCGGTGTCGCTGCCGCCGCAGGAGGAAATCGAGGAAGCCATCGACGGCGTTGCCACCTGCGTGCTCCTGGCGGCCATCGAAAAGGCGGAGGGCTAAAATCAACGCCGCCGAATCCGCCGTGTGGCTCAGCGAGGTCATCCCGGCCCCGCTGGAGTTCCGGTACGTCGACGGGCGCAGGCTGGGTTTAGCCACGCTTGCCGATGCCCAATCCCTCGCCCTCACCACCACCTTCAACGCCGTCGATACCGGCCTGCGCAGCGATGCCGAAGGTCTGGATGTGCGCTGCGAACTGGTGACGGTGGCGCGCGTGGGCCAGCCCGAAGTCGCCGCCGCTGTGGGGGCCGCCGCCGCGAAGCTCGAGAAGGCGGGCGGCCTCTTGCCCGCGCAACCCGGCGTCTTGCTGCCATCGCTTCTTGATCTGCCCGGCGAGCCGACCGTGCACCACGGGCTGCTTATTGCCCCGTACCTCTGGGGCGGGCAGACACCGCAGTACCGCGAGGATGACCGCCTGACGCTCGTGCTGCAGCTGGTCATGCTGACGGATGCGGAATATGCGTTTGGGGTGGAAGAGGGCGTCGGCAAGCTGCAGGAAGCTGTGGCCGAGCAGGGCATTGACCTGCTGGACTGGTCGCGCGAGGGTTAGCCGGTAAACTGGCTAACCGTGGCTTTATACCGGAAATACCGTCCAGCAACGTTTGCCGAGGTCGTGGGGCAAGAGCAGGTCACCACGCCGCTATCTGCCGCCCTCGACGCGGGGCGCATCAACCACGCCTACCTCTTTTCCGGCCCGCGCGGCTGCGGTAAGACGTCTTCGGCGCGGATTATGGCCCGCTCGCTCAACTGCGAGCACGGGCCCACCTCGACGCCGTGCGGCAAGTGCGATTCGTGCGTGTCGCTCGCGCCCGGCGGCCCGGGCAACCTGGACGTGACGGAGCTCGACGCCGCCTCGCACAATGGCGTGGAGGACATGCGCGAGCTGCGCGACCGCGCCTACTATGCGCCGGCGGAATCGCGCTATCGCATCTTCATCATCGATGAGGCGCATATGATTTCCCCGTCCGGTGCCAATGCGTTGCTCAAGGTGGTTGAGGAGCCGCCGGAGCACGTGATTTTCATCTTTGCGACGACGGAGCCGGAAAAGATCATCGGCACCATTCGCTCCCGGACGCACCACTATCCCTTCCGCCTGCTTACCCCGCCCGCGATGAAGGGGCTGCTGCAAAGGACCGTCGCCTCTGAGGGCGTGCAGGTTGAAGACTCCGTCTATCCCATGGTCATCGAGGCCGGCGGCGGTTCCCCGCGCGATACCTTGTCGCTACTGGACCAGCTTTTGGCCGGTGCGGGTCCCGATGGCCTGACCTATAACCTTGCGCGCCCGCTGCTGGGGGTTACGGACGTCACGCTTCTCGATGACACCATCGCCACCCTCGCCGAGAACGACAAGGCCGGCCTCTTCGCGCAGATCGACAACGTCATCGAGGCTGGCCACGACCCGCGCCGCTTTGCCGTGGATCTGCTCGACCGCTTGCGCGACCTGATGATCCTGCAGGCCGTGCCGGGCGCCATCGATGCCGGCTTGGTCTCCGCGCCTACCGACCGCGCCGAGGTGCTCACCGCCCAAGCGCAGCGCTTTTCCGGACCGCAGCTGACCTACCTTGCCTCCACCGTCAATGACCGCATCAGCGATCTGACCGGGGCCACCTCGCCGCGCCTGCTGCTCGAAATCATGTGCGCGCACCTGCTCATCGGTACCTCGGCCGGCGCGGCGCCGGGTGCAGCTGTCGGCGCCGTGAGCCAGCCGGGGCAGTTGCCTCAGGCCACCCAACCCAGCGGCGCACCGCAATCCGCACAGTCTGGCCAGCACAACCAGGCCGGCCAAGGGGCACAACTGGCGCAGGCAGCGCAGGCAGGGCAGCCAGGACAATCGGGGCAGGCGGCACCCTCTGCGGGAAACGGGCCAGCCTTTTCGGGTGCCCAAGACCCGCAGTCGGCAGCGGCCGCCATCATCGCGCGGCGCCGCGCAAAGTCCCAGGCCCAGCAAAACCAGGCCGCCACGGGCCCTACTGCATCAGAGGCGCCTGGACAACAACGGAATCAAGCGGCCGCGGGCACCGAGGCACAGGGGACGCAATCGACATCACCATTGTCTCGGCCTGAGCAACCGGAGACAACTGCGCAGCAATCGCGTGGCGAGCATGAGGGTTCAGCGCAGTCGGCACAGCCGGCACAAACGGGGCCGGCAGCAGCTGAGAATCAGGAGCGATCTGCGTCGCAGCCTGCGCAACCGAGCGCGGAATATGCGCAGTCGGGGCAGCAGCAACAGGCTGGGCAGCCTGAGCAGCAGTCCACGGATTCGCAGTCTAGCGATGTGCCTGAAAAGGATGCTTCGGCTACCGCGGCAGGCGGCGACGTAGAAACTGACGATGGCGCGGATCCATGGGGCCAGGAGCGGCAGATTCCACAGAATGCGCCAGCCCGCGGCAACGGCCAGGCGGAACCGCTGGAGAAGCCGGTGCCGGCGGCGCCTGCGCAGGGGGCATCGGTAAGCGGTGATGACTTCGTGGATGCGGTGAAGAGGAAATGGGTGGAGCTGAGGGGGAGCGTCGGCAAGCGTAATAAGGTCGCCGAAATCATGCTTGCCGAAGCCCGCGTGCTCGGATTCCGCGATAATACGCTGACGCTGGGGCATACCACCGGTGCGCTGGCAGAACGCATCAATGCGCCGGCGAATAATTCCGTCATTGTGGACGTGCTGCGGGAGGAATTCCAGCGCGATATTCAGGTCAACTGCGTGGTGGGCACGGATCCTAAGAGCGCCGGGTTCGATGCGCCGCGGGCTCCGCAGGCCAAACCCGAATGGAACCCCAACGCGCCCGAGCGGGAGCCGAGCGACGACAAGGAGGCGGAGAGTAAGCCCGGGTGGCGCTCGCGCATTGCCAAGGCAAGCGAGGTGGCGAAGCAACGCGATGAAGAATTCGCGCGCACGCCGCAATTTAGCAACGGGGTGCCGCTGCCGCCCGAGCCGGAGGGCCCCGCGGACGAGCCGCCGCCGGAACCGGCCTATACGCGCGATGACGAAGAACGCGACATGGTCGAAGCCGCGCAGTCCGCAGGCGAAATGGACCATCGCAGCGCCACCGAGATTGCGATAGAGCTCGTGGAAAAGGAACTAGGCGCACGCCGTGTATAGGACTGTGGCACGGTAGACTCGGGCGGTAGCAAAGCTATTGAGAAAGGACGAAAGCTATGGCTGAACAAGATTCCACCCCACAACCCAATGACATGAACGACCTCATCGCGCAGGCCGCGCAGGTGCAGGCCGAGCTGCAGAAGGCGCAGGAAGAGATCCTGGCTACCAACGTTGAGGGCAGCGCGGGCAATGGCCTGGTTAAGGTGACCATGACCGGCGGCGCCGAGCTAGTAGACCTGCAGATTGATAAGTCTGTGGTTGATCCTGAGGACATCGACACGCTGCAAGACCTGGTCATGGGCGCGTTTAAGGATGCCCACGCCGCTGCGGGCAAGCTGGCACAGGAAAAGATTGGTCCCCTCTCGCAGGGCATGGGCGGCCAGGGTGGACCGTCGATGGATGACATGTTCGGCGGCAATTTCTAGCTGCGCGATATTCTAAAAAGGCCGTTGTCCCGATAGTGGGGCCGCGGCCTTGACGTAATTTTGGGAGTTGTGGTGTTTGAAGGACCTCTGCAGGACCTCATTGATGAGTTTTCGCGCCTGCCGGGCATCGGCCCGAAGTCGGCGCAGCGTATCGCGTTTCATGTGTTGCACATGGAACCGGAGGATATTGAGCGCCTGCAAAATGCCTTAGGCGGGGTGCGGGACGGCGTTACTTTTTGCCGCATTTGTTGCAATATTTCGCGCGAGGACGTCTGCCGGATTTGCATCAATTCGCAGCGCGACGCCTCCACCATTTGCGTCGTGGAGGAGCCGAAGGACATCCAGGTTATCGAGCGCACGGGTGAGTACGAGGGCCGCTACCACGTGCTCGGCGGTGCGCTGGATCCGCTGGCCAATGTTGGGCCGAAGGATTTGAATATTTCCACGCTCCTCCAGCGCCTCGGCGGGGTGCTACCGGATAGGGAGTTGGCGGATTCCACGCCAGAGGTCCCGCTTTACGACGACACCCCCACCATCCGCGAAGTCATCCTCGCCACCGATCCAAATACGGAGGGCGAGGCCACCGCGGCGTACCTGGTGCGGTTATTGCGGGACTTTCCCGATTTAAAGATCACCAGATTGGCCTCCGGCATGCCGCTCGGAGGCGATTTGGAGTTCGTGGACGAGCTGACCTTGTCCCGTGCGCTTTCGGGGCGCTTGACCATTTAGGCGTTTAGGGCACGTCGGCGGTTGGCCCGCGTGGGGCGCGGCCAGTGAAGACTGGGGGAGGCGAATTCGGCTCCGGCGGCGAGGCAGAGTGCGGCGGTGACGCTGAATTCGGCGGGGCGGCTGGTTGATTCGCGTGGCGAGGATGCGGCGGCAGCCAGGCGATGCGCCCGTTGATGCGCGCCATCCGCCCGCGCCCCGGAAGGCCGTTGATGGAATTGTGGTATGGACACAAGAGGCACATATTCGCCGGATGGGTGTGGCCACCGCGGGCATATTCGAAGATGTGGTGGGCTTGGCATTCGGCGGCGGGACGTCGGCAAGCGGGCCACGCGCAGCGCGCGCCTTCGGCCTCGAGCATGCGGCGCTGCTTGGCGGAGGCGTGGCGGGCGCGGTAGAGATTGACGGGGCCTTCTTCGGGGTGGATGAGGGTGAAAAGGCCGGCGCCGGCGAGCGTGCGGCGGATGAGGTCGGCGCCAGTGATGGTGGCACCGTTAGTCATGGCGAGGCGGACTTCGGAGCCCTCGCCGCGCAGAACTTTCAGGTAATCCGGCAGCTCGATGATGACATTGGTGGTCACGCTGGCCGGCGCGACGGCGCGGGAACCGGTGAGCCAGGCGAGGGGATTATCCTTCGCGGTGGCCCAGATATCGGCCATTTCGGCGGCGGGGCCGGTAAAGCTCAGCGTGGTTTTCTCGCCGTGCAGGATGCGGCGCCCGCCGTCTTCGCGCTCGGGCGGCGGGGCGATTTCGCGCAGCAGGCGGGTGGCGGCCCGGGACACTTCGGCGGTGGTCCCGGCGGTAGCACACAGGGTTTCGCGGAAGCGCCAGCGCTCGGTGGGATTCTTCACCCGCCGGGAGCGGCGCGCGATGAGCGCGAGCGTGGCCAGACTGTGCTGGTTGCGGCGCGCGGCGGCAAGGGCGCGGCGTTGATAGCGCGAGTGGCTTGTGGGCGCGAGGAAAGCCTCGGCGGTGCGGCGCAGCTCGCGCGCTTGGTCCGCAGGCAGGGGCAGGTCAGCGGCGGCGTAGGCCTCTTCGATCAGGTCTACGCCGCGCTTGGCGATGTCCCCCAGCTGCTCCAATAACGTCATGCCCCGCAGCCTAGGGTTGGGGCCGGGGAGCTACAAGGCGACCGCGGCCAGCCTGTGGATAACTTGGCTCAATTCGGCTCTTTTTGGTTGTGAAGGCCGCGAATTGGGGAAGTTATCCACAGATTTAGCGCTGGGAGCGCGGCGGCTCGGCGGCGTTGAAGCGCTCGGTGCGCAGGCGGTCGACCGCGGGAATGTCCAGCGGATCGTGATCCGCGAGCGAGACGCCCATGGCTTGGGCGAGGAGCAGATCCGCGAGCTGCGGGTTGCGGGCAAGCGCCGGGCCGTGCATATAGGTGGCGATGACGCTGCCCTGCACGGCGCCTTCGTAGGTGCGCTGGCTGGAGCCGTCGGCGAGATCCGCGGTGGCGGCTTGGTCGGCGTTGCCGTTTCCGCGGGTGAGGGTTCCCAGCGGTTGGGCGGATGGGCCGAGGATGGTCGCGCCTAAGTGGTTTTCGAAGCCGGTGAGCGGCTCGGTGAGGTCTGCGGTCACGCCGGCGCCGGTAGGGGTGGAGGATACCTCGCCGATGGCGCGGTCTTGCATGCCGGCGGTGGTGGCATCGATAAGCCCGACGCCATCGATAACCCGGCCGGAAGCGCGGAAGGATTCGCCGAGGACCTGCAAGCCGGCGCAAATGGCCAAGATGGGGCGGCCAGCGGTGGCGGCGCGGGTCAGCCCGCCATCGGCAATGAGGTGTTCTGCGGCAAGAATCTGTGCGGTGTCTTCGCCGCCGCCGATAGTATAAATATCCAGCGTTTCGGGCACCGGCTCGCCCAGCCGGATGGGGTGGATCTCGGCGTCGAGGCCGCGCATGCGGGCGCGCTGGCGCAGCACGAGGGCGTTGCCGTCATCGCCGTAGGTGCCGAGGACATCGGGAAGCACTAGGCCGATATTAAGCATTATTAGCCTCCTTGGACAGGGCCTTTTTCAGATCGCGGAAGGCGGTGTAATTGGCAAGGACCTCGATGCGGCCCTCGGGGCAGGCGGCGAGCGCATCCATGGGGTCCGGGATGAGCTCGTGGGTGATATCCGCGTAGACGAGGCGGACGGCAAGGTCGGTGCCGCGCTCGCCGGCGGCCTTGACGCTGAGCCCGTTAAAGCCCTCGAATTTCACGTCCCAGAGCCAGGACATGTCGATGCCATCGGCAACCTGCCCGTTGGTGGCGATGACCAACCCATCGGCGCTGCGGTCCACCATGGACAGGGCCTCTTGCCAGCCGGCGGGGTTCTTGGCCAACAGCAGGCGAATCTCGCGGCCCTTCCAGTGGATGGTGGAATACCGGCCGGCGACGTCATCGATGCTTTCCGCCGCGGCAATAGCGCGGTCCAAGTCCACGCCGAAGCCCTCGACGGCCGCGGCGATGGCCTGTGCCGCGTTACCGCGATTGGCGCGGCCCGGCAGCGCGAGGTTGAGCGGGCGCTTCGCGGTGGGGGTGATAACGCCATGCTTGTCGATGCCCCACGTCGGCTGCGGGCGGCGGAACTCGCGGCCATCGGCAAGCGGCTTGACCGCGTACCAGTCATCCTCGGTGCGCACGACGTGGCCGCCGGTGCGCGGGCAGGTGACGGAATCGCCGAGCCAGCCGGCGCCGGCGGAGACCCAAATGACGTTCTTGGCGTCATAGGCCACCGAGGTCATGAGCACGTCATCGCAATTGGCGATGACCAGCATGTCCGGGTGGGCCTCCACGGCGCCGCGGAGGGCGCGCTCGATCTTGTTGATCTCGCCGACGCGGTCGAGCTGATCGCGGGTGAGGTTGAGCAGGACGAGCGCCTGCGGGTTGAGGTTATCGGCAACGTGCGGCACGTGCAGCTCGTCGACCTCGAGGACCAGGTGCGAGGCGTCCTTGCCCGCCATGAGCGCGGAGATGATGCCGGCGTCCATGTTATCGCCGCCGTCGTTGGTGGCGACGCGGTGCTCGGCGCGGACCGCGGCGGCGAGCATGCGGGTGGTGGTGGACTTGCCGTTGGTGCCGGTGACCAGCACGGCTGGGCGCCCGCCGCCGAGGTTGGTCATGATGGAGGGATCAATGGCATTGGCGATAAGGCCGCCGATCATTCCGCCGGCGCCCCGGCCGGTGGCGCGGGAAGCGGTGGTGGCCAGCTTCGCGGCGGATGTCGCGGCGGTGGTGCGCAACTTCTTAAAGGCACCCGGGACTGAAAAACTCATGCCCTCTAGGGTAGCCGGGGAAGTGGCCTAGGCGTTGTTCTTGGGCGCCGAGCCGCCAGAATTTCGCCGGCCCCGGCCGCGCCCGCCGCGCCTGCGCCGCCGTTTCTGGCTCTTGCTCTGGTTATTTCCGCCGCTCTTTTGCGGGGGCTGGCGCCGCGCCGGCGGCTGGGCGGTAGTGGGGTCTTCGATGCGGGTGAGGGCATCGAGAAACGCGGCATCAGACATCAGCGGGATGCCCTTGCGCTGGGCGTGCATGGCCTTGCCCACGAGATCCGTGGTGACGTTGCACACGACAAGCGATGCCTCGCGGGTGAGCTTTTCCGAATAGTTCAGCTCCTCGCGCATGAGGGCGGAGATGATGGTATCCGGGTCCTCCAGGATTTCGGGGGCCACGACGATTTCCATGCCGCGGCGCAGTTCCTTGCCGGGCTCGTACTTGCCGGGGTTGTGGTGCTGCACGGGAGCTTCGGCGGCATCGACGCGCACGTGCGAGCGCTGTAGGCCAAAGCGGTCGGCGCGGACCTCGTCCGGGGCATAGCTGCGCACCGGGCCGCGCTGCTGGTGCTGGTAGAGCTGGATGAGCAGCTCCGTCTCCTCGCGCGAGGTCTCCTGCTCCGGGCGGCGGGCGCGTTCCACTGTTGCCTTTGGATCGGCATCCAGGCCATTCTGCTTAGCGACGCCCCTCAGCCGCACATCATTCGACCGCACCCCCTGCGCATACGAGGTGGCCAAGGTATCGATGATGCGCACGGGCGCGGGCATGTGGCCCACCTTCTGGCGGCGCCGCTTGCCCTTATTGCGCCCGCGGTTGCGCGCGCGGTTTTGGCGGGCGGCGGTCATCATCGCGCGGCGGGCCTCGGCGACGATAAAGCCCCAGGTATAGGGGATATCGTGGACGACGAGGGTGCGGCCATCGATAAGCTTATCCAGCGACTTGAGGACTCTGCTAAAGGCCGGTGCCTGCTCGATATCCGCGACGGTCAGCCCGTGGAGGTGGTGCGGGCCGGCGTCGATATCCGGCTTGAGCACGGCGTGGAAGCGCTGGCCAATATCGCCGGCATTATCAAAGGCCACCGCATCGATGGTGACGATGCGCCCGGTCGAGGGGTGGATGCCCGTGGTCTGCAGCGTGAGGGCCACGTAGGGGTGCTTGGTGACGGTCTCGGTTTTGTCCGGCTGCTTTTGCGGCGCGCTGTCCGCGCTGGATGCGGAGGCCTCGGATGCTGTGGGGCTTGGAGCGGCCGAAGCAGCTGTATCGGCCGGGGTTTTCGGCTTCGCCGGCCCGCCGGAGGGGCGGACGGCGCGGCGCGGCCGAGACCGGCGCGGGCCCGGCTGCGCGGGGTCGGCGTCAGGATTGGCGGAGTCGGCTGCGGAGTGAGGGGACGCCTGGGCGTGGGTCCTAGCCGCATGCTGGGACGCCATAGTCGCCGGCGAGGGAGCCTGCGGCGACCGTGGGGAGGGGCCAGGTGTGTTATTCATCAACCTTAGTCTAGTATCCCGGAATTCCTGTGGCGGGACAGGGCGCGCCGTGCCTTTTCGGTGCCTAATCCGGTTTAGTGGAAACTAAACCGCGACGATGAGTACGGTCACCAGCGCCACGACGGCGACCACGGCTATGGCCGTGACCCACCACCCAGTGTGGCGCGTGGGTTCCGGGGTAGCCGTTACGGCGCGAAAGCTGCTGGTTTCGAAGGTCTCGGTCGCCGCCTGCGTGGTCGGGGTGGCAACGGCCACGGAATCCTCGTTGGAAGCGGGCCGCGGATCGCCGGCGTAGATACTCAGCACGCGATCGTTGCCGCGCGGGGCATGGTAGGCGTGGGCGAGGATGGGGGCATCGGCAAGCGGGGGCAGCGAGGGGCCCGGGGATAGGGTGGTGAGGAATGTGGGGCCGAAGAAGACATCGACGGCGTCGGTAGAAGGCACCAGGTTGACCAGCACGTGCATCCGGGCTTGGGCAGGGATATCGAGATCCGCGGGGAGATCGGTGATATCGATGGGCGGGGCGTAGCCCAGCATCGTATAGGGCCCGCCGGGCGGATTATTCGCCGGCAGGCAGAGCCCGGGGCGGGGAAGCAGGAGGGTGACGTGGCCATCGGCATGCGGCTGGGCCGTGGCGGCCGGGGTGAGACCGGCGCGGAAAAGCAGGTCGATCTCAGGGTATTCCGCGCGGTCCGCGGCGCTGATGGTGCCGATCTGGCCCTGTGCTTCCACGCTTAAACCGCCCTCCTGGCTGGGAGCCAGGGTGACGGTAAATTCCTCCGTGCCCTTCACCGATGCGCCGTGAATGGGCAAGGTCTGCACCGCGCCGAGGCCGCGGTGGGGGATGAGGTAGGTAGAAGAAGGCATAGTCGATCTTCTACCATGCCCGGCCGCGCCCGCGTTATGCCAACGCGCGGTTTACTGCGGAGGTAATCGCGTTGATGGAGGCGCGGGTCGTGGAAGCGGCGATGCCCGCGCCCCAGACCTTGTTCTGGTTGACGTCGGCGGCAATGTAGCAGGCGGCCTCGGCATCATCGCCGGCCGAGCGCGATTGCTGGGAGTAGTCGATGACATCGAAATCGATGCCCAAGGACTCCAGCGCATTGGCGTAGGCGGCGATGGGACCATTGCCGGTGCCGGTGACCTCGGATTCCTTGCCGTTGTAGGTCACGGTGGCGGTGACGGTGGCATCGGTATCTTCGGCGGAAATATTGTCGATTTCGAACGATTCCAGCTGCAGCGGGGTGGTGCGGTCCAGGAATTCGGTGGCGAAGATGTCCCACATATTCTTGGAATTGACCTCGCCGCCTTCGGTATCGGTGATTTCCTGCACGACGGTGGAGAATTCTGCCTGCATGGCGCGGGGCATATTGATGCCGTGGTCGGTCTTCATGATGTAGGCAACGCCGCCCTTGCCGGACTGGGAATTGACGCGGATAACGGCCTGGTAATCGCGGCCCACGTCCTTCGGGTCGATGGGCAGGTAAGGCACCTCCCAGATGGCATCGCGCAGCTCTTCCCAGCTGACGTCGGTGGAATTGGCCTCTGGGCGCACCGTTGCAGCCAGCGCGTCCAAGCCCTTATTAATCGCGTCCTGGTGCGAGCCGGAGAACGCGGTAAAGACCAGTTCGCCGCCGTAGGGGTGGCGCTCCGGAACGCGCAGCTGGTTGCAGTACTCCACGGTTTCGCGGATCTTGGGCAGATCGGTGAAGTCGATCTGGGGGTCAACGCCCTGGGTGAGCATGTTCAGACCCAAGGTCACTAGGTCCACGTTGCCGGTGCGCTCGCCATTGCCAAACAGGCAGCCCTCGATGCGGTCGGCGCCGGCCATATAGCCCAGCTCGGCTGCGGCAACGCCCTCGCCGCGGTCATTGTGGGGGTGCAGCGAAATCAAGATGGAATCGCGCCGGGCCAGGTTGCGGTCCATCCACTCGATGGAATCGGCGTAGACATTCGGCGAAATCATCTCCACCGTGGACGGCAGGTTGATGATCATCGGGTTCTCGGGGCTGGGATCCATGATGGCGACCACGTCATCGCAGACCTCGCGGGCGAAATCCAGCTCGGTGCCGGTGAAGGACTCGGGGGAGTATTCCCAGCGCCAGTTGGTATCGGGGTAGTCGGCGGCAATGGATTTGATGAGCTCGGCGGCATCGGTAGCCAGCTTCTTGATGGCCGGTTTGTCCTTGCGGAAGACCACGCGGCGCTGCAGCTTCGAGGTGGAGTTATAAAAGTGCACGATGACGTTTTTTGCGCCGGCGCAGGCCTCGAAGGTGCGGCGGATCAGGTGCTCGCGGGCCTGGACGAGGACCTGGATGGTGACGTCTTCTGGAATCTTATCACCCTCGATGATTTCGCGGACGAAGTTGAAGTCCGTCTGGGAGGCGGAAGGGAAGCCCACCTCGATTTCCTTGTAGCCCATCTGCACCAGCAGGTCGAACATGCGGTGCTTGCGCTCGGGGCTCATGGGGTCGATCAGCGCCTGGTTGCCATCGCGCAGGTCTACGGCGCACCACTGCGGGGCGTGGGTGATCTTCTTGCCCGGCCAGGTGCGGTCCGGCAGGTCGATGTCCTCGACCTCTACTGCGAAGGGCTGGTAGCGGTCGAAGGGCATGGAGGAGCCGCGCTGTTTATTCCAAGCGGGCTGTCCCTCGCGGGGAGGGCCTGCAGGGGTGGTGATTTCGCGGGGTGCGCTAATGAAGGAATCGTTGGGAGACATGGGGTGCGGTGTCCTTAATATGTTTGGTGTCGGGAAGTGCGACGGCCAGCTGGGGTAAGGATTGCCAGACTCCGCGACGGGGCGCTGGCCGTAGGTTCAGGCCGAAATCCCGCCGCGGCAGATAAGGAGTAGGTCGTTCCGCAATGTCATACCGGTCACACTACAGAGGATCTCACGGTGTGGCAACATATTTCATTCAGCGGGACACCCGGGCGCGTGGCGTACCATGCTGATGTGCCTACTGTTCCTACCACCCGCCGCCCCGCAGCCGCGCCCGCGCTGCGCTGCTGGTTTTATGCTGCACTGGTGGCGGTTGCGGGAACGGCGATTCGCCTCAGCGTGCTCGCGGCGCTGGCCGCGGCGCAGGGCGATTCCCTCTGGGGGCTGCTGAATAAATGGGACGCCCACTACTATGTCGACATCGCCCGCGCGGGCTATGGCGGGGAAACCGCCCTCGCGTTCTTTCCCGGCTTCCCACTGGCGGTGCGGGCGGTCAGTAACCTGCTGGGCGCGGATATTGCGGGCACGGCAATGGTCCTCAACCTCTTTTTCACCATCGCCTTGGCGGCGGGCGTTATGGCGCTGGCTAGGCAGATGGGGCTGGGCACGCGCGGCCAGGTGCTCGGCGCGACGGTGGTCACCAGCGCGCCTATGAGCATCGTTTTTGTCATGCCCTATACGGAGGCGCTCTTCGGCGCGCTCGCGATCTGGGCCGTGGTGATGTTGCATGATAAGCGCTGGATCGCGGCTGGGGTGCTCATTTTCCTTGCCTCCTTCGTCCGCCTCACCGCGGTGGATCTCATCGTGGTCTTCGCGCTCATGGTGCTCTTCAAGGCGCGGCGCACCTGGTGGGCCTGGCTGAGCGTGGCGGTATCGGCGCTGCCCTTAGCCGGCTATATCTGGTGGGCCAATCGCCATTTATCCGGCGCCGGCGGGTACTTCGGCCTGCAGGAAAAGCACTGGAATTCCGGTTTCGACGGCGGCCGGGCGACGGTGTCCTGGGTGGCGGAGACGCTGTCTAGCGCCACGAATGGTGGGTATCTGCTCAGCGCCGCAGTCATCATCGCCGCCCCCATCTGCCTGCTGCTGGCCTGGGGGCGCCTGCCGCTTCCTGCCTGGCTGTTTGCCGCGGTGCTGATGGCCAATGTGCTGCTTTCCGATGGCATCATGCACTCCCGCCCCCGCCTCTTACTGCCCGCAGCGGTGATCTTGCTGCCGTGGGTGGGCAAGAAGGGGGCATCGGCAAGCGTGAGTGCCTGGGTGCTCTTCGGGGCCTGGTTTTCGGCCTATATGCTGACCGTATTCGAGTGGGCCATCTAACTGCGCTGGCTGACAGGATTGCGCGACAAAATGATGGTCGCGGCGATCATGACGCCGAGCGCGGCCATCATGACGAGCCAGCCGGCGGTGGAATCGATGAGGAATTTTTCGCCCAAGACCATATAGCCCAAGCCGAAGGCGACGATGGGCTCGAAGATGGTCATGGCCGGCAACGACTGCGCCAGCGGGCCGGCGTTGAAGGAGTACTGCTGCACCACGGTGCCGGTCAGGGCGAGGCCGATGAGGCCGTAGAACTGCCAGCTGCCCACCAGGACGCTCAGGCCCTCGTGGGTGAAGATATCGACCACGGCCTTCGATAGCAGGGCGACGAAGCCATAGATGACGCCGCAGGCGGTGCCCAGGGCGAGCGGGCGCTGCTCGCGGAATTTATGGCCGGCCACGCCCAACGCGACCAGGGTGGCCAGGCCCAATAGTAGCGCGGGCCACCACTGGCTCCATTCGGGCCGGGGATTGCCGGCGACGGGGCGGCCGTAGACCACCATCACGCCGACCGCAATCGTGAGTGCAATGGACCAGAACGTTTCGTGCACGGGCATGGGGCGCTTGGCGTACCAGGCCGAAAGCGGCAGGGTAAACATGAGCGAGAGCACCAAAATGGGCTGGACCACCAGCAAGGTACCAAAGCCCAGGGCGACGACTTGGAGGCCGTAGGCGAGTATGGCCGCGCCGGTGCCGACCCACCACAGTGGGTTGGTCATGGCGGAGCGCATGACTGAATCGTCTGCTTCAAGGGCAATGCGGTGGCGAACCACCGTGCCCCAAGCAACCGTAAGCGCGGAGGCGAGCGCGAAGAATACGGCCAGGAAGTTGCTTAACACCCGCTCAACGCTAGTAAAAAAGTCCCGGAGATGCATTTTGCTTAGCGATGCCGCCCCCGCCCCGCCGCCTCGTGCGCACGGGGGTGGGTGTGAATAAAATAAAAGTATTGTTTCGGAATTATGATGAGGTGTAGCGCCTTGCGGGGTAGCATAGGAATTTGACTAGTGTCCGACAGGTATTTCTGTGGCGTGCCTGCGCTCAGGAGTGCCTTTTAAAACGAAAGGTGGCAACCACACCGTGGCCCTGATCGTTCAAAAATACGGCGGCTCCTCCCTCGAATCCGCAGATCGCATCCGCGCGGTAGCGGAGCGGATTGTGGCCACTAAAAAGCAGGGCAATGATGTCGTCGTGGTGTGCTCCGCAATGGGGGATACCACCGATGAGCTTCTCGACCTTGCAGCGCAAGTCAATCCCGTTCCCCCGCAGCGCGAAATGGATATGCTCCTTACCGCCGGCGAGCGCATCTCCAATGCGCTAGTGGCCATGGCGGTGGAGTCCCTGGGCGCGAAGGCCCAATCCTTTACCGGCTCCCAGGCGGGCGTGCTCACCACCGAGCGCCACGGCAATGCGCGCATCGTTGACGTAACCCCCGGCCGCCTGACCGAGGCCCTAGAGGATGGACAGATCTGCATCGTCGCCGGATTCCAGGGCGTGAATAAGGACTCGCGCGATGTGACCACCCTGGGTCGCGGCGGGTCCGATACCACCGCGGTCGCCCTGGCTGCGGCGCTGAAGGCGGATGTGTGCGAGATTTACTCCGATGTCGATGGCGTCTATACCGCCGATCCGCGCATCGTTCCGGATGCGCAAAAGCTAGAAAAGCTCTCTTTTGAAGAGATGCTGGAAATGGCCGCCGTAGGGTCCAAGATTCTGGTCCTGCGCAGCGTGGAATACGCCCGCGCTTTCAATGTTCCGTTGCGAGTTCGCTCGTCTTATTCAAATGACCCCGGCACGTTGGTGACCGGCTCGATGGAGGATATCCCCGTGGAAGAAGCAGTACTTACTGGTGTAGCAACTGATAAATCCGAGGCGAAGGTAACCGTGCTGGGCATCCCAGATCGCCCGGGCGAGGCCGCGAAGCTATTCCGCGTCATCGCCGATGCGGAGATCAATATTGACATGGTGCTGCAAAACGTCTCCTCCTTGGAGGACGGCACCACCGACATCACCTTCACCTGCCCGCGCGCCGATGGCCCCCGCGCGATGGAGCTATTGAGCAAGCTGCAGTCTGAGGGCGGCTGGTCCAATGTGCTTTACGATGACCAGGTGGGCAAGGTCTCCCTCGTCGGCGCCGGCATGAAGTCCCACCCCGGCGTGACGGCGGACTTTACCGAGGCCCTGCGCGATGTGGGAGTGAACATGGAGCTTATTTCCACCTCCGAAATCCGCATCTCCATGCTGACGCGCGAGGCAGACCTAGAGAAGGCGGCGCGCGCCCTGCACGATAAATTCCAGCTCGGCGGCGAGGAAGAAGCCACCGTCTATGCTGGAACCGGACGCTAAATCAGAGCACTACAGAGCAATAAAAAAGGAAGACAATGACTACCGTTGCAGTCGTCGGCGCTACCGGCCAGGTCGGCCGTGTGATGCGCTCCATTTTGGAAGAACGCAATTTCCCGGCGGATAAGGTGCGCTTTTTCGCCTCCGCCCGCTCCGCCGGAACCGAGCTGGAATTCCGCGGCGAGCAGATCGAAGTAGAGGACTTGGCCGAGGTCACCGAAGAATCCGTGGCCGATGTCGATATCGCGGTATTTTCCGCGGGCGGGTCCACCTCTGAGAAGTGGGCCCCGGTCTTTGCCGCCGCGGGCGCTACCGTGGTGGATAATTCTTCGGCCTACCGCAAGGACCCGGAGGTCCCGCTCGTGGTATCGGAGGTAAACCCCGAGGAGGCGAAGAACCCGCCGAAGGGCATCATCGCCAACCCGAACTGCACTACCATGGCCGCCATGCCGGTGCTCAAGGTCCTGCACGATGCCGCCGGGCTTAACAAGCTGCACGTATCGTCCTACCAGGCGGTATCCGGATCCGGCCTGGCGGGCGTACAGACGCTGGCCGCGCAGGTTTACAGCGTGGGTGATCACAACGTGGATCTGGTCCACGATGGTTCTGCGCTCGATGATGAGGACCTGGGTCCCTTCGTTGCGCCCATCGCCTATAACGCACTGCCCTTTGCCGGCAACCTCGTCGATGATGGCAGCAATGAGACCAACGAAGAGCAGAAGCTGCGCAATGAATCCCGCAAGATTCTCGGCATGTCGGACCTCAAGGTCGCCGGCACCTGCGTGCGCATTCCCGTCTTCACCGGCCACACCCTGACCATCCACGCGGAGTTCGACAAGCCCATCACCCCCGAGCAGGCCACCGAGCTTCTAAGCGATGCCCCAGGCGTGACGCTTGCCGATGTCCCCACCCCCCTCGCCGCCGCCGGCAAGGACGATTCCTTGGTCGGGCGCATCCGCCAGGACCAGACGGTAGATGACAATAAGGGCCTCGTGCTCGTCGTCTCCGGCGATAACCTGCGCAAGGGCGCTGCGCTTAATACCATTCAGATCGCAGAACTGTTGGTATAGCCGCAAAGCTTTGCCCGGCGCATAAAAATTCGGCTCCTCCTTCCTGTAATGGGAAGCGAGGAGCCGAATTGCGTTTAGTGGCGCTTAAACCTTAGTCTTCGTCTTTCTTGCCAAAGTCCAAGTCACTATCAACGGAAGGTACTTCCGGCTTCGTGTGCTGGACGTAGGTGACGGAAGGCGCGGGCTCTGAACGGTCGTAGTCGAGTTCATCGTCCTCTTCGAGCTCCTCGTGGATATCCTCGGCGAGGTGATCGATGAATTCTTGCGTGTGCATATTAGAGGCCGCGGCTAGCATGCGCAGCTCGCGCTCGTTCTTCTTGGTAAAGCGCTCGCGCGGGTCCAGCTTGCGGGCGACGAGATCGTGGGCGCGCATGCGGCGATCGGATTCATCGGCAAGCATGCCGCGGTTTTTAATGCGGTTATAAACCATCACGACAATCATCAGCAGGCCGAGGTAACCCAGGATGGGGTAGACGTTGCTGACCAGGGACTGGAAGCCGATGAAGGACAGGATGAAGCCGATGATGCAGGATGCTGCATAGACGGGGTAGAAGCGCTGTGGATTATTGCGGGTCAGGCGCTTGCCCAGGGCGTAGAACATACCGATGGCCGTGTTAAAGACCATGCCGTAGATGACGAAGGTCATCAAGATGCCGAGAACTGGGTGGATGCCGGTAATCAGCTTCAACACCGGCATGTCCTCGCCGTTGACGTCCTTGGCCTCGAAGAAGAGGGCGAAGACGAGCAGGGCAAGCAAGATGAGGTAAAGGAAACCACCGATGAGGCCGCCGATGCCCACGGCGCGGTTATCCAGGAAGTTACCGCCGATGACGATGGACATGGACACGGCCGTCATGACGTTCAGGCCGGTGTAGTTCAGGGCAGAAAGCCACCAGTTAGGCAGCGAGGTATTGACGTTATCGATGGCCCAGGTATTCAGGGACGCAAAGTCAACATCGGCCGTGAGGATGGTATAGCCGGTGGCCAGCACCACGAAGAAGATGATGAATGGGGTGATGGTACCGATGACGCGGGTAACGCGGTCCACATCCATAAGGCCCACCAGCAGCACGAGGATCAGCATGACGGTGCCGCCGACCCACACGGGGATGCTGGGGAATTGCTGGTTGATATTGGAGCCACCACCGGCGAACATGACGAAACCGATGGAAAACAGCGTAATAAGCGTGGACCAGTCCAAGATCTTGGCGGTGATTGGCGAAGCGATCTTGTTATAAACAGCGGTGTGTTCCACCGCTTGGAAATAGGAGCCCAGCTGCAGGATGGACACGCCGGTGACCATCATGAGGGCGGCGGCGAGGGCGATGCCCCACAGGCCCCATTCACCGAAAGCTACGAAGTACTGCATGGCTTCTTGGCCCGAAGCAAAGCCTGCGCCCACAACGATGCCAATAAACGCCATGGAGATTCCGATTGCGCGTTTAATCATGAGGGGAGAAACTCTCTTACTCACACTCGCCGGGCCCGGCTTTGGGAACGCGCGGGCCCGGATCGACGGTCGATTTATCACGTGTGTGTATCTAATAGAATCACATTTCACCCGTGACTTCACAGCTGAAATCGTGTCACTTTAGTATTTTTCTACCCCGCCCTCAGGCCGCATGCGCCCGCTGCACTGCCCTAAGTACCTGCACTTTGATAAGTATTGCGGCGAAAGTATGTGTCCAAGCGCTCGAACATTCGGGGGTATTAATTTGCGCCCTCGATGAGGTCCTTGCGGGCGCGCGCCACGCGGGAGCGGATGGTGCCAACGCGCACACCGGCGATCTTGGCCGCTTCCTCATAGGTATAGCCCAGTACCTGGGTGAGGATAAGGGCTTCGCGGCGGTCGGCGGGCAGGGCATCGATAAGCGCACGGGCATCGATCCAATCGCTCCAGGAACCGGAGTTTTCCGCGGCGGAGCCCATGGCGTCCTCGTATTGCGTGGCGGATTTGCGGGGTCGGGCCATGTCGTGGCGGATATTATCCACCCAGACGCGCCGGGCCAGCGAGAGCAACCACGTGCGTGCAGAAGAGCGGGCGGCAAAGCGCGGCAAGGCGCCGATGACGCGCAGGTAGGTCTCTTGGGTGAGATCGTCGGCGATTTCGGGGCCGCCCAGGTGGGCGAGCAGGCGCCAGACATCATCCTGGGTGGCCTTGATGAACTCCGTAAGCGCTGCTCGGTCGCCGCGCCCAGCCCGGAGGGCGAGCTCGGTGACGCGGGCGTCGTCTGCTGCGGAGTGGTGTGTCACCTGAATGAATCTACCAGTAGCTCCTGCATTTCTTATCCAAGGTTGCGGTGGCCGGGGCATCGGCAAGCGGCATATGTGCGGAAAAGGTAGCGCAGTGCCGTTATACGTAGTAAGCTATGGGTTGTCCGTGATTGATAATTGACCCCAAATTATCGACTGATTGCCAGGAGGCAAAGACTTACCATGACTGATTCCACCGCTGATGACATCCTGAACAAGGGACAACGTCCCGCAGGTAAGGGCAATACTACCCGCCCGTCCGGCCAGCCCGTGCCTTCCGAGAACACGTCCGTGACCGCCGGTCCCCAGGGTCCGGTCGCGCTCAACGATACTCATCTCATTGAAAAGCTCGCCCACTTCAACCGTGAGCGCGTGCCCGAGCGTACCCCGCACGCCAAGGGTCACGGTGCTTACGGTGAGCTGCACATCACCGAAGACGTGTCCGCCTACACCAAGGCCAAGGTCTTTCAGAAGGGCACCGTCACCCCGATGATGGGCCGCTTTTCCACCGTCGCCGGCGAGCAGGGATCCCCGGATACCTGGCGCGACGTGCACGGCTTTGCCCTGCGCTTCTACACCGAAGACGGCAACTTCGACATCGTGGGCAATAACACCCCGGTATTCTTCCTGCGCGATGGCATGAAGTTTCCAGACTTCATCCACTCCCAAAAGCGCCTGGGCTCCAACGGCCTGCGCGATGCCGATATGCAGTGGGATTTCTGGACCCGCAACCCTGAATCCGCCCACCAGGTGACCTACCTGATGGGTGACCGCGGCACCCCGAAGACCACCCGTCACCAAAACGGCTACGGTTCCCACACCTTCCAGTGGGTCAACGAAGATGGCGAGGCCTTCTGGGTGAAGTACCACTTCATCTCCCGCCAGGGCGTAGAGAACTTCACCGATGAAGAGGCCACCGTGGAAGCCGGTAAGAACCCGGATAGCCACCGCGCGGACCTCTACAATGCCATCGAAGAGGGCAACTACCCCATCTGGGACGTCAAGGTGCAGATCATGCCGCTTGCGGAGGCAGAGGACTACCGCTTCAACCCCTTCGATCTGACCAAGGTCTGGTCCAAGAAGGACTACCCGCTGCACGATGTGGGCTATTTTGAGCTCAACCGCAACCCGCGCAACTTCTTCGCCCAGATCGAGCAGGTTGCGCTGGATCCCTCCAATATTGTGCCGGGCGTTGGCCTGTCCCCGGATAAGATGCTGCAGGCTCGCGTCTTTGCCTATGCTGACCAGCAGCGCTACCGCATCGGGCCGAACTACAAGCAGCTGCCGGTCAACCAGCCGCGCAATGCGGAGAAGGTCAATACCTACGAGCACGAGGGTCCCATGCAGTATTTCTACAATGCTCCAGAGGATCCGGTGTACTCGCCCAACCGCCATGCGAAGGGCGCGGGTGTGCTTGACGATGCCTCCGTCAACAACCGCGAGGACCTCGAGACCACCACCGCGGCGGACCTCTACGTGAACCCAGACCCCCACGGTCAGGACTTGGTCCGCGCGCCATACGTGCGCCACGCGGAAGACGATGACTTCGTCCAAGCACGCGACCTGTACGAAAACGTCTATGACGATGCCGCCAAGGAGCGCTTGGTCACCAATATCACCAACGCGATGGCCGGCGTGTCCGAAGAAACCGAAGAGCGCGTGTACCAGTACTGGACCAACGTCCACCCGGACTTGGGTCAGCGCGTGCGCGAGGTCTTCGCTGAAAAGAAGTAGCCCACTACTGCGGTGTACTGCTTCTTAGAGGCGTAAAGCAAAGCCGCCTTCGACCATCCCTGCGTCCTCACCCCACAGTGAGCTGCTGTGAGTTGGGTGGAGTAATTGGTCGAAGGCGGCTTGTGCGTTAGGCGGGATTAATCGCAGCGGCGCATATTGTCTGCAACAAAGCTCGGCGCGCCCTGATTGATCCATTTGTCTACGTCATAGCACGGTGCGGTCAAACCACTATTTGTTTCACCGATGGGTTCAATAGTTGTCCATGCGCCATCGCTAAAACGTGCCCAAGCGGTCCAATCTGTACTGTCTTTGCCAAAATGAGCCCATTCCCCGTCGCAATCCGACACCACAATTTTGCCCATATCGGGCTCTAGAGACGAGAAGGTACTTGGGGAACAATCACCTTTGGCCTGCGTGGTAGTGGTAGTGACTGTTGTCTCCTGTGGTGCAGGTGGCTGTGCAGTAGTTTCTACCGTTTCTACCGGGGAGGTTGTGGGCGAGTCCGTCGTAGTCGCCGTTTGCTCCGTGGAACTTGTAGTGCTGGAGCTGGAGCTGGATTGCGCCACGGCATCAGAAAACTGGGGCTCACTGGAATCGCCAGAGTTATCGGCATCATCGGTGCAGGAGACCAATGCCATGCACAGCGGAAACGCGGCTACGCACGCCAAGGCGCGGGAGTGAGAGAGTTTTAGAGGATTAGACATGTCTTAATAGTAGATTCTCTTTGTAATGCGTGGGGATCGGCGCGCCTGCAGAAAGGGAATGACCTGCAGCGATAGGTTACTAGCATGACCAAACGCCTTGCCTCGACCGCGCCCACCGCGTCCGCGAGTTCCTCGCGGTGGCGCACACTCTTACTGCTCGTATTGCTCGCCGTACCGCTTATCGTTGGTACCGCAGTGGCGGCCTGGTCGCAGTGGGAACCGGCGCATGCGTGGTCGAGCGCCGCGCAGCCTTATGGCGCGCCGCAGGCGAATTCGACCTCGCCAGAGCTTAAGGAAGCCGCCGAGGCCGCCAGCCACGCCCAAGCGCAGGCTAGCATCCTGAAATCTGGCGCGGATCGGTTAAACAAGGGCACCAGTGAGCTGGATAAGGGTGCTGGGGAATTAGGCGAGGGCGTCGAAAAGCTCGCCGGTGGTTCGCAAGAGCTGGTGTCGGGGCTTAACCAGTTGCAGTCAGGGACCAATACCCTCGGCGGTGGGGCGACGGAACTGGCCAATACCGTCGGAGGGGCCGTTGACCAGGTCGTGGGCCTGGGAGCCGTCCAAGGCCAAATCCTAGAAGCCATCGACGGTACGGTGCGCGACCTGAAAGGAAATGATTCCAAGGAAGCGAAACAAGTTCGTTCCCAGCTGGGGGATTTGCGCAAGCAGGTGGAAAACTTCCGCCTCGATGAATCCCTGACTGGGGAGCTGAAGAAGCTGAAGGATGGCTCGCGCGATCTCTCCAATCAGCTGGCGGTAAGCGGTTATGCCTACCACGATGGCATCAACCAGGCCGTGGCAGGTGCGCAACAGCTCAACCAGTCCATAGCGGAGCTCAATAGCCGTGTGGATGAGGCTCTCGATGGGGTGGGCCAGCTTGACGATGGCGCCGGCAAGCTCACCGGCATGGCGGAACAAAACCAATCGAACCTGGGCGCGGTGCAGCGCGCCCTGCCTCCCGCGCACGTGGCCGCGGAGGAAGATGCGCGCCAGCTGAGCCCGGTCATCGCCATGCTCATTTCCGCGCTCGTCCTGCTGGCTGGATCCGCGGCCGGAGTGGCGTGGAAATTGGGATTCCGCCCGTGGCTGATGGTTCTCGGCGGATCGCTGGCAGCGGTGGCTATCGGGGAGATCCTGCTCTTCGTCTTGTCCATCGGCCTTACCCCCATCGCCGCGGTGGCCGCCGGAGGGGCGCTGTTCTTGGGTGCCCTGTCCTCCGCTCTTATCGTGCGTGGCCTGCTCGAACTGTGTGGCATGACCGTAGGATCCATCCTCGCCGCGATCTTTGGCATTGGGCAGACCGCATTGGTGGGGTGGCTGTGGAAATCCGCGGCCATCGCCGGGGTGGACAAGGTGTGGCAGGTAGTAGCTAACCTTTTGCCGCTCAACTGGACAACGGCGGCTGTCACCGTGGCGGGCAACGATGGTGAGGCAGTGGTGCTGTGGACCGGCCTTGCCGTATTGGGCGCTATCACTCTTGTAGGTCTGAGTGCAGTGAAATGGATCGTGCCTGCCAGGAAGAACCCAAAAACAGGCGCTAAAGTATGAAATTGTGTACTTAAATAGGCAAAAGCTTGTATGAAGCTGGCAATATTTGCCATCGCTATGGTTGGAATGCGAGGAGTGTTATTCTTGCTAGTGCTCACACCGTCTACTTAGGGGGTAGGCGAACGGCTTGCGCCGTTGTGAGTGATAGGGAATAGGGGCGACGCGGTGCTGTAGGGGCGCCGCGTCGTTTCCCGTTTTGCCCAAAGCTATTTATCCAGGTCGGCCCAGGGGGATATGTGCGGCTCACGGCAGGAATGTGCGCTACCACACAGCAGTGTTTAACATTAGCTATACGTCCATTGGCTAATGGCGTGCGCCAGGCGGGCGCCAGTGACTTTTGAAGGAGCGCAATGCAGACCTCCCTGGGGCTGACCCTGATGGGACTGGCCATCATCTTTGTGACGGTGGGCATCCTCATCCGCGGCCGCGTTAATCCCATCATCCCCATGACCCTGGTGCCTGTCATCGGCGCTGTGATAACCGGTTTCGGCGTAGAAGATATCGCGGATTTCTTTGGTGAAGGCTTAAGTTCTGTCATCAACGTCGTGGTGATGTTCATCTTCGCCATCATTTTCTTCGGCATTTTGCAGGATGTGGGGCTTTTTACCCCGGTGATCCGCAGCCTCATCAAGGCGACCCGCGGCAATGTCATGGCCGTGACCATAGGCACGGCCGCCATCGGCATCGTGGCACACCTCGATGGATCGGGTTCCACGACCTTCCTTATTACGATTCCCGCATTGCTGCCGCTGTACCGGGCGCTGCACATGTCGCGCTATGTCCTAATTACCATCGTGGCCCTAGCCGCTTCGGTGATGAATATGGTCCCGTGGGGCGGGCCACTGGGGCGTGCCGGTGCGGTGGTTGAGCAAGACCCGAACGATATTTGGCTGCACTTATTGCCCATTCAGGGTGTGGCAGTGGTCCTCATCTTTGCTACTGCCACCCTGTTGGGCTGGCGCGAAAACCGCCGCTTGGCCAAGCTACAGGAAAGCGGCGAGATTAAGGGCACCATCTCTGTGGACGTGAATTCGTTGGCGGATGATTTTTCCGCCAAGCAGGCCGAGGAACAGCAGAAACTCGGGTTTAGGTACCGGAAATCCCGGTGGGTTACCATCGCGAATATCGTCATCGCTTTGGCTGTGCTCGCCGCCCTGCTTTCGGGCCTGCTGCCGCCGGCGCCCGCGTTCCTCATTGCTACCACCATTGCCTTGGTGGTGAACTTCGACGGCGCGATGGAGCAGGGCGATGCCTTGCGGCGTCACGCCCCCAACGCCTTGTCCATGGCCGGAGTGATCATCGCGGCCGCGATGTTTTTGGGCGTGCTCAATGAGACCAAGATGCTAGAAGAAATCGCGCTGAGCCTGGTGAATGTTCTCCCAGAAGGAGTGGCACCGTATTTGCACCTCATCGTGGGATTCTTTGGGGTTCCGCTAGACCTGTTGACCTCCACGGATGCGTATTACTTCTCGGTACTGCCCATCGTGCAGGGCACGGTGGAGTCCTTCGGCGTCAGCGGGATGGGCGCTGCGAGCGCCCTCATTATTGGCAACGTGGTGGGAACCTTCGTCTCCCCATTTTCGCCGGCGCTGTGGCTGGCGCTGGGACTGGCGGACGGTCAGATGGGCAAGTACTTGAAGATAGCCTTCCCCGTCGCATGGGTATTTTCCATCATCCTCGTCGCCATCGCATTCTTTACCGGAATGCTGGCCTAAGTCGCGGGCCCTGGAATCCAAGGGCCCTGCAGACATGGAAAAAGCCCGCAGTTTCCTGCGGGCTATTGTCGGGATAACAGGATTTGAACCTGCGACCTCTTCGTCCCGAACGAAGCGCGCTACCAACCTGCGCCATATCCCGGTCTACTGCTTAAAAGCAGTACTGAGATACTTTAACGCATGGTGAATGAGATCGACAAAACGGCAGGTCTAGTCCGCCTCAGTGATGCTCAGCAGGGTGGCCGAGGGGCGGCAGAATAAACGCACTGGGGCGAATTTGGACGTGCCCAAGCCATTGGAGACGTGCATCTTCATAGGGCCGAAATCATGCAGGCCCTGTGCGCGCGGGCGATCGATGCCGCAGTTGGTCACGATGGCGCGCGACCCAGGTAGGCAAATTTGCCCACCGTGGGTATGACCGGAAAGGGAAAGCTGGTAGCCATCGGCGGCGAATTTTTCGAGCACTCGCGGCTCGGGGGCGTGGAGCAGGGCGAGCGATAGATCGGCATCCTCGTGGGGCGGGCCGGCGATTTCGGAATAATCATCCAAGTCGTGGTGCGGATCGTCCACACCGGCCACGGCGAGGCGGACATTGCCCACCTTGAACTCGTGGCGGGCTTGGTTGCCGTCGTACCAGCCGTGCTCCACGAAGGCCGCGCGCATGCCGCGCCAAGGCAGGTCAACGTAGGAGGGTTCGCGCTTTTTGCCCAGCAGGTACTTAAAGGGGTTGACCGGGCGCGGCGCCCAATAATCATTGGTGCCAAACACGAACACGCCGGGTCGGGCGAGCAGCGGGCCGAGCGCGCGCAGGGTATCGGGCACGGCCTGCTTATCGGAGAGGTTATCGCCAGTATTGACCACGAGGTCTGGCTCCAGTGCATCGAGGGCGGAGACCCAATCGATCTTGGTCTGTTGCCCCGGGATCATGTGCAGGTCAGAAATGTGCAGCAGGCGGAACTCTTCTTCGCCGCGCAGGGTGCCCTTGGGAAGGAGCGGAAGAGTATATTCCTTGAGCTCGAATTTCGTGAGCTCGCTAAAGCCCCAAGCAGCAACACTTAGGCCTGCGGCGACGCCGCCAAGAATCCGTTGAAGTTTCACAGCTTCTACACTACCTGCCTTAAATGGACGTATATTGAAAGGCATGAGCGAGCTAAAAGATACTATCCGAGCAGATCTGAAAACGTCGATGAAGGCCAAGGAAAAGCAGCGCACCAGCGCCATTCGCGCGCTGCTCGCGGCAATCCAGGCCGAGGAAACCACTGGCTCCCGCCATGAGCTGGAGGATGAAGACATCCTCAAGGTCATCGCGCGCGAGATTAAAAAGCGCCGCGAGTCTGCGGAGGTCTATGAAGAAAATGGCCGCCCGGAATTGGCAGAGGCTGAGCTTGTCGATGTCCCCTTCTTCGAGGCCTACCAGCCGCGCCAGCTCGATGATGCGGAGCTTAAGGCATTGGTAGAAGAAGCAATTGCTGAGGTAGAAAAGGAAAACGGTGAAGCACCCACCATGAAGCAGATGGGTGCGGTCATGAAAGTGGCCAATGCAAAAGCCGCCGGCCAGGCCGACGGCAAGCGCCTTTCCGCAGAGGTAAAAGGCCAGCTTAACTAATCTTTAGCGGCCGAGGAGATTGCGGATATCGTTGCGGAAGTTATCGATATCTTCTTGGCGGATTCCAAAGTCCTCTGGGCTGAGGTTTAATCCGCCGCCGTTATTTCCTCCCCAGTTGCTCACACCGGTAGTGTTCGCGCTGCCGGTGTTATTTTGTGCGCCGGTCGTATTCGCACTGCCCACGCCGCTGGAGGGGGATTGGGTGGCAGAGGTGCCATCGGAAAGCTGCAGGGTAATCTCGGCGCCGTCCTTCTTGCCATCCTTCCCGGTAATCGCGCGGACCACTCGGCCGTAGGGGACATCCCCGCCGACGACGCGGGAGGTTTTTACCACATAGCCCTTGGCTTCAAGGGTGCTGCGGGCCTGTGACTCGTTTTTGCCGCGCAAGCTATCGAGCAACTTATCCCCGGTGGTGCCGTCATCGTATTTCTTATTGTAATTGGGCAGACCGCTCTGAGTAGCCTGCGGTAGCTGCGATGCCATGGTGAAAAATGTCTGCGCGGGCTCTAAGCCACCAAAGAGGTTGCCAGCACCGGTGCACTGGCGCACGGGGGAGGTACACAGAGGCTGGGTATCGGTGCCGTCGTTATAAATATAAGGAGCGGCGGCGAGCCCGTCGTTGAATCCCAAAAATGCCGAGGACTGGTTGGACTCGGTGGTACCGGTCTTGGCGGCGATGGGGGAGCTAAAGCCAGCGGCCTGGGCGGCATCCTTAGCGGTGCCCTGCTTGGCATCTTCAGATAGCGCATTGGCCAGGGCGTGGGCCACATCCTGGTCTACCGCCTGCTCACACGGGGTCTCCTTGAGGTAGACCTCATTGCCGTCCTTATCCAGGACCTTGTCAATGGGGTTGGGCTCGCACCACCGGCCATTGGAGGCAATCGTTGCGCCGACATTGGATAGCTCCAGCGGATTTACCGGGTTGGGGCCCAAGGTAAAGGAACCGGAATTGGCGTCCTTCGTGCGCTGCGCGATGGAGGTGTCCTTATCAAAGGTGCCCTTTTCGTCATAGGAGCGCAGGCCAAGGCGCACCGCCATATCTACGATGGGTGCCACGCCAACCTGCTCGGTGAGCTTGATAAATGGCGTATTGGGCGAGTGGGCCAAGGCCTCTTGCAGCGTCATCGTGGCCTTATAATTGCCCGCGTTTTCCACACAGTAGCGGTTGGCGGGGCAGTTATCGGCGCCGCCGTGGCCAAGGCCTTCGGCCTCGTAGCGGGTGGGCACATCCACCGTATTCTTAATGCCGTAGCCAGATTCGAGGGCGGCCGCGGCGGTAAAGGCCTTAAAAACCGAGCCCGCGCCATTGCCCACCAAGGAGTTGGTCTGCGGCAGCAGGGTTTCATTATTGTCCTGGTCCAGCCCGTACGCACGGGACGAGACCATGGCCAGGACCTTGCGGTCCGACGTGCCCGGTTCGATAACGTCCATCACCTCAGCGACGCCCTGGGCATCCGGGTTGGTACGCGACTGCACCGCAGATAGCGCCGTATCCTGCACCTGCGGGTCCAGCGTGGTCTTTACGGTATATCCACCGTGGGCGAGCTGGTCTTGGTCTATGCCCTTTTCCTCGAGGTACTGCAGCACATAATCGCAGAAAAAACCGCGATCATCTGCGCCGATGCAGCCATTGGCCAGGGTATTGGGCTGCTTGCCGACGCCCAATTCTTCCCCCTTATACTCATCCGCATCCGCCTGCTCCAGATAGCCGTTATCCACCATGGATTGGAGCACGACGTTGCGGCGGTCAAGCACCTCTTCCTCATTGGTATAAGGGTTGAGGCGCTCTGAAGACTGCACCATACCCGCCAGCATCGCCGCCTGCGGCACCGTGAGGTCCGCGGCGTGGCTATCAAAGTAGGTCCGCGCGGCGGCTTCCACACCGTAGGCATGGTTACCAAAGGAGACCAGATTGAGGTAATTGGTGAGGATTTCCTGCTTATCCAACTCCTCATTCATCTGCGTTGCCATGCGCATTTCGCGCAGCTTGCGGGTGGCGGACTGCTCTGTCGCAGCAGCCCGTTCTTCATCGTTTTGTGCGGAGACGAGCAGGAGGTAGTTCTTGACGTATTGCTGGTCAATGGTGGATGCGCCCTGAGATACCCCGCCGGAGGTCAGGTTGGTCCACAGAGCGCGGAAATTGCCTTGGAGATCAACGCCGCCGTGCTCGTAAAAGCGCTCGTCTTCAATGGAGACGATGGCGTTTTTCATCGCATCCGAAATCTCGTCACCATCTACGGGGTGGCGGCGTTGGCTATAGACATAGGCCATATCTTTGCCCGAGGCATCCTGCACCGTGGTAACACCAGGGATATTGCCCGCTGTTAGGTCTTGCAGGTCTGATTGCATGGTCTGGTTGGTGCGGGCGATCGCCACGCCGGAAATGCCCGCAAAGGGGGCGAGCGCGAGCGCGATGAGCGCGGCTACCAAGACCGTGGACAGGGCTATCTTGGACAAAGATTTGAAGACAGTCACGCCCAATACCCTACGTGGTCTGCCTAGCAATGGGGAAGGTGACCTGCACCCCCTAAAGTGTGACCTCGTAGACAATCTCGCGTTCTAGTGAATAGACTCAGGCCTCGGTACATAGTATTCCGTCTGGGAAGGAGAACACTCACCCATGACCGTTCGAGTGAAGACTGCGGGGATGTCCAATACAGCCCGAAATCCCGAGCGTGGTGAGTGGGTCACTCAAGCAAAGTGCCGCAATGAGGACCCAGACGCATTATTCGTGCGCGGCGCTGAACAGCGCAAAGCCGCCGTCATTTGCCGCCACTGCCCCGTATTAACGGAATGCCGTGCAGACGCCCTTGATAACCGCGTGGAATTTGGTGTGTGGGGCGGGTTGACCGAGCGCCAGCGCCGCGCGCTCCTGCGCAAGAACCCCCACATCACGGACTGGGCCAATTACCTGGCTAAGGGTGGCGAACTCGTCGGCATTTAAGGCGGTCAGGGGTGTGACTGTCCTTGCAGCGGCGACAGCGCTGCGAAATAGGGGCGGCATAAGTCGTATTAAATCGCTAGAATGAACCCCATGACTAAATGGGAATACGCAACCGCACCAGTACTGACCCACGCCACCAAGCAGATTCTTGACTCTTGGGGCGAAGACGGATGGGAATTGGTCTCCATCACCCCTGGCCCAAACCCGGAGAACGTGGTGGCCTACTTCAAGCGCGAGGTGGCAGAGTAAATGAGCTTTTCCGCTCGCTTGAAAGAGCTAGGGGTGGAGCTGCCGGGCGTCGCTAAGCCGCTGGCTTCCTATGTGCCCGCACTGCGCGTGGGCAACCAGGTATGGACCTCTGGCCAGCTTCCCTTAGTGGAAGGCTCCCTGCCGGTGACCGGCAAGGTTGGTGCTGAAGTCACCACGGAGCAGGCCCAGGACCAGGCCCGCACCGCCGTGCTCAACGCCTTGGCGGCCGTTGATGCGGAGATCGGACTGGATAATATCTCCCGCGTGATCAAGATCGTTGGCTTTGTGGCCTCGGACCCTGGCTACGAGGACCAGCCCGCGGTGGTTAACGGGGCATCGGATTTCATCGGGGAGGTATTCGGCGAGGCTGGCACGCACGCGCGTTCTGCAGTCGGCGTAGCTGCCTTGCCAAAGAATGCCCCGGTGGAGATCGAATTGATCGTAGAGATCGCTGAGTGATCGGTTAGGCTGGTAGGCATGGAGCACCCCGCATACAGTCAATTGCGTCCCGTAAGCCAATCCGTTGGCGTAGTTCTTTGTGATAATCCCAGCTATACCGCCCTCGAGGGCACGAATACCTGGATTATCAGTGCCGCTGAAGACTCTCGGTCGATCGTCGTAGACCCGGGGCCGGAAGATGAAGGCCATCTCAACGTTGTGCATCGCCATGCCGGTGAGGTGGCTTTAATTCTGCTTACCCACCGCCACGATGACCACGCTTCGGGCGCGCAACGGCTTCGGCAGATGACCGGCGCGCCCATCCGCGCCTTCGATCCCAGCTATTGCAATGGCGCGGAGGCATTGCAGAATGGTGAAATTCTGACTTTGGAAGGCATCACCCCGCAATTGGAGGTCCTGCACACGCCGGGCCACACCGCGGACTCCACGTCCTTCTTCGTGTGGAGCGGTGAGGTAGAAAATTCCCGGCTAGAAGGCATTATCACCGGCGATACCATCGCGGGGCGCCACACCGTTTTGCTTTCAGAAACGGACGGTGATTTGGCCGATTACCTGCATACCCTGGATGTGCTGGAATCTCGCGGCAAGGATGTTCCGCTCTTCCCAGGCCACGGGCCGGATTTGGAAGATACCTCGCAGGTGGCGCGCAAGTACATTGACCGCCGCCACTACCGCCTAGACCAGATCCGGGAAATTCGCTCCCGGCTGGGCGATGACGTGGATCTGACCACCTTGGTCAATGAAATGTATGACGATGTGGATCCGGTGCTGCGCCATGCCGCAGAGCAGTCCACGCGCACCGCGTTGAAGTACCTCGACGGTACGGATAACTAACGCGCTGCGCGGCAGGCAGCCGGCTTAAAACGTTTATTCCCTCCACCCCTAGTGCTTATGCACGGGGGACGGAGGGAATTGTTTGGCTTTAGCGCGCGCGGCGGGCGAGGTGCTCGGTATCGACGATGAGCACGGACTTGCCCTCGAGGCGAATCCAGCCGCGGTGGGCGAAGGTGGCTAGGGCCTTGTTGACGGTCTCGCGGGAAGCGCCCACCAACTGGGCAATCTCTTCCTGGGTGAGATCGTGGTTGACGCGCAGCGCGCTGCCTTCCTGGACACCGAAGCGGTTAGCCAGCTGCAGCAGGGTCTTGGCAACGCGGCCAGGCACGTCGGTGAAGATGAGGTCCGCCAGGTTGGCGTTGGTGCGGCGCAGGCGGCGGGCCAGCACGCGCAGCAGCTGCTGGGCGATGGCGGGGTGATCGCTGACCCACTTATCCAGCAGCTCGGAGTTCATGGTGGCGGCTTGGACCTCGGTCACGCAGACGGCAGACGAGGTGCGAGGGCCCGGATCGAAGATGGAGAGCTCACCGAACATATCGGAGGGGCCCATCACGGTCAGGAGGTTTTCGCGTCCATCCGGGGCGTGGCGGGCCAGCTTAATCTTGCCGGAGGTGATGATATACAAACGGTCACCGGGCTCGCCTTCATCGAAGATGGTGGTACCGCGCGGGAAGCGCACTGTCTCCATCTGCTCGAGAAGATTCTGCACTGCTACGGGATCAACGCCTTGGAAGATTCCGGCGCGGGAGAGGGTGTCCTGTACGCCTTCCACGTTTTACTCCTTGGATGTCGACTGCGAAAAGTCACTAAAGTGCTTGGGCCACATCCTTTTGCGGGCTCCAGGGAGGCACGCTAATGCGGAACAAGCGGGGTCAATTTTTAGCGTACCCCATTTTACAGTGCAGTTAGTCACTTTTGGGCACTGTCCCCATAATGGTCACACGACAGAAATGGGTTCACTTACGCCCCTAGCGTTACAGCCAGCGGGTTTCCGGCTAATCGGCGAAGACAACTGCTTCCAATTTTTCCATGAGGAGGGCGAAAAGGGCGATGCCAAGCGGTACAAAAATAACAAGTGAAATCATGTATTCCTATCCTACTAAGCTTGGCGGCATGAGTTCATCACTGTCGGCCACCGCGGCCCCGAGTAAGAGAGCGCCCATCATTAACGAGCGATTGGCAAGCGAACACCCCGATGCGCGGTGCGAGCTCGATTTCGATTCTCCCCTCCAGCTTTTGGTGGCCACGGTGCTTTCCGCGCAGTGCACGGATGCGCGCGTGAACTCGGTAACCCCTGAGCTGTTTCGCGCCTATCCCACCGCGGCCGATTTTGCGGCAGCCAGCCGGGAGGATCTGGAGGCGATCCTGCGGCCGCTGGGGTTTCAGCGGGCGAAGGCGGGGCATCTCATGGGTATCGGCGAGCGCCTAGTTTCTGAGTTCGATGGCGAGGTGCCACAGACCGTAAAGGAACTGACCTCCCTGCCTGGGGTGGGCCGCAAGACGGCGCTGGTGGTGCTGGGCGATGCCTTCGGGGTACCGGGCCTTACCGTGGATACACACTTTAGCCGCTTGATGCAGCGCCTGGAGCTGACGGGGGAGAAGACGCCGGTGAAGATAGAAAGGGACATCGCCAAGCTCATTGCAGAGGAACAGTGGACGATGTTTTCCCACCGCGTCATTTTTCACGGCCGGCGGATCTGCCATGCCCGGAACCCGGAGTGTGGGAATTGTGTGGTGCGGGATCTGTGCCCGGCTGCATTAAGCTAGCGGTATGAAAAAATACGTCTTCGGCACCGTCATTGCGGCCATTGTCATCGCAGCCCTCGTGGTGGTGGGGGTCATGCAGCTGCGTGGGGATGACAACAGCACGGGCGATTCGGCGCAGGCCCCTGGCGCGGGATCGGAATCGGGCTCGGCGGGTGACCAGGACGTGGCCGAACGCCCAGATTGCCCCGCAGGGCCCATCGCCGGAGTGGATCTGGAATGCTTGGGCGGCGATGATGCACGCGAAGGGGACAAGGCGGATGAAGGCATTACCATCGCCAATGTGTGGGCGTGGTGGTGCGAGCCGTGCCGCGCGGAATTGCCCCACCTGGACGAGGTGGCAAAGTCCCACCCTGACTGGAAGGTCGTTGGGGTGCACGCGGATAAAAACGCCGCCAACGGGGCCGCGTTCCTCAATGACGTGGGGGTAGACCTGCCGAGCTTCCAGGATCCGGATAATAGCTTCGCGGGCACGCTGGGCCTGCCGGGCGTGGTTCCCGTGACCGTGATTCTCCGCGATGGGGAAGTGGTTAAGCAGGCAGCCCAGCCGTTTACCTCGGCGGCCGAAATCGAAAAAACGGTTGAGGAGGCGCTCGCCGGATGAGTGAATTATGGCCCGAGTACGCACCCGAGTGGATAAAACCCGCGCTGGGCGTCGATCCGAGTCAGGTGCAGGAACTTATTGGGCAGCGGCAAGCATCGCAGCTCAATGGCTCAGAGGAAGAGGTGCCAACCAAGCGGGAAGCCGCGGTGCTGATGCTGCTTAGCGGGAACAGTGTGGAGGATGGCGAAATTTTGCTTACGCACCGCTCGCCGTCCCTGCGCTCGCATTCCGGTCAGATTGCCTTTCCTGGCGGCCGGCGGGATCCGGGCGATACCTCGCTGGTAGATACCGCCCTGCGGGAGGCGTGGGAGGAAACCGATCTGCAGCGCCACACGGTCACGCCCTTAGAGCAGTGGGAACAGCTGCACATTCGCGCCACGGGGAATCCGGTAAGCCCCATCCTGGCCCATTGGAACCAGCCGGGCGAAGTCTATCCCGCTAGCCCGGCGGAGACCGATGATGTGTTCTTCGTCCCGCTCGGGGAGCTCATTGACCCCCGCAACCGCCTGCTGGTGGGATTTAAGCAGTGGCAAGGCCCGGCGTTTTATGCCAATGACTACGTGATTTGGGGCTTTACTGCCGGAGTTCTGTCAGCATTATTGGAGCATTCTGGGTGGAGCGTACCGTGGGATAACAATTCGGTCATAGACCTGCGTGACACCCTCAAAAAGTCCCGCAATAATGAGAAGATGTCCTAATTGCCCGCGCGCTTAAGGTGCCGGAGGACGCACGAGATTTCGATCGAGAAAGAACCAAAGCCATGACTGCTGCGCTCGTTGTTGACGGCCTGATCGTGCTTGCCGTATTAGCAGCATTGCTAAGTGGTTGGCGCAATGGCGCGCTCGCCGCGGTGCTCTCCGCCATTGGCGTGGGCGCGGGCCTCGTGGTGGGCATCGCCGTAGCACCCAGCGTATTGCGCACAGTGGAGGAGCCTTCGCTGCGCCTGCTCCTGCTCGTGGGCATCCTAGTTTTGCTGGTGGGTATTGGGCAGATCATTGGTTCCTCCTTGGGCACCAGCATGCGCGATCGCATGAAGGCGCGCACCACCCAGCGGATAGATTCGCTATTCGGCGCGGTCTTTCAGTCCTTCATCGCGCTCATCGTCATCTGGATGATTTCCATTCCCGTGGCCACCAATTTGGGCGGATCCGCGGGGCAGGGGCTGCGCGATTCCCGCATCCTGAGCAACCTCAACGCGGCCGCCCCGACGCGCCTGGCTTCCCTTCCCAATGGCGTGGCGGCGTTGCTCAATGAATCGGGGCTTCCGCCCTTGGTCTCGCCGTGGGAAAATTCCATCAGCGGCAAGGACGTTGAGGACCCCGCCCCAGACGTGCAGGATCCGGAGCTGGTGCGCAGCATCCGCCCGTCCATCATTCACGTGCTTGGCGATGCCGAAGAGTGCTCCCGCCGCCTCATGGGTTCCGGTTTTGTGGTGGACAATGACTATGTGGTCACCAATGCCCACGTGGTGGCCGGCACCCAAACGGTGAGGTTGGATACGAAGCTGGGGCTGAAAGACGCCACGGTGGTCTACTACAACCCAGAGGTCGACATCGCCGTCTTGCACGCGCCGGATTTGGGCATCCAACCCCTGCCGTGGGCGCAGCAGCCGGCCCAGACCGGCGACGATGCCATGGTCATGGGCTTCCCACACTCCGGCCCCTTTAATGCGGAAATGGCACGCGTGCGCGATCGCATCACCATCGCCGGGCCAGATATCTACTCCCAAGGCAGGGTAGAGCGCGATTCCTATACGGTGCGCGGCAATATCCAACAGGGCAACTCTGGCGGCCCCTTGGTCAATACCGCGGGTGAGGTCTTGGGCGTTATCTTCGGTGCCTCAGTGGATGATTCTGAGACCGGATACGCGTTGACCGCAGACGAGGTCATCGGCCACATTGGGGATGTCACCCAATTGAAGCGCCCGGTAGAAACGGGCGAGTGCGTGGCGCACTAGCTTTCGTACTAGAGATCCGCGTAGGGCAATCCGCCCTACGCGCCCCACACGCCGCCCTACGCGCCCTACGCGTCGAGCCAGCGGCGCAGCTCGTCGACGAACTGTTCAGGGGCCTCGAGGAAGGGCAGGTTCTTGGCCCCTGGAATCGAAGTGGCGCTAAAACCAGCGCGGGCGCGCAGGGAGGCCCGCTGGATGACGGGGTTCCACAAGCGCTGCTGGGCGTGGATGAAAAGGACGGGGCGTTTTACGCTTAATTCGGACCAGTTCAAGGGCACCACGGCGGTGCGCATCCGATGATTCCACAGGATGCCGCGGCGTACCTTGCCAATCTGGGAGGCGCGCAGGCGCAGGGCAAGGATGGACTCTAGGGTGGCATCGGCAAGCGCGGGCCCCGTATCCAGGCTGAGCTCCTTGCGGTAGGCCCGGGGACTGAGCAGCAAGGTATTCGCGCGGGTGACCTTTGGCAGGTGGCAGAGCAGGGAACGCAGGATCATCCACCCAAAATCCCAGGGGCGCGCGGCGATGGCGCGGCGGATATCCACGGGGTGCGCGGCCGAGACCGAGACCAAGCCGCGCACGCGATTGGGGCG
Organism: Corynebacterium limaceinasi; assembly: GCF_046717465.1. NCBI lineage: Bacteria > Bacillati > Actinomycetota > Actinomycetes > Mycobacteriales > Corynebacteriaceae > Corynebacterium > Corynebacterium limaceinasi. The sequence continues at coordinate 213,291 of NZ_CP177100.1, forward strand.
CTCGGCGGCCAGGCACCACGCCACCGCGCCACCAGTATCGGCGCCGACGATATAGGCATCATCGTGGCCCAATGCCTGAATGAGGCCATCCAGATCCCCGACCAAGGTGCGGATATCCTGGCCGGGATCGATGGGCGGCTTATCGGACATGCCAAAGCCGCGCATATCCACCGCGGCGACGTGGTACCCGCACTGGGCGAGGGGCCCGATGACCTCCTGAAAATCGAACCAGCCGCCAAAAGCTCCGTGAATAAAAACGACGAGGGGATCGGCGCTATCGCCCGCTATGGCCACGTGCAGGCGGATGCCCCGAGTGTGGACAAACTCGTGCGCAAAGGGTCCTTCCAGCTCAACCGTGGAGGGGGGAAGTGGTGCTAAGGCCATGGAGGGCAAGGCGCCTTTCTATGTGTACAGAAAATCCGCCCCAGGAAAGGCTGAGGCGGATCTAATGGTGCGTGCGGTTTAGGTGTACAGGCCGTGAGTGTCCTTGCGGTCCAGCGACTTCTGCGCCTTGCCCGGAATCAGGTTCTTGAGTTCCTTGGTGGAATCTATGGTCTTTTGCGGTGCCTTGACCTTCTTGACATTCTTGACGCCGAGCAGGGCGAGGGCACCGGCCGCGACGATCATCACGAGGAAGACGATCAGGAAGGCAGCCCAGCGGTCCAGCCAGAGGGCGAGGAGCTCAGCGAGGAAGAAGAAAAAGAAGAAGGAGCTGTACAGCGCGATGGTGCCCGCCGCGCCGAAGAAGCCGGCGCCGATGCCGCCCTTCTTGGCGGACTCCGCCAGCTCCGTCTTGGCCAGCTCTACCTCAGAGCGCACGAGCTGGGACATCTGCTCGGTGGCATTGGAGACCAACTTGCCGATGGAGGTTTCGGAGGACGATGCATCAACATCGCTCAAAGGAATCGAATTAACCTTTGGTGCGAATTGATCGGTGCCGTCAGTAAATAATCCATCGTTGCTCACGATTAATTCTCCTCGTTTTCATCTAAACCTTGTAACGGCCCCAATGATAATAGATACAGCGCGGTTTTATGGTGCCGCGCCAGTCACAGGGGGCGTTCGGGGCTCGGGGCGTCTAGGGCTATCCTAATGTATATGCCAGAAAATGACGCGTTATCCCCGCTATTTCGCCTCCCGGGGGTGAAAGAAGGTGCGGAAAAAGCCGCGGGCTCCATCGCGCGCGCCCACCGCAGGCCGGCTGGGCTGCGCAGGTATGAGGTCATCTCGGCGGAGTCCTTGATGCGGGGCGCGCGCGCCAGCGTGGCCTTGGATGGGCATGCCATCCCCCCGCACCCTGGCCCGGGCGATGTGGAAAGCGGTCCGCTCGCCGGCGCGGTCAGCGCGTATTCCGTGGCGGCACCTGAGGTGGTGGATTCTACCGTCCGCTCCTTTGCCCGCGCGCCGCTGCAGGTGCTCGCACGCATCGACGTCGCCGCTGGTGGAACTGGGATTCCCAGCGGCGATAGTGCGCGCTTGCAGGGCTTGGCGCGCCTGATTGCGCAGGGCAGTGGCCCCGCATTCCGCGATCTCTTACCAAGCGTCGTGCATGCCGAAATCGCGGCAGGCGAATTCTTCGGCCCGCGCAGCGGTGTCGTAGCGCGCGTTGCGGCCCGCCTTGCCGCTATTCATACCGGCTTTGATCCCCGCGGGTTCGCCGTGCCAGAGGTGTATTTCCACCGCCATTCCAAGGACTACCGCGAGTGCCGCGCGAACTACCGCGACAGGCCCGGTGAGGTGGTGCTTTTTCACCTCTCAGCCTGGGCGGCAGGCGGTAAAGAAGCCGATGCCATCGCCCGCGCGGCCTAGCCGTATCCTCGTATTCGGTAGGCGGTGAACATCCATTCGGCGCAGGTCAGCGCCGTGCAGGTAGATTATTTTTCTTAGCTGTTGTGATCGGGTAATGAACGTGTCATAATAATCGGTGCAAGGCCCCGATATACTGTGTGGCCTGCCCCGGCTCGCCCCCCGAGGCCGGGTTACTGACGGCCCGCGCGCACCCCCCGATGCGCGGGCCGTCACCTATATCTACGGTTATCCACAAGGATTTGTTGGAAATTCAACTAACTGAGCGCTAAGTGGTGGCTTTCGCCCGCTTATCCACAGGCGGGAAGTCCCGTCCCTAGTGCAGGTGGCGCGGGTGCTTCAGGCTAGGGAGCATGAACACAGCACACTCTCGCTCCACCATCGTCGTTGCCATAGGTGAGGAAGCCTTGCGCGCTGAGGCGGTTCATGCCGCCGCCGCGACCAGCCACGAGGTCATCACGGCAACCGATCCCCGCGATATCCCGCGCAGCCTCCCCGGAGCCTATACGGTCTTGGTCGACGCGCTCATGGCGCGCGTTATAGCCTCGGCCCAAGCCGCGCAGACCGCTCCCGCTCCGGTGCTTTTCCTCGCCGCGGACCCGGGGCCCATCGATTATGAGGCAGCGCTTGCCTGCCATGCGGACCGCGCCTTTATTATCCCCGCGGAGATTAAAGAGCTGCTGGCGGCTATTGCCCAGGCAGCGCACCCGCCGGAAGATCGCCCCGGTAGCGCTACCATCGCGGTGGTGGGCGCCAGCGGTGGGGTAGGCACCTCCACCTTTGCCGCAGCCCTTTCGCGTTCCCACTGCACGGCGAGTGAGCAGGCGCGGGCGCTGCTTATCGATGCCACCGCGCACTCCGGCGGCCTCGATCTCCTCCTCGGCGTGGAAACCGCGCCAGGTGCCCGCTGGCCGGAGCTCAACATTGGCGATGGCAGCATCGATGCCGCCGACCTTTACCGCGCCTTGCCTTCTACCGCCGATGGCATAGCGGTGCTATCCGCAGCGCGCAGCACGGTGAAAGACACCTTCACACTAGATGCCACGCTTCTGGCGGCGGCGACGTCTGCGGCGCACGCAGGCGAGGGCCTGTGCGTTGTGGATTGCACGGCGGAAAATATCCCGGCTGCCTGCACGCACGTGGTGTTGGTGGTGGCTGCGGAGGTGCGATCGGCAGCGGCGGCCGCACAACTCATCCTGCGCATGGATGAGGCCCGGCGCGACATCGTGGTGGTGCTGCGCCAACGGCAGTGGGCGGCGCTGAGCGCGCCGGAGGTAGAAGACATTATCCACCACCGGGTCAGTGCCCAATTGCCTACCGTGCGCGGGCTAACCCGCAGCATCGAGATCGGCGGACTCCCGGCCCGACTTCCCGCGGCTTTGGCCAAAACCGCCACTGCGGTGCGCGAGGAGGTAGGGGTATGAGCGCAGCGATGGATAGTTCGACCGAAACCATGGAAAAGACCATGGAGAAGATGCAGCGGCTCATTGCTGCCGAACCAGGTCTGGTGCACGACGCCTCTAGCTTGGCCCGGCGGATCCGCGAGGAAGCGGGGGTTATCAGTGACGTTGCCGTAGTGGATCTGCTTCGGCGCCTGCGCCAGGACGCCACCGGCATGGGGCCACTGGATGCCTTATTGGCCCGGCAGGGCGTGACCGATGTCGTGGTCAACGGGCCCGAAGACGTCTTTATGGACCGCGGCGAGGGGCTAGAGCGCAGCGATATCACCTTTCGCAACGATGGGGAGGTGCGCCAGCTCGCTTCCCGGTTGGCGGCGGCCTCGGGCACGCGGCTTGATGATGCCCAGCCTTTTGCCGATGGCCGCGTCACGCGCCCCGATGGCGTCGTGCTCCGCGTGCACGCCCTTTTAAGCCCACCCGCCGTGGGCGGAACGTGCATTAGCCTGCGTGTATTGCGCCAGGCACAGACCACCCTGCCACAGTTGGTGGCCAATGGCACCGTGCCCGAAGACATTCGCCAGCTGCTTGCCGCGATGGTGGACAAGCGGGTGTCCTTCCTCGTCATTGGCGGCACCGGTTCCGGCAAGACGACGCTGCTCTCGGCGCTTTTAGGGACCGTATCTGAGCGCGAGCGCATCGTGGTCATCGAAGATACGGCGGAGCTTTCACCCCACCACCCGCATTGCGTGAGCATCGTCTCGCGTCGGGCAAACGCGGAAGGCAGCGGGGAAATCACCATGGCGCAATTGCTGCGGCAGGCGCTGCGCATGCGCCCGGACCGCATCGTCGTCGGTGAAATTCGCGGCCCAGAGGTAGTCGATCTCCTCGCCGCGCTGAATACGGGACACGATGGTGGCGCGGGCACCTTGCACGCCAATTCCCTCTTTGAGGTACCCGCCCGCATGGAGGCCCTCGGCGCGCTCGGCGGCCTGGACCGCAGCGCCCTGCACTCGCAATTAGCGGCCGCCGTCAACGTGGTGCTGACCATGGAGCGCACGCCACATGGCCGGCGCCTGGCCCATATCGGCGTCTTAGAGGGCAATCCGGTCACCCCGCGCATTGTCTGGAGCGCAACCGAGGGCCCCGCGCCTGGCTTCGCGGAATTCTCGGCTGCGTTGCTGGATGAACCGCACGAAGAAGCAGGGGGTCAGACGGATGCTTAGCTTCTTATTGCTCGCCGCAGCTCTCTTGCTGTCTGCGCCCTCGAGCGCGGCCCGCATTGCTGGCAAGGGCAGCCGGATAAAGGCCAGCTCCTTAGTCATTTTGGGCGCCGTATTCTGTGGCAGCTTGGTCTTCTTCTCGGTCGGGCGGATGAGCATTGCGGTTGCGGCAGCGATCATCGCCTGGTGCGTGTCGTGGTATATCAAGGACATCATGGCCGCCCGCGCGCGCCGGCGCGGCCGCGAAGCCCTAGCCGGATACTTTGGGGTCGTCACCGCTGACCTGCGCGCCGGGGCAACCCTTGCAAGCGCGCTATCGCGCGGGGCGGAGTCCCTTCCCGCGACGACGCCGCGGGATATGATCGCAGCCTTAGAATCCACCGCTACCGCCGCTGCGCGCGGTGCGCCCCCACACGTGGCGCTCTCTGGCGCCCATGCGGATGCAGAACTTACCCGGCTGGGACACCTGCTCGAATTATCGACACAGCACGGCATCGCGGTGGCCAGCCTCTTTGAGCAGGCCCAAAGCCGGATGGATGCGCTGCGCCGCCACCACCAATCCACCGCGGCCGGCCTGCAAGGGCCCCAAGCTACGGCCACGGTCTTGGCCTGCCTGCCCATTGCGGGCATCGCCATGGGTGGGGCGATGGGGGCCAATTCGCTGGGCTTCTTGCTCGGCGGGGGATTAGGCGGAATCCTGCTGGTCATCGGGGTGGGGCTTGCCTGCGGCGGCTTTGCCTGGTCCCGCGTCATTATCAGGAAGGCGGCACCATGATGGCCTTTATCTGCTTAGCGCTGGCTGTGCTCGTCGGGTTGCCGGCCACCAAAGGGCGGCTGGGACCTGCTACGGCACAAAACGCAGCGCAGCACACGGCGAAGACCCCGCGCGCCGGCCCAAGAAAGCGCGATGGCGCAACAGCGCGCGGGGGATTGATGAGCAAACTCCAGCCCTCTACCACCGTGGATCCACTCCTCGTGGCCGGGGATATCGAACTTTTCGCAGCTTGCCTGAGTGCGGGCCTGACGGTGCACGCGGCTGCTACGGCAGTCGCGCGCACGGCAGAGGCCGATTCCCAGCACCTGTGGGAGACGGTATCCGCGCTCCTAGGGGTTGGCGTACCCACGGAATCTGCATGGGACCACATGAAAGGCCATGCGGGACTAGAGGACGTGGCGGGGCTTGTCATCTTATCGGGCCAATCCGGCGCCACCATAGCCGCCGGATGCACGCGAATCTGTACTTCTTTGCGCGCCGAAGCATCTGCTCACGCTACGGCTAAAGCAGAGCGTGCAGGAGTATTCATTGCCCTCCCGCTGGCGGTGTGCTTCCTGCCAGCATTCATCGTTCTAGGCCTCGCGCCCGTAGTGATCAGCTTGGGTGCGCAGCTTTTCTAGATACACCACCTTTCACTTCTACTCAACCACCACACCTTTTAAGAAAGGACTCCTAAAATGTCTGCACTATTTATTAAGTACTCCCAGCTCACCCGCGCCCTCGTCCGCAACGATGAGGGGATGAGCACGATTGAATACGCCATGGGATCGCTCGCGGCCGCAGCGCTTGCCGGCGTGCTGTACATGGTCATCAACGGCGGCGGCGTGGTCGATGCCATCGAGGGAATTATCACCGATGCGCTATCGAATACTCCAAGCTAGCCGGGCGCACTAGAGAAACAGAAAGGAGGAATCATGCGCACGGTAGTCGATGACGATGGTTCCGTGACCATCGAGGCCGCCCTGGCATTAAGCTCCCTCGTCCTCGTGGCGGCGGGCATCATCGGTGCGATCGCGACGATGGCGTCCTATATCGCGGCGGTGGATATGGCGGGCGCGGCGGCTAGGTCGCACGCCATCGGCGTCGAGTACCAACCGGCGCGCGAGGATGCCCGGGTGAACGTGCAGGAAAGTGCGGGGCTTATCAGGGCATCGGTAAGCGTCGATGCTCCCATTGGCACCATGAGCGCGGAAGCGGTCTTTCCCGCCGAGGTGGCCGGCAATGACTAGCAGGCTCCGCGGCGAGGATGGATACGCCACCATCGCAGCCACCGGAATCATCGTCGCCATTGTCAGCTTATTGCTGGTCATCGTGGCGGTGGGATCTCGTGTGACCGCGCGCCATGAAGCGCAAGTGGCCGCGGACCTTGCCGCCGTGGCCGGCGCGTGGGCCTTAGCCACCGGCAAGGATGCATGTGCGGCCGCAGAAAGCACCGCGCGGGATAACGGCGCGAGCCTCGAGGAATGCACAGAAAATGTACCCGATATCATCGCCGTTGCCGCGGTGCGCGGCCAGAGCGCCAAGGCCAAGGCGGGCCCAGTCTAAACCGCGGCATCCTGCGTCATGGTGACGAGCGCGCCGAGCAGCTTGATGGCGCCGTCCTTGCTCAGAGGGTTATTGCCGTTGCCGCACTTGGGCGATTGCACGCACGATGGGCACCCGGCCTCGCACGGGCAGGAGCGCACCGCCTCAAAGGTGGCCGCGATCCACTCGGGGAAGCGGCGGAATCCCTCTTCGGCAAACCCGGCACCACCGGGGTGGCCGTCGTAAACAAAGACGGTGGGAAGCTGTGTATCCGCGTGCAGGGCGGTGGATACGCCGCCGATATCCCAGCGGTCGCAGGTGGCGATAAGCGGCAGCAGGCCAATGGCGGCATGTTCGGCCGCATGCAGGGTGCCGGGGATATCGGCGGCGGTAATGCCCATCGCAGAAAGCGCCAGCGGGTCGATGGTATAGGCCACGGCGCGGGTGGTCAGCCGCTGTTCGGGGAGATCGAGGGGGATATCGTCGCCGATGGTGCCATCGGCAAGCCGCACCTGGTAGCCGGTGACGCGGTCGGTGACCTCGACCTCCACGTCCGCCACCCACAAGCCCGGGGAATAATTGACCAGGTTATCGGCCTCGCGCACGATGCGAATATCCGTCGTGGAGCGCGGGGTAGTCGAATACTCGGGAGTCTCCGGGCGGGCGAGTGCCACATAATCGGCCAGGAGGAGCTCCTCGATGACAAAACTTTCGCCCTGGTGCAGGTAGACCGCGCCGGGGTGGACTTGGCTGGTCGCGCGGGCTGCATCGATGGTTCCCAAGAGCCGTCCATCAGAGGCATCCACGATCATGACCTCCTCGCCCGCCCCGCCGCGCAGCGATACCGCCGAGTGGGCGGTTTCCGGCGAGAGCTCTTCTGCGCTGGAAGCGGGAATCGGCACGGCGAACCACCCGCGCTCGCGGCGGCGCACGAGGCCTTGCTCCGCAAGCTGGTGGATGACATCGCGTGCACCCCACTCAGCAATGGTGGCATCATCCAGCGGTTTTTCCACCGCCGCGCAGTAGAGGTGTCCAAAGAGGATGTAGGGATTCGTGGGGTTAAAGACGCTTGCTTCTACCGGTTTTCCCAGTAGCGCATCGGGGTGGTGCACCAGGTAGGTATCCATGGGTTCATCGCGGGCGACGAGCACTACGAGCGAGCCTTGACCGCGGCGGCCTGCGCGCCCGGCTTGCTGCCAAAAACTGGCCACGGTGCCCGGAAACCCGGCGGTGACCACGGCATCGAGGCCGCCGACGTCGATGCCCAGCTCGAGGGCGGAGGTGGTGGCGACGCCTAATAGGGAGGCATCGTCAAGCGCCTGCTCCAACCGGCGGCGGTCCTCGGCCAAGTAACCGGCGCGGTAGGCGGCGATGCGCTGCGCGAAATCCGGCCGGCCCAAACTGCCGGAGAGAGTCTCGGCGGCTACCATCGCCACGACCTCGGCGGAGCGGCGGGAGCGCACAAAGGTCATGGTCCGGGCGCCTTCCGCGATGAAGGTCGCCATCATCTCGGCGGCCTCAGTCGTGGCCGCGCGCCGGACGGGGGCGCCGTGCTCGCCTTCCGCACCCTCCAGGAATCCAGGCTCCCAGAGCGCGACCGTGCGCGCGCCGGTGGGGGCGGAATCCTCAGTAATCGCATGCGCCGGGCGGCCGGTGAGGCGCTCGGCATGCCGCGCCGGATCATTCATGGTTGCGGAGGCATAAATGATGGTGGGCCGCGATCCATAATGCCGGCACAGACGGAGCAGGCGGCGCACCACCAGGGCCACATTGGCGCCGAATACGCCCCGGTAGGAATGGCATTCATCGATGACAATGAACTCCAGGTGGCGCAGCACCCGCGCCCACCGCGCGTGCGCGGCCAGCATGGACATGTGCACCATATCGGGATTGGAAAACACCAGGCGCGAATGCTCGCGCACGCCCGCCCGCGACTCCTGGGGCGTATCGCCGTCATAGGGCGCGGGCACCACGTTCTTGAGCTCCGGAATCCCGCGGCACAGCTCGAGCGTGGACTGCAGCTGGTCCGATCCGAGGGCCTTGGTGGGGGTGAGGTAGAGCGCGCACGCGGTCTGATCCTCTGCCAGCCGGGTGAGGATGGGCAGCTGATAGCCCAGGGATTTTCCGGACGAGGTACCGGTGGAAATTACCGCGTCGCGGCCCTGCCACGCGCATTCGGCGAGCTCGGCCTGGTGCGCATAGAGCTTGCCGATGCCCCCATCTACCACCTTCTCCTTCAACCCCGGCAGCACCCACTCCGGCCAATCGGCGTAGCGGGCCCGTTGCGCCGGGAGCGTGGTGTGAAACGTCAGGGTGGACTCAGAAAGGCGCCGCTGGATGAGGTCTAGGAGCTCTTCACCAATGGGGTTATCGCCAGCCGGGTGAGACAATTTTTACCCCCTTGTGAGTTAAATCTATCGCTTTGGCGTGGAACGTGTCACACTGTTGACAGGCCAATGTTGTCTTGGTGCGGTTTTATACTTCACGGTACTGCTCGAGGACCCATTTACCGAATAACTACCGGCGCGGTTGTCCGCGCTACCTCTTTAAGAAAAGGAACTCAGTTCACCATGACTCAAGGAACCGTTAAGTGGTTTAACTCCGAAAAGGGATACGGCTTCATCGAGCGCGAGGACGGCGGCGGAGACATCTTCGTGCACTACTCCGAAATTCAGGGCAGCGGCTTCCGCACCTTGGAAGAAAACCAGAAGGTAAGCTTCGAGGTTGGATCCGGCCCGAAGGGCGACCAGGCGCAGGCCGTTTCCATCCTCTAACGCCTTTAGGGTTTTAAGCGCCCTAGGGCGTTTCGGCGTAGCCGCGGCGGGTATCCCACCACTCCATGATGTTGTTTTGGGCCTTTTGCAGTCCCAAGCCGATGAATACGGCGGCGATAATGCTGATAACCATCGCAAACAGTGGGGTATCGGAGAACGCTAAGCCGCCCACATAACCAATGGCCAAGGCCTGGAATGCCCAGAGCATCACGCCAATGGTGTCGAAGAAAAGGAAGACCGGCCAGGGAAAGCGCATTGACCCCAGCAAAATGGTCATAAAGAGCCTGGCTGAGGGGATAAAGCGCGCAATGATAATGGCCGCGCCACCGCCGCGGCGCATATTGCGTTTTACCCAGGTGAGGGCCTCGTAGGCCTTCGTACCTTTTTGAATGCGATTGAGCAGCGGCATGAACCGCGTGCCCAGCAAAAAGCACAGGTTATCGCCCAACATGGCGGCTACGAGCGCCGCAAAGAACATGGTGGGCAGGTGCGGAAATCCCTGCGATCCGGCCCAGGCGCCGGCCATATTCAGCGGGATTTCAGAGGGGAGCACTGGAAAGAAACAGTCCCCGAAAATGAGCAGGCCCACGATCGGATACACCCACTCCGTGCCCATGATGGCTTCAATCCACATCGTTACTGTGTCAACCATCTAATCCTCCACGGGGTGTGTTGTGGGTGTGCTATCGTCCCCAACAATGCTTTCACAGCTGCTGGACTTTCTAAAAAGGTCAGTATAGACCGGTTCGGTGGGGGTGCGAAGTGCCCCCTACAAAGCCTTTTGGTAGTACCAAGTATATGGTGCGAAGAACGGTATAAACCACCTGTGTACGCTAGGGGCGATTGCTGAAAGCGCACAAATTTTAATGTTCGCATCATCGAAAGGGATGAAGTCGAAGTGGCAGAAGCGGCCGAGCCGGGCAAAACTTTAGTGATTGTGGAGTCGGCGACTAAGGCGAAGAAGATCCAGCCGTACCTGGGAGATAACTACATCGTGGAGGCCTCCGTGGGGCATATCCGCGATCTCCCGCGGGGCGCTGCCGACGTGCCGGCGAAGTTCAAGAAAGAATCTTGGGCCCGCTTGGGTGTTAACCCGGAAGATGATTTCGCCCCGCTTTACGTCGTCAGCCCGGATAAAAAGAAAAAGGTCGCTGACCTCAAATCCAAGCTGAAGCAGTGCGATAACCTCTTGCTGGCAACAGACCCGGACCGCGAGGGCGAGGCCATTGCTTGGCACCTATTGGAGGTTTTAAAGCCCAAGGTGCCGGTGCGCCGCATGGTCTTTAATGAGATCACCAAGTCCGCAATTCTGGAGGCGGCGGAAAACACCCGCGACTTGGACTATGACCTTATCGATGCCCAAGAAACCCGTCGCATCCTCGACCGCCTCTACGGCTACGAAGTCTCCCCGGTGTTGTGGAAGAAGGTTATGCCGCGGCTTTCGGCCGGGCGCGTGCAGTCGGTGGCCACGCGGGTCATCGTCGAGCGCGAGCGCGAGCGCATGGCGTTTATCTCCGCCGATTACTGGGATTTGCTCGCCACCTTGGACGCGGGCGCTGGCAGCGGCGAGGGCCCGTCGGCCTTTGACGCGCGCCTGACCGCGGTTAATGGCAAGCGCGTGGCTTTGGGCCGCGATTTCGATGATCGCGGAAATGTGAAAACCAAGGACGTCATCGTCATTACCCAGCCGCAGGCGGAGGCCTTGGAAAAGGCCCTGCAGGGCGCGGGCATGAGTGTAGCCGGGGTAGAGCACAAGCCCTATACCCGCAAGCCTTATGCGCCGTTTATGACCTCGACGCTGCAGCAGGAGGCGGGCCGGCGCCTGCACTTTACCTCGGAGCGCACGATGCGTATTGCGCAGCGCCTCTATGAAAACGGCCACATTACGTATATGCGTACGGACTCCTCTTCGCTGTCCCAGCAGGGCTTGAACGCCGCGCGCAGCTCCGCGACCAGCATTTATGGCGAAGAATACGTCTCGGATTCCCCGCGCGTCTATGACCGCCGCGTGAAGAACTCGCAGGAGGCGCACGAGGCTATCCGCCCCGCCGGTGAGTCCTTTGCCACCCCGGGCCAGCTTTCTAGCCAGCTGGATGCGGAGGAATTTAAGCTCTATGACCTAATTTGGAAGCGAACCGTGGCCTCGCAGATGGCCGATGCCAAGGGCACTTCCATGAAGGTGGCGGTCGCTGGCACCGCGAACACGGATAACGGCACCTATGACGTCGAGTTCTCTGCAACCGGCCGCACCATTACCTTCCCGGGTTTCTTGAAGGCTTACGGCGCCGACGAGGATACGAGCAAGAAGAGTGAAAACCGCCTGCCGCACCTGGAGGAGGGCCGCGATCTTCAGGCCGAAGAGGTTTCGGCAGAAGGTCACTCCACCAACCCGCCGGCGCGCTATACAGAGGCCAGCCTGGTGAAAAAGATGGAAGATTTGGGCATCGGGCGCCCCTCGACGTATGCCTCCATCATCAAGACCATCCAGGACCGCGGCTACGTCGTCTCGCGCGGCAACGCCTTGGTGCCTTCGTGGGTGGCCTTCGCCGTGGTGGGCCTATTGGAAGAGAACTTCACCGAGCTGGTGGATTATGACTTCACCTCGTCCATGGAAGATGAGCTGGACTCGATTGCCACCGGCACGGAGGATGGCACGGACTGGCTCAACGGCTTTTACTTTGGCAACGCTGAGGCCAACGAGCACAAGGCGGCCTCCATCGCGCGGCATGGCGGGCTGAAATCGCTTATCGATGTCAACCTCGAGGCCATCGATGCCCGCAAGGTCAACTCGCTCAAGCTCTATACCGATTCTGAGGGCCGCGAGGTCTTCGTGCGCGTCGGCCGCTACGGGCCCTATATCGAGCGCGCGATCGGCACCAATGAGGACGGCAGCGTGGAATACCAGCGCGCCAACCTCTCAGAAACCGTGACCCCGGATGGGCTGAATGAACAGCTGGCGGAAAAGCTCTTTGCTACCTCGCAGGGCGGGCGTCAGTTGGGCGAGAATCCCGAAAACGGCCGCATGGTGGTGGCGAAGGAAGGCCGCTTTGGCCCCTATGTCACCGAGGTCGTCCGCGATGATGAGCGGGAGAAGGCCGAGGCAGAGGCCTTGGAGATCGTCGCCAAGGAGCGCGCCGAAGAGGATAAGCAGCGCGCCGAGGAAGGCAAGCGCGCCAAGAATTGGGAGACTAAGACGGCCGCGAAGCAGAAGGAAAAGCGCATCAATGACTACATTGATGAGAAGCTGAAGCCTGGCACAGCCTCGCTCTTTAGCTCGATGGAGCCGCTGACCGTCACGCTGGAACAGGCCCTTGAGCTGCTATCCCTGCCGCGCGAGGTGGGCGTGGACGACGGGGAGATGATCACCGCCCAAAACGGCCGTTACGGCCCATACCTGAAGAAGGGCACGGATTCGCGCTCGCTGGCTAAGGAAGAGCAGATCTTTAGCATCACCTTGGATGAGGCCCGCCGCATCTATGCGGAGCCGAAGCGTCGAGGCCGCGCAGCCGCACAGCCGCCGCTGAAGCAGCTCGGCGATAATGACGTTTCGGGCAAGCCTATGACCGTTAAGGATGGCCGCTTCGGCCCGTACGTCACGGACGGCACCACCAATGCGTCCCTGCGCCGCGGCGACGATCCGGAGCAGCTTACCGATGCCCGCGCCAACGAGCTCCTTTCCGAGCGCCGCGCCAAAGAGGCCTCTGGGGAGACGAAGAAGAAGTCCACGAAGAAGTCTTCTAAGAAGAGCACAAAGAAGTCGACGAAGAAATCGACGAAGAAGGCCACTAAGAAGGCCACTAAGAAGGCTTCTAAGAAGGCTTCTAAGAAATCCAGCTCGAAGCCTTCGCCCGGCACGAAGAACGTGGTGAAGGCCGGCTCGCGCAAGAAATAAGTGTAGAAATAAGTAAGGTGGCGGGCATGAATGATTTTCTTGCCCGCACCGAGGAGGGCACCGCGGCCTTGACCCGCGCGGTGTCCGAAACTTTTGCTGATGTCACCGACCCAGCCCGGCGCACGCCGCGGGGCTGGCGGCGTTTTGCGTACCTAACGCTAGGCGAGTCCACGGTGTGGGCCCGCCTCTTTGGCTGGAAGAAGGCCCATGCCGCCACGAGCGCGCCGCTTCTGCCGCTATTGGCAGCGGAGGCGCAGGACCCTACCCTGAGCCCCGCCCTGCTGGCCGGCGCGGTGGGGCAGGCGGAAAAGTCGCGCCGCTTGCACCGCCCCTCCCTCCTCGGGGTAGCTGGCGTTAGCGCTAGCCACGCGGCGTATTCGTGGGTGCTTTATCGGCGCGGCGCGCGCAACGATGCCCGCGGGTGGGGCCTGCGCGCCATCGCTTGGGTAGCGGCGATCGTCGCTGCGCGCAAGCAGCCCACCCGGACCGCGGTAGCGGTCGGCGGCGCGGCGGTGCTCACGACCTCGGCGCTGGCGGGCGATCCGTGCCTGCGCACCGATGCGACGAAGGGCTTGAGCCACGGCGCGAACCTCTTGGTTGCGGCGGAAGGCTTGACGGCGCTGCGGGCGCGGCTGTCTTTTGCTGAGTCTCAGCAGAAGACGCGGATACTGAAGAAAAACAAGAAACATCCCAAGCCCACGAAGGTGGCCCGGGCGGTGGGCGCGGCGGAGGCCGGCGCCTTTGCCCTGGGGCACTTCCTGCTAGTCGATGCCCTGACTAGGTAAGGCCCTGACGAGGTAAGCTCCGCTCCGGCTGCATGCTCGGCCCATAAGATAGCCGGCGGTGCACCACCTCGAGGGGCCCGCGCAGGCCCAGCGCCTCGAGCACGCAGGCACCAATTACGGTCACCAGCCACACGCCGCAGGCGAGGGCGGCTTGGCCGAAGGCGCCTAGCTCGTGGCCGTAGTCCAGCGTGAAGGGGTGCACGATAAGGAAAAACAGTATCGACTGGCCCACATAACCGCTCATGGATCGCTTCCCCAGCGCGACGAAGGGCCACAAGAGCACGGGCACGGAGGCACCGGCCGCTATCCGTTCTTGCACGGGCTGCAGGATAAGCGCGAGCCCGGCAAGGATCCCCGGCCCGGTTAGCACGCCGAGGGTGGAATTGGCGCTACTGGCGGCGTTCGCCCAGCGCTGATCTATGACCCCGAGGGTGCCCAAAGACCACAGCGTGCCAATGACCAGCGTTACGGCTGCGGCGATGGCCACCCAGCGCAGGAGTTGGGGGCGGTGAGAGGGGACATCGGCAAGCACGCCCTCGCGCGCCCACACAAAGCCCACCAGCATGACCGGCAGGTACATCAGCACGATGAGCGGGGCGGAGATGATCTGCGCGCCGAGGGTGAGAAGCTGGCTTAGCAGCAGGTCACCATAGGAATTCACGGTGCCGATGGCATCGACGGGGATATCGAGCCCGCCGTCCACCGCGGAGAAAATTAACGTTGCGATGCCGAGCACCGTCAGCGCCCCAAGCGCGATATAAGAAATCTTGCGCAGCGTAGAATTGTGCAGCGTGAGCAGCAGGGCAATGACTATGCCCGCTATGCCATAGACAAACATGATATCGCCCCAAAACAGCAGCACCATATGCACCGCGCCCAGTAGCGCGAGGAAGCCATAGCGCTTGGCGATGACCCTCCTCGCCTCCCGCAGCGGAAATCCCCGCCGCCACAGGCTCATCGCGATGAGCCCCACGCCGAAGCCCAGCAGGGTAGAAAACATGGGCAGGCCGCGGTTGTGCACGAAGAAAGCGCCGAAGACGACGGCGATTTTATCCAGCACGCTGTCATTGAGGATGCCGCCGAAATACGCGCCCGGCCGGTCTTCTGTGATGATCCACGCGGTGGTCATATTCGCTATCGCGATGCCTAAGAGCGCCATTCCGCGCGCCGCATCGGGCACGATGAGGCGGGTGCTTGCCATTAGATTTCGCACCTTTCTGCCAGGCTGGCGCGAATGGGGCGCGCCAACTGGGTCATGCGGCGGCGCCCGCGCAGCTCGATGGATTTCATGACGGTCCAGCGGGCCTGCTCCGCCTCGTTGGCGGTCTTTAGGGTGGCGGCGTTGGTCAAGACCTGGCCGGGGGTGTCCTTGGCCATTTCGGTTAGGCGGGCGGCCTCATTGACGGCATCGCCGATGACGGTGTACTCGAAGCGATCCGCGCCGCCGATGTGGCCGGCCACCACGTGGCCGGAGGCGACGCCGATGCCGGCCTGCAGCTCGAGCCCGCGCAATTCGCCGCGTAGCTCGCGGGCGGCCTGCAGCGCCATCGAGGTCGAGTCGTACACGTTGAGCGGCGCGCCAAAGACGGCGAGGGCGGCATCGCCCTGGAACTTATTGATGATGCCCTTATTGCGGTGCACTACCGTCACGACGTGTTCGAAGAATTTATTGAGCTCCGTGACCACTTCTTCGGGCGAGTGGTTGACAGCGAAGGTGGTGGAACCGATGACATCGATAAATAGCACCGCGACCTTCCGGTCCTCGCCGCCCAATTCGGGGCGCTCATCAAGGGCGCGCTGGGCCACCTCGGTGCCTACGTAGCGGCCGAAGATATCGCGGACACGCTGGCGCTCGCGCAGCCCGCGCATCATCTCATTGAAACCTGCCTGCAGGACGCCGAGCTCGGATCCATCGTAGATATCGACCTCGGCATCGGCCTCGCCGCGGCGCACGCGGTTAATTGCATCCTGCAATTCTACGATGGGATCGACCACGCTCATGATGGCGAAGCTGGTGCCGATAAACCCGGTGGCCAGCGCGGTGAGCGCGAGCGCCACGATGGCCGGAATAATCTCGCTAGCGTCGCCGGAGAAGAGCCTGGTGTGCTGGCCCAGCAGCACCAACACGATGCCGAGCAGCGGCACCCCGGAGGTCATCAGCCAGGTGGAAAACAGGCGATACTTGATGGGTGGCTCGACGGTGGAATCTTCAAAGCGGCGGGCGACGGCCTGCGCGGCGACGGGCCGCACGAGGCGCTCTGCCTGCAGGTAGGTCAAGATGATGACCACTAGGCCCGCCAGGGTGGTGGAGACACCCACGACGAGCCCGAGCCGCCCGGATTGCCCGCTGGAGATAGCCACCGTCAAGATGATGCCGATGAGCCAGACCGCGGCCGCGACCAGGGATTGGTACACGGGGATGCGCAGCACGAGGGTGCGCACCATATTTGGATCGTGCGCATCGGGATTGCGCTGCCAGTCCAGCACGGGGCGGAAGAGCAGCAGGGTAGCGGCGATGCCGATGATGACGGCAAAGATGAGGTAGACCGCCGCCACTCCCTTCAGGTTGGGTAACTCGGCGGCAAAGTCCTCGATTTCCGGCATGGGCAGGAAATAGAGGATGAAGGTCATGATCGCGATGGCGCCGATGAGATTGGCGCCCAAGACCAAGGCAGCGTATACCGGCCATTGGGTTCCCATAAGCCAACGAGCGCCACGCAATAGTCTGTTCATAACTACTTACTGTAGTAAGACCAGTAGGCTAGAGCGAGTGAATACGGGAAGCGTTGCGCAACGATTGGCAGATACCCCAGGTGTGGCCCGCACTATCTTGGGTGCCGCGCGGGCGGCGCGGGGGATGCCGGGGGCAGATCCGCGGGCGATGAGCCATTCCTGGCTCTTTACTGGACCTCCCGGCTCTGGGCGTTCCTTGGCCGCAATCGATTTCGCGGCCGCGCTCATGTGCACCGATCCAGAGGAACCGGGCTGCGGAAAATGCGAGGCCTGCCGCGCCGTGCTGGAGACTAAGCAGCACACGGATTTGGTCTTGGTGGACCCGCAGGAGGTCATCATCCCGGTGGATACGGTGCGCGAGGTCATTGGGCGCGCCGCGAGCTTGCCCACGGTCGCCCCGTGGCGCGTGGTGATCTTCAATAACGCGGATCGCCTCAACAATAACGGCGCCAACGCGCTGCTCAAGACGGTGGAGGAGCCGCCGGAGCGCACCGTGATCATCATGTGCGCGCCTTCCGATGCCCCCGAGGACTTCTCCCAAACCCTCCGCTCGCGCTGCCGGCACCTGTACATCCCCTCGCCGTCGGTGGACAATATCGTTGCCCAGTTGGTGAGCGAAGGCGCCTCGGATCACGATGCCCGCCTCGCCGCCGTCACTTCCCTGCGCCACGTGGGCAGGGCGCGCCACTTGGTAGCAGATCCGACGGTGCAAAAGCGCCGCGCTGTGGCCATCAACCTGGCCGAGGACATCTTCCACGAATCCCAGGGCTTTCAGGCGGTGACCTCGCTTCTCAAGCTGGTGGATGCGGAGGCGAAGGAATCGCACAAGGAGGAAGAAGAAGCGGAGCTGGCCAAGCTGGAAAATACCTTTGGCGTGGGCGCGAAGGGCAAGGGCGCGGCGAAGGCGCAGCGCGATGCCCGCTCCGCCATCAAAGACTTGCAGGAACAGCACAAGAAGCGGGCGAAGCGGCGGGTCATCGATAACCTCGATTTGGTGCTCGTCGATCTCTCCGGAATCTACCGCGACGCGCTGATGACAAAGGTGGGCACGCAGGTGGAGATGACCCACCCGGATTTCGCGGGGCTATCCGGCGAACTGGCGCAGCGGGTGAGCGAGGAGGGCCTCTTGGAGTGCCAGTCCGCCATTTCTTATTGCCGCGAGCAGCTGACCCAGAACGTGGGCACGCAGATTGCCTTCGACGGCTTGGTGGGCAGGTTGCGGCGGGCCTGCCTCTAAGGCCGGTCTTTAGCGCCGGCCCGCCAAAAACCGACCCTGAGCCCCGATTTCTTTTCCGCGCCACCCCTGCGATAGAATCGCCAGTGCTGCTTAAGCAGCGCGCCGCCTTAGCTCAGTCGGTAGAGCATTTCACTCGTAATGAAAAGGTCGCGAGTTCGATTCTCGCAGGCGGCTCCATTTTTTATATGTGCGGGTTTCTTCCTTAATATAAACTCTCCTTCAATAGACGCAGGCCATATGGCCTCGATGAGAGAAGGAACGAGACACTGCTTATTGCTACCGTCGCAGCAGAAATCCTCTTTTGGGCGTGCCTTATTCTGGGCGGTGTTCTCCGATACATCGTCAAGGCCCCAAGAATTGGACTGGCATTCTTTATCGCTACGCCAATTATTGACATAGTCTTGTTAATTTTCTCATTTTTCACTCTGCATACTGACGGCGAAGCGGGATTCATGCACGGTTTCGCAGCTTTTTATATCGCATTTTCGCTGGTCTTTGGCGGTGACATCATTCGCGCAGTTGATCGGAAACTCAGTGGGAGGTCGAAAACCGAGTCTGGGAATCAGTCCGATAATAATTTAAGAAAATCCGTATATGCCAGTGCGGTGACGGCTGCGATCCTTATAGTTAGCATCGCGGTGGTAGGGCTAAACGGCAGCTTCTGGTTGATTTATTGGCTTATTGCCGTGCTCTTTACCCCACCGATGTGGTGGGGCATTGAAAAATTTAGTCGCCGTGCTTAAGTAGGCGCGGAACCACCTTGCCGGTGGCATTGCGCGGTAGCTTGGATAGGAAGTGTACGTCGCGGGGCACGGAGTGCTCGGCGAGCTTATCGTGCACCCAGGCGCGGATGGCATCGGCAGTCAGATCGCGGCCGGCGGCATCGGCAGTAGGCACCGCCCAGACGGCGATGCGGCTGAAGGTCTCGCTATCCTCCACGCCACCCGCGTGCACCTCATCGATGCCGGGCATGGCCTCGAGCACCTCGGTCACGGACTGGGGGTGGACATTCTCGCCACCCACGATGATCATGTCATCGGCCCGGCCCACGACGTGGAGGAAGCCCTGCTTGTCGATGTACCCCAGATCACCGATCGACAACAATCCATCGACCCGATTGAGCTTGAGCTTGGGGTTGGTATAGCCGGTCATGGCGGTGGAATTGGTGAGGTAGATTTCGCCCACCTCGCCGCGGGGAACGGGGTAGCCCTCCTCATCGAGGATGCGAAGCTTGGTGCCATTGGCTACCTTGCCCACCGCATCAGGGTTTTCTGCGACCTGTTCCATCGTGGCCGTTGAGGCAAGAGCAAGCTCCGTGGAACCATAAACGTTGCACAGGATGGGGCCGAAGCGCGCGTTGGTGTCCTTGACCACCTGCGGGGTAAGGGCATTGCCGGCGGAGGCGATGAAGTTCAGGCTAGAGGTATCGAAAGCGCCCTCGGGATCGTGATCCACCAAGCGCTTGAAAAAGATGGGGGAGGAGAGCATGCCGTCGAGGCGGTAGCGTTGGACATCATCAAGCACCTGCTCCGGTTCAAAAACGCGGCGGGTGACGATGGTATTGCGCAGCCCCAAGGCAATATTGATGCAAGCCCAGCCCCAAGTGTGGAAGATGGATGCCGTCATCTGCACGCGCTGATCGGCGCGCCACGGGATATTGCCCACGATGGAGGCGAGGACAACCGGCAAGGTCGGCTCGGGGCGGACGATGCCCTTGGGGATGCCGGTCGTGCCGGAGGACATCAGCACGATGGGGCCGTGCTTGGGAAAGGCGGGCAGCTCGATATCCAGGGGGTTCTTCACGATCTTATCGAGCGTGGGTAGATCGCTTGCCCCCGTATCGTGGGCGATGATGACCGGGATATCGAGGTTGGGATTGACGCGGTCGATGAATTCATCATCGATGACGAGGACGTTAATGCCATTTTCTTCGATGCAGCCGGCGAGCTGCTCTGGGGAAGAACCGACATTGAGCAGGTAGATCCCGGCACCGGCGTAGCCCTTGGCGCCCAAGGGAATGATGATGCCTCGGCCGTTGCGGGCCATGACGCCGAGCCGGATTTCCGGCAGTTCCAGGGACTCTAGGTAGCGGGCGAAATTCTGCGCGTGGGATCGCAACTGGCGGTAGGTGAGGGTGCCGTCGTCATCGATAAGCGCGAGGCGATCGGGGCAGGTTAAATAGGCCTGCTCGATTTCGCGCGCCGTGGTGAAGCGGTAGCGCGCGAGGTTGGGCAGGAGCTTGATCTGCCCGCTCAGCCCGCCTTGCCGGGTAATCAGCCCCGATTTGAAGAGGGCAGGGAAGAACTGGCTGAGCGCGGACGCGTGGAAGGAAACATCAGACAATTTCATGAAAGAGATAACTCCGAAAAGGCGAAGATAACAAAAATATAACTACGATCGATATCGTTAGAAGGAAAGATGATGTTGCTTCTAACTCGAAAAATGTTACTGGAGTGACTAATCTACACTTAAGTTACAAGGTTTGAAGAAAAGGTCCCTCAATGAAATCCCTAAAACTCAAGGCATTTTCGGTCGTCGCTTCCGCGATCGCGGTGGTGGGCGTGGCGGTAGCGGCGCCGCAGGCTAGCGCGGCGGAGCGCAATCTCGTTTCCTTCGGTGACTCGGTCATGGCGGATCCGAACGGCGGAGAATACTTGAAGGACCGCTTCAATCCAACGCGGGTCATCGGGGAAAACTGCCCCACCTCCTTCAACTATGCGAAGCGGGCTGGCGCCAAGATGGGCCTGCCGGTGCGCGATTTCTCCTGCTCTGGTGCGGTGTCGATGTCCAATGGCCCGCAGATCTGGCAGCAGGTTGATGCCGCCATCGGATCTGGCGCGCTGACCCCAGATACGGCGCGCGTGTTGATTACTACCGGCTTCAACGACACCTATAACCACCGCGATCTGAACATGGATCAGATCCGCCGGGAATTTACGGATCGCACCGCCCCGCAGGTTGAGCGGATTAAGCACGCCGCGCCGAATGCCCGCATCCAGATCGTGGGCTACCCCACCATCGGATCGGGTCCGCACTACTGCCTCGTTCACGTTGGCCCGACGCCGCTGGATTCGACCTTCCTGCCCATGGTTCAAGACTACGAGAATAAGGCGCAGTGGATGCAGGTTGATCTGGCGGCACGCACGGGCGTGCAGTTCCTGGATATGAAGCCATCGACCCGTAATAACGGCATGTGTGCCAATGCGAATGACCGCATGTGGGCAGGTCTGGTGGACTTTACGGCGGGTGCGGGTAACCTGCCCATCCATATGAACCAGCGTGGCCACGAGCATGCGGCCAATGTGATTGCGGCTTCCTAGCAACCATTTTCATTACCGCGGACATATTGAAAATGTAGGTATGGTTGTGGACATGACTGTAAAAGCTGTTATTGCCCGCTCTAAGGGTGCGGAAGTTGAGACCGTAAATATCGTCGTTCCCGATCCCGGCCCCAATGACGTCATCGTGCGGGTGCAGGCTTGCGGTGTATGCCACACCGACTTGGCCTACCGCGATGGTGACATCGAGGATGCCTTCCCCTTCCTGCTGGGCCACGAGGCGGCAGGCGTGGTGGAGACCGTAGGTTCTGCGGTCACCCACGTGGAGGAGGGCGATTTCGTCGTCCTGAACTGGCGCGCGGTGTGCGGCGAGTGCCGCGCTTGCAAGAAGGGTGAGCCCAAGTACTGCTTCAATACCCACAACGCGTCCGCTCGCATGACACTCGCAGACGATGATCCGGACGCCGGCACCGAGCTCACGCCTGCGCTGGGCATCGGTTCCTTCGCGGAGAAGACCCTGGTCCACGAGGGCCAGTGCACCAAGGTTGATGAGATGGATCCTGCCGCTGCTGGCCTGCTGGGCTGCGGCATCATGGCTGGCCTCGGTGCTTCCGTTAATACCGGCGATATCCAGCTGGGCGAGTCCGTGGCCATCTTCGGCTGCGGCGGCGTTGGCGTGGCAGCGATTGCCGGTGCGAAGCTGGCGGGCGCGGCGAAGATCATCGCCGTAGACATCGACGAGTCCAAGCTGGAGACCGCGCGCGAGTTCGGCGCCACCGACACCATTTGCTCGAAGGGCATGTCGGAGCAGGAGGTCATCGATGCGGTGCGCGATCTCACCGGCGGCTTCGGCACGGATGTTTCCATCGACGCGGTGGGCATCCAGCCGACGTGGCGCCAGGCCTTCTACTCCCGCGATCATGCCGGCCGCATGGTGATGGTGGGCGTGCCTAACCTGACCGATCACGTGGACATCCCGGCCATCGATCTCTACGGCCGCGGCGGTTCCATCAAGCCGGCTTGGTACGGCGACTGCTTGCCGGAGCGCGACTTCCCCGCATACGTTGCCCTGCACAAGGCCGGCAACTTCCCGCTGGATAAGTTCGTTTCTGAGCGCATCGCGCTTGACGATGTCGAGTCTTCCTTCCAAACTATGAAGGACGGCAAGGTACTACGTTCGGTGGTGGAATTTTAATGCAGATTGAAAGCACAGTAACTTCTGGCAAGTTCCGCTTGGATGGCGGCGAATGGGACGTGGACAATAACGTCTACGTGCTTGGCGATGCCTCCAGCGTCTACATCGTCGACCCTTCCCACGACCTCGATGCCGTGGCAGAGCTGGTGGGCGATCGCAAGGTTGAGGGCATCATCTTGACCCACGGCCACAACGATCACTGCGAGCTCGCGCCGGAGGCGGCGAAGCGCTTCGACACGGATGTCTACATGCATCCGGACGATGACATGCTCTGGCGAGAGGCGAATGGCGATGCCCACTACATCGACCTAGCCGATAACGGCCAGTTCGACATCAACGGTGAGAAGATCACTGTCTACCACACACCGGGCCACTCGCCGGGCTGCGTTGTCCTCTACGTCGATGGCACCCTGCTGTCTGGCGATACCCTGTTCAACGGCGGCCCTGGCGCGACGGGGCGCAAGTACTCGGACTTCGATGTCATCATCGAATCCCTGCGCAACGTCGTATTCAACCTGCCGGATGACACGAAGGTCTTGCCGGGACACGGCGATGCCACGACGGTGGGCGCGGAAGCGGCGCGTATCGACGAGTACATCGAGCGCGGCTACTAATAATCGCGCAAGTACTCCCCGTAGCCGGATTTGAGGAGGGGCTGGGCTAGCGCTTCCAGCTCCGCCTGCGAGATGAATCCGGCTTCATAGGCTGCCACTTCGGGGGAACCGATGACGATGCCCGTCCTTTTTTGCATCACCTCTACGTAGGCGGCGGCCTCGCTCATGGAATCGACGGTGCCGGTATCCAACCACACGCTGCCGCGGTGGAGGCGCTGCACGCTCAGCGCGCCGCGGCGCAGGTAGGCCTCGTTAATGGAGGTGATCTCGAGCTCCCCGCGATCGCTAGGCGTGATGGACTTAGCGATATCGATAACCGAATTATCGTAGAAATACAGCCCGACGACGGCGTGATTAGACCGCGGTTCCTCCGGCTTTTCTTCGATGCTCAGTGCTTGACCAGCTCGGTCGAATTCCACGACTCCGTAGCGCTGCGGATCCGATACCTCATAGGCGAAGATGATGCCGCCCTCTGGATTGCGGCACTGGCTTAGCTCCCCGCCGAAGCCGTGGAAGATATTATCGCCGAGGACCAGCGCAACGCCGTCATCACCAATGAAATCCTCCCCAATCAAAAAGGCCTGCGCCAACCCTTCTGGGCGGGGCTGGACGGCGTAATCGATCATCAACCCGAGTTGGGATCCATCCCCGAAGAGCCTCTGAAAGGCCCCAGCGTCCTCTGGGGTGGTGATGATGAGGATCTCCCGAATGCCCGCTTGGATGAGCGTGGTCAACGGGTAGTAGATCATCGGCTTGTCATAAATGGGCATGAGCTGCTTAGAGATGCCCTTAGTGATGGGATAAAGCCGCGTTCCGGATCCACCGGCAAGGATTATTCCTTTCATCGCTACTCCTCGCTGGCCTCTGCGGTCTCAGCGGTTTTGGCGGTTTCTGCGGCGCTGGGCTCGCTGGTATTGCCAGTATCGCTGGGCTCACTAGGGTACAGCGCGAGGTACAAGGCGAGTGCGGCCCGCCAATTCTGCGGGGAAAAGCCCGTGGCCTCGATTTTGTCTAGGGCAAGCGTTGATTCTTTGGGCCGTGGTGCTTCGGGGCCAGCGATTTCCCGATACTGTTCGGTGCTTACCGGCGTGACCTCTGATGGGTCATGGCCCAAGCCGATGAATACGGACATCGCCATTTCATCGCGCCCGACGGTATCGCCAGAATTGGAAATATTATAGATTCCGTACTCGGGCTGGGTGTGCAGGAGATGCGCGATGCCCTTCGCCAGATCCTCGGCAAAGGTGGGTCGCCCGCGCTGGTCATGAATGACCTTCGGCTCTTTATCGGCTTCGGCGAAGCGGCGCATGGTGGCGATGAAGTTTGGGCCATCGCCAAATACCCACGAGGTGCGCACGACATAATGCTGCGGTGCGGTCTGCGCGGCGGTTTCGCCCGCGGCCTTCGACG
This sequence comes from Corynebacterium limaceinasi, assembly GCF_046717465.1. Lineage (NCBI taxonomy): Bacteria > Bacillati > Actinomycetota > Actinomycetes > Mycobacteriales > Corynebacteriaceae > Corynebacterium > Corynebacterium limaceinasi. The sequence goes on from NZ_CP177100.1 coordinate 237,934, forward strand.
CCCCGTAGGCGGAAAGGGGCGAGGGAATCTCGTCTTCGGTATGCAGCTCCTTAGAACCATCGAAAATGTAGTCGCTGGATACGTGCACGAAGGTCAGCTGGTTTTCGGCAGCGATGCGGGCGAGCTTGGCCGGCGCGTCGGCGTTCACGGCCCAGGCGGCGGCGCGATCGTCCTCAGCGCCATTGACGTCGTTGTAGGCGGCGCAGTTGATGATGGCCTCGTATTGCTTCCACTGGCGCTGCGGGGGATTGGTGATGTCGAACTCCGCATGGGTGCAGAACTCGGCATTCTTAAGAACCCGCTTCAGCGCCCTACCGAGCTGGCCATTCGCACCGGTAACGAGGATTTTGCGGGGAGGCATGGGGGCTACGTCGGCAAGCGCAGGCAGGTGCTTATCCTTTTCTGATACCTCACGCGGTTCGAGGGGCCACTCCACGGCGCCGAGGTTGATTCCGGTATAGCGCGCCTCGGGGGACCAGTGCTCGTTGACCAGGTAGGAGTAGGAAGTTTCCTCGAGCGCTTGAAAGCCATTGGCAACCCCGCGCGGTACAAATATGGCGGTCTCCGGACCCACTTCATGGGTGACGATTTCCCCAAAGGTTTCCGATCCTTCGCGGAGATCGCACCAGGCGCCAAAGATCTTGCCGTGCGCGACGGAGACGAGCTTGTCCCAGGGCTCGGCGTGCAGCCCGCGCGTGGCACCAGTGCGGTTAAAAGAAATATTGTTTTGCACCGGCTGGAACGAAGCCAACTCTGGCGCGGCCTCGCCAAGCTTTTCGCGCTGCCAGTTTTCCTTGAACCAGCCACGGTTATCCCCGTGCACGTCCAGCTCGATGATGCGTAGGCCTTCAATGGCGGTGTTGTGTACCTGCATAATTACTGTCCTTGCTCTTTATAGCGGGCTTCTACAGAATCCTTTTGGGAGCGCCACCACGTTTCGTTATCGCGATACCAGGCGATGGTATCTTCCAGACCCGCCCGGATATCGGTATAGCGGGGCTGCCACTCTAATTCGCGGCGTAGCTTGGAGGCGTCCATGGCATAGCGCTGGTCGTGGCCGGGCCGGTCCGCCACGTGCTCGTACAGGGCTCGACCTCCCTGGGTATGTCCCATGATTTCGCAGATTATCTCGATGATGCGCTTATTATCGATGTCCGGCTGGTCAGCGCCGATATTATACGTTTCACCGATCCGCCCTTCCTCGATGATTTTTAGCACCGCCGCGTTGTGATCATCGACGTGGATCCAGTCTCGAACCTGCTCGCCCGTGCCGTAGAGCTTGGGGGTATGCCCGGAGAGGATATTGGTGATTTGGCGCGGGATGAACTTTTCGATGTGTTGGTAAGGCCCGTAATTATTTGAGCAATTAGAAAGGGTGGCGCGCAGGCCAAAGGATCGGACCCATGCCCGCACGAGGTGATCGGAGCTCGCCTTGGTGGCCGAATAGGGGCTGGAGGGCGCGTATGCGGTATCTTCCGTGAACTTGGTATCCGCCCCAATTTCTAAGTCCCCGAAGACTTCATCGGTGGAAACGTGGTGAAAGCGGACATCGTATGTCCGGCAGGCCTCTAGAAGGGTATAGGTACCCACCACATTGGTGTGGATAAACGGGGAGGGATCCCGCAGGGAATTATCATTATGGGACTCGGCTGCGAAGTGCACGACGATATCCGCCTTGGCGACGAGCGGATTCACCACCGTAGGATCCGCGATATCGCCCTCCACTAATTCCACATCGAGCCCCGCAAGGTTATCCCGGTTGCCGGCATAGGTCAGCTTATCCAGGACGGTGATGCGGGTATCTGGGCGCACCTTGGTCATGAGGCGCACGAAATTGGCGCCGATGAAGCCGGCGCCGCCAGTAACGAGCATGGTGTGCATGAGTCTCCAGTGTAGGGCAGTCCGTACAAGCGCTGCGCGTGGCCAGCCCCAAAACGCTTGTACACGCACTTCTAGGCCGCACGACATGATCGTACGGCCTGAAGGCACGGTAGCGGGTGGATAGTAGGGCATGCTCACGCTGCGCCGGGAGGTGGTGGACTAGGTGGTGAATCCGTCCCGGAAGTGTGTGGCGAATAGGCCGGGGAACTGGGTGGTGAATCCACCGGTTCATGAGGCTGAGCAGGCGGGTTAGCGAGCTTGCGCGCCGGGGCTTGCTCTGCAGCGGGGGAGTTATTGAGCTCCACCGAAGGAGAAAGCCCTCCGGTATGCGCTGAGCGGTAACCCACCCGGCCCGTTTCTGGGTCTCTTTCCGCATGCCCCATGCCATTGCGGCCATCGCGGTTATCGTTATTGTCCACGTGGTGCCGGCGGCAGAGCAGAGTGAGGTTCTGGAGGTCTGTAGCTCCCCCGTGGGACCACGCCTGCAGGTGGTGGACATCGCAGTCTTGCCACGGCCGGTTGCAGTCTGGGTGGGTGCACACGATTTCACTGGCGGCGAGCGCCAGCTTTTGCCACAGCGACGCGGTGCGCTTGGTGCGGCCGAGCTCGAGCGGGAAGCCTTTGTCATCGACGGCGCAGAAAAAGTCGTTCCGCGCAGCGCCCAAGCGGAGAAGATCGAGCGGGGATAGGTCGATTCCCACGCTCGTGGTGAAGCGAGTATCGCTGTTCATCGCTTGTAGCTCTTCAAGGGTAGTGGCCACGAAGAAGGATCCGAGGCCGTCCGATTTCTTTTGGCCTGCGGATAAGTAGCTGCCTAGTGCCGCGGTCAACTGATCCGCCATGCGCTGGGCATAGGTACGCGTATCGTCTTCGGGGCTCAGGCTCTCGCTGCCCTTATTCTTGGCAGGGGCGAAGGCACTGGCCAGGACCGCGGCGGCAGAGGCATCGAGGTAGCCGGAGATGTGCACGCCACCGTCCGCATCTTGGTGAGAAATGCTGAAGCGGCGCTTGCGGGTGGCCGCGTGCGGATCGCGCTTCCCGGAGGGATCCACGGCATGCTTATTCGCCTTGCGGATGGCCTGACGCAGCCAATCCCGCAGGGATTCATAGGAGCGGCGCTTGGCCTCTTCCAGGGCCTTATTGCGCAGCTCCCATGGCCCAGGAACCGCGAACTTATTGAGGTTGCGCAGTTCCCGTTCGATGAGGTTGAGGACGCGCTCTGGGATAGGGTCTTCCTCGAAGAGCTTCTTGCGGCGCTGTTCTTCCGCGCGGCGCTCACGATCGGCGCGGCGGCGCGCTTCCTCCTCGGCTTTCTTTTGCGCCGCCGCGTCTGCCTCGTCATCCTCTGGCGGGGGAGTAGGTTCAGGATCCTCGATGGGAGCAAAGAGGTTCTTGCCATTGCGCAGGCGGGCGGCGGCCTCAGATTCCGTGAGGCCAAGGCGGGCGACTAAGTAATCCTTGGCCTTAGAGGAGCCGACCCGCCTGCCGGCATCATCGCGCTCTGCAATGAAGGCAAAGGCGGCATCGATGGTGGATTTATTGCCCAACGCCCGCTCTAAATGTTCGAAGTTGGGGTGGAGCAACTCGAAGGAGAGATCGTCCGGATTCTGCATAAGGTTGCGCAGGCGCGTAAGTCCCGCAGCCACATCTGAAATGGCTGTATTGATTTCCGTGTGCTTGGCAGTTTCCATGGTTCCCTCCTTCCTGTTTCGCTTTCATGTTCTATTGTAATCCAATAAAACGCCAGCGCAACAGCAAGAAAGGAATTGGTCAATAGACTGTACATTCCCCACTTAAACGGGCCCAGCCGCAACCAAACGCAAGCAACCCCCCACCAAACAGCGCCCAAAACCACTAATCCGGAAACTTGGGCAACGCTGTTTCATCGAGCCATGCGGCAACGGTGGCATCGAAAAGAGCGGCGTCCGGCGCAGCCTCACGGAAGGCGGAGAGGAGATCGGAGGGCTCGACCACGGAGTGCTGATGCTGGGTGAGGTAAAAGGAGAGGGTGGGGAAGAAGGCATCGCCAAGCAGCCGGTGAATGGCGTGTACCGCGAGGGCCCCGCGCTTGTACACGCGATCATCGAACATATCGCGCGCGCCCGGATCAGAAACCTTGATGTCTTGGCGCTTGCGGGACAGGACCTGATAATGCGAGCGCGCCGCCTCGCGCGCGGATGCGCCGCCCTTGTGCTCACCCCACAACCACTCGCTGTAGCAGGCAAAACCCTCATTGAGCCAAATATCCTTCCACTCAGAAAGGCCAACGGAATTGCCAAACCATTGGTGGGACAGCTCGTGTGCGATGAGCCGCTCAAAGGCGTGATCACCCTTCACATGGTTGGAACCAAAGATGGACAGGCCTTGGGCCTCGAGGGGAATCTCCAGCTCATCCTCGGTAATGACGACCTGATAGGTGGGGAAGGGATAAGGCCCGTAAATAGAGGAGAAGAAATCCACCATCTCCTGCTGCTGGGAAAATTCCTCCCGCACGCGCTCGCGCAAGAACGCCGAGGCCCACGCCTGGGTATCAGGCCCCAGCGAATAAGAAGAAAACTCTCCTACCTGCACCGTTGCCAGGTACGTGGCCATGGGGTGGCGAGTGCGGTAGTGCCACCGGGTGGTGGAACCGCCGGCCTTGCGGGAGACCAACTCGCCATTGGAAATGACGGTAAAGGGGCTATCGGCGGTGATGATGATGTCATACGGAGCCTTTTCTGAAGGCGTGTCATCGCACGGGAACCAGCTGGGCGCGCCATTGGGCTGGCTGGCCACCAATGAGCCGGATTCGGTTTCCTCCCACCCAATTTCGCCCCAGGTGGTGCGGATGGGGCGCGGGCTGCCGCCGTAGCGAATGTGCAGCTCAAACTCGGTACCGGCAGAGATCTCGGACGCAAAACGCAGACGCAGCTTCCCGGAAGATTGGCGGAACTTAGCCACCCGCGGGGCATGCTTGGCGGTCACGCGCCGGGCCACCATCGCCCCGCCGAGGTCCAAAGTTAAGGAGGTCAGCTCTTCCACCGCGCGCACGCTTAAAATGGCCTCACCCTGCAGCAGGTTAGGCTCCACGCGGTAGTTCAAGTCCAGCGTGTAGTGGGTGATTTCAAAACCAAGGTTGAAGTCCACGCCGGTATAGGGATCAGTATGCGCACGCGAAAAGGCGGTAGGAAGCAATGTCATAATATTGCGATCCTACCGCCCGTCACGCGCAGCCGAAATTTAGCTATTGAATGCCCGCTCGAATACTGGCCAAGAATCCTTCAGATCCTCTTTCCAGTGCGGCCACGAGTGGGTTCCGGTATTGCGGAAGTTGTAGGTGGCTGGCACTCCGGCCTGGTCAAGCTTGGCCTTGAAGTTGTGGGTGCAGTAGTTCACCCCAGCTTCGATGCCGCCGCCCTCAACCTGCAGGGTAGAAGACCCACGGATGGCATCTTCTTGGTCCAGACCCATAGAGCGCAGGTAGCTATAAGTGTCCTCTTCACTTGCCAGGCCGGAACCGGAAGAAATGTATAGCTCGGTACCGTGCAGCTTATCGGCGTTCATCATGGCGTCGTTGTAACGGTTGGTCTCAGAGCCGTACGGGCCCCACATCTGGTCCACGCTGCCGCCGCCGCGGTTGACGGTCAGCTCTACGGCCTGGCGCTCCAGCGGGTAAGCGGTAGCGGCACAACCGGCGTATGAGCCCACTGCATCGTAGAAGCCCTGGTTGTGCTGAGCTAGCAGCAAGGAAGAGGTGGCGGACATGGACATGCCCGCGATGGCGCGGTGGTTATCGGCATTGATGTGCTTCTCGATGGCCCCCGGCAGCTCCTTGGTCAAGAAGGTCTCCCACTTTTGTGGTCCCTTGAGGAAGCCCGAATTCGGCTCAGAGATCCAGTCGGTGTAGTAGGAGAAAGCGCCGGCCTGCGGGACGACGACGTTGACGTCCTTCGAGTGGTAGAAATCAACGGCATCAGAAAGCTTCAGCCAATCCATGTCTTGTTCTGCCCCGCCTGCGCCATTGAGCAGGTAAATGGTTGGGCGGTTTTCGCTCTTGGCGCGGATGACGGCTAGCGGAATCTTCCGGTCATTCATTGCCGGTGAGGTTGCCTCGAGCTTTTCAACGCGCGCATCGTCCTTGTACTTCTTGTACCAGGACTTACCCTCGATTTCCGGGGTAGGCTCCAGCGGGGAAATCGTGGACTGTGCGGCATCGCCCGCCACCTGCTGCGGGGTCAGCTCGGCCGCGCCTGCCACGGGGGCATAAGCCAAGCCCGTGCAAACCGCAGCTGCCGCGAGGACAGAATTGAGACGCTTCATGGTGCTTCTTTCCTGTAGGGAGTGGACTCGATAACTATACTTCGGCCGCGAAAAATCGGCATGTTGAGGGAAGTATATTTAGTATTCCTACATGTAGACCTAACCATTAATAGTGCCCAATAAACGCCTGGCGGTAAAGACTTTCACTGATGTGGGGGAATAGTGGGGGTAGGCATACCTTCATTGCCTTTTCTGTTATCAATAATAAGTAACGCTGGGACAACTGAGGTTTCTATGTCATAATTTCCCAATGAAGCACGGCGTGACGCGGTTGGCACCTGTAATAACACACCTGTAATAACATCAGTAACGGCTGCGTTAGTGCTTTTAGTGTGAAAAGCTAAGCAGCGAGATTGTCTACTCGCGCCCCATCAAGAGAAAGAACTTCAATGAACCTTTTTGACTCCGCCCTCGTGTCCTTCAATGAATTCATTGGGCCATTCATCCACTCTGCAATGGATGCATATTCCAAGCTGCTAGCATCCTTGGGCGTGATTTAAGTCCAAGATTGCTTAAGGGCCCTGCGGAGGTGTATCTGCTGCTTGCCGATGCCCCCTTGCAGGGCCCTTTCCCTATCCTCACCGCGGCTTGGGGTGGGGTGCCCCCAAGTGTGACCAATTACGCGACATTCAGGACAAAGTTACGTATCCTGTAGGGCGTGACTAACGAACATTATGACGTAGTAGTACTCGGTGCGGGCCCTGGCGGCTACGTTGCCGCCATCCGTGCAGCTCAGCTTGGAAAGAAAGTCGCTGTTATTGAAAAGCAGTACTGGGGCGGAGTCTGCCTCAACGTAGGCTGTATTCCCTCCAAGTCGCTGCTGAAGAATGCAGAGGTTGCCCACACCTTCAACCACGAGGCGAAGGCTTTTGGCATCTCCGGCGATGTTTCCTTTGATTTCGGTGTAGCCCACAAGCGCTCCCGCAAGGTTTCTTCGGGCATCGTCAAGGGCGTTCACTACTTGATGAAGAAGAACAAGATCACCGAGATCAACGGTCTGGGTTCCTTCAAGGACGATAAGACCATTGAGATTACTGAGGGCGATGACGAAGGTAAGACCGTTACCTTTGATGACTGCATCATCGCCACCGGCTCCGTGGTCAAGTCCCTGCCTGGCGTTGAGCTCGGCGGCAATATCGTCTCCTATGAGGAGCAGATCCTGAACGAGGAAGCACCGAAGTCCATGGTCATCGTGGGCGCCGGCGCGATCGGCATGGAGTTTGCTTACGTGCTGGCCAACTACGGTGTGGACGTTACCATCGTGGAGTTTATGGACCGCGTCCTGCCGAACGAGGACAAGGACGTATCCAAGGAGATTGCCAAGCAGTACAAGAAGCTCGGCGTTAAGCTCCTGACCGGTTACAAGACCACCTCTGTAAAGGACAACGGCGACGATGTCACCGTTGAGGTGGAATCCAAGGATGGCTCCAAGCAGGACACCTTGACCGTGGATCGCGCCATGATCTCCATCGGCTTTGCCCCGCGCGTTGAGGGCTTTGGCCTTGAGAACACCGGCGTTGAGCTGACTGAGCGCGGTGCCATCGACATCGATGACCGGATGCGCACCAACGTTGACCACATTTACGCCATCGGTGACGTCACCGCGAAGCTGCAGCTGGCCCACGTGGCAGAGGCGCAGGGCGTTGTAGCGGCAGAAACCATTGCTGATGCAGAAACCCAATTCTTGGGTGACTACAACAACATGCCGCGCGCTACCTTCTGCAACCCGCAGGTTGCATCCTTCGGTTACACCGAAGAGGCAGCCAAGGAGAAGTTCCCGGATAAGGACATCAAGGTTGCTACCTTCCCGTTCTCCGCAAACGGTAAGGCAGCCGGCCTGAATGAGACCGCCGGCTTTGTGAAGCTTATTGCTGACGGCGAGTTCGGCGAGCTCATCGGCGGACACATGGTGGGCTCCAATGTTTCGGAGCTCTTGCCTGAGTTGACCTTGGCGCAGCGTTTCGACCTGACCACTGAGGAAATCGGCCGCAACGTACACACCCACCCGACCTTGTCTGAGGCCATGAAGGAAGCCGCCGAAGGTATCAGCGGCCACATGATCAACCTCTAAACAAGCGTCCCCCTATACCGCATAACGGCACCGCAGCGTTCTCCAGAAAGGAGGACCGCGGTGCCGTTTCGCTGTGTGCGGATAAAGCCCAGCTAGTAAGGCGCGACCGCCGAGCGGTGGATATCGATATTGATTGCCTCGTTGATGGGCGGGAAAGCGCGCTGCGAGCAGTTTTCCCGGGCGCAGGTGCGACACCCTGGCCCGATGGGGGTGGCGGCGTGGAGATTGGTGAGGTCGAGGCCCTCCGCATAGACCGTGCGATCGGCGTGGCGGGCCTCGCAGCCCAAGCCAATGGCGAAGAGCTTATTGGTATCGCCGTAGCGTCCCTGATGGTGCTGCACGGCGCGGGAAATCCACAGGTAGTTGCGGCCATCGGGCATTTGCGCGAGCTGGCGCGAGATGACACCTGGACGGGTGAAGGTCTCGTAGACATTCCAGAGCGGGCAGGTGCCGCCGTTATTGGAAAAATGTACGCCGGTAGCGGATTGCCGCTTGGACATATTGCCGGCGCGATCCACGCGCACGAAGGTAAACGGAATGCCGCGCAGGTTATCGCGCTGCAGGGTGGAAAGCCGGGAGGCGACCGTCTCGTATCCCACGCCGAAGACCTGGCATAGGTATTCCACGTCGTAGCCGGCGCGCTCGGCCTCGCTGTGCATCATGGTATAGGGCATGAGTGTGGCGGCGGCGAAGTAGCTGGCCAGGCCGCGTTTTGCCAAGCTGCGGGAGGAATCAGAGGTAAAGGGCTCATCGGCCACGAGCACGGAGATCTGGTCCTGGGCCTCGAGCAGGCCGAGCTCGGCGGCCATGCGGAAGGCGCGTTGGCCCTCGCTCAGGCGCGAGGCGAGCGTGAACTGCCCGCTCTCGCGGTCAAAGCGGTGCAGAGTGCCATCCATCTGCGCCGTCAGCTCGATATCTACACTGTGTTTCTCGCGCAGCCGGTTTGCCAGCGCTTGCTCGGTATCGCGAATGCCGAACCCGGAAACGCCGAGGTCACCGGCAAGCTCCTCTGCGTGATGGTCCAGCCCGTCCAAGTAATTCTGCCGGGCGTAAAAGAAGTCCCGCACCTCATCGTGCGGCATGGATAGGGCAGCGGCGCTTTCCGATGTCCTCCTCGTATCCGTAGCCAGCGACAGCTTATCGCGTACATTGCGGTAGCGGCGGTGTACATCGACAAGCGTGCGGGCGACCGTGGGGTGGTTATACACCAGTTCCGATAGCTCCTGGAGCTCCACGGGGGAGGGGCAGAGCTCCTTGTCTTGGATGACGTCCTGGATCTCCGCGAGGAGGCGGGAATCATCATCGCGGGAGAAAAACGTGGCGTCGACGCCAAAGACCTCGGTAATGCGCAGCAGCACCGGCACGGTCAGGGGGCGGACGTCGTGTTCAATCTGGTTGACGTAACTGGCGGAAAGGCCGAGGGTGCCAGCTAGGGAGGCTTGGCTGAGATCGCGTTCACGGCGAAGCTGGCGAAGGCGAGAGCCCACATACGTCTTACTCATGCGCCAAAGATTACTAGTAGAAAGCGCGGCTGTGCATCTTTATGGCGAAAATTTTGTGAAGACTCTTCGCTACCTGGACACAGGGTTTGTGGGGTTTCATGCGAAAGTTTGACACATAAAGGGGTGGGTTAATCACTCACGTAACACGGGGTGGTGAAGCTCACAGTTTGGTCCACAAATATGAAACATCTGCATTGCGGAAATGAAGGTACCCAAGGTAACAGCGTTTTCGCATTCTGCTTCTCAGGATACCCTTACCTAAAAGATCTCACCGCCTCATCGTGCCTGCGAACCGGGAGCAAATAACCGCTCGAAAATAACTAGTAACCAGCGGTTAAGCCCGGTTAAGGTGAGTATGACTATGGAGGTGTCATGACTTTAAAAAATCCGGACCGTGAGGCAATTGCTCACGGACACATCACTAATGAACCAATTCGTCAGAATCCCGGAACGCCATCGTGGGTACTGAAGCTCATCATGGCCGTTACCGGTTTGCTCTTTGCGCTTTTCGTGGTCGGCCACATGGCCGGCAACCTGAAGCTGTACATGCCGGCACACAACGGTGAGCCTGCCCTGGATGAGTACGGCGAGTTCTTGCGCTCTATGGGTGAACCGCTGCTGCCGCACGGCTCTGCCCTGTGGGTCATCCGCATCGTGCTGATCGTGGCAATCCTTGCCCACATCTACGGTGCCTTTACCTTGGCTTCCCGCTCCAAGGCATCCCGCGGCAAGTTCAAGCGCACCAACCTGATGGGTGGCCTGGATTCCTTCGCCACCAAGTCCATGCTGGTAACCGGTGTAGTGCTGCTGCTCTTCATCATCTTCCACTTGCTGGACCTCACCTTGGGCGTACAGCCGGTGGCCCCAGAGGCCTTCGTTGAAGGTTCTGTCAAGGCCAATATGATCGAAACCTTTAGCCGTTGGCCGGTCACTATCTTCTACGTGCTGGCAATGTGCTGCCTCTTCCTGCACCTGACCCACGGCATCCGCCTTGCCGCATCTGACCTGGGTATCACCGGTGCAAAATGGCGTCAGACCTTCTTGGTCTTGGCGTACATCATCCCGGCCGTTGTATGCATCGGCAACATCGTTATGCCTTTGTCCGTTGCCCTGGGCTTGGTCAGCTAAAGGAGATAGGAACCCATGACTACTACTGAACTCAAGCGTGAACACCCCAACTTCTCGCACCCAAAGTCCATCGTTGAGGGCGTCTCCGCTGGTAATATCCTGGAATCCCAGGAACCGCACGGTGTGCCGATGAAGGATATGTGGTCTCACCACGTTGACCACATGAACTTGGTCTCCCCACTGAACCGCCGCAAGTTCGAGGTCCTCGTCGTAGGTACCGGCTTGTCCGCGGGTGCTGCTGCGGCAGCCCTTGGTGAATTGGGCTACGGCGTCAAGGTCTTTACCTACCACGACTCCCCACGCCGCGCGCACTCCATTGCTGCGCAGGGTGGTGTCAACGCCTCCCGCGCCAAGAAGGTGGACAATGACTCCGCTTACCGCCACACCAAGGACACCGTGAAGGGTGGCGACTACCGCTGCCGCGAGTCCGACTGCTGGCGCCTGGCCAACGAGTCCGTTCGTGTTATCGACCACATGAACGCCATCGGCGCCCCGTTCGCCCGTGAGTACGGCGGCACCCTGGCCACCCGTTCCTTCGGTGGTGTGCAGGTCTCCCGTACCTACTACACCCGTGGCCAAACAGGTCAGCAGCTGCAGCTGTCCACGACCTCTGCACTGTACCGTCAGATCGGCCTGGGCAATGTGGAGCTTTTTGCCCACAACGATATGCAGGACATCATCACCTACGATGACAACGGCAAGAAGCGCGCGGGCGGCATTGTCACCCGCAACCTGATTACTGGTGAGCTCAAGGCCTTCACCGGCCACGCCGTCATCCTGGGTACCGGTGGTTACGGCAACGTCTACCACATGTCCACCCTGGCAAAGAACTCCAACGCCAGCGCCATGATGCGCGCTTATGACAAGGGCGCTTACCTGGCTTCCCCGGCGTTCGTGCAGTTCCACCCAACGGGCCTGCCAGTCAACTCCGACTGGCAGTCCAAGACCATTTTGATGTCGGAGTCCCTGCGTAACGATGGCCGCATCTGGTCCCCCAAGAAAGAGGGCGATGACCGCGACCCGAACAGCATTCCGGAGGAAGAGCGCGACTACTTCTTGGAGCGCCGCTACCCGGCCTTCGGTAACTTGGTTCCCCGTGACGTTGCCTCCCGTGCAATTTCCCAGCAGATCAACAAGGGCTTGGGCGTTGGACCGCTGAATAACTCGGTCTACCTTGACTTCCGTGACGCCATCGAGCGCCTGGGCAAGGACAAGATCCGCGAGCGTTACTCCAACCTCATTCAGATGTATGAAGAGGCCATTGGTGAGTCCGCCTACGAGACCCCAATGCGCATCGCTCCTACCTGCCACTTCACCATGGGTGGCCTGTGGACCGACTTCAACGAGATGACCTCTATTGACGGCCTCTTTGCCGCCGGTGAGTGCTCTTGGACCTACCACGGCGCTAACCGCCTGGGCGCGAACTCCCTGCTTTCGGCTTCCGTTGACGGCTGGTTCACCCTGCCGTTTACCATCCCGAACTACCTGGCTGACCACCTCAACGAGGACAAGCTGGCCGAGGATTCCGCTGAGGCACAGGAAGCCGTGCAGAAGTCCCAGGAGCGCATCGATAAGCTGATGCAGGTCCAGGGCGATGACCCGCACGGTCCGTCCCACTACCACCGCCAGCTGGGTGACCTGCTGTACTTCGGCTGCGGTGTGTCCCGTAACGTCGATGACCTGAAGGACACCATCGAGAAGATCCGCGCGCTGCGCGATGACTTCTGGAAGAACGTCCGCATCCCTGGTGAGGCGAATGACATGAACCAAGTCCTGGAATACGGCCTGCGCGTTGCCGATTACCTGGACCTGGGTGAGCTCATGTGCATCGATGCCCTTGACCGCGATGAGTCTTGCGGCGCTCACTTCCGCGAAGATCACCTTTCTGAAGAAGGCGAAGCCGAGCGTGACGATGAGAACTGGTGCTTCGTTTCCGCCTGGGAGCCGGGCGCGAACAAGAACGAGTTCATCCGCCACGCAGAACCCCTGTACTTTGACTCGATCCCGCTGATGACAAGGAACTACAAGTAATGAAATTGACACTTGAGATCTGGCGTCAAGCCGGACCCACCCAGGAAGGTAAATTCGAAACCGTCCAGGTGGATGATGCCTCCGAGCAGATGTCCATTCTGGAGCTATTGGACCACGTCAACGAAGGCTACATTGAGCGCGGCGAAGAGCCGTTCGCTTTCGCCTCTGACTGCCGCGAGGGCATCTGCGGTACCTGTGGTTTGACCGTCAACGGTCGCCCACACGGCCCGGGCCAGAACACCCCTGCCTGCCAGCAGCGCCTGTTCAACTTCAACGATGGCGACACCATTCAGCTGGAGCCCTTCCGCTCCGCTGCGTACCCCGTCATCAAGGACATGGTGGTTGACCGCTCCGCACTGGACCACGTGATGGAGCAGGGCGGCTACGTATCCATGGACGCCGGCACCGCACCGGATGCCGATACCATGCACATCAACCACGAGACCGCCGAGTACTCGCTGGACCACGCAGCATGCATTGGTTGCGGTGCCTGCGTTGCTGCCTGCCCGAACGGTGCGGCACACCTGTTCACCGGTGCCAAGCTGGTGCACCTGTCCATGATGCCGCTGGGTAAGGAAGAGCGCGGTAGCCGTGCCCGCAACATGGTTGCTGATTTGGAATCCAACTTCGGCCACTGCTCCCTCTACGGTGAGTGCGCCGATGTCTGCCCGGCTGGCGTCCCACTGACCGCAGTGTCTGCCGTTACCCGCGAACGTGCACGTGCTGCTTTCCGTGGCAAGGACGACTAAGCTAGAGTTATTCCGTAGGAATACTAGGAACGAGAGAAAGACAGAAAGACTCCGCCATGAGCGATAACACCCACGTAGTTGCTGACTACCAGAGCGAAACGTATCCGGAGTTCTCCGGCAAGATTCAGGACAACTACATCGAAGGCTACGACCCGGTATCCTTCGCAGCTCCTCACTCTTCCCTTCTCCGCACCTCCACGTGGGTCGGCATGGGCTTGATCCTGTCTTGCCTGCCAGCAGCCGGCATCCTCATCTGGGGCCTCGGCGTCTGGGACACCCCGCTGGGTACCGCAGGTGAAGGCAACTACGGTCTGACCATCGCCATCGGCGTCATTTCCCTGGTTGTGGTGGCCATCGCCGCCGCCGGCACCATCCACTATGGACGCCGCTACTACCGCCAGTACCGCAAGGAAACCGGCCGAGTTAACTAGTATTCGCTCTTAAAACACCTCCAGCCCCGCCTCCAATAGCATTGAGAACATGCCAGGAGGCGGGGCTGTTCCTGTTTTGACGGGGAGCTGGCGCTTGGCGATGCCCCCTTAGTACCCCACACCCCGCATCTGCTCGCGTTAGGGGAGGGGCTGCTGCCGGGAACAGCCGGTTCCTTCAGCTAGGACATAAAAGCACACAGGAAGACCTCTTAAGTCCTGAAATCAATCGGCCTTGTCGCATTCACGGCACGCTTATTCGGTGAAACCTTGTTTGACCGCGGCAATCATGTTGAAGTGCCCCGGGTTTTGTTCCTAGGCATGTGCCTTGATTTCTATTATTGCCTGTGGCGGGTTCTGCTTCCAAAACTCGGTTTCGACCTCGACCGGGGTTCGGTATCCCAAGCTTTGGTGGAGCCTTGTCTCGTTCCACCATGACACCCACTCGAACGTCGCGATTTCCACTTCGACAACGTCATCCCACCTGCGAGTATGGATGAGCTCATTCTTGTAGGAGCCGTTAACGTTTTCAGCCAAAGCATTGTCATTTCAGTCACCGACAGTCCCAGTAGAAGCGACAATCCCGTGCTGGGCGAGACGCTCGTTGTAGACAACGCTGACGTACTATAAGCCGTGATCCGAATGGTGAATGAGACCTGTTGTTTCCCTCGCACTCACAATCGCTTGATTGAGTGCTTGCAGCGGCAATGCCTGAAGTGCGCATGGAATCTGATAACGCCCATCCGACGATCCGCCGGGAGTAAACGTCAGTGACAAACGCGGTGTACACAAAGCCTTTCTTCGTGCGCACATAGGTAATGTCGGCCACCCACAGCTTGTTCGGGCCTTGGGCTTTGAACTCACGCCCCACTAAATCCGGGCGCAGATCCGGCACGTTGAGGTGTGCGGGTTGTGATAGGTGATCCGCCTGTGCCTGTGCCAGAAACACCAGCCAGGCGCATCAGCCGAGCGGTTTGTTCACGACCGATGTCGATTCCGTCACGGTGAAGCGCATGCCACATTTTCCGCACGCCGTAAACACCGTCATTATCCCGATGAACAGCACCAATGCGTTCAACTAGAACAGCATCACGAAGGCGACGAGCACTTAACCCACGGGCCTTGGACTGGCGATACCCACGCGAAGTGATGAACCCACCAGCCCGGCTATTCTTTTAACGCCAGTGCAGATGAACTCGACAGAGAAATAATTCCGGTATTCATCGATGAACCGGATCATAACCGAGGCTTGGGGCCTGGTCATGAGGCGAAAAAGCTGACGCAGCCTTCAGCAACTCATTGGTATCTCGAAGCTGGTGATTTTCACGGCGTAGCCTCGCGTTTTCGGCAGCCAAATCTTCAGGCACAGGTTCTGGGATGTTTCCCGCACGACGAGCAGACTTAAGTCCATAGACGAGCCGTGTGCCATGAAACCCCAACTTTGCAGCTACTGCCTGGCACGCGGCCTGCATCGACATGTTTTCCGCCACGATGCGGTCTTCCACGAGACGGACCACACGATCCTTCGCATCCTGGTCAAATTTTCTTGGCATATTCCAGATTTTCCCATCTACTCAAACGGAACAAAACCTGGGACACTTCAGTTGCTTTCGCTCCTTCAATATAGCCGTTGCATTCAATATCGCGTTTTGCTTTCCTCGCTCGCTGGGCAGCGCGCTTGTCTTCGATGTTGCAGATCATCAGCCACAGTGTCTTTAGTGCGGCAGTATCGTTTGGGAATTGACCCCGGTTACGGGTAGCTTTACGCAGTTCGGCGTTGAGCGATTCGATCGAGTTGGTGGTGTAGAGCACTCGCCGCGCCGCTGGCGGGAACTGCAGAAACGGCACGAACCGCTCCCATGCATCACGCCAGACTTTGACCGACTAGGGATATTTCCGGCCAAGTTCACTGGCCTCGAAAGCATCCAGGCTGGCACGCGCGGTGTCTGACGCGGGCTTGTTTTAGGGACCGGTAAGGCGGTACCAGGTACCGGGGTGGCGGTAGCCGCCCGGTAGCCGGTTTTACCCCCGCTTATCGTTTGGACCGTTGACGTTGCTTGAGCTGTTTGCTAAGTGTTCCCCTTTCTTCTTGGAAGTCGTCACGGGTGCGCATGTCTTCACCGATGAGGGTGAGTTTGCTGCCGTTGTTTGCAAGTCGGGATAGGACAGCGTCGGCGATCGCGTTTTCACTAAAGACGCTGTACCAGTATTCCGGCTCGTGCTGGCTGACGATGACGGTTGAGGAATGCTCCCGCTTGACCAGGAGGTTGAATACCTGGGCTAAGGCGAAGGCAGATACGTCCGTGGCCAGGAAGTCGTCGATGACCAACACAGCCGGCTTTGTCAGTTCCTCAAGGAGGGCTTTGCGCTCATAGGCAGCGTCGGCTGTGGCGTCGAACTCGTCGGCTAAGTCGGCGAGTCTAAAGTAGCGTGCGGTTAGTTTATGCCGGCACGCAGCCACGGCTAGGCCTTGGGCGAGGAAGCTTTTGCCGGTGCCGGTAGCTCCCACGATGGTTAGATCTCTGCCGTAGGTAATCCAGTCGCAGGTAGCTAACCGCTCAATACGGTCTGGAGTGATCCCTCGGTTGCTGTGTGCTTCAAAGCGTTCCAAAGCCGCAAGCGCGTTGGGTAGCTTGGCGGCTTTGACGAGTTTTTCGATTACTTTCGAATCACGTGCAGCTACCTGAGCATCGAGAGCTTCTTTGATCTTGTCTTCAAAGGAGTCCAAGTCACGACTGGGATCGTTGACGATCTCCTGCAGCGTCGTGGCAAACACACGCATCCCGCGAAGAGAACCGAGCAGTTCGAAGTCTTCATCGGTAAGAGCCATGGCTATACCTTCCATTCTTTATCAGTGAAGGCAAACGCCCCGGCCCCGCGTACATGCGACACAGAGTCCGGCGTGTCCGCCGTGGGCTGTTGGCGGTGCGCACGCGTAGTGTCGATGGCCGTCGACAGTGGTACATCGGTGGGCAAATACGCCTGTGCTGCGGCCTGTTTTAGATCCTTGAGCTCTTGGGCTACTTTGTTGACGCTGGGGACTGCTTTGCGCGATAACAGCTGACCACAGGCTTGTTCGAGTTCGATTCGGGAGTAATCCTTCGATAGGTTCAGTACGCCCAGAACGCTAGAATATGCTTGGGCTTCGACTTTACGAGCGTTAAACATCTGGCCGATGAGCTGTGCTGTCGCGGTCCCAATACTTTTCGCCCAGTCTTCCAAGCGTTGCCGGTTCCACTGGGTGTTTAAGTCCTTATGGTTGTCGGGGACATGCTCATCCAAGGTGGAGTAGCCATAATTAGCAGGGGCAATACGATGTGAAGCAACAATCTCACCGTCGTAGAAGACATCCAGATAGTCATCAAAAAGTTGCACGTCGACGAACTTGCCCGCTAGCTTCCACGGCACTGAATACCAGTGATTGGCGATCCGGATGTGGTAGTTCATTGCGACCTTGGACTTCTTCCACCGCGACCACGACCACCGCCGGTCGGGCAATGGGCGCAGCAGCTGTTGCTCATGGTCTTCAAACAACTGGCGACGAGAGATATCCTGCCCGCGGAAGGGACGGCGATCGTTGATGAAATCGCTTTGGTCCTCGAGGGCCTTATTGAGCATGTCGAAACTGTAGAACTCCTGGTCGTCGAGGTATTCCACGCACCATTGCTGGGCAATATCCACGGCCTTTTCAACATTCGCCTTATACCGCGGCCGGTAGCCTTTCGCCGCAGTAATACCTATCTGATAGAAATCGGCAAATGTAGAATACTCCGCAACCGGGATACGCCCCCGCAGCCCACAGGAAATCTGTTGCGTGGCTGTGAGCGCGTTATCCGGGATCAACCGCAGCGGACAACCACCGAAATACTCCAAAGCCGCACGGTGGGCTAAAAGCCACGACCGCATTTTTTGATCCGGCCACGCCGATACATGCATCATCCCTGAGTGCGGCAATGAAGCTACAAACAAGTGCGCGGTAACCCGGACCTGACCCCCAGATGGTGGACACCTTGAAACCAGCATCTCGCTGGGGAAGTGAGGTACCTTTCCACCATGCCACGCAAGACCTACACCGAGCAGTTCAAGCGCGACGCAGTCTCGTTGTACGAGTCGACCCCCGGAGCAACGCTCAACGCGATCGCCTCCGATCTCGGGGTCAACCGCAACTCCCTGCGCACCTGGCTCGACGCCTTCGGCACCGGCACCAAAACCAACGCCAACGGTGAAAAAGTCGCCAGCCCCATTGCCGCAGCCAACAGCGCACGCACGCCTGCTGAAGGACTCTCCGACGCCGAACGCATCCGCGTGCTGGAACGCGAAAACGCCAAGCTCCGGGAGGAACGAGAGATTCTCCGCAAGGCGGCCAAATATTTCGCGGAAGAGACGAACTGGTGAACCGCTTCCGGTTCGTTGATGACAACCGAGGCCTCTACGAGGTCAAGCGGTTATGTGAGGTTTTGAAGATCAACCGGTCCTCGTATTACAAATGGAAATCAGCTGCTCCTGCCCGCCGGCGACGCGTCCTTGACGACGCGGTGCTGGGAGCGAGGATCAAGGCCGTGTTCACGGCCGAGAACGGTTGTTACGGGGCGAAACGCGTGACGGCGGCCATCAATTCCGATCCAGCCAACGACGACCTTTTCAATCACAAGCGCACCGCCAGGTTGATGCGCCAGATGGGCCTGTTCGGCTACACCAAAAAACGCCGGGTGAAGACCACCGTGTCTGCGAAACGGGCTCCGAAGTTGCCCGACCTGCTGAAACGCCGGTTCACCGCGGAGAAACC
Organism: Corynebacterium limaceinasi; assembly: GCF_046717465.1. Classification (NCBI taxonomy): domain Bacteria; kingdom Bacillati; phylum Actinomycetota; class Actinomycetes; order Mycobacteriales; family Corynebacteriaceae; genus Corynebacterium; species Corynebacterium limaceinasi. Next base: position 256,809 of record NZ_CP177100.1, read on the forward strand.
GAACACCATCTACGTCGGCGATATCACGTACCTGCCGATCGCGGACGGGTCGAATATGTACCTGGCCACCGTCATCGACTGCTATTCGCGGCAGTTGACCGGTTTCGCGATCGCCGACCACATGCGCACGGAGTTGGTCGAAGAAGCTCTCACGATGGCCCACGGGGTCCGAGGCAACCTTGACGGGGCGATTTTTCACTCCGATCATGGCAGCGTCTATACCTCTGGGCAATACCGGAAGCTGTGTGAACGATTCGGTGTCACCCAGTCGATGGGAGCAATCGGGACGAGCGCGGACAACTCGTTGGCGGAGTCGTTCAACGCCACGCTGAAACGGGAAGTCCTCCAGGACGAGTCCGTTTTCCCAAGTCAGCTCGTATGTCGTCGGGACGTGTTCCGGTGGTGCACGCACTACAACACCAAGCGCTTGCACTCGTGGTGCGGCTATCGCTCGCCGAACGCCTTCGAAGCCGCCGGATCAGCTACACTTACTATCGCATCTTGATTAAATCCCCGTGTCCACTTTCCGGGGTTCGGGCCCCCCGCTGGCCTGAGACAGGATCCACAACGACCATTCCATCGCCCGACCAGTCCACCATGAGCTCGTCACCGGGATCGTGATTCAGTGGCGCTGACAGCTGATGAACATCGACATAATGCTCAAACAGCGAACAGTACTGTCGATACGAATAATGACGCTGACCAGTACCAACAGGGAACTCCAGGTACTTGGCGTGCGCGACTTTCAACGTCACGCGCTTGCCAGAGACCATCCGCTCAGCAACCTTTTTGAAATCCGGTGCGAGGAACTCCGCATCGTTGCGACGCCGGTTATCCGGAAATAGCTCCTCTAACTGGGCATTCGACAATCCAGCAATCCCACGAGCATCGAGTCGATGGTCCCTTACAACGCGACTGGCCTTATCAATCGTCGACTTCGAGACCCCTAAATCGGCTCGAATCTGGTTCCAGGAACGATTCCCGGCAACCAAGGCAAACATGATGGCACGGTAATCCGTCACCACCATCACTCCTTCCACGTGAACGCGACCCACGCGTACACACTGCGTGGGCCGTCCACTAAAGAGTGCCTAAAAACTACCCCCGGTACCCGATATCCGCACCGGTCGGTACTCGATACCGCCCTACCGGTACTAAATAGCGTCGCGCGTCACGGTGTCCTCGTTAGCGGCTGTGTAGACCTCACGCAGTACGCGGGAGACTGCTTTACGGTCCTGGTAGGACACCCACCGGTTCGCAGCCCGAATCAGGTGCACAATACAGGTCTGCACCATGGAATTCGGCCAGGTTGTCTCCACAGCCTCCGGCAGGCCTTTTAAGCCCGTCGCAGCACACGATGAACACGTCTTGGACACCGCGGTTAGCCAGATCCGCACACACCGATGCCCAGAATGCGGCGCCTTCATTGTCCGCGATCCACAATCCCAGGATGTGCTTGATGCCGTCCATGTCGACACCAACCGCCATGTAGCAAGCCTTGTTGACCACGCGGTGGCCGTCACGGATCTTGACGCGTAGCGCGTCGAGGAAGATCACCGGATAGAACTCGTCGAGCTGGCGGTTTTGCCAGATCATGACCTCTTCCAAGACCGCGTCGGTAATGGTGCTGATCGTATCCGGGCTCATATCCACACCGAGGGTGGTTGCGAGATGGTGGCAAATATCGCGCACGGTCATCCCGCCGGCGTACAGCGAGATAATCATGTCGTCGAGCTCTGTGAGCCGACGTGTGCCCTTGGGCATCATCCGGGGAGTAAACGTGCCGGCGCGATCCCTGGGCACGGTCACTTCCACCGCGCCGTAGCCAGAATTGACGGTCTTGGTGTAGGACCCGTTACGGTGATTGCTGCTCTGTGCGGTATCCACCTGCGCTTTGGCCTTGCGGTCGCAGTGGCTATAGCCCAAATGCGCATCCATCTCCGCTTTAAGACCAGCGTTGATCGATGCCTGCAGCAGGCCTTGACCAGCTCGCTTGCATCATCAGCAGAAGTCGACAGCTCGCTGATCAAGCTGGCGATTTCAGGATTTTCCATCAGCTTCTCGCTGATCTCGTTGACCCTCGCCGGGTCATGGTTTTTCTTCGGTGACACCGTAGTCATTATCGGTGAAACTCCTTCTAGATCAGAGCCTCACACACAAACTTCCTGACACCCTCACCCATAGTGTTGGTGAACCACCCAAGATTTCGCGCGCAACAATTTGTTTTCGAAGAATCGATTATTGGTGCTGAGAAAAATATTCGCTCCAGGTAGTTGTTTACGAATTCCACGCAAAGTAATCATGAATTCACAAGTGCCTACATTCACGATCTATTGCACTTTCCCCATAAAGGCATGATGAATTAACTGTTTCCGGAGCTGCACCAGAATCTGCTTGGATCCTTCTACCAAGTGTTGAATTTTATCAAGCTTTTCCAAGGAATTTTCAATGCCCTCTGCAATCACCTTCTGAGAATCTAACGCAGGGATTCTGACGAGGATGTCATATATTTTCTTGCCGGAAATTAGTGGCTGCGCACTGGAACTCGTATTTTTTCGCAGATTGGTGTGTAGCAAAAGAAAGTAGAGAAACTTCTTGTCTATCTCGTTTTCATTGAAGTGCACGACCAGAGCGTTATCAGTTACCCAGCATTCTTCGTTCGTCATGTGGACAGAACCGCAATAAAATCCGACTCTACCGATTGTGATTGTTTCAGCTGGGTAACAGGACTGGTCATGGTATCCGGTAACGCCGTTGCCACCATAAACAGGAACGGTACCACCAGGGGCCATCTCTTTTGCCGTTAAGCCTTTTCCAGATGAGACCCTTATAATCTCGCCCAAGGGCTTAGTCTCCCAAACAGTGTCATGTACATTACCTTCATTTGAAACTCCGTGCCCCGCAAGCAATGTTCGGGCAATGCCAACCTTTCTATCTGAAAGATTGTCTAGAAAACTATCGAGTCGTTGTATGGCGTCGTCGATTTTGGCGTTAGTTTTCTCGATAAAATCAACGATACGTGCTTGCTCACCTAACGGGGGCAGACTAATCGGGAGCTGTAAAAAATCGGTCGCCTTAATCGATGGTGAATTGTCTCCTTTCATCTTTGCCGTCGCCATCGAAATGAACGTTGGGCTACAAAGGAAATGAAAAAGGTAGCGCGAATCAACTACTGGGGCAGGTGTGCAAACATAAAAACCAGTGCTCGCGATTGCTTCTGAGAATTCTGACCCTACACGCGCTATGTTCATGAGGTAGGGACGAACGAGAGAGAATAGGGTATCTCCGTCGTGCACCGCTCGAGATGCCCTGCTTGGCGCTTTGGACGCTGCAACGATTTTTGGGTTTGCTACTTTTTGGCACTTATTATTGACTGCATCGATATCGATGTAAGTAAAGGAGCCTCCCCTAGGTTTGCGTGTCTCCATGGGAAGTAATACCGTACCCAACCGCACCCACCGCCAGTCTCCAGGAACGGCGTATGGTTGTTCGGCCTCTGGAACGATGGCTTCGTTAGGAATCCCTTTGAAGTCTGTGATGAGCGGGAGTTTCATTGCCACTAATCTTCACCTTCTCCGAGGCTGAGATCGCTTGCTAGAGTGCGCAGGAGGTCAGCTGCTTCGTCAAGAAGGGTTGCGGCTTCGAGCGCGGATGCTGCTGGGGCAAAGTTTTCCGCGTCGAAAGTTTCTACTTCAACACGCATGAGGCCCAGATCTAGAGAGTCCTCTTTAGCGTTAATCTCGCTGCGCTTGAAGTAGGTTAGCCGCTCGTTTGCCAGCTGAGTTCGATCTTCAGCCAAATACGCTTTCTCAAAGTCAGCGAAGTGTTCAACGGTAAGTGGCGTACGCTTGCCGAACGAAGGCATCTGAGAACGAAGGTCGTAGAACCAAACTCCGCTGGTATTTCCTTTGTCGGTGAGTCCACGTTCGAAGAAGAGTACGTTGGTCTTGACGCCTGGGGCGTAAAAGATACCGGTTGGAAGCCTGAGGATAGTGTGTAGGTTGCATTTGTCCATCAGGTCTTCTCGGATGCGGCGGCCATCACCGTCAGCGAAAAGAACATTGTCTGGTAGTACAACCGCAGCGCGTCCACCTGGCTTAAGGCTTCGATAAATATGCTGCAGGAAGTTCAGCTGCTTATTTGATGTCGGGAAGGTTAGATCATCACGAGTTGCACGTTCCCCTCCCTTTTTCGTTCCAAATGGCGGGTTAGTCAGAACAACATCAAACCCAATAAAGCGCTTGCCGTCAGGCGAAAGCGTATCTCCTAAATGGATAGGGGATTCGATGCCATGAAGCATAGCATTCATCAACGCAAGTCGATGAGTGTCATGGACAAGCTCCACACCGGTAAATGCCTTCTTTACTTGGAAGTCGGCTTGATCTTCGTCCAGATCGAACAGGTCGTCTGTGTTGGCGCATACGTGCTCACTCGCAGCAATCATGAAGCCAAAAGTTCCACATGCGGGGTCGTTGCAGAGCTCACCAGGCTGTGGGTCAATAAGCCGCACCATAACGTCAATAAGGACACGCGGGGTGAAGTACTGACCGGCACCAGACTTTTTCTCGTTAGCGTTTTTCTCAAGCAGCCCTTCGTAGAGGTTACCGAGCCCCTCCTCACGAGCGGAATACCAATCCAGAGCATCAATTGACTTGATAATCTTCTCAAGGTTTTTCGGCTCATCAATATTTGTAGATGACGCAGCATAGATTTCATGGACTCGACCAGTTGCTTCTTCGCCGAGGTGTTGGAGCAGGTCACGGTAGAACCGCTTGAGTTCGATGCCGGACTTCGTGCGCAGTTCATTCCATCGGTATTGTTCGGGAATCCCGTCTTCTGCACCGGTTTCCTTGGCCATTTTCAAGAATAGGATGTAAGTCAGCTCGGTGACGTACTGATGGAAGGTGATTCCATCATCGCGTAGGACGTTGGACAGGTTCCAGAGCTTCGCAACGATCTCTTGATTGTTCATGCGGTTAGGTCCTCATACATATAGTCCTTAAGTTCAGAGACTATTTTGGCGAATTCGCCATCAAATGCAGCCTGCACTCGATTCAGTCCTCCCTGTTGTCTAAAGCGAGAGTCTGTATCGAAGGTGTCTGTTGAGATGAGTAACTCGTTTTCGAGGTACGCCTCAACGCGAGATATCCAGCCCTGCTGAACTCTAGTAAAGTCATGTTCTCTTTTCAGTTTGTCGATAGCAAGTTTCACCCGTTCCTTGTGGGTAAGGAGCGGAGATCCGAGTGCAAAACGGCGAATGAGTGAGATGATGTCTGCAGTAATCTCTTTGTTAGACACTTGCGACAAGGCTGAAGAGAGTTTTTGCTCGGTATAGCCTTTGCGGTCGAGCATGAGCCTTAGTGATTTCAGTTCCGCTCGGGTGAGTTCAGAAGGGCGAGTACACACTATTTGTAAGGCTGCAATCTCATCACTGTTTTGCTCCAGGAAGGATTTGAACTCTTCTAGATAGTCCTCAGGCTTTTGGGCGTTTCCAAAGTCCCTGGTGTGTGAGATGAGTTCATCTTCAGCCTCTGAAATCACTAGTTTTCGTGGGTCGCCAAAGGTCGAGTTGTCGAGGAAATCGAAGAACTGCGCGTGTTCTTGAATCCATGCGGCTGCATCTGCTGGTGAGGCTTCACGAAGTTCTTCAATCACTTCGGAGATCGTGTTTCCACCGCCAAGGTCTTTAAGGTGTTCAGCTGTAGTTTCGGCAATCTTGCGTCGTCTACGTTGGAGCTTAGCCACTACCTGTTCGATTGCTCGAGTAAGTTTGTCAGCATTAGTACCGGCGCGATCAATGTCCTCCATGAGATCTTTGAAGCTGGTATTGGGGTTCGCAACCAGTGGTTTCATGGTAGAAACCTTTCAAGGGCTTCGTACACTCCTACCGGATCGTAGATTTCGAAGCGGTCTTTTGAGATTTCTGGGCATAGTCGCGTGGCTCGACCGAGCATTTGCTCGAAGAGGATACGCGACTTAACTCGCCTCATGAAAACCAATGACGTGATTGCTGGTACGTCAATACCGGTGGTGAGCAGGTCAACGGTGACAACTATTGATGGAAAACGCTCGTTCTTGAAGCGCTTAATTGTTTGCTCGATCTTCTTCTTGTTGCCGCCTGCGACTGAGCCGGTGATCTTCATAATCGCTTTTGGCTCAACCCCCTGGTCGGCATAGATGTCTTTAAGGAGATCGACGATGAGGTCAGCATGAGCGTCATCAACGGCATAAATGAGGGTTTTGCCGAATAATTCAGGCATGCTCGGATCAAGATCCCGAGCGATTTCTTTTAGAACCGTCCGGTTGAAGTTTTCGGTAATTACTGACCGGTTGAAGTCTTCCACTTCAAAAGTAACCTCGTCAGCCAATTCAGCGCTGTTGGCGATTTCTCCAGTAGCAGTGTCGTAGATCGGAAGAGTGTCGCCCTCGGCAAATCGAATACCTTCAGTTGCAAGCTTTGTTGTGAGGCGATGTGGTGCGTCGTGGTCAACGAGATAGCCATCCATGACTGCTTCACGATAGGTGTAGGTGTACACCGGTTGACCGAAAGGACCTGACCCCCAGATGGTGGACACCTTGAAACCAGCATCTCGCTGGGGAAGTGAGGTACCTTTCCACCATGCCACGCAAGACCTACACCGAGCAGTTCAAGCGCGACGCAGTCTCGTTGTACGAGTCGACCCCCGGAGCAACGCTCAACGCGATCGCCTCCGATCTCGGGGTCAACCGCAACTCCCTGCGCACCTGGCTCGACGCCTTCGGCACCGGCACCAAAACCAACGCCAACGGTGAAAAAGTCGCCAGCCCCATTGCCGCAGCCAACAGCGCACGCACGCCTGCTGAAGGACTCTCCGACGCCGAACGCATCCGCGTGCTGGAACGCGAAAACGCCAAGCTCCGGGAGGAACGAGAGATTCTCCGCAAGGCGGCCAAATATTTCGCGGAAGAGACGAACTGGTGAACCGCTTCCGGTTCGTTGATGACAACCGAGGCCTCTACGAGGTCAAGCGGTTATGTGAGGTTTTGAAGATCAACCGGTCCTCGTATTACAAATGGAAATCAGCTGCTCCTGCCCGCCGGCGACGCGTCCTTGACGACGCGGTGCTGGGAGCGAGGATCAAGGCCGTGTTCACGGCCGAGAACGGTTGTTACGGGGCGAAACGCGTGACGGCGGCCATCAATTCCGATCCAGCCAACGACGACCTTTTCAATCACAAGCGCACCGCCAGGTTGATGCGCCAGATGGGCCTGTTCGGCTACACCAAAAAACGCCGGGTGAAGACCACCGTGTCTGCGAAACGGGCTCCGAAGTTGCCCGACCTGCTGAAACGCCGGTTCACCGCGGAGAAACCGAACACCATCTACGTCGGCGATATCACGTACCTGCCGATCGCGGACGGGTCGAATATGTACCTGGCCACCGTCATCGACTGCTATTCGCGGCAGTTGACCGGTTTCGCGATCGCCGACCACATGCGCACGGAGTTGGTCGAAGAAGCTCTCACGATGGCCCACGGGGTCCGAGGCAACCTTGACGGGGCGATTTTTCACTCCGATCATGGCAGCGTCTATACCTCTGGGCAATACCGGAAGCTGTGTGAACGATTCGGTGTCACCCAGTCGATGGGAGCAATCGGGACGAGCGCGGACAACTCGTTGGCGGAGTCGTTCAACGCCACGCTGAAACGGGAAGTCCTCCAGGACGAGTCCGTTTTCCCAAGTCAGCTCGTATGTCGTCGGGACGTGTTCCGGTGGTGCACGCACTACAACACCAAGCGCTTGCACTCGTGGTGCGGCTATCGCTCGCCGAACGCCTTCGAAGCCGCCGGATCAGCTACACTTACTATCGCATCTTGATTAAATCCCCGTGTCCACTTTCCGGGGTTCGGGCCCAAAATCTCAGTTGTGTGTAACGCAGGTGTTGCAGTGAGCGCGATTTTCGTTGCATCGAAATAGTCAATTACGGACCGGTAGGCGGATTGGTAGTCAGATTGGTCCCGGTAGAGAGCTTCATCTTCGGTCATTTCTTTATCAAGCAAATAACCTCGGTGAGCTTCGTCAACAATGATCAAGTCGTAGTCAGTAACGGATGGTTTGCGTGCCTGAGTATCTTCAGTAGAAGGTTCTGGGTAGAACAGGCGCTTCACCATTCCTTGGACCGTTGAGACATGCACACGTGTCTCAGGGTCAACGTCGGAATCGTCTAAACCATTAATTGAATAGAGTTCATCCAGCGTCAGCAATTCCTCTAATCGGACATCCTTAAAGGTATCCAAAGCCTGAGTGCCTAGTGACGTACGGTCAACCAAGAACAAGATTCTGCGGAACCGATTAGTCTTCAAGAATCGATAGATCATCCCAAGCACTGTTCGGGTTTTGCCAGTGCCGGTGGCCATGGCAAGTAGCGCGTGGTGGTTTCCTTCGCTGATCGCGTTCTCAGCAGCGTGGATTGCATCGACCTGATATTTACGCAGATTTAAGCCAGTACTAGATGTGAGCAGATCATCGTTCAGGTTGTCGAGTGCCTCCTGCGCAGCTTGTTGATCAGCATCAAGCATTTCGAGAAGACCCTGTGGACTTGGCCATCCAACTAATGCGCGTGGAGAATTTAGTGGGTTACGCACATCCTGAAATCAGACGCCAGATTGAGTCTTGTATTGCTCTATATATGGGCGACCATTCGTTGCAAAGAGGAATGGTACCTTGAAGGCACCCCACTGACCCATCGTAAACTCTACGTGCTCATCTTTAATAAGCCGCCCGTAATCGGCAGCCTGAAAATCCAAAACTGATGGGATTGCAGAGTGCTCTGCCTTTGCTTCAATCACACCAACGAAATTCAAACCTACGAACAAGGCATAGTCAGCTCGGCCTTGCCGCCCTACCGTGGAATCAGTAGGCCACTCAGCAATAGCCTGATTTAGTCCCTCAACAGGGCGTGTGCCCTTGCTGTACCTTAGGTTTTCAGTATCAGCATCCCAACCCACTTGACGAAGCTGCTCATCAATGAGGAGCCTCGTTTCAGCTTCTGTTTTTGGACGCTGATTCACCGCAGCAGTAGAACGCTGGGAACGTTTCGCTTTTGACACCGCTGGTGCCTGTTTAGCCTTTGTGCCATCGTCCTTTGCAAGTGCGGCAGTCTCTTGCTCCAGCCAATCGGTAGCCTGATCAGTTAGGGATTTTTCAACTGGGAGTACATATTTTGATGCCTCCACATTTGGGTCACCATATGTAGCTTCAAACCACCAAGCAAGGGAATGAACCATTGGCAAAAAGCGCTTTGCATCTTCTGTTGTTCCCCAGTCCTTATGTGCCGCCTTGTTTCGGGCTTTGCGAACCAGATTCAAAATATCGACAACTTCGCGAGGCAGCAGACCTTCACGAGAGAGCATGTCAATCCGCTTGAAAGCTGTGCTTTTATTTGGAGGAGTCAAACGATCGAACTGGAATATCAGCTCTACAATGCTTTCGCATAGAATGCCGAGCTTCATCACAGAGGTACTCGGGTCGGTATAAAGGTATGATTCAGCTAAAGTTCCCAGGTTTTCCAATGAAGGGAAACTATTTTTTAGAAATTCGAAGTTAGTCACTTCCAACCTCCTGGCTATTTCCGATTGTGCAGATATCTGAAATATCGCATTCGAGTGCTTCGAATATTCTTGCGAGTACTTGTGTTGACACTGTCTCATCCCATCCCATCTTGGTGATAGTGGCGCTTGAGAGGCCGGTTGCTTTACGTAGGTCTTGTTTTGTCATGTCTTTGTCAGTGAGAGTCTTCCAGAGAGGTTTGTAACTGACCACTGGTGTCGTCATTCGAAATCTTCCTCTTCTGCAACGTCTATGACGCCTTTCAGGTAGCCGTAACGGCCGTTTTCGGTGTCTTTGGTAAAATCAATGATATTCCCCATAATGGTGCGGTCAACCCCGGGAACTTCGTCGGTGTTCTCCAGGATGATGATTTGCTGGGTGTATTGCCTCTTGCGTCAGATAGGTGGAGAGTCCCTCACGCATGGATCCTGCTGCTTCTGCACGACCTTGGTCGAAACCTTTAAGTGCAGAGTCGATGACCAGGACTCCTGGGTAGTGCGGTGAGCTCCGTTCCCGAGCGTGTCAAGTTGTTTGTGTGTGGAGCTGGGTTTATAGGTATTTGTCGAAGCGGTCGGGGTAGGCCACGGCCATTTGGTTGATGGCTTGTGTCCAGCCGGAAACTCGGGGGACCTGACCCCTGTTTGGTGGACACCTGATATCCAGCCCAGTCGGGCTGGAAAGAAAGGTAATCTACCACCATGTCCAGGTACTCCGAACAGTTCAAACGCGATGCCGTGGCCCTCTATGAGAACAATGAGGACCTCTCGCTGAACTCAGCATCAGCCGAGCTCGGTATCAACCGTGCCTCGCTGCATTCATGGGTCAAGAAGTACGGCACCGGCAAACGTGCGCGTATAAAAGCCATGCAGGATAAAGCCCAAGCGGCGAATGATTCCGAACGGATCCGCCAGTTAGAAAAAGAAAACGCAAAGCTGCGCGAAGAACGTGACATCCTGCGCAAGGCCGCCAAATATTTTGCCGAAGAGACTCACTGGTGATCCGCTTCCAGTTTGTCTATGACCACCGAACCGAATTCTCGGTCAAGCGGATGTGCCATGTGTTAAAACTGAATCGTTCCTCGTTTTATAAGTGGGTCCAAACCCGTAAAAATCGCAGGTTAAAGATGTATTCTGATGCTGTTATTGGTGCAAGGATCGCAACCATCTTTGATGATGAGCTTGGGCTTTACGGCGCTAAACGCATCGCTGCAAGCCTGAATGAGGACACGGCGTATGTCCCGATCAATCACAAGAAAGTTGCACGAATTATGAAAGCCATGGGGCTTAAAGGCTTTACCAAACGCCGCCGATGTGTCACTACCAGGCGCAAGCCTGGCCACCGCGTCATGCCGGACTTAGTAGGCCGTAAATTCACCGCCAACGAGCCGAATCGCGTTTATGTTGGCGACATTACCTACCTGCCCTGTAAGGGTGGCAAGAACATGTATGTGGCCACAGTTATTGACACTTCATTCACGCAAACGTGCAGGTTATGCGCTCGCAGACAACATGCGAGTGTCACTGGTCGTCGATGCAATAGCCCACGCGCACGGTGTACGCGGCAGTCTTGACGGGGCTATATTCCATTCCGATCACGGCAGCGTGTACACCTCACAAGCCTTTAGGAACTATTGCTCGTCGTTGGGTGTGCGCCAGTCCATGGGAGCGGTAGGAACGAGTGCTGATAACGCCCTAGCAGAATCATTTAACGCCACCTTAAAGCGGGAAGTCTTGCGCGATAGGAAAGTCTTTGACAATCCGATCTCCTGCCGCCGGGAAGTCTTCCGGTGGTGCATGCGCTACAACACGCGCCGGCGGCACTCCTGGTGCAATCTTGTAGCGCCTGATGTCTTTGAAGCCGAGACTTCAACTACACTGACCAAAGCAGCATAGCTAACCCCCGACGTGTCCACTGTCCGGGGGTCAGGCCCGGGCTCCTTCCATGAGTCTGCCGGCTGTTCTTGAGACTCGTTTGCCCTGCTTTGCTCTCTTGGCGGCTCGCTTATCTTCAATATTGCAGATCATCAACCACAGTGTTTTAAGCGCTGATTCATCGTTGGTGAACTGCACCCTGTTGCGAGTAGCTTTACGCAGCTCATTGTTAAAAGATTCAATGGAATTCGTCGTATAGATGACCTTCCTGGCTGCTGGTGGGAACTGCAGAAACGGAACAAACCGCTCCCACGCGTCCTGCCAGACCTTGACTGAGCGGGGATACTTCTCACCCAGCTCGGAAGCCTCGAATTCCTCTAAGGCAGCACGTGCCGTCGGCTCGTCCGCAGCAGTATAAATCTTTTTCAACGCGGCTGAAACAGCCCGGCGATCCCCGTAGGCCACCCAACGGTTCGCGGCACGTATCAGGTGCACGATACAGGTTTGTACCATAGAGTTCGGCCAGGCTGCCTCTACTGCCTCGGGTAGGCCTTTCAGCCCGTCACAGCAAACAATAAAGACGTCTTTGACCCCACGGTTGGAAAGATTGGCGCATACCTGCGCCCAAAAGGAAGCGCCTTCTTCTTTGGCAATCCACAATCCCAAAATGTGCTTAATTCCGTCGAGGTCCACCCCGATTGCCATGTACGCGGACTTGTTGACTACTCGGCCAACATCGCGGACTTTAATACGTAGTGCATCCAGGAAAATGACCGGGTAGAACTCATCTAGCTGGCGGTTTTGCAGGACCATGACTTCATCCAAGACGGTGTCAGTAACCGCAGAAATCGTCTCATGGGAAATATCTACCCGCATCGCAGTTGCCATGTGGTGCTGGATATCCCTTATTGTCATTCCACCGGCGTACAAGCTGACGATCATGTCATCAACGTAAGTCAAGCGTCTCGATCCTTTAGGAACCATGGTCGGCAAGAATGTTCCGGCCCGATCGCGTGGGACATCAACAGTTACCGGACCGTAGTTAGAATCCACGGTTTTCGAGTAGGTGCCGTTACGGTAATTGTCTGTCCCAGCTGCAGCTTTGCCACTCCTATCACCAGACTCGTAGCCAAGGTGGGCATCCATTTCAGCATTCAAACCTCTGGCGATTGAGGCTTGCAGCATGTCCCGAACCAGGTCATTGGCATCCGTTGTGGACGTGCCTAGGTCATCAATTAGTTTCGCGATTTCAGGGTTAGCAAGCAGCTTCTTTTCAATCGCATCAATCTTGGTTTTATCGGCCGGATCTCGTCTTGTCACAGTAGTCATTCTGGTCCGGGCCTGACCCCCGGACAGTGGACACGTCGGGGGTTAGCTATGCTGCTTTGGTCAGTGTAGTTGAAGTCTCGGCTTCAAAGACATCAGGCGCTACAAGATTGCACCAGGAGTGCCGCCGGCGCGTGTTGTAGCGCATGCACCACCGGAAGACTTCCCGGCGGCAGGAGATCGGATTGTCAAAGACTTTCCTATCGCGCAAGACTTCCCGCTTTAAGGTGGCGTTAAATGATTCTGCTAGGGCGTTATCAGCACTCGTTCCTACCGCTCCCATGGACTGGCGCACACCCAACGACGAGCAATAGTTCCTAAAGGCTTGTGAGGTGTACACGCTGCCGTGATCGGAATGGAATATAGCCCCGTCAAGACTGCCGCGTACACCGTGCGCGTGGGCTATTGCATCGACGACCAGTGACACTCGCATGTTGTCTGCGAGCGCATAACCTGCACGTTTGCGTGAATGAAGTGTCAATAACTGTGGCCACATACATGTTCTTGCCACCCTTACAGGGCAGGTAGGTAATGTCGCCAACATAAACGCGATTCGGCTCGTTGGCGGTGAATTTACGGCCTACTAAGTCCGGCATGACGCGGTGGCCAGGCTTGCGCCTGGTAGTGACACATCGGCGGCGTTTGGTAAAGCCTTTAAGCCCCATGGCTTTCATAATTCGTGCAACTTTCTTGTGATTGATCGGGACATACGCCGTGTCCTCATTCAGGCTTGCAGCGATGCGTTTAGCGCCGTAAAGCCCAAGCTCATCATCAAAGATGGTTGCGATCCTTGCACCAATAACAGCATCAGAATACATCTTTAACCTGCGATTTTTACGGGTTTGGACCCACTTATAAAACGAGGAACGATTCAGTTTTAACACATGGCACATCCGCTTGACCGAGAATTCGGTTCGGTGGTCATAGACAAACTGGAAGCGGATCACCAGTGAGTCTCTTCGGCAAAATATTTGGCGGCCTTGCGCAGGATGTCACGTTCTTCGCGCAGCTTTGCGTTTTCTTTTTCTAACTGGCGGATCCGTTCGGAATCATTCGCCGCTTGGGCTTTATCCTGCATGGCTTTTATACGCGCACGTTTGCCGGTGCCGTACTTCTTGACCCATGAATGCAGCGAGGCACGGTTGATACCGAGCTCGGCTGATGCTGAGTTCAGCGAGAGGTCCTCATTGTTCTCATAGAGGGCCACGGCATCGCGTTTGAACTGTTCGGAGTACCTGGACATGGTGGTAGATTACCTTTCTTTCCAGCCCGACTGGGCTGGATATCAGGTGTCCACCAAACAGGGGTCAGGCCCTCCATCTTCTTATGCGGGTTAGGTACCTACACACACAAACCATCAGACACTCTCGATTGGCCCATCAACATCCCCTGTTTCAAAGCTCTCACGTACTAAAGGGTCAATCGAAGACCAGCCGCGAAGGCTAAAATATCCCGTTGCAATATCAATTCGGTGATATGACGGAAAACTTTCGAAGACCGAAGCTAAGTTTTGTTTCAGGGGTTTGATTGTCATAGATAGAAGGCGCGGAACCAGTTTACGTATAGGTATCCATGTGCAAAGGCTATTCACCGGAAAGCGCTGGAAATGGAACGTGACCTTCGAATAAAGATCAGGATCCGTAGGGGCATAGGTCTAACCCCTAACTGAATTGGTCGCGTGGTTTAGCGAGTGTTTTAGGACGCACTAGTGTTAGAGAATGAAGCTCGAAAGCACCTTCCCAATCCCAAGGAGACCACATGAACCACCGCGCGGACGAAGGCCTCGAATCGGCAACCGCTTCGGCACCGGAGCCGGAAACTGCAACGGCGCCGTCGGGCGCTGCTCCCGTTCCGCAGGCCGGTAACCAGGAGGCCCGGCGGGCGGACTTGCGGCGGTGGAAGGCGATTGCGCTGTCGTTCCTGATTGGTGCGGCGGTGATCTTTTTGGGGTGTTCGTGGTGGCAGGCGTCGGAAAGCGGGGCTCCAGTGTGGGTGGGCTACGTGCGTGCGGCGGCGGAGGCCGGCATGGTCGGTGGCCTGGCGGACTGGTTTGCGGTGACGGCACTGTTCCGCCGGCCGATGGGCCTGCCCATTCCGCACACGGCGCTGATTCCGAATAATAAGGACCGCGTGGGCGATGCGCTGAAGGACTTTGTGGAGGAGAACTTCCTTACCGCGGATGCGCTGAGTGCCAAGGTGCGGGAGGCGGAGCTGCCGCTGTGGTTGGCGCGCCAGGGGGCAGCACCCGGCAAGGCGGAGGAGGTCTCCGAATGGATTGGCCAGCGCGCCGCCAGCGTGGTGGAGGACCTTGACCCGGCTGAGGCGGAGCAGTTCATCCGCACCCAGGTCATGGACCGCCTGGCGGAGCCGGAGTGGGGGCCGCCATTGGGCCGGTTGCTGGAGGGCTATATCGCGGACGGCAAGGCGCGCCCGCTGGAGGATGACCTCATTGACTGGGCACACAAGAAGATTCTTGGCATGGAATCGACGGTGGTCACGGCCATCGATGAGCGCATGCCCGGGTGGGCGCCGCGCTTTGCCCGCGAGATGGTGGGGGACAAGGTCTATAGCGAGCTCGTTAATTTCGCCGAGGAAGTTCGCCGCGATGGCAACCACGAGGCCCGCCTGGCCATTCGCCGCAACCTATCCAAGCTGGCTGCGGATCTGCAGTGGGATGCGGATATGCGCGAGCGCATTGAGAACATCAAGCAAGAGATGCTTGCCTCTGATCAGGTGCAGCAGGCGCCGGCGGCGATGTGGCGCACGATTTCTACCACGCTGATTGATCAGTTCAATGACCCGGAGTCCTTCCTGCGGCAGAAGATGACGGCCAAGGTGAAGGAACTAGCGCACCGGTTGCTCGAGGATTCCGAGTTCTTGGCCCAGGCCAATGATCTTGTGGACAAGGCCGCGCGCTACGCGGTGGAGAAATTCGCCCCGGAGATCATCGCGATCATCCCGGAGACCATCAAGCGCTGGGATGCGCAGGAGGCCTCGCAAAATATCGAGCTGATGGTGGGCAAGGATCTGCAATTTATTCGCCTTAACGGCACTATCGTCGGCTCCCTGGCAGGCTTGGCCATATATGCTGTTAATCATCTCATTTTCGGCGCCTAATGCGCCGGAATAATTCATCACACGGAGGATTTCATGACTGAGAAGAAGAAGCTTTTTGATTCCCTGAAGGAAGCCGGTGCGTCCGCGCTAAATACCGCCAAGGATTTCGGCGGCCGCCTGCAGGAAGAGCGCGAGAACCAGGGCGCGCAGGGCGCAGGTGCGCAGGGCCCACAGGGCGATAAGGACGGCATGCTGGATAAGGCCACCAACACCGCCAAGCAGTGGGGCGCGTCCATCAAGAAGGCCGCGGAAGAAACCCGCGACTCGGAGGCTTTCTCTGAGGCGAAGGACAAGTTCGCGGATGCGTACCAGGAAACCCGCGAGGGCGTGAAGGACGCGTATGGCTATGCCCAGGAGCGCGTGAACGAGAAGAAGAACGCGCCCAAGAACGGTAATTCCGCTGCGGCGGACAAGGACGATAATATTATCGATGGCGAAGTTATCGATACCGACGAACCCACGAATTAATCTGCATGTACCTCTTACTTGACATTGCCTATAATTTTCCCATCTACTTCTTCCAGGTCCTGACCATTACCGCCATCATCGGGGCCGTGCTCGCGGCATCTACGCGCGAGGACGCGTTTCGGGCCGGCGACCGCAAGGGTAAATGGGTATGGGTAGGCCTACTTGCGGGCTCGGCGGTTGCGATGGCTACCGGCCTCCAAATTTTGGCGTGGATTGGCACGGTCATCACCGGCATCTACTGGTTTGACGTGCGCCCGCAGCTCAAGGCCATCATCAACGGCGACTACAGCTACTAAGCATGAAAAATCTCTTGCACGCTTCCGCCACTGAGGTCAGGGAGCAGGCCGCCGGGCAGCATGTTTTGGTCTCGCCGCATCACGTGACGGTGGCGGCCGCAGCCGATCCAGCGGGCATTACGGCCGTGGCGGGCTATCCCACCGGCCGGCACCACACGCTCATCAAGGCTTCTGAGGCCCGCCTGGCCATCCAGTCCGGCGCGGACGAGGTGTGGGTCAGCGTTGATGCCACGCTTGCCGATGTTACCCCTATCCTCTCCGAGCTCGTCGCCATCCGCGAGGCCTGCCCGGACCCAGCCCGCGTGGGCCTCATCTTGCCGGAGGTGGAGCCGGCGCGGTCCCTCGCGGAAACCGCCGCCGCCCAGGCGGGATTTCACGCACTCGTCATAGAAAAAGGCAGCGAGCTGTCCAGCTCGCTGCCCGTCGTAGAATTTCCCACCGCCTAAGTCTCTCCCTAGGTCGGCCGCTTCTGCGGCCGACGTTGTTAGGCGGCTTTCTTCTGTTCGTCGCTTTCGCCCGAGAAGTGTTCCAAATCATTCAAGGGAACATCGGTGCCCGTAAAGGTGAGCGTGAGCTTGCCATCGCCCACGTCCACGGATTCGACCTGCAAGTCCTTGGCAATGAGCTCATCAGACATGCCTTCCTGCAGTGCCTCGGAAATGGAACTAGTTGCTTGCTCAGGAAGCGACAGGCCAAAGATGGCGGCCTCGGTGGCATTGATCTCTAGCTTGCCGTCGCGGGCGGTGGGCTTGAGCGAAAGGCTGGCCAAGCCGCCGCCGAACTTCACTTCCAGCTCGTCGCTCTGGTCATTCGCGGTGATTTCAGTAACCACCATATTCCCAATGGTGTCGCTGCCGGATTGGTCCGAGATTCCTTTTTGGAAGCTAGCCAGCAGGTAGTCATCCGGAACGGTGGTGGTGGCGCGGAGGGAGCCGGCCACTGGGTTATCCGCATCCGTGGACATATCTTCCACGTGGATTTCGGAGGCGGGTTGCCCCTTGATCTGGGAGCCTTCGATCTGCAGGGTCGACGGCGTGGTCATGTCCATCTGGGAAATCGAGCCGCGCATAAGCCCAAAGAGGAGGGGGCTGCCGCCAAAGCTTACCGAGGGATCTTCCGTTGCCTCGATGCCTTCTTCTTTGGCGCTATTTTTAAACTCCTCGGTCATCTGATTACTAATGAACCAGCGCAGGCCAAATTCGGCGATGAGGATGATAATAAGCAGCGCTACGAGGACGCCTACGACAATTTTCCAAGCGAGCGATCCGCCCGATTTCTTTGCAGCCATGACTACCAGTGTGGCGCATGAGGCGGCCGGTGGCAATGTGTGCTGGATATTAGCGGGGCGCGATGCTCTCCCAGCTCACAGTGAGCGTATTATCGCGCAGCCGGCGGCGGGGAGGCTGGAGGTTAAAGGGGGCATCGGCAAACAGGGCTTGTGCCATGCGCCATCGCACCCGCGGGCCGTGCGGGGCCCACCCAGCGGCGCGATCCCAGGCCCTATCGGCGGCCTGCAGGAGCTCGTGGATGGGCTCGCCGGGCACGTTGCGGTGGATGAGCACTTTGGGCAGGCGCTCGGCCACATCGGAGGGGCGGGCCACGTCGAAGGGATCCCACGCGAGCGTCAGCGTCTTCGGGCCATGCTGATCGAGCAGGATCCACGCCGCGCGCCGGCCCAGCTCATCGCAGGTGCCTTCCACGAAGAACCCGCCAGGGGCCAGGCGGGAACACACCGTCTGCCAGGCCTCCGCAACCTGGTCCACGTCGTATTGGCGCAGCACATTAAAGGCACGCACCACCTGCGGACGGTAGCCCGCAAGCTCAAATCCGCCCAGCTCAAAGCGCACGCCATCGCGCGGCGGTAGCACCCGGTCCGGGTGGATTTCCAGCCCGCGCACATCCACGCGGGGATTGATGCGGCGCAGCCACCGCGCCCACTCCACGGTGGTGGTATGGGAGGCACCGTAGCCCACGTCGAGCGCGAGCGGGGTGCGCACGTGGCGCAGCAGCGCCGAAATTTCTGGGTGGGCGACCATCCACCTATCGCAGCGCCGCAGCCGGTTGTAATTGGTGGTGCCGCGGGTAATAACGCCAAAAGGCCGACCCGCTGCTGCGCTGGCGCGCAGGTTATGAGCGTGGTCGGCCATGGGAATCGGTGGATTCTAAGGTTGGGAGTGCCTTAGGAGTTTTCAGAAATCCACTGTTCGGTCAGCTTGCCCTCGTTATCAAAGAGCTCTGCCAGGGATTCGCCCACCTTCGGCTCGATGGCTGCGCCCATCATCGGGATCTTGACGGAGATCTCGTTGGTGTAGGTCAGCTTGGTCATCTCGCCCTCGCCGGCCAGGGAAATATCGCCCTTGAAGTCCACCGGGGTGCCCTTGACGTCAGCGGTGTAGTTGACGTCAGCGGCCTGGCCGTTGAGCTCGCCCACGGTGACCACGCGCTTGACCTTGAGGTCCTGCGAGACCATGGCGCGCACTGCCTCTGGCAAAAGGGTGGTCGGCAGGACCTCGTAGAGCGTGGCTACGTTATCGGAGAAATCGTGAACCTGGCCTGCCTCCGGGGAAAGGTTTGCCACGATGTACTCCCAGTACCCCTGGGTGAGCAGCGCCTTGTGAACCATGTCGATAGGCTGATTGATGGTTACGGTGTTTTCACTACGAGTTGACATGCTTAACAGACTACCTTGGTATACGTGCTTGATAAATTTTTGACGCAACAACTCACAGCAATCGACGGCGTAGACGTGGATCCCACGGCGAGCTTTGCTGATCTCACCACCTTGCGCGTGGGGGGAAAGCCACGGGTCACGTTGCGTTGCTCGCTGCCTGAAGCGGCAGTTGCGGCACTGCGGTACCTCGAGAAAGAAAAAGTTCCCTTCATTGTGGTTGGCGGCGGCTCCAACCTGCTGGTTTCTGATGGTGAGGTAGACGTGGTCGCCGTCGTCCTCGACTTTGCCGCGGTGGACATGGATACCGAAACTGGCCTCGTGCGCGCCCAAGCCGGTGCGGTATGGGACGAGGTCGTGGCGGAATCCGTGACGCAGTCCCTGGGCGGCATCGAGTGCCTGTCCGGCATCCCCGGCACGGTGGGCGCGGTGCCCGTGCAAAACGTGGGTGCCTATGGCGCCGAGATTTCTGAGGTCTTGACCCGTGTGCGCCTGTATAACCTGCGCACCGATGCCGATGAGTGGGTTCCCGTCTCCGATCTCGATCTGGCCTACCGCTATTCCAACCTGAAATTCACCGGCCGCGCGGTGGTGCTCGAGGTCGAATTGCAATTGACCACGGATGGGCTCTCTCGCCCCCTGCGCTTTGGGCAGCTTACCGATGCCCCCGGCGAGCGCCGCCCCGTCGCCCAGGTCCGCGAGGAGGTCCTCGCCCTGCGCCGCGGCAAGGGCATGGTGCTCGATGCCGCCGACCATGACACCTGGTCCGCCGGCTCTTTCTTCACCAACCCCGTGGTCGAATCCAGCGTCGCCGACGCCATCCAAGACAAGGTGCGCGCCACGCTTGGCGATGCCCCCGCCGACCGCATGCCCCGCCACCCCGTCGCCACCGCACAGGGCGAATCGTCCCCGCACGAGAAGCTCTCGGCCGCTTGGCTTATCGATAACGCCGGCTTTACAAAGGGCTACCCCGGATCCGGCCCGGCAACGCTATCCACCAAGCACACCCTGGCGCTGACTAACCGCGGAAACGCGAGCGCCGCCGATATTGTCGCGCTGGCCCGCACTATTCGCGATGGCGTCCGCGAGGCCTTCGGCGTCGAGCTCGTGCCCGAGCCCGTGTGGCTGGGCCTATCCATGGACGAGGACTAGGCCGCGCCTCTCGGCGCGACGGGGCCTTAGCCGCTGGGTTCGCGCCGGGTTTTAGGCCCGCGCGGAGATAAAAACGTCCAAAACAACCGCGTTCTTCTAAAATTCGCCCTCATTTTTGGCGAAACGCGGTTGTTTTGGACGGAAGTGTTGCTTGCGGGCTCCTAGGCAGCCATGACCTCGAGCCACTCCGGCTTGGCGTCTAGGAACTTGCGGGCCGCATCCTGCGCGCCCTTCAAGCTGTGGTGTGCGCCCCAACCGCACTGCTCTTCGTTGGCGGCGGGAACCTCGGTGGCGGTGAGGATATCGTTCAGCGCACCCTCAACGGCGCGCAGCAATTCATCCTGCTCCATGCCGTTGGTAATGGCGTAGAAGCCGGTGCGGCAGCCCATAGGGGCAAAGCCGATGAGCTTATCGGTGTAGTTGCGCATAAAGTTGGCCATCATGTGCTCCACGGAGTGCAGCGCCTCCGTGTCCAGGTGCTCCTTATTGGGCTGGCAGAAGCGCAGGTCGTACTTGATAATCTCGACGCCGCCGCCCAAATCGGTGCGGTCAGCCACCCGGATATAAGGCGCGCTGACGAGGCGGTGGTCGAGCTCGAAGGACTTGACGTTAATCTTTTCTTGGTTCTGTTCAGTCATACTCCCCAGCCTAATCGCTGCGAGTGTCACTTCACAGAATAGATTCTTCAGCCGACTGTGCGCCGCGAGTTAGCGGGAGGACACTTCCGCCACCAAGATTTCCTGTACCTGGCGGCGGCGCAGCTTGCCCAGCTGATCGGTGGGCAATTCTTCTTGCACCACGAAATGCCGCGGGACCTTATAGCGGGCCAGGAGGCCGCGGCAGTGCTCGCGCAGCGCTTCCGCGTCGAAGGTGGCGCCGGGGTGGAGCACAAGGCAGGCGGCGACATCCTCGGAACCATCGGCACGCGGGACGCCGGCCACCGCGGCTTGGCTTATCGCGGGGTGGCTCAACAATGCATGTTCCACCTCGCTGGGAAAGACGTTAAAGCCACCGGTGATGATGACCTCTTTAATCCGGCCCACCAGCCGGAAATGGCCATCGGCCTCGCGCACACCCATATCGCCGGTGCGCAGCCAATCGCCGTGGAATGCCTCCCGCGTGGCGGCGGGATTATCGAGGTAGCCCGAAAAAACCTGGGGCCCGCGGGCAAGGATCTCGCCGGGCGTGCCATCGGGTTGGCTGCGGTCAAGGTCAGCGGGATCCCCGATGCGCAAGTCGGTATCGGCAAGCGGCTTGCCGATGGTCCCCACGCGCCGACCCTCACCAAGCGGGTTGATGGTCAGCACGGGGGAGGCCTCGGTAAGACCGTAGCCCTCGACAAGCATGCCGCCGGTGCGGTCTTGCCAGGGCTCGATGATGCGCGCGGGCAGCGATGCCGCGCCGGAAATGGCGTAGCGCACCCCGCCCAGGTCTGTGGCCTGCTCGGCGGTCGGCTCAGCGGCCGCCTCGGAGGCAGATTCTGCCGCCAGCTCGCCCATGGCGCGCTCATAAATGGTGGGAACGCCCGGCATCCAGGTCGGGCGGCGCTGTGCCAAGGCGCCGACCACGGCTGCGGGGCGTGGGGAGGGCAGCAGGATGATCTCGGCGGCGCAGCGCACCGCGAGCAAGACGCTCATGGTCAATCCATAAGAGTGGAACATCGGCAGCGTGGCGAGGAAACGCTCGTGGCCCGGGCGCAGATCGGCCTGGGCTTCCAATTGGATGCAGTTCGCGGCGAGGTTGCCGTGCGTGAGCACCACGCCCTTGGGCTGGCCGGTGGTGCCGGAGGTGTAGAGGATGAGGGCGGCATCGGCAAGCGCGGCCTGGCGGTGAGGCACTGGGGCGCCGGAGAGGGGAAGGGGCGCCTCCAAGGACACGGGAATCACCGTGCTGGCTAGGCCATCGACCACGGCGGCGACCTGATCCCAGACCAAGGCGATGCGGGCGCCGTGGTGGGCAAAGAGCGGGGCCAACTCGTGGGCGGTGTACTGAGGGTTATGCTCGACCACGACCGCGCCCAGGCGCAGCACCGCGAAAAAGGCAATGAGGTGCTGCGGGGAGTTGGGCAAGACCAGCGCCACCCGGTCGCCGGGGCGGATTCCCATCTCCCGCAGGGCGCCGGCGGCAGCGGCGATACGGGTATCCAACTCCGCGTAGCTCAGGGTCTCGCCCGCGAAAAAGGTGGCGGGACGGTGGGGGAAGTTGGCTACGGCGGTGGCGAGGAAATCCGTCAGCGTGGCGTCGTACTCGAGGTCTGACATGGTGGTTAATACTAAGCCTTCTGTTTGAGGAGATCGAGGAGATCCTGCTGCACCATGCGGCGGCGGACCTTGCCCAGCTGGTCCGAAGCCAGCTCCTCAAAGTGGTAGAAGGTGCGCGGAACCTTGTAGCGGGTCAGGCGCTCGCGGCAGAAGGATTTGAGGCCTTCTGGGTCCAAGACGGCGCCATCGCGCAGGATGAGACAGGCGACGACGTCCTCGGAGCCATCCTTGCGCGGGCGGCCCACCACGGCGACCTCCTTGATGTCTGGGTGCTTGCGCACCACCTCTTCGACTTCGGCCGGGTAGACGTTAAAGCCGCCGGTGATGATGATTTCCTTGATGCGGCTAACCAGCTTGACCCAGCCGTCCTCATCCATGGTGGCCATATCGCCGGTGCGGAACCAGCCGTTGTGGAAGGACTCCTCGGTGGCCTTTTCGTTATTGAAATAGCCCTGGAAGATCTGCGGCCCGCGAGCCAGCATCTCGCCCGGCTCGCCATCTGGCTGGGTTTCATCGAGGTTATCCGGGTTGCCAATGCGCACCTCGGTATCGGGAAAGGGCAGGCCCACATAGCCCGGGCGGCGGTTGCCGTTCATGGGGTTGCCAATGAGCACGGGGGAGGTCTCGGTCATACCAAATCCCTCCACGAGGCGGCCGCCGGTCATGGATTCCCAGCGCTCCATCACGTCAACCGGCAGGGTAGCGGCGCCGGAGAAGGCGTTGCTGATGCCGGCAAGATCCACGCCCTTGTCCTCGGCGGCGTCCATGATCTTCTCGTATAACGTGGGCACGCCCGGTAGCCAGGTGGGGGTGTGCTTCTTAACGATGTCCATGATGAGCGGCATCTGCGGGGATGGAACCAAGATGAGCTCGGCGCCGAAGTAGATGCTGAGCACGCACAGCGTGGTCATGCCGTAGGCGTGGAAGAGCGGCAATGCGGCGAGGAAGCGCTGGTCGGTGGCGTCCATATTCGTCAGCCAGGCTTCGCCCTGCACGCAGTTGGAGATGAGGTTGCCGTGCGAAAGCAGCGCGCCCTTGGGCTTGCCTGTGGTGCCGGAGGTGTAGAGGATAAGCGCGATATCGTCCTGCGTGACCTTGGCAATCTCGAGGTCCTTGCCATCGCCGCCGATGGCAGAACCGATAAGCGTGGACCAGGCCACGGTATTCGGGGCCGTGCCGGTTAGCTGCTCGCGCTTGGCGGCCAGCGGCGGCAGGGGAATCCGGAGTGCGAGGCGCTTGAGCGGTGGCATCGCATCGATCATGTTGACGGACACGATGGTCTCTAGTGGGGTGGTGGCGCGCAGCTTATTCAGCGTCTGCGCCGTCTTATCCCAGGCGATGGCCACACGCGCGCCATGGTCCTGGAAAAGCCCCTCGAGCTCGTGGGCGGTGTAGAGGGGATTGTGTTCCACCGCGGTGGCCCCGAGCAGCTGGATGGCATAAAACGCCACCACGTGTTGGGGGCAGTTAGGCATGACGATGGCGACCCTATCGCCAGGCCGGATGCCAAAGGCCTTAAGTCCCGCAGCGGCGGCGCGCACCTGTGCGTCTAGGTCCGCGTAGCTCTGTGTACTGCCGAAGAAGTAGGTAGCGGACTTATTCGCATTGATGCGGAGGTTATTGACGTAGTAGTCAACGATGGTTTTATCGCCGTAATCAAGCGTGGCGGGGGTCCAGTCGCTGTAGTGCTTAATCCAGGCCCGGGATTCGTATGCGGACACGCGCTGCCCTTTCGTTTGCTAAAGAAAAATATTACAAAGGGCGAGTATACCCAGAACGTGAGGAAATCCTCTAGTTTTCTTCGAGTGTCAGCAAAAAACGCTTGATATCCAGGCCACCGGCATAGCCGCCGAGCGTTCCATCGCTGCGCAGCACGCGGTGGCAGGGCCGAATAATCGGCAGGGGATTGGCGCCGCAGGCGGTGCCGACCGCCCGGGTAGCAGCGGGGCGCCCCACGGCGGCTGCGAGCTCGCCATAGCTTGAGATTTCGCCGTAGCCAATGGTGTCCAACTGCGCGTGAATTTGGGCGCGAAATTCCGTCGTCGGCGCCGGGTTGAGCGGCAGGTCAAACTCGCGGCGGCGCCCAGCGAAATACTCCGCGAGCTGCTCTTGCGCCGCATCTAAGATGTCTGCACCGCGCTTGTCGATGCCCCCATGTACTCCGCCGCTTTCCTCGCCGCGAACCTGATTGGTTTTGCGGTGCCCCTTGCTGTTTTCGTCGCGAACCTCATTGGGTTTGCGGCGACCCTTGCTGGTTCCGTCGCGACCCAACTGGATCGCGACGAAGTCAACGCGGGACAGCCCGTCTGCATCCGCGGTGAGCAGCAGCGGGCCGATGGGGGTATCGATGGTGCGCAGCATGGTGGTGGGAACTCTAGGTGTTTTAGGAGTTCTTCTCCGCTTCGAGGCGGTTGATGAGGTCTTCTTGTACCTCACGGCGGCGGATCTTGCCCATTTGGTCCTTGGCCAGTTCTTCGAAGTGGTAGAAGGTGCGCGGGACCTTGTAGCGGGTCAGGCGCTCGCGGCAGTACTCCTTGAGGCCTTCGGGGTCGAGCGCGGCGCCATCGGCAAGATCGAGGCAGGCAACGACATCTTCGGAGCCATCGTCGCGCGGGCGGCCCATGACAGCGGCGTCGTCGACGCTGGGGTGCTCGCGCAGGATTTCTTCGACCTCGCCCGGGTAGACGTTGAAGCCGCCGGTGATGATGATTTCCTTGATGCGGCTGACTAGGCGGATGAAGCCGTCTTCTTCCATGATGCCCATGTCACCGGTGCGGAACCAGTCATCGTGGAAGGCGGCATCGGTGGCTTCCTGGTTATTAAGATAGCCCTTGAAAATCTGCGGGCCGCGGGCCAGCACCTCGCCCTCAACACCGTCTGGCTGGGTCTCATCCAGGTTATCGGGGTTGGCGATGCGCACCTCGGTATCCGGGAAGGGAATGCCCACGTAGCCGGGGCGGCGGTCGGTGCTCATGGGGTTGCCCACGATAATGGGGGAGCACTCGGTAAGCCCGTAGCCTTCCACGAGTAAGCCGCCGGTGGCGTTTTCCCACTTATTGACGGTCTCAGAAGGCAGGGTGGATGCGCCAGAGAAGGCCGCGCGCACGCCCTTGATGGGTACTTCTTGCTCCTCGGCGGCCTTGACGATGCGCTCGTACAAGGTAGGAACGCCCGGGACCCAGGTCGGGGTGTGCTTCTTCATCAGCTGCATGATGAGCGGGATCTGCGGCACGGGGAGGATGACCAATTCGCCGCCGATAAGCTGTGCCAAGGTGACGTTCATGGTCAGGCCATATGCGTGGAAGAAGGGTAGGGCGGCGAGCATGCGCTCTGGCTTATCGCCCAAGCCTGGAACCCAAGCCTTGCCCTGCAGCAGGTTGGATACGAGGTTGCCGTGCGAGAGCATCGCGCCCTTGGGCGCACCGGTCGTACCGGAGGTGTACATCACCAGCGCGACGGTGTCTTTATCAATGTCCTCTGGCGTCTTAATATCGCTGCCGTTGCCACCGATGGCATCGCCAATCAGCGCCTCCCACGGCACGGTATTTGGTGCCGGGGCAGAAAGCTGCTCGCGCTTGGCCTTGAGCGGGGGAAGCGGCAGGCGCAGCGCGGCGCGCTGCAGGGTGGGCATGGCGTTGATCATGTTGATGGACACGACCGTTTCCAGGTTGGTGGTAGCCCGCAGCTTCTCCAGGGTGGGGGCGGCCTTGTCCCAGGCGATGGCGATGCGCGCGCCGTGATCCTGGAAAAGCCCCTCCAGCTCGTGGGCGGTATAAAGCGGGTTGTGCAGCACAACCTGGGCGCCGAGCTTCAAGATGGCATAAAAGGCCGCGATGTACTGCGGGCTATTGGGGGCAACGATGGCTACGCGGTCACCGGGGCGCACGCCGAAGGCCTTCAAGCCGGCTGCGGCGGCGCGCACTTGGCGGTCCAGCTCGGAATAGTTTTGGCTGCGTCCAAAGAAATACGTGGCTGACTTATCGCCATTGACCTTGAGGTTGTTGTCATACAGGTCTAACAGGGTGGTGTTGCCATAGTCGAGGCTATGCGGCGTCCACTCCGGGTAATACTGGAGCCATGCCTTTGATTCATAAGCGGACAATGCGTGACCTTTCGGTAGCGTAGGTTATTGGCAGGGGCCAGTATAGCGCCGCTAAGATGGGTCACCATGCGCATCGCCATGATTTCTATGCATACCTCCCCCATTGAGCAGCCTGGCTCCGGGGATGCCGGCGGAATGAACGTCTACGTTTTAAATATTGCCTGCCAATTAGCCCAGCTAGGCGTAGAGGTAGATGTCTATACCCGTGCGACCCGCCCCAGCCACAAAGAAATCGTGGACGTGGCCCCCAACCTGCGGGTGATCAACATCGTGGCAGGCCCCTTTGAGGGGCTAGAAAAAGAAGATCTGCCCACCCAACTCGCGGCCTTTTCCGGCGGCGTGGTGCAATTTGCTAAATGGCAGGGCAAAAAATATGACCTCATTCATTCCCACTACTGGCTTTCTGGCCAGGTGGGGTGGCTGCTGCGCGATCTATGGGGCATTCCGCTGGTCCACACCGCCCACACCTTGGCCGCGGTGAAAAACGCCTACCGCACGGCCGAGGACACCGTGGAATCAGAAGCGCGGCGCATCTGCGAGCAACAATTGGTGGATAACGCAGACCTCCTCGTGGTCAATACCGATCAGGAAGCCCGCGACCTAGCCGAGCATTACGATGCTGACCGCGATATCATCCGCGTGGTCTCCCCGGGCGCCGACGTGGGGCTATTTACCCCAGGTACCGACCGCAATACGGAGCGTTCCCGCCGCGAGCTGGGCATCCCGCTGCATACCAAGGTCGTGGCCTTTGTGGGGCGGCTACAGAAATTCAAGGGGCCCGAAGTCCTTATCCGGACCGCCGCCGAACTGTGCCACCGCGAGCCCACCCGCGATTTTCGGGTGCTCATCTGCGGTGGGCCATCCGGGGCCAATGCCTCGCCGGAGGCGTATAGGGAATTGGCGCGGGAGTTGGGCGTGCAAAAGCGCGTGCGCTTTTTAGGGCCCCGCCCGCCCGAGGAGCTGGTGGGTGTGTACCGCGCAGCGGATATTGTGGCGGTACCCAGCTACAACGAGTCCTTTGGTCTAGTGGCGCTCGAGGCCCAGGCTTCTGGCACGCCGGTCGTCGCCGCGGCCGTGGGTGGGCTGTCCATCGCTGTCGTCGATGGTGAGACCGGGCTGCTGGTGCCGTCCCACGATCCGAAGGAGTGGGCGGATTCCTTGACCCAGCTGCTGGACGATGACCCCCGGCGCATCGCCATGGGCGAGGCCGCCGTCGCGCACGCCGTGCGCTTTAGCTGGACCAACACGGCCCGGGAGCTGACGGAGATTTATGCCGAAGCCCAGCAGATTCCCGTGCCTGACTGCCACCAACGCCGCGCGATGGGAGACTAGCCTCACTGACGCGCCGGGCGGTTTCGTGGCATGCTGGAGGCATGACTAACGGAAAACTGATTCTTCTTCGCCACGGCCAATCCACCTGGAATGAATCCAACCAATTTACCGGTTGGGTCGATGTTGATCTGACAGAAAAGGGTGAGGCAGAGGCCAAGCGCGGCGGCGAGCTGCTCGCGCAAGAGGGCATCCTGCCCAACGTGCTGTACACCTCGTTACTGCGCCGCGCAATCCGCACCGCCAATATCGCGCTGGATGCGGCCGACCGCCACTGGATCCCGGTCATCCGCGACTGGCGCCTCAACGAGCGCCACTACGGTGCGCTGCAGGGCCTGAACAAGGCCGAGACCAAGGAAGAGTACGGCGAGGACCAGTTCATGGCATGGCGCCGTTCCTATGACACGCGCCCGCCCGAGCTTGCCGATGACGCCGAGTACTCCCAGGCCAACGACCCCCGCTACGCGGATTTGGACAAGGTCCCACAGACGGAGTGCCTGAAGGACGTTGTCGAGCGCTTCGTGCCCTACTTCGAGGAAGAGATCCTGCCGCGGGCCAAGAAGGGCGAATCCGTCATGATCGCAGCGCACGGCAACTCCCTGCGCGCGTTGGTCAAGCACCTCGATGGCATTTCCGATGATGACATCGCCGGGCTGAATATCCCGACCGGCATTCCGCTGGTGTACGAGATTGCGGAGGATGGCTCCGTGGTCAACGAGGGCGGCACTTACCTGGACCCAGAGGCCGCCGAGGCCGGGGCCGCTGCCGTCGCCGCGCAGGGTGGTGACAAGTAACCCCACTACTGCATATAAGTCCCCGGGGAGGTGCTCCCTGGGGACTTTCTAATGGTTAGGCTTAATGACGTGGAATTAATTTTTGTCTTTCTCGCGGGCGTGGTTGCCTGCGCGGTGGCGCTGCCATTGATTTCCCGGGTGCGCGAGCGCATGGCACGCCGCCAGCGCGCGAGCGATGCCCAGGCAAACCAGGTCACCACCGTGAGCCAAGGCCTCCACCTCGCGGTCCAGGGCTCGCCCACGGCGCTGACGGTGCTCGATAGGAACCAGGAAATCATCCTGTCCAACCCCGCGGCGCACGAGATGTCTGTGGTCCACGATCGCGCCGTCAATCCGGAAATCTGGAAGACCGCGGAGCAGGTCTTCGAGGATAAGGAAACCCGCACCGTGGACTTGGCCATCCCTAAGCGCCGCACCGGGCACCGCGTCACGCAGGTGAGGGCCGTTATCAAGCCGCTGACGCTGAACGATGGCCGCTTCATCATCATCTACGGCACCGATGAGAGCGAAAACGTGCGCATGGAATCCGCGCGCCGTGACTTCGTAGCCAACGTCTCCCACGAGCTGAAAACCCCGGTGGGTGGCATCGCGCTGCTGGCAGAGGCCCTACTGCAAGACCCCGAGGATCCGGAGCACGTGAAGTACTTCGGTACCAAGGTGCAAAAAGAGGCCAACCGCATGGCGGATATGGTCAGCGAGCTGATTTCCCTGTCCAAGCTGCAGGGCGCCGAGGCGCTGCCGGAGATGGAACCGCTCTACGTAGACGATTTGATTGATGAGGCGATTTCGCGCAATCAGCTTGCCGCAGACGCGCGCTCCATCAGGTTGACTCAAGGGCCGTCCGTAGGCGTGCAGGTCATGGGCGACCGGTCCCTCTTGGTAACCGCGCTGTCCAATCTTATTTCCAACGCGATCAATTATTCGCCAGAGGAATTGCCGGTCTCCGTCTCACAGAAGGTAGTGGGGGATGATGTCGTGCTGATCCGGGTGACGGACCGGGGCATCGGCATCCCGCCGGAGCATCAAAAGCGCGTCTTCGAGCGCTTTTTCCGCGTTGACCAAGCCCGGTCGCGGCAGACTGGAGGCACTGGCCTAGGATTAGCAATTGTCAAACACGTGGTGGCCAACCACGGGGGCAATATCAAGCTGTGGTCGCGGCCTGGCACGGGCTCTACTTTTACCATCGAGTTGCCCATATATAAGGAAGAGAAGCCAGCGCACGAGGCTGACTTGCAGGATAATGAAGACAAGGATTCCGTCGATGCGGCGGCTCCTGGGCTCCAGCGTGCGGTAGCACGCGTTGCAGCACGTCGAAAGGATAAAGCACAATGACCACCATTCTCATCGTGGAAGATGAAGAGTCGCTGGCCGATCCGCTGGCATTCTTACTCCGCAAGGAAGGCTTCGAGCCGATTATCGCCCTCGATGGCCCCTCCGCGCTGGAGAAATTCGCCGACAATGACATCGACATCGTGCTACTTGACCTCATGCTGCCCGGTATGTCCGGCACCGACGTGTGCAAGCAGCTACGTGCCACCTCCTCCGTACCGGTCATTATGGTCACCGCGCGCGATGCGGAAATCGATAAGGTCGTGGGCCTAGAGCTGGGCGCGGACGATTACGTCACCAAACCGTATTCCTCCCGCGAGCTCATCGCCCGCATCCGCGCCGTGCTGCGCCGCGGCAACGATCAGTCCTCCCACGCGGACGCCGCGGAGGACGCCGAGGTAGAAGACCAGCAGATCCTATCCGGCGGCCGCGTGAAGATGGATGTGGAGCGCCACATCGTCACCGTGGCGGACGAGCCGGTGGCCATGCCACTCAAGGAGTTTGACCTGCTGGAATACCTCCTGCGCAACGCTGGGCGCGTGCTGACCCGCGGCCAGCTCATTGACCGCATCTGGGGTGCGGATTACGTGGGCGATACCAAAACGCTCGACGTGCACATCAAGCGCCTGCGCACCAAGATTGAGGAGCACCCTTCCCGCCCGAAGCACTTGGTAACGGTGCGCGGACTGGGCTATAAATTCGAACTCTAGCGCCGGCTAGCGCTCTATTACCAGCCGGCCTTGATGCTGGCCGGGTGCTGGGTAAGCTGCACGCCGTGCTCGGCGGCTTCTGCGCGGGCACGGCATTGTTGGGCCAAAATATCGTAGCTTTCGCGCCCCATGAGCGCGACGAGCTCGTCCTCGTGCGATTGCCACATCGGCAGCGGATTGGCGTGGCAGGCGCCATCGGTAGAGCAGTACCAATCAAAGTCTTCGCCGCCATTGCCCCAGCCGCGGCGGTCATATTCGCCGATGGTGGTGCGCAAAATTTCCTGCCCATCGGGGCGTTCTTCATAATCCTCGTAGCGCCACAGCGGCAGCTGCCAGCACACCTCCGGCTTGACCACGGTCAGCTCCTCGCCGCTATCTACTGCCCATTGGTGCAGAGCGCAGCCCGTGCCCGTTTCCCAGCCGGCGCGGTTGGCAAAGATGCAGGCGCCATCCACGATGGGCGTTTTCAGCGCCGGTTCCGGTTCGCCGTCCTCGCCATCGAGCTCGTCCCATTCCAACCAGGGCTCTAGCTCATCGGTGTTTTCTTGCGCCAGGAACTCATCTACCCCCGCTGGGCGCAGCTGCCAATAGCGCGCGGGCATGCGGGAGACGGCATCGTAAAGCTGGTCGCGGTCTTGTTCATCGGCCATATATGCACCGTGCACGCAGCAGCCCACATCGGGCTGGCTCTTATCGATGCCCCGGCACGCCGACGTGCCAAATTGGCAGCTGTAGTGCGATTCCACCCACGTGAGATCGATGGAAAAGACGTGGTAAGGGTCGTTTGGGTTGGTAAATTCGAACCACTCCCGCGGAAAATCTGGGGCCTCTTCGTGCCCGGCTTTAATCGATGCCGCCGCTGGCGAGCTCGCGGGAAAACCTAGGTAAACGGTGTCAGATTTTGGGCGATTCACACCTAACCACGGTAGACCTACTACGCTATGGGTGTGCGATTAGGTGTATTAGACGTCGGAAGTAATACCGTCCACCTCGTTGCGGTCGATGCCGCAACGGGGGGACGGCCTACTCCGATGAGCGATTGGAAGACCCCACTCCGGCTGGTAGAACAGCTGGATAAGAAGGGAAACATCCACGAAAAGGGCCTGAAAAAGCTCGTTTCCGCCGTGGGTGAGGCAAGTGAGCTGGGTGACAAACTCGGGTGCTCCGAATTCATCGCCTTCGCGACCTCCGCGGTCCGCTCTGCCCCTAACTCTGAAGAGGTACTCGATGAGGTGGAAAAGCAGACCGGCGTGCGCCTGCAGATCCTCTCGGGCGTGGAGGAAGCACAGCTTACTTTCCTCGCTGCCCGCCGCTGGTACGGCTGGTCCGCCGGACGCATCACCAACTTGGACATCGGCGGTGGCTCCCTAGAGCTATCCACCGGTACCGATGAACACCCTGACCTGGCTTTCTCGCTCGATCTGGGCGCAGGCCGGCTGACCCACAACTGGTTCGATACCGATCCGCCGGAGAAAAAGAAGGTCAGTGCGCTGCGCGATTTCATCGATGCGGAGCTTGAAGATGCCGTCACGCAGATGAAGGCAATGGGCCCGGCTGGCCTGGCCGTGGGCACCTCGAAAACCTTCCGCACCCTCTCGCGGCTTACCGGTGCGGCGCCATCGTCTGCGGGGCCATACGTCAAGCGCACCTTGACCGCACCGGGCCTGCGCCAGTTGATTTCATTCATCACGCGCATGACTGCAGCAGACAGAGCGGACCTTGAGGGTGTAAGTTCGAACCGATCGCACCAAATCGTCGCCGGCGCTTTGGTTGCCGAGGCAAGCATGCGAGCTCTTGGAATCGAGAAGTTGGAAATCTGCCCATGGGCGCTGCGCGAAGGTGTTATTTTGCGCCGGACCGACAAGGGATTGGAATAGGAAGAGATCATGGCTGACGAAAAACAGTTGACCGTGGCCGAGCTGCTGGCTCGCAATAAGAAGGACCGCACGGATAAAGACGAGAAGACCTCTCGCCGTCGTCGGCGGAGCCTCGATGAGGGCGGCGTATCCGTTGCCGAGCTCACCGGCAGCCTGAAGAAGGTAAAGTCCACCCCGCCTGAGGCGAAGCACACCAACGTATCCATCGACGATGACGCCCCTGTCATCCGCGCGCCGAAGTCCAAGGACGAACAGTCCGCTGAGAAAAACGCCGCTGAGAAAAAGACCGCGGCGAACAACTCCGCGGCGCAGCCGACTGGCTCCAAGCCAGCTGGGTCCAAGCCTGCCGGTGCTAAGCCTGCTGGCGCCAAGTCCGCTGCAGGCAAGCCGTCCGCGGGGCAGGAGGGCATCGGCAAGCCTGCGCAAAGCAAGCAATCTCAGTCCCAATCCTCCTCTCCTAAGCCGGCTGCCGAGAAGCCTTCCGCTGGTACCCCAACCGCGTCCCCTGCGCCGAAGAAGAACGGGAAGCCGAGTGAGCCGACCGCCTCTCCCAAGCCTGCGGCGGGGTCTGGCTCGAAGCCGACGGCCAAGCCTGCCCCAGCGCAGAAGACAAACGCACAGGAGGCAAAGAAGCCTGCGCAGTCGGGTCCGGAGGACAAGGCGGGCGCTAAGGACGCCGACAAGAAGTCCCATCAGCCATCCGCGGATGACACGGCGGTAATGCAGCGCATCGGTAAGTCGCAGTCCTCGCAGGACAAGCGCAAGGACGCCGCTGATGCCGCTGAATCCGGTGCCAAGGAAGCCAAGGAGAAGGCGGGCGCAGCTGGCGCTGCCGGGGCAGGCGCTGCTGCAGCGACCGTAACGGGAGCGAAGGCTGGCGCGAAGACCGCAGCAGACACCAAGGACGCTGGAACCAAGGGCAAGGCTGCCGCGCCTGAGCAGAAGCCTGCGGCGGCTGCGAAGAAGTCTGACGATACCGGCGAGCTGTCTCAGGTGCGGGACGAGGAAGTCACCGAAGAGCACGAGAAGCTCAACCCCATGTCCATCCTCATCATGGTGGTCGTGGGCATCGTCTTGGCCATCGTCATCTTCAAGGGCTTTGAAGTGCTCTGGGATAACTTCCCGCGCGTCGTCGTATCTATCTTGGCACTCGGCGTGACCGCAATTATGGCTGGCGTTACGCATGCGCTGCGCACGGCCCGCGATGGGTTCTCCATGTTCCTTGCAGGCATTACCGGCCTCATATTGACGTTCGGACCACTGCTTTTGGTCATGCTCTAAACCAGCGAATTGCTGAGAACCACCCGGCTGCTTCCTTCGTGGAGGTAGCCGGGTGGCGTTATTTTTGGCATTGTGGAGACTATGACAAAGATTGCAATTTTAGGTGGAGGACAAATCGGTGAGGCTTTGACCTCGGGTCTTGTGGAATCGGGCTTCAATGCTTCCGATATCACGGTGACCAACCGCACGGCCTCTCGCGGTGAAGAGCTCAAGAGCAACTATGGCGTCAACGTCACGACGGATAACGCTGAGGCGGTGGACGGCGCGGATTATATCTTCGCCTCCGTCAAGCCTTATGCCATCCTGGACCTGCTGGGCGAGATTAACCCGGCTAAGGACGCCGTGGTGGTCTCTATGGCCGCAGGGCTGACGCTGGAGGCCCTGCAGGCTGCTGCGGGCGACGGCGTGCCGGTTGTGCGCGTTATGCCCAATACGCCGATGTTGGTGCGCCGCGGCATGTGCACCTGCGCCGCCGGCGAGCACGTCACTGAGGCCCAGATGCAGGGCGTGACGGAGCTGCTCGAGGCCGTGGGTGAGGTCGCGGTCATTCCGGAGAAGAACATCGACGCCGCGACAGCCCTGGCTGGTTCCTCGCCGGCCTACTTCTTCCTTGTGGCAGAGGCGCTTGTCGATGCCGGCGTGCAGCTCGGCCTTCCCCGCGATATCGCCGAAAAGCTCGCCGCCCAAGCAGCTGCCGGCTCCGGCGATATGTTGGCCAACTCCGGCCGCTCGGCAACGCAGCTGCGCGCGGGTGTGACCTCGCCAGGCGGCACCACCGCCGCGGCCGTGCGCGAGCTGGAGGAGTCCGGCCTGCGTGGTGCGTTCTACCGCGCCGCCCAAGCCTGCTCCGATAAGGCCAAGGAGCTGGGCTAGCAGCCCGCCTAATGCGGCCAGTTCCCCGTGGTGGGGGTGTAGGTACCTCTCACCACTCAGGGGCCATACGGGAGCCATGGGGTGGTTGTTACGCAGCGCTTTTGGCGGTGAGCTGAACAACTGCTGTGAAAAAATTTGGCACTTGGGTCGCATTAGTCACATGTTTCACGATAGGCTGGGACAAGCACGTGCGTGAAGTCCTGTGGGAGGGGAAGCCTACAGCGCGTAACGAGCTGAAGGGTTAGATAATTATGGCAAATGAAGAAAAAGGAACCTTTCTGACGATCGCGGAGGTCGCCGAAATCATGCGCGTCTCCAAGATGACTGTCTACCGTTTGGTTCACGCAGGCGAAATGCCGGCCGTGCGCGTCGGACGCTCTTTCCGCGTTCACGAGTCTGCCGTTAACGAGTACCTCGAGGCATCCGTTTACGGAGCGTAGGTGCTCGCGCCTTTAAGGCAGCGCCCACTTCTGTTGGCCAATCTTGGTCAGCGGTGGTGGGCGCTGTCTCGTTTCCCGTGTGTCGTCCGATTACCGCACATCACCCTTGTGCAGCGCGTTTCACCCTTTTGCGGCGCGCAGCGATATGCTGCGCGCCGTTTCCGCGGGTCGCCGCCGGGGCCACTTTTGGAGACGCGCTGGGGACTAGGTAAGATAGATCGCATTCGTGTCGGCACGCCGTGATGGCCCGCATATGTGCGGCCAAGGTGGCAAAGAGTGCACCTTTGCCGTTTCAGGCGCCGGCAGGTTCACAGTACGTACTAAAAGAAAGTGAGGACGCCTGTTATGGGTTCTGTCATCAAGAAGCGCCGCAAGCGCATGTCCAAGAAGAAGCACCGCAAGATGCTGCGCCGCACCCGCGTGCAGCGTCGCAAGTTGGGCAAGTAAACCCAACAGCCCACGAATCCTCCGCACCGTGCCTTAGCGCGGCGGCGGAGGATTTCTGGTTTTAGTGCCGAAGCTGCTTCTACGCTGAGAGTGCTTCGCCGCGTACGCTGCTACTTCCGGAAATAGCGCCAGCCGCCATAGGAAAAGGCCGCAGTGACAAGCGCTGGGAGGCCGTAGGTGCGGATGGCGCGGCGGATGGAGCGATAGTCGCGGACGATCCAGCCGCGCTTCTCTGCAATGTTGCGCAGCTTGCGGTCCGGGTTGATGGCCACGGGGGTGCCCACCATGGTGAGCATGGGCATGTCATTGGCGGAGTCGGAGTAGGCGGTGCACCGGTCCAAATCGAGGCCCTCGATGGTAGCGAGGGCGGCCACGGCGTGCTTCTTACCTGGGCCGTGGAGGATATCGCCAACCAAGCGGCCGGTGAACTTGCCGTCTTCTACCTCCGCGACGGTGCCGAGGGCGCCGGTAAAGCCAAAGCGACGCGCCAAGACCTGGGCGAGCTGGACTGGGGTAGCGGTGACCAGCCACACCTGTTGGCCGGCGGCCAGATGCATCTCAGCGAGCTGCGTGGTGCCGGGGTACGCGCGGCGGGCGAGGGAGGCTTCGACGATTTCCTCGCAGAGATCGATAAGCTCGTCCACGCTGCGGCCTTTGACAAACTCCAATGCCTGCGCGCGGCCGGCGGCGACGTCCTTTGCATTCTCTGCGCCAGAAAGGCGGAATTTAAGCTGCTTCCAGGCAACCGGGAGTATCTCAGAGATGCGGATGTAGCGTCGGCGGGCGAGCCCAAATCCGAATTCCACCAAGGAGGAACCCTGAACGAGGGTATTGTCCACGTCGAAAAAGGCGGCGGCGCCCACGTCGACGGGGACGTCCGGATCCTGGGCCGTGATGCGCTGGGAGCCTGCGGCGTCATAAGAACCGGAGACGGAGGCTATGCCGGAGGCGAAGTCCTCGAGCTCGAGCCCGAATTCCTCTAAGGCGGCGGCAGCGGCCGCCTCACCTGCGGCGCGCTGTTCTTCCTCGCCCAAGGGGGCCAGCGCCTGGTTTTCTAAAAAGTTGCGCAGATTGCCGCGCGAGGCCGTCCAATTGGCCAAAAAGTCGCGGGGAGATTCGGGGAATCCGGGGGGAGGTAAAGCGGACACGAGTGGAATAAACAGCTTTCGCAAACGCGGGGTGGACTAACATGTCCATAGTAAACGTTTTCCCCGTCTGCGTCCTTATGAGGAGAATCCCGCCCCTATGTCCCAGCATCTAGTTGAGCTCATGGTGCGCCCCACCTGCGGTTCCTGTAAACGGGTAAAAGAGCAGATTACCCCCGTTATCCAGGAGGCCGGTGCCCAGCTGGAAGTGCGCAACGTGGAAGATAGCCGCGAGCTCGAGATGGAATTCGGTGACCGCGTTCCCGTTGTAGTGATAGACGGAGAAGAATTCGCCTGCTGGGAAGTCGATAACGAAGAGTTGGCTGCGGAGCTGCGCTGACGATTCGGGTTCCGCGCCCACGCGGGGTAGTCTTTGGAACCATTGCGGTCAATCAAAAGGTTGAGGAGTGTGGAGCATGAGCGTGCTCGTTGTGGGAATGTCCCACCAATCGGCACCCGTGGCGTTGCTGGAAAAATTGAGTATGGACGATGTGGTGCAGCATTCCGCTTGCGGGCGGTTGGTTGACACCGAGTCCCTTACTGAGGCGATGATCATTTCCACGTGTAACCGCCTCGAGGTCTATACGGTGACCAATTCCTTCCACACCGGCGTGCAGGACGTCATCCGGGTGCTGCAGGAAGTCTCCCACGTCGATGAGGAAGAGCTGCGCAATTACCTTTACGTGCGCTATGCCGATGCCGCCGCGGAACACCTCATGTCCGTTACCTCCGGCCTGGATTCGATGGTGGTGGGCGAGCAACAGATCATCGGTCAGGTGCGTTCTGCCTACCAGTCCGCCTCCGAGCAGGGCACGGTTGGCCCGCGCATCCACGCCTTGGCGCAGTCCGCGCTGCGTGCCGGCAAGCGCGTGCACTCGGAGACGGAGATCGATAAGGCCGGCGTCTCAATGGTGACTTTCGCCTTTGACCAGGCGCTGCAGCGCCTGAATGCGGAGGATCTGCAGGGCAAGTCCGCGCTCGTGCTCGGCGCCGGGGCGATGGCCTCGCTTGCGGCCACCCACGCGGGCCGGCTGGGCATCGGCGAGCTGGTGATTGCCAACCGCACCCGCGAGCGCGCCGAGCGCCTCGCCGGCCACGCTGAGGAGGCCGGCGTGCGCACCCGCGTGGTGGACTTTCAGGACCGCGCCACCGCGCTTGCCGATGTCGACCTCGCCATCTCCGCCACCGGCGCCGAGGGCTTTACCATTACCGCGGCCGACATCCCGCCCGCGCACCCGCTGATGTTCATTGACCTCTCCCTCCCACGCGATATCGATGACGCGGCAACGAAAATCGATGACGTGGATTTGGTGAATATCGAGCGCCTGAGCAAGTCCCTGTCTGCGGCCGCCACCGATGTTGCGGCTGGCACGGACCCGCACGAGCAGGCCCGCGCCATCGTGGATGAGGAGCTCGCCGCCTATACCTCCGCCCAGCGCGTGCGCGATGTGGCGCCGGCTGTCAGCGCCCTGCACCGCCGCGCGGCGGACCTCGTGGAGTGCGAGGCGGCTCGCCTGCAGCAAAAGCACCCGGAGCTAGAGGGCAAGCAGCTTGCCGATGTCCAAGGCGCCCTCAAGCGCGTCGCCGACAAGCTGCTGCATGAACCGACGGTGCGGGCGAAGAAGCTGGCGGCATCGGATAGCAGTTTTAGCAGCGAAAATGCCCTGCAGGAACTCTTTGGCCTGCAGCTGGAAGGCTCCGGCGTTGCCGTGGCCGTCAATGAATTGCCCACGCTGAATAAGGAGGCGTAAATGTTCCAGATTGGTACCCGTGGCTCCAAGCTCGCCACCACCCAGGCAGGACACGTCCGCGATTGGCTTATCGATGCCGGATTCGATTCCGAACTCCACATCGTCACC
The DNA here is from genome assembly GCF_046717465.1 of Corynebacterium limaceinasi. Lineage (NCBI taxonomy): Bacteria > Bacillati > Actinomycetota > Actinomycetes > Mycobacteriales > Corynebacteriaceae > Corynebacterium > Corynebacterium limaceinasi. The sequence goes on from NZ_CP177100.1 coordinate 295,742, forward strand.
ACCGCCGGCGATACCAATATGGCCCCGGTCGAGCGCATCGGCGTGGGCGTATTCACCCAGGCGCTGCGTGAGGCGCTGTACCGCGGCGAATGCGATATCGCCGTGCATTCCTTCAAGGACCTGCCCACGGCCGAGGATGACCGCTTCCGCCTGGTCATCCCGCAGCGCCAGGACAGCCGCGAGGTGCTGGTTGCCCGCGATGGGATGACCTTGATGCAACTGCCAGAGGGCGCGCGGGTAGGAACCTCGGCGCCGCGCCGCATCTCCCAGCTGGCCGCCTTGCGCCCGGACCTGGAGATCCGCCCGCTGCGCGGCAATATCGATACCCGCATGTCCAAGGTGACCGACGGCGAGCTTGATGCCGTGGTGCTGGCCTATGCCGGCCTGCTGCGCGGCGGCTACGAGGATCGGGCGAGCGATATCTTCGATCCAGAATTATTCATGCCTGCCCCAGCCCAGGGTGCACTGGCCATCGAGGCCGCCGCCGGCACCGAGGCGGCCGCGGCATTAGACGCCATTGTTGATTATCAAGCCACCTCCGCCGCCCTTGCCGAGCGCGCCGTTCTCGCCCGCCTCGAGGCGGGCTGTACCGCGCCCGTGGCCGCTACGTCCCGCTGGAACGGCGATCAACTCACGGTGCGCGGCGGCGTCTTTGCGCTGGATGGTTCCCGCCAATTGACCGCCACCGCCTCCGGCGCTGCGATGGACGCAGCGGAAGCGGCGGAGTTGGGCACGCGGGTCTCTGATGAGCTTTTCGCCCAAGGCGCGGCCGACCTGCTAGGTCAGTAATTTCTACTTTAAGCGCTAATAATTTAAGGTGTAGATACCATAGATCATTTTTTGCAATGATACCCGGCCCCCTTTAAGGGCATCCCAGGACGTCGCGCCTGGGATTTTGGCCGTTATGACCTTGATACCCACCGACGGCGCGGGGAGAAACACTGCAGGCGATCATGTCCGTGTGCGGTGCCGCGGGCCCAGATCTAGAAAAGAACTTTATGAGCAATGCTGTGTCAGACACCCAGTTGGGCAAGATCGTCTTCGTGGGCGCTGGTCCGGGAAACCCAGACCTGCTGACCGTCCGCGCCCGCGAAGTTCTGGCCAATAACGCTATCGCCGTGGCCGATCCGCAGGTCATGCAGGGCGTGCGCGATGCCGTCGCCACCGCGCTGCCCGTCCCGCAAGAGCTGCTCGACGCCGCGGAAGAGGAATACGCGCAGATGTGCGCCGATGCCAAGGCCAAGGGCGCGCGCCGCAAGCCGCCCCGCCCGCCGGCGCCGACCGCCGCGGTTATCTATGCACCGGGCGAGGACATCGTGAGCCAGCTGCGCGAGTGCCTTGCCGAGGCCGATGGCGAGGATGTCATCCGCCTCGTGACCGGCAACCCGCTCAACCGCGAATCCATCAAGGCCGAGATCAACGCCGTGGCTTCCGCCGGCCTGGAGTTCCAGGTCGTGCCGGGCATGTCCCTGCCCTCAACCGTGCCGTCTTTTGCCGGGCTAGCCTTGGGCTCGACGTACACAGAGGCCGATGTCACCGATGGCGCCGACTGGGACGCGCTCGCCAATGCCACCCAGCCCATCGTCTTGCAGGCCACCAAGGAAGACTTGGCGGAGATTTCCACCGAGCTGCAGCAGCGCGGCATGCCGGCGGAAACCGAGGCATTTGTGACCGTCCACGGCACCACGCGTCTGCAGCGCACGTACGAGACGACGCTGGGGACCATCCCCAAGCTGGACGCGGACCTGTCCGGCCCGCTGGTGGTGACGCTCGGCCGCAGCATCGATGACCGCACCAAATACTCGTGGTGGGAAAACCGCCCGCTCTACGGTTGGCGCGTGCTAGTTCCGCGCACCAAGGAACAGGCCGGGCCCATGTCCGCGCGCCTGGCCGGCTACGGCGCCATCCCGCAGAACGTGCCGACGATTTCCATCGAGCCGCCGCGCAACCCGGCGCAGATGGACCGCGCCATCAAGGGCATCGTCGAGGGCCGCTACAAGTGGATCGTCTTTACCTCCGTCAACGCCGTGACCGCCGTGTGGGATAAGATTTCCCAGCTCGGCCTGGATGCGCGCGATTTTGCCGGCGTGCATCTTGCCGCCGTGGGCACCAAGACCGCCGATGCCATCCGCGCCAAGGGCATGGTGCCGGAGCTTTTGCCGCACAAGAAGAAGCAAAACGCCGAAGGGCTGCTCGAGGTTTTTCCCAATTACGTCGAGGACATCGACGCCGTCAGCCGCGTTCTCCTGCCGCGCACCGATATCGCCGCCGATACGCTTGTCGATGGCCTCCAAGCCCTCCAGTGGGACGTCGACGACGTCGTGGCCTACCGCACCGTGCGCGCCGCCCCGCCCTCGGCAGAAATCCGCGACATGATCAAGACCGGCGGCTTCGACGCCGTGGCCTTTACCTCCGGTTCCACCGTGCGCAACCTGGTGGGCATCGCCGGCAAGCCGCACCAACGGACGATCATTGCGTGCATCGGGCCATCGGCAAGCGCAGCAGCAGAAGAGCTGGGCCTGCGCGTTGATGTCGTGCCGGATGTTGCGGACGTGCCCGCGCTTGTCGATGCCCTCGCCAGCCACGTCGCCGCCCTCCGCGCCGCCGGTAACCTGCCCGCGCCCCGCAAGAAGCGTCGCGCTCGCAAGAAGACTACTAAGGTCGAGAAGGCGTAAGTTTTTAGTCTCGCTCTAAGGAGTACCCAATGAGCTCATTTCCTGCCCGCCGCCCCCGTCGCCTGCGCTCCACGCCGCAGATGCGCAACCTCGTCGCCGAAACCACGCTGCGTCCATCGGACTTAATTCTGCCGATGTTTATCGCAGACGGCCTCGATGAGCCGAATGAGATTTCTTCCATGCCCGGCGTGTACCAGCACACTTTTGACTCGCTGCGCCGCGCGACCGAGGAGGCCCTCGAGGCCGGGGTTACCTGCGTGGATCTGTTCGGCGTGCCGCTGGACAAGGACAAGGACGCCACCGGCTCCGTGGCCTGGAATCCCGACGGCATTTTGAACCGCGGCATCGCCGCCCTGCGCGAGGAATTTGGCGATGACCTCATCATCATGGCCGATACCTGCCTCGACGAGTTCACCTCGCACGGGCACTGCGGTGTCCTCGATGACCAGGGCCGCGTGCTTAACGATGAATCCGTCCAGCTCTACCAAAAGATGGCCCGCTCCCAGGCCGAAGCCGGCGCTCAGATCATTTCGCCGTCTGGCATGATGGACGGCCAGGTTGCCGCCATCCGCGCCGATCTCGATGAGGCCGGGCGCGACGACGTCTCCATCATGGCCTACTCCGCGAAGTACGCCTCCGCCTTCTTCGGACCGTTCCGCGAGGCCGTCGGTTCCTCCCTTGAGGGAGACCGCCGCACCTACCAGCAAGACCCGCGCAACTTCCGCGAATCCCTGCTGGAGGCCGAGCTCGATATCGAGGAGGGCGCCGACTTCGTCATGGTCAAGCCGGGCTTGCCGTATTTGGATGTCTTGTCCGCAATCGCGGAGACTTCCTCGGTACCCGTCGCCGTGTACCAAGTCTCTGGCGAGTACGCGATGATCAAGGCCGGCGCCGCCAACGGCTGGGTCGATGGCGAGGCCATCATGCTCGAGTCTCTTACCGCCTTCAAGCGTGCCGGTGCCGACCAGATCCTGACGTACTTCGCCACCGAAGCCGCACGCCTGCTCAAGTAAAGGATTTTTGTGACACAGCCTTCTTCTCGTCCGACGCCGCCGCCCGCTTCGCCGCCTTCGCCGCAGCAGCCGGGAGACCTGGGGCCGCAGCAGCCGGGCGACCCGCGCGGCCAGCAGGAGCCGCACCCCGGCACCCCGAGCCCACAACCGGGTGACCCGGGGGCGCAGCCTGGAGATCTGCTAGGCAAGAAGGAGCCACAGCCGGGCAACCCAGGCCCACAGCCAGGCGACCCGCGACCACAGCACGGTCAACAGGAGCCGCAACCGGGCGCTCCAGGGGCACAGCCCGGGGATCCGCGTGGCCAGCAGGGGCAACAACCCGGAACCCCGGGGCCGCAGCGCGATAAGCAGCGTGAGCCTCAACGAGAATCGCGGCCCAAGCCGGAGCCCGGCAAACCGCGCGGCCAGCAGGGGAAGCCGAGTCCGAATCAAACTGGCGGCGGCCGGCAGGGCGGCAAGGACGCGAAGGGCGGTTCCAAGCGCCCCGAGACCGTGGTCTACATGCTGTGGCTATGGCTGGGCGTCGTCGTCGGCGAGACAGTTCACCAGATCCTCAACGTGGTGCTGACCCTGCTCAACCACGATGTGCTCATGGCGCAGGCCAAGCAAATGGTCGAAAGCACCTCGGGTGGCGAAGACGGCGAGGAAGTATCGGATTCCTTTATCGAAATGGCCGCCTATGGATCGGTGGCGCTGTCGGCTGCCATTGCCGTCGGCGTGCTGGTGCTGCTGCTGTTTTTGCTGAAGTCGCTGGCGGGGCCATCAAAACGCGCGGGCACCTCGCGCCGCATCTGGTTCGCCTTTTCCATTTACTTTGGCTTCCGCATCCTGCTGACCTTCATGGTCACGCCCGCGGGTGCCGACGTCCCCGACTGGCTCTTCGCCTCCGACGGCATGGTGCAAATCCTGGTCGGCGTCGCCGCCGTATTAGGTCTTATTTTCTCCATAAAGCCCGAGACCCTCGACTACACCGGCGAGCTGGAGCAAATGCGCGAGCTGGAAAAGGAACTCGAACAGGCGCGCCGGGATAAAGAGCGCGAGAAGCGCGAAAAGCAGGAGGCCAAGGAGAAAGACGCCCAAGAGAAGGACGCCAAGCAAAAGGACCCCAAAGATAAAGTCGGTCGCAATCAGCCTCCGCGGAATTCCGGCTCCCAAAACAGGGGCGATGACCACAAGGCCAACCGATGACCAGCATGTTCCCCGGCCACGGCCGGCGCGATGATGATCGGAACGGCGGTTCTGCGGATAAGAATCATCGCCCGGGGCCCCGTGACTATAACCGCCCTGTGCAGCACACCACCCAGGATCAAGACTTGTCCGTGTGGCCGCGCCCGCTCCAGTGGGCGTATTGGGTTCTCGTTGTTGCAGCCGTCATCATGCTGGTCAGCGGCATGGTCGGCATCTTCGGCGGAGGCGGCGAGCAGATGGAGCCTTCGGATTCGCGCATCGCCGAGTACGTGCGGTCGAACCGCCTATTCGTCTCGGTATTTAATATCATCGGCGCGATCCTTCTGGCGCTCTTTTCCGCGCAACTCGCCAACGGATCGAAGTGGGCGCGCCGTATTATCTCCGTCGTCATTGCGATTGCCCTCTTCTTCAATATCGCGGCCCTAGCGCTTGGCATTGGCGGGCTTGGCCTGCTGATTATCGCCGTGACGCTGCTAATCGCGGTGGTTCTGCTCTTCCGGCCCCAGTCCAACCGGTTTATCGCCCACCGCAGCCTCCACGGGCGCGACTGACGTGCGCGGCAAATTAGCCCCTGCTCCAACTTTTGATTCATAATGAGGGGTATGTCTCGACTTAACCGCGCCCCCATTATCGATGCCGCCCTCGGCCGCACCCCCTCCCGCCCGCCAGTGTGGTTGATGCGTCAAGCTGGTCGCTCCCTGCCGGAGTACCGCGCCGCCCGCGAGGGCATCAGCATGCTGGACTCTTGCTTCATGCCGGAACTCCTCGCAGAAATCACCCTGCAACCGGTGCGCCGCCACGACGTGGACGCGGCCATCCTCTTCTCCGATATCGTCGTCCCGCTCAAGGCCGCCGGCGTCAACGTCGACATCGTGCCCGGCCGCGGGCCGGTGATGGAGAAGGCGGTGAGGGAGAAGGGGGACATCGGCAAGCTGCCTATCCTTGATACCGACGTGCCCGAAGTCGCCCAAGGCATTGCGGGCATCCTCGGCGAGCTTACCGAGACCCAAGCGCTCATCGGGTTCGTCGGCGCGCCATTTACCCTGGCCAGCTACCTCATTGAGGGCGGGCCGTCCAAGAACCACGAGCGCACCAAGGCGCTCATGCACGCCGAGCCCGAGACGTGGCACATGCTCATGCGCCGGCTCGTGCCCACCATCATTAATTTCCTGCGGGTGCAGGTCGATGCCGGCATCGACGCCATGCAGCTTTTCGATTCCTGGGCCGGCTACCTCAACGAGCGTGACTACCGCGAGTTCGTGCTGCCATATTCGCAGGAAATCCTCGCCAGCGTCGATATTCCGCGCATCCACTTCGGCGTGGGCACCGGGGAGCTGCTACAGGCGATGTCCGAAGCCGGCTCCGAGGTCATGGGCGTGGACTACCGCGTGGCCATGGACGCCGCCGCCCAGCGCGTGAACTCGCGCGTGCTGCAGGGCAACCTCGACCCGGCGCTGCTTTTTGCCGGCGACGATGCCGTGCGCCAGGCCGTGCGCACCATCCGCGGCGAGGTGGAGCGCGCCCAGCAGCGCGGCGATATCGACACCCACATCTGGAACCTTGGGCACGGGGTGCTGCCCACCACCGACGCGGAGGCCATCACCCGCGCCGTATCCATCATTCACGAGGAGGGCTAAATGCGTATTGCCATCATCGGTGCCGGCCTCGCCGGCCTTACCGCCGCCTACGAACTGCGTGATCACGACGTCGAGGTTTTCGAGGCCGCCGGGCGCATTGGCGGCAAGCTGTATTCCGTGCCGTTTAATGACGGCCCCACCGACATGGGCGCCGAGGCCTTCCTCGCCCGGCGGCGCGATGCGGTGGAGTTCTTCCACTCCCTCGGCCTTGCCGGCAGTTTAGTTGACCCGTCAGGTTTGCGCTCGCTGGTCTACAGCGGGGAGCTCAAGGCCCTGCCGCAGGGCGGGGTGATGGGCATTCCGTCGCATTCCGCGCCGGTCGCGCACCTGGTTTCGGAGGAGACGGCGCGGCGCATCGATAACGAGCAGCCCTTCGAGTGGACCGTGGGCGGCGACGTTTCGGTCGGTGAGTTGGTGCGTCAACAATACGGCGGCGACCTGGTGGACCGCGTGGTTTCCGCGCTGCTGGGCGGGGTGTACTCATGCACCGCCGATGACCTGGGCCTGCGCGCCACCATCCCCACGCTTGCCGATGCCCTCGATTCCCTCGCCGCCTCCCACCCCGTCACCCTTTCTGCGGCCGTGCGCTCCCTTGAGGAAGCCCGTGCGGATAACCCCAGCGGTTCCGGGCCCGTTTTCCAGACCTTCCGCGGTGGCTACGCCGAGGTTTACGAGACCCTGGCGGAAAAATCCGACGCGAAGATTTTCGTTGACACGTTCATTTCTGGCATCACGCGCAATGGCGATAAGTTCCACCTGACCGGCGCGCCGGGCGATACCGCGCCCTTCGACCGCGTGCTGGTAGCTACACCAGCACCGACCGCCGCGCGTCTGCTGCCCAAGGTGGCTCCGGATGCGGCGACGCGGTTGAAGGGGGTGAAGCTGGCGGCATCGGCAGTCGTGGGCCTCAAATTCGAATCCGACACCGATCCCTCCGGCACCGCGCTGCCGCAAAACTCCGGCATCCTCGTCGCCACCGACCAAGATGACGTGCATGCAAAGGCGTTTACGTTGTCATCGCGCAAGTGGCCCCACCTGGCAGAGCGCGGCGGAGCGTTGGTGCGCGCCTCGTTCGGCCGGTTCGGCGACGACGCCATCGTCCGCGCCGAGGAAGACGACCTCGTGGACTACGCCCTCGATGACCTGCAGCACCTGACCGGCTTCGACGGCCGCGCGGCTGGCGTTGCCGAAATCTTCACACAGCGCTGGTTCGGCGGCCTGCCCCGCTTTGATTCCACCCACCTCGACACCGTGGCCGCCGTGCGCGATGCCTTATCCCAGTCCCCAGGCGTCGACGTCACGGGTGCCTGGGCCGGCGGCGTGGGCGTGCCTGCGGTCATCGCGGATGCGCGCGCTGCCGCCGCCCGCATCGCTGGCAGCTAGCTCGCGTGGCTGGGCGGCTGGGACCCGCATCGAGCATCAGAAGCTGGCCTCGGCTGCAACTAGCGCCGGCTGCAACTGGTGCCGGTCGCACCTAGCGAAGTTGGTGGCTGGCGCTGCCGGTAGTTAAGAATCGCCGGCGGTCCCGCGCCTGAACCGTGTCGCGGTCCGGAGCTGGAGCGCGACGGTTTTGGGCATGCCTAAACAGGCAGCAGGGTTACTGCTGCCTGAACAGGCGTTTGCGGCCGATTCCGCGCGTGCGGAAACCTGACATGCGCGCAGATAATTGGCATGTGCGAGGACCTGTCCCTCTCCCAAGAATGGCGGCGGGACCTGGGCGCTAGGTGCGAATACTAGGTTCCGGCGCTGGGGCCGGGCACGGCATCGGGCACGGCATCGGCCCAGGGCGGTTGCCACACCACCCGCCCGCGCCTGCGGGTGAGGCGACCGCGGCGAGGTGGGGCATTCGGGTCATCGTCGTTGACGCCGTTGTGGTACGGGCAGCAGGCCGCGAGGTTGGCCATATTGGTATCGCCGCCGTGCTGCCAGGCTTCGAGGTGGTGGATTTGGCACTTATCCGCGGGATAGTTGCACCGCGGCCACGGGCAGACGGGGTTTTCAGCGGCGGCCATGAGCCGCTGCTTCTCGTTGGCCATGCGCTCGGTGCGGTAGAGGTTCACCGCGCCCTCGAAGGGATGCACGAGGGTGATAAGGCCGCGCTCGGAAAGGGTGCGCGCGACCAATTCGGCGCCGGTCAGCCGCGCCCCGTTGGTGAGCTGGATGGTGATTTCTTCGCCGTCACCATCGATGATGCGGTCGAGCTCGTCGAGCGTGATGATCGCATTGGTCGTCACCGTGGGGCGCGGGGCGGCGGAGCCGGAGAAAAGGCCCGCGACGGAGTCTAAGGGCGCATCTTCGTCCAGGTTGGACTCCAAGTCAGCGATGAGGGCGGAGGGCCCAGTAATCGCGAGCGTCCACGGCGCATCCTTGCGGCGGCGAATGCGGACGCCGGGGCGCGGCGGGGTGGGCGGATTAATCTCACGCAGCTTCTTGCGCGCGAGCTTTTCCATCTCATCGGTATCCGCGGCGGTGCGGCAGAGCTCCACCCTCAGCTGCCACGCCTGGCGCTTGGTCTTGGCGCGCGTGGCGTAGCGCTCGATGACCTCGAGCGTTGGCAGCGCGTGGGCGCGTTCGCGGGCGGCGGCCACGGCGCGGCGTTGTTGCCGGGAAAAGGAGGTGGGGGAGAAGAAGGCATCGGCAAGCGTGAGCAGCGTGCGCGCCGTCCGATTCGGCGCACCGGCCGCGCGCAGCTCGCGGGCGGACATGCCTGCGCACCCGGCGACGATGTCGATGCCGGGCGCCAGGGCCGCGAGGTATGCCTGAAGTGCTGTCATGCCCCGCAGCTTAAGGTGATAGCGCAACTAAAGCGCGGCGCGCGGGCGCAGCCTGTGGATAATTCGGCCCAAAGGCGCTAAAAAGCCGCGGTTCGTTGACGCGACATGTGAATAACTAGCCCTTATTGCGGAAAACGAAGATGGATGAGAAGTCCTGGTTTCCGTGGCCCATGTCCTGCATCTCGGCGAAGCGCTCGATGGCGGCGGACACGGTGGGCAGGGGCTTATCGGAGGTCTTCTCCATGAGCTTGGCGTCCTTGGCCAGGGCGTCGACGGTGAAATCGCCGGGGTCGGTATTGCGCTCGCCGGTGATGAACGGGCCTTTCATATTGGACATGAACGACAGGCCAGTGATGTCGAGCATCTGCAGGATTACCTCGGAATCGAGACCCTCGGACTCGCCGAGCTGCAGGGCCTCGAGCAGGCCTTCGGCGGTCACGGCTAGGGCAAGGTTGGCCAGCAGCTTGCCGATGGCCGCCGTCGCCGCCGTTTCCACCCCAATCAGCTTCTCTTCGCCGGCCCAGGCCTCGGCAAGGCCGAGGGCGACCTCGCGGCGGTCATCGTCGGGCGTGCCAACATAAACGCCCAGGTTGCCCTCGCGCGCCGGGCCCAGCGAGCCCACGACGGGGGAGTGGACGTAGGAGTCGACGGCGGCGGCGAACTCGCGGGCATCGTCAGGCGAGACCGTCGTAGTGTCGATCCAGGTAATGCCCTCGGGGATAAGCTGCGGCTCGATGATCACCTCGCGGATCTGGTCGGGGCCGAAGAGGGAGGTGATGATGACCTCGGCGCCCTCGATGGCCGCGGCGGGGGTATCGGCGCGCGCCGCGCCCTCGTCCACGAGGGGTTGCGCGCGCTCGGCGGTGCGGTTCCACACCGTCAGCTCGTGCTCAGAGAGTAGGTGGCGGGCAAGCTCGGTGCCCATGCGTCCGGTTCCTAAAAATGCGATCTTCATACCTCCCCAGTGTGCCATCTCAGCGTGAATGCCGTTTTCTATGACGTATCACGGAACCTCAGGGAACGTTGGCGGGTTGCTGTGAATTCCACCGACATGCACAGTCAAACTTTTGTATGGCGCGCGAGTCGCTAGAATGACAGACATGCCTAATACTTCCCAGTCGCAACAGTGGTTCGAGCGTTCCTCCAAAGTCATCCCGGGCGGGGTGAACTCGCCGGTGCGCGCTTTCGGCTCCGTGGGCGGCCAGGCCCGCGTGATTGAGCGGGGCGAGGGATCGCGCCTGTGGGATGTCGACGGCAATGAGTACGTCGACCTCGTGAGCTCCTACGGCCCGATGATCCACGGCAATGCGCACCCGGAAATCGTCGAGGCCGTGCAGCAGGCTGCCACCGGCGGGCTGAGCTTCGGCACGCCGACGGAGGGTGAGGCGCTGCTGGCGAAGGAAATCGTCAAGCGCACTGCGGCCGATAAGGTGCGCATGGTTAACTCCGGCACGGAGGCGACCATGTCGGCGGTGCGTTTGGCCCGCGGTTACACCGGCCGCGCGAAGGTGCTGAAGTTTGAGGGTTGCTACCACGGGCACGTGGATGCGCTGTTGGCATCGGCAGGCTCGGGCGTGGCGACGTTCGGCCTGCCGGATTCGCCGGGCGTGACGGGTGCGACGGCGAAGGACACCATCGTCGTTCCTTATAACGATCTGGATGCGGTGCGCGAGGCCTTCGCGGAGAACGAGGGGCAGATTGCCTGCATCATTGCGGAGGCCTCTGCCGGCAATATGGGCACCGTGGCTCCGAATGAGGGTTTCAACGCGGCGCTGAAGGAAATCGCGCATGCCGATGGCGCCCTGCTCATCCTCGACGAGGTTATGACCGGCTTCCGCACCTCCTATAAGGGCTGGTACGGCGTCGATGGCGTGGCGGCGGACCTGGTGACCTTTGGCAAGGTGGTTTCCGGTGGCCTGCCGGCTGCGGCCTTTGGCGGTCGCGCCGAGGTCATGGACTACCTGGCGCCGGATGGTCCGGTCTACCAGGCGGGCACCTTGTCCGGTAACCCGGTGGCGATGGCCTCGGGCCTGAAGTCGCTGCAGCTTGCCGATGAATCCCTCTACCCCCGCCTGCAAGAAAAGGCCGACCAGCTCGGCGCGATGATTTCTTCCGCGCTGGAGGCCGAGGGCGTGGCGCACCACATTCAGCGCGCGGCATCCATGTTCTCCATTCGCTTCGCAGAGGGCGAGGGCCGCAACTTCGCGGATATGCAGGCCGCGGAGAACTTCCGCTTTGCCCCGTTCTTCCACGCGCTGCTTGAAAACGGCATCTACGTGGCACCGAGCGCGTTCGAGACCTGGTTCGTCTCTGATGCTCTTGGCGATGCCGACTTCGAGCGCATCGATGCCGCCCTCAAGCCTGCCGCGAAGGCCGCGGCCGCAGCGCGTCCCGCACAATAAGGCCTGCGTAACTAGGCCTGCTCAATAAGGAGAGACATGACACGCACCATCGTTCACCTCGTGCGCCATGGCGAGGTACACAACCCGGGCAAGATCCTGTACGGGCGCATCCCGGGCTATCACCTATCCTCGCGCGGGCGTTCCATGGCCGCGCGGACGGCGGAAAGCTTCCGCGATCATGATGTGACCTATTTGGCGGCCTCGCCGCTGCAGCGCGCGCAGGAAACGGCGCGGCCGATTGCGCAGGTGACGGGGCTAAATGTGGACGTCGATAAGACGCTCATCGAGTCCGGTAACCAATTCGAGGGCCTGCGCACCAAGGGTTTGCGCTCGGCGCTGTGGAACCCGCGGCACTGGCCGAAGATGGTCAACCCGCTGGAGCCGTCGTGGGGTGAGGCGTATGAGGGCATCGCCGAGCGCATGCTCGGTGCGGTCGACCGCGCGCATACCGCGGCGGAGGGGCATGAAGCCGTGCTGGTGAGTCACCAGCTGCCCATCGTGATGGTGCAGCGCACGGTGCTGGGCCAGCGCCTGCCGCATGCGCCGTGGAACCGCGAGTGCGCGTTGGCCTCGGTAACCTCGCTGCTTTTTGAGGATAACCAGGTCACCGATATCTTCTACTCCTCGCCGGCGCAGGAGATTTAATGGCACGTACACGCACCCGTGCGGCAACGCGCGTTGTGGCAGCCGCGCTTTCTATAACCGCCCTGACCTTGACCGCCTGCACGCAGGACGCCGAGAACGCGCAGAACGCGGTGGCCACCGGCGGCGAATTCGAATTCATCTCCCCGGGCGGGGAGCGGGAAATCCACTACGAGGAAGCCGATAGGAAACCGCTGCGCAGTTTCAGCGGCGCCGATGTCCGCGATACGAATAAGACCATTTCCTTGGATGACTACGAGGGTGAAGTCGTGGTCTTGAATTCCTGGGGCCAGTGGTGCGCGCCGTGCCGCGCTGAGGCCGATGACCTGCAGGCAGTGCACGCAGAGCTGCAAAAACGCGACCTGGGTACCGTCTTAGGCATCAACGTGCGCGACTATAACCCGCAGGTATCCAATGACTTCTTGGACGATAACGGGCTGGAGTACCCCTCCATCTATGACCCGCCGTTTAAGACGGCCGCGGCGCTCGGCGGCGTGCCTACGTCCGTGGTGCCGACCACGATCGTCTTGGATAAACAACACCGTCCGGCTACCGTTTTCTTGCGGTCCATCACTACCGATGACGTGATGGATGTTGTGGATAAGTTAGAAAAGGAATAAATGGATTACGCAGCAAATATCGGCGGCCAGTTTGCCGAAGCTGCCACCTCCGGCCCGTTGATCCTCGGCATCCTCGCCGCGGCTCTGGCGGGTCTCGTCAGCTTTGCCAGCCCCTGCGTCATCCCGCTGGTGCCCGGCTATATCTCGTACCTCGCCAGCGTGGTTGGCGGTGAGGTGAGCTATGACGAGAAGCTGGGGGTGGGCGTCGGCAAGCGCAGGCAATGGGCCGTCGTGCTGGCGGCAGCGCTGTTCATCTTGGGCTTTACCGTGGTCTTTGTGCTGGCGACGGTCTCGGTCTTTGGCGCGATTTCCGCGCTCACGCTCAACGCCGATACGCTGATGCGCGTGGGCGGCGGCGTCACCATCTTGATGGGCGTGGTTTTCCTGGGCGCGATTCCGGCGCTGCAGAAAGACACGCGCTTGGCGCCAAAGCGCTGGACCACGTGGCTGGGCGCGCCACTTTTGGGCGGCGTGTTCGCGCTGGGCTGGACGCCGTGCCTGGGACCCACGCTGGCGGCGATTGTGTCCATTTCCGCCGGTACCGAAGGCGTGACCGCCGCCCGCGGCGCCCTGCTCATCGTGGGCTATTGCCTGGGCCTTGGCCTGCCGTTCCTGCTGGTGGCGCTGGGATCCGCCCGGGCGATGCGCACCATCTCGTGGGCCCGCAAGCACTCGCGCACCATTCAGATTATTGGCGGCGTGGCGATGATCCTCGTGGGCGTTGCCCTGATTACCGGCCTGTGGGGCGAGTTTATTTCCTATATCCAGAAATGGACCGTGGACTACGGCGCAACCCTCATTTAGGAGAAACGTGAAATATATCCGCAAAGCCTGGCGCTGGCTTACCAGCATGCGCACCGCGCTGGCCCTGCTTTTCCTGCTGGCGCTCGCCGCCATCCCCGGCTCCCTCTTGCCGCAGCGCGATCTGAACGAGCAGAACGTGCAGGAGTTCATCGAATCCAATGGCACCGTGGCGGAAATCTACGATAAGCTGCAGCTTTTTGATGTCTTTTCCTCCATCTGGTTCCAAGCCATCTTCCTGCTGTTGGCGGTCTCGCTCATTGGCTGCATCATTCCGCGCTCGATCGATCACTACAAGGCGTGGCGCACACAGCCCACGCGCGCGCCGAAGTACCTGCACCGCCTGCCGCTAAGCGCCGAGGGGCATTCGGATAAGAGCGAGGAAGAACTCAGCGCGGAGATCCACAAGCGCCTGAAAAAGTGGCGCGTGGCAGAATACACCCCGAATGAGGACCGCGCCGGGGTGCACGCCTTTTCCGCTGAGCGCGGCTACGGCCGCGAGCTGGCCAACCTCATTTTCCACGTCGCCCTGGTGGCGATCTTGGTCACCGTGGCCGCCGGCCGCCTGGTCAACTACGAGGGCCAGGTCATCGTGGTTACGGAATCCGGCTCGCAGGGCGGCAATACCTCGCTGGAGCAGTCCACGGAGTTCTGTAATACCTCCACCTCGAACTTTGACTCCTTCCGGGCAGGGCCGCTTTTCGATGGCACCGGGCTCCACCCCTTCTGCATGACCGCGCACGACTTCACCGCGAAGTACCTGCCCAATGGCCAGGCGGAGATGTTTACCTCCAATGTCTCTTATGCGGAAGGCGACGATATTTATAAGGATCCTTCCGAATGGAAGGACTACGAGCTCAAGGTCAACCACCCGCTGCGCCTGGCACAAAACCGCGTCTACCTGCAGGGCCACGGCTATGCGCCGACGGTGACCGTGGAGTGGCCGGATGGTGAAAAGCGCACGCAGACCATTCAATTCCAGCCCACTGACACGACCTTCTTCCTGTCTTCGGGCGTGCTGCGCTTTGACCCGCCGGCGGGCATGTACCCGGATCTTTTCGAGCGCCGCCAAAACCAGCTGGCCATCCAGGGCCTCTTCGCCCCAACGGCCGAGTGGAGCGGTGAGAACGGCAAGCTTTTGCAGTCCTCTCACCCGGGCCTGAATGATCCGGCGCTGGCGGTCGATATTTACCGCGGCGATGCTGGCCTCGATACCGGTACGCCGCAGTCGCTCTTTTCGCTGGATTCAAGCCTCGTACACTCCGGGCAGCTGCAGAAGATCGACCGCGTGAACCTGAGCCAAGGCGATGACGTCACGCTTGACGATGGCACCAAGATCACCTTCAACGGCGCCAACGAGTTTGCCAATTATCAGGTCTCCTATGACCCATTCCAGAAGTGGGTGCTGGCATCCGCGCTAATCATGTTGGTATCCCTGGTGGCCTCGTTGATGATTAAGCGCCGCCGCGTCTATATTCGCCTGCGGCCGGATTCCGCCGGCGGCACCACCATTGAGATGGGTGGTCTCGCCCGCACCGACCGCGCCGGCTGGTCCGAGGAATTCCATGAGCTGCACCGCGCGCTCTTGGAGCTTCCGGATCCAGATGAGGTGGAAGAAGACAAACTCTATACTGATGAGTAATCCAACTATAGTTGGATCCCGCTGTGTGCATGAGTAAGGTAATCAGCATCATCCCGCACGTGTGAAGGCTAGGTGGACTCCCTTGCAGATCGATCAGAATCTGTCGAACTTCTCGGATCTCGCGGTGCAGACCGCATTCGTGGTGTACTGCGTCGCGCTTCTTATGTCGCTGTTGTACTACGGCCGCATACGCAGCCTTATCGAGGCGCACCGCGTCAACCGCTCGGAGGCGTCCAAGGTATTGGTCGGCGCTGGAGCCGAGGCTGGTGCCGCGGCTGCTCCCGCCGCCGGAGCTGGCGGCGGCGATACCGGTGCTGACGCTGCAACCGGCACGGGCGCAACGGATGTCGGCACCGACTACGAGGCTGAGGCGTCGTCTGCGGCTGCAACCTTGAGCGAGGAAGAAGTCGCGGACAAGGAACGCAAGCTGGATAAGCTTGGCGGCATGACCAGCTCGCTGATGTGGGTGGGCATTGCCCTGCACGCCGCGGCTATCGTGCTGCGCGGGCTGGCCACGGGGCGTTTCCCGTTTGGCAACCTTTACGAGTACGTGTTGATGGTGTCCTTCGGCGTGCTCTTGGTGGGCAATATCGCCATGCAGCGCAAGGAATGGCGCACGGTCTGGCCGTGGATCCTTACCCCAGTGCTGGCGCTGATGTTTTACGGGTCTACCAAGCTGTATGCGGAGTCCGCACCTGTGGTGCCGGCCCTGCAATCGCACTGGCTGCCCATTCACGTCACGGTGGTGTCCTTGGGCGCGTCCATCGGCATCATTTCCGGTATCATCTCGCTATTGACCCTGTTGCGCCAGTGGCAGCCAAAGAACGCGGAGCGTGGCATTTTTGGTGCTCTGGCTTATCCGCTGCCATCCGCGGCCAAGATTGACCGCTTGGCGTACCGCTTGGCCGTTATCACCCTGCCCACCCTGGGCCTAGGCATCATCTTGGGTGCCATCTGGGCCGAATCCGCGTGGGGTCGCTTCTGGGGCTGGGATCCGAAGGAAACCATGTCCTTTGCCACCTGGATTCTTTATGCGGCCTACCTGCATGCGCGCGCCACCCCGGCCTTCCGCAAGGCGGCGCCGTGGATCAACGTTTTGGCCATGGCGGCGATGGTATTCAACCTCTTCTTCATCAATATGGTGGTCTCCGGCCTGCACTCCTATGCGGGGCTGAACTAAATGGCCACCAACCATAGCCCGCGCAATAAGCAGGGAAAGCCCGCCGGCGATAACGAGCTCATCCTGGGCTTGGGCGCGCAGATTGCGCAGCGGCGGCGTGAGTTGGGCATCGTCCAGCAGCAGCTTGCCGATGCCGCCCACATCTCCCGCTCCACCCTCCACACCATCGAACACGGTGGGGCAGGCGTGCGGTGGGAAAAGGTTACCGCCGTGGCAGAAGCGCTGGGCTTGGAGATGCGGTTCGTGCCAAAGGATTAATCCTGGTTGTCTTCTTGGCCCTTTGAACCATTGTTGCCGTCGGCGTCGCGAGTGCGGCGCTGGCGGCGTTTTTCTTCCTCGACCTCCTGTTTGCGGCGCTGCTTGAAGCGCTCCTTTTCCAGGTTCCACAGGAACTCCTCGTCATCATCGGGGCCCTTGATGGAACGCGGTTGTTCTTCAACCTGGCGGGACTTCCAGGATGATGGCCCAAAGGCCTTCCACACCAGGTAGGCGGCGAGGACAAAAAGCAGTAGGAGGATTAGTCGACCCATGCAGATTATTCTACCTGTACGGCGTACAATCGACCCCCATGACGCACAACCCTGAGCCACCGAAACCGGACCCCGAACTGCGCCGTCGCTCCCGCAAGGCGCTTTGGAAATACGGGCTCGCGCGCGTGGTGCTTTTTATCGCGCTCACCGCGGTCATTGAGCTGCTGGCGGTAGCGATTGGTTTCCCCATCCCCGTCCTCATGGCAGCGCTCCTGGCGCTCTTTGTTGCCCTGCCGCTATCGATGCTGATGTTTAAAAACTGGCGCATCGAGGCCACGCAGACGCTGGCGGAATACTCCGCGCAGCGCAAGGCGCACAAGCGCTGGGTGCAAGCCGAATTGGAAGGCCGCGCGGAGGCCTAGGCGCGCAAGCCTGGCCCTTGACTAGACGAGGGCGACGGCGATGGCCTCGATGACTGCCCAGATGAGCATGGCGCGCCCGGTCAGCCCTAGCACGGGGATGAGCTGGGGTCCGGTGGCGCCGCGGTTGACGGTGCGCACCGCGCGGAGTGCAAACGGGAAGTAGACCAGGCCTGCGAGCGCGAGCCAGCTGCCAAAGGCGACCGCGATGGTGAGTATGAAGGGCAACAGCAGCAGGCCGGTAAAGAGCAGGCGGGCGTTCTTATTGCCCAGCCGCACCGCGAGGGTGATCTTGCCGGCCTCGGCATCGGAGGGAATATCGCGGATATTATTGGCCAGGTTCACCCCGGAGCTCATGGCGCCGATGCCGATGGCGAGGGCCAGGCCCGTCCAAGAAATGCGACCGGCTTGGGTAAATTCGGTGCCGAGCACGGCGACGAGGCCGAAGAATATAAAGACGGCGACCTCGCCCAGGCCGCGGTAGCCGTAGGGGTTCTTGCCGCCGGTATAAAACCACGCGCCGGCGATGCACAGCGCACCGATGAGGATGAGCCACCAGGCACCAGCGGCCAGCGACAGGAAGATTCCGGCCAGACCGGCGACGGCAAAGCAGCCAAAGGCGGCGTATTTCACGTGGCGCGGCTGCGCAAGCCCGCTGCCGGTCAGGCGCTGCGGGCCGGTGCGGTCATCATCGGTACCGCGGATACCATCGGAATGGTCATTGGCAAAGTTCACGCCGATGATAAGCGCCCACGCCACGATGAGCGCGAGCACCGCGCGGCCGATATGCCCGCTATTAATGCCGAAGGCCGCGCCCGTACCGGCGATAACGGGTGCGAAGGCATTAGCCCACGTATGCGGGCGGGCGCCATTGATCCAATCCTGTGCGGTAGCGGAATAATTACCGGCTGATGAAGTCATAGCCACCATTGTGCCACTGGGCTGGCAGCGTTTAGCAATCAGGAAGCCGGGGCCGAGGCCGGAGTCGAGGCCGGGGCCCGCGGTGGAGGTTAGGCGCTAAAGAGGGCGGCAACGGCCTGGCGGTCGATCTTGCCGGGGCCGGTGGTGGGAAAGTCCGCGAGGCGCTTTAAGTCCTTAGGCAGCTGCCAGCGGGGAAGTTCGGCGTCTTCGAGGGCTTCGAAGATATCGCCAAGCTCGGCATTACCGGTATAGGCGGCCACGATGGCCTGGCCCAGCCGCGGGTGCGGGATACCGACGACACACGCCTCCTCAACACCCGGCACGCGGAGGATCTCGCGTTCCAAGACCTCTGGGTGCAGCTTGAGCCCACCGGAGTCGATGACATTATCGAGGCGTCCGGTTACGGTGAGGATGCCATCTTCGATGACGCCGGCATCGGAAGTGGCAAACCACCCGTTTCCGGGAAACGCCTCGTGGCTTGGGGCGTTGCGGTAGCCCTGCGCGATGGTGGGCCCGCCGAGTAGGATGCGGCCGTCTTGGACGCGGGCGGTCGTCCCGGGCAGGGGGCGGCCATCGTAGACGCAGCCGCCGGCGGTTTCGGAGGAACCGTAGGTGGTGGTGATAGTGATGCCCCGCTCCGTGGCCGCGGCGTGCAGGCGCGGGTGGATGGCGGCCCCGCCCACCAAGATGGCATCGAAACTCTGGAGCGCGTCGATACCTTCCGGTGTATCCATGGCCTTGGCCAGTTGCAGCGGGGTCAGCGCGGTGTAGGTGCGATCACCGGTGCGGGAGAGCTCCGCGGCGGCGCGGGCGAAGGCGGAGATATTAAAGCCTGCGCTGAGATCGAGGCAGAGCGGATCCACCCCGGCCACCAGGGAACGGACGAGGACTTGGATGCCGGCGATGTGGTGGGCGGGCATCGCCAAGAGCCATTGCCCAGGGCCACCGAGGACCTGGTGGGTGGCATCGGCGCTGGCGACCAGGTTGGCCGGCGTTAGTTGAGCGCCCTTTGGGGTGCCGGTGGACCCTGAGGTGGAGACCACGAGCGCGATGTCCGCGGCGATGGGCTCGCCGGCGCGTTGGGAATTGCGCAGGAGGGTGGCGCGGGTGGCATCGGCAAGCGGCAGCGGCAAAAAGCAGGACCTACCGGCAATGGCTGATTCGAGGTCCGGCAGGATGGCCGCGGGGTCATGCGGATCAACGGGCAAGGGGGCGAGGATAGTCACGGCAGTAGATCTTAAGGCTACGGCGGGACAAAGCCCGGTTGCGGCCGGGGTGAGTCGATGCGGGAATCAGCGGTACGTGTCCTCTTGATCAAAGGGCCGCTCGTTATTGGCCTCGGCTTCTTTAATGCGGCGCAGCATCCACACGCGCGAGCCGAGAACGCCCCCGACGGCGAGGATCGCAAGCAGGATACAAAATGCGATGAGCACGGTGCGGGGCACTCCTTAGTAGTAATAGGGGAATTCGTCCCAGTTAGGCTCGCGCTTGTCCAGGAAGGACTGCTTGCCCTCGACGGCCTCATCGGTCATATAAGCCAGGCGGGTGGCCTCGCCGGCGAAGACCTGCTGGCCCATCAGGCCATCATCGGTAAGGTTGAATGCGAATTTCAGCATGCGCTGGGCGGTGGGGGATTTCATATTGATTTCCTGGCCCATGCGGATGGCGGTGTCCTCGAGCTCGCCGTGGTCTGCGACCTCATTGACCGCGCCCATCTCATACATGCGCTGGGCATCGTAGGTGCGGCCCAAAAAGAAGATCTCGCGGGCGAATTTCTGGCCCACCATCTTGGCCAGGTAGGCCGAGCCATAGCCCGCATCGAAGGATCCGACGTCCGCATCCGTCTGCTTAAAGCGCGCCTCCTGGCGGGAGGCCACGGTCATATCGCAGACCACGTGCAGCGAGTGCCCGCCGCCGGCGGCCCACCCATTGACCACGGCGATAACCACCTTGGGCATGGTGCGGATAAGCCGTTGGACCTCCAGGATGTGCAGGCGGCCGCCTTCGACCTTGGCGCGGGCCTCGTCGACGCTGGATTCATCCGCCGTCGCATCATCGTGGGCGTGCTCGGTGGCGTAGCGATACCCCGACCGGCCGCGAATGCGCTGGTCACCGCCGGAACAAAACGCCCAGCCGCCATCCTTTTGCGAGGGCCCATTGCCAGTAAGCAAGATCGTGCCCACATCCGGGGTGCGGCGGGCGTGATCCAAGGTGCGATACAGCTCATCTACGGTGTGTGGCCGGAAGGCATTGCGCACCTCGGGCCTGTCGATGGCGATGCGCACGATGCCATTCTTCCGGCCGTCCGCCGCCAGGCGGTGGTAGGTGACGTCCGTGAGATCCCCAAAGCCCTCAACCGGGCGCCACAATTCCTCGCGGAACGGATTTTCGGTGCTGTATTTCTTCTGCTCGCTCATAGCGCCCAGCATAGTGGGCGCGAAAAGTTTAGTCCCCATTCCCAACCCTCACCTCTACGCACTGCCCAGCATGCTGGTAATAATCGATACTCAATAACTGCGAGGGGTTATCCCGCAATGTACCCGTGTACCCTATGCTGGCGCGGTCATCAATACTGTGGGAAGACTCGAACTCCCTCAACCCTTTAACGCCAAAGGGTGCCTACATGTCCTCGAATTTCCCCTCGAAGGCGGGGGCATACTCGCTGCATGTGCGTAAAGGCTACCGCCACGCGCGCGGCGTGGCATGACTAAAGCTTCGCTATGGAGTTATCAGTTCCGTATTCCAGTTCAACTGCTGGATGCGGGTATCAAGCTCCCGGAACTGCTTGGACAGGTCATCGACCCGCTTGCGCAGCTCTGCTACCGGCAGCGTGGCCACAAACTTAATCTCCGCGCGGGAATAGCGGTCCTGCCGCGCGCCCGCGGCTTGGGCGAGGTCGTGGTAGATGCGGCGGGTGCGCACGAGGCCATCGCGAAGCGCAAGGGCCTGCATCAGGTTCTTCTCGCCATCAAAATCCGTGGCCACGTTCGTGGCATTGATGGCCTGCACGAGCTTATCGATGCGCCCGGTAATGCCCTCCAACTCGCGCAAAAGCTCGGCCGGATCCTCGTCCGGGGTATCGCCCTCCTGCACGCGTACGACGGAAAGTAGACGCTCGCGCAGCTCATTGAGCCGGTCCTGCGCCTGGGCGCGCTCTGCTAATGCCTCTGCCAGTAACATGGTTCCTCCTTCAGGGGTAGGTAGGAACCAACGTAGCCGGGGTGGGGGCTGGGGTCAATGGGTTGTGGTCCGCAGCGCGAGCGGCGTGCCAGCTACCATGAGCCTATGAACATCGATGACGTTCTCGACCGCGCCCACGTAGTCTCCCTCCCGCTGGCCGTGAAGTTTCGCGGCATCACCACGCGAGAGGCGTTGCTTATTGATGGGCCAGCCGGTTGGGGTGAATTTGCGCCGTTCCTGGAATACGGGCCCGCGGAATCGGCCGCGTGGCTGCGCGCCGGGTTGGAGGCCGCTTACGAGGGATTTCCGGAGCCAGTCCGAGAGTGGGTAGAGGTCAACGCCACCATTCCCGCCGTTCCCGCCAGCGAGGTACCCGCGATTGTGGATCGCTACCCCGGCTGCCGGACGTTCAAGATCAAGGTGGCGGAGAAAGGCCAGACGCTTGCCGATGACATTGCGCGCGTCCACGCCGTTCGCGAGCACGTCAGCGCCCGGGGGGGTATCCCGGTGCTGCGCGTGGATGCCAATGGCGGCTGGAGTGTGGCCGAAGCGGTAGAGGCCGCCCAGGCACTCATGCCGCTGGACTATATGGAGCAACCCTGCGCGAGCGCGGAAGAACTGGTGGAGGTGCGCAGGCAGCTCATGCGCAACGGGCTTTTTGTGCGCGTGGCCGCGGATGAATCCATTCGCAAGGTTGAGGATCCATACCGCGTGGCGGATCTGCAGGCGGCCGATGTAGCAGTGGTTAAACCTGCACCGCTGGGCGGGGTGCGCCGCGTCCTCGAGGTGGCACAGCACCTGCGCGAACGGCACATGGATATTACAGTGGCCTCGGCGCTGGATACCTCCATCGGCATCAATATGGGCTTGGCGGCGGTGGCGGCGTTGCCGCAAATCTATGATGACGAGGACATCGACGTTACCCCGGCCGCAGCGGGCCTGGCCACGGGCAGCCTTTTTGAGGAAGACGTCACCGCGCCACGCCAGCTACACGACGGGCACCTGCGCGCCGAGATCCTCGCCCCAGAACCGGACCGCCTGTCCGACCTAGCCGCGCCGGCCGACCGCCGCGAGTGGTGGTTCGAGCGCCTCCGGGAATCGTGGCAGCACCTGTAGTTGCGCCTAAAAGCATAAGAAAAAGCGCCTGGCACTTGCCAGGCGCTTTTATCTATCTAAACCTTAGACCAACTCGTGGGTGAGGTTGGCCGGGCGGGTGTAGGTATTAACAACCGGGGACCACTTGATGGCGTCGTCCACGATCTTCTGCAGGGTCTCCTTGTCGGCGTCGCCGTCGATATTGACCTTAACGTTGACGTCGGAAACGCCCGGGCGCTTGTCCTCGCCCAAGTCACCAACGCCCCAGGTTGGGGAGAGGTCGATGTCGCCAACGATGTCGAGCTCCAGCTTGGTCAGGGTAACGCCGCGGTGCTGAGCGATGGCCTGGATGCCAACGTTGATGCAGGCGCCAAGACCGGCCTGAGCGACCTCGGTGGGGTTGGGTGCGGAGTCATCGCCAAGCAGCGGCAAAGGCTCGCCCACCTTGATGGTGTGGTCGCGCACGGTGGTGTTATTGCGGAAGAAACCGTCAGCCTCGGTGTGGGTGCGGACGTGCTTCTTGGCACCCTCAGGGTTGTCGATGTTCTTCTGTGCTAGGTCGTTGAGCTTCTCGCCGTCGATGGGCTCGAGAGCGTCGCCTTCGTTGTGGTTTGGGGTGAGATCAGACATTAAATTGCTCCTTGTATCAGATGTTTATTAACTGATGGCGCCATGGTAACGCGAAGGCAAATATAAATCTAGAACAAGGGGTCTATTTTGTAGAGAATGCCAGGTCTAGAGTGAATATAAATGTGTGCACCGCATTTGCTGACCTGTGAATTTAGAAATTGACACCGTAGTGCGCCCGGCCTAGGTTCGTTCTGAACAAACCACTTGGTCTAGTGAAGAAAGAACGCATGGTTCACAATCGGAAGCTGTCGCGACGGCAGATACTGCGCAGCGCAGTAGCAATGGGCGGGGTAGCAGTGGGCTCGCAGGTCCTCTCTGCGTGTTCCTCGCCGCGGCAGGAGGACAATGCCCAGTCCGGGACATCCGGGCAGGGCGGGGAAACCCTCACCATCGGATTCGTGCCCATCGCGTGCGCGTCCCCGCTGGTCGCCGCCGATGGCCTGGGCGCCTTCGCAAAGCAGGGCCTCAACGTTGAGCTGCGCAAATTCGCGGGGTGGGCAGATCTCTGGACCGCCTATGCCACCGGCGCCTTAGACGTAGCGCACATGCTCTCGCCCATGCCGCTAGCCATTGATGCCGGTGCCACCAACGCCTCCCGGCCCACCGAGTTAGCCTTTACGCAAAACACCAACGGGCAGGCACTGACCTTGTCCACCTCTCACCTGGATACCGTGTCGCGGCCAGCGGACCTGAAGGGCATGGTGCTGGGAATTCCCTTTGAGTACTCCGTGCATGCCCTCTTGCTGCGCGATTATCTCGTGGCCGGCGGGGTCGACCCAGTTTCCGATGTGGAGCTGCGCCTATTGCGCCCGGCCGATATGGTGGCGCAACTTTCGGTCGGCACCATCGACGGCTTCATTGGCCCAGAGCCCTTCAACCAGTGCGCCCTGACTACCGGCTCGGGCCGCGCCTTTGTTCCCACCCGCCAGATGTGGGACAACCACCCGTGCTGCTCGGTTGCCGTGGCGAAGGAAGTGGACCGGGGCGTGCGCGACCGCGTCGTCGCGGCGCTGCAGGAAGGCGCGCAGTACGTCGATAGCCCAGACCACGTCCATGAATCGGCGTCCATGCTGGCTAAGGAGAAGTACCTGAACCAGAAGGAAGAGCTGATTTCGCGGGCGCTCGCCGGAAACTACACCACTTGGGACGGCAAGGACACGGTGGATCCACAGATGATCAAGTTTGGCGGCCGCACCTCCGCCACCGCAATTACGTGGATGGGCACCCAAATGGCCCGCTGGGATCTGGGCGGAAGCGCGATGCGGATGGATGACCAAGCGTTGCTAGATGTCACGAAATCCGTCTTACCGCGCGAAGCCGATCTCACCACGGACCCGGTGAAAATCAACGGCCATAGCTTCGATCCCCTGCACCCCACCGCCGGATACCAGCGTTAAGGACTCTTGCCTTATGACCACAGTAAAAAATGACAGCGCTAGCACCAGTACAGCGCACTCCACTGACACTCACACAGCAGCGCCCCATTCGGGCCGCACCGCCAGCCGGAAGAAGCGGCGGGAGAGCCCGTGGAAGGCAATGGGCCTGGGTATTGCGCTTTTCATTGCCTTCATCGCCCTCTGGCAGGCGGTCGCGGCTGCGGGCTGGCTTTCCGATATCGCCCCCACTCCCGCGCACACCTGGGATAGGGCCGTAGAGATTCTTTCGGATCCCTTCTACCGGGATGGGCCGGCCTCAGTGGGCATTCTTTGGCATATGGTCGCCTCCTTGCGCCGCGTGCTCATTGGCTTTGCCATCGCCATGGTGATAGCCATTCCGCTGGGCTTTTGGCTGGGCTCTTCTGCAACCTTCCGCCGCGCGACGGATCCCTTTGTCCAGATCCTGCGCCCCGTCTCCCCGCTGGCATGGCTGCCACTAGGCCTGGCGCTGCTTCGCGATGCCGAAAATACCGCCGTCTTCGTCATCATCCTCTCCGCCTTGTGGCCGACGCTGCTCAATACCATCGAGGCGGTCCGCGGGATTCACCCCACGTATAAGAACCTAGCGGCCACGCTCGGCACGAACCGGATGCAACAGCTCCTCTACATCGTCGGGCCGGCTGCGCTGCCAGGGATTATCACCGGCATGCGGCAATCGCTATCGACCGCCTGGTTAGTCATCGTGGCTGCGGAAATGCTCGTCGGCGGCCAAGGCGTCGGTTTCTTTGTCTGGAATATGTGGAACCGCCTCGATATTGACGCCATCGTCGTGGTCATCGTGCTTATTGGTGTCATCGGATTGGCCCTGGATTACCTCGTTGCCTCCCTGCAGAAAGTGGTGCGCTATGACTAAAGCCCATATCGAATTTGCTGGTATTACCAAAAGCTACGGCCCAACCAAGATCATTGGGGATACCTCGGTATCCATTGGGGAGGGCGAGTTCGTATCCCTGCTGGGGCCATCGGGCTCCGGCAAATCCACCATGCTGAATATGATCGCGGGCCTCGCATTTCCCTCTACCGGCGAGGTGCGCGCGCGAGGCGAGGCCGTGACCGGCCCAGGTCCAGACCGCGGCGTGGTATTTCAAAATCACGCGCTCCTGCCCTGGATGACGGCGCGCGGGAATATCGAATTCGGACTGCGATCGGCCCGCCCGGAGCTGTCGAAGGCAGAGCGCACCAAGATTGCGCAGGACTTCCTCGACGAGGTCAGCTTGGGCCATGCGGCCGACCGGCGCCCGTCGCGGTTATCCGGAGGCATGCAGCAGCGCGTCGGTTTGGCGCGCGCCTTCGCCATCGGCTCGGATATCTTATTGCTCGATGAACCCTTCGGCGCGTTGGATGCGCTTACCCGCCGCCAGCTGCAGTCGCTGCTGTTGAATGTGTG
This sequence comes from Corynebacterium limaceinasi, assembly GCF_046717465.1. NCBI lineage: Bacteria > Bacillati > Actinomycetota > Actinomycetes > Mycobacteriales > Corynebacteriaceae > Corynebacterium > Corynebacterium limaceinasi. Next base: position 321,854 of record NZ_CP177100.1, read on the forward strand.
GGAAGAAAACCGCCGCACGGTGGTCATGGTCACCCACGACGTGGATGAGGCAGTATTGCTCTCGGATCGCATTGTGGTCATGTCGCCGGGGCCAGAGGCCACCATCATCGAGGACATTGAAGTGGGCTTGCCCCGCCCGCGCAGCGGTAGCGATGACTCCGCGGTGGTGGAGCGCAAAAATGAGCTGCGCGAACGGCTCCTTGGGCTGCTCGAAAACGGCTAGAGCGAGAGGATGTTCCTATATAGGTTGTCAACTTCGTGGGTGGGCTTGTTGGGGGTGTGTTGACTTTAGGTTGCTGCGGCGTTGAGTCTTTTGCCTTCTTTGCGTTTTCGTTCATAGAATTGCCGGGAACGCTCGTGGAATCTGATCGATGCAAAAGACGATTGCTATAGGGCGTTCTTTAATTTTTTGTTGCCAGCCCGATTGGGCGAATTCGACATAAGGGCCTGACCCCGAAATGTGGACACGTCGGGGTAGCTGTGCTGCTTTAATTAGTGTAGCTGAAGTCTCGGCTTCAAAGACATCAGGAGCTACAAGATTGCATCAGGAGTGGCGCCTTCGGGTGTTGTAGCCCATGCACCACCGAAAGACTTCCTGGCGGCAGCTGATTGGACTTTCAAAGAGTTTCCTATCACGCAGTACTTCCCGCTTTAAGGTGGCGTTAAATGATTCTGCCAGGGCATTATCGGCACTCGTTCCAACCGCGCCCATGGACTGGCGTACACCTAACGATGAGCAGTAGTTTCTAAATGCTTGTGTGAAGTGTCCCAGGTTTTGTTCCGTTTGAGTAGATGGGAAAATCTGGAACGTGCCGAGAAAATTTGACCAGGATGCGAAGGACCGTGTGGTCCGTCTCGTGGAAGACCGCATCTTGGCGGAAAACATGTCGATGTGGGCCGGGCTGGTTTTTAAGACCGGGCGGTTTGAGTGCCTTCCTGGGTGTGGTGCCATTGGTTGGCGTACTCAGTCGGCGGGATAAACCCTAGGCTCGAATGAGGATGATAGGTATTATAGCGCTTCGACCACAGTCGCAGGCAACGCGACGCATGGTCGGGGTCGTCGAATATCTCGTCCTCTCACAGCTCGTCGCGTAGCCGGTTGTGGAAGGACTCCACAAACCCGTTATGCCATGGCATTCCCGGTGGGATGAACGCCTCGACAGTGTCTTGCTTAGCAGCCCAACTAGCCAGCTCACGGCTGATGAACTCCGGGCCGTTATCCATACGTAACACCCGAGGCCTGCCACGCACAGCAGCTCACGTTCTCCAGCAGGTCAATCACGGCAGTAGCGGTGATTGACCGAGCGACCTCGAAACCAACATGCTCACGGGTAAACTCGTCGATCACGTTGCAGATCTTAAAAGGCTTTGCCCTGAAAGTTACTATCGAACTGGAAGTCCAGTGCCCACACGTGCCCCGGACATGTCGCTGGCTGGGTGCGCGGCGTTGGCACAGGCAAGCACTGTTGCTTACCAGCTTTGCGAGGCAAGACCCGCAAACCCTCCTGGCGCCACAGGTAATACACCACATCACGGCCACAGGTAAAATCAGCTGGCCTGGCTTTCACCCAAGCACGGCGATAGCCCCAGCGTCGGTGCTCACCAGCGAAAGTGACGAGCCACCTGCGTAGAGCAGCGTACTTATCCACGCTGGGCTGCTGGTGGCGTGTGCGGGCGTTGTAGTACGCCGCTCTAGATACCCCGACCACGCGACAGGCAAAGCGCACCGAATAGCCCACGGATACAGCGTCATAGATGGCTTCATATTTGGGTGCCGGGGTCAGAATTTTCCCTCCGCAAGCTCCTTCAGTAGCGCTTTTTCCAACTCGGCTTCTCCGAGTAGGCGGGTAAGCTTGGCGTTTTCTTCCTGCAGTTCTTTAAAGCGGCGGGCTTCGCTGCGGGACATCTCGCCGTACTGCTTGACCCAGCGACGGTAGGTTGCCTCGCTAACACCGAGGTCGCGGCAGACTTCGGCTACGGTACTACCCGAGGCCTTCATGGATCGGGCTTTATCAAGTTGGCCACGATCTGCTCAGGAGTGTGTTTTGAAAACTTCTTCATGATTATCAGTCTTCCTGCCCAACAAAGGGCTGTCACGGAAGACACGATCAAACCACATGGTCTATTTAATCCAGCCCAGACCAACCCCAGCCGAGGTGGAAACCGAATTTTGGAAGAAGACCCCGCAACAGGGAATAATAGAAATCAAGGCAAATGCCTAGGAACAAAACTCGGGGCACTTCACACCGGCAGGTGAAATACCTCAACAACATCCTGGAAGGCGACCATGGTCGGCTGAAGCGGATCCTCGGGCCGAAAGGCGCGTTTAAGAACCGGACATCTGCATATCGGACGTTGAAAGGGATGGAGGCGATGCACTCATTGCGGAAAGGGCAAGGCACGATGTTGGCCTACGGGCAACCGAACCCGGACGCGGTGATCGTCAACCGGGTCTTCGAGACGGCCTAACAACGCCCACACGCAGCGGCCATCAGGGAATGAGAAACTGAGTCTTCGCTGCTCTCCGCCCAACTTTGCAACAGCACCTATTAAGTTAACTTTACGGATTTTGAGGGTAAGGTTTTATGATCCAGTCCAATAAACCAGGTGTAGGGGCGGTTATCGTAGCCCTAGCTGTCCTATGGCAAGGAATCGGCACTGCGATAGTCGGAGCCCAAGTAGACCCAGAGCTATCTACTTTTACTACGTTTTCAGCGTTTCTTATCGCAGCGATTATCTCCACAGTGGTCTATTTAGCGTTTTATCGTAGAAAATACCGAGCTACGGAAACACCGCATCCCCCCATGAAAATGACAACTGCAGCAAGCCTCAATCTGTTTACTGCGGGCGCTTTCTGCTTATTCTATGTTTCCACTACTTTGATGCAGCCCACTGCAGCAAGTGTCATCGAAACAGGAGTCGGCCCTTTTATTGTCGCAGTAATAATGACTTGGTCGGCCAGAAGGCTCAGCAGTTCATTGGTGTCCACAACTGCAGTAGTGGTTCTGGCTCTATGTTTTTTCTTCCTAGGAACGGGAAGCAGTTCACCCCAGTCTTATCTGGGTTTCGCTCTAGCTGTAGGCGCAGGAATTTCTGCGGTAGGAGTGCTTTACTCCTCGCGCTGGGCTACTGAACAAGGGAACAGCGTTCTCACGATTGCAGCAGTGAGGTTTCACTTAGCTTGGATTATTAGCGGTCTCGTGGCTTTCTTTTCCGTGGAAGCGGAGATGCTTCGAGGCTCTACCCTGTCAATCGTCCTGCTATCGGTGATGTGCATTACTTTTCCTATCCTGCTCTTGCAGTGGGGAATTACCTTAGCGTCGCCTTTCATCTCGGCACTGATCATCGCGGCCCTTCCGGCCGTGGTGATGGCTACCGAGGTGGCATTGGGCTCTCAAGTCGAACCAATTCAGTTAACTTTGTTGATGCTCATTGTGGCAATAACCATAAGCCAAGCAATGTGGGGAACACGGAAAAAGAAAATATTAGTAGTTGATGATTCTTCAAGTAGCGCCGATCTGGTGGCAACCCTGCGCCAAAAAGGGACGTAGAGGTTGCTACTGCTAACCCGCCGTATGCCATCTCAGCTAACGAAGACGGGAGCATTTCCGATCCATGGGCCCTGGCCCCCTACTCCGGGAATGTAGCCAAGAAAAATTTGACCTTGTTGTGCCGGGAAGCGAATCAGGAGTATCCATAGCTGAGTGGGTTTCAGCTGAGTTAGGACTACCGCATAACGGTAGAGAGAAGATCTGCCACCGTCGCCATAAGCAAGGAATGATTGATGTTGCTCACCAATATGGACTGCGTGCCCCAAGGTCTGTTACCCTATCCCCCGCTTCTGCACAAGACAGCCTTTATCTAGACCCGTCCCTGGTCAAGGATTGTGTTGTCAAGCCTGTGGGAAGCGGGGCAGTGACCATGTCTATTTCTGCAAAACAGAACCCGAGACTCTTCAAGCGATTACTACCATTCAAAATTCTACGACTTTGCTAGGAGAAAAATCACCCTCCGTGGTTCTTCAGGAGTACGTAGACGGACCTCAATATTTTGTGAACACGGTGACAGCCGAAGGGCGTCATATTGTGACCGAAGTTTTCCGATACGGACTTACGGAGGAATCTGGAGCTCCCCACATATATTCAGCTATCACAGTAGGACCGGAGGACAACCACTATTCCGGTGCCGTGGAATATACCTTATCGCTCCTTGACGCTCTGGAAGTAAACTTCGGAGCCTCCCACGTGGAACTGAGGTGGTCTAAGGGGCAGTGGGTACTTATTGAATACAACGGTCGCTGTATGGGCCCCGAAGTACCCGACGAGGTCTATCTCCCGACTCGCGGTTTCAGCCAGATCAGTGTTCTCGCCACGATGCTAGTGGATGGTTTACAAGCTGCCGAACAGGAAGTACTCGCCGGAAATCTTGACGGGTGTGTCGCCTGGCTCATGCCTACCCCGCAGTCAAACGGTGTGCTTCAACAGTGCCACTGGGATCTTGTCCAAACTCGCCCGACCGTTCAGAGAATCTCGCGGCGACCAAAGATCGGCACTTATATCGATAAGTCGAATCGCGTAACAACTGGTGCGTTTGGCATGGTTTTTCTTGGCTCTTCTGACCGTGCTGCTGTTGAGACCGATCTTCAATCTCTTGAGTCTTTCGACGCCCATGGTGATCTGTTTACTGTTGCCCCCGGAAAGGATGCGTGATGACGACCCGAATTGCTGTTATCGGCGCAGGGGTCGCTGCTGCAGCGGTCGCACGACGGGGGCCCGAACCCCGGAAAGTGGACACGGGGATTTAATCACGATGCGATAGTAAGTGTAGCTAACCCGGCGTCTTCGAAGGCGTTCGGTGAGCGGTAACCGCACCATGAATGCAATCGTTTGGTGTTGTACCGCGTGCACCACCGAAACACATCCTGGCGGCAGGCCAACTGACTAGTGAAAACAGACTCATCCTACAGGACTTCCCGCTTCAACGAGGCGTTGAACGACTCCGCCAACGAGTTGTCCGCACTCGTCCCGATCGCGCCCATCGACTGGGTGACACCGAAGCGCACGCATAGTCTCCGGTACTGATCAGAGGCATAAACACTGCCGTGATCCGAGTGGAAGATCGCCCCGTCTAGGCTCCCGCGAACCTTCCGGGCCATCGTCAGGGCTTCTTCAACCAACTCGGTGCGCATGTGATCAGCGATCGCAAACCCCGTCAACTGCCGCGAATAGCAGTCGATAACCGTGGCCAGGTACATATTCGACCCGTCCGCGATCGGCAGGTACGTGATGTCGCCGACGTAGACCGCGTTCGGCCTGTCCGCAGTGAACCGGCGTTGCAGCAGATCCGGAAACCTCGGGGCCCGTTTACTCGACGTCGTCGTTTTCACCCGGCGTTTCCTGGTGAAACCAAAAAGGCCCATCTGCCGCATCAGCCGGGCGGTGCGCTTGTGATTGAGACGGCCGCCCTTGCCCCGGTCGTTGACGGGATCGGAGTTGATCGCCGCAGTCACTCGTTTCGCGCCGTAGCAGCCGTTCTCGGCGTTGAAGGTGGTCTTGATCTGCGCTCCCAGCACCGCGTCATCGACGAGGTGTTGCCGGCGGGCAGGGGCAGCTGATTTCCATTTGTAATACGAGGACCGGTTGATCTTCAAAACCTCACATAACCGCTTGACCTCGTAGAGGTCTCGATGGTCGTCAACGAACCGGAAGCGGTTCACCAGTTCGTCTCTTCCGCGAAATACTTGGCCGCCTTGCGGAGAATCTCTCGTTCCTCCCGGAGCTTGGCGTTTTCGCGTTCCAGTACGCGGATGCGCTCGGCGTCCGACAGTCCTGAGGCAGCGGTGGCGGAGTCCGACGCGGCGATGAGGCTGGCGACTTTCTCACCGTTGGCATTGGTTTTGGTGCGTGTGCCGAAGGCATCGAGCCAGCTGCGCAGCGAGTTGCGGTTGACCCCGAGATCGGAGGCGATCGCGTTGATCGTTGCTCCGGGAGTCGACTCGTACAACGAGACTACGTCACGCTTGAACCGCTCGGTGTAGGTCTTGCGTGGCATGGTGGAAAGGTACCTCACTTCCCCAGCGACATGCTGGTTTCAGCGTGTCCACCACCAGGGGGTCAGGTCCGTGCACTTGCGGCCTACTAGATCTGGCATGACGCGGTGACCAGGCTTGCGCCTAGTGGTGGTGCATCGACGCCGTTTAGTAAAGCCTTGAAGTCCCATGGTTTTCATGATTCGTGCAACTTTCTTGTGATTCGTCGGACCACAGCTCTCATCGGCTTTAAGGCTTGCGGCGATGCGTTGAGCTCCGTAAAGCCCGTGCTCATCGTCGAAGATGGTCTTTATTCTTGCACCAATAAGACCGTCGGAATGCATCTTTAAACTGCGCTTTTTACGGGTGTGGACCCATTTATAGAACGAGGAACGATTGAGCTTTAACACGTGGCACATCCGTGTGAGGCGAGTACTTTATTCGGTGGTCATCGACGAACTGGAAGCGGATCACCAGTGAGTTGCTTTAAGCAAAATATTTCGCGGCCTTACGCAGGATATCGCGTTCTTCGCGCAGTTTTGCGTTTTCTTTCTCTAGCTGGCGGATTCGCGCAGAATCATTCGCCGCTTGGGCTTTATCATGCACGGCTTTTATGCGGGCACGTTTGCCGGTGCCGTACTTTTTGACCCAAGAATGCAGCGAAGCTCGGTTGATGCCGAGTTCGGCTAATGCTGAGTTCAGCGAGAGGCCCTCATTGTTCCTTATAGAGGGCCACGGCATCGCGTTTGAACTGTTCGGAATACCTGGACATGATGGTAGATTACCTTTCTTCCCAGTCCGACTGGGCTGGATATCAGGTGTCCACCAAATGGGGGTCAGGTCCGAACGCAGATAAACATAACCTGCCCCAGCATGGGGCTAGGAGTATGAATCCTGGGCTCCTCCGAACGGAACTGCTAACAGCGTAATGGGCAGGCGGTTGCCTGCCCCCTCGCTGCTAGCTACGCTTGCCCCGCGAGTGCTACCTGGGCCGCGTGCACGGCGGCCTTATCGGCTTCCTGGATGAACCACGAATCGGTGCCGGGAATCGGCGGGGCCAAGGTAGTATCCGGGTACTCGGCGTGGGCGGGGATTCCTACGAGGTGCAGGCGCTCATCCACGGTGCCATCGGCGTTGTGGACCTGGCGGGTATCGGGGTCTTCGGCGGGCGAGCCGGTAGGTACCTCGATGCCATCGCTGGCGGTTTCTGTAAAGGCGCGCACGCGCCCGGATTCCACGAGGGAGTGCATGAAGGAATCGTGCGGGGTGCGGCGGATATCGGGCTTGTGCACCCAGGCATCGAGAAGCGTCGTGCCCGGGATGCGCTTGCCACCAGACGCGCTGGAGCTGATGGTCCATTCCCCGGCATCGGCATTCGTTCCCAAGACGGGGTTGCCGCCGACGAAGCTGACAATGCCGGCATCGACAAGCGCCAGCAATTGCTGCGTGCGGAAGGGCGGCGGGCCGGAGCACGTGGTCTGGCCCAAGGAGATGGCCTTATCGAACATGTGGTGGCGCGACTCCAGGGTATAGCGGCCCTCAGCGCCCAGAACCTGGGTGGGTTTGCGGGAGAAACCGACCGACCACAAAGCGGCGCGCACCGGGCTATCCGGGCCCTTCTGGGATTCTGCCAGGTCCTCGCACAGGCTCTGCGCGATGTGCTCGGTGAGCTCCTGCTGGTTGGAAAAATCCTCCGTGAGCAGGTGCATCCAGCGCAGTAGGCTGAAATCCTTGGTGGTATGGCGCGCAATGACCTCATCGAGCTGGGCCAGGCCGTTATAGGCCACGCCTGCATCTACCGGGGTGGCATCGAGGGCGGCGATGATCTCCTCGCGGGAGGCGCGCAGGCTTTCCGGCTCGACGCGGGCGAGGGTATCGATATAGGCCTGGTAGGCATCGCGGGCGACCGCAGGCCATACCTCGGTGTCATAGTTGATGGAGCGCGCGCCCGTGCGGTGGGATAGCTCGGCGACGACCTTCTTTAACCGCGGGATCTCCGCGGCCGGTGGGAGGGCGCCTTCATTGGATTGCGGCAGGAAGGGATAGCCGCGCCGGGATGCGGCTGCAAAGGTGGGCTCGGTGCCGGTGGCCTCATAGCGCATGCCCCAAGGCTTGGAGGAATCCTCGACGAACTTACCACCGCGGCCCACAGTGGAGAGGATGAGGATATCGAAAAAGCCCATACCAAGCCCGCGCACGAGGACCTTCTCGTTGTCCTTGATGGAGTCAACACCCTGGTCGATTGGGTTATCAGCGCGGATCCAGCGCAGGCTGGGGTTATCTTCCAAGGTCTTTAAGATCCACCGCTCGTTTTCGGTATAGCCCTGGTTTTGCCAGCCGGTGACCGCCAAGGTGGAGCCGGCCGCAACGGTGGTGTCGTTATTAAGGTGCAAAATATCTGCACCCTCGCGGGATTCAATATCCACCACGCGGGCGTGGTGTTGCTTGACCTCAACCCACTCCGGCACATCCTGCAAGACGGAGCGGAAGACCCACAGGATGTAGTGGCCGTACAGCGCGCGCGGCAAATAGGATTCGGGGCGCAGCTTCTCTAGCTCTGTGCGGCCGAATTCCCCAAGCACCTGCGGATCGAGTGGGTGGGCGGCGACGTAATCGCGGGCGCCGGGGGACACGTGGGCATCGCCAAGCGTCAGGCGGATCCACTCGTAGATGGTGGGGCCTTCCACCACTGGGGCCTCCACCGTGGAGTTGGTCTCAGAAAACAGCGTCATACCGTGGGCGAAGGTATTCATGCACAGGTATTTGGGCTGGTTGATATCCCAAATCTTGCCGCCGCCGTGCTGGGCATCATCGATAAGGTGCAGCGTTAGTTTCTCTGGCGGGTGGGAGACGGTATTGAGTTGTGCCACGAGGCGCTCGAGGACGGAAATGCCGCGGGGGCCAAGTCCAATCAGCGCGATGGATGAAGTGTTATCGGTCAACGCGGAGCCCTACCTTCTAGCTTATAGACCAAGCGGAATCGTCATAATAGACAATGAAGTCTATCAGCAAGAGAGGCGGCGAAATATGCACCGGCGGCAGCTTGGTGGTTGCAGGGCGCGCTCGCCAGCCGGAACACCCTGAGCGGGCGTGAAATTAATTCTTGGGCAGGCGGAGTGGTAGACAGATCGGTAGGCAATGCGCGGCGGGGGTGGCGGGCCGAAGCGTTGCCTTAGGGAGCTGGTGCGCGGGTAGGATTGTGGTCATGACAATCAAGGTTCGCGATGCCCACTTACACAACCTGCGCAACGTCGATGTGGATATGCCGCGCGGCCAACTCGTGGCGGTGACGGGAGTCTCCGGTTCCGGAAAATCCTCTCTGGCCTTTGGCACCATCCACGGGGAAGGGCAGCGCCGCTACCTGGAATCGGTGGCGCCGTTTGCGCGCCGGCTCATTAGCTCCGCGGTGGACCCACAGGTAAGCCAGGTGGAGGGCTTGCCGCCCACGGTGGCGCTGCAGCAATCCACCTCCGGCGGCGGGGCGCGCTCCACGGTGGGCACGGTTTCCGCGCTATCTAATAGCGTGCGCCTGTTGTACTCGCGCGCCGGGGATAACCCTGAGGGCCTCTACTCGGATGCCTTTTCACCAAATACCCCAGAGGGCATGTGTCCGCAGTGCCAGGGCGCGGGCGTGGTGCACGAGCCCACCGAGCAATCGATGGTGCCCGATCCCACCTTGTCCATTGAGGAAGGCGCCATTAAGGCCTGGCCCGGTGCGTGGGCGGGCAAAAATTTCCACGATATCCTCATGAACTTGGGCTATGACCTGGATTCCCCCTGGCAAGACTTGCCGCAGGAAGACCGCGACTGGATCCTATTTACCGAAGAACGCCCCGTGGTCACCGTAAAACCCCTGCGCGGCGCGGACCAGATCCAGCGCAATTATGAGGGCACGTGGCGCTCGGTGGCCAGTTACCTCACCAAGACGCTGCAGGAGACCCAATCGGAATCGCTGCGCAAGCGCACGTTGTCCTTCATGGAATCCCGCGAGTGCGATACCTGCCACGGCCGGCGGTTGAACCCGCGGGCGCTCAAGGTGATGTATGCGGGAATGAGCATCGACAAGCTGGGCGCCCTGCCGCTGGACCAGGTCTATGAGGTACTCAGCGCGCAGGAACCGGAGGAGAATTCCGCGGAGGATCTGCTGCTCAAGCAGGTGTTGCCGGCGCTGACCTCCGCCCTGGAGCTGGGGTTGGCGCACCTGAGCCTGGACCGGCCCACCCAGAGCCTTTCGGCGGGTGAATTGCAGCGCATTCGGCTCGCCGCCCAGCTGCGTTCCGGGCTCTTTGGCGTGGCGTATGTGCTCGATGAGCCGTCTGCCGGCCTGCATCCCGATGAGCGCGGGGCGGTGCTGGATATGTGCCGCCGGTTTATTGACGCCGGCAATTCGGTGTTGCTGGTTGAACACGATATGGATTTGGTGGCCCAGGCGGATTGGCTCGTGGACGTTGGCCCCTACGCCGGCGAGGGCGGCGGCAAGGTGGTTTATTCCGGTCCGGTCGAGGACTACGACGCCGATACCCCTACCGCCCGCGCGTTGGCGCAGCGTGAGCTCGCGCTTGCCGATGCCCCACGCACCCCCTCCAACCACCTCCGCCTCCGTGGCATTTCGGCGCGCAGTATCGACGGGCTCGATGTGGACTTTGGCCTGGGGCAATTTACCGCAGTGGCCGGGGTTTCGGGCTCGGGCAAGTCGACGCTGGTGAGCACCGTGCTGGCAGAAACCCTCAAGGAATCCGCCACCGCCGTGGCCGATGAGGATAAAGACGACGCGGACGAGGGCGGCCACGAGTTCTCGCTTGCCGGGGTAGAGGGCCTGGATAAGGTCTCCCGTCTGGTGCAGATTTCCCAAAAGCCCATTGGCCGCACCCCGCGTTCCACGTTGGCCACCTATACCGGCCTTTTCGATAACGTGCGCAAGCTCTTTGCCTCCACCCCGGAGGCCAAGGAGCGCAAGTGGACGGTCTCGCGCTTTTCCTACAACGTGAAGCAGGGCCAGTGCCCCACCTGTGGTGGCGCCGGAAAAATCGAGGTAGAGCTGGTCTTTTTGCCGGGTTCCTATACCACCTGCCCACAATGCGGCGGTGCCCGCTTCAACGATGAAACCCTCGAGGTGACCTGGCATGGGCGCAGCATCGCAGAGGTGCTGGAGCTCACCGTGGATGAGGCCGCCGAATTCTTTGCCGAGGAACCAAAGATCCACCGCGCCATCGCCACGCTGCAGGCCGTGGGCCTGGGCTACCTCCGCTTGGGACAGGGTGCGCCGGAGCTTTCCGGCGGCGAGGCGCAGCGCATCAAGCTCGCCACGGAACTGCAGCGCTCCCGCAATTCGCGGCGCGGGCACACGGTCTACATGCTGGATGAGCCCACCACCGGCCTGCACCCAGCCGATATTGCCCTGCTCAATGCGGAGCTGCACAAGCTTGTCGATGCCGGGCATACCGTGATCGTCATCGAGCACGATCTCAACGTTCTAGCGAGCGCGGACCGCATCATTGAAATGGGCCCCGGCGCCGGTGCGGACGGCGGGCAGATCATCGCGGATGCCACCCCAAGCCAGCTGGCCGCGGAAGATACCGCGACCGGACGGGCGCTGCGGGCGCGCCAGCTGCAGAGCTAGCATCTCCCCTCGGTCCAACGCTGGCATCTGGGAGATTCCCTGGGATCTCACAGGAAAATGATGTACATCTGGTAGGCATGACAAATAATGGCTTTGGTGAAAACGGTTCCAATGGCCGAAAAGGCTCTCATGATGATGGGCGCGGCACTGACGAGACCCGCCAGTGGTCTGGCCCGGCCGAGGATGCCACGCGCCAGATAGGCCGCGTCCCAGATAATGCGGGCGGTAATGCCCGCAGCCAGCGCCCACAGCAGTATTTCCCGGGCGCGCAGCAGCCGCAGAATGAGACGCGGCAATTCGACGCGAACGCCGATTACCAGCAGAATTACCAACAAAACTATCAGCAGCCCGGTGGGCAGTATGGCCAGCAACAATACGCCCAGCAGCAGTATGAGCCGGTGCCGTCGGACTATGACCCGGACCAGCGCGGCAGGGGAAAGAAGAAAACGGCGGGATGGCCGGGGTCTTTGCCGCCATCGCCGTCGTTGCCATCCTGGCGGCGGGCGCCCTGTTCTTCTTGTGGCGCAATGCCGCGAGCGATGCCGATAAGCCCGCGCCAGAACCGGTGACGGAAACCACCACCACGCAGGTGCCCACCACAGTGACCGAGACCGAGGATGCGGGCCCTGGTATTTCTGAGCGCCTGCGCAATCTGCCGAATCTGCAAGACGATCTCCCCGAAGATATTCCTACCGAGCTGCCACCGGAAATTCAGGACCGCCTGGAAGAAGGCGATGACCTCGACGTGGAACGCCTTTTGCGGGATCTCTTTGGCAATGGCGGCAACCAGCAGCAGGGCTAACCAGCGGTACCGGCTATAGGCAAGGCGGCGGCGCGGCGCGATTGCCGGCCGCTGCGCCGCAGTAGGTAAAATCTGGCAGCATGAATGAATCGATGCAGCTGGCTGAACAGGTGGCCGCCCAATTGGCGCGCCACCTTACCGATGTGGTGCTGTGCCCGGGATCCCGCAACGCACCGCTGTCGCTCGCCCTCCTCGCGCGCGAGGATATCCGGGTGCATACGCGCATTGATGAGCGCGGCGCTGCGTTTACCGCCTTAGGAATGGCGCGCGTGCAGCACCGCCACGTCGGGGTGGTGATGACCTCCGGCACGGCCGTGGCCAATACGCTGCCCGCGGTGGTTGAGGCGCACTATTCCCATACCCCGCTGGCCATTATCAGCGCGGACCGCCCGGAGCGGTTGATCGGCACCGGCGCCTCCCAAACCATCGTGCAAGATGGCATCTTCGGCGTCTATGCGGATACCACCCAGGTCAATGCGGAAGAGGATATCGCCGCCATTGCAGAGCGGTTTGAGCGCGACCTCCAGGTACACATCAATATCGCCTTTGACGCACCCCTGGTAGGAGATAGCCTGCCGGAGCGAGTAGGTGGCGATGGCACCCGCGCGGCCACCCCGCGGTTTTATGACCACGGCGAGGTCGCGGTGGACTTGAGCAAAAATACCCTTGTTATCGCCGGCGATGAGGCCTGGGAGGTCGAGGGCCTAGAAGACGTGCCGACCATCGCGGAGCCCTCCGCGCCGGGGCCCTTCCACCCCGTGCACCCGGCCGCGGCGCATATTTTCCGCAAGGCGCAGGTCTCCGCCAATGACTACGTGGTCAATACCAAGGTCGAGCAGGTCATCGTGGTGGGCCATCCCACGCTGCATCGCGGCGTGCTCGCGCTGATGAATGACCCGGATATCGAGCTGGTGGTGCTCTCGCGCACGGCGGACTTTACCAACCAGCGCGGGGATAACGCGCGCCTTGGCACCACCGTCAAGACCACCGGGGAGCCAAGCCGCGAGTGGCTCAAGATCTGCCAAGGCGCGACCGACATGGTCGGCGAGGCCGTGCGCACAACCCTGGAGGATGAAGAACTCGGGTTCACCGGCCTGCACGTAGCGGCGGCGGTAGGCGATACGCTCGCGGTCAATGACACGGTGGTGCTCGGCGCCTCGAATCCGGTGCGCGATGCCTCCCTCATCGGGCTGCCCTTTGACGGCGTGGATACCTACGCCCCGCGCGGGGTGGCGGGCATCGATGGCACCGTCTCCCAAGCCATCGGCGTGGCCCTGGCCACGCAATCGCTGGATCCCACTAATTGGCGCGCCCCACGCGTGATGGCCCTGGTAGGGGATGTGACCTTTTTGCACGATGCCAACGGGCTGCTGATCCCGGAGGACCAGCCGCGGCCAGAGAACCTCACCATCGTGGTGGCCAATGACAATGGCGGCGGCATCTTTGAAACCCTGGAACAAGGCGCGCCCGCGCTTCGCGATGCCTTCGAGCCGGCCTTTGGAACGCCGCATGGGGTGGGCATCGACAAGCTGGCAGAGGCTTATGACGCAGACTACCGTCTGGTGACCACCCCGCAGGAGCTGCTGGATACCCTGGCAGAGCTTAAGGAATACTCCACGGGCATCACCATCGTGGAGGCGCAGACCACCCGTGCCACGCGCCGGGCGCTGCAGGATAAGCTCACGCAGAAGGTGGGCCAGTAAGTGGCCCCGCGCTATAGGCCCGCGGTTGTTCGGCGTCGGCTGCACCAGCTCGTGCTGGCCATCTACGTGGCGCTGATCGTGGGCTCGGTGGGCCTGGTGGTAGGCCCCCTCCTCAATGACCGCGCCATTTCCGCGCAGCCTAGCCGGGCTTTGGCAACGGTCAAGGACGTCGGCGCGCTGCGCACCACCGTGGATTTTCAAGATAGCGACGGGATCTATCATTCCCCGCGGCAAGGCTTGCTCTATCCCACGGACTTGGGCGAGGGCCAGCAGGTATGGGTGCAGTATGCCGAGGATAATCCGGATTTGGTGAAGGTAGAAGGCCGCGAGTGGACCTTGGCGGTCATACCGGCGCTATCCGTGGCGGTTGTGTCTACGCTTGCCGCCGTGGGGCTGTGGCGGCTTATTACCGTGACCACCCGCCGCGCTGAAAATCGGGCTGAAAAATAATTTACCCAGATTTTTCATTGGATTCACCAAAGGCCAAGAAAAATAGGTCATTATGGTGGCATGCGAGTTGCAATCGTGGCTGAATCGTTCCTCCCCAATGTCAATGGCGTGACAAACTCGGTGCTGCGCGTTTTGGAGCACCTGCAAGAAACCGGACACGATGCGATTGTCATCGCCCCCGGTGCCCGCGAGGGCCAAGAAGAAATCCCTGATTACTTGGGCTTTCCCATTTACCGCGTGCCCACCGTGCGCGTGCCGCTGGTGGATTCGTTGCCGGTGGGCGTGCCGACCACGGCCGTGGATGATGCGCTGCGGAAGTTCAAGCCCGATATCATCCACCTAGCTAGCCCGTTTGTGCTGGGTGCGGCGGGCGCATTTTCGGCCCGCCAACAGCGCATTCCGGCAGTGGCGCTCTACCAAACCGATGTCGCAGGATTCGCCACCAAGTACCACGCCTCCGCCTTGGCTTACGCTGTGTGGGAGTGGCTGCGCACGATCCACAACTCCTGCCAGATGACCTTGGCGCCGTCCTCGCTGACCATCCGGGATTTGGAAAAACACCACATCAAGCACGTGCGCCATTGGGGCCGCGGCGTCAATACCGAGCTTTTCCATCCCCAAAAGCGCTCGGCTAGCCTGCGCCGCAGCTGGGACCGCAGTGGAAAGAAAAACATCGTCGGCTTCGTCGGCCGCTTGGCCGCGGAAAAGGGCGTGCACCGGTTGTCCGCGCTTAATGGCCGCGAGGATATTCAGCTGGTCATCGTCGGTGACGGCCCCGAGCGCCCGCTATTGGAGGCACAGCTTCCCAACGCCGTGTTCACCGGCGCGCTCAGCGGTGAGGAGCTGGCTCAGGCCTATGCCTCGCTCGATGTCTTTGTGCACGCCGGCGAATTTGAAACCTTCTGCCAGTCCATCCAGGAGGCCCAAGCCTCTGGCGTGCCCACCATCGGCCCGCGGGCAGGCGGGCCCGTGGACCTTATCCAAGAAGGCTATAACGGCCTGCTCTTAGACGTGGATAGCTTTGTCGATGACCTGCCCAATGCCGTCGATGCGCTCTTAAACCCAGAGATCCATGCGGAGTTGCGGGATAATGCCCGCGCCTCCATTTCTTCGAAGACGTGGACCGCGCTGTGCGAGCAGCTGGTGGGCTATTACGAAGAGGTGCTGGAAGATACCCGCCGGGTGCCGCTGACCATTTTGGGGCAGCGCCCAGAGCTGCCGCGGTGGGCGGCTCGTGCCCTTGGGGCGCGCGTAGCCTAGACTAGGCATTTGTGTCTAAGGCAGATCTGGATAAAAAGCCCTTCGACGTCGCGCGCATGTTTGACGCCGTCGGCGAAAAATACGACCTCACCAATACCGTCTTGTCCTTTGGACAGGACAAGCGCTGGCGCAAGCGCACCCGCGAGCGCCTTAACCTGCAGCCGGGGGAGAAGGTCCTCGACCTCGCGGCCGGAACCGCGGTATCCACAGAAGAGCTGTCCAAATCCGGCGCGTGGTGCGTAGCCTGCGATTTTTCGCGCGGCATGCTCGCCGCCGGACGCGAGCGCGACGTACCCAAGGTGGCCGGCGATGGCATGAAATTGCCCTTTGCGGATAATACGTTTGACGCCGTCACCATCTCCTATGGCCTGCGCAATATCCACGATTACGAGCTGGGGCTGCGGGAAATGGCGCGCGTGACCAAGCCGGGCGGGCGCCTGGCGGTGGCGGAATTTTCCACCCCCATCGTCCCGGTATTCGGCACCGTGTACAAGGAATACCTCATGCGCCTGCTGCCCCCGGTTGCGCGCGTGGTCTCCTCCAACCCGGATGCCTATATTTACCTCGCGGAATCCATCCGCGCTTGGCCTGGACAAGAGGAGTTGGCGGCGGCCATCAACCGCAATGGCTGGGCCGACGCGGGCTGGCAAAACCTCACCCTGGGCATCGTCGCCTTGCACTCGGCAACGAAGCCGCTTGCCGATGCCCTGAAGTAAACCCCTTACAGCCCTCCTAGACCGCCGCGGTGGAGGCCCACAGGGGCGTATCGCGCCGGACGGCCCCTATGCTGCGGCCCGCCGTGCGCCACAGGCGGGCGATAAGGTCGCGGTCTTCCTCCGTGATGAGGTTGCCCATGAGGCGTGCGGCAGCGGGCATCAGCAAGCGGCCCACCGGACCGCGCAGTGCTAATGGGCCCGCCACGGGCAGGAATTGCGGGTAGGTCAACAGGCGGGCGGCCGTGCGCGCAAGCAGGAAGGATTCGCCATAGTGCTCGCGCAGGGTGGCCGGCCACGCGAGGGTGAAATCCTTCGGCCCGAGCATGCCCATCGCGAGCGCTGCGGTCTCGAGGCCGTAGTCGATGCCCTCGCCGTTTAAGGGGTTGACGCACGCGGCGGCATCACCAATGAGCATCCAATTGGCCCCCGCCACATTAGAGACCGCCCCGCCCATGGGCAGCAGGGCAGAGGTGACATGCTCGATGTCCCCAAGGCCCCACTCCGCGCGCTGCTGGGCGGCGTAGAACTCCAGCAACTTTTTGGTATTAATCTTGGCCGGCCGCTGTGCGGTCGATAGCGCACCGACGCCGATATTGACCTGCCCAAGCTCTGCGCCCAACGGGAAAATCCAGCCGTAGCCGGGCTGGACGGAATCGTCTTCGTCTTTTAATTCCACGTGCGAGTGCATCCACGGCTCGGTTGCCTGAGGGGAGGCGGCATAGGAGCGCGCGGCGATGCCATAGACCTCATCGCGGTGCCAGGTGCGGCCCAATTGCTTGCCAAAGGTAGAACGCACGCCATCGGCCACGATGAGCCATTTCGGCCGAATAATCTGCTCGCCGATGCGAAACGAGGTCACCCGGTTGCCCTCCATGACCGGGGCGCTCGCGGGGGTACCGGATATAAGCGTGGCACCTGCGGCGGTGGCAGCCTCTACCAGCTGCGCATCGAGCCTAAAGCGCGGCAGGGCAGTGCCCACCTGGGAAGGATAGGTCTGCGGCCACGGGGCGGTGACGTCCCCGCCGTAGCCGTGCAGCTTAAGCCCGCGGTTGCGGTAGACGGCGTTAATGGTGATGCCAAGCTTGTCTAGCTGGTGCATTGCCCGTGGGGTGAGGCCATCGCCGCAGGTTTTATCGCGGGGGAATGTGGCTGAATCAATGAGGATAGTCTCATAGCCAGCGCGGGCGGCGTGGATGGCCGCAGCGGCTCCGGCGGGTCCTGCGCCGATGATGGCGACTTCGACAGGGCGGGGGGAATCGATCTGTTCCGACATAGGGACTATCATTGCACTAGTTCAACCCCTCAAGTGTGTTAAGGGGGCTGGTTTGGACTACGGTAGATAAACGATTATCTCTGGCTTTTAATTGCAAGGAACGCTATTTAATGACTCACGGCCACTCGCATGCCACTCACGTGGATCTTGGTGATCCACAGCTTAATGAACGCATTGGCGCGGGCATGGAAGCAGTAGAAGAAAAGCTGCGCAGTGAAACTGACCGCGGCCAGGACTTCTTGAAGGACAAGGTAAGCCATCTGTCCAAGGCGGGCGGCAAGCGCTTTCGCCCGATGATGGCCCTGCTTGCCTCTGAGTACGGCGCCAAACCGGGCTGTGAAGAGGTTATTAAATCCGCCACCGTTGTGGAGATGGTGCACGTTGCCACCCTGTACCACGATGATGTGATGGATGAGGCGGACCGCCGCCGCGGCGTGGAATCCGCCAACTCCCGGTGGAATAACTCCGTGGCCATCCTTGCCGGTGATGCCCTCCTCGCGCACGCCTCCCGCCTGATGAGCCAACTAGATACCCATACCGTGGGCCACTTCGCGGATACCTTTGAAGAGCTGGTGACCGGCCAGATGCGCGAGACCATCGGTGCCGGTGAAGCCAACCCCGTGGACCACTACATGGCCGTTATTCAGGAAAAGACCGCGGTGCTTATCGCCTCTGCCGGTTACCTCGGCGCGTACCACTCCGGCGCCTCGGCCGACCACGCTGCGGCGCTGTACCGCATTGGCGGTGCCATCGGCATGATCTTCCAGATCGTGGACGATGTCATCGATATCTTCTCCGATCCGAAAGACTCCGGAAAGACCCCGGGCACCGACCTGCGAGAGGGCGTGTTTACCCTCCCCGTCCTCTACGCCCTGGAAGAGGACGGGGAAGTGGGCGACCAGCTGCGTGAGCTGCTGACAGGACCCCTAGAAACCGATGCTGAGGTCGAGCGTGCCATCGCCCTCCTGCGCCAGTCTGGCGGCCGGCAGAGGGCGCTAGAGGACATTAATGCCTACCTACGCACGGTAGAAGAACAGCTTTCCGTACTGCCGGAAAATTCCGCTAGCCAAGCGCTGCGCCAGCTCGCGGATTACACCGTTCGCCGAGTGGGCTAGCTGCTTGCTGGTGGCCCCTCCTAACATTCCATTTCTCCCCGCTGCGCTGGCGATTTGGAGGTAGGTGGGTGATTCATAGTAAAGTACATACACGCACCGCAGAGTGCATGCCAGGTTGCCCGAGCGGCCAAAGGGAGCGGACTGTAAATCCGCCGGCATTGCCTTCAGAAGTTCGAATCTTCTACCTGGCACAACATAAAGCCCCACAAGCTGAAGCTTGTGGGGCTTCGTGGCATATGCGACAAAAAGTGTGTCTTGGGGCTTAAAGGTCAAAAGGGGATATTCCAGTTATGTCTTGCGCAGGACGAGCGCAGACCTTATCATCCACCTGAGTTCATTCGTATTCCAGAATTCAAAAAGAGGTTTTCCTTGAAGTTTGGAACTAAGCTTGCTGCTTCTATCGCACTAGCTTCTGTACTCGTACCAGTGCCAGTCGCTACATCCGCAGAAAATTCTCAGAACGAGGTTCAGCAGTCAACCAACACAGGGACGGGAAATGATGTCCTTAAGGAAAGGATTGCTAAGGCCCAGGAGGAGCAACAGGCACTTCTCGTAATCAATGACGCTAATGAGAGTGGATACTCCGCTGAAGTAGTAAACGGCAATGTTCATAAAGAAGCAGACGCAGTAGTTGTAGAAAGCCCGAATGGCAAAGAAGAAGCTCTGCCCACTTCAAAGACTCTCATCACTGGAGAGAAAGTAAACATCGAATACTCGGTAGAGGGCAACCAGATCGCTGCAAAGTATTCAACGAATGTTGATCCAGAGTTGGTCGACGCAACTCTCATTCAGACTCGGTCTGCTGCTGGGTGTGCGGGGGCTGTCCTTCTAGGGGGCGCAGCAACTGTGGGATCCGCAGTCGAAGTCGCGTCCGCGCCGCTCACAGGCCCTATTGGGCCTACGATGGCTGCGGTTACCATGGCAAACGCATCTGGCTCTATCATAACAGCCGCTGACCAGTGCGGATAAATATAAGAAACACGAAAAAGTAAGGGATAAAAATGAGCCTTGGACGTAGAATGCTGATCATCTCGTTGGGTACGAACATTGCAATGCTGTGTTTCGTGAGTGCTGTTCTACAGATAGTTCTGCCGAACGATGCACCGCAGTGGCTCATCTTTGGAAATATTGTTGTATTCGTAGCAATGGTCTACAACACGTACAAAGTAGTGACCGTATGGCCGGATAAAGATAAAGAGGAAATGGCCACGGGTAGGTGATTCCCAAATTTTGAAGCGTCCTGGGTTGAGTTCCGCTCCGTTTACGACCCTGTGTTGATGGGCTGAGTGAGATAGTATTCGGTTTCCACTTTTTGTGGGGTGGCGTAGTCCAAGGCCTTATGAATCCGCTGGGCCTGACCCCCGATGTGTCTACTTTCCGGGGGTCAGGCCCTAGTTCAGATTTCCCGTCTACTCAGAGGAAAAACCTGGGACACTTCAAACTTCAGTCTGGAATGATTACTGTCCGTCCTTGCTGCCCAGCCTTGGTAACCTCTACGGGTAGGCCATATAGGTGCTCAATTAGTTCTGAGGTGATTATGTCCACGGGATTTCCGTGGGCGACTAACTGCCCGCTTTGCATCGCTACTAGATGGTCGGCGAAACGTATCGCTTGCTGGAGGTCGTGTACTACGGCGATGACTGTTTTGTCCTCGTTTTCGCTGAGGTTTCTCACCAGAGTGAGCAAGTCATGCTGATAGCCCAAATCCAAAAAGGTTGTGGGCTCATCCAGTAGGAGCACTGGGGTGTCTTGGGCTAGCGCCATGGCCAACCAAGCGCGTTGGCGTTGACCGCCGGATAATTCATTCATTCGCCGGTCAGCCAGCGAATCCAGTTCCACCGTCGATATTGCTTGGGATACCTTGTCGAAGTCTTGGCTGCTGCGTTGCCCCAACGCTCCCAGGTGTGCGAACCGGCCACGTGCTACCAGTTCCGTTACGGTGAGATGTTCAGGGGCTATTGCATCTTGGGCCATGAGCGCGATGCGCCGCGATAATTCTTTGCGGCCGAAAGAATCAATCGCTTTGTTTTCTAAGGAAATAGTGCCTGCCTCTGTGGGCAATACTCGCGCCATAGCGCGCAGAAGCGTGGATTTGCCACAGCCATTGGGGCCAATAATGCACGTAAATTTTCCGCGCGGGAAATCCACGCTTACGTTGTTTACGGCGGTGAAGTCACCGTAAGTGACGGTAGCGCCCTGTACTGCTACCGCGATGTCTCCATCGCTGTCTGAATCTGGGAAAGCCATTTTGGGGAAAGTCCTTTCAAAATTACCTGCGGTAGGTGCGGTGCGCGAAGAGCATGAGGATGATCAGGTATGTGCCGCCCAAGGTGACGGTTACGACGCCAACCGGAAGCATGGTGGGGTGGAAAAGCTGTTGCCCTATGATGTCGCAGACCAATAGCAAGGTGGCGCCGATAAGTGCACCAGCAGGGAGGCTGACTCGTTGGCCACCGGTAAGGAACCTTGTCAGGTGTGGTGCCGCTAAGGCTACGAAAGAAATCGGACCGGCCAGCGCGGTGCACAGTGCTGTTAAAAGGGCAGAGAGGAACACTAGAACAAGGCGGGTGCGGGTTACATTTAGGCTGAGGGAGTAGGCGGTGTCATCGGCAAGCTCTAGGGCCTCGCAACGCGACCTCAACGTGAAAGTTAGCACGATGATTAGTGCCAGCACGATGGCCGCTGGGCCGACGAAAATCCATTCAATGCCGTTGAGCGAACCAGCAGCCCACGTGGCCGCAGCCATAGCCGTGTCCAAATCTGCGCTCAAGATGAGGTAACGGTTGACCGCGGAGAGCGTAAGGGAGACTCCGATACCGACCAGGATGAGTCGCATGCCGCTTACCTGCCTGCGTAGGGCTAGGACGACGATGATCAGTGCGGTGATCCCGCCCCCAACCACCGCTCCTAATGCGACGTTAATAAAACTGCTGAACCCTAAGTAGCTCACCACGATCACCCCGGTATAGGCACCGGTGTTAAAACCAATGATGTCGGGCGAGCCCAGCGGGTTGCGGGTTACGGTCTGAAAAAGCGTGCCGGCAATAGCGAGGCCAGCCCCTACCACGATGGCAGCGGTGACTCTGGGCAAGCGCCATTCGTAGATTACGGTGGTGCCGAAGCCGGAGTCGGGGTGAATAAGCGCCTGCCAAGCCGACACGCGATCTAGTCCTGCGCCAGGGTACGTCAGCGCTACGACGGCAGCGAGAAGGACTGCGGCGACGCCCACAAAAAGCACAATTGTTTCGCGGCGGCGGTATCGCGCAGCGATGGTGCGTACCGAGGTGGTAGCGGCTCGCGTGGCATTTAGGTCTGTGGTCCTCATAGAACCACCTGCTTGCGTTGTGCAAGGAAAATGAGGAAAGGAGCACCGATTATTGCGACGGTTACTCCGGCGGGTAACTCGCCGGGCAAGATAAGCCGCCCAATGATGTCGGCGAAGAGAAGCAGATTTGGACCGATTAACCCACTAATCCAAATCTGATCGCGCTCATTGGTGATGCCTACTTGGCGAACCAAATGGGGGACAAGCATGCCGACAAATGCTAAGACGCCGACTGCGGCAGTGGTCGTTGCGGCGAGCAAAGATACAACAAAGAGGGCCAGTGCGCGGGTTTGGGCTACGTTGATGCCAAGTGCTTCTGCAGCGTGTTCACCCAGCGGCAGGACGGTCAGGCGGGGCGCTAGGAAAACCAACATCACTGCGGCGACGGCCAATCCGCACCCCATGAGATAAAGCGGGGTGGTAGAAGCAATATCCATGCTGCCCACCATCCATGCCTTGATTCGGGCAAAGGCTTGCGGATCTAGGAGTGACATGCCCTCAGAAAGGCCTTCGAACACAGCGCTTAACGCCACGCCGGCAAGCACGATACGGAGCGGATCTATGGCGCCAGAGATGTCTCGGCCAAGGCGCGCAACTAATAGCATGGTGCCACCCGCACCGATCAAGGCAGCGGCGGTAAAAGCTAGGGGTGAAGATAGCCCGAATACGCTAAGAGCGAGCGCGGCCGCGAAGGCGGCGCCGGCGTTCATGCCGAATACTCCGGTATCTGCCAGCGGGTTTCGGGTGATGATCTGGAGAATGCAACCGGCGACCGCGAGCCCAGTACCCGCGAGGATGGCGGCGACGGTGCGTGGGATTCGTCGCTCATACAGGATGTCTCCAGCCGTGCTGCTGCCGGGGCCGCCGCGGAGGCCTGCGACTATTTCAGAGGGGGTAAAAGACTGCGCGCCGATGAACAGGCTGAGCACAATCAGAAGCACCATTAGCAAAAGTGCAAGTGCAAGGAAGGCGCCGACCCGCCACCTGCGGCGACGAGTATTCGGTACACCCATTGGGGGGAGCGTTGATTTGGTATGCGTCATATTATTTTCAATAAATAAGTAAGTTAGCTTAGGCTAACCATTATGTCAGAAATAATGTTTAACAAAAAACGCCTGCTATCAAGCATGGCTGCCGCCGTCGCCATTGCCTTGTCACTGTCTGCTTGCAGTGCTGCCGAAAATGACGATTCCAAGGGCGGTCCGGGCAATGAAAGCGTCTCCCATAGCGGTGAGCGCTTTGGTACCGCTGATGAAGAAACCGCCAAGTTGGGAACTGATGCTGAGCCGGGCCAATTCCCCCGCACCATCAAGCACGCCAATGGTGAAACTGAGATTAAAGAGAAGCCAGAGCGCGTCGTGGTGCTGGACATGGGTGAGCTCGACTCTGTGCTGTCCTTGGGGATTAAGCCGGTAGGCATGGTTACCTCTAAGGGTGCGAATCCAGTGCCGGATTATCTGGCTGACAAGGTGAAAGACGTACCTTCGGTGGGCACCATTCAGGAGGTAAATGTCGAAAAAATCGCGGAGCTCAAGCCCGATCTCATTGTGGGCAGCCAACTGCGCGTGGACGATCTGTACGGGCAGCTTTCCGATATCGCGCCGACCGTGTTGGCTATCCGCCCAGGATATCCATGGAAGGAAGACTTCCGGCTGATCGGTGATGCGCTCGGTGAAGAGGAGAAAACCGTCGATATCCTCAATGACTATGCGGATACCTTGGCTGAAATCAAGGAGAAGATGCCGAAGGACACGACGGTCTCTATGCTTCGATTCATGCCGGATAAGATCCGCTTGTACGCCAATAAGTCCCTTATCGGTGTCATTCTGCGCGATGCAGGACTGGCTCGCCCTGAAAACCAGGACATTGATGAGCTGGCAGCGGAGATTTCTCCAGAGTCCATTTCTGAGGCAGACGGAGATTACCTGTTCTACTCCAGCTATGGCGATCCATCGGCCACTGGTGAGGACAAAATTGTTGAATCCGAACAATTTAAGAATCTGTCAGCGGTGAAGGAAGGCAAGGCCTTCCGCGTCAGCGATGACCTCTGGTTCTTGGGTCTTGGCCCAACGGGTGCGAAAAAGATTGCGGAAGAACTAGTCGAATACTTGGATGTTAAGTAATTGACCTGAGGGCATGAGGGCCCGCCCGAGTTGGGCGCTTCCCGCGTAGGGAAAGAAGAGCCCTTGTGCTCTAGTCCGCCTTATAAAGTCTTATGGGCCAGCAGATTCGCGCTATGGTGGCGAAATCCTGCTGGCCCATAAACCTGTTTTCAGTAAGCGGGCGGATTAGAGCCCGAAGTAATCGCGCAAATCAGCCGCGATGGCATCGAGGCGACCGGCGTCGGGGGACTCCAGGTAGCACTTGAGCTTGGGCTCGGTGCCGGAGGGCCGAACGATAACGCGGTCATCGTTATCGGTGAAGAACTTCGAGCCTTGGGCAAACTTTTCCACCTTGGACACCGGGGAGCCGGCGAG
This sequence comes from Corynebacterium limaceinasi, assembly GCF_046717465.1. NCBI lineage: Bacteria > Bacillati > Actinomycetota > Actinomycetes > Mycobacteriales > Corynebacteriaceae > Corynebacterium > Corynebacterium limaceinasi. Next base: position 346,623 of record NZ_CP177100.1, read on the forward strand.
CTCGGTCGGTGGGGTGGCAGAGACCTTGTCCATTGCTTGGGTAATCAGACTCAAGTCCTCGACGCGGAAAGTCAGCGGCTGCGTGTGCAGGGCGCCGACCGTGGCGTAGATGTCATCCAAGAGGCCTAGGAGGCTGCTTCCAGCGGCCTTGCATTCGGCGGCGAGGCTGGCGAGCACCACGGAGGTGGAGATGCCGTCCTTATCGCGCACTGCGTTGGGATCGGGGCAGAAACCAATGGCTTCTTCGTAGCCGAAGGCAAGCTCCGGGGTGCGGGCGATCCACTTGAAACCGGTCAGGGTTTCCTCGTGGCCGAGGCCGTAGTGTGCGGCGATGCGCCCGAGCAGGCGGGACGATACGAGGGAGTTGGCGAAGTTGCCGGTAGCGCCGCGGCGGGCGAGGTAATCGCCAAGCAAGGCGCCGGTCTCATCGCCACTGAGCTGGCGCCAGGTGCCATCGGTAGGCACGGCGGCGGCGCAGCGATCGGCGTCAGGGTCATAAGCGATAAGGATATCGGCACCGATTTTCTCAGCATGCTGAATGCCAAGGTCTAGGGCGCCGGGCTCCTCCGGGTTGGGGAAAGAAACCGTGGGGAAATCTGGGTCGGGAGCGGCCTGTTCTGGCACCAGCGAGACAGTAAAGCCGCAGCGAGACAGCAGTTCCTTACCCAGTTCGGCACCTACGCCGTGCATGGCGGTCAGAGCGATGGTGATATCGGTATTTTCACCGACCAACGTGGCGGCGCGGTCGAGGTACTCCGCGCGGGTATTGACGTCCTCGATGTGATCAGAGGTGAGCGGGACCTCATCGGCATAGGGGGCCTTAGCGATGGCGGCGGCGATTTCCTTATCGGCTGGGGAGATGAGCTGCACGCCCTCGCCCGGGCCGGTGGCAACGCGGCCACCCAGATACACCTTGTAGCCATTATCGGCAGGCGGGTTGTGGGAGGCGGTAACCATAATGCCGGCGTCCGCGCCTAAGGAACGCACCGTGAAGGCGGTCAGCGGGGTCGGATTCTGCGCAGGCAGGACTAAGGCCTTTCCGCCAGCGGCGGAGATAACCTGCGCGGCATCGCGCTGGAACTGCGCGGAGCCGTGGCGGGCATCGCAGCCGATGACAACGACCGGGGTATCGACCTGCTGCTTGAGCCAGGTAATAAGACCGTAGGTGGTGCGAATGACCACGGCGCGGTTCATGCGGGATTCGCCCGCGCCCACGGCGGCGCGCAGGCCCGCGGTACCAAAGTTCAGGGGGCCCGCGAAGGCGGCGGCGAGTTCTTCGGAGTTATCTTCCTCGATCCACGTGAGCACCTGACGGGCGGTGTCCGCATCCGGATCGTGTTCGGCCCAGGTGCGGGCGTAGTCGAAATCGAAGGTCTTATCCACAGACATGGCTTAAAGCTCCTCGAGGATCTTGGCAGAGGAGGACAGCCCCAGGCGGCTGGCGCCGGCCTCGATCATGGCGAGAGCATCCTCGGCGGTGCGGATGCCGCCGGAGGCCTTCACGCCCAGCTTGTCGCCTACGGTCTCGCGCATGAGCTTGACGGCGTGGGTGGAGGCACCGCCGGCGGGGTGGAAGCCGGTGGAGGTCTTGACAAAGTCCGCCTGGGCGGCAGCGGCGGCCTGGCAGGCGAGGACGATGGCGGCATCGGAAAGCGCGGCAGACTCGATGATGACCTTGAGCACCTTGCCCGGGATGGCATCGCGCACGGCCTGGATTTCTGCCTGCAGCTCCTCGGCGCGGCCCTCGATGGCCAGCGGGATGTTGATGACCATGTCTACTTCCTCGGCGCCATCGGCAACCGCGCGGGCGGCTTCAGCGGCCTTGATTTCCGGCTTGACGGCGCCGGAGGGAAAGCCCACGACCGTGGCGACATGGAGGGACTTCGGGGTCTCGAGCGGCAGGGCGGAAGGGGAGACGCACACGGCGTAGGTGCCAAGCTCGGTGGCCTCTTTTACCAGGGCGCGGAATTGCTCCGGGGTGGCCTCTGGCTTGAGCAGGGTGTGGTCGATGTAGGAAGCAACGTCGTTGCGAGAAGTCATGATTTTCTCCTTTAGGAAATAGCAGCGGATTCTTTACGGGCCATCTTGAGGTCAGAGACCACATAGAGGCCAGAGCCGATGGCGGCGATGAAGGTGAGGACCAACAGCGTGGTGGTGTAGCTGGTGGATTCCTGCAGCTTGGCGGTATAAGCGATGCCCAGGGGCACGGCGATATTGATGGTGAGGTTGTAGAAACCAATGGCGATGCCGGACTTGGCTGCGCTGATATTGCGCAAAGCGGTATTGACCAGTGGGGCGTACATCAGGGCAAAGCCGCTGGCAAAGGCCACGATGGCGATGATGAGCACGGAAACGTGAACCTGCGCGAAGAACGCGGCGAACAAGAGCGCGCCGGCAACCATGCCAAAGGCGGTGTAAATGGTGGCGCGAGAGGACATGACCTTGCCAATTTTGCCGGAAAAGATGCCGACGAGGATGGCGCAGATATAGCCCGGCACCATCAACAGCGAGGCCTGATCCAAGCTCATGCCGTGCATGTCATGGGCTGCAAACGGCAGCAGGAAGATAAAGCCCAGCTGCGTGGAATAGACAAAGAGCACCATGATAATGGTCCACACGTAGCGGCCATTGGTGAAGAATTCCGGGGTAACCACGGGGTTCTTCGCGTTCTTGATGTGCACGATGAATGCGGCAACGCCCACGATGGCGAAGATGAGCCAGTACCAGGTGTAATCCTGCATGAACAAGATAAGAGCGCTGGCAAAGAGGGCAACGTAGAACAGGCCGAGCGCGTCCAGGTGGCTTTCCACGGCCTCATCTTCCGGCACATTCTTAATGATGGGCGGAATGGTCAGCAGGAGGATGAGCGGGATGAGGAACATCGCCGTCCAAGACACGTGGGTGGAGATGAACCCGGAGGTCAGCGCGCCAATGAGCAGGCCAGCCTGGAAGGCGGCGGTGGAAAAGCCGAGGTAGGTCTTTTGATCATCCTCGCTCAAGTGCTTGGTCACGTAGATGACATAGAGTGTCTCAGCGGCGGCCAAACCGGTGGTTTGAATCAGGCGGCCGGTTAATATCATGGCCCACGAACCAGAGAAGACGAAGGCCAGGATGGAACCCACGGCCACAAAAACGATGCCGGTAAGCATCAGTTTCCGGATAGAAATGGAGTCCGCCAAGGCGGCGTAGACGACGGCGCCGATACCAATGATCACGCCGGCCAGGGAGGCCTGCAGCGACGCGGTCTTATCGGAAATTTCGAGCGCTTCCGCGATCGGCATGGTCATCGTCTTGAAACCATTGTCAATGATAAGGGAGAAGACGAAGACAAACAGCAGGATGGGGACGGCGGCCTTGGGGTTTACCTGGGTGCGCTCACCCGGGGTGGCCTTAACTTTTTTCAGCATGGCGGTGGGTCCTTATTAATCCAGCGCGTTGAGCGGCAGAGCAAGCTCCACCATGGTGCGGAAGGCGGTCTGACGGTCTTCAGCGGAAAGCTGCTTGCCGGTGACGATGTTGTCGGAGACGGTAAACAGGCCCAAGGCGTCAACACCGGCCTCGGCGGCGGTGGCATAGAGGGCCGCGGATTCCATCTCCACGCCGAGCACGCCCATGTGTGCCCAACGGTCGTTCACGGTCTGGTCCATGTTGTAGAAGATGTCCGAGCTCAAGATATTGCCCACGTGGATGTGCTGGTTCTGCTTCTCGGATTCATCCACCAACGCTTTAAGCAGTTTCCACGATGCGGTGGGGGCGTAGGTGCCTGGCAGGTCATACTGGGACAAGAAGTTGGAATCGGTGGAGGCAGAGGAAGCAACGATGACATCGTGCAATTCGATGTCCTCTTGCATCGCGCCGATAGAGCCGACGCGGATGAGCTTTTTCGCACCGAACTTGTGGATGAGCTCCCAGGAGTAAATACCGATGGACGGGATGCCCATGCCGGTTCCCATGACGGATACTGGCTTGCCGTTATAGGTGCCGGTAAAGCCCAGCATATTGCGGATCTCGTTGAATTGGACGGTGTCTTCGAGGAAGTTATCAGCAATGAACTTCGCGCGCAGTGGGTCACCGGGCAGCAGGACGGTCTCTGCGATTGGTGCGCCGTGCGGGTTGATGTGCGGGGTGGAAATGTCGGTGGCGGACATTGACGTGCTCCTCCATGTGAACTTCGGGTGTGTACATGGGTTAGTCTAGCCCGCCCGGAACCAATGTCAATAGAAAAGTTAACAAATGTTCCTTAAGTGTGACGCGTTTTATGTTAATTAAGCTCCAATAGCCTGTGAGCTGTGGATTGATCAGTCACGAGGTGGGTGGCCAAGCCCATCTCAAGGGCGACATTAATGGCGCGGGTTTTGGTGTGCCCACCGGCAACGAGCACGCGCGTGGGGCGTTGGGCTAAGTCCTTCAAATCGATGCCGACGGTGCGCGCATCCACGGCGGGGGAGGCGATGGCGCCCTCGGCGGTATAAAAGCGGGAACAGACATCGCCTACGGCGTTGGTGAGAAGTTCCTCACTTTCTTCCTCGGTGAGGTAGCCCAGGTTCAGCGCCAGGGACTCCTTTTCGATGGCCCCCGCGGTAAATACCGCCACGTCTACCGACGCCCCCATATCGAGGATTGTGGAGATATGCCGGTCGCGGACGACCCACTCCTTGGCCTCGACGGAATCGAAGATGACCGGGAGGGGGAGTAGGTGCGCCTCCGCATTAAAAGCCTGGGTAAACGCCTGCATGGTGTGCAGATCCTTGGTGGAGCGCTCCGAGTGGGAGTGTCCGCCCTTGAGTTGGACGATGTCCACGCCCTCTAGCGGACGCTTGCGCAAGTGGGAGGCCACCGCGGACATGGTTTCGCCCCAGGAAAGCCCCACTGAAGTGTGATCGGTAATGAGCTCTTCCAGTAGGGCGGCGCCGGCGCTGCCTAGATCCGCAAGCAGGGATCCGCCGGGAGGAGTGGCGGTGACGCGGGCATCGGCAAGCGAAAAACGCTCGCAGAGCGCAGAAACCAGCTCATCGGACTGCTCGCGGGGATCGGTGATGCTCACGGTGACAAAGCTGCGCTCGGCGGCGTGGGTGAGCAATTTGGAGACCGTCGGCCGGGAAATCCCCAGGTGCGCCGCCACCTCCGCCTGCGAAAAACCGGAGTTGTAGTAGAGCTTCGCGGCGTCGAGAGAAAGACAGTCTTTATGATCCAGCATGCCTTTCATTCAAGCACATCGGGCGGGCAGGAGCACCATCGTCTAAGCCGCAGAAAATTCCCCACTTATGGACGCTGACGTGGCGATTTGTGCAAAGTGGAGGTGGCAGGTTACATTATTGAAGTCCGCAACGGAGAGCACAACGAAATATTGACGTGCTTGATGCTGGGATATGCCCCCTTAGCTCAGTCGGCAGAGCGTTTCCATGGTAAGGAAAAGGTCGACAGTTCGATTCTGTCAGGGGGCTCCATTCATGTCTGGAGGAATTACCTTCCTTCAGGATGAAGGTGTTCACCATGGCGGTGTAGCTCAGTGGTAGAGCAAGCGACTCATAATCGCTGTGTCGCGAGTTCAATTCTCGCCATCGCTACCGGGAAAGAAAAGCGCCACTACGGCGCTTTTTTACTACCGTGCCTATGGCCTTAGCGGCGTACTGGTTTCCGTGCGGAATTAGGGATCTGGTAAGGTCATCGGCGCGTGACGTTCAAGCGTCACGGATAAGAAAATAGGGGCGTGGCGCAATTGGTAGCGCAACGGTCTCCAAAACCGTAGGTTGCAGGTTCGAGTCCTGTCGCCCCTGCAAGGATCCCCGTCATCTGCTTTCCAGATGGCGGGGATATTTTTGTCACAGCGGCGCGCATCCGCCCCGGCGTGCTTTCCTGCCCGTGCACCTTTTGCTAGGGTTGACAAAGTTATGTCTGGGCGGAATATCGCGCTCGGAAAAAGAATTCATTTCCCAAGGAGGGTTAGCTGTGAGCGATGAGCAGCAGCCGAAGGACTCGGCGGCCCCGCGTCCCACCGGTAAGCGCCAGCTTTCTGGTGCGGCTTCCACGACCTCCACGGACTCGGCGAACAAGAACGTCGTCCGCGTTGAGGATAAAAACCGCACCGATAGTCCGGGTGGCGGCGTCGCCGCATTCCCTGGCGAGGTTGTTTCTGAAATGAAGAAGGTGGTGTGGCCCACCCGTGGAGAGATGCTGCAGTACACCCTCATCACGTTCGCCTTCTTGATCGTCATCACCGCCTTGGTCTGGGGCGTTGACACCCTGGCTGGCCTCGGAGTTGAGAAGATTCTGACCAATTAGTTAGAATAACTCCATAAACTTTTATCCCGCTGTTTCCGCACTCCGGAACGGCGGGATACTTTTTGCCCACACGCGCCGCGGGTAGGCTGGTTCTACAACACGCGCCGATGACATTTTGGAGTACCACTCATGAGCGACGAGAATAACGTCGAAAACCCAGGAACCTCCCTAGAGGAGGCCATGCAGTCCAACGTGCAAGAGCAGGCGGCAGAGCACGCCAGCGCAGTCGAGGACGCCCAAGAGGAGGCCGCAGCGCCTGCTGAGGCTGGCGCAGGTGACGCAGAAGACGCTGCGCTTGCCGATGCCCCCGCAGCAGAGTCCGAGCCCTCGGCAGAGGCCGAGCCCGCCGCAGAAGAGGACGCTGCAGGGGCTTCCGCCGAAACCGAGGAAGAGGCCGAGGACGCCGCTTACCGCAAGCGCCTGCGCGAATTCACTCGCGAGCTGAAGAAGCAGCCGGGCCAGTGGTATATCATCCAGTGCTACTCCGGCTACGAGAACAAGGTGCGCACGAACCTCGATATGCGTGCGCAAACCCTTGAGGTGGAAGATTCCATCTTCGAGGTCGTCGTCCCCATCGAGCAGATTATGGAAAACAAGGACGGCAAGAAGAAGATTGTCAAGCGCAAGCTGCTGCCGGGTTACGTCTTGGTACGCGCTGAGCTTAACGATGCCGCCTGGTCCGTCATCCGCGAAACCCCCGGCGTGACCTCCTTCGTGGGAAACGAAGGCAACGCGACGCCGGTCAAGACCCGCGATGTGGCAAAGTTCCTCATGCCGAATGAAGCTCCCGCCAAGGGCGAGGCTGCCCCGAACGAGCAAGAGGGCGAGCAGGTCGTCGAAATGCCGGAGAAGGAAGTGGCCAAGAAGTACGCCCACGACTTCGAGGTGGGCGAGGCCGTTACCATCCTGTCCGGCCCGCTGGCTGCCGTGTCCGCTACTATTTCCGAAATCGACCCGGAAACCGGCAAGATGCAGGGCTTGGTCTCCATCTTTGGCCGCGAAACCCCAGTGGAATTGTCGCCGACGGAAATCGAGCGCATTTCTTAAAAATGATTTTGTGCAGGGCGCACGGTGTTCTAGACTGGAACGCCGTGCGCCTTTTGCGTGCGCACACGTAAATCGTTTCATCCTCCGGTGGCCCACTGAGGTGAGCATCCGGACGGGCCGCGTTATTCATCGTGACGCAGGTCCGGTACCACAGGAAAGAGGTAATTCGATGGCTCCAAAGAAGAAGGTATCTGGCTTCATCAAGCTGCAGATCGAGGCTGGCGCCGCTAACCCGGCACCGCCAGTTGGCCCGGCACTCGGTGCCCACGGCGTCAACATCATGGAATTCTGCAAGGCTTATAACGCCGCTACCGAGAACCAGCGTGGCAACGTGGTCCCTGTTGAGATCACCGTCTACGAAGACCGCTCCTTCGACTTCAAGCTGAAGACCCCGCCGGCAGCCAAGCTGCTGCTGAAGGCCGCAGGCGTTCAGAAGGGCTCCGGTGTCCCGCACACCGATAAGGTCGGCTCCGTCACCTGGGATCAGTGCAAGGAAATTGCACAGACCAAGTTCGAGGACCTCAACGCCCGCGACATCGAGGCCGGCGCACACATCATCGCTGGTACCGCCCGCTCCATGGGCCTCGAGATCGATGGCGCACCGGAGAAGTAAAAATTTTATGTGGTAGGGCCAGCTTCGGCCCGCCAAATACCACGCCAATCCAGAAAAGGAATTGTTAAATGAGCACCAAGTCTAAGGCTTATAAGGCCGTTGCGGAACTGGTAGATAAGTCCCGCCTGTACCGTCCGATCGAGGCCGCAAAGCTGGCCAAGGAGACCTCCTCCAAGAACTTCGACGCCACCGTTGACGTCGTCTTCCGCTTGGGCGTTGACCCACGCAAGGCTGACCAGCTGGTGCGCGGCACCGTTTCCCTGCCTAACGGCACCGGTAAGGACGTTCGCGTCGCCGTCTTCGCAGAGGGCGAAAAGGCTACCGCAGCTCAGGAAGCTGGCGCTGACATCGTTGGTACCTCCGAGTTGATCGAGCAGATCAACGAGGGCAACCTGAACTTCGACGTTGCCATCGCTACCCCCGACCAGATGGCCAAGGTTGGCCGCGTCGCCCGCGTCTTGGGCCCACGTGGTCTGATGCCTAACCCGAAGACCGGTACCGTGACCAATGACGTTGCTAAGGCAATTAGCGAGGTTAAGGGCGGTAAGATCTCCTTCCGCGTGGACAAGGCTGCAAACCTGCACGCCATCCTTGGTAAGGCTTCCTTCGATGCTGAGAAGCTCGCTGAGAACTACGGCGCCCTCATGGATGAAATCCAGCGCCTGAAGCCTGCTTCCGCAAAGGGCATCTACATCAAGCGCGCTACCATCTCCACCACCTCCGGCCCAGGTATTCCTGTGGACGGCTCCGTGCAGAAGGGCTACACCGACTAAGACGGTGATAGCGCATAGAGCGTGAACGAAGACCCCGAGGATTTTCCTTGGGGTCTTTTGCATCGATCATCAGGCCCTACGGTGTAAACGAAGGGCCTAGGTATTGGGCATTAGTCTGCGTCTTTGATCTCGGCGTAGGCATCTAGGGCCGCCTGGCGCGACTGCCTGAGGTCCACGATGGGCGGGGCGGATAGCGTGGGCGCCCACTGGCGGATATACGCACCATCCGGGTCGAAGCGCTGGGCCTGGTTTTCCGGGTTGAAGATGCGGAAGAAGGGTGCGGCATCGTCGCCGCACCCGGCCACCCATTGCCAGTTAAATGGATTGGAGGCGGCGTCGGCATCCACCAGGGTGTCCCAAAACCACTCCTCGCCTAGGCGCCAATGGATGCCCAGGTTCTTGGTAAGAAACGAACCCACCACCATGCGCACGCGATTGTGCATGTAGCCGGTGTGCCAGAGCTCGCGCATGCCGGCATCGACAAGCGGAATGCCTGTCGTGCCCTCCTGCCAGTCCTTCAGCCGCGGGTCATCCCAGGACCAGTCGAAGCGGTCGAAGTTTTGCCGCACGTTGCGGGTGGCCAGATCGGGCAGCTGGTAGAGCCGGTGCCAGGAAAAGTCGCGCCACAGCAACTCGGACTGAAATTTCTCCGCGTCGGGCTCCTCGGCGGCGGCCACCCAGACCTCGCGCGGGGATACCTCGCCAAAGCGCAAGTGCGGCGAGAGCAGGGACGTGGCGTTGCGCGCGGGTATATCGCGCTCCTCGGCGTAGTGAGCTAAGTCGAGCTGGGCTAGGCGTTCGCGCGCACCGGCCTCTCCGGGAGTCCAATACTGGGCGAGCGACGCAGCCCACTGCGGTTCATCGGCGCTGGGGTTGGGCCAGCTACTGCTTGCCGATGCCCCCATCTCCCGCCCCGCCAGCAATTCCGGCACGGGCAGCGGTTCGTCATCAGCGAGCTGGGACCGCGCGGCGGCAGCGAAGGGAGTAAAGACCTTATAAGGTTTGCCCTGGCCATTGGTGACCTCCCATGGCTCCACGAGGGTGAAACCGGGGCAGGAGATGGCGTTAATTCCGGCATCGGCAAGCGTTGCTTTGACCCTCGCGTCTACCTCGCGCAGCGGGCCGTGGTAGCGGCGGGTCCAGGTGACGGTATCGGCGCCAACCTTGCGGGCGATGCGGGGAATGACGGTGCGGGCATCGCCGGTAGCGCGCATAAGCTTCACCCCACGGGAGGCAAGCTCCTGCGCTAGGGCATAGAGCGAACGCTCCCGCCACCAGTGAGTGGCGCCACCGAGCGGCCGGCTGCCGGGGTAGGCGGGCTCATCGAGGACAACGGCCACTAACTCTGGCGTTGAACCGTTTTTATCGGCGGCGGCCTCCGCGGCGCGGGTAAGGGCCTGGTTATCGGATAAGCGCAGGTCATCGCGAAACCACATGAGGGAAGTCATACTAAATAGCCTACGCGGGTGGGCAATTTGGGAATACGAGGAAAGCGCGGTAGTATCCCTTGTGAAGTTTGAACGGCCTTGTGGCCGAGTCAAAGTTCACCGAAGACCGTTGGTCATCCACTAAGGATTGAAAGTTCTCCACCTTGGAGGCGGCCCACGCAGGAGACACTTTGCGCATTCCGCGACATTTCTCATGTCGCACGCCCTGTGCTCTTGCACGGGGCTTTTCTTTTCGGAAGGCCCCGGCGGAAAATAAAAGAGATGTTTTGGAAGGAGGCGAGAGACAATGGCAAACCCAAAGAACACTGCAGACTTGGCAGAGCTGAAGGAAAAGCTGGCCGATTCTAGCTCCGTCGTTTTGACTGAGTACCGCGGCCTGACCGTATCCCAGCTGCAGGAGCTGCGTAACAACCTGGGCTTTGACGTTGACTACTCCGTCGCCAAGAACACCCTCTTCAAGATCGCTGCCAACGAAGCTGGCATCGAAGGTCTTGATGATTTGCTGACTGGCCCGACCGCAATTGCGTTCATCAAGGGCGAGGCAGTAGATGCTGCGAAGGTCATCACCAAGTTCGCTGATGACAACAAGGCACTCGTCATCAAGGGTGGCTACATGGACGGCGACGCATTGTCTGCGGAGCAGGTTCAGGCCATCGCCAAGCTGGACAACCGCGAGACCACCCTCGCAAAGCTGGCTGGCGCTATGAAGGGTTCTATGGCGAAGGCAGCCGCTGTCTTCAACGCTCCTGCAACCAAGGCGGTTCGCACCGTTGTTGCTCTGCAGGACAAGAAGGAAGCAGAAGCTTAAGTCGTCACGACAGACGCACATATAAAACACCGTGCTTGCTACCTCATCACCGGGGAACAAGCACACAACACAGAAAGGACTTGCCATCATGGCTAAGCTCACCAAGGACGAGCTCATTGAAGCTTTCAAGGAAATGACCCTCATCGAACTGTCTGAGTTCGTTAAGGAATTCGAGGACGTCTTCGACGTTGAGGCTGCTGCACCGGTTGCCGCTGCTGCACCGGGCGCTCCGGCTGAGGGCGGCGCTGCCGCTGCTGAGGAGCAGACCGAGTTCGACGTCGTTCTGACCGACGCTGGCGCTAAGAAGATCGGCGTTATTAAGGCTGTCCGCGAGCTCGTCTCCGGCCTGGGCCTGAAGGAAGCTAAGGAAATGGTTGAGGGTGCACCTAAGGCCATCATCGAAGGCGCTTCCAAGGACGACGCTGAGGCTGCTAAGACCAAGCTGGAAGAGGCTGGCGCTTCCGTCGAGCTCAAGTAATTTTACTGAGCTTCACGCTTTCGAAGCCCCCACTCTTACCGCGCTATACGCGGTGGGAGATGGGGGTTTCTCCCGTTTTATATGCCCCTCTTGAGCTCAGAGGGTCGTTGCAACACTTTCCCTTAGGAGGGTGTTGTTGTGCCTGGAGTTGTGGGCCCGTTTCATTCGTTGTCTGAGTCGGATCGTCTTGAACCTCGGCACCTAGCACATCAGCACGTCCCCGACGGTATTTCAGGTCCGAGGCTGCGTTATCCCTCCGGATAAGTGAAATAGTCCTAATACCAGAAGGCCAGATGGGCTAAACATATAAGTTCACCAACACATCCTGTCGTTTAGGCCCCCGAAGGAGCTGTTGGCGTTGACTTTATCGACTACCACTGAAGCACGCAATCATGTTGATGTTGTTCCCGTTCCGCATCCCGGAGAAATTCTTCTCCTAGGATTCCTCAAACCCTGCGGAATTACCCAGTATCGCCTGGCCAACGACATTGGCACTACCCGCTCTCAAGTCTGCAAAATCACCCGCGGTGCGCTCGGTATCAGCGCCGATATGGCCTTGCGCTGGTCGGCCTACTTTGGGAATTCCGCGGAGTTCTGGCTCGGACTCAAGAGGAATACGATCTGTGGAAAACTCGCCAGACCACTGATGTCAGCGCCATCGTTCCGTGGAATCACAAAGAAGAAGCCGAGTCTCATTCATAGGAACAGTTGACTTGCGCTCATGAGTGGCTAGGGGAATTCCCTTTCTCCCTCGCGTCTGCTTGCGCAAGGACGCGATCGGCTCGGCGCACAAAGATAAGGGCAGGCCCGATAGCGAGGAGCCCGGCGAGCGCATTGGCCCACAAACCAGTGGTCAAGGTCCAGCGATGAGACAATGCGGCCAGCGGGGTCGACCACACACTAGAGAGTGAAACGACGGTGCTCATTTGGATATTGGTGACTCGGCCAAAAGTTTCTTCTGCCAGAAGCCTGTGGAGTGCGGCATAGGTTACCGCGCCGGCGGCTGGGGCTGTAAGAACAGACAGCCCTAAGGGGATGATCATCAACAGGCTGGGGCTGAGCAGGGCACCACATGCGATTGATGCAGCAACCCAGGCGCATGTGCCTACCTGAAGGGTGGCGAAGGAGAACTTCTTCTGCAACCAACCCGTCGACAAAGCCCCCACAATCCCGATGAGGCCTATGGACGTGCGGGCTAGTCCCGTTACCCATCCAGGGTTATTCCCCTCCTCCAGTATGAGGACCGCCATGAACAGCGAGCCGTTAATTGCGCAGTTCGACAGTGTTTGCATGGCAATGAGCCCGCGAAGTAGTGGCGCGCGAGCCACGATGGCTAAGCCTTCCTTCGTCGTGCGTAGGAGCTTGTTCTCTGCCTTCTTTGTGGGGTCTAGGCGAGCCCTGATGAAGAGGAAGAAGACAATGGTGAGGATATTTGCCAGACCGACAAACACGAAGGGCAGTGCCACGTTGACTTCTAGAAGCGCGCCGCCCACAGTGGGGCCGATGAGTCCCGCAAATTGCAGACGTGCTTGGATGAGCCCTTGTTTGGCGGCGAGCTGTTCTTCCTCAACGAGCTGGGGCAGGCAAGGGTCGGAGCAAGCTTGACCTATCCGGTAAAAGAACATCATGCTCCCGAGAAGCGCACCGAAGACCATGGGGGAGAAACTTCCGGATAGGATGAGACTCGCTAACGCGAGGTTGAGTACCCCGGCCAGAGCGTTGGTCACAATGATGAGTGGCTTGCGGCGCCACATATCCGCAAGAGAGCCGCCGATGATTCCGCCTGCCAGTGCAGCTATTCCGGTGATGGTTCCATACAGGCCGGCAAGGGTAAGGCTATCGCTCAAGCGTAGAGTGACCACCGGAATAGCAAGCCCGGCTCCTACCCCGGCTATCTGAGCCACGAGGTCAGACCACAGGAATAGTCTAAAATCACTTGGGTTGGTGCGATCAACTTCATTTATATTCAATGCTCCTCCTATAACAAAGCCATCTCAGTCGTCCTTAGGCCCAACTGCAATTAGCATGCCCCAGAGGAAAGATCGCCAATCTAGTCCCGCGTTGTCAGCGATGATGTCTTCCCGAAAGAGAGAAATGCCCCGAGAGAGGTGGTCAGTGGCTGTAGCAACCATTTGAATAACTTGGCTAAGGTGCCCAATTTCTAGCCAGAGCGTTCGAATCGAGTTTAGACTTTCGTATTTCCAGGATATGACTCGAGGATCACCAACAGTAATAAAATGTATTGGGGCATCCACGACATGCGATTGTTTCCCAACCGCGGTCTTCCATTCCTTATAGGGCTCTAGATGATTGAGAAACAGTAAGGAATGGTTTTTCGGGTGGTATAAATAATAACCATCGTCGATTGAATCGCATCTACTAACGCGGACAATGAGCTCGGTTGAGCACAATCCTCCGGCAGATGGGGCCGAACGAAAATGGATGTTTCCGGACTTCTGTTCGTTTGTTGTTGGGCGCTTTGAAAAGCTTGCGGAATCGTAAAGGATTGATGCTAGTGACCTAAGGCTAATTGATTTTAGCTCTGTATTCGTAAAACGTGCAGATTTTCGAGAATTCAAAACAGATTTGAAGCTTCTGGTGTAGCTTATTGTCTCGCCGTGCGGAAGGTTCAATTCCTGCTTGGCGAAAATCGGATTCTCCCATACATGATGCGGTGGGCCGGTGAGCGCGAGTTTTTCCCTTAAATGCTGGTGATGCTCATCTAGTTGAGCGATTGTCTCGCCGGAACGGACTCCGCTGGCAAATGCGTAGTCGCGCGCGAGCGGAGGAGTATCGGGCCACATATCTAGAACCGTGCATTCGGTATTGGGGGGTTCATTAGAAAAATGCTGTAGTACCCCTAAGTTCTGGAGTTCCGGAAATGAATCTTCGCTAGACACGACCGTTACTCCACTAATAGTTTGACTATCTAGTAAGCGGAAGAGTTCCTCCCTTGCCTTCTGGTTTAAGATTGTCTGAGTTTGCTCTAGAGGGTTGTCCCAAACGAGGTACGGTCCCTTGAACCGAAAATGGCCCACTGTCGCTATTCTAAGCATCGTTTAAAGTCCTTTGTAAATATCTAGCAATGGCGTTGGAGACGAGATTCGTGCCAGCTCGGTCTTCGTAGAATAGCCAATCGAAGCAAACGTTACATTCAAGAAATATTGGGTCACCTCCTTGTATTAGGAGGTCGATGGCACATAAATTACAACCGGATAGTTGGGAGTATTCAATTAGAATATCTTTTAATCTTTGGGTAGATTTATATAGAGATACGCTCACGCCGTTGTTCTCTTGCCACAGGTCGTCTGCATTGTCATATCCTGATACTCGGAAAACGATAACTTCTTGGTCGATTACGTAGCAGCGGAGCTCATACTCTGAGTTCATATACTTCTGGAATAGGAGAGGTACCGGCTCATCACGAGTTGATTCATCTAGCTTCAAACGTTTAGGCATAGCTCCAAGAAGTGTTCCCGGAGTCGGTTCTACCCAGTGGGGGCCAATCGGTTTGGCAATTGAAAAGGGAAACGCCGCTTCATATCCAATTGACGTTTGAGGGGTAGTAAGTCCAATAGAATTGGCGAGCTGAATTTGTGCAAGCCGTGACCGAGCGTTACAAAAATGGTTTACGCTAAATAAAGCAATCTCTTCAAGCGTTTGTATGTAGGATATTGCCTGATCTTTGATATAAATTATTTCCTCTTTAGCGCAGGATATATTTTTTATAGATTCGCGTGAAAAATGGCGGATCCAAGCTACTGCCACCGTGGTGTTGCCATGTTCCGTAACCAGTCTTCCGAAGTTATCTATTGGTAATAGCTCTTTACTGAGTTCGCCGTCGCTGTCAATTCGTACGACTCCAATGTTTTGGCTGGCGAGAATCAGCGACAGGAGGTCACATTCTCGGTCATCTTGGCGGGTTATGAAGACTACACTTTTTGATGGAAGCGATTCGGGGTGATTGTGGCGGAATTCTCGCTGAAAATCGTTGCTTGGGCCTTGAATGACGCGCGACGCTATTTAGTACCGGTAGGGCGGTATCGAGTACCGACCGGTGCGGATATCGGGTACCGGGGGTAGTTTTTAGGCACTCTTTAGTGGACGGCCCACGCAGTGTGTACGCGTGGGTCGCGTTCACGTGGAAGGAGTGATGGTGGTGACGGATTACCGTGCCATCATGTTTGCCTTGGTTGCCGGGAATCGTTCCTGGAACCAGATTCGAGCCGATTTAGGGGTCTCGAAGTCGACGATTGATAAGGCCAGTCGCGTTGTAAGGGACCATCGACTCGATGCTCGTGGGATTGCTGGATTGTCGAATGCCCAGTTAGAGGAGCTATTTCCGGATAACCGGCGTCGCAACGATGCGGAGTTCCTCGCACCGGATTTCAAAAAGGTTGCTGAGCGGATGGTCTCTGGCAAGCGCGTGACGTTGAAAGTCGCGCACGCCAAGTACCTGGAGTTCCCTGTTGGTACTGGTCAGCGTCATTATTCGTATCGACAGTACTGTTCGCTGTTTGAGCATTATGTCGATGTTCATCAGCTGTCAGCGCAACTGAATCACGATCCCGGTGACGAGCTCATGGTGGACTGGTCGGGCGATGGAATGGTCGTTGTGGATCCTGTCTCAGGCCAGCGGGTTACCGCGCACTTGTTTGTAGCTTCATTGCCGCACTCAGGGATGATGCATGTATCGGCGTGGCCGGATCAAAAAATGCGGTCGTGGCTTTTAGCCCACCGTGCGGCTTTGGAGTATTTCGGTGGTTGTCCGCTGCGGTTGATCCCGGATAACGCGCTCACAGCCACGCAACAGATTTCCTGTGGGCTGCGGGGGCGTATCCCGGTTGCGGAGTATTCTACATTTGCCGATTTCTATCAGATAGGTATTACTGCGGCGAAAGGCTACCGGCCGCGGTATAAGGCGAATGTTGAAAAGGCCGTGGATATTGCCCAGCAATGGTGCGTGGAATACCTCGACGACCAGGAGTTCTACAGTTTCGACATGCTCAATAAGGCCCTCGAGGACCAAAGCGATTTCATCAACGATCGCCGTCCCTTCCGCGGGCAGGATATCTCTCGTCGCCAGTTGTTTGAAGACCATGAGCAACAGCTGCTGCGCCCATTGCCCGACCGGCGGTGGTCGTGGTCGCGGTGGAAGAAGTCCAAGGTCGCAATGAACTACCACATCCGGATCGCCAATCACTGGTATTCAGTGCCGTGGAAGCTAGCGGGCAAGTTCGTCGACGTGCAACTTTTTGATGACTATCTGGATGTCTTCTACGACGGTGAGATTGTTGCTTCACATCGTATTGCCCCTGCTAATTATGGCTACTCCACCTTGGATGAGCATGTCCCCGACAACCATAAGGACTTAAACACCCAGTGGAACCGGCAACGCTTGGAAGACTGGGCGAAAAGTATTGGGACCGCGACAGCACAGCTCATCGGCCAGATGTTTAACGCTCGTAAAGTCGAAGCCCAAGCATATTCTAGCGTTCTGGGCGTACTGAACCTATCGAAGGATTACTCCCGAATCGAACTCGAACAAGCCTGTGGTCAGCTGTTATCGCGCAAAGCAGTCCCCAGCGTCAACAAAGTAGCCCAAGAGCTCAAGGATCTAAAACAGGCCGCAGCACAGGCGTATTTGCCCACCGATGTACCACTGTCGACGGCCATCGACACTACGCGTGCGCACCGCCAACAGCCCACGGCGGACACGCCGGACTCTGTGTCGCATGTACGCGGGGCCGGGGCGTTTGCCTTCACTGATAAAGAATGGAAGGTATAGCCATGGCTCTTACCGATGAAGACTTCGAACTGCTCGGTTCTCTTCGCGGGATGCGTGTGTTTGCCACGACGCTGCAGGAGATCGTCAACGATCCCAGTCGTGACTTGGACTCCTTTGAAGACAAGATCAAAGAAGCTCTCGATGCTCAGGTAGCTGCACGTGATTCGAAAGTAATCGAAAAACTCGTCAAAGCCGCCAAGCTACCCAACGCGCTTGCGGCTTTGGAACGCTTTGAAGCACACAGCAACCGAGGGATCACTCCAGACCGTATTGAGCGGTTAGCTACCTGCGACTGGATTACCTACGGCAGAGATCTAACCATCGTGGGAGCTACCGGCACCGGCAAAAGCTTCCTCGCCCAAGGCCTAGCCGTGGCTGCGTGCCGGCATAAACTAACCGCACGCTACTTTAGACTCGCCGACTTAGCCGACGAGTTCGACGCCACAGCCGACGCTGCCTATGAGCGCAAAGCCCTCCTTGAGGAACTGACAAAGCCGGCTGTGTTGGTCATCGACGACTTCCTGGCCACGGACGTATCTGCCTTCGCCTTAGCCCAGGTATTCAACCTCCTGGTCAAGCGGGAGCATTCCTCAACCGTCATCGTCAGCCAGCACGAGCCGGAATACTGGTACAGCGTCTTTAGTGAAAACGCGATCGCCGACGCTGTCCTATCCCGACTTGCAAACAACGGCAGCAAACTCACCCTCATCGGTGAAGACATGCGCACCCGTGACGACTTCCAAGAAGAAAGGGGAACACTTAGCAAACAGCTCAAGCAACGTCAACGGTCCAAACGATAAGCGGGGGTAAAACCGGCTACCGGGCGGCTACCGCCACCCCGGTACCTGGTACCGCCTTACCGGTCCCTAAAACAAGCCCGCGTCACTTGAAGTCTTATGGTGATATTTTTGTCTATAAGGATCGTCATAGATAAATGGCGGGGTCCTGTGGATGCATGCTTGAGGGGCTTGCATCCACAGGGGCTAGCTAAAAGTCCTTTTTTACGTCGTGATTTGCTGCCTTGATTTTGTAATCATTAACAAAGGCGTCCAGCTTGTGATTGGGTCGTGGTGTGGGGTGTTCTGTCTGGTTTAGAATCTCCCGTGCTATCTGAGCGCTGAGACGCGGTGCTACTTCTGTGTGATGCAAGGTAAAATCTCCCGGTAGTGTGATGTGCATTACTTGAGGTAATTAGAATCTACATGAGCACTTTGGGTCCGGGTATCCTACAAAAGTTCTATATCTCGTTTCAGGAAGTGTGTTTTGAACAAACGAGTCGGTAGGATAAGCCACCATGCTGCCCAAGTCCCGCATCTTCTCCGTCCTCCTGCTCGGCCTCGGCGTTGCGCTGGTGGCCGCCGGAGTAGCGGCGCCGGCGTTTTTGGATTTCTCGCCGCGGCTGCCGTTGGAACTCAAAAACACCACGTGGACTCTTAAGGATGAGTTCGCGGATTCCCAAGTGGTCAATAAGGATGGAACGTCGCCTTATTCCGGGCCGATGACCTACCAGATCAATGCGGGCATCCAAGAGCCTTCGGATGAAGATACTGCGACGCTGCGCATAGGGGAGACGCGCCTGCGCGACGATGGCCAAGGACTCGATGATTTAAGCCAGGCGCAGGTGTGGACCTATCCCATTGACCGCCTGAGCGGTGAGGCAAAGGCAGAGGCCAGCCTGAGCCATACCTTGGCCAGCCCTGAGGAGAAGGTTGCTGTCGATGGGTACTGGCTAAAATTCCCGGCGGATGTGGAAAAGACGAATTACCCAGTCTTTGACCCCACCTTGCGCAAGGCAGTGGACGCGGTCTTTGAAGAGGAAACTGAAATAGATGGCCGTACGGTGTATCGGTATCACCAGGAAATCGAGCCAACAAACGTAGCGCAGCTTTATGCCGCCGATGGCAATACCACCTCTTTCCCCAAGGAAGATGGGGGACACGAACCTGGTTATTTGATGCACTCGGGCAGTACGGATTTCTACGTCGACCAAGCTACCGGCCTGGTGGTGGGCATGGACATGGATATCGATGACTACTACGCGGACCGAGAGGGCGTAGGCCGCGAGCAAGCATTCGTCTTTAATGGTTCCACCTCAGAGAAGTCCCGCGCGGCGCTACTCGATGAAGCGAAATCGTTCCCACGTAACCGCGTGGCGGAGATTGCGCGGTGGGCGGCACTGGGTATCGGTATCGTGTTCACCTTTATTGGAGTCATTGGGGCGCTGGGAATTTACGACCATAAAAACAAGCATGTGCGCCGACGCGGAAAGAAAAGCGCCAGCGAAATTACTAGCGAAAGTGCCAGATAAGAGTATTAAGCGCGGTTCGGGTTGCGGTGGAATGAGTTTTTAGTGGTACGGTGCTTGTGGTTGCCCCGCTAGATCTGGCGCAACATTATTGCCGCGTTGGCGCAGCGGCGAGCGAGAGCTTGCCCCCGAACGCGGAATGAAAAAAGCCTTAAGAGTGGTGTGTCTTTACATACTTGAGTTTTTCCTATACACTAATTCGTTGCGCTGGAATCTGGATCTTCGGTGCACATTTAGCCTTTCGGGTTGGTGATGGCAAAACCGACTTGACAAGGTGATTTTGTGCATTCTGAACCCAGACACTCCACAGCAGACCGAATGCTAAAATTACCAGCGGTTTTGCTGCTCGTCGGCCAGGGCGAGTAGCAATCCGCGTGAGGTGCTGGAAGGACCCATCTTGGCAGTCTCCCGCCAGACCAAGTCAGTGGCCAATATCCCCGGAGCCCCGAAGCGATACTCGTTTGCAAAAATTAGCGAGCCTATCGCCCTGCCGGGCCTCCTTGACGTACAACTCGATTCCTTTGCTTGGCTCGTCGGCTCGCCGGAATGGCGCGAGCGTGAGCAGGCTGAGCGCGGCGATAACGCACGCGTGACGAGTGGTCTCGAGGATATCCTCGAAGAGCTCTCGCCGATTCAGGACTACTCGGGCAATATGTCCCTGTCCTTGTCGGAGCCTCGCTTCGAGCCGGTGAAAAACACCGTCGACGAGTGTAAAGAAAAGGACATCAACTACTCCGCGCCGCTGTACGTGACCGCAGAGTTCATTAATAACGACACCCAAGAGATTAAGTCGCAGACCGTCTTCATCGGCGACTTCCCGATCATGACGGATATGGGTACCTTCATCGTGAACGGTACCGAGCGTGTCATCGTCTCCCAGCTGGTGCGTTCCCCAGGCGTGTACTTCGATCGTTCCATCGATAAGTCCACCGAACGCCCGCTGCACTCCGTGAAGATTATTCCTTCCCGCGGTGCTTGGCTGGAGTTCGACGTGGACAAGCGCGATACCGTCGGCGTGCGCATTGACCGTAAGCGCCGCCAGCCGGTGACCGTCCTGTTGAAGGCGCTGGGTTGGTCCGAGGAGCAGATCAGGGAGCGCTTCAGCTTCTCTGAACTCATGATGTCCACCCTGGAATCTGACGGCGTTTCCAATACCGATGAAGCACTGTTGGAGATCTACCGCAAGCAGCGCCCGGGCGAGCAGCCTACCCGTGAGCTGGCGCAGTCCTTGTTGGATAACTCCTTCTTCCGCGCTAAGCGCTATGACCTTGCCAAGGTTGGCCGCTACAAGGCCAACCGCAAGCTGGGTCTTGGCGGCGACCACGACGGTCTGATGACCCTGACTGAAGAAGACATCGCCGTCACCCTGGAGTACCTGGTACGCCTGCACGTTGGCGAGCGTGAGATGAAGGCACCCAACGGTGAGATGATCTCGCTGAACACCGACGACATCGACCACTTTGGTAACCGTCGTCTGCGCACCGTGGGTGAGCTCATCCAGAACCAGGTCCGCGTGGGCCTGTCCCGCATGGAGCGCGTTGTGCGCGAGCGCATGACCACCCAGGACGCAGAGTCCATCACGCCGACGTCCCTGATTAACGTGCGTCCGGTTTCTGCTGCTATCCGCGAGTTCTTTGGTACCTCGCAGCTCTCGCAGTTCATGGACCACAACAACTCCCTGTCCGGCCTGACCCACAAGCGCCGCCTGTCCGCGCTGGGCCCAGGCGGTCTGTCCCGTGAGCGCGCCGGCATTGAGGTGCGAGACGTGCACGCCTCGCACTACGGCCGCATGTGCCCGATTGAGACCCCTGAGGGCCCGAACATTGGCCTGATTGGTGCGCTGGCATCCTACGCCCGCGTGAACCCGTTCGGCTTCATCGAGACCCCGTACCGCAAGGTCGTTGACGGCAAGGTTACGGATCAGGTTGAGTACCTCACCGCTGATGAGGAGGACCGCTTCGCCATTGCTCAGGCTGAGGTCGAGCAGGACGAGGAAGGCCGCCTGATCGGTGAGCGCATCGAGGTCCGCCTGAAGGAGGGTGACATCGGAGTGACCGATGCCTCCGGTGTGGACTACGTTGACGTTTCCCCGCGCCAGATGGTCTCCGTTGGTACCGCCATGATTCCGTTCTTGGAGCACGACGATGCTAACCGTGCCTTGATGGGTGCGAACATGCAGAAGCAGGCGGTTCCGCTGGTTCGTTCCGAGGCCCCACTGGTGGGTACCGGTATGGAACAGCGCGCCGCATATGACGCTGGCGACGTCGTCATTACGCCTAAGGCCGGTGTGGTGGAAAACGTCACCGCTGACGTCATCACCATCATGGACGATGAGGGCCAGCGCGATACCTACATCCTGCGCAAGTTCGAGCGCACCAACCAGGGCACCAACTACAACCAGACCCCGCTGGTGTCCATGGGTCAGCGCGTAGAGGCTGGCCAGGTTTTGGCCGATGGCCCAGGTACACACAACGGTGAGATGTCGCTTGGCCGTAACCTGCTGGTTGCGTTCATGCCGTGGGAAGGCCACAACTACGAGGACGCCATCATCCTCAACCAGCGCATCGTGGAAGAGGACATCCTGACCTCCGTCCACATCGAGGAGCACGAGATCGATGCTCGTGACACCAAGCTGGGCGCCGAGGAAATCACCCGCGAGATTCCAAACGTCTCCGAGGACGTCTTGAGCGACCTCGATGAGCGCGGCATCATCCGCATCGGTGCTGACGTTCGTGCCGGCGATATCCTGGTGGGTAAGGTCACCCCGAAGGGTGAGACCGAGCTGACTCCGGAAGAGCGCCTGCTGCGCGCCATCTTCGGTGAGAAGGCCCGCGAGGTGCGCGATACCTCCATGAAGGTTCCGCACGGTGAGGTGGGCAAAGTCATTGGCGTTGCTCGCTTCTCCCGCGATGATGATGACGACCTGGCACCTGGTGTCAACGAGATGATCCGCGTCTACGTTGCACAAAAGCGCAAGATTCAGGACGGCGATAAGATGGCCGGCCGCCACGGCAACAAGGGTGTTGTGGGCAAGATTCTGCCGCCAGAGGATATGCCGTTCATGGAGGACGGCACCCCGGTGGATATCCTGCTGAACACCCACGGTGTGCCGCGTCGTATGAACATCGGTCAGGTGCTTGAGCTGCACTTGGGCTGGTTGGCTCACGCTGGTTGGAAGGTCGACACCGAGGATCCGGCTAACGCCGAGCTGCTCAAGACCTTGCCGGAAGAGCTTTACGATGTCCCAGCGGACTCCTTGACCGCGACCCCGGTTTTCGATGGTGCTACCAACCACGAGATCGAGCGACTGTTGGCATCGTCCCGCCCGAACCGCGACGGTGACGTCTTGGTCAACGAGCACGGCAAGGCCACGCTTTTCGATGGCCGCTCGGGCGAGCCGTACAAGTACCCCATCTCCGTGGGCTACATGTACATGCTCAAGCTGCACCACTTGGTCGATGAGAAGATTCACGCCCGTTCCACTGGTCCTTACTCCATGATTACCCAGCAGCCACTGGGTGGTAAGGCTCAGTTCGGTGGCCAGCGCTTCGGCGAGATGGAGGTGTGGGCAATGCAGGCTTATGGCGCTGCCTACACCCTGCAGGAGCTGCTTACCATCAAGTCCGATGACGTGGTAGGCCGCGTGAAGGTCTACGAGGCCATCGTGAAGGGCGATAATATTCCAGATCCGGGCATCCCTGAGTCCTTCAAGGTGTTGCTCAAGGAGCTGCAGTCCCTGTGCTTGAACGTGGAGGTTCTTTCCACCGACGGCACCCCGATGGAGCTGTCTGGCTCTGATGACGATGACATGGATAGCCCATCGCTTGGCATTAACTTGTCCCGCGATGAGGGTTCTTCCGCTGACATCGCCTAAATAGATTCTCGGTCCACTGCGGAATGCACGGTTCCGGTGTATAGCACCGGGGCCGCCGCGGGCGGGCAATAAAGATTAATTCATTAAAAGCCATCAATTCCTCACATTACGAGGATGAAAGGGAGACATTACGTGTTTGACGTAAATCTCTTCGACGAGCTCCGCATCGGTCTGGCCACTGCTGACGATATCCGTCGCTGGTCTAAGGGCGAGGTTAAAAAGCCCGAGACCATTAACTACCGCACGCTGAAGCCGGAAAAGGACGGCCTGTTCTGCGAGCGCATTTTCGGACCTACCCGTGACTGGGAGTGTGCTTGCGGTAAGTACAAGCGCGTGCGTTACAAGGGCATCATCTGTGAGCGTTGCGGCGTTGAGGTCACCAAGTCCAAGGTGCGCCGTGAGCGCATGGGCCACATCGAACTGGCTGCTCCGGTAACCCACATCTGGTACTTCAAGGGCGTTCCTTCCCGCTTGGGCTACCTGCTGGACCTGGCTCCGAAGGACCTTGAGCGCATCATCTACTTCGCTGCCAACATCATCACCTCCGTTGATGAAGAGGCTCGCCACAACGATCAGTCCACTCTGGAAGCTGAAATGCTGCTGGAGAAGAAGGACGTTGAGGACGATACCGAGTCCGAGATCGCAGAGCGCGCTTCCAAGCTCGAGTCCGACTTGGCAGAGCTGGAGGCAGCCGGTGCGCGTGCCGATGCCCGCAAGAAGGTACAAAACGCTGCCGATAAGGAAATGCAGCACATCCGCGAGCGCGGCGAGCGCGAAGTCGCACGCCTGGATGAAATCTGGAACACCTTCCTGAAGCTTGCTCCGAAGCAGATGGTCATCGATGAGACCATCTACGAAGAGCTGGTTGACCGCTACGAGGATTACTTCACCGGCGGCATGGGTGCAGAAGCCATCCAGACCTTGGTCCGCAACTTCGACCTCGAGGCAGAGGCCGAGGAGCTGCGCGAGATCATCAACAACGGCAAGGGCCAGAAGAAGATGCGCGCGCTTAAGCGCCTCAAGGTTGTTGCCGCATTCCTGAACTCCGGCAACGACCCGGCAGGCATGGTGCTGGACGCTATTCCGGTTATCCCGCCTGAGCTGCGCCCGATGGTGCAGCTGGACGGTGGCCGCTTCGCCACCTCGGACCTGAATGACCTGTACCGCCGCGTTATCAACCGCAATAACCGCCTGAAGCGCATGATCGACCTGGGTGCACCAGAGATCATCGTGAATAACGAGAAGCGCATGCTGCAGGAGTCTGTGGACGCGCTCTTCGATAACGGCCGCCGTGGCCGTCCGGTTACCGGCCCGGGCAACCGCCCGTTGAAGTCTCTGTCTGACTTGCTCAAGGGCAAGCAGGGTCGTTTCCGCCAGAACCTGCTGGGTAAGCGCGTGGACTACTCCGGCCGTTCCGTTATTATCGTCGGCCCGCAGCTGAAGCTGCACGAGTGTGGTCTGCCGAAGCTGATGGCACTCGAGCTGTTCAAGCCTTTCGTCATGAAGCGCTTGGTTGAAAATGACTACGCCCAGAACATCAAGTCTGCAAAGCGCATGGTGGAGCGCCAGCGCCCAGAGGTCTGGGACGTGCTGGAGCAGGCCATTTCTGAGCACCCAGTGATGCTCAACCGTGCGCCTACGCTGCACCGCCTGGGTATTCAGGCCTTCGAGCCTAAGCTGGTTGAGGGTAAGGCTATCCAGCTGCACCCGCTGGCCTGTGAGGCCTTCAACGCCGACTTCGACGGTGACCAGATGGCAGTCCACCTGCCGCTATCCGCCGAGGCACAGGCAGAGGCTCGCGTGCTGATGCTGGCTTCCAACAACATTTTGTCCCCGGCATCCGGTAAGCCACTGGCTATGCCACGTCTGGACATGGTGACTGGCCTGTACTACCTCACCATGGACAAGGCAGAGGATGAGATCGGCGGCAACGGTCGCTACCGCGAGGCTGGCGAGGACTACCCGGCAACCGGCGTGTACTCCTCCTACGCCGAGGCCCTCATGGCCTACGACCGCGGCACGGTTGGCCTGCAGGCACCTATCAAGGTCCGCATCGATCACCTGCGCCCGCCAGAGGATATTGAGGCAGAACTCTTCCCCGATGGCTGGTCCAAGGGCCAGGCATGGTTGGGTTACACCACCATCGGCCGCATCATGTTCAACGAGCTGCTGCCGTGGAACTACCCGTACCTTGAGGGCATCATGGTCCGCAAGGGCGGCGGCACCGACGGCAAGGTACTCATTGGTGACGTGGTCAATGACTTGGCCACCAAGTACCCAATGATCACCGTGGCTCAGGTTCTGGACAACATGAAGGACGCCGGCTTCTACTGGGCAACCCGCTCCGGTGTGACCATTACGATGTCTGACGTGCTGGTGCTGCCGAATAAGACCGAGATCCTCGAGTCTTATGAGAAGGAAGCAGAGCGCATCGAGCGTAAGTACTGGGAGCAGGGTGCGCTTACGGAGCGCGAGCGTTATGACCGCCTGGTGGAGCTGTGGAAGGACGCTACCGACACCGTCGGTGAGGCCGTTGAGAGCATCTACCCGGATTACAACCCAATTCCAATGATTGTGAAGTCGGGTGCTGCCGGTAACATGCGTCAGATCTGGACGCTGGCCGGTATGAAGGGCATGGTTGTGAACTCGCACGGTGATTACATCACCCGTCCGATTAAGACCTCCTTCCGTGAAGGCCTGTCCGTGCTGGAGTACTTCAACAACTCCCACGGTTCCCGTAAGGGTCTGGCCGATACCGCGCTGCGTACCGCTGACTCGGGTTACCTCACCCGCCGTCTGGTGGACGTTGCTCAGGACGTTATCGTCCGCGAAGAGGACTGTGGCACCCGCCAGGGCGTGCGCGTTCCTATCGGCGAGGTCTCCGGCGACAAGGTCGTCCTCTCCGAGCTGTGGGAGACCTCCGCTTCCGGTCGCGTGCTTGCCACCGACGTCAAGGACGAAAGCGGCGAGGTCGTTGCAGAGGCTGGTGCAGACTTGACCGAGGAGCTTACGCAGAAGCTTCTCGATGCCAAGGTCACCGACGTCAAGGTCCGCTCCGTGCTGACCTGCCAGACCCCGGCCGGTGTCTGTGCTAAGTGCTACGGCAAGTCCATGGCATCCGGTCAGTTGGTCGACATCGGCGAGGCCGTCGGCATCGTGGCTGCACAGTCCATTGGTGAGCCTGGTACCCAGCTGACCATGCGTACCTTCCACCAGGGTGGTGTTGGTGGCGACATTACCGGTGGTCTGCCGCGTGTGCAGGAGCTGTTCGAGGCCCGTAACCCGAAGAACCGCGCACCAATTGCTTCCGTGGACGGCACCGTGTCCCTGTCTGATGAGGGCAACTTCTGGACCATGACCATCACCCCGGATGATGGTTCTGATGACGTGATCTACGAGAAGCTCTCCAAGCGCCAGGGCTTGGCCCAGGTGCGTCGCCCGATGGAGTCCAACCCGGATGCGATGATCGAGCGTTCCTTGAAGGACGGCGACCACGTTGAGACCGGTGACCGCTTGATGCGTGGTGCGGCTGACCCGCACGACGTGCTCGAGGTTCTGGGCCGTCGTGGCGTGGAGCAGCACCTCATCAACGAGGTGCAGGCCGTGTACCGCACCCAGGGTGTGGCCATCCACGACAAGCACATCGAGATCATCATCCGCCAGATGCTGCGCCGCGGTACCGTCATCGACGCCGGTACCACGGAGCTGCTG
Organism: Corynebacterium limaceinasi; assembly: GCF_046717465.1. Lineage (NCBI taxonomy): Bacteria > Bacillati > Actinomycetota > Actinomycetes > Mycobacteriales > Corynebacteriaceae > Corynebacterium > Corynebacterium limaceinasi. Next base: position 373,750 of record NZ_CP177100.1, read on the forward strand.
CCGGGCAACCTGATCGACCTTTCTGAGGCCAAGCAGATGAACGCTGCACAGGTTGCAGAAGGCGGCGAGCCGGCGCAGCTGCGCTCGGAGATCATGGGTATTACCAAGGCCTCCTTGGCTACCGAGTCCTGGCTGTCCGCTGCTTCGTTCCAGGAGACCACGCGTGTGCTTACCGATGCCGCTATTAACAAGCGCTCCGATAAGCTTATCGGCCTCAAGGAGAACGTCATCATCGGTAAGCTGATCCCGGCCGGCACTGGTATCTCCCGTTACCGCAATATCTCCGTCAAGCCGACCGAGGCTGCGCGCAACGCCGCATACTCGATTCCGACTTACGGCGATTCCATCTACGGCGATGATGGCTTCGGTGAATTCACCGGCGCCTCCGTTCCGCTGGATGAGGATTTCACCTTCTAAGTCCTAGGCGCTCGTGTCCCTCGGCACCGCGTTCAATTAGAGCCCCCGCTTCCGTGCATACGGTAAGCGGGGGCTCTTGTTGTTGGGGTTGTTGTCACGGTTGCGCATGCCTGATTCGGCCGCCGAATCGGTTACGGGGACCCGTATGCGTGCCTGCTAGTATGAGTAAAGCCTGTGGCCCAGATAAGTAAAATGTGGGCCTTAGACTACTTGATTTAAACCATTACACGGGAGCTTTCAGAATCTGTGGGCCCGCGGACGCACAGGTCGCCCCGGCACAGAAATGAAGGCTGAGATACTGCGATATAACGCGGTGAACCGTTGAACCTGATCCGGGTAATTCCGGCGAGAGGGAGGAAATAATGACTACTAATGCAGCTGCGTCCGCAGCGCCAAAGCGCAACTTGAATTGACGCGTGGTGGACATCGTGGTGGCATCCGTCTTGGGTGTTGCCTGTGGCTTCGTATTCTTGGGCTGGAATGCCGTGGGCTATGCCTGGTATGAGGCCATGGATGCGCTTACGCCGGGCCTTGGCGGTTTGGCCACGGGCATTTGGCTGTTAGGCGGCATCCTGGGTGGATTGGTCATCCGCAAGCCGGGTGCGGCAGTCTACGTGGAGGTCCTTGCCGCCACGGTGTCAGCCGATTTGGGCTCGCAGTGGGGCATTAGCACCCTGTACTCGGGCCTGGCACAGGGTATCGGTGTGGAGATCATCTTCGCCATCTTCATGTACCGCCAGTTCAACCTTGGGGTGACCATCCTGGCCGGTATGGCAGCAGGCTGGGGCGCTTTCGTCCTGGAGCTGTTTACCTCCGGTAACCTCGCGAAGTCCTTCGAGTTCAATATTATCTACTTGGTCACCCTGACCATCTCCGGTGCCATCTTGGCCGGCGCCCTGGGCTTCTATGTGGTGAAGGCATTGGCAAAGACCGGTGCCCTTGACCGCTTTGCAGTAGGCCGCGAACAGCGCGCTTAGGGCTTAGACCGCTGTGACTGATTTTTCACGCTTAGCAGGAAACGCCACAAAAATATCGGCTCGCGGCTACGGCTGGACTCACGCTGGGCGCTCCCAACCGGCGCTGCAGGACATAGACCTTGTCATCGAACCCGGTGAGAAGGTCTTGCTGTGCGGGGATTCCGGCTCCGGAAAGTCCACGCTTTTGGCGGCGATCGCCGGCGTCTTGGGCTCTGATGAAGAAGGTACGCGAACCGGCACCATCACCTTGGAGGACTCTGCGGGCACGGTCGAAGAACCGGGCCGGACCATTCCGGTGGGGTTGGTCCTGCAGGATCCGGATTCCCAGGTTATCTCCGCGCGCGTGGGCGATGATATCGCCTTCGGCTGCGAGAACCTAGCTTATCCGCGCGAGGAGATCTGGCGCAGGGTGCGCCAAGCCCAAGAGTTGGTTGGCCCATATGTGGACCTGGATTTTCCCACCGAGCACCTCTCCGGCGGGCAGAAGCAACGCCTGGCGCTTGCCGGGGTCATCGCCATGGGCGCGGGCGTGGTCCTATTGGACGAGCCCACCGCCAACCTGGATCCGGAAGGGGCGCAGGACGTGGTGCGGGCCGTCGGCAAGCTGGTAGAGCACACGGGTGCCACCTTGGTGGTGGTCGAGCATCAGCATGCGGCGTGGGAAAGCGTGCTGGACCGCGCGGTAGAGCTGAAGGATGGGCGCATTATTTCCGATGCCCCCTTTGCCGATGCCGCCCGCAAGCGCCAGGTCACCGGCCTCCCGCAGGCGCGGTCGTTGGCAAGCGATGCCCTCGATGAGTCCAACGCGGCGCTGTGGAGCACGGACTTGGTAACCCGCTATGGGCCACCGCGGTCCATCTCCCTGCCGGCGGGGGCGTCGACCGTCATTACCGGCCGCAATGGCGTGGGAAAATCCACGTGGCTGATGACTATGGCGGGGCTACTTCCGGCCGAGTCCGGGGAAATCGGGGTCGCTGACTTCATCCGCCGCGGCGTGAAGGGCCCACCTTCCCGGTGGAAATCCCGCGAATTGGCGGACCGCATTGGTTTCGTCTTCCAAAATCCGGAACACCAATTTGTCTCCCGCAGCGTGGAAGAGGAATTGCGGGTCGCGCCCAAGGTCATGCGCGTTGATCCCCCAGAGGAACGCATCGCCCAGTTGTTGGAATCGCTGCGCTTGGGGCACTTGCTCAAGGCCAATCCGTTTACGCTATCCGGCGGCGAAAAGCGCCGGCTTTCGGTAGCAACGGCTCTGGTGACCGCGCCGGAGGTGCTGCTCTTGGACGAGCCGACCTTTGGCCAGGATCCCGGCACCTTCGTGGAATTGGTGGGCTTGTTGCGCCAATTGGCCGATGACGGCACCACCATTGCCTCCATTACCCATGACCCGCTGTTTATAGAAGCCTTGGGTGACCACCAGGTGGAGGTGCACGGTGCCTAATCTCTTGCGCAACGTCAACCCGCTAACCCGCATCTTCTTGATGTTCGTCTGGGTTACGCCGCTGCTTGCCTCCATCGACTGGGTATCGGCGGCGATATCGCTAAGCCTGACACTCATCTTGGCGCCGTTATGTGGCGTCTCCTGGGTGCGCTTGTGGAAGGCCGGTTGGTTCTTATTCCTTATCGCCCCGCTATCGGGCATTTCCATGCTGCTCTATGGCGCGCCCGGGGGAGAGGAGTACTTCAGCTGGTGGCTGATTACGGTGACGGAAAATTCGCTCACCTTGGCCATTGCGATCACGCTGCGTGTGCTTGCGGTCGCACTACCAACGGTGGTGCTCGCACGCGATATCGATCCCACCGAGCTTGGCGATGCCCTCTCGCAGATCCTCCGCCTTCCCTCCCGCTTCGTCATTGGTGCTGTGGCCGGCGTGCGGATGATGACGCTCCTGAAATCCGATTGGCAATCGCTCGGCATGGCGCGCAGGGCCCGCGGGCTCATGGATGAAGGGCGCTTAAAGCACTTGCTTACGATGTCCTTTGGTCTGTTGGTGATTGCTTTGCGCCGCGGCGGCAAGCTTGCGACCGCGATGGAAGCACGCGGTTTCGGGCGCACCCCACCCGGAGGAGGGGAGCGGACCTGGGCCCGAGAATCCAGGCTGCACGCCCACGATGGGTGGGTGATGGCCTGCGGCCTCGCCCTTGCTTGTGTACCGGTGGTAACTTCGGTACTTACTGGGGCCTGGAGATTCTTTGGCCTTTAATCCGCGAAAGCAGTGATTCAAGCACTATGGACATTGATGCCGAACAAGAGCGCCTCTTGGAGGACATCGTTAAGCTAGCAGCCTCACGAAAGCGTGCGTTTAAACCCGTCACGGTGCTTATCGATGGTCCCTCGGGCTCCGGCAAAACCTGGACCTCCGCCGCCTTGGCAGATCGTACCAATTGGCGGGTGGTTTACCTCGATGAATTCTATCCCGGCTGGCATGGCCTGGAAAAGGGCTCCGAGATGGTGGGCGAGCAAGTCTTGCGCACCATGAATCCCGGCTATTGGCGCTGGGATTGGGAAGCCAACTGCCCCGGTGACTGGGCCAGCCTCGATGTGCGCGATGATCTCATCGTCGAGGGCGTTGGCTCCGTCACCGCTGACAACATTGCGGCCGCGAAAAAGCGCGGCGCAGTAGTAACCGTGCGCATCGATGGCCCCCGCGAGCAGCGCTATGAGCGCGCGATTGCGCGCGAGCCGGCCTACGAAAAGTGGTTTGCCACTTGGGAAGAACAGGAAAAATCCTACTTTTCTGACAAGGCTGCAGAGCCAGACCTGACGTGGGAGTGGGAGTAGTCCCTCCGCGCCGCCGGCAGGATGGACTACCGGTTTTGTGTTCATGGCGCTGGCTTTGCTAGTCTTAGCGCTAGTTCACTATGTACTGCGCGCCCTGTGTGAATATGGCGCGCAAAGAACATGGTGAAAAGTCTGATCCTTAACAAGGCGCCCGCCTTGGGAAGAGTTCTGGACATGCGGAAGCGCCCCGGGAAAGAGCGCCTATTTTTGCATGTTTGGTTCCCTTCTTAAGAAGTGGTGCAATTCGACAGAAAGACTGTTTAATGCCAACTATTCAACAGCTGGTCCGCAAGGGCCGCCAGACCAAGCGCAAAGAGGTCTCTACCGCTGCGCTGAAGGGTTCTCCGCAGCGTCGTGGCGTGTGCACCCGCGTGTACACCACCACCCCGAAGAAGCCGAACTCCGCTCTTCGTAAGGTTGCTCGTGTGCGCCTTACCAGCGGCATCGAGGTTTCGGCCTACATCCCAGGTGAGGGCCACAACCTGCAGGAGCACTCCATGGTCCTCGTTCGCGGCGGCCGTGTGAAGGACCTTCCAGGTGTTCGTTACAAGATCATCCGCGGCTCCCTGGATGCCCAGGGCGTCAAGGACCGTAAGCAGGCTCGTTCCCGTTACGGCGCAAAGAAGGGACAGTAATAAACAATGCGTAAGAATGCTGCTCCGAAGCGTCCTGTAGTAAAGGACCCGGTATACAACTCCGAGCAGGTAACCATGCTCGTCAACAAGATCCTCCAGGATGGCAAGAAGTCCACCGCAGAGCGCATCGTCTACGGCGCGCTTGAGGCTTGCCGTGAGAAGACCGGCACCGACCCGGTTGGCACCCTGGAAAAGGCCCTGGGCAACATCCGCCCGGACCTCGAGGTTCGCTCCCGCCGTGTGGGTGGCGCTACCTACCAGGTGCCGGTTGAGGTCCGCCCAGACCGTGCCAACACCCTGGCACTGCGCTGGATGGTGACCTTCACCCGCCAGCGTCGCGAGAACTCCATGATCGAGCGTCTCTCCAACGAGATCCTGGATGCCTCAAACGGCCTCGGTGCTTCCGTGAAGCGCCGTGAGGATACCCACAAGATGGCTGAGGCTAACCGCGCCTTTGCTCACTACCGCTGGTAATTTTTAAGCACCTTCATCAATGGCCTAAGCAACGAGAAACGAGTTTCGCGCCGATTTCCGGGTTTCCCGGCGGCGAATTAAAACTTCATATCTCTTGCTTAGGCCATTTTGGTGGCACGTGGTGTGATTTAGTCCAGCACAGCTGGCCTAGTCCAGCGCATTCGCTTTGTGTCCAGTACACTGAAGCGATGGAAGTCTAGGAGCCGCTGGGCACCTAGCACGGCCACTCAATGGCAAACTTTTCAAGAACTTATCCATGCAGGCGTCTTAGCCAGGTTTCTGGTCACGGCGTCGACGACTATTAAGTTGGGGTATAAACGTGGCACAAGAAGTGCTCAAGGATCTGAACAAGGTCCGCAACATTGGCATCATGGCCCACATCGATGCTGGTAAGACGACCACCACCGAGCGTATTCTCTTCTACACCGGTATTAACCGTAAGGTGGGCGAGACCCACGACGGTGCATCCACCACTGACTGGATGGCACAGGAAAAGGAACGCGGCATCACCATTACCTCGGCTGCCGTGACCTGTTTCTGGAACAACAACCAGATCAACATCATTGACACCCCGGGTCACGTTGACTTCACCGTTGAGGTTGAGCGCTCCCTGCGTGTCCTCGATGGCGCCGTCGCCGTCTTCGACGGTAAGGAAGGTGTGGAGCCACAGTCCGAGCAGGTGTGGCGCCAGGCCGCTAAGTACGACGTTCCGCGTATCTGTTTCGTCAACAAGATGGACAAGCTGGGCGCAGACTTCTACTACACCGTTGACACCATCGTTGAGCGCCTGGGTGCCAAGCCGCTCGTTATGCAGCTGCCTATCGGCGCTGAGGATGACTTCGACGGCGTTGTTGACCTGCTGAACATGCAGGCCATCACCTGGCGCGGCAAGGTCGAGACCGGCGCTGAGCCAACCTACGAGGAGATCCCTGAGGACCTCAAGGAAAAGGCTGAGCAGTACCGCGAGCAGCTGGTTGAGGCCGTTGCAGAGTCTGATGAAGAACTCATGGAGAAGTACTTCGGCGGCGAAGAGCTCTCCATCGACGAGCTGAAGGCCGGCATCCGTAAGCTGACCATCAACTCCGAGATTTACCCGGTCTACTGCGGTACCGCTTACCGCAACAAGGGTGTCCAGCCGCTGCTGGATGCTGTTGTGGACTTCCTGCCTAACCCGCTGGACGTGGGCGAGGTTATCGGCCACGCTGTGGGCGATGAGGACCAGCAGCTTACCCGTAAGCCTTCCGTTGAGTCTTCCTTCTCCGCACTGTCCTTCAAGATTGCAGCTCACCCGTTCTTCGGTCAGCTCAACTTCGTGCGCGTGTACTCCGGCCAGGTCACCCCTGGTACCGAGGTCATGAACTCCACCAAGGGCAAGAAGGAGCGCATCGGTAAGCTCTTCCAGATGCACGCCAACAAGGAGAACCCGGTGGAGCAGGCTGACGCCGGCAACATCTACGCCGTTGTTGGTCTGAAGGAAACCACCACCGGTGACACCCTGTGTGACAAGAATGACCAGATCATTCTTGAGTCCATGGACTTCCCGGATCCGGTTATCAAGGTCTCCATCGAGCCAAAGACCAAGGCCGACCAGGAGAAGCTGGGTAACGCCATCCAGAAGCTTGCTGCCGAGGATCCAACCTTCACCGTTGAGCTGGATGAGGAAACCGGCCAGACCGTCATCGGCGGTATGGGCGAGCTCCACCTCGACGTGCTTGTTGACCGCATGAAGCGCGAGTTTAAGGTCGAGGCGAACATCGGTAACCCACAGGTTGCTTACCGCGAGACCATTCGCCGCAAGGTGGAGTCCATCGACTACACCCACAAGAAGCAGACCGGTGGTTCCGGCCAGTTCGCAAAGGTCATCTGCACCATCGAGCCGTACAACCCGGACCCAGAGACCTTGGAAGAGGGCGAATCTGCAACTTACGCCTTCGAGAACGCCGTTACCGGTGGCCGCGTGCCGAAGGAATACATTCCTTCCGTCGATGCTGGTATCCAGGACGCTATGCAGTACGGCTACCTGGCTGGCTTCCCGATGGTCAACATCAAGGCAACGCTGGAAGACGGCGCTTACCACGACGTTGACTCCTCCGAGATGGCCTTCAAGCTGGCTGGCTCCCAGGTATTCAAGGAAGCTATGGCCAAGGCAAAGCCGGTTCTGCTGGAGCCAATGATGGCCGTTGAGGTTGTTACCCCTGAGGAGTACATGGGTACCGTTAACGGTGACATCTCCTCCCGTCGTGGCCAGGTCTTCGCCATGGAAGACCGCTCTGGTGCCAAGGTTGTCAAGGCCAAGGTTCCGCTGTCTGAAATGTTCGGCTACATCGGTGACCTGCGTTCTTCCACCGCAGGCCGCGCTAACTTCACCATGGTCTTCGACTCCTACGCTGAGGTTCCTTCCTCCGTGGCTCAGGAGATCATCGAAGAGCGCACCGGCGGCGCTAACTAATAGCGACGCCCCGCCCGTTCAGCGGTGGCTAAGGGCTGGTAGTCTCTGCCAGTAGATGCCAGCCTCACCGCTAAATGTGGCAACTGGGCCAGGGTAGCGGCGGGCTGAGTTTGCAGCTAAAACCATTGGTTGTGAATTGAGCCGGCCGTTACCCTCCCAGGATCCTTTATTTGAGACTCTTGTTGAGGGAAATGGCCGCGAAGATTCGCGGGGTTACCTCCTATAATGGCGGTTTGAAAAAACCGCGGGATAAATCTAGGATCGTGTAACTGGCACGTAAAGAAAGCGTCATTAGCGCTTTGTCCCAGATATTGGGTCAGGTGCCAATGACAACTGTCAACCACGTGGCTGCGAAGGTCGTAGCCACCATATAGTCCAGGAGGACATACAGTGGCAAAGGAGAAGTTCGAGCGTACGAAGCCGCATGTGAACATCGGCACCATCGGACACGTCGACCACGGCAAGACCACCACCACCGCAGCGATCACCAAGGTTCTGGCTGACCAGTACCCTGAGGAGAACCAGGCATTCGCGTTCGACATGATCGACAAGGCTCCTGAGGAGAAGGAGCGCGGTATTACCATTAACATCTCCCACGTGGAGTACTCCACCCCGAAGCGTCACTACGCACACGTTGACGCCCCGGGCCACGCCGACTACATCAAGAACATGATTACCGGCGCAGCTCAGATGGACGGCGCTATCTTGGTTGTTGCTGCAACCGATGGCCCGATGCCACAGACCCGCGAGCACGTTTTGCTTGCTCGCCAGGTTGGCGTTCCTTACATCCTCGTTGCACTGAACAAGTGCGACATGGTTGACGATGAGGAAATCATCGAGCTCGTGGAGATGGAAATCTCCGAGCTGCTCGCAGAGCAGGACTACGATGAGGAAGCTCCTATCGTTCACATCTCCGCTCTGAAGGCACTCGAGGGTGACGAGAAGTGGGTGCAGTCCATCGTTGACCTGATGGAGGCCTGCGACAACTCCATCCCTGATCCGGAGCGCGCTACCGATCAGCCGTTCTTGATGCCTATCGAGGACATCTTCACCATTACCGGCCGCGGTACCGTTGTTACCGGCCGTGTTGAGCGTGGTCGTCTGAACGTCAACGAGGACGTTGAGATCATCGGTATCCAGGAGAAGTCCCAGAACACCACCGTTACCGGTATCGAGATGTTCCGCAAGATGATGGACTACACCGAGGCTGGCGACAACTGTGGTCTGCTTCTGCGTGGTACCAAGCGCGAAGACGTTGAGCGTGGCCAGGTTGTTATCAAGCCGGGCGCTTACACCCCTCACACCAAGTTCGAGGGTTCCGTCTACGTCCTGAAGAAGGACGAGGGCGGCCGCCACACCCCGTTCATGAACAACTACCGTCCTCAGTTCTACTTCCGCACCACCGACGTTACCGGTGTTGTGAACCTGCCTGAGGGCACCGAGATGGTTATGCCTGGCGACAACGTTGAGATGTCTGTTGAGCTCATCCAGCCTGTTGCTATGGACGAGGGCCTGCGCTTCGCTATCCGCGAGGGCTCCCGCACCGTCGGCGCTGGCCGCGTTACCAAGGTTCTTGACTAATCGAGGCTTCGTAACCGCTCAGTAGAGCTTTAAGAGTCCGCTGCACCGCATGCCGGTGTGGCGGACTTTTTTGATTCCTACACGCCTTGAATTGGAAAGGTCTTCGTCCACCGGCCGCCGGTGCATTAGCGGCTGTCTGCTGCACTCCGTGGTAACTGTAGAGCCAGCCGGAGGCATAGGATCGCTGTTGGAGGCCTGAAGGCAGCGATATGGTTATGCCAGGGTAGAGGCTATCTCAGAGGTTCCTAGGCGCTTGGGCCAACGGCTTGGCTGGCCCCCTTCGGCAGGAGGCGCTTAAGGATGGTTCTAAGGGTATTCCGGGGTCGTGGGGCCCTTAAGCTGGCGTACGGACTGCGCTAACGCCTAATGGTCCGGCGGCGCGATGCTGTCCCGCTCGCACGCACGGAGGAGCGAGGCTATTGCCTTTGAGTTGGGCCTGGATTGGGATACCGGGGCCAAACACACTCAGAGACGAAGGAAGGCCTCCCACACCTGCTAGCAGGTGGTGGAAGGCCTTTACTCGTTAAGGGAGGTAGGTACTACTTCTCCCAGCCGATGTTTTCCTTAGGGATGACGGCGAAGCCGAGGGCACCCATGTTGGCGAGGCCCTTCTTCTGGCCGACCATCACTGGACCGTTGGCGTATGGAAGCAGTCCGTACTCAGCGAAGGCCTCGGACTCAAGCTCGTTGATGCGCTCGATCTGCTCCTCGCGGGTTGGCAGCTTCTGCATTTCCTCGATCTTCTTATCGAATTCCTCGCTACCGGTCGAGGACTTGTTGAGGGTAGAGTCGCTAGCGTAAGTCTGGCCGAAGTATGCTGGGCCGAATGGGTCACTTGCAGCGAAGCCGGAGAGCAGGAGGTCGAAGTCGCGCTCGCTGGTGATTTTGGAGAAGTCAGAGCTTGGGCGCTCCTCAATCTTCAGCTCAATGCCCGCGTCCTTCAGCATCTTTTGGACGGCGGCAGCGGTGGACTTGGAGACCTCGTCATCGCCGATAAGCACGTAGCGTAGGGAGAGCTTGTCGCCGTCCTTGGCGTAGTAGCCGTCATCGCCCTCAGAGTAGCCGGCGTCTTCCAGTAGGCTCTTTGCCTCTTCAACGTCGTACTCGAGAACCTCAGAGAGGTTGTCCTTGTAGTCTTCCTGGGTTGGGTAGAGGGTCAGGGATCCCGGCATTTCCTCTTCATAGCCAAGCCCGTTGTAGCGGATTTCTGCGAGCTGGTCGCGGTCGATGGCTGCAAATACTGCGTGGCGAACATCCTTATCAGCCAGCTGTGGGGCCTTGGAGTTCAAGGTGAACAGGACGCTGGCCGGGCGGGTAGCTGCACGGACATCGATGGAATCGCCCATATCTGCGGCGATGGTGAGGTTATTCTTACTTCCCACACCGGCCGCGTCGATTTCGCCGGCCTGGAAAGCGTTGATGGTTGCCTGGGACTCCATCACGCGGTAGCTGACCTTGTCCAGCTTCGGCTCATCGCCCACCACTTTTCGTTAGGTACGAAGGACACGGTGCCGCCGCGGAAGTCGGCGTTGTCAACCTTGAATGGGCCCGCGCCGTACTGTGGGTTGAGCTTGCCCAAGTACTCTTGGTCAAACTTCTCGGCGGTATCGATTGCTGGGTGCAGGATGTCGTTGAAAAGTCCCTGCCACCATGGGTATGGACCCTCGAAGGTGACCACGGCTTCCTTGTCATTCTCGCCCTTCTCCACGGATTCGATGAGCTCGTAACCGTCGGTGGAGTTGACCTGGACGTCCATGTCCTTGCCGTTGTTGAAGCGCCAGGTGTTCTCGAAAGCGGTCCAGTCAATGGGGGTGCCATCGTTGAAGGTTGCGTCATCATTGATGTCGTAGGTTACGACGGTCTTATCGCCCTCAGTGGACTCGTCTACCGAATCCAGGTACGCGGGGTTTGGGGTGTAGTGACCCTCACCGTCATAAAGCGCCATCTGCGGGTTGTACCAGCTCCACACGGTGCCGGTATCCACGGTCATGTTGGCGTGGAAGTTGTTTTGCTGCTCAGTTAGCTCGCCGAGGGCGAGGGTGAGCTCACCGCCATCCTTAATCTCATCGCGTTCTTTTTCGTTGTAGTCACCGGTGGGCTTGACGTCGATCTCGAGACCGCCAACTGCCTTATTGGAGGAACCGTCGCCGTTGCCACCGTCAGAGCCCGAGCAGGCGGTGAGTGCGAGTGCCGTGGCGGAGAGAGTGGCAACCGTTGCTATGCGGAAGCGACCGAACTTTTTCATGGGGATTACTCCTTGCGTGAGATGAAGACGAAGTTGGCATAGACGGCCGATTAGGTGACCATCTGCTGCAACTATGTGAAATACTTTACAATATTTATATTTGTGTCCGCAATCACTTTATGGAAAGAGTGCGGGGGTCTGGGAGCTAGGCCCGGGATTTTTCCCTGCGTGCGCGGGCAACCTTGGGATCTGGATTCGGGATGGCATCCAGAAGCTTCTTGGTGTAGTCGTCTTGGGGGTTATCGAAAATCTCATCCGTTGAACCGGACTCAACAAACTTGCCCTTGTACATGACCGCAACGCGGTCCGAAAGGTGGCGCACTACGGAAAGGTCGTGGGCAACGAAGAGATAGGACAGGCCCAGCTTTCGCTTCAGGTCCTCGAGCAGGTTAATGACGCCCGCCTGGATGGATACGTCCAAAGCGGAGACGGGCTCATCGAGCACGAGCACCGAAGGGCGCGTGGCCAGGGCGCGGGCCAGACCGATGCGCTGGCGTTGGCCGCCGGAGAAGTGGCTAGGGAAGCGGTCCAGCTGCGAAGAGTCGAGGCCGACTAGGCCCATGAGTTCGTTCACGCGGGCATCGACATCGCCGTCGTAGCCAAGCGAGTTGAGCGGTTCCGCGATGACCTCGCGCACGGTCAGGCGGGGGTTGAGTGAGCTCATCGGGTCTTGGAAGACGATCTGGATGTCTTTGCGGGCCTCGCGGCGCTCGGAGCCGCTCATGCCATTGGCGTCCTTGCCATTGAGGACCACGGCACCGTTTTCTGGGTCCAAGTCCATGATCTCCAGCAGGGTGGTGGTCTTACCGCAGCCGGACTCGCCGACGATGGCCAGGCACTCGCCTTCGCGGATATCGAAGGTGATGCCGTCCACGGCCTTGACGGTGCCCACCTTGCGCTTAATCAACGCGCCCTTGGTAAGCGGGAACTGCTTGCGCAGGTCATTTACGGCGAGGGTGGTCTTGCGATCCTCGCGGGGAACGTCGGCCAAGACGTCATCGGAAAGCAGCGGTGGCTTGAACATCAGCTCACCGTCGATCTTGCGGTCGTGGATCTCCGGAGCGCGCAGGCAGGCGCTGCGGTGGGAGGTGGATTCGTCCTTGAGCGGAATCAGCTCCGGCTCGCCGGAAAGGCAAGCCTCTTGCGCGACGGGGCAGCGCGGGGCGAATTGGCAACGATCCTTTAGATCCACCAAGACCGGCGGGTTGCCCTCGATGGGGGTGAGGGGCTCCGAGGCCGAGGCATCGGGGCGCGGGGTGGAACCAAGCAGGCCCACGGTATAGGGCATGCGCGGGTTGGAGAAGATGGTATCGACATCGCCGTGTTCTACCGGCTGGCCGGCGTACATGACCATGACGTCATCGGCGGTTTCTGCCACCACACCCATATCGTGGGTGATCATGATGGTGGCGGCGCCGGTTTCGCGCTGGGCCAGCCGGATGACGTCCAGGATCTGGGCCTGGATGGTGACGTCGAGGGCCGTCGTCGGCTCATCGGCAATGAGTACGCGCGGGTTATTCGCAATCGCAATGGCGATGACCACGCGCTGGCGCATACCGCCGGAAAACTCGTGCGGGAAGGACTTCAGGCGCAGGTGGGGCTCGGGGATGCCCACCAGATCTAAGAGCTCGGTGGCTTGCTTCAGGGCTTCTTTCTTGCCGATGTCCTGGTGTGCCTGGATTGCCTCCACCAGCTGCGAACCAATATCGAAGACTGGAGTCAGCGCGGAGAGCGGATCCTGGAAGATCATGCCGATGCCATCGCCTCGGATACCGGACATTTCCTTATCAGAAAGCCCAAGGAGCTCGCGGCCATCGAATTTCACGGAGCCTTCTACCTTGGCGTATTCCGGCAGCAGGCCCATGATGGACATGGAGGTTACGGACTTACCGGAGCCGGATTCGCCGACGATGCCCAGGGTGCGGCCGGGGTGCAGGTCAAAGCTGACACCGCGCACTGCAGAGACGGTTCCAGCTTCAGAGGGGAAGCTGACGCGTAAGTCATTGACGGACAAGATAGGCGAAGTCATAGTTTACCTCCGGAATTGGAGTTGGGATCGAGTGCGTCGCGCAGACCATCGCCAATAAATGCCATGGAGACGGTCAGCAGCGTCAAGGTAGCGGCGGGGAAGTAGAACTGCCATGGGGCGGATTGCAGGGAGGCGGTGCCGCCCTGCAGCAAGGTACCGAGGGAGACATCGGGAAGCTTTACACCCAAGCCCAAGAAGGACAGTGCGGTCTCAGAGCCCACGGTGCCCACAACGCCGAAGACGAACTGGATGATAAGCAGCGAACCAATATTGGGAATGACGTGGCGGATGATGGTGCGCATCTTGGATACGCCCATGTAGCTTGCGGCGCGGACATAGTCCTGCTCGCGGACGGTAAGGGCCAAGGACCAAATCACACGGGCCTGGTACATCCAGCCGAAGGCGATAAGGACGACCATCAAAAGCTTCCAGTCACCGCCGGAGTCTGCCACCACGAGGGCGATGAGCAGGAAGGTCGGGATGGACAGCAGGAAGTGGATAACGGCGAGGACGGCCTTTTCCGCGATTCCGCCCCACAGGGCTGCGGCACAGCCGATGAATGCGGAGATGACCAACGTGGCAAAGGACACCACGATGGCAATGGTCAGGGACCTGCCTAGACCGTGGATGGTTTGGGCATAAAGGTCATTACCGGAATCGTTGGTACCGAACCAGTGCTCGGAGCTCGGTGGCTCAGACAGGGCGAGGAAGTCCGGTTCCGTGTAGTCCCACTGGGCAAAGAAATTGCCAAAAAGGGCGGCGAAGATGAGAAAACCCAAGATGAAAACGCCGACGGTAGCCAGCTTGTTGCGGAAGAAGCGGCGGACGTACAGCTTGTACCGGGAAGTACCGCGGGGAACCTCCGGCAGCGTGGCCATGCGCTCGGCCTCCTCATTGCTTAAAGGATCCTCGGAGACGACCTCGGTGCGCGTAGAAACCTCGCCACGGGGCTGTTTCTTGGACATCTTTGGTTCTTTGGGATTTGTCATTTAGCTCACCCTTACTCGTGGATCCAAGGCGACAACAACGAGGTCTGCCAGGACGGCGGACACGGCCGTCATCGCGGCACCGAATGCCGCGACGGCTACCGCGCCATTGATGTCGTTCTTACTGATGGTCTGGATGAAGTACTGGCCCATACCGTTCCAGCCGAAGATACGCTCCGTCATCACGGCACCGGTGAAAATGCCGGGCACGGAGAAGGCGACGGACGTTGCCACCGGAATAATGGAGGTGCGCAGCGCGTGCTTGCGGATGGCCTGCTGGCGGGTAAGCCCCTTTGCGCGTGCGGTGCGGACATAATCCACATCGAGGTTATCGAGCAACAGCGTGCGCTGGGTCATGTGGTAGCTGGCGTAGCTGATGATCACCAGGGAAATCGTGGGCAAGACGAGGTGCTGCGCGGAGTCCAGGAGCTTGGGGAAGAATCCCTCGACCCCCAGGGACTTGGAACCGACGACGTAGAAGATCTTCTTGCCGGTCAAATCGTTGATCTCCAGGGCGGCCCAGACGACGGCGATCGAGGCGACAACCACGTGGGTGTTCATCGCAATGATCGAAATTCCCTGCCACACGCGGTCACCGGTCTTGTACTGGCGGGAGGTGGTGTACACACCAACGGCCACACCGATGACGATGGAGAGGATGGTGGCCAGCAACAGCAGCTGTGCGGATACCCAGATGCGGTAGCTGATCTCTTCGTTAACCATCTCACCGACCGGAGATTGTCCCCAGTCCCACCTCGTGAGGATATTGGTCAGCCGGGTCCACCAACGCTCTAAGAGCGGGGTTTCTGGGCTGAGGTTATAAGGCTCGAGGAGGTTATTGATTTCCTCATCTGAAAGTGGTGGACGGCGCTCGGTGTAGTTTGAACGCGGGTCCAAAAACGAGGCCGCCAAGAAATAAGCCAAGTTAGTGGCTAAAAAGATCATGAGTAACCAGCCCAAGATCTTTTTGATCAACTACTTTGTCATTGGGAAATTCTCCGTGCGCGGTTAAGCAGGAAACAGTGCGAACAAATATGAAGCCAACGATGGAGTCGTTGTATGTGACCAATCTAATAAGATATAAGCGAGCGCACAATTCATGTAGTTCCGTGATGTACATCGCCAATCAAACGACAGGTATTTTTTCAGTGTAGACGCTTAGGGTCTTAAAAAGAAAAATGGGATTCAGCTGCAGATTTAAAAACCTGAATTGTTCAACAGTTATAAGGAACGCTTACCTGAAAATAAGGGAAAACGGGGGTAACCAATCAGCCAAGGCGGGCTGCTGCCCGTGGCTGTAATAGGGCGGAATGGCTCGGTAGGCTAGACCCTTATGGAAGATCCCACTCGCATTGACCCGACCTTGGCGGCGCTGCGCAACGCATGGGAGGGCCAGCCCGATCTGAGCCTGCCGACGCTCTTTGCCTTATTGGCCAACCGGGGCATCGGCTGGGGCGTGAGCGACGCGGACTTGGTGACCGAACTTGAACGGCAGGCCGAGGTCCACCCGCCCCTACTGCCCCTTGAGGGCGGCCGCGTGGGCACTGGTGTGTGGCTCGTGCTTAGCGATGCCCCCACCTCCCGCATCACCGCCGATACCTCCCGCATCATTGTGCGCCGCCCGAATGCTCAGCCGGTGGTGTGGGAATACAGCGCCATTAGGCCAACGGGGCCCGGGCGGCCCTTTGTGGTTACGGATACTGAGGGCTTTGAACACCGGCTTGGGATCGTCTCCAGCATCATGCGCCTGGATGAACCGCTGCCGGAACTTAGCGGCCTGAGCCGCTACGAGTTGGGTGACTTTGTCTATGTCCTCCGCTTGGAGGACGCGATTGCAGTTCTAGACCACGGATTGCATCTCTTTCATAAGGAGAATCGGCGGGTGGTGGCCCGCGATTATGCGTGGAAAAGGATAGAAAAATGCCGCCCCGGCGAGGAGCTGGAAGTACTCCTCGAGGGCGGCGATTATGCGCGATTGGGCAGGGTGGTTGAGGTCCTTATTGCAGAGACCCCAAACCCCTTATTCAGCTAAATCCTTCATAGGTTTGACCTTGGTGAAGTGCAGCTTATAACTGGTATCCAGGTCAGCGTCGGGGAAAGCCTCCCGGAAGTCGCGTTCATTGGTCTCCACAGCATCAGTCAGTCTCTCCAGCGGGGTATCTGGGTTAGCAACCACCGTGTACTGCAGCGTTGGGCGGGCGCGGTCGTATGCAACCAAGCGGTCTACGCGTTCCACTCCATCGAGCGAGTCCAGATCCTTGGCCACCGCGGTGGCGATGGCGTTCATGGATGCAGAGATTGCTCCTTGTTCATTGGAGGCTGCGGATTCCACATTATTAAAGCGGCGGTGACGAAGGTTCACGACGATGAGCCACAAGCCAATGATGAGCAGCAGGGCAGAGGCGCCAGCCAAGACCCACACCCACCAATTATTATCGCCCAAAGTGCGCCACGTATCGTGGTCTACCCACTCGGCCAAGTACTCAGCAAATTCCACATTGAAGTTAATGAGGATCGGCCATACACCTAGCGCGATGAGGATGATTCCAAGCAAGCCGAGGAGGATTCGGTCAAAGGTAGCAAGCTTTTTAGACATGATTATCCATCTCCGGAATCTTCTCTACGGCTACGGTGACCTTGGGTGGGTCTGCAAGGACCTCTAAAGCGCGGGTGACAGCCTTTTCCACTCGCCCAGGCAAATCGGCGTCTTGCTCATCGCCATTAACGGTGACCTTCGCGCTCTTGGTATCCGCCGAAGTCTGCGCGGAAGCAACTCCCGGAACACGGCGTGCTGCAGCAGAGCTCAATCGCGCGACATCGACTGGCCGCATCCACATGGAAGCGGACTCGGAAGCGACCTGGGTGTGGGTATTGCGACGGGTCTTTACCGCAGCGAATACAAAGATGAGACCAACCACGATGGAAGCCACGCCAGCCCAGATCATCCACGTCTCTAATTGCTCGGTGGCAATAAGATCAAGGACCGGCTGAACCCACGATTGGGCATTGGCATCTGCTCCGACAAGCCAGGTTTCGCGGACACCCACAATGCCAATGGCAAGCAGAACGAAACCCAGAATTACGGTCCACGTGCGCACTGCAGGAGACGCCTTGGGCCGCTGCCCGAAATGCTCAGGCAAATTCATTTCAGCCATTATTGCCTCCTTGCTCGTGGTACGGGGTAATGGAAATGGCACGCAGCGGCTCAGGTCGTGGCGCATAGACGTGCAACGGGCGCTGGCTAGCTGGCGATACCTCAATGCGCTTTAGCGGTTCCTGACGCGGGGTCTGAACCTTGCGCAGTGACGCGGGCCTAACGGTCCGCACGCGTTGCTCGCTTCGGGAGTTGTCGATCTCGATCTTGCGCAGCGGCTGCGGGCGCGGTGGCTGCACCTTGCGCAGGGGAGCCGGGCGGGCAATGCGAACGCGCTTTTTCTGTTCTGAATTGTCGATCTCGATTTTGCGCAAAGGCTGCGGACGGGGAACAGAGACCTTTGCCTTTTTGACAAAGGGGCGTACCTGTCCGCTCGGAAGCAACCTGCCAGGGCGCGGAGCGCGAACGCTGCGTACCTGCTCTGGGCGTGGTTCGACGATGCGACGCGGTTCGTGATCTTCTGGAGCGCTAATTTCTAGCAGCTGGTGGTCTGGAAGAGCAGCGGAAATGCTGCGCACCGATGCTTCTCGCGGCGTATCGACGGAGCGCACTGGCGTGTCACCAGAGGGTGTCGATACTCCGCGAACAGCAACTTCCTTTCCAGAAGAAATTTCGCGGATTTCCGCCTCTTGCGGGGTGTCGACGTTGCGAACCGTTGCTTCTTCCGGAGTCTCGATGCTTCGCACTTCGACCGAGTCCTGAGTAACGGGTTGGGTCACGGTAGAAGGACTGACCTCCGGGGTAAAAGCTGAAGCGGCAGGACGCTGCGCAAGCTGTTCTGCGGTAACCCGGGTATCCGGAACCGATTCACCGACGGTGACATTAACGCGGGTGGTGGAATAGCCGGTATGGGCAGCAATAGCCTCTGAAATGGCGGCACGCGTACTTTCCGCGACTGCGGTAACCGGAGACGGCCACACCACAGCGATGGTCGCGCTCACGGCAGCGACTTCACGCTCTGGATCCATCTGTACCGAAACCCGTGGATAACCGCGTCCGCCAATGCCAGCAAGCTTGGCATCTAAATCTTTTGTGCCAGGCACGCTAGCAATTGCGGCGGTCACGATTCGTTCCATGGTCCGCAGCGAGAAACGCGTGTGGCCCTTAGTGGAACCTTCTGACATTAGCCTTGGCCTTTCTCCTTGCCAATGAGGCCATTCCACACAGCGGTGAGGTCGATGCGGCCATCAAAGTGGGAGCCCAAGAGGCCACCGATGGCAGCAAGCAGCACGGCCAGCAGCATCCAACCCCAACCTAAGTACAAAAAGAAGGCAAGTAGCAGGCCGATAACAATGCCCAATGTGGTGTAATTTTTCATATCTAATCCTTCGAGGGAGCAGCGGATAAGCCATCTACGGCATCAGAAAACTCAACGTCGACGCGATCTAGTTCCGTACATGCCTTGCGGGCGGTCGAGCGGATTTCTTCCGCCAGACGGTACAGATCAGGTTGCGCACTGATATCAACGCGAACGTTGATTTGCAGGTGGCGATCGTCGCGGGGATCGGGCCGGCGCATGCCGGAAACCCTTTCGCCCGGGAAGAGTAGGTTCACCGAGCCGTAGCGTCCGCCGTCAAGGCCCGCGACACCGTTGAGCTTTTGCACCGCTTCCGCAATTGCGTGAGCGTGGCTTACCTCGAGCTCAAATTGTGCTCGGGGTTCAGGCATTGTTCTTATGCCTGGCCCTGGTTCAGTGCAGCCTGCTCTTCAGACTCGGAGTCTTCCTTCGGCAGCTTGACGTTGTGAACGACAACGTCAACGCGCTCTACGGTCAGGCCGGTCATGCGCTCGACAGCATTCATGATGTTGCGGCGGATTGCCTCAGCCAGCTCGTGGATAGCAACACCGTACTCAGCGGTGATGGCGATCTCGATCTTTGCGGAGCCGTTTTCTACCTCTACGTCAACACCCTGGCGTACGTCCTCGGATGCACCGAAGGACTCGCGGATGGTGCCCATCATGCGAGCGCCGCCGCCACCGAGGGAGTCAACGCCGGAAACTTCGCGGGCTGCAATGCCAGCGATCTTGGAAACAACGACGTCATCAATGGTGGTGGTGCCGTACTGAGTCTCCAGGTTGTTGTTTACCTCGCGCTCTTCAGAAGCGGCAACGTTGTTCTCAGAGTGCTTTGCAGGAGTGTTGTTCTCAGACATGGTCTTTAAGGCCTTTCCTTAAAAATTGACTTGCATGGTCGCAATATGAAATTGAAGGACCAAGAACCAACGGTTCAAAATCCTTCCTTGAGCGTACCTACCGCCCAAGCAGACGTGGGGTCTAGGACAACAATATTTACCAAAACGTGATTATTGGCACTATTGCCGGAGTGGTTTGAAAAACACCAGCCCATCGTGCTTAAATACTTAGGTTGCTTTAACAGGGCAGCGCGAACCGATAATGGGCCGTCTTAAACACGGTGCATATCGGGGAGACGCTGAGCTGGTAAAGCGAACATGACACCTTCGTTGTCACCGTGGCTCAGGGGTTTCCTGAAACACAGACTGGAAGGTCATCCGATCGGGCTAGGTCCGCGCTAGAGCAGAGACACCCCGAGACGATGGACCGGAGAAGGGGCATGGCAAATAAACAGCGGCAGTTAGCGAATAGGACACTCTCCACGTGTAATGCGTGAAAACCGTCCTCTTCACAATACTTTGACTACGGGTCTTGTACCCCGTCAGGAGCACTGCAGACTGGCATTTGCCATGTGCTGTATCTCTTGGTTGTCATGGCAGTCAGACCACTGGCGTTGTGTCAGGCCCCAGGCCCGGACAACGTTATAGAGAAATCGAGAAGCAATTTCCCACCGCTTCACGCCCCGGAAACGCCGGGAATGTGAAAGTGGGGAAGCGAGGAAGAGGATAAGCGTGGCGGGACAAAAGATCCGCATTCGGCTGAAGGCCTATGACCACGAGGCAATCGACGCTTCTGCAAAGAAGATCGTCGAGACCGTTACCCGTACGGGTGCTCGTGTAGTTGGCCCAGTGCCGCTCCCAACCGAGAAGAACGTGTACGCAGTTATTCGTTCTCCGCACAAGTACAAGGACTCTCGCGAGCACTTCGAGATGCGCACGCACAAGCGCCTGATCGATATTCTCGACCCGACCCCGAAGACCGTTGATGCTTTGATGCGCATCGATCTTCCGGCAAGCGTCGACGTGAACATCCAGTAAGCGACTTTGGTGGAGAACTAATAATGAGTGAAAACGAGATCAAGGGCATTCTGGGCAAGAAGCTCGGCATGACCCAGGTCTTCGACGATGAGAACCGCGTTGTTCCGGTTACCGTCGTTGAAGCAGGGCCATGCGTTGTCACCCAGATTCGCACCCCCGAAACCGATGGTTACAGTGCCATCCAGATCGCCTTTGGCGAGATTGACCCACGCAAGGCAAACAAGCCTGAGTCTGGTCACTTCAAGAAGGCTGGCGTAACCCCGCGTCGTCACGTTGCAGAAATCCGCATGGACGACACCTCCGCATACGAGGTTGGCCAAGAGGTCAAGGTAGACATCTTCGAAGGCATCACCTTCGTTGACGTCACCGGCCAGACCAAGGGCCACGGCTACGCTGGTGCTATGAAGCGCCACGGCTTCCAGGGTCAGGGCGCAGCTCACGGTAACCAGGCCGCTCACCGCCGCGTTGGTGGTATCGGTGGCGCTGCTACCCCGGGCCGCGTCTTCAAGGGCAAGCGCATGGCTGGCCGCATGGGCCACGACCGCGTGACAACCCAAAACCTGAAGATTCAGAAAGTCGATGTCGAGTCCAACCTGCTGCTCATCAAGGGTGCTATCCCTGGTGCGCGCGGCGGCCTCGTCACCGTTAAGACCGCAGTGAAGGGCGGTGCACACGCATGAGCAACCTCAAGCTAGACGTCCACACCTCTGAAGGTAAGACCAATGGCTCCGTGGACCTGCCGGCTGAAATCTTTGACACCGAGGCATCCGTTGCTTTGATGCACCAGGTTGTCAACGCACAGCTTGCTGCTGCTCGTCAGGGCACCCACGCCACCAAGACTCGCGGCGCTGTCCGTGGTGGTGGCCGCAAGCCTTTCCGCCAGAAGGGCACCGGTCGTGCGCGCCAGGGTTCCATCCGTGCGCCGCACTACACCGGCGGTGGCACCGTCCACGGCCCGCAGCCACGTAGCTACGCACAGCGCACCCCTAAGAAGATGATCAAGGCTGCTCTCTTCGGTGCGTTGTCTGACCGTGCTCGCAACGAGCGCATCCATGTCATCGAAGAGTTGGTTCCAGGCCAGAAGCCGTCCACCAAGGCGGCCAAGGCTTTCCTCGAGTCCCTGACCGAGCGCGACAACGTGCTGCTGGTTATCGGCCGCGAGGATATCAACGCCCGTCGTAGCGCTAATAACCTGCCGAACGTTCAGATCCTGGACGCCGGTCAGCTCAACACCTACGACGTTCTCTACTCCGATGACGTTGTGTTCTCCGTTGAGGCGCTACACACCTTCATCACTCGCGCTACCGGCGCGGATAAGGAGGAGAACTAATGGCTAAGATTTCTAACCCGCGCGATGTCATCATCGCCCCGGTTGTATCTGAGAAGTCCTACGGTCTGATGGAGCAGAACGTTTACACGTTCTTCGTCTCCCCAGACTCCAACAAGTCCCAGATTAAAGATGCCGTCGAGCAGATCTTTGACGTGAAGGTCGACTCCGTGAATACCGTAAACCGTGCAGGTAAGCGCAAGCGCACCCGCACCGGCTTCGGTCAGCGTAAGTCCACCAAGCGCGCATACGTGACGCTCCGTGAAGGCAGCGACTCCATCGACGTCTTCGGCGCAGGCGCTTAAGCGCCACCGGAGAGCCGAAAGGAAAAGGAAGAATTATGGCTATTCGTAAGTACAAGCCGACAACTCCGGGTCGCCGCGCATCCTCCGTATCTGAGTTTGACGAGATCACTCGTTCGACTCCGGAGAAGTCCCTGCTGCGCCCGCTGAGCAAAACCGGTGGTCGTAATAACTACGGCCGCATCACCACCCGCCACATCGGCGGTGGCCACAAGCGCCGTTACCGTCTGATCGACTTCCGTCGTAACGACAAGGACGGCATTCCGGCAAAGGTCGCTCACATTGAGTACGACCCGAACCGCACCGCAAACATTGCATTGCTGCACTACGTAGATGGCGAGAAGCGCTACATCATTGCGCCGAAGGGCCTGAAGCAGGGTGCCGTTGTCGAGTCCGGCCCGAACGCAGATATCAAGGTGGGCAATAACCTGCCGCTGCGCAACATCCCGACCGGTTCGACCATCCACGCTGTTGAGCTCAAGCCTGGCGCTGGCGCTAAGCTGGCTCGCTCTGCTGGTGCTTCCATCCAGCTGCTGGGTAAGGAAGGCAAGTACGCAGTTCTGCGTATGCCGTCTTCTGAAATCCGCCGCGTGGACATCCGTTGCCGCGCAACGGTTGGTGAAGTTGGCAACGCCGAGCAGATGAACATCCGCTGGGGCAAGGCCGGCCGCATGCGTT
Organism: Corynebacterium limaceinasi; assembly: GCF_046717465.1. NCBI lineage: Bacteria > Bacillati > Actinomycetota > Actinomycetes > Mycobacteriales > Corynebacteriaceae > Corynebacterium > Corynebacterium limaceinasi. Next base: position 396,956 of record NZ_CP177100.1, read on the forward strand.
GGAAGGGCGTTCGCCCGACCGTCCGTGGTGTCGTTATGAACCCGGTTGACCACCCACACGGTGGTGGTGAGGGTAAGACCTCCGGTGGTCGCCACCCAGTGTCCCCATGGGGTCACAAGGAGGGTCGCACCCGCAACCCGAACCGTTACTCCAACAACATGATCGTGCGCCGTCGTCGCCCGAACAAGAAGCGCTAAGAGGAGGTAAACAATGCCACGCAGCCTTAAGAAAGGCCCGTTCGTCGATGAGCACCTCCTCAACAAGGTGGATGCTCAAAACGATGCAGGCACCAAGCAGGTCATCAAGACCTGGTCTCGCCGCTCGACCATTCTCCCCGATTTCATCGGACACACCTTCGCCGTCCACGACGGCCGCAAGCATGTGCCGGTCTTCATCGAGGACTCCATGGTCGGCCACAAGTTGGGCGAGTTTGCACCAACCAAGACCTTTAAGGGTCACGTCAAGGATGACAAGAAGGGACGTCGATAAGCGATGAGTGAGACCATCACCTCCGCATCCGCCACGGCCCGCTACGTCCGCGTTACCCCGATGAAGGCACGTCGTGTGCTCGATCTGGTCCGCGGCAAGTCCGTAAGCGAAGCTTTGGCAATCCTGAAGTACGCACCGCAGGGTGCTTCCAAGCCAGTTGCAAAGGTCGTTGCTTCCGCAGCCGCTAACGCTGAGAACAACTTCGGCCTCGACCCACGCACCCTGGTCATCTCTGAGGCATACGCCAACGAGGGACCGACCATGCGTCGTTTCCAGCCGCGTGCACAGGGTCGTGCATTCATGATTCGTAAGCGCACCAGCCACATCACCGTGGTTGTCGAAAGCCAGCAGGAAGGGGCCAAGTAATGGGCCAGAAGATCCATCCTCACGGCCTACGTTTGGGCATCACCTCCGACTGGAAGACCCACTGGTTCGCGGATAAGGACTACGCGAACTACGTAGCCGAAGACATCAAGATTCGTAACTACCTCAACAAGGGCCTCGAGCGCGCCGGCATCGCCGACATTGTTATCGAGCGCACCCGTGACCGCGTACGCGTGGACATTCACACCGCCCGCCCGGGCATCGTGATTGGCCGCCGTGGTGCTGAGGCTGACCGCATCCGTCGCGAGCTGGAAAAGCTCACCGGCAAGATGGTTGCCCTCAACATCCTCGAGGTCAAGCAGGTAGACGCAAACGCAACCCTCGTTGCTCACTCCATTGCGGAGCAGCTGGTTAACCGCGTCGCATTCCGTCGTGCAATGCGCAAGGCTATCCAGTCCGCTATGCGCCAGCCACAGGTTAAGGGCATCAAGATCCTGCTGTCCGGCCGCCTGGGCGGTGCAGAAATGTCCCGCGTCGAGCGCTACCACGAGGGCCGCGTTCCGCTGCACACTCTTCGCGCCGAGATCGACTACGGCACCGCAGAGGCCCACACCACCTTCGGCCGCATCGGCATCAAGGTGTGGATCTACAAGGGTGACGTCGTCGGTGGCGTACGCGAGTCCGAACTGAACGCTCCGGCACAGGGCCGTGGCCGTGGTGACCGCAACGGTCGCTCCCGCCGCGGTGGCCAGCGCCGCCAGCGTGCACAGCAGAAGCAGGAGGGCTAATCCATGCTGATTCCTAAGCGTGTTAAGTACCGCCGTCAGCACCGCCCGAGCCGTCGTGGCGTGTCCAAGGGCGGAAACCGCATTAACTTCGGCGATTACGCAATCCAGGCACTGGAGCCTGCGTACATCACCAACCGTCAGATTGAGGCCGCACGTATTGCCATCAACCGCCACGTTAAGCGTGGTGGCAAGGTGTGGATCAACATCTTCCCGGACCGTCCGTTGACCCAGAAGCCGCTCGGTGTTCGTATGGGTTCTGGTAAGGGCCCGGTTGAGAAGTGGGTGGCTAACGTGAAGCCTGGCCGCGTACTTTTCGAGATGAGCTACCCAACTGAGGCTGTTGCAATCGAGGCTCTGCGCCGCGCTGGCCAGAAGCTTCCTTGCAAGGTCCGCATCATCAAGAAGGAGGACCAGTTCTAATGGCAACCGGTACCCCCGCCCACGAGTTCCGTGAGCTCGACAACGCAGAGCTGGAAACCCGTCTGAAGGATGCGAAGGAAGAACTGTTCAACCTTCGTTTCCAGAAGGCCACCGGCCAGCTGACCAACAACCGCCGCATCGGCACGGTTAAGCGCGACATTGCCCGCATCTACACCGTTCTGCGCGAGCGCGAGCTGGGCCTGTCTGTCGCTCCGGGAGCTGAGGCTTAATCATGAGTGAGGCTAACGTGACTGAATCCAAGAAGGGACCAACTCCGAAGAAGGAGAAGGTCAAGGGTGCTCCTAAGGTCCGCACCGGCTACGTCGTCTCGGACAAGATGTCCAAGACCATCGTCGTCGAGATCGAAGACCGCAAGCAGCACGCTCTGTACGGCAAGATCATGCGCTCTAACAAGAAGGTTAAGGCGCACGATGAGGAAGAAACCGCAGGCGTAGGCGATCTCGTACGTATCGCTGAGACCCGCCCGCTGTCCAAGGACAAGCACTTCCGTCTCGTAAAGATCATCGAGAAGGCTAAGTAAAACCTAGCCAGCGCAGCCCCTGTACCGGACCATATGGTTCGATACAGGGGCCTTTCGCTGTTTTAGAGCTCTTAAGGCCGGGCCCTTCCGTAGAACCAGTAGGGCACCCAGGTGACGTCGTCGGAAGAAAGGCCCCAATCTCTCACCACGAGGCCCCGGACCTTCTTCGCCAAGTCCCCCTCGCCGGAGACCCACACGTATCCTGGCGTCGGCGCACCGGCATAATCTGCTTTCAGCGTGGCAACGACAGAATCCGCCTCCTTGTGCGGCTCGGTGCGAAGGACGCGCATGCTGCGCACGCGGGACTCCCACCTGTCCGTAAGCCCGGGCTCTACCTCGTCATCGCTGGTGACCACCGCTACAACGTCGGTGGAACCGAGCTTCGCTGGGTCATGTTCCTCTTGGTAGGAAAGGATGTGCCGAAGGGCAGGCAGGGCGGAGGCATCGGCGACCAATAGCTGCGCAGCCTCGGTAGGCCGCCACATCTCGTTGCAGGTAAAGAACCCCGCTGTATCGCCGGGTTGCGCGCGCAGAATCCATCGCGAGCCGGGGCCGGAATCGCCGTGGGTGACCACATCGACATCGATAGTGGCCTCCTCGGGGTGGAGCGCGCGGATGGTGTACCAGCGCAGGTCCGGCCGCGTCTCCTCGTCTATAGCGGCGACGGCGGCTCGGAGGTTAACGCCGTCGACGGGGAAGGGCGTAAATTCCTGCCCGGTTTGGGGCATGACAAGGCCAAAGAATTCATCGGGGCCGGCAAGGTCATACGTCCGGAACGCCTCGGCATGAAACGTCAGGCGGTGCAGGCGCGGCCGGATCAGTTCATTCGCGGTCAGGGTAACGGGAATCAGTTGGTGTTCAGTCATCGGGGACGATTGTAGGGAACAGCTCATGCATTCAACATACTCGTTCGAAGCTAAGCCTTGCCTAATCCTTTGATTGGGGTCTAGGATCAGCAACGTCAATTTCTTCCTTTTTGAAAGGGCCAGCTTCATGAAGATTTTCGGACGCCGCACCATGGGCGTTGTGGCACTGCTGTCAGCCGGAGCCGTCGCATTAGCCGGTTGCTCGCGTGGTGAGGGCGATGAAAGCACGCAGTCCACCGACGCCGCCAGCGAAGAGCGCGTGGCTAGCCTGGGCCTGGGGGATGCCGATACGCTGCTCGCCCTAGGCATTACTCCCGTGACGGTGGCGCCGTGGGGCGCTGAGGGCGATGGCGATCCTTCCGGCGTTGGCCCGTGGTCAAAGAAGCTGCTTGGCGATGCCAAGCCTGAGGTCATCTACAACACCGCAACTGGTTTCACCGCGGATACCTTCGAGCAGATTACCGCTGCTGATCCCACCAAGATTATTGCTGTGAACCAGGCAGTAGATGCGCGCACGAAGGAATCCCTGGAGGATATCGCGCCGACCACCGTCAAGCCGGATGGCTATGAAGACTGGCAGGTTCCCTGGGAGGACCAAGTTGAGGCCATCGCGGATGCCGTGGATAAGGAAGACGAAGGCGATAAACTTATCAAGGACACCGAGAACGCCTTCGAGGAATTCCGCCGCGAGCACACCGAGTTGCAGGGCAAGTCCGCAGCCATCGTCATGCCTTATGACGGCAAGATTGGCCTGTACACCGATGAGGATGGGCGCGGCCAGTTCATCGAGGATCTTGGCATGGAAATCCCCGATGAGTTGAAGGGCGATGGCAGCAGCTTCTTCGTTGACATTGCCCCGGAAAACTACGCAAAGCTGAACCAGGTTGATCACCTCTTTGTCCTGGACTACAACGGCTCTGCCGATGTCTTGAAGAAGGATAAGACCTTCCAGGGCCTCGATGTAGTCAAGGATAAGCGTGTGCGCTACCTGGACACGGATACTGGCAACGCCATGAGCATGCCGAACCCAGTGACCATCCCTTGGGCAATAGATAAGTTTGAAGAGAAGCTGTAATTGTCAGCAACCACGCAGGACGGCCAGACTATCCAGACGGGTTCCACAGCGCAAAACCCCACAGCCACACCGGTGATGGAGCGGGGAAAGGGTCGCACGACGTTCCTTGTCGCCCTCATCCTCGCCAGCCTCGCGCTGGCGGTGGCGTCCTTGGCGCTGGGTTCCCGTTCCATTCCACCCGATGAGGTCATCGCCGCGCTGCGCAGGGCAGGCGAGCAGGATATCCGCGATATCGTGTGGAACCTGCGCATGCCGCGCACCTTCTTGGCCTATTTCGCCGGCGCGGCCCTTGCCGTCGCCGGTGTCTTGGCGCAATCGTGGACCAGGAACCCGCTGGCGGACCCGGGCTTTATCGGTATTACCGCGGGCGCGTCGTTCTTCGTTGCCCTAGGCACGGCCATTGGCATCGCTACCACCACCGGCATGCGGACCACCCTCGCGCTCGTTGGCGCGGGCATTACCACGCTGCTGGTTCTGGCCGTCTCGCGGCGGTTCCAGGACCCACTGACGCTCATTCTCGTCGGCGCCGGCGTCTCCGCCGCCTTGGGATCGGGCGCGGCGATCATCGGCCTGTATTCCACGGACGTGCTCGATAGCATGCGGCGCTGGACCATCGGCTCGACCTTCGGGCGCGGTCCAGAAGACGTCGCCATCGCGGGCATTGGCCTCCTCATCGGCCTAGCGTGCGCGACAATGGCGGCCAGGCCGCTTGATCTTTTGGCGATGGGGGAGGAGTCCTCGCTCGCCTTGGGCGGATCCCCGACCACCGCGCGGGTGGGCGCGGCGCTAAGCGTCGTGGTGCTAGCCGGCAGCGCGACGGCGGCAACAGGTCCCATCGCCTTCGTTGGCTTCGCCATTCCCCACATCGTGCGGCGGGTGGTCGGCCCCAGCGTTGCCACGATGATCCTGCCCTCCGCGCTTTTGGGCGGTTGCGCCGTGCTCGCCGCGGATATCATCGGCCGGCTCATCGTGGGTAATTCGGAGCTAGAAATGTCCATCGTGCTTGCCATAGTGGGCGCGCCCTTCCTCATTTGGGGCGCCCACCGCGGCGTGGGCAGAGCGTGGGGCGATAACGCATGACAACAATAAGCAGTACCCTGCAAGCGCAGCAGCGTCGCAGGCACGTCCGCGTGCTCGCCGCCACGCTGGTATTTGCCCTTATCGCCCTCGCCGCGTACCTGGTGTTACTGGGGCAAGGGCCTTTGGACCTAAGCCCGCGGCAGGTCTTCGATGTGCTCACCGGCGGCGGCAGCGAGAGCCACATCAGGGTGGTGTGGGACCTGCGCCTGCCGGTCGCCATCGCCACCGTCATCGTCGGCGCCGCCCTCGGCGTGGCCGGCTCATGGACGCAGACCATGGCCCGCAATCCACTGGCATCGCCGGATATCCTGGGCGTGACCGGCGGCGCATCGGTGCTGGTGGTGCTGGGCACCGTGCATTCGCGCCCCGGTTTCGCGGACGGCATCCCGGACTTTTGGTGGCGGGCATGCTTGGCGATGATCGGCGCCTTCCTCGTTGTCATCCTCCTCGCCGTCCTGGGTGGCATCGGCACGAGCAACCGCATCGTCATCGTCGGCATTGCCTTATCACTGATGTTTCAGGCCGTCGTGGCGTATTTGATGCGCAGCGCGCAGATCCAGCGCGCAGCGGAGGCGCAAACGTGGCTGACGGGCTCGACCGGGTTCGTGCGCATGGAGGTCATCGTGCCTCTACTCGTGGCATTAGCGCCGTTTCTTGCCATAGGCATCTGGTGCGCGCGGGAGCTGCCGCTGCTTGCCCACGATGATTCCTCTGCCATCACCCTGGGCGTAAATATCTCCCGCCAGCGCGCCTTGCTGCTCATCGCGGCAACCGGGATCTGCGCCGTGGTGGTCTCGGTGGTGGGGCCCATTGGGTTTATCGCCCTGCTGGCCCCGCACCTGGCGCGGATGGCGGCGCGCACGCCCACGCCATCGCCGGTGGCATCGGCAGCCGCAGGTGCGGCGCTGTTGACCGTGTGCGCCGTTATCGCCGGCGCGATTCCAGTCAACGCCCCGGTGGGCGCGGTCTCCTCGGTCATCGGCGGCTGCGCTCTGGTGGTCTTGGTGTGGAATGCGGCCCGGCGCAGCTAATCGCTGTGGCGCGCCACAGCGCGGATTGGGCAAACGAGCCACCCAAAAAGTGCTACACACTCGTACGTGGATGAAGGAAAAGATATGACGGATAATCAGCCCACGCGCTCGAAGCGCCGGTGCAGCCTCCAAGCCACCGGCATCCATGCGGGATATAAGGACGGTGAGGATATTCTCGCCGGCGTCGACCTGCATGCACGCGCCGGTGAGGTCACCACGCTCATCGGGCCCAACGGCTGCGGCAAGTCCACGCTGCTCAAAACGCTGTCTAAAATCCTGGCCCCGCGGCAGGGCAGCGTCATGGTCGGGGAAGCTGACCTGCATGCGATGAATGCGAAGGAAGCCGCGCAGCAGGTGGCGCTGCTGCCACAGCACCCTGTAGCACCCGATGGATTGCGGGTAGGCGAGTTGGTTGCGCGCGGGCGCCACCCCTATCAGGGCAGGATGCGCGGCCTTTCTCCAACGGACCGGGAGATCATCGCCCAGGCCTGCGAAGCCACGGAGATTGTGGACTTCCTCGATCGCGATATCGCTTCGCTGTCGGGCGGGCAGCGCCAGCGCGTCTGGCTGGCACTCGCGCTTGCGCAAGATACGCCGGTGCTGCTTCTCGATGAACCCACGACCTTCCTCGACCCCGCCCATGCCATGAGCATGCTGGAGCTGGCTCGCGCACAGGCGCGCGCCGGCAAAACGGTGGTTGTGGTCCTGCACGATCTCATGCTGGCGGGCCACTACTCCGATTCCATGGTGGTGATGAAGGCCGGCGATATCATCGCGCGCGGGGCGCCGAAACAAGCGCTGGCTCCGAAGGTATTGGCGCAGGCCTATGGTATCGAGGCGGAGGCCTGGGACGACCCGCTTGGCGATGCCCCCATTATCGTCCCTCGCCGCGTCCTCCCCAGCGACAGCTAAGCGCTGCCCGCGCTAAGCGCCAGGAGCGTTTGGCTTGGCTACTGCCGCGCCAACCGGCGGATGTCCAAAACCGAAATGGCGATGATGAAGAGGTTGAGCACGCAGCCGACACTCAACAGGAAATTGCCAATGCGGTAGGTGCCCGTACCCACGGCCGCCATGTTGCCGTATATGTAGATCCAGATTACCCAGCCCACCAGCAGCACGATGCCGGCGATGCCGGAGAGTAGCTTGAGGCTGCGTGGGGAGGCGGGGGCGAAGAATTTAAAGGCGGCATCGATAAGCGCGCCCGCTGCAAGGATGATGCTTACTCCACCCGAGAGCCAGAGGGGGAGTAGGGCTGCGGTGCCGACGACGACGGGGAGGATGAACGCGAGGAACGCTAAGAGGAATAGTCCCAGGTGTATCCACAGCGTGCGCTTGGTATAGCTCATAGGGCAGACTCTACTTCCTTGCGCAGTGGGGGATTGGCGCCGGTGCGGGAGACGGTGATGCCGGCTGCGGTGGCAGCGAAGTGGAGGATTTCGCGCCACTCTTCGGCGCTTAGTGCTGCGGCCTTGTCCACATCGAGGCCACGTTCATCTAATTGCGCCAAAAGGGCTGCCATGATGGTGTCGCCGGCACCGATGGTATCGGTGACTTCAACTGCGGCGGCGGGAACGTCGAGGGACGTGTCCCCAGCCCTGACGCTAATTCCGTCGCCGCCGCGGGTGGTGACCACGATGGGCACTTGGTTGGTGAAGTCCTCGCCTAAAAAGTCCACCTCTTCATCTGATAGCTTCAGCACCGAGACGTGTGGCAGCAAATCCGTCAGGAATTTCTTATGCGCTTCGGTGGCATAAAAGGGCCGGATATTGGGATCTAGGGCCACGAGCGTTCCCTGTGCGGCGAAGTCCCTGAGCAGCTGCGCGTAGCGGGAAGCGCCCGGTTCCAAGGCCAGGGAGACGGTACCGAAGCAGGCGATATCTGCCGGAGCTAGTTTGGGCTCAACGAAGCGATCTGCGGTGCCTTCCACATAAAAGTTATAAGAAGCCGTGCCGTTTTCCGCGATGGTGGTCACCGCCAAGGTGGTCGGTTCTTCGCCGCGCTGCACGTGGGCGGTCTCGACGCCTTCTTCCTCCAAGCGTCGAAATAATTCTTGGCCAAACCCATCGGTAGAAATCCGCGATTGAAACTCCACGTCCGCGCCCAAGCGCGCCGCCGCGATGGCCACGTTGAAGGGGCCGCCGCCCAGCGCCGGGGTGAGGTCATTCAAGCGGCCGGGGGATACCGGAACCAAGTCCACGAGGCCTTCGCCGCACACATGAATAGTCATAGTTCCATAGTATCGGGGACATGAACCACCGACCGAACTTTCACCTTGCCCCACCACTGGGCCGCCTCAATGACCCCAATGGCCTTTTTGTGGATGGCGATATTCTGCACGCGTATTACCAGCATGACCCTGCTTTTCCGCACAAGCCCAAGCGGACTGGCTGGGGTCACGCCACCACCACGGTGTCCGCGCCTACTCCATGGCGGCATTATCCCGATGCGCTCTATCCTGACCTGCCCTATGACAAGGATGGGTGCTACTCCGGCGGGGCCGTTGTTGACGGCACTGACGTGTGGCTTTTTTATACGGGGAACTTGAAAGAAGACGGGCGCCGCATCCCGTCGCAGAACCGCGTGCGGGTTATAGACCCTTCCGGGCCAGAAGGCGGGATCTATGTCCGCGATACCGACAACCCGCTCATCGCTGATTCTCCGGAGGGATATACCGGCCATTTCCGCGATCCCCATATTTCCCGCGCCGGGGAGGGAGGGCGCATGGTCATTGGTGCGCAAACGGAAGACGAACGCGGAACCATCGTGCTGTATTATTCGCAGGATTTAAAGCGGTGGGAATTCCAAGGTGAGCTTGTTTTTGATGATCCCGCGCAGCTTCCCGGTGGCTATATGTGGGAGTGTCCCAACCTGCTGACCTTTGGGGATAAACACGTGCTGATCTTCTGCCCACAGGAGGAAACGGACCGGTGTGGCTACGTCGTCGGCACCTTGGACGGGCTTAATTTCCACGTTGAGCGCGGCTTTACCCTTCTGGATCACGGCACGCAGTTTTATGCGCCGCAAGCAACCGAGGAAAATATCCTGTTGGGCTGGATGGGCATGCCCGGGCATGATGAGACGCCAACGCAGGGGTGGGTGCATACCTTGACTATTCCGCGGCGGCTGTGGCTGGAAGATAACTACCTGTGTCAAGAACCGCTGTGGCCTGCGCTGCCGGAAACCCGCGGCAGGGACGGCTTTGGCTCGACCATCGATGTAACGGGGGAGGGGGCTTATGCGCTTGTCGACGCCACCGGGAAGGAAGCGTTCCGCGTGGTGCAAGGCGGTGGCACCATCTCTTTCAACGGCGGTGAGCCGATCACATGCCCCGATGGAGAAATGCGGCTCATTGCCGATGGCTGCGCCGTAGAAGTCTTTGCCGGCGGCGGTCGCATCGCCGCGTCCTTCGCCGTTTTTGGGGATGCTCCCTGGCAGGCATGGGAGCCGCTGGACTAAGACCCTGCGAAACTAGGGTCGACAGCTTTTTGCTTTGTGGACATTTGGGTCCAAACAGACTTAAATGGGAAGTAGCCAATCACATCCGGTCATTTGATGTGGCCTAAATAACAAAGGTCGGTCCATGGAGCATAAAGAGGTCGCCGCCCGCACCCTGAAGGCATTAGGCGACGAAGAAAATATTATTGCCCTTGCCCACTGCGCCACGCGCTTGCGCATGGTCTTGGATGATTCGGACAAGGTCGATACCGCAGCGCTAGACAACGATCCGGATCTGAAGGGCACCTTCGAAGCCGGTGGCATGTTCCAGGTCATCGTGGGCCCGGGTGATGTCAATATCGTCTTTCAGGAGATGACCAAGTCCATTTCCAAGGACGTCGCCGTGTCCACCGATCGCTTGAAGGATATTGCCGCGGAATCCGGCAACTGGTTTTCCCGCGCGGTCAAGGTCTTGGCCGATATCTTTGTTCCGCTAATCCCCATCCTGCTCGGCGGCGGTTTGTTGATGGCATTAAATAATGTGCTGACCGCGCCGGGACTATTTGGGGATCAATCCGTCATCGAAATGTATCCCTCGTGGGAAGGTTTTGCTGGGCTGGTCAACCTCCTGGCATCCGCTCCCTTTGCTTTCTTGCCCATCCTTGTGGGCTTTACTGCTACTAAGCGCTTTGGCGGCAATGAATTCCTCGGCGCTGGCATGGCCATGGCGATGGTCATGCCGGATTTGGTTAGCGGCTATAACGTTGCCGAGGCTATTGAAAATGGCGAGATGCCCTACTGGGATATCTTTGGCATCGACGTTGCCCAAGCTGGCTACCAGGGCTCCATCTTGCCCATTCTGGTCATCGCCTGGATCCTGGCGACGATTGAAAAGTTCCTGCACAAGCACCTCAAGGGCACCGTGGACTTCATGCTTACACCCCTGCTTACCCTGCTGGTGACGGGCTTTATTACCTTTATGGGGCTGGGCCCAATCTTGCGCACCGCCGGTGAGTGGTTGGGCATGGGGCTGGCCAACTTGTATGACTTTGCCGGTCCCGTGGCGGGCTTCCTTTTCGGTCTGGTTTATTCGCCGATCGTCATTACCGGCCTACACCAATCCTTCCCGCCCATTGAGACGATGCTGTGGAATGAGGGCGGTTCCTTCATCTTCCCCATTGCCTCGATGGCCAATATTGCCCAAGGTGGTGTGGCCTTGGCCGTGTACTTCTTGGCGCGCTCCGAAAAGCTCAAGGGCTTGGCCGGCGCCTCAGGTATCTCGGCACTGTTTGGTATTACTGAGCCCGCGATTTTCGGCGTTAACCTGCGCCTGCGTTGGCCGTTTTATATCGGTATGGCGGCATCAGCTATTGCGTCTACGTTTATCGCCATTTTTGGCGTGCTTGCGGATGCCCTCGGTGCCGCCGGCTTCATTGGTTTCGTTTCCGTCCCCCGCTTTGTCCCGACCTTCTTGCTGTGTGGTGTCATCTCCTTCGCCGCAGCCTTCATCGGGGCCTACCTGTACGGGCGGGTGCTCATCCACCGCAACGGCACCATCGATCCTGATGAGGTCAATCCTCCCGCCGCACAGGCTATGGCCGCCGAGGCTGCTGAAGAGTTTGCTGCCAGCGCTTCCGCCGCCGCAGATGCCGCGACAATATTTTCCCCGCTAGAGGGAAATGCTGTGCCCCTATCCAAAGTTAAGGACCCCATGTTCGCCGGGGGCAAGCTAGGTAAAGGCGTTGCTATCGAACCGACCGTCGGCAAGCTCGTCGCGCCTGCCGATGGCACCATCACCGTGACCTTTCCTTCCCACCACGCCTACGCCCTGCGCGTAGACGACCCAGCGGTGGGACCGATTGACATCCTTATGCACATTGGCTTTGATACGGTAAACCTCAAGGGCGAACACTTCACCTCGCATGTCAATAAGGGCGATACCGTCAAGCAAGGCGAGGTCCTGGCTGAATTCGATATCGAGGCCATCAAGGAAGCGGGGCTGCCGGTAACGACGCCAATCGTTGTGTCCAACGCCAAGAAGACCGGTCCCGTTATTCCCACCGCGGCTTTCCGCGAGGGCGAGCTCATTGGCTCTGGGACGGACCTATTTACCGTTGACCCGAAGGCTCAGCAGGAGACTGCGGAGACTTCTACAAAGGAAGCAACGTCTTAAGGGCTGGGGTTTCTGATACAAGAAAGGCTGGGGATAAACCCAGCCTTTTACTTGCAGGTGTTCATTAGGCGCCGTTGCGCCGTTGCCCAGGCTTTGGGCGGCTGGTGTCACCACGGTGACAATGGCTACGGTATCGATCCCCTAGAAACCATAAGAGACCGCCAAGTCGGTCGCTACCAACACCGGCACGGCTAAGTTTTGTTGTGGGCCAATCGCGTGGGAAATTGCCTTAGGACTACTCAGGAATACGAGTGCTAACGCACACCTACCGTTTAGTGCAAGAGAATTGAACTATGCGAAGAATTTCCGGCGGGCGGTGAACACGCCGCCAAGCATCATTGCTGCAATGCTGAGGGCTGCCAGGAGCCGAGCGACAGTGTTCGAGCCGGTTTCTGCCGCCATGCCACGCGGAGCCTCAACAGCTGCAGGTGCTTCGGCTTCCACCGGTGTTTCGACGGGGGGCCTGCTCAGGAGCTGTTTCCTCGATTGCGCCACTTTGAGCGATTACTTCTTCTTTGTTGTTTTTGATCATTTCTTGGGAGGCGGCCTTCTCTTCTGGAGTAGGCTCCAAGTGAGTCCGAGATTGATCTCTGATGTAGGTAATGCCGTCCTTGGCGAGGTACCACGTCACGCCACCGATTACGAGAACTGCTGCTAAGGTAGCAATTCCAATTCCACTTTGCGCCTGAGCGTTTGCTTCCGGCGTAGGGGCGGTGGGTGTGACGCCGAAGGTGAGGGCGCCAGCTAACGCCGTGGCGGTCAGAACTTTAGGTATGCGATTTATTTTTGTCCTTAGGGGGCAGTGGAATAGGGAAGAGTCCGTCTGAGAGATAAACGGATCTAAAGATTAACAGGATTCTTTGTGCTGCATTACCGCTGCGCAAAGAAAAATCGTCCGATTATTTAAAACCAGGCACAGCTGTCCTAAATAGGGGGGTGCTAGGGCGAAAAGTTGCTTCGCATTCGAAGTTTGGAAAGCGCCACCCCCATATGGTTGAATGTATAGGTTGCGAGAGCTGGTCGGTCCGTAGCGGTGCGTTTCCGAATCGCCGGTCCGAGACCCATCGACGCTTTACGGTGTTCGTTGTAAAGGCTCGAGCACAGCAAGTTTGTAGACCGCGTGTGGCAAGGACGGAAATCTTGTCGCACATCAATCCAGGTCAGGAGACCCATAGTGATTCAGCAAGAATCGCGTCTGCGCGCCGCCGACAACTCTGGTGCACGTGAAATTTTGTGCATCCGCGTTCTCGGTGGCTCTGTCCGACGCTCCGCTGGCATCGGCGACGTAATTGTCGCGACCGTCAAGGACGCTGTTCCAGGCGGCAGCGTAAAAGAAGGCGATGTAATTAAGGCAGTTATCGTCCGTGCGAAGAAGGAGACCCGTCGTCCAGACGGTTCCTACATCCGCTTTGACGAGAATGCTGCAGTTATTCTGAAGGGCGATAGCGAACCTCGCGGTACCCGTATCTTCGGCCCGGTTGCTCGTGAACTTCGTGACAAGCGTTTCATGAAGATCGTTTCTCTAGCACCGGAGGTGATCTAATCTTATGAAGATCCATAAGGGAGATATGGTGATTGTCATTTCGGGCCCAGATAAGGGTGCGAAGGGCAAGGTCATCGAGGCATACCCGAAGCGCGAAAAGGTCCTCGTTGAGGGCGTTAACCGCATCAAGAAGCACGTCGCAAACTCCGCTACCGAGCGTGGCGCTGAGTCCGGTGGAATCGTTACCCAAGAAGCCCCGATCCACGTGTCCAACGTTGCGATCGTTGACTCCGAGGGCAACCCGACCCGCGTGGGCTACCGTTTCGACGAGAACGGCAAAAAGGTCCGTATCGCGCGTAGCAACGGGAAGGACATCTAAAAATGAGCGAGAACTACACCCCGCGTCTGAAGACTCGCTACCGCGAGGAAATCCGCAAGAACCTGAACGAAGAGTTCAACTACGACAACGTCATGCAGATCCCTGGCGTCACCAAGGTGGTCGTCAACATGGGTGTTGGCGAAGCTGCTCGTGACTCCAAGGTCATCAATGGCGCTCTCGAGGACCTGACCGCTATCACTGGTCAGAAGCCGCAGCTGCGTCGCGCAAAGAAGTCCATCGCGAACTTCAAGTTGCGTGAAGGCATGCCCATCGGCGCACGCGTTACCCTGCGTGGCGACCGCATGTGGGAGTTCCTGGACCGTCTGCTGACCATCGCGCTGCCACGTATTCGTGACTTCCGTGGTCTGTCTGACCAGCAGTTTGACGGTCACGGTAACTACACCTTCGGCCTGTCCGAGCAGTCCATGTTCTACGAAATCGACATTGACAAGATCGATCGTCCCCGTGGTATGGATATCACCGTCGTTACCAGTGCTACCAACGACGAGGAGGGCCGTAAGCTCCTGCGCGAGCTCGGCTTCCCGTTCAAGTAAATAGATCGCTAAAAGGTCCCAACTTCCATGGAAGGAGTTGGGACCTTTTAGTTTTATTGTCATCTGTGGATTCTAGGGGTCATTGCAACGATGACGGTTACTTGGGTGTGATACTACCGTTTTGTGTCAGGGCGTTGGTCATGACTTCGGCTGGGGTGCGCCAGTTGAGTGCTTTGCGTGGTTTGTGGTTGTGAATGTTGGCGATCATCTCTAGGTCCGTGGCGGCGTAGATGTACAGGCCACTGTTTTGGCAAGGTTTCTTCTGAGCCTACCGTTGGTGTTTTCGTTGCTGCCTCTCTCCCACGGCGATCCTGGACGGCAGAAGTAGATGGGAATATCAGTGGCCATGGTAAAAGCTATATGGCCAGACACTTCACTTCCTTGGTCCGGTTGAGTCCTCCTTATTAAGTCTTATTAACATAAGGAGGGTCGAACCTATCATTAGCCCGAGGGAGAACGTGTAGTTTGAATCATTCATTAATCCACCAAAAATGGATAGCACAAACCCGACGAAAAATACCCCAGACTCCGATCTTGGGTAAAAATCTCTACGTATAGAGGCGTTATACAGGGTCAAGTATATTACTGCCATAGCAAGAGGGAAAACACTTAATTCTCCCCAGAAAAAGCCCGCTAGAGAAGTGGATACAAGAATGATTAAAGGAAGTAAAACAGATTTCGATATACGACTAAACAAAGCTAATCACATTTCTCACGGGGGAGCCTTCGTCCATCCATTGGTTATAAATAGCTCAGGTCATCACGGTGATCGGCATAGACCCAATTTCTCTTAGTGGTCAGTCTATTCTATCACTTATTTGGGTCATCACTGCATACGGGCTCAATTTCCACTGACTTTCCCAAGAACCCGTAAACAGTTAGCTAAATTTATTATGCATAGTTTTTCTTTGTCAAAAGGAATGAATCAGGAAGGTAGGTAGATACCCGGCATATTCCATTGAACTATGTTTAACATGCTGAATGCAGCAGTCCAGGTTAGCTTCCAACCTATTCGGGCAGAGATTAAAGGCTTGGTGCGTAAAAACCACTTTAAAACGCAAAATGAGCCCGGCCCGAGCTAGTAATCGACCATGCTCGGGGCTGAGCTCTGCGTTAGGGGTTGATGCTTCTTGGGTTCTAAGGTCGTGGAGCAGTTCCTCGGTGAGAGTTCGTTGCGGTTGGGCGGTCAACGAACCCCGGAGCTTAAGGGCTACTGACTGCCTTTAGACCGCTTTTTCACCAGTACTATGCCGCCGACAACAAAGAGTGCGGCGAGCACGAGAACCCAACCGATATTGGCACCCGTAGAAGCTAGTGCGCCGTTGTGGGGGCTGGAAGAGCCTCCGCCGGATCCGGAGCTTGGACCAGAGCCACTGCCTGCGCCCTTAGCAGTAGTGGACTTGGTGGAGCCGTTCGACTTCCCAGCGCCATTTCCCATGGATGCCTTAGCGCCCGCATTCGATCCAGATGAGTTAGTTGCCTTGGACTTATCGGACCCCGGCTTATTAGTGTCGGTGCTATTCGAGCCGTTATCTGGCTTGGTAGCGCCTGGCTGCTTAACCTTCGAGGAGTCTGCGGGCTTGCCCTCTTCCTCTTCGCCTTCTTTGTCAGTGCCTTTTCCACCGGGCTGGGTGGTTGAATCGCCCACGAGGAAGGTCACGGTGTGCCAGTCGGTGAGTTTGTCGCCGTCGTTGTTGACGGTGCGCATTTCCATTTCGTAGCGCCCTGGTTCGGTAAAAATCCAGTGCGCGTGGACGTGGAAAGGACCATCCTCAACGCCTTTGATCGTATGGGTACCGTTGCTATCGGCTAAGGTGCGTGCCGGTGTGTTTAGGGAGGCAGTGTGGCCGGCCCACCATTTTCCGTCCGTAGGTGCCGACTTAGGGCGAACTTCGATCGCGGCGTCACGGTAGTCTTGCCCCACCTTGATCGTGTCCCACCCCGGCCACACAGCGTCGTGGTCCTGTTGCAATGGTAGGTGGTAGATCGTTGAGCCAGTCTTTACCATTCCGGTAAAAGACAGCGTCTTAGCCAGGGAGTCAGCGACCGTCACGCGGCGGGCATCGTGAATGCGCAGCGCTACGTCTTCAGGCACGTTGTGTTGGTCGTCTTCGTTGACATAGAAGCCGAGCTTGTTGTCCACAACCTTTGGCCCGAAGTCGATGTGGCCCTTGGTAATCTCGCGCTTCTTAGACGGTTCTGCGCTGGGAGCAGGTTCCGTTGTCTCTGGGCTTGGTTCCTTCGACGGTGTGGTGCTTTCCGTGCCGTTGGAGTCGCCTTCAGTGGCACTGTCGTTCCCAGTAGTGGGTGGGGCAGCAGATGATGAATCCTCGGTAGCTACCTTGAAGCGCAGAACAGCCTTTTTCGCAGGCTTACCGTCTTTTTCTGCGACCGTGACACCAACTTCATACGTACCGGGTTTGTTGAATGCCCAGTTGAGGTGCATGTGTTCTGCGGTTTCGGTGGTGTAGGAATGCGTGTCATCGCTGCCGGCAAGGCGCTGGTCCAGCCCGGTCTGATCAGCCTGGTATGCCAACCATTCGCCGTCCTTCGGGGCGCTGACGGGGGTGAAGGTAAAGGTGTAATTCTTCTTGGTGTCCTTGTAAGCATCCTCAGTGCTGAGCCCAGGCCACACTACACCGGTGCGCTGTGTCTCTGGCAGGACGTAGGCAGCGCTGCCTTTCTTTCCAAAGTGCGGAATGTCTTTGTTCAAAGTGTACTTGACCTGCTTTGGAACGGTGAAAAAGACATCGGAAGGCTTACGCCAGATTGCACCAATGTGGTACAGGTTCGTCTCGTCCTTGATGCCCAGGTGCAGCTCACCATCTTCGTGGATCGGGGAGATATCTACGTGACCCCGGTGCAGATTGAGCTCCTTGTGCGGGGTGTCTTTATCCTTCGGGTTCTGCGGCTTGGGTGAGGGGATCTTGGGAACAGAAGGCTTCGAGGTCGTGGAAGGCGATGGATTCTTGGATGGGGCAGAGCCTTCTGATTCTTCCGAATCCTGCGGCTTCTCTGGGGCGTCGGAGTCTTCTGGCTTCTCCGATCCTTCTGGTTCCTGTGAATCCGTGGAGTCAGAAGCCTCAGCGAACGAGACGGTGGTCTCAGCGATCGGCTCATAAGCATCTTTGTGAGTATGGCTAAATAGCGTGGCGCCACCGGCATCGGAGCGGGAATCAGGAACGATGCGCAGCATGAGTTGGTATCCGGGCTGCTTACAACTATCGATGAGTTGCCTGCTCGTTCTTTGCCCCGGCCCGGAAGTAAAGCTGATTTCGCAATCTGCAATATGCTTTTCCGGCAGGCTGGTCATCGGTTCGCCATTTACCTTGTAGAAACCGCCGGTAACGCGCACCGTGGTGCGGTCATCTTCGGGCTCTACGGTGATGTCGATATTGCGGTCACCATCGCTGTACACCTCGCTGGTGGACACGGTGATATCTGAGCTCTCGATCTTAAGGGGATCGGTCTCAAACGGCTCTATCTCTTCCATCTCAGGGGTAGGAAGCTCGCCGCTTTTCGTTGTATAAGCTTCGGCATCTTCATCGTCCTTTTCCCCATCGGTGCTGGTCCAGGACTTTACGGGTTCGGATACCCAGCGAGGGCTTGGGGAATCATTGTCGGGAATAAAGATGGCTTGGAAGTTGGATTCTTCATCACCAATCATTTCATCCCACGAAGCTTTACCGCCTTCTACCTTGCGCTCGGCAAGGTAGTGGCCGTTGATGGTGAATACGGCGCGGCCGGAGTCTTTGGCATTGCCAGTATCGAGGGAGAGCGTGGTGAGGATGCCTTGCTTCGCGCCCTTTGTATCGGCCTTGGAGGGAGCCATCTTAAATATAGGAGCGTTGGACTCGGCCCCTTCGGAGCCTGAGTATTCAGACTTGGCGTCGTTAAAGGCGGTATCAAGGTCGGTGATCGTGCGCTCGGCGGGGTTGGTTCCGCCTACCTGCCAGACCAAGGTTTGTGGCTCGGAGTGGATGAAAGTGCCATCCTTCTTTCGCGCAGAAGCGCGGTAGGTGACCTCGTAGTGGCCAGGACGGGTAAACGTCGTGGCGTTATGCGTGTGCGTGCCTGCATTGACCCAGGTGGTACGGAATCCCGGGTCGTGGGAGGACCAGAGGCGGTTCAGAGGATAGTTCTCGTCGCTGTAGGTAAACAGCTCCATGCGGCCGGGGCCCTTAAAATCAACGATTTCCATGTTGAAGGATTTATCGCGGAATTGATCGGTGGGAAGATCCGCGGCGGCACCGAACCCAGCCCAGATGGGCATGGTGTTTTTCGGGAAGCCTACTGCGGGGCCGCCGTAGTACATGAGCTGGTTTTTCTCGGCATTGAGAAACTCGAAGCGCGGGTCATCGGGAACGCGCCAGGCATAGGCTCCTAGGCCGCCATCGACGCGGCCGTGGCTGACCCAGTTGATCGTGTCCTCGATGGGGACTAGGCCCGCACTATTGGACATGAGTTTGAAGTTTCCGTCCTTCCACACCGCGTGCGGGGAATCTACGTGCGTTTGGGTGCGGACAAGTGGGGCGTCCTCAGCGAGGGCGAAGGGAGCGTGGAATAACGCGAGCGCCAAGACCACGACTATGGTGGCAAGGCGCGGTAGTGAGGTGCGCAACGGCATAAGGTTCTCCCAAGGTTAGGTGCAGTGAACTTTTATATAGGTTGCGACGAATACTACACTATTGCAAACCGTTATCGTTAGCGTTGTTGAAAATAGTGAACCTTTGCCCGCGAGCTGGGAAAGAAGATATAGAAAGTCCCCACCTCCGGTTGCGGAAGCGGGGACTGTGTAAAGCTGAGGAAAAGGAGCGGATAAGCGGAAGGCGGGCGAGTGACCGCAGTGCTGCTGAGCGGTTAAACTTTGTCGTCCGCGGTGTGGGTGGTGCCCTCGAATTGCCATCCCACGACGGCATTGCGCACGGCGGCCTCGAGGGGATTGGCGGGCTGGATGCAGCTAGTCGTCAGCAGCCTGCCTGGCATCGCGTCCTCGCCCCATACGCTGGAGTCACCGGCTAGGCCTTGTTTATCGGGGTCATGGAGATCGGTTGCGGTGTAGGTGAGCCAGTTCTGGTCGGAATTCTTGGTGCGTACGTACAGCTTGTCGCCGATGCTGACCTTGTGCTCGTTGGCAGCGCCATCGTAAAGCTTATTGAATACGGCAGGCACGCCGGCGCCGGTGTGCCAAGCGATAACGACGATATCGTCGGCATTTGTTCTAGGCAGGGAGTAGGGGCGGTCATCGGCAGTATAAGTGCAAGCCTTATCCATGGTGTCAGGGTTTATGGCGCCATCGACTACGCGGCACGTGCCATCCTCAAATTGGGCATGGACGTCGATGGCAGGGATAAACATTTCTACTGCCGCGGACGGTTCGAACACGGGAGCATTTTCTGCAGAAACTTGGTTAGTATCTAATCCTTCGGGCGAGCTGATGTTGCGTTCGGACGTATTGATGCTGCGATCGATCGTGCTGATGACGAGGATCGTTGCAACGATGCCGGCTGAGACTCGAAGGACTCCGGAGGACGCCCATGCGCCTTTAAAGCGATCCCAAGGGGAAGAAGGGGCTTTTCGGTGCCTTGGAGCTGAGGTCTCTTTTATCCTGCGATTCGGGTAACGGCTTTGGATGTGACGCGCGTGATGCTCTGCTTTCCGCCAATCGCGCTCTGTGGAATGGTGCCGGCCAGATCCACCTTTGGGCCGGGAATTTTTATCAGCAACGCTAGAAGCATGGCCTGGAGTGTTGTGATTTAAGGATGTAGTGTGGCGCGGTTGCGCTGCGGATAAGTGAGATCCCTTCCTCCGTGGGTGGTCTTGGTGCTCCACTGCGACCTCCGAGGAAACTAGGGACAATAGGGGTGGGTGTGAACCCAGCTTAGAGTAATAATTTTCTTTTCCGGCTTATCGAGGCAGCGGTTGCGCTAACCGCTACGATACTCCGTGATTCTCTTGTCCGTATAAGTACAGCTAAATAAGGAAAATAAAAACGGTGTCTCTCAACGAAGCTGCCAAGGCCGGATCCCTGAAAAAGGCCGCCCTACTCGATCAATCATTTTCACGATTTTCTGTCCGCGCAATTCTCGCCGGTGTGTATCTGTGCATCGGCACCGTATTTGCCGGCGTCGTTGGCCAAGCGGTGGAAGAGCTTGCCCCAGGCTTGGGCTCCGTGATCTTTGCCCTGTTCTTCGGCCTAGGCCTCTTCGCCATCGTTATCCTCGGTGCTGAGCTGGCCACGGGCAATATGATGTACATGGTCTACGGGGCGATGCAGAAACACTTGTCCTGGGGCAAGGCCTTCTACGTACTGCTTATTACCACGATCTTTAACCTTGTCGGCGCCATCATCTTTGCCGCCGTCATGGGCATGTCTGCCAAGCTCGCGAATATGGATCCCTCGCACCTGTTGGTCACCATCTCTGAAGGCAAGCTGACCAAATCCCCGCAGGGAATGCTCGTGGAGGGCATGGCCGCGAACTTCGTGGTCAATATGGGCATCGTTGGCGCGGTCTTTGCCAAGGAAATCGTGTCGAAGTTCATCGTCATCGTCCCGATCATCGGCATCTTCGTGGGCCTAGGCCTGGAGCACGTGATTGCCAATTTCTGTCTCTTCGCGCTCACCTTCTTCGGCAGCGATCCGCTGCCGGCCGCGCTGACCGTTGGCAATGTTGCTCTCAACTGGACGCTGGTGTGGATTGGCAACTTCATCGGCGGCGGCTTGCTCATCGGTGGCGTGTACGCCTGGCTCAATAATGGGCCGGAAGATTACCGCGACTAGGCCAGCGTGCCCGAATAAAGGTTAAAGCGATCGGCACGGGCAAAGCCCACTAGCGCCATGCCGGTCTCGCGGGCGGTCTCTACGGCAAGGGAAGAGGCGGCGCTGACGGCAACGAGCATGCCAAAACCGGCCATGGCGGCCTTTTGGACCAGCTCGAAACTGGCGCGGGAGCTCATGACCAAAATGAGGTCATCGGCGGGCAGGCGCTCTTCCATGAGCAGGTGGCCAATAACCTTATCGGCGGCGTTGTGCCTGCCGATGTCCTCCCGGATGACCACCGGCTCACCCTCGAGGGTAAATGCGCCGGCGGCGTGGATTCCGCCGGTCTTGCGGAATTCCTTTTGGGCGGCGCGCAGCTTCTCCGGCAGCTGGACCACCAGCTGTGGGTCCACGGGGATCTGGGGGATGGGGTAGCGCGACTTCTTTGCCAGCGCCTCGATGGACGAAGTGCCGCACACCCCGCAGGCGGACGTCGTCGTGGTCAGGCGGAGATCGCTCAAGTCCAACGGCGTATTCTTCACCAAGTCTATGTCCAGCAGGTTATAGGTATTCATGCCCTCGACGGTGGAACCGGCGCAGTAGCGGGCAGTGGTGACATTGGAAAGCGCGGCAATATGCCCCTCGGAGTGGAGGAAACCGTGCGCCAGCTCAATATCGTGGCCCGGGGTGCGCATGGTGGTGGTGATGGTCTGCCCGCCCACGCGAATCTCAAGCGGCTCCTCACCGGCGACGGTATCGGCGCGGGTATCTACCTGCGTATGCTCGCCCAAGCGGACCTTCGTGACAGCGAAGGTGGCATTCTTGCGTCCGGCCATTACTTCAGCGCCTCCTTGAGGGTTTCGATATTTACCTTGGCTTCTGCCGTGCTTGCCGATGCCAACCCCACCACGAACGCCGTCAACGGTGCTGCCGGCCGCGACTGGGTATGGGCCACGTCCTTGGTTAAATCCAGCAGTTCCCGGGTCAGCGCCGTGGCCTCATGTGGCTCGAGGTTTAATAGCCGCGCGGCTTCTTCAAGCCATTGGTGGGCGGTGCGGATCGGATCTTCGTTCTCGGTACTCATCTCAACTACTCCTCAACTATGTGGCGCTGTATCCGACTGTAATGAATGCAGGGGATTTATTTGGAAAACCGCAGAATATGGCGTAAAGTGTTCCGGCGTGCCTGCGCTGCAGCCGGTGCACGCGCAAAGCCTTGCGGGTTTTGCGTGCTGAACTGGTAAAACGCAGAGCCGAAAAAGAATTGAACATCAACTTTGTTGTAGGCCCCTCGCCGTTTATAGCGGACCGTTGTCTGAATCAAAGGGTGGCGAGCGCCTTGCGGTATTGACCGTGAGGAGCGTGAGTAGCCCGAAATCACACGGAAAACGCTTTGGTGAGCACGGGAACCGCAACGAGAAAGGTACACGGTCACTCATATGACTATGACTGATCCTATTGCCGACATGCTGTCGCGCGTGCGTAACGCAAGTAACGCACACCACGACGTCGTGTCGATGCCTACCTCCAAGTTGAAGGCAAACATTGCTGACATCTTGAAGCAGGAAGGCTACATCGCTGACTACACCGTTGAGGGCCACACCCTGTCCCTCGAGCTGAAGTACAACAACCGCGAGCGTTCCCTGTCTGGTCTGCGTCGCGTGTCTAAGCCGGGTCTGCGTGTGTATGCAAAGTCCACCGAACTGCCACAGGTCTTGGGCGGCCTGGGCGTGGCTATCATTTCCACGTCCCACGGTGTGCTGACTGACCGTCAGGCTGAGGAGAAGGGCGTAGGCGGAGAAGTTCTCGCCTACGTCTGGTAAAGGGAGGTTTGACACATGTCTCGAGTCGGTCTAGCACCGATCGCCGTACCAAACGGCGTCGAAATCAACATCAACGGCCAAGACGTTGAGGTCAAGGGCCCTAAGGGTACCCAGAGCGTAAACGTTCCGGATCCGATCACCATCAACGTGGAAGACGGCATCTTGACCGTTTCCCGCCCTGATGATCACCGCAAGCACCGTGCACTGCACGGCCTGTCCCGCTCGCTGCTCAACAGCGCCGTCATCGGCGTGACCGAGGGCTTCACCATCAAGATGGAAATCTTTGGTGTCGGCTACCGTGTGCAGCAAAAGGGCCAGGACCTGGAATTCAGCCTGGGCTATTCCCACCCGGTCCTCATTAAGGCTCCGGAGGGAATCACCTTCGCAGTGGACGGCAACACCAAGCTGTCCATTACCGGTATTGACAAGCAACTAGTCGGACAGATCGCCGCTAATATCCGTCGCCTGCGTAAGGACGATCCTTATAAGGGCAAGGGTATTCGCTACGAAGGCGAGCAGATCCGTCGCAAGGTCGGAAAGACGGGTAAGTAAGCAATGGCAAACACTGAAAACACGAAGCGCACTCCAGTCGGCAAGGACATTTCTTCTCGTCGTCGCGAAGCACGCGCACGCCGCCACTTCCGTATCCGTAAGACCCTGCGTGGCACCCCTGAGTCCCCGCGCTTGGTCCTGCACCGCTCTTCGCGCCACATGCACGTCCAGGTCATCGATGACTTGGCAGGCCACACCCTGGTTTCCGCATCCTCCATGGAAGCGGACATCCGTGCATTCGAGGGCGATAAGAAGGCAAAGGCTGCCAAGGTGGGCGAACTGATTGCTGAGCGCGCCAAGGCCGCTGGCATTGAGCAGGTCGTCTTTGACCGCGCAGGCTACAAGTACCACGGCCGCGTCGCTGCGCTGGCAGACGCCGCACGTGAAGGTGGTCTGAAGTTCTAATGATCATCGTCAACGGAAACATCAACGGAAGGATCGCGTAATGTCGGACCGTGAACAGCGTGACGGCGGACGCTCCGCCGAGAACAACAAGAACAACCGCGGCGGCAACGGCCGTCGCAACGATCGTCGTAACCAGCAGGACAACGAGCGCGATAAGTACATCGAGCGCGTTGTGACCATCAACCGCGTCTCCAAGACCGTCAAGGGTGGCCGCAACATGTCCTTCACCGCTCTCGTCGTCGTTGGTGACGGCCAGGGCCAGGTAGGCGTTGGCTACGGCAAGGCTAAGGAAGTTCCGGCTGCAATCCAGAAGGGTGCAGAAGAGGCTCGCAAGAACTTCTTCCGCGTACCTATGGTTGCCGGCACCATCACCCACCCGGTAGAGGGTCGCGACGCAGCGGGCATCGTCATGATGAAGCCCGCCGCTCCTGGTACTGGTGTCATCGCCGGCGGTGCTGCTCGTCCAGTGCTTGAATGCGCTGGCGTGCAGGACATTCTGTCGAAGTCCCTGGGCTCCGACAATGCACTCAACGTCGTCCGCGCAACCGTGGACGGCCTCAAGCAGCTGGTCCGCCCCGAAGAGGTTGCCGCACGCCGTGGCAAGTCCATCGAAGAGGTCACCCCGGCCCGTATGCTGCGCAAGCGCGCAGGTCAGGAGGCATAAACAATGGCTCTGAAGATTACACAGGTAAAGGGCCTGGTGGGCACCAAGCCGAACCACCGCAAGAACATTGAGGCTCTGGGTCTCAAGCGCATCGGTCAGTCCGTTGTTAAGCAGGACACCCCGATCATCCGCGGCATGGTTCACAAGGTTCGCCACCTGGTCACCGTCGAAGAAGTGGCAGGGGAGTAAACCATGGCTGATATCATCAAGCTGCACGACCTGCGCCCAACCGCAGGAGCAAATAAGCCCAAGACCCGCGTTGGCCGCGGTGAGGCATCCAAGGGTAAGACCGCTGGTCGCGGTACCAAGGGTACCGGCGCTCGTAAGCAGGTTCCCGCTGCTTTCGAGGGTGGACAGATGCCCATCCACATGCGTCTGCCTAAGCTCAAGGGATTCAAGAACCCGAACCACGTTGAGTACCAGGTTGTTAACGTGGCTGACTTGGCCGAGAAGTTTGCCGATGGCGGCGACATCACCGTCGCTGACATCGCAGCTGCTGGCCTCGTCCGCGCTAACCAGCCGGTCAAGGTTCTGGGCAGCGGCGACATCAACGTTAAGTTGAACGTCACCGCAGACAAGTTCTCCAAGTCCGCTGTAGAAAAGATTGAGGCTGCTGGCGGTTCCGCCAACACCAAGTAATCTGGACTAGGGAATAACTACACCCCCTTTCCTCGCACCTTATGTGCGGGGTGAGGGGGTGTAGTCGATCTATGCGGGCGTATGCATGGCAGTGGTAGTGTTATCACCGTAAACACTCATCCCTACTAGCTAGGATTTTGCTATGTCGTCCATTTCTTCATTCCTTGCCGCTGTCATCTCCGCCGTGCTTGCGCTCGCCGGCTCCACCGGCCCCGTTGACACCAACCCGCAGCTGTCCCAGCCGGATAACGCTGAGACCGCGCAGGTGGCCCAAGCGCAGTAGTCGCGCTGATTAAAGCCTCGGGCCCTGTCAGGGATTGGGCCCGTAGCTGCAAAAAGGGTGGAACGCTTTCACTAGCGTTCCACCCTTATGTGTTTTGGGACCCGTCCTAGGCCTCGTCCACGGTCTTTTCAAAGAGGCCGGGAAAGCGGTCATCGGGGTCCGTTACGGCCTTGATGGCATCGGGAAGCTTTCCGCCGTAGAGCTCCTCGAACCGCTCCCGGGAGTAGAAGGCCTCGGAGTACAGCGACTTGTGGCCGCCCAAGTCATTGACCTTCTCTTCAATGACGCGGTTGAACGCACCATTGCCGGGGGCGCTGGGATCGACGTGATCGCCGTCCACACCGGACCAGAAGCCGACGTTGACCCACGTCTTTCCGGGGCGCAGCGGGTAGAGCGGCCAGGGGTCCTGGGACTCGGCGGCAATATCGCCGGTGCCCACGAGATCGCCCACACCATCGCGCAGGCGGATGGGGCAGAGCCAGACCGGCTGGATATCGGAGGCCTGGAAGAACCAGTGGAGGAACTCCGGGAGGTTTTCCGGGGTGACCTCGATATCCTGGACCACGCGCTCGGCGCGCGGCTTGCCGTGCGGCTTTTTGATGAAGTTGTACTCCAACTCGTACTTGCGGTCCAGGCGCACCAGCTTCCAGTAGAAGGAGCTGCGGCGCAGCTCGCGCGGCCAGACCTTGCGCACCTTGGGGTTCTGGGCGCCAAAGGCACGCGAGCACCAGAACCAGTCGGTATCCCAGCGCCAGATATAGTCGCGGATGGTAAGGCGGTCGCGTCGCATGCCCTGGGCGTGCTGCAGGCTGCGGTAGTAGATCTTATCCCGCGTGTAATCGGAGGTAGGGCCCTCCTCATCGGTAAAGCGGGCGAAGACGAGGTAAGCCTCGTCCTCGGAAAAGACCACGCCGTCTAGGCCATCGACGGACTCACCCTCGTGGGTGCGGTTGACGGAGACATCGGCAAGCACGCGGCTTGCCTCCTCCACCGTGTGGAAACGCTGCTCGCGCAGCTCCACGTAAGGCGGGACGGGCTCGAGCTCGATCTTCAGGCGCACCGCGTAGCCCAAAGAACCGTAGGAATTGGGGAAGAGGCGGAAGAGATCGACGTTCTGCTCGCGCGAGCAGGTAAGGATTTCGCCGGTGCCGGTCAGGATATCCATCTCGATGACGGACTCGTGCGGCAGGCCGTTGCGGAAGCTCGTGGATTCCACGCCCATGCCGGTCACCGCGCCGCCCAGGGTGATGGTCTTAAGCTGCGGAACGACGAACGGCATGAGGCCGTGCGGCAAGGTGGCATCGACCAAGTCCTCGTAGGTGCACATGCCCTGCACATCGGCGGTGCGGGCGAGGGGATCGACCTCGATAACCCCGCCTAGGTCGGAGACATCAAGGCCTACCTGATTCTCGCTGCGGCCGCGAAAGAGGTTAGAGGTCTTTTTGGCCAAGCGCACGCGCTTGCCGGCGGGGACCTCGCGGAAGCTGCGCAGTAAGGTGTCTACGCCGGCGCGGTGGGCCTGCCAGCCTACGGGCTCGATGCGCACGGCGTCGACGGGGCGCGGCTGCAGGGCAGAAACGCGCTCGCGTAAGTGATCCAAAAGGGTCATATGGGCTCCTTTTAAAAGCGGCTGTCTTCCCACCAACGGCGCTCAGGCACGCCGGCGCGGGAGCCGGCCTCGCCGAGCTTGATGCCCAAGAAGTGGTAGAGGTTAATGATATTGCGCTCGAAGCCCCACTCCGAGCCGGCCATGTAGATGCCGTAGAGGCGGGCGGTGGGCAGGCCTACCAGGTTGCAGGCCTCTTCCCAGTTCTCCTTCAAGTTCTCGCACCACTCGTGCAGGGTGCGCATGTAATCAAAGCGCAGGGATTCGGTGTGGAAGACCTCGAAGCCATTGTCCTGCATGGCCTTGGTGACGTTGCCGGAACCGGTGAGCTCGCCATCGGGGAAAATATAGCGGTCGATGAAGCCGCCTTTGGGCGTCTTGTGGTTATCCGGGTAGGTGATGTTGTGGTTCAACATCAGGCCGCCGATCTTGAGCTTGCTGTACATGAACTTGAAGAAGTCATCGTAGTTCTGCACGCCGATGTGCTCGATGATGCCGATGGCGGAGATGGCATCAAAGCCTTCTTCGGTGACATCGCGGTAGTCCATGAATCGGACCTCGGCCAGATCCTGTAGGCCTTCTTCCTCGATTTTCTTTTGGCCCCACTCGGCCTGCTCTTGCGACAAGGTCACGCCGATGGACTTCACGCCGCGGCGTGCGGCGTAGCGCACCATGCCGCCCCAGCCACAGCCCACGTCTAGGTGGGTGTCGCCTTCTTTCAGGCGCAGCTTGTCAAAGATGAGGCGGTACTTGTTTTCCTGTGCCTCCTCCAGGGTGGCGTCCGGGGTGGGGAAGTAGGCGCAGGTATAGGTCATGGAATCGCCCAAGAAGAGCTCGTAGAAGTCATTGCCCACGTCGTAGTGATCAGAAATAACGTCGGCGTCGCGCTCTTTGGAGTGCTTGGACAGGCCATCGTGCAGCTTGCGGCGCAGCCAAGAGGCGCGCTCTACCTCAGGCACCGGCTGGATGTGGAAAGCGCCCATGGAAGCCAGCGAGCGAACCACGCGGGCCAAGTCTTTAGCGCTGGGTTTTTCAAACTTGTCATACATGGCGTGCAGGGCATTGAAGATGCCGTACGGGTGGGCGGGGTGCTCGCCTTCTACAGAGATGCCATCGGTGACATAGGCGCGGGCGAATCCGACGTCGCCTGGGTGGGTGGCGATATAAGCAAGTCCGCCAAGGCTATTGATGGTGACCTTGTATTCGGCATCGACAGGGCCGGTGGCCGAGCCATCAAAGGCCTCCCAGCGGAACGGGTTGGGACTAGGGATGAAGACGTCGATGATCTCAGCAACGGTCATCGGCGTGAATTTTTTGCTCATTCAGACTTCTTTCGCAATGTTGGGGTCACACCAATAACGACCTTGGTGTTTAGGGACCGCAAGGCCGGAATCCTACGGGTAGAAAATTGCGCAGGGCAATAATTAACATGGTAAACCCCTAGCGGAATAAGCGCGAAAGAATGGGCAATCATTGTCACATAATGCGGGTTAGATGTGGCTCGCAGTTATATAGCTGGTAGGGTTATGGGGTCAAAAGTGTTCCACCGTTCCTTTGGGACTCCTTGTCTTTACTTCTTAACGCCGTGTGAGAAAGATGTGGAGCCCTGAGGGGGCCAACGAGTGTCCACCTCCGTGTGTTGCTGCGTGAGGAATCCATAGATTCGCGCGTGACAGCGGTAGGCCAGGAGGATTTTGTAGTGTCCGCCATTTTGCAGGCTTTTAAGGATGCCGACCTACGCAAGAAGATCGTCTTCACCGTCGTGATGATCATTGCGTACCGCATCGGTGCACAGATCCCGTCGCCGGGTGTAGATTACGCGTCAATTGCAGGACGCTTGCGTCAACTGACAGAGGAATCCGGAGACCTCTACTCCGTGATTAACTTGTTTTCTGGCGGCGCCCTATTGCAGCTGTCGATCTTCGCCATCGGCATCATGCCCTACATTACGGCGTCCATTATCGTGCACCTGCTGACCGTGGTCATCCCGCGCTTTGAGCAGCTGAAGAAGGAAGGTCAATCTGGGCAGGCGAAAATGACCCAGTACACCCGCTACCTCACGGTCGCCTTGGCGCTGCTGCAATCCTCCGGCATCGTCGCGCTGGCGGACCGCGAGCAGCTGCTGGGCCAGGGCGTGCCGGTCTTAGCAGAAGACCGCAACTTCTTCACCCTCATCCTGCTCGTGGTGACGATGACCTCCGGTGCCGTCCTCGTAATGTGGATGGGCGAGCTGATTACGGAAAAGGGCATTGGCAACGGCATGTCCCTGCTCATTTTCGCTGGTATTGCTACGCGCCTGCCTACCGATGGCATGAATATCCTGCAAAACAACGGCGGCATGGTCTTCGCGATGGTGTTGGTCGGCCTTATCGTCTTGGTCGTCGGCATTACCTTCATCGAGCAGGGCCAGCGCCGCATCCCGGTGCAGTACGCCAAGCGCATGGTGGGCCGTCGCCAGTACGGTGGCTCTTCCACCTACTTGCCGCTCAAGGTCAACCAGGCCGGCGTTATCCCAGTCATCTTCGCCTCCTCGCTTATCTACATGCCGGTGCTGATCACGCAGATCGTCAACTCCAGCTCCGTGAACACCCCGGATAACTGGTGGCAGCGCAATGTCATTGCGCACCTGCAGGCGCCGTCGTCCTGGCAGTACATCGTCTTGTACTTCCTGTTGACCATTTTCTTCGCATACTTCTACGTTTCGGTGCAGTACGACCCCGCCGAGCAAGCGGATAACATGAAGAAGTACGGTGGCTTCATCCCAGGCATCCGCCCGGGCCGCCCTACGGCGGAGTACCTCGGCTTTGTTATGAACCGCCTGCTCAGCGTCGGTGCCCTGTACTTGGCGTTGATTGCCATTTTGCCGAATATCCTCCTGGACCTCGGCGTCGGCCACTCTTCTGCTAACGGCACCTCCGCCTTTGGCGGTACCGCCATCTTGATTATGGTCTCCGTCGCGTTGACCACGGTCAAGCAAATTGAATCCCAACTTCTCCAATCCAACTACGAAGGACTATTGAAATAATGCGTCTTGTACTTCTTGGCCCTCCCGGTGCTGGCAAAGGCACCCAGGCAGCAATCCTGAGCGAAAAGCTCGGCGTTCCACACATCTCTACCGGTGACCTCTTCCGCGCCAATATTGGCGAGGGCACCCCGCTGGGCGTTGAGGTGAAGTCCTATATTGACGCCGGAAAGCTAGTGCCTACCGATGTCACCGCGCGCATGGTAGAAGAGCGCCTCAGCCAAGACGACGCCAAAAACGGCTTCCTCTTGGACGGCTTCCCGCGCACCACCGAGCAGGCAGACATCCTGGAAGAGCTGTTGTCCAAGAAGGGCGAAAAGCTCGACGGCGTATTGAATTTCGAGGTTTCTGAGGACGTCGTTGTCGAGCGCATGATGGCCCGCGGCCGCGCCGACGATAACGAGGAAACCATCCGCACCCGCCTGGGTGTCTACCGCGATGAGACCTTCCCGCTCATCGAGCACTACGGCGATGCCATCATCCCCATCAAGGCAGAAGGCTCCGTCGAAGAGATCAACGCTCGCGCCATGGAAGCGCTGGGCAAGTAATGGCTTTTCGGCGCCGCACCAAGCGCATTCCCGCCCGCACCCCGGGCGAGCTGGATGCTATGCAGGCGGCTGGCGAGATCGTCGGCAAGGCGCTGCAAGCAGTCCGTGCCGCGGCGGCGCCAGGAGTGAGCACGCTGGAGCTCGATGCGGTGGCGGAACAGACAATCCGCGATGCCGGTGCCACCCCTACCTTCAAGGGCTACGAAGGCTTTCCGGGCTCCATTTGCTCCTCCGTTAACGATGTCATCGTGCACGGCATCCCGGATGCTAAGACGGTGCTTGCCGATGCCGACCTCGTCTCCATCGACTGCGGCGCCACCCTCGATGGGTGGGTAGGAGATAGCGCGTGGTCCTTTCCCATCGGCGAACTCGACCCGGGCGTTGCGGCATTGAACGCGGCGACCGAATGGGTGCTCATGGAAGGGCTACAGGCGATGGTGCCGGGCAACCGCCTGACGGATGTCTCCCACGCCCTGGAGCAGGCGACTTACCGCGCAGAGGACAAGTTTGGCGTATCCCTCTACATCGTGGATGGTTACGGCGGACATGGCATTGGCCGCACCATGCACGAAGAGCCCTACTTGGAAAATGAGGGAAAGCCCGGCCGCGGTCCCCTCATCCAGGAGGGCTCCGTCCTGGCCATCGAACCCATGCTCACCTTGGGCACCGTCGATAGTGCGGTGCTAGAAGATGACTGGACGGTGGTCACGCTCGACGGCTCCGTTGCCGCCCACTGGGAGCACACGGTGGCCGCGACGGTGGACGGCCCGCGCATCCTCACCAGGCGCTACTAATACTTATTCCCCGAAAAATCGCCGCTTAAACTAGGCGATAATTCCCTGAAAGGTTTATACTCACCACTATGTCTAAATTCAGCCTCCGCAAGTTAAGTGCCACCGTTGCTGCACCAGCAGTGGCTGGCGTCATGGCATTGAGCACTATTGCCGGCGCCCCGGCAGCTTCTGCTCAGCAACTCCCTAATCTCGACCAGCTCA
Organism: Corynebacterium limaceinasi; assembly: GCF_046717465.1. NCBI lineage: Bacteria > Bacillati > Actinomycetota > Actinomycetes > Mycobacteriales > Corynebacteriaceae > Corynebacterium > Corynebacterium limaceinasi. The sequence goes on from NZ_CP177100.1 coordinate 428,890, forward strand.
CCGCACAGGCCCAGCAGCAGGTTGATAACTTCCAAGGCCAGACCCGTGACCAGGCATGGCAGACCCGTACTGACATCCTGGATCAGGCTGAGAAGTACGCCCCAGAACTGGCACCGAATGTACAGTCCGCAGTGGATAGTGCACTGGAATTCCTTTTCCCGGGCCTAGTTGCGCAGAAGAACGAGGAAGCACGCCAGGCTCGCGAGGCCGCTGAGCGCGCACACGCACAGCAGATTGCGGAAGAAAAGGCGAAGGCTGAAGAGGCGGCGCGCCGTGCGGAGGAGCAGCGCCGCGCTAACCAGTTCGACCGCGGTTCCTGCCCGGCAGACGCCAAGATCTGTGTCGACCTTGACGGCCGCCGCACCTGGCTGCAGGAAGGTGGCGACGTCTCCTACATTTCCCCATCCATGTCCGCCGGCATGGTGGGTGAGGAAACCCCGCGCGGTACCTTCCACGTCAACCGCAAGGTGAAGGACGAAATCTCCCGCGAGTTCAATAACGCACCGATGCCGTACTCCATTTACTTCACCAATAACGGCCACGCTTTCCACCTGGACAACACCAACGTTGACTCCAACGGTTGCGTGCATCTGCCGTACGATGCCGCGGTTCGCTATTGGAACGATGTCCAGATTGGTGACAAGGTCTACATCTACTAATTCGATGTAGCTCACCGCGTTAACGCGCCTCGCCCTCGCGCTTGGTTCCAGAATCAGGAACTGAGCTCGAGGGTATTTTTAGTTTTACTCCGCTGGTTTGGGATTTATGAAAGTGCGTACGGTTTGGAAATCGTGTCGCTGCAGCGTATGCTGGTTTGACGGTGTATAGCGCCAGTAGGTCTGGTTGGCTTGCACCACCGCAGTAGACAACAAACATGCAGGTGACAGGTACTTGTCTGTCGCCAGAAAAGTAGAGGTTATGGCTAAGGAAGGCGCAATTGAGGTAGAGGGTCGCATCGTCGAGCCTTTGCCAAACGCAATGTTCCGTGTCGAGCTCGACAATGGGCACAAGGTTCTTGCACACATTTCCGGTAAGATGCGTCAGCACTACATCCGCATCCTCCCGGAGGATCGCGTCGTCGTAGAGCTGTCTCCTTATGACCTGACCCGCGGACGCATCGTCTACCGCTACAAGTAAACACAGTCAGCCTCCTCACCCAAGGGCGAAGCATGGTTTTGTCCTGTACACCTCAGGCTACGGTGGCCTGAGCCCGCACTGGTAAGCAACCCAAGGATCCCCGGCACGGTCCGGGCGAAGCGTTGCATGGAGCGGGACGGATGGGGAGAAAACCGCCGTAACAACCCGAAAGGACACGCCTTATGGCACGTCTAGCTGGTGTTGACCTCCCACGCAATAAGCGTATGGAGGTCGCTCTCACCTACATCTACGGCATCGGTCCAACCCGTGCCAAGGAATTGCTAGAAAAGACTGGCATTTCTCCTGACCTGCGCACCGACAACCTGGATGATGAACAGGTTTCGGCACTGCGTGACGCAATTGAAGGCTCCTGGAAGGTAGAGGGTGACCTCCGCCGCCAGGTTCAGGCTGATATTCGTCGCAAGATTGAAATCGGAAGCTACAAGGGTCTGCGCCACCGTCGCGGTCTGCCGGTACGCGGTCAGCGTACGAAGACCAACGCGCGTACTCGTAAGGGCCCGAAGAAGACGATCGCAGGAAAGAAGAAGTAGTTCATGCCTCCAAAGACTCGTTCCGGCGCACGCCGTTCCGGCCGTCGCGTCGTCAAGAAGAATGTGGCTCTGGGCCACGCATACATCAAGTCCACCTTCAACAACACCATCGTCTCGATCACCGATCAGACCGGTGCTGTTATCTCCTGGGCATCCTCCGGCCACGTTGGCTTCAAGGGTTCCCGCAAGTCCACTCCGTTCGCTGCGCAGATGGCCGCTGAAAGCGCCGCACGTAAGGCAATGGACCACGGCATGAAGAAGGTTGACGTATTCGTCAAGGGTCCGGGCTCCGGCCGCGAGACCGCCATCCGTTCCCTGCAGGCTGCAGGCCTCGAGGTTTCCTCGATCACGGATGCAACTCCACAGCCGCACAACGGCTGCCGTCCGACCAAGCGTCGCAAGGTTTAAGGGAAGGAAAGAGGTAAGAAAATGGCTCGTTACACTGGCCCCGCTACCCGCGTATCCCGCCGTCTTCGCGTCGACTTGGTCGGCGGAGACATGGCATTCGAGCGCCGCCCGTACCCTCCGGGACAGGCTGGCCGCAACCGCATCAAGGAATCTGAGTACCTGCTGCAGCTCCAGGAGAAGCAGAAGGCAAAGTACACCTACGGTGTGCTGGAGCGTCAGTTCCGCCGCTACTACACCGAGGCTAACCGCCTCCCAGGCAAGACCGGTGACAACCTGGTCATCCTGCTGGAGACCCGCCTCGACAACGTGGTTTACCGCGCCGGTCTGGCACGCACCCGCCGCCAGGCTCGCCAGCTCGTTTCCCACGGTCACTTCACCGTGAACGGCAAGAACATCAACATCCCGTCCTACCGGGTTACGCAGTACGACATCATCGATGTCCGCCCGCGGTCCCAGAAGATGGAATGGTTCGAAGACGCTCAGGACGCTCTTATCGATGCCAACGTACCGGCATGGTTGCAGGTCGTTCCTGATACGCTGCGCATCCTCGTGCACCAGTTGCCCGAGCGCGCTCAGATCGACATTCCGCTGCAAGAGCAGCTCATCGTCGAGCTTTACTCGAAGTAAACTGTTATACCGCACGGCCCTTCACGGCCACGCGGTCCATCAGGAATCTTCAACCTCAAGATTTTTACCCCCTCTACCGGCGTCAAATAGCGGTCGCCGAAAAGGAGAATTGAAATGCTCATTTCCCAGCGTCCTCAGCTCACCGAGGAATTCATCGACTCGTCTCGTTCCAAGTTCGTTATCGAACCGCTCGAGCCGGGCTTTGGTTACACCCTCGGTAACTCGCTGCGTCGCACCCTGCTGTCGTCCATCCCGGGCGCAGCGGTAACCTCCATCAAGATTGATGGTGTGCTCCACGAGTTCACCACCATCAACGGTGTGAAGGAAGACGTTTCTGAGATCATCTTGAACATCAAGAGCATGGTCCTGTCCTCCGACTTCGATGAGCCGGTGGTTATGTACCTGAGCAAGGAAGGCCCTGGTGATGTCACCGCGGGCGATATCCAGCCGCCGGCTGGCGTGGAGATCCACAATCCGGATCTGCACATCGCTTCGCTGAATGACACCGCTAAGCTGGACATTGAGCTCGTCGTTGAGCGCGGCCGTGGCTACGTCCCGGCTGCCGCAACCTCTGGGGAAATCGGCCGTATTCCAATCGACCAGATCTACTCCCCAGTGCTGAAGGTCTCCTACAAGGTCGAAGCTACTCGTGTTGAGCAGCGCACCGACTTTGACAAGCTGACCATCGACGTCGAAACCAAGAACTCGATTTCCGCCCGCGATGCCCTGGCTTCTGCCGGCGGCACCTTGGTCGAACTGTTCGGCCTGGCACGCGAGCTGAACAACGCAGCCGAAGGCATCGAGATCGGCCCCTCCCCGCAGGAGACCGAGTATATCGCCGCCTACGGCATGCCTATCGAGGACTTGAACTTCTCCGTTCGCTCCTATAACTGCCTGAAGCGTCAGGAAATCCACACCGTCGGCGAGCTTGCAGAATGCACCGAGTCCGACCTGCTGGATATCCGCAACTTCGGTCAGAAGTCGATTAATGAGGTAAAGATCAAGCTGGCTAACTTGGGCCTTGCTCTGAAGGACACCCCTGAGGACTTCGACCCCACCCAGCTCGAGGGCTACGACGCAGAAACCGGTGACTTCAAGGACCCGGCTGCGGACGATTCCGAGTAAAGAATCACCCTGAACTGCGGCACTCGTTGCCGCGCGCTCAACTTTTACCGCACACGAGGAGTAAACAATGCCTACCCCGAAGAAGGGTGCCCGTCTCGGTGGCTCCGCCAAGCAGCAAGCTCACATGCTGAGCAACTTGGCAGCTAGCCTGATCGAGCACGGCGCCATCAAGACCACCGATGCCAAGGCGAAGGTTCTTCGCCCGTACGTCGAAAAGATCATCACCAAGGCTAAGTCCGGCACCATTGCTGACCGCCGCGCAGTGCTGAAGCTCATCCCGCGCAAGGATGTTGTTTCCCACCTGTTCGACGAGGTTGCACCGAAGTTTGAGAACCGTGAGGGTGGCTACACCCGCACCATCAAGCTGGACAACCGCACCGGTGATAACGCCCCGATGTCCCAGATCTCCCTCGTTCTTGAGGAGACCGTGACCTCCGAGGCTAACCGCGCTACCCGCGCTGCCGCTTCCAAGGCCGCTGAGGCTGAAGAAGCTCAGGCAGACGAGGCTGCAGAGACCGAGGCTCCGGCCGAGGACACCGCAGCTGAGAACACCTCTGCTGAGGAGTCCGAGGAGAAGTAATCTCCCTCGGCCACTGAATCCGCGTCGGCCCTAACGCCGCGCGTGGATTGCACCGACTACTCGCAGCAGTAGCGCACAATCGCCGCCTTCCCATACTCTTTACGAAGAGAGACGGGAAGGCGGCTTTTGTCGTTTTCCCTCAGCCCCTGCGCCGCGACCTCCTGGGCCTCGGTATTTTAGTGTGACTATGAGCCGGTTTCGTCGCGCATCCACCCGCGCATCCACCCGCGCAACCTCTTATGCGCATCCTCCACTGCGATAACTGAGCAATTACGGCCCTCAGATATTGCATTTTCTGCTCAAAACGAATAGGGGAGGTGTAGCAGGAGAAGTTGCACATTTCGGGAACCCGCCGCCGCCTCCGGTAGCATTAGGTCCACCATGACTGAAGCAGCACCGATCGCAGATGAGGGACCAGCGGAAGGATTCGTTCGGCTCCGGTTAGACCTGGCCTATGACGGCACCGATTTCCACGGCTGGGCTAAGCAAAAGGGCGGACTGCGTACCGTCCAGGGCGTGCTCGAGGAGCAGCTGGCCATGATCGCGCGCACGGAGGTGCCGCTGACGGTGGCCGGACGTACGGATGCGGGCGTCCATGCCCGCGGGCAGGTGGCGCACGTGGACGTACCGCAAGAGATGTTGGAACAACGGTCCGTAGGAGGCGATCCGGGAAAGTTAGTGCGCAGGCTTGCCAAGCTGTTGCCGGAAGACGTCCGGGTGCACGGCTGCGAGGTGGCGCCGGAAGGTTTTGATGCCCGATTTTCTGCGCTGCGTAGGCACTACGTGTACCGGATAACCACCAGCCCGCGGGGTGCGCTGCCGACGCGGGCGCGCGATACGGCCGAATGGTTCAAACCGGTAGACATCGATGCCATGCAGGATGCGGCCAACGCGCTGGTAGGCCTGCACGATTTTGCGGCCTTTTGCAAGGCCAAGCCGAATGCCACCACCATTCGAGAATTACAGGAATTTAGCTGGCAGGATGTCTCGACACCGGAAGAACCGCAGCTCTTTGAAGCCCGGGTGACCGCGGACGCCTTCTGCTGGTCGATGGTGCGCTCTTTGGTGGGCTGTTGCTTAAGCGTTGGGGAAGGCCGCATGGACGTCGACTTTGCCGCGGCATTGCTTCAGGAAACCAAGCGCTCCTCTCGCATTCCCGTAGCACCGGCGAGGGGCTTGTCCTTAGTACAAGTGGATTACCCGGAGGCGGGCGACATGTCCGCGCGCGCGCATATGACGAGGGAAAAGCGCACGACCTTGTGAAAACACGCTGCCAAGTGGCAGGGCCGTGGAGCCTACGCTAGCCTGAGGTCTGGGTTTATTTAGACTTTCGGGGAATTTTCGGGGGGAAATTCATGGCACGTCCATTGCCAACGACGAAGGCCCAAGTCTCGGGCCATAAATTTTTGCGCCGCCGCGTGGAACACGGGCTCGTATTGGGCGATACGCGCATGATCCATGATCCGCTAGCCCGCCGCCGCAAGGCGATGATATTCGGCGGGGTAGGCGTGGCCTTTTTGGCCGTCGGTTCTGGGCTTTTAGCCTGGTTGCAGCCGAGCCCGCAGCCAGGGGACGCGCCCATCGTGCGCTCGGAACAGGGCCAGCTCTTCGTGGATGTCAACGATACGTACCACCCCGTTTACAACCTCTCTTCCGCGCGGATCATCGCCGGCGAGGCGGCCGAGGCGCAGACCATTGGGGACGAGCATTTACGCGAGGCCTCGTTGGGCACTCCCGTGGGGATTTCGGATGCGCCCGGCTATTTGGCCGCACCGGGCGAGACCCCGCAGCGCTCGTGGGCGGCGTGCCTTGCCGGACACGATGAGCAGCCTGCCGATAACCCCACCAGCATCGATAGCCAACAGGTGGCCCAAGAAGAGGTCATCGTGGTAGCGGATCCGCCGCAGGAGGGCTTTGGGGAGGAGCGTGCTGCGCTCGCAGAAACGGATGGCACGCAGTGGCTGCTCACCGCGGACGGGCGGGTGCGTTTACCCGATGCGCAGAGCACGGAGGGCCGGGTCATCCGCCGCGGGATTGGCATCGACGGGAGCACCCATGCCTGGCCCGTTCCCGCGGAATTGCTCAATGCCTTTGCGGAGCAGCCGCCGCTGACGTTTCCCGATCCGCTGCCGGACATCATGGATACCGGGCAGGATCAGTGGGCCCGGACGGACGACGGCGTCGCCGAGCTTTCCGCCACCCAGGCTGACATGCTGGTTAGCTACGGCGCGACGCGCAAAGAAGCCTCACCACGAGAGATAGGCGCGCTTGCCGATTCCCCCTTAAACTTCCGCCTGCCCGCCACCACCTTCGACTTCGTTGACCCAGGTGAGGGCTGGATGTGCGCCGATAGCAACGGTGGGGCAGCGATGGTGACTGAGAACCCCGGGACGGTAGCGCTCGCAGGTGAGGGCATAGCGGATCGCTTCGGTGGGCTATCGGCAGGAGGAGTTGGTGTGGATACCGGGCATGGCTATCACGTTGTCTCGCCGACGGGGCAGCGCCATGCGGTGGACAATAAGGAACTCTTGGAGGCCCTCGGCACCGGTATCGGGGCGGAGGTTCCGTGGGAAATCATCCGGCTACTGCCAGAAGCCTCGCGCTTGGACCGGGACGAAGCTCTGCAGGTCAGCCGCTAGGCCGACTTGGCTCGGCGTAGCCCGCGGGCAACCGTCAGGCCGGTCAGCAGCAGGACTAACCCGCCGATCACCCACCCGGTACGGCTCGCCGCTGGGGAGTGTTCGTCTTTGGCGGGTTGGATGGTCAGATCGCGCGCGGGTGCGGCATATTCGCCATCGATATGGGTCAGGGCGGCGAGCGGGTCGATGAAACCGTTGCCGGGCTCGCCGGCAGAGAGGAGACGTTGGCGTATATCGGCGGCGCTGGCGTCTGGGTAGCGCTCGGCTAATAAGGCGGCGGTGCCGCTAACCACCGGAGCCGCGAACGAGGTGCCATGAAACTGCGCCAGGGAATCCTGTTGGTTCTTCCCGTCTGCCCAGCCACCGGCGGGATTAAGCGCTAAAGGGACGAAGCCGTGGGCGGATAATTGTGGGCCATCGGCAGGCGTGAGGGAGTACTCCGCCAGCGCGTGGGCATCCTCTTGGGCGCTAATGGATAATACGGTCGGTGAATCAGCGGGAAAGACGTGATCGCCTTCTTCGCAGGTGCCGGAGGAAATATTGCCGGAGGCTGCGATGACTACCGCGCCGGCATCTTCCGCGTGGCCGAGCGCCTCATCCAAGCGGGAGCTATCGATGCGCTGCGCGGTCTTCGCTGGAACGCAGGACACGACGGAAATATTGATGACCTGGGCGTTGTCCTCCACGGCATGATCGATGGCGCTGGCCAATGTGTCGAGCGAGCCGGTAGTGCTGTCCTCGTCGGACTCGCCGGCCGTGCCATCGTATTGGCGATAATGCGCGCTGGTTTGGCGGATGGCGCGGATCTCAGATCGCGGGGCGATGCCAATATCGTGCCCGGCAATGATGCCGGCTACAACGGTGCCGTGCAGGTCGCAATCCCGGTGCGGATCCGGTTCTTCCGGAGTGACTAGGTCCGCGCCTGCGGTGAGATTCGGCAGCTGATCGTGGTGGGCAACGCCGGTATCGATGACGGCTACCTTAATGCCCTCGCCCGTGGCAAAGGAATGCAGCTGGGAGCGGTAGGCGCGCTGATCCTCGGAAGGTTCTGGCGCTAGGGGAGAAGGATGCGCGGTGGCGCATTCCCGGTCCGGTTCCCGCGCGCCCGCGATGGGAGCTGCTGCGATGAAGCCGCCGGTTTCGGCGAGGACACACGCGGTGAGGGCACAAGCAGCAAGCCTTGAACTGCCGCTGAAACCAGGTAGTACGGAAGAACGACGCGAGCGATTGTGGTGCATTATCCTAGCCCCCGAATGAGCTCGAAGATCCCGGCGAGGTGCGCGGCAAGCGGCAGGCAGGCGGCGATGGTCAGGGACTCGATGCGTTCGAACCAGGCGATGGTTGTTGGTTCCACCTCGCTCATTTTGGCCGTCCACAGTGGTGCGCTTAACATCGCGGCAAGCAGGAGGGCGGCGACCGCCGTCGGCGCCCAAGCGCCGGCAAGCCCATTGGTGGCAATCGCATGCACGGCGCACAAGCAGGCGGTGAGGCAGGCAACCATAGCGACGAGCATGAGAGCCCAGCTGGCAAGCACGCGCCCGTGACGCGCGGCGTGCATGACCACCGTTCCGGCAACAGAGACGCAGAGCGCTTGGACGAAGCCGAGCCCGGTTAAACCGGTGCCGAAGAGCACGGCTATGCGAGAACCGATGGAAGCGTCTCCCGCCTCGTTCACGGTCCCGTCCGTGGCCACGAGGGTGCCGGTGCCGGTGAAACTGAGCGCGATAAGGGCCGGGATGAGGCAGAGCGCGATTGCGCAGCAGATGCCCTCGTAGGCGTACCCGGCGCGGGTGGCGCGATCGTCCACATCGGGCTGGAGTTCATCCGATACGGCGAGGTCTTGGCCTGCGGTGGGCAATTGCGGCACCTTGAGTCCCGCGGTGGCGATGGTCAGCGCGGGGGCGGTGGCAAGCACAATGACGCCTGCGATAACGGTGCCCGCGGCCGCTGCGGTGCCGTGGCTCGTGCCGATGCCCGAATTCCCACTGAGCCCAGGAAGCAGGTAGCTCACGGCCGCAATGAGCACTAGCCCGGCGATGGTGAGCACACCGGAGGTAATGCGTACCGTGCTTAACCGGGTGAGGTGGCAGGCCAATAACGCCGCGAGGAGGGTGGCGCTGGTGCTGAGGGCGGCATAGGGGGCATCGGCAAGCGCGGGCGAAATAAGCGCCCACCCGCTCGCCGCCCCTGCCGCCAGGGTGAGCATGACAAGCGATAGCGCCCGCGTCCACAGCGCGAGCACGAAGGCCGCGATGGCGAGCCCGGCGCAGGCCACCGCCGGAAGTGAGAGCACCCAGGCCACGGCGAAGGCCGCGGCAAGCCCAGTCCACGCCCAGACGATGGGAATGGCGGAGGTGGTGTCGTCGCGGCTTTGGGCGGCGAGGGATTCGGCCGCATCGCGGATTACGGGCGCGGGCCGCTCCTCGCGCGGGGAGAGCACCAGGATGGAGCCTTCCGCAAGCGGCGTGGCGGCAAGCGGTGCGGTGAGGTCGATGGTGCGCCCGGATGCCGTGCTGGCGCGCCAGGGTGAGTCGATCGCGGGTGCATCGACAAGATCGGTAAGTTCTGCCATGAGCTCGCCGAGGCTGGAGCTTAATGGCAATGCCACGTCTGCTTCCTTGTGGAAGGAGTCTGCGTGGATGCGGATGGTAAGGCGCAGGTGATGCGCCGTTGGAGCGGTCATAATTCCCCCGAATTGTCTAAAGATTGTGGGCGTCCCCCTTGCCCAATGCCACATATTGTGGCTTACTGGTGGCGTCGTGTCCACCGCAGCGCGGGGAATCTTGGCAGGGGGCCAAGAGCGCTAAGCGTGTGGATCGGGGGAGGATTTTACCCATGCTTGGGATCGGGGAAACCCACATCGTGGAGCCATTGTCCATGCCGCTTCGGGACGCGCCACCGCCGCTTCCCACCGGCACCATCGAGGCAGAGGAAGTTCCGGAAGCGGTGCGCCCACAGCCGGTGCTGCTGGTGCGCCTGCTGCTGCCCATCGTGATGATCGCCGCCATGCTGGGCATGGTGGCGTTGATGGTGCTGGGCGCGGGCGATTCGCGGCATATCAGCCCGGTATCCTTGATGTTTCCGCTGATGATGCTGGCCAGCATGGCCATGATGTTTGGGCCGCACAATAGCGGGCAGGACCCGGATGAAACCCGGCGGACTTACTTGCGCCACATTAAGGCGCTGCGGGAAAAGGCCCTGGATAATGCCGGTGCGCAGCGCGCACACGAGCTGTATCGGCACCCGGATCCGGCGGGGTTGGAACCGCTGGTGGGATCGCGGCGCATGTGGGAGCGCGGGCCTGATGATCCGGATGCCTTGGAGGTGCGCGTGGGCACTGGGCCCACCACGTTGTGCACGCCCATCAACGTGCCTGATTCTGGTGCGACCGAGGACCTGGACCCGGTCTGTGCGGTGAGCATGCGCCAGGCCATCAAGGCGGTGGGCACCGTGCCCGATATGCCGGTGGTGATCCAATTGCAGGCCTTTAGGTTTTTATCCTTTACCGGCAATAATGCCCGCGATACGGTGCGCGCCCTCGTCATGCAACTAGCCCTGGCGCACGGCCCCGAGACCATCGGGATCGAGGCCATCGGCGGCGATTGGGAGTGGCTGAAATGGCTGCCGCACACCCGGGAGCCGGACAAGGCGCGGTTTCGCATTGTGCTTGTCGATGCCCTCCTGACCACCGGCACCGAAGACTTCTTCCACGGCGATTCTTATACCACCGTCATTGAGGTAGATGGTGCGCCGTCGTCTGCGTTGAGCCTGCGCGCGGAACAAGAAGGCCTGTGCCTCGTCGCGGCGGATACCCTGCAGGCGGTCACGGCCGCGGGCGTGGAAGAACTGGGTACACCCGATAGTTTAGGTACTGCCTCGGCCACGATTATGGCCCGCCGGATGGCGGTCTTTCGCCGCCCCGATAGCACCTCTGGGCGCCGGGGCAATGATTTGCTGGGGCTGCTTGGTTACAGCGGCGTGGATGAGTTGGCAGCTAGCGGCATGTGGCACGGGCGCGATGGCGCCTCGCGGCTCATGGTGCCCATTGGCATCGATTCAATCGGGCAGCCGGTGACCGTGGATCTCAAAGAATCCGCGCACGGCGGAATGGGGCCGCACGGCCTGTGCATCGGGGCGACGGGCAGCGGTAATAAGGAATGTGGGTTTGGGGTACAATAGGGCATATGACAGCGACTACATCACAGCGTGCGGCGATTTACGCACGTATTTCGTTGGATAAGCAGGAAGAAGCCGGTGTGAAACGGCAAATTCACCTCGCCACTAAGCAGGCTGAGGCTGACGAGGCTAAGGTGGTCGCCACCTACGTGGACAACAACATCTCCGCCTTCTCTGGCGACCCTCGCCCTGATTACAACAAGCTTATTCACGCCATCGAGAACCACGAGATTGACGTTGTTTACGTCTACGCACTCGATAGGCTGACCCGTCGCACCAAAGACACATTGGCGCTCTTTGAGTTGTGCGAGAAGTACAACGTCACCGTCAAAGCGAACCGTGGCTACAACATTGACCCTTCAGACCCTGCATCGCGGCTCACTATCGTGATTCTTGGTCTGATTGCTGAGCAGGAGTCTATTGATCGTGCTGCACGTATCCGAGCTGCCTACGAAGACCGGGCCCGGACAGGGCGGCCTAAGACAGGCGGGCGGCGTATGTTCGGCTACGAGGCTGACGCTGAGACCATCATCGACGAAGAGGCCAAGGCTATTCTCGACGCCGCCGCGATGGTCATTGCTGGAAAGACTCTGCGCGAAACCGTGCGCGAGGTCTTTCATGCACGCAGTCTTACTGCGACTTCAGGCAGGCCTATGTCGGCGCCAACGCTGCGAGACATTTTACTCAACCCACGCGTGCGCGGCTTGAGTACGTTCAACCCAACTGACCCGGATACGGGGAAACGTCTTGTTAAAGATCGCAAAATCATTGGTAAAGGCAACTGGTCTGCGATTATCGACGAGGTTACAGGTGAAAAGCTCGATGCAATCTTGCGCGACCCGTCGCGGCGGCTCTCACATAGCGGTAACGCACCGCGCTATTTCCTCGCTTCTGTCCTGACCTGCACCTGCGGAGAACCGATGTATTCGCGTAGTCGGCGGAACACGGATGGTAAACCTCGTCGTTTCTATACCTGCAAGCGCTCTGAGCCGGGCGGTACCCATGTCTCTATCGGTGCTGAGGTTGATGATCTTATCGAAGCTGTCATTCTTAAACGCATGGAGCAACCTGACGCCGTGGATGCGTTGCGTAAGGCCTTGGCACCAGAGAACAACACCCTTACCGAACGACTCCAAGAACTTTCAGGACGGCGAAACGCGCTGTTGGCCAAGCGTGAGCAGATTGAAAATTCTGCTATCGATGAAGAGATTGACATGCCAACATTCGTGCGAATGTCAAAGAAAATTGAAGCTCAGATTGCAGGTCTTGATGGAAAAATGCGTGAACTAACGACCAGTCATGCTGCTGACCCCCTTGCTGTAGAACTTGTCGACGTGCCGGACTTTGCCAAGTGGTGGGGCGGTGCCTCTGTTGAGGATAAGCGACGGCTGACTCGGCTGCTAATGGAAATTCGCATCCTGCCTGGCAAGCCTGGCGCTAAGAAATTCGACCCGCACCGCGTGAAGATCACCTGGCTACAGTAGCTGTCTGTGAAGCGCTTCTCCGAGGGAGTGCTGCGAGAGCTGGCAACCAATCTGTCCACGTTCCTCGGGGGCGACACCGCTCAACCGTAGCGTTTGGGAAAAATTAGACACGACTCTCGCAGCCTCGCATGTCGAGCGCTGGAAAGAATATCTTAACTGTCTGATATCGTTAATTTTTTAATTGGGTTACACTTCTCCGCTACAGTGGAGTTACATTCTCGACCTCCTGCCAACAGCGATGGCGGGAAGATTGGCGGTAGTAAATTGCGCACTTCCATCAAAGGCGGAGAAAGATGCGGATTTGTACATGAACAAATTCGGAAAATGTGCATAAAAGACACTGCTACCCTCAGCCTAGGTATGCAAATTCTGGAGCTTTCACAGTAAAAGGTGATCCGATTTAATATGTTGGGCGAAACTCTTCTTTTTACAACTTACTTCCTCGCTCGAGAGTCTGACCTTGAACAATTCCATAAACAGTATTTAAAAAGAGTGGATAAGGCTCGAGATATCACAGAGATACTCTATGTAACTGACGAAATTACACATGGGGGAGACGGAGTAATTCGCGAAGTCATGATGCAAGATTTCCGTAGGGATATGCGAGACTTTGGCACTTACCCATTTGATGAATCTGAATGGGGTTTGTATAGCCTTTCATGTGTGGCTAAAGACGTTGACGAACCCGCGATGGAAGGGGCTGGTGTCTCTCGGCTATGGCGTGATTTGGCATTAGGTGAAGAGACAGTACCTAGGGAATTTACCAGTCATGTAAAAGCCGTTAATGTGTCGAGCGATGGCAGAGGGTTCCCTCTGGGATCTATTTGTGCTTGATTGTGATCCGGAAATTCAACGGAATATCCATATGATAAATGCCGTCACCTCTTGATTAAGGCAGAGGGTGTATCAGTGTGGTACACCCTATTGTTACGCCAGTCTGAGGAAGAATGTTTCCTGTAAAATAGGGCCGTTCCTAGCATTGTTTTACACATGTCTAGCGGGGTCTAGGCCTTATGTTTACAGAAAGTGGCGAGTGTGGTGTTATCGTCTGACGGTTTCCATATTGAAGGTCATATTGATGAAGTGCCCGCGTTGGCGCGGGTGAAAGATCTGCATGGTGGGTTGTCGTCGGGGCAGCAGGCGTTGGGCAGGATTGTGCAAGCCTTGCTTGCTGACGCTGATGGTCTCGACGGGGCACAGTTGTCTGACTTGGCGCGGGTGGTTGAGTCGTATCGTGATGCGGTTGTCGCTCAGGAGAATGCTGCCTTTGAACCCTCGCGGGGCGAAGACTAATGGCCAAAAGCTCTGGTTCGCATGGGCAGCGGGTGGGCTATATCCGTGTCTCGACGGTAGAGCAGAATAATCAGCGCCAGAAAGAACTGCTCAATGCTTCCGGCAGGATTGACCGGTTCTTTGAAGATAAGATTTCCGGCCGCACCAAGACTGCCCGCCCTGGGCTTGTCGAGTGCATGGCGTATGTGCGCGACGGTGACGAACTCGTCGTGTCGTCGATTGATCGCCTCGCCCGTTCACTTACGGATCTGCGCGGCATTGTTGATGAACTCACCAACAAGGGTGTGACTGTTACTTTCCTGCATGAGAATCTTGTCTTTGCGAAAGACACCACAGATCCGCGTGCGGATTTAATGCTCGGTATTCTCGGTAGCTTCGCGGAGTTTGAACGGGCCATTATCCGCGAGCGCCAAGCAGAGGGGATTGCGCTGGCCAAAAAGGCCGGAAAGTACAAAGGCCGCAAACCCGCTCTAAGCCCGCAGCAGGTGGCGGAGATTAAGCGGCGTGCATTGGCGGGGGAGTCGAAAACAGCCTTGGCGCGGGAATTCGGAGTTACCCGACCCACGGTGTATCGGGCGTTGAAAAACGCCTAGATACGGCGGGGAGTGCGGGTGAATATACTCCCCACAGTATGTGCCGTATGGCAGGACATATGTGTAGGCATATGGTAAGACATACGCTTTACCATATGTCTGTCCATATGTAGTTCTACCTGCTGCTTTCCGTTCAAACCCGACGCCGGTTCCGAGAAAGCTGGAATTGGCGATGTGATTATGGCACCACAGTTGGGACCTGGCCAATGGTTGCTTTCGCAGGCGATTATCTTCTTCCGCTCGGACACGCCACCGCGTTGTGTGACGTGAAAGTAGTGTTGATCAAAATATCGCTGCGCCAGCGGGGTGCCAGCGCAGCGATATGCAGAAATACGGACGAGGATTAGTCGTCCTTCAGGCCGCCGATAACCTCGTTGGCCTTGTCCTTGATGCCGTCGGCAGCGTCGGACAGCTTGTCCTTAGCCTCGGAGGTGACCTGGTCGGCCTTGCCCTCGTTAGCTACGTCCTCGTTGCCGGTAGCTTCGCCGTAGGCTTCCTTTGCCTTGCCTACGAGGCCGTCCTTCTTGTTTTCCAAATCGCCCATAATCACTCCTTTGGGGTAGTCAGTCGATAACTAATACCCATAATACGCTCCTCTTTTAGTGCAGGCAAGAGAAGAACTTTCGGCACACCGCGGTGTGTTTAGCCGTAAAGAGAGACACCATAGATCTAAAAGCCACATGATGAAACATATGGCATAGCGCATGTTCCGCCATATGGCACGGCACACGCTATGACATCTGCCAAAGCAAATGTCCGCTCGCGTGCAGTTCTACCTGCGCGTTCACATGCTCATCCCCAGCATGTAGGCGCGGAAATTGACGGATCCAGGTACAGCTACGGGTAGCTCTGTGCGCGTTTTCCCTCGTGGGCGGCTTTTATAAAGGCAGGGGTGGAATCATGCTTCTAGGTCTCGTCAGGTGTGGCTGCTAGCGTTAGTGCTGGTTCACAATCACACCCCGCTGGGTGTGGGCGTGACTTCCTCGTCGGTGCGCGGTAAGGCCCGCGCGTGACGTGGGCTGTCCCGCGCGCCCTTTTTCAGGCGAGCGGACAACCCTACGACGCAAGGGAGGTAGACAATGGGTAAGCACTCATTGGATACACCCGGTCGCACAAGAAAAGACCTTGATGCCACCAAGCTTGACTGGCTAGATGTGGCTACCAAGGTCATAGTTCTTGCGACCGTAATCGTGAAGCTCGTTACCGCGATGCTTCACGTGGGTCTTTAGGCCCGAGGGTCTCAACCGAGTACCAGTCGGTTGGGGCCCTTTTTATTGTGCAGCCGCAATTCAAAGATGAACTGTGCTGTCACTTTTTAGGCTAATGCGCGCGCTACAGTTTCGCAATACTCCCGCCCTAGGCCCGTACCCCCCCTTTCTCTGCTGTGGGCAGGAATCTGCGTAGTCGTTCTCCCACCTCTGTGAGCCCGCGAGGCCCATCATATGGTATACCATATGTCCACCCGCATGGACTGCCATGGTTAGTGTTCGCGCTGGTGGGCGTCTATATTTCGCGGAGAAGCAGCGGGGCGGAGTGGCTTGTACGCCAGGTGTTGGTGGCGCGGAATGCTTGACCTTGACGCAAAATCTGGCGGCCAATTTCGCCGCGCTTGAAACCGAAGAGGGCGTGAAGCATGTTCACCGGGGCGGTCGCATCGGCTACTGCTGCGTGCGCGTCCGGATTGTCCAGTCCCAGGCGGTGAAGAACTCGTCCTCGTCATTATCTCCGCCGGTCATGCGGTCGACCTCAGCAACGATCATTTTTGAGTCAAACGGGGCGTTGCGGACAAATAGCTGCATACTGTCAATGTTGAAGTGTCCCGCCTCATTTAGGAGTATCTAACTAGACACTTTTGAATGAGCCCATAACCATCGGTCTTTTGTTAGTCTTTAATTGGCTCTCCCTAAGAGCTTGAAATTTTATCTTCTTTCATGAAAGGTGGCTTAGTCCATTGAAATCTCTTGTTTCTCGATTCGTACCCGCCGCAACTATGGCGGCAGCTGCTCTCGTTGGGGTGGTTGCTGTAAACGGTCCAGCGTATGCTGCGGAATCGGTTTCTACTGCAGATCCCGTATCTTCTGACCAGAAAGAGCGAGGTGATTTTTGGTTTGAATCAGCGGATGGGATTCGTAGCTTTAACGCTGATGGCAATGTCCTCGTTCCTAAAGTTCTTGATGGTGATCAAATCAAGATCGAAGGAAATATTATTAATACTTATGACACGCAGGGGAACCTCGTGGCGAGTATCAAAGCAGATCTTCCGGAGGGCGTTGTTCTGAAGTACACCGACGGAGTAATTTACGCGGGTAACGAGAGTGGACAAGCTGCGCGTTGCATCAGCAACAAGTGGGTAAGTTTGGGTATTAATGCCACTGCCGATGCATTGGTCTGTGCCCCGTTCGGCGCCGCTACTGGTACTGTTGGCGGTTGGGGATGTGGCGCTGCTGTAGGTGCAGGTATTACTGCAGCCAGCTGCTAGCGTATCGGTTCTGAGACGGAGGCTTAAAGGAATGAATAAAATATCCGGCAGGACTATTGTAAAGACCCCGACGGGATTGCGGGTTCCTCTATTTCTCTACGCAGTATCAATTGCGGTTTTAATTGCTGCCGGATCTGCTACTACAATGTACAAATTGAGCTTCCCATGGTGGGTTTGGGCTGCAGAGGCTTTGATCCTTCTACCTATCGTTTATATGATTTCTCGTGATCTGACTACCGCTGATGGTTCCGAAGGCTATGCGGTTGTCAGCAAACCGAAGGTTATTGGATTCGCTACAATTTCAGCGATCGTGATTGTCCTGTTGATTATGCTTGCCGTACTATAAGGATATGCGACAGAAGGGGATGCGGAAAACTCTTCAAGATTTCGTCCGCATCCCCTTTTTGCTACTTAATTCCGCAAGTCCAAGGAAGTGCGACTCCAGCCACAGGTGGACACATTCCTATCTTGGCTATTGCGGGATCATTCAACGGAGATGTGAACGAACTCGAATTCGGGAATGTATCAGCTAACGCCGTAGGAGCAATAGCGGCTGATGCCAAGATGGTGGTTATCGCTACACCTAGACGATTGACTTTCTTCAAAATTTCTCTTTTCACTTTGAAAGTGACGTTGGTGGAAGTCGTGAATGCGCTATTAGGGAGAAATCATACCCTTAAGCACTGATCTTTAGAGTACAGAATTTTTTAAACGTCGACATTTAATGTGCCACAGTCTATTTACCTTGCAATGTAAAAGAACTGAAGGAATTTTTAATTTTAATTGCGAGGTTTTGGTGGCAACCAAATCTATTGATTTGGGCGGCAGCCCAACGAGCCGCAAGGCGAGGCGGGAGCATAAACCGTAACCCGTAGTGAACGGTTTTGTTGGTTGATCGGCTGGGGATATAGATTTACAGGGATATAGTTATAAGCCACCTGGGAAAACAGGTAAACTGAAGTGCCCCGGGTTTTGTTCCTAGGCATTTGCCTTGATTTCCATTATTTCTTGGGCCGGGTTGGTTTCCCAAAACTCTGACTCAACCTCAGCTGGCGTGCGATAGCCGAGACTTTGGTGAAGCCGTACCTCGTTCCACCAATTAACCCATTCAAACGTCGCGATCTCCACGTCAACCACGCTGTCCCACGACCGCCGATGAATCAGCTCATTTTTGTAGGAACCGTTGACGTTTTCGGCCAAAGCATTGTCATAGGAATCTCCTACTGTCCCGGTAGAGGCAGCAATTCCATACTCAGCCAGCCGTTCGTTGTAGACAATGCTGACGTACTGTGAGCCATGATCTGAATGATGAATCAGCCCCGTTGTTTCCTTCGCGCTGACAATCGCCTGATTAAGCGCCTGCAGCGGCAGCGCCTCGGTACGCATTGAATCAGATAGTGCCCACCCGACGATCCTTCGGGAGAACACGTCGGTAACAAAAGCGGTGTACACGAATCCTTTTCTAGTGCGCACATAAGTAATATCGGCCACCCACAATCGGGCCGGTGCCGGGGCGTTGAACTTGCGATTAACTAAATCAGGACGCAGATCTGGTCCCTTCGGCTTGCGGGTAGTAATAGGAGACTTACCTTTACCTTTGCCTCTGACTCCAGCAAGACGCATCAGGCGTGCGGTCTGCTCACGGCCAATGTCGATTCCTTCACGGCGCAGAGTATGCCACATCTTACGGATGCCGTAGACGCCAAAATTTTCTTCATGGACCTCGGCGATGTGCGCGACTAGAGCAGCGTCACGAAGACTGCGGGCACTCATACCACGGGCTTTTGATTGGCGGTATCCACGGGACGTGATGAAACCGCCAACACGGTGGGTGTTTAACGTCTCGCAAATGAACTCGATGGAGAAACGATCCCGATACTCATCGATGAACCGGATCATTTCCGACGTTTTGGGTCGAGTTCCGACGCGAAAAAAGCCGAGGCAGCCTTCAGTAGCTCATTGGTGTCGCGTAGCTCTTGATTTTCACGGCGTAGCCTCGCGTTTTCCGCGGCCAAGTCTTCAGGCACAGGTTCTGGGATGCTTCCCGCACGACGGGCCTGCTGGGTCCACTGACGAGCCGTGTGCCATGAAACCCCCAACTTTGGAGCTACTGCCTTGCACGCGGCTTGCATCGACATATTTTCCGCCAAGATACGGTCCTCTACAAGACGGACCACACGGTCCTTCGCATCCTGGTCAAATTTTCTTGGCATATTCCAGATTTTCCCATCTACTCAGACGGAACAAAACCTGGGACACTTCAAACCCGCAGGTAAAACTCTGTGTATAAGCGCCTTTATGTGTCAACTTATGCGCAGGCGTGTGTCAACTTATGCGCAGGCTCTTTTTCTGTGTGTCAACTTATGCGCAGGCGTGTGTCAACTTATGCGCAGTAGTCTCATGTGGGTTTCCGTATGGGTAAATCAGCGCAGTCGTATTTTGCGTGAGGGTAAATCTGTGCAAGCTGTTTGGGGTAAAAAGAAAGCGACCTAGAGGGACGCTAGTCTTCCGCGTTCGGCTTAGTCGAGTTCGGGGCGGGGCGGTTTCTGCTGAACTGATGGGGCAGTCCTCGTGACCGTCACTCCGTCAGTCTTGCCATATGTCTTGCCATATGGCGGGACATATGTTATATGCGTATGCTTTGCCATATGCTAAAGCATACGCCTAGTAATATGTAGTCTTACCTGCTCTTTTGTACGTCTAGCTAGGGTGTTGGGTGGTGAAATCGACAGACTTAAGGGCGGCTACGAGTGTCTCTGTGTGCATATTTTGCCTCATGAGCGGCTTTTATAAAGGCAGGGGTGGAATCATACTTCTAGGTCTCGTCAGGGGTGGCTGCTAGCGTTAGTGCTGGTTCACAATCACGCCCCGCTACTTGTGGTGGGGTGTGGGCGTGACTTCCTCGTCGGTGCGCGGTAAGGCCCGCGCGTGACGTGGGCTGTCCCGCGCGCCCTTTTTCAGGCGAGCGGACAACCCTACGACGCAAGGGGAGGTAGACAATAGGTAAGCACTCATTGGATACACCCGGTCGCAAAAGAAAAGACCTTGACGCCACGAAGCTTAGCTGGCTCGATGTGGCAATCAAGGTCATAACACTTGCGACCGTAACAGTGAAGCTCATTGCAGTTGTGCTTCACGTGGGTCTTTAGGCCCGAGGGTCTCAACGAGTGGCCGCTCGTTGGGGCCCTTTTTATTGTGCAGCGATGGTTCAGGGACGAACCATGCTGTCATGTCTTAGGCTAATTGGCGCGCGAAGGTTTCGCAATACTCCCACACTGAGTACCCATGTCTCTTCTCCTGCTTAGGTATTCATTCCTGCCACATCAGTTGGCTGCGTTCTCTGCCCTCAGGGTGTGTTAGCGTTATTCCCGTAAGATCCTGATGCGCAAAACGCACAGTCTCAGTAGGAAGTCTGAGCGATAACACTAGCTAGTGCTATCCGTCGCTTTAGCTCTTGCTCTCATGAGAGCTAAAGAATCCAGCGTCGTCAGGTCCGCTTTAGCGTACCTGGAGACAACTATGCCTGCTCAATTCACCCTTTTCCACGATGGTCAATTTTGGTGCGGAGTCTACGAGACTTCCAGCAACAACCAACTCCGCGCCGTCCGAGTAGTTTTCGGTCCAGAACCTAATAATGCCGAACTCTATGAGTGGTTACTCGTCAACGGTTCCTCCCTAGTCAAACGGGCCCATCGTTCCGTACCTATACCTGGCACTATTGAAGCGCCACAGCGAGGAAATCCCAAACGCCTGCAGCGGAAAGTCAATAAGGAGCAACGCAAGACCTCAGGTGTGTCTTCGAAAGCCCAAGAAGCAACAAAATTAAATTTCGAATTAGCTAACGCAAACAAGAAGAAAGCTTCGCGGATCGCTCGGCGCGAAGAAGCACAACGGAAATTTCAGATCCGTGCCGCTAAAAAGAAGGCCAAACATAAAGGCAAGTAGTCGAAGACATCAAAGCGAAGTTGCCATACTGCGGGAGTAAAGCTGTGTAGCCGCCTATCAAGCTATACGCAGTCGTCAGGCCTGCCGTATGGCGCAACATATGTCCCGCCATATGCCTAAACATATGCTTTAGCATATGTTTAATTACATATAGTTCTACCTGCATTTATATAGTCCTACCGAGAAATAAGAATCACTCCGCGAGAGGGATACGAGCGTTCTCCACTACGCGCATAAAGTAGAAAAGCAGGTCCCTGAGGGCGCTTTTAGGATTGGAGGAGATTTCTTCGAAAACGGGAAAACTTCCCGCGCGGTTGGTTTTATTTTGAATAATGGCGCTATGGACATGGACAAGGTACAGAAGATAAAAATCGGAGTTTTGCTCGCCTTGGCGGTTGCCTCTTTAGTACTCCTCGTTTTGTGGCTGACTGATGTAATAGGGCTCGGCTTAGCGGTTGTTCTCGTTATTGTTCTGACTGCTGCTTCTGTGGGAGTGCGTGTGCGGGCAGAAAACGCAGGGCGCAAGCCGGAGTAAGCGAGATACCGCAGTGGTAGTAGATGCGCCCCCTTTTTTCTTCTACAACTACCACAAGACGCGGGGCATGGGCGCGGCTCCTTCACCGGTACCGCCTACCCGCACCGGCCCGCGTGACATATCTCGCCATATGGCGGGACGTATGTTTAGGCATATATTATAGCGTATGTTCCGCCATAGGGCCTAACCCTGACGTGTCCACTGTCCGGGGGTTAGGCCCGCGTTCACAACGTCGCGGGAAGTACGCGCCCGAACCATCGATAGGCTCGAGACGAATGCTAGTAGAGCACGGCAGTCATCGGGGAGTTGTTAATTATGGCTGTCTTGGCTTCTAACTCAGCATGTGAAGGGGAAACCTCGATAGGGGAGCTCTTACATCTAATTTTCGTATCATGGAAAATACGATAACTAAATCCAACCGTAACCGTCCCACCATCCCTCACTAACGCTTTGTTTCTTCCCCAGTGACAATTGCTTACGATCCCATCGCACTCAACACGCGGGAACGTAAAAATCTTGTGGAACCACCAGCTCACCCAAGTTGGTTTGAAAACCGTGCGGATTTCGCGGCAGTCCACAAAGTTCTCTACGTTTTTATCGTCTTTCAACTCTAGGTACCCTTTCTCAACAGGAATGGTCGAAGCACTCACATCAGCTACACTGACCAAAGCAGCATAGCTAACCCCCGATGTGTCCACTGTCCGGGGTCAGGCCCGTGGTTGTTGTGGGGTGTTTTGGTGGCAACCAAATCTATTGATTTGGGCGGCAGCCCAACGAGCCGCAAGGCGAGGCGGGAGCAAGAACCGCACCCCGTAGTGAACGGTTTGTTGGTTGATCGACTGAGGATATAGATCTACAGGGATATAGTTATAAGCCACCTGGGAAAATAGATAAACCAGCAGGTGAACCCCTGTGGATAACTAGCTCTGTATGCGTAAATCTGCGCACGCGTGAGGGTAAATATGCGCAGCCCGACCAGCAAGAGGGAAAGCACCCCGAGGGGTGCTGCCTTTGTTTGTCTTGTTTGGGGTTAGTCGTTGAGAACGATCGAGACTGGAGGGCCGTAGAGCGATGCTTGGCGTAGGTCGATCGTGGAGTAAAACTCGTATTCCTTGTTCAGCGTGGCGTCTGCGAGGTTGCCTCTTACTGCGGCGTCCTACTCCCCGCTATAGCGTGCCAAGATGAACCCGGTTGCGCATGCCCAGGCTTCGGCGCGAGTGCTGAAGCATGGAGTGGTGAAGTACTCCTCATTGGTGGTGGGGTTGAAAATAACTTGCTGTCGTCACAGTGGTCTTCTCTCTCGGTGTGACTCTTTTAGTGTATGAGCGCTGTGTGCATACCCCTGGTGGGCTGAGGAGTATAGGTGACTGCGAGAAAGGACTGCGCTCGCGCCCTAACGTTTTGAACGCGCTCTGTTGCTCATACTGGTCAGGCAATGCGCCGGCGCATTGCCTGACACAAGCGACCTGCTATCTGGTCACCGGTGTTCATACTCTCTGACCATGGCCTATGGTCGCTGGCGCGCCTAGTTTCATGGTACAAAGCCCTAGGCGACTGGCCTCAGGGCTACAAGCCTTGCAGCGCGCCTCGGCTGCCTATGCATGAGAACGAAACTCCTGGAGCGTCCAGGAAAGACGCACTCCGGAGCGTTCCTCGCCGAGACAGACCCGTACAGTGTCATTAGTTCGCCGGTGGTTTGCCCCAGTCAGGGCGCTTGGTTAGGTGCCACGACCCGCACGAGGGCATTCGTAGATCCGCAGCGGCCCTGCCCGTCGCGACCGTTTCAGTGCTACATGCACGGCGTCATCATAGTGCTCGTGTTCGCGTTTACCAGTTTCGGAGCACAGTACGCGTTCGACTGGCGGCTTCTTCGACCTCCTCCGATGGTGCTTCATCACACAATGATTCTAAACTTCAGGTGTAACTGGCTCCTGTAGGTGACTGATGATGGTGGCAGCAACTACGAGCGCTGCGGCACCGAAGACTCCACCGGCGACCGCGACGGCTGTGTGGAAGCCTGTGAGGAACGCTCCACTGGCGACCATTCCGCCGAGGACTGCGACGCCGACGACGCTGCCGGTCTGGCGGGCGGCATTGATGACTCCTCCTGCGATGCCGACATGTTCCGGCGGGGCCGAGTCCACTGCGGCCGAGGTCGCGGCCGGCATCGCGAAGGCCATCCCGAATCCAGCCGTGAAGGTCAACACCGCGACCACCACGTAAGGGGTTTCTGCGGTGAGCAGCACGAGGCTGCTGAAGCCGATCGTGCCGACTACCAGGCCGGTGAGCATGGTGGGGAACGCGCCCCACCGGGCGACGGCACGGCCGCCCAGCGGTGACGCGACCACGGCGCTGCACGCCTGTGGTGCCAGCGCGAGGCCTGCCAGCCACGGCTCGTATCCCAGGTACTGCTGGAAGAAGAGGGAGAGCACGAAGAGTTGTCCGAAGAAGCTGATGTTGAGCGCGAGCCCTACCATTGCGGCCACGGAGAACCGGGCACGAGTGAACAAGGCCATCGGCAGCATTGGGTCCGGGTGTCGTCGCTCTGCGATGATGAACAGGGCGAGGAAGACGCCCCCGGCGATCAGCACGGCTACCTGCCAGGGTGACCATCCGTGTTCGCCTGCGGTGATGACTGCATAGGTTACTGCCACCAGCGTGAGCATGGAGAGCACCTGTCCGGGTAGGTCCACCCGTCTCGCGCGACCGCTCGTGAGCGCGGGAATTGCCCACAAGGTGAGCAGACAGCCGATAGCGACGATGGGGAGGTTGACCCAGAACACCGCCCGCCACCCGATCGTCGACACCAGCGCTCCGCCCAGGACCGGTCCGATCGCGGCGGCAACACCTCCTGCGCCGCCCCACAGCCCGATGGCGCGTGCTCGTTCCTTCGGATCGTCGTACACAGCCGACAGCAATGCCAGAGAGCCCGGCACGATCGCTGCCGCGCCCACGCCCTGGACGGCGCGACCAGCGACGAGGAACCCGCCTGTGGGAGCCAGGGCACACACGGCCGAGAGCACAGCAAAGACCACCAGGCCAGCGAGGTAGACCCTGCGGGCCCCGAGACGGTCGCATGCGGCCCCAGCTGTGAGAAGGAGCGCGGCGAACACGAGGGTGTAAGCGTCGACGACCCACTGCAGTGAGCCCACGGTCGTGTCGAGGTCAGTGCCGATCTCGGCGAGGGCGACATTGACGATGGTCGTATCGAGCATGACGATGAAGAAACCGAGGAGGGTCGCGACCAGCGCCGTGCGCCGATGCGCGGTCATACGCGAGACTCCAGCGAAGCCTCGGCGGGCGGGTGGCCGAAGTAGGTGCGCTTGCTCAGGTCTTGATCCCAGGTCCGGTAGGACCGGTCCAGCAGTGTCGGCAGCACCAGATCGAACAGGCGCCAGGACGCGGCGAAGTGCATGTCCCGGATCTCCCTGGCCGTCTCTCCCCCGGTGAGCGCGAGGAGTTGCTGGGCGACGAGGGGGCCCTCGTCGAGCCAACCCAGGTTGCGGTCAACGCGTTCCCAGTAGAAGTCCTCATCGTAGTGCCCGCGTAGCCGTTGGCGGTCCCCGTTCATCGCGATCGCTCCCTTCGTCTCCTGATGCAATGAATCTGGTGAGTTCAGACTACGCCAGCGATTGTTCGGTCGTCACCGAACAGTTCCGGGTGCATACTGGAGGCATGGTTGCGCGCGTGTTTCCTGAAGCGGTCCCGGATATCTCGACAGTCGCGTCGGCTCTGGCTGACTCGTCGCGGGCGGCCATGTGTGCTGCGCTCATGGACGGGCGGGCCTGGACGGTTGGTGAACTGGGCAGGTACGCGGGCCTGGCCCGGTCGACGGCGAGCGAGCATGTTGACGTGCTCGTCACCCACGGTCTCGTCCACGACATTCGGCAGGGCCGGCACCGCTACATTCGCCTGGCCGGGGAAGATATCGCACGAGTGGTCGAGAGCCTTGGCGTGGTCGCCCGCTCGCCCCTGCCCACTCCTCACAGCCTCAGCGCGTCACGGGCGAATGCGAACCTACGTGAAGGCCGCACCTGTTATCAGCACCTCGCCGGTAAGCTCGGGGTGCGCCTGGCTGAACAACTAGAAGAGCACGAGTTCATCGACTCGCACTGTCAGGTCACTAATCAAGGTCATCGCTTGTTCATACAGTGGGGTGTGCCCCCGAAGATGCTCGACACTGGCAGGTCGTGCATGGACTCCACCGAACGCCGCTTCCACCTCGCCGGCCCTCTCGGCACGGGAATCTGCAAGACTCTGCTGGATAAGGAATGGCTTTCCCGCAGGGGTCGTACCCGGGCCGTGCGTCTCACTCCCGCCGGGCGGGCAGCGCTCAACGACGCGGGGATCTCCCTCAATTGCCCGACAGCCGTCCCTGAGGGCTGAAGTCGTTCTTTGGCACCGACGTGACCTTTCGGACGATCGAAAGCCGGTCGGAACAGCACCAGAGAGAGCATAAAAGAAGCGTAGCGGTTAACCGCTACGCTGTGTGTGGGAGTCTTTTAGCTTTTTTACAGTGCATGTGTTCGAGTTAGTGGTTCGTTTCTTTCCTCGGGTGGCTGCGACGGTATTCCTCGACCAAATGAGCAATACCTGGCACAGCCTGGGATAGCATCCAGGTCATAAGCGCTATAAGGATGCCTATGGTGATAAGGGTTAGCACCAACCATCCCAGTGTCGGGCCGATGCCGTTAGCCTCCTGGACGTGGCTCCACAGAGCACCCATGCCTTCAGGTATGCCGAGCATACTTAGCAGCCCTTTCCCCAAGGCGCCGACAGCAACGAGTGCAATAGTAACGAAGAGAACACTGGCTGCAATCCACGAGGCAGACATGCAGGCCTTAATGAAGTGAGTGTTTGATTTTGCCATGTCCTCGTTATACTGCTTGCGCTCTGCGCGTATCTCCTCCAGCAGCTTTTCGTTGGATTCCTTCTCCTGGAGCAAGGCGCTGCGGGCCTTCTTAGAGGCTTCTGCTGCCTTGTGCAGGCTTTCTGACTCTTTCGACATTGCCTCAGAGACCGCTACTGCTACCAGTGGCTCCAGGTCAGTAGTCAGGCTGGCCGTCATCTGGTTGTTGAGGCTCTGGGCTACTGCTTGGCTGGAAGCCCGGTCGAGCTGGATGGGGCTTTGTGCTGCCCTGATTACCTCCCGTTGCAGCTTTACGAGCTGCGACATCTGCTGATTTAGCTCGAGTAGAGTTCCCTTGACCCCGTCCATGCCGCTGGGCAGTGCCTCGATATTCCTTATCAGGCCGGTGATCATCTGTTGCACTCCCATCATCGTTACCTGGAAGTGACTGCTGCTCACGTAGTTCTTGTTCTCGGCGAGCTTGCCCCTTACGCTTCCTAATTCGGTCTCCACTTTCGCTAATCGCGTTGAGAAGTCGCTGGGCAGACTGTTGATAATCTCCCCCGCGTTCTCCGGCAGACTCTTCAGTTTCTCCTGCGTCGCCTTGATAGCCCTCTCCGCCTTGTCCAGGCGCGGGCTGACGATCTTCAAGACGCTTTCCGCCTTGCCCTTGGCTGCTGCCTGGGCCATCTGTTTCATCTCGGTCACTGAGACCATAATTAAATCCCTCCTGGGAGTAGTAGTTATCCTCTTCCTCCTCGTCATCGAGAAGGCTGGAGCCGTATTTCGCCTCCAGGTCATCGTCAATTGCATCAGCTTGGAGTTCCACCTCCTGTCGCGCAACGAGAGCTGCCTGAGCTTCGTTAACGCGCTCGGTCACACCCTCTAGCGAATAGCTGCGGCCTAATTTCGAGCCGGCCTTAGCTGCTTTACGCTTTCGGGTACGCCCGGCCTTCGTGGTGTTCGTAAAATAGGCCTCCTCTCCGTCGTCATCGACCAGGGCCACGGTTAACGACTCGCCCTCGGTCTTTGAGTTAGGCTGCACTTTCAGGGACAGGTTGTAGTCGCCAGCAACCTCTAGCGCCTTGACCAGCGGGTCCTCAGCATCGGCTACTCGTTCATCAGCACACAGCGCGTCTATGCGCTTGCGAGCGAAATCAGCCCAGGTGATTGCTGTTAATTCATCCACGCCCAGGCCCGTCGAGTCGGTGGACTGGCCCTCTTTGCGTGCCCTGCGCTCGGCAGGAAGTAGCGATATTTCCGGCTTTATCGGCTTGCTTCCATTGCCTCCCTGCCGGCCTCCCGGCTTGCCCAGGACACGCATCCCCAACTCGCGCATCAACTCATCGTTGACGTTGCGCAACTTAAACCAGTTACGCATGTCCCTCGGCGCAGCCTTCTTTGTCTGCGGGTCGTGATTGGCAAAGACGATGTGGTTGTGGACGCAGCCGCTTTTACTGTCGGTGTGCGTGGCAACGGTAAACGGAACTCCCGTGCCTTTAGTCAGCCGCATCGCCAGCTCTGAACCGGCTGCATTAGCCCGAGCTACATCAGCCGGGTCATCCTTATCCAGCTCGTCTTTCGCCCACGACTGGATATAAATAATTGCTTGGTCAGTGCGCTGAGCCGGAGCATAACGCTCCATCTCGTCCACACTGGCCTCCATGAAGTCCACTCCAGACCAGCGGCCAGATGTCGCCGACGGCGAGAACGATTCAGCATTAGGTTGAACCGTGCATAAAGCATCAGCTCGCACCCGACCCTTGCGGGCATTGTCTGCCGTTCCGTAGACGGCATACACCGTCGCCGCGCGGAGGTTCTGACTGTAGCTAATCTTGATTGTGGACAAAGTCTTTCACCTCCTGGCGGAGAGAATCGACTTTATCAGCGATGCCTTCTACCAACTCGGACACCGATTCAGTCCCGTCGATATTGGCGCGCCGAGCCAGCTGGTTCAGATTGATGCCAATCCGACGCAGCTGCTCGTTCATCTCGTCCCACCGGCGCAGCGTCTCCGGGGCCAAACGCTTCTGCGTTAGCACGCTCTCCTCCTCTGCGAGGACATAGAGAGCTTCCCGGAACACGACTGCTTTTTGCACACCTGCGAACCGTGCGACCTCCTCGACAAATTTGTCCAAATCCTTGTCGAGGCGCACGGTTGTCCGCGAATATGTCGAGAACTTGTCTCGCATATCCACCTCCTACATTCCATACTTACTGTGGCAGGGTGGCCCCGACTGCTGACGCAGCCAGGGCCACAGTCTGTTAGTGAGGGTCACGCTTCTCCGGTGTCGGCCCCCTGAATCTGCTGCGCATCTTCAGGCGTACTCGCCACCGTCAAAGACGGCCCTCCCTAACAGGCGGCGGCCAGCAAGCCACTCGGGCACCTCCGGTGCCTCGTGGCGCTGGCGAGGGAGATTCTCTCCCTCGACCCTCTGGCCCTACGCTCACTGACCGTAGTAGTCAGTTTGCTCCGGTCCTGCGGGGGATTCCTCCGGCTCTGGGGAGCCTTCGGAATCTGCCTCAGAGGCTTCGTCAGCCTCTTCGTATTCCCCGCCGTGGGAGTCCTCAGAACCCTCCGACTCCTCCGACTCTGTAGAGTCATCGGAGCCTTCATCGGCTTCTTCGTCCTCCGACTCCTCCGGCTCGGTAGAGCCTTCGGAATCGACTTCGGAGCCTTTATCAGCTCCTTCGTCCTCCCCGCGATGAGCGCCCTCGTCCTCCTCGGACGCTTCGCGGGAGGGGGCCACCTGTGCGCCGCATTCCACGAGCAGTTCCCAGACAGAACGGTCGAGAAATGCGGCCCATTTGCTCGACGGTTCATAAACGCAGGCGGCGAGAACTTTGCCTAACCTACGCTCAATTTCCTCGAACTCCGCAGCCAATTCGGCTTCCTCTCGCTTCTGCTTCTCCAGGCGAGCTTCAAACTTTTTTATCGCAGAAGCGGTCTGAGACTTCGTAATCATAGTTCTGGTTCCCATCCTTTATCTGTGTCGTTTTCTTCTGGTTCATTCTGGAAAAGAGGGGCAAATCGCGGGTCTTTAACCGTGACGTTACGGGGCTTGCGCTCGGGCTGGCCCGGGGGATTGCCGTTGGGCTTGCCCTGCATTTTCCTGTCGCGTTCGTCAAGCTCTCGTGACAGCTGGTCTATTTCGGCATCGACCTTTTTCCTCTCCTCCCTAAGCTGCTCCAGGGACACGCCCTCTGCGGGAGCGTGTTGGGCAAGATCCTCGAGAATCTCCTGGACGCGATTAGAACGACGAATGATGTCGGCGCAGTCTAGGCCGACTAAACCTGCGATAAGGCCTTTTGCAGATTCCTCGGCTTCGTAGCGTTCCTTCGACCCGCCGCGAGGTGTCCGGGGTGGCTGCGGTGATTGTGGCTCCATGGCCAACTCCTTTCTTTAGGTTGCGGTATTTCGGTGCCATCGGGCACTTGGGTTAAGCGCCCGATGGTTCAAGGCTTCCCAGGGGTACTGTGTTTCCTGCGTTGTTAACGTCTCTGTGACGATAAAAGTGCCTAGGGGAGGGCTGCGAGAGAGCTGCATGCAAACCGCCTACTTACACTCAGACCAGTTGTCGCCAGGGCCAGCTGAATCCGAGAGCACAGGGACAGAGACCCCACCAGAGGAAGGCAGCTCGACAGCCTTAAAGGCGGCTACCACACACTCCTTAATCCCCTCAGCACGCTCGCGTGGCACCGAGAGAATAATCTCGTCATGGACGAAAATGCGTACCATCTCCAGGACTTCCCTCGGGAGATTGAGAACGCCCTCCAGGAATACGTCTCGGGCCGTGCCTTGACCGTATGCAGCCGGTGCTTGGGTATAAGCCCTATCTCGTGCGACAGCTACACGGCGACCGAAGCCGGTGGAAACCCAGCCACGAGTCTCGGCGCTTTTACGCAGAGACTCTTTGAAGGACTCCAGCTCCGGGAACTCACGATGCAGGCGGTCAAGCTGAGACCGAGCCTCAACAACAGAGATGCCAGCATGGTCGGCAAACGACTTTGGCCCCATGCCGTAGTTTGCCGCATGGCCGAGAGCTTTAGCCTCAGACCTGCGGGACTTATCGCCAAATACACGGACAGCCATCTCTGTATGTGCGTCACGACCAAGCGCGAATAGCTCTGAGTAGCGCTCGTCACCGCTGCCAGCAGCCATGCACCTAGCATCAATCTGGCTCAAATCCACGCTGATAAGAACCTCGTCAGCACTATCCGAGAGGATCATCTCGCGTTGACGGATAAGCCTTTTATCACGAGAACCGAAAACCGTCATACCTGGATCTTTGGTGCTCAAGCGTCCAGTGTTCTGACTGGACTTAATAGACGGGTACACACGGTCACCGTGCAGATACTTTTTAATCGTCGCAGCAGGCGTCGAGGCTTGCAGCAGTGTTTGCATCCTGGTCGCCAGCTCGACTACCTCGGGGGTGCCTGCATGTTGCTTAGCAAGCTCCTGCATCGCCTTACCGCTAATCGAGATTCCACCTTTCTTTGTACGCGGCACTTCGGCACCGAATCGGCCAAAGTAGTCTGCAATAGCCTGCTTGCCATCTACCGAAGCCCATGGCGACGTACCTTCGTCGGGCATACCGACAGTGTCTACTAGCCACTGTCGGATATTGCTTTTCGTCTGTTCTTCCTCCGCGAAAAAAGCCTCGACCTTACCGGTGTCTACACGGATACCTTTCGCTTCCACGACGGATAGAGCGTACGTCTTTTCGTGCTCACGCTGGAGATATTCCTCGCCCACTGCGTCGATGGTCTCAGGCAGAAGCTTGCTGTATACGGCAGTGTTCGCCCGCACGTCCTGGAGCGCGTACTTGACATAGTCAGGGTGATCGGTGGGTATCTTGTCGAAGCCACCAAACTGCTCCGCCTGCGCGTCAAGTACTGTTTTCCCATCTTTGAGCAACTTTCCACCAACGCTGTAACGTGACGCGACAGCATTGAGGTCGTACTTTAAGTTCTTAGCACCACCTGCAGCCAGCCGCGCCATGACGAGAGTGTCATGCACACGGTTAGACTTCACCAGAGCCTCAACATCGAGACCATAAAGACGGCGTAGCGCAGCCAGGTCGTATTGGACGATGTTGTGGCCTACGACCACGCCTGCACGCTCGATTAGAGGTAGCAGCTCACCTGCAATATCGGTTGTAGCTACAGGTTCTGCACCATTGATGGAGTAAGTAGCCAGCCGGACAAAGCCAGGGTCATCCGTCACGTGCAGGTCATCGGCACTGCCGGTCTCCAAGTCGAATACCAGCGTGTCAACACTATCTGTATCCGAAGGCTCAGGTGTTGCAGGCGTAGAAGGCTCTGGCGGCACACTGTTATCGGGACCAGCACCAGGGCCGGGGCCACCACCCCAGTCATCCTCGCACACCACATGAAAAAGCTTCGTGTGGTGCTTTACACCAGCGCTTTCAAGACAGTATCCACCAATCCACGCGCCTTGCAGACGGGAGTAGACACGCCCGAGGCGGCGTGCTGAGACCTCGTCCAAAGAAACCAGACCCTCAGGCAGAGGGACATAGTCGCGGGAGTCAGCGATCTTGCATTCTGCGTCGAAGGCGCGAAAATCGTCGCCCTCCATTGCTTCATAGAGCCACGCTAGGTGCTCAGCGTTTTCCTGCTCAGAAGCGTTATACCGTGCTCGGATCTCCTCCAAGTCTGTCGTGAGATCGGCATACCCGACGTGCTCCAAGGTGCCACCGACCACGTGATACCAGCCCTCGAAAGAGCCGAACGGGCCGGCCACATTAGGCGATGGCCTGCCAGCCACAGCCCATGCACGGATTAGTGTCAGTGCCGCTGCCAGCAGTTCACGCCGGTGAGCACGCACATATCGGCGCAGGTGAGGATGCCGGAAACCGCTGCGAGATTCAGGCCTGGAGCACTTCGGGTCGAGAAGAATAGGAACGACACGGCGGGCCAGGTCGCCGTCAACAGCGATATTATTTCCGGCTGCGTACACGCACAGGTTGTTTTGTACCGAAATCATGCGCGACTCACCAAGGATGCGGTCGGTATAAGACTCGGCTGTCAGCAGGGCAGATAGAGCTTTACTATCCACACCGACGCTACATTCGTCGAGGAAAAGTGTTGCAGCACCAGCAAAAAGCTTCGACGCAATTACCTTCCGCATCTCTGTCTCAGTACCAGGCAAGTCCTGCACCGCAGCAGTCTCGCCTGTTGCGATCAGATGGAAAACATCTGTGAGCAGACCTTTTCCAGAGGATCGGCGCACGGCAGAAATCACGTGCATGGGTGCTGTAGTAAGCATCGGGCGCGCCAAGGGAGTTAGCAGAGCACCGAGAGCACGGGTGCGATCAGCAGGAGTTACCCACGGAAAATCGTAGAGAACATCCTCAAGCAGCACCTTTGCATTCTCCACGTCCTGATCACTTGGTTTATCTGGCACAGAGATACCGGTAAGGGAATCGTCGAGGTCTACATAGACACCCGTGCCCTTGTGGTAACCCGAGCGCGTGATAATTTCGCCAGTCTCTGTAACCAGCGGCGACCGCGTCACGCTGTGCAGCGGCGGCAGACTATCGGTATAGAAAGGAGTGAAAATCACGTCGATATCTTTGTCCATCGGTGCCACGACAGTGGTGGAATCGTCAGTTTCACGCACCAAATCGAAAGCAGCAGCAGCCAGACGCCGCCCCGTTGCACGGTCTACCGGCACCAGGACAGCCTGGCCATCACGCCGAGAAATCATTACAGGACGAGAATCCTGGCGAAACAGTGTCACACCTGCATGTTTACTCTCAATTGCCTCCCAAGCTCGATCCCATAGCGTTTCAGGCGGCAAGTCGGTATGAAGCTTCGGACGCGAGTCGTTGCGAGTCTCGTCAGTGTTGCTGCGCTGCTTCTTGCTAGCACGCTTCGGCATCTTGCTGGCAGGCTTAGCCTGCGCCTGGCGAATCCACAGTTCAAGCATCTCCGAGCGCTCGCCATCGTCCACAGTGGCAAGGACATCATCTAACCCTTGCGACCCGTGGCCTGGCATACGCACGAAACGGACAGGGGATGCACCCCACGCCTTACAGTGTTCACCAAGGCCTTGCGCACCGTCGTAGACAGCACGGTTAGAGCCAGCATCAGCATCAGGGATGATGTAGACAGACTGCCCTTTAAGACGGGCAAAAGCAGGGTTAGGCCCGTCCTCGCCACCCATCCATGTCTGAATACCAGGGATGCAGTACACAGCAGTCGTGTCATCAGTCCAGGTCATCGCAGCAAGAGCCTGCTTCGTACCCTCGACCACCAGCACGCGACGTGTGGCACTCGTAATCGGTCGCCGCTCGATAAACGACGGCGAGATATTCGACCCTTCTTTCTTCGGGCAGATGTATTTACGGGGTCGCCCCTCCTCGTCCACCAAAGAACCAGGTTGTGGCTTTACTTGCCACGTCACACCGCGCCCGGCCTCAACCATTGGATAGACCAAAGCCGGAAGGGTGTCGTTTCTATCTGCAATCCAGCGCAACGGCTCAGGCAGCTCGTCACGGGTGGAGGCAGTATAGACACCAGTTGCAGCGATTGTTTCATCGCTAATAGCAGAGGCATGAAGCTCAGCTAGATGGTCTGAATTAAGGTCAATGTCTGGACTTATGACAGTCGAGGCAGTAGAATCAGAGTTGTTCAGATTATGAGAGGCGCTCTCCGGGGCGCTTTTCTTATGTGTCACGCCGCTGCACCCCCAGACAGAACAGTTGTAAGGCGGCAACGTTGCTCCTCACTTAAAGCAGGCGCAACAGCTACAATGGCATCGACGAAATCCTCGACAGTCGCCGGGCGGTGACATGCCGCTAAGTAAGCATCGAGATCGGCGCGGCTTACTCGGTACGTGCCGCCGATAAGATGTGCTCCCAGCTCGCCACGCTTAATCCTGTCGCGCAGAACGTCAGCGCTGCCGAGACCCATGTCGGTGAGGTCAGCGAGGGTATAAAACGAAAGACGGGGGTTGACCGCAGGAGCGGTAACAGAGGAAGACAAAGCGTACTCCAGACAGCATTAATCGCTATCCGGAGAGGGGTGCGTTCCCGGCTTATATCTGGGCGGTCTGAGAGCACCGTGCGCAGCTTCGCTTTACGGGAGCGCTAACTCCCTACCCAACCTCTGTCCCCAGCCTGGCTTGCCGTTCCAGGACTTACGCGGATGTATCTTTTATCGTCGGAGAAACGGCATGCTCGTGCCGTCGGGGCTACCCATTTTAAGCATTGTTCTCGGGGTTATCCCTGCCGACTCCCTCGCATAACGGAAAATCGACACTGATGACAAGTATAGGGAGCAACCCGCCAGCCGTCAAGAAAAAAGAGCACTTTTTCGGCACAGGTCGCCGCCGTTAGGTACGGGACATGTAGGGGTTGGCGCGGCCTAGGTACCGTCCGAGATTGCTCCGGTGCTATCAGTCTTACTGCGTGCTTTTTGGTGGGGGTTATGGGGCTTATGGGGCTTGGATTTCGGCCCTCTATGCAAAACATGAAAAAATGGAAGATTAGGTACACAAAACCTTTTAAATTTTCCTATTTTCTAGCGCAGGGTTAAAAGTAAGCCCCCTAACCCCCACCTGCTGCTGTACCGTGCTGCTGTGCTGCCGTGCTGCTGTGTATGGAAATGCTATATAGTACCCACAACCCACATTCATTTAAATCTGAGCTCCTGCGTACTCTTGTCACCGCGCTTGCTGCCACGCATAGCCCGGATGAACTCAACCTGGTGTTGGTGGACTTCAAGGGTGGTGCGACCTTCCTAGGCTGTGACCGCCTGCCGCATACCTCCGCGGTCATTACTAATCTTGAAGAAGAATCCACCCTGGTAGAGCGCATGTATGACGCCATTTCCGGGGAGATGAATCGCCGCCAAGAGCTCCTGCGCACCGCGGGAAACTTTGCCAATGTGGGCGAGTACAACGCCTCTGCGGATGCCGTGCGGGACTACGGCCCCTTGCCGGCGCTGGTCATCGTCGTGGACGAATTTTCCGAGCTCTTGGGCCAGCACCCGGATTTCGCCGAGCTCTTCGTTGCCGTGGGGCGCTTGGGGCGCAGCCTCCACGTGCACCTGCTTTTGGCCTCCCAAAGGCTTGAGGAAGGGCGCTTGCGGGGGCTGGACTCCCACTTGTCCTACAGAATCGGCCTGAAAACCTTTTCCTCCGCCGAATCCCGCCAGGTCCTTGGCGTCACCGATGCCTACCACCTTCCCGGCCAACCCGGCGCCGGCTACCTCAAATCCGATGCCGAGGCTCTCACTCGGTTTCAGGCCTCCTACGTATCAGGGCCGCTCGCGCGCCGGGCTGCACCTGGCACGGGGACGCACGCGGCCACGGACCAAGATGGCAACCCTGCAGGGCCGCCGCGCCGGGTGGAGCTTTTTACAGGCTGGGCGCAGGACGATGCCGCTGCACAGAATTCGCCCTCGGTGGTCATGGATGAATCCACATCGGTTCTTACCGAGGTGGTTCGCGCCGCCGGTGAGGAGGCCGCCGCGCGGGGCCAGGAGGCCCACCGCATCTGGCTGCCACCGCTGCCGCCGGTCATCGAGCTTTCGTCCCTCGATATGGAGAATGCGGGTTCCACCGCAGGGCAACTATCCGCGCCGATTGGGGTCATCGATAGGCCTTACTACCAGCGCCAAGACCAATTGGTCATCGACTTTCACAAGCACGGCGGCCACCTTGCCCTGTGCGGGGGACCGCAATCCGGCAAGTCGGGCGCGCTGCGCACGATAGTCTCCTCCCTAGCACTCAACCGGCGGCCGGAAGATATCCGTTTTTATGTCATCGACTTGGGCGGTGGGCAGCTAGCCGCCCTCGACCGGCTACCGCACGTTGCCGGGGTAGCCGGGCGCGAAGAAGGCGAAAAGATCCGCCGCATCGTCGATGAGGTTGCCGGGTTTATTCGCCGGCCGGAATCGCGCGAGACCTTCTTGATTATCGATGGCTGGCACCACATCGGCCCATCCAATGCGGAGTTTGAGGATATAGCCGAATCCATCACGGATATCGTTGCGGACGGCGCCTCCGCCAACGTACACGTCGTCATCGCCACCTCCCGGTGGACCACGATGCGCCCGGCGATTAGGGATCTCATCGCAAACCGCCTCGAGCTGCGCTTAGGTGAGGCGCTCGATTCGCTTATTGACCGCAAGCTGCAGCAAAAACTGCCCAGCGCTCCGGGCAGGGGGCTGACACAGGCCGGCGAAAATATGCTGCTCGCGCACACCTCGAATCAAGATATTGCCCATATCTGCCGCGTGCATGCTAACGCCGTTCCCGCCCCGCAGCTGAAGATGTTGCCCGCGGTCCTGACCCCAGAGGCGCTGGCTGCCCATGGCGAAGCCCCCACTGGCGGCATCCCGTGGGGCATCGGCGGGCGCGACCTTTCCACCTTGGCCTGGAATCCGGAGCGCGAACCACACCTGGTTGCCATCGGCGCCCAAGGCTGCGGCAAGTCCAACTTCTTGGCGCAGGTCATGCGCGGGATTAGCCGCCTTCCGCGCGAGGCGGCGCGACTGGTGGTCATCGATCAGCGCCGCGCCCATCTGGGCACGCTGGATCAGGACATGGTGGCGGCCTATGCCGCAACGCAATCCAGTGCGCAGGAGGAAATCGTCAATACCGTTCGCACGCTGGAACAACGCTTGCCGGGACCGGATATCACCCCAGAGCAGCTCGCCGCCCGCGATTGGTGGGCGGGCCCGGATATTTACGTGGTGGTAGATGATGCGGACTTGGTCAGCGATATCGCCCTCGCGCCCTTGATCGATCTCTTGCCGCACGCGCGGGACATCGGCTTGCACATGGTCATCGCCCGAAAATCCGGCGGCATCGGCCGGGCGCTGTTCGGTCAGTTCTTTTCCGCGGTGCGCGACCTGCAACCCGCATTCCTGCTTTTCGATGCCGACCGCGATGAAGGCACCATCTTCGGGCTCAAGCCCAGCCACCAGCCGCCTGGGCGCGGGCAATGGAGCATCCGCGGCGAAAACTTGGGAATCGCCCAGGTGGTTTACGGGGAAGGAGAAGAATAAATGTCTACAGAAACGCCTATCTCCGCACCAACGGCAACGATTACGGTGACCGTCATGGATGCGGCCACCATCTTTGAAGGCCCAGAAACCGTGTACCGCTACGATCTCGCCGGAACAGGCATCGTAGAAGGCAAGGCCTTAGGCCACGTCATGGACCAGATTGCGAAGATCGCTGGATCCGCCTGGCCGGACGTGGACGTATCCGTCATCGCGGATCCCTCTGGCACCGCCGTCTCCCGCGAGGCCGTCACCATCCTGACCCGACAACTCGATGTAGCTGGCGCCCGCGTGCGGCAGCAGGACGCAACGCCCGCACCGGAATCAACTCCAGTACGAGAGGCTGAATCGGTTGCGGGCGAGGCAGGGGCGCAGGAAACAGTGCCTGCATCGGCTTCGGCGGCTCTTGCAGACGCTTCAGAATCCGCGCCCACAGCCCAGATGGATATATCCATGGAACGCGCGGAATCGGGAATGGAAACCGAGACTGGCACCGGAACCGGAACCGGAACCGGAACTGGAAAGCGAGCAGGAAAGGAGAGAGGAACGGGCACCCGGTGGGCCGATAAGCTGCGCGGCTGGATAGGTGCCATCGACATGTTCCACGTCGCGATCGTCGTGGTGATCCTCGCCGTCGTCGGCGCCTCGTGGTGGGCCATGGGCGCGAATGCGTCCAATGATGAGGAAGACGGCGAGGCGGTCACCACCGCTGGAAGTGCCACCGCTGCGAGCGCCGCCGATTCCGTGCCGACGGACGAATCTGGTGGTGGCAGCGATGACAACGCGGACGCGGCTGGCGACGCGGGCGGTGATGGCGAGCTCAACCCAGGCGAAAAGCGCCTTGATATCGAAGGGCTGTCCGTCGTCCTTCCCACCGGATTTCAGGCCACTGTGGAGGAAGGCCTGGTGACCGCTACAGGAGAAGACCCTGATCTAAGGATTCTCTTAGCGGCGGACTCGCTTTTCAACGTTCCAGCCAGGGCGCTCTTTGATGAAATCAAAGCCCAGGTGGATAAGGATCCAGAACTGCGCGATGTATCTGAGGACGCGGGGCGTTTGCACTATGTAGAAGACCCCGGCGATGGC
This sequence comes from Corynebacterium limaceinasi, assembly GCF_046717465.1. Taxonomy (NCBI): domain Bacteria; kingdom Bacillati; phylum Actinomycetota; class Actinomycetes; order Mycobacteriales; family Corynebacteriaceae; genus Corynebacterium; species Corynebacterium limaceinasi. The sequence goes on from NZ_CP177100.1 coordinate 467,434, forward strand.
TCCGTAGTGGAATGGACCATATGGGAAGATACCGGCCACCACATGTCGGTGGGGTGCCATACCCGGCATAACGCTAATGCCGTGCAAAAAGCCGCGTGCCGGATGGCCACCGAATCCCTGAGCAAGAAATAAACAGAAAAGTTTTTAACATCCCGGGAACCAAATGGGTCTGAGCACAGTCCAATAACGGTGAGAAAGCACAGAAGCTTTTTCGGGGGAAATCACACTCAACATCTCTTCCCGCCCTAAGGAGGGGCGCACTGTTATGTCTCAGACTTTTAAGACACAAGCCGATGTCATGGTCTCCACCGCCGGCCGCGTCGATAACACCAATGACGAGGTCCAAGGCGAGCTCACCCGTCTGCAGGGTGTCGTTGATTCTGTCCGCGGCAGCTGGGCCGGCCAGGCGCAGGTTTCATTCGATAACTTGATGCAGCGCTACAACACCTCCGCGCAGCAACTGCGCGAGGCATTGACCTCGATTTCTGAAAACATTCGCAGCAATGCCCACAACTTCGACAACGTCGAAGCCGAAAACACCCAGGCCTTCTCCAATGTTGGCGGCGGCCTCGCCCTGTAACCCAGTCACCTCCACCAGCAAATTCGAAAGGAAGCATTTTCGACATGTCCGAGATCAAGTACCAATTCGGCGCCATCTCTTCTGCCGCAGCCGATATCAACGCCACCTCCGGCCGCATCAACAGCACCTTGGCCGACCTCAAATCCCGCCTGCAGCCCATGGTGAGCACCTGGGAAGGTGAATCCGCAGTGGCCTATAACCAGGCCCAGGCCAAGTGGGATAAGGCAGCGCAGGAACTCAATACCGTGCTGGCAACCATCTCCAAGACCGTGTCCCAGGGCAATGACGCCATGAGCGATGTCAACCGCCGCGCCGCCGCTAGCTGGGGCTAACGCACCCTTGGCAGCATCTATCTAGCCTGCTTCTTTAAAGCGCAGTAGGGGAGTCGGGCGGTGCCCGTGCCCGTATCCATCTGGCAGGAGGCGAACGCAGCCGCCGTCCCCTACCACGCCACTTACACAAACTGCCACATAGAACCTCTTTTACCGGTACCTTTTCTTCCTGGAAGGTGCCGGTTTCGGCGTTTTGGTCTTTTACTCCGGTAGCGGCTAAAGTTGTAGCCCTATGTGTTCGCTCGTCGGCAAGCAGCTGGCGAAGCGCTTCCCGCAGGTCTCCACCGGCCGCTGTTGGGAAGCGAATGGATGCTTAGCGCTGGCCGGCAGTTCCGAGACAGACTTTCAAGGAGTCATTTTGTCTACTTTCCACCCAAAGAGCGGTGACATCACCCGCAAGTGGTACGTCATCGATGCTACTGACGTGGTGCTGGGCAAGCTTGCTTCCACCGTGGCAGACCTGCTGCGCGGCAAGCACAAGCCACAGTTCGCACCCAACGTTGACACCGGTGACCACGTCATCATCATCAACGCTGACAAGATTCACGTTTCTTCCAACAAGCGCGACCGCGAATTGCGCTACCGCCACTCCGGTTACCCGGGCGGTCTGAAGTCCATGACCCTGGGTCAGTCTTTGGACGCCAACCCGGTCCGCGTTATCGAAGAATCTGTTGCCGGCATGATGCCGCACAACAAGCTCTCCCGCGCTTCCATCAAGAAGCTGCACGTCTTCGTAGGCGATGAGCACCCGTACGCCGGTCAGAAGCCGGAAACCTTCGAGTTTAAGCAGGTGGCACAGTAATGGCTGAGCAGAACATCGACAACAATGTAGCCGAGGCTGCTGACATCGCTGCAGCAAGCGCCGCTACCGAAGAGTTCACCAACACCATCGGTGATTCGTTGGCTAGCGCCAACCCTGAGACCGAGGCAGAGGTTGAGGCCGCTGCTCCGGTTCACGAGGGCCCAATTCAGACCGTCGGTCGCCGTAAGCGCGCCGTCGCTCGCGTTCGCCTCGTTGCTGGCTCCGGCCAGATCGTGGTCAACGGCCGCGAGTTCGCTGAGTACTTCCCGAACAAGCTGCACCAGCAGGACATCCTCACCCCGCTGACCCTGCTGGACCGCGAGAACCAGTTTGACCTGAAGGTCACCGTTAACGGTGGTGGCCCGACCGGTCAGTCCGGCGCCCTGCGCCTGGCTATCGCTCGTGCGCTCAACATCTACAACCCGGCTGATCGCTCCACCTTGAAGAAGGCTGGTTTGCTCACCCGTGACGCTCGTGCAGTTGAGCGTAAGAAGGCTGGTCTGCACAAGGCACGTCGCGCACCGCAGTACTCCAAGCGTTAATCTCGCTTCTACTGCGCGCGCAAGCGCCGTACACTGCCGCTGCTTCCCCATTCTGGGAGGCGGCGGCTTTGTCGTTTTATCGCTCTTGCCGATGCCCCTCCGATTGGGCCGGCCAAACCCCGCTTGGCCAGCCTCTTGAGGCTTAGCCGTGCGTGAGGCATAAGCGCTCAGTCGAGGGCGCGATGAAGCGCCCTCACGCCGCAGCGCACCACGGACTGTAGGAACAGAGAAAAGCCCGCCTCTCATCGCGGGAAGCGCTAATGCGCAGTGCGATGGAGACGGGCTAGGGACCGAGGGCCTAGGGCCTAGGGGAGAGGTCCGGTTAGGCGGAGAGATTACTCATCGTCTTCTGCGGCCTTGTCCTCGGTTTTCTTCTTTGCAAAGTTCTTGAGCTCGGCGCGGCGCTCTTCGCGGAGGGCTGCCTGCTCTGCGAGGTATTCATCCGATGCGTTGATGGTGTACCACTCGTGGAGGTACGGGTCATCGTTTTCAATTTCTGCCCCGGCACCGTGGGCTTCTGGAACGGCGGAAGAGCTGAATACGAAGTCACCGTTGTGTTCTTGGAGGCCCAAGTGGGTGCCGCGCTCAATGGCGGCATGGGCGTATTTCCTGCGCAGTATTGCAGGGTCGCGTGCCAAGTCCTTGCCCCACGCCACCATGATGCCGATGAGGATGAAGGTAAACGGCAGCGAACTGGAGACCATGATGGACTGCAGGCCGCTCAGGGCATCCTTGCCGGCGATGAGCAGCAGGGACAAGGAAATGCCACCTAGGGCAACGCCCCAAATAACGGAAATCGACGTCGAGGGAATTGGTCGGCCTGATTGGGACATGGAGCCCATGACGTTGGTAGCGGAGTCAGCAGCCGTATTGAAGAAGACGACCACAGCGAGGAGGACGATGACCGTGGTGATGCTAGATAGCGGCAGCGATCTCATGAGATCGAACATCACATTCTCGCCGGAACCTTCAATCTCGATTCCGTCTCCATCCAGGTGAGTCTTGATAGCCGTGGCACCAAAGATGACGTACCAGAAAAGCGACAGGGTGGTAGGCACGAGCATGATGACGAAGACGAATTCGCGAATGGTGCGCCCGCGGGAAATCTTCGCAATAAACATACCGACGAAGGGCGACCAAGAAATCCACCACGCCCAGTACAGCATGGTCCATGCGGTGACGAATTCCTTTTCTGGTTCACCCTGGGAGGCGGACAGGGACATCATGTCTTCGAAGTGCTTGAAAAACTGCAGCAGGGAGGCGGGAATCAGATCCAGGATGTAGAGCGTCGGCCCAGTGATGAGAACGAAGACCGCGAGGCCGATGACCAAGCCCATGTTGATATTGGACAGGATGCGGATGCCGCGCTTGATGCCGGACATCGCGGAAAGAATGAAAAGGATGGTGAGGATCGTAATGATCACCACCATGATTCCGTTGCCCTCTAAAGGCTTGCCGGTAAGGATCGAGGTACCCGTGCGGATCTGCAGCGCACCGATACCCAGGGAGGTAGCCGTGCCGAAGAGGGTGACCAAAACCGCGAAGATATCGACGATCTTTCCAAATACCCGGTTATTCGAATCCGTAATGAGGGGTTCAAAGAGCGAGGAAATAAGCGGGATACGGCCGCGTCGATAAGCGGCATAGGCAAGCGCGCCGCCCACCAGTGCAAAGATCATCCACGGCAACGTAGCGTGGTGAAGTACTGCTTGGGCAAAGGCCGGAAGGATGGCCTCCTGGCTGCCGGATTCGACGCCGGAAAGATACGGCGGGGGAGTCAAGAATAGGGCAAGCGGCTCCATCGGGCCGTAGAAGACCAGGCCGATTCCCATACCAGCGGCAAAGAGCATGGCGATCCATGCGTTGCGGGAGAAATCGGGCTTGGAATCATCGGCGCCGAGCTTAATTTTGCCGGTTGGGGCGATAGCGATCGTCAGCAGGAATGCCGTGGTGGCAATCATGATGATCGTAAATAGCCATCCAAAGTTTTGGACGACCCACGCCCGCATGGTACTTCCTGTGCTAGCCAGATTATCTGGGGCGATGATGGCCCACAGGATAACGGCAAAGGTTGATGCCAACGCCACCGCAAAGACCGTTTTATTGGTCTTAAAATCGGCGCGGGTGTTTTCGACACTTACTCCGGGAATGAGGGCTGGATGAATAGCGCGTTCCCCAGAAGCGGCTTTCGCAATGGCTGACCGTGCCTTCTGCGAGGTAGTTTCAGGTGACTTGTCACCTGAAGATCTAGGTTCGTTCATCGTTGATCCTCTCTAAGGCAAAAGAGTGAAGTATAACCTAGCTAATAATTTCATATAAATGCCAAAAAGTACTACTTTAAGCAAATTTTGCTTTTCATCACAAGGACATTTTTCGTGATGTTGGTTACCTAATTAGCTCGCTTGTCGATGCCCCAAACATGCAACGGGTGGGACTTACAGGGCATAATTGTTTTCATGACTCGACTATTTGGAACCGATGGAGTTCGCGGCCTCGCGAATAAAAAGCTGACTCCCATTTTGGCCTTGACGCTGGGACAAGCGGCGGCGGAGGTCTTTACTGCGCAGCGCGAATCTTATGAGCGCCGCCCATTGGCAATCATCGGCCGTGACCCCCGCGTATCGGGCGAGATGCTCGATGCCGCCATCGCCGCCGGCTTGGCGTCGCGCGGCGTGGACGTTGTGCGCGTGGGTGTGCTTCCTACCCCAGCTATCGCCTTTTTGACGGATGATTATGGTGCGGATCTCGGCGTGATGATCTCTGCCTCCCATAACCCGATGCCAGATAACGGCATTAAGTTCTTCTCCGCTGGCGGCAAGAAGCTGCCGGATAGTGTGGAAGATAAGATTCAGGCCGCTATGGATAACCTCGTTGAGGAGGGCCCGACGGGCACCAAGCTGGGCCGCATTATCTCGGAGGCGCCCGATGGGCGTGAGCGCTATCTAGCGCACCTGAAGGAGGTCGTCTCCACTGACTTGAGCGGCATCAAGGTGGTTGTGGATACGGCCAATGGCGCGGCCTCGAAGGTTGCTCCGAGCGCCTATGAAGCAGCAGGCGCTGAGGTCATCCCGATTTACCACCGGCCAAATGCCTTTAATATCAACGAAAATTGTGGCTCTACCCATATCGAAAAAGCCCAGGCAGCGGTGCTCGAGCATGGTGCCGATTTGGGTCTTGCCCACGATGGCGATGCGGACCGCTGCCTCGCCGTCGATGCCGAAGGCAACGTGGTTGATGGCGATCAGATCATGGCCTTGCTCGCGGTAGGGATGAAGGAAGACAATGACCTGCGCTTTAACACGCTCGTGGCCACGGTCATGTCCAATTTGGGCCTGACGCTTGCCATGGAGGAGCAAGGCATTGAGGTCCGCCACGCGGCGGTGGGCGATCGTTATGTGCTCGAAGAGCTCCACCGCGGCGATTTCTCCTTGGGCGGCGAGCAATCCGGGCACGTCGTGCTTCCCGATGACTCCACTACCGGCGATGGCACCCTCACCGGTCTTTCCATCATGGCGCGTATGGCCAAGTCCGGAAAGAGCCTGAAGGAATTGGCCTCCGTGATGACCGTATTGCCGCAGGTGCTCATCAACGTTCCGGTGTCCAATAAGGCCGCGATCATGGATTCTGCCGAGGTCAAGCAGGCCATCGTGGAGGCAGAAGAAGAGCTCGGGGAAACCGGCCGCGTCCTGCTTCGCCCCTCTGGTACCGAAGAGCTGTTCCGCGTCATGGTAGAAGCGGCCGAAGAAGAACACGCCCGCAAGGTAGCTGGTAGGCTTTCTGCCGTCGTCGCCTCGGTATAGGCAGGAAAATAAGAAGTACCGGGAACCATTTGGTATAAACCCCAGTCCAATGAAAGTGAGCACACTTACCGCATATGGATTTGGGGATTTATACCGATGTCTGAGGTTTTTCTTCGCCCCGCAGAGGCGATGTCCGCACTACAACAAGCTATAAGCGCCAACGATGAACAGCGCCAAGCCCACCGCGCCGATGTTCCAGACTTTCCCGTTGCCGCGGCTGGGCGGAATTTTTCCGGCCACGGCGAGCGCATACGAAGCATCCTCGCGCGCATTCATGACAATGGAACGTGGCGCTTAGACAATATCTCTGCCACAGGCCAGGCAGCACACGATCAGATGCGCGCATTCGCCACGTACGATGCCGGCTTTAGCCGCTCCTTTGCAGGAGAAAGCGGAAAGGCAGTGGACTAATGAGTGCGCTGACTAAATCGCTTTTAGGGGATTATTCCGCCGCCATTTCGCAGTTCCAATTGGCATGCCTGGGAAATTACTCCGGCCCCAGCATGCCCTTGGGGCTTCTGAGTGAGCTCATCAGCGCGGTAGATGGAATCGCCCCACAAAACATTCTGCGCCATACCATTTCCGCGGTGGGCGGCAATCTTCCGCACGGTGGTGGAAAGGGGCTTGCGGATTTCCTGCGCACTGACGACTCCGATTTTGCAAACGGCACCTTGCGCGAGCACCTGACCGGCATTCAAAAAGACTTTGATATCCACCGCGATGAAAGCAAGCAGCTTACTGACTCTGCCAAGCAATGCTCGGGCGCTATTTCCGATGTCGTCGATACCTCCGACACCGCACTCACCGAGCTGATTTCCGCGGTCATCCCGCTGCTCAATATCTTGTCCATGGTGGCCACCAGGCACCCGCTGGCCAAGTTCATTATTCCCATCGTCTCCACCATTGGTGCGAAGATCATCGATGACACCAATGACTCCATCGCCAGCACGTGCCGGGACCGCGATGATGCCATTGAATCCTGTTACGACGAGTTTGAATCCCGCTGCGAATGCGTCTGCGAGCGGCCTCTTCCTGAGGAATGCCCCGAGCCGGCAGAGGCCGAGGAGGATTCTTGCCCACCGCCAGTGGAAAAGTGCCCAGATACGCCAGCTCCCACGCGCCCGATGCCCGATGGCGGAGGCGGCGCCGACTCCACCCCGCCACAGCCAGCGCAGCCGACGCAACCCGCATCCACCGCTGAGTGCCCGCCCAATCCGGAACCGATGCCAGAGCCGACCCCAGAGCCGAAGCCAGATCCGAAACCGGCACCGCAACCACAACCCTCACCCGAGCCGAAACCAGCTCCCGAGCCGCAACCGGAGCCGAAACCAGGACCGGCTCCGAAGCCGGCTCCTGAACCCGCACCTGAGCAGCACCCTTCCGGGTGCCAGTGCCAACAGTGCCGCGGTTTCGTAAACGAGCCGCCTCGACAGAACGAGTCCACGACCACCCCGGCGCACGCGGAACCGGATCCTGAGCCGGAACCCAAACCACAAGACTGCCCACCAGAACAACCGGAACAGCCCGCACTGCAGCCTGAACAGGACCCAGTACCTGAGCCTGTGCCGGAAGATTCTGAATGCGAAGAAGAAGCAACAACACCGGCTGCCGTGGAAGATGATGCGGCCTGTGACATCGAGTCCTCCTGCAGCGGCAGCTTGGGAATCGTCGGTGCAGGAATCGCTTTGGTAGGTGTAGGCCTCATCATTGAGGGCGCTGCGGAGTGCCTGGAAAATATCGCCGATGCAGATTGCCCAGAGCCGGAACCGGAACCGGAACCTGCGCCTGAACCGGAACCCGAGCCCGCACCGGAGCCTGAACCAGAACCTTGCCCTGAGCCAGAACCAGAACCGGAACCCGAGCCCGCGCCTGAACTGTGCCCGGAAGAAGGAACAATTGAGCCACCTCCGGAGCTTTCCCAGGTGGAAGAACCGGCCCCGCCTCCAGAAAAGGTACAGCACCTGCAGGCAGCAGAAGCCGCTGGAGCTGGTGCACCTGCGCCAGAGCCGCAGCTTCAACCTGAGCCCGCACCAGCACCGGAACCTGAACAGCCACCGGCACCTGCTCCGGCCCCCGAGCCTGCACCAGAGCCAAGCTCAGATGAACCATCCGTGACTGCACGAAAGGCAGGGCAGTGGTAATGAATAACGATTTTGCAGAATTCGCGCAGGGGTTTCGCGAGCGCACCGCGCGACGCATGTTGGAATTTGAAAAAAGCCTGGCGAAGGCCCAAGACGAGCTAGAAAAGTCCACGGCCAAGGCCGTACAGCAGGCCAAAAATGAGCAGCGTGGGGGAAGAGACGGTGATGCGGTGGGGCATCGGCAAGCAGCTGCTGGAACGTGGCGCCGAAATAGTGCTGCCCCAACGCGTGTCAATAACGCATCGGGGCAGGTGAAATCTGTGCTGCGACGTGGATAGGCCTAGTTCAGCGGATTAGCTTTTAGTCATCGAGGGCAACGCCGGCGCGCTCGGCCAGTTCATCGCCGGTCAAGCTTTCTACCTTCTTCGCGCTCGCCTCAGGATCCGCAAAGCCGTCATAGGCGGACTCGCCGGCAAGGGTAGAGAGCAAGAAGCCGGTGACGAGGCCGCGGGCGATTTCGGTGGGGCCGGATTGGAAGGCGCCGGAACCGATGGCCAATTTGCGGAAGCGATCTTCGCTAAAGCCGGCCTGCGTGCCCTTGTCGATGGCCCGGTAGGCCACCTGGCCGCGCCAGTTATAGGCCAGCTTGGCGGGGTTTCCGGCATTGAAAATATCATCGCGCCCAGAGCCAATGACCAAGCCCGGCGTATCGAGGCTGCGGGCAGCCTCAACGGCGGAAGGGGCGGTTACGGCGGGATAAATTGCGGCGACGGCCTTCACCTTTGGGTTATCAACCGCGCTCAAAACCGCGGTGCCGCCGCCCATGCCGTGGCCTACCATGCCGAGCTTGCCCGGCGATACGGTGATATTGCCGGTGCCCAGCTTTACCCCAGCGGCGATCTGCAACGCAGATTCCATGTCTGCAGACAGGTTGCGGTGATCGGGGAACATGCCGGTCTCAGAATTGGGGGCGACCACGACGATGCCCCAGCTGGCGAGGTGGCGCAGTGTGGCGTGGTAATCCTTGATTTTGTGCATCCAATCGTGGCCAAAGGCGACGGCGGGCAGGCCTTGGCCTTCCGCAGGGGTATAAACCTTGCCGGTAATACCCGCATAATCGAGGTCGCCAACCAGCACGCGGTTGCGGCCACGCTTCGATAACGTTCCTAAGTGTTTATTCAAATTCGCAGACACGCATTCTAGGATAGATGAAGATCACCCCGTGCTGGTGGCAAGGGGTGGCGAGTGGCACATGCGGGGGATTCGCGGAGGCCAAAAGGGGTGCGCGGCGCCGAAGTTATATGGGGTGCCTTACTTGCGCGGCGGTGAGAACGCAGGCGAAAATGTGCACTAGGTAACATTCTCTATGCTTTTCTGGGAAGGCAGGTCGCCGCATATGACTACCGGCACCCTTAAGATCGACCAATTATTTTCGCAGGATGGGCCGGAGGTAAAGACCGGCATCATCGACCGAGTGGCCTATGCCTCCGATGCCTCGCACTACCTCTACACCCCGAAGGCCGTTATTGAAGCGCGTTCGGCAGAACACGTGGCCGCCATTTTCAAGGCAGGGCGGCAGCAGGGTATTCCGGTGACCTTGCGCTCGGGCGGTACCTCCCTGGCAGGCCAGGCCTCCGGCGAGGGCTACCTGGTGGATGTGCGCAAGCATTTCCGGGGCATAGACGTCCTCGATGACGGCAAGCGGGTGCGCGTGCAGCCAGGGGCGACCGTGCGCCAGGTCAATGCGCGGTTGGGGCTGCGCAACCGCAAGCTCGGCCCGGACCCGGCCAGCGAGGCGGCCTGCACCATCGGCGGCGTGGTGGCGAATAATTCCTCTGGCATGGCCTGCGGTACCGAGTTTAATACCTATAACACCTTGGAATCGCTGACCTTTGTCTTGCCTTCTGGCACGGTGATCAATACCGCGGACGCGGATGCGGACCGGCAATTCCAGGTGCAAGAACCCGAACTGGTGGATACGCTCATCCGCCTGCAGCGCCGCGTGCGCGATAACCAGGAATCAGTAGATATCATCCGCCGCCATTTCCAGCTGAAAAACACGATGGGCTACGGGCTTAATTCCTTCCTGGATTTTGATAGCCCCGTCAAGCTTTTTGAGCACCTCTTGGTTGGCTCCGAAGGAACGCTCGCGTTTATCGCGGAAGCGGTCTTTCGTACCGTGCACATCTCTTCCCTCACGACGACTACCGTGGCGGTCTTTAATAATCTCTCCGCCGCTACGAAGGCATTGCCGTCCTTGGTGGAGACCGGTGCCGCCACCCTGGAGTTGATGGATTCTGCCTCCATTCGTGTGGGTCAAGGCTTTGATAAGGTCCCGCAGGCCATTACCGGCTTCGATGTGGATTCACAGGCCGCGTTGCTAATCGAGTACCAATCCGATGACAAGGAAGAGCTGCGGGAAAAAGAGAACAAGGGCTCGTCCCTTTTGCGGGAATTGGACCTGCAATCGCCGGCGGAGTTTTCTGCCGATATTCCCACCCGCACCGCCGCGTGGAACTTCCGCAAGGGCCTGTATGCCCAGGTGGCAGAAGCGAGGCCCTCAGGAACCACGGCGCTCTTGGAAGACGTTGTGGTGCCGGTGGGGGATTTGGCCGATACTTGTTCCTCCTTGCAGGAGCTTTTTACCCGCTATTCCTACGACGATGCGGTCATTTTCGGCCACGCGAAAGACGGCAATATCCACTTCCTCCTAACGGACCGCTTCGAGGGCGATAGCGCCATTGGCCGTTATAACAACTTCAATGAGGAAATGGTGGACTTGGTGCTTTCGGCAGAGGGAAACCTCAAGGCCGAGCACGGCACCGGCCGCGCCATGGCCCCGTATGTGCGCCGCCAGTACGGCGATGAGCTCTACGAGGTCATGCAGCTGCTCAAGCGCGCCTGCGATCCCGCTGGAACCATGAACCCAGGCGTCATCTTGGACGATGACCCCGGTGCACACATTACAAATATCAAGCTCAACCCCACGGTGGAAGAGGAAATCGACCCGTGCGTTGAGTGCGGCTATTGCGAGCCGGTGTGCCCGTCGAGGGATCTCACCTTGACTCCGCGCCAGCGCATCGTGGTGCGCCGTGCCCGCCAGCGGGCGCAGGAAAGTGGCGATACGCACTTGGTTGCAGAACTCGATGAGGCTAATGAGTACATGGGCATCGATACGTGCGCCGTGGATTCCATGTGCCTGACCGCCTGCCCGGTGGGCATCGATACCGGCAAATTCATCAAGAAGCTGCGCCACGAGAATGCCGGGGCCACAGAAGAAAAGGTCTGGTCCGCTGCCGCCAAGAATTGGCAGGTCACCAGCCGCGGTGCCGCAACGGCGCTGACCGGCGCGCACATGCTGCCGGCTCAGCTGGTGACGAAGGTTACCGACGTGGCCCGCTCGCTCATCGGCCCCGATACCGTGCCGGGATACCAGCCGGAGTTAGGCAAAGGCGGCAAATCCCGCGAGCGCCTGGCCGGGCGCGTGGGAGATCGCTACGCTGAAACCTCGGGAATCTACCTTCCAGCCTGCGTAAACTCCATGTTCGCCCCGCAAGGCGAAGGCATGGGAGCAACGGAAGCCTTCATCACCGTCTTGGAGCGGGCGGGGATGGCGCTGGAGGTTCCCAAGGGCATCGAAAAGCTCTGCTGTGGCACGCCATGGTCCTCAAAGGGCATGCGCAAGGGTCACGACATCATGGAGCAGCGCGTGCGCGAGACCGTCATGGAGGCCACGGATAACGCCTGCCTGCCCGTGATCGTGGACGCGTCCAGCTGTACCGCGGGTTTTCAGGAGATGCTGGAATCCATCGGCATCACCGTCATCGATGCGCTGAGCTTCACCGCCGATACGCTGCTGCCGCGCCTCGAGACCACCCAGCCGGTCGATTCCATGACGATTCACCCGACCTGTTCGGCGCTCCAGCTTGGCATGATGGGAGATGTAGAAAAGGTCGCCCGAGCCGCAGCCACGGAGGTACACATCCCCACCGCCTGGAATTGCTGCGGTTATGCCGGCGACCGCGGCATGCTCCCCCCAGAGCTCACGGAGTCCGCCACCCGCGCCGAGGCCGCCCAGGTCACGGAGCTGGGCGCGCAGTATCACGCCTCTACCAACCGCACGTGTGAGCTGGGCATGACCCGCGCCACCGGCGAGGATTACCACCACGTCCTTGAGATGCTGGAGCGCGCCACGCGCTAGCAGCCCGGTGGGGAAGGGGCGCGGCTGCTTGCCGATGCCCCCGTCTTCTTCCGCGCCCCAGTCAGCCGCAGGGCGGGAGGGCTGCTCACCGAGGGTGCGAAAACTAGCGGTGGGCAGGCCAGTTTCCAGTAACTATAAAAGGCCCGAATAAGTGTGCGGCCATAAATAACAGGCCCTAGTCCAACCCCCGGTTCGTGTTGACCAATGAGGTAGGATTCCTTTTTATGTGTGGAATTGTTGGATATGTTGGTCACGCTAGCGGTGACCGCGAATACTTCGCTCTGGATGTAGTCGTGGAAGGTCTGCACAGACTGGAATACCGCGGCTATGACTCCGCTGGTGTGGCGATGTACGCCGATGGGGAGATTAGCTGGCGGAAGAAGGCGGGCAAGGTTGCTGCCTTGGACGATGAGATTGCAGCGCGTCCGCTGAAGGATTCCGTTTTGGGAATCGGGCACACCCGTTGGGCCACGCACGGTGGCCCGACCGATCTCAATGCGCACCCCCACGTCGTTGACGGCGGCAAGCTGGCCGTGGTGCACAACGGCATCATCGAAAACTTCGCGGAGCTGCGGACCGAGCTTTTGAATAAGGGCTACAACTTCGTTTCTGAAACCGATACTGAAGTTGCCGCTGCGTTGCTTGGCGATGTTTTCCACAACGACGCCGCAGGTGACCTCACCAAGGCAATGCAGCTGACCGCCAAGCGCCTCGACGGTGCGTTTACCCTGCTGGCCATTCACGCTGACCAGCCGGATCGCATCGTTGCCGCCCGCCGCGATTCGCCCCTGGTCATTGGTTTGGGCGAGGGCGAAAACTTCTTGGGCTCTGACGTCTCGGGCTTTATTGATTACACCAAGTCCGCAGTGGAAATGGACAATGACCAGGTGGTCACCATCACTGCTGACGATGTCGTCATTACTGACTACGACGGCAACCCCACCGAGGGCAAGGCCTTTGAGATCAAGTGGGATGCGGCCGCCGCTGAAAAGGGTGGCTTTGATTCCTTCATGGAAAAGGAAATCCACGACCAGCCCGCCGCTGTGCGCGATACCTTGCTCGGCCGCTTTGACGAGCAGGGTCAGCTGACCCTGGATGACTTGCGCATCGATGAGTCGGTTTTGAAGTCCATCGATAAGATCATCGTGATTGCCTGCGGCACGGCGGCCTATGCCGGCCATGTGGCGCGGTACGCCATCGAGCACTGGTGCCGCATTCCCACCGAGGTCGAGCTCGCCCACGAGTTCCGCTACCGCGATCCGATCGTCAACGAGAAGACCTTGGTCGTGGCCTTGTCCCAGTCCGGCGAGACCATGGACACCTTGATGGCCGTGCGCCACGCACGCCAGCAGGGCGCGAAGGTCATCGCCATCTGCAATACGCAGGGCTCGTCCATTCCGCGCGAATCCGATGCGGCGCTCTACACCCACGCGGGTCCCGAAATCGCGGTGGCCTCTACCAAGGCTTTCTTAGCGCAGATTACCGCGACCTACCTGCTGGGCCTCTACTTGGCACAGCTGCGCGGCAACATGTTCTCCGATGAAATCCAGGGAGTTCTTGCTGAGCTGCGCAATATGCCGGACAAGGTACAAAGCGTCATCGATGAAGAACAGCAAGTAGCTGGCCTGGCTAACTCCATGAAGGATGCGGAATCCGTGCTCTTCCTGGGCCGCCACGTGGGCTTCCCGGTTGCGCTTGAAGGCGCGCTGAAGCTCAAGGAGATCGCATACCTGCACGCCGAAGGCTTTGCCGCCGGCGAGCTCAAGCACGGTCCGATCGCGCTGATTGAGGAGGGCCAGCCGGTCTTCGTCATCGTGCCCTCCCCGCGCGGGCGCGATTCGCTGCACTCCAAGGTGGTGTCCAATATCCAGGAAATCCGCGCCCGCGGTGCCATTACCATCGTGATCGCAGAAGAAGGCGATACCGCGGTAGAGGATTACGCTAACCACGTCATCCGCGTGCCAAAGGCGCCGACATTGATGCAGCCGCTCCTTGCTACGGTGCCCCTGCAGATCTTTGCCGCACACGTGGCAAAGTCCAAGGGCTACGACGTTGACCAGCCGCGTAACCTGGCTAAGTCCGTCACCGTGGAATAACCTTTCCGGCGGTTCAGGCCCCTTTCTCGTCCTTGTTTGCATGGAGGCGGGAGAGGGGTCTTGCGCATATCTGCGGTAAATTCAGCGCGCGGGTGGAAAGTGGCACAATAGTGGCATGCTGAAAACCACAATTGACCTTGCTGCCATCGCGCATAATGTGTGGCTGATTAAGGAGAAGATCGGCCCAGACGTCAAGCTGATGTGCGTGGTGAAGGCGGATGCTTACGGGCACGGCGTAGAAAGGGTCGTGCCTGTGATGCTGGAAGCGGGGGCAGATTCTATTGGCGTCGCCACGCTGACAGAAGCCGTGCAGTTGCGGCGCATGGGGGTGGACTCACCCATCGCGGCATGGATCTGGCAGACGGATCAGGTACTAGAAGAGGCTCTGGCATGTGGCATCCAGATTGCGGTCAATTCCCCGGCGCAGGCGCAGAAGCTGGTAGAGGCTGAGATTCCCGCCGAGGTCTATATCAAGGTCGAAACCGGAATGCACCGCTCCGGGGTGGATAAGGCGGACTGGGACGAGGTCTTTGCGCTGCTGCGGGATGCCCCGCACATCACGGTCCTGGGCCTCATGTCCCACTTTGCCTGCGCGGACGAGCCGGATAATGCGCATAATGACGCCCAGGAAGAAGAGTTTCGGCGCGCCCTGGATGCGGCGCGCGCGGCAGGTTTGGAGTGCCCGGTCAATCATTTGGCCAACTCGCCGGCCACGCTCTCGCGCCCATCGGCGCACTTTGAGCAGGTGCGGGTTGGTATCGCGTGTTACGGGCTCGAGCCCATCGCTGGGCGGCACCATGGCCTGCGCCCGGCGATGACCTGGTCCGGAAATGTCTTCGGTCTCAAGCCAATCGATAAGGGTGAGGCCACCAGCTACGGGCGTACCTGGAGCGCGGATAAGCCAGGTTTCCTGGCCACGGTGGATTGTGGCTATGCCGATGGGCTGCCGCGGGCGTACCAGGGCCACCTTCAGGTGGGCATCGGCGAGCGGCTCTATCCGCAGGTAGGCCGAGTGTGCATGGACCAAATAGTGGTGGATCTAGGAGATAACCCGCACGGCATTGCCCCCGGTGATGAGGTCGTCATCTTTGGTCGGGGTGGCATGTCTGCTACCGAGCTTGCTGATGCCGTGGGCACCATCAACTATGAAGTGGTGTGCCGACCTACCGGCCGCACCGAACGCGAATATATAGGAGAGGCCGATGCGCAGTAATTTTCCGGAGTCTGGGACCCGCGATCTGGCAACGGTGGAGCAGACCCACGCCTGCGGCAAGGAATTGGGCGCCGCGCTCGAAGCCGGCGATGTCGTTATCCTGGATGGCCCATTGGGCGCGGGAAAAACCACCTTTACTCAGGGAATTGCGCAGGGCATGCAGGTCAAGGGGCGGATTACCTCGCCCACGTTCGTCATCGCCCGCGTGCATCGCTCACGGGTTGGGGGGTCGGACCTGGTGCACGTGGACGCCTACCGCCTCTTGGATGAGGGCGGGGCCAATTCCGGCGATCCCCTGGGGGAGCTGGATGCCTTGGATTTGGATACCGAGCTTGCCGATGCCGTTGTCGTCGCCGAATGGGGCGGCGGCCTCATCGAGCAGATCGCAGATAGGTACCTCTTTATCAGCATCGACCGCGAACCGGCGGAGTTTTCCGGCGCAGATGAGGACGTGCGCCGCATTAGCTGGTCGTGGCGACACAATGATTAGCTAGGTCTCATTAATTTCAAGGTATAAGTGATGGACATCTTAGGACGTCAAGTTGCTTTAGGTATTTAAGGTGCGGGATCCTTGAAGGGTGTTAGATCTCCTAGCCTCTAGTCCTCTGCTCGCCCTTTTTGCCATCATGGCCATTGGTTTGGCCATCGGCAAAATCAAATTCTTTGGCATCTCTCTTGGCGCCGCGGCCGCGATGTTCGTGGCGCTCGGGCTTTCTACCGCCAATCCGGATATCCAAATTCCACCGCTGGTATATCAATTCGGCTTGGCCATTTTTGTTTATGCCATCGGTCTTAATTTCGGGCCGTCGTTCGTCCGCGAATTTGCTACCCGCGGCTGGAAGCTGACCGTCTTTATGATCGGCATGTTGGTCCTGCTCGTGGGCGTAGGCTTTGGACTCATCCGCGTCTTTGGCCTCGAAACCGATGTGGCGGCCGGTATGTTTGCCGGTTCGCTGTCATCCACGCCGGGTATGGCAGCGGTGGTGGAAATGCTGGGCAATTCCACCCCGGTCGTCGGTTATTCGCTGGCTTACCCGGGTGCGGTTATCGGAGCGATCCTGGTCGCCGCTATTGGCGCGAAAATCCTCAAGGTAGACCACGAGGAGGATGCCAAGAAAGAGGGAATGATTCCCGCTCCGCTGGTGGCCAAAGGCGTGCGGCTGACCAAAGACTTCCCGGATACGGCCGGGCACCTGTACCGCGTCACAGGGCATACCGTGGTGGCTACCCGCGAGATTTCCGATATGGAACACCACCGGCTTGCGCAGCCGGATATGCCACTGCGCAAGGGCGAGGCATTCCTTATTAATGGCTCCGAAAAGGACGTCGCCGGTGCCATCGAGGTGCTCGGTGAGGAATACCCCGTCGAGCTCACCCCAGAGGCGGGTTTACAGTATAAGCGCGTGACCGTGTCGAACCCGAAGGTCGCGGGCAAGCGCATCCGCGATATCGATGCGCTCGAGCATGGCTTTATTATCGCGCGCGTGCGCAAGGGCGATAGCGATGCGGTTCCGCACCCAGATATGGTGCTGAATTACTCTGACCGCGTGCGCGTGGTGTGTAGCTCGCACCACGTGCGCGAGGTGCGCAAGTACTTGGGCGATTCCGAATCGGCGCTCGGTAATGCTGATCTATTGTCTATGTCCATCGGCTTGACCTTGGGAATGTTGTTGGGCCTTATTCCCATCCCCATGCCGGGTGGATCGACCCTGCAGCTGGGGTTTGGCGGCGGTCCCGTCGTGGTCGGCCTTATCCTCGGCTACCTGAACCGCACCGGCCCCATTAATTGGCAGATGCCCTTCCATACCAGGGAAACCATTTCGAACCTGGGGCTGACGCTCTTCCTAGCGGGCGTGGGGACGTCAGCAGGCGCATCGTTCCGCGATGCCCTGACGGATCCATCCTCGCTGACCATCATCGGCGTCGGCTTTATCATTACCTTGGTATCGGCCATCCTCATCGGTGTTATCGGCATGCTGGTGCTGCGCTTGAAGTGGGACGAGGCTATGGGCTGTGCGGCCGGCATGACCACGAACCCGGCAGTATTTGCTTATATCCGGGGCCAAACCGGAACGGAACTTGCCGGGCGCGGCTGGGCAACGGTGTATCCAACCACCATCATCGGCAAGATTATCGCCGCTCAGGTGCTGCTATTGTTATTGCTTTAGCCCCATATGTCCCGCGCTAATTATTCACCCACTGGGTAATCCGCCTACACTGGCAGGCACTACCCCGTGGGTGAGTGCTTGTTGGCCGCCGAGTAACCTCGGCAATAGAGCTGACAATCACTTCACCATATGTACATATAGGACCCCCTTGACCCGAGGAGCGTTACTCACTCCATGACTAAATTTGCTCGCAACCTGACCACGACCATTATCGCGCTATTTATCATTGTGATGATGGTGCTCGTTGCCGGGGCTACCCTGCGTGATGAGGATTCCCTAGAGGGCAACCTCACCAACACCTTGCAGCATGCCCCGCGGAACCTTGAGGTAATGTCGCTCATCCCGTCTGATGTCTACGGCGCCGACTACAGTGCCATTGGCTTCATCTGCCCAGGCATGGCAGAAGACAAGGTCAAGGAAGCCGCCCCGAACCCTGATGACATTACCTTCGAGGACGGTGTCGTTCCTGAGGGCAAGAGCTACGTCATGGCGCTGGGCCACAGCGTCGATCCCTATGTAGAGGAACTGGATTCCTCCGAGGTTGAGGTCTGCGAAACGATCAATGCGCAGGTTAAGGCCATGGAGCAGCAGGGCCACGGCCTAGACGGCGGGGTTCCGCTGGTTCAGGGCTCCCAGCCGCTGGCCTTCCAGAGCGAAGACGGCGTGTGGAAGCTGGTCGGCTAATGCGCGTCCTGGCCATCGATACGGCGACGACCGCCCTGGTCACCGGGGTAGTCGACACCGAGTCTGGGCAGCTGACGCAGCGCGTTCTGGCCGATACGCGCGCGCATAATGAACGGCTCATGCCCACCATCCTCGAGGTGATGAGCGAGACCGGTCTGGAGCTCGGCAACCTCGATGCCATCGTGGCGGGCGTGGGCCCTGGCCCCTTTACCGGCTTGCGCGTCGGCATGGCCACGGCGCAGGCGCTTGCCGATGCCCTCTCCATCCCCCTCCACGGCGTCTGCACCCACGATGCCATCGCGCACGCCGCGTTAGCGGGGGCCGATGCAGCCGATGAAAGGGACGTGGCGGACGCGGCGCTAGTTGCCACCGATGCCCGCCGCAAGGAGATTTATTGGGCCACCTACCGCGCGGGACAACGCCTGGCTGGCCCAGACGTATCGAAGCCGGGGGAGCTTTCCGTGCAGGATATCGCGCAGGTGGTCATCCCAGAGAAGCTGGCCGACCAACTGCCGGAAGAACTCGCCGCGCTGCCGCGTAGTGAGGCCGCACCCACCGCCGAGGGCCTGGTGGCCGTCGCGCAGCTCGGCGCGGATCCGGCGCCATTCGTGCCCATGTACCTGCGCCGCCCCGATGCGGTTCCTCCCAAAAAGCAGCAGCTTTCCGCAGCCATTCCAGAGGTGCGCCTGTGAACCTGCGCGAGCTCACCCCCGCCGATGTCCCGCGCTGCGCCGAACTGGAAAAGGTGCTTTTTCCCGGTGAAACTCCGTGGACGGAAGCGGTATTTGAGCAAGAAATGGCCCAACCCTTCAACTTCTATCTCGGGGTGGAAGGCGCCCTCGAACCCGCAGCTTCAGAAGGCGACGAGGAGCCGGTCTTATTGGGCTATGCGGGCATCGGCATGATGGGTCCAGCCGCAGACCCGGAGTTTGAAATCCACACCATCGGCGTCGATCCAAAGGCTCAGCGCCGCGGGATCGCGCGCATGATGATGGACAATATTTGCTATATCGCGGACTTAAAAAGCGCGCCCATCTTCTTAGAGGTGCGCGTGGGAAACGATCCCGCCATCGAGCTATACCGGTGCTATGGCTTTAGCGTCGAGGGGATTCGCCGCAATTATTATCAGCCCTCCGGCGCGGATGCGCACGTCATGGTGCGCGCCAGCCAGTCGCCACAAGCAAGCCAGCGCGAAGCAAAGGAGCAGTAATGAAGGTCATGGGCATCGAGTCCTCCTGCGATGAGACCGGGGTGGGCATCGTCGAGCTCGACCAGGACGGCCACATGGAGATTATCGCCAATGCCGTTGCTTCGTCGATGCAGCAGCACGCGCGCTTTGGCGGCGTCGTGCCCGAAATCGCCTCCCGCGCGCACCTGGAGGCCATGCCGCAGGTGATGCGGGCGGCGTTGGATGAGGCGGGCATCGATAAGCCCGATGCCATTGCCGCCACCGTGGGCCCGGGCCTGGCAGGAGCCCTGCTCGTCGGCGCTTCCGCTGCCAAGGCTTATGCCGCCGCGTGGGGCGTGCCCTTTTATGGCGTCAACCACCTCGGCGGCCACGTAGCCGTGGCCAACCTCGAGGGCGAGAGCCTGCCGCACTCGGTCGCGCTGCTAGTCTCCGGCGGGCATACCCAGCTGCTCGAGGTCGAGGCCGTGGGAAAGCCCATGCGCGAGTTGGGCTCCACGCTTGACGATGCCGCCGGTGAGGCCTACGACAAAGTCTCCCGCCTCCTAGGGCTGGGCTACCCGGGCGGGCCGGTCATCGATAAGCTGGCTAGCCGCGGAAAACCCACCATCGACTTCCCGCGCGGCATGTCGCGCGCCGAGGACCTGCGCGGCGAGCACCGGCATGATTTTTCCTTCTCGGGATTGAAAACCTCCGTTGCGCGCTATGTGGAGCGCGCCGAAAAGGCCGGCGAGACCATCTCCGTGGAGGATGTATGCGCCTCGTTCCAAGAGGCCGTGGCCGATGTGCTCACCGCCAAGGCCATTCGCGCCTGCGAGGATACCGGGGCGAAGGTGCTCCTGCTCGGTGGCGGCGTGGTGGCCAATTCCCGGCTGCGGGAGCTAGCCGCCGAGCGCTGCGACGCCGCTGGTGTGGAGCTGCGCGTGCCGCGGTTTAACCTGTGCACCGATAACGGCGTGATGATTGCCGCCCTTGGCGCCCAGCTCATTCATGAGAGGGCTGCACCGTCGAGCCTGGGTATTGGCACCGATACGCAACTGGACGTGGAAGAGCCGCAGTTAACCTAAAGTTCTTCTTCCTCGCACTGCGAGGTGGGGGAAGCGGCGGTAACCTTTAACGAGTTCACGCCTTCTCCGCTTTAAAGGAGCTTTCTCTCATGACCGTTGGTTTCCTCGTCAACCCCGATCTCACTCGCCGCAAAATCGAGTTCGAATTAGAACACGCCAACCAGTTCTTGGGCGGCACCACCGAGGATCGCGTCTCCGTCGTCTTTCAAGATGACGGCACGACCTACGCCGCGCTCTATAACCCAGAAGCCAAGCAGGAAGGCGCCGAGCCCAACCCGGTAGCATCCCTAGCGCGCAATGCCGCGGACACTGGAAACTCCGCCTTTTTGCAGGATCCCATCCGCGCTATTAGCGGCCCGGTCATCTTCGTGGATGCAGAGGGCGAGGAGGACTCCATCGATGAGGTCATCGCTTCCGTCGAGCACGGCATCCGCGCGGTGAAAAACTACCGCGAGGATTTTCCTGACGAGTACACGCTCTGGCGCGCGGCGGTCATTAACTCCACGAAGAGCGCGTAAGCACCCCTCCTTTAGCTCTCGGTGTGGCGCAGCCACATTAGCACGGCCTTGACGCGGCGATTGGCGTCTTCTGGCCGAAACCCGAGCTTGAGAAAAACATTGGAGACGTGCTTGCTTACCGCCCCGGCGGTTAAGACCAGCTTGCCTTCGATCTCTTGATTGCTCAAGCCCTGCGCCATAAGCCCCAAAACCTCGCGTTCGCGGGCGGTTAATTGGCTCAGCCCCGTGCGCCGCGCGGAGAGCAGGGCGGTGACCACTTCTGGATCGACCACGGTGCCACCGCCCGCCACTTCTTCTAGGGTGCGTACGAATTCGTCCACATCGGATACGCGCTCCTTGAGCAGGTAGCCGAATCCGCCGTGCTCTAAAAGCCGGTCCAAGTAGCTTGCCGCCACGTATTGGCTGAGCACCACCACCGGTTGCGACGGGTCTGCCGCACGCACATCGTGCACGGCGCGCAGCCCATCATCGCTCATGGTGGGCGGCATGCGGACATCGCTAATGATCAGATCGAAGTCATCGCTGTCCGCGCAGGCGCGCAATTTCTCCGCATCGTTGACGGCGGTCACGCTATGGCCCAGTGTCGTTAACAGCTGCTCCAGCCCGGCGCGCAAGAGGGCAGAATCTTCTGCCAATAAGAGTTTCATCGGGCCTCCTTCAGCGGTAGTGACATGGTTAAGGTTGCTCCTTGTCCTTCTGCGTGCGCGGGGGAGAAGTCGACGCTGCCGCCGAGCGCCGCGGCCCGCTCGCGCAGCCCGGCCAGGCCAGTGCCCCCAGTCGTTCCCGCGGTCTTTCTGGTGTCCGTGCCGGCAGTCGCGTCGGCGCTGGTATCAGCACCGACACGGGAATGCGCGGTGCTAGACGCGCTAGGGCCCCCTCCTGTAGAGAGGCCACCGGTGCCGTTATCGCGGACCCTGAGGCGAAGATCGTCGCCAAAACAGATGGACACGGTGGCGGCGGTGGCCGCGCCGTGGGTGGAGGCGTTGGTCAGCGCCTCTGCTACCGCGTGGTAGGCCAGCAGCGCCGTGGTTTCCCCAATCGATCGCTCCGCGCCTTCGACGTGCAGTTCCGCGTCGAGCCCGCTGTGGGCCAAGAGCTCATCGAGGGCAGGGATGAGGCCGTCATCGAAAAGCACTTGTGGCGCAATGCCGCGCACGGTAGCGCGCAGGGCGGATAGGGCTTGGGTGGCGTTATGTTCGGCATCGGCAAGCGCCTGCTGAGCCTCGGGCGGGGACTGGAGTTTTGCCGCGGCCAGGTTGAGCTTGAGCGCGGTGAGGTACTGCTGGGGGCCATCGTGGAGCTCGCGCTCGATGCGGCGGCGCTCACCCGAAAAGGCATCAATAAGCGTGGCGCGCGAGGCCGCCAACTCCTGGGCAGAGGGGCTCAGGGCGAGCCGGGTGAGGGAAATGGAGGCCTTGACCAGCAGGCGGTTGAGCACCACCAGTAGGACGAAGAGCACGGCGGCCGCGAGCCAGCACACGACAAAAATCAATGGGCGATTATCGGTGGTCCACTCGCCGACGTTGAACTCGGCCTGCGGAATAAACGGCGCGATAACCAGTACGCCCGCGACAAAACCGACAGAGACCCAGTTGGCAAAGCAGGCCACGCAAATAAGAAGCTGCAGTAAAAGGTGATAAAACTGCTGCCAATCAAACCAACGGTTGGCCCGCCGTGGGGGAATATCAACGCCCATCCACTTCGCACCAAAACGGCCGATAAACTCCGCGGCGCGGGCTACCAGCGGAATCCACGGCAGCATGAGCACCGAAATCACCAGTCCCGGAAGGGCAAGTATTCCGAGGACGAGGCTCCACCCGTTGGCCTTGACAGTTCGCATATCCGTTCAGCCTAGCCGCCGCGCCGGGGTGGTGGCAGTAGAGCTAGCCCCACCATTTTTCGGGCAGCCTTCCCCATCGCGCGTGCGGGGCACGGCCGGTGGAATGGAAGGCATGTTAAAAGCACAAAATCTGAGCAAGCGCTACGGCAGCCATACCGCACTCGCCGAGGTGGACCTAAGCATCGAGCCGGGGGAATTTGTCGCGATTATGGGGCCATCCGGCAGCGGCAAGACCACGCTGTTGAACCTGCTATCCGGGCTGGATAAGCCCAGTTCCGGCACGGTCAACGCGCCGGCCCGCACAGAGCGCGCCTTCGTATTCCAGGACTATAACCTGCTGGAATCGCTCAACGCCCGCAAAAATGCCACGTTGACCGCGCACTTTTCCGGCCGGCGCTGCACCCGGGACGCGGTGCAGAAGACCTTCGAGTCTTTGGGGCTTGACGGGCTGGAGCGCCGCCTGCCCGCGCAGCTGTCCGGCGGTCAGCAGCAGCGCGTCGCCGTTGCGCGCGCCTTGCTGGCCGGTGCGCCGTATATCTTTGCTGATGAGCCCACGGGCGCGCTTGACGATGCCACCGCCCAGCTCGTCCTCACCCACCTCCGCACCGCCGCACGGGGTGGGGCCGCGGTGGTCATGGTGACCCACTCGCACCTCGCCGCAGAGGCCGCCGACCGCATCATTGAGCTCCAGGAGGCCAACCATGCTGGTGTGGCTTAAGGACTTACAAAGCAATTGGCTCTCATGGCTTGCCGTGGCGCTAACCATGGTGGTTTCCTCGGCCGCGTGCGCGCTGGCGGTATCGATGCTGGTGGCCACCTCGGACGCGGACGAAGATCCCACTGGGCCGCTCGGCGGCACCGTGCTGGGCATGGCGGTCTGCGCCGTTGTGTTGATCACGTTGTCCCAGATGCGGCTGATCATTGAGGAGCGCGAACCCGTGTACCGTTCGTGGCGCATGATCGGCATGCCTGGGTGGATGATCAATAGCTTCATCGTGGGGCAGGTGAGTGCCGTGAGCGCTATCGCGGCGCTCATCGGGACCTTCCCGGCGCGCCTATTGGTCGACCCCATGGCCGCGGCCTTTCGCAGCGACGGGATTCCCATGCCGGAGTTGGCCATTACCCCGCTGGTCATCCGCATCGCCGTATCCGTCTGCGTGGCATCGGCGGTCTGCGGTGCCCTCATACCGCTGCGCCGGGTCTTTCGCCCGCGGGTGGAACCGCGCCCGGTGTGGGTAGTGCTGCGCTGCCTTGTTGCCGTTGGTTTGGTAGGCGGTGCCGTCTACGGCTGCCTGCAGATAGAGGATCCGGGCGATAGCCTCGCCGCCTCTATGGGGCTGGTCATCCTGGTTGCACTCATGACGCCGTGGCTGATGCCCGCCGTGGACCAATGGACGCGCTTGTGCGGCATCGCCGGGGCCAACGTGCGGGTGCGCCGCCGCTTTTCCGTGCCTCATATCGTGCCGTGGGTGCTGCTCGGCGGCCTGATCGTGGCGGTGGGCTCTGGGGTGATGATGCTCAAAGGTACGGACAGCCTCGACACCCTGTCATCGGGGCGAGTCTTCGCGGCATTCCTCGGCCCAGTCGTTGCCCCAAGCATCGTTGGTGCGGTGTTGACCTCACTCATCATGCGCTCGCGCATCGCCAGCGATGTGCGCGGCCTGCGATTGGCCGGCGCCGCGCCGGTGGCGTGGGCGCGGGTGCAGGTGGGCGAGGCCTTCTGCCTGACCATTACTGCCGCGGCCATAGTCATCACCTTGAGCGTGACGGTGGTCGCGCTGCTCAACCACCTGTTGCATCCCGATTTCTATTCCGGGATGAGCGCGCTGTGGGAGGGGCTTGCCGGAGTGTGGTGGGCGCCATTCGGTCTAATTTTTGGCGCCATGTTTCTTGCGCTGTGTGCGGTCAAGCTCATTCTCGCGGGATTCCTGCGCTCAACCGCCCAGATCCGTACAAACTGATGGATGGATCGCCGATATTCTGATGGGTAGAACGCACTCAAACTGATGGGTGAAACTCTGATATTCTGATGGGTAGAACGCACTCAAACTGATGGATGGGTTTAAAATGACTGGTCAAGAAGGCTATTTTTATCTCCCGCGAGTAGAGGATTCGCGGCTTCATGGAGCCCTGCAGCGATCCGGTGGAGTGTTGATAGAAGGCCCAAAGGGCTGTGGGAAATCCGCGACCGCTCGGCAAATTGCGGGCAGTCTTGTCCAGGTGGATACGGATTTAAACCTCGACATGCAGCTCAGCACCGTCCCGGATTTGGCGTTGGAGGGGGATACGCCGCGAGTTTTTGATGAGTGGCAAGAAAAACCGCAGTTGTGGAACTTGGTGCGGCATGAGATTGACCGTCGGCAAGCGCCTGGGCAGTTCATTCTTACTGGGTCGACTGCGCCAATGGAGGAACAATCCAGGCACTCGGGTGCGGGGCGCATAGCCAGGCTGCGGATGAAGACCTTCAGTTTTTATGAGTCGGGGCATTCTAATGGCGCAGTATCATTAGCCGAATTGGTAGCTCAGGAATCCCCGCAGTCGAATGGGGAAACGGTCGTGGATGTTGCAGGGGTCATTACGCGCATGGCGCATGGCGGCTGGCCCGCAAACCGGAATTATTCCGTTGAGGCGGCGCAGGAGAATCTGCGCAGTTATATCGATACTGTGGCCCACGTGGATATTAATGCCGCCGATGGTGTGCGAAGGGATCCGGTAAAAGTAACGACACTTATTCGTTCGCTTGCCCGTGGGGTAGCCACAGAACAGTCCATTTCTTCTATTGCTGCCGATATTGGCGCGCAAAGGGCTACGGTCAGCGAGTACCTTGCTGCGTTGCAGCGCATCTTCATCGTGGAAGAACAGCTGGCGTGGTCGTCTCATCTGCGCTCGCGGGCTAGTCTGCGAACGGCACCGAAGAGGCATCTGGCGGATCCGGCGTTGGCCGCTGCTGCCGTGGACGCGTCCCCAGACAAGTTGCTGCGCAACCTTGCCTTTGCCGGGCAGCTTTTTGAATCCCAAGTAGTCCACGACTTAGCGGTGTTAAGTGGAAAGCGTATTTTTCACGCCCGTGACGCATCTGGGCTGGAAGTAGATGCGGTATTTGAGCTGGCAGGCAGGACCGTTTTCGTAGAAATTAAATTGGGGCAAAGCCAAGAGATCATTGAGAAGGCGGCAAGCAATTTGCAGGCCTTCGCAGAGCGCTTTGAATGGGAGGTCCCGCCCGTCTTAATGATCGTGACGGGAGGAAACCTGAGCTTTCGGCATCCGAGCGGAGTACACGTGGTGTCCCTGACGCACTTGGCGCCGTAGCGCGGTCCGGCAGCGGGGATCGCGTCATTGTTGAGGGTTAGCAGTCACGAGGGTAGAGTGCTAATCAGGTTGTTTGACCCACAGTTGTTCACCCGCGACGACGGCTGTGCTGGACATCCACAACCGGCACGCGCGCGCCATTAAGGTGCGCAAACGAACAATACGGAGGAAACATCATGGCAACTATTAAGCCGCTTGAGGACCGCGTCCTCGTACAGATCGTAGAAGCAGAATCCACCACCGCATCCGGCCTGGTTATCCCGGATTCGGCAAAGGAAAAGCCGCAGGAAGCAACCGTTATTGCCGTCGGCCCGGGCCGCTGGGAAGACGACGATGACCGCATCCCCATGGACGTTAAGGAAGGCGACACCGTTGTCTTCTCCCGCTACGGCGGCACCGAGCTGAAGTACGACGGCGAAGAGTACTTGCTGCTGAGCCAGCGCGACATCCTCGCCATCATCGAGAAGTAGGAACTACTTATGGCAAAGCTTATTGCATTCGACCAAGAAGCCCGCGAGGGAATTCAGCGCGGCGTCGATACGCTGGCTGATGCCGTCAAGGTCACCCTCGGCCCGCGCGGCCGCAACGTCGTATTGTCCAAGGCCTTCGGTGGCCCGACCGTTACCAATGACGGCGTGACCATCGCCCGCGATATCGACGTCGAGGAGCCCTTCGAGAACCTCGGCGCGCAGCTGGTTAAGTCCGTTGCGGTCAAGACCAACGACATCGCCGGCGACGGCACCACCACCGCGACCTTGCTGGCCCAGGCGCTTATCTTTGAGGGCTTGCGCAACGTTGCAGCCGGCGCTAACCCAATTGAGCTCAACCGCGGCATCTCCGCAGCGGCGGAAAAGGCCGTCGAGGAGCTCAAAGCACGCGCCACTCCGGTCAACTCCGCCTCCGAAATCGCGCAGGTAGCCACCGTGTCCTCCCGCGATCCGGAGGTCGGCGAGATGGTTGCCGGCGCCATGGAAAAGGTGGGAAAGGACGGCGTCGTCACCGTCGAGGAGTCCCAGACCATGGACTCCACCGTGGATGTCACCGAAGGTATTTCCTTTGACAAGGGCTACCTTTCCCCGTACTTCGCTACGGAGGAAGAGACTAACCACGCCGTGCTTGACGATGCCGCCATTTTGCTCGTCCGCAACAAGATTTCTTCCCTGCCGGATTTCTTGCCGCTGTTGGAAAAGATTGCGGAGACCAACCGCCCGACCCTCATCATCGCGGAAGACGTTGAGGGCGAGCCGCTGCAGGCGCTCGTGGTCAACTCCATCCGCAAGGTCCTGAAGGTTGCCGCCGTGAAGGCACCGTACTTTGGCGAGCGCCGCAAGGGCTTCATGGATGACTTGGCCGTAGTTACCGGCGCCACCGTGGTGGACCCTGAGGTGGGCGTCAACCTGAACGAAGTCGGCCTCGAGGTGCTGGGTTCCGCGCGCCGCGTGACCATCACCAAGGAAGACACCGTGCTTGTCGATGGCGGCGGCAGCGCCGCAGCCCTCGATGATCGCCGTGAACAGATCCGCGGCGAAATCGCCCGCACCGACTCCACCTGGGATAAGGAAAAGCTCGAGGAGCGCTTGGCTAAGCTCTCCGGCGGCGTCGCCGTTATCCGCGTTGGTGCCGCAACCGAGACCGAGGTCAACGAGCGCAAGCTGCGCGTCGAGGACGCCATCAACGCCGCCCGCGCGGCCGTAGAAGAAGGCGTCATCGCCGGCGGCGGTTCCGTGCTGGTGCAGATCTCTAAGGAACTCGAGTCCTTTGCCCAGGACTTCGAGGGCGAGGCTAAGGTCGGCGTGCTCGCCGTCGCCCGCGCTCTGACCCGACCGGCATTCTGGATCGCAGAAAACGCAGGCCTCGATGGCTCTGTCATCGTCTCCCGCGTTTCTGAGATGGCCAACGGTGAAGGCTTTAACGCCAACTCCCTGGAGTACGGCAACCTCATTGATAACGGCATCATCGATCCCGTGAAGGTCACCCACTCCGCAGTGGTCAATGCCACCTCCGTTGCCCGCATGGTTCTTACCACCGAGGCATCCGTCGTGGAAAAGCCGCAGGAAGAAGATAACGCTGAGGCCGGCCACGGCCATCACCACCACTAATTCCTGCGCTATACCTAGCCCCATAGCCCGCCGCGCCTTCCCCGCCTTATTGGGGAGGCTGCGGCGGGCTTCTGGCTTATACGTAAAGCACGCGGGAACCACATAACCCGTGCGATGCCACGGTAGGCCTTTTTAGCCGCCAGCGGCAGCAGAAGAGAGGATAGTTCACAAAAGGCGCCAAGCTTAGGGGTCCTCCTCAGCTGGAGGTTGCCTCGTCTTTAGCGGCACGCCCCAGGACTTAGCGGGCTCGAAGGAGTCCCTCACAGGGCGTTATTTGCAGCAGGCGCTTGCTACGCAGGGATAATTCGGAACCCCGCACTCCCGCCCGCCACGAACGCGGTGTGTGGGCTCTGCGCGCTAACTTAATTTTTGGGTTAAGCGTTGACCGTCTCGCGGCGACGCTTGCGCAGCGCCACCACGCGCTCAGACTCGCTCATGCCGCCCCAGACGCCATACGGTTCGGCCGAACGCAGGGCGTGCTCGCGGCAGAGCTCGATAACCGGGCAGGAATTGCAGATGGCCTTGGCGCGATTTTCGCGCTGGGCGCGGGCTCGGCCACGCTCTCCGTCTGGATGGTAAAACACGTCCGAGTTTTCACCGCGGCACGCACCTTGCAACTGCCAATCCCATACATCTGCAGTAGGTCCGAGAAGAGACTTGGACTGAGACACGTTTCTTAAGCTCCTTATAACAGGACGAGAATTCTTACGCTGGCGGCCGGTGGAGAGTCATCCGCGAACCGCAACGATTTGTAGTGTGTCGCGTCTTGGTAAACAAAGGGTTACTAGTATTTAACTTCTAGGTATTGTATCTATTTATGGGACTCGTTAGCGCCCATTTACCTGCAATAATGGCTAAGGTTAACGAATTATGAATTTTCCTCTTTCTATTGTGCAGGGGCCATAAACCCGCCTTCAAAGCGGGTACAACCGCTGGGCACGGGTTTCTTGGTGGGGTTTTCTTTGCTGGGGCATCGCCAAGCAAGGGCAGTGCCGAGGCGGAGGTGTGCAAGGCAGTTGTCCCTTTGCACTCCCTGCCCCAGAGGAAATATGGTTGAATATCGATTTAATAGTCTGCAGAGGGTGCACTCGTGAGCGATAAGGATAAAGAGCTAGCGGATCTCGTTCCGCTGGCCGCTGGTGGAAGCCGCCGCGCACTGCAATCTATCCTGCAAATTATTCATCCGCAGGTGCTGCGCTATTGTCGTGCGCGCATCGGTGGCGGGCGCCAGCCCACCGCGGAGGACGTGACCCAAGAAATCTGCCTCGCCGTCGCCACATCTATCGAATCCTATGAAGATAAGGGCCGACCCTTCATGGCCTATGTCTACGGCATCGCTTTTAATAAGGTAACCGATGCCCACCGCGCCATGGGCCGCGATCGCTCCACGCCCGCCGAGGAGCTTCCAGAAAGCACCGCAAACGAGGCGACTCCCGAGGAATGGGCGCTAGAAAATGATGGTAGTAACAGAATGCGCGCCTTGCTCGATACCTTAAGTGACAAGGCAAAAAACATCGTTATTTTGCGCGTGTTCGTTGGGCTTTCGGCAGAAGAAACCGCCGATATCGTGGGGTCTACCCCGGGCGCGGTTCGCGTCGCACAGCACCGAGCTCTCGCACAATTGCGAAAGGCCCTTGGGCAACAATTAGCCACCGAGGGCTAAAGCCACAACCCCCGCTCTAGAGACACGCGTAAACCTTAAGAAAGGAAGGAGGGACAGAAACCATCATGGCCTCCAAGCATTCTAAAAAGAATAACGATGACCTGACGGAGCAGCTCCAGCCCTTGGTAGATGATGATGCATTCCTCACCGAGCTGTCGCAGGGCAAGGATCCCTCCAATGGCAGCGATGAGCTCGCTGGGCTGCTGTTGGGGCTGAAGGGGGACATCGATAAGCAGATGCCGCCAGCCCCGCGCGTGGATGGGGTAGAGGAAGAACCGGCCGTCATCAGCCTCGATAAGGCGCGGTCTCGCCGGCGCAATCGCCCCGTGATGCATGGACTTATCGGCGCGGCCGCCGCCACAGTCATCCTCGCCGGTGCGGGCGGGGTCATGGTTAATTCTGGCGTATTTGATAGGCCGGATGAGACCCGCAACGTGGAGTTGGCCGGCACCTTAGATGAGATGGAATCCCGCGCGGCAGAGGGAGATATCGAAGGTGCGCGCGAGCTTATGAAGGAAGCCCGCACCAAGCTCGAAGAGGCTGAAGGCAAAGAAGAAAATGCCATCGCCGCCAAGGAAGAAGCCGAAAAGAAGCGTCCTGCCCGCCCGAAGACGAAAACCGTGACGGAAACCGCCACCGAGACCGCGCCGGGCCAAAAGTCGCAGGAGAATCCTGAGCCAGCGCCGAAGACCGTAACGGAAACGCAGTACGAGACCTCAACCGTGGTGGTAACGGAGCAGGCGCCAGCGAATCCGCAGCCGGAGACGCGCGAGCCCGAAGAAGCACCCACCACAACTATTCAGTTGGGGGCGGGCGCCGAGTAGCGAGGGCAGTGCTACAACCCTAGCGGCCCTCGAGGCCGTCCAAGTAGCCTAGCGCGTAGTCCCACGGCACGTAGCGGCGCGGGTCGGGTTCTGCTCCAGGCTCGTGCACTGGGGCGAGCTCGCCCGCCAGCGTTGCGCGCATATTGGCGGCCATAATATCCCACTCGTAGAAGTGGTTTTCCTGGCAGTCTTCACACAGGAAGAAGATGCCATCGATCCCGCGCGGGCCGAGCACACTTGCGAATTTCTCTACCAGGGCGAGATCGTGGATGAGGGCGAGGCGGTCTTCATCGGAAAGCGGCATGACCTGCTCGTCCTCCTCCAGGAAGGAGGCGGGGTCATTCGGATCGTCTGCAAAAGGATCGCGGGGCATATTGGCGAAGAAGTTCACGCCTGCGAGCCTATTGAACTTGCCCGCTTAAGGCAATTAACCCCTAGCCTGAATGGTGTCATTGGCCGGGCACACACTACAGTTGGGGTAGCCGCTGAACCTGTTTAAGGAGATACCTCGATGAGCGATTACCCTATTCACACTGGTGGAGATGACCCGAACAAGGTAGCCCTGCGCGGCTTGACCTTCGACGACGTGCTTCTTTTGCCCGCCGAGTCCAATATCGTGCCCTCTGAGGTCGATACCGGCGCGCAATTTACCCGAAATATTCGCCTGGGCGTGCCGCTGGCATCCGCAGCGATGGATACCGTAACCGAGGCCCGCATGGCCATCGCCATGGCGCGCCAGGGCGGCATCGGCGTGCTGCACCGCAACCTGTCTGCGGAAGCGCAGGCTGAGCAGGTAGAAATCGTCAAGCGCTCTGAGTCCGGCATGGTTACGGACCCGGTCACCGCCCGCCCCGAGATGACCATTGGCGAGGTCGATGCCCTGTGCGCCCGCTTCCGCATTTCCGGCCTGCCGGTCGTGGATAAGGACGGCACCCTGCTGGGCATTTGCACCAACCGCGATATGCGTTTCGAGCCGGACTTTGATCGCAAGGTCAGCGATGTCATGACCGCGATGCCGCTCGTCGTCGCGCGCGAGGGCGTGTCCAAGGACGAGGCCCTAGAGCTGCTGTCGGCCAATAAGGTAGAAAAGCTACCTATTGTTGATGCCAATAACAAGCTCATTGGCCTTATCACCGTCAAGGACTTCGTCAAATCCGAGCAGTACCCCAACGCCTCCAAGGATGCTTCCGGTCGTCTGTTGGTTGCCGCGGGCATTGGTACCGGCGAGGAGTCCTATCAGCGCGCCGCCGCGCTTGTCGATGCCGGCGTTGACGCCCTCGTCGTCGACTCCGCCCACGCCCACAATAACCGCGTGCTCGAGATGGTCTCCCGCGTGAAGAAGGACTTTGGCGACAAGGTCGATGTCATCGGCGGCAACCTTGCCACCCGCGAGGCAGCCCAGGCGATGATCGACGCCGGCGCGGACGCCATCAAGGTCGGCATCGGCCCGGGATCCATCTGCACCACACGCGTCGTGGCCGGCGTTGGTGCGCCGCAGATCACCGCGCTGATGGAAGCCGCAGCCGTCGCCGCCCCCGCGGGCGTGCCGGTCATCGGCGATGGCGGCATGCAGTACTCCGGTGACATCGCCAAGGCGCTGGCCGCCGGTGCCGATACCGTCATGCTGGGCTCCATGTTCGCCGGCACCACCGAGGCGCCCGGTGACATCGTGGTCTACCAGGGCAAGCAGTACAAGCGCTACCGCGGCATGGGCTCCATGGGCGCCATGCAGGGCCGCGGGCTTTCCGGCGAAAAGCGTTCCTACTCCAAGGACCGCTACTTCCAGGCCGACGTGCGCAGCGAGGACAAGCTGGTGCCAGAAGGCGTGGAGGGTCGCGTGCCCTTCCGCGGCGAGATCGATGCCATCGTGCACCAAATCATCGGCGGCCTGCGCGCGGCCATGGGCTATACCGGATCGGCCACCCTAGATGAGCTCAAGACCAAGCGATTTGTCCAGATCACCGCCGCGGGCCTGAAGGAATCCCACCCGCACCACCTGCAGCAAATCGCCGAAGCCCCGAACTACCGCTAGGACAAACATGCGTGAATACGCCGAAATCGGCATCGGCCGCGAGGCCCGCCGCACCTTTGATTTAGACCAGGTCTCCATCGTTCCCCAGCGCCGCACGCGCTCGTCCAAGGACGTGGATACCACGTGGAATATCGATGCCTATACCTTCGATACCCCCTTCGTTTCGCACCCCACCGATGCGCTCGCCACGCCCGAGTTCGTCATCGAGATGGGCCAGCAGGGCGGGCTCGGCGTCATCAACGCCGAAGGGTTGTGGGGCCGCCACGAGGACCTT
Source organism: Corynebacterium limaceinasi (assembly GCF_046717465.1). Taxonomy (NCBI): domain Bacteria; kingdom Bacillati; phylum Actinomycetota; class Actinomycetes; order Mycobacteriales; family Corynebacteriaceae; genus Corynebacterium; species Corynebacterium limaceinasi. Next base: position 500,745 of record NZ_CP177100.1, read on the forward strand.
GAGGGTGCCTTGGCACGCATCTATTCCCAGCCGGGCGATAACTCCACCATCCAGGAATTGCACGCCGCCCCGCTTGACGATGCCCTCCTTGCCTCCCGCATTGCCCAAGTGCGCGAGTCCGGTGTGACCGTCGCCGTGCGCGTCTCGCCCCAAAATGCCCGCGAGATGGCGCCGAAGGCCATTGCGGCTGGGGCCGAGTTACTGTTCATCCAGGGCACGCTGCTGTCCGCGGAGCACGTCGCCACGGGCGGCGAGCCGCTGAACCTGAAGGAATTTATCGGCTCGCTCGAAGTGCCCGTCATCGCCGGTGGCGTGGCGGACTACACCACGGCGCTGCACCTAATGCGCACAGGGGCGGCCGGCGTCATCGTGGGCGCGGGCGTGACGACCAACGCGGAAACCGTCGGCATCGATACCGCCATGGCCACCGCCATTGCCGATGCCGCCGCGGCCCGCCGTGACTACCTCGACGAGACCGAAGGTCGCTACGTGCACATCATTGCGGATGCGGAATTCGATAACTCCGGGACCATCGCCAAGGCCTTTGCCTGCGGTGCCGATAGCGTCGCGCTCGGCCCCCTTCTCGCCCAGGCCCGAGAGGCAGGCGGTAGGGGATGGTACTGGCCGGCTACCGCAGGCCACCCGCGGTTCCCGCGCGGATATGCGCAGTTCGCCGGCGTCGATACCGACCTCGATGTGGATTTTCTTACCGCAGGCGATGCCGCACCCGCGGCTGCGCCGAGCCTGGAAACCGTGCTGCATGGCCCATCCAGCGAGCCATTCGGCCGCACCAACCTTGTGGGTGCGCTGCGGCGTGCCCTCGCAAAGTGTGGGTACACCGACCTGAAGTCGTTCCAGAAGGTCGAGCTCGCGGTGCGCTATTAAGTAGCACGCGGCGCGCCTCGCATCGTGCGGGACCCGCGCCGCACCGCTGCGCCCCTCGCAGCTGCACTCCCGCCCCCCCCTTGCATGGCGAGTTGCCTGTGCGGCCCGCGCCCCACGGCGCGAAAGCCGCCGCAATGCCCCACATAGGTAAGCGCTTCCTGGGCCGCGGGGCCTATGGGTTAGACTATGGGGCGTGACTAAGCCAAATACTACCCCGCGCCCAGTCCTCGTCGTGGACTTTGGCGCTCAGTACGCGCAGCTCATTGCCCGCCGCGTGCGCGAGGCCAAAATCTACTCCGAGGTTGTTTCCAACTCCGCCTCCATCGAGGAAATCAAAGCCAAGGACCCCGCCGCGCTCATTTTGTCCGGCGGCCCGTCGTCCGTCTATGCCGACGGCGCCCCGGCGCTCAAGCCTGAGCTGCTAGAGCTTGGCGTTCCGGTCTTCGGCATTTGCTACGGATTCCAGGCCATGAACCACATTCTCGGCGGTACCGTATCGTCTACCGGTGAGCGTGAATACGGCCGCACCGATATCGACGTCAAGGGCGGCATCTTGCACGAGGGCCTCGAGCCCACGCACAAGGTGTGGATGTCCCACGGCGACGCCGTCGCCGCCGCCCCCGAGGGCTTCGACGTAACCGCTACCTCCGCCGGCGCCCCCGTCGCCGCGATGGAGTGCCCGGCCAAGCAGATGGCCGGCGTGCAGTACCACCCAGAGGTGTTGCACTCGCCGCACGGCCAAGAAGTGCTTACCCGCTTCCTCACGGAGATTGCCGGTCTGGAGCAAAACTGGACCGCCGATAATATCGCCGAGCAGCTCATCGCGGATATTCGCGCCCAAGTAGGCGAGGAGGGCCGCGCTATTTGCGGCCTGTCCGGCGGCGTGGATTCTGCCGTGGCCGCGGCCTTGGTGCAGCGCGCCATCGGCGATCGCCTGACCTGCGTCTTCGTCGACCACGGCCTGCTGCGCGCGGGCGAGCGCGAGCAGGTCGAAACTGACTTCGTGGCCTCGACCGGCGCCAAGCTGGTCACTGCCGACGAGCGTTCGGCCTTCCTCAAGAAGCTGGCGGGTGTTAGCGACCCCGAGGAAAAGCGCAAGGCTATCGGTGCGGAGTTCATTCGCTCCTTCGAGCGCGCCGTGGCCGGCGTGCTTGCCGATGCCCCCGCCGGCTCCACCGTCGACTACCTCGTCCAAGGCACCTTGTACCCGGACGTCGTCGAATCCGGCGGCGGCGACGGTACCGCCAATATTAAGTCGCACCATAACGTCGGCGGCCTCCCAGATGACGTCGAGTTCGAGCTCGTCGAGCCGCTGCGTCTACTCTTTAAGGACGAGGTGCGCGCGGTGGGCCGCGAGTTGGGCCTGCCGGAAGAGATCGTCGGCCGCCAGCCCTTCCCAGGCCCCGGCCTGGGCATCCGCATCATTGGTGAGGTTACCGAGGATCGCCTCGAGACCTTGCGCCAGGCGGATCTGATTGCCCGCACCGAGCTGACCAACGCCGGCTTGGACGAGGAGATTTGGCAGTGCCCGGTCGTGCTGCTTGCCGATGTCCGCTCCGTCGGCGTCCAAGGCGATGGCCGCACCTACGGCCACCCCATCGTGCTGCGCCCGGTATCTTCCGAGGATGCCATGACCGCGGACTGGACCCGCTTGCCGTATGACGTGCTAGAGAAGATCTCCACCCGCATCACCAACGAGGTTAAGGACGTCAACCGCGTGGTCTTGGATTGCACCTCCAAGCCACCGGGAACCATCGAGTGGGAGTAAAAACCACAAAACGGCATGCGTAGAAGGCGCTCAGTGCTTGAGCGCCTTTTCGCATGCCTGCGGCTAGTTACGGGGTGTCACCGGTGGCCGCCAGACGATGCGACCGCCCACTCTTTCTAGCCGCCCGCGCCGGGGCGGGGCATTGGGATCGTCGTCGTTGACGCCGTTGTGGTAAGCACAGCACACGACGAGGTTGTTCATATTGGTCTCCCCACCGCGGCTCCAGGCCGTGAGGTGGTGGACCTGGGATAAATCGGCCGGCTGATTGCATCCGGGCCAGGCGCAGCGCGGATTTTCCGCGGCCGCCATCATCCTCTGCTTATCGGTGGCCACGCGCGCCGTGCGGTAGAGGTTGACCGGCCCCTCCACCGGATGTACGAGGGTGACATAGCCCGTTTCACCGTCACCGCTGCCGCTGAGGCCGGGGGCGGAATAGCCGGCATCGTTAAGCACGCGGCGCAGGTACTCGGTTCCGGACATGGTCGCGCCATTGGTGAGATCGAGCTGCACGTCGTCGCCGTGGCCATCGCGAATGCGAATGAATTTCTCCAGCGGCACGACGGCGTTGGTGACCACCGTGGAACGCGCGGCGCTGCCTGTACCGAAGAAGATATCTTCCACCGCCTGCAGCGGCTTTTTATCGGCGGCCGTAATCGCGCCCTGCAGATCCGCAATGAAGCGGGAGGTACCCGTAATGGCGAGCGTCCAGTAGTCATTGGGGCGCCGATAGGTGCGCACGCCGGGGCTGACCGTGGACTTTTTCATCTCGCGCACCCGGCGCCGGGCGTGTTTGATAATGGCGCTCATCTCCGCGGACATCGCACAGCATTCCGCGCGCAGCTCCCACGCCTGCTTCTTGCTGGGCGCGCGATTAACCACGCGCTCGATGCCGGCGAGGAGGGCAATGGGGTGGGCGTTGGTGCGGGCATCGGCAATGGCGCGGCGCTGCATCCGGCTAAAGGCGGTGCGGCCGTAGTAGCTTTCGCACAAAAGGAGCAGGTCGGCGGCGATGGTATCGGGCGCGCCGCGCTCCATGAGCTCAGACCCAGATAGACCGCGGCACGCGGCGATGATATCCATGCCGGGCGCGAGGGCGGTGAGGTAGGTCTCGAGTGCGTTCATGCCGCCTACGCTAGGGCGGTAGCAGCCCGCGCTCAATTGCTAGGGCAACCGCAAGGGCACAAACTGTGGATAACCCGGATCCGCAGCGCGAAAACTCGGGGAAATCCTGTGGATAAGTCCCCGCAGTGTCGCATGGATTAGACGAAGGCCAGCCGGCGCGTGCCATCCACGTGGGGGAAGGCGATAAAACTTATACATGAGACCGCAACCCACACCAGCGCCGAGCCCCACGCGGGCAGGCCTAGGATGGGCGCGAGCATGATGAGGAGCCATAGAATCATCAGCGGGACTAGCTGCGCGATGGTGGGGATGAGATCGGCATCGTGCCGGTCGGCATAGGATCGCATCTCGCGGCGGTAGGGGTGGGCAAAGACCAAGACGAAGGCCGCCACGAGGCAGACCGCGGCCCCAGATAGGGTGGCGAAGAAATGGGTGCGGGTGGTCAGCAGCGCGACGGTGGCGCCGAGCAGGATGGAGGATCCGAGGCGCACCCACGGCGGGGTGGGGATGGGGGTTGGATTCTCGCGCATAGCACCGTAGGCCTCGTTCAGGTTCATGCGCTTAAGGCTACCATTCGAACATACAGTTGCATGTGTCCGGTTGGGGGTTCATACTGTATGGGTGAGTCAAACGAACGTTCGCCTGGAAAAAGCGGTGGCAGGGTTGGATAGGCCCGACCGCGTTGCGGTGCTGCGCGCCCGCATGCAGGCGATGGAGCAGGAGGATGAAGACGAGCTGGTAGACACCCTTCCCCAGCTGGCGCGGCTACTTCCCGCAGGTGGGCTCGCCCGGCGGAAGGTGGTCTCGTGCGCGGAATGTCCCGCGCTCGTGGTGGAGCTTATCTGCCATCTTACGGCCCGCGGGGGCCATGTGGGGATAGTGGGGTGGCCGGATCTTTCTCTCGCACAGGTTGCCGAAATAGGGCAGCTCAATAACGTGGTCACCGTCCCCGATCCGGGCCTGGAGTCATGGGCAGTAACCAGCGTGCTGGCAGAGGGCATGGACCTTATTATCCACCATGGCCCGCCCGGCGAGCTGAGCCCGGCCAAGGCGCGGCCGGTGTGGGCGAAGATCCGCGGCGGGCAGGCCGCGGTGCTGACCGTGGGTGCGCGGCTGCCGGGCACCGCGGTGCGCATTGGGGCGGAGGTGAGTACGTATCGGGGCATCGGCAAGGGCAGCGGGCGCATCCGCGGCGTGGATATCGATCTTGCGGTGGACTCGAAAAAGGGCACGGCGCGCGGCAGTCTCACCATGGGCGAAGCCCGCAGGTTGGAGGCCGTATGAGGGTGGCTGCGGTGTGGTTTCCGGATTGGCCCATTCAGGCGGTTGCGCAGGCGGGGCCGGTGCTGGTTGCGCGCAATCATGCGGTGCTGGTCTGCGATAGCGCGGCGCGCCGGGCCGGCATTCGGCGCGGGATGCGCCTGCGCCAGGCCCAAGCGATTTGCCCTGAGGTAAAGGTGATGGAGGCGAACCCGGATAGGGACGGCGCGGCCTTCGCGGAGATTGCGGCGGGCTTGGATGCCGTGGCCTCGTCCGTAGAGGTGCTGCGGCCCGGCCTGGCCATCGTGGATGCGGGGGCGGCGCTGCGCTACCACGGGCCGGAGGCGTTGGAGATGCTTGCCGATGCCACCGCGCACGCCGGTTTTGATTCCACCCTTGGTGTGGCAGACGAGATTGCCACGGCCATCATCGCGGCTCGGCACCGCGGGGTAGGCGCGGTGGTGCCGGAGGGAGAGTCGCGGGATTTCTTGGCTGCCCAGCCCGTGAGTGTTTTAGCCGCGGAGGCCGCGCTGGGGTTTTCTGCGGAGTTTGTGGCCCAGCTGCAGAAATTGGGCGTGCGCCGGCTGGGTGATGTGGCGGCGCTGCCGTTTAAGCAGGTGGTTACCCGGTTTGGGCAGCAGGGAAAACGCGCGCATGAGGTGGCGCACGCGCGGGCGGACCAGCGCGTGTCCCCGGAAATGGCGCGGCCTGATCTGTCCGTGAGCAGCGAGCAATCCATCGAGCGCGTGGATGCGGCGGCATTCGTGGCTCGGCACTTGGCCGCGCAGCTGCACGTGCGGTTGGCGGAAGCGGAAGTGGTGTGCGTGCGCCTGCGCGTGGTGGCGGAGCTGGCCACTGGTGAAACTGTGGCCCGGGTATGGCGCACGCACGAGGCGTTGACGGAGCAAGCGACCGCGAACCGGGTGCGCTGGCAGCTGGATGGGTGGCTTACGGCGGCGCGTTCGAGCGGCAAGGACGGTGCCGCGATCGTGCGGCTGGTGCTCGAGCCTGTGGAGGTAGCTAGGCCGCAGGCCGATGGCCTATGGGGCGGGGATGCCTCACAGGAACAAGTCAAGCGGGTAATTTCGCGCGTGCAATCGCAGTTGGGCATAGATCGCGTCTTGCAGCCGCGGGCCGCCGGTGGCCGCGGGGTGGCCGAGCGTATCGAGTACGTTCCCTATGGGGAGCAGCGCGATGCCACGCCGCAAGGCAGCTGGCCGGGCAGGCTCCCCGCGCCGCTTCCCGCGCGCCTAGGCGGTGGGCCGAACCACCCGGCCGCGCGCATTCGGCTTATCGATGCCGCCGCGCGGGACGTCATCGTCACCGCCGAGGCCCTCCTATCCTCTGTACCCGTGGCGCTCGGGTGGGGCGCACACCGCTACCGCGTCATCGGCTGGGCTGGCCCGTGGCCGGTGGATACGCAGTGGTGGACCGAAAAGCCGCAGCACGCGGCGCGGCTACAAATTGTGGGCCAGGCTGAGCGGGAGCAACGCCAGCGCGCCTGGCTCTTGGTGTGGTCAGAGGGGCGCTGGCGCGTGGAGGCGACGTATTAGGAGCGAATATCTACCACGAGGCGCGTGGGATTTTCTAGTACCTGTACGGAATAAGGCTTGCGCTGGTTCATGCCGATGACAAACTGACTGCGCCCCTCATAGGTGCGGCCGTTGACCACTTGGGTAATAACGCCACCGGCAGGTGCCTCGACGATGCCGATGCGCGGCTCGTCGATGCCCGCCTCAAACGGATAGACAACGCCGTCGATATTGACATTGAGCGCGGTATCGCCGGCATAGTTGATGGGCTGGCCGGAGCCTTGCTGCTTGGGATTATCGGCATAATCCACGAACCAGCCCGGGGAGCCTTCGCCCTCAAGCTCGAAGACGGCGCGCTCGAAACCATCGTGCTGGCCCACGCGCACCTTGGTCACCACGAGTTCTGAGGGGGCCTCAGGGCGCAGCGTTTTCATGCTCATATCCGCCTCACCCAGAGGGTTGATGTGCGAGTTTCCCACAGAGGCCGCCATGGTGGTGTCATCCGCTGATTCGGTGCTGCAGCCGGTGAGGAAGGCTGCGGCGGCAAGCAGGAGCGAGAGGCGGGCTTTATACATGACCACTAGAGTATAATTTCTAGTAATTACTGCCTATCGTTGGGGGCAGATCTTGACCGAATTGTTGCCAAATATGTGAGCTGAGTTGCAGACAGGTTAGGCTAGGGTACATGACCGATTTCTGTTCAGATTACCAGGTGGAACCGCTGCCCGGCACGGCGAAAAAAGAGTCCGTGTTTGTCCTCTTTGAGTGGCCCGGCGGCTGGTCGCGCGATGTGCTTGATGGCGATACTTTTGGCCCGGAGCTCACGGCCCAGCTGAAGGAAAAGCTCAACGGTCAGGCCGGGCTGCAATTGATTCGTCGCCCCGGCCGCGATGGCCGCCAAATCGGCACCATGCACCGGTGCTACCTGGTGTGGGCCGAGCAGGGCGTGATGGAATTGATCCTTTTGACCGGCCCGGAAAAGATCCTGGATTTGGATCTCACCGCGCCAGGCCGCAACGGGGGAGGAACCCTCGATACGCCGCTGGTTTTGGTGTGCACCCATGCTAAGCGCGATAAGTGCTGCGCCGTGAAGGGCCGGCCGCTCGCCGCGGAGCTGGTGGAGGATTACCCGGATATGGTGTGGGAAACCTCGCACACGAAGGGGCACCGCTTCGCGCCCTCGGTCATGCTCATGCCCTGGGCCTATTCCTTTGGCCGGATGAATAAAGAAGCCGCCGCGCAGATGATTGCGGCGGCGGCGCAAGGAAAGTATTTCTACCCGGTCAATCGCGGGCGCGGCATCTTCGGCCCGCGCGGCCAGGTGGCGGAGTTGGCGGTAGCGCGCGAGCTTATCGATGACTCCGAGGACCTCTACTACGGCCAGCTCCACGCAGAGGACGAAAAACAGGGCCCCGTGGTCACGCATGCCGATGGCCGGCGGTGGAGCGTGACGCTCGAGCAGCGCGCCGTGGAAGGAGTGGTCTCTTCCTGCGGCGACGCGCCCAAGACCGGCAAGGCGCTTGTAGCCACGGGCGTGGAGCTTATTAGCGGCGCATAACCTTGGAGGAGAGCCAGTTGCCGAAGAACTGCGCGGCCTGCACCAGCACGATGATGATAAGCGTGGCCACGACGGTGACTTCCCACTCGAAGGCGCGGTAGCCGTAGACGATGGCGAAGTCACCCAGTCCGCCGCCGCCGACGTAGCCGGCCATGGCGGACATATCCACGATGGCGATAAACAGGAAGGTATAGCCCAGAATCAGCGGGCCGAGGGCCTCCGGAATGATTACGGAGGTAATGATCTTCCACGGTGAAGCGCCCATGGCGCGGGCGGCCTCGATAACGCCTGGGTCGATGGCCACGAGGTTTTGTTCCACCACGCGCGCTACGGAGAACGTGGCGGCGATGACCATCACGAAGGTGGCCGGCTCGCGGCCGATGGACCCGCCCATCACGGCGACGGTGAGCGGCTGCGCAAACGCCAGCAAAATAATAAACGGGATGGGACGAACGAAGTTCACCAGCAGGTTGACCACCAGGTAGACGGCCTTATTCTGCAGGATGCCGCCCGGGCGGGCGGTATAGAGCAAGATGCCGAGCCCTAGGCCCAGAATGCCGGCGACGACGAGGGTGGTCGAGACCATGATGAGGGTGTCGACGATGGCATCGACAAGCGATCCGCCCAAGCGGTCCCAGTCGGCGGCGGCGAGATAGTTGACGTTCATCGTTCAATCTCCTCAATTTGAGTGGTGGCAGATAGGGCGCGGTAGAACTCTTCGATGGCGGCGTCGTCGCCGCTCAAGCGCACGGTGAGCTTGCCAAAGGAGTGCTGCTGCAAGGTGGTAATACCGCCGTGGACGACGGCGATGGATACGCCCGCATCCTTCAGCTTGGCGGCGGCGCCGAAAAAGCCGGATTCCTCGGTCAGGTTGATGGTAAACAGGCGGCCTTCGTGGGCAAGCAGGTCATCGGTTTCCACCACGTCGGGCTCATTGCGCAACGAGGTGGCGACGAACTTGGCGGCCACGGCGGTCTGGGGATTGGAAAAGACCTGGTAGACGCTGCCTTGCTCCACGACGTGGCCATTTTCCATCACCGCAACCTTATCCGCGATGGAGCGCACGACCTCCATTTCGTGGGTGATGACCACGATGGTGATGCCGAGCTCCTTATTCACCCGGCGCAGCAGGTCGAGGACCTCCTGCGTGGTGGTGGGGTCGAGGGCGGACGTGGCTTCGTCGGCAAGCAGCAGCGACGGATTCGTGGCCAAGGCGCGCGCGATGCCCACGCGCTGCTTCTGGCCGCCGGAAAGCTGCTCCGGGTAGCTTTTTCCCTTATCTCCCAGTCCAACGAAATCCAGCAGCTCCTGCACGCGCTGTTGGCGCTCGCGCTTGCCGATGCCCTGCAGCTGCAGCGGGTACTCAATATTGCCCGCCGCAGTGCGGGAGTTCATGAGGTTAAACTGCTGGAAGATCATGCCGATATTGCGGCGGATGCCGCGCAGCTTCTTTTCGGACATGCCGACGATATTTTGGCCATCGAGCAGCAATTCGCCGGAGGTGGGCGTGTCCAGGCCGTTGATCATGCGGACCAGGGTGGATTTGCCGGCGCCGGAGTAGCCGATGATGCCGATGATTTCGCCGGAATCGACGGTCAAGGAGACATCGTCAAGAGCTTTGACCTCGGCCTTTTTCTGCTGGAAGACCTTGGTGATATTGCGGAACTCGATGCGAGTGCCGTTCTGGGTGGAATCTGCCACGGGTTGCGTCCTTAGCGGGGAAGTGCCAAACCCCGCCGGGGTGAAAACCGGCGGGGTAGAAGGCAAGGGTGATTAGTCCAAATCTGCTTCGAGCTTGTCCAGGATTTCCTGGAGTTCTTCTGGGGTGCGCTCGACCTCGACGGAGGTGCCTGCGGAGTCCTCGTCGACGCCCTTTTGTACCGCATCGGAGTGCCAGAGCTCGGCGAGCTTCTTGATGTCCTCGTTATCGGCGTCTTCCTCGCGAACGGCGAAGACGTTGATATAAGGCTCTGCCTCTTCGGAGTTCGGGTCATCCTGGAAGACGGCGGTGGCCGGGTCGATGCCGGCGCGCTCCAGGAAGGAGTTATTGATAATCGCCGGGGTGCCCTCGCCGTGTGCGGATGGGGTCTGGGCGGCATCGACCGGCACGACCTTGACCTTGGACTTCTTCTCATCGATGTCCAGCGGGGTCGGGGTGATAAGCCCGTCCTTCTTCAAGGTGATAAGGCCAGCCTGGACCAGCACGTTGATGGCGCGGCCCTGGTTGGTGGAGTCATTCGGGATGGCAACTTCTTCGCCCTCGATGCCGTCGAGAGAGTCGTGGCCCTTCCAGAACAGCGCCAGCGGCACGATTTCGGTGGCAACGATGGGCACCAGGTTGGTGCCGTTGCCGTGGTTGTACTCGGCCAGAAACTTCAGGTGCTGGAAGTTATTGGTATCCAGCTCGCCCTGGTTCAGGGCCTGGTTCGGGGTGTTGTAATCCGAGAAGGACTTGATGTCGATGTCGTAGCCGGCGTCCTTGGCTTCTTGCTCAAAGGCAACCCAGGCCTGCTTTGCATCATCGGTGGTGCCAACGGCGATGGTCTTGTCATCATCTGCGTCGGAGGAGCAGGCCACGAGGCTAGTGGCGGCGACGGTAACGGCGGCGGTAGTGGCCGCTGCGCGACGAATCTGCATGAGGTCCCCTTACATGTAGGAGTTTAAATAAATTGACCGTTTAGCAATCTAGCAATAAGCGAACCGCTTTGTCTATTGAACACGTCTCATCGCGCCGGGTTGTATAGAACACTGATTCGACACTACCCTGTGAAGGGTGAAATTTAATGGTGGAAAGGCGCTACCGTGGTCGCGTTTAGAAAGGATACTATCCGGCAAGGATACCGCCGCGCCCGCCGCCGTACATCACCTTGGCGGCGGCGATGACCCCGTCCAGCGCGGGCGCTCCGCTGTGCCCTTTGCGGAGCTACATGCGGTAAGTTCCTATAGTTTTCTCGATGGCGCCGCCGAGCCGGAAGAGCTGGTCGCCCGCGCCCTAGAGCTTGGCCTCGAGGGGTTGGCCGTCGTGGATCGGGATGGCTTCTACGGCCTGATGAAATTTGCGGAAGCCGCAGCTAAAGCGGGCCTTCCGGCCATGTATGGCGCGGAGCTTTCCCTCGCTGAGGCCCCAGTGACCGTGCTGGCGCGCACGCCGGAAGGCTATCGTCGCCTCTCGCGCCTTATTGCCCGCGCGCGGATGGACGCCGGCGAGAAGGGGAGTGTCGCGTACCCGCCCCTAGATGCCGTGGCGCGCGAGCTGGAGGAAGAGTGCTTTTTCCTGCTGGGGTGGGAGGCTATACAAAAAATCGATCACGTTCTCGAAAGAATAAAAATAGACAGCATAGTTCTCGAATATGCGTGCACAATGTCTCCCGAAGATGCGGATCACCACAGTTTCCTGGATAAGTACAATAATCTCCGCGCCATAGCAACCGCTCGACCTGCGGCAGCAACGCGCGACCAGGTACGGCTCGCCGCCGCCAAACGCGCCTTGGCGCACCGCCAATCCCTAGAGGAAGCCGCACCGGATGCCCACCCGATGGGCGCAGGCTGGATGCGCTCCGGCGAGCAGATGGCCCAGTTGCTTCCCGGCCGGCCCGAGCTTATCGCCGAAACCGTGCGCCTTGCCCGCGAGTGCTCCTTTACCTGGGGTGCCCTCGCGCCCAACCTGCCGGACTTTGTCGTCCCAGAGGGGCACACCGAGATGAGCTGGCTCGAACACGAGGTGTGGCGGCGCGGTAAAAAGCGCTACGCCTCGCGCCCGCCCGAAATACAGGCCAAGGCGAAAAAGCAGATGCGGCACGAGCTGGGCATCATCAAGCAGCTGGGCTTTCCGGGCTACTTCCTCATCGTCTGCGACCTGGTGGATTTTTGCCGCCAGGAAAATATCCTCTGCCAGGGGCGCGGCTCGGCGGCCAATTCCGCCGTCTGTTTCGCGCTGGGCATTACCAACGCCGAGCCCATTTCGGCGCAGCTGCTCTTCGAGCGCTTCCTGTCGCCGGATCGCGATGGCCCGCCCGATATCGACATCGACATCGAATCTGGACGGCGCGAGGAGGTCATCCAGTACGTCTATCGCACCCACGGCCGCGACCGCGCAGCACAGGTTGCCAACGTCATTACCTACCGCCGCAAGGGGGCTACCCGCGACGCCGCCCGCGCGCTGGGCTACCCGCAGGGCTCGGCCGATGCGTGGTCAAAGGGCATAGCTGAGCCGCCTGCCGATGTCTCCTTACTCGCCGAGCAATTCCTCGACCAGCCGCGCCACCTCGGCATCCACTCCGGCGGCATGGTTTTATGTGACCGGCCGATCGCGGACGTGGTGCCGATGGAATGGGCCCGAATGGAAGGCCGCTCCGTGCTGCAATGGGATAAGGACGATTGCGCCGCCGCCGGGCTGGTGAAATTCGATCTGCTGGGCCTCGGCATGCTGGAGGCGCTGCACCACATGATCGATGCCGTGCGCGCCACCACCGGTCGCAAGGTGCGCCTGTGGGAGCTCGACTTGGCCGAACCCGCGGTCTATGACATGCTTTGCCGCGCCGATGCCGTCGGCGTCTTCCAAGTGGAGTCCCGCGCGCAGCTGGCCACGCTGCCGCGGCTCAAACCGCGCTGCTTCTTCGACCTCGTGGTGGAGGTCGCGCTCATCCGCCCCGGCCCCATCCAGGGCGGTTCCGTGCACCCCTACCTGCGCCGGCGCGATGGCCTCGAGCCCGTGACCTATGACCACCCGGTGCTGGAGAAATCGCTGGGTAAGACCCTGGGGATCCCGCTCTTTCAAGAGCAGCTGATGCAGATTGCGGTGGATGCCGCCGGTTTTACCGGCGCCGAGGCCGATGACCTGCGCCGCGCCATGGGCTCGAAGCGCTCGCCGGCCAAGATGGCCGCGCTGCGCAGCCGCTTTTTCGAGGGACTGCGCGCCACCAACGGCATCGATGGCGAGGTCGCGGAGAAGCTCTGGGCCAAGATCACCGCCTTTGCCGCCTACGGTTTCCCGGAATCGCACTCGCAGTCCTTCGCCTCGCTGGTGTATTTCTCCGCGTGGTTCAAACATCACTACCCGGCGGAGTTCTGCGTGGGCTTGCTGCGCGCGCAGCCCATGGGCTTTTATTCGCCGCAGTCGCTCATTCAGGACGCCCGGCGTCACGGCGTGCGTGTGCTGCCAGTGAGTATCAACGACTCCGGCGCGCAGGCCAGGGCGCTGCCCACCGGCGAGATCCGGTTGGGCCTCAACCTCATCAAGGGGCTGGGGGATAAGGCCGCCGAGCGCGTGGAGGCCGCCGCGCCCTTTAGCGGCGTCTCCGATCTGTCGCGCCGGGCGGATCTCAGCGTGGAGCAGGTGGAGGCGCTGGCCACGGCGGGGGCGCTGGAGTGCTTGGGGTTGGAGCGTCGCCAAGCGCTTTGGCAGGCTGGCGTCGCCGCCACCGAGCGCGAGGGCATGTTGCCGGGCACCTCCGCGCTCGCCTCGCCGCACCTGCCCGGCATGTCGGCCTTCGAGCTAATGGCTACCGATGTCGCCGCCACCGGCGTCACCCACGATAAGCAGCCTATGGAGTTAGTCAGGGCCGCGCTTGGCGATGTCCTGCCTTCCTCCCACCTTCCCCACGTCCCCGATGGCACACGCGTACGCATCGCCGGCATCATTACGCACCGCCAGCGCCCGCGCACCGCCTCCGGCCTGACCTTTTTGGGCGTGGAGGATGAAACCGGCCTGATGAATGTCATGGTCTCGCCCGGGCTGTGGTCCCGGCAGAAGGTGCTCGCCCGCACCGCCCGCGCCCTTATCATCCGCGGCATCGTGCAAAATGCCACCGGCGCGGTAAGCGTGGTTGCAGACAAGCTTGAGCCGCTGGATTTTGGCGATTTCCTCTCCCGCGGCTCCCGCGATTTCCGCTAGTTTCCTGCGCTGCGACCCGCTCCGCACCGAAGATTTGCAGCCCAAATGCGGTGGACAGGCCGAGGAAAAGTTCGCCGGGCAGGACTAGGCGCTTGCGGTGAGCTAGTTAGCCATTAGGAGTTCTTCCTATAGATTTCGGTGGACATCGGGGAAAGCTCCTGGCGGGAAAAGATAGCCTCCACGGGGAGGTCAAAGACCTCGCAGACGCGGAAGGCTAGGTCCAGGCTGGGGGAGTGGTCCCCGCGCTCGAGGGCGCCGACGGTCTGCGGGTTGACGTTGATGGCCTCAGCCAGCTGGGCGCGCGACATGTCCCGCTCGGCGCGCAGCACACGTACCCAGGTTATAGATGGGTGCGGAGGGCTTTTTCTTTGGAGATATGGGTCAGAATATTGCATAAACCCAAAGTAAAGACAAGGTTTTCTATTCCACTTCGAAAATATCGCCCGGCTGGCAGTCCAGCGCCGCACACAGTGCCGCAAGGGTGTTAAAGCGCACGGCCTTGGCGCGATTATTCTTCAGGACGGACAGGTTAACTGGGGTGATGCCCACCTCTTTGGCGAGCGCCGCTCCGGTAATACCGCGCTCCTCCATTATCCGGTCGAGGTGGCAGATCACCTGGGGTTCTTGCCCCTCAGACAAGGCCTTCAACCTCCTCTTCGAGCTTGCTGCCGCGCTTGATGGCAACTGAGAAGAGCTGGAGGGTGCAGACAAAAAGGTAGGGCAGCGCAAGCTCGCCTAATGAGGATCCGCTCTGGTTGGCCCACCAGTCAATTTCGAGCTGCGAGGAAGCCCAGTTATTGCCCATCCCTTCGAGTGGGAAGCGTCCGATAAACCAGACGAAAATCCCAAAGGTCATTCCATTAAGGAAGCGGATATTTTTCGTATTGAAAACCTGCCCACGAAGCATTGGTTTGACCAAGCGGTAGGCAAAGAACGCGATAATCAAGATTCCTGCAATCTTGACGACGAGCCCCGCAGTGAGCATCCAGAATGGCCCGCCGTCGAGGTTGTGCTTGCTAAGGCCTTCCGGGATGGCCGCACTCAGTGTGGTGGAAAAGCGTCCGGTGACAAGGTCGCGAAGGTAGGTGGGGCCGAGGATGACAATGGTGAACAGGCAGAAGGCGGCCGCCGCGTTAATTTCGCGGCGCTCAGCTTGAGAGGTGGCCTGTGGGGTGGTCGTGACAATCCTTTCCGTCGACTCCTTATCGACTTTCGATGTTGTCGTAATTCGATAATATCGATTAACGATAAGTTGCGCAAGAGTGCGGGCTCGATTGCTACTGTCAATAGCTATGAGCGAAGAAATGAACCCCGTCTCGCCGCGTTTGGTTAAGGTGCGCTACATCCGCCACCTGGGCTGGACGATTATCTTCGCCGCGGCGGCCGCAGCGGCAGGGTACTGGTGGACCCCGTGGTTCTACTGGGCGGCGGGGCTCTTCGCCGTCCTCTTTTTCTGGCTGCTTTGGCTCATCCCCGCCCAGGTGCGCCGGATGGGCTGGTGCGAAACCGACGATGAGCTGCTCATTACGCGCGGCAAGCTGTGGCATTCTTTCACCGTCGTGCCCTACGGCCGCATCCAGTTCGTGGACGTGACCGCCGGCCCCCTCGAGCGCGCCTTCGGGCTCAAGGAGCTGCAGCTGCACACCGCCTCCGCAACCACGGACGCCACGGTGAAGGGTTTGGAAGCCCCGCTTGCCGATGCCCTCCGCACCCGCCTCACCCACCACGCCCGCGAACGGATGAGCGGGCTATGAAGTACCACCGCGTCCACCGCTTGACCCCGTTGCTGCGGCTGTGGTCGGTCATCCTGGCCGTCATCGCAGCATTTGCCTTAAACGTCAATATGGAGGCGCTGCGCGGAATCTTTGCCTTCGTTACCGGGGAACACAGTGCGGCAGACCTGCGCGATATTGGCCTCGCGCTGGCCGGGTTCATCGCAGTGTGCGCGGTGGTCTGGCTCGTCTCTGGCGTGTGGTGGCGCCAGATGGGCTACCAGCTGGGCGAGGAGGAACTCACCTTGCGCCGCGGGGTTATTTCGAAGCAGCAGCGCACGGCACGCTATGACCGCACGCAGGCTGTAGACGTCGTCGAGCCCGTTATCGCCCGCCTCTTTCGGCTCGCGGCCGTGCGCGTGGAAACGGCCGGCGGGCAGTCGTCTGCCATCGAAATCGCCTTCCTGACAAAGCGCGATGCCGAGGCCCTGCGCGCCGAAATCCTCTCCCGAGTCCACGGTGAGCCGCGAGAGCAGCCAGTTGAAGAGCGGCCAGCTGAGGAACAGCTGGCCGAGGGGGAAGACAACGTCCTCATCCCCGAAATCCCCATCGCGCGTTCCCTGGCCGCGGCCGCCTTGCACGCGTCCACGATCGTCCTGCTTGCGGCCCTCATCTTCCTCGTGGTCACGCCGATGTCCCTGACCATCACGCTGCCCATCCTTTTGGCTACTGTCCCGCGCGCCTGGAACGTGATTGACTCCTCGTGGCGCTACACCGCCAGCCTTGATGATGACGTGCTCAATATCACCTACGGCCTTGCCGATCGCCGCCGCCAAAACATCCGCCTCGAGCGCATCCACGCCGTCCAGGTCACCCAGCCGTTCCTGTGGCGGCCCTTCGGCTGGTACGAAACGCGCGTGTCGGTCGCCGGCTACGGTGGCACGGCCAGCGGCGAGGGATCGGGGTCGACGCGGATCGTGCCCGTCGGCAAGCGCGAGCAAGCCCGGCAATTCCTGCCCGCCGATGCCGCCCCGACCTACGCCTCGCCCGCGCGCGCCAAATGGGTCTCGCCCATCGATTACCGGCAGCAAACCGTCGCGCTGGCCGGCGACTACGTCATCGTGCGCGCCGGCCGCTTCAACCGCCGCGTCCAGGCCATCGAGCTGCGCCACATTCAGGAGCTCACCCTGCGCCGCGGCCCGATTTCCCAGCTATTCGGCCTGGCCACGGTGGAGCTCGACCTCGTGCAGGGGCCCGTCAAGATGGCGGCGCGCAACCTCGCGCTTGCCGATGCCCACGCCCTCCTCAACCGCCTGCGCTCCCGCGACCTGCCAGAACTTACACCGCTCCCTTAAACCCCAGCTGGCGCCAGGCCTCAAAGACCGCGGTTGATGCGGAGTTGGAGAGGTTCATCGAGCGCCTAGCCGGGACCATCGGAATGCGCACCTGATCGGTGATGCGCGGATGGTTGACATGCTCATCTGGCAGGCCTGTCGGCTCCGTGCCGAAGAGCAGCACGTCGCCATCCTGGTAGTCGACCTCCGTAAACCACTTATCCGTATGCGTGGTAAACGCGAAAACGCGCGCGCCGGGCAGCGCCTCCATGCACGCGTCGAAATCCTTATGAATCTGCACATCCGCCAGGTCGTGATAGTCCAGCCCGGCGCGCTTCAAGTGCTTATCGTCAAAGTTAAATCCCAGTGGCTCAATCAGGTGCAGGCTCGCGCCCGTTACCGCCGCGGTGCGAATGGCATTGCCGGTATTGGTGGGAATGACGGGATTATCAAAGACGATGTGCAGCTGGCTCATGCCTTCAGTCTAGGATGGGGGCTATGAGCGCTACCAAACTAGATGGCACCTTGTACCGTGACGAGATTTTTGCGGACCTCGCCGAGCGCGTGGCCGCCTTGAAGGATAAGGGGATAACCCCTGGCCTGGCCACCGTTCTGGTGGGCGAGGACCCAGGCTCCCAGTCCTATGTAAAGATGAAGCACCGCGATTGCGAAAAGCTGGGCATCAACTCCATTCGCAAGGACCTGCCGGCGGATATTTCGCAGGAAGAGCTTGAGGCGGTTATCGATGAGCTCAATGCCGATGACGCCTGCACTGGCTACATCGTCCAGCTCCCGCTGCCCAAGCACCTGGATGAAAACGCCATCCTCGAGCGCATCGATCCCGAAAAGGACGCCGATGGCCTCCACCCGGTCAACCTGGGCAAGCTCGTGCTCAATGAGGAGGCCCCGCTGCCGTGCACCCCGAATGGCTGCTTGCACCTGCTGCGCCGCTTCGGCGTGGAGCTGAACGGCGCCAAGACCGTCGTCATCGGCCGCGGCGTGACCGTCGGCCGCCCCATTGGCCTGATGCTCACCCGTCGCAGCGAGAACTCCACCGTTACCCTGTGCCACACCGGCACGAAGGATCTCGCCGCCGAAACTCGCGATGCCGATATCGTCATCGCCGCCGCCGGCCAGCCACACATGCTCACCGCGGACATGATTAAGGAAGGCGCCGCGCTTCTCGATGTCGGCGTGTCCCGCGTCGACGGCAAGCTCACCGGTGATATCGCCCCCGATTGCTGGGATAAGGCCGGGTACGTCTCGCCCAACCCAGGCGGCGTCGGACCGCTCACGCGCGCCTTTTTGGTACGCAACATCGTTGAGCGCGCGGAAAAACTGGCGTGAATTTAGACAATCCCCACGACGCGCACCTGACACCGTCCCCGCTGCCCGCCTCCGTGCAGTGGGTGGCCATCGGGCTCTTCATCGCCGGGGTGGCCCTGTCCGGCGGCTACGCCATTTTCGAGTATTGGCGCAGGGCCACCTTTTTGCTCGGGCTTGCGCTGCTGTGGCTGACGGTGGTGCGCCTGACGTGCGATTCGAGCCGCGTCGGCGTGCTGGCGGTGCGCTCGCGCCGCTTCGATGCCACGTTTACAGGCGTCATCGGCGCGCTGATGGCCTTTCTCGCCTACTCCGTGGACGCGCTGGGCAGCTAGTTATCCACAGGTGATTGTTTCAGTATCACCAATCTGCGGCGTGTCGCGTGGTTATCCACAGCCGCAGCACTCTTGGCCTCGCGCCCGCCGCTACCTGCGGTTTAGGCTCGGGGCCATGATTTCGGATTACCTCGCAGCGATAAACTCCCCGATGGCGCTCATCGGGGAGTGCGCCGGGCTATCCGAAGCCGAATTGGTAGACCGCGGTTTCAGCGATAAAGAGGCCGCGGAATTCGCGCGCTTGGCGGATACGTATTTTGGTAGGACATCGTTTAGCGCCAAGCAGCGCGCCGCCCGCAAAACCGCGCTCCCGCTCGATGCGCTGAAAATCATTGAGGTGCACGCGCAGAAGCTGAAGACCCAGCGCGCGGCGTGGGCCCTGCGCGAGGAGCTGTGCCGGCTCAACGTTTCTACCAGCGAGATAGAAAAGCGCGCCCGCCGCCGCGTCAAGGAGGAACGCACCCAGAAGCGCGCGGAGGGCGTCCGGCTCACCCGCCGCACCGATGACCTGTGGACGCTGACCATCACCGCGGAATCGGACTTGGTGGCCGAGATTAATAACCACGTCTCCACCGTGGACGATGCGCGCCGGGTCTTTGCAGAGGGCGCGGCTACCTCCACCATCACCACCAACGTGGTCCTAACCCTGGATGACATGGTGAAGGTCACCCACGGCGAGGACGAGGTCACCCTGCAGCTGACCAACGGCGCCACCATCACCGGTGCGCAGCTAGCGGAGCGCGCGCTTGCCGATGCCGGCCTCATCACCCTCATCCACCCCGTCACCGGTCCCGTGAACCTGTACCACACGCGCCGGCTGGCCACCTGGAAGCAGCGGCAGATGGCGATGGCGGAAAATCCGGTGTGCCCGTGGCCCGATTGCCATATTCCGGCCGATGAATGCCAGGTTCACCACCTGCAACCGTGGCTGCTCGGCGGCGAGACCAATGCCGAGAACCTGACCATCGCCTGCAAGTACCACAACTCCGTTAACGACGATGACCCGAATGCCTCGCCCCGTCGTGGGCGCTTAGAGCGCCGCCCGCACGAAGGAATCGTGTGGCGCCCGCCCTGGGCCCGATAAAAACATCGCCGAAGCCAGCGCAGTAAATGCTGCGCCGCTTCGGCGATCCTTCTGTATGCCTTTTGTAAAGAGTCCTGGCTAGCCACACATCGCGCCCCTCGATCCGGACCCCGCCACTGCCTGCCTCGCGCCGCGTCCTGTTCGTGTGCCGGACCACCCGCGACCGTAAACCTGCGCGCCAGATCGATGGCCACCCGTGCGCTGCTCGCCCAGCCACGCCGAACCACCTGTCACTGCAAGCAGCTGTGTCTGGGGCCGAGTGGCCGTGCGCAGGCGGGGACGGCTAGATGGCGTAGTCGATGGTGCTGTCCACGTCCAGCGGGTGCGGTTGGGACAGGGTGAGGAAGTTGCGCAGGATGCGGTCCATCTGGCGCGATTCCGTGAGGAATGCATCGTGGCCAACGGGTGAGACTACCTTCGCCATGGCCAGCAGGTTGCCCAAGTTGCGCGAGAGGTGTTCCTGCTGGTGGTAGGGATAAAGGATGTCCGTGTCAACACCCACGACCATGGTCGGTACCTGCGAGGAACCGAGAGCGCGGTTCAGGCCGCCGCGGCCGCGGCCGATGTCGTGGCGGTTGAGGGCCTCGGTAAGCGTGACGTAGGAACCGGCATCGAAGTGATCCGCCAGCTTCGAGCCCTGGTAATCCAGGTAGGAATTCACAGCGAAGCGCTGGTCGTGCCGGCGGTAGGGCCCCAGCGGTTCTTCGCCGGTTTGGGCTTGGACGCCAAAGCGCTCATCGATTTCCTGCTCGCCGCGATACGTCAAGTGCGCGATGCGCCGCGCCGCCGCCAGGCCCTCGCG
Source organism: Corynebacterium limaceinasi (assembly GCF_046717465.1). NCBI lineage: Bacteria > Bacillati > Actinomycetota > Actinomycetes > Mycobacteriales > Corynebacteriaceae > Corynebacterium > Corynebacterium limaceinasi. The sequence continues at coordinate 521,353 of NZ_CP177100.1, forward strand.
GGGACGCTGAGAGGAGGAATAATAGTCGCCGCCGTGCCAGAAGGGATCGCGTTCAATCGCGGAAATCTGCGCCGACTGGATACCAATCTGCCACGCGGAGGCGCGCGCGGAGACGGCAATAACGCACGCGGCATCGACCGCATCCGGGTACATCAGCGTCCATTCCAAGGTGCGCGCTCCACCCATGGAACCACCGATGATCGCATGCACGCGCGTTATCCCCAGCTCTTCTAGCGCCTTTTTCTCCGCGGCCACCAAATCGCGAATGGATAGCGCCGGAAAGCGCGATCCCCAACTGCGGCCATCCGCATGCGGGGAGGAGGGGCCGGTGGAGCCATTGCAGCCGCCGAGTGCGTTCATGGCGATAACGCACCACTTCGTCGTATCCAGCGCCTTGCCTGGGCCAATGAGATCACACCACCACTCGGCCACATCGGCATTGCCGGTCAGCGCGTGTTCCACCAAAATGACGTTATTTCCGCCGTGCGGATCGCCGAGGAAATGGCCGAAGCGGTGGTAGGCGATGTGGGCATCGGAAAGCGTGGCGCCTGCTTCGGTGCGAAAATCGCCGATACTTATACAGCTCATGCCAGTGCTTTAAATCCCAGTTCGAGGTCAGCAATGATGTCGTCGATATCTTCAATGCCCACGGACAAACGGATGGTGGACTGCGCAATACCCGCCGCGGCCAGGGCGGCATCATCGGATTGCGAGTGCGTGGTGGTCGCCGGGTGAACCGCCAGCGAGCGGGTATCGCCGATATTGGCGAGGTTGGAGTGGAGTTTCAGGGCATCGATAAACGCCCATGCTTCCTCGCGCCCGCCGTCAATATCGAAGGACAGCACGGAGCCGGTATAGGAGTAACCCAGCTTCTCCTTAATCTTCTTATACGGCGAGGAATCCAGGCCGGCGTAGTTGACCTTCGTCACCTTGGCGTGGCCTTCCAGGTACTCGGCCACGGCCTGGGCGTTGGCATTGTGCTTGTCGATGCGCAGCCCTACCGTCTCAATGCCATTGAGCGTCAGCCATGCATTGAATGGGGAAATGGCGGCGCCGGTATCGCGCAGCAGGCCGGCGCGGGCCTTGAGTGCAAAGGCGGGGGCGCCGAGGTCGGCGTATTTTAGGCCGTGGTAGGCCTCGTCCGGGGTGACGAAGTAGGGGAATACTGGCTTGCCGTCGCGCTCGACGGTCCAGTCGAAGGAGCCGCCATCGATAATCGCGCCGCCCACCGCGGAACCGTTGCCGGTGTAGAACTTCGTGGTCGAAACCACGACGATGTCCGCACCCAAGTCGAGCGGGCGGGCCAGCGCCGCGGTGGCGATGGTGTTATCCACGATGAGCGGGACCTGGTTAGTGTGGGCCACCTCGGCGATGGCTGGGATGTCGAGGACATCGGCTACCGGGTTGCCAAAGGTCTCGCCGTAAAAGGCCTTGGTATTAGGCTGCACGGCGTCCTGCCAGGACTGAGGATCGTCCGGGTTTTCGACGAGGGTGACGTCGATGCCAAGCCGCTTGAAGGTGACGGTAAAGAGGGTGGAGGTGCCGCCGTAGAGGCGCGGGGAGGTGACGATGTGATCGCCTGCCGAGGCGAGGTTGAAAATGGCCGCGGTCTCTGCGGCCTGGCCGGAGGCAAAGGCCACGGCGGCCACACCGCCTTCAAGGGAGGCCAGGCGCTCTTCCAGCGCATCCTGCGTTGGGTTGGTCAGGCGGGTGTAGATGGGGCCTGCATCGGAGAGGTTAAAGCGGTTGGCCGCGTGCTCGGCGTCATCAAAGACGTACGAGGTAGTTTGGTAAATCGGCACGTTGCGGGAGTTGTGCGCGCCGTCGAGGTTTTGGCCTGCGTGAACGGAGCGGGTAGCGAAGGACCAGTCTGCGTTGGAGTTATCGTATTTCGTCGTCATGCCACGCAAGACTAGACCAAGCGGTATGTAACGTACAGCACCCTGGCGCGAAACCGCAGGGTAGTCGGAGAATAAAAATAGACTAAGCGGTAAATTAATCGCTTGGGCTTAGCCGCTTATAGCCCTGTACTCCGGCTTTGGTGAGCATGGTGTCGAAGGCGGGGCGGCCGACATCGGAAAGCGCGGCGTCATGGATGGGCATCGTGATCGCGGCGCCGCTGCTCGCAGGCTTCGGGAAGCTGCCCAGCCTAACTACTGCGGGTCTTTGGTGTCCTTGCGGCGAAATAGGTACCAGATTCCGAGGATCGCGCCGAAGAGCAGGATTGCCGAGGCGATAAAGACCATGGCGACCACCATCGTGCGGTGCGGATCGTTTAAGAAAATCATGCAGACGATGGCGGCGAGGAAGATCGCGGCGAAGAACGTGATGAGCCAATTGCGCTTGGTGTGCTCTGCGAATGTCATGCATTAATTGTTACGGAAAAACCGGGGGTAAACAAGCTGGGTGGGCATTCTGGGGGCGGAACCCGGCTATATGGTGCACCGATTTTTCCAATAGTGACCGCGTGCGGTCCGTCTAATGAGGGTGAATGGGGGTAGAGGTGCTCCGTTCGACTATTTAACACCGCTTTGCCCGTTCATAATGATGTATGTCGAACTCTCTACAACTGTGAAAGGGACACTTTATGGCCACCACCACGACTGGGGTTGAAGACCGGAAGAAACCGGTCCTCAAGGTGAGCAACGTGTGGGTGCAGGGCATCGCCCTCGTGATGATCTTTGGCTTCTTGGTCATGGGATTCTTGGCGTACCGCACCTATGACGCATCCATGCCGTTGCCGGAAAAGATTGTCTCCGAATCCACGGGCGAAACGGTCCTCACCAAGGACGAAATCACTAACGGCCAGGCGCTGTACCAGGCCCGCGGCCTGCAGCAATACGGCTCCGTGCTGGGGCACGGCGCCTACTTGGGCCCAGACTATACGGCGGAGTACCTGCGCCGCGCCCTCGACCATGCCCGTGAGGAAAACGACGCGAATGGTATGCCCGATTTCGTTGATTCCTCCGCCACTCCCGAAGAAGCCGTGGTAGAAGAATTCCGCACCAACCGCTATGACGAAGAAACGGGCGTACTGGAGTGGACCGATAACCAGATTTCGGCATTCGAGGCCAATAAGGACTACTACGCGCAGTACTTTGGCCCGGATTCCCACAACAGTGGCTTGCCGTCGGACTTTATTACCGATGAGCAAGACATCAATAACCTCGTCGGTTTCTTCGGCTGGACCGCGTGGGCTTCGGCGGCAGAGCGTCCGGGCCAGGACTATTCCTATACCAATAACTGGCCAGCGGAATCGCGCGTGGACAACGGCCCGACCGCGGACCTCGTGGTGTGGTCGGTGCTCTCGCTCATCGCGCTCATCGGCGGTACCGGCCTGATCTTTGCCATTTACGGCCGGTGGTCCAAGTCCATCGGTTGGCATTCGGAAGAAGCGCCGAACCTGGACTTTAAGCAACCGGGCGAGGTCGGGCTGACTAAGTCGCAAAAGGTGGTGGCCTGGTTCGTCCTAGTCATTGCGTTGCTGTTCTTGATTCAGGCGCTGCTGGGTGCGGCCAGCCAGCACTATCGCACGGAGCTAACCGGCTTCTTTGGCATACCGCTGCAAGAAATCCTCCCCTATAACGTCTCGCGCACCTGGCACGTGCAGCTCTCCCTCCTGTGGACCGCCGGCGGGCTCTTGGCAGCCGGTATCTTCCTGGCCTCGTTCGTGGGTAAGAAGGAACCGAAGAAGCAGAATTGGCTCGTATGGTTCCTGCTCGGCGCCATCGCGGTCGTGGTCTTTGGTTCCATGGCCTTTGAATGGCTTTCCACCATGGGCTACATCGAAGAGGGCACGCTCTTTTCTCAGCAGTGGGAGTATCTGGACCTGCCGCGCTTCTTCCAGGTGCTGCTGACCATCGGCATGTTCGTGTGGATTGGCATCATCTACCGCCAGCTGCGCGGCCGCCTGAAAAATGAACACAAGTCCAATATGCCGTGGCTCTTCTTCTACGCCGGCCTGGCCATCCCAGCGTTCTACGCGGTGGGCAACCTGGCGGGATCGGAAACCCACATCTCCGTCGCTGAGTTCTGGCGCTTCTGGGTGGTTCACCTGTGGGTGGAGGACTTCCTCGAGCTATTTACCACCGTCATGGTGGCCTACGTCTTCGTCCTGCTCGGCGTGGTCCGCGAAAAGATCGCCCTAGGCATCATCTTCTTGGACGTCATCCTCTATTCCACCGGTGGCGTGCTGGGCACGATGCACCACCTGTACTTCTCGGGCACCCCGGTCGAGCACATGGCCCTGGGCGCATTCTTCTCGGCCGCCGAGGTCGTGCCGCTGACCCTGTTGACCGTTGAAGCATGGACCTTCATGCAGCTGGGCTCCCGCCAGCGCGCCTCGGGCGAGCGCCCCTTCCCGCACCGCTGGGCGGTCATGTTCCTCGTCTCCGTCGGTTTCTGGAACTTCTTGGGCGCGGGCATCTTCGGCTTCCTCGTCAACCTGCCCATCGTCTCCTACTACGAAATCGGCACGGCGCTTACCGCCAACCACGCACACGGCGCGATGATGGGCGTCTACGGATTCCTCGCCGTGGGCCTGTCGGTCTTTGCGCTGCGCTACCTCATCCCCAAGGACAAGTGGTCCGATAAGGCCATGGGCTGGGCTTTCTGGCTGCAAAACCTGGGCCTGCTGTGGATGGTGGTCATTTCGCTCCTGCCGCTTGGCATCATGCAGCTCTACGAATCCGTCGGATCGGGCTACGTGGAAGCGCGGTCGCTGGGCTATATCACCCAGCCCGGCAACTTCATCATGGAATGGCTGCGCCTGCCTGGCGATGTCATGTTCCTCCTCGGCGTCCTGCCCTTCCTCTGGATGGCGCTGCGCGGCGTGCTTTACAAAAAGGAGATCCCAACGGTGGAGGAACACCCAACCAACCCGCTGTTTAGCATCATCACCCCGGACGAGGACGACCACGCGGGCGAGGTCCCCGTGGGCTCCTCGGTGGGGCTGGTTTCGGGCGGCAAGGGGCGCGTCGACAAGCGCAGCTCCACGGGCCGGCGCTACGGGTACATCGATGAGCGCGGTGCCTTCGTTGAGGAGGAAGATCCCGATGCCGAGCGCGGCGATTCCGCCACCGCGCCGCGCCAGGAATTTGAATCGCGCACCAAGTGGGGCGGTACCTACCGCTCGGATAAGAAGGACGACTAATGCCGGGTGCATTTACCGTACTATCCGCGTGCTACGGGCTTTTCCTGCTCGCAGTGGCCTGGGTATTCGACTTGCTCGCGCAACAAACCGCCAACCGCACCATGTCCAACCAATCCGGCACGTTCCGGTACTTGGAAGACCACGATGCTTGGCGATGCCCCGAAGATCACTGGCTCTGGCCCTCCAGCTTCGACCCGGAAAACCGCGTCATGCGCTACCGTGCGAACCCGACCGTGTGCAATACCTGCCCAGTCAAGCAACAGTGCACGGTCTCGCACCATGGCCGGGAGGTCACGCGCCAATTGGACCCGTGGCCGCACTCGGATTCGGGGCGCTTCCACCGCGGCATCGCGCTGGCGGTCGCGGCGATGGGCTACCTGCTGCCGCTGGCCTCGCTGATTAGCTATCATTCGCCCTCGGAGGTGGCGTTGACGCTGGCCACGGTACTCATCATCACCGGGTTCGGCGTGTACCCGCTGGCCCGGCACCTGTGGAATACTCCCTCGAACGCGCCGCAGCTGGTGGTGCCGGAGATGGATAACCACGAGGCGGAATTGGCAGCGCAGGTTGACCGCTATGGTTCGAAGTACGGAAAATCCACGCGCTATCGCTCGGTGCGTCAAGAACTGGAAGGGGAAGTCTAAGTGTCCGCTCCCGTATTCTGGCCGATCGTCATCGGCATCATCATCGCCCTCATCGGGGTATTTTTGTCCTACTCGCTCAAGGTGATTAAGCAGTACGAGCGGGGCGTGACCTTCCGCTTTGGCCACCTGCGGCCGATGCTGGAGCCGGGGCTGCATTTCTTGCTGCCGGGCATCGATAAGCTGGAGCGCGTGGATTTGCGTGTGGTGACGCTGACGATTCCGCCGCAGGAAATCATCACTAAGGATAACGTGTCCGTGCGCGTGAATGCGGTGGTCATGTTCGAGGTCACCGATTCGAGCAAGGCGGTCCTCGAGGTCGAAAACTACGCCGTGGCCACCTCGCAGATTGCCCAGACCACCCTGCGTTCGCTCTTGGGGCGGGCGAGCCTCGATGACCTGTTGGCCCACCGCGAGGAGCTCAACGAGGACCTGGCGGCGATCATCAACGGCCAAACTGAACGGTGGGGCGTGCTGACCCGCATCGTAGAGATTAAGGACGTTGAGATCCCAGAGATGATGCAGCGCGCCCTGGCGCGCGAGGCGGAGGCGGAGCGCGAGCGCCGCGCCAAGGTTATTTCGGCCCACGGTGAGCTGCAGTCCTCCCGCGAGCTGCGCGAGGCCGCCGAGGAGCTGGGCAAGGCTCCGGCGGCGCTGCAGCTGCGCTACCTACAAACGGTGCTGGAGCTCGGCGCGGACCAAAACTCCACCATCGTTTTTCCGCTGCCCATAGACATCATGGGTGGCTTCATGGAAAACCTGGGCACCTTTAATAAGGGGTTCAAGGAATTCAGCGAGAACTTCTCGCAGGTGGTAAATACGGAAAAGCCTGCGGACTAGGCATTTAAGAATGCGGCCCCTGCCCAGCGGAGGGGCCGTTTTTCTGTGCCTCGCGAAGCTGCGCGATGGCCTGCGAATTTTGCTTAATATCATTGGAATTACGCGCGACCTGCACGATTAAATAAATGACACCGGCTATAAGTCCGATGTAGATAGCTAGCGGGATGAGCATGAGCAGAAGTTCGAGCGGGCCAAGCGTCATTCTTACGCCTTTCTGTGCGGGGGTATTTAATTTCAGGCTAACACTCGCGCAGGGCTGCGGCGACTGCGCTCAGGCTGTGGCGCAGGTCGTCATCGCTTAGGTGGCCAAAGCCTAAAACGACGCCGTCTTCGGCGTCCACTCCGCCCCAGTATTCGCGCAGCGGGGTCAGCTTGATGCCGCGGGCGGCGGCGCGCGGGACGATGGCCGGATCGCAGAGCAAAACCGCGTGCAGGCCGCCGTTGATGGGCAGCAGGCGCGCGCCGGGGAGAGTGCCCAGGGCATCGGCCACGAGGTCGCGGCGGCGCTTATAGGTCCGGCGCATGCGGCCGGTGTGGCGCCGCAGCGCCCCGCTTGCCAGGTAATGGGCGAGCGCGGCCTGTGGGATGGTGCCGACCGGCTGGCCAAAGATTTCGCGCTGCTTGTCGATGCCCCCGCGCAGCCCATCCGGGACCACCACATAGCCGCAGGCGATGGACGGCGAAATGACGGTGGAAAACGTACCTAGCAACACGGTGCGCTCTGGGGCGAGCGCGGCGAGCGCGGGCAGCGGTTGACCCACGTAGCGCAGCTCGGAATCGAAGTCATCCTCGATGAGTAAAGCGCCATGCTGGCGGGCCCAGGCGACGAGTTCGGCGCGGCGTTCGGCCGGCAGCGAGGCGCCATACGGGTACTGGTGGCTTGGGGTGACAATGAGCGCGTCGAGGTCGGTATCGGGAACGGTAACGCCATCGGCATCGGTGGGCACGTTCACCAACTCATGGCCAAGCGCCTGCGGGATGCGGCGCAGGCTGGGGTAGCCGGGCGATTCGACACCGACGCGCAGCGCGGTACCGAGCGTGCGCAGCACTAAGGCTAGGCCATCGCGGGCACCGGCGGTAACGACGATGCGGCGCGGATCCACCCGCAGCCCGCGCATGTGGCGCAGGTGGTTGGCTATGTGGTGGGGGAGTGGAGGGGCATCGGAAAGCGGCTGGGCGGCGGCATCGCGCCAGGCGGCGCGCCATTCGGGGGTGATGATGCCGGCGGTATCGGGCAGGCCGGGCGTCAATTCCAGCAGGTCGGGTGTGGGAGCGGGCTGCGGCGCGGGCTCGGGGCGCGGCGGCGGGCTGTGGGGCAGGCGGGGATTGATGACGGTGCCGGAACCAACCTCAGCGCTGAGGTAGCCCTCGGCGGTGAGCTGCTCATACGCAGTAACGACGCTGCCGCGGGAGACGCCGAGCTGGGTGGCCAGCGCGCGGGTGGAGGGGACGGGTTCGCCGGGCAGCAGGGCGCCGGAGGTGACATCGGCGCGCACGGCGGCGGCGATTTGGACCGGCAGGGCGCGCGTATCGGCGGGGTCGAGGCGCAGGGGCATAAGAACAGTATAAGTGGTACAACCCAACACGCGGGAAATGGTTCTTTACTTGTACCACTTGGGCAGGGCAGTATAGAGCGCATGACCGAAAACATTGCGACCACGCGCGTGAAACGTGGACTAGCTGACATGCTCAAGGGCGGCGTCATTATGGACGTCGTGACCCCGGAACAGGCGCGCATCGCCGAGGATGCGGGCGCGAGCGCCGTCATGGCACTTGAGCGCGTGCCTGCCGATATCCGCGCCCAGGGCGGCGTGGCCCGCATGTCCGATCCGGAGCTTATCGAGGGCATCGTCGACGCCGTATCCATCCCCGTGATGGCGAAGGCGCGCATTGGTCACTTCGTCGAGGCGCAGATTCTGGGCGAGCTCGGCGTGGATTTCATCGACGAGTCCGAGGTGCTCAGCCCCGCCGATTACGTCAACCACATCAATAAGTGGGACTTCGATGTGCCATTCGTGTGCGGTGCGACCAACCTGGGCGAGGCCCTGCGCCGCATTACCGAGGGCGCGGCCATGATTCGCTCCAAGGGCGAGGCCGGCACCGGCGATGTCTCCGAGGCCGTCAAGCATCTGCGCACCATTCGCGCGGAAATCGCCCGCCTGCAGCACCTCGACCGCGACGAGCTGTACGTCGCCGCCAAGGAACTCCAGGCGCCGTACGACCTGGTTGCGGAGGTTGCGGAGACCGGTAAGCTGCCGGTCGTCCTCTTCGTTGCCGGTGGCGTGGCCACGCCTGCCGATGCCGCCCTCGTCCGCCAGATGGGTGCCGAAGGCGTCTTCGTGGGCTCCGGCATCTTCAAATCCGGTAACCCATCGGCGCGCGCGGAGGCCATCGTGAAGGCCGCCACGCTTTACGATGACCCCGCCGAGCTCGCCAAGCTCTCCCGCGGCCTGGGCGAGGCCATGGTCGGCATCAATGTCGGCGATGTGCCGGCACCGCACCGCCTAGCCGAGCGCGGCTGGTAATCGCGTGGTCATGCCACAAGAAGCTAGCGCCACGATCGGGGTGCTCGCGCTGCAGGGCGGCGTGGAAGAGCACCTGCGCATCCTTGAAGGCCTGGGGGCGGACACGCGCCGGGTGCGCGTGCCGCACGACCTCGAGGGGCTGGATGGGCTGGTGATCCCGGGCGGGGAGTCGAGTGTCATCGACAAGCTCGCCCGCACCTTCGGCGTGGCCGATCCACTGCGGGCGGCTGTAGCCGCAGGCCTTCCCGTGCTCGCCACCTGCGCCGGGCTGATTTATTGCGCCCGCGAGCTGGATAACCCCTCGCCGGGCCAGCAGACCCTGGGGCTGCTCGATATCACCGTGCGGCGCAATGCCTTTGGCAACCAGCGCTTTTCCGCCGAGCGCACCGTGCCGGTCGCGGTCGGGGAAGAAACGCTGCCCATCGAGGCCAGCTTTATCCGCGCCCCGCTGGTCACCCGTGTGGGCGAGGGCGTGGAGGTCATCGCGACCGTGCCGCACGACGGCGCGGAGGAGGCGGTCGTGGGCGTGCGCCACGGCACCGTCACCGCTTTGAGCTTTCACCCGGAAGAAAACGATGAGGCGCGCGTGCATGCCGCCTGGCTGGCCAGTATCCGCTAGGTGCCGGATAGGCCGCGGCGCTTGAGCAGCGGCGCGACGTCCTTATCGCGGCCGCGGAAGTCGCGGTAGGCCGCGCCGAAATCGCGGGAGGCGCCGCGGGAGAGGATGAGGTCCCGGAACTTTTGTCCTGCGGCGCGCAGATCGCTTTGCTCCTTGAACCACTCAAAACCATCGGCATCGAGCGCCTCCGCCCACAGGTAGGAATAGTAGCCCGCGGAGTAGCCACCGGCGAAGATGTGGTTGAAGTACGTCGAGCGATAGCGCGGGGCGATGTGCGGGTTATCCAGGCCCACCGCGCGCAGGGCCTCCTCCTCGAATGAGTCCACCGCCTCCGAGGTAGCATCCAGCGCTGCGGCATCCTTGGCGCTGAGCGAATGCCACGCCAAGTCGATAATGGAGGCCGCCAAGTACTCCGAGGTGGCAAAGCCCTGGCCAAATTCGGAGGCGGCGGTTACGGCATCGAGCAGCTCATCGGAGATCGGATCGCCGGTATCGACGTGGCGCGCGTACTGCTTGACCAGCGATTTATCCAGCGCCCAGTTCTCATTGATCTGCGAGGGGAATTCCACCCAGTCGCGCGGGACGTTGGTGCCGGCGAAGGTGGGGTAGTGGACATCGGAAAGCAGCCCATGCAAGGCATGGCCGAATTCGTGGAAGAGGGTGTGCACCTCGTCCAGGCTCAGCAGGGGCTGGGAACCATCGGCGGGCTTGGTAATGCCCAGCACGTTGACGATGACCGGCTTGCGCTCCAGCAGGCCCGATTGGCCCACGAACTGGCTCATCCACGCGCCACCGCGCTTGGTGGGGCGACCGAAGTAATCCGTGAGCAGCAGGCCGATTCCCTTATCTCCGTGCTCGCCCTGTTCTTTGTGTTCGACATCCTTGTCGAACACCTCCCACACGCGCACGCCCTCGGCATAGCCCTCCAGGTCCTCGCGCGGGATAACGGTAATGCCGTACAGGCGCTCGGCGGCGGCGAATACGCCCTGGGTAAGGACGTTGTCTAGGGGGAAGTACTGGCGCAGCTCTTCCTCGTCGAGCGAGAAGTCGCGGGCGCGGACCTTGGATTCCCAGTAGGGCCAGTCGGCGGCGTGGAAGTCTTGCTCGTTGAGCGTGGCTTCCTCGGCTAATAGCTTGTGTTCGCCGGCGGCATTGGCCGCGGCCGCGGGGGCGAGGTCTGCGAGCATGTCGCGCGCGGCATCGGCGCTGCCAGCGGTTTCTTCCGCGATGACGTAATCGGCGTGGGAGGCATAGCCCAGCAGCTCGGCGCGTTCGGCGCGCAGCTGGACGGCCTCGATAAGCCCTGGAATGTTGTTCTCGGAGCCCCTGCTTGCCGATGCCGCATAGAGCTTTCTGCGCGCCCCCTCCTGCGCCAGCCGGGACTGCTCCGATTGTACGGTGGGCAGCTCGAGCGGGATGACATAGCCTTCGCGGCCTAGGGCCTTGGCATCCGCCTTGGCTGAGGCGATGCGCTCCGGCGGCAGCCCCTCGAGCTCTTCCTCCGTGAACTCGACGGCGCGCTCGCGCGTGGAGGCCATGAGATTGCGGCCGAATTCCTCCGAGAGGGCGGAGAGGCGCTGGTTGATATCGGAGAGGCGGGCCTTGCCGGCGGCATCGAGATCCGCTCCCTGGCGCGCAAAGGTGCGCAGCAGGTGTTCGTGCAGGCGCGCGCCCTCCTCATCGCCGGCGGGTGGGGTGGCGTCCTTGATGCGCTGGTAGAGCTTTTCGTCCTGGTACATCGCATCGTAATGGGCGGACAGGCGCGGATAGATATCGGCGGCGATTACTTCCATCTCATCGGTGACGTCCGTGCCAGAAAGGTTGCCAAAGACCGCCATGACGCGGTCGAGGTCCTGGCCGGATCGCTCGAGGGCCTCCACGGTGTTTTCCCACGTGGGGACGGCGGTGTTTTCGGTAATGGCGGCAAGCTCGGCGTCGTGGCGCGCGAGCGCTTCGTCGAAGGCGGGGCGGTAGTGCTCGACCTTAATCTCCGCAAACGGCGGGAGTTGGTAGGGCAACGATGAAGGGTGGAGTAATGGATTAGTCATAAATGACCAATGTACCCATTAACTCCACCCTGTGTGATGGTATTCACTAAGATTGCTAGCCCACGGGAACGAGCTCCGCGTCTTCATCCTGCTTCTTTGGCGCGGTGGTCTTGCGCTTTCCGGTATTCATCAAGATGATGTCTAGTACGAGGAATGCGGCAAGGGTAATGCCCAAAAGTGGCATAAATACACCGATGGTGGCGGCAAAGAGCGCTCCTAGGCCGGTGGTGGCCCAGGAGAAGTGCCGCTTGGAGCCAGGTGCAAATTGCGGCCGACGCTTCCACCACATGTAGTAGCCCAGCACCACCATGGCGGCGATGGCGAGGCCGAGTGCGAAGAGGGCAATCTGCAGCGGCAGGCCAAACATGATGCCCATGTGCAGGTAGATGCCCCAGCTGCTGAGCTTGCTAAACAGCGGCAGCTCAGAGAATGGAAGGCGGTCGATGACCTCGCCGGTGGAACCGTCGACGGAGACCTCGTCGGAGGTATAGCGCCACTCGACCCAGCGCTCGCTGACCTTCCACCCCGAGTCGGTGTCTTCCGGCGCGTACAGGCGCAGCGGGCCGGTTAGGCCTTCCGCGCGGCCGGTGGCATAGACGCGCTCGGCCTGCTCGGCGATGACCGCCGGCTCCAGTGCCTCGCCCGCAGCTTCCGCATCCCCACCGTGAGCGCCGTGGGCGCCGTGGCCTTCGTGCCCGGCGTGGGCATCGTGTGCGGCATCGGCGGAGGAATCGGTGGTAAGCGCGGTTTCTACCGGCGTGGCCTTCCAGTTCATTTTCTCCACCACGGAATTGACGTTCCCGCCGGCCAGCTGGGACCAGGTGATGCCGGTGGCAGACAGGCCAATGAGCCCGATGAAAATCCAAGCGCCCATCGTGGAGTGCAGGCGGGTGGCCTTCCAGCGTTTGGAGCGCTGCGGCTGGTTCTTTAGCGGCGCGGCAGCCTTCTTAGGCCGGCGGCGAATCCACCACATGTAAAGGCCGCCGCAGGCCAGGACCCACAGCCAGGAGGCGGCTAGCTCGGAATAGAGCTCGCCCGGCTGGCCCAGGTGGAAGCTTTCATGCAGCGAGGAGATCCAGCGGCGCAGCGGCATTTCGCCCAGGCCAGAATAGGTGGGGTAGTCACCAATGACCTCGCCATCGGCCGGATTAATAAACACGGTGCGCTGCAGGCTCTCGTCGATGCCCGGATCCGCCACCAGCACGCGCGTGGAGTCCTTCGCCGATTCTGCCGGCCACACCTGGGAGACCGGCATTTCCGGGTGCTCCTTTTGGGCAGCGCTGATTTGGTCCTCCAGGCTTACCGGGTTATTTACTTCCTCGACGGTCATGACGTCGCGGTAAGCAAAATTTTCCAGGGTGGGCGCCAGTGCGTAGAGGCAGCCGGTCAATGCCGCGATCAGGATAAAGGGGCCGACGAACATGCCGCCGTAGAAGTGTATGCGTTGGATGAAGGAACGCAGAGCCGTCCGACTCATAAAATAGTTCTCTTTCGTGCTTAGTGGTCAGTTGCATGGGTGCTGATATCAACTGCACTAATAGTCGGAACTTAGGCAACCCTGGTTCCCGGAAGGTGAAAAATTTTTTCAGTTGTGTGAAAACGAGGGGGGCGAAAACGACGACACCGCGCGCCCTGCAAAGGGAACGCGCGGTGAAATCTAGCTGGTGAAGAAAGCTCTTACTTCTTCAGGCCGTCGATGATCTCGTTGAACTGTGCGACGGGGCGCATGACAGCGGAGGTCTTCTCGTCGTTGGGCCAGTAGTAGCCGCCGAGGTCGGCGGGCTCACCCTGGGCATCGATAAGAGCCTGGGAGATTTCATCGGCCTTGCCAGAAAGCTCGGAGGCGACGTCCTTGAAGGCGGCCGCGAGATCGGCATCCTCGGTCTGGTTAGCCAGCTCCTCGGCCCAGAAGGTGGCCAGGAAGAAGTGGGAACCGCGGTTGTCGTTCTCGCCCACCTTGCGGGATGGGGACTTGCCCTCATTGAGCAAGCGCTCGGTGGCCTTGTCCAGGGTGGTGGCCAGCACGCCGGCCTTTTCGTTGCCGTTGGTCTGGTTCTCGTGGCGGAAGGACTCGGCCAGCGCCAGGAACTCACCGAGGGAATCCCAGCGCAGGTGGTTTTCTTCCTGCACCTGCTGGACGTGCTTCGGGGCGGAGCCGCCGGCACCGGTCTCGAAGAGGCCGCCGCCTGCCATCAGTGGAACCACGGACAGCATCTTTGCGGAGGTGCCCAGCTCGAGGATGGGGAAGAGGTCCGTGTTGTAGTCACGCAGCACGTTACCGGTCACGGAGATGGTGTCCTCGCCGCGGCGGATGCGCTCGATGGAGGTCTTGGTAGCGGTGACCGGATCCTGGCTCTCGATGTCCAAGCCCTCGGTGTCGTGGTCGTTCAGGTACTTTTCCACCAGGGACTGGATATTGCGGTCGTGGCCGCGCTCTGGGTCGAGCCAGAAGATGGTCTTCATGCCGGACAGGCGGGCGCGGTTAACGGCGAGCTTGACCCAATCCTGGATCGGCTCGTCCTTGGTCTGGCAGGCGCGCCAGATATCGCCGGCCTCGACGTCGTGCTCGATGAGCACCTCGCCCTTGGAATTGCGGACCTCAACGGTGCCGGCAGCGGGCACCTTGAAGGTCTTGTTGTGGGAGCCGTACTCCTCGGCCTTCTTGGCCATCAGGCCGACGTTCGGAACGGTACCCATGGTGGTGGGGTCGAAGGCGCCGTTTTCCTTGCAGTCCTCGATGACGGCCTGGTACACGCCGGCGTAGGAGGAATCCGGGATGACGGCGAGGGTGTCTTGCTCCTCGTCGTTCTTATTCCACATGTGGCCGGAGGTGCGGATCATTGCCGGCATGGAGGCGTCAATAATGACATCGGAAGGCACGTGCAGGTTGGTGATGCCCTTGTGGGAATTGACCATGGCGAGATCGGGGCCATCGGCAAGCGCGGATTCGAAGGCCGCCTTGATCTCCTCGCCATTGTCGAGCTTGTCCAGGCCCTCCAGGATGGAGCCCAAGCCGTTCTCGCCGTTGAGGCCGGCGGAGATGAGCTCGTCGCCGTACTTATCAAAGACATCGGCGAAGTAGGTGCGCACGACGTGGCCGAAGAGGATGGGGTCAGAGACCTTCATCATGGTGGCCTTCAGGTGGGTGGAGAAGAGCACGCCCTCTTCCTTGGCGCGCTTGACCTGCTGGAGCAGGAACTCATCGAGGGCCTTGGCGGACATGAAGGTGCCGTCGATGACCTCGTCCTTAAGTACCGGCAGCTCCGGCAGCAGGGTCTGTTCGCCGTCGGCAGTCTTCAACACGATGGACAGGGTATCTTCCTCAGGGATGATGACGGACTTCTCATTGTGGCGGAAGTCGTTATCGTCCATGGTGGCGACGTTGGTCTTGGAATCCTTGGACCATTCACCCATGCGGTGCGGGTGCTTCTTAACAAAATTCTTCACGGCCTCCGGCGCGCGGCGGTCGGAGTTGCCCTCACGCAGGACGGGGTTAACGGCGGAGCCTTTGACGGAATCGTAGCGGGCCGCGATGTCCTTTTCCTCGTCGGTGGAAGGGTTATCCGGGTAATCAGGCAGATCGTAGCCGGCGGCCTGCAGCTCGGCGATAGCCTTCTTCAGCTGCACCAGGGAAGCCGAGATATTCGGCAGCTTGATGATATTAGCCTCTGGGGTCTTGGCCATCTTGCCCAGCTCAGCCAGGGCGTCTTCCGCCTTCTGCTCCTCGGTGAGGCGCTCCGGGAACTGCGCGGCGATGCGGGCAGCCAGGGAAATATCGCGGGTTTCTACGTCAATGCCCGCGGTGGAAGCGAAGGCCTCCACGATGGGCTTGAGGGAGTAGGTCGCCAGAAGCGGCGCCTCATCGGTACGGGTCCACGTAATCTTAGCCATGATTCTCCTATTAAATGTGGGAAAATTTCTTCAGATGACCAGATTACCGATTTTGTCCGCTCCATGTGGAGCGCTCGGTACATTCTGGGGCTGGGTGGCATCGGTCACGGGGCCATGCGCTGGGTAAATCTCTTCACCTGCCCACGCCCTGAACATGCTTTATGCCCAGGTGGGGTGTATCGTCGCCCCTCGTGAAAATTATCGATCAGTTAAGCCCGCGCAGCGCCCACGAACACCGTATTCACCGTCGGCCTTTGCCCCGCCAGACGGAGATTTCTACCGAGCGCCGCACCATCGTCATGGTGGCGATGGCCCTTGGCGCGTTTGCTATCGGTACTACCGAGTTCGTCTCGATGGGCCTGCTGCCGCTGATCGCGGAGGACTTCGGGGTTTCTGAAGATACCGCCTCCACGCTGATTACTACCTACGCGCTCGGCGTGGTGGTCGGCGCGCCGCTGATTGCGGCGTTTACCGGCAAGCTCCCGCGCCGCCGCCTCATCCTCTTGCTCATCGGCTTTTTGGTGGTGGGCAACCTGCTCTCGGTCCTCGCGCCGAATTACTGGGTGCTCATGGTGGCACGCTTCATCGCCGGCATGCCTCACGGCGCGTACTTCTCCGTGGCTAACCTGTCTGCGGCGTCAATGGCCCCTCCCGGCGGGCGCGGCAAGGCTATGGCGTTTGTGGGCATGGGCCTTGCCATCGCCACGGTCATCGGCGTGCCCGCGGCACAGGCTTTGGGGTCCGCGCTGGGTTGGCACGCGGCCTACCTGGTGGTTGTGGTCATCGGCCTTATTACCGCCGTGGCCCTGTTCTTTCTCATGCCGCACATGACGGAGATGAAACAAACGGATATCCGCACCGAGTTCGGCGCCTTTAAAAACAGCCAGGTGTGGCTCACCGTCATCATGGGCGTGGTGGGTTTCGGCGGCATGTTCTCCGTCTATACCTATATCTCCTGGACCATGACCGAGGTCGCGGGCCTGAGCGATAGCCTGATTTGGGTCGTGCTCATGGCCTACGGCATTGGCATGACGATAGGCAATGCCTTTGGCGGCTGGTTGGCGGACCGCAACCTCGAATTCGGCATCATTTTCGCCTTGGCCAGCCTGATCATCATCCTCACGACCTTCTACTTCCTTTCCAGCCACGCCATCCCGGCCACCATTTGCTTTGGCATGGTGGCGTTTATGGGCTCCACGCTGGTTCCCTCCCTGCAGCTGCGCTTGGTCCACGTGGCGGGCGATGCCCAAACCTTATCCGCAGCGCTCAACCAGTCCGCGCTCAATATCGCGAACGCGGCCGGTGCGACCATCGGCGGCATCGTCGTCGGCGCGGGCTTGGGTTACTCTGCTCCGGCGCTGGCGGGCGCCGGCTTGGCGGCCGCGGGTTGCGTTGTGTGGGCGATAACAATGTGGGATAAAAAACGCCTTGCCAATCGCGGCTAGAACTACCACCGCACACGCCTATATTCTGGAGCACCATGAGCCTTACCATCGCTAGCGTCAACGTCAACGGAATCCGCGCCGCGTGCAAGCAGCGCAATGAGAATAACCCCGGCATGAATGCCTGGTTGGAACAGACCCCGGCCGATATCGTGCTGATGCAAGAGGTCCGCGCCACCCCGGACCAAGCCAGAAAGGCCCTGGCACCAGCCCTGGAGGCGGGCTGGCACTTGGAGCTTGCCGATGCCGCCGCTAAGGGCCGCGCCGGAGTAGGCATCCTCTCTCGCACGCCGCTTGCCGATGTCGATATCGGTTTCGGTTCCTTCACCGACGCCGGCCGCTGGATTGCCGCTACCACCCGCGATATCCGCGTGGCCTCGCTGTATCTGCCCTCCGGCGATACCGATTCGCCGAAGCTGGATGAAAAGTACCGCTTCTTGGATGAATTCGATGCCGTGCTGGCAGAAAACGCCGATAAGGACATGGTCATCGGCGGCGACTGGAATATCTGCCACCGCGCCCAAGACTTGAAGAATAATAAGGCCAACGAGAAGAAGGCCGGCCACCTGCCGGAAGAGCGTGCCTTTATGGATCATGTTTTCGGCAGCTTCCCGGATGAGGCGCCGCAGGAGAAAAAGAACCTGGGTGAGTGGCTCGGCGTCGTGGACTACGCGGGCACCACGCCGTGGGAGCCGGCCACCGCGCCGCAGTGGTTCGACGTGGCGCGCCGGCTCCACCCAGAGGCCGATGGACCCTATACCTGGTGGACCTACCGCGGTCAGGCCTTCAATAACGATGCGGGCTGGCGCATCGACTACCAAGCCGCAACTCAGCCGCTACTCGATCGCGCGCGGCGCACCTGGGTGGATAAGGCCCCGACCGTAGAGCAGCGCTGGTCCGATCACTCGCCGCTCCTGGTGGAATACGCCTGATGTCGCCGCTATTTAGCGTCCTGTACGTCATTGGTATTACCGCCGAGTCCATGACCGCTGCGCTATCGGCCGGACGGCAGAAGCTCGATCTCTTCGGCGTGACGATGATCGCCTCCATCACGGCGCTAGGCGGCGGCACCGTCCGCGATATCGTGCTCGCGGATCCGCCGCTGACCTGGGTGGAGCACCCCGTCTATCTGGTCATCGTCATCGCCGCCGCCATCGTCACGGTGGGCATGTCCTTCCTCATGCACTATTTCCGCCACCTCTTCCTCATCCTCGATGCCTTGGGGCTGGCGGTCTTTTCCGTGCTGGGCACCCAGATTGCCGCGCACTTGGGCTACGGCTTCATCATCGCCTCGGTATCCGCGGTCATCTCCGGCGTCTTCGGCGGCGTGTTGCGTGATCTGCTCTCAGACCGCATTCCGCTGGTATTTTCTGGCGAATTTTATGCGGCGATCTCGATCCTCGCGGCCGGACTCTACATGATTCTCCTACGCGCCGGGCTATCGGAGGAACCCACGGCGATCATTACCGCCTTGGTCTGCTTCGCTGCGCGCCTTGCGGCTATCTACTTCAAGACGGGCCTGCCCGTCTTTGAATACCGCGATGGTGAGCAACAGATGGATCCGCGCCTGCGGCTATCGGCGCGCATCGTGCGCGATGGCGCCCGCCGTGCAAAGCGGAAGGCGGGCGCGGCCACCCGCTACGCCAGCCCGATTACCCGGCCGCTGGGCCGCAGCAAGCGCAACGCAAGCGATTTTTCCTCCCCGCTCAGCCTCGAGGAGCTAAATAGCAACCGGATTGCACGGCCGACCGCCCGCTCATCCATTACCCGCCCCAGCGGCAAGCACTCACCTGGGGCGAGGGGAGTGGATGCGCAGCAGCAATGGACCTTCAACAAGGAGGATGTGGGCAGGCAAAGGACCCCCAAGCACAAGCAGTAGTGCTAGTATAAACACGTTAAAAATTTCGAAATCTGCAACGGAGAAAGTTCATGGCTCGCGCAATTATTCCTTTTGTCCTTGGCGCCGTAATCCTCGCCTTGAGCATCTGGTGGTGGACTACTGTCGGACCGTCCTTCGCCTTCCTTGGCCCCATCGTTCTCATGGGTGTCGGCGGTGCCTTCATGGTGACCGGTTTCGCCATCTTCATGGACATCGTCAGCCCCACCTCCCGCAAGGTCTAAGGGGAAAGGTCTGAGATGAAAGCTATCGATCTACTCACGGACATGGCGCAGCGCCCGCTCGATGCGCTCTCCGCATTGCCGGAGCTGAGCAACGAGACCGCCAATGCGCACTTTGGTGATCACCCGAATTCGATCACGTGGCTGCTATGGCACACCGGCCGCATGGCGGACCTGCAGCTTGCGCAACTAACCGGGGAAGAAGAGCTGTGGCAGCGCTACGACCTCGATCTGCCGGATGCCATGGGCTATGGCCAATCGGCGGAGGAAGCGCGTGCGGTGACCACGCAGGACATTGGCAAGCTCCGCAGCTATACCCAGGAAGCATTGGAACAGGTCAAGGCGTATGTGTCCTCGCTGGAGGATGACAACCTCGATGACGTGATCGACACCTCGTGGACGCCGCACGTTACCCGCGGTGTCCGGCTGGTCTCGATTTTTGATGATGCCGCGCAGCATCTTGGGGCGGCCAATCAACAAGCAAAAATGACGGAGTAACATTACCTGACATGACTGATTCCACTGCATCTAATTCCGCATCCCGCGTACTTTCCGGCATTCAGCCCACCGCTGATTCCTATCACTTGGGAAATTACTTGGGATCGCTCAAGCAGTGGATCGACCTGCAGGAAGGCTACGATGCCTTTTACTTCATCCCGGATCTGCACGCGATTACCGTGGAGCAGAATCCGGAGGAGCTGCGCAACCGCACCATGGCCGGTGCGGCGCAGCTCATTGCGCTGGGCATCGACCCGGAGAAATCCACCCTCTTCGTCCAGTCCCATGTGCCCGCCCATGCGGAGCTGACCTGGGTATTCCAGTGCCTGACCGGCTTCGGTGAGGCCTCCCGCATGACGCAGTTCAAGGATAAATCCGCCAAGCGCGGCGCCGATCGCACTTCGGTGGGCCTTTTTACCTACCCCATCCTGATGGCCGCCGATATCCTGCTGTATTCGCCGGATTACGTGCCAGTGGGCGAGGACCAGCGCCAGCACTTGGAGCTCACCCGCAATCTGGCTGAGCGCTTCAACAATAAATACGGCGAGACCTTCCACGTGCCGGAGCCGTTCATTCCAGAGGGCGCGGCGAAGATCTATGACCTGCAGGACCCGACGTCCAAGATGTCTAAGTCCGGCCCCAACCCCAAGGGCTTGGTCAACCTGCTCGACGCCCCGAAGACCTCTGCCAAGCGCATTAAGTCCGCCGTGACCGATGACCTGGGCTCGGTCGCCTTCGACCGGGAAAACCAGCCGGGCGTATCGAACCTGCTGGTCATCCAGTCCGCGCTGACCGGCGAGTCCATCGACTCCTTGGTGGAAAAGTACGCCGGCAAGGGCTACGGGCACCTGAAGGTGGATACCGCGGAGGCGCTCGAGGCCTTTACCACCCCGCTCAAGCAGCGCTATGACGAGCTCATGGCGGATCGCGGCGAGCTGGAGCGCATCTTGGAGCGCGGCGCCCAGACCGCACAGGAAGTAGCGCAGCCGCTTGTCGATGCCGTCTATGAAAAAGTCGGCTTCCTTCCTCGCCCGCGCAGGTAGTAGGTACCCCTTAACCCACCCCACCGAGGGACAAGTGGGTGTTTGCCAGCTACGCTATACGGGATAAGCGCTGTGCGAACAAGAAGGGAAGCACGTGTCCACCACCACGCAATCCTCCTCTAAGAAGACGGACCACTACGGCATCGAGCGTGCGAACGCCGATGATCCGGGAGCGATAGATAAGGTACGGCGTAAATCGCCCTTTGTTGACCACCTCATGCGCATGCAGGAGCGCTATGCCGCAGAAGGCGGCAACCAGTTTTCTGCTGGCATTACCTATTACTCGGTCCTGTCCATCTTCCCGTTGGCGATGCTGCTGGTGGCCACCATCGCCGCTGTCCTTGCTAACCGTGAGGACCTGCTCAATGACTTGCAGTCCTATATCACCGACTCCATTGACGGGAACCTCAGCGAGTCGGTCAATGAGATTTTGGATACGGCCATCGACCAGCGCGGCGCCATGTTCGGTATTGGTGGTTTGACTACTCTGTGGTCCGGACTGGGGTGGATGAACCACCTGCGCATCGGCATTTCTGCCATGTGGGGCATCGATGCCAATGACGGCGGCTCCTTCCTGAAAAAGAAGTTCTCTGACCTTCTGGGGCTTATCGGCCTGATCATTGCCTTTGTCGTCGCCTTCGGCGTGACCGCGGCGGGTTCCTCCGGCCTTACGCAGAAGATATTTGACCTCTTAGGTATCGATTCTTTCCCCGGCATGGGTTATGTCTTCTTCTTCAGTGGCTTGTTGCTGGGACTTATCGCCAACTTCATCGTCATGTGGTGGCTGATTATGATCCTGCCGCGCACGAAGGTGCCTAAGAAGTCCGGCTTTATCGGCGCTGCCATTGGTGCGGTGGCATTCGAGGCCATTAAGCAGCTGTCCACGGTGATTATGTCCTCTGCCACCGGCAGCCCGGCCGGTGCGGTCTTTGGCCCGGTCATCGTCCTGATGATTGTCATGTACCTGGTGTGGCGCGTGGTGCTGTATATCTCCGCATGGACTGCGACGACCGCAGAATCCCTGAAGTATGCGCACCCGCCGGTTCCAGAACCCGCCGTTATTCGCGTGCGCAATGAGGTGCGCGAGGGCGCACCGGCCGGCGCGGTCTTCGGCGTGGGTGCCGCTTTGGGCGCTGCGGCCGTGGGCGTGGCGAAGCTTTTCCGCCGGAAATAAAAATCCTCCCTACGGGGGAGGAGTGCGCCGAGCTATACCTTTAAGATAGGACACTATGAACGCCGATGATATTGCCCCAGACTTCTACGAAAAGTGGGACCTCGACCGCAATGGTGGCGAGGATGAGCTTTCCGTTTTATTGGAAGCAAAAGACATCAAGCTCGGGCAGCAGGGATATAACCAGGATGAGCCGCGGCGCGTCCAGCTGCGCATAGCGGCCAGCATCCTGGGTTCGGCGAAGAAGAGGGCCGAATACGATGAAGCATTGCGCACTGGTCTCCGCCCGACGTGGGGCGAGCTCGGCACGCTGAGCTCGGTGGGGCAGTGGTCGCCGGCGCCGCGCCCGCAACCGAGCTTCCACGATCAACCGCAGGGCCCGGCGCAGGTGCCGGGTTTTGCCCAGCCTAGCCCGTATGCCTCCCCGTACGCGCGCGATCCATTCGCCCAGCATGCCTCGCCGCAGCAGCAGATGGTGCCATCGCCCGCTGCCGCGCCGGCGCCAGTCCAGCACCAAGCGCAGAAACGGCCGTCCCAGGAAACGCGCATCGGCATGGGCATCTTGGACTTTTTCTTGGCCGGCGGCATCAGCAGCGCGGTTGGCGCGGGCGTCGACGAGCTCGCGGATGTGGAAGCGTTGTCCTTTGTTGTTGCCTGCATCGTGATGGTGGTTTACGTCCTGGGCAGCGAGGTATGGATGGGCGCTAGCCCGGCAAAGATTCTTGCCGGCTATACCGTGCGGGACGTGGATACGAAGGAAAAGCTCAGCCTTAGCCAGTCCGCCAAGCGCCAGTGGTGGCGCCTTATCAACGTGATCCCTGGCATTGGGCAATTGGTGGGCATGCTGGGCGCGGTGGTGCACGCGACCACCATCAACGAGGAAAACAACCTGCGCGGTTCCCACGACGATCTCGCAAACGCCGAAGTGGTTAAGAGGAAGCCGCGCAAGTAGAACGCCGCATGGCGCAACTTCGGGCAGATACCTACGATGGTGCGCATGCACGATGCACCATTAATTAGCCCCGAAAATAAGGATTCCGCCGAGAGCGTGGTGGAACAACTTCCAAAGGTATCCCTGTGGGAACCGGTCCGCTCGCAGGCCAGCACCGCGGAGGAATTGAACGCGGATATCCGCGAGCAGTGCGCCCAGCTTGCCGATGACCACCTGGTCTACGCCGAGCTGCAGCTCAACCCTGCGGCTTACTCTTTCGATACGTCCGCAGTCGTACGCGAGGTGGCCGCGGAACGATTCGGAGATCTCGAGGTACGGTTTGTCCTCGAGGCGGCAGAGCCGGCGGCTAATGCCGAGGACTCTGCGGGCATTGCTGGCTACACCCTGCCGGAGGGGAATGCTGCCGCCGCGGCGGAGTTCCGCACGAAGTACCTGCCTACCCAGATCGCGGTGGGCGAGGATTTCGCCGCTACCGAAAGCGCCGCCCAGGCCGGCGTGAACCGTTTGCTGCGACCGGTGAATATGATTGATGATTTCACCGCCGATGTCGATGGAATCCGCCCAGGCAAGGCCTCCGGATGGATCCGTGACCGACACATTCCACTGGTATTTTCGCCCGTGGACGATGTTGAGGAACTCACTGATCACCCGCTGCCGCTGTTACAGCAGCTTGGTTTTACCTGCTCGGTCTCCTCCGGAGATTCCACGCTGAGCAGGCAGTTTCTCGCCTTGAGCGAGACCTTTGGGTACGGACTGGAGGAGTTTTTCGATCTTACCGTGAAGGCGATTGAGAATATTTTCGACACCGAAGAAACAAGGCAGCGTATCCTTGAGACCGTTGTCCTTTCGGCCTACGAGGACCTCTCCGATCCGGAACTTGCCGGCCCCGATACTGAGGAGTCGCTCCAAGATTCCGGGTTCTCAATGAACCTGAATGACAACGCTTCCGAAGAGTAATAGATAGTTAATCTACATAAAGGAGGAAGACATGCCTTCCGCACTATTCGTTGTTACCGCCGCTGATAAGTGGACGCTTGCTGATGGCAGCGCCCGCCCTACCGGTTACTGGGCCGAGGAGCTCATCGCTCCGCACCGCGTGTTTAAGAACGCTGGTTGGGATATCGACTTTGCTACGCCGAACGCAAAGGCACCAGTAGTAGACGAGTACAGCCTCGAGGTATTGTCTGAGGGCGACCGCGCCGAGCAGGAGAACTACCTCGCAGAAATCGGCCCGGACCTGGAAGACCCACTGAACCTGGCCGATGTTAAGGAAGCCGACTACGACCTCGTCTTTTACCCCGGCGGCCACGGCCCGATGGAGGACTTGGCTTATGACCAGGACTCTGCCAAGCTGCTGCAGGAGCGCATCGACTCCGGTCGCGCGCTATCCCTGGTCTGCCACGCACCGGCTGCATTGCTCGCGCTGGACAATGACAACTGGCCACTCAAGGGCTACACCATGACCGGCTTTACCAACGCCGAAGAGGGCGAGGAGACCATCGCCGCTGCCAAGTGGGTTGTTGAGACCCGCCTGCGCGAGCTCGGCGCTGATTTCAAGCAGACCGATCCGATGCAGCCTTATGTCGAGGTTGACCGCAACCTCTACACGGGCCAGAACCCAGCATCCTCTGAGCCTTTGGCACAGCGCATCCTGCGCGACTTTTAATGCGGGCGCTGAAAGCTCTCGCTGCAGGTAGTGCGGTAGTAGGGGCGGCGGCATATATAAAGAGCCGCCGTCCTTATCTACGCAGCGTTGCTCCTGAGCTTCGCAGCCCATTACTGTACCTGCCGCTGCACTTGCTTTCGGGTGATCGATTCGCTCGAACGAGCAGGTTATTTGCCAATATGGACGTGGCACGTCCGAAGTGGCGTCCGGTGGACATCGAAGAGCTATCTTGTTCTTTTGAAGGCCAAGCATTCCGTGCCCGCGTTATTACTCCACGCGGAGATGGAGCGCCAGCCGAGCCACGTCCCGTGGTGATGTGGATTCACGGCGGAGGTCACCTGCTCGGTGGTCCCGCGATGCATGATCCCCAAACTTCGCTCATCGCATCGGAGCTGGGGGCCATCGTCATCGCACCGCGCTATCACAAATCCACGCAGGAACCTTTTCCTGCGGATCTGGAAGAGTGTTATGCCGCTTTGCGCTGGATGCAGGAAAATGGCGAGCTTTTAGGCGCGGATACTTCGCGCATTGCGGTCGCTGGCGATAGCGCCGGCGGTGGCTTGGCCGCAGGCCTTGCCCAGCGCACGGTGGATGAAGGTCATTCCATTCGAGCGCTTGGATTGGTCTATCCAATGCTTGATCACCGCACCATTGTTAAAGAGGGTGCGGTGGGGCAGTTTATTTGTCCTCCGAATTTAAATCGCGGCGCTTGGGATATGTACTTAGGCAAGGACCATTTAGGAACCCCGCTGCCACCGTATGCATCGCCGGCGACGCGTTCGGATCACTCGGGGATGCCGCCCACGTGGATCGGCGTGGGAGACATCGACCTTTTTCATGATGAATCCGTAGCCTTTGCTACCGCACTGCAGAACGCCGGAGTCGAGACCACACTTGATGTGTATGCAGGTGCTTATCACGGCTTCGATCAGGTACGCCCGCGTGCGCCCCAGTCGCGCAGAATGCTGGCAGATCTTATCGAGCACCTCGGTTCTCACCTCTAGCCGCACTTTATGTGGCGCGAAGTGTAGGTGAAAATGCAGCAACCGCCCCAGTCTGACGCGGGCTTGTTTTAGGGACCGGTAAGGCGGTACCAGGTACCGGGGTGGCGGTAGCCGCCCGGTAGCCGGTTTTACCCCCGCTTATCGTTTGGACCGTTGACGTTGCTTGAGCTGTTTGCTAAGTGTTCCCCTTTCTTCTTGGAAGTCGTCACGGGTGCGCATGTCTTCACCGATGAGGGTGAGTTTGCTGCCGTTGTTTGCAAGTCGGGATAGGACAGCGTCGGCGATCGCGTTTTCACTAAAGACGCTGTACCAGTATTCCGGCTCGTGCTGGCTGACGATGACGGTTGAGGAATGCTCCCGCTTGACCAGGAGGTTGAATACCTGGGCTAAGGCGAAGGCAGATACGTCCGTGGCCAGGAAGTCGTCGATGACCAACACAGCCGGCTTTGTCAGTTCCTCAAGGAGGGCTTTGCGCTCATAGGCAGCGTCGGCTGTGGCGTCGAACTCGTCGGCTAAGTCGGCGAGTCTAAAGTAGCGTGCGGTTAGTTTATGCCGGCACGCAGCCACGGCTAGGCCTTGGGCGAGGAAGCTTTTGCCGGTGCCGGTAGCTCCCACGATGGTTAGATCTCTGCCGTAGGTAATCCAGTCGCAGGTAGCTAACCGCTCAATACGGTCTGGAGTGATCCCTCGGTTGCTGTGTGCTTCAAAGCGTTCCAAAGCCGCAAGCGCGTTGGGTAGCTTGGCGGCTTTGACGAGTTTTTCGATTACTTTCGAATCACGTGCAGCTACCTGAGCATCGAGAGCTTCTTTGATCTTGTCTTCAAAGGAGTCCAAGTCACGACTGGGATCGTTGACGATCTCCTGCAGCGTCGTGGCAAACACACGCATCCCGCGAAGAGAACCGAGCAGTTCGAAGTCTTCATCGGTAAGAGCCATGGCTATACCTTCCATTCTTTATCAGTGAAGGCAAACGCCCCGGCCCCGCGTACATGCGACACAGAGTCCGGCGTGTCCGCCGTGGGCTGTTGGCGGTGCGCACGCGTAGTGTCGATGGCCGTCGACAGTGGTACATCGGTGGGCAAATACGCCTGTGCTGCGGCCTGTTTTAGATCCTTGAGCTCTTGGGCTACTTTGTTGACGCTGGGGACTGCTTTGCGCGATAACAGCTGACCACAGGCTTGTTCGAGTTCGATTCGGGAGTAATCCTTCGATAGGTTCAGTACGCCCAGAACGCTAGAATATGCTTGGGCTTCGACTTTACGAGCGTTAAACATCTGGCCGATGAGCTGTGCTGTCGCGGTCCCAATACTTTTCGCCCAGTCTTCCAAGCGTTGCCGGTTCCACTGGGTGTTTAAGTCCTTATGGTTGTCGGGGACATGCTCATCCAAGGTGGAGTAGCCATAATTAGCAGGGGCAATACGATGTGAAGCAACAATCTCACCGTCGTAGAAGACATCCAGATAGTCATCAAAAAGTTGCACGTCGACGAACTTGCCCGCTAGCTTCCACGGCACTGAATACCAGTGATTGGCGATCCGGATGTGGTAGTTCATTGCGACCTTGGACTTCTTCCACCGCGACCACGACCACCGCCGGTCGGGCAATGGGCGCAGCAGCTGTTGCTCATGGTCTTCAAACAACTGGCGACGAGAGATATCCTGCCCGCGGAAGGGACGGCGATCGTTGATGAAATCGCTTTGGTCCTCGAGGGCCTTATTGAGCATGTCGAAACTGTAGAACTCCTGGTCGTCGAGGTATTCCACGCACCATTGCTGGGCAATATCCACGGCCTTTTCAACATTCGCCTTATACCGCGGCCGGTAGCCTTTCGCCGCAGTAATACCTATCTGATAGAAATCGGCAAATGTAGAATACTCCGCAACCGGGATACGCCCCCGCAGCCCACAGGAAATCTGTTGCGTGGCTGTGAGCGCGTTATCCGGGATCAACCGCAGCGGACAACCACCGAAATACTCCAAAGCCGCACGGTGGGCTAAAAGCCACGACCGCATTTTTTGATCCGGCCACGCCGATACATGCATCATCCCTGAGTGCGGCAATGAAGCTACAAACAAGTGCGCGGTAACCCGCTGGCCTGAGACAGGATCCACAACGACCATTCCATCGCCCGACCAGTCCACCATGAGCTCGTCACCGGGATCGTGATTCAGTTGCGCTGACAGCTGATGAACATCGACATAATGCTCAAACAGCGAACAGTACTGTCGATACGAATAATGACGCTGACCAGTACCAACAGGGAACTCCAGGTACTTGGCGTGCGCGACTTTCAACGTCACGCGCTTGCCAGAGACCATCCGCTCAGCAACCTTTTTGAAATCCGGTGCGAGGAACTCCGCATCGTTGCGACGCCGGTTATCCGGAAATAGCTCCTCTAACTGGGCATTCGACAATCCAGCAATCCCACGAGCATCGAGTCGATGGTCCCTTACAACGCGACTGGCCTTATCAATCGTCGACTTCGAGACCCCTAAATCGGCTCGAATCTGGTTCCAGGAACGATTCCCGGCAACCAAGGCAAACATGATGGCACGGTAATCCGTCACCACCATCACTCCTTCCACGTGAACGCGACCCACGCGTACACACTGCGTGGGCCGTCCACTAAAGAGTGCCTAAAAACTACCCCCGGTACCCGATATCCGCACCGGTCGGTACTCGATACCGCCCTACCGGTACTAAATAGCGTCGCGCGTCACCCAGTCCACGCTCCACTATGAGGAGTGGTTGGACTGGGGCGGTTGGCGGTTAGTGGCCGATACCGGCAGCTGAGGTCGCTAGAGCCGGTAGTCCGCAGGGCAGAGTAAAAGCCTAAAAGCGGGAAAAACGCTTAATTAGCATGTTCTCGAGGCCCTTCCAGGACTCGGCGTGCTCGTTATAGGGCTTCGACGGGACGTAGCCGGCGTGTTCGGTGGAACCGAGCATGTAGCCGAGGTAGTCCTGCAAGCGCGGATTGGCCAGCATATAGGAGTTGATGGAATCGTCCCCGGCCCAGTCCGCGGCATCGGCGCAGACCTCGTAGCAGCGGGCTAGCTGGTCGGAGTCGACCGCTTCGGGCCCCTTTTCAATATCGCGCACGATGCCATTGAAGGAATATTGGTTATCCGGGTGGACCTGCACCTCTAGCTCGCCGGCGTTGGCTGCGGTGACGACGTCCTGCCAGGTGGACACGCGCGCTAAGTCATGGTCATCATTATCGATGAGCCACCGCACCAGGGTCTTGGAGGAATCGAAGGTAAAGATTTCGCCCCACTTGCCCAAGAAGATGGGCTTGCCGTCCAGGTAGGTGCGCAGCGTGTAGACGGACTTGGACTGCGCGGTGATTTTAATCGGGTCGATTCCGGCGGCGGCCCAGGGGGACTCGTCATAAGGATCGGCGGCGTCTGCTGCGGCCTTGCGCTTTTCTTCGGCTTCCTTGGCGGCAGCGTCGGCGGCACTCGCTGCCTCGGAGATGCGGGTTTCGGCATCGGAGATAGCGGCGGCGTCGAATTCATCGCTCGGAACCACGCGGACGTGCTTATCCAGATCCGCGATGACCTTCTTCCAGTTGGTCAAGATGACCCGCCCGACGCCGGTCCATTCGTTCATTCCCTGCTCGCCGGAGTAGTGGTCGGCGCCGCGGGAGACGTTGCGCAGGATGGAGTGGGTGGCGAAGAAGATGGTGGTCTGTTCGGCAGCGGCGACATCGGCAAGCGCGGATGCCACCTCGAGGTCGCGCGCCACGGTGGAGACATTGGCGTGGCTGGGGCGGCCGGCGAGGGCTTCTGGCATGCCGATGAGATCGTATTCATCGCGCTTGGCCGGGGTGACGCGGTGCGCCGGGCGGGCGGAAAAATGCTCCCACTGCGGGTGATCCAGCAGGTCATGCTTGGCATCGGACTCGAGGTAGCACAGCAGCTCAGCGGGGGAATCAAAGACCAAAACGGAGTCATCGTCGCCCAAAAAGGCCTGCCACTCGGAGCCATTTTCGCGCCACTTGGGCGCCCAGAGGGTATAAAAATCGCCCTCAGTCAAGGAGAGCTTAATAGGCACAATCGCACGGGTACTCATGAGCTTTTAGTCTACCCAACGCCCCAGCTGCCGTGCGGAATTGCCGGGGCCTTGTCAGGCAGTCGGCCACCAAAAACCCTTAAATTGCATGCCCATATTATTCGTGCGCAGCGGGTTGGTCTGCACGGGGTCCCCGGCCTCCACAATCTCGCCATTGCCGGAATACATCGCCACATGGCCATCCCAGACCACCAGATCGCCGGGCTGGAGCTGATCGGCGCTGACCTGCTTGCCGATGGCCTGCTGGTCCGCCGTGCGCGGAATATCCACCCCTGCCTGGGAATAGGCCCATTGAGTAAGCCCCGAGCAGTCAAAGCCACCGTTGCCGGTTCCGCCCCAGGTATAGGGCTGGCCCACTTGGCTCTTAGCCGCGGCCACGGCCGCGCGGCCTGCCTCCGAGCCGGCTTCTGCGCCCGCTGATGGGTGCGGCGCGGGTGCAGCACCGAGCTCCGCCGGAGGAGCCACGGCGCTATGCGTCGCCGCGGCGGCCGTGGCCTGCTGGGGCTGGCCGACGGCGGATTCCACCGGCCGCTGGGAGATGGGCAACAGGGCCGCCGCGGTGGTGGTGAGCTCGTCTTTCAGGCGGTTGACTCGGGCCATCGCCAAGCCAATGTGCTCGTCTATTACGGTGCGAAGGGACACAAGCGCTGCGGCGCGGGAGGCGGGATCGAGGGAGATTAATCCCATCGCGATGGGCGCCGCGGCCTGGATAAGCTGCGTGCCGATGCCAAAGATATCGCCGGCAGCCGCCGTAACGAGGCCTCGGGCCTGGCCAAGTACTGCGGAGACGGTCTCGTTATCGCCGGTGAGGAGGTTCGCGGCGGCGATAAGCTGCGAGGCATCGCCGTGCGCGATATCCGCCAGCGGTTGCGCGGCGGAGAGATCTGGGACGCG
Source organism: Corynebacterium limaceinasi (assembly GCF_046717465.1). NCBI lineage: Bacteria > Bacillati > Actinomycetota > Actinomycetes > Mycobacteriales > Corynebacteriaceae > Corynebacterium > Corynebacterium limaceinasi. The sequence continues at coordinate 551,928 of NZ_CP177100.1, forward strand.
GGGAAGTTGGACATCGGGAAGCGGCGAAGGCTGCAGCGCGGCGATGTTTTTAATGGCGGTAGCAAGCACTTAGATCGCCGCCCCGAGGGAGTCGCGCAACGCCGCATCGGAGTCTTCCGCCTCGCGCGACATCTGGAAGGAAGACTGCGCGATGTGCCCCATATCGTGGCGCAGCATGGTCATCCGCGCCCCAATATTGTCTAAGGCGGCATGGACCGCTTCATTGAACCTGGTAAAGGCCGAATCTTCGGGCAATGCCGGGTGGGGTGGATTGTCTCCCTGCGCGTTCGCGTGCAGGTCACGGGCTAAATGGCGGGCGTGGGCGGTATCTATCTGAAATGGTCTCATGCCCTATTGGACTGGCCAATGGCCCAAGTGGTTCCCAAAAAGTTTAAAGTAGTGGGCATGGATATCCACGTCGTAGACCACCCGCTTGCCGCTTCCCGCCTGACCCTGATGCGCGATGCGCGCAGTGATAACTCCGCTTTTCGCGCCGCGCTCAAGGACCTGGGAACCATGCTCGTATATGAAGCCTCCCGCGATTTGGCGGTAGAAAACTTCGCTTGCGAACCCCCGGTTGCCACAGCGCAAGGCACCCGCCTGCAGGATCCACCCATCATCGTGCCCATCATTCGCGCAGGCCTCGGCATGGTGGATCCTGCCCTGTCGATGATTCCGGATGCCCAGGTCGGGTTCATCGGCATGGCGCGCGATGAAGAAACCCACGAGCCCGTGCCGTACTTGGAGGCGCTGCCGCAAGACCTCACCGGGCGCACCGTCTTCGTCGTTGATCCCATGCTGGCCACCGGCGGATCCCTGCTGCACGCCCTGCGCCTCTTGGCCGCCCGCGGCGCTACCGATATCACTGCCATCTGCATGGTCTCGGCCCAAAACGGCGTGGATGCGCTGGAGAAATCGGGCCTTCCCGTTCGCCTCGTCACCGCCGCCATTGACCCTGAACTCAATGCGGATGCCTATATCGTGCCGGGGCTTGGCGATGCCGGCGATCGCCTATACGGCCCGCGCAATATCGATCTTTAAGCTAGTATTTCTCCCTGAAAGCCCGAAGGTGGCTTTCAAAAGGGGGAAAAGATCGTGAGTTTTATTCAACTAATGTGGTCGAGCTACGGCTACGGATTTTCGCAACAACTGCGCCGCGTGCGCGAGCGGCGCGGGGTATCCCAGCAAGTGCTTGCGGATATTTTCGGGGGTATCGCGCAGCCAGATTTCTAACCTGGAACGCAATGAAAATGGCCTACACACCATGGCGGACCCGCAATTATCCACGGTGTACAAGCTGGCGCTGGCTTTAGAAATCCCGCCGGCGGTCCTCTTGCCGGCCGGTGGGGACGTGGTGGAGGGCCACTTGGCAGACTCCGCCGTGCTCGGGGTAGAAGACGTGGCGCCCTTTCCACAGGACTACATCAACCAGCGGCGCTTTAGTAATGCGCGGGGCTAACCACCCTGACTTACTGAACCGCATGGTCTAGTTGTAGACTGCCTCCAAGAGATAGTCCAGCAACAGGGAGGCGTGCGCGTGATCTCGGAGTTTATTAACGAGTGGTTCGATGCTCACCGTGCGGAGGTCATCGCGTGGCGGCGCCATATCCACCGCAATCCGGAAACGGCGAACCAAGAGGTGGAAACCACCAATTACATCGCGAATATCCTTGCGGATTACGGGCTTGAGCCGCAGCGCTTCCCGCACACCGGCCTCATGGTAGACATCGGCCCGGACACGGAGCTTGGCCGCTTGGCCTTCCGCGCCGATATCGATGCCCTGCCCATCACGGAGGTAACAGGGCTGGAGTTTACCTCCGAGAAGCCCGGGACCATGCACGCGTGCGGCCACGATGTGCACACTACCGTGGCGCTCGGCTTGGCGTGCGCGCTGGCGGATTTTCAGCGGGTTAATGAGCTGGAGCTGGGCATTCGCGTCATCTTCCAACCGGCAGAGGAGGTGTGGGTCGGCGGGGCCACCGACGTTATTTCTTGGGGCGCGTTAGAAGGCGTGCATTCCATCTTTGCCATCCACGCCGAGCCGAAGTTGCGCGTGGGGCGCATCGGAATCCGCGCCGGGGCCATTACCTCCGCAACGGACGTAGTGGAGCTCAAGATTAAGGGCCCGGGCGGGCATACCTCGCGCCCGCACCTATCCGCGGACGTGGTCTATGCGCTGGGCAAGGTTATTACGGAGCTGCCGGCGCTGCTGTCGCGCCGCGTCGACCCGCGCACCGGCACGGTTTTGGTCTTTGGCCAGGTCAATTCCGGCTACGCCCCTAACGCAATCCCGGAAACCGGCATGCTGACCGGCACGATGCGCACCGCCGATATCACCATCTGGCGCCAGATGCAGGAACTCTTCGCGGAGTTAGTGGATCAGATCCTTGCACCGGTAGGGGTAGAGCACGAATTGTCCTATAACCGAGGTGTCCCGCCGGTGCTTAACGATGACGTCGCTACCGCCATGCTCGCTTCTGCCGCACAGTCCATCGACCCGCAGGCCGTGGTTCAGGCCCCGCAGTCTTCCGGCGGGGAGGACTTTTCCTGGTACTTGGAAAAGGTACCCGGTTCCATGGCGCGCCTTGGTTGCTGGTCCGGGGAGGGGGAGCAGCACGATCTGCACATGGGCGACCTCATCGTGGATGAGCGGGCAATTGGTGTGGGCATTAAGCTTTTTGGGGCCGTCGTCGAGCAATTTATGGGGGAGAATGCGCAGGCGGACTAACGCGCTGGGGTTACCTACGGGTTAGACTCGTAGGCGACTTTAAAAGTGGAGCCTATAAAGGAGCAATTGCGTGTTGAACCAGACCAAGCGAATTGTCATCATCGGCGGTGGCCCAGCGGGCTACGAGGCAGCGCTGGCTGGCGCCAAGTACGGCGCGGAAATCACCATCATCGAAGACCAAGGCATGGGCGGCAATAGCGTGGTCTTGGACTGTGTTCCCTCCAAGTCCTTCATCGCCGGCGCCAATATTAAAACGGACTTGCGCCGCGCGGATGACATGGAGCTGAACGAGGGCATCGGCAAGGCACAGCTTTCCATCAGCGCGCTGAACCAGCGCGTGCAGGACCTAGCGGCTAAGCAATCCGGTGATATCCGCAATACCATGGATTCCCTGGGTGCCCGCGTTATCGATGGCCGCGCGCACTTCCCGGAGGATCAGCAGGCCGATGCCTTCGGCGGGCACAAGGTCACCGCGGTCTTCAACGAGGATGGCCACGAGGAGACGCTGGATGCGGATCTCGTCTTGGTTGCTACCGGCGCCACCCCACGCATTTTGCCCGGCGCCCAGCCGGATGGCGAGCGCATCCTGACCTGGCAGCAGGTATATAACCTCACCGAGCTGCCAGAGCACCTCATTGTGGTGGGTTCCGGTGTCACCGGTGCCGAGTTCGTCTCGGCCTTCGCCGAGCTGGGCGTCAAGGTCACGATGGTGGCCTCGCGCGATCGCATCTTGCCGCATGATGATGCCGATGCCGCCGACGTCCTCGAAACCGTGCTGAGCGAGCGCGGCGTGGAGCTGGAAAAGAACTGCCGCGTGGAAACCGTTAACCGCACTGAGGACGGCAACGTGCTGGTCACCACGCAGGACGGCCGTGAGATCCATGGCTCGCACGTCATCATGTCCATTGGTTCCGTCCCGAATACCAAGGACCTGAAGCTGGAAAACGTGGGCGTGGAAACCGCGAAGTCTGGCCACATCCAGGTAGACCGCGTCTCGCGCACCAATATTGCCGGCATTTACGCAGCCGGTGACTGCTCCGATCTCTTCCCGCTTGCCTCCGTGGCCGCGATGCAGGGCCGCGTGGCGATGTACCACGCGCTCGGTGAAGGCGTCTCGCCGCTGCGCCTGAAGACCGTGGCTAACGCGGTCTTTACCCGCCCGGAGATCGCCGCGGTCGGCTTTACCCAGGCCGAGATCGAGGCCGGTGAGGTCGCCGCCCGCGCCATTACCATGCCGCTCAATACCAACCCGCGTGCAAAGATGCGTTCGCTGCAGCACGGTTTTGTCAAGCTATTCTGCCGTGCTACCTCCGGCCGCGTGATCGGTGGCGTCATCGTCGCGCCGACCGCCTCCGAGCTCATCCTGCCGATTGCGATGGCGGTGACCAACCAGCTCACGGTGAACCAGCTGGCCGATTCTTTCGCGGTCTACCCATCGCTTTCCGGCACCATTACCGAGGCCGCCCGCCGCTTGGTGGCCCACGATGACCTGGAATAAACCTCGTTCCTAGAACGTGGAGTAGGCCTGCTCTGCAGTGCGGTTGAGCTCGATTTTGATCGGCCTATCTGCCTCCGGCAGGGCGCGCTGCGGACAGAATTCGCGGGGGCAGGCCGTACAGCCTGGGCCAATCGGGGTGGCGGCGGAGATGTCTAGGTTCAGGGCATCGGCATATACGATGCGATCCGCCTGGGTGATATCGCAGCCTAGGCCTACAGCGAATTCCTTGCGCGGCGTACCCCACGACTTGGCCGTTCCCTGCACGAAACGCCCGATCCACAGGTAAGCATGGCCGTCTGGCATGGCGGCGACCTGCCGGGTAATGCGGTTCGGGGTTTCAAAGGCGCGGTGGACTACCCACAGGGGGCAGGATCCACCAGAGCGCGCGAAGTGAAAGGCAGTGGAGGACTGCCGCTTGGAAATATTGCCCGCGCGGTCGGTGCGGATGAAGGAAAACGGCACGCCCTTTAGCCCTGGGCGCTGGAGCGTGGCGAGGCGCTGCGCCGTTGTTTCAAACCCGGTTCCAAAGTAGTTGCATAGCAGGTCGATATCGTAGCGGGTATCTTCTGCCATGCTGAGAAAGCGCTGGTAGGGCATGGTCACCGCCGCCGCGAAGTACTGCGCAAGGCCCAGGGTGGCTAAGTCTTGGGATTCACCTTCGGGCAGTTCAGATACGAGGTTGTCGCAGATATCGCCGTAGGCCAGCAGGCAGTATTGCAGGGCCATCTCAAAGACCAATTGTGCCTCAGATAACCCATCGCGCAGCGAGAGCTCGCGCGTGTCTGGGTCGAAGCTCCGCCGAGGGCCGGGCCTGGAAAAGCGCACCGTAACCCCCAGATCCTCATGCATCCGGGAGGCGAGCCGGCCGCGGCGCAGAACGCGATCGCCCAATTGCCCGGCTAGTTCCTCTGCGAGCACATCGAGCTCGTGGATGTAATTATGTGCGTCATAAAAGAAATCACGCACCACTTCAAAGGGGGAGGGGTCCGCGGCGGGCGCGCGGGAGGCAACGTCGACAAACCGCGGCATCAACTCGGGAAAGCGGGAGGCGAGATCCGAGAGTGTTTCTTCAGAGGCATCGGGGAAGATGTGGCGGAGTTCGGTAATCGTATGGATATCGCGGTCTTCGGCGAAGTAGCTGGGATCCACGGTGAAGCGCTGGGCTAGCTGCATTAACACGGTCACGGTGAGTGGGCGCTGGTCGTTTTCCAATTGGTTGAGGTAGCTCGTGGATAGCCCGAGTTTCTTCGCCATCGCCACCTGGGTGAGCCCGCGCTGCTTGCGCAAAGCGTGAATCCGTGCCCCCGCGTAGTGCTTGGTCATGCGTCCCCCTCCTTCCTTTAAGGCCCATGCGCTGTGAAAATCACAAGTTTTGCAGATTTCACAAAAGAAGTCCGCTAATTTCCACAAACATTACCTATAGCGTGCACCACATGCAAGCATTTACTGTGATGTGCAACGCATTCTTGATGAAGGAGGACGCAACCAGTGAAAAACCATGAGGTACGCACTCATAAATCCGCCGAGGACTTCCCCTACGAGGAGCACTTGGCGTACAAGGTGGCCGAGGTGGCCGCGGACCCCGTAGAGGTCCCGGAAGAAACCACCGAGATGATCATCAACCGCATCATCGATAACGCCTCCGTAGCTATGGCCTCCGTTGCCCGTGGCCCCGTCACCTCCGCGCGGGTGATGGCAGAAGCCCATCCCGTGGACAAGGGCGGATCCACCATCTTCGGCATCGATGGCACGTATTCCGCGGAGTGGGCAGCACTGGCCAATGGCACTGCGGTCCGCGAGTTGGACTACCACGATACCTTCCTCGCTGCCGAGTATTCACACCCCGGCGATAATATTCCACCGCTCCTTGCTGCAGCGCAGCACAAGGGTCTGAGCGGTCGCGACCTTATCCGCGGCATTGCAACCGGCTATGAAATCCAGGTCAACCTGGTCAAAGGCATGTGCCTGCACGAGCACAAGATCGACCACGTGGCGCACTTGGGGCCATCGGTAGCCGCGGGGCTTGGCACCATGTTGGGCCTGGATAGGGACACGATTTACCAGGCCGTCGGCCAGGCGCTGCACACCACCACGGCAACCCGCCAGTCCCGCAAGGGCCTGATTTCTTCGTGGAAGGCCTACGCGCCAGCCTTCGCCGGCAAGATGGCCATCGAGGCCGTCGACCGCACCATGCGCGGCGAGGGTGCCCCGGCGCCGATCTGGGAGGGCGAGGACGGGTTCATCGCCTGGATGCTGCATTCGCCAGAGCGCACCTACACCGTGCCCCTGCCGGAAAACGGGGAGGCCAAGACCGCCATCCTGGATACCTACACTAAGGAACACTCCGCGGAATACCAGGCGCAGGCGCCCATCGATATGGCCTTTGCGCTGAAAAAGACGCTAGAGGACAAGGGCCTCAAGACGGCGGATATCGAGTCCATCGTGCTGCACACCTCCCACCACACCCACTACGTCATCGGCACCGGCGCGAACGACCCGCAAAAGATGGATCCTTCCGCCTCTCGCGAAACCCTGGACCACTCTGTGATGTACATCTTCGCGGTCGCGCTAGAAGATGGCGTGTGGGACCACGAAACCTCCTATTCCCCTGAGCGCTCCAACCGCCCGGAGACCATCGAGCTGTGGCAGAAGATCTCCACCGTCGAGGATCCCGAGTGGACGCGCCGCTATCACTCCAACGACCTGGAGGAAAAGGCCTTCGGTGGCAAGGCAGTTATCACCTTCAAGGACGGCACCGTCATCGAGGACGAGCGCGCCGTGGCAGACGCCCACCCGCTGGGCGCCCGCCCCTTCGCCCGCGAGCAGTACATTGCCAAGTTCAAAAAGCTTGCCGATGGCGTCGTCGACGAGGCCGAGCAAGAGCGCTTCCTCACCGCCGTGCAAGACCTAGAAAACCTCACCGATCTAACCGAACTCAACGTGCGGGTCAGCGATGAGCACCTCGCCACCGCGCCCGAGAAACCGGAGGGAATCTTCTAATGGCTGGACTATTTGGTTCTACAATCACCAACGCTGAAAAGCGTGCGAACTTCCGCAAATCCATCGAATCCGGATCGATTACCACGCTGCCGGGCGCGTTTAATCCGCTGACCGCCCGTCTTATCCAGGACATTGGCGGTTTCGACGGCGTCTACGTATCCGGCGCGGTGCTGGCTAACGATTTAGGCCTGCCCGATATCGGGCTTACCACCTTGACCGAGGTGGCCCAGCGCGCCGGGCAGATCGCGCGCGCTACCGACTTGCCCGTGCTTGTCGATGCCGATACCGGCTTCGGCGAACCCATGTCCGCCGCCCGCACCGTCGCCGCCCTCGAGGATGCCGGCCTGGCCGGCTGCCACCTGGAGGACCAGGTTAACCCGAAGCGTTGCGGGCACCTCGATGGCAAGGAAGTGGTGGACAAGGAAGTCATGGTCCGCCGCATCAGCGCGGCCGTCAATGAGCGCCGCGATCCTAATTTCATCATCTGCGCGCGCACTGATGCCGCCGGTGTCAATGGCATCGATGACGCCATCGATCGCGCTAAGGCCTATGCCGAAGCCGGTGCGGATCTGATTTTCACCGAGGCGCTGTATTCCCCTGCGGACTTTGAAAAGTTCCGCGCCGCCGTGGATACGCCGCTGTTGGCGAATATGACGGAGTTCGGCAAAACCGAGCTGCAATCAGCAAAGACCCTCGACGGACTGGGATACAACGCCGTGATCTGGCCGGTCTCCAGCTTCCGCGTGGCCATGGGCGCTACCGAAGAATTCCTGCGCGACTTGCAGGAAACCGGTATCCAGACTGAGTGGTTAGAGCGCATGCAGCACCGCTCCCGCCTGTACGAACTGGTCCGCTACCAGGAATACAACGAGTTCGACCAGTCCGTATTCACCTATTCCAAAGACAACTATCAACCCACTTTTGAAGGCTAAGGAGCCAGTGGCCATGTCCGATAAGAAAAACGAAACCCCAGAAATCCGCAAGGGGCTTTATGGCGTCGTTGTTGATGAAACCGCCATTTCCAAGGTCGTTCCTGAGACCAACTCCTTGACCTACCGCGGCTACCCGGTCCAAGAACTGGCCCGCTACTGCTCCTTCGAAGAGGTTGCGTACCTCTTGTGGAATGGCAAGCTGCCGGGGCAAGAATCCCTCATCCGCTTCTCCGCGCGTGAGAAGGCATTGCGTCACCTGGACCGCCACCTCATTGACCTGATCATGTCCATGCCGCAAAGCTGCCACCCAATGGACGTTCTGCGCACGGCGATTTCCTTCATCGGTGCCCAGGATGCGGAGGAATACACCAAGGACTCCGAGCACGTGCGCCGTACCGCGCTCGAGCTCATGGCGAAGATCCCCACCATCATCGCGCTCGATATCCGTCGCCGCCGCGGTGAGGGCTACATCGAGCCGTCCCGCAAGAAGGGCTTTGCCGAAAACTTCCTGTGGATGGTCTTCGGCGATGAAGAAGGCTCCCCAGCGGTAAACCGCGCCGATATCGAGGCCTTTGATAAGTCCCTCATCCTTTATGCCGAGCACTCCTTCAATGCCTCAACCTTCTCGGCACGCGTGGTTACCTCCACGATGTCTGATACCTACTCCGCCATCGTCGCCGCCATTGGCGCTCTCAAGGGACCACTGCACGGCGGTGCCAACGAGGCCGTCATGAAGAACTTCCTCGAGGTAGACGATCCTGCCAAGGCAGAGGAGTGGACCAAGAACAAGCTGGCTAATAAGGAACTGGTCATGGGCTTTGGTCACCGCGTGTACAAGAACGGCGACTCCCGCGTTCCCACCATGGAAGCCGCCTTCAAGGAGTTGGCGGAGCAGCACGACCAGACCAAGTGGATCGAGATGTACGACATCATGGCCAAGACCATGGAGGAAAACACCTCGATCAAGATCAAGCCAAACCTGGACTTCCCGGCCGGCCCTGCCTACCACATCCTCGGGTTCGACATTCAGTTCTTCACCCCGATCTTCGTCATGGCCCGCATTACCGGCTGGACCGCGCACATCGTGGAACAAAATGAGAACAACTCGCTGATTCGCCCGCTGTCCGCATACGTCGGCGAAGACCAGCGCTCCGTTCCACCGAAGTCCTTCTAAACACTCGGCTTCCCGCGCGGTTCGGGCGGTCCGTGTAACCGGGTAGTGAGCCGTCCATGCTCCCCATGCCTGCGTGGGGAGCATTTGCGCATCCTCCTACGCTATATGTGCATCCTTCTACGGTATAACTGAGCGACCCGCGCCCTCAGATGTTGCATTTTCGCCTCAGGTATTGCATAGGAGGATGCGCATGTAGCGGCTGCAGCTCCGGCCCCGACTGCGGCTGCGGATCCAGCTGCGGCTGCGGTACCGGCTGCGAAAAATTTGCCAGATGAAATTTGCAGACTTTGCAAAATTGTTAGGCCTGTTATTACTGGTTGACTGGCAGAAATTGCTTTCGCGGGGTTTAAGTTGCAGGTGAGTGTAGAAAATTCCGTTCAAAAAAGGGATGATAAAAACTATTTTTATCTCTAAACTGAGAGACGGATCACCCCAGTGGGGACATTGCAACGCAGTGTCTTCCAAGTTGAAAGGAACACCCAAGTGGCCAATTCCGCCCTTCCATCGTTCGACAAGATTTTGGTAGCCAACCGCGGTGAAATCGCCGTGCGTGCCTTCCGCGCTGCCTTTGAAACGGGGGCGAAGACCGTCGCCGTCTATCCTCGTGAAGATCGCAACTCCTTCCACCGCGCCTTTGCGGATGAGGCAGTGCGCATTGGTGACGAGGGACAGCCCGTCAAGGCATACCTCGATATCGAGGAAATCATCCGCGCTGCCAAGAAGTCTGAGGCGGACGCAATCTATCCGGGTTACGGCTTCTTGTCCGAGCGCGCCGATTTGGCCCGTGCCTGCGAGGATAATGGCATTAAGTTCATTGGCCCCACCCCGAGCACGCTGGATCTCACCGGTGATAAATCCGCTGCGGTTAACGCCGCGAAGGAAGCAGGGCTGCCGACGCTGCAGGACTCGGAGCCGACTACGGACATCGATAAGCTGGTGGCAGACGCCGGTGACTTCAGCTTCCCAGTCTTTGTCAAGGCCGTCTCTGGCGGTGGAGGGCGCGGTATGCGCTACGTGGAATCGGAATCTGAGCTGCGCGAACGGGCAGCAGAAGCCTCGCGCGAGGCCGAGGCGGCCTTTGGTGATGGCAGCGTGTACCTCGAGACCGCGGTGATTAATCCGCAACACATTGAGGTGCAGGTGCTCGCGGATGCCCAGGGCAATGTCATTCACCTCTTTGAACGCGATTGCTCCGTGCAGCGCCGCCACCAGAAGGTCGTAGAGATCGCTCCCGCGCCGTCGCTGGATCCGGAGCTGCGCGATCGCATCTGCCAGGATGCCGTGAACTTCTGCGAGCACATTAACTATGAGGGCGCCGGCACGGTGGAATTCCTCGTGGACGAGCGCGGCAACCACGTCTTTATTGAGATGAACCCACGCGTGCAGGTGGAGCACACCGTGACCGAGGAGGTTACCGGTGTGGACATCGTCAAGGCGCAGATGAATATCGCCGCCGGTGCTTCCTTGGAAGACATCAACCTGTCGCAAGAAAATATCACCATTACCGGCTCCGCCCTGCAGTGCCGCATTACTACCGAAGACCCGAATAACGGCTTCCGCCCAGATACGGGTACGTTGACCGCATATCGCTCGCCGGGCGGCGCTGGTGTACGCTTGGACGGCGCTACCTCCGTGGGTGCTGAGGTATCGCCCAACTTCGACTCCCTGTTGGTGAAGATGACCTGCCGCGGCACCACCTTCGAGCAGGCTGTGCACCGTGCTCGCCGCGCGCTGAACGAGTTCCACGTCTCCGGCGTGGCCACCAATATCGGCTTCCTGCGCGCGTTGCTCAATGAATCTGACTTCGTCAATACCCGCGTCGATACTGGATTCATTACCGAGCACCCGGATCTGCTCAAGGCGCCACCGGCGGTAGATGAGTCCGGTCGTATCCTGGACTACATCGCGGATGTCACCGTGAATAAGCCCAATGGTGATAGGCCCACCGCGCTGCGCCCGTTTGATAAGCTGCCGGAGTTCAACACGGAAGAGCCGCTCCCGCGCGGTTCCCGCGATGATCTCCTGGAGCTAGGGCCACAGAAGTACGCGGAAAAGATTCGTGCCCAAGAACCATTGATGGTTACGGACACGACGTTCCGCGATGCCCACCAGTCCCTGCTTGCTACCCGCGTGCGCAGCACCGCCTTGGTCTCAGCGGCAGAGGCCGTGGCGCGCTTGACCCCGGACCTCTTCTCTGTGGAGGCGTGGGGCGGTGCTACCTATGACGTGGCCATGCGCTTCCTCCACGAGGATCCCTGGGTGCGCTTGGACCTACTGCGCGAGGCCATGCCGAATCAGAACATCCAGATGCTCCTGCGCGGGCGCAATACCGTGGGTTATACCCCGTACCCGGATTCGGTCTGCCGCGCCTTCGTGCAGGAAGCGGCCAAGTCCGGTGTGGATGTCTTCCGCATTTTCGATGCGCTTAACGATGTCTCCCAGATGCGCCCTGCCATCGATGCCGTGCTCGAGACGAATACCACCGTGGCCGAGGTAGCCATGGCGTATTCCGGTGACCTTTCTTCGCCGAAGGAAGACCTCTACACCTTGGATTACTACTTGAAGCTCGCCGAGCAGATTGTAGAATCCGGCGCGCACATCCTGGCCGTTAAGGACATGGCCGGCCTGCTGCGCCCAGAGGCCGCACACACGCTGGTGACCGCGCTGCGCAAGGAATTCGACCTGCCGGTCCACGTCCACACGCACGATACCGCCGGTGGCCAGATCGCTACCTACTTCGCGGCGGCGCGCGCCGGCGCCGATATCGTCGATGGCGCCTCGGCACCGCTGGCCGGCACCACGTCGCAGCCTTCGCTTTCCGCGCTCATCGCTGCATTCTCCAACTCCAAGCGCGATACAGGAATCGACCTGCAAGCGGTCTCGGATTTGGAGCCGTATTGGGAGGCCGTGCGTCAGCTATACGCCCCGTTCGAGAACGGCATTCCTGGCCCGACCGGCCGTGTGTACAAGCACGAGATTCCGGGTGGTCAGCTGTCGAACCTGCGCGCGCAGGCCGTCGCATTGGGCCTGGCGGATCGCTTCGAGGTCATCGAGGATAACTACGCCGCCGTCAACGAGATGCTAGGCCGCCCCACCAAGGTCACCCCGTCCTCCAAGGTGGTGGGTGATTTGGCGCTCCATCTCGTGGGCACCGGCGTTTCTCCGGAAGACTTTGCGGCGAACCCGACGAAGTACGATATCCCGGATTCCGTGGATCAATTCCTCCGCGGCCAGCTGGGTACCCCTCCGGGTGGCTGGCCGGAGCTGCGCGATAAGGTCCTCGATGGCCGCGCCGAAACCGGTGCGCAGATTAACGATGTCCCGGCAGAGGAGCAGCCGCACCTGGAGTCGGATAACTCGGATGAGCGCCGCGCCAGCCTGAACCGCCTGCTCTTCCCCAAGCAGTTCGAGGAATTCAACGAGTTCCGCCGCAAGTATGGCAATACCGAGGCGCTGACGGATACGACCTTCTTCTACGGCCTGACCGAAGGCGAAGAAAAGGTAGTGCACTTCTTCCCAGAAGATTCCACCGATCGCTCCAACCTTAAGCAGATCGTGGTGCGCCTCGATGCCGTGGGTGAGCCGGATGAGAAGGGCATGCGCAATGTTGTGCTCAACGTCAACGGCCAAATCCGCCCGATGAAGGTGCGCGATGAAAACGCCGAATCCACCGTGGCCACGGTGGAGAAGGCGGACCCGTCCAATGACGGCCACGTAGCGGCCCCGTTCGCCGGTGTGGTCAACCCCACGGCAGAGCCAGGCGACGAGGTCAAGGCCGGCGACCAAATCGCGGTCATCGAGGCCATGAAGATGGAAGCTTCCATTTCCGCCACCAAGGATGGCGTGGTCGAACGCGTGGCCATTGGCCAGGCCACCAAGGTGGAAGGCGGCGACCTCATTGCCGTAATCAACTAGTCTGCACACTCAAGCGCCCCGCTTCCCTCGATTTATCTCGAGGCAGCGGGGCGCTTTGGTGTCTAGCTGTGCTAAAAATCAACGATTTCGTCCATCCAAATGACCGCAACCGTCGACGAAATCCTTGCTCTAGATGGACGAAATCGTTGATTCGCGAGGATGGCGGAGGCTCGCCTTAACCAAGGATGACGGGCAATGCTAACGAGCCGACCAAGATGAGTACCACGAGGCCGAAAAAGACTTTGGCCTGCCACCGGGCATAATTAAATGACATTCCCGTACCGAAGCGCTTATCTACCAGTACCGCCGGATCATCCGGGTTGTAATATATTACTCCCCATTTATAGAGGTGGTCATTGTCCGGTGATTCTTTGTCTTCATCAGCGAAGTGAATACCGCGCAATTGTTCGGATAACCGGGATTGCTTGTAGAGAAGAAATACAACTAGACCGATGCTGCCACCAATGGTGAGAATCAGCATTGTGGTGATCGCGGCGCCGTTGAAGCGTTGATAATGCGGGATAGGGCCGGTTACCTGCATCAGCGCCATCCCGGCGCTGATGAGCAGGGTGAGGACTCCCATGCCGGTGTTCGTCAGGGCGAGGTTTGCTTCGTTACGCAGCCGCGCTTTAATGCTGCGCTCAGAGCGTGGGGACACCTCACTATGCGCGATAAAAGAGCAGATAATGGCAAATAGGCCCAGCAATGCTAAAGCGACGAATGAGGAGAAAAATACGCTCCCAATTGATTTGTCGCTCCAATTGTCGGCCTCCATGGATTCATTCCAGTGCACGGGAACGGGGTCCGGAATGGCGGACCAGTGGGAAGCGACGATGATGGCACCGGCCGCGATGCACAGCAGGGAAGAGAGCATGGTTACCCACGGAAAGGTCGGGGTAGGGATGCCGCGAAATTCGGGCGCATCAATGGCTGTGGTGGAAACACGGGCAGCGATGCTGGTTTCAACCTCGTCGAACCAGCCGCCCGCCTTTTTAGCCGCGATGATACGGCGGCGTTGGGACGCATAAGCCCACATGCCACCGAGCGCCACCACGAGGGAAGGTAGTGCGGCTAATAACGGCAGTTTCCAGGCAAAGAGGGACATGGCCGTTGCCACGATGCCGCAGCTCCACGTGCGTATCTTGAATCCGGCGAGGGCGGAGGTAACCGCAGGATCAGAAAGATAAGCCTTGGGCACGCGCACTCCGAGCGGTGTGCCAGGTGAGGCCAGGGAGGGGGCTGTGGCCATGATCCAGGTGATAACCAGGGTGGTGGCGGCCATTATGAGTGTGAAAATCATGGTGATACTTCCAGGTCATTAAGGGTGGAGCTGAGTCGAGCGTGGAGCTCATCTGGGCTAAAGCCTTGGGCGCGGGCGAGTGCGACTATGCGGCTTAATTGCTCTTCCAGTTGTTTTTCTTGCGCGGTGGTGCGAGCACCAGGCCTGACGATGGAGCCGGAGCGTCCGGCGGTTTTACAAGGTCCTCGGAAACCAAGAGGTCGTATGCCTTCTTCACGGTGGCAGGGTTAATGCCTATATCCTTGGCAACGCGGCGGACGGGATCTAGCTTGTCGCCATCGGAAAGCTGTCCGCGAGCGATAGCCAAAACGATTTCATCGTGAATCTGTTGAAAAACGGGGACGTCAGATTCGGGGTGAAGGGTAATGAACATCTGTCACCTCCAATCTTTTTCTGTATTACTTGCTGTAACACAAGCTGTATTATTTTATGTGGTACAGAAAAGAGGGCAAAAAGAATCCCAGGTACCTGCGACTTAATGCAGTGACGTACCTGGGTTGCGGGGCAGGGAGACTAGAGAAAAAGGGCCCCAGCGATGGCAGCAATACCGTAGCTCCCGCGCATGAAGTAACCGAAGACCTCGGGAGAGAAGGAGGCGCCGAAGCCGCCGGTATCGATGATATTCATGGTGGTAACGCGTGCGGGACGGGAGCGCTTAAAAGCGGTGTAACTAAGCCCCAAACAACATGCTGCGAGCGTGAACAGGGACAGCTTCCACACGGTGGCGATGAAGGCGGTGCCGACAACGGCAGCACCTGCGGTGGCAGCCAGTGGCAGTCCCCAGTCGGGCCACGCACCATCGACGATGCGGCCGAAGGAGGCGGCGCGGCCAGTAGCGGCGCCGACAATGGTCCAAGCGGCAGCAAATCCAATAAGAGCAAGGCCGCCGAGCTGAGGTGCTAGCGCTAGGGTCAGTCCCATGACGGCGACCGCACCGAGGGGGATGTACCACCGGCGAAACAGGCGCCGAGCAAAGAGGAGACTGAGCGAAGCCGTGGCATGTGAGCGCGGGCGCAGGCGAGCGGATTGGGAGGCGATAGCATCGGCAGAAACCTCAGAATCCAGTAGCCCAAAGGAGGACGAGCCGATGGCACGGGTACGGCCCGCGCGGAGGAGCGAGGCGAGTTCGAAGGATCGCCAGCCGATGGCAAACCGCAGCAGGGGGAGGGTTATCGCCGCATAGAGTGGAAGATGCAGCGATGCACACAGGGCAAGACCTAGGAGGCTCACGCCGGCGAGCTGGGCAATAGACAGCTTATCGACGCCTCCCATGCGCCCCCGCGGCCTATCCGCATAGACCCAACGCCCGAGCGAAAGGCTGCGCAGCGGATAGAGCGCCTCGAGGAGGATGATGAGGGCGAGCGAGCCGAGCCCGGCACCAATGGTCGCGGTTGCGGGCAGAGCAGCGGCCGTGCGCTGTGCTAGCGAGGGCAGAAGCGCTGCAGCATTGTGCCAGGCGTAGACGCTGACGCTCGCGATAAGTGCCGCGATGAAGGCGTAATAGATGGCTGAGGAAGCTGTGGAAGAAGTTTCATGAAATCTTCACTACTTCGTCGCAGGCAGCGAAGATGGCCGGAGAATGGGAAGCGAGCACCACACAGCGGCCATTGGCTGCCAGGTGGCGTAGCTCCTCGGCCAAGAAGGCGGTCCAGGTGTGGTCGAGGTGGCGCTCGGGTTCGTCGATAAGCAAGGCTTTGGCCGGCTGATAAAGCTGGGCTGCGAGGTAGACCCGCTGGCGCTGGCCAGAAGAAAGGCTGCTGACAGCGGAGTTCCGGATGGCGTCGTCGATGGCCCAGAGCTCATGGACCTCGGCAAAGTTTACGCCGGAGCGGCGGGATAGCAAGCTAAAGTGCTCACCCACGGTGAGATCGGGGAGGAAGACTGGGTCCCCGACGGAGATGACGGAACCGGCCGCCGCAGCGCTACCGGGCGCGGCACCGTCGATGAAAACGGTGCCATTTAGTGGGGCAATCTCGCCGCTCAACGTCTGCAGCAGCGTAGATTTACCCGCACCATTCGGGCCTTTTAGGCCGTATACGCGACCGGCATTAAAGCTGCGATTGAGGTGCCCCAAGGCGGCGGAATGTCCGTAGTCTGCATCTATTGTCAACATCGTTGCCAGGTTAGCAGACAGGTGGCTGGCCCTAGGGGGCGGTAGCTTTGATGCGATTCAATTGTTTCAGGAAGTAATCTTGGATTAAAACCTTGGGTATGATTGTGCGTTCCTGTTCTATTGATGGGCTTGGCTCCTTGTGCCTGGCATGTAAGTCACAAGAGCCTGTCTAGAGGTTTTAGGGTGCCGTAATCTCTCATGGCGAATCGGATCACAGGTTTCTCTTTCTCGTCGAGCCCAGTATTTGATTCGGGATAGATTGCCACACACAAACCATTAGACACTCCCACTGCCGAGGTTCTTTTAGGCCGGTGGGGCAAAATGAGCGCGAACGCCGAGGATCCTCCGATGGGCTAAGCTAGCCCGATCTTCGCGCTGAGAATGCTCGTCTGCGCCGTGAGCTGACACAAACTCCGTACGGTTCAAGGTGTATAAAGCTAGAGGACGCAACCAATTAATTGTGTCGCTGCATACCTAGTTCGCGGAAACGTCTAAAAGCAACCGCGTTTGGCCATTTTCGGCCCTGATTTTTGTGGAAACGCGGTTGCTTTTGGGAAATTTTGGCGTGATTAGTTATCGAATCTGGCCGGGCGGGTTAGAGAACCATTGGTGCAACGATGACGCCGACGATGGCGGCATTGAGCATATTGGTAAGGAAGCCACCGAAGAGTGCGCGCGGGCCAAGTTTTGCTACTTCACCGCGGCGCTCAGGGATGAGGCCACCGATGGAGCCAATCTGGATGCCGATGGACGACAGGTTGGCGAAGCCAGCGAGGGCGAAGGAGGAGATCAAGATGGCCTTATCGCTGAGCTCATCGACGCTTTCACCAAAGGCGGTGTAGCCAACGAACTCGTTAAGGATGGTCTTTTGGCCGATGAAGTTACCCACCTCGAGGGCCTCGTTCCAAGGCGTACCGATAAGCCAGGCCACTGGGGCGAAGATGATGCCGAAGAGGCCTTCGAGCGACCAGTTATCCTGGCCGAAGAGGGAACCAATGCCGCCGAGGATGGCAGAGAGCATCACGATCGAGGCGATGAAGGCGATGAGCAAGCAGGCAACCGAGATGGCGATCTTACCGCCGGCCATGGCACCGCTACTGATGGCATCGATGATGTTTTTGGATTCGGTATCGCGAACGTCTTTAACGGTAGCGTCGAGGTTCGTCTCTTCGGTCTCTGGCATGAGGCCCTTGGCGACGAGCAGGGAGCCCGGCGCATTCATGAGCGATGCGGCGAGCAAGTACTCCAGGGGCGCACCCAAGAGCGAGTAGCCGATCAACGTGGAACCGGCCACGGAGGCAAAGCCGCCGACCATGCAGGTATAAAGCTCGGATCGGGTGAGCTTGGGCAGGTAGGGCTTAATTACCAGCGGTGCCTCGGATTGGCCGAGGAAGATCACGGTGGTGGCCCAGACCGATTCCACCTTGGAGGTGCCCATGAGCCACTTGATGGCGGATCCGACGTATTCCACGAAGTACTGGATAACCCGGAGGTAGTACAGGGCGGCGATGATGGCGCCCAAGAAAATGATCACGGGCAGCACATTGAGGGCGAAAACGAAGTCATCACCGAAGAGGCCGCCGAAGACGAATTGGGTGCCTTCGTTGGTAAATTCCGTGAGCTTAGTTAGCCCATTGGCGATGCCCTTGAGGGCTTTGAATCCAGGTTCCCACGCGAGGACCAAGAAACAGAAGACCACCTGCAGGACAAGGCCCACGCCAATGGTGCGCCACTTGATATTTTTACGCGAGCTCGACAGGACGTAAATTACTGCAAGAATGGCGATGATGCCGAGCAATCCTTGTAAGCGTTCCATATTTTCTGACCGTTCTTTGAAGGGACTTTTTAATTAGAGTGACTCTGGGCCAAAGGAGAGGGGGAGGATCTCAGCAAAGTCATGGCTCCGGGGCTTTCCATCGACGGAGACGATGACGCGCTCGCAGTTAAACTCCCGCAGGACCTGGCGGCAGGCACCGCAAGGGTAGCAAGGTGCGGACTTCAAACCGACGATAGCAACCGCTTTAATCTGCGGAATGCTGGGCAAGTGGCCATCGGTGGCCGTCACGTCTGCGGTGGTGACCATGTGTGCGGCGGCGTTGCGTTCGGCGCAAATGCCTAACGGGCTGGAGGCGTTTTCGACGTTGGAGCCGGTGACAATGCGGCCATCGGCAAGCAGCAAAGCCGCACCGACGGGGAAAGAGGAATAGGGCGCCCAGGCGTGGTGGGCTGCTTCTTCTGCGAGGTTGAGCAATTCGGCATCGGTGGGAGGCGAATCCGGGGTGGTGTTCATTGCGGTATGGGCTTTCTTTGTACGGGGGGTGAAGAGAGACTGCGTTAATTCTCCAATAGAACAAAAAGAAAAATACTCGTTGACATCTGTTCTATAGGGAATAATAATTGGACGTGGTGGAGTGCACAACCACTGTATATAGTGCAGTAAATCACATTATGTGCTTGTATGTTTCGGTTTCCAAATCAGTACAGGAGGAGTCGTCATGGCCGAGAAATTCGATGCGGTAGATGTTATTCGTACCAAGCGCGACAAGGGGGTGTTTAGCCCGGAGGAAATCGACTGGGTCATCGATGCCTATACGCGCGGGGTCGTGGGAGATGAGCAGATGGCCGCGCTCAATATGGCGATCTTCCTCAACGGCATGAACCGCGAGGAAATCTCGCAGTGGACCAAGGCGATGATCGCCTCCGGTGAGACAATGAGCTTTGAGTCCTTGTCCAAGAAGACTGCGGACAAGCACTCCACCGGTGGTGTTGGCGATAAGATTACGCTGCCTCTCGCGTCTCTCGTTGCCGCTTTTGGCGTCGCGGTTCCGCAGCTTTCCGGCCGCGGTCTGGGCCACACTGGTGGCACCCTGGACAAGCTGGAGGCCATCCCTGGCTGGCAGGCGGATATTTCCAATGAACGATTGATGGAAATCCTGGAGGACCCGGGCTGCATCATCTGCGCGGCAGGCTCTGGACTGGCGCCCGCGGATAAGAAGATCTATGCCCTGCGCGATATCACCTCCACCGTTGAGGCGATTCCGCTTATCGCTTCGTCCATCATGTCGAAGAAAATCGCTGAAGGTACCTCGTCGCTGGTTCTCGACGTCAAGGTGGGCTCCGGCGCCTTTATGAAGGATGAGACCTTGGCCCGCGAGCTGGCGCAGACCATGGTGGACTTGGGTAATGACGCCGGCACGGCTACCACGGCACTGCTGACGGATATGTCCACCCCGTTGGGCCGAAAGGTGGGCAACGCCCTCGAGGTCGAGGAATCCGTCGAGGTCCTGGCAGGCGGCGGGCCAAGCGATGTCGTCGAGCTGACCCTGGCCCTTGCGTGCGAGATGCTGGAAGCGGCCGGCGTGCACGATGCCGACGTGGAAAAGGCGCTCAAGGATGGCCGCGCCATGGATAAGTGGAAGCAAATGATTAAGGCGCAGGGCGGAGACCCAGACGCCAAGCTTCCCGTGGCTACACATACCCACGATGTCATCGCTGAATCCGATGGTTACCTTACCGAGCTTGATGCCCTGTCCGTCGGCGTGAGCTCCTGGCGCCTGGGCGCTGGCCGTGCGCGGAAGGAAGACCCGGTACAGGCAACCGCGAGCATCGAATTGCACGCGGTCAAGGGCGAAAAGGTATCCAAGGGCCAGAAGCTTTTCACCCTGCACACGGAAACCCCAGAGCGCTTCGAGCGCTCCCTTGAGACCTTGCAGCAGGGCTTTAAGATTACCGACGCCCCGCTGGATAAGGAGCGCCAGATCATCCTGGACCGCATTGGCTAAATCAGGATTAATGGAAGAGCAATCGACCCGATGACGATGACCGCTATGACGGCGAGGAAGGCCTTCGCCTGCCATGTGGCGTAGTTGAAGGACACTCCGACGCCTAGGCGCTTGTCCACCAGCACCGCTGGGTCATCGGGGTTGTAATACAGGATCCCCCATTTATAATGTTCGTCATTATCGGGGGACTCTTTGTCTCCATCCGGAAGTTTCACCCCGCGCAGCTGATCCTCGAGCTGCGATTGGGCGCGAAGTATCATTGCCACGATGGCTATGGTGCCGCTAATGGTCATCACCACCATGGTGATAAAGGAGAAGCCAGCCAGGTCCTGATAGCTCGGTACCGGGCCGGTTATCTGTATAAACGACAGCCCGAGGGACATGAGAAGCAGCAGGACGCCCATCGCTTCGTTGGAGGCTGTAAGGTTTGCCTGATTGCGTAGCCGCGCCTTGATGGAGCGCTCCGAGCGCGGGCGAACCGCGGTGCGTTGGATAAGCCAGCAGATGCCGGCGAAAAGCAACCACATTCCCAGCGCGATAAACGTGATGAAAAAGACGCTGCCGATGGACTTGTCGCTCCAGCTATCCGGCTCCAAAGAATCATCCCAGTGCACTGGCACGGGATCGGGGATGTCGGACCAATGGGCGGCGACGATGAGAGCACCGGCGATGATGACCAGCAAGGAACCCAACATGGTCAGCCAGGGAAAAGACGGCGTTGGTACATCAATATCTTGTGTGGCGTCGGCGTCCCGCTCCGCTACCTGGGCGCTGACCGCGGTTTCTACCCCGTCGAACCAGCCGCCGTCCTTCTTGGCCGCGATGATATAGCGGCGCTGGGAGAGGTAAGCCCACGTGCTGCCGATAATGACCAGCAGGGAAGACAGAGCCGCCACCCACGAGTGGTTGACGTAGAACAGCGAGATAACCGCCGCTGCGATGCCCACAACCCACGTCCGAGTCTTAAAACCAGAAATAGCGTCGACCACAACGGGATCCGAAAGATGGCTTTGGGGAACGCGAACGCCGAGCGGGGCGCCTGGCGCCGCAAGTGCTGGGATCGTGGTCATTATCCACGTTATGACCAGCGTGGTCGCGGCCATGAGGACGGTAAGAATCATGCGAGCTCCTTCAGTATGGAATCGAGATAGCCGTGGAGCTCCTCAGTGGAAAAGCCCTGGGCGCGGGCGAGGGTCGCCACGCGGCACAGGCGTTGCCGAACCTGCTGTTCTTGCGCCGCGGTGTGCGCGCCGGGACGGACGATCGATCCGGAGCGACCCGCGGTTTCGACGAGGCCATCAGCAACGAGCAAGTCGTAGGCGTGTTTTACGGTGGCCGGGTTAATGCCAATATCCGCGGCGACCTGGCGCACGGGATCGAGCTTGTCGCCGTCGAAAAGCTGCCCGCGGGCGATGGCCAGCACGATTTCATCGTGGATCTGCTGGAAGACCGGCGCATCCGCGTCAGGGTTGAGCGTGATAAGCATGAGCTACCTCCTTCCAATAAGTTTTGTGCAACTAATAGTAGCACAGTCTGTATTAGTGGAGGTAATACAAAGCGGAGACTGGGGCCTAGATATGCACCTGCGACGTGAGGCTGAGCTCTTTGCAGAAGCCCTCATTGTGGCTGACCAGCAAGTATGCACCTTTGTAGGACTCGAGGATCTGCACGAGCCACTTTATGGTGGTGATGTCCAAATTATTGGTGGGCTCATCAAGCAAGAGGAATTGCGGGCTGGGATCGGCCAAAAGCACCCTGGCAAATTCCGCGCGGAAACGTTCGCCACCGGATAGCAGGCCGGTGCGGCGGTGCACCTGGTCATCGCGAAATAACAGCTGCGCCAATTGATCGCGGATGAGTTGTGGGGGAGCAGTGGGGTTGGCCTCTGTGACCATCTCTAAGGTTGTGCGATCTTCCGGCAAGGTGATTTTCTGCCGCAAATATCCACAGTCCACGCTGTACTCAACGCCGCCCCGCGCAACCTCATTAAGGAACGTGGTTTTCCCGCTGCCGTTTGGACCCATAAGACGAACATGCTCAGGGCCGGTTATATCCACGATGTTACTGGTGAGCACGCGGGTGCCATTGGGCAACTGCGTGCCTGGGAGGTCAAGGTGAACGTGCTCGTCTGGGCGGATCTTATGTTGCGCAGCTTGATAGGCAGCAAATGCTTCCTGCACCGAACCCGATGCCTGAGCCGACCGCTTAGCCGCGGTATTTTGGGCGCGGTTCTTATCGTTTCCCATCGCCATCCCGGGCTTTCGGCGGTTGTGCGAGAAGGCTTTGCCGCGGCGATTGTCCCGGGAAATGCGCACCTGCATCGCCTCGCGCTCGCGCACTTGCTTGCGGTGTTCGGCTTTGGCCTCGCGAGTTTCTGCTTCGGCGGCGCGCTGTTCGGTTTCTATGGCCTCCCGGTAGGCGTGATAATTTCCGGAAAATAACCGCAAACTTCCCGCGTAGAGTTCTGCAATGTGCTCGACATGGGAGAGCAGGTCTAGGTCATGGGAGATGACAAGAATGGGCGTAGAAGCGCTGGAAATAAGGTTGATGACCTTGGATTTTCCTGCTGCGTCCAAGTTATTGGTCGGCTCATCGAGGATGACAAAGTCTGGGTGATCAAAAAAGGCGGCGTTTAATGCGATGGTGACCGCTTCGCCTCCAGACAGCGTACCGATGGTGCGATCTAGCGGGTAGGGAACGCCTGCGTTATGGAGGCAGGCATGAATCCTGTCTTCGATATCCCAGTCGTTACCAATGGTTTTCAGCAGTTCCTCGGAGTAATTTCCCGCTTCTAGTGCGTGGAGCGCGGCAATCTTTTCCGCCGCGCCGAATACTTCGGCGATGGTTAAGGAGTCACGCAAGCCAAGATCTTGGTCTAGATACGTGACCTCTGGTGCCGTGAATGTGCCCGAGGATGGTGCGATCTGGTGGGACAGGACCTTAGCAAGGGTTGATTTTCCGGATCCATTATCGCCAATCATTCCAGTAACCGAGTCAGGGATTGTTCCGGAAAGTTGGGAAAAGCAGGGCGTGCCGTCTGGCCACGACAGGCTGAGCTGGGAAAAAGAAATCGGCATGAAGAATCCACCTTTAAAGAACGAGTGTGCAAGGGACGTCGTACTAGGCGGAAATCTTCATAGACCTCAACAATAGCAGCTGTGGTGCAAAACACAAGGGCTCTAGCTAAAATTCATCTCTTGCTGGAACCAGAGGCCTGCAAGAGACAGACGCCAGATTAGAAGCGGCGGAAGAACTTACCCTGGGTGAGCTCCTCGAAGCCCGGTAGTGGCGTGGCGGACGCGATACCAGGGGCGGTTTGCTCGGCCGCGAGATCGATAGCGTTAGCAACGAGCAGGTCGTGGGCTCGGTCTGCTTCGTCGCCGGTGCCGTTCGTGGCGACGATGAGCTCGGGGATGTCCTCGGGGTCGAAGGGGGTGAGCCAGGTGGCATCGTCAAGCGGGTCAGCGCCCGGATCCCCAAGGAAGGCTGGGCCCTTGGCGGCGGCGGGGTAGTAGCGCAGGAGCGCGGCCCCCACGGGCTCTACAGTTGGGTCCTCGTTGGCGGCAAGGGGCAAGGCGATGACGCCGCCATCAACGATGGGGGACCAGTCCGCGATATGGGAAGGGAAGAGGCCCGCAAGGTAGTCGCGGTCCTCTTCCTTGGCCAAGCGAACACCAAGAGAAGAATCAGTCATTCTTCCAGGCTAGCTGGCGCGGCTACTTAATTTCCAGCAGCTGCGCGCCCTTGGTGGTGGACGAGCCGGCCTCGACCGCCAGCCCGGTTACTGTGCCGGACTTGTGGGCCTTGACGGGGTTTTCCATCTTCATGGCCTCAAGGACCATGACGATATCGCCCTCTTCTACCTCTTGGCCCTCTTCCACGTTGACCTTGATGACCGTGCCCTGCATCGGTGCGGTCACGGCATCGCCGGACACCGCAGACTTGGTGCCGGCACCCTTGCGCTTTTTCCGCTTGCGCGCGCCGGTAATGCCAAAGGTGGCGGGCAATGCTACCTCGATGCGGCGGCCGTCGATTTCCACGGTGTGGACCTGCGAGGCCTCGGGCGCGCCGGCTTCCGCATCGGTGGAATCATCGTGCGGCGTCAGCTGGTTATCCCACGCCTCCTCGATCCACTTGGTGTAGACATCGAAGGAACCATTTTCCGCGGTAAAGGCGGGATCTGCAACGATGGCTCTGTCAAAGGGCAGCACGGTGGGCAGGCCCTCAACCTGGTATTCATCCAGGGCTCGGGCGGAGCGCCGCAGGGCGGTTTCGCGGTCCGAACCCCAGACAATGAGCTTGGCCAGCATGGAATCGAATTGCCCGCCGATGACGGAGCCCTCGACGACGCCCGAGTCCACGCGGACGCCCGGCCCAGCGGGCTCGGAGTACTTGACGATGGTCCCGGGAGCGGGCATGAAGTCGGCCGCGGCGTCTTCGCCGTTGATGCGGAACTCAAAGGCATGCCCGCGCGGTGCTGGATCCTCACTGAGCGAAAGCTTTTCGCCTTGGGCAATCCGGAACTGCTCGCGCACGAGGTCCAGCCCGGTGGTTTCCTCCGAAACGGGGTGCTCCACCTGCAGGCGGGTATTGACCTCGAGGAAGGAAATCAGGCCATCGGCGCTGACCAAATACTCCACGGTGCCGGCACCGCAGTAGTCAGCCTCGCGGCAAATGCGCTTGGCGGACTCGTGGATGGAGGCGCGCTGCTCGTCGCTCAGGAAAGGCGCCGGCGCTTCTTCTACGAGCTTTTGGAAGCGGCGCTGCAGAGAGCAATCGCGCGTGCCGACGACCACCACATTGCCGTGCTTATCTGCCAAAACCTGGGCCTCCACGTGGCGGGCCTTATCGAGGTAGCGCTCGACAAAGCACTCGCCGCGGCCAAAGGCAGTGGTGGCCTCGCGGGTCGCGGATTCAAATAGCTCCGGAATCTCTTCAGCGGTGTGCGCGACCTTCATGCCGCGGCCGCCGCCGCCAAACGCCGCCTTGATGGCTACGGGCAAGCCGTGCTCATCCGCAAAGGCCTTGACCTCATCCGCGTTGGCCACCGGATCCTTGGTGCCAGGGGCCATGGGAGCTTCGGCGCGCTCGGCGATGTGGCGGGCCGTGACCTTATCTCCCAAAGCGCGGATGGATTGGGGAGGCGGGCCAATCCAGGTCAGGCCAGCATCGATAACTGCCTGGGCAAAATCGGCATTTTCGGACAAGAAACCATAGCCGGGGTGGATGGCATCCGCGCCGGACTTAGCGGCGGCATCCAGAATCTTGTCAAAGACAAGATAAGAATCAGCAGAGGTAGAACCGCCGAGGGCAAAAGCTTCATCGGCCAGCGTGACGAAGGGTGCCTGCGCGTCCGGCTCGGCATAAACGGCGACGGAGGAGATCCCGGCATCGCGAGCAGCACGAATAACGCGTACGGCGATCTCACCTCGGTTCGCTACGAGAACCTTGGAGATCTTCTTGGTTTCTACTGCCACGGCAGTAACCTCCTGAATACACTTCGTTTACTACGGGATCTATTGTTGCACACCAAAATATAAAGTCGTCCGTTTGGCAATGATTGTTACGTTTAAACAAAAATAAACCCACATCGCTGTGATGTGGGTAATTATTGGCCGGACGAAAATCTACTTTTCAATCGGCATATTGACCATGTTGCCCCACTCAGACCATGACCCATCGTAGACCTGCGCCTTTTTAAAGTCCAAAAGGTAAGTGAGCACGAACCACGTGAACGCGGCCTGCGCTCCTAGGTGGGAATACAAAATGGTGTGGGTATCAGGTTCCAGCATGCCGTAGTTGACCTTCAGGTCATCAACGTTGCGGAAACAGGAGTTGGGGTAGGTTGCGCGATCCCATTCCAAGTTGATCGCACCCGGAATGTGCCCGTGGCACATGGTGGTGCCATAAGGCGAGTTTCCATTGGGGTCGAACTCTGTCGCTTCACCTGCGAATTCTTCCGGCGGCCGGGTATCAACCAGGGAGCCGGTTGCCTCGTGTACGTCGGCGACAAAGGCGCGCAGGAGGGAGTCGTCCCGGGTTACCTCTGGATAGTTGGATTCGGGGAATTCTGGGACCATGAAGGAGGTATCGCGCTCTTCTGACATCCACGCATCGCGTCCGCCATCGAGGAGGCGGACGTCTTTGTGGCCAAAGAGGGTAAATACCCATAGTGCGTAGGCCGCCCACCAATTGGACTTATCGCCGTACAGGACAACGGTATCGTCTTCGTGGATGCCCTTTTCCCGCATCAAGCGGGTAAATTCCTCACCGTTGATAAAGTCGCGCGTGAGCGAGCTTATTAGCTCGGTGCGGAAGTTGATCCGCGTCGCCGTGGGAATGTGCCCGATATCGTACAAAAGAGAGTCTTCATCGACCTCGATAACGCGTAACCCTTTAATGCCTAGGCGCGCGGACAGCCACGGAGCGGAAACAAGCCGCTCTGGGTGCGCATATTGCTGGAATGGGGGATAGGGGTCTACGTCTGTCACTGCCCGCCTACCTTTCTAATAAACCTATTTTTTCGCTCCCACTACTTTAACTCGAATTTTCTCGATTTATCACATTGGAATAGTGAAAGTGGTTTTCCATACATAACGTGCGTGGAATGAATTGACTCGGTAGGGGCCGCGACGTTGCGAAGGGGTGAGCTGCGTCAGAGATGGATAAATTTTGGGTTGACGCTGTAACCTGCTTAGTGGCCCCGCGAATTAGTGGCGTGGGACACTTTCCTACCTACCCTGACTACAACTAAAAGGACCAGATAATGGCTGAAAACGACCGCAACTCTGACGCCCCTCAAAGCTTTACACCCCGTGATTTTTCGGAACAACCCCGTCAGAACACTGAAACTCCTGAGTCCGCCGTTCCTAAACCACAGAACGATCAGGCGCAGAAAAATGGTGGACAGGAGCCTCGTGCGCAGGAGGCCAAAGAACCTAGTACGTCTGCTGAGAATGCAGCTTCAACTCCAGGCGGCGATCAGCCTGTAGATGCTGGTTCGGATAAGTCCAGCCCCCAGGATTCCCAATCGTCCGCAGCAGATGCAGAATCCGCATCGCAGGACCATAAATCTGCTACTGATTCGGAGCCCTCGTCCGCAAACTCGGCAGAAAACAACCGCCGGCCTGCTAATGATGCTGGGCCAGACGCCGGGTGGGGCACGGGACAACAATCACAGGAGGCATCGGCTGCAGGCGGGTACAACCCGGAGGCAGGTTCTCACCCAAATTTTGGTCAACCCCCTCAGGGCACTGAGGCCCCTCAAAGCTATGGGCGAGTAGCTGGACAGAACAAACGTGGATTCGGTGCAGCTATGAGGGGCCTGGGGAATAAAAAAGGCCTCTTAGGTGGGCTTTGGGAATTTGAATTTAAAGATTTCATGACTCTGACCCATGTGAAGGCGATCTATGTCGACGCTATGGTGCTGGGCGGAGTTTGGTGGGCTCTCCACGTTCTAGTGGCATTTATTCTAGGGACCATCGTCGGTATAGATGGAATTTCGGAGGGCGAGTTTGGATACGTTCTCCTCAGCTTTATCGGATTCATCGTCCTCGTCCTGCTAGCTACTGTGGTTTTTTATGCTGGGATGGTGATCACAAGGCTCGCCTTGGAAGCGTTAGTGGCAAACGTGCGCACAGCGCAAAACACCGGAGACCTATTGGACAAGGAGTCTTAGGATAAAGACTGGGCACTATGAATTGTGCCTGAAACTCCTATAGATAATGACCCCGCGGCAATCCGCGGGGTCATTTTTATGTGGTGCGCGAAGACGAATGGAAGACGGCAACTCCTATGGCCTAGCCATAAGAACCGAGCATGAACGTCATGTGCTCATTCAAAGCCTTATTGAAAAGGTCAATATCGCCAGAGACTGGTTCCACCGAGTCACCATCAACCTGGAGGCGCACTGTGTGATGCGCGGTGATCCCCGCGGACGTAGTAATTGAGCGCTCTCCCCACGTGAAGTCGACTGCATCGTCTGAGACGCGGCTGACCTTATCAACCGAGTCAAACATGGTGACTTCATTCACGGGCTCTCCATGGACGTATAGGGCCAGTGCATGGCCGACCGATGCTGCGTTATTGTTGGGGCCATTTTTGTCCCCCACCTCACCGTTGAAAGTAATCCAACTGATGGGCGCACAGGGATCGTAGGAGTTGTCGATATCCGCGATCCAAAAGTTGAAGTCATCACCTCTATCAGAGGGCATGCGCCCGGGCGCGGTGCCAGATGCATAGGCTTCCCGGGGATCGTTTGGTAGATCCGCGCATTCGGAATCGGTGGAAGAATCCTTGCCCTTATTATCGTTGGGTTGTTCCGGGGCTTCTTCAGTGGGCGTTTCGGTTACCGTGTGGGTCTGCCCCGAGGTTTCTGGGCTGTGGGTAGAAAATTCGGATTGGGACGAAGCTGAATTAGATTCCTGATCGCCCGAGCCACACGCCGCCAAGCTAAGCAGCAGGGCCGCAGCGAGGAGCGTTATTGCGGCCTTGGAACTTAAGCAGCGGGATATATTTCTAGCAAACATACTTAATCGAGGAGCTGAGAGACGCTATCGGGGTCGGCATCGGAAAGCATCTGGCGAATGCGGTCGTATTCATCGTCCTCGCCGATGGCCTTGGCGGCACG
Organism: Corynebacterium limaceinasi; assembly: GCF_046717465.1. Lineage (NCBI taxonomy): Bacteria > Bacillati > Actinomycetota > Actinomycetes > Mycobacteriales > Corynebacteriaceae > Corynebacterium > Corynebacterium limaceinasi. The sequence goes on from NZ_CP177100.1 coordinate 580,999, forward strand.
TCCAAGGGCTGCAATGGCGCGCAGGACACCCTGGTTGGGCTCGTGGGAGAAGGGGACCGGGCCCCATCCCTTCCAGCCATTGCCGCGCAGGCGGTCTAAGCTGCGGTGGTAGCCGGTGCGGGCGTAGGCATAAGCGGTGATGTACTCGTTGGGATCCGCGCCCTCTAGCTTGTCGAGCTCCTGCTCCGCGAGCATGGCCCACAGCAACGGGGAATCCGGGTGGTCTACGATGCCGGCCGCAGGCGCGGCCGCGTCCTGAGCGCCGGGATCAGCGGGCAATTTAATCGGTTCTGGGGCAAGCATGTCTTTCATTTCCATAAGACACACTCTAGCGATGCTCGTGCGGGCCTACCAGAAATCAGAAACGCTGAGCCCAAAAGAGTAAAGCGCGCGGCGCACCACCGGCAGGGACAGCCCGATGACAGAAGAGGGATCGCCGTCGATGCTATCGATAAACCAGCCGCCCATGGCCTCCAAGGTAAACGCGCCCGCGCACTCCAAGGGCTCGCCGCTGCGAGCGTAGGCCTCGATATCGGTGGCAGAAGCCTCTGCGAACCGGATGGTCGTGGTAGAGGTTTCCACGTGGCGTTGCGTGCCAAAAATCAGGCAATGGCCGGTAAGTAGCTGCGCGGTGCGCCCAGCCTGTTGGTGCCAACGCTCGATTGTGGCATCGACGGTGTGCGGTTTGCCCTGCAACTGGCCATCCAATAGCAGCATGGAATCGCCGCCAATAACCGGCTCGTCGGGGTACCGGCAAGCGACCTTTTCGGCCTTGGCGGTGGCAAGCTTTGCCACGGTATCGGCAGGCGAGTGCCCCGCCAACTGGGTTTCCAGGGCGCGCTCGTCAATATCGGCGGGCTCGAGCACCGGTTCCACGCCGGCCGCGCGCAGGATGGCGGCGCGCGAGGGGGACTGCGAGGCCAAAATGAGGCGCATTAGTAATACCGCACGGTGTGGAAGGCAGATGGATTAAAGACGCGCTGCGCGCCGTAGTGGTCGAAGCGCTCACCGGGCCTGCCCCAGTGGTTGCGATCCCCAAAGGCACCGGAGTGGTCCTTTTGCATCTGCTTGAGCACCGTCGAGAGCGCGGCGGCCTCTTCTTCCGTGGGGTTTCCCTTCAGGACTTTGATTTCGGGTTCAGACATCTTTTCCTAAACAGTTCCGTGCTTCTTGGGTACCTGGGCCACGACCTTGCGCTCTAGCAGGCGCAGGCCTTCAACCAGGTAGTGGCGGGTAGCGGAAGGCTCGATGACATTATCGGCCAGTCCGCGCTCGGCGGCAGCGTAGGGGTGCAAGAAAAGCTCGTCCATTTCTTCCTGCTTATCCTCATCTCCGTAGATGGTCAGCGCGGTCTGGGCTGCCTCGGCGACGGCGATTTCCGCGGTCGGCCAGGCATAGACCAGATCCGCGCCCAGATCCTTGGATCCCATAAACGCGTAGGCCGGGCCAATGGCCTTGCGGGTGACCACCGTAAGCTTGCCGACGCTCGCTTCCGCCTGTGCATACGCAAACCCCGCCGCCCGGCGCAGGAGACCGGCCTTTTCTTCTGCCGGGGTGGCAACGAAACCGGGCGAGTCCACGAACTCAATGATTGGGGTATTAAAGGCATCGCACAGACGCACAAAGCGTGCCGCCTTTTCCGCCGCGGCCGAATCCAGCGCGCCGTCCAGCGCTAGCGGCTGGTTGGCGACGATACCCACGGCGCGGCCATCCACGAAGGCAAAGCCCGTGATGATATTGGGCGCGGCCTCGGCCGAAAGCTCAAAGAAGGAGCCCTTATCGACGACCGCGTTGACCACCTCACGCATGTCATAGGCATCCGCTGCCGAATCCGGGATGACGGAATCCAGATCGAATTCGGTGACCTCGCGCGTATCGATGCGCGTTGCCTCGGCGCGGTTATTGGCCGGCAGGTAAGCCAGTACGTCGCGGACCAAGTCGAGAGCTGCCTGCTCGCTCGGGGCGCTGATCTGCGCGGTGCCCGACTTCGCGTGGACTGCGGCACCACCAAAGGTTTCCGGTTCCGCTTCGGCGACATCGCTGCCTGCTTGGTGCAGGCTGGTGCCGTGGGTGACAATGAGGACATCGGCAAGCGTGGGCGCAAATGCCGCAATGCCGCTGGTATCCCCGGCCACCACGGAGATCTGCGGGATAAGACCTGAGGCCTCGGTCGCGCGGGCGAGGATGCGGGCGTAGCCAGCAAGTGTGACGATGCCCTCTTGCGCGCGCGGGCCGGTGGAATCATAGATGCCGACGATGGGCACGCCGGTTTTCAGCGCAAGGTCATAGACCTTGGTGAGCTTTTCCGCATAAACCTCACCCATCGTGCCGTCAAAGACGGTGGCATCCTGGCTGAAAATGCACACGCGGCGCCCGTCGATGGTGCCGTAACCGGTGACGATGCCATCGGTGTACGGGCGATCGTGCTCGCGGCCAAAGTCGGTGGAGCGGTGGCGGGCCAGTGCATCGGTTTCTACAAAGGAACCCTCATCTAGCAGCTGATTCACGCGAGTGCGGGCGGCTGGCTCGCCTTCCCCCAACGGCGCGCGGGACTCGGCGAGCTTGTTGTCCAGGTCCTCAATTTTGCCAGCGGTGGTCTTCAGGTCAGTCATAGGCGCTGAGTGTACTAGTGGAAGGCCAAAGATGCGGAAATTGTGCAGTTTGGGCATCGTCACAGGGGTCGGTGTCGGAGCGCTATCGGTGCGGCATCAGCGCAACCGGAGTACCTGCCAGACATTAGGAAATATTAGCTCCCCTTTATAGGGGTAAGGGTGAAATGTGATGTGCAGCGTTCGTTACCGGTAAGGGGCGTTTTCCCACCGTATCGACGATAAATGTCATAAAGAGAGATAGCCGTAACTGTTGAGGAGCTATAACGAAGAGCTTAATATCGGCTGTGTCTTCATGAATTATTTCTCGTATCCTTAAACAACCACAAGGACGGTCTTCTGGTGATTTCAAAGGGACTGCGACTTGTCGCGCCGCTTGCCATCGCGACACTTCTCGCGCCCGCGGCACATGCGCGCGATATTCCCCCGATGCCACAGGCATATCCCATTACCAACCTCTATAAAAGCTGCAGCGCCGCCGGAGATAACACCGAACGCGAATGGCGGTTTGCTGAAACAGGCCGTCGCTACATGAGCGACGGAACCTTGCAATTCAAAAACACCACCGACCAGGAGGTGCCGTACACCGCCGAGGTAGAAACCGGCACCAACCACGAAATTGACGCCAACTCCAAGGCCAAGTTGCCCTCTGGTTGGGACACCACCGCCAAATCCGATATTGGCCTAAAAATGGCCAATGGCTGGCGAGATAAAGAAACCTTCGGGCCCGTCAAACTCAAGCCGGGCGAATCCTTCCGCGTGGAATACGGCGTGGTGGAAAAGGACTTTATTTCCATGTTCGTCGGCTGCAATGATGACCGCCTCGAAAACATTCCCGGCGCCAACGTCATCCGCGGTAAAGCCCCAGCAGAGCGCTATGCCTTTGCCTATATCATCAAGGCTGATGGATCCGTATCGGACTTGGCAATGGAAATTCCGTCTCGTTCCGGCAGCACTAACTCTAAGCCCATCGAAGGTAACTACACTGCGGTTTCCGGACCCAGCTTGGAAAAGATCGCTGATCCGAGCAAAGACGAGATCATGCAACCAGCCGCCGAACCCCAACGCGATCCTGCGTGGCCCAAGGAAGGCGAAAAGTGCGAGGCCAACGATAACTCCTGGTATCCGCTGGATATCACGGCGGTGAAACCCACCTTCCGCAAACCCGGTTATTCCACCGACTTCCTCAACTGGTCTCAGGGTGACTATGAATTCGCGCCGGTAACGGACTTCGTAGTTGGTGCCCAGCACGATCCATATACCAATTGGCGAGGCAATAGGGGCGATATTCCCCAGGGCTGGCTCGAGTCGGTCGGCGCCATCAAGCGTGCCTATATGCCGGTTGGTACTGAGCTCAAACACGTAAACCTTGCGCCCGGAGAGCGCGTTCGCGTGGAATACGGCACCACCATGACCCGTATCAACTATCGCGAGGTGCACTGCGGAAAATCCGGCAAGTACGACCTTACTTCGAACTATAAACAGACCACCGCCCCGAGCGGTTTCTGGGCCGAAGCCACAATCACTTCCAAAGACGGTAGTACCCGCACCGTAGACGTCACCCCTGACGAATACCGCGATCTGCCCGTACCCACCCAAACCATCTACTAACTACCTGCTAGGAGTACATCTCATGCGCATTTCCAAGATTGCGTCCACCACCGCGGCTTTAGCCGTTGCCACCGGCGTATTCGCTGCCCCAGCCGCCAATGCATTGCCGCAGCGCGACCTGGGCCCAGCAAACCCCACCACGATTGGCGAGCGCTGCGCCAATCCTGGCGATACCGGCCAGACCATTGATATTAAGCGCACCTATTTCGACGGTTCCGCCGGCACCTGGACCGTTTCCAACTACAACGATGAGCCACTTCCAGTCACCCGTTCCATCAAGGAAACCAAGACCAAGTCTTGGGACGTTTCTGCTGGTGTGGACTTTAAGTTGTTGGATCTGATTCACTTCACCTTCTCCTCCAGCTACACCTCTAGCCAGACCTACGAGGTAGGCGAGCAGGTCGGCCCATACGATATTGCTCCGGGTAAGACTGCCGTGCTGAAGGCTGGCTGGGTAGTCTCTGACTTCGAGGGTCAAAAGACCGTGTGCGGTTCCGACCACACCTGGCAGGCCAATGGCGGTAAGTTTACCGCAACTCTGCCCAAGGAACGCCACGTCGCGGTCTCCACCCGTGATAACAACGATTGGGGTTAAACCTTGAAGGCTAAGACCATCGCTAGTGCAATCGCAGCGCTGAGCTTGGTGGCCGTTCCAGTAGCCCACGCCTCTGACTTCGGCGGAGACTTTGAACTGCCCCAGCGCTGGAACGATGACTATAAGCCCGGCACGCATTGCGCAACGCCGGGGGAGAACTCCACCTATGTCACCGCGAAGCGCCGCTGGTTCAAGCAAACTGATGCCGCCAGCGTGGCCAACCACAATGCTGAGCCGGTGCCGGTCAAACACACCGTATCCAAAGCGCGGACAGAAACCGTTGAGGTTTCCGGCTCCGTGCAGGGAGAGGGAGATTTGGCCAAGATCCTGACCAAGACCTACGGCTTCAACTACGTCAGCGAACAGCACTGGAAGATTAACCAGGTAGTTGGGCCATATACTTTGCCTGCAAATTCCCAAGGCAAGTTGGTGTGGGGCTTTACCATGCTGGATACCGATGGCCAGGATGTGCGCTGCAACCGAGACCAAGTATGGGAAACGGTAGGAAAACCATATTCGGCCACTGTCCCTGAAGCTCGCTATTCCGAGCTGCGCTTAGAAGACGCTCCGGACTGGAGTTAATTCATCAGGAAATGAGCCCACCCGCACCCTATGCATCGGGGTGTGGAGCTGGGCTCTTTTTGGCAGCTACGGTGCCTTATTAGAAGTGCATCCTCTGAAGTGCATCCTCCAAAGTGCAGGTTCCTCTGCAACATTTGAGGAAGATTTGCGATATCTGAGGGCCGGGTTTGCTCAGTTATCGCAGTGGAGGATGCACAAATGGCAAAGCCGGGCCCATCCACCGGCATGGCTGGCTGTGCAGTGGCTATGCAGGGCCGAAGGCGGCCGCTTTAAGCCGGCAACCACGCATACCCGTAAGGCCCAAGCTCAACGGGGCCTAGGTCAACGGAGCGGTCGCTGAAATTGTGCAGGCACAGCAGGTCGCCGCGCTGGTAACCGAGCACGCTTTCCTTACCGGTTTCCACCGGCTCGCAGGGTGCTGTACCCAGCTCGGGGTGCGCGTGGCGCTCCGTGATCATGGTGCGCACGCTGTGCAGCAGGGAAGTGGCATCATTGAGCTGCGATTCCACGGACGTGCCGCCGACAATAGGCAGCCGCGCCGGGGTGCGGGCACTAAAGCCCGCGGTTTCGCTATCGTCCCACTGCATAGGGGTGCGAACGGCATAGCGATCCGGCAAAGAGGTGTCATCGAGCATGCCAATTTCATCGCCGTAATAAATAAAGGGCGCACCCGGCAGGGTCATCAGTAGCGAAAACATCAGCTCCACCTTGCGGCGGTCCCCGCCCATGAGCGGCATGAGCCGCCTGGCGATGCCCACATGCGCCCGCATGCCTTCTTCTGGCAGGTAGGTCTGATACATCAGCTCGCGGACGTCATCGTCGACCATTTCCAAGGTCAACTCGTCATGGTTGCGCAGGAAGGTACCCCACTGGCACCCCTCGGGCAGCGGCGGTAGCTGGTTGAGGATGTCGTAGACGGGGGTGGCATCGCCAAGCGCGAGCGCCTGGTACAGCCGGGGCATGACCGGGAAGTTGAAGACCATGTGGAAGCGATTGCCGGAGCCGTAGTACTCCATGGTCTCCTTGGGAGGCTGGTTGGCCTCCGCAATGAGGACGGCCTCGGGATAGTGGGTATCCATAAAGGCGCGAATCTTTTCCACGAACTCCACCGTCTCCGGCAGGGACTCGCCGCCGAGCTCATCGCGCTCGAAGAGGTACGCGATGGCATCGAGGCGCAGGCCGTCGAGGCCCTTGTCCATCCAGAAGGACAAGATATTAAAGACCTCATCCTGCACGTCCGGGTTATCGTAATTGAGATCCGGCTGGTGGGAGTAGAAGCGGTGGAAATAGTACTGCTGGCGCTTATCATCCCAGGTCCAGTTGGAGGTTTCAACGTCGGTGAAAATGACGCGAATTTCGGGGTAGCGCTCGGGGTCATCGCCCCAGACGTAGAAATCCCCAAACGGGCCATCCGGGTCGGAGCGCGAGGCTTGGAACCACGGGTGATCGGAGCTGGTGTGGTTGAGCGCCAGGTCCGTCATGATGCGCATATCGCGACGGTGCAATTCCTCAACCAGTTCCTCGAAATCCGCCATCGTGCCGTAATCGGGGTGGATAGAGTAATAATCGGCGATATCGTAGCCGTCATCGCGCAGCGGCGAGGCATAAAACGGCGAGAGCCAGAGGCAGTCCACGCCCAACCACTGGAGGTAATCCAGCTTGTCGATGACCCCGCGCAGTGTACCGATCCCCTTATTCTCGGCCTCGTTATTGCCGGAGTCCTTAAACGAGCCCACCAGGGCTTGGTAGAAGACGGTGTTGTGGTGCCAGCTCATTGCAGATCCTTTCTTTTTGCCCGCCACGCAAAGTACGTCAGTGCGCACAGCACGCCGGCCACCAGGCTGGGCCATACGGCGGGAGAGTCTTCAAATAAGTTCACTACGGCTTGGATGACCGCAAGGCACGCGAAGAAGCCGAGGAATCCGAGGAGCGAATCCCACAGCAGGGACCGGCGCATTAGGCCTTGACACCTCCTGCGGTAAGCCCGGCGACGATGCGGTGCTGGAAAATGAGCACCATGATGATAAGCGGAATGGTCACCAATGCACCAGCCGCCATGGTTGCGGCATAAGGGTACTCGAAGGCCGAGGGGCCAGAGAAACGGGCGATGGCCACCGTGACCGGCTCGGTGCCCGTCGTGGACAGCTGCTTGGCCAGCATGAATTCATTCCACGTGGTGATAAAGGCAATGATCGCGGTGGTAAAGAGCGCCGGGGCGGCCAGCGGCAGGAGGATGAGCCGAAAGGCCTGGGCGCGGGACGCGCCATCCACGCGGGCGGCCTCCTCAAGCTCCCAGGGCAGCTGCCGGAAGAAGCTGAGCAGGGTATAGACCGTCAGCGGCAGGGCGAAGGAGATATTCGGGATGATCATCGCGCGGTAGGTGCCGATCCATTCCAGGCGCCCAAAGAGCTGGAAGAGCGGGGTAACCAGCGCGATGGCGGGAAACATGGAGGCTGCCAGGATGATGCCGGTGACGATACCCTTGCCGGGGAAGTCATAGCGGGAGAGCGCATACGCGGTAAATACGCCGACTAAAACGGCTACCGCGGTGGTCGCGAGAGAGATGAACAGCGAATTGCCCAGCGCGCCGAGGAAGTCATTGCCCTTGTCCGTCGCGAGGGCATCGCGGAAATTATCGAGCGTGATATGCGTTGGCCAGGGCGTGGTATCGAAGGTGAATTCCTGGCTGCGCAGGGCGGTGACCACCATCCAATAAAAGGGCGCAAGGCCCCAGAACATGATGAAGATAATGCCCGCGTAGTGTCCGAATTTACGCATTACTTTGCACCCTTTCTGCCGGAGACATCCGCGCCGAGGAAGCGGATGAGGATGAAGGCGACGAAGAAGATGAGCAAGAAGATAAGGGTGGATAGCGCCGAGGCGGAATTGAAGTTACCTTGGCGCATATCTTCCACCACCAGCTGGGAAATGGTGGCGGTAGGGGAGTTAGACGAGCTCGAAATCATGATGACGGGAAGGTCATACATGCGCAGCGCATCCAGGGTGCGGAAGAGCACGGCCACCATCAGGGCTGGGCGCACCAGCGGCAGGGTGATGCGGAAGAAGGTTTGGATGCGGTTGGCGCCATCGACGCGGGCGGCATCGTAGACGTCCTTGGGGATCATCTGCAGGCCGGCCAGGATGAGCAGCGCCATAAATGGCGCGGTCTTCCACACGTCTGCGATGATAACGGCAAAGCGCGCATAAAACGGGTCCGTGGTCCAGGCGATATTCGTACCAAGCAAGGAATTGACGATGCCCTCTGGGGCGAACATGAACTGCCACAGCTTGGCCGTCACGGCGGTAGGAATGGCCCAGGGGATGAGCACGGCGGCGCGCACCAAGCCGCGGCCGCGGTACTCGCCGTTCATGATGATGGCCATGAACATGCCGAGGATGGTCTCCAAAGCGACGGTGACCACGGTGAAAAACAGCGTGATTTTTACGGCGGGCCAGAAGTCGGTGGCGATAACACCGGGCGGGCACGTCGTGATTTCCCCCGCACCGGAAACACAGCGGTTATTGATCCAGTACAGGTAATTGTCTAGGCCGGCAAAACCGCCTTCTTCAAAGATGCCCGTTTTGGGGTTCAGCTGCCGGTTTCCCTGGAAAGACAGGATGACCGCGCGCACGATGGGATAGCCGATGATGATGCCCAGCACGATGAGCGCTGGGGCGATCAGCGCGGCGGGCCGCCCGAAATTGGCTAACCTGCTGGAGCTAGGGGTGCGCTTGGGTTTCTTCGATGATGAGTGCGTCTGTTGCGTCGGCGAAGTGGTGACCACGGTTATTCGCCTTTCTGGTTCAGATAATTTCTGGTGCGCTAGATTCTATCCCCAACTAGGGTGGGAAAACCACAAAGGGTGAGGCTATGGCGTATGCGCCTTCCTCACCCATTTGTGCACTAGCGGTTCGCTATGTATTTCTCAGTTTTATGCATGCTCCCTGCTCGTGGGATACGAGGGGCAGGGAGCGTATCTTTAACCCTGCGAAGCAGAGTCGATGGCCGCCTTCATATCGGAGGTGGCATCTTCGACGGACTTGCCATCGGTCAGCGCGGCATAAGCGTTGTCCTGGATGGCCTTAGAGATGGCGGAGTAGAACGGCGATACTGGGCGCGGTGCGGCGTTTTCCAGGGATTCCTTCAGCGCTGGCAGGTAGGGGAATTCCTCCTGCAGCTGCGGGTCATCGTAGATGGAGGAAAGAACCGGCGGGAAGGACTGCTCAGCAAAGGACTTCTGGTTTTCCTCATTGATGATGAAGTTCATGAAGTCCAGGGCGGTGCCCTTGTTCTTGGAATTGATGTTGATGCCGTTGTTGTAGCCGCCCAAAGTGGATACGCCAACGCCGTCCTTGCCCAGCGGTGCCTGGACCTCGACGTCGATGCCGGCATCGACCGCGTTGGTGTACATGTAGGGCCAGTTCACTGCGAAGGCGGTCTTGCCCTCGGTGAAGGCCATGTTGGTCTCTTCCTCGGTGGCGGCGGTGGAGTCCTTGGAGATGATTTCGTCTTCATAAGCATCCACCATGGCCTGCAGGCCTTCCTGGGCTTCCTTTGAGTCGACGGTGGCATTGCCGTCATCGTCAAGCACCGAGCCGCCCCAGCCCTCTATGAAGCCGGCGGTATTAAGAGCCAAGCCCTCGTACTGCTTGAGCTGCGTGGTCAGGCACTTTTTGCCGTCTTCCAGTGCCTTGCAGGCGGATTCGAGGTCGGCGAATTTCTCCGGGGTAGCGTCCGCGAGTTCAGTATTGCGGAACAGGAGCTGGCCATTGGTGTTTTGCGGGAGCGCATACAGCACGTCATTGTAGGTTGCGGATTCCACGGTGGCCGGCAAGAGCTCCGAGGTATCGGTCTCGAAGTCACCGTTGAGCGGCTGGAGCCACTGGTTGGCGGCGAATTCCGCGGTCCAGACCACGTCGAGGGCCATGACATCGTAGTCATCATTGCCGGCCTGGAGGGACTGCACGAGGGTCTCGCGCTGGGCATCTGCCTCGCCCGCGAGCTCCTTGAGCGTGACCTTTTCATCCGGATTTTCTTCATTCCACTTATCGATGATGGGAGTGATCTTATCCGTGTCGTTCTTGCCCATGGCAAAGGTGATGGGGCCGTGGGAGTCAGCGCCGGAACCGGAACCGGATGCGGAGCCATCTGCGTTATCTGCACCGTCGTCAGACGTGGAGCAGCCGGCTAGTGCCAGTACTGCCGTGGTGGCGACTGTGGTGCGAATGAAGTACTTCTTCATGGGGAATTCACCTTTCAGAAAGCTTGGGTGTTCCTTAAAAATAATTTACAAACACCGCGCGCAGAATAGATTTTGATTATTCACCTCTAAACGGGGGTGCTTTAAGAGGTAGCGATGCGCTGCCCGGTCTCTGGATCGAAGCGGTGTGCGGCGCTTTCATCAAAGGTCAATACAACCTCCTCGCCGCGCTGTGGCGGGGTGCCTTCGCAGCGCGCAACGAAACGCTCGCCACCCACCGTGGCGTAAACGAAGGATTCGGAACCCAATTCTTCAACTAGGTCGACCACGCCGCGCAGGCCCTCAGCGCCCTCATTGAGGTGCATGTTTTCCGGGCGCACGCCCAGGCGCTCGCCGTTGTGGTCAAAGATATTCATTGCAGGCGATCCGATAAAGCCAGCGACGAATTCGTTGGCTGGCTCCGCATAAAGCTCACGCGGTGGGGCAACCTGCTGCAATACGCCATCTTTTAACACCGCTACCCGGTGCCCCAGCGTCATCGCCTCGACCTGGTCGTGGGTGACATAGACCGTGGTGGTCCCAAGCCGCTGCTGCAGGCTCGCAAGCTCGGTACGAGTCTGCACGCGCAGCTTCGCATCCAGGTTAGAAAGCGGTTCATCCATGAGGAAGGCCTTAGGATTGCGCACGATGGCACGGCCCATGGCCACGCGCTGGCGCTGACCACCCGATAGGTCCTTGGGCTTGCGCTTGAGGAACTCGCTTAGGCCCAGCATGTCTGCTGCATCCTGGACCTTTTGCTTGATTTCAGCCTTCGAGAGCTTGGCCAGTTTGAGCGAAAAGCCCATGTTTTCTTCCACCGAAAGGTGCGGGTAGAGCGCATAATTTTGAAAAACCATCGCAATATCGCGATCGCCCGGTTCAAGGCCCGTGACATCCGCATCATCGATGAGAATCCGGCCACTAGAAATTGGTTCAAGGCCGGCCAGCGCGCGCAGCGTCGTGGACTTGCCGCAGCCAGACGGTCCCACCAAGACGAGGAACTCGCCGTCCGCGATTTCTAGGTCCAATTCCTTCACTGTGGGCGCCGCCGCGCCGGGGTAGGTGATATTTACCTTTTCAAAAGTGACCTTTGCCATGCGCAACACACTAGCACCACCGGCGGGCGGTATCTTGGAATCTATGACTGCACTTGATAAGCACCGCATCCGCACCGCCCTGGCAGAGGACTTCAGCACCATCGATTTTGTGGATCAGACCGGTTCCACCAATACCGACCTGATGCAGGCCACCAACGTTGCCGATGGCACCGTGCTGCTTGCCGATGAGCAGCTATCCGGCAAGGGCCGCCTCGGCCGGGCGTGGACGGCGCCCGCCGGATCCCAGGTGATCTTTTCCGTGCTGCTCTTGCCCGATTCCCTCGATTACTTGGGCACGCTTCCGCTGGCTGCGGGCCTGGCCGTGACCGATTCCATCGAGGGTTCCGTGCTCAAGTGGCCGAATGACGTGCATATAGATGGCAATAAACTCTGCGGCATCCTTGCCGAGGCCGGTCCGGTGGGCCAAGCCTTCAAGTCCGCTCCGAAGACCGAGCTCAACAAGACAGAACTCAATAAGACTGAGTTGAACAAGGCTGAGGTCAACAAAGCAGAAGTCAATAAAGCCGAGGTAAATAAGACCGTCGGCGGGCAGGCACCCTCCGCGCGCGTGGTCGTGGGTATGGGCATTAATGTCACACTCACCCGCGAGGAATTACCCATCGAAAGGGCCACCTCGCTGGCGCTTGAAGGCCGCGATACCGACCGCACCGAGCTGGCTATTACCGTGCTGAAAAACCTGCGCCGCCGCATTACGCAGTGGGAAAACCAGGATCCGCAGCTTATGCAGGATTACCGCGCGGTGTGCTCATCCATTGACCAGGAGGTGCGGTTGGAGACCCCGACTGGCGATGTCATCGGCCGCGTCGAGGGCATCGGCGATGACGGCCGCATTAACGTCGCGGGCGAGTACTACTCCGCCGGCGACGTGACGCATCTGCGCCCGGCACGATAGGTACTGCGCGGCGGGTGCTGCGGAGTCCGCGTGGTCTGAGCAGCACGGCCTCGCACTGGTACTATCCATGGCTATGGGATTGATGAAGATGGGCCAAGGCGAGGTAAAGCGCGCGGATGTATCCGCGCCGTTTCGCGCGCTCGTTTTCCCATTCTTGGAGCTCATCCTCATCACCGGCGTGCTGTGGATTGCCATCGGCTGGTGCGATGCCCAGGGAGTAGATCCGATGTTGCGCAATGGGCTCGTCGTCTTGTGGGCTGGGCTGAGCACGTGGCGCTTCCTTATTCCTTTATATAGGGCCCGCCGCAAGCGGTTCATCGTGACCAACCGCCGCGTCATCGTGCGAGAGGGCCGCCACATCGATTCGATTCCGCTGGAAGATATTCGCGGCGCCCGCAAGCGCCGCGGCGGCATTTCCATTGCACTCAACGGTTGGGACAGGGCCATGTATTTTCCCACCGTGGCCAAGTCAAAGCAGGTGGCGGAGATTATTAATGATCGCCCCTGGTTTTAACCTCGGTCGAGTGCAATTGCTTATCTAGGTCCTCCGGTGCGAGATTAGCGCTGCTGAATTCTTGGGTCAACGGAAGACGCAGTTCTAAATCGGAACCGGGGCAGAGCTCGATTTTCGCTTCATCCACGGTGTAATCCAGCACATGTCCGCCGGACTTACGCGCGGCGTCGATAAAGTGCACGTGGCAGCCGGGCACCGAAATCCCGCGCTCGTATACGGGAGTGCGGAAGCCACCGATGACGCCTTCGACATCGCTAAAGTGCAGCTCTTTATCGCCGCCGACCGCCTTGGTCATTGGGGGATAGGGCTTGGTTTGTTTGACCACGGTGCGCGTTGAGACCTCAGAAAACCTGCCCGTGATGCGGACGGCATACATGTAGTTGGCGGAAGGCCCTATCTCGTCGATGAAGGCGGAAAGCTCGTCGCGGCGCAGGCCCCGTGGGGCATCGACAAGAATGCGCGGCACAAAGTTGGTGGCCACGGAATAAGGAGTCTGCTGGTCCAAGTCCGCAACCCGCGCGGAGCCATCGCCGCGCAGCTGGTAGCAGGTCCCGTCCAAGATGATCATTTCACCATCGAGGCCGTTAAAGGTACCGATGCCAAAATTGCCCTTTCCTAGCAGCTCAGAGATGGTCATCTCGCCGTCATAAATGCCATCAAGGAGGGCGCTCATGAGGGAGTTCTGGAAGATCGAATGACGGGTAAACATGGTATCCAAGCTAATATTGTGGGCGTGAGTGTCTCAAAACCTATTGTAACTGTCTGTGGCGATGGTCAGCTGGCGCGCATGATGCAGCCTGCCGCCGCTGAACTCGATATTCATCTGCGGATTCTTGCTGGTAGCCCGGATTCTTCTACCGCGCAGGTTACCCCGGATATCGTGGTGGGCGATTACCACAAGTACGAGGACCTGCTCGCGGCAGCCCGCGGCGCGGATGCGGTTACCTTCGAGCATGAGCATGTGCCCAATGAGCATTCCGCCGCGCTTATCGATGCCTCCTTCAACGTCCAGCCCCAGCCCAGCGCCCTGCGCTATGCCCAGGACAAGCTGGACATGCGCGAAAAGCTTTCCGCTCTGGGGGCGCCCGTCCCGCGGTTTAGCGCCATCGAATCCGTCGCCGATGCCCGCGCTTTTTTCGATGCCGTAGACGGGCGCGTGTGCCTCAAGGCCCGCCGCGGTGGCTATGACGGCAAGGGCGTGTGGTTTCCCTCGGATGCCGATCTTGATGAGCTCGTCGCCGAGCTATTAGATGCCGGCACGCCGCTCATGGCCGAAGAGAAGGTGGATCTGACCCGCGAGCTGTCCATCTTGGTAGCGCGTCGCCCATCCGGTGAAGCCAAGGTCTGGCCCATTACCCAGTCCCGCCAGGCCAACGGCATCTGTGCCGAGGCCATCGCGCCCGCGCCCGATCTCTCGCCTGAGCTGGCAGAACGCGCCTCTGCGCTGGGGCTGAGCATTGCCGAATCCCTCGGCGTGACCGGCGTGCTGGCCGTGGAACTTTTCGCCTTCAACGGTGAGAATGGCGAGGACATCTCCGTTAATGAATTGGCCATGCGCCCGCACAATACCGGCCACTGGACCCAGGATGGCTGCGTGACCTCGCAGTTCGAACAGCACCTGCGCGCCGTACTCGACCTGCCTTTGGGCGCGGTGGATGCCCTCGCTCCGGTGACCGTGATGGCCAACGTGCTCGGTGCGGACGAAGACCCCAAGATGCCCATGCCGCAGCGCGTGCGCGAGGTCATGGAGCGCTTCCCACACGCCAAGATTCACCTGTACGGCAAGGACCACCGCGCTGGCCGCAAGATCGGCCACGTCAATGTCGCTGGTACATCGCTCGATGAGACCCACGATGCCGCCCGCCAGGCCGCGCACTTTCTGATGCACGCAACCTGGGCATAACTCTTAAAACCTAGAAAGGACATTATGGAACCGCAGGTAGGAATCATTATGGGCTCGGATTCGGATTGGCCCACCGTCGAACCCGCAGCGGAAGTCCTCGCGGACTTCGGCATCCCCTTTGAGGTTGGCGTGGTCAGCGCCCACCGTACCCCGGAAAAGATGTTGGCCTACGCCAAGGGCGCACACTCCCGCGGCCTTAAAGCCATCATCGCCTGTGCCGGTGGCGCCGCCCACCTGCCAGGCATGGTTGCTGCGGCCACGCCGTTGCCCGTTATCGGCATTCCGCGCGCACTCAAGGATCTCGATGGCCTAGACTCCCTGCTTTCTATCGTGCAGATGCCTAGCGGCGTTCCCGTGGCCACCGTCTCCATCGGCGGCGCAAAGAACGCCGGTCTGCTGGCCGTCCGCATCCTGGGCGCCGGAGACCCAGCGCTGCAAGACAAGATGGTTGCCTACCAAGAAAAGATGGCAGAAGAAGTCGAACAGAAGGATAAGAACCTGCGCTCGAAGTTGCTAGGGGAGTAGCCCCTAGTACTCTGCGTCCAAAACAACCGCGTTTCTCCAATTTGGGGTCTGATTTTTAGAGGAATGCGGTTGTTTTAGGCGTTTTTGTATGGCGTGCGTAGGTTTTCTGGCATCCAGGGCGTTGATCGGGCGGCGCTGCGTCCAAAACAACCGCGATTGTTCATTTTTTTGGCCAGATATTTAGAGGAACGCGGTTATTATGGACGCCTCAAGGCTGGGGTCGGTGGCACGTGGCCCTGCGAATCCGCGCTGCCTCACTTACAATTCCACTCGGGGCGTAACTGTTTCGAGGGGGGAGTAGATGAAGGAACTTTTAGTATCGGGGTTGAATCAAAGGCAACTGCGGTCCGGTCTGGCCAGCGGCAAGATAATTAAAATTCGCCGTGGGTTGTATACGTGGCGGAAACCTACGCCATTCGAGCTCGCTCGCATCGTGCATGAAAAATGGCCTGGAATAATGCTCGCGGGGAAATCTGCGGTTGAGCTCTATTCCAAGAAGGAACTGACCTTTCCGCTGCATTGTGCCTACGAGCACCCGCTGGCGAACTCTACTTGGTTAAAGGTGCAGCGTACGCGGCAGACAACGACCTTTAGCCAGGATGGCGTTCCTGTTCAGAATCCACTATTGGCTGCGGGAGAGGTAGGTGAAGCGGAAGCGCTGGCGATGCTAGAAGCGCGCTATCAGACGCGACGCGGGAAACAAGCCCTAGAGAAGGAATGGGGCGCTATCTCTCGGGTACCGGCAAGGGTCAAAGAACTGGTGAAAAAGGCCGCCATCGGTGCCGATAGTGAAGTGGAGAGGAAGGTGGCCCGCGCATTGCAGAAGCGCGGTAAAAAGGTGCAGGTTAACCATCAAATCGGTCCGTACCTGTGGGACATTGTGGTGGGTAAGGTGGCGGTAGAGATTGATGGTTACGACTACCACAAGGCTGAAGACCTAGGTACCTTCATTAAGGACCGGTGGAAGGGAAATAACGCTGCGTTGAAAGGCTATACGGTGTTGCGGTACTCGGGGAGCTGCGTGAAGCACCACTTAGTTGATGTAGTGCAGCAAATAATCGAAGCAGACGAGGGCCACACCAACTTCACGTCGCACGTTCACAAGCCCGTGTGGCAGTGGCATTGGATTCTCGCCGGATTTGAGTCCGAACCAATCTACGGCTAGATACCACCGAACGCAGTTCTATTCTTGCGTTACCTCTGGCAACCTCGAAGAGGTCGTGGGATAGGACGGCTGGGCGCCGGCGCTAGTGGCGGCAAAGGCACCGACGCGGGCGGCGAAGGTGGCGGCATCGACAAGCGTGGCGCCTGCAAGGAGCTTGGTACAAAATGCACCGGCAAAGGCATCGCCGGCGCCGGTGGTATCGACCGCGGTGATCTGTGGGGTGGGGATATCCGTGTTGGATTCGGGCGTTGCCACGTAGGCGCCTTCGGCCCCGAGGGTCAGCACCACCGATTTAAAGCCGGCGGAAACCAGGCGGTGGGCGAGCTCGCGCGGGGTGCCGGTGGAAGAAAGGCCCAGTTGCTCAAGGATGAGGCCAGCCTCGTGCTCGTTGGCCATGAGGGGATCGGCCTGCAGGAGCGCGTCGCGGTCCACCTCGATGACTGGGGCGAGGTTGACGACTACGCGTCCTTGGGCGGCATCGACTGCGGCTTTGAAACCGGAGGCGGGGATTTCGCCCTGGAGCAGGACCACGTCCGCATCGGCGATGGTGGATTGGCGGGCGGTGACGAAGGGGGCATCGACAAGAGCGTTCGCGCCGGGGGAGATGACGATGGTGTTTTCGCCATCGGCGGAGACCGTGATGACCGCCAAGCCGGTAGTGGTATCGGCCTGTTCCACCGCGTTGAGGTCGATGCCGGAGCTGTGCATGTAGTGCATGGCGGGCTCGGCGTAGGGATCGGAGCCGACCGCGCCGACGAAAGCTACATTGGCGCCCAATTGCGCAGCGGCGACCGCTTGGTTTGCGCCCTTGCCGCCAGCGAGGATCTCGCCGCCGGAGCCCAGCAGGGTTTCGCCGGGGTGCGGGTGGCGTTCGGCGTGGACAATAAGGTCAGCATTAATCGAGCCGACGACGGTGAGCTTGCTCATTGGAAATCCTCCTATGAATCGGATTCTACGGTGAATGCGGTGGACATGCGGGGGATATATCGCGTATCGATTATTGATCCTTGAGGCAGGCGCCTATTTTTGATGGCCGCGATGAGTTCTGCGGTGGCTATCTTGCCCATGTGATCGACGTTTTGGTCCACTACGGATATGGGTGCCGGCTGGAAGCGCAGGTAAATGAAGTCATCGAAACCGACGAGTGCGACTTCCTCTCCAATGGCCTTGCCGGAATTATGACAGGCTTCTAATGCGCCTGCAGTCATCATCGAATCAGCGGCGACGATGGCCGTAACCCCTGCATTAAGTAGTTCGATTGCACCCTTGTATCCCTCTCGGTGCCGGAAGCTGCCGTGGTGAATGTGGATATTAAGGTCGCGAGCCGCTTCTGTGAATACAGCGAGGCGCTGCCTGCCGGTAGAGGTTTCTTGGGGGCCGGAAAGATAGCCAATCGAGGTATGGCCTTTGTCCTTGAGCTGCGCAATTGCCCTGTGCATTCCCGGACTGGGATCAGAAATCACGGCGGGAAATTCTCCGAGTGTTCGGTCAATCAATAGCAACGGCCGATGGGAGTGGGCTTGGTCAATCGCCTCTTCTGCGCCATCGAGGGGAACAGTAATTATTCCATCGACCTGCCGCTGCGTGAGGGCATCGAGGGCGCGTTCCAAACGCGCAGGATCCTCGCCGCAACTAGTAATCATGGTGGCAAAACCGTGTGCATTAGCCTCTTGCTCAATTGCGGCGGCCATGGCGGCGAAATACGAGTTGTCCAGGCTTGGTATGACGAGGCCGATGGCATTGGACCGTGCGTTGCGCAGCGCGCGTGCCTGGGCATTTGGGCGGTAATTGAGCTGTTCAGCTGCCTGTTTTACGCGCGTGCGGGTGGCTACGGAAATAGCTGGGTTTCCTGCCAGTGCGCGCGAGGCGGTGGAAATGGACACCCCAGCAGCAGCGGCTACGTGCTTGAGGGTGGTTGCGGCCATTTCGGTTCCTAGGGGTAGAGCAGCTTCGACGGGGTGTGCAATCGATTGCACACTTATGTTTCAATTTACGGTTCAGTACCTGTGCCTGTCAAGGGTTCGCGCCGGTCTAAGCTAATGAGCATGGAAAATTCCCCACGAGATCCGCTCCTTGTTTTGGGCTCCCGGGTTACCCACGGTCATCCGGGCGCCATGCTGCGATCGCGTTTGGATAAGACGCTCGAACTCTATTCTGGGCAGATGGTCATCGTCTCTGGCCGCGGGGAAGCGGGCGCGATGGCCGAATACCTAATCCAGCGGGGTGTTGATCCTCGGGATGTGCTCGTGGAACCGGTTGCTACCAGTACAAATGAGAACCTAGAAAACGCGCACAGCCTCGCACCAGATGCCGTATTGCAGGTGGTCACCAACGATTTCCATGCCCTGCGCACCGCATTGTGGGCCTGGCATTTGGGCATTGCAATAACCGTTCACTCCGCGCGCACGCCGTGGCTGTCGATGCCGCGCAATTACCTGCGCGAGCTTGCGGCGACCCCGCATTCCGCGGCGCGAATCCTGTGGCGGCGACTGCGGAGGTAACCGAGGCTATACCACTTTGAGTGCCTTACTGATCCCGCTTTGCAAGGTAGGCCGAGATTGCTTCATGGGGTGGGCAATGGCGCGCAGCCCCATATACGCAATCTGATCGGCGGCGCGATTGAGCGGATCTCCGGCATGCCCGAGTACCCTGCGGATGTCCACTTCGCAGGTGCCTTCAAGGTCGCCCCAGGCCTGTTGGAAACGGGAACGCGCGCCAGACGAGACACCGCGCCACCTGCGTCCAGACCGTGCCGCCTTGGAGCCCTTCTTGTGCAGGATATGGTTGACCGCGTCCAGTGCCGCGACGGAATCGGATTCGATCACGGCCTTCGTTGCACCTACCTTGAGCAGGTACTTTAACGCGAGCGTGAGCGCTTCAAGCTCCAGTTCGTCCGTGCTAGCTTTCGTCTCGCGGGTGCGCAGGCGGTAGTCACCGTTTCCCGCCACGAAACACATTGAGCCCTTGAACACGGTATCGGAGGAGGCATCGGTGGCGATGCGCACCACCGCGCCCGCCGGCCACGACGTCGTGTGCGAGAAGTTGGGCCACCATTTCGCCTCTGGTGTTTCGACCTGGTTGGTTTCCTTCTTCTTCGGGGCCTCGCCCAGCTTGCGGGCCTTCCGTGCGGTCAAACCAGCTTGTTTGCGGCGTGCGGAGCTCGCGCTTGCCGATGCCCGATTCTCCCCCGCAAAGCTCCCCGTCACCGTATAGCCGCGCTTCTCGAGTGTCGCTCGCAGCGCATTTTGCCTACGCCCGGTGACAATCCAGGTGCGTCCATCTATTCCGTGCAAGGCCCGCTGTAGCTCGTTTACTGCAACTTTGACGATATCGCCTTTTTTGATCTGGCCTTTGCGCACGAAGCGTGCCTGCGGGGTGTTGACCGCGATGACCCACCCCTCGATAGTTCCGTCCTCCGCTGAGTCCCAGCGTTCATCCCACAACGCGATCGCCACATGCACCGGCGCAGACACCATGTTCTTGGTAATTTTGCGGGTGCCGTAGGTGCGCGATTGCGTGCCGGTGAGTGCTGAGAGCTCGAGGGGTTCCATTGGTACTAGTAAATCACGCCCCATTCCAGCTGTGAGCTGCACGCGCCTGATGTGGGCTCGATTCGTGAAGGTTCTCGATAGTTCTAGTACTCGTTGCGGCCAGTCTCGCAACAGTGCCACAAAAGAGCTGTGCAACGGATTGTTCAGGAAGCTGCGCAAAGGCCCCTTCAGGAAGCTCCGAAATGGGCTGTGCAAAGGCCCCTTCAGGTTGCTCCGCAACCGGTTGCTCAAAGGCCTCTTTAGGTTGCTCCGCAAAAGTGCAGGGTCCCATGCAACATTTGAAGAAGATTTGCGATATTTGAGGCGCTAGTTTGCTCAGTTATTGCAGTGGAGGATGACCATAGGAGGCTGACCATAGGAGGCTGACCCTCCAACCCCTGACTGAAAGCGGCCGACTACCTAGCCTTCCGCAACAGATGCTGGCCGTCCGCTCCGTGGACCGTCACCCGTTCGGTGCAGATTGCCGGCGGAGAGCTCAGAATGTGACCATTTGGAGCATCACGCCCGGCAGTTTCTCTAGGAAGCCGCGAAGATAAAGAGCATGTTAAATCATGAGTTAATTAATCTTCGTTACGCAGGTTCAACTAGTCCTTACTATCCCGCGCTGTACACGGGCGAATTAAAGCGAGTCGCTCCATGGATTGCAGTGAAAACAACGACGTGGGAAAGCTGGCCATGGCATAAGCAACAGCTTGCCCTTACTTTAGCGGCCGGCCTAAGTGCGCACCGAGCGTCATTGGTGGCTAAGTCGGCTGCGCGTATTTGGGGAATTTGGGTAATTCCGCGGAGAAATGAGGTCGTCGAACTCGCTTCACCTTCAGGAAGTATCCCACCGAAAACGCACTGGCCGCGAAAGTACTACCGAATGTCACGTATAGGGGAGACATCGGTGGAAAGGTCTGGGGTTCGGGTGACGAATCCGGCGCGGACGTGCTTGGATATCGCCAGGCTACATGGGTTTGCGGAGGGGCTTGTTGCGGTCGATTCCGCATTGCGTGCGGGCCTAGTTTCGGTAGAAGAACTAAAGGAAACCCGGGCAGTAATGGCTCGGATGAAGGGGCCTCTCCCCATGAAAATGGTGGTGGAGCATGCGTATGCCGGTTCTGAATCACCGTACGAGTCGCTGTTGCGGGCGTTAATTATTGAAAAGATTCCCTCGGCCACTGTGTACCCACAATTTCGCGTATTGGGAAAGTACCGGGCTGACTTATGCATCGATGGGTGGCTCATTATTGAGGTCGACGGGGATACCAAGTACGACGGTACTTATGGGAAAGCGCCGGAAACAGTGGTCAAGGAACAGATGCGCCGGCAACGAGAAATCGAAAACCAGCGATTTACGGTATTGAGGTTTGGGCCAAAAGAGCTGGTTAATGACCCGAATAGGGTCGTAGAGACAATAGTTGAATACCTGGGGCGAAAGACGGGAAAAGTAGCGTAGATCACCCCCGTGGTACCCCTAGCTATAGATGTTGTTGAACAACCTCCGTAATAGCAATTATGATGATGCGAATCACAATTAAGAGAGACCGGCGTCACGAAAGGTGAGACTAGTGAGTGCTGAAAAACAGGCTTCCGCCCCGTCACCGGCGGGGGCGGAGGCGGATGCGAAAACCCCGCCCAAGGGCATTGGCGCCATGGCGGGAGCCATGTTCCTCATGGCTACCTCGGCCATTGGCCCGGGCTTTTTGACCCAGACTTCGGTCTTTACCGTCCAGATGGGCGCTTCTTTTGCCTTCGCTATCGCGCTGTCCATCTTGGTGGACATTGCCATCCAGCTCAATGTGTGGCGCGTGCTCTGCGTGACGGGAATGCGCGCCAATACCTTGGGCAATACCGTCCTGCCCGGTCTAGGTTGGGTGCTCGCCGGCTTCGTCTTTTTCGGCGGGGCGATTTTTAATATCGGTAATATCGCCGGCGCAGGCTTGGGCTTGAACGCGATGCTGGGCATCGATGCGCGCATCGGCGGCGTCATTGCGGCGGCGATTGCGGTGTTTATCTTCCTCTCCCGCCGCGCCGGAATGGCGCTGGACCGCCTCGTGGCCGCCCTGGGCGCGGTGATGATCCTGCTCATGTTGTACGTGGCCATCGTCAGCCAGCCGCCGGTAGGGGAGGCGCTGAAGAATACAGTCGCGCCGGGTGAAATCGATTTCTTCGTTATCACCACCATCATCGGCGGCACCGTCGGTGGCTATATCACTTTCGCCGGCGCGCACCGGTTGATCGATGCGGGCTTATCTGGCGTTGAAAACGTGAAGAACATTACGCGGACCTCCGTTAGCGGCATCATCGTCACCGGTATTATGCGCATGCTGCTCTTCTTGGCGGTATTGGGCGTGGTGACTACCGGCGTCACGCTAAAAGAAAATAATACTGCCGCCGATGCCTTCTACCACGCGGCCGGTGAATTCGGTCTCCGCGCATTCGGCATGGTGCTCTTTGCTGCGGGCCTATCTTCCGTCATCGGTGCCGCTTATACCTCGGTATCCTTCGTGACCACCCAGGAAACTTCGGCCCGGACTCGGAATATCTTCACCGTCATCTTCATTACGGTCTGTACGGTCATTTTTGTAATAATCAACTCCGCGCCGCAAAAGCTCTTGATCTTCGCCGGTGCGATTAACGGGCTCATCCTTCCCATCGGCTTCGCGCTGGTGATGTGGGTGGCTTGGCGCCGCAAGGATCTGCTGCAGGGCTATAAGTACCCAAAGTGGCTCCTAATCCTTGGCGGCCTGGCCTGGCTGCTTACCATCTTCATCGGCCTCCGAGCAGTCTCAGGAATCACAGCGATATGGGCATAATGCACACGCCAGAAGAGGTGCGCGAGTTCGCGCGCACCCACGAGATGACCACCACCGCCGCGCATGCGCGGGGATACATGCAGGCCAACCTGCTCTCGCTGCCCAGCGCATACGCCTTCGACTTCCTGCTTTTTGCCCAGCGCAATCCCAAGCCGTGCCCCATCGTCGGCGTGCTTGAGGCGGGACAGTACACCTCTGATCTCCTGCCTGGCGGCGATATCCGCACCGATATCCCGGCCTATCGCATCTTTGAGCATGGTGAGCACACGGCCACGCTTGCCGATGCCACCTCCTATTACACCCCCGACATGGTCAGCTTCCTTATCGGCTGCTCGTTTACCTTTGAAACGGCGCTGGTGGATGCGGGTATCGAGATCGCGCATATTAAGCAGCAGCGCAATGTGCCGATGTACCGGACGAATATCCCTACTACTCCTGCGGGCGTATTCTCCGGACCGATGGTGGTATCGATGCGCCCGATTCCGGCATCGCAGGTCTCCGATGCGGTGCGCATTACCTCTCGCTATCCGTCCGTGCATGGCGCTCCGGTGCACGTGGGGGATCCGGCGGCTATCGGTATTGCGGATTTAGCGCACCCGGACTTTGGTGATGCGGTGGACATTCCAGAAGGTTGCCTGCCCGTCTTTTGGGCGTGTGGGGTTACCCCGCAGGCCATCGTGATGGAATCAAAGCCAGATCTGGCTATTTCCCATGCCCCGGGCAAGATGCTGGTGACCAATGCCCGCGATGCGGAGTACCTCATCCCTTAGGTATTGACCCCGCCGCTTAATTAGTCCGTGAAGGATAAGATGGTATCGCAAGTTTCTAAGAGGCTATCGCGCAAGTGTGTGGTGGCCTCTTCGCGTTTTCCATCCGCGATGAGCGTGGCCACATCCACGTTGCCTTGAATGTGCTCGGCGTGCAGCTGTGGGTAGCGGGGGATGACCAATAAAAAGGTAAGCCGCATGCGCGCGAGCAGGTTGCTCATCTGCTCATCCAAGGTGGGGGAACCCAGCCCTGCCACCAGGGCTTGGTGGAAGCGCTGGTTAATGGAGGAGACTTCCTGGTGCTTATCGCGCCTCGCGCACTCGAAGGCGGAGGAGGCGAGGGAGATAAGCGAGGGGGCATCGGCAAACGCGCCCCAGCGCGCCGCGGCCGGCTCGATGGCGGCGCGGGCGGCGAATAAATCGCGGATATAGGCGGCATCCGGGGTGGCGATGAAGACGCCGCGGTGGGGGATGCGCTCGACCAGGCGCTCGGCGGCGAGCGTGGTGAAAGCCTCGCGGAGGGTATTGCGGGAGCAACCGAATTGCTCGGCCACCTTTACCTCGCTGAGCTGCTCGCCGGGCTGAAAATTGCCGGCCGACATCTCTTGGCGCAAAGCGGTGGCGACGGACTGGGAAAGCATGACCCTCACCTTACTGAATGGGTGAGGCGTCAACGGCCATTCCGTATGACTTAAAGATCTAAAAGTTCTAAAGAGGTGGCAAAGTTCTAAAGGATCTAAATGGAAGCTCTGGCATAGTGATTCTGGATAAGAATCCTTTTCGCCCCAGTTTCGGCGCGTCGCCGGTGCAGCTGGCCGGGCGCGAATTTGAAATTAGCTCGTTTAACTATGGGCTCGTGGGCGGCGTGGGCAGCATGCAGCGCGCCTTGCTGGTGTCCTGTTGACTGTCGATGAGGTGCAAGCGGCTTCCGTGGATGAGCTTGCACAGCTCGCAACCGCCATCCAGGATCTCATTCGCGACGAATACGATATCGCCTTCGCCGCCGCGGGATTGACGTTTGGGGTAGAAGAACTTTTGGAGCATGAGGGCACCACCTTTTTGCGCCGCGCTCAAAGGCTGGATTTGGGGCTGCTTGATGATGCCACCGTAGCCGATACCCTGCACAGCACCGCTACCGCGGCTGGGCGCGGTTTCAGCGAGCACGCTTTAAAAGAGGCGACCGCATTGGTGCAGGGCTATCCGTACCTATTGCAGCTGGTCGGCGCTTTGGCGTGGACCCGTGCGGTACTCGATGGGGCGGATGCCATCGAGGAGCGTCACGTGTCCTCCATTGCGCGCGAGATTCCAGCGCACATGGGCAACCAGGTGCACAGGATTGCGTTGAAGAATGTTCCTGACGCCCAGCGCGCTTTTCTCAACGCCATGGCGGAGCTGGAAACCGAACACGGCGCTGATATTCCCACCGGTGCCATCGCCGCGAGCCTGGGCAAGACTCCCAATGCCATTTTCATGGCCCGCAAGCTGCTTTTAGAACGCGATCTCATCGCTAGCCGCCGCTATGGAACCGTGCGTTTCCTCTTGCCCTACCTTGGCGAGTATTTGCACGGCCAGGCGCCCAGGTAGGTGCGCGGGCCCACCGGCAGGCAGCATGCGCTAGTCGATGGTCGCAATCACCGTCGCGGAATCCAGGCGGTCGCCCTCTTCAGCAAGGATCTTGATGGTGCCGCCGCGCGGGGCCTTGATGGCAGATTCCATCTTCATGGCCTCAACCGTGGCGATGGAATCTCCTTCGGAGACGCTATCGCCATCGGATACATTCCAGGCCACGAGGTTGGCCTCGAAGGGGGAGGTGACCGCGCTATCGTCGGTGGACTGCGCCCCGGCCGTCGAGGGAGCGGTGGCACCAGAACCATCCGCGGCGCCCGCGCCAGCGCCGGCACCGGCGCCTGCGAGGAAATCCATGGGCACGCCGATATTGACGAGCTTGCCGTCGATTTCTACCGCGACCGTCCGGCGCTTGGTGTAGATTGCCTCGACCTTGTCTACCTGGTTGGCGGCAGAGGGCCGGTAGTTGTGATCGAGCCAGTCAGTAAAGACACCGATGTCGCTGGCGCCGGCATCGGCCTCAGCGGAAGACGCGGTGCCAATAAGTGCTGGCTCGTCCATCATGTCGCGGTGGAAGGGCAGCACCGTGCGCACGCCGGAGACATCGAACTCGCGCAGCGCCTGCCGCGAACGGGCGAGGGCTACCTCGCGCGTGGGCCCCCAGACGATGAGCTTGGCGATGAGCGAGTCATAGTACGGCGGAATGATAGAACCCGAGCGGACAGCAGAATCGACGCGGATGCCGGGGCCGGTTGGCGGCTCGAAGGAGACGATGGTGCCGGGGCAGGGGGCAAAGCCGTTGAGGATGTCCTCGGCATTGATGCGGAACTCGAAGGCGTGGCCGGTGGAGGCTGGATCCTCAGCGATGGAAAGGGGCTCGCCCGCGGCGATGCGGAATTGCTCGGCGATGATATCGGTGCCGGTCACCACCTCGGTCACGGGGTGTTCGACCTGGACGCGGGTATTGACCTCCAAGAAGGAGATGGTGCCATCCTCGGAAACGATGTATTCCACGGTGCCGGCTCCGGTATAGCCCACGTGGGAGCAGATGGAGCGGGCACCTTCGATGATGCCGGTGCGCTGGGCATCGGAAAGCGCGGGCGCGGGGGCCTCCTCGATGAGCTTTTGGAAGCGGCGCTGGGTGGAGCAATCGCGGGTGCCCAGCACGCGGACGTTGCCGTGGGTATCCGCCAGGACCTGCGCTTCTACGTGGCGCGGGTGGGTAAGGAACTTCTCCACGTAGCACTCGGCGCGGCCGAATGCCTCCATGGCCTCGCGCCCGGCGGAGTTGAACGCGCCCTCGATCTCATCCATGGAATCCACGACCTTAAGGCCGCGCCCGCCGCCGCCATAAGCGGCCTTGATGGCAATCGGCAGGCCATGCTCCTCGGCAAAGGCGCGGGCCTCCTGCCAATCATCAATGGGATCGGAGGTGCCCGGAGCCAGGGGCGCGCCGACCTCCTCGGCAACGCGGCGGGCGGCAATCTTATCGCCCAAAAGCTCGATGGATTCCGGCGAGGGGCCGATCCAGATCATGCCGGCATCGGTGACGGTGCGGGCAAAGTCGGCGTTTTCGGAGAGGAAACCGTAACCCGGGTGGATGGCATCCGCACCGGCGCGCACGGCGATATCCAGCAGCGCCGGGATATTCATATAGGTATCGGCAGCGGTATTGCCGGGCAGCGCATAGGCTTCATCGGCAACCTGGGTGTGCAGGGCACCGGCGTCGGCCTCGGAATAAATGGCGACGGACTTAATGCCCAAGTCGCGGGCCACGCGGGCGATGCGCACGGCGATTTCGCCGCGGTTAGCAATGAGGACGGTTTTAATCTGCATTTTCTTCTCCAGTATTTAAAGCTTGGGGTGTCACGAGGCGGAAGGTCACGCGCGCGCCGGGCGGGAGCTGCGCGGCGATGTCGATATCTTCTTCCAACACGGTGGCGATGACGGGGTAGCCGCCGGTGACGGCGTGGTCACGCAGGAAAACCACCGGTTTGCCATTCGGCGGGATCTGGATGGAACCGGCCACCATTCCCTCAGAGGGGAGCTCGCCGTCTTTCACGCGCTGCACGGTGATATCGGAAGTCTCTGCGCTGTCTTTAGCCCCGGAAAGCCGCAGGCCAACGCGGTTGGAATCAGAGGAAACGACCCATTCGGTATCTAGGAAGGTGGAGATATTATCGCCAAACCAGTCATCGCGCGGGCCTAGCACGCAGCGCAGCGTCGCGCGCGTCTTGCCAGCGGAATCAGCGGATACGCGCAGGGGGTTGACCAATTGTGCATCCGTCATGCCGGTCGAGCGCGGCAGCACACCGATGACATCGCCAGTGGTGACGGGGTCGGGGCCGAGGCCGGAGAGGACATCGGTGGCAGAGGAGCCGAGCTCGGATTCGGCGATGATGCCGCCGCGAATGGCTACGTAGTTGCGCATGCCCACGGTTGCGGCACCGACCGTCACGGTCTGGCCGGCGGTAACGAGCACCGGGCGGGCGAGGTGCACGGGCATCTCACCCAGGCGGACGCGGGCGGTGGCGCCGGTAACGCAGATGACGGTATCGGTAAGCGCGCGCAGCTTGATGCCGCCGATATTTTCTAGCACCGTCGCGCCCCGCGGATTGCCCACGGCAACGTTCGCGGTTGCCGCGGCGGCGTGGTCGGCGGCACCGGACGGGGTCACGCCGAGGTCGCCCACACCGGGGCGGCCTAGGTCTTGATAAAGCGTGAGCAGGCCCGCATCGAGGACCTCCATGCGGGGCAGGCGGGCCGGCGAGCGCTTGGATTCCGCGCTGCGATCCACCAAGTCCGGCAGCTCGTCCACTGCGCGGTAGCGCACGCGGTCACCGGGCTGCACCAGCGCGGGCGGGTTCGCGTGCGAATCCCACATCGGGGTATTGGTGGTACCGAGCAGCTGCCAGCCGCCTGGCGAAACGCGCGGGTAGACCGCAGAGAATTCGCCCGCGATGCCCACGGCGCCAGCCGGAACGGCCGTGCGCGGATCGGAGCGGCGTGGCACGGCCTTGGCCTGGGCCGGATCGGAAGGCGCGCAGTAGGTAAAACCGGGGGCAAAACCACCAAAGGCGGCGGTCCATTCGGCAGAGGTATGCCAGTCAATCAAGGCCTCGCGCGACATGCCGAGGAGCTCGGCGGCGGCGTCGACGTCTTCGCCATCGTAAAGCACGTCGATGTCTACCGTGCGCGCTTCCTTCGCGGTAGCGGCGGCAGGGGAGAAGTCTGCCAGAAACTCTGCGGCCGCGCGCGCGGAATTAGGCGCCTCAAAGGTAATGAGCAACGTGGTGGCGGCGGCAATGCAATCCACCTGATTCTTCAGCGGTTTAGCGGACAGCGCCGCATGCCACGCCATGACCTGTTCAAGCCCGTCCAAATCAATGAGCAGGGCGCGGGTGCCAACGAAGTGAATATGCGGCATTAGATAAAGCTCCGAATGTCGATTCCTTCCGCGCTGAGGCGCTCGACCACACCGCGCAGCAGTTTCACGGAGCCCGGCGAGTCACCGTGGGTGCACACGGATTGGGCATCCACATCGAGCGTGGTGCCATCGATGGCGGTAATGGAGCCGGTTTGGGCGACTTCAAGCACGCGCTTGACGACATCCCCTTCATCCCCCATCACCGCATTGTCCTGCTTGCGTGAGACCAGCGTGCCATCCGGGTTGTAGTTGCGATCCGCGAAGGCCTCGCGGATGACGGTGAGGCCTTGCGATTCTGCGATATCGACCGCGAGGCCGCCCGGCAGCAGCATCACGGGGAGGTCACCGAAGGCCTTGATGCCTGCGATAACTCCCTTGGCTTGTGCTTCGTCTTTGACGATGGTGTTGTACATCGCGCCGTGCGGCTTCACATAAGACACCCGCGTGCCATTGGCGCGCGCCAGCGCATCGAGCGCACCAATTTGGTAGGTGACCTCGTCCGCGAGCTCCGCTGCATTGTAGTCGATGAAGCGGCGGCCAAAGCCGGCCGGATCGTTATAGCCCACGTGTGCTCCGACCGTGACTCCCGCACGCGCCGCAGCCTTCAGGGTCTGGGCAATGGAGTGCGGATCACCGGCGTGGAAGCCGGTGGCGACATTGGCGGAGGAGACCATCTCCAGCATCGCGGCATCATCGGCTACCGGGTTGCCGGCGGTGGTTTCACCCAAGTCCGCGTTGAGATCAATGTGGAGCGAAGCCATTCAACACCATCCTTAATTGTTGAACAATAAGTGTGGTTCCAAGTGTAACCCGTGCCACTGCCATTTGTGAAGGCGGTTACTCTTTGGGCGGAGTGGTGTCGATAGAACAGCTCCTCTCAGGAGCGGCCGTGGGCAAGGAAGAAAACTAAGACTCCACGGCGGCTTGGGGTTCGACCTGGAGGACAGAGGAGATGATCCCTTCTGCTTCTTCACAGGAGCTGGCCTCGTGCAGCTGGGCGCGGAAATCCTCCTTCATGATGGCGCGGGCGAGGGTGGACAGCAGCTTTAAGTGCTGTTTTCCGGCGTCATCGGGAACGGCGATAAGGAACGCTAAAGTCGTGGGCTCTTCGCCGCTTGCCCAGGTGATACCGCCCTCGGGAAGCCGGGCGAAGGCCAGAGTTGGTGCGGAAACTCCGGCGGAACGAGCGTGCGGGATGGCCACGCCGTGGCCCACGCCGGTGGAGTGTTGGGCCTCGCGGTTCAGGGCGGCATCGGCAACCGCGGCGGCGTCGTTAATGCGGCCATCGGCGGCGGCGAGGGAAACGAGCGACTTGATGACGTCCTTCGGATCGGAACCGAGCGGTTCATCGAGGCTGATAGTAGAGGTACCGAGAAGAGGGAGCACTGCGGGTGACTCCGTTTCCTTGTCTGTTTCCGGGGAGCGCTGTGTCAGGCGAATGAGCAGGAGCATGAGCGCGGCACACACGGCAACGCCGCAGAGCATGGACAGGAAGAACCACGCCACTTGATCCACCGCGCCGAGGACGGCGACGATGGGGCCACCGTGCATGACATGATCTTGGACCCCGAACGCGCCCGCCATCGCACCGGCGACGGCACCACCGGCGACGTTGGCCGGGATGACCTGCAGGGGACGCGCCGCCGCTAGGGGAATGGCGCCTTCGGTGATGCCGAAAAATCCCATGAATAGCGCGGCGATACCGGAATCCTTTTCCGCCTTATTGAACCAACCGCGGCGCAGGAGGGTGGACACGCCCACTGCGAGCGGCGGAACCGCAATCGCGGCGGCGGCCATACCCATCGGGGCTGCATTCCCCGCGGCGATCATGCCGCCGCCAAACAGGAAGGCTGTCTTATTGAAGGGCCCGCCCATATCGAAGGCGATCATCGCACCAATGATAAGACCCAGCACAATCGCAGACGAGCCCTGCAGCCCACCGAGGTATTCGGTCATGGCCTCGAAGGCGCTGGCAATCGGCGCGCCGATGAAATAGATGAAGGCCAAGCCCACTATCAGCGTGGTGAAAATCGGGATGACGATAATCGGCCAAATCGGCGCGATGAATTTGTGCACCGGAATCTTCTTGATTGCAAGGGCCACGTAGCCGGAGAGGATACCGGTGACGATACCTCCCAAGAATCCGGCTCCGGCCTCGGACCCGTACAGCGAACCGGTCGTGGCGATGAGCCCGGTGATAAGCCCTGGCGCTAACCCCGGCCTATCCGCGATGCCAACGGCAATGTAACCAGACAAGACCGGCACCATCAGCGAAAATGCCAGGCCACCAAGTTCATTGAGCGTATTCCAGAAGCTATCTTCAGGAATCGACAGCCCCTCCGGCGTGGGCGTGCCGCCCAAGGACAGCGCCACGGCGATGAGCAATCCGCCGGTAACCACGAAGGGAATCATGTGGGAAACGCCATTCATCAGCGCCTTGTACATGGTCTGCCCAATACCGCGCAGCCCAGCATCTCCCGCAGCGTCCTCCGCCTCGCTTTCCGATGCCCCGTTATCCTCACCCTTCCACGCTGCTGCCTCCAAGGACTTGGTTAACAGCCGCTCTGGGTGCTTGATGGCCTCGTCCACACCGGTTGCCACCAAGCGCTTGCCGTGGAATCGGTCCTTCGCGATGGTCGTATCGGCACCGATAACAATCGAATCGGCTTCCTCGATGTCTTGTGTACTGAAGTTGCCCTCCACGCCGATGGAACCGTGCGTTTCAATCTTGATGCGGTAGCCCAGCTTTTTGGCGGCGGCCTCCAAGTTCTCGGCGGCCATATAGGTATGGGCGATACCCGTTGGGCACGCCGTGATGGCGAGAATGAAAGGCGAAGAATCTGATGTGCTCATACTCTTATTAAAGGCACCCGTGTAAACGAGCACAAGGAAAAGGGGAGGTTCTTTGCGCAGAGTCCGCTGTATGGGGGCCTATGCGCGGGAGCCAATGCGCAGTGCCCGATGTACAACCTCTTCTGTGCAGGGTCTTATGCGCAACCTCCTATGCGCATCCTCCTCTGCGTCAATTGAAGGCGCGATGCGATTTTTGAGGGGCGACTTTGCTCAAAATGAGCATGGGACCTATAGCATCGCGGAGATCGAACGATTGTTGACCGGCGGTACCCTAGAAACAGAACCGAAACCGCCCGCATCTTGGGCACACGAATGAATCGTGCCCACTTGAACCGAAGAAAGCCGCATCGTGAGTACAGCATCGCCGGATAATATCCTGCTCTACCTGCCGAAAAAGCAGGAAGAGCAGATTCGGGAGATCTTTGCAGGTCTTGCCGAGCGCGGATTCCCCGTACAAAATCAGCGCCCGCATATTACGGTGACTTTCGCGCAGGAGATGGAGCCCCACGTTGTAGAGCTTGCCGCGGAGCTTTTACCGCCGGTCATTCCGGCGACGTTTCGGCGCGTGGGAAACGTCATCTTCGGCACGAAGAGGAAACGGACCGTGGCATGCTTATTAGAGACCAGCGATGAACTCGAAATGGCAGCGCGGAAGATTAGCGCCGCCAATCCTGAGGGCCGCGGTCCGCGCTGGACGCCGCACCTGACCATGGGCCTGCGCTTACCGCGCGAGGATGTGGGTGGCTATTTAACCGCGATGGATGAGCTGACGTCCTCGCATTTCAAGGAACTTAACGCAGTAGAAGCGGCGTATTGGCGCCCGCACACGCAAGAAAAGACGGTGCTAGCGGGAGGCTAGCCAGCGCGAAATCGATTTAACATATTGCGTATATACATCTAATACTCGCGGGATTGAATTGGAGACGATTCCCAAATCCACTTCAACGTATTGGTGAGTAATGACATTGCGCAAAGCCGCACTCTTATAGAAATCTTGCTCCAGGTCGGAGGGCAAAACGCCCGCGCGAATGAGATCTTCGAAACCGCGACGGCTATTAGAGTCCGCAACGTTTAAGGTCGTTGCCGCAATGTGTTGGTTAATATCCGTGGCAAGATCGATTACTTGCTGCAGCATGAAAAACACGGCATACATTTGTGAAAGGTCAGAGCGCAGTTCTTCCACGTCTGAATCCCGGTATTTTTCAAGTTCTCCAAGTATGCGCTGGAGGGAGACAAGCCTTTTGCGGATAGTGTCTGATTGAAAATCCCGTGGACTCATGACATTAAGCTCCTGAGCTCGAACTCGCGGCGGTACGCCGTATTGATGTACTCCCGTGCCGCCATCATTTGCAGCGTTCCATATTTGGTATTGGATGGATCGACCAAGAGGTCGCACTTTTGCAGAGCTTCATGCTGCGCCACCGTGTCCGCAGTATCCAGGCACATGAGATCGATGCCGTCGCCATAGCGGGAGTAAAACGCCGTGGCAACGTCGAGCACGTTCGGCCGGTCAGCTTTCGCACGCGAGAAATCGATCGAATAGGCAAGGTCAACATCATTCGCATTGGCGGCATTGACGTGCGCGCTGCCAAAAAGAACCAGCAGGTCAATGCCGGTATCCAAGCAGAATGACTCCAAGGACCCGTCATCGGCCTCGGCGCGCAACCGCGCGGCAAGCTGTGCTGGAGTGCTCATAACCATCACCTTACCAACGCCGTGAGCAGGCGGATGCACGAAGAATTGTACTGTGCCTAAAGCAGCGCCTGAATCTCGCGGGCGACGCGCAAAACGGTGAGGTCTTGGCCCGGCTTGCCGATGACCTGCACCGCATCACCCACCCCCGTGGTTTCCCTCGTGCGCAGCGGGATAGTGATCGCCGGCCAGCCCAAGACATTGAATGGCTCGGTCCAGCGGCGCAGGCTGCCAGCAGAATCCGCAGTATTTTCTGCAGTGATGTCGTCCCACCTGATGGGACCGGCGTCGAGGGTGGGGGCGAGGATGATGGGGGAGGCATCGACAAGCGTTAGTGCTTCCGTACGCAGTTGTTGTACCTGCTGCGCTGCAGCGTCGTATTCTGCCTGAGTAATATCCTGCCCGCCCAGGACGCGCTCCAAGATGACGCCCTGGTACTTATCCCGCTGATCGAGGTAGGGCTGGTGGACGGCGTAGGCCTCCTTGAGGCGCATCGGCGCGTAGAGCTTCGCGGTGGCAGCAATGGTGGATTCGAGCTGGGAGTAATCGAGGTCTTCTACGGCGGTGAACGTGGAATCCTGCAGCGCAGACAGCAGACCAGCAAAGCGCTCACCTTTGGTATTCAGCGCAGAGACATCGATGGTGGATACATTCTCGGCCGGCTCCGGTGTCTTATCCGCCGTTGCTAGCAGGGCCTGCTCGATGAGGTCGATGGAGCTGGCGAAGAATCCGATGCAATCGAAGCTTGGCGCGAAGGGGAAGACCCCATCGAGCGGGATCGTGCCGGTGGTTGGCTTAAATCCCAGCACGCCTTGGCTGGCGGCCGGGACACGCACAGAACCTGCGCTATCGGAACCCACCGTGAGATCGAGCGCTCCGCACGCAACCAGCGCCGCCGACCCAGAGCTGGATCCGCCGCCGCAGACCTGCGGATCACGCGGATTGATGACGCGGCCATACGCGGAGGCATCGCCCAAGATGCCATAGGAAAATTCCTGGAGGTTGGCCTTGGCCACGGGAATCGCGCCGGCATCCATTAGCCGCTGTGCCACCGTGGCATTCTGCGTTGGAGCCGGTCCCGTATCAACGTTGGTGCCACAGGTCGTTGGCACTCCGGCGATATCCACGATGTCTTTAAAGGCAACGGGTAATCCGTGCAGCGTAGGGGCAGTATCCACGGTGTCCTCATCAAAAGGGATGGTGGAAATTACCGCGTTAAACTCCTGCTGCGCGTGAGTCAGGCGGTCAGAAACTGTCGACATGGTGGGGCGAATTCCTTTCCACGACGGTTCATACCGTTTGCGGGGTGACTTGCTGCTTTCCAGGGTACAGCTGGTGAGCACGGAGGAAATGAAGCTGTGCCACACGATGAAACCGTGGCGGTCTTCACCGACCAAAAGTAGGCTCGAGACATGACGCGAAAAATTATTCTGGATTGCGACCCTGGCCACGATGATGCGGTAGCCCTGCTCTTGGCCATGGGAAACCCCAACATCGATCTGCTGGGCATTACCACTGTCGGCGGCAACCAGACCTTGGACAAGGTTGCCCGCAATGCCCTCGTGGTCAAGGAAATTGCCGGCCACCCAGAGATTCCTGTCTACGCCGGTTGCGATCGCCCGCTCGTGCGCCCCGTAGAAGTCGCTGAGGCGATCCACGGCTCCACCGGCATGGACGTCAACGGCGTCGATCTTCCGGAGCCCAGCACCGCGCTTGCCGATGCCCACGCCATCGACTTCATCATCGACACCGTCATGTCCCACGAACCCGGCACCATTACCTTGGTCCCAACGGGGCCGTTGACCAATATCGCTATGGCGGCGCGTAAAGAACCGCGCATCGTCGAGCGCGTCAAAGAGGTCGTGCTCATGGGCGGCGGCTACCACGAGGGCAATTGGTCCCCAGTCGCCGAATTCAATATCAAGATCGATCCTGAGGCAGCACATATCGTCTTCGAAGAGCCGTGGCTGGTCACCATGGTCGGGCTCGACCTTACCCACCAAGCACTAGCAACAGCCGAGGTCGAAGCTGCAATTAAGGCGTTGAATACACCCGTCTCGGACTTTGTTGTCGGACTCTTCGGTTTCTTCCGCGAGGCGTATCAGCAAAACCAAGGCTTTACGGATCCCCCGGTGCACGATCCGTGTACGGTGGCTTACCTCATCGATCCGAGCATCGTACAAACCCGCAAAGCGCCCGTCCATGTCGAGCTTGCCGGCGCACTTACCACCGGCATGACCGTGACTGACTTACGTGAACCCGCCGATGACAGCTGCCATACCCAAGTCGCTACCAAGTTGGATCACGCGGGGTTCTGGCGCTTGGTTACTGACGCGTTAAAGAACCTGGCCTAAAAGTGAGCCATTAGCCCTGTTACAGCCGCTGTATTGCTAATTGCAGGGCATATCACGGCTGTTTGGGGCTCTGTAAAAGTCCTCATGGGTTTTATGAAAACTCGCTCAATCGGTGAATTAGCTCAGCGATTGAGCCGTTAATTATTTCTTGGTGGAGATAACTTCCACCAAGCATTTGAGACACTTTGATGTGCTGAGTGAGTACAGCTAGGACTTGGTCGTCGCTCATTTCAGGGATCGCGGTGGACGAAATGAATTCCGCGAGCTCTTTACCGCCAAATAATGCTTGGGGGTCTGTGACACTAAAGTATTCAAAGTCCTTAATGAACTCACTGCGAAGTGACTCGGTACTCTGGGGCGTACCCTTTAGCTCTTGTGCTTCAACCAGTTGATCATAGAACTTAGTGAGCTCTGCATACTTGCCTGAAGTGTCGCTGCTATCTTGGTCTCCTGTGTCATCTGTCCGACCTGTTTTGGATACAGGGAAGGTGAATACAAGATCTTCTGGATCTAAGTCGAGATATTCGAAAAG
The DNA here is from genome assembly GCF_046717465.1 of Corynebacterium limaceinasi. Taxonomy (NCBI): domain Bacteria; kingdom Bacillati; phylum Actinomycetota; class Actinomycetes; order Mycobacteriales; family Corynebacteriaceae; genus Corynebacterium; species Corynebacterium limaceinasi. Next base: position 617,296 of record NZ_CP177100.1, read on the forward strand.
GCTTCGAAGGAACCAGATTTTGGCAGAAGTGTTGTTGCCAACCTGAACATAAAGGCCTTCCTCAATCTTTCGGAAAGACCCAGTTTTTTCGGTGGTAGGCTTTTTAGACCGAAGGAATTTCGAAGATTCTGCGAAAGAAAGAATTTCAGTCCGGTGCTCGTGAAGTAAATACTTCAGTACTGCTTCGACCATGTCAGCCCACGATTTAGTGGTCTTTCTAAAGTCGCCGAATTCAAATCCTCTAATTTTTCGACCACTGAATTCTTCGCTTTCACCCATCGGCTCCTTTGGGAGTACTGCCTCTGGCGGTGCGAAGTTGGTTGACTTAGTTTCCCAGAAATCTAATGCTTTATCGGTAAGGACCTCGTTTCTCTTTTCAATCTGGGGTAAGGACCAGCGATCGGATTCCCGCAGGAGCTCATTGAGGCGATACGGCGAGCTGTCGAAGCCGTTCTCCATGGTTTTCTTGATGGTAAATGGAGAATTCGAGTAGGAAGAGTTGTAGCCGGTGACCGTGAGATTGCCAATTCGGTTTAACCATGACTCGTGAATTTCTTCGGCCCTGTCACCGAGCTCCTGGCGCCAAGCATCAGTAAGGGTCTGGGGCATGATGTGCTCGATGGAAATCCTATTTTCAGCAAGCGCCTTGGAGACATCGCGAATATCCTTTGAATCACCGTTTTCCAGGCAATTGAAAAGGTACTGCCGCCAGTATGCCCGAATGTTGTAGAAGTCTTTGGTGGCAAAGGCTTCCTTGAACTCAGCATCGGTGGGGAAACGACCGCTGCCTGAACGCCTGTTGATCTGATAGATGACGATTGGGGCGAATGGGGTGCCGTCTGAGTGAAGCTTACTGACCTCCGCGTACATAGTCGCGAAGATTTTATTGAGTGAGTTGGTAGCGATGCCGGTGACAAATCGGCGGACGATATAGGACTCGATGGTGAGCAACACTTCGAGGAAGTCCTCAGGCGTCGTCTTGGATTCGTGGACATCGCGAAGAAGCGGCATAAGGAATGGTAGAACCACAGCGCCCATAAATTCGTTCATGCGCTTTAGCTGCGTGTCTATTTCAGGATAACCGGTATCGGATTCGCGTATTTCACGGAAATACTTGGAATAGGCGTATAAATCATCCAAGAGCTCTGGCATATTCGTCTTGCGCTTGGAAGCGAAAGATTTGAATGCCTCATAAACGTCTTGTTCGCGTGGGGTCTTGGTGGTGTACGTAGTGAGATACCAGCGAATGAAAGAGTCGGTCTGAAAGTTGCAGTTGTCTTCAATCGGATTCCAGCGTTCGTTATATAACCTTTCCTGTTGCGTAGAGTCCAAGCCCATGAGGACAAAGTTGCGAATTTTGTCAGCTTCTTTAAGTTCCAAACCGGTGGAGTTTAAGCTTTCGAAGATGCGCTGGGGCTCGTCGTATTCCTCCAAATCCAAGTGCATTACTTCGAGGCGGCAGATCGCTTTCCAAACCTGGTCAGCGTCTAAAGGGGTAGAACGCAGCTTTTCTCGGAAGAAACGGTAGTTAGACGTTACATTCGATGAGTTGATGAATTCACTTTCAGGACCAAATAGTTTCTGATAAGCATTGTCATCGTCTTTTACAGGCTTAAGCTTGAAACGCGGGTTCTCCTTGTTGTGGCCGATTCGCAGGTAGTCAGAAATAATTTTCTCAGCAAGCGAGGGATCTTCACTCTGGATTTCGCCATCTCGGAGGGCATGAGCGAAAGCAAGCATGAGGATGCTGACGGTGGTAAGCCTCTGTTGGCCATCGATGACAATCCAATTCCAGGAATCTTGGTTCTTCCCGACTACCGCGCCGAAGAAGTGTTTCTTTCGGTCGCTAAGGATTATTTCCTCGAGATCGTCAAAAAGCCGGGCACATTGTTTGTGCTGCCAGTCGTAATTGCGCTGGTATACGGGGATGAGGAGACGGCGATTATTGCCATCATAAAGCGTATAGATTTCGCGGATGCTGCCGCGCATGGGAGACCTTTCGCGAGAAGGAAATTAGGAGGACAAGGCTATATTAGGTCAAGTCCGGTGGAGTGGTGTATCTGTCCTTTCTGAATCTGTGAATCGGGTGACAGTGTTGGGGTCCGGCTCAGGGTTGATGTCGGTTCATTAGGAGGCTGCTCCTCCTCGAGATTTGCATCCGCAAATTCACAGTTCGGGGCTGGTAACTCGATGCGGATAAAATGAATGGGAATAACCCCAACCCAAGGAGCCACCATGAACCAGAACAAATTCCGTCATGTCGTCGTCATGGGAGTCTCTGGCTCTGGCAAGACAACGGTGGGGGAGGCCCTGTCGCCGCTGGTTGGGCTAGAGTACCGCGACGGCGATGATATGCATCCGCAGGCGAATATCGACAAGATGGCCGCTGGGGCGCCGCTGAATGATGAGGACCGCGAGCCGTGGCTGAGGCAGATCGGTCAGTGGCTAGCGGAAAGACCAGAAGGCGCGATGGTGGGGTGTAGCGCGCTGAAGCGAAAATACCGGGACCTGATTCGGGAGTACTGCCCTGGCGTGGCGTTTGTGCATGTACACGGTGACTTTGATGTGTTGTATGAGCGGATGCAACACCGGCCGGGACACTTCATGCCAGCGTCGTTGTTGCAATCGCAATTCGATACCTTGGAGCCACTGGAAGAAGATGAAACTGGCCGCGTCTTCGATGTGACGCGGCCAGTAGAAGAGATTGCTAAAGACGCTACTGCCTGGATAAAGGCTGGCTCCTAAAAGACTGCAGCCGCACCGTAGAGGACGAGCACGAGTGCGAAGCCGATGACGGAGATGAGCATCTGATTAACGGTCCACGTCTTCAGAGTTGTCATCGTGTCCATGCCCATCAGGCGGCCTACGAGCCAGAAGCCGGAATCGTTGACGTGGGAGCCGAAGACCGAACCGGCGGCTGTGGCCACAACGATGAGTGCGAGTTGGAGCTCGTTGAAACCGCCAGCTTCCACGGCGGGGACCATGAGGGCAGCGGCCGTGGTGAGGGCTACGGTGGCTGAACCTTGTGCCAAACGGAGGGCTACGGCGATGAGATAGCAGGCCAGGATGACAGGGATGCCGAGGCCGGAGAGGGAATCGGCAAGCGCATCGCCAATGCCGGAAGTGCGGAGCACGCCGCCGAACATGCCGCCCGCGCCGGTGATGAGCACGACGGAACAGATAGGGCCAAGCGAGGAGTCAACGAGCTTTTCCAGCGCCGTCTTTTCCACGCCGCGGCGCAGACCGAGGACTACCAGTGCGATAAGCACCGTAATCAGCAATGCGATTGGAGTTTGGCCGAGCATGACGAAGAACCTGACCCACGTGGCATCGGCGTCGATGGTGCCGTAGGAAGCTAGGGCGTTGAGCCCGGTATTGAAGAAAATGAGCACCATCGGGATGAGCAAAATGGAAATTACTGTGGTGGCGGAGGCAGGTTTTAAGGGTTGTTCTTCTTCATTAACGATGGGCCCGGCGATGGCGTCAGTGACCTTGAAAGGGAACTTCTTTCCAGCAAAAAGGCCGAAGCGGTAGCCGGAGATATACCAGGTAGGCAGAGCCAGTAACAGGCCGACGAGCAGCACCAAGCCGAGGTCGGCGCCGTAGAATTCACTGGCGGCGACAGGACCGGGGTGCGGTGGCATGTAGACATGCATGACAGAGAATGCGCCGGCGGCCGGCAGGCCAAAGGCAAGGACCGGGCCATTCAAGCGGCGGGCGACGGCAAAGATAACCGGAAGCATCACGATAAGCCCAGCATCGAAGAAGATTGGAAAGCCCATAATCAGCGAGGCGATGCCGAGTGCAAGGGGTGCTTTATTTTCGCCGAAGCGGCGAACCATGGCGTCGGCAAGCGACTGGGCACCGCCGGAAGCCTCCACGAGCCGGCCGATCATGGCGCCGAGGCCCACCAGAAGCGCCACCGAGCCAAGGGTGGAGCTGAAACTTTCCGTCATCGTAGGGACGATGCCTTCCAGTGGTATGCCAGATGCAAGTGCTGTCAGCGCGGAGACCACCAGCAGAGTGAGAAAAGCGTGGAGCTTGAAATATATGACCAGTACCAAAATCACAGCGACCGCAGCGACCGCAATCCCCAGCAGCGGACCAGTGGACAATGTGGGTTCCCACGTCTCCATAGAAAAGGCTCCTTTTCTTGTGCAAACCTTTGAATATGGGCAACGTTAGCAGTAGCTCTGCTAGCCGATGCCCACATTCACCAACGCGGCTTATCTACCGCCCCGAAACTGGGCATATAAAAATCCCCTGATTCTCGTTGAGAACCAAGGGGGAGCAGAGGCGAGCTTAGTCGAACTGGCCTTGGATAATGGCGGCCGCATCAAGCGGCGTTACGTGATAGGAGATCGGGTTCTGGTTGGAACCTGCCATAAGTGCGCCGGCGCAGGAGTGTCCCGCGCCCATCATGTGGCCTAGCTCGTGAGCGATGGTGCCTTGGAGAGCCTCAGGGTAAGTAGCATTGGGCATCTTGATGGAGACTAATTTGTGATCCGGGTAAGCCGAGCCTTGGACGTAGCCGCGAGGATCTGGATTGTAGATGATGGAAATGGTGTCATCATCAGCTTCGGAAGGCTTTACTTCCTTAAGGGAAGCCTTCCCCTCGAGAGCCTCGTTCCACTCGGCAACGGCGGCGTCTAGCTGCTTGCGGTAGGGGAAGTTATCCGCCACTTTGTACTTCAGTACGCCATCGCTGAAATAAGGTTTTACAGAGTCCTCATCGTGGAGGATGGAAGGATCTGGGACCGGTTTCCCTTCGTTAGCCAGTTTGGTGATGGCCTTGCAGGTTCCAGGATCGATGATGGAACGTACTGGGTCGCTCTTTGCGTTCGCGGCCGGCGCGGCGATAGTACCGAGTATGGCGGTGGTGGCAAGGGCGGTGACAGATAGCTTCTTCAGAGAGCGCATCGGCAGTTAGTGACCTTTCGATTGGCTTATCGTTCGTGGAGTGCAGTTTGCCTTAGCAATATCCGCGGAAAAGAATTGCGTGGATGCCTCAGGCAAGCGAGTAATAATCAATTTTTACTACACCGGCCAAAGTAGAAATTTACATTGTTAACTTCGCTTTGTCGACTCTAATTTAGACGCTCACCAGTAGTAGAGCTAAATAGGTGGACACGGTCAGGATCGGGAGAGACGTGGAAAGTATCACCAATTGCGTAATCACAGCGAGCGCTTACCAACATGCCAGTTTGTCCGCCCATTCGGGTCGTCGACTGCAGATCTTCGCCGGAGTCCGCTAAGTCACCATAGAGGTAGGTTTGATTGCCTAGTTCTTCAACGTGTTTAACGGTGAATTCCGCACCTTCCTCTGTGTGCACCCAATCTTCGGGGCGAACGCCAACGGTAACGGATTTCCCACCATCGAAGTCGTAATTCGCCAAGTTGATGCGAGTCGACCCCAGGGTGAGCCGGCTAGAGGTGTGTGCGAGGTCGTAGATATTCATGGCAGGGGAGCCGATGAACCCAGCAACGAAGACGTTCTGGGGGCGGTCGTAGATTTCACGAGTGGTATCTACTTGTTGTAGGACACCTGCATTAAGCACCGCGACGCGGTCACCCATGGTCATTGCTTCGGTTTGGTCGTGGGTCACGTACACCGTGGTAGTGCCAAGGCGGCGTTGCAAATTCGAAATCTGCGCGCGGGTGGATACGCGCAGTTTTGCATCCAAGTTGGACAATGGTTCGTCCATGCAGAATACAGCTGGTTCGCGCACGATGGCGCGGCCCATCGCTACGCGCTGGCGCTGGCCGCCTGACAGATTCGCGGGCTTCCGGTCAAGCAAATCCTCCATCTGCAAAATTTTGGCGGCTTCTTGTACCCGTGTCTTAATCTGGTCCTTGGGTACTTTCCGGTTTTCCAAGGCGAAAGACATATTTTGTGCGACCGACATATTCGGGTACAGGGCGTAGTTTTGAAAGACCATGGCTACGTCACGATCTGATGGGCTGACTCCAGTGACGTCTTTTCCGCCGATCCGAATGGAACCTCGGTCTGTCGGCTCAAGGCCAGCGAGCATTCGTAGGCTGGTGGATTTTCCGCAGCCAGAAGGCCCGACGAGGACCAAAACTCGCCATCGGAAATATCTAGATTAAGACGGTCAACTGCGGGGCGCTCCGCGTCTTTGGAATAGATGCGGCTTGCACCATCAAATGTGACAGTAGCCATGGTGTTACCTTTCAGATACTAAGGAAAATTGGCAAGATTAGCCGTTAATGACGGGCTTTACCTGGTTGTCATAAATGGATTGCAGAGTCTTTTCTAGATCCGTAAGCACCTTGGTGACATCGTCGCGGTTGGTGACGATCTTCTCAAAGGCACCACCAATCTCCTGATCTGCACCAGGGAGGAATACACGGGCGTTGTCCTGTGGGCGAGTTTCTGGAAGCTGCTTGATAGCAGTCTCGAAATTCGGGTTCTCTTCCATGAATTTCTTCTGATCCTCGTTGTCGGCAGCAGAAGAGCGGACTGGCATATAACCCACATTTTGGGACCAATACGAGGTGTTTTCCTCGTTCGTGATGAAATCAATCAGCTTGATGGCTGCCACCTGGCGGTTCTTGCTAATACCGGAAGGAATGGCGAGGCCTGCACCTCCGGTGGGGCAAGCGCCGTCTCCCTTTGGATTGGGAAGGAATGCGGTTCCTAACTCGAAGTCAGCGGTATCAGAGATACCTGCGAGATCGCCTGTGGATAGGACAGTGGCTGCAGCGCGTCCGGTGCCGAATTCCATAGCCATGTCATTGCCCATGTAGGAGTAGCCATTCTTGCTATCGGTAACATCCTTGAGCCATTCCACAGCTTCGATGGTTTTGTCATCAGTGAACTTCAAATCCCATTCATCGGAGTAGGCACCGCCCTTAGACCACAAGGGGCCTTGGAAAATCCATCCCAAGTAGCCGACTGCATCGCCCCAGCCAAAGGGCTTCATCTTAGAATCCGCGCTGGCGAGCTTTTTAGACCACTCATCCATTTCGTCCCAAGACTCCGGTCCACGGTCTGGCAAGCCAGCCTTCTTCCATGCGTCCTTGTTGTAGTAGAACAGGGGAGTTGACCGGGCAAAGGGAAGCGCGAAGTGGCCGCCGTCGTAGTTATAGTCCTCATAGAGCGGCTGGACATAGGTCGAGAGGTCAATATCGGCTTCTTTGGCTAGATCATCAACATTGGCAATCTGCCCATTGATAGCGAAGTTGTACCACCACACATCAGACAGAACCACGATGTCTGGAAGATCAGAGCCGGTAAGTGCAGCATTAAACTTTTGCGCTGCCTCTTCGTAGTTCTTTCCAGCGTCAACAAGGGTGACCTTGATGTCAGGGTTTTCCTTCTCGAAGCGAGAGATGATTTCCTTTTCGATGTCCTTTGAGGAAGCCGGGTGGTTGGACCACCACGTCAATTCCGTGACCTCGCCACCATCGCCACCGTCGCTACTGCCCTGGGAACTGGTAGATGAGGTGCCAGCACAAGCGGCAAGAAATGAAGCGGTAGAAGCAGTGGAGGCTAGCGCGAGAAACTTACGGCGAAGCATGGGTATCTCCTTAAATTGAAGTCAGATTGAGAAGAATAGGGCGACAACGGCGAGCGTGATAAGGATAGAAGCCTTCTAACCTTTTACGGCGCCAGTGGTGAGACCTTGAATCATGTATTTCTGCAGGCCAAGGAAAATGACGACCATCGGGAGAATGGTTAGAACGGTTGCGGCCATTACTGGTCCCCAGTTAGTAACGCCATCGTTGTTTTGCAGCATGGTCAGACCCACCTGCAGGGGAGCAACCCGTTCTGTATCCGCCATCAGGAATGGCCACAAGTAGGTATTCCATTCGTTTACTAGGGTGATCACGGAAAAAGCTGTCAATGTTGGCCAAGAAACGGGAAGAAGCACCTTGGTGAGCAAGCGAATGGGGCCGGCGCCGTCCATGCGAGCAGCTTCCACAAGCTCATAAGGCAAGGACAGGAAGTGATTGCGCATGAGGAAGGTGCCGAATGCAACACCAGCCAGCGGGACGATGATGCCTACAAAGGTATTACGCCAGCCCAAGGAATTGACCAAGGCGTAGTTGGAAATCACCGTGATTTCTGCGGGGACCATCAGGGAAGAAATCACCACGATGAACACTAGATTGCGTCCTGGGAAGCGAAGGATAGATAACGCGTAGGCGGAGACGACACCAAGCACAATCTTTATAGCGGATAGCACCGCGGTAATGAAGACTGAGTTACGCAGGTAGGTCCAGAAAGGGACGCGCGTTGTGGCATCTGCGTAATTTTTGGTTTCCCACGTCGGCGGTAGCCAGTTAACTGGGTCGGTGTAAATATCACCTCTGGCCTTGAATGAGGTCATTAAGATCCAGAACAACGGCAGTCCCACGAGTAGGAGGACGAGGATAATTCCTACGTACCCACCGATGAGTTTGGCACGCCTTGCTACAGGGGAAGAGTCTGTGATCATGTGAAGATTTGAATCAGCCATAGGGTGGGTTAACCTCGCTTATCCATGATGCGGACCTGAATCAACGTAACGACGAGCAGGATGAGGAATAGGATTGTCGCAGCAGTGGCGCCGTAACCAGCACGGAAGTTGACAAAGGTTTCGTTATAAATCTGAAAAACCAGGGTCTGGGTGCCGTTTCCTTGAGGGCCGCCCCGGGTCATGACGTTGATGATGTCGAAGACCTGCACAGAGTTGAGCAGTACCGTAATGGAAAGGAAGAAGGTGGTATTGCGCAGTTGCGGCATTGTCACGCGCCAGAATTTGCGCCAACGGCCTGTTCCATCAATGGCGGCAGCTTCGTCTAATTCCTTATCTAGGCCCTGTAGGGCAGCCAAGTAGATGACAAACGTATAACCCAAGTTCTTCCACACGAATGTAAATGTCACCATGAACAACGCCCAGCCAGGCACGGCATAAAAGTTTGGAGAACTAATGCCAAACCATCCGAGGATTTCTTGAATCAACCCAAAGTTGGGGTCGAATACGAACTGGAAGGCGATACCGATTGCGGCACCGGAGATGGCGTAGGGCGCGAAGACCACCGAGCGTGCGAAGTTGCGGCCTCTGATCTTTTGATTGAGAAGTAGCGCAAGCGCGAGCCCAATAACCATGGAGCCGATGACCGTGAAAAAGGTGAAAATGACGGTATTAAAGACGATCGTCTTTGTATCGTCGCGCGTGAACCACTCCACGTAATTATCAAAACCAACAAAAGTGGAGCTTGAACTAGAAATATTCCAGTTAAAAAAGGAAAGCCGAATATTATCCAGTAGTGGCCGGTAGGTAAAAATGGCCAGCAAGATGAGGTTGGGCGCCAAAAGCGCGGCAGCCAGCAACCATTCCTTATGTCGGCTCTTTGTAGCCTTTCGCACGAGCTCCGATGAATTATCGTTGCTCGGGCCGGTGGCCGTGGCAGTCGCGATGCCGTTCTTAGCGTCGGCGTGGTCATCCCTGAGAGTCACCCAGCCAACGTAAACCGCGTAGATTACGGGGTGTTTCACATAATGGAAACTTTTGATGAATTTAAAACGTCGAGTCCGTAAAGGCTAGGGGGCTATTGCGAACTCTATTGAAAACAACTCCAGCGCCCGGGCCTCAGTGAAGGGCCGCAGGGCGCTGGAGCTGGTTCTCTCTATCTCTCTTGCGCTCTCTCGAACGCTAAGAAAAGTATGGCGCTAGACCCTGTTATGGGCATTGAAGAAAGCTGAAATTTTCCTGGAAGTTAGTGGAGGGTAAGAAGGCCGCGAGGGAGGCGCACGGTGCGCTAGTCTGGGAGGTAGAAGAAACAGCCAAAATGTGGGTGGAAGCTGGGGCAATGGCCGCCGAGAAGTGGCCTGGATCGCAGCTTTCCCGCGAGGTAGAGGTGGAAGATTTGTCGTCGCAGTATGATCCGAATTTTCACCGGCAGATGGGCGTGGAAGCTGACGTCGTCTTGCGCGTCGGAATGATGCTGATGGGGGCGGGCACATCGGGCTATCGCGTCCTGCGCGGTATGAAGCGCAGCGCCCGGGCACTGGGATTTGATTATTTGGACGCAAACGTGGGCCTGACGCAGATTACCTGTACTTTTCACCGGGGCGATTCCTTTCGCACGGTGATTGCGCGCACGCATTCGCCGGCCGTTGATGCTTCCCGCATTGAGGCATTGGAGGACCTCACCCATAACCACTTGTATTCCGGCATTACCGCGGAAGAGCTTGCGGGGATGCTCGATTCCATAGAAAGCGATGTGAAAAAGCGCTGGAGCGTGTGGGTCCTATCCACGGCGGCCGCGGTCGCGTGCGCGGCGTTCGCTTACCTGAATTTCTTCCCAGTGCAAGCGGTAGGGCTCGTGGCGCTGGCGGCATTCGTGGGGCAATTTGTACGCTATGAGGTGCTTCACCAGCACGTGCACCAAATTGGCGGGATCATCGCTGGTGGCGCGGCAGCCAGCATCACCTTCTTTATCCTCATTGAGCTCCTCGGATTTGCTGGGGTGGTGGAGCCGAGCGAGCTGTCCTCAGGCTATGTCGCAGCGGTACTCTTTTTGATCCCGGGGTTCCCGCTCTTTTCGGCGCTGATCGATATTGCGCGCTTTGATTTTGATGCGGGCATCGCCAGGCTGGGCTATGCGTTCACGGTCATCTTTACCGCTACGTTTACCGTCTCCATGGTCAGTTGGCTAACGGATCTCAGCCCAGATCCGCCGGTTCCCGCCCCGGATACGCGGTGGTACCTGCTGGCGTTTGTTGCCAGTTTCTTCGGCATCGCGGGCTTTGCCTTCCTCTTTAATTCCTCGCGCCGCATGGTGCTGGTGGCTGCAAGTGTGGGAACCGTGGCCAACGCGGTGCGCCTTGGCCTCCTTGAGCTGGGCACGACCATCTACTTTGCAGCGTTTATCGGCGGGCTCATTATCGGGCTCTTGGGCGCGGTGGCCTCGCAAAAGGCGCGGTTGCCGCGCATTACCACCACCGTGCCGGCCGCCGTCATCATGATCCCTGGGGTGACGATGTTCCGCGCGGTCTACTACCTCAATGATGGCCAGATGGATCAGGCGGTGGCGAATGTAGCCACGGGCTTGATGGTGGTAGGCGCCATCGGTGCTGGGATGGTATTTGCCCGGCTGCTGACGGACCGCGATTGGGCGCTGGGACGCCTTATTGATTTCGATAAGGAAATCCCGCGGAAAAAGCCCTCTTAGTTCGGGTGGTCTAGCAGTGGGGCGGCCAGAGGCAGCAGGCAGTAGCGGCACCCCACAACGCAGAACCAGTAAAACGCCAGCGGCACCCGGTTCCTTTCGGTTCCGAGTGCCGCTGGCGTCTCTCTCTACAAGGGTGTTTCCATGTATCGGTTTTCACCGCCCTCTGGAAACTGAGGGGTTCTCTCTATCTCTCTCGTATGCGCTCTCTCAAACGCATGATTTAAGTATGGGGCACGCGGCTGAGCTCACCATGGAATCTGCCTGAAAGGTTGCTGCTAAGTGCTGTGAGTTGGGTGGGGAAGGGAGGCATCGGCAAGCAAAGCTTGTAGGCGAGGCTATAAAGGCATATAAAAGTGACATAAACCATAGTAAATTCTGTAGGCTCGTTGCTATGGGTGCAGACTATGCTGCGCCATTTTTGCGAAAAGCTCAACAGAAACGAGGTGAGGAGCATGGCTCCTCTGATAGCCCCACCGCCAGCGAGTGACGAATCTGCCCCAACGGATGTGGACGTTCCTGGCACTTCACACGAACAGCGCGCTTCCGCTATCAAGGCCGCATTCATCGGCACGTTTATTGAGTGGTTCGATTATGCGGCCTATATCTATATGTCCGCGATTATCTCGCGTGTCTTCTTCCCAGAAATGGAAGGCCGCCGCGCGCTGATTTTGACCTTCGCGCTCTTCGCGCTGTCATTCCTGGTGCGCCCCATCGGTGGAATCGTCTGGGGCCATATTGGTGATAAGCACGGCCGCATCCACACGTTGACCTATTCCATCGTGCTGATGTCGCTGGCGACCGCCTGCATCGGCCTATTGCCTGGGTATGCCACCATCGGCTTTGCCGCCACGCTCTTGCTCCTTATGTGCCGCATGGTGCAAGGCTTTTCCGCCGCCGGTGAATATGCCGGCGCCGCCACCCACCTGGCTGAGATTGCCCCACCTGGAAAACGCGGGATTTATGCCGCGGTGGTGCCCTCGGCCACCGCATCCGGGCTGCTCTTGGGCTCGCTCATCGCGGCTTTTCTTACCGGCGTGCTTGATGATGGTGCCCTGCATTCCTGGGGCTGGCGCGTGCCCTTCCTGGTAGCGCTGCCGCTGGGCCTGTACGGCTTGTGGATCCGCCGCCACACGGAGGAATCCAACCGCTTTGAAAAGCACGCGGACACCGAGCTTTCGCCCCTGCGACAGGTGCTGAAATACCCCAAGGCCCTGGCTATTGCCTTTGCCGGCGCGGTGCTCAACGCGATTGGCTTCTACGTCATCTTGACCTACCTGCCCACCTATCTTTCAGAGGAGCTGGGCATGGCAGAAACCCCGGCGTTTATCGCGTCCTCGGTGGCCTCCGCGTTCTACGTGGGGTTTGCGCTACTTACCGGCCTGCTCTCTGATCGCCTGGGCCGGCGGACTACCATGCTGTGCGCCGCGCTCTTTATGGGCCTTGCCATCATTCCGGCATTCATGCTTCTCGATGGCGCAGGCATCCTGCTCGTCATCATCATTCAGGTGTGCCTGGGTGGGGTGCTGGCGCTTAACGATGGCGTCTTGCCCTCCTTCCTTTCCGAGCAGTTCCCCACGCACGTGCGCCTGTCTGGCTTCGCGCTGACGTTTAATACGGCCAATGCCATCTTCGGCGGTACCGCCCCGATGATCGCGACGTGGCTGATTGATACCACCGGAAATAGACTCGCCCCGGCCTTTTACCTGGTGGCCGCGGCGATCGTGACGGGCACCGCCGTGCTCTTCGCGCCGCGCAAGAACGACCTGGTGGCATAACCCGTGCGGGTTATGCCTGTGGAACTAGCAAAACGCCAGCGGCACTCGGTTCCTTTCGGCTCCGAGTGCCGCTGGCGTCTCTCTCTACAAGGGTGTTTCCATGTATCGGTTTTCACCGCCCTCTGGAAACTGAGGGGTTCTCTCTATCTCTCTCGTATGCGCTCTCTCAAACGCATGATTTAAGTATGGGGCACGCGGCTGGAACAGCAATGGAATCTATCTGATAGGTCGCTGAAAATTACTGAAAGTTTCCTGTACATCCATTTGTGCTGGTAAGCGGCCCCAAAGATTATCCTTCTATCAGCCCTTCATCGATGAGGAAATCTCGGGCCACGGCGGTGTAGTCCTCACCGTCCACGTCCACGCGGGCATTGAGCTCCTGCATCTTTTCATCCGTCAGGAGCTCCGCGAGGGGCGCGAAGAGATCCTTGATCTCTGGATGTTCTTCCAAGACCTCGGTGCGTACAACTGGGGCGAGGTTGTACTTAGGGAAGAAGAGCTCAGGATCCTCGAGCACGGTGAGGTTTAAGGACTTAATGCGGCCATCGGTGGCAAAGATCGAACCGAAGGTGCACTCGCCCTTATTCAAGGCGGCATAGACGGCGCCGGAATCCATAATCCGGATGCGGTCGCGCGGTGGTTGTTCAATGCCATAGCTATCCAGCATGGTAAGCAGGCCGTCGTTGCGGGCCAAGAACTCGCTATCGGTGCAATAGGTCTGTTCATTGGCGGGAATACCCTTGATATCGGCCAGCGACTCAAGGCCGTACTGTGCGCGGGACTGTTCGCTAATGGCCAGCGCGTACGTATTATTCATCGGCGCAGGGGGCAGCCAGGTAAGTCCATGGTCCTTATCGGCTTCTTTTACCGCCTCGTATTGCTCCTGCGAGCCGGGGACCGGATCGGCGTTGCCCAGGTAGGTAATCCAGGCGGTACCGGTGTATTCAAACATGGAGTCCATATCGCCGACCTCCAGCGCTTGGCGCGCCGAGGTGGAGCCGGGGATATTGGTCAAGTCCTTTACGTTGGCACCGGCGGATTCCAAGAGGATGGCGCCAATCTTGCCCAGGATCACCTGCTCGGTGAAGTTCTTGGAACCGATGGAAATATTGGCGCCATCCAAGTCGATATCGGCTAGGTCGCCCTTTAACTGTCCGCTCGGGATGAGGCCACCGGCGGTGCCGAGGCCGCACCCGGCGAGGAAGAAGGTGCCTGCGGCGGCGAGGGTTGCGAGGAGGCGTTTCATTTGATCATTCCCTTCGGGGCGAAGACAACCTCAAGAACGCGGCCCACCCATTCGACCGCTAAGGCTAAGGCGGCGATAAGGACCGCGCCAGAGATGAGAATAGGGTTGCGGTAGAGAGTAATACCGGTGGTAATCAGCCCGCCGAGGCCGCCGGCATCGATAAAGGTGGCAAACGCACCAGCGCCGACCAAAAGCACCAAGGAGGTGCGGATGCCGGTCATGATGACCGGCAGGGCCATGGGCAGCTCAACCTTGGTGAGCACCTGGATTGGTGACATGCTGAGGCCATAGGCGGCCTCGACAAGCTGCTTATCCACGCCCCGCAAGCCCGCAATCACGTTGGCGAGCACGGGCAAGAAGGCATAGAACCAGAGGCCGAGGATTGCCACCGGCTCGCCAAAGCCCAGCCAGATGGCCAATAAGACGATGACGCCGACGACGGGCGCGGCCTGGCCAATATTCGCGATGCTGGTGATGATCGGCGCCATGAACTTGGTGGACTTGCGCGTTAGCACGATGCCCAGCGGCACGGCCGTGGCGATGACCAGCAGCGCGGAGATGACCACGAGGACTAAGTGCTCGCGGGTCATGGTGAGCACGGAGCTAATCTGCAGGGTGCGCTCTTCAATATCATCGAGCTCGGCCGTGGCGTGCCAGATGAGCCAGCCGCCCACCGTAAGTACCACCAGGATGGGGATGCCGATGATAAGGAGGCGGTCTTCACCGGTCAGGCGCTTAAATTTCTCCACCGGAATCCACCTCCTGGTCATCTAAAGCCTCTTGGGCCGCGGCGTTCATCTGTTGGATATAATCCGTGACCGTTTCGTAGTACAAAACGCCCACAAATTCACCGCGGCGGGTGACAAGTGCGCCGCTGTGGGAGGAAGCAAGCATGGCAGACATGGCATCGCTAAGCGTAGAGCGCGCATCCACAACGGAGTTGAGCTCGAACTGCGGCTCCGGGATGGTCTCGTAGCGCTCGAGCTGGCGGGCGAAGATCCAGTCGCGGGGATGGCCCTTGTCATCGATGATGACCACCATTTCTTCGCCGGCTTCGCGCAGGCGTGCTAGGGCCTCACTTGTGGGTTCGCCGATGCGCGCGGTGGCCTGGTCCGCAAGGTCCAGCTCATCCGCGCGGCGCAGGTTGAGCTGCTTTAAGGCAGAGCCGGAACCAATGAAATCGGCGACGAAATCATTCGCGGGCGCGGCCAGGATGTTTTCGGGCGTATCGTACTGGCTGATCTTTCCGCCCGGTTCAAAGATGAGGATGCGGTGGCCCAGCTTGATGGCCTCATCGATATCGTGCGTGACGCAGATGATGGTCTTTTTCAACTCGGATTGGATATTGACCAATTCATCCTGCAGACGGGTGCGGGTGATGGGGTCGACCGCGCCGAAGGGCTCGTCCATCAAGACCACCGGCGGATCCGCAGCCAGGCCGCGGGCGACGCCGACGCGCTGTTGCTGGCCACCGGATAGCTCGCTGGGGAAGCGATCGCGGTAGGTGGCAGGATCGAGCCCGACCATATCCAAAAGCTCGTCGGTGCGCTTCGAAATCTTATCGGCCTTCCACTTCTTTAGCTTGGGCACAAGCGCGATATTATCCGCGACGGACATGTGCGGGATGAGGCCGCCGCCTTGGATGACGTAGCCAATATCGCGGCGCAGCTGCGTGGGGTTTTTCTTGGTGGCATCCTCGCCATCGATATAAATGGTGCCGCTGGTTGGCTCCACCAAGCGGTTAATCATCTTCAGCGAGGTGGTCTTACCGCAACCAGACGGGCCGACGAATGCGACCAGCTCGCCCGCCGGAATTTCGAAGGAAAGGTCCTCCACGGCGGGGGAGTCCTGGCCCGAATAGGCCTTGGTGACGTGATCGAAGACGATGCTGGCACCGCTATTGCTCGTGTCCTCGGCGTGCGTGGATGAAGCGTGCGTTGTATCGGACATTCTTAGATACCTTTCGGGGTGGTCAATTTTTGGATTCCGGCGAGAATCGCATCCACGATGAGCGCGATGATGACGACGCCGATGGTGCCCACCAGCGTGAAATTAAGTGCGTTGGTGCCGCCGATTTGGCTAAGCCCTGAGTAGATATATCCACCCAGCCCTGGGCCGAGCGCGTAGGCGGCGATGGCGGCAACACCCATAGACATTTGGGTGGAGACGCGGATACCGGTCATAATCACCGGCCAGGCCAGCGGCAGCCGGATGCGGAAGAGGATGGCCGTCGAGCTCATGCCCTGCCCGCGGGCGGATTCGATGACATCGTCGCTGACATTGTGCAAGCCGACGATGGCATTGCGCAGGATGGGAAGGACAGCATAAAAGACCACGA
This sequence comes from Corynebacterium limaceinasi, assembly GCF_046717465.1. Lineage (NCBI taxonomy): Bacteria > Bacillati > Actinomycetota > Actinomycetes > Mycobacteriales > Corynebacteriaceae > Corynebacterium > Corynebacterium limaceinasi. The sequence continues at coordinate 633,839 of NZ_CP177100.1, forward strand.
GGGCAACGGACGGTATGGTGCCGATGCCAAAAAGCGGGATGGCAAGACCAAGGAGCGCCAGCGAAGGCAAGGTCAACCCGATGGAGGTTAAGGCATTAGCAATAGCCGCACCGCGCGGGCGTTGGGCCACAAAGATGGCAATTACCAACGCGATGACCAGGGCCACAACGACTGATTGGATGACAAGGCTTGCGTGCTGGTAACTGCGGAAAAGGATATCCTGCCAGCGCGCAGCGATAAATTCGTTCATTTCATCACCTAAAAGAAAGAGAATAGGGCGCAGGGAAAATTATTAGGAGCACAGACTCTCTGGTCCTTCCTCTGCGCTGATGATGTGCTTCTAGCGTACAAGCTTTTTTACGCGCGAAACAATAGCGTGACAGGCTGGGCACAAAACCGGGGGCAGTGAGCACGAGGTAATACCGGTCTTATTGGCGGCCTAGAAAAACAGCACTTGGCCGATAAGTGCCAGGGCAGCGGTAATAGCTACCACCGTGACGATGCGGTTCAGGCGCTTAGTATCGATGAAATGGTTGAGATAGTTGGCAATGAATAAACCGACGACCACCAACGGGCTATAGGCAGCGGCGGCGTAGACCTGCGGCTGGGTCACCTGGCCGTTAAAGCCCAGGATGATAAGGGACATGACGGTACCGATCACAAAGGTGCCGGCGAGGCTGCCGCGGGTGCGCTGTGGGTCGAAGCGCTTCATAATCAGCGCCATCGGCGGGCCACCGATGGAGGTAGAGGTTCCCAGGAATCCGGAGGTAAGCCCGGCTAAGACGGTATTGCGCCTGGTGGGCTCGGGGCTCCAGCCGAGGCTGGAGAGGGACATTGCCAAGAGCACGGAGCAGCCGATGAAGATGGACAGGCCGTCGTGTGAGAGGGATGCGATCGCCCACGCACCGGCGAACGAGCCCGGAATGCGGGCGATGACGGATATGCCGACCAAGCGCCATGAGGTTTCGCGGTAGGTTCGCGCCAGCGTATAGATGGAAATGCACAGCGCGAGGAGCAAGATGAGCGTGGGGACTAAATCTGGGCGCAAGAGCGCGACTATGGGGGTGGCGATGGTGCCGAGCCCAAAGCCGATCGAGCCCTGAGTGATAGTGCCGACCAAGATGAGCACACCAATAAAGATGTAGACCCACGCGTCTGAAGAGATTCCCAAGAACATGATGGAAGGCAAGTATAGGGCACTTAACCTACAGCCGGGCGGTTACTTTCTCATTCGCTGCAATTTCATCCAAGCGGGACGCGGCGCAGAGTCCAGCGACGATAACGGCGGAGCCGCCGGCTGCTAAGGGCTCGAGCACGGCGCGGGTGAAGGAAGATTTGTCGCTCCATCCGGTAGATAGCAGCCGCTCGGCGCCGCCGGGCGGGGTCACCAATTCCGGCAGGGGCTGGGTTTCACCAAAGTACTGATCGCCATAAAAACGGACGGTGGGGCCGAAGTCGATGGCACCGGTGGGCAGATCCCCGCCGGATTCAACGATGCCGCGGCCAAAGGGGTCGTCGCTGATGAGCACGATATCGGCTTGCGGCTGGCGCTCTTGGGCGGCGAGGTAGCGGGAGGGGGAGGTAAAGACGACATCGGCAAGCGCGGCCGATTCACCAAAATCAAAGGTGGGCCCGGCGGCGAGGGCGCCTAAGGCAATGACGGCAGCCTGCCACGAGGTGGGCACGTCGATGGCGATGGTGGAATCAGGCTCCAAGTCGAGCTCTTCTTCCAACATATTGGCGATCTTGGCCGCCCAGTTATCGAGCGTCTGGGCGGAAAAATCCATGCGCGCGCCGGTGGATTCGTTATAAACAGTCAGCCGTGGGGTGGCGGCATCGGCGTTTAAAAGATGGGCGAGTAGTTCCATACCCGCCCATCGTAGGCCAGCCTGCTTAGTTCACGCAGCGCGGACCGTCGCCACCAGCGTCGATTTCAGGCGCAACCTTGTTGGCGCCGAAGTCGTTGCCCGGGGTTCCCACCAGGTCGGTATCTTCTTCGGCCGCGGATTCCTCGGCGCTGGCTTCCTCATCGGAGGGGCCCTGGTAGTCATCGGTGGCCACGACGAGCAAGGTATTGTCATCGAGCTGCGGGTTTTCTACCACTGGCAGGCCACCGAGCTTTTCCGCCAGCTTCTTGGCATCTTCGCTCTCGGGGTCCGCGGCCACGACCTGAGACTCAGAGTAGATGCCGGGCTGGGCATTGGCGGAGCGCTCGACGGTATAGCCGGTGTTTTCCAGCCAGGTGCCGATGCCGGCGGCCAAGCCATCGATATTGCCGGCATTGAGGACGTGGACCTCGTTATCGGAGTTGATATCGGAATCGTGCTCCGCTGCGTTTTCGGCGTTTTCCTCCTTGTGGGCCGCGTCTTCTTCGGCTTCCTCGTGCGACATGGCCAGATCCTCCATGAAGCGGTGGACCTCATTGGTATCGATGGTGACGATGGATTCGCCGTAATCGCCGCGGCCATCGATGGAGGTCACCGGGGTGGTGGTGAAGGTGACATTGCCGCCGGCCAGGCCTGCTAGCTGGGTGACAAAGCCCATGATGTCCCAGCCGTCATCGATGACCACGGAGCGCTCCACGGCCTTCGCAATCTTGGAGAGCTTGGACGGGCTGGTCAGCGTGTCATTATCGAGCACCTTCTTCACCAGCGAGGCCATATACGCCTGCTGGCGCACGATGCGGTCAAGGTCACCGCGCGGCAGGTTATAGCGCTGGCGTACGAAGGTCAGCGCCTGCGCGCCATCGAGGGTCTGGATGCCCTTGTGGAAATTGGCGCCGGACATCTCGTCCTCAACATCCTCGTTGAGGCACACCTCGACGCCACCGACGGCATCAGTAAGCAGCGTAAAGCCGAGCAAGCCCACCTCGGCGTAGTGGTCAATGGACACTCCGGTCAGGGAGTGCACCATCTTGAGCAAGCCTTCGCGGCCGGCTTCCACGCCGCGCTTTTCGATGTCCTTATCCGAATACGGTTTCTTCTCGCCCTGCGCCTCCGCCTTGGCGTTTTCCTGCTGGAGCTCCTGGACCTTGTCGTTTTTGTGCGAGGCGTAGACGGCATTGATCTTCATATTGCCGTAGTCCGGATCGTTGACATAGGTATCGCGCGGAATGGAGACCGCGGTAGCGCGCGAGCCGTCTTCCGGAATGCGCACGAGCATGATGGTGTCGGTATTTTCCTCACCCTCGGCAACGCCGGCGTGGAGATCCGCCAGCTCCTTTTCGGAGAGGGGGTTGCCCTGGGCATCGGTGCGCGAGTCCTTGCCCACGAGCAAGATATCGGCGGCGCCGTCCAAGGAAGGATCGGATAAACCATCCTCGCCCAAAGATAAGTCCGAGGCGGAGGACATGCCCGTATCCAGGCGCCCCACCGTGGCGTAGCCCACGCCGGAGACAGCCAGGATGAGGGCAGAAATAACAGCCACGATGGTTTTGGTGGCCGTGGAACCCTTTTGCTTAACCGCGCTAGCGGCAGAGGGCGCGGGTTGGATATTGCGCGCCCGGCGAGTGTTCTCAGAAGTCACAAGTGAAGGCTTTCTACTTTCCGGGGATCTGGAGACAGTTTAGGGGAGATCTCGCCAAAATTAGGGATCCGTGACCAGTTTCGCGTGTTTGAAACAGTGTCTGTCTCCGGACACAGCCTCTGGCGTGACTAAACTTGGGGCCCATTGTGACTACTGAAACTACAGCTCCGCTCGCCATTATCACCGTGACCTATAACCCCGGTGAGTACTTGGCGCGATTTATAGGCTCCCTGCCGGACGCCAGCGCTCAAGGCGCCCAGGTGGTGCTGGCGGATAATGGCTCGACCGACGGCATCCCCGAAGCCGCTGCAGCGGAAAGGGAAGGCGTGGACTTCCTCGATACCGGCGGCAATATTGGCTACGGCGCTGGCATGAACGCCGGTGCTCGGTGGGTGCGCGAGAACCGGCGCGTAGACGAAGAGTTCTTCCTTATCTCTAACCCGGATGTCACCTTTAGTGAAGATGCCATTGACCAGATGATTGCGTGCGCGCGCCGCTGGCCGGATGCCGCGGCGGTTGGCCCGCGCATCGTGGAACCGGACGGCAGCAACTACCCATCCGCCCGGTCTGTGCCGAATATATCCACCGGCATCGGCCACGCGCTGTTTTCTAACCTGTGGCCTTCTAATCCTTGGACGCGCACCTACCGCAACGATGCCGATATGTCCGTCCAGCGCCCCGCCGGGTGGTTATCCGGATCCTGCCTCTTGGTGCGTTGGGACGCCTTTGATGCCATCGGCGGTTTTGATGAGCGCTACTTCATGTACTTGGAAGACGTGGACTTGGGCGATCGCTTCGCGCGCGCCGGGTATCAAAACATTTTCTGCCCAGAAGCCGTCATCAGCCATGCCAAGGGGCATTCCACCCAGGCGCACGCCGGGGCGATGCTGCGCGCGCACCACAGCTCTGCGTACCGCTTTCAGGCGGACCGCCACCCGGCGTGGTGGCAGGCCCCGCTGCGCGCAGCGTTGTGGCTGGGATTGCGGGTGCGGGGAGCGGTAACGGCCGCTCGCGCTAGTACCGCCAAAGATTCGGACGCCTGAAGCGCGTGCCGTTGACCTGGTTTCTGGCCGCGGCCGCATACACTGACCTTCGAAAAACCTCAGAATAAGATTGTCTGCATACAAAGGATGACTATGACTGAAGCAGCCACCACCCACGGTGCCACCACCGATGCAGTGATTTTGGTGGGCGGGCGCGGAACTCGCCTGCGCCCACTGACCATTGGTACGCCCAAGCCCATGCTGCCGACGGCGAACTACCCGTTCCTGCAGCACCTGCTCGCCCGCATCAAGGCCGCGGGCATTGAGCACGTGGTGATGTCCACCTCGTACAAGGCAGAGGTTTTCGAGGAATACTTTGGCGATGGCTCCGAGCTCGGCCTGGACATCGAATACGTGGTGGAAGAAACCGCGCTGGGCACCGGCGGCGGCATTCGCAACGTCTATGACAAGCTGCGCAATGACACCGTCATGGTCTTCAACGGCGATGTTCTTTCCGGCATGGATCTTGAGGGCATTTTGACCACGCACCACAACAAGGGTGCGGATGTCACCATGCACCTGCTCAACGTGGCGGATCCGCGCGCCTTTGGCTGCGTGCCCACGGATTCCGAGGGCCGGGTCACGGCCTTTTTGGAAAAGACCGAGGATCCACCAACCAATCAGATCAACGCCGGTTGCTACGTCTTTGACCGCTCCGTCATCGAATCTATCCCGGCAGACCGCGTGGTCTCGGTCGAGCGTGAGACCTTCCCGGGCTTGCTTGCCGATGCCCGCCTGGTCGTCGGCCACGTCGATAACTCCTACTGGCGCGATATGGGCCGCCCCGATGACTTCACTCGCGGCTCCTCCGACTTGGTGCGCGGCATCGCGCCATCGCCGCTGCTGGAAGGCCGCACCGGTGAATCCCTCGTGGAATCCTCGGTCGGCATTGCCGGCGGCGTGCTGCTGCTGTCTGGCACCGCGGTGGGCCGCGGATCCGAGGTGGGCGCCGGCTCCCGCCTTGAAGGAACCGTGGTCTTTGATGGCGTGCGCATCGAACCAGGCGCCATCATCCACAACTCCATCATTGCCTCGGGCGCACACATCGGTGCCAACGCGGTCATCGAAAACTGCGTCATCGGCGAAGGTGCCCACGTTGGCGCCCGCTGCGAGCTCGTGGACGGCATGCGGGTCTTTCCTGGTGTGACCATCCCCGATGCCGGCATCCGCTTTAGCTCCGACGCCTAAAGCGCCCACCACCTACCCCTCCGCACCGCTTGCAGCTCGGCCGCGAGCGCGGTGCGGAGGGCTTTGTGCTCCCCGCCCGGCCGAGATTTTGGGAGACACGCCGATACTTCCTGAAAATTGTTGACAGAAAAACCGGGCACCACTATATCTAGTACCCCCTACCTATACCCCCGGATGGCACCGGATGTTACTAATGTGACGGATGGGGATCGTGTGCAGCGTTTTTGCGATAAAGCGCAGAAAAGGCACTAATTCAGGTTGACGATATTTAGTGATCCGGTGTGAAATTACATCAGTGCAAGAAACGGCGACCGACACACCCGTTTTACGGATTGGCTCGCGGATTGACGGCGATTCAGTCGTACTTCAGCCTCGTGTACAGTCGGTTGCACTGATTAGGATTACCCAACCTCGGAGAAAGGAAAAGGCGTGGACAAAATGGCTAATAACAACGCCATTCTCCGTGGCGGTGCTGCTGCAGAGGTATCGCTCGATGAACTCTTCGGTGCCGTCGAGCAGGAGTGGCAGGATCAAGCGTTGTGCGCGCAGACGGATCCAGAGGCATTCTTTCCCGAAAAGGGAGGTTCCACCCGTGAGGCAAAGCGTATCTGCCAAGCCTGCGCGGTGCGCGATGAGTGCCTGGAATACGCGCTGGAGCACGATGAACGCTTCGGAATTTGGGGCGGGCTTTCGGACCGCGAACGCCGCCGCCTCAAGCGCGAGATTGGTTAATTAAGTTGTGTGTGCTCTAGCCCTTGGCTGCGCCCCATGTGGTGCTGTCAAGGGCTAGAGTTTTCTTTAGCGCGACTATGCTTTCCTACCAGCTATAGCGTGGGTCTACCTCCTCTGGGGCGAGGTTTAAGTAATTGGCCACCAGGGCGGTAATGACCGTGCCGAGGAGCTCCGCGCGCTCGGCGGCGGTGACGGCACGCTGCTCAATGGGCATGCGGAAGATGACGAGGCGGGCGCGGGTAGGGCTGCCGGAAGAGTCGACTCCGGCGGGCACGATGCGGCCGAGCGGCACGGGACCATCGGCAATGATTTCATCCGGCAGCACCGTCATATCCGCCGAAAGGCGCATGCGCGGGATGGTATCTACTGCAAGGTCGAGCCCGCGCAATTGCGGGGCGAAGGCGTGCTGAATGGGGGCGTAGGCCTCGAGGACAGCGGCATCGAAAAGCTCGCGGGCGCTGCGGTAGCGCGGGGTTTGCTGCGGCAGCAGGGGCCCGTGCAGGCCGCGCCCGTGGCGGTCACGGGCGGGTCGGATATGCGGGCGGGGGCGAGCGGCGGTCATGGCGTTGATTCTAAAGCTCGGTGGCGGCGCAATAAGTGCAGCCACGCCGGGGAAGTACTATCTAAATCTCAACCAAGGGTTTAGACTAATGCGCGTGACTGAATCTCGCCATTGCTCCCGCCCAGGCTGCGGCCGACCCGCCGTGGCGACGTTGACCTACGCATATGCGGATCAGACCGCTGTGGTTGGCCCGCTGGCAGAAGAGGATAACCCGCACAGCTGGGATCTCTGCAGCACTCACCGCGACCGCATCTCCGCGCCGGTGGGGTGGGAGCTGGTGCGAGTAGACCGCATCGAGCTCGACGAGGATGACGACCTTATGGCCCTGGCCCAGGCGGTCAAGGAAGAAGGCAGGGTTACTACGGGGCTTGTCGATGACCGCAGCGCCGGCTCCGGGGCAGATCCCATCGATTACGCCGCCACCTTCGATGGCGCTGATCCCGCCAATTCCAACCACCCGGTATTTCGCACCCGCCGCGTGGCCTATGCCAAAAAGGCCCGCCGCGCTCACCTGTCCGTCGTCCCCGATGCGAACAGCGAGGACAGTTCCAGCTCCGCCGCGGAGCAAGACACGGCGACCGAGTCCGAGTCCGACTAAGCGCGGGTTGAGCACAGCGCCTGAAAAGCCCCGCGCTAGTTAGCTGCAGACACGGAAGGAGCACTGCGCTAGTTGCCCGCAGGCAGGGAGTATTATTGCGAGGTATGCGAACTCGTGAGCATCTTGATGCAGTGATTAAGGCCTATGACGTCCGTGGCGTGGTGGGCGAAGATATCGATGAAGACTTTGTGCGCGATACTGGCGCCGCCTTCGCCGCGATCCTGCGCGAAGAAGGCGAAAACACCGTGGCCGTCGGCCACGACATGCGCCCGTCTTCACCCGCGTTGGCGCAAGCCTTTGCTGAAGGCGTGGTGAGCCAAGGCCTCCACGTGACGCTTCTGGGGCTTACCTCCACCGATGAGCTCTACTATGCCGCGGGTTCTATGGAGTGCGCGGGTGCGATGTTTACCGCCTCCCACAACCCGGCGAAGTACAACGGCATCAAGCTCTGCCGCGCCGGTGCCGTCCCCGTGGGGCAGCAGACTGGGTTGGAAGAAATCAAGCAGATGCTTATCGATGGCACCCCAAACTACGACGGCCCCCATGGTGCCATCGCAGAGCAAGAAATCCTGACCGGCTACGCCGATTTCCTGCGCCACCTCGTGCCGCTGGAAGAGTCCAAGCCGCTGGTCGTCGCCGTCGACGCCGCCAATGGTATGGGTGGGCACACCGTCCCGGCCGTCTTCGATGGCCTGCCCTTTGATGTCCGCGATCTCTACTTTGAGCTTGATGGCACCTTCCCCAACCACGAGGCGAACCCGCTGGATCCCAAGAACTTGGAGGATCTGCAGACATTTACCGTAGAGCAAAACGCCGATATCGGCCTTGCCTTCGATGGCGACGCCGACCGTTGCTTCGTGGTGGATGAAAAGGGCCAGCCGGTATCGCCTTCTGCCATCTGCGCGCTGGTGGCCAGCCGCTACTTGGATAAGTTCCCAGGCGCGACCATTATCCACAACCTGATTACCTCCAAGACGGTGCCGGAGCTCATCGCGGAAAAGGGCGGTACCGCCGTGCGCACGCGCGTGGGCCACTCCTTCATTAAGGCCCAAATGGCCGAGCACAAGGCGGCCTTTGGCGGCGAGCACTCAGCGCACTACTACTTCCAAGAATTCTGGAACGCCGATTCCGGCATGTTGGCCGCCATGCACGTGCTGGCCGCGCTGGGGCAGACGGATAAGCCGCTCAGCGAGCTCATGGCGGAATACTCCCGCTACGAGGCATCCGGCGAGATCAACTCCACGGTAGCGGATCAAAAGGCCGCCACCCAGGCCGTGCTCGATGGGCTGGCGGATAAGATCGAATCTGTCGATGAGCTCGATGGCGTCACGGTCGAGCTCAAGGGCACGGACGCGTGGTTTAATGTGCGCGCTTCCAATACCGAGCCGCTGCTACGGCTCAATGTTGAGGCGAAGACCTCCGAAGAGGTCCAGCAGATTGTGGACGAGGTCCTCGCCATCATCAGGCGCTAATTGCTGGAATCACTGAACTACTGCGCGCGGGAGTGGGCCACCATGTCTTCCCACTCCACGTACTTCTTTCGCTCGCGGCCTTCGCGCTCGCCCAGTGCGCGCTCAGCGGCATCGAGGCGTTGCCAATCCTGCCAGGTGAGGTAGTCGACGCCCTTATCCGCGAAGGCCTCGGTGATATCGCCGGCGGTGGGGGAAGGTAGGCTGCCCGCGGCGGCATCATCAAGCAGCATGCCAATGGTTTCGCTGGCATCGGACTTGGTAATGCCAATCAGGCCGACGGGCCCGCGTTTTACCCAGCCGGTGGTATAGAGGCCGGGAACAATGGCACCCTCTTCGTCGATGACGTGGCCGCCGTCATTGTTAATGACGTTCTTCTCTCTATTAAACGGCACGCCGTCCACGGCGTCCGAGCGGTAGCCCGTGGCAAAATAGACCGCTTGCACCGGCCACGTGGTGAATTTACCGGTGCCGCGCACGTTGCCATCGCCGGTCAGCTCGGTGCGCTCCGTTTTAATCCCGCTGACCCGGCCGTTCTCACCGAGGATCTCCACCGGCTGTTCAAAGAGGTGAATCTGCAGCGTATGCGGGGCCTTTTTGGGATCGCGAATGGCATATTGCTCAAGAACCTGGCAGACCAAATCCGTGGACTTGCTGGAAGCGCGCGCCTCTAGCGAGGCCTCATCGTAATCAATATCTTCGGGGGAGACGACCACATTGATGTTGTCCGAGTGGTCGAGCTCTTTGAGCTCTTGCGGGGTGAACTTGGCTTGGGCGGGACCGCGCCGCCCGAAGACGCGCACGGTTTCTGCCTTATTGCGCGCCAGTGAATCGTAGACATTATCGGCGATTTCGGTCACCTTAAGTTCATCGCCCGTCTTGGCCAAGATGCGCGAGACGTCCAGGCCCACGTTGCCCACGCCGATGACGGCGACCTCGCTGGCGGAGAGATCCCACTCGCGCTCAAAACGCGGATTGCCGTCATAGAAGCCTACGAACTCACCGGCGCCGTGCACTCCCTGCAGTTGTGCACCAGGGATATCGCGGTGGCGATCGCCTACCGCACCGGTGGCAAAGATGACAGCATCGTAGTGCTGCTGCAGCTCGTCTACGGTGATATCGCGGCCGATGTGCACGTTGGTAAGCAGGCGAATCTGCTCCGTGTCCAATACGCGGTGCAGGGATTTAATAATGCCTTTAATGCGTGGGTGGTCAGGGGCCACGCCGTAGCGAATGAGGCCGAAGGGGGCGGGCATCTGCTCAATGAGATCGATGTGTACATTGCCACCGGTCTTTTTCACCAAGATATCGGAGGCGTAAATGCCGGCGGGACCGGAACCGATGACGGCTACGTTTAAGGGCTTTTCTGACACGGTAATTTTGCCTTTCTTGTCTGCGTATTCTCCCGCGGTGGGGTGAAGGGAACGACCCTCGATAAATATGCGTAAATAGACCACATAGTCTATTTATCGCGGTTGAGTGCGGGATTTCTCTTAAGAGAGTGAACCGTATGGTCTATTTGCAGACAAGTGGAAGAATTAGATTCTTTATTAAACCTTCTCAAAGTGCAGGTCACAGCTTTGGGAAAAGTGAAAATAAAACAGACCGCTTTGTCTGTAATCTATAGACGAGTAGGTTTCACCTCAACGCTTTGAAAGGGAGGTCTACACCACATTATGGCTACCGCAACAACGACCAAACGCAAGCCACGCGCCAATAAGCCCGAGGGCCAGTGGAAAATTGACGGTAAGGAACCGTTGAATAACGATGAGGCCATCAAGCAGGACGATGGTGGGCTTTCTGCCAAGCAGCGCGTGATAGACATCTACTCCAAGCAGGGATTTTCCTCCATCCCGCCGGAGGATTTAGCACCGCGCTTTAAATGGCTCGGACTATATACGCAGCGCAACCAGAACCTGGGCGGGGAGATGACCGCCAAGCTATCCAACGCGGAGCTGCAAGATGAATACTTCATGATGCGCGTGCGTTTCGATGGCGGCCGCGCCGATCCAGCCAAGCTGCGCGCGGTGGGAGAAATCTCGCGCGATTATGCTCGCTCCACCGCGGACTTTACAGACCGCCAAAATATTCAGCTGCACTGGATCCAGATCGAAGACGTGCCCACCATCTGGGACAAACTCGAATCCGTGGGCCTGGGCACCTTGATGGGCTGCGGCGATGTGCCGCGCGTCATCCTGGGCTCGCCGGTCGCCGGGGTAGCCGAGGATGAAATTATCGATGCCACCCCAGCCATCGAAGAGATTAAGAATAATTACTTACCGCGCGAGGAGTTCCACAACCTTCCCCGCAAGTTCAAAACCGCCATTTCCGGCAATGCGCGCCAGGACGTTACGCACGAAATCCAAGACGTTGCCTTTGTAGGCGTCAACCACCCCGAATATGGCCCCGGTTTCGATTGCTTCGTGGGCGGGGGACTATCCACCAACCCGATGCTCTCGCAGTCTCTAGGCGCGTGGGTGCCACTCGAGCGCGTGCCGGAAGTATGGGCCGGTGTGGTCAGCATCTTCCGCGACTATGGCTTCCGCCGCAACCGCAACCGCGCGCGCTTGAAGTTCTTGGTGGCTAAATGGGGCATCGAAAAGTTCCGCCAGGTCCTCGAGGAGGAATACTTGGACAAGCCGCTTATCGATGGCATCCCGCTCGAGGTCAATCCCGGGAGCCGCGATCACCTGGGCGTGCACCGGCAAAAGGACGGCAAGTTCTACGTCGGCGTGAAACCCACCGTGGGCCACGCGACGGGCGAGCAGCTCATTGCCATTGCCGATGTCGCAGAAAAATTTGGCATTTCGCGCATCCGTACCACCCCGATGAAGGAATTGCTCTTCCTCGATGTGGAAGAAGACGATATTCCGGCTCTCTCCCGCGCACTGGATGAAACGGGCTTGTATTCCCAGCCCACGGAGTTCCGCCGTGGTGTCATCTCCTGCACCGGACTGGAATTTTGCAAGTTGGCGCACGTGACCACGAAGGCCCGCGCCATCGAATTGGTGGACATTCTTGAAGACACCCTGGGGGATTTGGATGTACCCATTTCCATCGCCTTGAATGGCTGCCCCAATGCGTGCGCGCGTTCCCAGGTATCCGATATCGGGCTTAAAGGCCAGATCGTCACCGATGCCGATGGTAACCGCGTCGAGGGATTCCAGGTCCACTTGGGCGGTGCCCTCGGCCTGTCCCCCGACTGGGGCCGCAAGCTCCGCGGGCACAAGGTCGTGGCCGATGAAGTACCGGACTACGTCATCCGGCTGGTCAATAAGTATAAGGAACAACGCGAAGAAGGCGAGCAGTTTCGCCACTGGGTACTGCGCGCCGAGGAGGAAGATCTGCAGTGAATTTTCGCCGTAAGCCTAATCCCAATCGCAACCACCCCACCTTTTGCCCGTACTGCGCCGGCACCGATCTTTTCCCCGATGAAGAAGACGACTTTGCCTGGAACTGCCAGGAGTGCCTGCGCGTATTTTCGGTCCGCTTCCACGGACAAGACGATGCCCCCGTGGCACCGGCCCCGGCCGTTTCGTCCACCGAAGCTCTGCAGCGCTCCCTAGCCCGCCGCGGACACTCCACGGCTCCAGTGGATTAAGGATGCACCATGACCGCACTCATCACCTTGTCCCACGGCTCGCGCCACCCGGGCGCCGCCGTCGGCATTGAACGGCTCACCCAAGCCGCGGCCGCCGCGATACCAGCTCACCCGGCCTATAGGGCGGCGCACTTGGAGTTCAATACCCCTGATCTCACTTCTGCTGCGCTCGACCTCGCGCGCTGCGGGAAAGATTCGGCCGTAGTGATTCCGCTGCTTTTTACGCAGGGCTACCACCAGCGCGTTGACGTTCCCCGCGTTATCGCTGCGGCTGAAGAAGCCTCAGGCCTGCGCTTGGTGCAAGGCGAGTGCTTAGGCGGAGGGCGCGCCGCACGAGATGCGGACAGGCGGGAAGCAGGGGAAGAGGAACTGGCGGCGGTACTCGCCGCGCGCGCCAGGCCTGGAGATACCCACCACGTCATCTACTCCGTTGGTTCCTCCGATGCTGCGGCCAATGACTCCATCCGCCGGCTCGCCGCTCGGGTATCCCAGCTTACCGGTGTACCCGCCACGGCCGCGTTCGCCACCCGGGGTGGCAGCAACGGCATTCATGCATTGGCAAGGAGCACTGCGCGAATGCGGGTTATCCCGCTCTTTGTAACCGCAGGACTGCTCCTTAAACCACTGTCATCTACTCCCAGCAATGTCACCGTCGATCCCGTTCTTGGTACCGATCTCGCTGGCATCGTTGCTGCCCACTATCACATCGCCCAGGAGGTCGGTGTCCCATGCTAACCCTTATTTTAATCGCCGTGGCCGGTGCGGCCGCCCAGCTTGTCGATGGCGGCATCGGCATGGGCTTCGGCGTCACCTCAACCACCATCCTTCTCCTCGCGGGCCTTGGGCCTGCCCAAGCCTCCGCCGTCGTCCACACAGCCGAGCTAGGAACCACCGCAATGTCTGGCCTGAGCCACGCCCGCTTTGGCAATGTGGATTGGAAAACCGTCTTCCGGCTGGGCGTGCCGGGGGCCATCGCGGCGTTTATCGGCGCCACCGTGCTCTCCAATATCTCCACCGATGCGGCAGCCCCGATTACCGCGCTCATCTTGGTGGCCATCGGCAGCAACCTCATCTGGCGCTTTTCCCGCCCGCGCCGGGCGAAGTTTGTGCAAAGGCGCAGCCATTCCACCCCATTTTTGATCGGGCTCGGTTCCGTTGGCGGCTTCGTTGACTCCACCGGTGGCGGCGGCTGGGGTCCGGTATCGACCTCGACGCTCATGGCGATTGGCCGCGAGCAGCCCCGCCGCATCGTCGGCACGGTAAATACCGCCGAATTCTTGGTCACACTGGGTGCCACCCTCGGCTTCGTCGTTGGATTGTGGCAGGATATCGTCGCCAACCTCTCCGCCGTGCTGGCCCTGCTCATCGGCGGGTCCATCGCCGCCCCGATTGCGGCATGGGTGATTTCCCGGATCGAGCCGGTCGTCCTCGGAGGCCTCGTGGGTACGGCCATCGTGGCTCTCAATATCGGCAAGGTCTTAGGCGGGCTAGAAACCTACTTCGGGCTGACGGTACCGGGCTTCGTCTCCCCGCTGCTCATGGTCCTAGTCCTCGTCGTGGGCATTTCCGCCACCATCCACGGTGCGCGCGCTACCCGGGCAGCCCGCGCGAGGGAGCTGGAGGCCGAAAACGCCGAAACCAAGGCGCACGCGGAATTTCATGCCGCAGGTTTTGCACACAGCGCGGCCGGTGCCTCCAAGGACGTGAGCGCCGTGGAGGAATCCGCACCGCGGGCGGATAAAGCCTAATCCTCGGCCGGGTCGAGGCCGGCAACCTCGCCGATGACATACACAGCGGGGGAGGAGACGTTATTGTCCTCCATCGTCTGCGCAAGGTGTTCTAGATCGCAGCGAAATTCCCGCTGCGTATCCAGGGTGCCCTCCTGAATAATCGCGCACGGCGTCGACCCAGCAAGCCCGCCTTTTTGCAATGCCCTGGCAATCGCCGGGGCATTTTTCACGCCCATGATTATGGACAAGGTCGCACCTGACTGGGCCAGGGCATGCCAATCCACCAGGGACTTCTCGTGGCCTGGAGGCAGATGCCCTGATACGACGGTAAAGCCGTGAACCATTCCGCGCTGGGTGACGGGGATGCCAATGCCCGCGGGCACGGAAACCGCGGAGGTCACCCCTGGGATGACGGTGGTGGGGATAGATGCCTGGGTTAAGGCCTGTACTTCTTCAAAGCCGCGGCCGAACACGAAAGGATCTCCGCCCTTCAGCCGCGCTACCTTCCGGCCGGCTTGAGCGTGCTCGATGAGCAGCTCGTTGATCTTGTCCTGGGTAATGGACTTCTTGTAGGGCAGCTTGGAGACATCGATAAGCTCCTTGGCGGAGATATTGCAGAGCTTATCCAACTGCGCGGCAGGGCCTAGGTGATCGGTCAGGATGACCTCGGCCTCCTGCAAGGCGCGCATGCCGCGAACCGTAATCAGGTCCCACGCGCCAGGGCCGCCACCGATAAGGGATACGGGGTGAATTTGTGCGGACGTCATGCCGCACCATCATAGTGGGAGCCAGACTATGCTTGAGCGATATGGATAACGGTTTCACTGATGGTTCCGCCTATGACACCGAAGCGGTGCGATTTTTTGATGTCGCCCACGAGGGCGCGCAGATTCGTCTGCTCGCCGGGCAAATGGGGCGCTGGGGTGAGATCCTCAACGGGCTCAACCCGCGCTCCCTGGTCATCCTGCCCACCGATGCCATCGCCCGCGAGGCAGCGCACCTCGGCGTCGGCTTGGCCGAACCGCTGCGCATCCCGCTGGTGGTGACGGAATCGCTGCCGCAATACGTGGGCGCGCTCGATATCGTCGTAGCGGTAGGCGAGCCCGCAGAATGCGATTGGGCCTCCCGCGCGCTCATCGCGGCGAGCCAGCGTGGCGCCACCACCATCTTGGTGGGCCCGGCAAGCGGCCCCTTGGTAGAGGATTGCCCGGAAGACACCCTGATTGCCCCCTCGCTTCCCACCGCAGAGGGCTGCTCGCCGGCGCGGTTTATCACGGCCCTGTACGCGCTGTGCAGCATCGTGCATACTTCCCCGCGCGCGGTGCGCGAGGAGCTAGAGGATCTAGCCGCCGCCGTGGACCGCGAGATTGAGCAGCTTTCGCCAGAGCGCGATGATGCCATCAATCCCGGCCGGCAGCTGCGCGAATACGCCGAGGGCGCGCGGATTATCCACTCCTGCGTCATCGATCCCTACGCGTATGCCGAGCGCCGCGAGCGCGTGCACATCGATACCCTGGTCGCCCGCATGGCAGCAACCATCTGGGCCGTGCACGGGTTGCCCGGCACCTTTGTCGAGCCCGCTGACCTGCGCGGCGCACTCGATCGGGGTGCCGAATCCAGTACGGCGCCCGCGCCTGCCGATGACCTTTTCTACGACCCCTTCATCGACGGTGCTGGCGCGGATGCACCTTTGATACCCTTGAAGGTGATTTTCTGGGGGCAGGAAGAGGCGAACCTGCCCAACTCGCTTGCAGTCCGCAGCACCGACCCGGAACCGGGCCTTGGGCATCTTGCCCGCTCACTGCAGCTTATTACGCGGAGTTTTGCCGCGACCGCCTACGAGATTTCTAAAGGATAGAAATAAATGCAATTACTGGAAGGCGCTACCCGCAACTACTCGTGGGGCTCGCGCACCCTCATCCCTGAGCTGCGGGGCGAAGAAGCCGCAGAAAAGCCGGTGGCTGAACTCTGGTTTGGCGCCCACCCGGGCGATCCCTCCACGGTGGATGGCCAGCTTCTCAATGAGGTTATTGCGGCGGATCCAGAAGGCCAGTTGGGCGCTCGAGTCTATAAAGAATACGGCGAGAACCTGCCGTTCCTGCTGAAGATCCTCGCCGCCGAAGATCCGCTGTCTTTGCAGGCCCACCCGTCCAAGGAGCAGGCCGAGGAGGGTTTCGCCCGCGAAAACGAGGCGGGCATTGCCCTGCAGGCTGCAAACCGCAATTACAAGGACGATAACCACAAGCCGGAACTTATCGTGGCTCTTTCAGATTTCTACGCCATGGCCGGTTTCCGTCCCTTGGCACAAACCCGCGAGCTCTTTGCCGCCTTGGAGTGCCCAGAGCTTGAGCGCTACCTAGCTATGCTTGACGATGACCCCGCGGAATCCTCCGAGTCCGCCAACCTCCGCGTGCTTTTCACCACGTGGATTACCATCCCCTCGGCCAAGCGCAAGGAGCTCATTAAGGCCATCGTCGCTGCCGGTGAGCGCCTAATTGCCGCCGATCCGACGGATTGGAAAGCGCGGGTCATGGCCACGGTGATAGACCTTAATGACCGCTATCCTGGCGATATCGGCGTGCTCGGTGCGCTCTTGCTCAACCACATCGAGCTTGCCCCAGGCGAAGCCGTCTACCTCGATGCCGGGCAGCTCCACGCGTATGTCTCCGGCCTGGGCGTAGAAATCATGGCCAATTCCGATAACGTTTTGCGCGGCGGGTTAACCCCGAAATTCGTGGATGTGCCGGAGCTGGTCAAGGTCTTGACCTACGCGGCCGCCACTGAGCCACGGGTGCAGCAAAAGGATAAGCAGTACCAGGACAATGTCCACGGCGCCGAGGCATGGTCCTATCCGGTGCCTATCGATGAGTTTCTGCTCGATCGCGCCGAGCTCGGGCCGGATTCTTCCGTCGATCTCGATTATGACGGCCCCACCATCGCCTTGTGCACCGCTGGTTCCCTCAACCTGCGCAATGCCGCGGGCGAGGAACTAATCCTTTCTCCGGGCCAAGCCGCATGGTTGCCAGCCTCCGAAGGGGTGGTTACCGCCCATGCTCACACTGTAAATGAGGCAAATCCTGAGGGCCCCACGGCGCAATTATTCGTGGCCCGAGTCTAAGGGGCCTTATAACTGTGCCCCCTTGCTGGAAAACCCAGCAAGGGGGCACTTTTAGGTGCTGGCCGCATTTTGGCCGAGGCTAACTCCCTAGTACCAGTTGCGCTAGCCGCATAGAGGACTTAGCGCGCAGCGGAAGATCCTGCGGCAGAGCTTCCCGTTGCCGGGATATCCGTGGGCTCTTGGTTTCCCGCCTGTTCCGTAGCGGCAGGCTTCCCGGTTGCTTCCGGCTCGGCGTGTGATTTATTTTTCGCCTGCGGTGCGCTAGAAGGCGCTCCCGCACCTGCACCGTGTCCCTCTGCGGTGGCGTCAGGAGCCGCTGGGGTGCGCTGCGCGCTCCCCTTGGTATATGACTTTTGTGGGGTCTGCGTCGATGGCGGCTCCGGGGTTTCTGATCCGGCGGGCTCTACCGGTTTTCCGGACTCTCTACCCTGATCACTTTGACCAGGCTTCTCCTCGCCCGGGGCAGGGGATGGAACAGGAGAGCTCGGTGCCGGGGACGACGGTGCTAGGTTATCCGGCTTGCTGGGGTTATCCGGGACCGCCTGCATGGTGCCGGTGCCATTTTGCGGCACCTGCCCGCCCTGGTTGGACGGGGCATTATTAACGGAAGTGCCTGGAGAGTACACATTGTCGGGGCGGTACACCTTGGTAGGGCGGGTGGCCGCGTGGGGATGCGTGACTGCATTGGGCGCCAAGT
Source organism: Corynebacterium limaceinasi (assembly GCF_046717465.1). NCBI lineage: Bacteria > Bacillati > Actinomycetota > Actinomycetes > Mycobacteriales > Corynebacteriaceae > Corynebacterium > Corynebacterium limaceinasi. Next base: position 652,102 of record NZ_CP177100.1, read on the forward strand.
ATGGGTCCGTTGATTCAGGGTGCTGGTGGTCTGATTCACCGGCGCCAGAATTGGCCTCTGCGGGGGCAGAGTTTTCCGTCGAGGGCTTCTTATGCGTCGACGATGAGGTCGATTCTTCAGCGGACGTATTTTTTGGTGCCACGGTAGAGGTAGGGGACTCATTCGCGGCATTGGAGTAACGGGCGCTCGGCGTGCTCATGCGCCACACGCCCACTCCCACGACGACGGCGGCGATAAGGCCGAGCACGATGAAGACGTACACGCGACGTGAATCTGGTTTCATCGTGCCCTCCTTTCTTGGTTGCATAGGGTGGGTAACAAGTTGATAACGAGAGTATCATGTATTGGAATTTCCGCGACAGGCTGCGGATTCCGTGATATGTAAACAACGCAGAGATGAGAAAAGGCAGTGCCTATGCAATCCTTTTCATGCCCGATTTTTCTCCGCCGGAAAAGCGTGTATAAATGGCGCTAAACCCGTCGAAGGAGTGAGAAATGAGCAGCTGGGACGAAGAGATTTTTAGCACCGATCTCAACGTGGATTTTCTAGATGAATTGGCAAACCTCGATGAAGAAGGGGTAATCCGCGCAGTACAGGATGCCTGCGAGGTGGCTCGCAGCAAGAACGATTTAACCGAGGAAGAACAGCTCAACGCCCACGCTGCGGCCACGATCGCCGCCATTTGGGCAGGCGCGCCGTTCAGCGCCAGCGAAACCGTTGAAGACTACCCCTATATTAGGGACTTGGTGGGAACCGTTGACGATACCCTGACCGAAAATGCCCTTGAGATCCTGGATACCGTCGAAGGAGACTACGACGTGGAACCGTTTATCGAGGCACTTTCTTAAAAACCACCTCCCTCGGTGCCGCTGGCGCCGCCTAGGAGCAGAAAGGATTCTGCATATCTCACCATGCTTATAAGCATTGAAGGCATTGACGGCGCCGGAAAAAATACACTTGCGACCGCAGTGCGGGACGCCCTCCAAGTCCCAGTAAAAACCGTTTCCTTTCCGCGTTATGAGACCTCCATCCACGCGCAGCTTGCGCGCGAGGCGCTCTACGGAAAGATGGGCGACCTTACGGATTCGGCCTACGGTATGGCCACGCTTTTCGCCCTCGACCGTTTTGGGATAAAAGAGGAATTGCTGGCGGCGAAGCAAACGCGCGAGGTAGTGATCTTAGACCGCTATGTAGCCTCCAACGCTGCCTATTCCGCAGCCCGGTTGCGCGACGATAGCCTCTTCCAATGGGTCTATGACCTAGAATTTGGCACCTTGGGCCTGCCACAAGCAGACCTGCAGGTGTATGTGGATACGGCGGTGGAGGTGGCATCGGCAAGAGCGCAGTCCCGAGCCGCCAGTGATTCCACCCGCGAGCGCGACCACTATGAACGCGATGGGGGATTGCAGGAGCGCACCGCCGCCGCTTACCGGCGCCTAGTCGAGTCCGGGTGGGGCGGGCGCTGGATCGCCACCGCCGATGCGGATACTATTACGGCAGCAATAAATGACCTTGTAGGAGATTAAAACGTGGCGCCAACGATTTTGGTCGTGGATGATGATCCAGCGATCTCGGAAATGCTGACCATTGTCCTTGAATCTGAGGGACTAAACCCCGTCCCCGTCATGGATGGCAATGATGCCGTTCCTGCCTTCCGCGAGCATGAACCGGATCTCATCCTTTTGGACCTCATGCTGCCGGGCATGAATGGTGTGGATATCTGCCGCACCATCCGGCGCGAGTCCGCGGTGCCCATCGTCATGCTTACCGCCAAGACCGATACCGTGGACGTGGTCTTGGGGCTTGAATCCGGCGCGGATGATTACATCACCAAGCCCTTTAAACCGAAGGAACTCATCGCCCGCATTCGGGCGCGCCTGCGCCGCACCGACTCCGCGGAACCGGAAACCCTTGAGGTCGCTGATCTCATCATCGACGTGCCGGAGCACACGGTGCGCCGTACTGATGGCACCGAATTAAACCTGACCCCGCTGGAGTTCGATCTCCTGCTGGAAATGGCGCGCCACCCAGGGCAGGTGCATACCCGCGAGTCGCTGCTGGAATCCGTCTGGGGCTACCGCAATGCCTCCGATACTCGTTTGGTTAACGTGCACGTGCAGCGCCTGCGCGCCAAGATCGAGCACGATCCGGAAGATCCGCAGATCGTGCTGACCGTGCGCGGCGTGGGGTATAAGACCGGCAAGGCCGGTGCCGGGGAGTAAGGAAAAATCAGAATTCTGGACCGCGTGCGGCGCATTCGTGACGCCATAGTAGATACGCTGCGCACCTCATTGCAGGCGCGCGTTATCGGTATGATTGTGGTCGCCTCCTCGGTGGTCATGATTATCTTGGCCTACGCCTTGGTCTCCGTGCTGACCCAGCGGTTGGTATCCCAAAAAGAAGACGTGGCGCTGCAGGAGCTCGAGCGCGCCCGCACGGCGGTGGAGCAGCAAATCGATGCCACCAGTTCCGCCAACTCGGTGCAGGTGCGCATCAATTCCGCCCGCGCTTCTTTGGATCAGCTCTCTGCGCAACAAGGCGATGCGCAGGCCGTGTATGAACCCGTCATCGTGGTGGAAAACCAAGATGGATCCATCACCACCTCGCCGGAGGATTTCCCGGTGCCGGAACAAATGCGGCAGATGGTGGGCCAAGACCAGATTGCGCAGCAGTATTACCCCGTCCCGCGCGGCAATGGCGATTACTATAACGCGCTCATGGTGGGCACACCCACCGATGCCGAGATTCCGAATTTGCAGGTCTACCTGGCCCTTTCTATGGAATCGGAAGAATCAACAATGGCGCTTATGCGCGGCCTGCTCTCTGCCGCCGGCGTGGTGGTCGTGGTCTTGCTGGTGGGCATTGCCTGGTTGGCAACCCAGCAGGTCATTACCCCGATTAAGTCCGCGTCCCGCATCGCCCAGCGCCTGGCTGCCGGCCACCTCAAGGAGCGCATGGCCGTGGATCGGGACGATGAGATGGGCCGGCTTGCCGCCTCCTTTAATAATATGGCGGATAAATTGTCCTCCCAGATTGCGCAGCTGGAGGAATACGGCGATTTGCAGCGGCAGTTTACTTCCGATGTCTCCCATGAGCTGCGCACCCCCATTACCACCGTGCGCATGGCCGCAGACCTCATCGAATCTGAGGCCGATAGCCTGCCCGCGGGCGCGCAGCGCGCCTCGAAGCTCATGTCCAGGGAGCTGGACCGCTTCGAGGAGCTGCTCGCGGATCTGCTAGAGATTTCCCGCCACGATGCCGGCGTGGCGGACCTATCCACCACGGCCATTGACCTGCGCTCCTGCGTGGATGCCGCCTACCGCCAGGTTGAGCATTTGGCGCAGAAGCTCGACGTGGAGGTCGTTCGCAATATGCCGGATGAGCGGATTTCCATCCAGGCCGATTCGCGCCGCATCGAGCGCATTTTGCGCAACCTCTTGGCCAATGCCATCGACCATTCTGAGGGCAATCCTGTGGTGATCGATATTGCCACCACGGATAAGGCCGTGGGTGTAGCCGTTACGGACCACGGCGTGGGCCTGAAACCCGGACAAGAAGAACTAGTATTCAACCGTTTCTGGCGCGCGGATTCTTCCCGCAAGCGCCACTCTGGCGGCACCGGGCTGGGCCTTGCCATCGCCCGCGAGGACGCGGCCCTGCACGGCGGCACGCTCGATGCATTTGGCGTATTTGGCTACGGCTCCCGCTTCCGCCTCATCATCCCGCGAGAGCCGAATACCGAGATTGGTGAAGAGCCCATCTCCCGAGAGATTCCAGGCGCCCCGGGCACTGGTTCAGACGCCGCGCACGACGCGCTTGCCGATGCCCCAGCTACCGCCGACCCCAGCGGCGCAACCGGCGCCGCTGTTGGCGCCGCTGCCGACGCAGCTAGCGATGCCGACACCGGGCAAGCTGGTGCAGCGGAAGCTGGTGCAGCAGAAGACGAGGACGAGGGCGGCGCCGGTGGGGCATCGCCAAGCAGCAGCTCGGTGGTAGGCCGCGGAATTGGCATCGACGATGACTCGGCGGAGGCGACCGAGGCGGATGGTGACGGAATCCTGTGGCCTTCTGAACGCAACCGTGGGGCCGCCTCGCCCGAGGGGCGCTCCTATAAGGCGCCGGATTTTAAGGGGGATAAATAAATGAATTCGGTCATTATGAAGGGAATATGGCGGCGGCACACCGCCGTGGGCGCGGTGGTGGCGCTGTGCTTTGTTACCGGCTGCTCAACCTTGCCGCACGATACGAGCCCCCAGGTCGTGGGTACCTACCACAAACAGGCCGATGGCCCGGAAGAGGTCATTGCCCCTGAGGCGGGGGCGGACCCGGACCTTACCCTGCGCGATTTTTATCGCGCCGCGGCCGTTCCAACCAATGACCACGATGCCGCTCGCGGGTTCCTCACGAATAACGCCCGCGGGGCCTGGGATGCCTCAGGCGATGTCATGGTGGTCGATAGCCTGGATATCGTGACCGCGCCCGATAAGAAACAGAATACGGCGGCGGATGCGCGCTCCTTCAATGTGCGCGGCACCATCATTGGACGCCTCAAATCCGGCGGGGCCTATGTGCCAGAAAATGAGAGCTACGAAGCTACCATCGACATGAAAATGGTAGATGACCAGTGGCTCGTTGATAGTCTGCCGGCCGGGCTGGTTATCGAGCGTAATGAGCTGCGCAATCATTACACCCCGCAATCGCTCTACTTTTATAAACAAACCGATGACGTCCTCGCCCCGGACCGCCGGTGGCTGTATAAGGGCAGCGAGGAATCCGAGTCCACGCTGATCACCCTCTTGATGGAAGGCCCATCTAGCAGCATCGCCCCGGCCACCCGCCGGGCGGCGGATGAAAAGGTCACCTTCGCTGGCTACGACAACGAAAACGGCTACCAGTTCGAGGGCTTGTCAGACTTGGATGAAAATGACCGCACCCGCTTTGCGGCGCAATTGGTCTGGACGCTTTCTGATGCCGGGCATATCGGCCCCTTCAAGGTTAAGGCCGATGGCAGCAATCTGGTAGAAGGCATGGACACCGTCAGCGTGGATGATTTTGCTGACTATAACCCCAAGGTAAACAGTAATTCCCTGTCCACGCTGTACGCCTTGAATGAGGGCAACGTGCTGGAGGTCGATAGCGGGGTGGCCGAGCCGGTTAAGGGCTCTTTGGGCTCGAGCGGCAATGTGCAATCGGTCGATGTCACCGAATCCGGCATGATTGCGGCGGTCAGCCGGAAGCCTAGCGGTGACTTCAAGCTGCAGATGGGCGAAATCGGCGCCGCGTTGCAGGATTCGGTCGAAGGTAAGACGCTGGCGCGGCCCACCTTTGAATATAACGGGCAAGCCGTGTGGACGGTGGTCGATGGAGACCGCATCGTGCGCGTCGTGCGCTCCAAGACCACCGGACGGATTTCAGAATCCGAGGTCGATGCGCGCAGCATCGACGATATCGAGGGAGAAATCTCCGTTATCCGCCTCTCCCATAGCGGCGCACGCGCGGCGATGATCATCGATGGCCACGTCTACATCGCCGCGGTGGCCCAATCCAGCAGCGGCGATAAGCGCATCGTCAACGCCCGCGAGGTGGGCCCTGAGGTCTCTGGTTCAGCATTATCGCTGGATTGGAATAACGATGGTTCGCTCATCGTCGGTACGTCCTCTGGGCAGTCGCCGGTATGGCGCATCGAGCAGGATGGTTCCTCGGCCTCTACCATGCCGACGGGTAATATCACCGCCCCGGTAGTCGCGGTGGCTACCTCGCCATCGAAGCTTTATATTACGGATTCCCATGCCATGCTGGAGCTTCCCGCCACGGTGGTCGATGAGGTGAACTGGCGCGAGGTGCCTGGCCTGCAGGGTCGGCGCTCTTCGCCTATCGTGTCTAGCTAAGAGGCGGCCGCGCTGGGCGACGCTGCCGCAGAGGATGTTTCGGGGGATGGGGTGGTGTCGCGCCGTGAGCGTGCGAGAGCTGATTTTTCCGCGTGCGTGTGCCGGGTGCCGCGCGCCCGGCCACGTCTTATGCCCGCAGTGCCGGGAGCACCTGCGCCAGCCGCCTTACCTGGTAAGCCGGCCGCGGCTGCTCAGGGCACCGGTATTTGCCCTAGGGTCCTATTCCGATATTCGCCGCAACATCATCATCAGCATGAAGGAACAAGGCAATAGGGAAGTGCGCGATTATATAGGTGCGGTGGTTGCCGCGGGCGTGGCGCACTTGGCCGCCCGTGGCGAGATTCCCCGCGAGCTGTGCCTGGTGCCGGCCCCTACGCGGCGCCGCTCGGCGCGCATGCGCGGCGGTGATCCCGTGACGGCCATGTGTCAAGGTGCGGCGCGCCGACAGCAGGGGCTGCGGGTGCGCGAGGCGCTTGTCATGGGCGCGGATACGGCGGATCAATCTGAGCTCAATGCGCAGGATAGGTGGGCGAACCTGCAGGGGCGCGTGGGGGTTGGCGCCCCGGTGGGCGGTGAGCAGGCGCTGCTTGTCGATGACGTTATAACCACCGGCGCCACCCTCGCGGCCAGCATGGCGGCCCTGCGCGCCGCCGGCGCCACGGTCTATGGGGCGTTGGCTTTTGCCGATGCTTAAGGCACATCACATAGTGGGGTGTACGGTGTTACCCCCAAATGCCATCAGGTCATAACCACTGGTATTATTAGAGGTGTCACAGAGGAACAGTTACTGTGATTGTTTCTAGTCCCCACAACCAAAGGGAGGCATCTCAATGTCCCAGCCAAACAAAGCTCAGGTAACGATTACGGGCCGTAACGTTGATGTACCGGAACACTTCCAGGAGCGCGTCAACGACAAGCTGGCAAAGATTGAACGCCTTGATCCCACACTGACCTTCTTCCACGTGGAATTGCAGCACGAGCCAAACCCACGCCGCGAAGCAGAGTCCGACCGCATCCAGATCACCGCAACCGGCAAGGGCCACATCGCCCGCGCAGAGGCTAAGGAAGACTCCTTCTACGCAGCGCTGGAAACCGCGATGGGGAAGATGGAACGTTCCCTGCGGAAGGTGAAGGTGCGCCGTGAATACGTCAAGGGCGGTCACCGCGCACAGAAGGGCACCGGCGAAATCGCCGCAGAGATGGTTGCGGAGGCAGAAGCACAGCGCGCCAAGGAAGAGCGCTTGGTCGATCCTTATGCCGAGACCGTCGAGGACGTTCGCCCCGGCCAGATCGTGCGCACCAAGGAGCACCCGGCCACCCCGATGAGCGTGGACGATGCCTTGAGCGAGATGGAGCTGGTTGGCCACGATTTCTTCCTCTTCGTCAACGAGGAAAACAACAAGCCTTCCGTGGTTTACCGCCGCCACGCTTTCGACTACGGCATCATCTCCTTGTCTGAGGATGCAGAGGGCTAGAATCCCTCGTGCCCGGCTAGGGCGTTAAGTTTCTTCACCCCCTTCCTGCCCATCGCGCTATTGCTCGATGAGGCGGGGAGGGGGTGATTTGTCATGCTGTGAGTTATCCATTTTCTTAGTGTGTTTAGTGTGAAATCACTATCGTTTAAGGGCGGGTGGAAGGCGACAAGGGCAGTGGCGTGAGTACAATTGCGGGAAGTTAACTAATGTGTCGCGACAAGAAGGACTAACGAATAGTGTTTGGACTTTCCAAGCTGCTGCGCGCGGGCGAGGGCCGTACGGTCAAGCGCCTGGGCAAAATTGCAGACGATGTAATTGCACTCGAGGATCAGTACGCGGAGCTTTCGGACGATGAGCTAAAGGCCAAGACTGACGAGTTCAAAACTCGCCTGAAGGATGGCGAAGAAAAGAACGACATCTTGCTCGATGCTTTTGCTACCGTCCGCGAAGCCGCTTGGCGCGTCCTAGGACAAAAGCACTACCCCGTGCAGATCATGGGTGGCGCCGCCCTGCACTTTGGCAATGTTGCAGAGATGCGCACCGGTGAGGGCAAAACCCTGACCTCCTTGCTGCCCGCTTACCTCAACGCCCTGGAGGGCCAGGGCGTACACATCGTCACGGTCAATGACTACCTGGCCAAGCGCGACGCCGAGATGATGGGGCGTGTGCACCGCTGGTTGGGCCTGTCCGTGGGCGTTATCTTGGCAGAAATGCGCCCGCAAGAGCGCAAGAAAGCCTACGACTGCGATATCACCTACGGCACCAATAACGAGCTGGGCTTTGATTACCTGCGCGATAACATGGTGCGCACCCTCAATGATGTAGTTCAGCGCGGACACAACTTCTGCATCGTGGATGAGGTGGACTCGATCCTTATCGATGAAGCCCGTACCCCACTCATCATCTCCGGCCCGGTTGATGGGTCCTCCCAGTTCTATGGCGTCTTTGCGCAGCTGGCGCCGCGCATGCGCGAGGGAATCCACTACGAAGTGGACCACAAAAAGCGCACCATCGGTGTCTTGGAAGAGGGGGTGGAGTACGTTGAAGATCAGCTCGGTATTGATAACCTCTACGCGCCGGAGCATTCCCAGTTGGTTTCCTACCTCAATAACGCGTTGAAGGCCAAGGAGCTCTTTACCCGCGATAAGGACTACATCGTCCGCAATGGCGAAGTGATGATCGTGGATGGCTTTACCGGCCGAGTGTTGGCGGGACGCCGCTACAACGAGGGCATGCACCAGGCCATTGAGGCCAAGGAGCAGGTGGAGATCAAAAACGAGAACCAGACGCTGGCGACGGTTACCCTGCAGAACTTCTTCCGCCTCTATGAAAAGATTTCCGGCATGACCGGTACCGCGGAAACGGAAGCCGCGGAGCTGCATTCCATCTATGGGCTGGATGTGGTTCCTATTCCTACCAATAAGCCGAACCAGCGCACCGACCACTCGGACCGCATTTACAAGACCCAAGAGGCAAAGTTCGCTGCGGTGGTTGATGATATTGCGGAGCATGTCGAAAACGGCCAGCCGGTCCTAGTCGGTACCACCTCCGTGGAGCGTTCCGAATACCTGTCGCAGCTGCTGACCAAGCGCGGTGTGCAACACAACGTGCTTAACGCCAAGCACCACGAAGAAGAGGGCCAGATCATTGCCCGTGCGGGCCGCCCCGGCACCGTGACCGTGGCAACCAACATGGCCGGCCGTGGTACCGATATCGTGCTCGGCGGTAACCCGGAAGTTATCCTCGATGAGAAGCTGCGCGAACGCGGCCTTGACCCCTTTGAGGATGAGGAAAAATACCAGGAGGCCTGGGAGGCCGAGATCGACGGCGAGAAAGAGCGCTCGAAGCGCTTGGGCGATGAGGTGCGCGAATCGGGCGGGCTCTATGTCTTGGGCACCGAGCGCCACGAGTCGCGCCGCATCGATAACCAGCTGCGCGGCCGTACCGGCCGTCAGGGTGACCCGGGCGAGACCCGCTTCTACCTGTCCATGCGCGATGAATTGATGGTGCGCTTTGTGGGCCAGTCCATGGAGCACATGATGAACCGCCTCAACGTGCCTGATGATGTCCCCATTGAGGCCAAGATGGTCTCGAACTCCATCAAGGGTGCCCAGGCGCAGGTGGAGAACCAGAACTTCGAGATGCGCAAGAACGTGCTGAAGTACGATGAGGTGCTCAATGAGCAGCGCAAGGTGGTCTACTCCACGCGCTATTCTATCCTCGATGCAGATGACATCAAGGACGATATCCGCACCATGATCGATGACACGGTCTCTGCCTACGTCGAGGGCGCTACCGCCACCGGTTATGTCGAAGACTGGAACCTCGAGGAACTCTGGAATGCCCTCGAGGCGCTGTACGGCCCCACGATGTCCCCGGAGGAACTCGTGGAAGGCTCCGAGTACGGTTCCCCAGGCGAGCTCACTGCGGAGCAGCTGCGCGATGCCCTCGTTACCGACGCGAACCGGGAGTACGACAAGTTGGAGGAAGCCGTTTCTGCCATCGGCGGCGACAAGCAGATGCGCAATACCGAGCGCATGGTGATCCTGCCGATTATTGACCAGAAATGGCGCGAGCACCTTTACGAGATGGACTACCTCAAGGAGGGCATCGGCCTGCGCGCGATGGCGCAGCGCGACCCGCTGGTGGAATACCAGAAGGAGGGTGGCGATATGTTCAATGCCATGAATGAAGGCGTGAAGGAAGAAACCGTGCGCCAGCTATTCATGCTGCGCAAGCAGTTCAAGCAGCAGGAAGAAAACCAAGAATCCGGCGGTGACTCGGGCTCTGGTCCTGCAGGCCAAGAAACCGTAGAGGCATAACGCTTCAACGTCCTATCACGCCCTTCCTCTTCCTCCCCGTCCTTGCGCGGTGGGGAAGCGGGAGGGGCGCTGTTAGTTTTAGAGCAGCCGAAACGAGCGTAGCCCTTGGTCAGTGGCGGAGCCGGTAAAGGCGTGGCGGTGAGTGCCGATGACCGCGGAACCGAAGTATTCGCCGTTGGGTCGCGCGTGCAGGCTGGTAAGGCGCAAGGCATCGGTGTCATAGGGGCTTTCCCGGCGGTGCACCCAGGAGCCAATGTGCAGGCGGATGGAATCCGAAAAGCGCGGGGAATTGAGGTGGGCAATGGGGCGGTAGCCGGCGGCGACCTCAAGGATGAAGACGACCCAGGCTTGGATATGGTGCTGGGCGGCAACCTCGGCCGTTGTGGGGAGGCGGCCGTAATGGATGCGGTGCGGGGCGATATACAGCTTGAGGTGAGAGTAGCCGGGAATGGGCTCATACATGGTGAAATGAGTGCTCCTGCGAAAAAGGCAGGAGGCGAACGCGTGATAATTATCTCATGGGGGCGCTGCGCGCGCTATTTCTGGCAGTTTCCTGTATGAGGCGGGCGAGAATATAAGCGCAGTTCGCTATACTTTCGGGAGTTACAAAGTATTCGTGTACTGAAGGATTAAAAATTATGCGTGGTCTCATCGTTGACTATGTCGGCGTCCTCGATGGCGCTGAAGAGGACAATCGCCGCTGGAAGGCTCTGCTATCTGCGGCGAAGGCAAATGGTGCCGCAACCGCTATCTTGTCTAATGACCCGGGCGGCTCTGGCGCTGAGCACATTCGCGAGTGGGAATACCGCGGCAACGTCGATGCCGTGGTGTTGTCTGGCGAAATCGGGGCGGAAAAGCCGGAGGTTGCGGCTTTCCAGGCGGCTGCCGATGCCCTCGAGCTGCCCTTGAGCGATTGTGTCATGGTCGACGATTCGATCCTCAACGTGCGCGCCGCTGTCGATGCCGGGATGATCGGTTTCTTATACACCAGCTTCGATCGCGTGTCTGTAGAAATTCAAGCCGTATTCGATATTGAAGGGGAATTTTAGTGGCTCAAGCCCGCGTCTATATTCCGGCGACCTATGCCATGCTGGCGGAGCTCGCTGAGACCGGAACGCTCGCGGCGCGCTCCGGGTGGGGATTCATGGTGACCCCAGCCCTGCGCGATTTTTATACCGCAGGCGATGAAGAAGAGATTGCCTACTCCGCCTTCCTCGAGGCCTCCATGGCTTCGCTGCGCCTGTTGACCATTGGAGACGAGGAGAAGTTCCCGCACCGGCGCGTGGTCATTTCCATCGACGTTGATGACACGGCGGTCACCCCGCGCCCGGATATGGGCGAGCCGGTGGTGGAACTTCAGCCAGCGCAGTTTGGCACGGATAGCCTCGCCGCCATTCACGTGGATATCGAAGAATCCGAAGAGGCAACCGCCAAGGCCATCGAGGCCATCGATTCCGCGGACCTCGGCGATGAGGACGCGGAGCTCGCGGTAGGTGATGCCCTGGATAACTTCATGGCCTTCTACCACCCCACGGAGCTGCCCTTCCTCGTGGAATTGCTCTAGGCCGCGCTAGTTTTCCCACTCCACGTTGGTGCGCAGGGCTTGCAGCAGCCCGCGTACCGCATCGCGCCGGCGGGCGGTAGCGGTGCCCTCGGGAATGATTTCTGGATCATCGAGCCCGCACTCGGGATCCGCCGGTGGCCCCGCGTGCGTACAGCCGCGCGGGCATTCCTCAATGGCCGCGGCGAGGTCCTCGAAAACGCCAAGGACGGTATCCGCGTCCACATGCGCCAGCCCGAAGGAGCGAATGCCCGGCGTATCGATGATCCAGCCGCCCTGAGATTCGGCGCCTGGAGCGTCGGTGGGCAAGGGGAGGGCCACCGATTGCGTCGAGGTATGCCGGCCCTTGCCGATGCCCGATACTTCCCCCGTTTCCCTTTCTGCATCTGGAACCAGGCGGTTGACCAGCGTGGACTTGCCTACCCCGGAATGCCCGATGAGCGCGGTAATATGGCCATCTACTTGCGCGCGCACGGCATCTAGGCCATCCTCGACTCCGGCTTCGACCACCGTGACATCTAGGTCGGCGAATTCTTCTGCAAACGGCGTTGGGTCTGCAAGATCCGTCTTGGTCAGGCACAGGATGGGGTGGAGGTTGCCCACGAATGCGGCAATCAAGGCGCGCTCGACAAAGCCTGATCGCGGGGGAGGGTCTGCCACGGCAGAAACGATCAGCAATTGATCGGCATTGGCCACCACGATGCGCTCATACGGATCCGTGTCATCGGCGGTGCGGCGCAGCACGGAGGTGCGATCCGCCAGCTTGACGATGCGCGCCAGCGTGTCCTTCGCACCAGAGGTATCACCAACCACGCCGACGCGGTCACCGACCTCGATGGCGGTGCGGCCCAGCTCGCGGGCGCGCATGGCGGTGACGTGGGGGCCATCGTCAAGCGCGACGCCCCACCGCCCGCGGTCCTTGGTGATTACCATGCCGTATTTGGCATTTTTGTGCTTGGGCCGATCCTTGGTGCGCGGGCGCGAGCCCTTGCCGGGGCGCACGCGCACATCAGATTCATCAAAGGAACCGAAACGTCTAGCCATGTAAATCCTGTTGGTCGGGGTGCAGCATCGTCTCCCACATGCGGGCCAAGCCGGGCAAGGTCTTGGAAGTGGTGGAAATATCCTCAATCTGGATACCAGGGACTTTCAAACCCAGAATGGCACCGGCGGTGGCCATGCGGTGATCGGCGTAGCAGGGCCAATCGCCGCCGTGGAGTTCGACGGGTTCGATCACCAGGCCATCGTCAAGCTCGGTGACCCTGCCGCCCAGCGCATTGATATTCGCCGCGAGCGCCTGCAAACGGTCGGTCTCGTGGCCGCGCAGGTGGGCAATGCCCGTGAGCCGGGACGGCGTTTCTGCGAGCGCGCACAGGGCCGCAACGGTGGGGGTAAGCTCCCCGATATCGCCCATGTTGCGCTCGATGCCCTGCAACCTTCCCGCCGGGTTGCCCTCTGCTGTGACGCTGTTGTGCTCCTGGGTTACCATCACGCCCATATCCAGCAGGATCTGGCGGATGGCATCGCCCGGCTGGGTGGTATTCGCCGGCCAATTCTTGATGGTCAGGCGCCCGCCGGTGACCGCCGCTGCGGCGAGGAACGGCGTGGCATTGGAGAGATCCGGCTCGATGAACCATTCGCGGCCGGCGATGGGGCCGGGGTGCACCGTCCACGTGGTGCCATCCGAATCCACGCGCACGCCCGCCTGGCGCAGCATGCCCACCGTCATTTCCACGTGCGGCATAGATGGCAGCTGGCCGCCCTCGTGGGTGAGCTGGATGCCCTGGGAAAAGCGCGCCCCGCTCAGCAGCAGGCCGGAGACGAACTGGGAAGAACCAGAAGCATCGATGGTGACTTTGCCGCCTTCTGGCACGCCGTTGGAGGACACCGTAAAGGGAAGGCTACCTCCTTCCACATCGACGCCGAGGCTGCGCAGCGCATCCAGCGTCGTGGACATGGGGCGGTTATAGGCCTGCTTATCGCCATCGACGCGCACCGGGCCATCCGCCAGCGCTGCGACCGGCGGCACAAAGCGCATCACGGTGCCGGCCAGCCCGCAATCCACCCTGGCACCGTGCAGCTTCCCAGGCTGGACGTGGATATTGGCGCCGTCATGGGTGAAGCGAACCCCCATGGCACTGAGTGCGTCCTCCATCAGTTGCGTATCGCGCGATACCAGCGGGGCGTGCAGGATGGACGGGGAATCAGCCAGCGCGGCCAGGATGAAGGCGCGATTGGTAATCGATTTCGATCCTGGCACCTGGTGTTCCCCCGTAACGGGGCTGGTAGCCAGCGGGGCGGTCCAAGGTTGAGACATAGTGTCCATAATAGAGGCCATGTGCGGAAGATTCGTTCTTTTTACCGAGTCCCTCCTCGATGAGGTGGGAAACCTCCCAGGTGTCCAGGAAGTCCACGCCCCACAGGGCACGCCCGGGCCGCGATATAACATTGCCCCTACTCAGCCCATTCCCATCGTGCGCGTGCGCGAAGAACTGGCGGAAGTCGAACCCGCGCGGTGGGCGCTGTTGCCGCAGTGGAAGAAAGACATGGATGGCCCGCCGCTTTTTAATGCCCGGGCAGAAACGGTGGCGAGCAAGCCGTCTTTTCGCACGGCCTTTAAATCCCAGCGCTGCCTTATCCCCATGAACGGCTATTACGAGTGGCACAAGGATGGCTCCACCAAGACGCCGTACTACGTCCATCCCGACCAGGGCCTGCTGTGGGCCGCGGGGCTCTGGGATACCGGGCTGGATCGGCTCTCTGCCACCATCGTGACCACCGCGGCTACCGAAGAGATGGAGTGGCTGCACCACCGCTTGCCGCGATTTTTGGCGCCGGAGGAGATGCGCACCTGGCTCGAGGGCAGCGCCGACGAAGCTAAGGAGCTGCTAGTGCCCACTGGCCTGCGGGGATTCGACTACCACGCGGTGGATAAGGCCGTGGGGACTGTCTCCAATGACTACCCGGAGCTACTCATCCGCCAGTAGATCGGCAAAGTCGGCCCCGCACAAGTGCGCGAGTTCTTCTGCGTTGAGCTCGATATCTAGGCCGCGGCGGCCGCCGGATATAAAGACAGTATCGAAAAGCACCGCGGATTCCTCGATCACCGTGGGCAGCGGGTTCTTTTGTCCGAGCGGGGAAATGCCGCCATGCACGTAGCCTGAGGATTTCTCGGCATCGTGCACCTGCGCCATGGCTGCCTTAGATACGCCAAGGGCAGCGGCTGCCTTCTTGAGGCTTAAATGGTGCGTCGTGGGAATCACGCATACCGCCAGCTCGCGGCGCGGACCTTTGCCCGCAGTGAGATCGATAATGAGCGTTTTCAGCACGCGCTCGGGTTCTACGTCTAAGGCCGCCGCGGCACGATCACCAAAGTGATCCTTGCCCGCTTCAAAGGTGGATACGGAGTGCTTGACTCCGGCATCTTCGATGACTTTCAGGGCCGGGGTAGCGGCATGCGGGGACTTTTTGGCCATATAGGAATTTTAGCGTGAGACGTTAGGATAGATTGTGTGGTTAAAGAAACAGTGAGCGAAAAGGAGCTGCAGCGCCGCTTTGAAAAGGAAGCGCTCCCGCTGCTTGATCAGCTCTATGGCGGCGCGCTGCGCATGACGCGAAACCCGCAAGACGCGGAAGACTTGGTGCAAGAGACCTATCTCAAGGCTTATAAGTCCTTTCATTCCTTTAAGCAGGGAACGAATTTGAAGGCATGGCTGTATCGCATCATGACCAATAACTACATCAACTCTTATCGCAAGGCGAAGCGGCGCCCTACCGAGTCTTCTGCCGATGATCTGAGTGATTTTCAGCTCTATACCACCGCGGGACACGATTCCACCGGCTTGGAATCCGCCGAGGTGGCAGCGCTTAAAGAGATGCCAGATAGGTCCATCTCGCAGGCCATTAATGACCTACCTGAGGACTACCGGATGGTGGTCTACTACTCCGATGTGGAGGGCTTAGCGTACAAAGAAATCGCCGAAATCATGGATACTCCATTGGGAACGGTGATGTCCCGGCTACATCGTGGAAGAAAAATGCTCCGCAAGGCGTTGAAGGACGTAGCACGTGAACAAGGAATTGGATTAGAACACCCGGACATGGAGGAGAAGTAATGGAAGGCGCAACCGGAAAGAACTGTGGTGCGTGTAGCTCCACTGAGGTACACAACCTATTTTGCGAGCTTCTCGATGAATCCACGACCTACGCCCGCGCTTTAGCCATCCGCGAGCACATCGCCCAATGTGATTTTTGCCAGCAACGACTAGAGCGCGAAGAGCTCGTCCGCTCCCTCGTGCGCAATTGCTGTGCCGGCCAAGCTAAGGCACCGCAATCGCTGCGCCGCCGCATCTCGATAGAAATTACGGAGATCGAATCCCGCTGGTAAGAAGCGCCCTTCAGAGCTGCGAACGTCTCGCAACAAGAGTCGGGACAGTTCGTACTGCCGTGTTTCCTCATCCAGTTCAGAAGCAAGCATACTTACCGTCAGGCGCCCTCTGCCGAAGCGGTGCTGTAGAAAAAATTTTCCATAGGATCGCACTCGCAGCGGTCAACCCGCGAGTCAAACCCTACCCACACGCCCTGGGGCGTAATGCGAGTGGATAGGCAAATAGTAGGGGCCTAGCCCTGACGTGTCCATTTTCTGGGGTCATGTCCGGCCCCGACTGGTAAATACGCATCCTGCGAATAGTTGAAGAACGGGTTCTGTTTTTGGGGCTGGTACCTCTCTGGTGGTACCAGCGCTAGTTTTTCTGAATTCGCTGGCGGTAGTAATCACGATTGTCTTCTTGCATGTGAGCAAATTCCATGAGTACGCCCGGCCAGATGGGATACGTATCGATAAGGTTTTCTGCGATGTTTAGCAACGGTGAAAAAGCGATCTCGCCCCATCTGATGCCTATACCTACTCTTTCGGAGTAGGCCGTGCTACTTAAAGGGCCAAGTGCCCACTGACTCCCTGACATCGCATTCATCCATGTGCCGTTGATGGCGAGGATGCGGGATGCTTTCTCTTCATAGCTGTGTTTAGAGTTTAAGATTTCGAGTACGATCTCGAAGGGAAACTCTTTTGTGCCATCGGTGACCTGCTTGCGCTGAAGAGGCGTAAGGTCTGCAAGTGTCGTGGGGACTGTTGTTGAAAGGAAGTCTTCCAGCCTATTTCCGAATTGCTGATGGTATCCGTCAAGCCACATGAGATTCCTTTCGGGCTATGCAGGGCGTATAACCCAAGCCCCTGAATATTGATTTAAAGTCTTGTCGAAAACAGGTTGCGGATATAGCCCAGTACCCAGTTTTGCTGTCTTCTTAGACGATCGAGTGTATTCCAGCATTCACTTTTCTACAACGAAGATTTGGCTGTTGTGTCCTGAGGATTCAAGATTCGGCTCTGTGGGGTGCAGCAGAGATGTTGTCGAAGTGAAGAAGGCGAGAATCGCTGCCCCGAGGATAATTATGCGCCTAAATCGGTTTCTGGTGTCAGCAAGATTTAGTATGTCTCTACTCCATCAATTTGGGCGTAATGAGGAGCGATGTTTGTGCGGGTTCCGGCTACTACCAGTTTGCACGGTGAGTCTCGGGCTAGTCCTGCATACTCGTCGTCGTCAAGTGTCTTTCGCCTTGAGGAGGTAGTTGAGGCGAACAGCTTACGGACGATGGGCACCCATATGTAACAGGGGCCACCATCGCCGATCGCTATACCTGCTAACGGAAGCCGGCAAAAGGAAACCACGAAATGAGTTCAATTAGTGCACTTCGGGGAAGCTATGACCGATGTCCCGATATGGACCAGTAGTACCAACCCAAATGAGCGCCCTGGTCGCTACTGCTCCGAGAGTCGGATTTCTAATAGAAAGATTAAAAACCCGGCCGTACGAGTTCTTAAGGTGAACTGGTACGAAACCGGGCTTTTAATATGTGCTGTACGTTATGCGCCAGGACGCTTGCCGTGATTAGCGGCCTTCTTGCGGCGATCCTTGCGCTTGCGACCACGCTTGCTCATTGCGCACTCCTTCGTTGAGGGTTTCTGAACTTTATTCAACTGTAGCGGCTAAGGGCGCCGAAACGAAAATTGGGGTAGGGGTTAGGCTCCCCGGGTCCGCGCTTTTAGGCGGACACGCGGGAACGGCCGCGGCCGCGGTTGCGGCGACGCTTGAGGGCGCGGCGCTCCTCTTCAGACAGGCCGCCCCAGACGCCGGCATCGAGGCCGGACTCGAGTGCCCAGTTGAGGCAGGAAGAGGCAACGGGGCAGCGGTTGCAGACCAGCTTGGCCTTAGCGATCTGGGTAAGAGCAGGGCCGGAGTTACCTACTGGGAAGAACAGCTCTGGGTCTTCGTCGCGGCAAACGGCTTCGTGGCGCCAATCCATGATTGATATCTCCTAACAAATTTTTGACAGCAGTAAATACGAGCGCAATCCATGAGGGGCAGGAAAGCACCTTGATTTTTAGGTGGTGTGTGAACTGGTCTGCTAGCAGTGGGGCCCGGTCTCGAGGTCGGGCCAGCGTCGCCGCCGCCTATGGTTCACGGTGTTGTTACCTGAAGTTTCCTCCAGGTTAAGAAGAGGTTTACGCCCTCTTTCTTTTTGCTACTAGAGAATCATGACATGTTTACCCGATCGCCGCTAGGGTTAAAGGCTAAATTGTGGTTAACATCACGCAAATAGGTGCAGTGTGGGGGCCATAAATGTCAAAATCGAATTTTAAAGAAACCTGTGAGAATCGCCGTGAGCTGCAGCTATAGGTGTTATATGGTGAGTGTGGTGAGGAAGAGACCGTCAAATTTCCCAGTTCAGCCCCCTGCCCCCGCGCTACTGCTGGCAACATCGAGGCCCACCGTGGGTGGCGCAGAAAAAATTCGCGCCGGATTAGTAGACTGTGGCTTTGTGTCTAAGCAGAACAAACGCCAGGTAAATAAACAGCAGCGAGATAAGTCGGCAGCGCCCGCGCCGGCACCGGAGAGTGCCCCGCAGTCGGTGCTGATAGGCGCTGGTATTGCCACGGTGCAATCCATCGCGGTTATTTGTTTTGGCATTTTCCTCATTGTGCGCGAAGCGGTGGGTGCGGAAAATGACTCGATGGTCTCTGATTCCGGATCAGGAAGCTTTGTAGGGCTTGGCACCGCCATCTTTATCTTCATTGTCTTTGGCTTTGTCATCGCGGGCGCCTGGGCCATGGTGAAGGGAAAGCGATGGGGAAGAGGTGCCGTGGTCCTCGTAGAGCTCATCCTGGGTGCGAGTGCGTTTCAAATGTATAGCGGTGGATCCCCGGTGCTGGGAACTATCACACTGCTAAGCGCGGTCGCGGTGCTTTATCTCTTGATGTTTAGGCGCGAGTCCTCAGAGTGGGCCGCCTCGAATTTCTAAGGGCCACTCGCGCGGGAACCGCGAGTGGCACTCGCTTAGTCGCTGCTGAGGCCAACGACGGTATCGCCGCGGGTTTCTACAATGGTCTCGCCCGCCAACGTGAGGTGGACAGGACCGCGGTAGCCTCCGCGGTCGACGGCTATCTCGCGCAGTACCTCGCCGGTAGACCAGTCCACCACGGCTATACCCTTTTCGGTGGGCATTAGCATGCGCCCAGCCACTGAAATCGGGGTGCCGATGGCACCGTCAATGACGTGATCGACGTGCAAATCACTGGGGGTTAGAAGGTAGAGGCGCTGCCCATCAAACCACGTCATGTGGTGCGGGAGATCCGCTACGGCTGGGGCAAAAGGACTTGTGCCGGAATCGATGGCGGCAGAAGGCTTTACGGGGGTAGAAGAAAGCTTGTCGCCCTGGTTGTTATAGGACTCAATGCGGGGTTCTGGGCCGGGGATATAGACCGCGGCGGCGTCTTGGCCCACCGCGATAAGCCGCGCCCCATCGCGTTCGAGGGAGACATCGGCGTCCATTTCTGGTTCCCGGGAGTCCTCCGGGGTGGTGTTTTGAAACCTTAACCACGTGGTGTGAGGTTCCTCCGGGCATGATTCCGTCAGCGCGAGGTTCTCGGTACGCGTGAGCGCCGAAGAAATGGCGCATTCCTCGTGCGGTTGCTTCTGCGCCTCCTGCTTGGCCTCCACGTCGCCGTATTCCACGGTGCGCACGAGATCTGAGCGCCATAGGTCGATTCGCCCGGCAGATACGGTACCTACCCGGTCATTGGATCGCACGGGGATAACGTCCGGGGAATTGATGGCACTGCGGGTGGAGTCATATTCACCCGTCGCGGCGTTGATGGCCACCGTATCCCCGCAGCCCACGCCCGTGCGATAGGTGGCAACCACCTTGCCCCAAGCAGTCGATAGCGAGCAGAGTTCGGCATCGCTGCGGGTATAGGTCCAGGCCGTGGAGCCGTCGGCATTGGTGGCAGTGAGCACATCGCCATCGTGGCTAATGCTCAACCCGTGGGCGGAAATGGCGCGGTATTGGCCGGGTACGGGCTGGTTGGGCAGGCTGTAGGCGGCGGTGAGGGAGGAGGGGACATCGGCAAGCACGGCGGCATCGCTTTCCCCAGGAACGGCCTCTTGGTGCAGGTCAGCCTGGTGGATATTGGCCGTGGCGACCGCGCCGCCCACCGCGATGGCGCAGATAGCGCCGATGACGCCGGTGGCCTTCCAATCCGCCGCGGTAGCCCGCAAGATGGGGGCCTTAGTCATCGGCGCCCTCCTCGGGGCGTGCCCTTGCTGCGCCGAGACCCGTCCCGGGACCGCGATTGGGCTTGTCCCGCAGACCGCTTATGCGCCGGAAGTTGGCCAATCACGCTGGTGGCCGGCCCCACCTTTTCCTGCACGCCAGCGGGGATGGACAGCGCCTGGGCAAGCTCCGGGGAGGTGGAAAACCACTGCGACGGCGTGGCCGTATCTAGGCCTAGTTCATCGTTGATGACCTGCCATTTGGCCAGCTCATCGTAGCCCACCAGGGTGACGGCGGTGCCGGTGTGCCCTGCGCGGCCGGTGCGCCCGATGCGGTGGATAAA
Organism: Corynebacterium limaceinasi; assembly: GCF_046717465.1. NCBI lineage: Bacteria > Bacillati > Actinomycetota > Actinomycetes > Mycobacteriales > Corynebacteriaceae > Corynebacterium > Corynebacterium limaceinasi. The sequence goes on from NZ_CP177100.1 coordinate 672,802, forward strand.
GGTCATGGGATCATCGGGAACCTGGTAGTTGATGACGTGGGTGACATCGTCGACGTCGATGCCGCGCGCCGCGATATCGGTGGCGACGAGGATGTCCACCTCGCCCGAGCGGAAGGCCTGCAGGGACTTCTCCCGGGACTTTTGGCCCAAGTCACCGTGCACGGCGCCGACGCGGAAGCCGCGCTCAGCAAGGTCATCGGCCAATTGCGCGGCCGAGCGTTTGGTGCGGGTAAAGATGATGGTGCGACCCCGGCCCTGGGCCTGCAGGATATGCGCGATGACCGGCACCTTATCCATGCGGTGGGCCTGGAAGGTGACCTTGCGGGTGGTTTCGTGCGTGACCTCATCCGCATCCGATTCGGCCCGGATGTGTACGGGCTTATTCATGAACTGGCGCGATAGGTTCAAGATGGCGCCGGGCATGGTGGCAGAAAACAGCATTGTTTGGTGCGCGTTGCCATCGAGCGCTTCCAAAATGGCCTCTATGGAGGGTAAAAAGCCTAGGTCCAGCATCTCATCGGCCTCATCGAGCACCACGATGGCGACGTGGCGCAGGACCAGATCGCCGCGCTCGTGCAGATCGAGCAGGCGGCCTGGCGTGCCGATGACCACATCGACGCCGCGCTGGAGAAGCTTAATTTGCTCCTCATAGGGGCGCCCGCCGTAGATGGAGGCGAGGCGGACCGGCAGGTGCGCAGCCGCGTCCTGCAAATCCGCGGTGACCTGCTGCGCTAGCTCGCGGGTGGGAACGACGATGAGCGCCCGAGGTGTCCCATCCAGCGGGGCAATATCCGCGTCATCAAAAACGCGATCGAGCAGCGGCACGCCAAAGCCAAAGGTCTTGCCCATGCCGGTGCGCGCCTGGCCAATAAGGTCTTGGCCTTTAAGCGCAATGGGCAGGGTTAATTCCTGGATTGCAAAGGTTCGCGCGATGCCACGGTCAGCGAGCCCATCGCAGATTTCGGCGGCGACGCCGAGTTCCGCGAAGGTCGGTGGCTGGGTTTTTATGACAGACACACCTTGATAGTAGCCGGGATGGTTATAGTGGGGCCATTGGCATGTAAAACTCTCGTTAAAGGAGGATAATTTTATGGATATCAAGTTTGGTTTTGCAGATACCCCGCGCGAGCTGATCATTAGCACCAGTGGCGAGCAGGCGGAGCTGACGCAAAAGATTAATAGCGCCCTGGCGGAAAACTCCACGTTGGAGCTAGAAGATGACAAGGGCCGCAAGTACCTCGTGCGCACTGACCGCGTGGTGTACGTCGAAGTTGGTGCCGCGAAGAAGCAGTCCGTCGGTTTCGCCGGCGCCTAAGCTTGGGGCTTTTTAAAGGTTTGCTAATTCAGTTTTTGAATAGGCAACCGGGTACGCTCAATGCCTATGGAAAGTAGGCAGAATCGCAAGGCTCACCATAGCCATGGGCGAATCCCGGATCATCCGAACCCGGTGGTCCGGTTCGCCCGCCGCTACGGCTGGTGGCGTGTGGTGGCTATCCCCGTGATGGTGCTGCTTACCATCTGGGTGATTGTGGATATCGCGTCCGGCTCTTCGGCCGATGACAATGGCGATGCATCCAGCGCCGAGACCACCGCAGCCGCCACCCCTACCCACGAGGATCTCACGGGGCCTGACCCCGCAAACGCGGAGGCGGTAGAGCGCGAGATTAGTGAGATGCCCCCTGGAAGTGACTTCACCAAAAAGGGCAAGGGCACGTTCCACGGAATCGGCCGCCCCGGCGCTGTAGCGGGCGAGGGCGGCGAGAAGAAGGTGCGCTATTCCATCGAGGTAGAAGATGGGCTCAATACCGCTCCCTACGGCGGAGATGATGCCTTTGCCGCAATGGTGGAGGCAACCCTTGCGGATCCACGCGGGTGGACCGCTCGAGGTGACTTCGAATTCGAGCACGTTGCCTCCGCAGACGATCCCGATACCCGCATCCAGCTGACCTCTCTGACCACGGCCGCGGAGCGGTGTGGCGAGAAGATTGAGACGGAAACCTCCTGTCACACCATGTTTACCGGCGAATCCACCACCATCATTAATGAGGCGCGGTGGGTGCGCGGGGCCACGCCCTTTGAGGGCGATTTGGGCAATTACCGCCAGTACGTCATCAATCATGAATTGGGCCACGCCATCGGATATGCCTCCCACCAACAATGCGGCGGCGAGGGCAAATTGGCCCCGGTAATGATGCAGCAGACGCTGAGTTTGAACAACAAGGAATTGCATGACCGCAATCCCAAGGAGGTCTATCCTGATGAGGATGTGACCTGCGAGCCCAATCCGTGGCCATATCCTAATCCGGAGCAAAAGGATCCCCACCAACCCCAATAAGGAGTACTGGATGCCGCTTCCCCCAGAGCATGTTTTAAGCGCCTTCCACGCAGAAACCGGAGCGACAGGCTCGCGCCGGGCCCAAGGCGATCAGCTGGGCCCAGTATGGGATAACGGCATCAAGGTGGGCGACGTGGTCTACTCCCAGGCCGGCCCCTTCGCTGCGTGGTCTGCCAAGGTGCGCGAAAAACTCAGCGTGCCGGGCGCGCGGGTATCGCGGCCGGTACTAGCGAGCGACGGCCGCCACACCGCCGCCGGGTGGAAGGCGACGCAGTTCCTTCCCGGCGAGGTCACCGGGCGCATCGATGAAGCAGCGCAGACGGCTTTGCGCTTGGACGATGCCATGGCCAATGCACCTGCGCCGCCGGGTGCGCACCGCGATGATGCCTTTGCCCGCGCGGAGCGCACCGCCTGGGCGGAGACGGGGGAGGCCTACGATAAGGCCGCGCTTGCCGATGTCCCCTTGATCACCGCCCATACCGCCCTGCTGACCACCACGGTCTTTTATGGCGCGCACCCACCAGGAATCGTGGATCTCGTGCCGAGCCAATCCGCGCGCCCAGCCGGGTGGAGCGCAGCGCTTGTGATCGTGGATGGTCTGATCGCACAAGTGGTAGATGATGATATCTGCCAGCGGTTTGGCCATGTGCCAGGCATGCAGGAGCTTTTGCTGCGAGCGGTGTCCTATCGTCGGCACATTAATGATCTTAACCCGCGCTCGCGCTCGAATGTGCGTTCCAATATTGAGCGGGTGGAACAGTTTCTCGTGTCTAGGGCATCTGCAATACTGGGGCGGTGACTTACGATCCCCATTCCACCGCCCGCGCGGGAGTGGTCCTACCGCCGTCGCCCGAGGTACGACTCATCGCCCGCACCACGTCCGCACACGCCCGATCCTGGCCCGTTGAGCTGCCGGAAACCGGTACCTGGAAGGTAACCGGCACCGCCGGAACCGGCGTATCCAGTTTTCTTATCGATACCGTCATTCATGCTCTCGACCGCGCCCAGGAGACGGGGGCAGACCCTTCCGGCATCCTCGTGGTTGCCGCCTCTAAGGAGTCCGGTGCTCGATTGCGCCGCGAGCTTTCTGAGCGCCTCGAAGATTATGCGGCGCAGTCCTCCATGGTTCGCTCCATCCACTCCCTGGCTTTTGCCCTCCTGCGCAGCGCTAGCGATGAGGAATTGCGCCTTATCACCGGCGCGGAACAGGACGCCGTTATCCGTGAATTGCTCGAAGGCCACGCGGAGTCCGGCCACGGCGACTGGCCGGAGGAAGTCCGACCCGCCCTAGAGTACGTAGGCTTTGCCCGCCAATTGCGCGATTTTCTTTTGCGCTCCATCGAACGAGGACTAAGCCCCGCGGATTTGGAGAACCTCGGAGCCAAGTACGGCCGCAGTATGTGGGTTGCCGCCGGTACGTTCCTGCGCGAATACGAACGCGTCCAAGCCCTATCCGGGGCGCACTCCTATTCCGCGGCCGAGCTAGTCAACCAGGTCCTGCTGCGCCCAGAACTTACGAGTTCGCACCCGTGGCACACCATCGTGGTCGATGATGCCCAGCTATTGGATCCCACTGCGGGCGAGCTCATTTCTCGCTTGGCCCCCGATGCACAATTGCTGGTCATCGGCGGCGATGCGGACCAATCCGTCTTTGCCTTCCGCGGTGCGAATTCGCAGTTCCTTGAGGAATTTCCCGCGGAACACTCCGTGGAGCTTTCGCAGCCGCATCGCAGCGGATCCCCAGCCTGCGTTTCCATCGTGGATTCTGAGGGCCGCCTGCGCGATGTGGTGGCCGATACCGTGCGCCGCCGCCATTTGGACGATGGCGTGCAGTGGCGCGATATCGCCGTCATCGTGCGCTCAACGGCGGATATTGGCCAGATGCGCCGCACCTTGCTGGCGGCCGGGGTGCCGGTGCATATCAGCCCAACCGACGTCATTTTGGCTGAGCAGCGCCTAGTATCTGCCATGCTCCTTGCCTTGCGCGCCTTGGAAGAAGACCTCAGCAATGCGGAGCTTGAGGAATTGCTGACCGGGCCTGTGGGCGGGGCGGATCCCGTCACCCTGCGCCGCCTGATTCGCGGTCTGCGCCGGTGGGCGCCCGATACGCGCGGCATGGATAGCCTGCGCGAGCTCTTGCAGGGCGAGCTGCCGGACTTCAATGGCCAGCTCACAGAGCGCGAGTTTTCCATCCTGGAGCGCGTGCGCGCGGTACTCGCCGCGGGCCGGCAGGCCATACAAGCCCAAGCCTCTGTGGAAGAGATTCTGTGGGAGGTATGGAGTGCTACCGAGCTGGATATGCGCCTGCAGGCATCCGCCTTGCGCGGCGGCGCCACCGGCTCGCAGGCGGACCGCGATCTTGATGCCATGATGGCGCTCTTTGACGCCGCCGGTGATTACTCCGAGCGCCGCCCTGGATCCTCACTGCAGTCCTTTTTAACCCATATCACCGAACAAGAACTGCCCACCGGCGTGCGCGACCGCCGCACCGCCATCCCACAGGCCGTGGAGATCATCACCGCCCACGGCGCCGTCGGCCGCGAATGGGATACCGTCATCGTCGCCGGAGCCCAAGAAGGCGCGTGGCCCTCGCTGGGGGAGACCGGTTCCATTTTTGGCCAAGAAGATCTCATCGATCTCCTGGACCGCGATATTGAGCCTGATACCCCTGTTAGCCACATTGCCTCCCGTCTGGCCGAGGAGCGTCGGCTCTTCCACGTCGCCACCACGCGCCACCGGAACCGGTTGCTCATCGCCGCGGTGGAAAACCCCAACGAGGATGCCTTTGCAGAGCCCTCCCGTTTCATCGCGGAATTTACCGGGCGCGGGGTCGATGTGCCCGGCACAATGGCGCGCCGGGAGGCCAGCCGCGCCTTGCGCGCCACCCAATTTCCCCGCGAGCTGGGCTTAGATGTTCCTGAGCCGGCACCGGTGTCCCTGCGCGATGGGCTCGAGGTCGATCCCCTCGATATATCGGTGCTTTCCGTCCCTTCCTTTGTGGCGCAATTGCGCCGCGTGGTCACGAACCCAGATTCCGGCGAGGCGGATCGACGTCAGGCGGCCCGGCAGCTGGCGCGCTTAGCGCAGGCGGGAATCCCAGGCGCCCATCCAGACCAGTGGTTCTCCGCGCGCTCTGTGGCCTCGCATACGCAGCTGCGCGGTAGCAAGAGCCTATCGCCATCCCGGGTCGAAGCCCTGCTTAACTGCCCGCTCAAGGCGATCGTGGGAAACTTGGCCGAAGATCCCAGCGGCGCCGAGCACCTTTTGCGCGGCACCATGGCACACGCCTTCTTGGAGGCCATCGGCCGCGGCATGGATGCAGAAAAGGCGCGCCTGCTCGTCATGGAGGCCTATGAGCTCATCCTGGACGTTCCACAGTGGCAGCTACAGAGCAAGCTGGAAGAGTTTTCTCGCCTGCTGGAACGCACGCAGCAATGGGCACAGCAATCCGAGGTGAAAAACGAGCTCGCCGGGGTAGAAGTACCCGTCTACGTCGAGGTCACCCCGGATATCCGGGTGGGCGGCTTCATGGACCGCTTGATGCAGGATGGAGACGGAAACTACTTGGTCGTGGATCTCAAGACCGGTAAATCTGCAGCGACGCAGGCAGAGGCGGAAGAAAACCGCCAGCTAATGACCTACCAATTGGCCTTGTCCCGGGGAAGCTTTGACGGGCAGCGCGTGCGCGATGGCGAAGGGATGCCGCGCGCAGGCGGGGTGCTTGTCTATCCCGGAAAAGATTCCAGCAAAATCACCACGCGCACACAAAGCCAGCTCACCGCGGAGGCGCTGGAAGAATTTTCCGCACTTTTGCCACCACTGGCAGCGGAACTGCGTGGTCCGCAACTTACCGCGCGCACCAATAAAGATTGCGATAAGTGCCCCATTCGTATCATCTGCCCAGTGCAGGAGGAAGGAAAGATGACCATCCATGCCTAAGCAGAATTTTTCCCCGGAACAAATAGCGAAAGCACTGGGCAAGGACTACCCACCCACCGAGGAACAAGCCCACGTCATCGAGAGTCCTTTTGGCCCCAAGCTCGTGGTGGCCGGCGCGGGTGCCGGTAAGACGGAAACCATGGCCTCCCGCGTGGTCTATTTGGTGGCCAATGGCTACGTGCGCCCTGAAGAGGTATTGGGGCTAACCTTTACGCGCAAGGCGGCCCAGCAACTAGAACAGCGCATTCGCCGCCAGCTCATTCAGCTGCGCGATTCCGGCCTCATCGTCCCCGGTAGCCCCGCCGCCGAGGCGCTTAACAATATCGCGCCCACCGTGGCCACCTATGACTCTTATGCCGGCGAGCTCGTGCGCGAATACGGCCTCCTGGTCCCAGTAGAGCCCTCGGCGCGCATCATCACGGAGGCAGAGCGCTTCGCCATTGCCTATGACGTGGTGAAAAACTACGGTGGCAAATTATCGGATGAAAAGACCTTGGGCTCCATTACGGAAACCCTGCTCAAGATCACTTCCGATATGGACAATTCCTTGAAAGATCCGGATGATATCGCCGAGTTCGCACGGGATTTCCGCGCTGATATTGACAACCTGGAAAAGGCGCCGAGGACGAAGGGCGAGTATTCCAAGGACCTGCAGAAGTACATCAATGTCCAGGATCTGCGCGTGCAGTACGTGCCATTGATCGAGGAACTCAAGCGCGCCCAGGCAGAGCAGCAGGTCATCACCTTTGGTGAGCAGATGTCTGTGGCAGCGCGCCTCGCGCAAGAGCACCCGGCGGTGGGCAAGCAACAGGCGCAGCGTTACCGCGTGATCATGCTGGATGAATATCAAGATACGTCTTATGCTCAGCGTGTACTCCTGCGCAGCCTCTTTGGTGGGGAGCACAAGGACATTTCCGTGACCGCGGTCGGCGATCCCATGCAGGCTATCTATGGCTGGCGCGGGGCTACCTCAGAAAACCTCACCGCATTCGTGGAGGATTTCCCGCAGGCAGATGGCACCCCTGCTCCCAAGGATCAGCTGACTACCTCGTGGCGCAACCCGTCGGGTGCCTTAGAGCTGGCCAACTCGGTAGCAGCCGGGGTCTTTGGGGGCGGCCCGCGGCCCGTCGATGAGCTGCATGCGGCCCCGCACAAGGGCGAGGGCGAGATTGAGCTCGGCTATTTCGCCAGCGAAGATGAGGAACATGATTATATTGCGCAGAAATTAAGGCAGCAGTGGGATGCGCGCGAGGGCGATGGCTTTCGCGCAGCGGTGCTGGTGCGTACCAACCGGCAAACCGCGGCCATTGCAGCAGCCTTGGACGCCGTCGATGTCCCCAATGAAATCAATGGTCTGGGTGGACTGCTATGGCAACCGGAAATCCAGGACCTTGTAGCGCTGGCGACCATGCTGGTGCGGCCGGAAGACGCGCAAGCCGCCCTCCGCATTTTCGCCGGGCCCATTTGCGGGCTGGGCATGGGCGATATCCAAGCCCTTGCCGCGCGGCAAAAGAACTTGGCGGGAGCAAAACAAGAGCGCCTGCAGTGGGAAGAGGGCATGGATCCTGAGGAGTATCTGCGCGCCCAATTAGCGCAGCTTACGGCTGAGGGCCCTGATCAGACGGTGGGGCTTGCCGATGCCCTGGCGGACCTCGGCGAGCGCGATCGCTATACCCCGCAGGGCTTGGCGCGCATGGAAGAGGTATCTGCCAAGCTGCGCTACCTGCGCACTTATTCGCTGTCTAAGCCTTTAAGCGATCTCTTTGCGGATATTGAGGCCATCTTCAATATCCGCACCGAGGTCCTTGCCCGCGGCAGCGCCGGGGGAGCCACCCACCTGGATAAATTCGCCGATATCGTCGCGGGATTCCACGGAGACTCCTTGTATGCGCTCTTAGATTATTTGGAGCTCGCTCGCGAGCATGAAGATGGCCTCGGGCTTGGGGAGGTGCCCGCCTCCACGGATCGCGTACAGATTATGACCGTGCATAAGGCCAAGGGCTTGGAGTGGGAGCACGTCTATGTCGTGCACGCTGACTCTTCAAGCTATAAGGCCCAAGCAGAGACCTTTTTGTCCAAGATCGAGAAGGTACCCGGTGACAATGACTACATCGAGGTCTCACCCGATGCGGTCACCCGTTCCGAATTTGAAAAGGCCTGCAAGGCATTCTTGGATGATGACCGCGCGCATAATGCGGAGGAAGCAGCACGCCTGTTTTATGTGGCCTTGACCAGAACCGAGTCCACGTTGACCGTTACCGGCTCCGGCACGAATAACCGGACGGGCAAGGCCAAGAAGGGCCCGTATGAGTACCTCGAAAGGCTAAAAGAATCCTTCCCCCAGTACGTGGGGGAGTGGACGGTGCCCGAAGAGCCGGTGGATACCGCGGCTCATGGGGCAGAAAGCGGGCTCTTCCCAGCCCTCGAAGCGGATCCGGATTCCCTGGCCGGCGCGGATGCGGTCCTGGCCGCCATGGAGGACCTTCCTGAGCTGAGCCACGGCGAGACCTTCGAGTTGTGGGAACAGGATGCGGGCGCGCTCATTGAGGAATACAAGTCCCTGCAACAACCGGTTGTGGATGTGGAACTTCCCAGTGAACTTACCGCTTCTGACATGGTGGCCTTGGGCAGCGATCCGCTACAGTTTGCGCGCCGGCAACGCCGCCCGGTGCCGTTTAAGCCCAATTCCTATGCCAAGCGAGGCACCGCCTTCCACGCGTGGTTGGAAGAGCGCTTTGGCAGCCCCGCGCTGCTAGGGGAAGAGGAATTGCCGGGCATCGATGAGCCAGAGGATTTCGATCTGGAAGAGCTCAAGGAATCCTTCCTGAATTCCGAATGGGCGCAGCGCCAGCCGGACTTTGTGGAGGCGCCGTTTGAAATCACCATCGGCAGTGCGGTGGTGCGCGGGCGAATGGATGCCGTCTTCCGCTTGGCAGATGGCACCTGGATGGTGGTGGATTGGAAGACCGGGCGGCCGCCGAAGGGCGCGGCCATGGACGCGGCGAAGATTCAGTTGGCGGTTTATGCCGAAGCCTGGCGGCGCATCCACGGCGGCGATAAAATCCGCGCCGCTTTCCATTACGTTCACGATGGTTATACTTTTGAGCCAGATACTTTAGCCCAAGGTGAGGAGCTGCGTAGCCTGCTTGAATCGTCAGTAGCAGGCCACTAGGGCTAAGGTATGGGGACGGAATGCGGACGATGAATGGATAATTGCGTCCCCGTATAACCGGCGGAATCAAAAATCGATCCAGAAAAGAAGGCTGGGCCAGTGGCCAAAAAACATGCGAAGGTGTTCAAAGGGCGTATTAAACAGCGCTTTTTGCCGCAGGTCGAGTTGTCCTCGCAACCTGATCACGCGCTCCTTGATGTCATCACTGTGCCCAAGGATCAAAATGCCAGCCCGTGGCGCCAGTTGGCTAAACGCGCGCTGTGGGCATTCGGCATCCTCATCTTTGTCACCGTCGTGGTGTACTTAGACGGCGGGGGCTATAGCGAGGACATGTCGCTTTTGGATTCCTCCTACTATGCCGCCGTCACGCTGACCACCGTGGGGTATGGCGATATCGTTCCGGTCACGGAGCAATCGCGGTTTATCAACCTCGTACTTATTACCCCAGCCCGCCTCATCTTCCTTGTGCTGTTGGTTGGTGCGACGCTCTCCGTGCTCACGGACAAGGCCCGCCGCACCTTTGAAATCCAGAACTGGAGAAAGCAATTGCGTAACCACACCGTCGTTATCGGCTATGGAACGAAGGGTGCCGGGGCGGTCGCCGCGCTCTTGGCAGACGACGTGCCCACCTCCCAAATCGTGGTCATCGATAATAACCGCGCCTCGCTGGCGCATGCGGAACACCACGGGCTGGTCACCATCTTTGGCTCGGGCACCAAACAGGACGTGCTCAAGATCGCCGGGGTGGAGCACGCAACCTCCGTGGTGGTCACCCCATCCTCGGACGATACCGCGGTGCTGTGCTGCCTGTCCGTGCGCGAGCTCGCCCCTAAGGCCAAGATCGTGGCCTCGGTGCGCGAGTCCGAAAACCGCCACCTGCTGCGCCAATCCGGTGCCGATTCCGTGGTTACCTCTGCAGAGACCGCCGGCCGCCTGCTGGGGCTTGCCACCGTGACCCCCACCGTGGTGGAAATGATGGAAGACCTGCTTTCTCCCAACGAGGGCTTTTCGGTATCAGAGCGCGCCGTGCGCGAATTCGAGGTCGGGTCCAACCCACGCCACCTGGCGGATATCGTGCTCGCGGTGTTGCGCAATAACGAGCTCCACCGCGTCGATACTGCTGATGCCTCCGCACTGAAACCGGGCGACCGCCTGTTGTATATCAAGCATGACTTGGAACAACCCGTGGAAGTGCAAGATGAGGACGAGGAGGATTAATTGTATTTGCCCGTAACGCACACGGGTCTAGTGCCTGCCACCGCGAGCGGGGACGCCGCGTTGGTGGAGCAATTGCCGGAGGGCGTGGGGACACCGGAGATGGTGGACATCGGCACGCTGCACGTTTTTGCCTGCCCGGAAGCAATTGCGCGGGGCATGGGGCAGCTACAACCTGCGACCTTTTTCGCCGATGATTCCCTCGTCATGCAGGCCATTGCCTTGATTCGCAACCGGCTGGAGCAGCGCTTCGATCCGCGCACGGGCCACCCGTTGGATTATCCCACGCCGGGTATTATTGGCCGCGATCCGCAGGATTCGCGCCGCATGGTATTTCCGCGCCTAGACCCGGCGGTTATCGGGCTCATTGAGCTCAAGGGCGAGGAGAAGATTTTGCTGGCGCGCAATCGCGGGCGCAATGGCTTCTTTTCCTTTATCGCCGGATACGTGGAACCGGGCGAGACCATTGAGGCCGCCTTTGCCCGCGAAACCATGGAGGAAACCGGGCGCCGCATTGACAATCTTCGCTACTGGGGCTCCCAGCCGTGGCCGCCGAGTGGCTCGCTTATGCTGGGCTTTCACGCAGAGACATCGGATGTCCAGGCCACCTGCCATACTGATGGGGAACTGGAAGAAATTCGTTGGGTGACCCGCGCCGAGCTGCCTGAGCTCCCGTTGGCCACCGCGGGTTCTATCGCACACACGATGATTATGGAGTGGTATCACGGTGAATAAGCCGGATTTATCCCTGCTGGATGAGGATCAACGCCGCGCGGCCACCGCCCCACGCGGGCCGGTGTGCATTTTGGCGGGCGCGGGCACCGGTAAGACGCGCACCATTACCTATCGCATCGCCAACATGGTGGATCAAGGGTTCGTAAACCCCCAGCGCGTTTTGGCCGTGACCTTTACCGCGCGTGCGGCAGGAGAAATGCGGGATCGCCTGCGCATGATGGGCGTGGCTGGCGTGCAGGCCCAGACCTTTCACGCGGCCGCGCGGCGCCAGCTGAAGTATTTCTGGCCGCAGGTCGCAGGCGATCTGCCGTGGACTCTATTGGATAATAAATTCCCGCTCGTAGCCCGCGCGGTGCGCTCGGTGGGGCTGGATAATTCCAAAGACATGATCCGCGACGTGCTGGCAGAAATCGAATGGGCAAAATCCGCGCTGGTCAGCGCGGAGGATTATGAGAGCGTCATCGCGGAAACGGATCGCACCGCTCCAGCCGATGCCGCTAAGGTAGCCGAGGCCTTCCGGCGCTACGAGAAGGCCAAGGCTACGCCGGATATGATGCATTTGGACTTCGATGATCTGCTCATGCACATCGCTGGAGCCATCGAAAATGTCCCGGCCATTGCAGAGACCTTTCGCGAGCAGTACCGCACCTTCGTCGTTGACGAGTACCAGGACGTCACGCCCCTGCAGCAGCGCGTGCTGAACGCCTGGCTGGGTGATCGCGATGATCTCACCGTGGTGGGCGATGCCAACCAGACCATCTATTCCTTCAACGGCGCCTCGCCGGAGTACCTGTTGAATTTTTCGCGCAGCTATCCGGACGGGACCATCGTCAAGCTGCAGCGCGACTATCGCTCTACGCCGCAGGTCACGGACCTGGCTAATCGGGTCATCGGCAAGGCTACGGGGCGCGCGGCGGGCACCCGCCTAGAGCTGCAGGGCATGCGCGAGCCTGGGCCGGAGCCGACGTTTAAGGCCTACGAGTCCGAGGAAAATGAGGCGCAGGAGGTGGCCGGGCAGGTGCTGACCCTGCTCAACCAGGGCGTGCCGGCCTCAGAAATTGCCATCTTGTACCGCATCAACGCCCAGTCGGAGCAATTTGAGCAGGCGCTTGCCGATGCCGGAGTGGTCTACCAAGTCCGCGGCGGTGAAGGTTTCTTCCGCCGCCCGGAGATTCTGGAGGCCATTCGCGTGCTCATTGCCGCCACGCGCCGCGATGATTTACCGGAGGACCCCGTGGCGATTGCGCGTGCCGCCTTTGTCGAGCTTGGGCTCAGCGCGACCGAACCGCAGGGCGCGCAGGCCCGCGAGCGCTGGCAATCACTGAACGCGCTGGTGGGGTTGATCGAAAAGATCGTGGAATCCACCCCGGGCATCGATCTCAATGGCGTGCTGGGCGAGCTGCGCCGCCGCTCCACTGATAAGCAAGCCCCCGCTATGGAGGGCGTTACCCTCGCTACGGTGCACGCGGCGAAGGGCTTGGAGTGGGACGCCGTCTTCCTCGTCGGGCTGAGCGAAAAGCTCATGCCCATCAACCACGCCATCAAAGCGGGCAACGAGCAGATCGAGGAAGAGCGCCGCCTGTTTTATGTAGGCATTACCCGCGCCCGCGAGCATCTAGCCCTGTCGTGGGCATTGGCGAAGACCGCCGGTTCCAGGGCCTCCCGGGAGCGCACCCGGTTTCTCGATGGCATCGCGCCAGGCGTGGAATCGGCTGCGGGAAGTGGCCGCTCCCGTCGCCCGAAACGCTGCCGCGTGTGCAGTGGGGTACTAGAGACACCGGCGGAAAAGGTCATTGGCCGGCATGAAGACTGCGAGGGCAATGGCGATGATGAGGTCTTTTCCGCCCTGCGCTCGTGGCGCGCGCAGGTCGCTCGGGAAGAAAAGGTTCCGGCATACGTTATCTTTACCGATGCCACGCTGCAGGCCATCTCGGAAGAGCTGCCGGTAGATGAAGCGGAGCTGCTGTCTATATCTGGAATTGGGCCCAATAAGTTGGAGCGCTACGGCGAGCAAATCCTAGAGGTCATTCGCTCGGTGCGGATGTAGCCAGGTTAACCTTGCCGCCGTAACACACCGGGCAGCGCGGATGGGCGATGGCCGTGCGCTGCTGGTGGCGGCCGTAGACGTCTACCTCCCATTGTTGGCCTGGGCGCGGAAATGAGGTTGGCGCGCCTGGCGGTAAGGGGCGCTTGCTTAAGCGGCGGACCACCACCTGTGCTTGGGCCGCTACAGCATCGATGACTAGTTTTTCTGGCTGCCTGCGCACGCTAGTGAGCTGGGAGGCGATGGTGGTCCACTGCGGATCCGCATCCACGCGGTATAAGTGAATGCACAGTGGGCAGGGGCCTTGCCCCTCCACGCGCAGGGGCCCGATGATGCCGCGGTTATCTAGGAGGGAGATGGGTAGCCACGTCGTTGGGGTTCCGGCAAGCGCATTGGCGCAATCGATGGGGCAATGGAGCTGGTCGATGGCAAGCACCGTAAAAAGCCCATCGAGGTCGTGGATATAGGAAAAGATATTGTCCTCATCAAGGGGGATGCGCACCGTATATCCATCTGCTGCCAAGCGGGCGCGCAACTCCAGAGCAAGCGGGGATTCGCCCAGCATGATGATGGTTTCAGGCTGCTCTGGATGTGGTGGCTGGGACCAGAGAATGCCATAGTCCAAGGCATCATCGATGAGGCTGCTGGCGGCGGCGCTATCCAAGCCGGCCGCTTCCAACCGCGCCGCCAATTCCCCGGAATCGACCGGCTGATGGGCCGTGGCAAAGGCACGGGCCACGCCCTGTGCATTGCCCGTATCCGCCACCGCCACCCGGGTGGCGTCCATTCCGAATTGCACCACGGAATTCTCGCGGCAAAATACGCCGCACCCTGGCGCCAATGTCACACGTTGAGCCGTGCCGTGTGAGCCAGTCACTGGTTCTCCCCCTCAAATCCCCTCTATCGCCCCGAATACGGCATATGTGCCGCATGTGCGTCCATTGCACCACAGGTACAATGGCCTGTCATGTCGAGCACGCAACCACCAGGACGTACCCACCCTGAGGTCAAGGTTATCCGCTCTGCGCGGCGGCGGAAGTCGGTGCAGGCGCGCATGGTGGCCGGGGTATTGGAAGTGCGCATTCCGGCTTGGATGTCCGCCCGGGAGGAAAACGAGGCGGTACAGGACATGCTCGCGCGCTTAGAGAAGAAAACCGGTGGTGGTACGAAGACCGATGCGGCGCTTCTCCAGCGCGCAGAACAGCTCAACGCGCAGTACCTGGAAGGCCGCGCGTGGATTGGGTCCATCCGGTGGGTGAGCAATCAAAATACGCGGTGGGGTAGTTGTACTACCTCCACCGCGGATATCCGGCTGAGCAACCGCCTACAGCAGGTGCCGGATTATGTATTGGATTCGGTCATCATCCATGAGCTGACCCATACCTTCATCCCGCGCCATGGGCGCGAATTCTGGCGGTGGGCCGATAGGGCGCCCCACGCCGAGCGGGCCAAGGGCTACCTTGAGGCCTACCAGCGCTGGGGCGGTTAGCGCGAGCTATTTATCCTCGCCGCCGTTGTCCTTTTCGGAGTTGTCGTCGCCGTCGTCCACGTCGTCCCCGTCGTCGCTGCTTTGCGAGTCCTTGTCTTGTGCAGAATCCTTGTCCTCTTCGGACTTGCTTTCGGAGTCCTCGCCGGAACCCTCGCCGTTTTTGAGCATCTCTTCGAGCTTGGCAAATTCTTCCTCGAAGCCCTCATCAGGCTCATCATCCAAGAGGGAATCGATGAAGGCAGCCGGGTTATCGAGGTGCTCTGCGGTGGGCAGGAAGTCTGGGTGGTCCCAGGCCTTATCGCGCTTTTCGGCACCCACGGCCACGGTGGCGCGGCGCCACAGCTCGGCGGCCTCGGTGACCTTGGGGGCGTTGAGCTCGATGCCCACAACCTTGCTAAAGGCCTGCTCAGCAGACCCGCCGGTGCTGCGGCGGTGCGCCCATGCCTCAGTGAGCTTGGAGGTGGAGGGGATGCGCTCGCCCAAGGCCTCGCTCACGACGTGCTCGGCCCAGCCCTCGACCAAGGCCAACAGGGTTTCCAGCCTGGAGGCGGCAGCGGTGTTCTTGGAGGTAATCCGCGGGGAGAGATCCATTCCCTGCAGCTTGCTCATGGCTTCCTGGATGGCCTGCGGATCGCCGGATTCCAGGTTCAGCTCGCGGGCGAGCTCTTCAATGTGGGAGGTATCAATGACCAAGCCGATGGCGTATTCCTCCACGGAGGAGACGATGCGCTCTACCAGCCACGGCACGTGCTTGAACAGGCGCTGGCGGGCGGCCTCGCGCGCGGCGATGTAGACCAATACCTCCTGGCCAGGAACGTTGAGCTCGCGCGCGACCTTCTGAATGGTATGCGGCAAAAGTGCCACCGTATTGGCCGGGGCGATGGGGAGGCCAAAGTCGGAGCCGGTCAGCGCTTGGCTGGCCAGATCGCCCAGGGCATGGCCTAGCTGCATGCCGAAATTCATGCTGGACATTTGGCCCATCATCTTGGTCATCGGGCCCATCATTTGGCGGGCCTCTTCCGGCATGGATTCCAGCTGGGCATCGTTCATGTGCTGGGCCACGGGAGTGACCATGCGCTCCCAGGCGGGCATGGTTTCTTCCAGCCACTGCTTGGAATCCCATGCCTGCGTGGTTCCGGAAGCGGTGGGGAGAATGGAGGCATCGTCAAGCCAGAGCTCCGCCAGGCGCACCGATTCTTCTACTGCCTTGGAATCTTCCGCGCTGATGTCTTTTGACTTGGGGATCTGCTGCAGGGCGATGCGCTTGGCCATGTCGTAATTGACCGGCCCGGAGTTCTGGGGCGAGTTCATGGACGAGCCCATTCCGGATAGCATCTGACCGAACTGGTTCAGCATGTCTCCGAGGCCGCCACCATTACCGCCGCCGAATGCGCCGAACGGGTTCTGGTCACGACGGCCGTCATTATCGTCGTCATCGTTATTTGGGAAAGAAAAACCGAATCCGTTGCTCATGCGCTCCAATCTACCGGCACCGTGCGGAAAGTTTCCATGATCACAGCAACGCTGACAGCGAACAGTACGCCAAAGGTTGTAGGCTATTGCTTCGTGAATTCTCCTGCTAGCCGTCGCGTCCGCACCATCGCCTGGGGTGCTATCCCCGTTGTGCTTACCGGTGCGTTGGTATCGCTTGACCATATCCCGGGCACCGATGTCTCGCTGACCGTTCCCTATGCCGCCGAAGGCCCCGGTCCTACGGTGGATACGCTGGGCGAGGTCGATGGCACCCAAGTCGTTGATGTGCAGGCGCCAAAGACCTATGAGCCCAGTGGGCACCTCAATATGACCACCGTATCCGTGCGCACCAATATGACCTTGGCGCAGGCGTTGGGGCGCTGGGCGCTTACCGATGACACCCTGGTGCCCATCGATACCGTCATTCCGCAAAACATGACCGATGAAGAGGTCCAAGAATCCAATAAGCAGGCCTTTACCCAATCGGAGTCCGCTGCCACCATCGCGGCGATGGACTATTTGCACCTGCCGGTCAAAATCACGGTGGCGGAGGTCATTGAGGATGGCGCCGCTTCGGAGCACCTTAAAAAAGACGATGTCATCACCGCCGTCGATGGCACCGAGGTTACCGAGCCGAGCGAGGTCCAAGACATCATCAAGGACAAAAGCCCTGGCGATAAGGTGAAAGTCAGCGTCACGCGCGGGGATAAAGAGCTCAGCGAAGAAATCGAATTGGGCGAAAACCCGCACGATAAGGGCAAGGCACTGCTGGGAATCGCCATGCTATCCCAGCCCAAGGACGATATCTCGGTGAACTACAACCTACAGGATATCGGCGGGCCATCAGCGGGAATGATGTTTACCCTGGCGGTTATCGACAAGCTCAGCGATGAAGACCTAACCGGCGGCACCTTCGTGGCCGGCACCGGCACCATTCAGGCCGATAGCAAGGTCGGGCCGATTGGTGGCATTGAGCATAAAATCGCCGCCGCGCACGAGGCAGGCGCCGAGCTTTTCTTGGCGCCCAAGGACAACTGCTCAGCGGCGGCCGGCAGCGACCACGGCGATATGACCATTGCACAGGTAGAAAACCTGGACGATGCCGTGGCGGCCATGAAGGACTTTGCGGCGGGCAAAGACGTCAAGGAATGCAGCTAAAAAGAGCTTGTGCGGCCGAGGCCTAGTCCTTTACTAGGCCCAATTCCTTAATCTTTTCTTCCGGGTCCACCTGGTCAGAAGAGATCATCTGCTGCATGACCAGGCCTTCCTTATTATCCACCACGGTGATAACCGCGGTGGTGCCCAACGTGGACCAGCCGACGACGCGATCGCCATCGTCCTCGATGGCATGGGAGCTGCGCAGCTCCGTAAGTACCTGGGTGGTTTGGGAGGCCTTGGAGTGGGACTTAAAGAACTGGAATTGCCCCACCTTAGGGCCGGAGCAATTGTACGAAGAGTCCCCGCCGGTGGAATCGCAGCGCTCAAACTGGGCGAATAGGTCCTTGGGTGCCAGCGACTTATATACGTCGTAGACTTTGGCGACTGACTTATCCAACTCGCCGCCAGCACTCGGCTCGCTGGTGGTGCTTTCCTCGGAAGCCTCGTCTTCATCCTTGTCCGCCGTTTCTGACTCCGAGGAGGACGCGGCGGAGGATTCGGTGCTGGATGCCGTGGATTCCTCGTCGTTTTCAGAGGTTGTGGTGGAGGCGGCAGGAGTGGTCTCTACGGGGGCATCGTCAGGCGCATCGGCATCGGAGGAACAACTTGCCGCAGCCACGCTGAGCCCCAGTAGCGCCGCCGCGGTAGCGGTACGGGCAGGAAAACGGCGGGAGAAGGAAAGGCGTCGCACTGTATAGAACTCCTTGGTCGCGGGCTTAATTGCCACTTAGTCTAGTTCATCCGGATCCTGGTTGAGGCCATAGCGCAAAGCGGCGATCACGCCGGGGGCTACCTGCGGGCCGCCGCGGAGCTGAATATCGTCCTCAGCAAAGGGGCCTGCGGCCTCAAGCTCTTCCTCTGTGGGACGCAGCTGCAGCAAAGTGGTCTCAATTCCTTCCTCGCGCAGGGCACCCGAATACAGGCGCGCCGGGCGAGGGGAGGGGTCCTCGCTAGAGGTATCCCGGAACTTAATCTCCTGGGCCAAGATGGCACCTGCGACCTCGCGCGGCCAGGCCAAGCGGGAGACGTAATCAGCCAATTCCTCGGAACCCGGCTCGATGTTTTCCGGGACATTGTCTTGCACGATAAGGGTTAGCGGGGACGCGGTTTCCTCATCCATGGCCGCTAGCTGGTCTGCCACCAGATGGGTGGGGACAAGCGCGAAGATGGTGGGGCGGGCGTCCCAACCTTCAGCATGGACGAACTCCACGGCCTCCGTCATGGCGCGGTTTAAAGCTGGCTGTGATAATTCGGGGGAACTCATAGGCATCCTTATTCGTTATCTGGGTATTGATTCCTTAAACTGGAAAAAGTCTACATGTTTAATATTCGCACTACTTGATTGGAGCTGGCGTTGTCCCTAGGGTCATCCACACCAGCCGCCCCATTGAAGCGGCCTCCTAAGGTCGCGGCAATTATTGCGGCCATCATTGCCGTCCTCTTATTCTTCGGCCCCATGCTCGTGGGCATGTACACGGATTGGAGGTGGTTTGGCTCCATTGATTACCGCAGTGTTTTCACCACCGCGATTATTGCGCGCATAGTCCTCTTTATCATCTTCGGGCTCGTTGCTGCCGCAGTAGTGTGGGCAGCCGGGTTCTTTGCTTGGCGCGGCCGCCCCGATTCCCTGGATATGGGGGATTTGAATTCGCCGGTCTATCAGTACCGCCAGTCCATTGAGAAGTCCATGGGCGTGCTGTTCAAGGTCATCCCGGCCATCGTGGGCATCATCGCCGGTTTCATCGGCCAGTCCCACTGGCGCGATGTGATGCTATTCCTCAACGGCCAGGACTTCGGCGTACAAGACCCCCAATTCCACCACGACTTGGGCTTTTATACCTTTAGTCTGCCCGTGTTGCAGATGGTGGTCAGCACCCTGTCCATCCTGCTTGTGCTCGCCTTCCTCATTGCCCTATTCGGCCACTACATCTTGGGCGGAATCCGCATTGGCAATAAGGCCGCGGGCGTGCGCGGTTCCATCTCCCGCTCGGCGCGCCTGCAGCTTGCCATTACGGCCGGGCTGTGGATGGTGGCCCAGGTCGCCGGCTACTGGCTGGAGCGCTACGGGCTGCTGTATTCCGAGCACGACCTGTTTACCGGTGGTTCCTACACGGATATCCACGCCTACCTGCCGGCCAAGATCATTTTGATGATCATCGGCGTCTTCGTCGCTATTGCGCTCTTTATGGCCATCGTCATCAAGGACCTGCGCATCCCTGGCCTCGCCGTGGTGCTGATGCTCGCGTCCTCGCTGATCATCGGCCAGGCATGGCCACTGCTGATGGAGCGCTTCTCGGTCCAGCCAAACCGCCAGGCCAAGGAAAATGAGTCCATCGCCCGCAATATTGAGGCCACGCGGTATGCCTATGGGCTTACCGATGACCACGTGACCTACAAGGAAAACTGGGGCGGCGATAACGTATCGGATGACAAGGTTGCCTCTGATAACGCCACCATCAATAACCTGCGCCTGCTGGATCCAGAGATTTTGTCGCCGACGTTTACCCAGATGCAGCAGCTGAAGAACTTCTATGGGTTCCCAGAAACGCTGTCCATGGACCGCTATGAAATCGATGGCAAGATGCGCGACTTCGTCGTTGCGGCCCGCGAGCTGGACCCGAACGAGCTGCGTGAAAACCAGTCCGATTGGATCAACCGCCACACCGTATATACCCACGGCAATGGCTTCGTAGCCGCGCAGGCCAATACCGTCGATGAGGTTGCCCGCGATGCCGGTTCCGCCCGCGGTGGTTACCCCATCTTCACCGTCTCTGACCTGCAGACCCAGGCCGGCGAGTCCGAGGGCGAGGGCGAGACCCAAGATGCCGAGAAGTCTTTGGGCATCAAGGTAGACCAGCCACGCATTTACTACGGCCCGGTCATCGCTAGTGCCGCAGATAACCTGGACTACGCCATTACCGGTACCACCGGCGAAAAACCGGTGGAGTACGACACCGATAGCACCAACTACACCTATGACGGTGAGGGCGGCGTTGAGATTGGCAATCTGTTTGACCGCACCATGTATGCCGCTAAGTACCGCGAGCTGAACTTCCTGCTTTCGGATCGCGTGGGCAGCGAATCCAAGCTGCTTTATGACCGCGATCCCCGCGAGCGTGTGGAGAAGGTTGCTCCATGGTTGACCACCGATTCCGCTACCTACCCGGCCGTTATTGACGGCCACCTGAAGTGGATCGTCGATGGCTACACCACCCTGGACTCCCTGCCGTATTCGCAGCGCGCTTCGCTTTCGGATGCCACCCAGGACGCCCTCAACCCCGATGGCACCACCCAGCGCTTGGTCAATGACCAGGTGGGCTATATCCGCAACTCCGTGAAGGCGACCGTGGATGCCTATGACGGCAGCGTGGACCTCTACGAGTTTGACAAGGAAGACCCCGTGCTCAAGGCATGGGAAGGCGTTTTCCCGGATGTGGTCAAGCCAGAATCGGAGATCTCCGATGAGCTGCGCGAGCACTTCCGCTACCCAGAGGACATGTTCAAGGTTCAGCGTGACCTCTTGGCCCGCTACCACGTTGATGACCCGAACGTCTTCTTTAATAACGATGCCTTCTGGTCTGTGCCGAATGACCCGACCGCGGAAGAATCACGCGACCTGAATCAGCCGCCGTACTACGTGATGGCTGCAGATCCGGAGACCGGTAAGCCGAGCTTCCAGCTGACTACCTCGTACCGTGGTCTGAACCGTGAGTTCCTGTCCGCACACATGGCGGTATCTTCCGATCCGGATACCTACGGCGATATCACCGTGCGCGTGCTGCCAACCAATACGCAGACGCAGGGTCCGAAGCAGGCGCAGGACGCCATGATGTCTTCTGACCAGGTAGCCCGCGACCGCACTCTGTGGGAGGGCACCAACGACCTGCATAACGGTAACCTGCTGGCCTTGCCGGTCGGTGGCGGCGAGATCCTCTACCTCGAGCCGATTTACTCGCAGCGCAAGGATCAGGCCTCCGCCTTCCCGAAGCTGCTGCGCGTGCTCGTGTCCTACAAGGGCCGCGTGGGCTATGCACCGACTATCGGTGATGCCCTTGAGCAGGTGGGAATCGACGCCAAGTCTGCCCAGGACATCGAAGAGATTGAGGGCGACTCCGGCGACGACGATGCCGATAAGGACAGCTCTTCTGCGGACAAGAAGGACGAGAAGAAGGAATCTACTGAGGAATCCGCTCCGGCTTCGGCCCCTCGTTCCTCCGATGAGGCAGGCGCTATCGAGGACATCAACAAGGCCCTGAAGGGCCTGGAGGATGCCCGCGGCGGTTCCTTCGAAGAGTACGGCCGCGCCTTGGACGAGTTGGACAAGGCAGTCGAGTCTTACCAGAAGTCCGAGGGCTAAAGCCTCTCACTTCTCGTAGTAGAAACTCAGGAAATAAGGCACCTACCCAGGGGATTTGGGTAGGTGCCTTCCTGTCTGTATAGTTACAGAAGTCGCCGGGACAGAGCGAATACATCAAGTATTAACGCACTGTTCAAGCGCAGATGATGGAAGTCATCTCGACGCGGGGTGGAGCAGCTCGGTAGCTCGCTGGGCTCATAACCCAGAGGTCGTAGGTTCGAATCCTGCCCCCGCTACCAACTTCCAAGCCCCTACCAGCGGAAACGTTGGTAGGGGCTTTAGTTATTTCTCTTAAGGCGCACGCCCTGGGACTCAAATTGGGACTTTAGCGATGGCATTTTGTCACTTAAGCCGGTTTGGAAGTGATGCTGCCCGACACGCCCCTAAGCGTTACCCTTCGCGCGGTTGTGGGACTTACACAACAGCTCACAGTTGCTTTCGGTGGCATCACCCTTCGACCACGCTGTGACATGGTCGGCATCCATCTCAGACTGCGGCCAAGGGTTGGCAGAATAACAATCACGGCAAGTCATATAGGTGCAAAAGAGCACTCATCTCTTTGTTAAACAGCACGATGGTGCTTATCGCCTAAAGAAGAAAGAGTGACAGCATAACCACTGTGGTTGCAAAGGCATAGAACGTAATCACCAGGCCTGCCTTATTCGCTTCCTGTAACGGTTTCATCGATCAGGAAGAAAGGCATATTCGTCCCCACTCTCAAACTTCGATCCCGAATATTAAGAATGCAACCTTGCCTATTTTACAGAAATAAAACCGGCCCTAGGTGCAGTGATTATATTTATCACATTATCTTACGAAATAGGTTTATTTGTGGGATAGTCAAATTGTTCCAAGAACATACTCACTCCCTCAGCAAGGATAAGAACATGCTTCACTACACCCCATTTTCAAAAAGGGGAATCTCCATCTTGGCCGCCTCCACGCTTAGTGTCAGCTTCTTAGCATTCGCTCCCTCGGCTACAGCTACAGAGATTGATGACGGACTAGTTGACTCAATCGTTGCCGCAAATACAAAGACTCCCTCTCCCTCTACTGGAGAGAAATGGGTACCAAACGATGGAAGCTTAAAAATAAACGAAGGATCCTTGCTTCCACAGCAGGACAGCATAACCACTCCGGCGCCATCGAAGAACGCAGGAACAAAGACAAAGTTAATAGAGCGCGAAGATGGCAACCAGCTAGTTAGCATTAGCGATGGAGACGCCCCTTTGGAACTTTCTTTTGAGTTCTCAGATTCCTTTCTTGAAAAGCTTCCAAGCGGACATATTTTAGTACGTCCAGCAGAAGGTGAGGAACCTAGCGCATACATTGAACCTGCCTGGGCCAAAGACGTAGATGGAAACCAGGTAAATACTCATTTTTCAGTTGATGGAGATAGGATAATCCAGCACATCTCGTCGAGCCCTGCCGGCAAGCCGGTTATTTCAGATCCTTATATCCGAGACGTTCATGGCTGGGGAAAGAAAATCGGACAAGAGCTAGTCTTTTCCAAAGACGAGACGAGCGGGATCGCCATAGGAACTGCTTACTGCGCCCGTAAATTAGCAGGAGTTGGCCTAGGCTCTTGGTTAGCCAAAGGTGCGTGCGCAGGCGCTTCCGCAGTAGCAGCTCACGCCACTAATACAGGTCGATGCCTTACCATCCGAGCCCTCGGAGGAAAGTACTCCCCAAACATCGTATTCCCGTATGCAACTCGATGCTAGAATCTAGAATCAAGAAATACAGTTGCGCATTTCATCGTAAGTAGACATGGAAAATAGCCGAGTTCTAGTTTTAATTGGAATCACCCTAATTATTTGGTGCGCGCTATACAGGTACAGAAAAACCACCGCTAAATGGGTTTTTATAGCAGCCTCTTTAAGTACCTGTCTAGCGTTTGTCCTAGGCCTATCAGGATTTTTAGGTCTAGGACATGATTCCATCGATTTGTTGTCTCTAGTAAACGTATTTTTAAACACGTTTATATTGTTGGCCATAGGCCAGTCCCGCAATCGAAGTAAATCGACCCGCATTAAGGATGTATAAATCGATGTCACCCGGTCGCGACATTAACCCGCGCCAATTTTACTAACACACACCTAGCACCTGTTGCCGCCAAGCCAAGGAGATTCTCCGAAAGTATAGGCTTGGATGCAAGTAATATGATCTTTTATAGCTTCTGATTGTGCCCACATAGATTCCGTTCCAAACCTACCGTGTATCGGGCATTGAAGGTGCTATAGGTATACAAATCGTCGTGCTGTTGTAAAGTTGGGCGGAGAGCAGCGAAGACTCAGTAGGGGTAGCGACGTAATTCGACCACAAGACATTCAGCGGCGTTTTCTTCCTGCCAACACGCTCAGCTGCAACCGCATCAAAGTCAATAGGAACAAAGTCACTAAACGCGATAGAACGCTTGTCACCGACCATTTTGGGAAGGTCTTCCGAATTCAAATCATTGACCTGAGCCTCATCAACGATGCCGTGCGCGTCCATGGACTTCTTGGCCTTTGAAATCGTTGCCGGGGCAGCCCCAGTCCGGGCTTGAATCAACCGATACGACTCGCCCCGAAGCAACAAGCGCATCACATGACAGTAGTCCACCATAAAGGCGTCCTTTCTCTTTCCGCGTACAGCCGAGTTGCCATACGCATAAGAGAAGATCTACCTAAAACACCGCTTCACGATCCCCACCATCGCACTTCACGATCCTCACCGAGCTACTTCAAACACCCCGTTCTGAGCATCTCGTGGAGACCCCTTTGAGATAACACGTGGCTATCACGGTAGTCAGGGCTCTTTCGGTCCGGGTGCGCCTTTCTAAGAGCCAGTCGGGAAAGAATGCGCCGTGACGTAGCTTCGGGATAGCAACGTCAATGCTTCCTACCCTGGTGTCTAAGGGACGGTGGCGGTAGCCATTGCGGGTATTAGTCCGTTGTGGAGATACCGTGGCGTAATCAGCGCCGCAGACAGTGTCAGCCTGGGCCGAAAGTATCTGGTTAATGAAGTCTGTCAGCATCTGGCGCATCAAGTCTGGTAAGGCTTGGGTGAGCAATTCTTCCAGATACGCAGTGGGATCGATATGATGGGGGTTAGCGGCCATCGCGGTTACATTCCTTTCGAGGATAAGTAGAAGTTGATTCGAAAGGTACCCGTGATGGTCGCCTTATTGTGCACCGGCACGAGGCTTACCACGGGTTACAGATACACCACACTAGCGGACGTAACCACCCCTTGAGTGATATCTGGGGGTCACATTATTCGGTGAGCGCATCCTTGAGGAGGTCGAGGGCGGGTCCGCGGATTCCTCAGAAGCTATCGGAGACTTCAGCCCTTCCGGCGGGGTACAGGTGCGTGGGGCCGATGCAAATGATTTGGATTCCGCGGCTGGATATTGGAACAAAAATGAGAATTTAAGTGGGATACCTTCCCCGTCAGAAAAATTCCAAGTTTTGATATCGCAAAACCTAGTAGTAATAGAGCTCGCTTATATTAAAATTAAATACTTCCTCTGGGGTTGCGTAAGAAATATAAGAAATGTGAGTAAAAATACTAATGTGTTGAGATTAAAGTATGAAAAGCTGCGCTCACTGGGAGAGTTCGCTATAGTCATAGCGGTAATCATGGTCGCCGATGGATACTATCTATAAATTGTGTATATCGATGTTAATGACGCCCTCAATGCGGGACGTTATCTATCGGAAGGCTAGAAAAGTAACTCAATATTGATTGAAAGGAAACGCAACTATGCGCCTTGTGAGCAAATACATTGCTGCAGCTTGCGGAGCAGTCATGCTCGCTACTGGTCTTTCCGGTGTCGCGTCAGCCGCACCGACCGGTAATCTCGTCACGCTCGGTGACTCCTACTCCGCTAACCCTGACCAAGTCCGGAATACCTTCCGTGGGGTTCCTGGCGCAACCGATAACTATCCCCAACGCGAGGGGTGCCTTCAGGCGCCTAATAACTGGCCGCGGAAGCTTGCTGCAAAGACGAATCGACCACTGGCCGATTGGTCCTGCACCGCTCAGACTTCCAACACCATGAATCAACGCTTGGACCGGGCTATTGCCAACGGTGACGTCCGCAACGACTCTACCGTCGTCATCGCTGTAGGAATGAATGACTACGGTCCATTTAACTTCGATGTGTTGAAGAGTTCTCCGGATATCCCGAAAAACGTCCACGACAACTATGTGAACCGTCTGCGGGAAGCTGGCGACAAGATTCACCGTGCAGCACCGGGAGCTAAGATCGTTGTATCGGGCGCGCTACCCACGGTGGATCGTGAACACGCAACCTTCTGCGCAGTCAATGTGATTCCGAACCGCCCAGGCGGTATCTACGTCCCAATCCTGCGGGATGTCGAAAATTGGAACCGCGCTAACCAAATCGAGGCGGCTAATTCCATTGGGGCGACCTACGTTGACATGATTGATGGCGCTCGCGGCCATGATACATGTGCTCCAGATGCCCAGCGTTGGGTTGCCGGTTTGATTGACACCACGACGCCGAACTACAACATGAACTTCCATCCGTCGGATGCAGGCTCCGAGTACATGGCCAACACTCTTTTGGCTCACGTATAAGTATTCGAAGCTCTTTTAATTGGAGACAGTGGTTTCCAATTCTGCCCCTGTCTCCAATTTTTAGACCTTCACCGGTGGAAAGCACGGGTGAAGGTCTTTTTATATTTTCGATCTAAGCCCGCCGGCAGTTGTAGGCGTGCATGGGGGTGTGGCGTAGCTAGATATTAGCGCCAGAGGGGACAACGAGTGGGCCTCCTGTAACCGGATCTTCAATAACCAAAGCGTTTAAGTTGAATGCGGCGTGAAGTAATTGAGGAGAAATGATCTCCTTGGGCGCCCCGGTTGCAATGATTTTCCCTTGGTTCATTGCAATCAAATGGTCGCTATATCGAATGGCTAAGTTGAGGTCATGTAAAACCATGACGATGCTGCGCCCCAGCTTTGTTCGCAGCGAACGAATGAGCTCGAGAATTTCGATGGACGTCGCCAAATCTAAGTATGTTGTGGGTTCGTCGAGGAACATAATCTCTGTGTCTTGAGCTAGAACCATGGAAATCCACACTCGTTGGCGTTGGCCACCGGAAAGTTCATTAATGGAGCGTTCGGCGAATTGAAGGGATCCGGTTTGTGTGAGCGCGGAATAAACCTCCTGCTCGTCGGTTGCTGACCACTGGCGCAGCCATGATTGATGTGGATGGCGCCCGCGAGCGACAAGATCGGATACTAGTAAACCCTCTGGCGCAACGGGGGCCTGCGGCAACACACTAATTTTTGTAGCCACATCCCTTCGGCGAAGTTCAGTGATATTGCGTTCACCTAACATGACAGTGCCACTTTCTAGGGGTAACAGTCTTGCGAGGCTGCGTAAGAGTGTTGATTTTCCGCACCCGTTGGGACCAACAATCGTAGTGACTTTGCCTTTCGGGAGTCTTACATCAATATTTTCAAGGATCGGAGTATTGCGCGCGTATCCTACGGTGAGGTTTGAGGCGGAAATTGCTGTGCGTGGGGAGTTTAATGGGGCAGACATTAAGCTGATTGGACCTTCCGATTTTGCTGAACAAGTAAATAGAGCAGAAACAGGCCCCCAATTATCGAAGTAACGATTCCAACAGGAAGCTCGACCCCCAACAGAGCTTGAATGACGACGTCTGCGCCGAGTAGAAGAATCGCTCCAGTAAAGGCGGAAGCTAGCAGCGGTGGTGTTGCGGTACGACAGACACGAAGTGCTATTTGAGGAGCAACAAAGGCTACAAAGCCAATGGGGCCTGCTGCGGAGACAGCAACGGCAGTCAACGCTACGGCGAGCATGAGTACAGAGAATTGCACCGCATTGAAACGAGAGCCAAGAGCTCTTGCCAAATCCTGGCCCAGTGCCGTGGGATGCAGTTGGTAACTAACCCATCCGAGGGTTGGTGCAGATATTATTAATGCAATAGCTACTGGAAAGGTAGTCGTCCAATTTGCTCGGTCTAATGAGCCAGTTAGCCAAAATTGAGCGACGGAGGCATCGTGCAATTGCGCACGAATCATGGCGAAGCTGATGTAACCAGACAACAGCGACGTAATGATTATGCCCGAGAGTAAGAGCCTGAACGGGTTTGCGTCTCCTTTCCAGGAAAGAACCCACACGACGATGCTTGTACTGACAGCTCCGATAAAAGCGGCCAGTGGGACTCCAATGCCGGCCAACCAGCCTATGATGCCGGTACCCGAGCCGAAGACGATAACCGTAACCGCCATTGCTGAGGCGCCGGCGGTTATGCCTAAAATGTCAGGACTGGCTAGCGGATTTCTGGTTACTGATTGTGTTAAAGCTCCAGCGAGACCAAGAGCACAGCCTACTGTAAGTGCAGTGAGAGCACGCGGCATTCGCCATTCGAAGACTACTAGTTTCTCCAGTCTGGTTCCTTGGCCGCTGGCAATAACTTCCAAGACTCTACCGGACCTGACCCCCAGATGGTGGACACCTTGAAACCAGCATCTCGCTGGGGAAGTGAGGTACCTTTCCACCATGCCACGCAAGACCTACACCGAGCAGTTCAAGCGCGACGCAGTCTCGTTGTACGAGTCGACCCCCGGAGCAACGCTCAACGCGATCGCCTCCGATCTCGGGGTCAACCGCAACTCCCTGCGCACCTGGCTCGACGCCTTCGGCACCGGCACCAAAACCAACGCCAACGGTGAAAAAGTCGCCAGCCCCATTGCCGCAGCCAACAGCGCACGCACGCCTGCTGAAGGACTCTCCGACGCCGAACGCATCCGCGTGCTGGAACGCGAAAACGCCAAGCTCCGGGAGGAACGAGAGATTCTCCGCAAGGCGGCCAAATATTTCGCGGAAGAGACGAACTGGTGAACCGCTTCCGGTTCGTTGATGACAACCGAGGCCTCTACGAGGTCAAGCGGTTATGTGAGGTTTTGAAGATCAACCGGTCCTCGTATTACAAATGGAAATCAGCTGCTCCTGCCCGCCGGCGACGCGTCCTTGACGACGCGGTGCTGGGAGCGAGGATCAAGGCCGTGTTCACGGCCGAGAACGGTTGTTACGGGGCGAAACGCGTGACGGCGGCCATCAATTCCGATCCAGCCAACGACGACCTTTTCAATCACAAGCGCACCGCCAGGTTGATGCGCCAGATGGGCCTGTTCGGCTACACCAAAAAACGCCGGGTGAAGACCACCGTGTCTGCGAAACGGGCTCCGAAGTTGCCCGACCTGCTGAAACGCCGGTTCACCGCGGAGAAACCGAACACCATCTACGTCGGCGATATCACGTACCTGCCGATCGCGGACGGGTCGAATATGTACCTGGCCACCGTCATCGACTGCTATTCGCGGCAGTTGACCGGTTTCGCGATCGCCGACCACATGCGCACGGAGTTGGTCGAAGAAGCTCTCACGATGGCCCACGGGGTCCGAGGCAACCTTGACGGGGCGATTTTTCACTCCGATCATGGCAGCGTCTATACCTCTGGGCAATACCGGAAGCTGTGTGAACGATTCGGTGTCACCCAGTCGATGGGAGCAATCGGGACGAGCGCGGACAACTCGTTGGCGGAGTCGTTCAACGCCACGCTGAAACGGGAAGTCCTCCAGGACGAGTCCGTTTTCCCAAGTCAGCTCGTATGTCGTCGGGACGTGTTCCGGTGGTGCACGCACTACAACACCAAGCGCTTGCACTCGTGGTGCGGCTATCGCTCGCCGAACGCCTTCGAAGCCGCCGGATCAGCTACACTTACTATCGCATCTTGATTAAATCCCCGTGTCCACTTTCCGGGGTTCGGGCCCACCGAAAGAGATTGGATAATCTCCCAGCGTGATAGATAAGGGCACTAGAAGTAGGGCCAATATGGCGAGGATGAAAGTGGCAGATAGCTGCCACGGGCGCCAAACAGCTGAGAGCTCAAATAGTTTTGTGCCAATGCGGAAGGCGGGGCGGCCTGGGACAGTATTGCGGTGACCATTCATAGCGCTACCCCCTTCCGCCGGAAGACAAGCACGAAGAATAATGGAGCGCCAATAAAAGCGACGACGATTCCTACTGGTAACTCGCCTGGACGTGCGATGATTCGGCCAATGACATCAGCTAGCACCAGTAGCGTGGCACCTAATAGGGCGGAATACGGCAAAATCCACCGATAGTCAGGACCCGTGATGGCACGTACCAAGTGCGGCACTATCAAGCCAATGAACCCAACTGGTCCTGCCATAGCGGTCGCAGCACCCGCAAGCAGAGAGATAAGGACCATGCCGAAGAGGCGAGCCCGATCGGTTCGACCACCGAGACTTTGAGCTACATCGTCACCGAGGCTGAGTAAATTTAGAGACGGCGCAGAAGCAAAGGCTAAAACGATACCCAAGACCAAAAATGGTAATACTCCCCAAAAGACGTCTAGACCACGTCCCGCTACCGAACCTACGGTCCAAAAACGCATACGGTCCAGGTTGGCCTCTTCTGCCAGAATGAGGCCTGTAGTGATCGAATTCAACACGGCAGATAAGGCTGCGCCACTAAGCGTAAGAGTGAGCGAACTAGCATTGCCTCCATTGATGCGTCCCAGGCCGAAGACAATGATGGTTGCACTTACAGCGCCCAAGAAGGCAGCCGCAGTTGTTGCAAACATACTGATCGATCCAAAGACTGCGAAACTGGAAACTACAGCTAAAGCGGCACCAGCGTTGACCCCAAGAATGCCTGGATCAGCGAGCGGGTTTCGGGTGTGGCCTTGAATTAAAGCGCCAGCTACTCCGAGGGAAGCGCCCACTACGATTGCGATCAAGGTCCTCGGTATACGGAGCTCGAAGAGTACGCGCTGTTCGAAGTTTAGAGCAGTTTCACGGTGCGAAGGAACTTCTCTGAGAGCAGATATGACATCGGTTAGTGGAATACTTCTAGCTCCGACAGCGATACTCAAGCAAACTCCGAGGACGAGCAGCACCAAGCACAGTATGAGTCCAGCAACGCGTCGCGAATAGGTGCGGCTTCGAGGCACTTGGGCGCTGTTAATGCTGAAACTGGAATGAATACTCATGATGGTCAGTCGAAAAGTTCCTGTTCTGTGCGGTAAGACCTGTGTTCTCTAAGACTGGCTCGTCCGGGGGTCAAGCCCATAAGAATGAGAAAACAGTCGTATCAGGCGTTTGGCTTGCGGTGGAAGTCCTTCCATCTCCTCAAAGAAAACTCCTGTTCCCACTTGGGGCTCACGCTGAGCTAGCGACTGAATTTGCGCGGTTAAGCGTCATTGACAACCTGGGAAGTGTTAGGTGTGGCACAAATATATGCACTGTAGGTTAGGTTAGTCAACCCTAATACTGTTGGATAGATTGATGTCGAGCGCTTTAGGGGTGGAGAAGTGGTTGTAGAAGCGCTTTTTATCTTCGGATTGCAGGTGGGCGTGCTTTCTCTACGGGAATAATTTTCCCTCTAGATAAGGCTGGTTAATGGCATATTGTGTTGATTTGTGGTGGAACACTATTGCAATGCGATGTAGGTAAAGCTAACCTAATCTAAAAGTTGCCTGCGGGTCTGTGAGAAATCCAGTGGAAAACGTCGAGGACAACTTCAGGAAACCGACTTTAAGGAAAAGGGATGGCAGTAAAGAGGAGAGTGCAGTCAGTTATCGCAGCCGCTATCTGCGCCGGATTGGTTTTGTCAGGATGCTCGTCGAACGATTCGACCGATGAAGCGGCAACCTCCAAAGTTGCAGAAGACGTGACCATTGAGCATGCACGGGGTACGGATACGTATCCGGTCAATCCACAAAATGTGGTTGCCGTGGGGCCGGCTGTTGATAACCTGCTGGAACTTGGAATTAAACCAGCAGCCGTCGTGCAGAATGCAAAAGATAAGAACTCACCCTGGCGCGAGGGGAAGCTCGATGGTGTCAAGGTGATCGATCAGGCAGATTTCAAAACTCTGCCACAAGAACAAATCGCGGCAATTGAACCCGACTTCATTGTTGGGGATTACTGGACAATATCTGAGGTTAATTACAAAGAATTGTCTGCAATCGCACCGACTCTCGGCGGCATCTCCGATAAAGGGGAGGGGATTGGCTGGGAGGCACAGCTAGAAGCTTTGGGTAAGATCTTTAATAAGGAATCCGAAGCGAAGAAAGCTATCGATGAGGATCGGAAGCGTTTCGCTGACGTTAAGGAAAAATTGCCGAACCTCGCGGGTAAAACCGGCATTGTTTCTCAATTCGCCCAGGGATCCTTTGGTGCCGTTGCAGACCCTGAGGATCCGGGTGCATCCTTCATCTACGATTTGGGTATGAAGTTCCCGGATAAGTTGACTGACGGTACGGTTCCAGTTGATAAAGGCCGCGTCACGCTTTCTCCGGAAAACGTATCCCACCTGGCCGCTGATTTTATGGTTATTTATAACCGCACCGGCTCAATCGAGGAAGTTGAAAATACTCCGGGATACAAAGATTTGCCGCAGGTGAAATCCGGTGCGACTCTCGCTGGCGATGAAGCGGTCGTCGCTGGACTCAACAACCCGACGAGCTTGAGTCGAGCTTGGGTGCTGGATAAGACGATGCCGACGCTGGAAAAGGTTGGAAAGTAGTCAAGGTCTGCACGACTCCGACGCCTGCTAGATGGGGCTCAGCCCGTTGCAGCAGGTAGTCATGAACGCCTTCCGATGCATCGGAAGGCGTTCTCTTAAATGAATTGTATCCAAGGCAGTGGTCCGTTCGCTCATGCCTTTCCGGCACGGAAAACCAGCGTCAGGCTTTCCGCATCTTCGCTCACCGGCGCAGCACGATGACTGTATTAAAAGGTATGTAGGTGAGCTGGAAAATGCTTGGCGCTGGGAAAAGCGTTCAAAGCACCAGCAAAAACTTAATAAGAAAATAGACAATCGAACAAAGTGAATTAAAAGCCATCTAGACCGAGAGGGGACTGGTCTCAAATATGCCAAGGAACAGCCGGAGCAGGGAAATTTATCCAATTTCTTACCGGGAATTATATGTGGAAGAAATTGAAGATATATCGCCATCCATGCGGCGCATTACGCTGAGCGGGGAGCAACTCCAAGACCACGAGCGCGATGGTATTTCCGTTCCCTCGCTGGTAAGCCATGGTTTTGACGACGACGTTCGGCTCATCTTCCCGGATCCTGAAACGGGGGAGCGGCCGCACCCAATAGCCCAAAATGATGGCAACCTCTTGTGGCCAGAAGCCGTGAAAAACCTATTCCGCACATACACGGTTCGCCACTTTGACGCTGTACGCGGGCGATTAGCCATAGATTTCGCGCGCCATGGTGAGGGCTTGGCCGAAAACTGGTCCCAGAATGCCCGAATCGGTGACGCCATTTTTGTGGCAGGCCCGAAGTCGTGTGCACAGTTACCTACGCACACCGATTGGCTCTTCTTGGCCGGAGACGAGACTGCGCTCCCAGCAATCGGCCGCTGCCTGGAATCACTCCCGTCAGGGCATCGCGCGGTTGCGGTGGTAGAGGTTCCTACGAGTGCTGATATTCAGAACCTCGATATTTCGGATTCGGTACAGATCCACTGGGCAGTACGTGACCAGGGCGAGGACTTCGTAGAAAAGGCACGTGCGCTTTTTGAGGAGACTGCTCAGTCGGCATTGCCGGGTGGCGAAGCATATGCATGGGCGGCGGGGGAGGCCTCCCGGCTGAAACCGCTGCGGCGTTTGTTTAAGGCCTCCGGAATTTCCCCTGAGCATCGGGAAATCACAGGCTACTGGCGGCGTACCAGCCAGAGCGACGCTAAAGAAAGCGCATCGAGCAGCAGCAATAGTGTTTTGCACAATATCCATGATTTGGCTGAGTTGAATTCGGCCTTTGCGCTTCGCACTGCCGTGCGTTTAGGGCTCTTCCAGGAAATCGATGCGGGTGCGAACACGGTCCCTGCTCTTGCTGCTGCGACAGAACTGCACGAGGAGGCGCTACGGAGGTTTATCCGTTACCTGGCGGCTCTTGAACTTGTCGAAGTTAGCGAAACCACCCTCGCATTGACCGCAATGGGCATGGAACTGGCGGACCCAGATTCAAATGTAGTGCGTTGGTTAAGCGGGCCAGCGCACCTTGAGGCGATGGCGCTGATGCGCCTTGAGGACAGCCTTCGCACCGGTGGGCCAGCGCTTCAAGGCGAAAAGGGATTGCCGTGGTCAGAATATCTTGGCCAGGACCCGCACCTGGCAGCCGAACGCTTTGAGCAAAAGAATGTGAGTGCTGGGTGGACCGCTCCTTCCGCAGCAAAGGAACTGCAGCAGTATCTGGATGACACTGCTCGTGTTCTCATCATTGGCCAGGGCGGTGCAGTATATGCAGATGAAATCCTCCGCCGATGCGAGCATGCTGAATGCCGGATTATCACCGATGCTTCATCGGAAGCGGTGCTACGGGAAATCGCAGTAGCCTCTCATGCGCGCTGCGAGATGGGCGGCGACGGACGCGGCCTTTCTCCCACCGAGACGGACTATGCGTGGGCAACTGACGTGATTTTCATCGATCCCTGGAGCATCTTTGGCAGCGAAGAGGTGGCTGCCGAATTAGGCCGCGCGGTTAGTGGGGATAAGTCCCGCCGGGCTTTTATCCTTACCGAGGTCCTCGAGGAAGCAGGCGGCGATGAGCATTCCTATGAAGAGGACTTGGTGAGGCTTTCCATGTTCGGCACCAAGGTGCCGACTCAGGACGATGTCAGCGCTGCTACCGCTGATAGCCGCGCTCTTATTTCTTCTGCCACGGCTGTTGGCTGGGGCAAACACCTCTTCGTCCTGGAAGCAGAAGCGAATTCCTAAAGAGGAACCTCGGTAGGACAAAATGCCTCGAGCATAACCTTTTATTTCCGGACCACGGTCCCGGACGGGAGCCGGGGGCCGTGGCTGCCATAAGTGTGGTGAACACGGTGAAGTAGGCGAACGTTGTCCAGCCGATCCCGTGGGTGAGGGTCATCAGCACCGTGCAGACGGATACGCCGAGTGCGCTACCAAGTTGGGTCGCGATGCGGCCCGCAGCACTGGCATGGACGACTTCACCTTTGGATAAGCCGTGGTAGGTCGCGGACATCGTGAGCACCGTAAGGGCTCCGATTCCGCCGCCGCGCACGAATAGCCCACAGCCTTGAAGGATGAGCCAGCCTGCCGCCTGGCCGGTGGGAAAGGCGAAAGGTAGCGTTCCGATAATAGCGGCGGCAATGCACATGTAGACGGTCTTCCGCGTACCCCAACGGGCGATGAACTTTTCCGACGCCGAGCGGCTGAAATACGCGCCCACACTCTGTAGTGCTAGCAGAAGTCCCGCATGCAGTGCGGTGTAGGCGTAGCTGCTCTGATAGTGCAGTGGGATAAGGAAGAGCCCGCCATAAAACACGGTGCTTGCAATGGCCAGCGTTGCCCACGCTGAGGAAAAGGAGGCGTGGGTAAATAGGCGGACATCGATAAGCGGCGATGGTGCCCGGAGCGCATGCAGGACAAAGTATCCAATCAGCCCCGCGCCGGCGGCGAGGAGAATTATGCTTGTCCAAGAGTTCATGTGCCCGATGGTGGTAAAGCCATAGACTGCCGCGAGCAAACCTGGCGCGAGCAAGAGGTATCCCATGCGGTCCAGCTGGGCTGCAGGGTCTGCTGGGGTCCGTTCTAGATAGTGAGCGGCTAGGGCGATTGCGGCGATGCCGATGGGGACGTTGATGAGGAGGATGGCGCGCCAGCCGATGGCATCAACAAGCAGCCCGCCCAGTAGCGGGGCAATCGCAGGCGCAATTACCGCTGGTAGACCGATTGCGGTGATGGCGCGTGTGGCCTGGTCCTTTCCGGCATTAGTGACGATGAGGGTCTGCATCACCGCCACCGAGAAGCCCGCCGCGAATCCCTGCAGGATTCGGAAGGCGATGAGCATATCGATATGGGTCGATACCCCTTGGCCAGCCACGTTAATTATATATGGCCGGGATGGACCCTGTCCATTTTGTTGATGGCTTGTTTCCATCCGGATGTTCGTGCTCCCTCAAGGAGTCTACTGGCTGCAGCAGAGGGCTGTTTTGGATTGGTTCGTTCTACAACGTGTTTGTATTCAATATTGCAGTTAATTAGTCGCAGCGTCTTTAGGGCAGACTCATCAGGCGCCCTTAGAGCTGACGGCAAGGTGCTTTCCAATGGTTCGAAAGATCAAAATGACGAATCTTTGTGCTATCGCAAGCGGGCCCATCTCAAACAAGGGTGAACAGCGTAGTGCTGCACTCGGATTTCGTGCATTTTGATGTTGAAGAATCCAGATTCAGTGGATAAGCACTTAAGTAAATGCCATGATTGTGAATACGGCCTCTTATGAATCTTTTAGTTTCAAAGCTTTTGCCACGGCTAGGTGGACCTGCATGTGTGACTCTTCTTCGGGTTGCACATTAAGATCTTGGTAACGGTAAATGCAGCGGGATCCTCCGCCCCCGCCCCCAATTTCAAATACGCCTACAACAGAAGCCTCGAAGAGTAAATTCAGCCATATTCGAGCTTCTTCTTCGCAGACATTCTGTGCTTGAGCGACAGTGAGCCAATCTTCCATGAAGAAATTTCTTTTCCTAAGCTTCCGGACAAGATTGAGGACACTCTGAAAATTATCAATAGTATGACTAAATTCATCACGAAGCTCTTCAAGGACATGCATGCAATATTTGGGCTCGGCTGAATAAATGTCCTCTCGCTCAATTAAAGAATGACCATTTCGCTGAGCTTCTTCGAGGCAAGAGATAGAAAAGGCTACTATGTCCCTCGGTCGCCCCATGGTCCGTTTCAACATATAAGTTTCAGAGCGGGCGCGTTGCCGCATTTCTCCATCGTAGAACAGCGAATGCCAAGTCGAGGAACTACTTTGCTTGTTGCCGACACTACTTTTAATTCTAGCTTCGATTACTTTGATTAGGTCATCGTCACTCCAATCCAAGTACTCGATATCTTGACTCACTTTATTTCGATCGTTGAATGAAATTGCCTGCCACAAATCTGTTCTAAGAAAAATAATTACAGTTGCTAATCCTTTGGGCTTAACTTTCAAGTTAATATCACGCATGGCCTTGATGGCCCCGATGATTAGAAGCCTTGCTTCCTCGCTGCCGTCCCATGCTTCATCAATCCTGTCGATAAGTACAGTCCGAGGGAATTCGGCAAGGATTTCTAAAGCAAATTTTTGAAACTGATTAAATACTTGGATAAATTTATCGTCTAATGTCTGCTGAGATGTGGTATCAAACTCTACTCCCCCTAAATCTGCCACGGTAGAGATATTAGGTAAATTAAGTTTCTTTATGCGACTGAGCCAGTCAAACATCTGATTGAGTCGACCTTGTCGATCTTGAACCTGAAGATCATGGAGGAATTTATTGAAATTGCTCCGCTGTTTCGAAGACATTTTTTCCTGTATCGAACCGAGCGCTGCAAGGTAGATTAGCAATTCCCATGCAGTAGTGTATGCATTCGTCTCTGCGACGCCCTTTTCCCGCAACAGCTTGTGAGTTTCAAAAAATAATTTGTTAATTCAAGATCGACTGTCCTGTGGCTAAAAGCGTCCCTGATATGGGCAAATAGAGCGGTCTTTCCTGAGCCTTTCCTACCCAATATCAGTTGCTTCCCTGAACGGACCCCATCGACGGCTCCAGTTTCAACAAAATAAGCCTCGAGTTGTTCGTCGCTTTCAGCGTCAATACGGCCTAAGTTGATTTCGTTGAGTGATGATTCCATTATCCCTCCATAGTAAAGTTGGTTTGGCCCCTATAGCAGCCAATTCTATCGAAGTGTCCTGACTTTTTGTTCCTTGGTATTTGCCTTGATTTGCATTTTATCCTGTGGCTGATTCTAATTCCACAGTTCGGTTTCCACCTCGGCTGGGGTTCGGTATCCCAGGCTTTGGTGGAGCCTTACCTCGTTCCACCATGACACCCCACTCGAATGTCGCGATTTCTACCTCGACAACGTTATTCCACCTGCGATTATAGATGAGTTCGCCTCTTGTGAGGAGCCGTTAACGTTTTCAGCTAGAGCATTGTCATTTCAGTCGCCAACAGTTCCGGTGGAAGCAGTGGTCCCGTGCTGGGCGAGACGCTGGTTGTAGACAACGCTGACGTACGGCGAGCCGTGATCCGAATGGTGAATGAGACCTGTTGTTTCCCTCGCACTTACAAT
The DNA here is from genome assembly GCF_046717465.1 of Corynebacterium limaceinasi. NCBI lineage: Bacteria > Bacillati > Actinomycetota > Actinomycetes > Mycobacteriales > Corynebacteriaceae > Corynebacterium > Corynebacterium limaceinasi. Next base: position 710,889 of record NZ_CP177100.1, read on the forward strand.
CGCTTGATTGAGTGCTTGTAGCGGCAATGCCTGCAGTGCGCATGGGCCCGACCCCCGAAGCCTTTCTTCGTGCGCACGTAGGTAATGTCGGCCACCCACAGCTTGTTTAAGGCCTTGGGCTTTGAACTCACGCCCCACTAAATCCGGGCGCAGATCCGGCACGTTGAGGTGTACGGGTTGTGGTAGGTGATCTGCCTGTGCCTGTGCCAGAAACACCGGCCAGGCGCATCAGCCGGGCGGTTTGTTCACGACCGATGTCGATTCCGTCACGGTCAAGCGCATGCCACATCTTTCGCACGCCGTAGACACCGTCATTATCCCGATGAACAGCACTAATGCGTTCAACCAACGCAGCATCGCGAAGTCGACGAGCACTTAACCCACGGGCCTTGGACTGGCGATACCCACGCGAGGTGATAAACCCACCAGCCCGGTTATTTTTCAACGTCTTACAAATGAACTCGACAGAGAAATAATTCCGGTATTCATCGATGAACCGGATCATAACCGAGGCTTGGGGCCTGGTCATGAGGCGAAAAAGCTGAGGCAGCCTTCAGCAGCTCATTAGTGTCGCGTAGCTGGTGATTTTCACGGCGCAGCCTCGCGTTTTCGGCGGCCAAATCTTCACACACAGGTTCTGGGATGTTTCCCGAACGGCGGGCCTGCTGGGTCCATTGACGAGCCGTGTGCCATGAAACCCCCAACTTTGGAGCTACTGCCTGGCACGCGGGGTGCATCGACATATTTTCCGCCACGATGCGATCTTCCACGAGACGGACCACACGATCCTTTGCATCCTGGTCAAATTTTCTCGGCACGTTCCAGATTTTCCCATCTACTCAAACGGAACAAAACCTGGGACACTCCGAAACGCTAGGATAGGAGAAAATAGATCTAGTTAAGGAGTACAAAGCAATGGCTAAAGAAACTGCACGCGCCCTTGGTCACGAAGTAGACGTGGATCGCGAGAAATTTACCTACCTGGCATCCACTGATGCCGAGGGCAACAAGATTGAATCCGGCAAGGCTGCGGGAGCCGGTGTAGCCGGACCCGCGGCTGGCGGGGCTGCTGCTGCCGGCGCCGCCGCAGCGGCAAGCGCAGATGGGCAAAATGATGCTGCGGCGCAGAGCGATTACGAGCCGAAGAATCACGTCGTTACCGGCGCTGAGGAAGAGCACGTCGCTGCAGCGTCCGAGCAACCGGATCTGCAGGAACAGCTGGATGAGGATAACGCGGACTATGAGCCCTCACAGCACGTGGTGGGCGAGGCCGAAGAGGAACACATCGCTGCCGCCCCCGAGCAGCCGGAAGGGGTTGCAGCTGATGATGAGCGCGATGACTTTGATGACCTGAAGGACAAGGTCACCGAGGCCGGCAACGTCGTTGAAGAAGCCATCAACCGCGCTAAGGACTTCGTGGAAGACAAGGCGCAGGAATACCAGGATGGATCCGGTAAGAAGGGCGGTTTCTTCGACCGCGTGAAAGACGTCGTGCGCGAGGCTCGCGATAACCTCGACGAAAAGCGCAAGTAGCTAACTACGCCCAGGCCGCTGTCTTAACCCGAAGGGGAGAGGCAGCGGCCTTTGTGCTGTCGTGCTAGTCCAGCGCGTGCAGGTAGAACCGGCGGATGAGCAGACGGCGGGGGATATCGACAAGCGGGCGCAAGAAGGGCAGGAAGGGCTCGGAGGTGGCATCGATAAGCAGCAGCGTCCGCCCATCCCGCAGGCGCTCTAAGGTGAAGGTTTCCTCGCCGCGCTCGAGGTGTCCGGGCAAGGTGCCGTAGGTAAAACCGCAGCGCCCATCGTCAGAGAAAGCCTCGACCACGCGGCAGCGGAAATCAAACGGGCCAAGGCCCATGGTGACCTCGGCGCCTTCTTGGACGACCGGGTGGGTGGGGCGCACGCGGAAGAGGCCGCTGCGCTGGATGCCCCAGCGAAAGAGCCGGTGGGCCGCGGCATCGAAATCGGCGTCGATGACCCGGCTCATGTGCAGCTGCGGGAATCCGGCGGTATCGGTATAGGAAAGCGGCTCTGGCATCTTAAGTCTCAGTGCTTATCTGTGGGGACCTCATGGGGGTGAAGAATAGGGCATCGAAAAGTTTTTGGGTACGGATTAATAGTGTGATCACCCCCGAAACCTGAAAGAACGGTAACGGCTTGGAAACAGTCACAGGACTTAGCTGCTTTCACACGAGATTCATGTCAGGATTTAGCTAGCACGATCCTGACAACTGAAAGAAGGTACTTTGATGCTTCGCATTCCGCACCTAAAGAAAGTCCTGGTGGGCTCGGCTTTCGCTGGTGCGTTTTTCCTGGGTTCCCCGGCAGCAGGCGCCCAAGAATTGCCCCAACCGGATATTGACTCGGCAGGGTTAATCAACCACGTGCGCGATGGCCTCGCGGACTTTGGAATTGAGACCCCAGAGGTGGATAAGCAGGTCACCGATACCGTGGATTCCGCGGTGCAGAACGCGCACGATACGGTGGCGAATAACGCCCAGCAGGGGGCTAAGTACGCGGAGCCGGCCACCAACCCGAATCCCTTCGGGCTACTGGAACAGGCCACTCAGGTAGAGCAAAAGCCATTGGGTAATAATCCCAATTACCAGTGGAAAAATGATGGATTTTCCAAGGTAGCTGCGGGCAAGCCCGATGCAGATTTTGTTCTGCACCGCGTGCCGGGGTCCTTGTTCGATGCCCCGCGCACTCCCGAGGAATCCGATGTTGCCATGAATCAGGGTAAGTCCCTGTACGGCCCTGGAACTCCCATCTATATCAATGGTGACACCATGTGCACCCTGAGCGTTGCCGGTAATGACGATGCCGGCCGCAAGGTGGGGCTAACCGCAGGGCACTGCGGCAATGAGGGCGATGCCATTACCTCGGCCGATTCTGATCACATTGGCCCGACGGGCACCATCGTGTCCAAGAATGACAAGCTGGATTATTCGGTGATCGAATTCGGTTCTAATGCTGAGGTCACCCGCAGCTACAACGGAGTAACCGTTAACTCCCTAGGCGGGACCGTAAACCCGGGTGAGACCGTATGCAAGCAGGGCGTTGCCACCGGCAAGACCTGCGGTATGACCTATCAGCAGGCACAAAGCATCCAGGTCAACCAGGTCTGCGCCATGATGGGCGATTCTGGTGCGCCGCTGCTCGCCGGTGACCGCCTCATCGGTTCCATCTCCGGCGGCTTCCTGCCGGTGAACTTCCCGTGCCGCACCCCGCTGCAGGGTGCGGTTCATAACCCCACCGCCGCTACCAACATGGATACCGTGTTGGCGGATATGAACCGCCGTGGTGGCGTTGGTGCTGGGTTTACCTTGCCCGAAGCATAAGCGCGAAGCAGATAGCGCCCCGTTCAGCCTTGAGTGCTGCACGGGGCGCTTTTTTATGCGCAATTTCTATGGGCATATAACGCGCATGCGTCCCGCCAAAGTGGGGGAAAGCGCAGGATAGCCTTGCCTGCAATCGGAGACATAAACTAAGGTGAGACTTACCTATTGTCCAATTAGGGATAGTCAATATCTGCTGTGGCTAACGCATCCGCAGCGAAATTTGAACCGAGGTTTCCCCATGTACAAAACCCATTCCACTCCACCAGAAACTGGGCCCATTCGCGCGGATCAAGCACCCACCGATGCCGTGGTGGAACTGTCCGCTGATTGCCTGCACAACGCGATCGAGACCCAACCGGCGCTGGCCGTGCGGCTGCGCGAGCTGGGCTTTCGGCCTGGCACCCGCGTGCAGATCGGCCGCACCGTCGCAGGCGGTGCGCGCATTGTCAGCGTAGGTACGGCCCGTTATGCCGTGGATGCGCACACTCTGCGCCAACTCGAAGTCGTTCCGGTGGAGGCATAAGCGATGGCACATAATTCCACGGCCCCAGCAAGCTGCCACAGCACCTCCACCATGCGGATAGCGGCGGAAGGCACGCCGGTCCTGGCACTGGTGGGCGCGCCCAACTCCGGAAAGTCCACCCTCTTTAACGCATTGACCGGCGCGAAGGTCCAGACCGGCAACTGGCCGGGCACCTCCGTCGAGGTCAGCCGCGGGCTCTGGAATGCGCAGCCAGAGGCCTTTGACATCATCGACCTGCCCGGCGCCTATTCACTTGAGCCCATGAGCCCGGATGAGGCCTTTACCAAGCAGATGCTCATTGACTGCCCGGCAGACGAGCGCCCTGATGTCGTCGTGGTCCTCGTGGACGCAACGGCCCCGGCCCGCGGGCTCAACTTGGCGCTGCAAATTGCCGCCGAGCCATACCGCGTGGTCATCGGCGTGACCAAGGAGGATATGGCCGAGCAGCAGGGCATTAGCATCGATACTGAAGCGCTCTCCCGCGCCACTGGCATGCCAGTGGTCAGCGTCAATGGACGGCGCCGGCGCAACCTCGACGGGCTGGAAACCACCGTGGCACAGGCCATGCGCGTCGAGCCAACCATCATCCGCCAGGATTCCGGCCTGGATCAGCGCTTTGCGGATCTCGATGCCGCCGAAAAAGCTGCGGTCCACCGCGTGGAGGTAGGCGAGACCCTCACCCAGCGCGTGGACCGCGTGGTGCTGCACCCAGTGGTGGGCCCGCTGCTCTTCCTCGCGGTGATGTGGGCGGTCTTCTTCATCACCACCACGGTGGCAGGGCCCATGCAGGACGGCCTCGAAGACCTTGTCACCGGTCCGGTCTCGGACGCGGCCCGCGCCGGGCTGGAAGCCATTGGCCTGGATCACTGGCTGATTTCGGGCTTGCTTGTTGATGGCCTCATTGGTGGCGTCGGCATGGTGCTGACCTTCGCTCCGCTACTGGCGCTGATGTTTCTGTGCTTGGCGGTGCTGGAGGATTCCGGCTATATGGCGCGCGCTGCGGTGGTCACCGATAGGGTGATGCGCTCGATTGGCCTGCCTGGCAAGGCCTTTATCCCCATCGTGGTGGGCTATGGCTGCAACGTGCCGGCGATTTCGGCCACGCGAGTGCTTGGCGATGTCCGCCACCGCATCCTTACCTGCCTGCTTATCCCCTTCACCTCGTGCTCGGCGCGGCTTATCGTCTTTATGATGCTGGCGCAGGTCTTTTTCCCAGATCACGCCGGATCGGCGGTCTTTGGCATGTACGTTCTGTCCATCGCCCTGGTGGTAGCCGTGGGCTTGGCACTGCGCAAAACGGTCTGGCGCGCCATGCCGTCCGAGGCACTCGTTATTGACCTGCCTTCGTATCAGCTGCCCACGTTTAAGCTATCGCTCTCGGTCATGTGGGTGCGCCTGAAGGGATTCTTACACACCGCAGGTGGCATCATCGTGGCCACGGTGGTGGTTATTTGGCTGCTCATGTCCATACCCGTCACCGGTGGGCATTCCTTTGACGAGGAAGCCGTCCCGCCGGAGGACTCGGCCTATGGCGCGGTTTCGAAGGCGATATCCCCGGCGTTTGCGCCGGCTGGCTTCGATTCGTGGTCGCTCACCGGCCCGCTGGTAACAGGTTTTGTGGCGAAGGAAACGCTGATTTCCACCTGGGCGCAGACTTACGCCGTCGATGACGTCACGGATGCGGATCCTGAGGAACAAGCCGAGTCTTCGCTGGCCGATCACATCCGCAGCGACTTCGATGCCGCCTCCGGTGGGCACGGGCTGGCCGCGGTGTGGGCGTACATGGTCTTCCTCTTGGCCTATACCCCGTGCGTGGCTACGGTGGCCGCGCAGCGGCGCGAAATTGGCTGGAAGTGGACGCTCATCGGCTTTGCGCTCCAGCTCGTCACGGCCTGGGTCTTGGCAGTCGGAGTCTTCCAGGTGCTGAGGTTATTCCTATGAGCCCTACAGACAAGGTAAAAGAAGCGATCCGCGGCGGTCACTCCACCCCCGCAGACATCGCCCGCGCGACCGGACTGGGGCAGGGGACCGTGGAGGTTATCCTCGCCCACTTGGAACACAGCGCGCAGCTCGTGCGCGAATCGCTCTCCTCGTGCCCCACGGGCGGCTGTGGTAATTGCTCGCACAGTGATGGCTGCTCCGGCGCCGAGGGCGGGCGCCGTGAACCGGTCTTATTGAAACTTACGGTCCGGCCTTAATCCTGCAGCATCTGCAGCGCGGCCTTGTGCAGGCGGCCATTGGAGGCAATGGCCGATCCGCCGTGCGGCCCAGGATTGCCGGACAGATCCGTAAACGTACCGCCGGCCTCGGTCACGAGCAGGGACGGGGCGGCGAGATCCCAGAGGGAGACCTCAGGCTCGGTGGCGATATCGACAGCGCCTTCTGCCACGAGGCAGTAGGACCAGAAATCGCCGTAGCCGCGCAGGCGCCATGTCTTATCCGTCAGGTTGAGGAACTTATCGCGTAATCCACGCTCGGACCAGCCGGTGAGCGAGCTCATGGCAAGGGAGGCATGCCCAAGTTTCTCGATCTGGGAGACGTGCAGGCGCTTCGGCTCACCGCCAAAGACGCGGTAGGCACCGGCGCCTTTCGCTGCGTACCAGCGCCGGCGCAGGGCTGGGGCGGAGACCACGGAGACGACCGGTTCGCCGTCTTCGAGCAGGGAAATAAGCGTGGCCCACACGGGCACACCGCGCACGAAGTTCTTCGTGCCATCGATGGGATCGATGACCCACTGGCGGCCCTCGTAGCAGGCCTGGCCGCCAAACTCTTCGCCCAAAACCTCATCGCGCGGGCGGGAGCGCTTCAGCGAATCGCGAATGTGCTTCTCGCAGTTGAGATCCGCATCCGAGACCGGGGTCAGGTCCGGCTTTTCCTTGACGGATAGGTCGGTGGCCTCGAAGCGGTGCATCGTGACTACATCGGCGTGACCGGCCAACTCGAGCGCGAGACCTAAGTCTTCTTTGAATTTACCCACGGAGCCATTCCTCCATTTGTTGAACTACCTGTTTATTTCCGGCCAAGCACCACTCGACGCCACCGGCTTCTACCTTGCGGGCGGCACCACCAGCGGCCTCAATGAGAGCCTTGCCGGGGAACCAATCCCAATCCGCTACCGAATGCTGCATCCATGCGCCCCACGTGCCTTCTGCCACGGAGGCCAAGTCCACTGAACCGGCACCAAGCATACGGACTGTAGCAAAGTTTTCGGTCACCCGCTGCCACGCCGCACGAATTTCTGGATCCGCCAGCGACGTTGGGTGCAGGTAGGACGAGAGCGAGATTTCTTCTGCCGGCTTATCCTGCAGCTTGGCAACGTCCTTACCATCGAGCGAGGTGGGGTAGTCGCGCCCGCCAAACCAGGTATAGCCCATGGCGGGGCGGTGGACGGCGCCGAGGGCGACCCCGGAGGCATCGGTAAGCGCGAGCGCCGAGCACCAATAATCGGAGCCGGAGGTGAAATTGTAGGTCCCATCGACCGGATCGATGACCCAATTGCGTCCGGACTGGGACTCGCGGGCTGTGCCTTCCTCGCCCACGAGGCCGTCCTCGGGGCGCACGGCCTCTAGCACTCCGGCAACGAAGCGCTCTGCGGCGCGGTCTGCATCCGTGACCACATCAGAAATAGAGGTTTTCTGCTCAACCGAGACGCCCATCTCGCGCAAGCGCCAAGCTAAGCGTCCGGCGTTATACACAAGCGCCTGCGCCAAATGGGCATCCCCATCGTCAGCATGCGCGACAATAAACGTTTTGATGACCGCATCGATCATCTCCTGCAAGCTTGGCTTTTGATCCATGCACACCATTGTCACCCTAAATCCAACCAATGGCTAATTCTGTGGGGGAGGTGGGTAAGATTGGGCCCTATGCGTCCCGAAGTAATTACACGGCTCAAGCAATTGGACACCACCCTGACCACCATTGAAAAGGTCATGGATCCGGAAGCCTTGGCTGCGCGTATTCGGGAACTGGAAGCCCAAGCTGGGGATCCCTTGCTGTGGGATGATCCCGAGCACGCACAGAAGGTCACCTCTGAGTTATCAAGCGCGCAAGCAAAGGTCCGCAAACTGGAGTCTTTGCGCGGGCGCTTAGATGATATGCCGGTGATGTACGAGCTCGCGGAGGAAGAAGGCACCGTCTCCGTTGCCGATGAAGACCTTGCGGAGCTGGAAAGTGCCATCGAATCCCTCGAGGTAACCACCATGCTGTCCGGGGAATATGACCCGCGCGAGGCCGTGATCAATATCCGCTCCGGCGCCGGCGGGGTAGACGCGGCCGATTGGGCGGAGATGCTCATGCGCATGTACACCCGCTGGGCGGGAAAGCACGACCACAAAGTGGATATTTACGATATTTCCTATGCCGAAGAAGCGGGCATTAAATCCGCCACCTTCGTGGTGCACGGGGAATACATGTACGGCCAGCTCTCCGTGGAACAGGGCGCGCACCGCCTCGTGCGCCTTTCGCCCTTCGATAACCAAGGCCGGCGCCAAACCTCCTTTGCAGAGGTCGAGGTCCTTCCCGTGGTGGAGCAAACGGACCACATCGACGTGCCGGATAACGAGGTGCGCGTGGACGTGTACCGTTCCTCTGGTCCCGGCGGGCAATCGGTCAATACCACCGATTCCGCGGTCCGCCTGACGCATATCCCCACCGGCATCGTGGTCACTTGCCAGAACGAGAAATCACAGATTCAAAATAAGGCCTCTGCCATGCGGGTATTGCAGGCCAAGCTCTTGGAGCGCAAGCGCCAGGAAGAGCAGGCGGAGCTCGATGCGCTCGGCGCCGGCGGCAATGCCTCCTGGGGCAACCAGATGCGCTCTTATGTTTTGCACCCGTACCAAATGGTCAAAGACCTGCGCACCAATTTTGAAATGGGCGATCCCTCCAAGGTGCTTGATGGGGACATCGACGGCTTCTTGGAAGCCGGCATCCGCTGGCGCATGCAACAAGAGCGCGGCGAGGATTAACCTCGACCGCGCTCTGCAGGCTTAAGCCGGATAGTGCATCGGGGCTCCCGGTCCGAGTGGGATACCCAGTAGGTACCACACGATAAAGAAGATAAACCAGCCGACGATCATGGCGATGGAATACGGCAGCGCCAGCGACATCAGCGTGCCAACGCCCGCCGGCTTGTAATAGCGCTGCAGGAAGGTCAGCGCCAGGGCGAAGTACGGCGACATCGGGGTGATGATATTTGTCGGTGAGTCACCGATACGGAAGAGCATCTGGGAGACCTCAGGCGAGATGCCCACGTACATCATCATCGGCACGATCACCGGTGCCATCAGTGCCCACTGTGCGGAACCTGAGGTAATGAACAGGTTGAGGACTGCCACCATGGCCACGAGCGCGGCGAACATCAAGATGGGCGGCAGCGACCATGCCTGCAGCAGCTCAGAGCCCTTAATGGCGGTCCACACACCGAGGTTGGACCACTGGAACCACGCCAAGAACTGGGCGACGGCGAAAAAGAGCACCAGCATGGGGACCAAGGTCTTAATGCCTTTAGCCATGAAATCTGGCACGTCGGAGGCGGACTTCAGCGTGCCGGCGTAGATGCCGTAGACGATGCCGCAGACCAAGAATGCCAGGGCAATGGGAACCGCAATCGCGCTAATCAGCGGCGATTCCATGAAGCTATCTTCTTGGCTAGCCAGCGGGGAGCCTGGGATAAAGAGCAGGGCGAAGAAACCCGCGAGGAAGATAAGTAGCGCGATACCAGAGGCAACCAAGCCTTTTTGCTCCTCCGGTTTTACCCGCAGCTCGTCTTCTTCTTCCTCGAAATCAACGTCGCTATCTTCGCCGTCCTCGTCCGTCTCGTCATCAGCGGCGCCGGCAGCCTGGGAGAAGGATACTTCCTCGTAATTAATCTTGTCGTGGTTGACCAGCTCGCGGGCCTTTTTCACCATGAACCATTCCGTGACGGCGGTGATGATAAGCGATAGCACGATAGCGGATGGTATGACGAAGAAGATATTGGCCAGCGGGCTGACCTCATAAGCCTCATCCACGAATTGTGCGGCGGGAGTGGAAATACCGGCCAGCAGGAGGTCAGTAATGTTGAGGATCAGCGAGGCGTTGAAACCCGCCGAGGACGCCGCAAAGGCCACCATGGCACCCACGATGGGGGAGCGGCCCACCGAGTGGAAGGCCATCGCGCCCAGCGGGATGAGGATGACATAAATCGCATCCGAAGCCACGGAACCGGTCACGCCGGCCAGCGCGACGAGGAAGGTAAGGAACTTCGGGCTGACCTTGGTCACCATGGCGCGCACAAGCGCGGACAAGAGCCCAGACTGCTCGGCCACGGCCACACCCAGCATGACGGCAAGGATGACGCCCAACGGCGGGAAGCTCGTAAAGTTTTCCACCGCGTCTGTGACCATACGCGAGATATTCTCGGTGGTCAGGAGTGATTCAACCTCGATGGTATCGCCGGTTTTAGGATCCTCGGCGCTCATGCCAATTAAGTGGCCAATCCAAGAGGTAATGGCGACGATTATCGCGAGGATGACGAAGAGCCAGAAAGGATCGGGGAGTTTATTGCCAATCTTTTCTACGGTGCCTAAAAAGCCGCTTGCTTTCTCCGGTTTTTCTTTGGTTTTAGTCTCGGCCATAGTATCGGCACTTTCTGTCGATCGAGTCGGGCACCATTTCGTACCAGATATTGTGTTCCAGACTACAATACTAGATAGCGTTCACAGGTTGCTGTCAACTTTGATTGCTACAGTAGCGGAGTGATTACTTTCGAAAACGTGACTAAGGTGTATTCCGCCCAGTTCCGGCCCGCGCTCGATGGGGTGTCTTTTGACATTGCGGATGGTGAGTTTGCCTTCCTCATCGGACCTTCGGGGTCCGGAAAGTCCACCTTTCTAGAGCTCATGGTGCGCTATAGCAATGTGACCTCGGGCGATATTTACTTCGGTGACTTCCACGTCAATGAGTTGAAGGGCAAGGATATTAACGCCCTGCGCCAATCCATTGGCTACGTATTCCAGGATTTTCGGCTGCTACCCAAGCTCAACGTGTACCAGAATGTGGCGTTTGCCCTGGAGGTCATCGGCAAGAGCAAGCACCGCATCTCCACCGCGGTGCCGCAGGTACTGGAGATGGTGGGTCTGGAAAACCGCCACCATGCGATGCCGCACGAGCTTTCCGGCGGTGAGCAGCAGCGCGTGGCCATCGCGCGCGCCCTGGTCAATCGCCCGAAGCTGTTGCTTGCCGATGAACCCACGGGCAACCTCGATCCCGCCACCGCCGACGGGATCATGGACTTGCTGCTGCGCATCAACAAGCGTGGCACCACCGTAGTGATGTCCACGCACAATTCCCGCGCCGTGGATAAGGCGCACAAACGCGTGCTGGAATTGCGCGATGGCACGCTCGTTCGCGATGAGCACAACGCAGCCTATTCGGCGCAGGAGGAGCAGGCATGAAGCTAGGATTCATCTTCCGCGAGGCCACTAAGGGTTTGGGCCGCAACCTGACGATGACCATCGCGATGATCATTACCACGGCCATTTCTGTCGGCGCTGTGGTTGCCGGCATCATGGTCACCCACCTCACCAAGGATACGAAGGATATCTACTTGGACCGTGTGGAGGTCATGGTGCAGCTCAACGAGGACATTTCCGCCACGGATCCAAACTGCACCACGCCCGCCTGCGCGGACTTAAAAGAACAGCTGGAATCCGATAGTTCCGTAGAGTCCGTGGAATTTCGCAACCGGGAGGCCTCCTACGAGCGCTTCCGCGAGCTCTTCCAGGACACGGATCCGGTGATGGTGGAACAAACCTCGCCGGACGCGCTGCCGGCAGCGTTGCACGTGCGCCTCGTTGACCCGGAAGAGGCCTCCGCCATCGATGCTGTGCGGGATAACCCGGCGGTAGAAGAGGTCGTGGACCAGCAAGAAGAGGTGCGCGAGGCTGCAAGCAACCTCGATTCCATCCGCACCGCCACCTTCATCGTGGCCATCGTGATGTCCATTGCGGCCATCTTCCTGGTGGCCAATATGGTGCAAATCGCCGCTTTCCACCGCACCCGCGAGACCGAAATCATGCGCATGGTGGGCGCTTCGCGCTGGATGACGCAGGCGCCGTTCGTGGTAGAAGCCGTGCTCGCTTCCCTCATCGGCTTGGTCTTGGGCGGTGCCGGGCTGCTCGTCGCGAAATCTCAAGTGATCGATCCTTCCCTGCAGGGCCTGTATGAATCGCAATTGCTGGCGCCGATGAAGTCCAGCGATCTGTGGGTAGCGCTGCCGCTGGTAGGCCTGCTCGCCTTGGCGGTTACCGCTGCCACCGCGCAGATTACCCTACGTTCTTATGTCCGCCGCTAAGCCGTTTGCCGGGTGCGGTAAACGAGCAGTACACTGAGGCAATTATGGCTAAAAAGGGCAAGAAGAATAAGAAGGCGGCTTCCGGGGACGCCACGCTTGCGACCAACCGCCGGGCCCGGCACGACTATAAGATCCTCGAAGAATTCGAGTGCGGCATCGTCTTGCTCGGCACGGAGATCAAATCCCTCCGGGAGGGCAAGATCTCGCTCAATGATGCCTTCGCCACCATTGATAATGGCGAGGTGTACTTGCGCAACCTGCACATTCCGGAGTATTCGATGGGGTCGTGGACCAACCACAGTCCGCGGCGCACCCGCAAGCTTTTGCTGCACCGCCGGGAGATCGACAAGCTCTACGGGCAGGTGCGCAATGGCAATAAAACCCTGGTGCCGCTCAAGGTGTACCTAAAAAACGGGTACGCGAAGTTGTCGCTGGCGCTCGCGCAAGGTAAGCAGGATTATGACAAGCGCGAGGACATCAAGCGGCGCGACCAGAACCGCGAAATCACCCGCGAGCTCGGCCGCCGCGTGAAGGGGATTAATGCTTAAGACGGTAAAGGTTCACGATGCAGTCAAGGGCGAAGACTCCATTTCCGGAACCGGCGTCCTAGTAGATCGTCTGTGGCCGCGGGGCATCGCCAAGGCGGACCTGGACTATGACGAATGGTTCAAGGACGTGGCGCCTAGCCCCGAGCTGCGCAAGTGGTGGAGCCATGACGAGGATTCTTTCCAGGAGTTTTCGCGCCGCTACCGCGCCGAGCTCGATGACCGCGAGTCGGAAGAGCTCACCCAGCTGCTCTCCTTGGCAAAGGAGGGGGACCTCACGCTGCTCTTTGGCGCTGCCGACCGCGAGATTAACCACGCGGTGGTCTTAAAAGACTGGCTGGAAGAGCACTTGGAGAAATAAAAGCGTCTGCGGTAGTGTTAGAACAACCGTAGGGAATGATGCACTATCCCGTCCCTACAAGTGCTATGGGGTTGATTTGGTTTCGACTTCGTACACTGCGCCAGGGGAAGCGTGCCGGTGAAGGCTATCGACCACCGTTTAAGCGTCGTAGCAAACAAATAAACGCAGAGAAGAACTCTCAGCGTGACTACGCCCTCGCTGCCTAATTGCAGCGACGCGTGTCTGTCAGCCTAGGTTTCGTTCCTGACCTAGAACCTGGCATCGACTAAGGAACTTGCCGTCTGGCTGTGTCATCAGGGCCAGATGGGACTCTTACTGGTGACTGGGCCCATCATCCGGTACGAGTTCGCCCGAACCGGAGGGCCGAGCAGAGATCATGTGCGAACTGCGCACGGAGAAGCCCTGGCAAGGTGACGAAGGACCCGGGTTCAAGTCCCGGCAGCTCCACCGAGAGCCCCAGCTAGATTCAGTTCTAGCTGGGGCTTTTCTCATAAGGTTGCCCGCGCGCGGCTAGGGTGGTGGCCATGCAGCGAGTATTCGATTCCCACCTCCATATCATCGATTTTTCTCACCCCATCCAGGAGAATCAGGGTTATACGCCGCCGGAATTTTTGGTTCCGGAATATGACGTATGGCGCGAGAAGCTGCGCGGTGAGGGCTTTGATATCACCGCCGGCGCGGTCGTCTCCGGTTCCTTTCAGGGCTTTGACCAGGGGTATCTGGCGGATGCGTTAGGGGAGTTGGATAACTTCGTAGGCGTGACGCAGCTGCCTGCCGATGTCCCCGATGCCGAAATCCGCCGCCTCGATGGCCTGGGCGTGCGGGCGGTGCGCTTTAACTTCCGGCGCGGTGGCAGCGCAGCGCGGGAGGACCTCGAGGAGCTCGCCTGGCGGATCTATGACCTAGCCGGCTGGCACGTGGAGCTTTATGTCGACGCGGCTGCGCTGGGCGAAATGGCGCCGGTGCTGAAGAAGCTGCCGGCCGTGAGCATCGACCACCTGGGCCTGAGCGCGCAGGGAGTAGATGGCCTCTTGGAGCTTGTCGATGCCGGCGTAAAGGTCAAGGCCACCGGATTCGGGCGAGTGGACCTCGACCCAGGGGAGGTGGTGCGCCGCATTGTCGACGTCGATCCAACGGCGCTCATGGCGGGTACCGATTTGCCCTCGTAGCGGGCGAGCCGGGTGTTTTCAGTTGATGATTTCCGGCTCATTGAGAAGGCCGCGGGGTACATGCCGATCATGTTTTCTACGCAAATGCAGCGCGTTTCTATGGCCTGGACGATGTGCTTTAGGAAAGGTTACCCTCACCCTTGATTGGTTAGGGTGACTTAAGCTAAGTTAATGGGGCATTTGTTTCTCGTCTATAAGGAAAGCACAATGAAGAAAATTCATCGCGCTCTTTTGTCTGTCGTGGCTGTCGCCTCCCTGGCGCTTACCGCATGTAGCACTGCGGAAGAAGAGGACCAGGGTTCGAACAAGGGGACATCGGAAAGCGCACTGCAGATCGAAGATAATAACGGCACCCATGAGCTGGACGTACCGTTCGAGCGCGTCGCGGTAACGGATAACCGCGCCTTCGAAATCCTCGCGGATTGGGACGTCAACATCGTGGCAGCCCCGCTGGGCATCGTCCCGGATACCCTCTCGGACAAGATCAACGAAGACTCGATCGAGGCCAACCTGGGCATGCACCGCGAACCCGACCTGGAGGCGCTGGTTGCCGCAGAGCCGGACATCGTCATCAACGGTCAGCGCTTCACCCAGCACCAGGCCGATATCGAGGCTTTGATGGAAGATACCCCGGTCCTGGACTTCTCCCCGCGCGATGATAAGGACATGGCGGAAGAACTCATTCGCCAGACCGAAGCACTGGGCAAGATCTTCGACCACGAAGATGAAGCAAAGAAGCTTGTCGATGACTTCAACAAGGCGCTGGACCGCGCCAAGGATGCCTACGATCCTGAGAAGACCGTAATGGCCGTCAACACCTCCGGTGGCGATATCAACTACATCGCCCCAGGTAAGGGCCGCTTCTTCGGACCATTCTTTGACCTGCTGGGCATGAAGCCTTCCCTCGAGGTGGAAAACGCCAGCGATGACCACGAGGGCGATGACATCTCCGTCGAGGCAATTGCTGATTCCAACCCTGACTACATCCTCATCATGGACCGCGACGGTGCCATTGCCAAGGATGAAGCAGGCTACACCCCAGGTAAGAAGCTGGTAGAGGATTCCGCGGCACTCAAGAACGTGACTGCCGTGAAGGAAGGCAAGATCGTTGCCGCTCCGCAGGATACCTACACCAATGAAAACATCATTACCTTCACGGAGACGCTCAACGCGATGGCAGACGCGTTTGAAAAGAACTAGCCACCACTAAAAACCGGAAACCGGAGGGATTTTGTGCCCTCCGGTTTTCAGGTGCGTAAAGGATAGTTATGGAAACCACCACCCGCACAAAGGTCTGGGATTGGAAGCTCGGCCTCGGCGTGCTCATCGTCGCCGCGTTGCTCGTTGCCTCCTTGCTGACCGGGCAGTACGACGTTTTTGGCGCCGACGATGGCGCCGCCATGTTCGGCATTACCCGCTTACCGCGCACCATTGCCTTGGTGCTGGCCGGCGCGGCCATGGCTGTAAGCGGCCTGGTCATGCAGCTGCTTACCCAGAACCGCTTCGTCGAACCGTCTACCACCGGCACCACGGAGTGGGCCGGTTTGGGCTTGCTCATCGTCATGGCCGTCGCGCCCACGTCCTCGATTCTGGTCAAGATGATTGGTGCGGTGGTCTTTTCCTTCCTGGGAACCGTCGTATTCTTCCTCTTCCTGCGCCGGGTGACCCTGCGCTCCTCACTCATCGTGCCGATCATCGGCATCATGCTGGGCGCCGTGGTCTCTGCAATTTCGACGTTTTTCGCCCTGATGACGGACATGCTCCAGCAATTGGGCATCTGGTTCATGGGCTCATTTACAGCGGTGTACAAGGGTCAATACGAGGTTTTGTGGATCGTCCTCTTGGTGCTGGTGGCGGTGTATATCTACGCCGACCGCCTCACCGTGGTTGGCTTGGGCGAGGACGTGGCCACCAACGTCGGGCTGAACTATAACCGCATGTTATTGATGGGAACCGGCCTCATCGCCATTGCTACGGGCGTGGTGACCGTCGTCGTGGGTTCGCTGCCCTTCCTGGGCCTTATCGTGCCCAATATCGTCTCCATGGTGCGGGGCGATGACCTGCGTTCCAACGTTCCCTGGGTCTGCCTGCTGGGCATCGGCATCGTCACGGTGTGTGACCTGGTGGGGCGCGTGATTATCGCCCCATTCGAGATGCCAGTTTCGGTCATTCTTGGCGTCATCGGCGCCATCGTCTTCATCATCATCAAGTAAAAAACACGCAACCAGGCAGACAAAACACCAGCTAAGCGGGGGTTTCCTGACCTCCATGCACCACCGTCAACCGAGGCGATCCCGCAGAAATCCCGCATCCCAACGCAGAATTAATCACGCCCGCAACACGCTCCTGAGACCCGTCCAAAACATGCGCGTATGTCTGCATCAACGTCGTCGGCGTATGCCCCAAAACCCGCGCCGCGTCCTGGACCGGCACACCACCCGTCAGCAATGACGACGCGAACCGATGCCGCAAAGCATGAAAGTGCACCCGCTCCGCGCCTACAGCCTTCCCCGCACGGGCCACCTTTTGCGCCGCCACATTCGCATGCACCGGCCCGCCGCCACCATTGACGAACAGAAACCCGTCCTCACGCCCGCCAATAACGCGTTTAAGCACTGGGACGAGCTCGCTCGCAATTGGTACATCGCGCCGGGAGTGCGACGATTTCAGCTCCACCCGCCGCCGGGGGACCGACTTCGATAGCTGCTTCCTGACCCGAATCACACCCGCCTCCAGGTCCACCTCCTCGACCAGCAGGCCACACAGCTCAGAGATACGCATACCGGTCAAAGTGGCCGTCCTCAGCATGTCCGCCATGGACCTATCCGGACGGTAAGCCCACCGCCGCGGCGGCATACCTTTACGCGGTACCGACACATACTCGACGCCACCCTGCTCCACAGCATCAATAACGCGCTGAATCTCACTCAAAGTAGGAATCGCGTCGGGCTCCACCGCGGTATCCTTTTTCGGCACCCGCACAGGATTTTTCCCCACCAGGTCATTATCCACCCCGTAGGTGAACGCGGACCGCAGCCAACTCAAGATGATTCGCACTGACCGCTCTGCAATCCCTTTATCGTCCGGGGCGAGCCAATGCCGGCACGTGCGAAGCTGATTGGCCCACTCATTAACATCGGCGGAAGTGACTTGGCGAGCTGGCCACTGCCCAAGCGGACCTAAAAGCCGGTCGCGTACATTCCGATACTGGACAAGACTCGCCTCGCGCAGCGGGCGGTCATTCATCCACCGGTTGAACAGCTCTTTGACGGTAATGTCCTGTTCTGCCTCGGGGAGGTACTTGTGGAGGCGTTTGTCGCGCTCCATTTCCTGAACGTGGGCTTTGGCTTCTTTTTGCCGGGTGAAGCTTTTGGAGTGCTCTTTGCCTGCGGGGTCGCGCCACCGGGCGATGTAAACAGTTTTTCCTGCTTTGTTGAGTCTTTTTTGGATAGCCATTATGATGCTCCTTGTTAGCCAGGGCTGCAATACGCCCCGGGCGACACTTCCGGACCCTTGTGCTGGGTTTGCGATGTGCCCCTTGCTCTTGTTCAGTACCCCGCCGCACAGCAGCTGAACAAGAGCAAGGGGCCCCTTTTGCGTTTACAGGTTGTCTACAGCGTATTGAGCCTGCTCTGGAGTGAAGCCTTCAAACTCACTGACAAGCTGGTCGTAGACTGCATCTGGCGACATAGCCTGCATGTCGGAGTAATTCCTAGCCGTTTCCAGGGCGTTTTCATTCCAGTCGGCTTCTACGTTGTCGATAGCGTACTGTGCCGCTTCGGGGCTGAAGCTTTCGAACTCGCTGGTTAGCTGGTTGTAGATGCCGATTTGGGACATGTGCTGGTACTTGGAGTAGGTCTCTGCTTTCTTTAGGGCGTTCTTGTGTTCCCGGGGTACGTCCTTGTCGTTGTTTTCTTCGCCGGGTTGTTGCTCGTCTGCTGGGGCGTCTTGTTGCGTGGCGTTCGTTTCGTCAGAGGTTGATTTGTCGTCGCTGTCGCTGCCTGCAGTGACGATGATGGCAAGGACGATGATGATGCCGATGATGATTGCGGCCCATTTGAGGCAGCCGCCTTTTTTCTTGGGCTGTTCGTTGTTGGAGGACATGAGAGCTTTCCTTTCAAAGAGAGGGATTGTAGTTTAGGCTGCTTGGTTTGCAGCCATGGTCTGCCAAGTTTTTAGGACTTTGACCGTCACCCCGAGCTCGTTGGCAAGGGTGGCCGGGTGTGGTCCATAAATTGATTCTGCTGCGGCGTATTCGACGGGGGAGATGAGTAGGCGTGCTGCGAAGCGGTCGGCGCGGTACTCGTGTGCCCCGTGGTGGCCGGGTGGGTCGTTGTAGTGGGCGTGGCCTAGCTCGTGCGCCAGGGCGCAGAGGGTGGTGGCGTCACTCATTCCGAGGCGGATAGTGACGATTTTTCGGTGTGGCTGCCAGGCGGCCTTGGGCCCGCCCTTGTGCCAGCGGATGCCGTATCCGCGTGACTCGGCGACCTCGATGAGGGCGTCAAGGGGAGTAGTCAATCGGATATTCACCTCGTTCTATGTGGCTGAGATTACACCCTGTGGCCTGCTTCTTTTCGGAATTTCCGAACAATATTTAGTCGATTAGGTCTTCTCCTCGTTCTTCTCGAAGCTTATCTTCGTCTGGACTGCTATCCGCGGCGTGCGGCTCCTCCCAGTCAAACTCGCGGACGATACCGTCATCATCGTCTACAGAATCATGCGGGCCGGACATAGGGGCACCCGCACGACGGGCAGCAAGGTCGTCGATGGGGTGGTCGTCAAGTAGGCGTAGGCGTCGTAGGAGTTCGTCTGTGAGTTCCTCGTCGCTGGCGCGGGTTAGTGCGGTGGTGGTGCCTACTTCTTGTAGCCAGCGGGCACTGACGAATCCGAGGTCCACGAGAGCCACGACAGGGGACTCATTGTAGGCCTGGGCAATTTTGATGATGAGGTCCGCGCTGAGCTCATTGGCTTTCAACTGCCTGCCGAGGGTGACAGGGGAGATGTTGGCGAGGTCCGCAGCGCGTCGGTTTGAGTCATTTCGGGTTACGCGCTTGAACCACTCAGTGTGTGTTTCCTGCATGCTTTAAGCGTATCTAAAAGAACGCCATATGTCAATCTGAAACGGCCTATAGCCTGCATAAACATATAAAAAACGAATTTAGACTTGCGTAATCTGCCATAGTGTGCCAAAATGAAATTACCGAACCGAAACGGTACGGATAATCCAAAAGGAGCCTTATGACCGCAAAGTTAGACCCCACGGTTATCGACCAGCTCCGCAAGCAATACGGATTCACCAACTTCGAGCAGGTAGGCAACAAACTGAACCGCACTTCGCACACCGTGCGCAATTGGTACCGCGGACAGACCCTGCCTAGTGCTCAAGACCTGGTGAAACTGCAATTCCTCACTGGTCGACCGTACGGCACCATGCTCGTCATCAAAGACGAAGCAGAACAAGCCGCATAAGGAAGGTAGGTGAGAAATGATGCAAGAAGGAGTTCATGACATGACCCACGAAGAGAGGGAAGCCCCCGGCGCTGCAACACCAGGGGCGACCGTAAATATCGATGGAGGACCGGTTTACAACAAGGAGCAGGTACTACATCTCATCGAGACCCTCAAGGTCGAGAATTCGCTTCTCCAAAAGCGACATCTTCAACGCAATCGTCGCAATGGCTTGCTTCGAAAACTGCGTGTACTCCGTGACCGCTTCCTCAATCGGGACGTCACCGACCGGGAGTCTCTCAGCAAGAGGCGCAAGTTCCGCCATTAAGTCCGGGGTTACGGAAAGGCCTATTTCCCGTAGTCGCCATTCCACGTCTTCAAACCCAAACTCTTGGCTCGAAGAATCTGAATTTTCCATCATTTTTCACCTCACTTTCTAGGGCTGGTTGCCCTGAATTAAGTGAAGCAC
Source organism: Corynebacterium limaceinasi (assembly GCF_046717465.1). Classification (NCBI taxonomy): domain Bacteria; kingdom Bacillati; phylum Actinomycetota; class Actinomycetes; order Mycobacteriales; family Corynebacteriaceae; genus Corynebacterium; species Corynebacterium limaceinasi. The sequence goes on from NZ_CP177100.1 coordinate 731,083, forward strand.
ATAAAGAAAGCCCCGCCGAAGCGGGGCCAACAAGAAAGATATAAGGAGTATATCACAATGAGTGAATTAATCCCCATTCAAGATAACGACGGTGCCCAAGCCGTCATGGGCCGCGACCTCCACGCATTCCTGGAAGTGCGCGACAACTACACCGACTGGATGAAACGAATGGTGGCCTACGGCTTTTCCGCAGGTCAGGATTTCTCGGAAATTTCCGATAAACCAAAAGGCGCTGGTCGCCCGCGTACCGACCACATCGTCACTCTGGACATGGCTAAGGAAATTTCCATGATTCAGCGCACCGAAAAGGGTAAGCAAGCCCGTCAGTATTTCATCGAGTGTGAACGCCGCGCCAAGGAGACCGCCGAGTTGTCGCCGGAAGAAATCATGGCCCGCGCCATCAAGGTCGCCGACCACACGATTAAGGAACTGGAAGCCAAGACCGCAGACCAGGCCCTCGCCTTGGAGGCAGCTAAACCCAAAGTCGAGTACTACGACCACTGCGTCTCCATTGAGTCGGACGTGATGACCGTAAAAGATTGGGGCGCCCACTTTGGCCTGACCGAGCCGCAGGCACGTCAGAAATTACTGGACGCGAAGATGATTTACCGCAAGACCCAAACGCGGGAATGGTCATCTCGCAAGGGCGATGTGGTTGACCGCAATGAATACCGTGCCTATGCCGCCTACAGGAACCTTTTCGACATTAGGGCACAGCACAACGCGCCCCGCTACCACAACGGCCAAGTACGGCAAACACTGTACGTGCGCGCTGGTTGGGCAATCACCGTAGCGAAGAATGCTGGCATCCAGGTTGACCAGTCCATCTACGACGCACTACCAGGGGCGGTGTAGTGCCATGACTGATGATTTGCATCCTGCGGAGGCTGCCTACATGGCCGCGGTTTGTTCCGGCACTGATTGGTACGCCGCTGCTGATAAGGCGGTAGCCAGCCTGGCTACGTCCCGCCGGCCGTTTACCGCTGATGATGTGCGTGCTGCCTGTGGCATGGAGCCAGATAACCCCAACTCATGGGGCGGACTGTTCCACTACTGGCGTGGCCGTGGGCTTATCCGCCGTATCGGGTTTACGAGCTCACGTAGTAAAGCGCGTAATCATGCCGCCATTGGTGTGTGGCAGGGCAATGATCTTAAGGCCTAACGAGCAGGCAGCGGTGTGCGAGCCACCGCATAGGCACAAGGCCGCCTGTATTCCTCCCTAGGGGATAGACGAGGGACTGGCAGGCCACGTTGTACAGAGAACTGAATAGAGAGCCTATCCCGGCAGAGAACAGTAGCCGGGCCGTGTCCATGTGGGACTACTTACTAGTGCGAGCGCGGGTCTTAGAACGCCATGACCACTAGTGCCGACAGGCTGAAACCACCTGACCGCCGTAGCGGGCCAAGGGTGAGGCAAATTCCACGTAAGTGGGCACGAAAAACATTGAGGCCGTGAAATAGCTACTCCCCGGGTGCGAGTCCCGGGCGCGGCACTGGGGGTGGGTGTGGTGATTGAACGCTGCACCGTAAGTGAAGGGTATGTGGGGATTTTTCATGTCTTGTCCCGCCCCTGCACCCACCTCTCGAACACAAAGAAGGCCCCGGCGTAGCTGCACACTACGCGGGGCCAATCAATCCCTGGAAGGACACTATGAACACTACCAAAAGGTCATACTCAGTCCCAGAAGTCGCCGGCATGCTTGGCATCTCACAATCCACGCTCTACGAGCACGTGAAACAAGGCACCGTCCCGCAACTACGCCCCATCACGGTCGGCGCCCGGACTGTATTCCCAAAGCGCGTCATCGACCAGCTACTCGACCCGGAAGCAATCGCATGAGCTGGCTAAAGGCCCTGCTCCATCGAGGTCGGCATCGTCGTCGCCGCACCCTGAAATTCAGCATGAAATGGAGATAAAACATTGGCTCACGAAATCACCCCGGCTGAAGCAATATCCCAGCTGAGGCACATCGAAAAGACCTACCAGCACATCTACCTCTACACCCACCTACCGGAGAAGGTACGCCGCCAAATTAAGGATGGTGCCGCACAAGCCCACCACATCACCGGACTTGTTAACGCCCACGAAAGGAAACTACGCCATGCAGAAGACTAACCGCCCCCCACGCCAAGAAGCTAGCTACAAGGAGCTTGCCTACTGGAAAGATACTGCCGCTAAACGCATGAGATTTGCCTGGGCCACCGGCATTTTCGGCGGCATGGTTGGCTTCATCTTCCACTGGGTAATCTCCGTGCCACCAGTCTGGATGTGAGTCTATGGCCACTGAAGCACAAGACATTATGAGCATGTATCAGCCCCGCATGTACGACGACCTTTGGTGGGTTGATATTGGCGATGGGTTGCGAAGATTTAAAACCGCCGGGGAGGCGCGCAAATTCATCGCGGGTAAACGACAATCCCCCGGCCGCTGTCTCTACTACGGATGCCTACTAACGGGCAGGAACATGAGCTATGGGGTGGGTTTCCGGTTCTGTGAAAATCATGCGCGCAATGCTCGCCATATTCTAGATAATCCGCTGGTCAACACGACGAAAAGGCAGGCACGCTTTGGAACTGCATAAATACGAACCTGAAAGTACAGAGGATTGGCTGGAGTTCCGCCGCCAGCATCTCACATCGACGGAATTGGCGGGAATTCACCTGAGTAAGACGGCTAGGGCGTGGCAGGAGATACGCGAGCAGAAAGAAACAGGGAAGCGGTGGGGCGGTAATGACTACACGGTTTGGGGCACCGCTCGCGAACCCGTCCTGGCCCCACTGGTCTTGGATATTGATAGCAGCCTGGAATATAACGCCGACCCGCAAACCATCATTATTAACCCCGACGATGACCGCCTCTGCGGCACCCCGGACTTGTTCAGTGCGGATGGGGAAGTGATTGGTGAGATTAAAACCGCCAAGCACCAATTCACCGGCGGCCGCTTCCATGACTGGTGCCCGGATGGCTACTACCTGCAAATACAAGCCAACATGTGGCACGCCGGGGCGGAAGCCTGTGTCCTACTGGTGGAGTACTACGACGAAGAAGACGGAGAGTTCACCCCGCGGGAGTGTGAATCGCACACCATTTTGTATGACCGCGATGTTTGCAAGGAGTTGGAGCTCACCGCCGCAGACTGGTTCGCCTGGCTGGAAGGCACTACCCCAGACTGGATGGGTGAGGTCACCAGCCTAGAAGACGCCGACGAGGTAGAAGACCTCGTGGCGCAGCTAGCGGACGCTGAGGAAAAAGCCTCCACCTGGTCTGACCTGGCAAAGACATACAAGAAAGACCTGCTAAAGCTCCTCGGCGAGTCCTACGCCGGTACTCATGCTGGCTACAAGGTCAGCGTGTCCACCACTAAGGATTCGAAGACGTTTGATTCCAAGGCGTTTAAGTCCGCCCACCCGGACTTATTCGCCGAGTTCAACACCAAAACCCGCCGTGGTTCCCCCCGCCTACGACTCACAAAGGTAGTCAACTAATGGACATCTACACCATCGTCCCCAGCAAAGAAGCAAAGAAAATTGCCCTCGCACGCCTCGAAGGCGAAGTCCTGGATTGGATGCGAGACCACGGAGACACCTTCCCCGAATTGCGCGACCTTTGCCACGAGATAGAAACCACCATCGACCAGGAACGACAACAACTATGAACAAACCAAGCGACATGCCACACCGGCGTTTGGAGGTGGCCCGCACCGCCACTGACGCCAACTACGCCGCCCTCACCGCATTCGCCGACCAAGCCACCTACCTCATGGAGCACTTCACCCGGCACGGCCACGACGTAAATACTGCCTTCGTACTCACTGAAATCACCCTCGACCGATTCGACGACGAAAGGAACATCTAATGCCAATCTGGGGAAAGCAACTACCAGAAGCCAGCAGTGTAAACCGCGAGTTCGCAGGAAACAACGCATCCATGGTATCCGCTCACATCGAAGCAGGATTCACCCGCGAAGAAGCAATCCACATCGTCACCAGCATCCTCGCAGCACAAATCAAGGAGAACTAACCATGAGCAACGAAATTGCCAAGTTCAACCAGCAGGAAATGACACTGATTGAGCAATTGGGATACCAACAAATCCCCGCTAATCACCTCAAAATGTTCTTTGCCCGCGCTGACGCATTAGGACTCAACCCGCAAGACCCATCACAAATTTCCCTTATTGAGCGCAACTCCAAGAACGGGAAAACCTACACGCTCCAAGTCGGTATTGGTGGGGCAAGGCGTACCGCCCGGCGTATCGCCAAACAAGAAGGCGGAACCTACCGAGAAGGTGAATGGCTATACAAGGGAATCGACCAGTCCACCGGGCAGGAGACAGAATGGCGAGATACGTGGAACGTCTCTCGCATGGGGTACCCGGAGTTCGCGAAGGTCATTGTGTACCGAGACGGTGAACCATTCCCGCATGTTGTTACTTGGGATGAGTCCAAGCAAACCTTTGGGAAAAACGGAAACCTAACACCCATGTGGGATGCTAAGCCATCCTTCATGCTGGGAAAGAATGCCGCCGCCGGCGCATTTCGAAAGGCATTCCCCGACGAATTAGGGGACGTCTACTTCGACTCTGAAAGCTTCGTGGATACCACCGAAACCATTCACCAAAAAGCCACCCGCCAGGATGTAGCACAGCAAGCCTTGACAGCGCCGGCACCGAAGCTGAAAAAGAAACATCAAGACGAACAACCAGACCAGTTCGTAGAAGACATCAAGCAGGCCCTCGCCGGGCTCACCACCGCGGATGAAGTTACTAGCTTCATGCAAGAAATCCGCAACGACGGTGACGTACCCGAAGAAGTCATCGACCTAGGCCGCCAGCGTTGGAACGAACTACAGGAAGACAAGTAAATGACTAACCTGACCGTAATTGATGGGAACCTAGTCCGCGACCCAGAACAACGATTCACGCCTAATGGGCGTTCCGTTGTGGCGTTCACCGTTGCGCATAACACCCGCCGCTATAACAGTCAGTCCCAGCAGTGGGAAGACGGCGAACCATGCTTCATTGATGTGGAAATGTGGGGCAAGAAGGGCGAAAACTTCTACCACGAATACACGCAGAACGGGAAGCGCCCCGTCCTCGTTGTCGGTGCCCTCAAGCAGGACACTTGGGAGGATAAGAATGGCGGCGGGAAGCGCTCGAAGCACAAGATTAACGCCGATGATGTAACCATCATCCCGCGGGGGCAAGGCGATCAACAGCAGCAGCCTAATCAGGCGCAACAGTCGTGGAATGACGCCGCCCAGCAGGGTCAAACGGCCACCAGTGGAGCATGGTCAACGCCGCCGGCGCAAGCAGGGCAGCAAGATCAAGCGCCGCCATTCTGATTCGTACAGGAAGCATATTCGCATGGAGTACGTACTCATGGCTGCTGCGGTCATAGGTTTTATGGCATGGCTCTCGATGAGCGCATTCATTTGCCTAGCAGCCTTCGATATTCTGCACGATAGCTGGATAAGTGGAGGGAGCATTCTCGCGATAGGGATCGTTTCTTTTGTGGGCTGCTTCGTCACGATGTTCCACCTAATCGACTCGCAGAATGATAATAGTGAGCATTGCGGCCCTGGCACTGTGTACCGAGAATCAAGCCACTACAACGCTGCCACGAAGACCCCGGAGACGGATTGGTGGTGTGAAGTCAAGTGAGGATTGGCAGCATGTTCGCAGGCTACAGCGGCCTGGAGATGGGTGTGCGGCAGGTGCTGGACGCGAAGCCCGTGTGGTTTGCGGAAATTGACCCGGCCCCAGCCCGCATCCTCCAACATCACTACCCGCAGGTGCCGAACCTGGGGGACGTGACCCGCGTGGACTGGAGGAGCGTGCCATCGATTGACATCCTCACCGCTGGTTATCCGTGCCAACCGTTTTCGCAGGCAGGGTACAGGAAAGGAACTAATGACGAACGCCACCTCTGGCCCCACGTCTACGAGGCAATTAAGTCTCTTCGACCTCGACTCGCAGTGTTCGAGAACGTACGTGGACATCTCACACTCGGCCTTGACACTGTCCTCAAAGACCTTGCCGAAATCGGGTGGGATGCACAATGGACAACTCTACGAGCATCCGACGTCGGGGCGCCGCACCACCGCGAACGCCTATTCATTCTTGCCCACCCCCACAGCAAGCGACCACAAGCGGGCGGACTCACCAGCCGACCAGCGCCGCAAATCACCTGGGATAACGACCTGCACAGCACACTGGCCGGGCTTAGTCGCGCCGCCAACATCAACCACGAGATGAAACTGCGATGGGGAGATACCGCGCCCGCCATCCTCACCTGGGCCATGCTCACCGGCCGCGAACCACCGCCCATCGTCATCGACCACCCCGACCGGCAGCTGCACTCACGATTCCCGGAATCACGCGCAGCCACCAACCCAGAGTTCATTGAATGGATGATGGGCTTGCCCGCGGGGTGGGTGACCGAGGTACCAGGATTGACCCGCAATCAGCAGATAAAAGCTCTAGGCAACGGGGTGGTGCCACAATGTGCCGCCGCAGCCCTACGACAACTACTAGACAACTAGCCCCCGCATGGGACCTCAACAGTCCACCCGCGGGGGCCTTTCTTTACACAAAATAAATAGGAGCCTTATTTATGCCTGTTTACTACCAGCTCGATGAAGGCGCCAGGACCTGACCCCCAGATGGTGGACACCTTGAAACCAGCATCTCGCTGGGGAAGTGAGGTACCTTTCCACCATGCCACGCAAGACCTACACCGAGCAGTTCAAGCGCGACGCAGTCTCGTTGTACGAGTCGACCCCCGGAGCAACGCTCAACGCGATCGCCTCCGATCTCGGGGTCAACCGCAACTCCCTGCGCACCTGGCTCGACGCCTTCGGCACCGGCACCAAAACCAACGCCAACGGTGAAAAAGTCGCCAGCCCCATTGCCGCAGCCAACAGCGCACGCACGCCTGCTGAAGGACTCTCCGACGCCGAACGCATCCGCGTGCTGGAACGCGAAAACGCCAAGCTCCGGGAGGAACGAGAGATTCTCCGCAAGGCGGCCAAATATTTCGCGGAAGAGACGAACTGGTGAACCGCTTCCGGTTCGTTGATGACAACCGAGGCCTCTACGAGGTCAAGCGGTTATGTGAGGTTTTGAAGATCAACCGGTCCTCGTATTACAAATGGAAATCAGCTGCTCCTGCCCGCCGGCGACGCGTCCTTGACGACGCGGTGCTGGGAGCGAGGATCAAGGCCGTGTTCACGGCCGAGAACGGTTGTTACGGGGCGAAACGCGTGACGGCGGCCATCAATTCCGATCCAGCCAACGACGACCTTTTCAATCACAAGCGCACCGCCAGGTTGATGCGCCAGATGGGCCTGTTCGGCTACACCAAAAAACGCCGGGTGAAGACCACCGTGTCTGCGAAACGGGCTCCGAAGTTGCCCGACCTGCTGAAACGCCGGTTCACCGCGGAGAAACCGAACACCATCTACGTCGGCGATATCACGTACCTGCCGATCGCGGACGGGTCGAATATGTACCTGGCCACCGTCATCGACTGCTATTCGCGGCAGTTGACCGGTTTCGCGATCGCCGACCACATGCGCACGGAGTTGGTCGAAGAAGCTCTCACGATGGCCCACGGAGTCCGAGGCAACCTTGACGGGGCGATTTTTCACTCCGATCATGGCAGCGTCTATACCTCTGGGCAATACCGGAAGCTGTGTGAACGATTCGGTGTCACCCAGTCGATGGGAGCAATCGGGACGAGCGCGGACAACTCGTTGGCGGAGTCGTTCAACGCCACGCTGAAACGGGAAGTCCTCCAGGACGAGTCCGTTTTCCCAAGTCAGCTCGTATGTCGTCGGGACGTGTTCCGGTGGTGCACGCACTACAACACCAAGCGCTTGCACTCGTGGTGCGGCTATCGCTCGCCGAACGCCTTCGAAGCCGCCGGATCAGCTACACTTACTATCGCATCTTGATTAAATCCCCGTGTCCACTTTCCGGGGTTCGGGCCCCCACGCCACCTCGCCACGCCCATACGGGCGATGCCGGCATAGACCTCGCCCTCAATCATTTTCTTGCCGTGCCACCCGGTGGTCACAAGCTCGGATCAACCGGGGTGCATGTCGCCATCCCGCACGGCCATGTGGGCATGATTTTTGTGCGTTCCAGCACCGGAATTAAACGAAACCTTGTTCTATCCAATGGTACCGGCATCATCGACAGTGGATACCGCGGAGAACTACTAATCAGCCTCCACAACACCGGCCACAAACGCCAAAACATACGCCCCGGCGAATACATCGCCCAACTCGTCACCGTCCCCGCAAACACCGCCGGCGCCACACAAGTCGCCCAACTTGCGGACAGTGAACGCGGCAGCAACGGAATCGGGAGCAGCGACCATGGAACTGTTTAATGACCATTTTCAGAATTTTAAGCGCTATAACACTCCAAAAGCCCAGCTAATCCTAGCTGACATCCCCTACAACCTAGGCGCTAACGCTTACGGCTCTAGCCCGGCCTGGTACATAGGCGGCGACAACAAGAACGGTGAATCCGAATTGGCGGGCAAGCAATTCTTTGACACGGATAAAAGCTTCAAAGTGCCGGAATTCATGCATTTCGCGTCGAAGATGCTGCGCCCGGAACCGAAGAAAAAAGGCCAAGCGCCCTGCATGATTGTGTTCTGCTCATTCGAGCAGCAAGTACCCCTCATTGAGGAAGCAAAACGCTACGGATTCAAGAACTACATCAATCTTGTATTCCATAAGCCCAGCTCACCCCAGGTACTGAAAGCCAACATGCGGGTGGTAGGAAACGCGGAATACGCCTTAATCCTCTACCGCGACAAGCTACCGAAATTCAACAATCACGGCCACATGGTGATGAATGTGCAGCCCTGGGCTAAAGACGGAAAGCACATCCCCAAGGTGCACCCCACGCAGAAGCCCGTCGCCCTCATTGAACGCCTCATAGAGCTATTCACTGACCCCGGCGATGTGGTCATCGACCCATGCGCTGGCAGTGGCTCCACATTGGTGGCGGCGGAAAACCTAGGCCGTCGGGGATACGGGTTTGAGATCAAGAAAGATTTTTGCCGCCTTTTTGAAGAAAAAATGGCCCCCGCCGTAACCCCATCTTTGGATCTTTGGAGTGAAACCCCATGCTTAATGCCCTAATCGAAGCCCTCACCGCTTACGCCTACACCCCAGACGGTGGCGTGGCTGACCCTAATCACCCGATTTACGCCCTGATTTGGGTGCTGAAGCAGGTGACCATGTGACCACTCATCGGCAGCGTGAGACATGCGCGCCTACCTCGAATCCCGCGACATTCACTGCGCCCAACCGGATTTCCTGGACGCGCTTATACGCCTATTTGAATCCATAGAAAAGGAGGTGGAAAACGATGCCGAAAGATAGTCGTTTGTACGCGAATATCACGCATGATTTTTTCGAGTCGCCGAAGATTATGGTGCTGTCTCCGGAAGCGAAATTGGGGCTTTTGGAGATGATTTTATGGTCGTGCCGAATGCAGACCGATGGGGTCATTGACCGCCGTGTAGCAAGTGCTAAGCATTTGCTAGACGTGTGCCAGGAGTTGCTAGACAACGACCCCGATGCGCCGTCGCTTGTGGAGCTCGAAAATGGTGATTTTTTCATACATGACTTCGCTGAACACCAGACAACGCGGGCTGAAATTGAGGAAATTAGGGAGAAAAGGAGGGCTGCTGGGCGTGCTGGCGGCTTGGCTAAAAGTAGGGCGCACGCTGCGAAAAGTAGCAAACGTCTAGCAAGTGCTACAGCAAGTGCTAAGCACGGTGCTAAGCAAACGCCTAGCAAACCTCTAGCAAAACCCCTAGCAAAATGTAGCAAGAATAAGAATAAGAAGGGGGAGGGGGAACAGGCCGAAAATACCGCTAACGCGGCTGCCGAAAACGCACCATCGACCCCCCAGAATTTGGACGAGTTAGCGGCGGCTCACGCCGCACGCACTCGATGCCCGAAGCATGCTCACATCCCGCCGGGGGAGTGGGTCGATGAAGATTGCCGCGAATGCCAGAAACTCCGCGAGGGCGCCGAAGCCGACGAGGCCCGGGAGCGTGAGGCGGCGTTGCAGGCGCGCCGGGAATGCGACCTCTGTGACGCCAACGGCATGCGCTACAAGGACGGGAAAGCCTGGCGCTGCGACCACAAGCCCGAAACAAGCCCAAAAACCGGCCCAGCAGCCACACAGAGCGACAAACACGCCACCCATGGGCAATCACCCCAAAACAACACTCAAACCCGCCAGAGAAGAAAAGAGCCACCATTTTGAGCAGAAACAGAAACAGCGCAAAACAAGCAGGAGCACGCTTTGAACGACAAATCGCCGACTTTCTCCGCGACAACCTCGATGACCGCATAGACCGCCGAGTCAAAACCGGCGCTAAGGATTGCGGCGACATCGCCAACGTCCGCGACTCACACAACCGCCGAATCACCATCGAATGCAAGGACTACGGCGGCAAACTCAACCTCCCCCAATGGACCAAAGAAGCCCACCAAGAAGCCACCAACGACAACGCCCACGTAGGCATCGTCATAGCCAAACGACGCGGCACAACCGACCCCACACAGCAATGGGTCATCTGCACCCTCGACGACCTCACCCGACTCCTCCAACCCCCAAAGGACTAACCATGGCTAAACCATTCCCGTTCGACGACACGAACGAACCCGACGAAGAAGAATTAGAAAACAATTTCGACAGTCAAGAACGCTGGTACGAACAACTACACGACATCAAAAAGGACGACCAACTATGGGACAACTAAACCCCACCCGCCAAGAAATCATCGACGCGCACAACGCGCTAGAGGAGCTAAAGAACGCGGCATGGAATGCGGCAGAATACTGTAGCGACACAGTAGCGTGCGCGCTATGGGAGAAACGGATACTCGCCGCCCTACCACCCAAGCCACAACCCACAATGGCAGATGTGGAGTGGGACGACGATGAGCACCACCTGGCGGAAGCGGAAGATGAGCATGGAATCAGAATGATCATGGTTTCTGACGAGCTCGACTTCATTAGGTGCATGCAACCACCGAGCGCAGGGGGAATCGTGCTGGGAGTGCCTAAGAAAGACCTCACCCCGACTGGCCGCCGCTACGTACTCCAGGAGGGAGAATAATGCCCGACCCCATTTTGCACTCGAATGACCAGCACATCATCATCAGTGCCCTACGCCACTGCCGAGAAACGCAATCCTATTTCACCGCGAAAACTACCGAGTGGATCACGTCGAACTGGGATCTTCTCGACGAGCGCGCCCAAGCGCAGCTGGCCAGCGACGTAAGCGTAGACCTCCAGGCACGCGCAGAATTAACGCCGGAAGAAAAAGCCCAGTTCACCCGCGAACAACCAGAGTGGAACACCTACCTTAACTTCATCGAAAGGGAAAGGAATGACTGACCTCACCACCGACCACCTCCAACAACTACTAGACCAGGCCACACCAGGGACGTGGGACTACATACCAAGCCAAGAAGACGCCCACACCCACGACACGCAAACCTCAACCATGTGCATCAACATGGGCGACAGTAGCGAACACCCCAAAGGCACAAACGCAGACCTCGAACTCGCAACCGCAGCCCCACAACTCGCGGAAGAAGTCATACGGATGAGGCTGGAGCTCAGCTCCATGCGACATGCATGGGAACTCATATCCACCGATGCAATGCGCACCCCCGTAGAGCAGAACTTGGCCGACCACGCACTCGACCACATCGACTCAATCCTAGGAGAAGCCAATGACTGATACTGTTCGCAAAGCCGCTGATATTCTCTACCAGCGCTCAGGGGTGGAGGGACATGCCGCCCAGACAGCTTGCCAAGAGCACGCTCAAGCACTTCATGACGCAAACCTTCTAGCACCAGAGCTACCACTGCCAAGCGAAGGCGAAGATGGGGCCCTTGAATGGCATTTTGGGGACATCTGGGTAGAAGATGACGAAATGGCTGTCTATACCAACTTCACCTACACAGAATACGGTTGGCTTTCCCCAAAAATGGCCCGGAATATCGGCCTCGCCCTACTCGCAGCAGCAGAAGAAGCAGAAAAGGAAGAGTAATGAAAATGACCCCTAAGGAAGCGGAGCGCTGGCTCGAAGAATACCGATACACAGGCCGCGTGCCACAAACCCACGCCCGCCGCGCCCTACACACCATCGCCGACATGGACACCGAAGAAGTCACCGCCCAATTCCACCCACGCGGAAGCTGGAACGGCGATTTCAAAGACCCCCACTATTTCGACACCCCACCCGGCACCCTAATGCGCCGCCACACCACAGAATGGAGTGAAGCATGAAAACACTCGCAGACATGACCGAAGAAGAACGCGCCGAATGCGTCGGAAATTGGTGCGACTACACCGACCCAATACTAAAAACCGGGACGGAACAATGGATTATTGCTGGTACAGCAACCCCCACCCGCCTTAGAAAAGAAGAGCCACGCGTACCCTGCGTCCTACTCGTCAAGCCAGGACGGCATCACCCATTTCTCTGCAACGCCAAACTAGACGAAGTAGCCCCGCTCTACGACCTGCCTCGCGCCTGGGCACCAAACGGCCAGCCGCTAGCAGGGAAATGGGAATACGCCGAATACCTCGGCGACCACTACGGCATGACCGACGTGTACTACTTCGACGGAGACCCCACCCACCGCCAATGGAAAAGCAACTGGGAAGAGATAACGAAATGAGTGAGTTCAAGCAAAACTGGGACAGATTCAGCCGGGGCAGCAAAACCAACCTCACGATAATCGGTTTCATCTTCATCTGGAGTCTCGGCATCACCATCGCCAACCCAAGCGTGACCACTGTCCTGAACCTCCTCCTCTACGTATGCCTCGCCATCCTCATGTACCTCGGGATGGTGCTCGGCCTCCGACTGGACGAATGCCACACCTACATCCGCAACACAGGAATAGAACGCAAACTCGGCCACGATATCGCCAAAGCAGTAGAGGAACACGGCAGCGTCACCATCATCGGCCACCCATCCGCATATTTCATTGAAGCGCCCGCCGATAAGTGCCAAGACGAATAGGAACCCCATGGTAGACGAACACGAACTACGCCAACTCGCCCGCGAACTCGAACACCACTACCACCAACTCCAAACCCTCAAACACACAACCCCCAACCCACCCGAAATAAAAACCCGCAATAGTGTGAAAGGACTTGGCCCGAAGTCCCCCGGAAACTGGCTATGGATAGAACGCTACGTCACACTGGAACAACGACTAAGAGAAGTCACACTCAATGCCCTAGGAAAAGATGGCATCAACACCCACATCACAGGCCAAGACCTATCAGCCCCCCGACTATGCCGACTCATCGCATGGAATGCACACCAACTTACACAACTCGCTTGGGTAGAAGACCTCACACAAGAACTGCAAGACCAAGCCCGCCAAATCAACCGGTGGGTCAATCCACCACAAACACCCAGCGCACTCATCCGCCAAGCCCAATCATCCACCCAACTGCTAACCGCCGCGCATGCCGCAGCCGCAGCCACCGCAGCCACCGGCCACCGCATAGACCGCAAGCAGATTACCTACTGGGGTAAAGCCGGGTACATCACCGCGCACCGAGACAAGAAAGGGAAGAGCTGCTATCGACTCAATGACATCATCGACTACATAAAACAGGAAGCATCGACCGCATAGGAAAAGAAAACCGCAAAAATAGCAAATATTTTCCACACATATGCTATGCTTCGCATAGAGCGAAAACTAAACCCCCACTAAACGAACGTAAACCCTCAACATCATGTTGGGGGTATTCGTCGTTTTACAAGCCTTGTAGCCACCTCACCATCATGTACACCCTCCAAGTTGTGTACTGAGCGACAACCCGAGGCGCCGGCCACCAGCTCACGACTGGAACAAGGCACAAAACCCAGAAAGACACACCATGTGGCAAAACCCCTCAGGCGGCGCACCCCACAAACAACGCCAACAAGCCCTAAACCGCGACCAACACCAATGCGTAAAATGTGGCAACACCGAACATCTAGAAGTTGACCACATCATCAACATAGCCAACGGAGGAACACACAACCTCGATAATCTGCAAACACTCTGCAGGCCATGTCACAAGCAAAAAACACTTGGGGAAATGCGCGCCGGCCACCAGGGGAGAAAAACCCGCGCCCGGTATCCAGCAGAAACCCACCCCGGACTGATAAAAAAATAATAATCGAAAAAGAATTTCACAAAAGGGCAGGGGGATTACCCCTTCCCCCACCTACCGGACGCGCCGGAGGGCAATGTTGCTAAGGCTGTGCCTAACCGTGGAGATCCAGATAACTAAAAATTGATACATGAATGAAAGAACCGGCGATGGCGGCAACCATCCCGGCTCATGGCTGAAACTGTTAAGGAGTTTCAACGTGGATAATGTTACATACCCTTATGGCAGTTTTGCCCCGGGGTGCTGCTTGTGGTGCGGTTCGGCATTGCCGAAGCCTGTCCGCAGGAATAGAAGATGGTGTTCAGACTCATGTGGCAGTAAAGCGTCTGCTTTTCGTGTCAGGGGGATCGTTGGGTCAAGGTATCCTGCTGATAAGAAGCCAGTTCCTACTTGCTGTCGTGGTTGCGGCGTTGAGCTTGACCAGTCGGGGTGCCGTAATCCTCGTCGTTGGTGTTCCTCTGCGTGCCGGGTTGCGTTTTATCGCAGAAATAGTGAGAGCTACCGCGAGTCTAATGTGGCTAGCTATCAGCGTTCATTGCGACGTATGGAGGCTAGTAAGCCACCTAGGCCGCGTTGTAAGAATTGCGGCGCGTGGGGTTGCCCGCAAATCGTGGACACGTAGTGGAGCTACCTAGTGGTTAGGCAGCGATTTCTTTTCTGCTGGTGGTTAGGCTGGTGTGGTTTTCGAAATCGACGGGGCTGACCATCCCGAGAGCGGAGTGCCGGCGCCGACGGTTGTAGACTACTTCAATCCAGTAAGCCACAGCCTGACGCGCAGCATCGCGGGTTGGCCAGCGCTTCCGGTCGTAGAACTCGGTCTTAAGCGTCGACCAGAACGACTCAGCCATCGCATTATCGAAACACACCCCAGTACGCCCCACAGACTGAGCAACCCCTAGGTTGCGGCACACCTCCCAGAGCTGCTCGCTGGTAAATTGTGTTCCCCGGTCAGCGTGAAACACCAGCCCGTCAGGAACGTCACCACGCAGTGTATGTGCCATCCGCAGTGCTCGTTCGACCAGGAATGTATCTTGCACGCTATCCATAGCCCAGCCCAGCACCCTGCGGGAATGACCATCGCGAACTGCGCATAAGTACAACCAACCCTCGCCGGTTCGCAGGTAGGTAATGTCTGACATCCATACTCGATTGAGCTCGCCGGTATCAAACATGCGCTTTACCAGGTCAGGAAGACTCGACTTACGTTTAGATTGAATCGTTGTCACGGGCACAAAAGCACGCGGTGAAATCCCTTCAATGCCCATCAGACGCATCCGCTTAGCCACAGTCTTACGATTCACACTGATCTGGTAGCGATCGGCGAGTTCTGCGGTAATCCGCGGAGCACCATAGACCTCATCGGAGTCTTTCCAGATCTGATGAATCTTACGATCAACATCATCGTAAAAAGATGTCCGATCATCATTACCGGATAAGCGTTGCTGCTGCATATGGGCCCATTTGTAGTATCCAGACCGAGATACCTTCAACAAGCGCGCCATGCGCTTGATACTGAAATTCGCCTTCTCCTGCTGCATTAACTCGAACTTTTCTGATCGCGTTGCTTTGCGGCGAAGAAGGCTGTCGCTTTTGACAAAAACTCATTATCCATCTTGGCTTCTGCCAGCTCACGACGCAGACGAGCATTCTCCGCACGAAGATCAGCCTCGCTTAGCCCATCAGAGGATCCTCGGCGTTGACGCTCATTTTTTACCCACCGACCTAAAAGGCCAGGTGCGACACCAATTTCTTTCGCTACATGAGCAATTGGGCGCTGCGATTCGATTACTAGGTTCGCGGCTTCACGCCGGTACTCCGGCGTGTATTTCTGGCGTTGTTGACTCACAATGAACATCCTCTCCTACGGACACAAAATCCGCACTAATCGGGTGTCCACTAAACGAGGGTAACCTCACGCGGAAATGAGTAGGCGTAAGGCTAATGTGTTTTGCTCTAAGCCTGAGTGTCGTTCCGTGTCGCGCAAGGAATACGCGATGAGTCAACCACAGTGTTCTGTGGATGGTTGCTCGCGTCCTGTTACTGCTTACGGTTTGTGTGGTTCTCATTATTCGGCTCAATGGAGGAAGAAGAATCCCGATAAGGCTTCTGCGGTTCGAGGACGCTATCGCGCTCGCAAGCGGTCTGCGTTTGTTGAAGATGTGGAGCCGATAGCTGTGTTTGAGCGCGATAAATGGATTTGTGGAATCTGTGGGGAGCTAATCCCAAAGCGGGCTAAGTGGCCTGATATGCGTAGCGCGTCGGTTGACCATATCGTGCCGTTGTCGTGTGGCGGGAAACATGACATGCGGAACGTTCAGGCTTCGCATTTGGGGTGCAATAGCGTGAAGCAAAACCGGGGCAGTGGTGAGCAATTAGCGTTGATTTAAGGAGGTTGTGATGGCTGGTAAGGGAATGGTCGGTAAGCCTGCGGATAAGTTAGCGGGGCATGGCGCACGTAAGAAGCGTGAAGCACAGATGACTGTTCTGGTGTCTGACCCTGTTGCGCAGCCACCGTTGCCAGAGTCTCGCCCAGGTGGAGAGGATTGGCCAGAGCAGACTGTGCGGTGGTGGGAAATGTGGAAAGATGACCCGCTTTCATCAGAGTTCCGCGAGGTTGATTGGGCGGAATTGTTGGACTGCGCGTTGATACATGCTGAGGTGTGGTCTGGCAATGTGCGCATGGCTAATGAGCTCCGTTTGCGTACCCAGATGTTTGGCACGACGGCGGAGTCTCGTGCTCGGTTGCGTATTCAGTTCGCGGCAGCCGATGAAGCTGATGATAAGCGTGAGCGCCGTCGTTCAGGGCAGGCGGGAGAAGACACTAAGAAGCGTTATTCCAAGTTACGAGCGGTTGATTCTTAAATAGCTAAGGTGGTGGTCTGCTTTGCCGTGGAAGCCGGACTATCCAGGCGAATTTCCCACATTGGGGTGGGCGATGCTCGATTTTTACACGGACATGTTGGCGCAGCCGGATTGTGCAGACTATCGACCGTTGACGTTGACTAATGAGCAGGCAAAGTTTGTTCTTGATTTCTATCGCATAGATCCATTGACAGGGCGGCGGGTTTATCGTCGTGCTGTGTTTAGTCGTGCGAAGAAGTACGGCAAGTCTCCAATGATGGGCGCACTTGGCATCGGTGAGGCGCTTGGCCCAGTCGTTTTTGACGGGTGGGATGCTGATGGCAAGCCTGTAGGTAAACCATGGTCGGAAGTTCGTACCCCGTGGGTGCAGTTTGCGGCGGTAAATGAAGACCAGACACGAAACGCGTTTGATCCAGTCTTACAGATGATTCGCCAAGGGCCGATCATGGATTATTACTCGATTGACCCAATGGAGACGTTTGTGGCTTTACCACAAGGCCGCATTGAGTACATTACTGCCGCAGGTACGTCGAAAGAGGGGCAACGCCCAGTGTTCGCGGCGTTAGACCAGACTGAAAGCTGGTACCGCAATAATGGTGGGGTAAATTTGGCTGCCGTTATTCGCCGTAACTTGGCGGGTACTGGTGGTACATCAATTGAGACTCCTAATGCTTATCGCCCAGGTTCGGGGTCTGTGTCGGAGGCGTCGTTTGAATATGCCCAGTCCATTAAAGAAGGGACTGTGCGTGATGAGGGCCTTTTGATGGATCATCAAGAAGCCCCGCCGGATACGGATATGTCTGATGAAGAATCATTACGTGCTGGGCTTACGGTGGCTTATGGTGATTCTGCTAAAGACAATGGTGGTTGGGTAGATATTGACCGCATTATGGCGGATATTTACGACCCTGCTACTGATCCACAAGATGCGCGGCAATACTTCCTGAACCAGGTGACTCATGCCTCGGATTCGTATTTGTCGCAGGTTGATGTTCGTGCTGTGAAAGACGATTCGAAGCAGTTAGAGCCCGGCGACACGATTGTGCTGGGATTCGATGGTTCCGGTGGCCGCGTGCGCGGCAATCCTGATGCGACTGCCCTTGTGGCTGCACGCCCGTCTGATAGGCATATTTGCGAGATTAAGATTTGGGAAAAAGGCCCGGATGACCCGCAGGATTGGCAACCCAACCTGCTTGATGTCCAAGCCACGCTTGATGATTGTTTCCGCAAGTATCGCGTCGTCGGGTTCTACGCCGACCCGTCCGGGTGGCAGTCACAGGTTGCTGAATGGGAAGCGCGTTATCGCAAGTATTTGCGTGTTCGTGCGTCTCGTAATTCGCCTATTGCGGCGTGGCCACGTTCTAAAACGTCGTCGGTTTCGGAATGGGTTGAGAATTTCCGCCAGGCGATTGTCATGGAGGAAGTCAGTGTAGGCCCGTCGCCGCATCTTATTCGGCACCTGCTGAACGCCCGCCGGCGTGCTACGCGCTCGGGCTATTTGCTGTATAAGGCTTACCCGGACTCGCCGGACAAAATCGATGGCACTTATGCAGCAATGTTGGCATTTAGAGCGATGACAGAGGCCGTGTCGTTGGGTTATACGAAGAATAAAGACCGTACTGATAAAAGAAAGATTGGGGTGCTGTAAATGGCTGTGCTTTCCAAGTCGCACCATGAGTATCTTTCCACGCTGGATAACGTGCGCTTGTCGCGGTTATCGGCGAACAAGACTGCGGAGCAGTTTTACACTGGTGAGTACATCACCGGCACCCTGGACATTGCCGTTCCGCCGGAATTGTCCTCGAAGCTTAATGTGGCATCGGATTGGCCGGCTACGGTGGTTGATTCTTACGCGGAGCGCATGCGATTCCTTGGGTGGGCTGACCAGCGTAACCGCGGCGTTAGTGAGACTACGCAGCTTGCTGGAGTGTCATTGGCGGCGAAAGAATCTGTTCTTGATTCCCTTATTTTTGGCATCGGGTTCATTGCCTTGGAGCCAGACGATTCTGGCACGTGGGTGACCCAATCGGTGCCGCCGACTGAGGGCACGATTATTTGGGATAATCTCAACAATCGCCCGGTGGCCGGCATGAGGGTGAGAACCTTCATGGATGGTTCGCAACAGACGGTCATGTACCTGCCGGAAGGTGTGGCCTATGTGTCGGGCGCTTCGCGGCAGATAGATGATTTCGTGCCGCATACTTTGGGGATGCCGTCGATTGTGCGTATTCGCAACAGTGTGCGCTCACGCCGATGGTATGGCCGTTCGATGATTTCCCGCCCGGTGCGTTATTACACCGTTGCCGCGTGCCGCACCCTTGAGGGGATGGAGCTGAACCGTGAGTTCTATACGTACCCGCAGCGGTGGTTGAAGAACGGAACGATGGACATGTTCGTGGATTCGGATAATCCATCTCATTCGGAGAAAGTCATGGCCGGGTTTAAGGCCACGACTGGTTCTATGCTGACGTTGCCGCCGCCGGAGGAACCGGGAGAACCAGAGATGGAACTGCATCAATTTTCATCGTCGCCGCCAACGCCGTTTATTGAGCAGATACGAACGTATTCGCAGCTCATGTCGTCGGCTACTGGTATCCCGGTGGCGTATCTTGGTTTCTCCACAGAAAACCCGCCCAGTGCGGATGCTATTAGAGCGTGGCTCGACCGGCTCATTTTGGGTTGCCGTAATCAGCAAGACCTCATTAACCCGGATTTACGTCGGGTGGGGTGGATGGCAGCATGGCTGAATGGGAATCGTATCCCCTGGCAGGAGTTCACCACCAACGTGAAGGAACGTTGGGAAGACCCTGCTTCGCCAACATTATCGTCTGATGCTGATGCGATCATGAAGCTATCGCAGTTCATTGACCCAACCTCTGATTGGGCGCTTGACCGGCTACGCATTCCTGATGACCAACGTCCTAAGATTCGTCAGAATGCGCGAGCCGAAAAGCTCAACAAGTTAGTGGAGTCAAAGATGCAGCAGCAAACGGCATCACACAGCAATGATGACGAGCTCGCCAACGAGTTAGCCAATAAGCGGGGTGAAGCATAATGACCGCCCCGGTATTAGCGGGCGTGTCAGTTCTTTCTGGCAATAAGCTGGAATGGGACTTGATGCGCAACCAGCTCACGCAAGTCAACGCCATGGCAATGCGGGACTTAATCAGCATCGTCAACCGCGCCCAAGAAATGGACCCCTGGTCTGGTAAGGCATATCTGACAGACGCTTTCGAAGCTCTGGTAAACACCTATGGTGGTGTGGCCGGCGACCTCACTGCCACCTGGTGGGACGAGATTATGGCGGATGATATTTACTTCGCCCGCCCGGCTGACATGCCAACCTACGACCAGTTACGCACCGAAGTGGCATGGGGTACAGCGTTAAATGCGAATGGCCGGCGTGATGTCTTATCCCGCATGGCGCTTTTGACCCAGAAGCATATTTTTGGGGCGCACCGCGACACTGTGGACCTGAACGCGTTGAACACTAAGACAGGGTATGCGCGCATGGCCCAGCCCGATGCGTGTGCTTTTTGTCGAATGCTTGCTTCACGTGGAGCTGTCTACGGTTCCGAATCGGCGGCACTGTATGTCGGCGCGGCTACAGTGCGCAAGCACTATTCTGACGGGCATGACCGCGGCTACCGGCTCAAGCAGGGCCGGGTGCGTGGAGTCCAAGCCGCTGGCAGTAAGTATCACGACCATTGCCGCTGTGTGGCGGCGCCGATACCGAAGCATATCGACGCGAACACGCCGTCTTATATCGACAAGTTCGATGACGAGTACAGGAAGGCGATTAGTGCCCTAGACAAGATCAACCCTGATAAGCCGCATTCATTGTCTGAAGTTACGAAAATGATGCGCGAGCAGGGACACGGTAAATAGCCGGAAAGGCCGAGTTAGTAGCGCGGGAACGCCCCACGGTGGGGTGGTCGCGCTCATAAGTCATGTCCGAAAAGGAAAACAAAGGAGACCGCTATGACTGATGGCGTAAACCAGGAAGCAACCCAAGAGGAAGCAACCACCAACGAGGCCACAACGCCTTCTACCCCCAACGAAGACAATATCCCCGCGAACCCGTGGGAAGAAGCATTCCCCGGAAAATCCCCCGAAGACGTCCTTAAAGAGACCAACGAGTGGAAGCAACATTCCCGGGAGTGGGAAAAGCGCGCTAAGTCGTGGAAAAAGCAGGTGGATAACAATTCACCTAAAGAACAGGACTTCGACGAGCTCAATAGTCGCGTCGAACACACTGAATCGCGTCTTAGCGAAGCACAGGCCGAAAACGGCATGTTCCGTGACCTCATCGCCTTAGAAATTGAGTCGGGAAACCCGGTGCCAATTTCACAGCTGGCGGACTCAATCGCGTTCCGCAACGCGTACGATGCCCTGGACCGTGAAGCCGACGATTTTGCTGACAAGCTACAAGAAATTGTCGATAAGCGCGCCCCGAAGACGACTGCCGGCATTCAACGCCAGGTGGAAGTGGGGCAAGAAAAGTCCAGCGGCATTGATTTGTACCAACGCATGTTCAACAAAGAGAAGGAGAACTAGAACATGTCCCTTATCCTCGCAGACGAAAAGCTGGGCAACTTTAACCAGAAGTGGTTGGGTTCTGCCCACGCTACTAGCGAAGCGCAGACTGTCACCTTGAAGGTGGAAGCATTCAGCGCATTCGGCGACACCATCCCATCTGGTGTGCCGCTTAAGAAGAACGAAAAGGGCACCTACGAGCCCGTTACCGACGCCGGTGACACCCTTGCTGGGTTCCTTTTCACTGACCAGCCCGCCCGCGGTGAGTTCCAGGTCGCGCCGATGCTGTGGCATGGCCGTATCCGGCCTAAGCACCTGCCAGAAAAGGCATTCGACATCACCACGCTAACCAACGTTCCGCCTCTGCTGTCTTTCCCCACTAAGCCGGCAGCAGAAGAAGGTGTAACTGAAGACTCGGAGGTTTAACCCATGGCGCTTTACAATGATTTGATTTCTGCCTCTGAACTTACGGTGTTCGCCCGCCGTACCCAGCAGGACATCAACGCGAACAACCTATCGTTGTCGCAGTACTTCCCGGACACTCTGACCGACTCTGACGTGGCTAAGTACACCATCGCCGATGGTGGCTTGGTTCCTGCCGCAGAGTACCGCTCCTACGACGCTGAATCGTCTATCGGCGGTGTTCGCGGTGGCCGACAGGTAGCTATCCAGCTGCCGCCGGTATCGCAGAAGAACCGTGTTGGCGAGCTCGACCAGATTCGTTCCCGTGCAGGCAATGAGCAGGCCGAACTGAAGATTGGACAGGTCGCCTCTGACACCACCGCCGCGGTACTCAACCGCATCGAAGCAATTCGCGGTACTGTCCTTGAAACCGGTCGTGTCACCATCAACGAGAACGGCTTCTACGCTGATGAAGACCTTGGCCGCAAGAAGGACATGACCACCAAGGCCGCCAACCAGTGGGACACCGACGAGGGCACCCCACTGGATGACCTCATTGCTTGGGCTGAAAAGTACCAGGACGAAAACGGTGTTCTGCCGGGCTCTATCCTTGCTTCCAACAAGGTTATTTCCGCATTCCAGCGCAGCAAGCAGGTAGGCGATGCTATTGGCGGCAACGCCACCCGAAACGTCGTATCCATCGATGAGCTCAATGCTCTGCTTGGTTCCTATGACCTGCCGACGTTCACCCGATTCACTCGCCGGGTAAACATTGGCGGCAAGATGCAAAATGTGCTGTCCCCGGACAAGGTATTCTTGCTGCCAGCCGCAGGCACCAACGAGCTCGGCCAGACCGTGTACGGCACCACCGCTGAGGCAAACGCCCCAGAGTATGGCATTGCTACCGGCGCCGCCCCAGGTCTTGTGGCCGGCGTAAATATCGAGTTCGACCCGTATGCATACTGGGTGCGCGTCAATGGTATTTCTCTGCCGGTGATGACGAACCCGAACGCTTCGATGGTTGCGCAGGTGCTTAACTTTGCAGGTTAAAAACACACTCACTGGAACAGTGCTAGTTCACACCCCAGCAGGGCCAGTATTCCTCCAAGCAGGCGATACTGTCCCTGATGGGGCCACGATTGATGACGCGCTGGTAGACGCAGGAAAGGGTGGCAAGAATGCCGCAACTAGCGGAACTAAGCGACGTGCAAAGGCTGCTTCCCAACCAGCCAATTCCGGAAAGTGACACTGATTTCGTTGCCGCGCTAATCGAAGAATCCGGCGACCTAATCAGTGCGTACTGCCGAACGGCATTTGACGACCACATACCGGAAAAGATTCGCCGCGTAGCCGCCCGCATGGTGGCTAGGGCGTATAAGGAACAACTCGATGGGATGCAGGTTCCAGAGGGGGCCTCGAACGCGTCCTTTACGGCTGGGCCTTTTTCACGTTCTATGGGCTTCGAAACCGGTTCCACCACCTCCGGTGTGTGGCTATCGGCCAATGACAAGCAGCGCCTACGCGGCTACCGAGCTCGCGTTTTTACGGTGTTCCCGTACTAGAAAAAGGGGGAGGACCACGAACATGTTTCCTTTAGCACAAAAGGTAGACATACTCGTTCGGGGTGAGCCTGAAACAGACCGCTTCGGCAATGAGCGTCCTGGTAAGGGTGTGTGGCGTTCGGTGTCTGTGGCGTCATGGTGGGTAGACCGCACGGATGAAAAATCCGGCGATTCAATTCTGCGCACCATTGATTATCTGCATGTGCATTTCCGACCTGAGGATGCACCGAAACCTGATTCTGTGATTCGTCTACCGGATGGGTCACAGTGGCAGGTACAGGGAAACGTTGAGGACTATAACCACGGCTGGCACGGCTGGGCGCCGGGCCTAGTGGTGGTCAATGCAAAGAAGGTAGAGGGATGATCCAGGTTAATATCCGCGATGAGCATGGGGCGATTAAGCCGTTGGATTTTGACACGAACGCTGTTGAGGTCATGGACGGGGCGCTGATTGTGTATTCAATGGATGCTCGTGATTTCCTCGCTGGTTTTGCTGCGGGCCAGTGGTTGACGTTTCAGAAGATGTGATGCGCGATGACTGTTCGTTTTAAATGGTCATCGGGCGCATTCAACAAGATTCGTCAAGACCCAGCATTACGCGGTGAGATTGACGATTTAGCATCCGGTATCGCCACTCGTGCGGGCCGTGGCTTCGGGTGGAAAGCAGAAGTTCGCGGCGGCAAGCGCGGCAGTCGTTACCGCGCCATCGTCTTTACGGATACGCCTCGCGCCATGGTTGTCAATGCCCGGAATAATACGTTGTTGAAAGCACTTAAGGGGTAAATAGCATTGTTTGTTACTCCTGTTGAGATTCTTCAGTCGGCACTGCGGGAGAGTCTTGATGCTCCGATTTATACGAAAGTGCCGATGCGCCCGCCTGGACTATTCGTGAGGTTGGATGTCACCTCTAATGAGATGACCACCCCAAACTCGCAGGATACGACCATTGCGGTGCAGGTGTACGGGGCGAATCAGGAAGAAGTCATCAACCTGCTTGGTGCTTTGCGGTTCGTCCTTGCTGATGAAATTTATGCCCGTAACCCAAAGATTCTGTGGTGGCAGGAAGTATCGGGGCCGATGGAATTTCCAGACCCCGATACGGATAATCATCATCGTTGGCAGCTTACGGGCACAATGACCACGACCCTCACCTAAGCCAGGTGCAGGGTCTTTTCTTTTGAGTTAGGAGACTCACATGGCTGATTTGCGTAATCGTCGCAATGTTCTCGTTGGCGCTCCAGATGTGCAGGCCGCTGGTGGTATCACCATTGGCCCGGCATTGAAGACGTCGGATAACTTCCCAACTGATGCGTCTAAGGAGCTGGATTCTTCCCTAGAGCATGTTGCTGCTGGCTACGTGTCCGAAGACGGCGTGACTAAGACCGTTGACCGTTCGACCGAGAAGATTAAGGACTGGAACGGTGACACGATTCTTATCACCCAGTCTGACCACTCGGTGACTTTGCAGCTGACTTTCATGGAGGGCGCTAATGGTGAAGTGCTCAAGATGATTGCAGGTGAGAACAACGTCACTGTTTCCGGCGACACTGTCAGCGTGGTTGATAATGCGGACGAGCTTCCGCACCGTTCCATTGCGTTCTACATCAAGGGCGGCAATGGTGCCCGCATTTTGGTGTTTGCCCCGGATGCGCAGGTCACTGAGGTTGGCGATGTGTCTTACGTGCGTTCTGACGTGGTGAAGTACCAAGCCACGTTGGAGTGCTTCGGTGTGGATAACAAGAAGCTCATTTCGTTGATTAAGCGCGCTGATGATGATGGTGTCGCGGTCGCCGGCGGCGCTGAGGAAACCAGCGACGGGCGCGGTGAAGAGGATTCTCCTCGCGAGGGCGACACCGAAGAGAGCTAGTAGTACGACGGCCCTGGGGACTTTTTCATAGTGGTTCACCCCAGGGCCACCCAACGAACCACTATGCAGTTGTTACACGAACACAATTCGAGAAAGGGAAACCACTATGGCACTCGAGAAATTCCATTTTGAAGCAGCAGACGGAACCACCATCGACGTCCACTACATGCTGGACAAGTTGTCTTATAAGAAGATGCGCAAGATTCGCAAGGACTTCGACGGGGACGGCGAAGCCCAGGGCGACGCACTCCTCGAAGCAGCCCTGAACAAGGACGAACTCGAAAAGGTTGAGAACCTGTCGATGCGTGACTTCAACGCGTTTATGAGTGGATGGTCTGAATCCTCCGAGGATGTGGATTTGGGGGAATCTTCGAAGTAGTCCAACTCCTTGAGGACGAGGACACGCTCGCAGCCCTAGAAGCTGACCTTATTCGCATGGGGCTGCGACTGCGGTGGATTGGTGACGGCACTGACCGTATGTCGTGGCGTGACCTTATTGCGCTGGTGCATCATCCGCTTCCTGATTCGTCACTGTCTATCCAGGTGACAGGCGGGGATAGCCAGTGGGGCTTGCAGGAACACTTGCAGGCCCTAATTTTTGATGCTGTACAGGGCATCATTTGGCAAAACGGCGGCGGCAAGGGCGCCAAGCCGAAACCATTCCCACGCCCCGAGGACACGACCACCGCACCTCCGCATAGCCCAGAGGTGGCAGAGGGGCCGCAAGGCAACCCATTTTCAGACGATGAATCCGGCGTATTCCGCGGTGAGCCCACCCCGCTGAACGAATTAAACGAGTGGCTGGGGTGGACATAGACAACACTTACTGAATGGAGATTTAATTATGGCTGGCGTTGAACTCGCGAACGCGTGGGTAACTATCATCCCAGATACGTCAAAAATTGCCCCGAAGATTAAATCTGCATTCGGTGATGTTGAACCCGCTGTCCAGAAGAAGGGCACGAGCATCGGCACTGGCCTGTCGAACGCTATGGGCAAGGCCCTTAAGGTTGGGGCCGCGTCGGTAGGTGTTGCTGCCGGCGCAGCCCTTTCTGGGTCTATCGCCAAAGGCTTTAGCCGCCTGAACGCAACCTCGAACGCGGAAAAGAAGCTGGAAGCGTTGGGTAACTCGGCCACTGATGTCGCCGGCATCATGGATAACGCCCTAGCGTCGGTAAAGGGCACCGCGTTTGGTATTGGTGAAGCTGCTGGCACCGCGGCAACGATGGTTGCATCTGGCATTAAGCCAGGCCAAGAACTTGAGACTGTCCTTAAGGGCGTAGCCGATACCGCTTCGGTAGCAGGCACGTCCATGGAGGATATGGGCCTTATCTTCGGTAAGGCCGCAGCTAAGGGCAAGCTTGATGGTGAGGTCGTAGCCCAGCTGCTTGAACGACAAATCCCTGTCTACGACATTTTGTCGAAAAAGATGGGGGTCGCATCTGAAGACATCGCCGACATGGTGTCTAAGGGCGAGGTGGACTTTAAGACGTTCTCGGAAGCGATGAACGAGTACGTCGGCGGCGGCGCGCAGAAGATGGCCGAAACGTTCGACGGCGCGTTCATGAACATGGGTGCTGCCATGGGCCGTTTCGGCGAGACGCTGTTGAAGCCACTGTATGAGGCATCTCCGGCATTGCTTTCTGCTGTCGGTGGAGTTTTTGACGGCATGGAAGAGGCCATGTCGCCTGCAATGGAGCAGGTGGGCGAAAAGCTCGGGCCTGCTTTTGAGTCTTTTGCAGGGATAATTGAAGATAGAATCACCCCGGCCATGGCTGGCTTTGCAGAATGGCTGGGCGATATTGCGCTTAAGGTCACAGACGTTGTTGTTGACCCGGAGAACTGGGAGAAACTAGGCGACGCGTTTTCATCTCTTAAGGACACGGCGGCAAACCTTGGACCCGCGTTAGGTGACCTGATTGGCTCACTGGCGCAAGTGTCCGCATCCGTCAGTGTTGCTGTGTGGCAGGCGCTGGCAGACGTACTCAACGCCCTTGAGCCTCTCATTTCGTCTGTGCTGGTTCCTCTGGTCGAAAAGATTGCAGACGTTGCTGCACAGAACCCGGGGGCCGTGCAGGCCGTAGTTACAGCATTCCTTGGATTCAAGGGACTGTCCGCCATTGCAGGCCCCGTGGGCTCTGCCGTCGGCATCATTAAGAACCTGGGCGGGGCAGCAAAGTTCGCCGGCAGCGCATTTAAGGGCGCCTCGATTGGCGAAGCAATGCTCACACTCATGTCGGGCGCTAATTCCGCTAACCCAGCTGTATCCAAGATGGGCAAAGCCACTGCTAAGACGGGCCGTGGTCTGGCTAAAAGCAGCATGGCTGCCAGCGCTACGGGTAAAGCCTTCGGCGGTATGGGTAAAGTGCTTGGTCCTGTCGGTAAGGCCTTTGGCACGATTGGCCGTGCCGCAATGAAAGCCATCAAGTTCATCAACCCGTGGGTTGCTGGATTCGCACTGCTTACCGGCGCATTAACGTGGTTTTTCACCAAGACCGAGTGGGGACAGCAAATTTGGGAGTCTTTCACCCAAGCTATCGGCGCCGGGTGGGATTGGCTCGTTGAGAAATTCCAGGCCGGTATTGACTGGATACAGTCCACGTTTGGGCCTATTTTCTCCCAAATTGGTGACACCATTTCCGCCGCGTGGGACGCCACGGTCGAGAAAATCACCGCGGGCATCGACAAAGTCAAAGAAATCTTCGCCGGTGGTCTAGAGTTCTTCCAGACTGGTGAGACTACGGACTTGGCCGCAGCTTTTGGTCTTAGTGAAGATTCGCCCATCTTTACTGTGATGACGTTCTTGCGTGACAAGATAGTCCTGCTCAAGGACGTTGCCATTGAGGCCTGGGGCCTGATGAAGGAGAAGTGGGCCGAGTTCACCACCGGATTCGGCCAATTCTACGAAACGTGGATTGCCCCGGTTGTGGACTTTATTGGTGAGAAATTCACTGGGGCTAAAGAGCTCGCGGTTGAGGCGTGGCAGGCCATGCAGGATAAGTGGTCTGAATTTACGCAGGGCTTCGGCGAGTTCTATGAGACGTGGATTTCGCCCATTGTGGAAACGATGGGTGAGGCTTTCACTGTCATGGGTGAGGTTGTGTCTGCCGCCTGGACTGCTTTGGGTGATGCTGTATCCGCAGTGTGGAATGGTGTCATTAAGCCGGTGTTTGACACGTTTAAGCAGGTAGCTGAGATTATTTTCCCAGCTGTTGCCAGCATTGTTGGCACTGTGGTTGGTGCCGCATTCCAGATTATGGGCTCTGTTATTTCCACGGTGTGGAATAGCGTTATCCGCCCTGCGTGGGAAGTAATGAAGTCTGTATTCGGGGTTGTTGCTGACGTATTGACGGGTAATTTCGACAACCTGGGTAACCGGTTCAGTGAGCTTGGTTCCCGCATCATGGGCCTGGTGACCGGTATCTTCACAGGTGCGTGGAACCTTCTGCGCTCTGTGGTGACTACCGCGTTGAACGCTGCTGGCGCCATCGTGGATACGTTCAAGGACACCGTCATCAAGATGGTGAACGTTGCCAAGGGGCGTATCGATGACCTGATTAATGGCTTTAAGGCCATGCCGGGCAAGATTAAGGGCGCGTTCGCTAACGCTGGTTCGTGGCTGCTGGATGCAGGCCGCAGCATTATTAGTGGTCTTGCTCAAGGTATCCGTAACGCTGCTGGCATGGTTGAAAATGCTATTCGGGCGGTTATCCCCGATAACCTGGAACGATTCGTACCAGGTTTGCATCTGGGTGGTGTTGTTCCGGCGTTCGCCCGCGGCGGTGTACTGCCTAGCGTGCCGGGTATTTCTCGAAACGAACGTGACCCAATTTTGGGCTGGTCGTCAGAAAAGAAACAACCCATCGCCCGCGTGGAACCCGGCGAGTTCATCGTCAACCGTGAAGCTACGCGCAAGAACTGGCGACTACTCACCGCGATTAATGGCGGCAAGGTTGATGGCCAGCAGGGCGATATTGGCCTGCCGCGCTACGCCAACGGCGGCGTCGTCTCCTACGACCAGGCCTACCGCTTCCTCAAAGGCGAAAGCATCAATGGCGCACGCCCGCCACGCCCACTGGAAGGCTCAGCCTACGTGTGGGGCGGCGGCCTGAACGCCAACTGGGGTGACTGCTCCGGTACACAGTCGGCTGAGGCCGCACTCGTGGCTGGCGTGAACACCGCAGGCCGCAAGTTCGCCACCGGCACGCAAGGCAGTTGGCTGGGCCAGCACGGCTTTAAGCGTGGACGTAGCCCGGGCAAGAACGCATTCGAGACCGGCTATTTCAATGGCGGGCCTTGGGGTGGCCACACCGCGGGCACACTGTTCGACTCGCAGGGCCGGTCGGTCAACTTTGAGATGGGCGGCGGTCGCGGTAACGGCCAGCTTGGCGGCCCTGCGGCTGGTTCGCGTCATCCACAGTTCACTGATGTGTGGTGGCACCCGCTGAAATCTTCGTCTAAGACGATTACCGGCGTGCAGTCCACCTCTACTAGCGGCGTTACTGTCGGCACCGTTGATGAGAAGAATAAGTTCCAGGCGGAGCAGATAGATTGGGGCGAAGCCTCCAAACTGGCTACGGACTGGGAAAAGGACGAAAGGACGAAGAAGAATCTTCGTCGTTGGTCTGCCGGAATCTTTGACACCGGCGGCATCCTGAAACCAGGCAACATTGCTATCAACGCGTCCGGTAAGCCCGAGCGCGTGCTTGACCCAGCATTAACCGTTGCTGTTGAGCAGATTGCCAAGGTTTCGCCTGATTTGGCGAAGGCGATGAACAATTTCGCTAACGTCAATTGGGCCGGTATTGGTAATGAAATGTCGGTTGCGTTCGCTGGCGGCAACGCAGGAAATAAGAACCTGGCCGCTGCCGTGGGTGACCGTGTTGCAGAACGCCTCACCGGATACGCGTCGTTTGCTGGTGCTCAAACGCGCAGTATTCAACGCGGCGACAAGATTGGGGCGTACCTCGAAAACATCGGTGTTGTTGAAGGTGTTGACCTTGCCGACAGGATTGGTTCTCTAATCGGCATTGACGGCATTAAGTCCACGTTTGGTGGGGTCGCTAGTGCCTTCGAGGGTATGGAGTCTGCGGCGTCTGCGGAGGTTGATGCTGCTGATTCTGTAAAGCAGGCAGAAAAGAATCTGGCTCGCGCCCGCAAGGAAGGCTCCCCAGAGGATGTTGCTGCTGCTGAGCAGGACTTAACTAAGGCACGTGGTGCTGTTCAAGTTGCTGCTGCGGCTATGGGACAGGCCCAGGTCGCGATGATGATTGAGCTCGCTGCAATGGCGATTAAGCTCATTAAGGCGGTCTTTGATTTCATCGAAGCCCGAATCCAGGGCGTCATGAAAGCCCACGTTGATGCATTCGAAGCTGTTTCTGACGCTATGGGCGCTGTCGCTAAATTGGATGAGACGGTGCTGAAGCTTCGTGAATCTGTCACCGGCGTGATTATTGACCACGCTATGGCGCAGATTGAGTGGGCCGCCGCGGCTCGTGAAGCTCGCATGGTGCAGATGGATGGGATTACTGCGCAGCTTGAGGCTACGAAGACGCTGGCAGAAGCGCAGGCCGATTTCGATGCGCAGCGCAAAAATGACATGCGCTTGGCTGCGATGGACTACACGGACTTGTCGTTGGCATACGACCGATTCCGGTGGGACATGATTGGCGCCAACGAGGACATGATGGACTCTATGGCCGCATGGTCTGACGAATCTCATGCTTTGTATTCCGAATTGCTGGCGGCGCAGGTCAACCAGCAGTTGGTGGAGAAGCAGGCGCAGCGGGCCAACCTTGAGGCATCGTACAAGCACATTTTGGCTGTTCTTGAGCTCAACGATGTGACGGCGAACCTTGAGGTTGCTGCGAAGAAATTGGCTGTAGCATCAGGCCAAGCATTCGGCATGGATCAAGTTGGTGCCACGGTTGGGCAACGCTATGCCGACTTGATGGCTGAAAAAGCATCGTTGAATGCTGACCAGGCTAGCTTGAAGACGTGGCTGAATCCCGTGAACTGGTTTACGTCAATGCCGGCTAACCAGCGTCGCATTAAGCAGATTGACCAGCAGCTTAAGCAGCTAGAGGCCATGCCGGAGTTCCAGAGCTTCGACAAGCGTACGCGCCGGGATATTGAAAAGGCCGTGAAGTCTGCGGGCTGGATGGGATTCTTCGGTGCTGGCGACAAGGTTGATAAGACGATAAAGAACTCTGCTTTGGGTGACGCTTCGCGTGCCCTGGAGCAGATGGAGTTCGAGAATGATCTGATTGATCTGAAGGCCGAGCAGGCGGAGATGCGTCGGAAGATGGAAAAGAATCTTGCCGAGGTTGAATACCGCAGGAAGAACGACCCGCTTGAGACGCTTATTGAGGGACTGAAGCAGGAGCAGGATTCTAATAAGACGTGGGCAGAGTACTGGCGCACGGATAATGAGAATATTCGAAAAGCTCTTGCTGACCTTGCGCAGCACCAGGCGGATTATGCGTCCGAGTTGAAGAAGATGTCTGCTGAGCCTAATCGGGTTGTGCATATTTCTGGCGAGTCGTTTACACGTGCTCAGTTGGAGGATGCGATGCGCGAGTTGGGTGTGCGCGTGGAACGTTTGGAGAATCCACGTGCTTCGGCGTCGCAGGTTGTGGCGTCGCGTCGCTAAAGAGGTAGAGGAGAATTGTAGTGTCGTATTCATTGTCGTATTTGTCGCCGACTGGCAACGAGTACGAGTTTCTTCATGGTTCTGATGGTGGCCCGTTTATCGAGCTGGATACGCTGACGGGGTTTGTCGCTCAGTTTGAGGACATGCCTGTGTCTTCGGTGGGGTTGCCGGGTGCGACTGTTGATATTCGTGACCGTGTAATCCATCAGATGGATGGCTCGTTTACGCTTGTGGTGTTTAGCCAAGAGCAGTGGCGGCAAGTGCGGCGTGATTTCTCTACCCGTGAGCAGGGCACGCTGATTCTTGATGATGGTAGTCTTCTTGAGTTGCCGTGCCGCTTGGCGGCGTCTTTGCCGACGCCGGGCCGTGTGCCGAAGGTTGGTGTGCGGCTTGAAGTGAGCATGATTGCTGACGGTGGCGTGTGGCTATCGCGTGCTTCTGCCACCAATAAAGTCAGTGTGACGAATTGGGGTGATGTTGCAGTATGGCCCGAAATCATCTGGAATGGTGCAAATTGCAGCCTCACCCTCCCATCAGGCGCCGCGTTCACACTTCCAACGGTATCGACACCACATCGCCTGTCGTTGTCGCGCCGGGCGAGTGGCCGGGCAGTCAACGAAGCCACGGGCGAGAGTATCTCTACTGATGCGGTAGGGGAGATGGTGCCAGTGGCAGCAACCCGCGATTACACGCTTACCGGTGACGCTAGGCTGGAATGGTCGGTGGGGGTGCTTGACCCATGGATTTAGTGCAGTGGCGCTCACACATTAAGCAGGTTGTGGAGGATGAGGGCCAGTGGCTCGGCATTCTTAATGAGGACGGTTTGCCGTTTTATGAGCTCGGACAAGTATCGCGGGTATCTTTCCCAGAAACGCGGCTGGCAGCATCGTCGGTAGAGGTCGCGGTAAACGTGACACTTGGCGATAGGGTTGTTGATGACCTTGTTGGCGAGGGGCTCGGCAAGACGAGTGACGAGGGCCGACTTGTGCCGGCCACTGGTGCATTGCGCATGCTATGCCTTATTCGCCGCGGCGGGGAACGCCGTGTGGCGTATGTGACACATACCGTTGCTGAGGGGCGTTATGCCCCGTCTGTGCTCACGATTCATGGCTTGGATTTGGTCGATGGATTAGCAGCATGGCCATGCCCATCTATCCCCGTGGAGTGGGCAGGCAAAGAGTTCAAGACTTGGGACACGGACGCATCAGGGATTGCATATTCTAAGCCGCGTGTTTTGGCCCAGGTGCCGTTTGCGACTAAGGCGGACGGGTACACGGTGAAGGGGTCAGCGCGGGATACGATTCGTCGCCTTATCCAAGATTCTTTCGATGGCGTTAACGCATTGTATGGGTGGGGTGATGACCCTCATGCGGTGGTGGAGTTTGATTCTTCGGTTGATAATTCCGGCCAGGTGCTGATTCGTGTCAATGATGACCCTGTGTTGGAGACGGTGGCGGAACCGGCACGCTCGGCGGGGCTTGGTATTGAGGTGTCGTTGTGGTGGCCGGGGGATACGCCGGTGCGGGTGCGGGTGTCTCGTGACCCTGAACGTTTTGAGGTGCGGTCGTGGGCGCATCCGGTGCAGGTTGTGCGTATCCGTCGCATTAAGGAGAAGTGATGTATCCGTTGGTTGCTGATGGTGGCGAGGTCACGGTTTTACGTGACTTGGCCGCTTTTTCTTATGGGAGCTGGGCTGTGGAATGGCCGGAGTCAGTACCGGAGGAGCAGCGGCCTGAATTGCCTGATGATAGGGATTTTGGCTACGCCTTAAAGCTGAAGGAACCACCGGGCCGTATGGGGCGCAGGTTTGTGCGTGCCAACGTGTCTATCACGGCGCAGGATTTCGACAATGAGGGCCAGCCGATGCCTTTTAGTGGCGAGTCTGATGTTGAGCAGGTCCTTGAAGAAGCCGCTGAACGTGTCGATGGGGACGTGTTCTTTGAGCGGGAGATTACCCGCGCCGGGCTGGGTGCCCTGGTGCCGCGTGTCGATTTCGATGTTGATGATGTGGTGCCGGTGCTTATTTGGGGTAAGACGATTTTGTCGCCGGTGACGTCGATTGAGGACGTGGCGGAGGCCGGCGCGGTGGTGGATTACCGGGTGCATGTTGGTGGGCAGTTGTTGCGTGATGATGCTGCTCGTGAGCGGGCGAATCGTGAGGTTGAGCGCACGATTGCGCAGGAGCGGCGGGAGCGGGTGGAGTCTGTCGCTAAGGAACGCAAGGCCCGTAAGTCTGATGTGGGGTCTGTGCGTGAGGTGTTGACGGGGGCTGGTGGGTCTGATTCTGACCTTTTGGCGTCGTTGGTGGGGATGAATCGGCAGTTGCAGGCGACGGATTCTGACCCGCAACCTGGCCTGATTCCTGCGTATATTGAGCTGAATACGAAGCTGTGGGAGACGCAGAAGAAGGTGAATGATGCTTTGGAGGCGGGGCAGCGTGCTAACCGGGATTTGATTGAGGTGCAGCAGGCTGTGTCGGAGGCGAACCGTGAGGCTTTGCGGGAGATTGAGCAAACGAACAAAGCCCGCGACCTTTTGGTGGATCGGTTGCAGCAGCAGGAGCTGCAGTCGCGTAGTCAGCGGATTCGGTTTTTCTCGCTGGCTGATGGGTCGAATGAGCACTGGGATGTCACCCAACAGGACGCCACTTTTGGAGCTGATTCGTATTCGTTGTCTGCGAAGGGTGATTGGGTCGGCTCAGCTGTCGGCATGCACACCTACACGAAAAGAAATAGTATCTCCGGTACTACGAATAGTGGCTATATTAATGAGACCGTCACCAAGCCTTTGAGTTTGACTGTTTCTGCTGGTAATCGCACCGTTAGTATCGGTGGATCGTCCGGCATTGTGTGGTACCGCGTGGACGCCGGCCGTGTGCGCACCGTCAGGTTGGAGCGCACGAATTTTCTGCCCGAGCACAATCAGTGGGTGCAAGTCGATGCTTTTAATGTGCTGAATGCGGGACGCTATACGCTGCAGACGCGTGTGGTGTGGGCTGCGGTGCACCGTGGCGCTAATTATGATTTCCGCGTCCGTGTTGATGGGGGCACGGTGGTGTCGGATTCATCGGGTACTGATTTCGGGCCTATTGGGCCGTGGGGCAATGGTGTGCGTTCGCGTGAGGCTGACCTTGTGCAGCGTGATTTGCGTGTGGGGCAGCGTGTGGTTTTTGAGGTTCGTACGGATGCGTCGGGTGCTGCGTCTCGTGGTGTGCAGTCGGCTGTGTGTCGTGCATCGTGGATTGAGGAGGAATAATGCCAACTGTTAGTGGCAATTTGTTGTTTGTGTCGTCTCGTGCGGCGCAGGTGTCGGAGGTGTGGCTGCATGCCCGTGAGGTACGTACGCATGACAGTGGCGTGGTGACGACGGGGAATGACCGGTTCCCCGTTCATGAGGGGGAAGTCACTTTTACGTGCTTGCCGGGGCCTGCGGTTCTGGCTTTGATTTCGCAGGGTCGGGCTGTGGATACGGTGCCGATTGTGGTGGGAGAGTCCGAGGCCCAGTCTTTGCGGAATGTGGTGCGCGCCGCCCAAATTGTGGACGATTCCACCCAGCGCGAGATTGAGCGCCTGTCGGCAGAGATGATGGAGGCGCTGGACTCTGCGCGGGAGGAAGCGTCTTCCGCCCAGGGTCACGCTTCGATAGCTGGTGAGCAGGCATCGGTGGCGCGTGAGCAGGCCGGGGCTGCCGCATCATCGGCGGAGGAAGCTAAGGGTGCTGCTTCGACGGCTGAGGGGTATGCGTCTCGTGCTCAGTCTTCTGCGGAGGAGTCGGGGCGTGCTGCTGACCGTGCAGAGGGTGCACGTTCGGAGGCCCGCACGGCGTGGGACGGGGCGAAAGAGGCCCGCGATGCCGCGCAGGGGCATGCGTCTACGGCTGAGGGGCATGCGGGTCGCGCTGGGGAGCACGCAGCGGCGGCGGAAGCGTCGGCTGGCCGTGCAGAATCTTCGGCGCAGCAAGTGCGTGAAATCGCGGACTCTACACGGTGGGACGGCGACCAGGTCATTGTCAATGGCAAGCAGTCCCCACATCTGACTGGCCCGCAGGGTGAGCGTGGCCCAAAGGGCCCACCAGGCACTGTGGACGGGATTGATTTTGAGCAGTACGCCAAGGTAGAGCAGCTATCTGAGATGGCTAATAAGAAGTACGTAGATAGCGCTGTTGATGGGAAGCAGGATAAATCGGCGGTACTCGACGCCCTTTCACGCTCCCTAGAAGGTACTACGTCGACAATAGGTGGGTTTGGGCGATTTGCCTTACCTAGAAGGGTTGTCGTCACTGGTAATGATGGGTGGGTGACTGTCGAGGGTGACCCTGAAGAGGCAAATCATGTCGTCAACAAAAATTACGTCGACGAGCAGGTCTCGAACGTCACCGTGGACACGTCAGGGCTGGCAACCAAACAGGAAGTCAGTGCGGTACGTGACCGCGTAGGTGCGCTGGAGTCTGGTGGTTCATTCTGGACAGGCTCGAAGGCGGAGTATGACCGCATTGGCCGTAAAGACTCGAACACGCTTTACATCGTGAGGTAGCCCATGCCACTAGTGAATCAGAGTGACATCACGGACGTACGTCTAGGCACTGTAGAAGCCGGGGCATTGCTAGCAGGCGACAAACTCATCTGGAACAGACGTTCCCAATACACACGCTCCAGCCCCGGCAACTACACCCTTAACGTCCCATCGTGGGCGTCGTTTATGACATACATTCTCGTCGGCGGCGGTGCCGGTGGCAGCGCGGGTGCTTACGGCTCCACTGGTAAAGGCGGCAGAGCCGGTGACACCAAAATGGATGGTGTGGAAATCCAGCCAGGCTCAAGCATTAGTATCGACGTCCCCACGGGCGGCAGGGGCGGCACATCCTCCCAATCACCCGAGCCCGGGAAGCCAGCGAGCATTGTGTACAACAAGACTGTGTCGTCACGGACGAGTATCGTAGCTTCTCGCGGTGTAGGACAGACTGGGGCATTAAATGGAGCTAATGGTACACATCTGCGCCCGCTAAGCTACCCGTATTTATCTGCGCATCTCGACGACCCAAACGGCGCATTTACCCTACCCGACGCAGGTGGCTCACCTGGTGAGGCGGGCCGTTTCGGTGGTGGTGGCGCAGGTGGTCAGCAAGGAAGCTTCTTCACCTCCGCAGGTGACGGCGGTAAAGGCGGTGACGGGTATGCGCAGGTCGTATTTTTCGGGGTGGACCCACTCATAGAGATAAATTCCGATACGCCCGACAGTTCCGGTGGGCGCTTCCGTGGGGAATGGGTCGCAGGCGTGCAATACGTGGAGGGTGACACGTTCACCTTCCAGAAGCAACGCTTCCGCGTGAAACAGGCTCATACCAGCTCGAGTGGAGCTTCACCCGCAGCCGTTGACATTCCGGGTATTGCACAGTCCTACTACGAACGAATTTAATTTGGAGGAAATGATGGAAGAGATTAAGCAGCAAATTAAGGCCCTAGATGAGGCTGATTTTGCGGAGTTACGCCGCTGGATTTTTGCCGACGAGGTGAAGCGCCGCGAGTCGCTGCCTGCGGTGGAGGAGGCGCAGGCGGGCCTGATTCAGGATTTGGCCGAGCAGGGTGAGATTACCCGCCCGGAGGTGGCGACGGAGCAGGCTGCGATTAATGGTGACGGCATCGTCCCGCCGTGGGTAGACCCGCAGGGGCGTACGCACAAGGCGTACATGCGTGGTGATGCGGTGCTGGACGAGGGCCGTATCTACATCAACCGCGCCGACGGGCTGAATTACGCCCGCCCGTCCGCCCCTGATTCCGGCTGGGTGGTGTACAACCCGCCTAAGGAAGACGAGGCGGAGTCCCCAGCAGCCCCAGAGGAAGAGCCAGAGGAGGCCCTAGCAGGCCCACCCGCATGGCGTGAACCCGCCAACAAGGACGAGCTCTACCCCAAGGGGGCTGAGGTCATACACGCTGGCAAGCAATGGCGCTCCACCGTAGACGGCAACCGGGCCGAACCCGGTGCCGATGACAGCTGGGAAGAAACCAGCGAATAAAGCCCACCAACCAGCCCTGACCGCCGCCCTCGGGCGGCTTTACTTATATCCACAGGAGGATATGTATGGATTGGGAAAACATTGAGCCGGACAAATACAACCTGCTCAACAAACACTACACACCCGGCCGCGGGGGAGCACGAATAGAATTCGTCACCCTACACCACATGGCAATGGTAGGAGACGTAGACGACTGCGTACGCGTCTGGCAGCAACGGCCAGCCAGCGCCCACTACGCCATCTCACCCACCGGCATGATTGGCCAAGCTGTCAACGATACGGACACCGCATGGTCAAACGCGAATCTCTATTCCAACCAGCGCTCACTAAGCATCGAGCACTCCAACAGTGCCGGGCCTGACCAAGATTGGCCAATCAGTGACGCTACCCGTGAAGCGGGCGCTCACCTCGTCGCCGCACTATGCCGCTACTACAAGCTTGGACGGCCAGAATCGGGGAAGAACGTCCGATTCCATAATGTTGAATCCGGCGGCTCAACCTCATGCCCGTATCATCTGCGCCCTGGTCATAAATACCATGATGCGTATATTCGCCGGGCGCAAGAGTGGTACGACCGTATGGCCTCCGGTAAATCCGCCCCCGCGCCTGCACCGGCCCCGAAGAAAGAACCTGCTTTGACTACGAAGTATTTCACTGATTTCATTACCGGCTATTTTTCCCCGCAGTTTGAGGCGATTCAGGAGATTTGGACGCAGCTACGCGGCCCACAGGGGAAGGGCTGGCCCCAATTGGGGAAGAATGACCGGGGTCAGAACCTGACCTTGGTGGATGCGGTGGCTGCGCTTCGGGGTGACCTTGTGCGAGTCGAAAAGAAGCTCGACCAGATTATCGGGAGGAAGTAATGGGCAAGCATTATAAGCAAGAAGCGCTGGCAGGTATTTCAGAGCAGGTGGCTGATGCGGTAGCTACTGAGCTTCGTGAGCAGCCGTGGTGGCTGCGCTACAAGGGCACGATTATGCTCGTGCTCCAGGCCCTGGCATGGGTGGCGGGTATCATCCCCGTCTACTATGCGGACGCCCCAGAATGGACTATCGCCCTCGTTGGTGGCATCGGATTTTTCCTCACCACGCTGGTGAACCGCTTGACGATTGATGGTGTCACCCCATCCATGGGGCCGCGCCTAGCGGGGCAGGCAGACCGTGCTCACATCGCCGCGCAACCCGCTGGCCTGCCGGTCTATAGTGGCCCCACCACCGCGGGAGAGTGATAATCATGGACTCCTGCAAGCTACGTGCATGGCTCACGAGTGACGCCGCAGGGTTGGCTATTCTAGGTATCTCCATCATCGTGCGCGGTTCCTCATACCTCCCGATGATTGTGGACCAACGCCGCAAGCCAGTGCACTTTTTGGAGTCGCTGGCGGAACCATCTACATGGTCGTGGGTGTGGCTCACCATCGGCCTTTTCTGCCTGGCCGCCATCCCATTGCGGCACGCCCGCCCCCTGGCCGTCGGCCTGGGTATCGGCATTCACTTCATGTGGGCAGTCAGTTTCATCGTCTTCGGTGGTCGTGGGTGGGTCACAGCCATCGGCTACGCCACCATCACCCTCCTCGCCCTCTGGGCATTCGGTAGGGGCCGCGCCCCCGACAAGCTGGAGGTACCCGAAATTAAGGGGGCATTATGACAATCAGCGGTGAGGCCGCCACGCTCATAGGCGTCATAGGTGCCGCCATCCTCACCTACCTCGGGACGAAAGTCACAGCCCAAGCCACCCGCGACGCCAAACGCATCGAGTCGGACAAGCCAGAGTGGAAAGCATTCACCGACTCCATCATGCGACGCATCGACGCGCAGCAGGAAGAGCTCAAGGCCCAATCCGACCAAATCGACGCTCTGCGCGACCGGGTGGAATCCCTACAAGAGATTGTGGAGACCACCCGGCGGAAATACTGGGCCGCCGTCAACGGCCTGCGCCGCAT
Source organism: Corynebacterium limaceinasi (assembly GCF_046717465.1). Taxonomy (NCBI): domain Bacteria; kingdom Bacillati; phylum Actinomycetota; class Actinomycetes; order Mycobacteriales; family Corynebacteriaceae; genus Corynebacterium; species Corynebacterium limaceinasi. The sequence continues at coordinate 771,148 of NZ_CP177100.1, forward strand.
CACCCAAAAACACGATGTGCAGCTAGATGCCGCCCAGCTCCCACCCGATGTGCATGAGGACGTCATCAACGGATAAACCCCACCCCGCCCCGGGTGGGGTCTTTTCGTCGTTTTACAGGGCGTGGGAAGCGGCTACGGCCCAGAAGTCAGCGTCCGGGTCGACGTAGAACTGTGGGTCGGCCTCGGTTCCGCTGGAGATAATCAGCTCGTCGATGATGACGTCCACATCGTGCTGGTCGGCGTACTTGCCAAGTGGGGTGAAACTGGGGTCCAAAATCCCGCAAAACCGTCCCCAAAATCCCGCAAAAATCCCGCAATTCACTCCAGATCCACTGGAATCGCCGGAATTATCGGACGTATTGAAACTCTGTGACCAGCACAAACACCCAACCCACAGGTCACAAAACCGCCGCAATATCATCATCAGCATGATTGTGAGGTCGACCCGTGCGAACTAAGATGTCCGCCCCACCCAAGAAGTACTGGATCACGCTAGTCTGCGTATGGGGCCTAGCTGCGGCTTTGGCCTTTGCTTACCTGGCCTATGGCAACCCGATGGAGTTTGGCACCCGCAAGTTTTGGCTCATCGCCCAGCGCCGCGCCGATGCCCTCATCGCCATGGCGATCGTCGCTGTGTGCCAAGCCATGGCCACGGTGTCTTTTCATACCGTGACGAATAACCGCATCTTGACGCCATCCATCATGGGCTTTGAGTCCCTGTACGTTGCCATCAATACCGCGACCATTTTCTTCCTGGGTGCTAGTGGGCTTAACGATGCCCGCACCGTGCCCACCTTCCTCATGCAAATGGGCGTCATGGTGGGCCTTTCCCTGGTGCTTTATTCGTGGCTGCTGACCAATAGAAAGCAGAATATGCACGCCATGCTGCTAGTCGGCGTGGTCATTGGTGGTGGCCTGGGCTCGCTGTCTACCTTTATGCAGCGCATGCTGACCCCCAGCGAGTTCGACGTGCTGACCGCGCGCCTTTTTGGCTCCGTCAATAACGCCGAGACTGAGTACTATCCCATCGCTATTCCCATCGTGGCCATCGCCACCACGCTGTTGGTGCTCAATGCGCGCAAGCTCAACGTGATTTCCTTGGGTGCCGATGTCAGCACCAACTTGGGCGTGAACCACAAAGCGCATGCAATTTACACGCTGGTGTTGGTCTCGCTATTGATGGCGACGACGACCGCACTGGTAGGGCCCATGACCTTCTTGGGCTTTTTGGTGGCTACGCTGGCCTATCAATTCGCCGATACCTACGACCACCGCTACATCTTTCCGATGGCGGTGGGGTTAGCATTCCTCGTGTTGATTGCGGCGTACTTCCTCATGCAGCACGTATTTTCCGCCCAAGGCGTGGTGTCCATCATCATTGAGCTGGTAGGTGGCTCCGTGTTCCTCTTTGTCATTATGCGAAAGGGCCGACTGTGATCGAATTAAAGAACGTTTCTAAAACCTATTCCGCCGAGACCGCTATTGGTCCACTCAACCTGACCATCCCGCAGGGAGGCATCACCGCGCTGGTGGGGCCGAATGGTGCGGGTAAGTCCACGATGCTCACCATGATCGGGCGCCTGCTCGACATGGATGAAGGCAGCATCGAAATCGCCGGCTATGACATCCAATCCAGCAAGTCCGCCGACTTGGCAAAGATCGTGTCTATCCTGCGGCAGGAAAATCACTTCGTCACGAAACTGACCGTGCGCCAGCTCGTGGGCTTTGGCCGTTTCCCCTATACCAAGGGTCGACTCAATAAACACGATGAAGAGGTCATTTCCAAATACATCCACTTCCTACATTTGGAAGAATTGCAGCACCGCTACCTTGACCAGCTTTCTGGTGGTCAGCGCCAGCGCGCGTACGTAGCAATGGTGCTGTGCCAAGAAACCGATTACGTGTTGTTGGATGAGCCGCTGAATAACTTGGACATCTCGCACTCGGTGGACATGATGCGCCACCTGCGCGAGGCTGCCCAGGAATTGGGGCGCACGGTCATCGTGGTTCTGCATGACATCAACTTTGCCGCGCGCTACGCGGACTATATCTGCGCCTGCAAGGACGGGCAGATCGTCGAATTCGGCCCGGCCGAGGAGATTATGCGCGACGATATCCTGACGCCCATCTTCAATACTCCGGTGCGCGTTATCGATGGGCCCGATGGAAAGATCGCGTGCTATCACTAAAAACCAACGTTAGCCTGCGAGTTTGCGTTGTGTAGTGGGGTGGTATAAATTTTAGCGAGTCGCCGAGAGGTAGCCGGTTGGTTACTTTTGAGTGACTTTTTGTACTGACTTGGTTCGAGGATTTGACTTGGTTCAGGTTGTTGGGTAGGTTAGTACGAGCCGCCGATGAGAGGTTAACGTTTGGTTAATTTTCTTGTGGTGTGTGGATGTTGTTTGAGAACTCAATAGTGTGCCAATGTACTTATTTTTTATTTTTGTGTGCATGGTTGTGTGTTGATTGGTCTGTTGGCCAGCAAGCCTAAAGTTGGTTTGTTGGTTGGTGTGTGCCGGTAAGGTATGTGAAGCATGTACCTTTTTGAATACTGTTTAGTGTTTCGGCTGCATTGATGGATTGGTTGGCATGTGATTGTGTTCAACTTTTTGTCTCCCTTTTTTGTGCCCCGTCGGGTTGGGGAGGCAGTTTATTTTTTCTTGTAGTAATTTTTGGACGCCAGCATGGGCCTGCTTTTGTGGGTGTGTGGTGGTTTGTTCTTTTGGTTAGGTTTGGGCTTTTCACGGCCTATTTCAGGTTATTGTTCTGAAATTTTTCTTTTTGTGGAGAGTTTGATCCTGGCTCAGGACGAACGCTGGCGGCGTGCTTAACACATGCAAGTCGAACGGAAAGGCCCTGCTTGCAGGGTACTCGAGTGGCGAACGGGTGAGTAACACGTGGGTGATCTGCCCTGCACTTCGGGATAAGCTTGGGAAACTGGGTCTAATACCGGATAGGACCGCACTTTAGTGTGTGTGGTGGAAAGTTTTTTCGGTGTAGGATGAGCTCGCGGCCTATCAGCTTGTTGGTGGGGTAATGGCCTACCAAGGCGGCGACGGGTAGCCGGCCTGAGAGGGTGTACGGCCACATTGGGACTGAGATACGGCCCAGACTCCTACGGGAGGCAGCAGTGGGGAATATTGCACAATGGGCGCAAGCCTGATGCAGCGACGCCGCGTGGGGGATGAAGGCCTTCGGGTTGTAAACTCCTTTCGCTAGGGACGAAGCTTTGTGTGACGGTACCTAGATAAGAAGCACCGGCTAACTACGTGCCAGCAGCCGCGGTAATACGTAGGGTGCGAGCGTTGTCCGGAATTACTGGGCGTAAAGGGCTCGTAGGTGGTTTGTCGCGTCGTCTGTGAAATTCTGGGGCTTAACTCCGGGCGTGCAGGCGATACGGGCATAACTTGAGTGCTGTAGGGGTAACTGGAATTCCTGGTGTAGCGGTGAAATGCGCAGATATCAGGAGGAACACCGATGGCGAAGGCAGGTTACTGGGCAGTTACTGACGCTGAGGAGCGAAAGCATGGGTAGCGAACAGGATTAGATACCCTGGTAGTCCATGCCGTAAACGGTGGGCGCTAGGTGTGAGGGTCTTTCTACGACTTTCGTGCCGTAGCTAACGCATTAAGCGCCCCGCCTGGGGAGTACGGCCGCAAGGCTAAAACTCAAAGGAATTGACGGGGGCCCGCACAAGCGGCGGAGCATGTGGATTAATTCGATGCAACGCGAAGAACCTTACCTGGGCTTGACATACATCAGATCGCTGCAGAGATGTAGTTTCCCTTTGTGGTTGGTGTACAGGTGGTGCATGGTTGTCGTCAGCTCGTGTCGTGAGATGTTGGGTTAAGTCCCGCAACGAGCGCAACCCTTGTCTTATGTTGCCAGCATTTGGTTGGGGACTCATGAGAGACTGCCGGGGTTAACTCGGAGGAAGGTGGGGATGACGTCAAATCATCATGCCCCTTATGTCCAGGGCTTCACACATGCTACAATGGTCGGTACAATGCGCTGCGACACTGTGAGGTGGAGCGAATCGCTGAAAGCCGGTCTTAGTTCGGATTGGGGTCTGCAACTCGACCCCATGAAGTCGGAGTCGCTAGTAATCGCAGATCAGCAATGCTGCGGTGAATACGTTCCCGGGCCTTGTACACACCGCCCGTCACGTCATGAAAGTTGGTAACACCCGAAGCCGGTGGCCTAAACGTGTTAGGGAGCCGTCGAAGGTGGGATCGGCGATTGGGACGAAGTCGTAACAAGGTACCCGTACCGGAAGGTGCGGGTGGATCACCTCCTTTCTAAGGAGCTTTTTATTGGGCTGCAGTTGCAGCCAATGGCCCACTGTTTGTGGGTTGCCTACACAGTTTGTGTGGGTTGGTGGTTGAGTAGGCGAGTGTTCTGCTGCCACCGATTGTTTGGAAATTCCGGGTAGGAGACACACCTTAATCGACAGTATCAAGTGTTTGAATGGTGCTTTGTGGCATGCGTAAAAGTGTCCATGCATACAAAATATAATGTTGTGGATAAGTTGTTGGTGCATTGTTGGGTGTCTGGGGCATTATCCCCTTAGTGTGTGCCTGACTGGTTGATGGATGCCATCTGTTGTGGTGGTGTGTGTTGCTGGTTTGGGGTGTTGTGTGAGAACTGTATAGTGGACGCGAGCATCTGCATGATGCCATCGGCTGTTTGTGGTTGGTGGTGTTTTGTGTGTGTGATGTGATTTTTCTTTTTTGTTTATTTTGTCAAGTTCACTTGTTGCTACCGCATGTGGCTGCATGGCTTTTTGTTGGTTGTGTGGTTTGTGTGTGGTGGTTGGTGTGTTCGTTATTGAGGGCGCATGGTGGATGCCTTGGCATGCTGAGCCGATGAAGGACGTGTAAGGCTGCGTTAAGCCTCGGGGAGTTGTCAATAAAGCGTTGATCCGAGGATGTCCGAATGGGGAAACCTGGCCCTGGTTATGTGGGGTTACCCTTCAGTGAATTCATAGCTGTTGTGGGGGTTACGCGGGGAAGTGAAACATCTCAGTACCCGTAGGAGGAGAAAATAATAATGATTCTGCTAGTAGTGGCGAACGAACGTGGATGAGGCTAAACCGTGTGCATGTGATACCTGGTAGGGGTTGTGTGTGCGGTGTTGTGGGGCCTAGCTTTGTGTCATCTACCAGTGGCACGCCCTTTTTCGCATTGTTGTTAGGTGAAGTGGTTTGGAATGATCTACCGGAGTAGGTGAGAGTCCTGTAGCTGAAGATGATGATGTGGGGGTTGTTGGGTTCCCGAGTAGCAACGGGCTCGTGGAATCTGTTGTGAATCTGCCGGGACCACCCGGTAAGCCTAAATACTCAGTGTGACCGATAGTGGATAGTACCGTGAGGGAATGGTGAAAAGTACCCCGGGAGGGGAGTGAAATAGTTCCTGAAACCATGTGCTTACAATCCGTCAGAGCACCTTGTGTGTGTGATGGCGTGCCTTTTGAAGAATGAGCCTGCGAGTCAGCGGCATGTCGCGAGGTTAACCCGTGTGGGGTAGTCGTAGGGAAACCGAATCCTAATGGGGTGGTTAGTGGCATGTCCTGGACCCGAAGCGGGGTGATCTACCCATGGCCAGTGTGAAGCAGCTGTAAGAGGTTGTGGAGGCGCGAACCCACGTAGGTTGAAAACTGCGGGGATGAGCTGTGGGTAGGGGTGAAAGGCCAATCAAACTCCGTGATAGCTGGTTCTCCCCGAAATGCATTTAGGTGCAGCGTCGTATTAGCTTGGTGGAGGTAGAGCGACTGGTTGGTTGAGCGGGACTACAATCTTAGCAATGTCAGCCAAACTCCGAATGCCATCAATTGTGTTGTGCGGCAGTGAGACTGTGGGGGATAAGCTTCATAGTCGAGAGGGAAACAGCCCAGAGCGCCGGTTAAGGCCCCTAAGGGTGTACTAAGTGGAAAAGGATGTGGGATCGCGAAGACAGCCAGGAGGTTGGCTTAGAAGCAGCCATCCTTGAAAGAGTGCGTAATAGCTCACTGGTCGAGTGGTTCTGCGCCGACAATGTAGTGGGGCTCAAGTACACCGCCGAAGCCGCGGCAAGCAACAGTTTTTGTTGTTTGGGTAGGGGAGCGTCGTGCATGGGTGGAAGCGTTACCGTGAGGAGGCGTGGACTGTGTGCGAGTGAGAATGCAGGCATGAGTAACGAATTGTAAGGTGAGAATCCTTACCGCCGGATGACTAAGGGTTCCTGGGTCAAGTTCGTCTTCCCAGGGTGAGTCGGGACCTAAGGCGAGGCCGACAGGCGTAGTCGATGGATAACCAGTTGATATTCTGGTACCCGTACATGTGCGCCCATGATGAAGCACTGATACTAACCACTGCGGATACGCTACCTAGCATTCTTTGAGTGTTGGTGGTGTTGATGTCGTGGGGCCTGATGTGTGGTTCAAGTGATGGGGTGACGCAGTGAGGTAGCCGCGCCACTTAGTGGATTGGTGGTGTAAGCGTGTAGGCCGTGTGGTAGGTAAATCCGCCGCACATGTGGTTGAGGCGTGATGCGTAGACCCTAAAGGGGTTGATGGTGGTGATCCTGTACTGTCGAGAAAAGCCTCTAGCGAGTGTGTGTATGGCCCGTACCCTAAACCGACACAGGTGGTCAGGTTGAAGATACTAAGGCGTTCGGGTGAACTGTGGTTAAGGAATTCGGCAAAATGCCCCCGTAACTTCGGGAGAAGGGGGGCCCTGTGACGTGAAGGCACTAGCTGCTGGAGTGTTGTGGGGTCGCAGAGAATAGAGGGAAGCGACTGTTTATCAAAAACACAGGTCCATGCGAAGACGTTAAGTTGATGTATATGGACTGACGCCTGCCCGGTGCTGGAAGGTTAAGAGGACCGGTTAGTAACCTTTGTGGTTGCGAAGCTGAGAATTTAAGCCCCAGTAAACGGCGGTGGTAACTATAACCATCCTAAGGTAGCGAAATTCCTTGTCGGGTAAGTTCCGACCTGCACGAATGGCGTAACGACTTCTCTGCTGTCTCGACCACAGGCCCGGTGAAATTGCATTACGAGTAAAGATGCTCGTTACGCGCGGCAGGACGAAAAGACCCCGGGACCTTCACTATAGCTTGGTATTGGTGTTTGGTTCGGTTTGTGTAGGATAGGTGGGAGACTGTGAAATCATCACGCTAGTGGTGGTGGAGTCGTTGTTGAAATACCACTCTGATCGGATTGAGCATCTAACCTTGGCCCATGATCTGGGTTGGGGACAGTGCCTGGTGGGTAGTTTAACTGGGGCGGTTGCCTCCCAAAATGTAACGGAGGCGCCCAAAGGTTCCCTCAGCCTGGTTGGCAATCAGGTGGTGAGTGTAAGTGCACAAGGGAGCTTGACTGTGAGACAGACATGTCGAGCAGGGACGAAAGTCGGGACTAGTGATCCGGCACCTACTTGTGGATGTGGTGTCGCTCAACGGATAAAAGGTACCCCGGGGATAACAGGCTGATCTTCCCCAAGAGTCCATATCGACGGGATGGTTTGGCACCTCGATGTCGGCTCGTCGCATCCTGGGGCTGGAGTAGGTCCCAAGGGTTGGGCTGTTCGCCCATTAAAGCGGCACGCGAGCTGGGTTCAGAACGTCGTGAGACAGTTCGGTCTCTATCCGCCGCGCGCGTTGAAACTTGAAGAAGGCTGTCCCTAGTACGAGAGGACCGGGACGGACGTACCTCTAGTGTGCCAGTTATCCCGCCAGGGGTATCGCTGGTTGGCTACGTACGGAAGGGATAACCGCTGAAAGCATCTAAGCGGGAAGCCTGTTTTAAGATGAGGTTTCTTTTGAGGTCCCCTAAAGACTATGGGGTAGATAGGCCAGACTTGGAAGCACTGTAAGGTGTGAAGGCTACTGGTACTAATTGACCAAAACAAACACACCACAACAACCCAAACAATGTTTGGATATGTTGGGTGGACTTGTGAAGCGAGTAAACAAATAAATGAACACATTATTGTGTGTCGCGTCCACTATGCAGTATCTGACACAACACCACACGCAGTGGTGGGTAGTGTTCTTTTAGGTTTGTCGGTGGTTTATAGCTACAGGGAAACGCCCGGTCCCATTCCGAACCCGGAAGCTAAGCCTGTACGCGCTGATGGTACTGCAACCGGGAGGTTGTGGGAGAGTAAGTCACCGCCGACACCAAACAACAAACAACAAAATAGTGTTTATTTCGAGAGGAGCAAGGTTACCAATTTACTGGTGGCCTTGCTCCTCTTCTGTGTGATCCCAGAATTTTCTATACTGGATTTCATGAGAACTCATGCACAGGCGGTAACCGGGCTTGTCCGGTCTAATGATCCCGATCTGTACAAAGGTGCTCGGAGCGTGTACTACAGCGACCGCATATTGGAAGCTGCTGAGTTTTTAGAACAGGCAGTAGAGGATCCTGCACAACTTTCTGGCATCGTGCCGCCGAGTCCATCCGATATCGTGCTTGTTGCTCTAGATGCAGTAGAAGAGGTCCTCAAGACTATCCCTAGGGTCAATGATTATGCCCATGCTGTAAGGGATGCCGGCGAAGTCTTGGCGCGGGTAGTTCCCTCCGCGGCGCAGCGAGCTAGTTATTCCGGTAGCGCTTTGGCTGACTGGTGCATACGAATGAACGAGATTCTTTCGGTAGAAGAAATTGACCTTGACCCAGTCTATTTGGCACCTGCTCTCGGGGAAGAGGGCGTGGCCCGCATCCGCTCGTGGTATGCGGCGGAACAGGGCGGTGGCTACGTGGGGCGTCGGCTAGCGGTGCTTGAAGGCACTGCTGAAGCCGTTCTTCGAACCCATGGTTTGCAGGGAAGTGCGGCTACGCGCTATACGGAGATCATTGCCGGTCTTTGTGACATCCGCCGCTATGATCTTGCCTTTGATTGGTCCGAGAAGGCGGTTAACGAGTGCGCCGTGGAGGAAACCCGAAATATAGCCTCGGGTTGGGCTGTGCTTGCCAGGGAGTATTTTCCCGAACATTCGGAACGCGTTGCCCGGACAGTATTCGATACGTACCCGGAGCTGTCGTCCGCTCAGCAACTCTATGCAGTTGCCGCCGACAAGGTGGAAGCTGCGGCGCATATACAACGCTTGTTGGGGAATAAGTCATGGGATTTGGCCATGTTCCAGCACTTGTGCCTTGAAGACCCTGAACTTGCCTGGAGCACCGTCGTTAAGGCGGGAATGGAAGAGTCGATGGCGCACCGATTTCTTGATGACCTCCCGGCGCAGGTTCTTCCTTTTGTTCGCGACGATGTTGCAACTTACCTAGATTCGACGAGGGTCGGCCGCGACATGGGCATCGATCTATTACAAACCATGAGAGAAAAGTCGGCGGAACTGGGAGCGCCCTGGGATACGGATTTCAACACGCTCTTGACAGATCTACGGTGCCGCTACGCAGAGCGGTATGTCATCTTAAGGCGACTCGACGAGGTTTCCCTTATTTCTTGATTCGGCTACCGCTAAAACGCCCAGGCAGTTCCTATTGGCGTGCATGAAGTCAACGGCACCAGGTGGGGGACTGCAAGGCGCGGACAATGCTCACGGGGTGTACAAATCCGTTAACTTGTTGTAAGCGTGTTTACATGAGCGAGTCAGTGATCAGTTTTCGCGTTGACGCGAAGCAAAAGGAGCACTTAGATGCGCTTGCTTCGCGAACTGGACGGACAGGGGCCTTCTATCTTCGCAAGGCCCTAGATTCCTACCTAGATGAACTTGAGTATGTGTATGCGCTTGAAGCCGAGGCCGAAGCAGCACGACGCGGAGAATTGGACACAATCTCGCTGCAGGACTTAGCGGACGAGTGTGGATTGGTCGATTGAGATCACCCCGCGTGCGGCGAAGTCGTTCCTGTAGGTCGGACCAAACGGGAGTCAGCTCCGACTGATTTAAACGATGTTGGTCTTCCGCCTTGCTAACGCGCTTCGCGGTATCAAGAACGGCCTTCCGTAGGGGACTCCAACTACGAGGTGATCACGTTGCCCATCACGCTTGGCTTATTCGACTAGAGTTATTGAAAGCTATTTTCGACACTCTCGTAGATTAAACATTCTAAATAGGGCTATCTAAGCTGATTGCTATCAATGTTTTAGTATTTGACGTGATTTGCATGTATTTACTTGACGTCCAGATGTAAATCTGTATACTTATATCTACACACACCACATCCGCTCACAATGAAAATTGTGATGGTGTGGTTTTCATTTTTATGGGGGTAAAATAGTGAAAAAATACAACAAGCCCCATTTAACCTTCGAACAACAACTAGCACTCCTAGAGGATCGAAAGCTTGTTATCGAAGATCCAGCTAATGCTATCCGCGCCTTAGGAAAAATTGGATATTACCGTCTTTCGGCTTATTGGTATCCTTTCAGGAAGAATAAACCAAAATATCTACGTACAACTAAATTCAATTACCGGTACGATGAATTCGAGCCGAATCATTCTTTTGAACAGGCACTCGCTCTTTATGATTTTGATAGCCGTTTACGACTTTTGCTCCTTGAAGCATTAGGTCAAATCGAAATCCAATTGCGGACTAAGATCGCCTATTTTGCAGGCGAAATAGACGGGTTTATTCACTTACGCCGTTCACTTCTGGATAAAAAGGAGTGTGAGCGCGTTCCTCGTCGAAGTAAGCAAGATTCTTACAGCTATTGGCAAGAGAATTATAAGAAACAGCTAAAACGGGCTCGCAGTGAGGATTTTATCCGTCATCATATGGAGCGCTATGGGGAAGAACTTCCGATTTGGGTAGCGACGGAGATCCTAGATTTTGGTAGCGTGTCTAAGTTATTCGAATTCCTGCCAAAAAATGTAAAGAATAGTATTGCTCCCGCATTCGGGACGCTTCAAGGCAATGTGTTAGCTAGTTGGATAAGAAATTTTAACTACACCAGAAATATCGCAGCCCATCACTCTCGGTTATGGAATCGCCTCATCGTAACGAGAATTCAGGCACCAAATCGAAGCGTAGTGGATCCGGAAATCTTCCATCTTGCGGATTCTAGAGACCCTATTGCGTTTAAAAAGATATATCCAACACTCGCTTTAATTGCTTATACGCTTTCCTATCTTGAGCCCCGGGGGAATTGGCGCAATCGACTAGTCATGCTGCTGGAGCGCTTTCCCAAAATTGATGGGCTTAGCTTGCAAACTATGGGGTTCCCCGACAACTGGGAAAAACTCGGCCTTTGGCGTACAGGCTTGGCATTAGTGAATGGGGCTGCAGTTCCTCCATGGTCAGAGTAAGCTTTTCTACTGCAATATCGCTCTATATAGGAACGGCTTGAGGTAACTCTGCTTCTTGCCCGCGTGATTCCTACGGTGGCTGAAAGATCGTCATTACACAGGATGGCCCATAAGAGTTAGAGCATTTCATGGATTAGCAATTCAGTGAATTTTAGCCAGCACCACCACAACTGACGCGGGCTTGTTTTAGGGACCGGTAAGGCGGTACCAGGTACCGGGGTGGCGGTAGCCGCCCGGTAGCCGGTTTTACCCCCGCTTATCGTTTGGACCGTTGACGTTGCTTGAGCTGTTTGCTAAGTGTTCCCCTTTCTTCTTGGAAGTCGTCACGGGTGCGCATGTCTTCACCGATGAGGGTGAGTTTGCTGCCGTTGTTTGCAAGTCGGGATAGGACAGCGTCGGCGATCGCGTTTTCACTAAAGACGCTGTACCAGTATTCCGGCTCGTGCTGGCTGACGATGACGGTTGAGGAATGCTCCCGCTTGACCAGGAGGTTGAATACCTGGGCTAAGGCGAAGGCAGATACGTCCGTGGCCAGGAAGTCGTCGATGACCAACACAGCCGGCTTTGTCAGTTCCTCAAGGAGGGCTTTGCGCTCATAGGCAGCGTCGGCTGTGGCGTCGAACTCGTCGGCTAAGTCGGCGAGTCTAAAGTAGCGTGCGGTTAGTTTATGCCGGCACGCAGCCACGGCTAGGCCTTGGGCGAGGAAGCTTTTGCCGGTGCCGGTAGCTCCCACGATGGTTAGATCTCTGCCGTAGGTAATCCAGTCGCAGGTAGCTAACCGCTCAATACGGTCTGGAGTGATCCCTCGGTTGCTGTGTGCTTCAAAGCGTTCCAAAGCCGCAAGCGCGTTGGGTAGCTTGGCGGCTTTGACGAGTTTTTCGATTACTTTCGAATCACGTGCAGCTACCTGAGCATCGAGAGCTTCTTTGATCTTGTCTTCAAAGGAGTCCAAGTCACGACTGGGATCGTTGACGATCTCCTGCAGCGTCGTGGCAAACACACGCATCCCGCGAAGAGAACCGAGCAGTTCGAAGTCTTCATCGGTAAGAGCCATGGCTATACCTTCCATTCTTTATCAGTGAAGGCAAACGCCCCGGCCCCGCGTACATGCGACACAGAGTCCGGCGTGTCCGCCGTGGGCTGTTGGCGGTGCGCACGCGTAGTGTCGATGGCCGTCGACAGTGGTACATCGGTGGGCAAATACGCCTGTGCTGCGGCCTGTTTTAGATCCTTGAGCTCTTGGGCTACTTTGTTGACGCTGGGGACTGCTTTGCGCGATAACAGCTGACCACAGGCTTGTTCGAGTTCGATTCGGGAGTAATCCTTCGATAGGTTCAGTACGCCCAGAACGCTAGAATATGCTTGGGCTTCGACTTTACGAGCGTTAAACATCTGGCCGATGAGCTGTGCTGTCGCGGTCCCAATACTTTTCGCCCAGTCTTCCAAGCGTTGCCGGTTCCACTGGGTGTTTAAGTCCTTATGGTTGTCGGGGACATGCTCATCCAAGGTGGAGTAGCCATAATTAGCAGGGGCAATACGATGTGAAGCAACAATCTCACCGTCGTAGAAGACATCCAGATAGTCATCAAAAAGTTGCACGTCGACGAACTTGCCCGCTAGCTTCCACGGCACTGAATACCAGTGATTGGCGATCCGGATGTGGTAGTTCATTGCGACCTTGGACTTCTTCCACCGCGACCACGACCACCGCCGGTCGGGCAATGGGCGCAGCAGCTGTTGCTCATGGTCTTCAAACAACTGGCGACGAGAGATATCCTGCCCGCGGAAGGGACGGCGATCGTTGATGAAATCGCTTTGGTCCTCGAGGGCCTTATTGAGCATGTCGAAACTGTAGAACTCCTGGTCGTCGAGGTATTCCACGCACCATTGCTGGGCAATATCCACGGCCTTTTCAACATTCGCCTTATACCGCGGCCGGTAGCCTTTCGCCGCAGTAATACCTATCTGATAGAAATCGGCAAATGTAGAATACTCCGCAACCGGGATACGCCCCCGCAGCCCACAGGAAATCTGTTGCGTGGCTGTGAGCGCGTTATCCGGGATCAACCGCAGCGGACAACCACCGAAATACTCCAAAGCCGCACGGTGGGCTAAAAGCCACGACCGCATTTTTTGATCCGGCCACGCCGATACATGCATCATCCCTGAGTGCGGCAATGAAGCTACAAACAAGTGCGCGGTAACCCGCTGGCCTGAGACAGGATCCACAACGACCATTCCATCGCCCGACCAGTCCACCATGAGCTCGTCACCGGGATCGTGATTCAGTGGCGCTGACAGCTGATGAACATCGACATAATGCTCAAACAGCGAACAGTACTGTCGATACGAATAATGACGCTGACCAGTACCAACAGGGAACTCCAGGTACTTGGCGTGCGCGACTTTCAACGTCACGCGCTTGCCAGAGACCATCCGCTCAGCAACCTTTTTGAAATCCGGTGCGAGGAACTCCGCATCGTTGCGACGCCGGTTATCCGGAAATAGCTCCTCTAACTGGGCATTCGACAATCCAGCAATCCCACGAGCATCGAGTCGATGGTCCCTTACAACGCGACTGGCCTTATCAATCGTCGACTTCGAGACCCCTAAATCGGCTCGAATCTGGTTCCAGGAACGATTCCCGGCAACCAAGACAAACATGATGGCACGGTAATCCGTCACCACCATCACTCCTTCCACGTGAACGCGACCCACGCGTACACACTGCGTGGGCCATCCACTAAAGAGTGCCTAAAAACTACCCCCGGTACCCGATATCCGCACCGGTCGGTACTCGATACCGCCCTACCGGTACTAAATAGCGTCGCGCGTCACACAACATCAAAACCGACCAACGCATCCACTACATCATGGACCCGGTCACCGGCACCGTACCTACCAAGTAGACCACCCCAAAGGACCACTGACCACCCACAACACACACTGGCACTATACCTGGAGGAAATTCTTGGACCACAAAAAGAAAAAGCACCAGAAACAATCTGGTGCTTGAGGGTCCTGCCTAGAGAACGAGCAGGTCATAGCGGGTGGCTTTGACATCGGAAAGCCGCTTGCGGGCGCGCTCTAAGCGCTGCCATTGTTCCTGGGGGATGGATTTCCGGGCGATGGTGACGGTTTCAGCATCGGGGGTTCCCCAAGCAATGGGCATGGGGGATATCTGCTGCCAATGCTCTTTATCGGAAGTAGAACGCTGACCGGACACGGCGGCGACTGGAACCTTGGTGCCAACGGTGCGTTGGACGCCGGGAATGGAGGACACCGTGCGCAGGCACGCGCCCCAGCGTGGGGGAAGGGACGGATCCACATTGGTATTTACCAAGGCAAGAAGGATCATGTCTCGCTCGTTGACCTGCGCGATGACGGCGGGAGCGAGCGGATAAGAGTCATAGAGGGATTGGGCCGTTCCCACCTTGCTTGCAGCGGCGACGCCGACGATGGCAACGACGATGCCAAAGAGGATGAGCCCTAAGCCCAGGGTGATTCCCCAGGAAAAGTTCCACCAGACGGCGGCGCCGGCGATGATCAGGATGAGGCCGAAGATAAGCCCGGATACGCGAAGCCGGTTGGAATCGCGCAATAACTCGTTATTGGCCTTGGCAAAGGACTCGTCAACGTCGAACTTAAAGATCTTCATTGGCCTAAGTCTACTGCGTCCATGAGCCGGTAGGCATATCCTTGCTCGGCGAGGAAGCGTTGGCGGTGCATGGCGTAGTCCGCATCTAGGCTGTCGCGGGTGACCAGGGTATAAAAGAGCGCCTCGGTTTCCTTCGGGCGCAGCAGGCGGCCAAGGCGTTGTGCCTCTTCTTGGCGGGAGCCAAAGGTGCCGGAGACCTGGATGGCCAGTGCCGCTTCGGGCAGGTCGATGGAGAAGTTGGCCACTTTGGATACGACGAGGATGGCCAGCTCGCCCTCGCGGAATTGCTGGAAGAGTTTTTCGCGCTTGGCGGTAGAGGTGGTGCCATCGATGACGGGGGCATCGAGGTGCGCGCCTAATTCGCGCAGTTGATCCACATATCCGCCGATGATGAGCGCTTGTTGGTCATGGGAGGCAAGGATCTTATCGACAGCCCGGAGCTTGGCCGAGGCTTGTGCAGCGATGCGGTAGCGATCGCGCGGCTGCGCGGTGGCATAGAGCATGCGTTCTTCCGGATCCATATCCACGCGGACTTCGATGCACTCCGCGGTGGCGATATAGCCGGCCATTTCCAGCTCTTTCCACGGCGCGTCGTAACGCTTCGGGCCGATGAGGGAGAAGACATCGCCTTCGCGGCCATCCTCGCGCACGAGGGTGGCGGTAAGTCCTAGCCGGCGCCGCGATTGCAGGTCCGAGGTCATGCGGAATACGGGTGCGGGAAGCAGGTGGACCTCGTCGTAGATGATAAGCCCCCAGTCGCGGGAGTCGAAGAGCTCGAGGGCGCGGTACTCACCCTTGGTTTTCCGGGTGACCACTTGGTAGGTGGCGATGGTAATCGGCTTGATTTCCTTCTTCTCACCGGAGTATTCGCCGATATCGTTTGGAGAAAGCGTCGTGCGGCGCAAAAGTTCGTCGCGCCACTGGCGGCCGGCAACGGTATTGGTAACCAAGATGAGGGTAGTGGATTGCGCCTTGGCCATGGCGGCAGCACCTACGATGGTTTTGCCGGCACCGCAGGGCAGCACGACGACGCCGGAACCGCCGGACCAGAAGGCATCGGTGGCGTATTCCTGGTAATCGCGCAGGTGCCAGCCGTCCTCGTTCAGCGCGATGGGGTGGGATTCGCCGTCGATATAGCCGGCGAGATCTTCGGCGGGCCAGCCGGCCTTGAGGAGTTCTTGCTTGAGGCGGCCGCGTTCTGAGGGCGCCACGGCGATGGTGTTGTCATCGATGCGCGAACCCAGCAGTTTTCCTACCTTGCTGCGGGAGAGCTCGGTGAGGATGGCGGGTTCTTCAGATTCGAGGATGAGCCCGTGGGCGGGGTGCGCCTGGAGGCGGACGCGGCCGTAGCGGGACATGGTCTCGGCGACATCGACAAGCAGCGATTGCGGGACCGGGAACCGGGAGTAGGTTTCTAGGACATCGACGACCTGCTCGGCGTCGTGGCCGGCGGCGCGGGCATTCCACAATGCCAGGGAAGTGATGCGGTAGGTGTGCACGTGCTCGGGGGCGCGTTCCAGTTCCGCGAACGGCGCGAGGGCGGTGCGCGCAGCGCCGGAATCTGGATGATCGACTTCCAGCAAGACGGTCTTATCCGACTGCACAATCAGTGGTCCGTTCATGCGTCTAGGGTAACGGAGGTGATGCGGTGCAAGGGAAACCGGATGGTGGAGCCATCGGCGGCGCGGGCATCGATTTGGCCACCGGCGACGGTCAGTGGGGTAACGGTGCGGGTCTTGGTATTGCCATTTTTATCGGCGTAGCCAATGGTGATGGGGCGTGCGGTGCGCGCGGCGGCGTGGACCAGATCCAGGTTGGGCAGGCTCGGGGCCTCGCCAGTGGTGAGGTTGCGCAGCGCACGCGCGATATCCGGCGGCGCGGCTTGAGCGCGAGGGCTGGGCGTGGGAAGTGTCGCGGGCTCGGGCGCGATGGACAGGCTAGCGCCGGTTTCGTCCTCGGCGGCGGGGGAGAGGCCGTGCTCGCGCAGGAGTTCCAACAGCTCGCTGACGCGCAGCTGGGAAATCGCGACCGTGGGGGCCAGCAGGCGCAGCGGGGTGGCCTTCGCGGCGATCTGCAAGAGGGCTGGGTCCTCGCTGCGCAGGTAGGACAGGGCAGGGCCGGAGCGCAGGGTGCCGTGGCGCTTGGCGATGTCCTCGATGTGGAACGCCAGCGTATGCGGGACATCGCCATGCGCGGCGAAGAAATCGCGGATCTCCGTGCCTGTCATCCCGCGGTCGAGGCCGCGGCGGAGGGAGGCATCGCTAATGCGGTAGACGCTGGCGAGTCCAGGTGATTCCAAGTCCGCGAGGGACTCCAGGGTGTGGTGGGCCGCGGGCTCGAGGGGCCCTGGCACGAGCACGGTCATATCCGCCTGGACCAGGAAATAATCGATGGTGTCGGGTGTGAGGGTATCGGCGGCATCGAAGCCATCGATAAGCACGCTGGTGGCTCGCCCGAGCGCGATGGCGCCTATCCATTCGGCCTCGCGGTGCAGCTCCTCGATGGTCTCCGGGGAGGTATGCGTGGCAAAAAGCGGGAAGGAAAAATGCAGATCCTCTTGAAATTCGGCCGCGGACAGCGGCTGCGCGGAGTGGAGGTAGACATCGAGGATGTGCCGGCGAAATTTGGGTAGGCGGTCGGTGCTGGCAGAGAGCACCCGGCCGGATTCCCACGGGGTCCAAGGGGAGTATTCCCAGGCCGAGAGGAGCACGCGCCACTGCGCGGCTAGTTCTGCATCGAGCCACTCTTGGGCGGAGTCGGTGGGTGCGAGGAAGTTCCCTTCGTACCCGGACGGCTCGCCGCGGTTGATAAGTCGCGCAGACAGGCCAAGCGTAATCAGGCGGCGCAGCTCTGGTTCCGCGATGTCCAGCTGCTTGCTGAGCTGGGCAAGGGGACGCACGCCGACGGTTTTATCCTTGAGCAGCTCGATCGGCCGGGCGCCGAGGGCAGAAATCAGCTGTTGCATGCCGCGCACTACCGACAGGCCTGCGGCGGTGCCGGCGTCATCGGCCTTGCGGTCAGCGGTGGGCTGGCCGCGGCGCGCGGAGGGCTCAGTAGGGATGTGTGGGACGGTGTGCCCCTTCATCGCGCGATGAACCTCGCGCGGGAGGCGAACGGTCTGGGAGTCAACGCGCTGCAAGAGTTGCTTGGCAATCAGCCGCGGCACGGGGTGGGCCGGATTGGTCTCGCGGGTGGTACCGATGCCATTGGAGCGCGCCAGGGTGGCAAGCACGTGGCGTTCGTCTTCGGCGAGGGCATCGATTGTCGCGGGCGATACCTCGAGCTGGTTGAGTAGCGACCAGCCCGTGGGCAGCGCGGGCATGACCTCCGGCGGGATTTGCACCGCGCCGAAGGCGAGGCCGCGCTCCTTCAGCTCGCGGGTAATTTCGGGGTTGTGGTCTTCTACCTCTGCAAGCTCGCCGCCGCGCTTGGCGATGCCCTCCAGCACCGCCAACTGCTGCGCGTTACACTCCGCTAGCGCCCGGGCGATAGAGGTGCGCAAGAGGAGGCGCGTGGCCAGCGCCGCGATGGAGGGCGGCAGCGGGGTTAAAACATCGGGGCGGTGGCGAAGGATGGTGGCCAGTTCCTCTTCCGAAAGAGAATTAAGCCAGGTGCGAAAATGCGGGAGGTGGGAGGACTGAGTCATGATAAATCACAATTTTAGCGCCGGATTGAGTTACGTTTTTGCCCGAGGTTTGAAATAATAAGGCTATGTCGAATGAAAAGAATGGCTTTGTTTCCCCGGCTTGGCCGGACAATGAACACCGCGAGCATGCAATTACGGAAATTTCTGCGCCTTTTGCTGGTGCTTCCAGCCCCTACGGCGACGATCTGGTGCTGCCGATGCCGGCAGAGAAGTTGAACTACGTTCACCCTTATACCCGCATCAATCGCTAAAAAAATTCCCCTTGCCGCGGACGGCGAGGGGAATTTTTATGTGCTTATTTAGCGGCTGAAGTTCTCAACCAGCTGCGCAACCGGGTCGATGACGTTGCGGTTCGCGGAGTAGAACGCGTTAAAGTCGTGGCGGTTTGCGTGGTAGAAGTCGGTGAACTGCGCCGGCAGCTGCAGGCCGTAAGCATTAGCGGTGTCCTTAACAAGGTTGTAGACGGCGTCTACGGCGAGCTCATCGGACTTGTTTTCTACTGCCTGCTGCACTGGCTGTGGTGCCTCAGCGGGTGCGGAAGGTGCGGTGCGCTCGGTTGGCGCGGAGTTTAGGCCAAGGGAGGCCGAGCATGCGGGCCATGCGCCCCAGCCCTGGTTAGCCAGGGTGCGCTCAGCGATGACAATCTGCTGCTCGCGGGTTGCCTGGTTAGCGGTAGGGGCGAACTCACCGCCGCCGTATGCCTGCCAGGTCTGCGCGTTGAACTGCAGGCCGCCGTGGTAACCATTGCCGGTGTTGATGTGCCAGTCGCCGCCGGACTCGCACTGTGCGAGGCGGTCCCAGTCGGAGTCAGGGGCAGCGGCGGCGTTCGGCGCCATGATGGCGGCGGCTGCGCCCAAGGCAACGGTGCCCGCGGTGAACTTGGCGGCAAAGTGGTTAGTCTTAGCGGAGTGGCGTCCCATAAAAGTAGTCCTTTCCGTGGTGCCCGTTTTCGTGTAAATGTATTGCGCCTAGAAGAAAGGATGGGCAGGGAAACCTTCTTTGCGGCGACACTGGGGGCCAGCGTAGCGGTTTATAACGAAATAGTCACGTTCTGGGCACTAAACGGGAAAGAATTGAGACTATTGTGGTTCCGTCAGCAAAGTTTCCGCAGGTAATTGCGGCGTTGTGAACTATGTCACACGACGCGTGGAACTTCTGTTCTGTATAACTTCCAGCTAAACTTAAGAATTTACCCAAGAGAAGAGGTGGATACCTATGCCCATTGGCAAAGTGAAGTGGTATGACGCCGAGAAAGGTTTCGGTTTCGTTAGCAACCCGGGCGATGAAGACGTCTACGTCGGCCGGAATGTCCTGCCCAAGGGAATAGAAGAAATCTTTCCGGGCCAGCGCATCGAATTCGATTTCGCGGCGGGGCGCCGCGGGCCGCAGGCGCTGCGGGTGCGCGTGCTGGATAAGCCGCGCCGGCGCGCGCCGGCGCGCAAGCCGGAAGAGCTCGGCAGCATGGTCTCTGATGTCATGACCCTGCTGGAATCCCAGGTGCAGCCGGTGCTGAACTCGGGGCGTTACCCCGAGCGCAAGACCGGGCGCCAAGTAGCAGAAATCCTCCGCGCGATTGCGAAGGATTTAGATAGTTAATCATCCATGGTGGATAGGGACCACACGGTGGCGAGGGGGGTTTCTTCGCCATCGTCGTCGGTGCCAATCATGAGGGAGGAGACCTCCACCACCATGAGCCGGGGGCGCTCGCCAGTCGATGCCTCGATGGGGTCTACCGAACCGGGGATATCCACCTCGGTCGTTTCATTCGCACCGTGAGAGGTTTCGTCATTGGCGGCGGGATCATCATAAATGGACAGTACCTTCCATTCGTGATTAGAAATCTCTTCGGGGATGTCCAGATGCAAGGTGTCATCTTCGCCCACGGTTAGCTGGGGAACATCGCCTTCGGGGCAATCGGTTCCCGGCTCGCACACGAGGTAGGGTGTGACCTCCTTGGTGTTATCCCCCACGGAGGCGGTAATAGCAATCTCGCTCGGCTCTGGGCCTGGGCGCGAATTGCGCCAGCTTTGAAAGATCACCACGGAGGCGACGATGACCGCCACGACCACGATGAGCGCGAGGATCTGCAGCAGCGACTTTTTCCTTGCTTCCTTACGGGTTGCCATGGCCCATTACTTTACTCGAACGCGGTAGAGCTCATCCCACCGCTTGCCGGTAAGCCAGAATTCATCGGTGCCCTTGATATGCGCGATGCCGTTTAAGACATCATCGGGATCGGTGTATTTCGATTTATCGATGGCATCGGTAGAAATCACCGCGGTGACCTCGCCGGAGGAGGGATCTATGCGGTAGATATCTTCACTTCCCCACACATTGGCGTAGACATCACCGTCCACGCATTCCAGCTCATTGAGATCTTCCACGGGCGAGCCCTCGAGGGTGACCTCGGTGGTGGAGTGCTCCGCAAAGGTTTCTGGATCCATGTGGCGCAGGGTAGAGGTGCCATCGGACATGATGAGCTCGTCCTGGTTGGCGCAGAGCCCCCAGCCTTCGCCGGCATAGGTGGCGGTGTCCGTACGCTGGAAGTCGCCGTCATAGCGCAGGGCCTGCCCGCGCTTCCAAGTCAACTGCCAGATGGAATCGCCGTATTGGGTAATGCCCTCCCCAAAAAGCGAGTCATCCAGGGCGTGGTTTTGGAGGACCTCGCCGGTTTCAGGGGAGAAGCGGATGAGTTTGGATTCGCCCCATTGCCCGGTGCCGAGCAGGAGGTTGCCCTCGCCGTCTTCTTCGAGGCCTTGCGTAAAGGAGTTCTCTGGCAGCGGCGCGGTATCGAGGACTTCCACTGATAGGTGCTCGGGGGAGGAAGATTCAGAATTATCAGAAGAGCAGGCGGTTAAGGCGCAGCAGGGCACGGCAATGAGCGCGGCGCGGCGGAGAAACGACATGCACCATATGTACCACTGTTGGCGGGCCATCATGAATAATGAGGGGCGTGAGTAAGCGAAAAGCAAATCCGTTGATCGATTCCCGCGCCGTACGCATTGCGCGTGAGGCATTGGAAGAGGTGGGGGAAGGGGGCATCGGCAAGCATAGGGGCGTCGCTGGAATGGGCCGCAATGTTGTCACCCATCGCTTTGCGGCGGATATGCCGGGCTACCCAGGATGGGAATGGCAGGCCGTGCTCGCGTGCGCGGAAGGTTCGCGCTACGTCACCGTCAACGAGGTGGCGCTGGTGCCTGGCGGGGAGGCGCTGCAGGCCCCGGAATGGGTGCCGTATGAGGACCGCGTGCTGCCGGGGGATTTGGGCCCGGGAGACCTCATGCCGCCGGCCATCGATGATGAGCGCCTGAACGGAAATGAGCTTTCCGCCAAGGGCCTGGCGGATGCCAAGCATCGCTGGCAAGAGGAATATGGTCCAAACTCGGAGATGGCGGCCAAGGCGCACCTGCAGTGCCGCACGTGCGCTTTTTATATGCAGCTCATGGATAACTTTGGGGTATGCGCCAACGAGTATTCCGCTGATGGCCGCGTGGTGCACGCGCGCTACGGTTGCGGTGCGCATTCGCAGACGCGGGTGAGCGAGGAGAAGGCGCCGGCCGCGGCCTTCGATGATGAAAAGCCCATTTACCAAGATTTTGATTTTGAGGATTAAAGCAGCACACTTAGGGCGTAAAAATACCGCTCTACGTGAAAGGGCACGGCGTGAAAGCCACTCTCGATCGCTATTTCCACATTTCTGAACGCGGTTCCACCATCGGAACCGAGCTACGCGCGGGAACGGTCTCGTTCTTCGCCATGGCATATATCATTTTGCTCAACCCGCTGATCCTGGGCACGAGCCCGGACGCGGAGGGCTATACCTTAGGCGTGCCGCAGGTTGCGGCCGCCACTGCGCTGGTCGCCGGCGTGATGTCCATTGCCTTCGGTGCGATTGCGAAGTACCCCTTCGCCATGGCCGCGGGCCTGGGCATGAATACCTTCGTCGCCGTCAGCATGGTCGCTACCAGCGGGCTGACCTGGCAAGAAGCCATGGGTCTCGTGGTAATCGAGGGCCTTATCATTGTCCTGCTCGCCGTGTCCGGATTCCGTACCGCGGTATTTGACGCCATCCCGCAGCCCATGAAGGCCGCGATGGGCGTGGGCATTGGCATGTTCATCGCCATGATCGGTTTCGTGGATGGCGGGTTCGTTACCCGCGTGCCCGATGCCGCACAGACCACCGTGCCGGTGGGGCTGGGCATTAATGGCTCGATTGCCACCTGGCCGGCGGTGGTCTTCGTCATCGGCCTTATTATTTGTGCTTTCATGGTCATCCGCAATGTGCCGGGCGGGCTATTTATCGCCATCATCCTCAACACGGTGATTGCCTTCATTGTCCAGGCGCTCACGGACTCCGAGGACTGGGGCATGGCCGCCCCAGAGGCCCCAGATGCGCTGGGTGGGCTGCCGGATCTGTCCATCGTGGGCGATGTGAACCTGGTCGGCGCCTTTGCCAATATCGGCGTGATCTCCACGGTCCTGCTCATCTTCACCCTGCTGCTGACCAACTTCTTTGATGCCATGGGCACCATGACCGGGCTGGGCAAGCAGGCCAAGCTCGTGGATGACAACGGCAACCTGCCGGGCATGAAGAAGGCGCTGGTCGTGGAAGGCGCCGGCGCGGTGGCCGGTGGCTTGGGCTCGGCGTCCTCGAATACCGTCTTTGCGGATTCCTCTGCCGGCATTGCCGATGGCGCGCGCACCGGCCTGGCCAATATCATGACCGGCCTGCTATTTATCGCCGCCATGTTTTTCACCCCGCTCTATGAGATCGTGCCCATCGAGGCCGCCGCACCCGTCCTGGTCATCGTGGGCGTGATGATGGCCGCGCAGCTCACGGATATCCCGTGGACGCGCATGGAGGTGGCCATCCCGGCCTTTTTAACCATCGTGGTCATGCCGTTTACTTATTCGATCGCCAATGGCATCGGCGTGGGCTTTATTACCTTCGCGCTCATGTCCACCTTTGCTGGTAAGGCCAAGCAGGTGCACTGGATCATGTGGCTGCTTGCTGGCTTGTTCGTCATTTACTTTGGCATCGATCCGATTTCGGAGGCCATCGGCTAGCCTGGAAGGCATGCATATCTCTGATCCCCGTGACCCTCGCCTGGACGATATTCGGAACCTCAACAAATCCGATAAATCCGGCGAGGGTTTGGTCATTGCAGAAGGCCCCTTGGTGGCAGCCCGCCTCATGGAATCGCGGTTCCCCATGCGCTGCCTTGTGGGCTTTCCCCAGAAGCTGGAGGCCTTCTTTGCCGAGTACGGCGAGCCCGAGTGCCCCGTCTACGAGGTCTCTCGCGAGACCCTGGCGGAGGTCGCGGGCTTCGATATGCACCGCGGGCTGGTTGCCGCAGCGGACCGCGCCCCAGAGTCGGAGGTGGGTGAGATCCTGGAGCAGGCCCGCACCATCGCCGTGCTGGAGGGCGT
Organism: Corynebacterium limaceinasi; assembly: GCF_046717465.1. Lineage (NCBI taxonomy): Bacteria > Bacillati > Actinomycetota > Actinomycetes > Mycobacteriales > Corynebacteriaceae > Corynebacterium > Corynebacterium limaceinasi. The sequence goes on from NZ_CP177100.1 coordinate 795,134, forward strand.
GGGGGATCATGAAAATATCGGCGCCATTTTCCGCCACGCGGCGGGCATGAACGTGGATGCGGTATTGCTCGGCTCCGGCGCTGCGGATCCGCTCTATCGCCGCTCGGTGCGCGTATCCATGGGCCATGTGCTGCGCGTGCCCTTCGCACATTTAGAGGGCGGTTTCACCACGTGGCAGCGCTCGCTGCAGGCGCTTGCCGATGCCTCCTTTACCCTCATTTCCTTAACCCCCAACCCCCAGGCGGTGCACCTGGCAGAGGCCATGCACGGGCAAGACAAGGTGGCCATGCTCGTTGGCGCGGAGGGCCCCGGGCTTACCGAGCACGCAATGAAGGCCACAGATATCCGCGCGCGGATACCGATGGCCCCTGGTACCGATTCTCTAAATGTTGCGACCGCGGCCGCCATTTCCTTTTATGAGCGCCAGCGCTCCTTAAGCGACTTGAACGTCTGACGCAGCCAGTTGCCAATCAACGAGCCGAGGTGTTTGGCGGTGGAAAGGATCTCATCGCCGGTGGAATCCGGCTCGGCATCGTGATCCTCGTAGTCGTCATAGTCGTTTAGGCCCAGCCTATTCGCGGATTGCGCGGCGAACTCGCTGACCGGCTGCTTTGGCTTGGGCGGATCGATCTTGGGTTCTGGGCGCCCGTCCACGGCATAACCCACGACGTCCAGGTCTGGGCCTTCCCGCCCCACGGTGATGCCCAACCAGTGTTCCTGGCCGGCCTCCATGATGCTGTGGGGCCGAAATGGCAGGGAAATGCCGCCGAGGGATTCGTCCTTTTCGCCGGCCCAAAACGGCGCCTCGAAGGGCTCGGGCAGGCCGGTGTCCTCGTACAGGCGGTCACGGGTGGCGCACAGGCTGCGCTTGAGCTCGCCGCCTTCCCACAGCGCGAAGCCCGCATAGTCCTCGTCCGCGTTGCTAACAAGCGCGATAACCCGCTGGGCGGGGACTGCGTTTAAGAGGTCGTTCGGCAGTTGGGAGAGCAGGACGGACTCGCCCTCGCAGACCGTTTGCACCACAGTAGTGCCCGGGTAGCCGCCGATGTAGTATTCATTCGGATCCGTCTGCGCGGAGCGGTTGAGGGGGAATTGCCCAATCGGGGTGACCGGGAACTTGGGGTTGAGCTGGGCTAGGAACTTGCGGCCGAACCCGCGGTCCGCCTTGGGCTCGGTTTTGAGAACCTCTTCGGCGCCGGGCTTGGAGATGTACCACAGCGTGAGAACGGCATGAGAGATGTCCACTGTTTAGTCCCTCGGGCGCTTGGTATTGGAGCGAACGCCCAAAAGCACGTCCTCCCAGTGCGGGGTCACGGCCTTGCGGCGGCGCTTCGAGGGCTTGGATTCGGAGGACGGATTCTGCAGGAATTCCTCTTCTTCCGTCTCCTCGCTGGAACCGGAAATATCGGTGACATTGGCGGGCTGATCGCCGTCAATGGCTTCGTCATAGCGGCCGCTGCCCAATGAGGTTAGCGAGCGCACCGGCTGTACGAAGTCCGGGTCCGTAAGGTCTGCCGCGACCGAGTTGCGGGCCTCAACCGTAGCGGGCGAGGACATGGACTGCTTGAAGGTCCACTCCGCCTCGTTTTCAGAAAGGCCCGCCTTCCAGGTCACGCGCACAACCCACGGCTCGCCTTGGTGGCGGTAGGCATCCCACGTGGACTCCGAGAGGGAGTGGCCACGGGCGGCAAAGGAGCTTGCCAGTACCTCCCACAGGGTGAGCTTGGCCGGGCCGTCTTCGCGCACCGGGTGGGCCTGCTTGGACACCTCAGAAATGCGGTTGCGCTCCAGCATGACTGGGTAGGCAAAGGGCTCGATGCGCGATTCATCGACGTGCATCTCTTCCGCGAGCTCCGCGGTGGAGGCACCGGCACGAATGCGGTTTTGGATCTCTGCCGGCCGGATCTGCTTTTCTTCCTCTTCGTGGGAGGGCTTGGGCATCGGCGCTAGCTTTGGCGGCTCCGGCTTGCTAGCGGTGGGCGTGAGGGCGGAACGCAGCTCATCGGTGATGGGAAGGGAAAACTCTTCGCCTTCTTCGGTGCGTAGCACCAATGAGTCTTCGCTCGATTCGCTGTCAACGAGAAACAGCTCGCGCATAGTGTGGCGCTCCTTTGCCTATCGACGGAAGGACGGATCTGTGATGCAGTCAACTATAACGCGAAAAGGCCCCGCGCCATGCGAGGCGGCGGGGCATGTTGATCACTTAGTTGGCATCCAGCACGTAGTCGATGCACTGCGTGAGCTTGGCGATGTCCCCAGGCTCAATCGCCGGGAACATGCCCACGCGCAGCTGGTTGCGGCCCAGCTTGCGGTACGGCTCGACATCGAGGATGCCGTTGGCGCGCAGGGTGGCGGCAAGGTGGGCGGCATCGACGGAGTCGTCGAAGTCGATGGTACCCACGACTAGCGAGCGCGCTGCCGGTTCGCTAACAAACGGAGTGGCCTCTGGGCAGGATTCGGCCCAGTTGTACAGCGTGGAGGAGGATTCGGTGGTGCGCTTGACCATGCCGTCGAGGCCGCCATTGTCATTCATCCACTGAATCTGGTTATCCAGCATGAGCAGGGTGGCGATCGCCGGGGTGTTATAGGTCTGGTTCTTGCGGGAGTTATTCACCGCGGTCTGCAGGTTCAAAAACTCCGGAATGAAACGGTCGGAGTTATTGATCTTTTCGATGCGCTCCAGCGCGGCTGGGGACATGGCGGCGAGCCAGAGTCCGCCGTCGGAAGCAAAGCACTTCTGCGGCGAGAAGTAGTACACGTCGGTCTCTGCGATATTGACGGGGAGGCCGCCGGCGCCAGAGGTGGCATCGACAAGCACGAGCTGCTGGTCGTTGTGGGGGTGGGGGCGGACAACCTCCGTCATCGCACCGGTCGAGGTCTCATTGTGGGCCCAGGCGGCGACATCGGCATCGGCGGCAAGCTCGCGCGGATCCGGGGCGGTGCCGACGGGGGATTCGGTGAGCGCTGGGGCATCGAGCCACGGGGCCTTGGAAGAGGCCTTGGCAAACTTGGTGGAGAACTCGCCGAAGGTAAGGTGGGCCGACTGACGCTCGATGAGGCCGAAGGTAGCTGAATCCCAAAAGGCGGTGGCGCCGCCCAGGGACAGGACAATTTCGTATCCCTCAGGGAGCGAGAAGAGATCGCTTAAGCCCTCGCGTACGGAACCGACGAGGTTTTTCACCGCCGGCTGGCGGTGCGAGGTGCCCACGATAGCGGGGTCAATAGCCTCGATCTGGGCGGGGCGCACCTTGGAGGGTCCGCAGCCAAAGCGGCCATCGGAAGGCAAGAGATCTGCTGGCAGTGTGATTTCTGGAGTACTCACGCCGCTAGTGTAGAACAGTTCCGGTTGGATGGCAGGTATTTTGATGCCCGTAAACTTGTTGGCAGTATCACAAAGTTTGCTAGAGTGTGAATAGGTATAAGGCTGACTTGAATAAGTTAGTGCCTTAAAGAACTCTTTAACAGGGAAAGGAAATTCCGTGTCTACTGAAGAAAACAAGGTAGTACTCAAGCACGCCGGCAACGAGTACGAGATGGACATCAAGCAGTCCACTGAGGGCGATTCCGGCTTCGATATCTCCAAGCTCCGCAAGGAAACCGGGCTTGTTACCTTCGACCCCGGCTACACCTCCACCGGCTCCACCGAGTCCAAGATTACCTTTATTAACGGTGAGGAGGGCATCCTTCGCTACCGCGGCTACGATATTGCGGAATTGGCAAATAACGCCACCTTCAATGAGGTTTCCTACCTGCTGATTAAGGGCCACCTGCCGGACGAGCAGGAACTGTCGGAGTTCAATAACGCCATCCGCCACCACACCCTCTTGGATGAGGACTTTAAGGCGCAGTTCAACATCTTCCCGCGCGATGCACACCCGATGGCCGTGCTTGCGTCCTCCGTGAACATTCTCTCCAGCTACTACCAGGACCAGCTGGACCCGCTGGATGAGGAGCAGCTGGACAAGGCCACCGTTCGCCTGCTGGCTAAGGTGCCGATGCTGGCCGCTTACGCTTACCGCGCATCCCAGGGCAAGCCTTATATGTACCCGGATAACAACCTGAACGCGCGCGAGAACTTCCTGCGCATGATGTTCGGTTACCCCACCGAGGAGTACGAGGTTGACCCGGTTGTCTCCAAGGCGCTGGACAAGCTGCTCATTTTGCACGCTGACCACGAGCAGAACTGCTCCACCTCCACCGTCCGCATGATTGGTTCCGCACAGGCCAACATGTTCGTCTCCATCGCTGGCGGCATCAACGCCCTGTCCGGTCCGCTGCACGGCGGCGCTAACCAGGCCGTGCTGGAGATGCTCGAGGACATCGAGAAGAACAACGGCGGCGACGCTACCGACTTCATGAACCGCGTGAAGAACAAGGAAAAGGGTGTTCGCCTGATGGGCTTCGGCCACCGCGTGTACAAGAACTACGACCCACGCGCGGCCATCGTCAAGGAAACCGCACACGAGATCATCGATCACCTGGGCGGCGACCCGATGCTGGACCTGGCCATGAAGCTGGAAGAGATTGCGTTGAACGATGACTACTTCGTCTCCCGCAAGCTCTACCCGAACGTGGACTTCTACACCGGCCTCATCTACCGCGCCATGGGCTTCCCGACGGACTTCTTCACCGTCCTCTTCGCCATCGGCCGCCTGCCGGGCTGGATCGCTCAGTACCGCGAGCAGCTGGAGATGAACACCAAGATCAACCGTCCTCGCCAGATTTACACCGGTGAAACCCTGCGCAAGGTTACCCCTCGCAGCGAGCGCTAAATAGCGCTTTTGGTCGCCCCAATTCAACCGAATCGGGCTTGAGCACTATAATTGGTGCAGCTCGGTTCGGTTTCATTGCGACCGCACGAACAAACTAGATTTCCCAAGGAGACTAATCCCCATGGATAAACCTGTTATTGAAGCCCAGTCTGGCCCAGCGCCGACCGACCTCGTCATCGAGGACATCGTCGTAGGCGATGGCGCTGAAGCCAAGCCTGGTGGCGTAGTGGAGGTCCACTACGTTGGCGCCGAATATGAGACCAACCAAGAATTCGATTCCTCGTGGGACCGTGGCCAGTCCATCGAGTTCCCACTGACCGGTCTCATTGCCGGCTGGCAAGAGGGCATCCCGGGAATGAAGGTAGGCGGTCGCCGTCAACTCATCATCCCGCCGGAAAAGGCCTACGGCCCCGCCGGCGGTGCGCACCCGCTGTCCGGCCGCACCTTGGTCTTTATCATTGACCTCATCCGCGCCGACTAAGCTGCGCTAAAAATCGTTGAACCGGCTCTCCTTAAAGGGAGCCGGTTTTTCGTTGTGTAGTGGCAGTCAGTTCCCGCAAGGGGCCGCATAAGACGAGAAACTGGGGCACAATGGGAATTATGACTGTGCCAACTATTTCATTCAATGATGACCGCGAGATGCCCCAGCTTGGACTGGGCACCTACAAACTCAATGACGATGAGTGCATTCGCGTAGTCCGCGAAGCCATTGACTTGGGCTACCGCCACTTTGATACGGCGACGCTGTACAAGAACGAAGAGGCATTGGGTACTGCGCTCAAACAAGCCATTGACGCGGGCGACGTCACCCGCGAGGACCTGTTTATTACCTCCAAGGTCTGGCACTCTCACCACGGCGCGCAGAAGGCGGAACAGGCCTTCCAGGAATCCATGGAGAAGCTGAAGCTGGATTACTTGGACCTGTACCTCATCCACTGGCCGTGGCGACAGGGTGGGCTGTATGTGGAGACTTTCGAATCCATTGCCCGCCTGCAGGGGATGGGGCAAATCGCTTCCATCGGTGTCGCTAATTTCTACGAAGAGGTCCTCGAGGACCTTATTGACAAGACCGGCATTACCCCGGTGCTCAACCAAGTGGAGCTGCACCCTGGGTTCACCCAGCCGGAGCTGCGCGAGTTCCACCACAAGCACGGCATCGTGACCGAGGCGTGGTCTCCGCTGGCGCGCGGTGTGGTGCTTAATAACCCGGAGATTGAAAAGATTGCCGCCGCGCATGAGGCTACCGAGGGGCAGGTAGTACTGGCGTACCTGATGGCCAAGGGCATTTCCGTTATTCCGAAGTCTGCCCGCAGTGAGCGGCTCAAGGAGAACCTGGCCGCCGCGGAGCTGGAGCTGGGCAAGGATGAAATCACGGCGATTGACTCCTTGGAAGGTCAAGAAGGTTTTGGCCGCATGTTTAATGATCCCCGTGAATTCCCGGGCGCGGAGGGCTAAGAAAGCACTCTCGGGCGAAGGAGCCACCGGCGACGGCGTCGTCGGTGGCTTTTGCTGTGCAGGATGGCTGAGTGGGCGAGTACGTGCTGGTTAAGGCACTCACCTCGCTGATAGGTGGTTCCTTTCGCGCCGCCTTCACTGATTAGTTAACGTCTGGTTAACAAAATTTGCGAACGCGTTAAACCTGGGATGGAGGGGGTGATTTGCATAGAATATTAGCCCAGTTCACCGGAACCTATCGGGCTAAAAGGGGGGAGTTTTTGTGGGATGTATTGGCAATATTTACTGCTTTGCAAAGATTGTTCTGTATCTTACATATCAACGCGGGTAGTGATGAACAACACATTGCGCCTCGTTTGTACAGAACCTCTCTCACCCAAGGAGACAACCCTTCTATGAGTGATACAACTGCTCCAGTCGAGCGTCGTGAGCTTACGGCAGCCGACTACATAGAAATGCGCGATAGCGAAGAGTTTGGCGAGTTGCGCAGCGCTTATCGTAGTTTCACTTTTCCCATGACCGTCGCGTTTTTCGTGTGGTACATCGTCTACGTGCTCACCGCCGTGTTTGCGCCTGATTTTATGGCCATTGAGCTTGGCGATGGCGGCTGGAACGTCGGCCTCGTCTTCGGCCTGGCCCAGTTCCTGACCACGTTCATCATTACCTGGATTTACGTGAAATACGCCAATAAGAATATTCAGCCTAAATCGGTTGCTATTCGCGAGAAGTTGGAGGCCAAGTAAATGACTACCACTTACCTTGCACAAGAAACTTCTGCCGGTAACCCGATTCTGAATATCTCCATCTTCGGCATCTTCCTCGTGGTTACCATGGCCGTCGTGTTGCGCGCCGGCAAGTCCACGAAGAAGGCGTCTGACTTCTATACCGGTGGTGGCTCGTTCTCCGGCCGCCAGAATGGCTTGGCTATCTCCGGTGACTACCTTTCTGCGGCATCCTTCCTCGGCATCGTCGGTGCGGTGGCGCTTAACGGCTACGACGGATTTTTGTACTCCGTCGGCTTCTTCGTCGCCTGGCTCGTGGCCCTGATGCTCGTGGCCGAGCCGATGCGTAACGTGGGCCGCTTTACCATGGCGGACGTTTTGTCCTTCCGCCTGAAGCAAAAGCCGGTGCGCGTGGCCGCGTCCATTGCCACGCTCTTCGTGACGCTATTCTACCTCATTGCCCAGATGGCCGGCGCCGGTTCGCTGGTGGCCGTGCTGCTGAACATCCATGACTTTAAGTGGCAGGCAGTCGTCGTTGGCATCGTCGGCGTGCTGATGATCCTCTATGTCTTGGTCGGCGGCATGAAGGGCACGACCTACGTGCAGATGATTAAGGCCGTCTTGCTGGTGACCGGTGTGGTCATCATGTGCATCATGGTGTTTGTCTCACTGCGCGGTGGCTTCAGCAACATGTTCAGCACCGCTATTGATATGCACGCGTCGTCTGATTACCTCCATGAAAAGGGCTATGAGGCTAAGGAAATCATGGAGCCGGGCCTGAAGTACGGTGGCTCTACCGCCGCTAAGCTGGACTTCATCTCCTTGGGTATGTCCCTCGTGCTGGGTGTGGGCGGCTTGCCACACGTTCTGATGCGCTTCTACACCGTGCCCACCGCCGTTGAGGCTCGTCGCTCCGTGACCTGGGCCATCGTTATCATCGGTGCCTTCTACCTGATGACCCTGATTCTGGGCTACGGTGCAGCCGCACTGGTTGGCCCGGACCGCATCCTGAACGCACCGGGTGGCGCGAACGCCGCGGCACCGCTGCTGGCACTGGAAATCGGTGGCTCCATCTTCATGGCCATTATTTCCGCCGTGGCCTTTGCTACCGTGCTCGCCGTGGTGGCGGGCCTGGCGATTACCGCCTCCGCCTCCATTGCGCACGATATCTACCACGCGGTTATTCGCAACGGTGAGTCCACCGAGGCAGAGCAGGTGCGCGTCTCGCAGGCTACCGTGGTGGTGCTGGGTATCGTCTCCATTATCTTGGGCATCTTGGCGATGACCCAGAACGTGGCCTTCCTGGTCTCCCTGGCCTTCGCAGTGGCGGCATCGGCTAACCTGCCGACCATCCTGTACTCGCTGTACTGGCGCCGCTTCAACACCGCGGGTGCCGTGGCCTCCATGTATACCGGTGTTGTCTCCTGCTTGGTCCTCATCTTCTTCTCTCCAGCGGTATCCGGCACCGAAAGCGCCATGTTCCCGAACGCGGACTGGGCGATCTTCCCGCTGACCTCGCCGGGTCTGGTCAGTATCCCGCTGTCCTTCTTCGTCGGTTGGTTCGTATCCATCGTGACCAAGCCGGACAACTTGGACGAGTTGGCGGCAGAGATGGAGGTTCGTTCCTTGACCGGTGTGGGCGTCGAGGCCCCAGTCCAGCACTAATTGCCCGAAAGGTAGCAATTACCGGTAATATGGTTCGACGTGTTTAATCCGTCCTCTCTCAACGCGGCGGCATCAGTAAAGGCTGGTGCCGCCCTTGCCGTGTGCATGCTTGCCTGCTCTACGGTTGCTGGGTGCAGCAATAGCGAGCGAGATAGCACCGCCAAAGCCGAAGACACCACGATTACCGCGCATAGGGCGGCAAAGGTGCCCCCGCGCATCAATGAGTTCCTCAAGGGGGATGAGGACCATTCCATTAGCTATATTCGCCTGCACGATGGCATGTATATGGGCTCTGCGGCAGAACACGATCCCCGCCCGGCGCTTAGCCTCATCAAGCTCTACATCGCCACCTACGTCATTGAACAGGGTGAGTACGAAGACAAGTACGAGGCGCTCGGCATGATCGCCAGCTCTTCTGATAAGAGCGCCGAGGAGCTGTTTAAGAAGTACCCGGATTCCATCGATAAGATTGCCAAGGAATACGATCTGGAATCCACCAAGGCGGGCGAGACCTGGGGCTATTCGGAAACCTCCACCTATGACGTGGCCAGCTTTATCTCGCAGCTCATCAAGCGCGATGAAACCCATCCCGTGCTGGTGGCGATGTCGCACGCGGATCCAGTCTCAGAAGATGGTTATGACCAGGATTATGGCACCGCGAAGCTTTCTAATGTCGTGGGCAGCAAGTGGGGCTGGTCCAACGATAAGTCCATCAATTCCTCGGTGTCCTTTGGTAAAAACTTCGTCGCCGCGGCCTCCATTAATGGCTCTGCCGATGACCTCACGGACTACGTCAAGAGTGAGATCAATGGTGAGAACCTGGGCAAGGCCACCGAGCGGTTTCTGAAGTACAAGGACGGCGAGGACGTCCCGCCCATCGAGACAACCTCAAAGAAGCCGACCTCGAGCGAGAAGAAGGACAAGGACAAAAAGGACGAAAAGAAGTCCTCCGAGCCCAAGGGGAAATAGGCCTACTTAATGGCCTTGGCGATGTCCTGGGCGGCATCGGCAAGCCCGCGGATTTGCTCGTTGCTTAGCGATGACCCCTTAAAGCTCACCCCATCCGCGGTGACCTGCGGCAGCTCCGGCATATTCGGGATGGCCTTGTCCAGGGTGGAGCTGAGATCCTGGATGCCTGGCTGCTTGGACCCGGGCGTCCATTGACCCCAGTCGCTGGCGTAGACCTCGTTGACATCGACGATGACGTTCTCGATGGTCTGCTGGCGCGACTGCGGAAGCTGGTGAATGGTGGTCTTGGGATGGATTTTCCCGTTGGAGCCCCAGTCGTGCATCCAGTAGAACGTGCCAATCCCATCGCGGCTGGCCCACTCGATGGTGTTGTAGTTGCCGTAGACGCCGGTCTGGTAGCCGGCCACGGACAGGGCCTTGGAAAACGCTTGCAGGTATGGCCGGATGAACTGGGTGTAGTGCTCGCGGGTGGGGTTATCGTCGATGGCGATATAAATGGGGCGGTGCGTGGGTCCACCGGCGGCCTTGTGCAGCGAAATGGCCTGCGGGGCGTGGATGGCGGCGCCCGCCGCGCCCTGCTTCCAATCGGCGGTTTCGGCGCGGCCGAATTGATAGACCGAAGCCGTGGGTAGGCCGGCGGCGGCATTGGCGGCAGTCTCTTGGAGTGTGACCGGCTTGCCGGTCATCCAGGCCGCGCCGGGGCGCTTATTGGAAACGTAGCGAATGGCACCGATATGGCCCGCACGCTTGATGGCGGCGGGGGAGGGGATGCCGGAGGAAAAATCGATAATGGTGCCGCGCACCGGGCCGAGGGCGGCGGCAGAGGGTGCGGCCGCACCAATGGCGCCGGCGGTAAGGGCAAGGGCGCTTGCCTTCAAGAGGCCGCGACGAGATAGAGACGGCGACATGAATAACTCCTGCGGTGATTGCATTAGTCACAATAGTTAACAAATGCACCATAGCAGGAGACGGTGGGGGAATCGTGTTTATTTTGACTCGTTGCTAAATTCCACGTTCGTGGCGTGTTCTACGGTGCGCGATACCGTGCAATCCTTCTCGTGGGAGATGCGGATCAGGTTATCCACGAGCGCGCGGGCCTTATCGCCATCTGGGGTGGAGGGGAAGGCGAGGTCGAAGGAAACGCGGACATCGGAAAGCCGCGAAGCGCCATCCTCATCCACGCGGTCGCCCTCTGCGCGCACCTGGAAAGACTCCGGCTCGGTGCGCCGGGAGGTTACGACATCCACATCCACCGCGGTGCACCCAGCGACGGCGGCCAGCAGGAGCTCTACCGGCGACAACAGGCCCTCCCCGCGGCCAAATTCGATGCTGGCCCCATCCGCATTGGTGGCCCGGTACACCGAATTTTCTACGCGGTTAAGGTCAACGGAATACTGCTTGATGATTTCACTCATGGCTTAGAGCTTAAGCCAGGCTCGGGATATAGGCCACGCTGCCGCCCAAGGACATGGTGATAAAGATGGGCGCGATAACCAGGGGGCCGAGCCATACGCGGCCGGTATTGGCATAAAACATCTTGTTCAAGATGGGCAGCAGGATCATCATGGGCAAGATGGACTGCAGCATGTTCACATACAGCCAGTCATCGGTCCAGTGCACCGTGCCGGTGGCGGCGAAGACGGAATATTGGATAACGAAGATCATCGCCAAGCCGACAGAGTTCGCCAGCGCCGCGATGAGGTAGGTCTGCCACTTGGGCGTATCGCTATAACGCGTGCCCACGCCGGCGCGAATGGAGTTGGCCAGATAGAAGATGAACATCGGACCTGACCCCCAGATGGTGGACACCTTGAAACCAGCATCTCGCTGGGGAAGTGAGGTACCTTTCCACCATGCCACGCAAGACCTACACCGAGCAGTTCAAGCGCGACGCAGTCTCGTTGTACGAGTCGACCCCCGGAGCAACGCTCAACGCGATCGCCTCCGATCTCGGGGTCAACCGCAACTCCCTGCGCACCTGGCTCGACGCCTTCGGCACCGGCACCAAAACCAACGCCAACGGTGAAAAAGTCGCCAGCCCCATTGCCGCAGCCAACAGCGCACGCACGCCTGCTGAAGGACTCTCCGACGCCGAACGCATCCGCGTGCTGGAACGCGAAAACGCCAAGCTCCGGGAGGAACGAGAGATTCTCCGCAAGGCGGCCAAATATTTCGCGGAAGAGACGAACTGGTGAACCGCTTCCGGTTCGTTGATGACAACCGAGGCCTCTACGAGGTCAAGCGGTTATGTGAGGTTTTGAAGATCAACCGGTCCTCGTATTACAAATGGAAATCAGCTGCTCCTGCCCGCCGGCGACGCGTCCTTGACGACGCGGTGCTGGGAGCGAGGATCAAGGCCGTGTTCACGGCCGAGAACGGTTGTTACGGGGCGAAACGCGTGACGGCGGCCATCAATTCCGATCCAGCCAACGACGACCTTTTCAATCACAAGCGCACCGCCAGGTTGATGCGCCAGATGGGCCTGTTCGGCTACACCAAAAAACGCCGGGTGAAGACCACCGTGTCTGCGAAACGGGCTCCGAAGTTGCCCGACCTGCTGAAACGCCGGTTCACCGCGGAGAAACCGAACACCATCTACGTCGGCGATATCACGTACCTGCCGATCGCGGACGGGTCGAATATGTACCTGGCCACCGTCATCGACTGCTATTCGCGGCAGTTGACCGGTTTCGCGATCGCCGACCACATGCGCACGGAGTTGGTCGAAGAAGCTCTCACGATGGCCCACGGGGTCCGAGGCAACCTTGACGGGGCGATTTTTCACTCCGATCATGGCAGCGTCTATACCTCTGGGCAATACCGGAAGCTGTGTGAACGATTCGGTGTCACCCAGTCGATGGGAGCAATCGGGACGAGCGCGGACAACTCGTTGGCGGAGTCGTTCAACGCCACGCTGAAACGGGAAGTCCTCCAGGACGAGTCCGTTTTCCCAAGTCAGCTCGTATGTCGTCGGGACGTGTTCCGGTGGTGCACGCACTACAACACCAAGCGCTTGCACTCGTGGTGCGGCTATCGCTCGCCGAACGCCTTCGAAGCCGCCGGATCAGCTACACTTACTATCGCATCTTGATTAAATCCCCGTGTCCACTTTCCGGGGTTCGGGCCCATCGCAGGTACGTACATCAGCGCCACCAGGAACCAGCGCAGCGTCAGCGGGCGCGAGGCCACGACCAAGAAACGGTAATCATTGTGGAAGGCAAGATACACAATGGATAGCACGGAGAAGTACACAAAGAGCAAGATGAAGGCCAGCAGTAGCGTGCGCCCAAAGGTGCGCCAGCTCATCGTGATGCCCCACGCGCGGGCGCGCTCGCCGCGGGCATAGGTGGACTTATCCCGGGTGATATAGAACAAGATAAGCCCGACGATGCCGTTGACGATGGCCCACAAGACCACCGAGTTGACCATGCGCGCCGGGAAGAACCAGGTGCTGACCTTATTCGCGGCATCGTAGAAGACGTCCTGCGAAAGGTTCGCCAGCGGCATGAACGTGAAAAAGGCGATGGCTGCGGTTAACACGAAAAAGCCCCAGAACTTCGCGGCTTCTTTGCCCCGCGGACGCTTCGGTACGGTTGGGAGCGCCTGGGCTACTGGCGCAAAGTAGCGGGTGCGCAGGAGCATTCGGGTCAGCGGGAAGAGCATGGCGATGCCGCCGATGAGGGAAATGAGGTTAAAGACTTCTTTCAGCCACCACGTCTGGTTGCCGGAATCCATCTTCACTGGGGCATCCAGGGTGTCATCGAAGAACTCGAGAATGCTGCCGATGGCACTAGGTGTGAGCGGCTGCAGCGGGTGCAGCGTTTCATCGTTATAGGCAACGCGGTACGTGCCCTTGTCGATGTCCCCGTAGCCCCGGCCGATCTCAATGTGGTCCACCTGGTCTTGTTTCTTGAGCCCAGAGTTGACCATGGACAGAGCCTCTGGGGCATCGCGCAGATCGCCATCGCCGTTGATATTTCGGTAGCCGCCTTCATCGAAGCGGGCATAGCCCAGCGCCATATTTGAGTGCACGTGGGCAAACTTCTTATCGTTTAAGTTCTTGAGCCAGCCAGAGATAAAGACCGCGGAGATCTTATCTAGGTCCTCGGCGCGCTTGCGCTCGCCATCTGTGATGGTGGTGCCGCCTTCGCTATTCGGGTCCTTGGCAGCTTCGAGGGCATCGTCTACCTTCTTGCCGTACTTATTGGCTGCGGTGCGCACCGCAGTACCACCGGCGGAGTGGCCGGTAATGCCGATGCGATCCTCATCGACGTAATTAAACGTATCCAGGTGGTCTGTGACGTAATCAATGGCGGTCACCACGGCGGAATCACTATCGTCTGGGTGTTGCGAGCTGGACTCGCCCTGGTTATACGGGTCAACCACCAGGGTGACAAAGCCGCGCCGGGCCAATTCCAACGAGTTGGAGACCTGGGTTTCCTTAGTGCGCTGGAAACCGGGCGAGACGATGACCATCGGCGCTTTATTCTCCGGCGTCGCGTCCTTCGGCCGGAAGAGATCTGCGGTGACCGTAGCGCCGTGCTTGCCGGCGATTTTGAGGTCAGTGACCTGAATTTTGCCGCCATCGGTTTGTACCAGGGATGAGCCCAACCCACCGACGAGAACGATGACGATGCACACAAAGAGTTTCCAGCCATCGCTAAAGCGGCGCTTCTTCGAAACCTCAGCGGGCAACTGCTCTGTCTGCTGCTCTAGAGAAAGAGACGACTGTTCTTCCACGGGAGTGGGGGAGGGGGATGCGGAGTCGGACATATACGCGTTCCTTGTTGGTGGTGCTTAATTGAAACGAGTGGGCTGAAAGTCCGATAGTGGAAAACTTAAAGTCCAGCGTGGAAGCACATTAGGCCCGCCGGAAAGCGGGTGCAACCGTTGCAGTAAAAGGGGGTGCTGGACAAGTGCTGAACAGGCAAAAGCTCGCGCGATGCGGTGAATTAATAAATCAAGGGCGGCGAGAAGCGGATACGCACCGATTGTCCAAGGGCTGGTTTATGAGCTGCGGTAGTCCGGAACGTGACCCCAGATTCATGGGAGGCGGTAACGGAGTAGTGCCCGGCTTCGAAAATGGCTGAGTCAACTACCGCTGGAACCGTGGCACCTGGTTGGTCTTCCTCCACGATTTTGGCGTGGCGCGGCAAGATGGCGGCTTTAGTGCCTTCGCCTCGCACGGTTACTTCGCTCAATGGCCAAGAGATGCCAAGAGCAGGGCACTCGACGCTGTCACCTGAAATAGAGGCCTGGACAATCGTGGCATCCGAAATAAATCCCGCGACCACCGGGTTAGCGGGATTTTCCAGTAATTGTTGCGGGGTAGCAATCTGCTGGATTTCGCCGCCGTCTAGAACCACGACTCTATCTGCAATTGCCAGCGCCTCGGCGCGATCGTGGGTGACGTGCACCGTGGTTAGGCGTTGTTTTTGTGTCAGGGCTACCAATTCGCGGCGCAAATTATCGCGCAGTGGTTCATCGAGGGCCGAAAGAGCCTCATCCAGCAATAAAACTGTGGGATTAGCGACGATCGCCCGGGCCAAAGCAACGCGCTGGCGCTGCCCGCCAGAAAGGCTGTCCGGTATACGCTCCTCGAATCCCGGCAGGCCCACGAGAGCTAAGGTCTCAGAAATGCGCACTTCGCGCTCTGCCTTAGCTACTTTTGCCTGGCGCAGCGGGTAGCCAACGTTGTCCTTCACAGACATGTGCGGCCAGATCGCGTGCTGTTGGAAGACCATGCCGATGCCGCGTTTCTCCGGCGGAATATCAGTCATCTGCCGGCCATCTATGTAAAGCTCACCTGACGATGGAGAAATAAAACCAGCGATGGTGCGCAAAAGCGTGGTTTTACCGGAGCCTGACGGGCCAACGAGCGCGATGAGTTCTCCGGGTTCGATGGAGAGGCTGATATCGCGCAGGCCGGTGGTTCCATCTGGAAAAGTGATCGTGAGGTGGGAAGCTGCAATTTTCGCCATTA
Source organism: Corynebacterium limaceinasi (assembly GCF_046717465.1). Taxonomy (NCBI): domain Bacteria; kingdom Bacillati; phylum Actinomycetota; class Actinomycetes; order Mycobacteriales; family Corynebacteriaceae; genus Corynebacterium; species Corynebacterium limaceinasi. The sequence goes on from NZ_CP177100.1 coordinate 810,700, forward strand.
TTATGTCCTTACCTTAGGAGCGCGGATAGTCAGTGCGAGGGCAATGATGCCCAGCAGCGCGAAGAGCAGGGCGAGTGCTGATGCCTGGTTATAATCTCCTGCCTGTTGCAGATTGAATACTTGGACACCCAGTGTTGTGGTTCCGGGGGCGACGAGGAGTACGGAAATAGTAAGTTCTCGAATCGCGGTCACCGCGACCAGTACCGCGCCGGAGATGGCCGCCGGAATGGTCATCGCGCCGGTGGTAGTAAATAGCGCCTTAAGCGGTGTGGCGCCAGAAATACGCGCTGCTTCTTCCACGGTGACCGGGGTGCTAATGAGCGGTGCACGCACGGATTGGACAACGAGTGCGGTAAAAGCGCAGACATAGGCGATAAGGATTATCCAAATGGTGTTATACAGCCCGGTATAGCGCCCGGCAATCAGCCAGGCGACGCCGATGATGAGCCCAGGCAGCGCGCTCGGTAGCAGCGCAGAAAGTGTTAAAAGCGTATTTCCCCGCGCCTGGGTCCGAGTCACTAGAATTCCGATGACCCAGCCGAGAATCCCGCAGATTATCGCGGCGGTTATCGACAAAAATGCGGAATTGGTTAGGCCGTCGATAACGCGCGGGTTGGATAAAGCAGCGCTAAAGTTCGCCAGCGAAATGGTTTCAAGAGTAAATGGAACCCCAGGGGCTGGCAGCAACGCGCGGTAGGCCAAACCGAGGATCGGGCCAATGGAAATGGCGAGTCCGCACACCCACATGATGATCGTGACCGGCCAACGCGCTGAATGCAGCGCAAAGCGCGCCGGGCTTCCGGAGTTATGGGTAGAAGACGAGTTTTTCAGGGAGGTGAGATAGTCCAAAATGACGGCGCCGATTCCCAAGAATAAGAGGACAACGCCGATGGTAGAGACCACCTGCAAAGGATTGGATACGGTGCCGGAATCAATGAAGCGGTAAATCATCGTCGCAAGGGTTTCGAACCGAGCAGGTGAGCCGATAATGGCGGGAATCCCAAAGTCAGCCAGATTAGCAATTGCCGTGAGGGTAAACGCGGACAACAATGCAGGGCGCAGGAGCGGAAGGGTGACCGTGCGCAGAACTGTCACCACGGAAGCGCCCGATACCCGGGCGGCCAGTTCAAAATCAGGGGAGATGGAGCGCAGGCTTGAAGAAATGATGACGTATGCCGTGGGAAAAGAGTGGATAGTCATCAGCGCTATGACCCCGTCTGCGCCGTAGATATTCCATATTTCGAACCCAAAGAGCTTATTTAATCCCTGATTCGGGCCGAAGAGTTGAATCCAGGCGATCGCTCCGATAAATGGTGGAACCAAGAGCGGGGAAAGCAGGAATAGGCGCAGCACCGAAGAACCGTAGATATCCGTGCGGTCTAGCGCGATGGCTATAACGGTGCCGATGATGACGGCGGCGAGCGCCGAAAGCGCCGTGGTAAAAAGCGAATTCCATGTGGCGATGCCGAGACCTTGCTCTAGCAGGACGGGAATTTGGTTTCCGCCCAGTGCAAGGGAGACAACAAGGGCTAAAGGCGCGATGAACAGGCCGATGGCAATGAGCCACACGCCAACGCGCAGCGCGGATACGGAGGGATTTTTCAACAAGGGAGCCATCAAGAACTAGGAAGAAACTGCCTTCTGGAAAACCTCGACGGCGGCGTCTTTATCCTTGGTGATTTTTTCTAGGTCTTGGTCCATCAACTCAATGTCTGCGAGTTCAGGGGTGGCTGCTGGGGTTCCCACGTCTTCGCGCACCGGGAGGTACGACTGATCGACGGCAATTTCTTGTGCCTTCTTCGAAAGCAAGAAGTTGATGTATTTTTGTGCTGCTTCTTGTTCCTTGGAGTCTTTGAATACGCCCGCGGGCTCAGAAATATACGGTGATCCCTCGGTGGGGTAGGCGAGGGCAACCGGGGATCCCTTATCCGCGAGGTCGCGGACTAAGTAATCGACGACCACGCCGACGGGCCTAGAACCGGAGGCGATTTCTTGGGAAGTAGGGCCATTGGACTCTGCGATCATCGGGGAATTCTTGCCTAGGTCTTCGATCCACGCTTCACCGAGGTCTGAATTGTTCTTCCATGCTGAGGCATTGAAGGCCGCCGCACCAGAGACCGCCGGGTTAGGCATGACGAGTTTGTCCTTGTACTTCGGATCGGTGAGATCTGCCCACGAGGTCGGGGCATCAACTTCTGCGATTTCATCGGTGTTATAAGCAATGACCGTAGGGATGATGCGCGTGCCGACATAAAAATTCTCGTCGTCCTTGGCCTCGTCGATGATGTCGTCGGAATCGACATCGGCAAGCTCGATGAGGTCACCGTCCTCGGCGTAATTTTCAAAGGTAGGAGCATCGGCCGCCCAGAAAACATCTGCTTCAATGTCGCCAGATTGCTTCTCCGAAGAAATGCGCGCGTTCAAATCGCCGGTACCAGCGCGGTATACCTTGACCTCGATATCGGGGTTTTCTTCATTGAAGGCCGCATTGATTTCATCGACCTTCTCTTCCGGCTCGGAGGTATAGACGGTAATAGTGGTTGAATCGCTTGCGACCTGCGTATCGTCATTGTCGGTCGCAGGCTCACCGCACGAACTAAGAAGAACGGTTGAAGCAAGGGCTAGGGCAGCGAGAGAAGAGTGCTTCGGCTTCATTGGGGAAGGTCCTCCAGAGAGAGTAGTTAACAGGAACGTCTATCTAACTGCGCCGAAGTTAAGGCAACTTGGGATAGGTGTGAACGCACAGTAAATTCTTTGAGCTCCTGGGCGGATGTCGTGGAGGTGTGGCCAAGGAGCCTCGCTCGAGTGGGCAGCGGTTAGCGCTAAAAAGCGGGAAACCACGAGGTGACAAGCTCGAAGTAGCCCCACATTGGGGGTTAACCTATAGCTCAATAGATATTTGTATACCTGTAGTACTACCGTTATGAAAAGCAATGAAGGAACCCTACAAGGAGAAACAATGGATTCGGTGATCGCAGGCAATGCGAGCTGGATGCTCATGAGCGCGGCTCTCGTGCTTCTCATGACCCCAGCCCTGGCACTTTTTTACGGAGGCATGACAGAGCGCCGCGGCGTGCTCAATATGATGTTGATGTCCTTCGGCTCACTAGCGGTAGTCAGCATCATTTATGTCCTCTGGGGCTGGTCGATGAGCTACGGCACGGAGTCCTGGGGCGGCATCGTTGCCAACCCCTTCGAGTTCTTCGGGCTGAAGGATTCCATCTTTGATGCCAATGGTGAATACCTCGAAGGCGCGGAAGGCTACGCCAATATCATTGATATCGGCTTCCAGCTCACCTTCGCCGTTATTTCCACCGCGATTATCTCCGGTGCACTCGCCGGCCGTGTGAAGTTCGGTACCTGGATGGTATTCAGCGGCCTGTGGGCAACCTTTGTCTACTTCCCGCTGGCTCACATGGTCTGGGGCGGCGGCATCCTGGGTGAGGGCGAAAGCAGCGTCACCAGCTGGATCTTTGGCAGCGAAGGCGGGGAAGCGCTTGTGGCCCCCATTGACTTTGCCGGTGGTACCGTCGTCCACATTTCCGCCGGTACGGCCGCACTGGTCCTCGCGATTGTCGTGGGCAAGCGCCAAGGCTTCCCGAAGAGCGTGCAGCGCCCCCACAACCTGCCCATGGTCATGCTCGGTGCCGGCCTGCTGTGGTTTGGTTGGTTCGGCTTCAACGGTGGTTCCGCCTTCGCAGCCGATGGCCTCGCCGGCCTGGCCTGGGTCAACACCACCGCCGCAACGGCTGCGGCAATCCTGGGCTGGTTGCTCGTGGAAAAGCTGCGCGATAACTACTGCACCTCCCTGGGTGCAGCCTCCGGTGTGGTCGCAGGACTTGTCACCATTACCCCAGCTGCGGGCGACCTGAACCCAGTGACCTCGCTCATCATGGGTGCCCTCGGCGGCATGCTGGGCTGCCTGGGCGTGGGCCTGAAGTTCCGCTTCGGCTTCGATGACTCTCTCGACGTCGTGGGCGTCCACCTGGTCGCCGGCCTGTGGGGCACCGTGGCGGTTGCTTTCTTTGCCAATGACCGCGGCATCTTCACCGGTGGCGGCGCCGAGGGCTGGAAGCTGCTCATCGTACAGATCCTCATCGCCGCAATCGCCGTGGCCTTCGCCGCAGTCATTACCGCCATCATTGCGGTGATTTTGAAGGCGACCATCGGCTGGCGCGTGACCGACCAGATTGAAACCGACGGCATTGACTTTGGTGGTCACCGTGAGACCGGCTATGACATTGGCGGCCGCGCTATGCGCGGTACCACCAGCCGCAACTAAAACGCCCAGCGATACCTAGGAGCAACAATGAAACTCGTAACAGCCGTGGTCAAGCCCTTTACGCTTGATGATATCCAGCAAGCACTACAAAAACTCGGCTCACCGGGCATGACGGTCACCGAAATCGAAGGCTTTGGCCAGCAACGCGGTAACAAGGAAATCTACCGCGGTGCCCAATTCGCCACCTCCTTTGTGCCCAAGGCCAAAATCGAGCTCATCGTGGCAGACGATGACGCCGAAGCGATTGTCGATGCCATCGTCGACGCCGCCTGCACCGGCGAAATCGGCGACGGCAAGATTTGGATCGCACCCGTCGAAGACGTCATCCGCGTTCGCACCGGCGAGCGAGGCGAGAAGGCTATTTAAGGCTCCAACGCACCAGCGCCCCAGGCCTCCACAGAAGACTGGAGGCCTAGGGCTTTTGCTGCGGTGTGTGAACCTGGGATTTTAGCTTTCTAGCTGGCCAGTTTCTTTTGCGGAGGCCATAATATTGGCCAAGGCATCCACCAAGCTATCCAGCACGTTTTTATCGCTGGACACTAGAGCATCGCGCTGCTTGCGCTGTTCGATGCCGCTAAAAATTGCACGCGTTGCTTCTGCCTTGAACCGCTTAGAGCGCTTGAGCTGCTCCTTGGAGTTTTCTTGGCCGAGTTTCACGGCCGCGGGCTGGCTGGAGAGCGTACCCCATGCAGCAACGATCATCTGAGCAGTACCACCGCTGTCAACGTCAACTCCCGCGAGCGAGAAAAGGGACCCGACCCCTGATTGGTGGACACGAGGGGAACAAGCCTTCAATCAACCTACTGGTTGATTGAAGTTTCAACCGCCTCTGCGATTCAAAGCCGGACAAGTCGGGGCAAGATATGTATTTAGAGAACTTGATCCCCTCGGCTATCCAGTCACAGCGATGACTGGGAAGGAGTAATGATATGAAGGCTTTGTACAGGGCAGCGATTTTCTACCTCGTCTTGGGCTTGGTCGCCGGCTTGTTTTATCGGGAGTTTACGAAGCTACAAGATTTCCCGGAAGGCGAATATACGCAGCTAAGCGTGGCTCACACCCACTTGCTGGCGCTAGGCTTCATGCTATTCCTTATCTTCTTGGCGTTGGAAAAGGTCTTTGCACTGTCGCGGCACCACCAGCTGTTCAACTCGTTCTTCTGGCTCTACAACGTAGGCGTGGTACTCACCGTCGGCATGCAAATTTCACACGGCATATTGACGGTGTTGGGCAAGGAATCCAATGAGATGATTTCGGGCATCGCCGGGCTGGGCCACATCTTTATCACGGTGGGGCTGACGGTCTTTCTCGTGAATTTGGGCCGGGCCATCAAGGAGCCAGATGCAGGCAGCGCCAATGCTTCGGTGAACGCCTAACTATGAGCGAGAGCACAGCGCACAAGAAATCGTTACGGCGCCTACTCGCCGCGATTGGATAAGCTTGGCGGTTCTTTCCGTCGGGCTGGGTGTCATTGTTCTAGATGGCACTATCGTCGGCGTGGCATTGCCCTCGATCATCACTGACCTGCAGCTTAACCTGACGCAGGCGCAGTGGGTCAATAGACTCTATGCGGTGCTATTAGCTGCGCTGCTGCTGTCAACGGGCAAGATCGCTGATACCTGGGGACGCAAGCGCGCCTTCCTCATCGGCTTGACAATATTTGTGGCAGGCAGCGTATTGGCGGGATTTTCTACCTCCGCCGCCACGCTGATCTCCGCGTGCGCAGTACAGGAAATCGGTGCTGCGTTCATCATGTCGTCCGTGCTTTCGACCGTTAATGCCGTGTTTCGCGGCAAGTACCGCGCCGCAGCCTTTGGTGGGCGGAGCGCGGTGATTTCCGGCGAAGCAGCGGTCGGACCGCTTGCCGGTGGCGCTCGCGATTTCGGCTGTGGGGTTCGCGCTGTTTATTCGGTGGGAAAAGCACCGCGAGCGGGGTCAACGCTCGGCGCTGTTGAACCTTGGATTGTTTTCTTATTCCACGTTCTCGTGGGGCAATATCACCGCAGGCGCGGTAGCAATCGGTGAGCTCGCCATCATTTTCGTGCTGCCGCTGTACCTGATTAATGCATTGGATCTAAGCACGATGTCGGCGGACCTTTTGCTGGCCGCCATGGCAATCGGTGCATTCTTCTCCGGTGCGGCAGCCCGCCACGTCGCGGCCCGGTTCGGGGCGCCTGGCACCGTGCTCATCGGGCTCGGCTTGGAAGTCGTCGGTGTCCTAATCCTCGTCCTGCTTATGGGGCCGGACACGAATGGTTGGATCATCGCCGCCCCGCTGACCCTATACGGTTTAGGGCTTGGGTTCGCCTCCGCGCAGCTGACCGGCACGGTGCTGCGGGATATTCCCGTCGATGACTCCGGGCAAGCCTCCGCATCACAGAGCACCGTGCGCCAGATTGGTTCCTCACTGGGCACCGCCGTATCCGGTTCGGTCTTATCGGCCGCCCTAGCGCTCACACTGCCGAAGGCGCTTGACGATGCCGCAATCACCGGGCCCGGCGCCGACAGCATTGCCGAAGCTATCCGTCAATCCGCAGGTGTCAGATGCGAGTTTTTGGTACCGGTGTTCTGGGGACTCGGTACTGCCGTGTTCTGGGTAGTTGGTACCGGGGCGGCCCGACTGAGTCGGCCCGGCTTTTGCTCTATTTGTCCGGTCCTATTGGGGATGTAGCTTTGCGCATGTCAAAGTCTCCTATGCGGATTCGGTAGCCGTTGTTGAGACGGCTTACGAGTGAGGGCCTGACCCCCGGAAAATGGACACGTCGGGGGTTAGGCCCCACCCCAATGTATGTGCGATCTGCGTATAGCTAGCACCGTCAAGGCATATCGTAAGAATTTGTTTGAAGTTAGCCACAACAATGAGCTTCTTTCCAAGTAGAAGTTGATGTGACACCAACGAATCGTGGTGTCGCCAACATCAACTATGAAAGAAAACCCTTGCAGTACCAGGTACGCGCAACCCTGGCACCAACTACGCGGACTCACGGTACCAACTACCCCAAATCGACACGCAGGCTCGAGCATCGCGCAATTGCGCGAGCAAGGTGGAAATGGCCCATTCGGTGAACAGACTGGGGCAGTGGTGCAGGCCTTAAGCGAAGGCATGACCAACCCCGCGCAGTGGTCGCTCGTGGCCGCTACCGCATTCCTTGCGCTGGGCTTTGTTGGTGCACTTCGAGTGCGCCGTGCTGTAGCACAAAACAGCAACAAAACAGAGGATAAAGCCCCTGCGGGGCAGTAAGGGCTTACGGTTTAGAGAACTGCAGTGACCTCATAACCCTTCTCAGTGAGCAACTGGGACACTGCTTCAAATGTCGCCCTATCGCTATCCGGATTGTAGGTTTCGGGATCCAAAGCGATATGCGCGAATTCTCCTTCGTAGCGCACAGTAATGAACTCGTAGCCGGCTTGGTCTTGGGCATCATCGATAAGCGCCTGCACGTCAGAAGTATCGCGGTCAGGAGTAGCCGTGGACGCATGTCCTTGGTGTTGGGCTGCAGGGGAAGCTTCTGTGGTTGGAGTGCTGGGTCCGGTTAAACCAGTGCCTGCAGCCAATAGCCCAGCAAGAATAGTGGTAATCATCTGAGTACCTTTCTGTACGGCGTATGGTGTGTGTGAGCGTGGTGCAAAACACCCGCCAACCTGCAAAATTAACGGTGGTAATTTTAGCTTAGTTCTGAATTAGCTCAAGAATAGGCCGACGAGGGGTGCGTTTGTCATCCCGGCTTCTTCTGGTGCAGCGCCCTTGATTGATCGTGGGGCCAAGCAGTCATCATTACTCATTTTCGGGCCCCTGAGCCGAGCTTTTCGTTGAAATTATCCCAGTTGGTGCATGCACCTGAGGAGGCCCGTGCGTATACAGCGCTAGTTGATGGGTTTCGTTAGGTCGCAACGGTTCATCGGAGAAATCCCCGGAAACGACCATCGAAAATAGGTCTCCGCCAACGTTTTGGGCTAGCTTTTTGAATTTGTGTTTATCCGTCAGGTGTGCAACCGCGATTGCTGATCCTTGCGCATGGATACCCGCGATTGACACAAATGTTTGCCGGGAACCTGGCCGCCGTGGCGCACGTGCTACATACGCCGTGTCGCTTTCCGTTTCACCGTGGTCAAGTAGTGACTGGAACTCCTGGGAGCCTTGCCTTTCGCTGATCTTCCAATGTCCTTCGCTTTCGTGAAAGCGAAGGGAAGGATCGTGGTCCATTGCTTTCGCGACTAGGGAAGAATTTTTGGGTCCGCAGATAACGACCAATCCTTCGGTGGACAGATCGATGGAGCCGTCTGGATTGACGTAATCGAATGTCACATCCATCTTTGCCGCTTTCAAAAACTCTGCCAGAAGGGAAGCTGCTACAAAATCAGGCTCCGCAATAACCCTCCGCTTTTCCAAGAGCCGCATGGGAATGACGATCGTGATATTGGAGGCGCCGAAGAACTTCTGCACCCTCTTGCGAGAACTAAAACGCGTGAGCCACTGATAACCCGCGGTAGCAATTGAGGAAAGCGCAATAAAGTGGGATAACCAAGTTAGAGCAACGTTAGCTGTCGCGAATCCAATCATTTCACTCGGTCATACGTGGTCGGAAGATTTACTGTGATTACGGTAGCATCATCAATTTTCCCAGATTGTGGGAGTAATGCTTCAGTCATTTCTGCAAGCTTATATGGGAGACCCTCAGCTTGACGGGCCTGTGAAAAAAGTACGGATGGTTTAGCGAGCCCTATAAACCCGTCGGTTCCTAGAATGACTGGGTACTGGGCATTCTTGATGCGTCCCTGTAGAGCATGACATGCCGCATTTGGTTCCGTTTCGGCTACCCAGAACCCTCCTGTGGTGTTGCGCAGCTTAGACTCGGCTTCAACAAGAGCGAGATGAGCCTTTTCAATTTCACCTTGGGCAGAGCCTGCTTTTAAAAGCTCACGGTATCGTTGCCGTTCCACAACGGCGCATTCTTGTAGGCGCGTGTCTTGGAGCAATTTGATGTCAGAATCTGCATCCGCAAAAACGATTCCAGCATCGCCAAGGACGAGGTAATCGAAATCTTTTTCATTGAATCGGCACAGCGCTACGGTCGCACTTGCACGAACGTTTTCAGTCTGTGCTGTCGCAGAGATGGATGCTGCGAGGATGGTAGCTAAAGAAGCATGAGGATTGTTAGCGGCACAATTTTTGAGTTGGGTATTGAGAGCATTGACAAAGCTAACGACCTCGTCAGAGATGGTTTTGGGATTCGAAGCTCCATCGATGACCCAAACTAAATTTTTATAGCTACCCCACGAATCTTCGTTTGTTGCATGGCTATTTCCTTTTTGGGAATGCGCGGTGATTTCCACACTGGGAAAGGATGTACTCATAGGGTCATTTCTCCAAAATTGGGACCACGCATTGAAGCAAATTGTCTACCCCGGCGGGGTGCAGACCGGCCTGACACCATGGTTTAAAGAGTCGATACCAATAGTGTTGGTTACCTTAAAGCAGATCGCTTCGTGCCCCAGAGAAGATTCGAACTTCCGACACCGGCTTTAGGAGAGCCGTGCTCTATCCCCTGAGCTACTGGGGCGGGGATGTTGCGTATGCAACTCGGATCATCATAGCAGTGGGGCGCGAGTGCGCCCCAAAAGGCTGCGTGCGCGGCCGTTTGTGTGGGTGGGCGAGTAGCCCGGGTCGGGCTCGCAGCCTTAGCTATGAGGTTTAGGCGCCTGCCAGTTCTTCCTGCTTATTGCGCACGGAGGATGCAGGCGGGTTGGTCTCGTGGGTGCCGTCGGAGTACAAGACGGTGGGGATAATGCGGTTGCCGTCGTTGACGGACTTGATCCACTCGTTGATGTCGTCGGCGTTATCGCCTTCTACGTCCACGAGCTCGTATGGGGTTTCGGTGCGGTCCAAGTTCTTAATGAGCTTGGCACAAAATGGACACCAGTCGGCGTAGAAGATGGTGACATCGGCATTGGTTTTGGGTGCTTGTACAGTCATTAGGCTGCGTCCTTTCTATCGTAAGTTAAAAAGCGGTACTTCATGGGTAGCTCGCTGGCCGGCTGCTCGGGAAGCTCTAAATGCCCTTTGTCAGAGGTGAGCCAATCCGTGCTGTAGGCCAAGCCAAACGTATCGGGGATATCCGGGGCAAAGACGGCATCCTCGCCATAGATATCGCCGATGTTTACGCCCATGAGAGTGACCTCGATGCGGTCCACCTGGTCCAGGGCGGCGGTGTAGATTTGGCCACCGCCGATGACCCAGGCATCGGCAAGCGCGGGCATCGTCCTGCCCACCGTAGCACCAGTTGACCACGTGCCGGGCGCGCGCGAGGAGAGCACGTAATTCTCCCGGCCGGGCAGGGGACGGAACTTGGGGTTGAGGGACTCCCAGGTCTTGCGGCCCATGATCACCGGCGCGCCCATGGTGACGTCCTTGAAGTGCTTGAGATCTTCCGGCACATGCCAGGGCATCTGCGCGCCATCGCCGATGATGCCGTCCAGGGACTGCGCCCAGATCGCGCCGAGCATTAGACCGACACCTGCGCCTTGATGGCCGGGTGCGGGTCGTAGCCCTGCACCTCAAAATCGGCGAAGTCATAGGAGAAGAGGTCCTTCGCCTTGTTGAGTTTGAGCTGCGGGTATTCGCGCGGCTCGCGGGAAAGCTGCTCTTGGACTTGCTCCACGTGGTTGTTGTAGATGTGGCAATCGCCGCCGGTCCAGATGAGATCGCCCACCTTGAGGCCGGCCTGCTGGGCAAACATGTGGGTCAGCGCCGCATAGGAGGCGATATTAAAGGGCACGCCCAAGAACATATCCGCCGAGCGCTGGTAGACCTGCAACGACAGCGTGTCATTGGCCACGTAGAGCTGGAAGAGCAGGTGGCAGGGCATAAGTGCCATCTGGTCGAGCTCCGATACATTCCATGCAGAGACCAAGTTGCGGCGCGAATCCGGGTTATTCTTCAGGGTGTCAAGCGCCTGTTGGATTTGGTCGATGTGGCTCCCATCCGGGGTGGGCCAAGAGCGCCACTGCACGCCGTAGACCGGGCCCAAATCGCCATTCTCATCGGCCCACTCGTTCCAGATGCGCACGTTATTATCCTGCAGGAATTTCACATTGGAATCGCCGCGCAGGAACCACAGCAGCTCGCCGATGACCCCGCGGAAGTAGACCTTCTTTGTGGTTAGCAGCGGGAAGGATTCTGCCAGGTTATAGCGCAGCTGCGCGCCGAAAATGGAGCGCGTTCCGGTGCCGGTGCGATCGCCTTTGGCCGTGCCTTCTTCGAGGACGCGGCGGAGGAGATCCTCATAAGGAGTCTCAGTCATAGGCACCAGTTTAGAAGCCGCCATTCTCCTCGGCAAAGGCCGCGGCGTGCTCTAGAATCTCGTCTTTCAGCTCGGGGCGGCAGATGAGCAGATCGGGGATGAAGGTGTCCTCATTATTGAAGGTGATGGGGCTGCCATCGAGGCGGGAACAATGCAAGCCGGCTGCCAAGGCAACGCCTACTGGGGCGGCTTGATCCCATTCGTATTGGCCGCCGGCGTGAATATAACCGTCATAATCACCAAGCAGCACGTGCATGGCCTTAGCGCCGGCGGAGCCGACGCCCTCGGTTTCGTAGCCCATCTGTTCTGCGATATAGCCGGCCACCTTGGGCGGGCGGTTGCGGGAGATGACGAATTTCTTAGACAGTGGGCCGTCGACGGCGCGCACATCGGAGGACTTGAAGGTTACGCCGTAGTCTGGCAGTCCCACCGCGGCGTGGACTGGGGTGCCGTCCTCAACGAGGGCGATGTGTACCGCCCAGTCCTGGCGGCCGGTGGCAAATTCCTTGGTGCCGTCAAGTGGGTCCACGATCCAGACGCGCTTCTTTTTTAGCCGGGCGAGATCATCGGAGGCCTCTTCAGAAAGCACGCCATCGCCGGGCCGGTGCTGTTCTAATACGCGGGCGATCCATTCTTGGGCGGCGTCATCGCCGGCATCGCCAAGCGAAAGGCCCCGCAGCAGGCCACCATTGCGCACCCCCTTTAAAATCTCGCCGCAGCCTTGGGCGAGCGAATTGGTCAGGCGGGAATCAGAAATCTCGACGGTCATGGTGCCCACATTACAACGGGGACTAGAGTGTGGTCATGCCAGAAAACATCCTCGAGCGCTTTCGCCCCCAAGTGGCGCAGTGGTTCCAGGACGTTTTTGCCGCTCCCACCGCGGTACAAGCCCAGGCCTGGGACAAGATTTCCCGCGGGGATCACGCCCTGATGGTTGCCCCCACTGGTTCTGGTAAGACGCTCGCGGCGTTTTTATGGGCGCTGAATAACCTGGTGGAACGCGAAGGCCAATTGGCCCTGCCGGTAGGCAATGCTTCCGGCTCCGCTACCGGGGTGCGGGTGCTGTATATCTCGCCGCTCAAAGCGCTGGGCGTGGACGTGGAAAATAACTTGCGGGCCCCGCTGACCGGCATAGCGCGCACCGCGGAAAAGCTGGGGTTGGAGGTGCCGAATATTTCCGTGGGCGTGCGCTCGGGCGATACGCCCTCGGCAGAGCGCTCCCGGCAGGTGCGCAAGCCGCCGGATATCCTCATTACCACCCCGGAATCGGCGTATTTGATGCTGACGTCAAAGGCGGCGGGGATTTTGAAAACCGTCGATACCGTCATCATCGATGAAATCCACGCGCTGGCCGGCACCAAGCGCGGCGCGCACCTCGCCCTGACGCTGGAGCGCCTACAAGAAATTGCGGGCGATGTTCAGCGCATTGGGCTTTCCGCCACGGTGCGCCCGCTTTCGGCCGTCTCGGATTTCTTAGGCGGCAATCGCCCGGTGGAAATTGTGGCGCCGGAGGCCCACAAGAAGTGGGACCTGGACGTGCGCGTCCCGGTAGAGGATATGTCGGATCTTCCCACGCCGGAGGCGGGCTCGACCATTGGGGAGCTCACCGTCGATGATGCCATCGGCATTACCGGCGGGCCGGAAGGCAGCGGCGACGGCGGGGAAGAATTCGGCATGGAGAACTTCGGCGGGGAAGAAGACACCGCGCTGCCCACCGCGAACTCCATCTGGCCGTTTATTACCCAGGATCTCTACGCGGACATCATGGCGCATCGCTCCACGCTGGTCTTTGTGAATTCGCGGCGCAGCGCCGAGCGCCTGACCAGCCGGCTTAACGAGCTATACGCTCAGGAATATGATCCGGATTCGCTCTCGCCGGAAACCCGGCGCGATCCCGCCCAGCTGATGGCGCACTCGCATGTTGCGGGCAAGGCGCCAGCGGTCATCGCGCGGGCCCACCACGGCTCGGTGTCCAAGGATGAGCGCGCCATGACGGAAACGATGCTGAAGGAAGGAACGCTGAAAGCCGTGGTGGCCACGAGCTCGCTGGAGCTGGGCATCGACATGGGCGCGGTGGATTTGGTGGTGCAGGTGGAATCGCCGCCCTCGGTGGCCTCGGGCCTGCAGCGCGTGGGCCGCGCCGGGCACCATGTGGGCGCGGTCTCGCACGGCGCGTTTTATCCCAAGCACCGCGCGGACCTGGTGCAGTCCACGCTGACGGTCGCCCGCATGCGCGGCGGCATGATCGAGAAGATGCATACCCCGCGCAACCCGCTGGACGTGCTTGCGCAGCAGACCGTGGCGGCGGTGGCCGCGGCGGGCGAGGAGGGCTTAAGCGCGGATGACTGGTATGACATCGTCAAGCGCAGCCATCCCTACCGCGAGCTGGCCCGCGAGGTTTATGATTCCGTCATCGATCTGGTCAGCGGCGTCTACCCGTCCACGGATTTTGCGGAGCTGAAACCCCGCGTGGTCTATGACCGCGTCTCCGGCGTGATGACCCCGCGGCCGGGGGCGCAGCGCGTGGCCGTGACCAGCGGCGGCACCATCCCGGATAGGGGAATGTTCGGCGTCTTCCTCTATAGCGGTGGCGAATCCGGCAAGGCCCCGCGGCGAGTGGGCGAGCTTGATGAAGAGATGGTTTATGAATCCCGCGTGGGCGATGTCTTCACCCTGGGCGCGACCAGCTGGCGCATCGAGGAGATCACCCGCGATCAAGTTCTGGTCACGCCCGCGCCGGGGCATACGGGCCGGCTGCCGTTTTGGAATGGCGATGGCGCCGGGCGCCCCTATGAGCTGGGCCAGGCTTTGGGCGAGTACCGCCGCGAGGTAAATACGGACCCGGGCATTTTCGCGGATGCCGATGAGAATGCCCGCAGCAATATCTTGTCCTACCTGCGCGAACAGCAGGAGGCCACCGGGATTATTCCGGATGAAAAGACGCTCGTGCTCGAGCGTTTCAAGGATGAGCTGGGGGACTGGCGCGTGGTCCTGCACACGCCCTTTGGCCGGCCGGTCAACTCCGCCTGGGCCCTGGCAGTGGGCGCGCGGGTGGGGGAGCGCACCGGCATGGACCCGCAGGCGGTGGCCGGCGATGATGGCATCGTGCTGCGCCTGCCCGAGGGTGAGGCCGATCCCGATGGCACGATTTTTGCCTTTGACGCCGACGATATTGCCGATGTCGTGGCCGAGCAGGTGGGCAATTCCGCCCTTTTTGCCTCCCGTTTCCGCGAGTGCGCGGCCCGCGCGCTGCTCTTGCCCCGCCGCAATCCCGGCAAGCGCGCCCCGCTATGGCAGCAGCGCCAGCGCGCCGAGCAGCTCTTGGATGTCGCCCGCAAGTACCCGTCCTTTCCCATTATTTTGGAAACGGTGCGCGAGTGCGTCCAGGACGTCTACGATGTGCCGGCGCTGCAGGAGGTCATGCGCGATCTGGGGCACCGCCGCGTGCGCATCGCGGAGGTCACCACGGATCAGCCCTCACCCTTTGCCTCCTCGCTGCTGTTTAATTACACCGGCGCCTTCATGTACGAGGGCGATTCCCCGCTGGCGGAAAAGCGGGCGGCGGCCCTCGCCCTTGACCCGGCGCTCTTGGCCAAGCTACTGGGCACGGTGGAGCTGCGCGAGCTTCTGGATCCCGCGATCATCGACGAGGTCCATACTCAGCTGCAACGCACCGCACCCTCGCGCCGGGCGCGCACCACCGAGGAGGTTGCGGATCTCCTGCGCATGCTGGGCCCCATCCCGGTCGAGGAGCTGGGCGAGCATACCGACGTTCCCTTTACCGCCCTGGATAGCCTAGGCACGCGTATAATGCGGGTGCGCATCGGCGGGCGCGAGCACCTTGCCCAGTCCCAGGACGCGGCGCTGCTTCGCGATGCCCTCGGCGTCCCCATTCCTCCCGGCATCCCCGCCCAGGTCGCCACGCTTGCCGATGCCCTCCCACAGCTCGTCAGCCGCTGGGCGCGCACCCGCGGCCCGTTCGTGCTCGCGGACCTAACCGCCGCCTTCGGCATTTCCGTATCCGCAGCACACACCACCCTGGCCGGCCTGGATTCGATTGTGGAGGGCCACTACCGGCAGGGAATAGAGGAGCAAGAGTACTGCGCCGCCGAGGTACTAAAGACCATTCGCTCGCGCTCGCTTGCAGCCGCGCGCGCGGATACCGAGCCGGTCTCTGGCGCCGCCTTCGCCCGCTTCCTCCCGGAATGGCACGGCATCGCGCCTGCCGGGAAGCGTCCGGCACTCCGCGGTGCCGATGGCGTATTCTCCGCTATCGAGCAGCTCGCCGGGGTGCGCCTGCCGGCTTCTGCATGGGAATCCATTATTCTGCCTGCCCGCGTGGGGGATTTTTCGCCTCGCATGCTGGATGAACTGACCGCCAATGGTGAGGTGATGATCCTCGGTGCCGGAAAGGCCGGTGCCGCCGACCCCTGGGTGATGCTGCTGCCCACCGATTACGCCGCCCAGCTCGCCCCTGAAACCGATCCGGAGGGCGTGAGCATGCTGCAGCGGGCCATTTTAAGCGTGCTCGAGCGCGGCGGCGGCTTCCTCTTTTCCGATATTGCCGCCGAGGTCCCTGGTACCGCCGAGGAAACCCGCGAGGCCCTCTGGGGGCTGGTGGAAATGGGGCTGGCCAGCCCGGATTCCTTCGCGCCCATCCGCACGCGCTTATCGTCAGGCGGGCGCGGTGCCTCCCGCGCTGGCCGCGGTGCTACCGCCCACCGCTCCAAGCGGCGCCCCACGCGCTCGCGGCTGCGCATGGGCCGCACCTCGTTCGCCCAGACCCAGAACGCCACTGGCGGCGCCGGCCAGACCCCACCCGATATGCTCGGCCGCTGGTCGCTGGCGGTGCCCGCCGCCCAGGACGCCACCTCGCGCTCTGTGGCGCACGGCGAGGCCTGGCTGGATCGCTACGGTGTGGTCACCCGCGGTTCCGTGGTGGCAGAGGACGTCCTCGGCGGCTTCGCGCTGGCCTATAAGGTCCTGTCCGGCTTTGAGGAATCCGGCAAGGCCATGCGCGGCTATGTCATCGAAGATCTCGGTGCCGCGCAATTTTCCACCCCGGCCATTATCGATCGCCTGCGCGGCCTGGCGGATTCCCCCGATGTCACCGGCTGGCCGTCCGGCACCACCGATCCAGAGACCTTCGTGCTCGCCGCCGTGGATCCCGCCAACCCCTACGGCGCGGCGCTGCCGTGGCCGCAGCGCGATGATGCGGGTGGCAAAGCTCCCGGCGGGCCCGCCCGCTCCGCCGGAGCACTGGTCGTGCTCTGCGATGGCCTCCCCATTGCCCACCTCACCCGCGGCGGCAAGACCCTGACCACGTTCATCGACGCCCTGCCCGATGGAATCGAGACCACCGACGTCTACGCCCGGCTCCTTTCCGCGCTCACAGAACTCATCGCCGCCGGGCACATGTCGCCGCTGGTGATTGAAAAGTGCAATGGCAACCCCATCCATCACACCCCGACCGCTAGCATCCTGCGCTCGCTGGGCGCCGGAATCACCCCTAAGGGCGTGCGCATTGCCGGTCGCGCCGCGCCGCCGCGCGTCCCGCGCCACGGGGCGCAGGGTAGTTCACCCGACGACTCGCGGGGTGGCCTTCGCGGGGGCCGACGTGCCTCTGAGGCCATCGAGGAGCTCAGCTTCGATGATCCGCCCCCGCCTCCGCCACCCCGCAACTCCGGTGGTTTCCGCCCGCGCGGCGGGTACCGTCGCTAGCGCTACGCGCCCGCAGGTGTATTTTGGTGGGGCCACAGTGTCTGAGGCCCACGGAAGGAGGCCAGCCCCCATGCCCGAAGGCGATTCCGTCCTACAACTTTCGCGTCGCCTGCAGTTTATGACTGGGCGCGAGGTTACCGGCTGTTCCGTGCGCGTGCCGCAGCACGCCACCGTAAACCTCACCGGCACCATCTGCGAGCGCGTGTGGCCCTATGGCAAGCACCTCTTCATGCAATTCGATCAGACCATCGTGCACACCCACCTAAAGATGGAGGGCACCTGGGCCATCCACTACGCCGGCGACCGCTGGCGCAAGCCCGGCCATAGCGCGCGCATCGTGCTGCAATTGGCCCATTCACCGCGCGATATTGAACTCGTGGGCCACTGGCTGGGTTTTGTCGATATCTTCGACGCGGATCAGTACTTTAGCCGCATCAACCACCTTGGACCGGATATCTTGGACCCCGACTGGGACCGCGAGGAAGCGGTGCGCCGTTTGCGCGCGCGACCCGAGCGCAGCATCGGCACGGCGCTTTTGGACCAGAAGGTCGTGGCGGGCATTGGCAATGAATACCGCGCCGAAATCTGCTTCCTCGCCGGCGTTCACCCGGCCACCTCGGTGGCAGAGGTGGATGTGGAACAGGTACTGGACATCGGCAAGCGCATTATGTGGGCCAACCGGAACTCGCCCATCCGCGTGACCACCGGTGTGCGCCGCGCCGGGGAGACCACCTATGTCTTTGGGCGCAACCGCAAGCGCTGTCGGCGCTGCGGCACCATTATTCAGAAAGATTCCCTGGGCGGCGTTGACCGTGGCGGGGATGAGGGAGAATTAGAGCGCATCATCTGGTTCTGCCCGCACTGCCAGCCGCTCTAAGGTTCCTTTACGCTTTTCGCGCTAAGCTAGCGGGCATGCGATCACTACTAAATCTCGTATTTAATATCATCTGGTTACTCTCCGGCGGCATCGTTCTTGCGCTGGGCTACTTTCTCTTCGGCATCATCGCCTGCATCTTCATCGTGACGATTCCGGCGGGCGTGGCCTCGTTCCGCATGGGCCAGTTCGCGCTGTGGCCGTTCGGCCGCTCCGTGGTGGAGCCCCGCAAGGGCACCGGCGGGATGTCTGCCATCTCCAATGTCATCTGGTTCGTCATTGCAGGCCTGTGGCTGTCCATTGGCCACGTCGTTACCGCCGTCATCCAGGCGATTACCATCATCGGTATCCCCGTTGCCTGGGCCAATCTCAAGATGATTCCAGTGACCTGCTTCCCGTTCGGCCGCAAGGTCGTCAGCTCGAAGAAAATCCCGGCCGGCTGGCAGCCCATGGTGAAGCTGTAAATTCACCAAGCCTGAGAGCGCCTAGCCCGAAGCGACATGTTGCTTCGCGGCTGGGCGCTTTAGCGATCTGTGGTGCTTAGGCACGAAAGTGTCCACAACAACCGCGTTTGTCTGAATTTGCGGGCAGATTTTTTAAGAACGCGGTTGTTGTGGACACCTTTACGCTAGAGCCCGAGGCGCGGGGCGCATGACTCGGGCGCGGGCCGGAGCTAACGGTTGGCGCGGTACCAGCCGATGAGCTTATCGGTGGACTGGTCGCCGGAATCTACCTCTTGGCTGCCGGAGACGGCAGGGGCCAAATCATTGGCCTGTTGCTTGCCCTGCTCCACGCCCCATTGGTCGAAGGAGTTGATATCCCAGATGATGCCTTGGGTAAAGACGATGTGCTCGTAGAGCGCGATGAGCGCGCCCAGGGTGGAGGGGGTAAGCTCCTCGGCCATAATCGTGGTGGTGGGCCGGTTGCCCGGCATTACCTTGTGCGGCACGAGGTCTTCCTCAACGCCCTCGGCGGCGATTTCTTCGGCCGTCTTGCCAAAGGCCAGCACTTTGGTTTGGGCGAAGAAATTGCCCATGAGCAGGTCATGCATCGAGCCGGTGCCGTCTGCGGTGGGGAAGTCTTCCTTGGGGCGGGCAAAGCCGATGAAGTCCGCCGGGATGAGGCGTGTTCCCTGGTGCATGAGCTGGTAGAAGGCGTGCTGGCCATTGGTGCCCGGCTCGCCCCAGTAGATTTCGCCGGTCTGTCCAGTGGTGACCGCGGTGCCATCGCGGCGCACGGACTTGCCATTGGATTCCATGGTTAGCTGTTGCAGGTAGGCCGGGAAGCGGCCGAGGTCCTGCGAGTACGGCAGGACGGCGTGGGTTTGAGCGCCAAAGAAATTGGTGTACCAGATGCCCAGCAGGCCCATGAGTACGGGCACATTGCGCTCTAGCGGGGCGGTGCGGAAGTGCTCATCCATGGCGTGGAGGCCTTCCAAAAAGCGCATGAAATCCATCGGGCCAATGGTGCACATCAAGGACAGGCCAATGGCGGAATCGAGGGAGTAGCGCCCGCCCACCCAATTCCAGAACGGGAACATGTTGTCCGTATTGATGCCGAATTTTTCCACCTGCTCCGCATTGGTAGATACGGCCACGAAGTGCTTGGCTACGGCGGATTCATCGCCATTGAATTGCTCGATGAGCCAGCGGCGGGCCGCGTGGGCATTGGTCAGGGTTTCCTGGGTGGTAAAGGTCTTGGAGGAGACGATAAAGAGGGTGGAGCCGGCATCGAGCCCATCCAAGGTGGCGGCCATATCGGCGGGATCCACGTTGGAGACGAACTCCGCGGAAATGCCGGCTACTTCATAGGAACGCAGGGCCTGTGCGGCCATGGCGGGGCCGAGATCGGAACCGCCAATGCCGATATTGACCACCTTTTTAATGGTGTGGCCGGTATGCCCCAACCAGGAACCGGAGCGCAGGGCGGTGGCGAAATCGCGCATGCGGCCCAAAACCTCGTGGACATCGGCGGCGACATCTTGGCCATCGACGTGCAAGTCATCTTCTACCGGCAGGCGCAAGGCAGTGTGCAGGACGGCGCGATCCTCAGTGTTGTTGAGGTGCTCGCCTGCAAACATGGCATCGCGGCGGCCTTCCACGTCGGCGGCGCGGGCTACCTCAACCAAGTGCTGGAGGACGTCTTCATCGATGAGGTTTTTGGATAAATCCACGTGCAGGCCGGCGGCGTCGAAGGTGTAGTTCTCGGCGCGGTTTGCATCTGCGGCGAAGAGTTCGCGCAGGCGCAGGTCCTGCTTTTCTTCATAAACCTTGACCAGGTCTTTCCACTGGGACGATGCGGTGATATCCATGGCAATTGGCCTTTCTGGCGACGAGCGCATTGGCAATGTGTACCCCTCCCACCGTAGTCGAGAATGAGTGCCAACGGCACCGTGAAAATGTGGCATTTAGAGGATGAGAGCGCCCGCCCAGCCGGCGATCAGAAGTGGGATATTGAAGTGGATAAACGTGGGGATGACGGAGTCGCGGATGTGGTCGTGTTGGCCATCGGCGCCGAGGCCCGCGGTGGGGCCGAGGGTGGAATCGGAGGCGGGGGAGCCGGCATCGCCAAGCGCGCCTGCCGTACCAATGAGCGCTACCGTGGCCGCGGGGCTAAAGCCGAGCGAGGCGCACAGGGGAACGTAGATAACGGAGATAATCGGCAGGGTGGAAAAGGATGAGCCGATGCCCATGGTGACCACCAGGCCCACCAAGAGCATGGCGCCTGCGGAGAGGAACTTATTGGTGCCAAAGAGGCTGGCGGTGGCATCGACAAGCGGGCCGACCTCCTCCGTGGCCGTCATGACGGAGGCAAAGCCCTGCGCGGTGATCATGATAAAGCCGATAAGCGCCATCATTTTCATGCCGTTGGTAAAAACGTCATCGGCGTGCTTCCAATCCACCGCGCCGGAAATGAGCAAGATACCCAGGCCGGTCAGGGCGCCGACGAGCAGGCCATCGGATTCGAAATCGAGCGTCTGCATGATGATTTGGACGGCGAAGGTGGCAATAATCGCCAGGATGGAGACCCAGATTTTATACGTCGAGGGTGTTTCCTGGTGCTCTTCGGCGGCAATAGGCCGGTCCTCGTACTCGCGCGGGGCGCGGTAGCTGATAAAGATGGCGATGAGCAGGCCGGTGAGCATGCCCAGGGCGGGAATGGCCATGACCTGCATAATATTGATATCGGAGGTATCCAGGCCAGCCTCTTCGATATTGAAGAGCAGGATATCGTTCAAATAGATGGACCCGAAGCCCACCGGAATGAACATGTAGGTGGTGATAAGGCCGAAGGTCAGGCACGTGGTGATAAGGCGTCGATCCAGCTTGAGCTTATTCATCACCGCCAATAGCGGCGGGACCAGCAGCGGGATGAAGGCGATGTGGACGGGGATGAGGTTTTGGCTCATCACGGCCATGGCGATAAGGCCAAGAATGAGCATCCACTTGGTGGTGGCCGCGGCCTTGGGGTCTAATTCGCCGGTGCCGCCGAGCTTGGCGATGAGAAAGTTGGCCAGGATCTGCGGCAGCCCGGCGGAGGCAACACCCATCGCAAAGGCGCCCAAGAGGGCATAACTCAAGGCAATCTTGGCGCCGCCGCCGAGCCCGTCCTGGAAGGCGACCATGGTGGCATCCAGGCCCATGCCGGATAGGAGGCCGCCGACTATCGCGCCGATGAAAAGCGCCACCACCACGTGCACCCGCAGGAGGGCGAGCGCGAGCATGATAATGACGGCGATGAGTACTGCATTCATGCCCCGAAAGCGTACTGCATAGTATGGATGAGATCGTAATTAATCCGGGTCTTTTATAGTGGATTCAGCCTAGGCGTCCGCGCCCCATGCGCAGCAGGGCAGAGGCGATGGTGGGGCCTTCCTCGCCAAGTTCCGCGCGGAACTCATTGAGGATGGCGATCTCGCGGGTGTGCACCAAGCGCGTGCCGCCGGAGCTCATGCGGGTGCGGCCCACCGCGCGGGAGACCTCGGTGCGGCGCTTGACGGCATCCAAGATGATCTGATCCAGGCGGTTGATTTCCTCGCGATACTGCTGGATTTCCGCATCAGATAGGGGATCATCCGTGCCGGTGGGCGTGCGGATATCCAAGCCATTGTCAACGATGGATTCATTATCTTCAGCGGTCATGGTCCTTTATTGTGCCACTTCGCGGTGCCATCGTGCTACTTGGTCAGGGTTTTGGAAAGCGCAGTGTATGCCGCAAATACGGGCCATGTCCGGTGGGGCTAGTAGGTTGGTAGGCATTATGACGAATAACTCTCCATTTAGCCCTTCTTTCACCCCGCGCGAACCCGCATCTGGTGCCTCCTCCCGCGGCGGCTTTGCCCCTAGCCAACCCGAACAGCAGAACCCTTTTGGCAGCACGCCCAGGCCCGCGGAATCCGATCCTTTAACCCAAGGCCTGAACCCGCAGCAATTAGAGGCGGTCACCCATACCGACAGGCCCCTGCTGATCGTTGCCGGCGCGGGTTCCGGCAAGACCGCGGTGCTTACCCGCCGCATCGCGTACCTCATGCGCCACCGCGGGGTAAACCCGTGGGAAATTCTCGCCATTACCTTTACCAATAAGGCCGCCGCGGAGATGAAGGAGCGCGTGGGCTCCTTAGTGGGTTCGGTAGCCGAGCGCATGTGGGTGTCCACCTTCCACTCCATCTGCGTGCGCATCCTGCGCCAGAACGCGCAGCTCGTGCCGGGCCTTAATACCAACTTCACCATTTATGATGGCGACGATGCCCGCCGGCTTTTATCCATGATTGCCAAGGACATGCAGCTGGATCTGAAGAAATACACCCCGCGCGTGCTGGCAAACCAGATCTCTAACCACAAAAACGAGCTCGTGGGCCCGGTCGAGGCGGCCGACAAAGCGCAGCAGACCAAGAACCCCTTTGAAACCACCGTGGCGGATGTCTACGCCGAGTACCAGCGCCGCCTGCGCGCGGCCAATGCGGTGGACTTCGACGATCTTATTGGGGAAGTAGTGCGCATTTTCACCGAGCACAAGCAGGTGGTGGAGTTTTATCGTCGACGGTTTAAGCACGTGCTTATTGATGAGTACCAGGACACCAACCACGCCCAGTACGCGCTGGTAGCGGCGCTCGTGGGCAAGGGCGAGCTAGGTCCCGATGCCCCAGAGCTGTGCGTGGTGGGCGATTCCGATCAGTCCATTTATGCCTTCCGCGGCGCCACCATCCGCAATATCGAGGAATTCGAGCGCGACTACCCGCAGGCGCACACCATCTTATTGGAGCAAAACTACCGCTCCACGCAGACCATCTTGAACGCGGCCAATGCCGTGATTGCGAAAAACGAGAACCGTCGGGAGAAAAACCTGTGGACCGCGCATGGCGATGGCGAATCCATCGTGGGCTATGTGGCGGATAACGAACACGATGAAGCCCGCTTTATCGCCGCAGAGATTGATGCGCTGGCGGATAAGGGCCACAGCTATTCCGATATCGCCGTGATGTACCGGACCAATAATGCCTCCCGCGCGCTGGAGGATATCTTCATTCGTTCCGGCATCCCCTATAAGGTCGTTGGCGGAACGCGCTTTTACGAACGCCGCGAAATCCGCGATATGGTGGCCTACCTGCGCATTATGGATAACCCGGACGATACGGTGAGCCTGCGCCGCATCATCAACGTCCCCAAGCGCGCCATTGGCGATAAGGCCCAGGGCCAGATTGCCCTGCACGCGGAAAACCAGGGGATAAGCTTTGGCAAGGCGCTTGCCGATGTCCCCCGGGGCGACGTCCCCGGTCTTGGCACCCGCGCCGTAAATGCCGTTACCAAATTCAATGACATGATGGACAGCATCCGCGCACAAATCCCAGGCATGCGCGATGAGGTGACCGGCCAGCCCGATTTGGGCGAACTGCTCACCGCCATCCTGGATGCCACCGGTTATAAGGCGGAGTTAGAAAACTCCAACGACCCGCAGGATGGCGCGCGCCTCGATAACCTCAATGAGCTGGTATCCGTGGCCCGCGAATTTACCTCGGAGGCCGCCAACCAGCTGGCCGCTGCCGGGGCGGATGCGGTCGATCCCAATGAGCTATTAGAAGAAGGCGAAGCCGCGCCGGGCTCGTTGCAGGCCTTTTTGGAAAAGGTCTCCCTGGTCGCAGATGCGGATCAGATTCCGGATTCTGAGACTGGGGTAGTGACCATGATGACCCTGCATACGGCCAAGGGCTTGGAGTTTCCCGTCGTCTTTGTCGCTGGCTGGGAGGACGGCCAATTCCCGCACATGCGCTCACTGGGTAACCCGAAGGAATTGAGCGAAGAGCGCCGCTTGGCGTATGTGGGTATCACGCGTGCCCGCGAAAAGTTGTACCTCACGCGCGCCATCTTGCGCTCTGCGTGGGGCAATCCGGTAACCAATCCCGCCAGTCGCTTCCTCGCCGAGATCCCAGAGGATCTCATCGACTGGCGGCGAGAGGATTCCGATAGTGACCTCACCGGTTCCTGGGGAGCCGATGACTATCAATATGGCCGGAGCTATCGCCGCGGTTCTAGTGGTGGCTATGCCGGTAGTGGGGGTGCTGGGTTTGGCCAGCGCGCTACGTCTTCCCCTTCGCAACGCACTCGCCAGCCTGCAGCCAATTCCATGCCGAAGAATAAGAACCTCAACCTTGCTGTGGGAGACCGGGTTAACCACGCGAAGTACGGGCTCGGAACCGTGATTGAAACGGCCGGTTCCGGTGCCCGCGCCACGGTGACCGTGGACTTCGGTTCCTCCGGCAAGGTGCGGCTCATGCTCATCGGCGGTGTGCCGATGGAAAAGCTTTAGACCGAAATCCCGCGCTCGTCGAACCAGCCCACTGGGTCAACGGCTGCGCCGCCGCCTGGGTGAATTTCGAAGTGCAGGTGCGGGCCGGTGGAGCGTCCCTCACTGCCGATGTCCGCGATGTGGTCGCCCGCAGAAACGTGGTCGCCCACGTTCACGCGCAGCGAGTTGGCGGGCATGTGGCCGTAGACAGAGATGCTGCCATCGACGTGCTGGATGCGAATCCAGTTGCCAAAGCCTTGTGCCGGACCGGAGTTAATGACCGTGCCGTCCATGACGGAGTGGATTGGGGTGCCGACTGGGTTAGCGACGTCGATGCCGTTGTGCATCGCGCCCCAGCGCATACCGAAGCCCGAGGTTAAGGTGCCGGAGGTGGGGAAGACCACCGTATTACCAGCGGCGTCCTTGCCACGCTCAGGGGTAAGCCCGGAGCGGTCTCCCTCGGGAGTGAAGGCTTCTCCCAGACCAGGAACGGAGGAGGGGTCTAAGACGATGTTGACCCCGCCGGAGTCATTCTGGCTAAGTTTCGGGGTGGCATCGCCGTTGAGTACACCAACGGCGGTATTCGCGAGGCCGACGGCGGCGTCGATCACGCCCGCGTTATCAACGTTGGTGGCTTGTGGCTCAGAGGAGCCGTTCGAAACGTCCACGCTGGCCACTGGATCAGCAGCAAAAGCGGAGGTGCCGGTAGCAAAAACGGTGCCAAGCGTGATGATGCTTAGCGCTACATTCCTGCGTGCGCGGTTCATGCGCTTCATAAGTTTAAGTCCTTTTCATGGCTGTGCATGGTCTCGAGGCGAGCAAACCTTGAAGGTTTGGCGTCTTTCAACTGCCCTGTGCGACACGCCGAGGGAATGGAAATACCCCATTTGGCGTTCGCTTGTGGCAACGAGTTAAAAGTTAGCCTGCCCATGGGTGTCGCGCAATCTGGAAAAATGCTGGTAGAAACCATGATTGTTCGAAAAGTTTCGAACATGCCAGCTTGTTGCGCGTGTTACGAAAGTGGCTAAAGTTGCGGGTTTGAAGTACTGGTTTAAGCTCTGGGGGTGGCTAGTGGGGGTGGCGGGCTGAGCTTGTCGGTGTCGGGGTGGAAAACTGCCATTCACCTGCGACAAGGCCCTGTACTGGACTCGGCTGAAAGCGTTTTGAGCCCCTGTCGGGCAGGGGCCTCTCGAACGGCACTAGAAGGGGAGCTGGCTGCTAAATTTCTGCAGTAGCTGTTGAATTTGTGGCCCGAAAGCGTTGGCCGCACCGATTCCTATACCGATGGCCAGTGCGCCCGCAATGGCATCGATGATCCCCCAGGACTGCGGCTTGGAAGAGAGGGAATCATCAACCGGTGCTTGGTGATCTGCAGCGTCTTCAGCGTTAATAAGGTGGGCTTGAGAGTGATCTGAGGTGGAGTTTAAGGGCAGGCACTCGGCCAGTTCCTCGATGGTATAAAACGTTGAGTCAGCGGAAATAGGCTCACAGCCATCGTGGAACGGGATTTCCTTTTCGTTGTAGAGCATTCGCACGAGGGTCTCGCCGCGATCATTTTGGAATGCGTCCCATTGGATATTCGCGCCCATCGGTGAGACAGAATCACCACGCCATGCGGAGTTATCCCAGCTATATAAATCATCTTCCGGGATCCCCTGCTCGGACCCTGGCAGCTTCAGTAGCGCGGCAAGCGGGATGATGGTCTCGGCGTGACCGAAGCGATAATTAGCCGCTACGTCGCCGCCAGCAGCGCGGTCCTGAACGTTTCTAATCATCTCTTCAAGCAGTGGTTCATAGTTGTCGTAGGCAACCGTCTGCCCCTTGATAGTCGGGCCTTTCTCATAGAAGTCTTCTACGTCAAGCAGGTACGCGAAGGTTGGTCCGCTGGTATCGTCCATGTAC
Source organism: Corynebacterium limaceinasi (assembly GCF_046717465.1). Lineage (NCBI taxonomy): Bacteria > Bacillati > Actinomycetota > Actinomycetes > Mycobacteriales > Corynebacteriaceae > Corynebacterium > Corynebacterium limaceinasi. Next base: position 837,563 of record NZ_CP177100.1, read on the forward strand.
TTATCAAAGATCCAGCCCTCCGCTGGGGCCTTTTCCTCATGCTCTAGAGCTGGAGCGATGATGTAAAGGTTGTAGAACTGTAAGGCAGCATCGACGATGCCCTCAACGGATTTATCGTCCTTTTCTCGGGCGGAAAAGTGCACGGAACCATCTGCTAAACCGTCGATAAACTCTGGCGCAAAAATCTTAGCCAGCAAGCTGCGTGCAGCCTGCTGCGACTCTGGCTTGGCGTAGGCCTGCTGTACTTTTTCCTGTAAGGCCTGAGAGTCCTTCCACTCTGTATAGCGCTCATAGGATGCAGCTTTTTTATCCTTGTGTGCGTACATCAAGTCAGGGCGTGCGGCGATGTTAACGTGGCCATCTGTCATTTCATCGCCCAACTGCTCGGCCAGTGCCGGGGATTGTTCCAGTAGACCTTCCCCGAAATTCCACCCAGAGTCATTGGCACGGTCCTCTCCTGAGGAAGTAAAGCTCACCTTGAGGTCATCGTTAGCAATCGATCCCAGTAGTTCCGCATTGCGCTGTGCATTGCGCTTGCCGATGCCCCTGAGCTCTTCTCGTCCCACTTCCGTTAGATTTCCATAACCGGCCTCTTGGCCAGGGCCACCGGATAGCTCTCGGTTTACCGCTATCATGGCCTCTACTTGCGGGATGAGCTTTGTACCGAGCTCGGTGAGCTGATCGCGTTGTTGGGCATACTCCAGCATCTGCTGCGCGAGGTCATCGTATTTAAAGCTTGATAGCCCGCGGGATCCGTGGCGATCTACCGTTGAGGTGTAAATCTGGTGAAACCCACTGGGGGCTTGGGCGTAGCTTGAGCCCTGTGGTTGGTAATGCTGCTTGGTGGAGTAGTAGGTAGCACTTTCGGAAGCTAGAGCTGGTGCGGGTGCGAGGGCACAGCTAAGGGCGGTGAAGAGGGAGAGAGTGCGTGTACGCATATAAAGGTATTCCTTGCTGGAGAGCTTGATAAAAAGACAGCTGACAGCTTAAGGGCCGCATCTTGCGGCCACATGGCATATAGGTAAATTGCAGGAATACTTTTCGGCGCTTTGCGGTGTGTTGGCGGATTCGGGTCCCAGACCCTGCAGCCGCAACGCTGCGTTGAATGATTGTGATTGCGAGCTAGCGGAGGTGCCGAGGCGGAAGGCATAGTAAAAGCGCCGCAGAGGATATCTGCGGCGCTTTAACAAGAAGGAAAGAAGGCTCTTAGAGCTGAATGCCTCGCTCGGCCAGCCATGCCTGTGGGTCAACGGCGTCACCGGAGTTCGGGTGAACCTCGAAGTGGAGGTGGGAACCGGTGGAGAAGCCCATGGACCCCATGCCGGCGATCTTCTGGCCTGCGTGCACGTGCTCGCCCACGGCAACGTCGAGGGTCTGCATGTGGCCGTAGACGGTCATGGTGCCGTCATCGTGGAGGATACGAATCCACTGGCCGTAGCCGGAGGCTGGGCCGGAATCGATAACGGTGCCGTCCATGATGGAGAGGATGGGGGTTCCAATGGCATTGGCGATGTCAACACCCGAGTGGAACGAACCCCAGCGCGGGCCGAAGCCAGAGGTGAAGGCGCCTTCAGCGGGGCGAGCAATGGAAGGGGCGCGAGCGGCAAGGTCCTCGGCGGCGCGGTCAGCGGAAGCTTGGATGGACTTGCTCAGCTGGTCAACCAAGTTGGTGACCGGCTTTGCCTCAGCCACGTTGAGGATCTGTGGTGCAGCATCGGAGGAGCCTTCTGGGGCGTTGTTAACCTCGGAAGTATCAGCGGCAAGCTTGTAGTCAACAGACTGCGTCTTGGTGGTGGTAGCCGCAGTGTTGTCGGACTCAACGTTAGCGGCAGCTGCGCCGCCTACGCCGGCGGTGGACACGGCACCGGCTGCAACGGTCATGACAGCGATACGACCCTTGGTGGTCTGCGAGGTGACAATCTTGCGATGGCGACCGGCGCCACGCTGAACTTTGCTTCGCATTAAATCTTCTTTCGTGTCTTTCACAATCTTCAAAAAGAGCGTTACAGCGTCTTTAGGTTAGTTACGAGATTGTGACCTTCTTGTTACCAACGAGATGTAACAGTAGCGTCTCAAAAAGATAACAGCAAGCCAAAAGTGAATTTTTTCTCGCGCCGGTTTGGAATAAGCCTACATGCAGGCAACTTCTGGAGAATTTTACGCATAGTGCGATATAAATCTCTCAAAGCCAAACCCTCGCGGTAGCCCCGAGGCTGTAATAGTGCACCTGAGGGGCCGGTTGCGGAAGCGTCCCAGTGTGAAATTACTGTGACCAGTGGGGAATAAGGGGGAAAACTTTATTCCATATATATGTCTACAGTAGTTACTGAAGAAGTCCACGGTGATTTTGGAGGCGCCTCGTCGCGCCACCCCGCTACCGCGCGCAAAAGGTGGCAAAGTGGACGCCGATGAACAAAAACACCAGCCCCCAATCTCGGTCAACGCCTCGCCCGCGTAGCCAGGCGCGGGGCCGGACAGTGCAGACAGAGCGCGCCCCTCGTGCACCGCACGCCACCGCGACGCAGAAGCCACATAATTCTGCAGAACGCGTCGCTCGCAAAGCCGGGTCGAAGGCGAAGGCCCGTCGCACGCCGGCCCCGCTGACGAAGGCCGGGCGCATCCGCCAATTATTCATGTCGGCGGCGCTGCCGAATATTATTGTTGTCCTTATTATTGTGGCGCTCGCATTCGGCACGCTTTTGCTTTTCGGCTCACCGCTCGCGTGGCTGCCCACCATCGTGGCGGAAGCGTGGATGGTCTTTAACCTCGCGCCGGTATCTGCGGCCGGGGTGGATCTGTCGTTCCTCCCAGCCTTGCCCGCGCTTATCCTCGCCACGGTGGTGGCGGTGCGCGTGCGTGCCGCGGTAAAACACAAAGTCAGCGTGAAGGACCTGGCTATTCTTGTCGCCTGTGTGGTTGGCGTGCCAGTGGTACTGACCTGCATCGCCTGGGTGATGCTGTGGGATGCCGGCAAGGTCTTCGATGTATCCCCGCCGAACCTCGCTGCTGCGCTTGCCCGGGTCATCGTGGTGCACCTAGCGGCGATGGCGGCCGGCATGGGTACCCGCCTGTGGCGCGCTTTGGCCAAGCGCTATGGTGCCCCGCCGCTGCTTGTTGATGCCGCCCTTATCGCCTTGCGCTATCTCGCCTACCTCGCCATTGGCGCGACTGTGGTCTTCGTGCTCGTCTTCATCGTGAACTTCTCGCGCCAAGGGGAGATGATGGATGAATATCCGTCCATCTCTGGGCTGGGCGTTTTCACCCTCATCCTGTTGAGCTTGCTGTATATTCCCAACGCCATCGTCAGCACCGGGGCAGTGCTTGTTGGTTCGGAGTTTTCGGCGGGGGAGGCACAGGTCAGCCTCTTTAGCACCCACCTTGTTCCGCTGCCGCCGCTGCCTATTACCGGTGGCATCCCGGCATCCTCGCCCGGCTGGGCGGTCGTCTTCATGGTGGTTCCCCTCATCGCGGCGACGATGTCCCTGTATAAAAAACGCCCGTCCTTCCAGAAGGTGCTCGCGGCCACGGTGGCTACCGCGGTCATCATGTTTTTCGCGTGCTATCTGGTTAGCGGCACGCTTGGCTACTACGGTCACACCGGCCCGCACCTGTGGACCGCTGCTGGCCTCGCCGCGCTGTGGATCGCCGTCGTGGGCTTGGCCGTTGCGGCAGCCTTTGCGCTTATGAACTGGCGGGATACCCGCGCAGCTGAAGCGGAGTCGTCGGCGGCGGAGGCCTCCGAAGAGGATTCAGAAGATGCTGCAGAGTCGGCAGAAGATACCGCTTCCGAGGGCACCGCTGACGCAGAGCAGTCTGATGCAGACAAGGCCGAAACCGACGAGGCTGACGGCGACGATGCTGATGCCGATCCGAACGAGATCGAAACGGACGAGGACGAGGATAATTCGGAATCTGGCGACGGTGAGGGCTCCGAGTCAGCAGCGAATGACGCGGACGACGCAGCCGACGACGAAGACGCTGCCGCAGAATCCACGGCAACCGCAGACAACGCCGACGAGGTCATCGAAGGGGAGGTCGTCGAAGACAGCGACGACGGCGATGACGCGGAGAGTACCGCGGGAGATGGTGAGGACGAGGGGGCATCGGCAAGCGGCGAGCGTGAAGCGGCAGCCCCGGCCGAGGATGCAGACCCCGAGATCTTGGAGGGCGAACTCGTGGAAGAATCCGAAGAGAGCGACACAGGCGCGGCAGAAGGCGGCGAAGCAGCACAATCGGAAGCGGCAGATTCTACTGAAAGCGGTAGGAGGGACTAGGCTATAGCGCGTGACTTCACCGATGCCACCACGCGCTACTGCTGCCACTGATCGCCTACGAGTTGTTGTGCTTGTCTCTGGGACGGGCTCGCTTTTGCAAGCCATCTTGGATGCCCAGGATGAGCGCTACCGTGTGGTGAAAGTGGTGGCGGATAAACCATGTCGAGGTATTGAACGCGCCCGAGAACGCGATATCGATACCGAGATCGTGGAAATGGGCGCGGACCGTGCCGAATGGAATACATGTCTGGCTGATGCAGTAGATGCTGCGCAGCCAGACATTGTTGTTTCCGCAGGCTTTATGAAGATTTTGGGGGAAGGGTTCCTCCGCCGCTTCGAAGGCCGCACCATCAATACCCACCCGGCGTTATTGCCTGCGTTTAAGGGCGCGCACGGGGTGCGCGATGCGTTGGAGTATGGCGTGAAGGTCACAGGCTCTACCGTCCATTTCGTGGACGCGGGCGTGGATACCGGCTCCATCATTGCGCAGCGGCCGGTGGCCGTGCGGGCAGACGATGATGAAGGAAGTCTCCACGAACGCATTAAGAAGGTAGAGCGCGAACTCATCGTCGACGTGCTGCGCGCGGCGCAGCCCCGCGGCGAGGAACTTTTTATTCAACTCGCAGACTAAGACTTTTCGAAAGGCTTAATCCTCCTCATGAGCGAAGACCGCAAGCAGGTAAAACGCGCACTCATTAGCGTGTACGACAAGACGGGGCTGGAGGATCTGGCCCGCGCACTCGATAAGGCGGGCGTAGAGATCGTCTCTACCGGCTCCACCGCCAAGAAGATTGCTGACCTGGGAATCGAGGTCACCCCGGTAGAAAAGCTCACCGGTTTCCCCGAGTGCCTGGAAGGCCGTGTGAAGACGCTCCACCCGCGCGTGCACGCCGGGATCCTGGCCGATACCCGCAAGGAAGACCACCTGGCGCAGCTCAACGAGCTTGAGGTAGAGCCCTTCCAGCTCGTCGTGGTCAACCTGTATCCCTTCCAGGAAACGGTAGCCTCCGGCGCGGACTTCGATGGATGCGTGGAGCAGATCGACATCGGTGGACCGTCCATGGTGCGCGCGGCCGCCAAGAATCACCCGTCCGTTGCCGTGGTCGTGGATCCGGCGCGCTATGGCGAGGTGACCCAGGCCGTTGAGGAGGGTGGATTTAGCCTTGACCAGCGCCGTGGGCTCGCCCGCGATGCCTTCCTTCACACCGCTAACTACGATGCGGCGGTCTCCGCATGGTTCGTGGGCCAGCTCAGCGATGGCGAGGAGACCACCTCGCTGCGCTACGGCGAGAATTCCCACCAGGCCGCCACCGTCACCCGGATTGGCACCAAGGGTCTGGCCAATGCCCAGCAGCTCAACGGCAAGGAAATGAGCTACAACAACTACCAGGACGCCGACGCTGCGTGGCGCGCGGCCTGGGACCACGAGCGCCCCTGTGTGGCGATTATCAAGCACACCAACCCCTGTGGCATCGCCGTATCGGACGAGTCCATCGCTGCGGCCCACCGCGCGGCGCACGCCTGCGACCTGATGTCCGCATTCGGCGGGGTTATTGCCGTCAACCGCGAGGTCAGCGTAGAGATGGCCGAGCAGGTCAAGGGCATTTTCACCGAGGTTATCGTCGCACCCGCCTATGAAGATAAGGCGCTGGAGATTCTGCAGTCCAAGAAGAACCTGCGCGTTCTTTTGGCCGAGCCAGAGGAACAAGGCGAGGAGCGCAAGTACATCTCCGGCGGTGTGCTGCGCCAAGAGCCGGATACTTACCAGGCCGAGGGTGATAAGCCCGAAAACTGGACTCTGGCAGCGGGCGAGGCCCTGAGCGACGAGGACTTGGCCCAGCTCGAATTCGCCTGGCGCACGGTGCGCGCGGTCAAGTCCAATGCCATTTTGCTGGCTAAGGACAACGCGACCGTCGGCGTGGGCATGGGCCAAGTTAACCGCGTGGATTCCGCCAAGCTTGCGGTCGAGCGCGCCAATACGCTTGCTGATGCCACCAACCGCACCCAAGGCTCCTTCGCCGCCTCCGATGCCTTCTTCCCCTTCGCCGACGGCTTGCAAGTGCTTCTCGATGCCGGCGTCAAAGCCGTTGTCCAGCCCGGCGGCTCCATCCGCGATGAAGAAGTTATCGAGGCAGCTAAGGCCGCTGGTGTTACGATGTATCTCACCGGAACGCGCCACTTCGCGCACTAGCGATAGCGCCTGACACCTAAGGATTCTGATCATGCTCGCACCAACCCACACCGCACCGAGGCGTACCGCCCCGAGGCGCATGGCGCTCGGCGGCCTAGTTATGGCCGGGGCGCTGTGCCTTAGCGCGTGCGGGCAGGGCGAGCAGGAGACGGAATCAGAGCCGGACATCGCCAAGCAGGAAACGTCGCGCTCTACGGAGAGCGCAGCGGATAGGGCGGATAGCCCTCGCGATGCCGCAGAGAAGGCCGAGGCTACGCCGGCCGATGCCCAGCCAGATGCCCCAGCCGATGCCAATGCTGGAGCCGGAGCTGGTGACGGTGAGTTGGCGTCGGCCGGCGACCTGCAGCGCGAACTCGACCGCATCGCCGCCAACTACGGGAATGTAGGCATCGCGGTATCGGATGGCAACACCACCGTTGCCGCCGGGCGCACCGCGCCCGAAACCGCCTGGTCCACCTCCAAGGTGCCGGTGCTCATCGCCGCCCATCGCGCAGGGCTTATCGGCCCGGATGTGGTGACATCTGCGATTACCTATTCCAATAATGAAGCGGCGCAATCCGCCTGGGACGCACTCGGCGGCGGCGCACAAGCCGCCCAGGCCGCGCAACAGGTATTAGCTGAGGCCGGCGATACCACCACCCAGGTACAAAGCCAGGTCACCCGCCCGGAATTTAGCGCCTTCGGGCAAACGCAGTGGAGCGTGGGCGACCAAGCCGCGTTCATGGCGAAGCTGCGCTGCGTCAACGGTGCCGAGCCCATCCTCACCGCGATGTCTACTCCCGACCCCGCCCAAAGCTATGGCCTGCGCAACCTAGAGGGTGCCGCCCTTAAAGGTGGCTGGGGCCCAGATACCGCGGGCGGCTATGATGTGCGGCAGATGGGTCTTGCCACCATCGGCGGCCGAGAGGTGGCGGTAGCGCTCATCGCCTCGGCCCCCGATGGTCAATACGCCTCCGCCCAACCAATACTTTCGGGCATGGCGCTCGATCTTTCCAAGGCCGATATTGCCTGGCCCACCCCAGCTTGTTAGCCCCACTTCCGGCTTATGAGAAAGGACTTATCATGCCGCACTTTCAATTAACTTTTCGTGTGCGTTGGGGATTGCACCTCGGCGTAGTAGCGACCGCGGGCATCGTTTTAAGCGCCTGTAGCAGTAGCACGGATGGGAATCAGCCCGACTTTTCCGGCAATGGCGGTATGACCACCGTCGAAAGCACGACGGAGACTTCCACCGAAGAAACCTCGACGGCAACAAAGTCCCCGGAAACCCAAGACAAAGAACCACCCGTGGTCACGGTGACCGAGACCGAACAAGAACAGGCACAGCCGCCGAAGACCACTAATGGCGGCGGAGGCGACTTCATCGACGGCCTGGGTGAATACGGCTGGACCGATATTAATACCTACGCCGATTGTCACCGTTTTGAGCGCGTCGTCTTCGCCGGTAAAGGCCCAGACGGGAGGGCCATTGTCTGCGAAAACACGGGAGGAACGCTGACCTACCGGTCCACCATCTTCGGCGGCGAATTTACCGGATCCATCATTGGCCAAGACGGCGGTAACTACTACGTGGATGCCTCGCCCTCGACCATCGTTGTAACCCCCAGCGGGATTAGCGTGCGCGAGGGCGGCGGGTTGGCCGCAACGGCGGACTTTACCGATTCCTGGCAACGTTAACCACTGGTTAGTGGTTAACGATTCCACAAGGAAGTGGTTAGCGAGACTTTTTCTTCTTGCGGTCTGCAGCAGCCGCCGCAGCCGCAGAGATCGAGTCATTGCGGTTCTTTAGTAACTCCAGCGTCATGGCTTCCGCGTTCTCGGGGACGGTGGCGCCGAGGACTGCAAGGGCGGCATCGGCAAGCATGGCAGCGGTCTCCGGAACCGACTGGGCCGCTGCATAGGGAGGCGTGCCATCATTGGGGCGCATCTCGATGACAGATAGTGCGATGTGGAAAGGCAATTCGATACGCGGGTCCGCGTCTCCCACAATGGCAGCGGCGGTGGTACGGAAGTGGCTCTGCAGCCGTTCGCGAGAGCTGTGGTACTCCGAAAACTCCGGCGAATTGGCCACCGGCAACTGGTACAACCGGCCGACGTTCCAACCACTGGTGAGCAAAAGGCGCGATTCCGCGGCGACCAAGGACCACAGGCGCTGCTCCGGCTCGGCATCAGAATCCACCAGCTCATCGGCTAGCTCCAGCGAAGGCTCAATGGTGGAATTAAGCAGCGCGAGGAAAATCTCCGTCTTGGAGGGAAAGTGGTAGTACAGCGATGCCTGACGTATGCCCACCGCGTCCGCGATTTGGTGAGTCGACGTTGTGGCAAAGCCCTGGGTGGTAAATAACTCTGAGGAGGCGTCCAAAATCTCTTCCCGGGCGCTATTGCCTCTGCGGCGGGGGCTATGTTTACGCGGCCTACCGACGTTTCCTGACATGCGGCGGACGCCTCCTTTCTCTCAGCAGAAAATGCTTTTACTCAACAACTCTACAGCCCTGTAGCCCGCTGGCGCGGACCGCATGCGTGGCAGAAGAACTTTGTGGCGATTCTAATTCGCGCCATCCGCGGTGCGTCGGGAGATGGACTCGAAGGTCGCAGACACCATGCGGCAGGCCGTTCCGTAGGCCGTGCGCTCCAGCGGTGGCAGGTCTTGCAGAATGGATTCGCGGCCGTGCACATTATCGAACCAGCGCCGCATTTCTACCGAATAGCCCGTGCGCCATGCAAGGTCCAAGGTCTCTGTGTCCTCTGTTGTGAGCATCCCGCGCTCTTGGCCAATGGCGAGGCGATCGACCGTGGGGCGCGGTCCCGGTGCCGCCCAGCGCGCAATCGCGGCGATGGGGGATAACAGCATGGACTTGATATCCACGGCCGCGCTGCGATCGGGCAAACCGCCAACGCGCTGCAGAAGCGGCGGGCGCTGGGCCAAGGCCTCCTCCAATAAGGCCTGCTCGCCGCCGCGGCCTAAAGGCAGGCCGGCATCGACGCGCGCTGCCATGGAATCGGCTGCTTGATGTACCTCTAGCCCGACATCGCGAAAAACGGACTCCAAATCGCCGTCTTCTCCCATCCACTCGATGGACATGCTGGGCAGCTGATCACCGCGCGCGGCCGCGCCGGTTAACCGGATATCCGCGTCCACGCCCGGTGCGCGCACGATATCTGTCAGCAGCCGCGAAAACCAATTGGCTAATTCAATCTCATCGTCCTGGTGTGCTACCGCATTGCGCAAGACATCTTGTGCCTCCGCCAATAAGCCGCGAGCGGTTGCCCGGGACTGGCAATGGGGAGCAAGCTCCGAAAGATCGAGAAGGGATTGATGCAGGGCCATACAGTCACTGCCTTTCACTCATTGCAAAGCGGTGCGCATCTAAAAGTTGTGCGGCGCAGGATTGCTATAAATGTAACACTTATGCAATAGCACAGTAGCGCTTGGGGGAGCGTGCGGCGGGTGCGTCGCGTCCGGGACTGGAGGCGTGCGTGGAGGAGCTGTGCGGGTGGTGTTGCCGCGAGGTGGAGCGCGCTTGCGGTGTAGCGCTCGAAAAGACCCCAAAACGACTTTCGCCGCCTCACCTCGAAAGGTAGGCGGCGAAAGTTTATGGTTCTTTTACCGTGTCACACTTGCCAGCGGCAAAAGTGCGCTGTTGATACCCAGCTACTGTTTAGCGGGTGGTGAACGGCAGGAGAGCCATTTCGCGTGCGTTCTTGACTGCGGTAGCAACCTGACGCTGCTGCTGCGGGGTCAAGCCGGTGACGCGACGGGAACGGATCTTGTGGCGATCCGAGATGAATAGACGCAGAGTCTTGGTGTCCTTGTAGTCCACCTTCTCAATGCCCTCAGCCTTCAAAGGGTTCTTCTTCGGGCGACGGCTCTGCTCCATACGGAACTTCTTTTGGTTATTGCGCTTATTAGCCATTGTGCAATTACCCCTTTACCAGCTGGACTTGCGAACGCCCGGCAGCTCACCACGGTGAGCCATGCCGCGCATACGGACACGGGACAGGCCGAACTTGCGGAGGTAACCGCGCGGACGGCCATCGGCTGCGTCGCGGTTACGAACGCGGGCTGGGGAAGCGTCACGGGGCTGGCGGTTCAGCTCGAACTGAGCCTCCAAACGCTCCTCATCCGGGGTGTTCGGGTTCTTGATGATCTTCTTGAGCTCAGCGCGACGCTCCGCGTAGCGGGCGACGATTTCCTTGCGCTGCTCGTTCTTAGCGATCTTGGACTTCTTAGCCATGAATTATCGCTCCTCGCGGAATTCGACGTGCTTGCGGGCGATCGGATCGAACTTCTTCAGGGAGATGCGATCCGGGTTATTGCGCTTGTTCTTACGGGTCACGTAGGTGTAACCGGTGCCCGCAGTGGACTTCAGCTTGATGATTGGGCGAATATCGTTACGTGCCATACTTAAATCTTCTCCCCACGTGCGCGGATCTTGGCAACAACGGACTCGATGCCGTCGCGGTCAATGATCTTCATACCCTTGGTGGAAACATTCAGAGTAATGGTACGGCCCTCAGAGGGCAGGTAGTAGCGACGACGCTGCACGTTGGGGTTCCAACGGCGCGAAGTGCGGCGGTGCGAGTGCGAGACCTGCTTGCCGAATTCCGGCTTGCGGCCCGTTACCTGGCAAATAGCCGACATGGGTCTTCTTTCTCCTAGCCGCCCACATCGTGGCTATAAACGACTACGTGCCGACTGCCGTGTGAGGGTGGCAGTGCTCAAAAAGTGAGGTGTGAGCAGGTGCGGCATCGTCGTCAAAAACCAGTAGACGGGGCGTAATACGTATATTTTGACAACAGCAAGAGCAAATCTTACAGCCTTACTCACGATATACCTAATCGCTGCCGCGATAGCCTAGCGCATAAAGCCGTCGTCTTTGCGTCGATAATCAAGCAGCACTGCCTAACGCATTGGGGAAGTTCGAAAGCTTACTATAACGAGTGGGGCGTAGATGTGCGCCTGTGGCGACTGTGGTTGCCGCAGGTGAGCAATTTCGTATATATGACGGTGGAATGTAGGATAATTCAGGTTATCGGTCGGCGCGCTTAGTGCCGCCGGGCGAGCTGTAACTGTACATCCCAACTCGGGCACGATCCGTACCGTCATTATTCAGTGTGCGGAACCGACCCGTAGTCCAACCCTGAGGGAATATCTATGAAGAAAGACATCCACCCGGATTATCACCCAGTGGTCTTCCGCGATGCTGGTACCGGTCACTCCTTTTTGACCAAGTCCACCGCTACCTCTTCTCGCACCGTTGAGTGGGAAGACGGCAACGAGTACCCGCTCATCGTCGTTGACGTTACTGCTGAGTCCCACCCGTTCTGGACTGGTGCACAGCGCGTTATGGATACCGCTGGCCGTGTCGAGCGCTTCAACCAGCGCTTCGGTGCCATGGCTCGCCGCAAGAAGAAGAACGCGTAAGGAGAAGAAGAGAAAATGGCAACTCCTAAGTTTAAGAAGTCCCGTGCGAACACCCACGCACGTCGTTCCCAGTGGAAGGCTGACAACGTCGCCCTCCAGGAAGTCACCATCGATGGTCAGACCGTGCGCATCCCGCGCCGTCTGGTCAAGGCCGCTAAGCTCGGCCTGGTTGACGTAGAGCAGTTCTAAGCCTGCTTTCAATCCCACCCCCTCCCGGTTGCTTATTAGCGACTGCGAGGGGGTTGTGATGTTTTAGGCCCGGGAAAGGGATATTAAAAAGCGCCTTCCGGCCTGGGCGGCGCCAAGCGATGGGGGAGACTTGGGCTGTGCCAGTGCTGTCTACTCTTCGGGTCTTAAAGACCAAGGAAATCCACTTCAAGTTAAGGCCAGGCTAATCCTAAAATTAATATAAAAGCGCACTAACCCGATGGTGGATCAGTTTTTCTCTGCGATTGTGCTCGTGGCGGTTCGCGCCCCAGCATGAAAGGTGCGTAGTGCGGCGATTGTGAAGGCGTGTACGAGCGTGAAGGGGGTGATGTGTGCGGCGAGTTTGGGCAGCTTATTGTCTACAGTAACTTCACAGGAACTTCTAGTACGTTGGCAGAGTAGTTTAAGTTGTGACTAAGCGAAGCGAGGCATAGTGTTCCTATGAACATGAGGAATGATGACAACCGCGGCAATAATGGTCAGTCGCACGGTGTCCCGCAGGAACCCTACGGCATGAACAATGGGCAGGCGCCGTATAACCAGCCGCGCGGTGGGCAGCAGAATTCTGGATCCGCATATTCCAACGGAACCTATTCCCAGGGCTGGAACCAGCCGCGCATCAACGAGCAGGATGCACAAGCTTCCGCATACGGGCAGCACACCCCGCCCAGCAATCGCCTCTTTGGTGGCGCTCAGCCGAGTGCTACCCGGGGGCAGGATGAAACATCCAGCTTCTCTAGTCAGCAGGGCGATGATTCCCAGCAAGGGCCTGTGAACAACCAACCCGGCCAGCCGCCCGTGCCTGGGGTAACGCCTTTGCCGCCGCAGCCTAAGGAGAAAAAGAAGATCGGACTTGGCGCCGCGACCGCAATCGCAGCGGTAGCGGCAATTGCAGCAGGCTCCATTACCGGTGTGGTCGTGGGTAAGAACCAGTCCAGCAGCGGTACGTCCGTGGTTAACGAGGCTCTTCACAGCCAACCGGCCGCCAATAGCATGGGTAAGGAACCAGAGGAAGGTTCGGTGGAAGCGGTTTCCTCCAAGGTTTTGCCGGCCGTGGTATCCATTCAGACCGCTACTCGGACCTCGGCTGCGGAAGGCTCTGGCTCGATCATTTCTCCCGATGGTTACGTGTTGACCAACCACCACGTCATCGCCGGTGCGGAACAGGGTGGCATCATGCAGGTGACCTTGAACGATGGTAGCAAGCACGAAGCCGATCTCGTGGCTTCCGATGCCAATACGGATGTCGCCGTCATCAAGATCAAGGACGTGCAAGACCTGCCGCACCTCCAATTCGGCGACTCGGATGCGGTAGCGGTTGGCCAAGAGGTAGTCGCCGTCGGTTCGCCGCTTGGACTCAATGCCACGGTGACTTCTGGCATCGTATCCGCAAAGAACCGTCCGGTGCGTGCGTCCCAGGAGGGTGGCGAGTCTTCGCTTATCGATGCCATCCAGACTGACGCCGCCGTTAACCCCGGCAATTCCGGCGGTCCTTTGGTGGATATGGACGGCAATATCGTTGGTATGAACTCGATGATTGCCTCGTTGTCTGATAAAGCCACGGGCGAGGGCGGCTCTATCGGCCTCGGGTTTGCCATCCCTTCCAACTTTGCTAAGCGGATGGCGGATGAGCTCATCAATAAAGGACAGGTAACTCACCCCACCTTGGGGGTTAAGGTCTTGGCGCGCGATGACGGAAATGGCGCGCGCATTGCCAAGGTCGAGCCGGGGAGCCCGGCGGAACAAGCAGGTTTGAAGCAGGGAGATATCGTCACCCGCGTCAATGACCGGCTGATTGAAAACGCCGATGCGCTTATCGCTGCCGCGCGTTCCCAAGACTTCGGTGCGACCGTCACCTTGGAAGTATCCGATGGAAATTCGGATGATACTCGTCAGGTAGAGGTAACCCTGACGGGCGAGTAGATTAAAACGCAGCCCGCGCCGTGTCCGCATTGCGCCCCGACGTTTCTTTGAAGGAGAAAAATGGCAGACTCCCAGCAAGACTTGACCGACTCCACTAGGTTGGAGAATTCGGCTTCCACAGACGCTTTGCGGGATGTGGCGGAGCCGGATGACGCCTACCTCTTGGCCAGCGAGAAGGAGGACCGGGTGGCGGCGCCGCGCCGCGCGCTCGTCGTGATCGTCACGGATCACCCCGGCGAAAATTCAGATAGCACCGCCAAACTGGTTACTGAGCTTTTGGCAGAGGCGAATTTCCGCATCGATGGTTCGGTGGTCGTGCGTTCGAAGAAATCCAAGATCCGGCAAGCCATCGAAACTGGCGTCGTCGGCGGTGTGGATCTCGTGCTCACCGTCGGAGGAACCGGAGTAGGCCCGCGCGATAAGACCCCGGAAGCTACTACTGGGGTCATCGACAAGATGGTGCCGGGCGTGGCCCAGGCCTTGCGCTCTTCTGGTCAGGCTTGCGGCGCGGTCGATGCGTGTGCATCCCGCGGCATTTCGGGCGTTTCTGGTTCCACCGTCGTGGTCAACCTCGCACCATCGCGCGCTGCCGTGCGCGACGGCATGGCCACGTTGACCCCGCTGGTCCACCACCTTGTGGATCAATTGCAAGAATCCAGCGTGCAATAACGCGAAGGAAAGGGGGGGAGATACTGCCATGACCTCTCAACCACGCCGCCAGCGCAGGCGTGTATTCAGGCAGTCAGATGCGCCGGAATATGACCGCAGCGCGGATCGCCCGGTAGAGCAGGAATTAGCTAGTGGAGAAGGTGCCGATGCACAGCGCATCGTCACTCTCGATGATGCCGCGGCAGAAGGCGACGGAGCTCAAGCAGCCGAGCGCGGCGAAGAGTTTTACCGCGAGAACCAGCCGCCGCACCACGGCGGGTAGCCCGCGCATCCTATTCGCGAGCTTGGAAATGCTAATGCAGTCTTAACAAAAGCCCGTGTCCTCCCTCATTGCGAAGGTGGGCACGGGCTCAGCTGTGTCTTTAGCAAGGATTAGTCGTCGTGGCGGCTGTGCTTGCCCTCAGAAGCAGTGGAGTTATCGGTGTTCTCGGCTGCAGTAGCATCCCTAAGCGCCTTATCTGCGGTGGTGACAGCATCAGCGTTCTGCGCCTGCAGAAGATCGCGGATTTCTGCCAAGAGTTCTTCCGAGGTTGGTGCCGGGGCCTCTGGGTCCACACCCTGGCGGCGCTTAGCAGCTTCAGTGAGCTTGTTCAGCGGCATGACAATGAGGAAGTAGACCACTGCGGCGATGATCAGGAAGTTAATCGCGGCGGTAATGACGGCGCCAAAGTCTACGAGGGTGGACTTATTATCGGTGATTTGGAAGCCCAAGCCATCGACCTCGGCGGAGCCGAGGGAGTTAATGATCGGCTGGATGATGGAATCCGTCACGGAAGTGACGATCGCCGTGAATGCGGAACCGATGATGACTGCGGTGGCAAGTTCGACCACGTTGCCGCGCATAATGAAGTCTTTAAAGCCCTTAAGCATGGGAGAAGACGAACCTTTCTGGGGGTAGGTAAGGATGGGTGTGAACCATGAGCAAGCAGGGAGTTTAGTTCAAGCTAAAAGTATTGACAACTCGGAGGGGCGGAGGCGGCACTAATGTTGCCTTGTTAACTAATGCACACCGGTTGCGATATAGGTATTCAGTGTTAGTGTGAAAGTAGAATGTAAAAATATTGTTTGTAAAAATAACAGTATTCTAATGCGTGGGCAGAAGGGATCCCAGCATGAATATCGCACTCGCTCTATTTGCCTTGGCAGTTACCATTGGTGCAGGCTACTTCCTTGTTAAAGGTCATAAGCCAGTCATTATTTTATTGCTTGCCGGGTTTATTCTCATTGCAGTTTCCACTGCGGCCAAAGCTGGCGACGGAGTTTTAGATGAGGAAGACTCCACCGGCTCCCGGTGGTTGGACATCATCGGCATATTCGAACAAGTTGCTGGTAGCCAATTAACAGGCGTCGGCCTCATTATTATGGCGGCCGGTGGCTTCTCAGCATATATGAATAAGATCGGCGCCTCGCAGGCACTGGTTGAGGTGCTAGCCGCTCCAATCGCAAAGTTCAAGCACCCCTACATCACGCTAATTCTCACGTATTTCCTCGGCGTGGTGCTTTTTATGTTTATCCCCAGCGCTGCCGGGCTCGCTATTTTGCTTCTAGTGCTATTGCTGCCAGTGTTGAAGGCAGTAGGGGTTAGCCCCGCCGCAGCAGGCGCGGTCATCGTGTCAGCCTCCGCGTTGCCAATGGGGCCGGCATCGGGAACTTCGGTGCTGTCGGCGCGAACCATTGATTTATCCCCAGTCGTCTACTTCGTCCAGTATCAGCTGATCGTGGCCATTCCCACTGCCATTGCAATTGCGATAACTCACTACTTCGTGCAGCAGCATTACGATAAGCGGGAGTTGGAAGAGTACAAGGAAACCGACACCATGGGCGATGGTTCTGGTGAGGCTGGCCCGAAGTGGTACGGGGTATTTCTCGCACTGCCCATTATCTTGTTGGTGATCTTTAGCCCCTTGGTTAATGACAGCATCGAGCTAACCACGGTTGGAGCATTCGTAATCGTCTGGCTCATAGCCTTGCTGTGCGAAATCATTCGCCACCGTTCTTTTTCCACCGCGACCGAACAAGCCACATCCTTTTTTACGGGCATGGGAAAGATGTTCGGTGGCATCGTCGCATTGATTATCGCGGCACAAATCTTTGCCACCGGTTTAACGGCCACAGGCGCCATTTCCATGCTGATCGATGGAGGACAGCAACTCGGTGCAGGCGCAATCGTCATCACCCTCCTATTCACCTTGATTGTGGGTTTGGTGACGTTCCTGACCGGTTCCGGTGTCGGCGCATTTTCTTCCTTTGCCAGCTTGGTGCCAGATGTCAGCCGCGGACTCGGCGCTTCGGCAGCGGCAGTGATTACCCCAATGGAATTTGCCAGCGGCTTGTTTCGCGCGGTGTCTCCGGTCTCCGGAGTAATCATTTCCGTTGCTGGTGGCGTGGGAATTTCTACCACCGAGCTTATTCGCCGCACGCTGCTTCCAATGGGAGTTGGCTTCGTCGTGATGATCGTATCCAGCCTGGTCTTGCTCTAAGCACGTTCTGGGATTACAACCTAAACCTCTAAGAAGAAGGAATTTATCATGGGAATCGGCGCACTGAACTCGTCTTTTCAGAAGAAGGGCCATGTCACAGCGGACATGGAAGCCCACTGGGAAGAAGCACAACTTATCCGGAAAATTTTCGCTGTTGAAGCGGCAATGGCGCGGACGCAGGGACACATGGGAATTATCCCGCAGGAGGCTGCCGAGGCGATCTCAGATAATGCAGTCGCCAGTGATGAGCTGATAGAAAAGGCCCAAAGCGGCGGGGTTGGCAATCCTTCGGTTGCTGTCCTCGATGCATTGCGGGACGCGATTCCGGAAGACCAGCGTGGTTGGGTCCATTTCGGGGCGACCACTCAAGATATTTTGGATACCGCGCGGGCCCTGCAGATCAAAGCAGCTACCGACCTGATACTGGAACGCCTGAACGCCGTTATCGCTGCTACCGCCAACCTCGCTCACGAGCACGCCCGAACGTTAATGGTCGCGCGTACCAATGGACAGTATGCACTGCCGACGACACTGGGTACACGCTTTGCGCGGTGGAACGCGGAGCTGCGCCGGAGCCGGGAACGCTTGGAAGCGATGCGAGAGCGCACGGAACAGATTCAATTTACCGGTGCTGTAGGCACGCTGGCGTCCTTTGGAGAACAAGGACCTGAGTTAAGTCGGCGCCTTGCCAAAGAATTGGAACTGGTTTATCAACCGGTTTCCTGGCATGCGAGCTCGGATACGATGACAGAGCTTGCGTCGACCGTGGCTACCTTGGGGCAAAGTTTGGCCAAGATTGCAGAGGATCTCTTTGCTATGCAGCAATCCGATCTGGTCGAGGCCCGCGAGGACATGGATGCGCATACCTCTGGATCGTCTACCATGCCGCAAAAACTCAATCCCTTTGCCACAATGAAAATTTCCGTGGGAGCCAGCATGGCTTGTGGCATGGCGGCAAACATGCTGACGCAAGCACCGGCCACCTTTGAACGCGACCACCGCCAATCCGAGATCCACCGCAACCTGATTCCACAAATCTTTGTTGCCGTCGATGGAGCGTTGGAAAAGCTGGACCAGCTCTTTCCTCGTTTGCGTTTTGATGCCCAGGCATTAGAGGACAACGTAAAAAGCGCGGGTGTTTCGTTGATGACTGAGGGAATCATGATGGAGCTGGCACCGCATATTGGTCACAGCGCCGCACACGATGTTCTTCAGGAATTCGCCCGAGACAATAGAGAGAACGGCACCTGCCTGGAAGAGTTTTGCGCAGCCCACCCGAAGCTCGCGGGCCTTACGGAAAAGCTGGACCTTGAGTCCCTGACAAATCCAGCTAATTACATCGGCCAAGCTGTTGAAATCGCGGAATCGGCGCAGGAATAAATACCACCAGTACGCAAAAGGTTCAGGCGGTCGTTAAGTAGCAGAATCTGCCTCATTAACGGCATGGGGTTGAGCGCGATCGCCGACGATAACCACGGTCAGCGGTTGGTTTAAAGAGGCGGCGGCCACGTCATTGGCGTGTTCATTAGGCAGTGCGAGCAAGACGGTGGCAGAAGAAATCTCGCCCTCTGCGGTAGTGGTGGATACGACCCGGGCGCCGGAGGCAATGACGCGGGCGGTAACGGGTTCTGAATTGGTGGCATCGCTTGCCGTGACGATATCGACGGTATCGCCGTGGTGCAGGTGGGGGATGATGTCTGGATCGGCAAGTTTGACTGGGATCATGCGGCCGGAGCCGCCTCCCTTAGAATCGGCAGATCCCGAGTTCGCGACGAGGCTAGACACCAATTCTTGGCCGAGGAGCCGCTGGCTGGTGACGACCTCGCCCTTGCCCGCGGCGGCGGTGATGATGCGGCCGGCGAGATCGGAGGGGGCATCGGCAAGCGCGCTGCTAGGAATGGAGGAAGAAGGCAGGCGCTCGAGCGAGACATCGGCGGCGGAAAGCTCCGCGCCGGCGGGTAAATCGCGGCTAAAGACCAGTACCTGCGGCAGTTCCTTCGCGCGAGAGACTGCGGAGGCCAGCGCGGCGATTAGCAGTGCCAACGCGATGGCGCGGCGCACGAGCACGCCGCGGCGGTGGCCAGGGGTGCGCAGGGTGCGGAAGAACTGTGAGATTCGCGGGGACGGGGAATAAGCCATGCACAATTAGACTGCGCTACCGCCTGTGTGGTTCCCCATTTAAGAAGGAAAGCGGTGGATTCCTGCGGCGGTAACCACGGCCTCAACGCGGCGATCGTGGGCCGCGGCTGGAATGGAGTCGAGGAATTCAGTGGGATAGACCATGGCGAGTACCGCGGGGTGGTTGCGCGGCACCAGGGAAAGCGCGCGGTCGTAGTATCCGCCGCCCTTACCCAAGCGGTTTCCGGCGGCATCGATGGCCATGGCGGGAGCCAAAATCAGATCGCAACCGCACAGCACGCGGCTATCAAAGCGCGGGCCGGCGGGTTCGGAAATGCCCAGCTGGCCAGGCTGCATGCTGTGCGCGCCCTTGTATTCTGCCCAGTTTAAAACGCCGTTGTCGCAGGTGATAGGCAATAATACGCGGTCGACGCGGCGGGAAAGCCAGGGGATGAAGTCCGCCCCGCCAGGCTCCGTGCCCAACGGCCAATAGGCGGCAACGCTCGAAATGCCGGCAAGCTCAGGTTCTAGCTGCTCGCGCAGGGCAGCGGACCATTCCGTGCGCTTCTCGGCGGTGAGGCCGCGGCGCGCGCGAAGCAGGCGGGTGCGCAGTTGCTCTTTGATATCGCTGGAAGAAGGCATAAATAAATAATAGCGTCCGTGGCGTAGCGCTACACAGGAAAATAGTGCGCCGTTGTACCCTAAGATTCATGGCTAATGAACGCGAAGATTCCGCCACCGGAATCACCACGGTTGTAGTTCCAGCGGCTGGCATGGGCACCCGCTTTCTGCCCGCCACGAAAACCGTCCCCAAAGAATTGCTGCCCGTTGTGGATACTCCCGGCATCGAATTGATTGCTGAGGAGGCAGCCTCTGTGGGCGCGCGCAGGCTTGCGGTCATTACCGCACCCGAAAAACAAGAAGTAATGCGCCATTTTGCGGAATTTCCGGATCTGGTAGAAACCCTAGATTCCCGCGGCAAGGATGAGCAGGTAGCTAAGGTCAACCGCGCCCACCAGCTCATTGAGCCCATCGCGGTGGAGCAAGAAAAGCCCTTGGGCTTGGGCCACGCCGTGGGGCTGGCGGAAGAAGTCTTGGCAGATGACGAGGACTCCTTTGCCGTCATGCTGCCGGATGACATCGTGTTGCCGGCCACCGTCATGGCGGATATGGCGCGCGTTCGCGCCGAGCTCGGCGGTAGCGTGCTGTGTGCCTTTGCGGTGCCGCAGGAGCAGACGTTTAACTACGGCGTATTCGACGTAGAAGATACTGACGTGCCGGGCGTGAAAAAGGTTATCGGCATGGTAGAAAAGCCGGACCCGGAGGACGCGCCGTCCAACCTGGTGGCTACCGGGCGCTACCTGTTGGACCGGAAGATCTTTGATGCGCTGCGCCGGATCGAACCGGGCAAGGGTGGCGAATTGCAGCTGACCGATGCCATCGAGCTGCTCATTGAGGAAGGCGAGCCCGTCCACGTGGTGGTCCACGAGGGCAAGCGCCACGATTTGGGTAACCCCGGTGGCTATATCCCGGCCAACGTGGACTTTGGTCTGCGCGATGAAAAATACGGCCCAGCGCTGTATAAAGCTATTAAACAAATTATGTCCGATTTCGAGGCGGAGCAAGGCCTGAACTAACTATCTTGCCGTGCGCACGTGCGTTGAGGGCAGCAAGGTAAAAGGGCAAGAAGAAAGGGCGGGCAGAGACCGTATGCGTTCAGTTGATGACCAGTTGGCGCTGGTTACTGATGCGGCGACGACCCCGGAGCCGGTGCGGATGAGCATTTCTAATGCGCTGGGGTTAATGTGCGCCGAGCAGGTGCAGGCCTATCAGCCTCTACCGGGCTTTCCCCAGGCAGCCATCGATGGGTACGCAGTTCGCGCGGTTGATATCGGCGGCGAGCGAGGGCTGAAGGTGCGCCGCCCGAAGAATCAGGACCAGGAAAGCAGCGAAGGGGAGGGGTCTGCCGAGCAGGCCGAGGACGCCGCCGCGCAGCCCGCCCAACCCGAGGTCGAGCGTTCCTTGCCCGTCGTCGGTGAGGTTCCGGCCGGTTCGAAGCAGCCGCTGCGCCTGCAGCCCAAGCAGGCCGTGCGGGTCTATACGGGCGCGCCCTTGCCCACGCTTGCCGATGCCGTCCTGCCCCTCGAGTGGACCGACCGCGGCCGCAAGCGCATCACGGCGCACCGGACGGTGCGCTCGGGCGATTTCGTCCGCCGCGTGGGCGACGATATCCAGCCCGGCGATGTCGCCGTATCCTCTGGCACCGTCCTTGGCCCGGCGCAGATTGGCCTGCTGGCCGCCGTGGGGCGCTCCAAGGTGCTGGTTTATCCGCAGCCCCGCGTGACCATCGTGTCCTTCGGTCGCGAGCTCGTCGATGTGGACAAGGAACCGGGCCTGGGCCAAGTCTTTGACGTGAACTCCTACTCCTTGGCCGCCGCCGCAAAAGAAGCGGGGGCGGACGTGGTCCGCGTGGGCATTGCCGAAGGCGAACCCCGCCGCATCCGGGAAGTGCTAGAAACCCACATCACGCGCAGCGAGGCGCTCGTCATCACCGGTGCCGTTGGTGGTGTCGGTGCCGAACAGATCCGGGAGATCCTGGCAGAAATCGGCGATATCGATACTTCCCGCGTGGCCATGCACCCAGGATCCGTGCAAGGCTTTGGGCTGGTAGGAGATGAGCGCATCCCTACGTTCCTCCTTCCCTCGAACCCGGTATCGTCGCTGGTTATTTTCGAAATTTACATTCGCCCCTTGATTCGCCTGGCCCTGGGCAAGCGCAATGCCCACCGCCGGGTGGTCCGGGCCCGCGCACTGAACCACATTGATTCCCGCCCAGGGCGCCGTGGTTTCATCCGTGCCCGCTTGATGCGCGATGCCGAAACCGCCGATTACCTGGTCGAGGGTCTTGGAGGTGCGACCGGCGCGCCAGCCCACCTTCTGGCAGGACTCTCTGAGGCCAATGCAATGATTCGAGTGCCAGAGGAAGTCACCGAGATCCGCCCGGGCGATGTTGTTGACGTCTTATTCCTCACCCAGCGCAGCTAATGCTTGACCCCTTCGGTACCGCCGCAGCCAAGCTGCGCCATCCAGTCACCGGGCCGACCGATGATCTGCACCCCGGTTGGCCGGAGGCGACGCCGACGGTGCAGCTTCCTCCCTCGGGGGCGCTGCCGTCTGGTGGGCGGTTGCGGCTGCGCCCCTTGCTGCGCTCGGATGGTCCCGAGTGGCGGCGCCAGCGCATTGAGGACGAAGCTTTGCTCCGGCCGGTGGAGCCGACCCAAGCGACCACTTGGGCAGAGGCCCACAGCTCGCAGGCCTGGTGGAATTACCTCATTTTTCTGCGCAACTCCGCGCGCGATGCGCAGGTGATCCCCCTGGCTATCGAGCTCGAGGGAAAGTTTGCCGGCCAGGTAACGCTCGGCAATATTCAACACGGCAGTATTCGAGATTGTTGGATCGGCTATTGGGTTTATTCCGCTGTGCAGGGCGCTGGCGTTGCCACCGCGGCCACCGCCCTGGGCGTGGATCACGCCTTTGGGCGGGTAGGCCTGCACCGAGTGACCGCCACTTACCTGGAACAAAACCCCGCCTCCGGGCGCGTGCTAGGTGCCAACGGCTTTCGCTCCGAGGGGTATTTGCGCCGCAACCTGCATATAGATGGCGCCTGGCGGGATCACCATTTCGTGGCCTTAGTCAAGGAAGACTTCTCATCCACGGCGGTTGAGCGGCTGCACCAAGCTAGGCGTTTGGTGTGAAAATCATCCCTAAATCCAAGTAATGCTTTCTCAATTTTCACATAAGTAACAACATTGTAATTTACAGCTTCTGTGGCCCCTAAAGTGCGGTTTTGGTGATTAGAGTGGAGTAATCATCTGCACCCCAAGGGAAGGTCCTTAAGTCGTGTCCACAGCTGTGCCAGTTATTGCAATCATCGTGGTGTGGCTCTTCGTGCTCGCGCCGTGGCTATTGGGCAGGAGCAATCGCCCGATGAGCCATACCGGCGAGGCCTTTGAGGATACCCGCGTGCTCTTTTCCGGCGATTCCGGCAATGTCGCCGGCCGCCGCCGCCCGCGCTTGCGGGCCGATGATGTCCACCGCAGCGGCTCGGATGAAGACCACGACTACGAGGTTGTATCCGCTGCCGCTGAGGACCCGGACAGCGAGGCAGACGTCGATGACGTGCTGATCGATGACGAAGCAGAGGACCGCGCTTCCCGAGCGCAGTCGCGGACCATTGCTGGCGCGGCCCGCCGCGCCCGAGCGCAACCCTTTGGCGTAGGTGGCCGTGCATACCGCTCCGCCGACGAGGACGAGGCTGACGCGCGCGACGAGCAGGTCACCCAGGCAGAGGGGCAGGCAGAGACCATCGAGGGTGAAGTCATTGAGGAATCCGCGGCTCCGGCCGCTGCCGCTGAATCAAATGGTTCCACCGCTGACGCCGATGGCGCGCGCACGGCCACCGCTTCCGATGATGCGGATGCGGACGCAGACGATGCCGATGATGTCTTGCTCGAAGATGATGAGCGCGTTGGCGAAGAAGGTGGTGCAAAGCGCAAGCGCCGCCGCAGGAATGTGGCTGCCGATTCCACCGAGTCCTTCACCGCGCCGGCGACCGAAGACATTGCCGAGGACGCGTACGACTACGACGAGACCTATACTTCCCCGGTAGACCTGATGTACCCAGGTGCGGTCGATCCCGCCCCAGTTATCGATGCCGAAGAAACGGACACCGCAGAGACCGATTCGGAAGAGGCAGACAACGACGGTGCAGCCGAGGAATCGGCCGGAGCCGATGAGTACGGTGCCCAGGGCTCCGAGGACGCGGCGCTGAATACAGACCTTTCTGAGGACGAGGTAGCTTTTGCTCAGCGCCGCCTTGGCCGCGGTGGATGGGACCCAGTGGCGGATAAGGAGAAGTCCGCTACGCGCTACCAGCGCCGCCAGCGCACGCTCATTGGCCTAGCCATCGCCGTGGTCCTCACCGTGGCCTTGGGGATTGTGGCCGGTGGATGGACCTGGTGGCTGGCAGGCATCGTCGGTGTCCTGACCGGCACCTATTTGGTGGCGCTGCGCGCGCAAGTCCGCCAAGAACAAGCACTGTTGCGCCGCCGGGTAAAGCACCTGCGCCGGGCGCGGTTGGGCGTTCACAATACCGATGATGAGGCGCTAAAGATCCCCCGCAACCTGCGCCGGCCGGGTGCGGTCGTCGTCGAAATCGACGATGAAAGCCCCGACTTTGAGCACCTTCCCTTAAGCTACAGCGATGATGAAGACGGTGACTTTGATGGCCCGCACGCCGGGCCCGATGGGGTAGGGCGCCGCGATGACCTGGCCGCTCGCCGCGCGGGTTAATTAGACAGCTTCTCCCTCGCTTCCGGGGAGTTTTTCGGTTTCTTCCGGCCATACGCCGGAGGTAGCCCGGCGGTGGGAGCCCAAGAGGTGGGTATCGACCATGCCGATGGCCTCCATGAGGGCAAAGCAGGTCACCGGCCCTACGAACTTAAAACCGGCCTTCTTCAATTCACGCGACATGGCCTGCGACTCGGGGCTCTTCTTCGGGATATCCTCCATAACCTCGGGGTAGGTATTTTCTGCAGGCTGAAAGCTCCAAATGAAATCCGCTAGGCCGCCGTTTTCGCGCAGTTTAATGGTGGCCTTCGCGTTATTGATGGTGGCGCGGATCTTGGTCTCGTTGCGGATAATGGAGGCATCGGCAAGCAAGTGCTCCACCTCGGCCTCGCCGAATTCCGCAACCTTGTCCGGATCAAAGTGGCAAAAGGCCTCGCGGAAGGCGGGGCGCTTTTTTAATACCACGGCCCAGGACAGCCCAGACTGGAAGGACTCCAAGCTCAAGCGCTCAAATAGCCCGTCCTCGTCCCTAATGGGAAGGCCCCATTCGGTGTCGTAATAATCCGTTAGCAGCGACGACGTCACGGCCCACGGCGTGCGGGCTACCCCGTGCGCGTCATAGGCCAGCGGGGTGCGTTCTTCGGTAGTGGTTTCAGTGTCCATGGGAGGTTCTCCTGTTGGTATGTAGTGCCTATTTTCCTTGTCTTTCCCATTGAAGCAGCGATTGCGGATGAGGCGCAGCGCGTACCTCGCTAGATGGTGAAATTGCGAGCTCAGCGGGTGGAGCGGTGGCGTCTTCGCGTTGGGGTAGGCATTCGATGTAGTCTATTGACCATGAATAGACCTGCCGTTCGCGATGCCGCATTGCTGCTTTTTCGGTTGGTTCTCGGACTCATTTTTATCGCGCACGGCGTGGACAAGATGTTCATGGACGGAATGGATGAGACGGTAGGGCAGTTTTCCGCCCTCGGCATCCCGCAGCCACAGATTGCCGGTTATGCCGCCGCAATCGGGGAAATGGTAGGTGGCGCCTTCCTCGTCATCGGTTTGTTGACCACTTTTGCCGCGGCGGCGCTGGCCGTGGATATGGTGGGCGCGCTGTACTTCGTGCACTGGGGCAATGGCCTTTTTGCTGGCGACGGCGGCATCGAGTACCCCTTGGTGCTGTGCATGTCCCTGCTGATGATCGTCATTTTTGGTTCTGGCCGGGCGAGCTTGGATAGGGCGTTAAGCAATGTTGACGCATAGCCAAGTACAAGCGGCGATTTCCGCCCAACTGGATGGGGAAGACGCGGAGCTTTCCGCCGATGTCATCGACGCCCACCTAGAACACTGCGCGGAGTGCCGGGCCTTTCGCGATAAGGCAGCGGCGCTATCGCGCTCCTTAAGCTTCGTGGAACCGGCGGACTCCGGCATGGCGCCACCGACCGATCTGTCAGAGGTGATCCTCGCAGGTGTAGAACCGGAGTGGAAGCGGGCCTCGAGCGCCAGGCAGGCCAACCTCACGGTGGCGCGCATCGCCTTGGTGGCCATGGGGCTTGTCTTTGCGGTGTGGGCCATCGTGCAGGTGGTACGCGCCTCCGGCCTAGTGCCCATGGGCGCAGAGGGCTCGGTGCTGGATCCGGCAGCCGACCCGGAGCGCGCCAACCTGCTGATGGAGGGCGCGGCCGTGCGCTTTGGCATGGCGTGCGGACTGCTGTGGAGCGCGTGGCGCCCAGCCTCTGTGACCGGGCTGTTCCCGGTATCCGCCACGATGTTTGCGTTTCTTTTTGGCTTTGGCGTGCGCGATATTGCGCTGGGTACCGTCACCATGGAGCAGGTCTATTTGCTCATCGCTACCGCGCTATCGACCATGAGCCTGGGCTGGGCGTGGGCGGCCGAGAAGGGCTACCTGGTGCGCGCGTGGTGGAAATCCCTGAACGCGCAGCCGCACTAAGGCGAACGAGGTTCTGCGAGCTATTTCCAGCTGGGCAACCACATCATGGATTGGTACCACGATTCCGGGATGATGAAGCCGTACAAGATGGGCGCGAAGTAGAAGAACATCGCGACCACCAGCGCGAGGTAGCAGGCGGCGGCAAATGTTCCCCGCCGCATCGGCCCGCCAGCGATGCGCGTTATCCACTGCCACTTGATGGGCTTACCGCGCCCGACCATTTGGCCCAGTATGAGGGCAAGCAGCACGATGACAAAGGGGATAAACGCGGTGGCATAAAAGAAGTACATCTGCCGGTCAAAGGCCGCGAGCCACGGCAGGAATCCGGCCGCGAAGCCCACGAGGGGAATGAGGAAGGCGCGGTTGCGGCGGATGATAAGCGACCACATCCCCCAAAGTACCGCGGGGACCACCAGCCACCAGATCGCCGGGGTGCCAAAGAGGTAGAGCATCTTGCGGCATTCGCCACCGCCGCTGCATTCCAGGTCCGTGCTGGAGTAGTACAGAATGGGCCGGGCCCCGGCCAGCCATGCCCACGGCTTGGAATCCCACGGGTGGTGGTGGCCACCGGAAGAGGTCAAGCTGGCGTGAAAATCCAATACGGATAAGTGGTAATAAAACCAGCCGGCCACAGATTCTGGTAAGTGCATGAGCCAGGAGTCTTCCCCGATGGTCCCATCCACCTTGGCGTGCCGGTAGACCGCGGTTTCTGAGGCGAACCATGCGCGCCAGCTCCACACATAAATCATTACTGGGACGGCAACTAGGGAGGCTAGTGCCGCGGGAGTATCGCGAATGAGCGTGCCCACAATATAGCGGCGAACGCCGTACTTGCGGCGCAATGCGAGGTCACTAAAGACACAGAGCAGGCCGAAGAACATGATGTAGTACAGCCCGGACCACTTCACGGCGAGCGACAGTCCTAAGAAGACGCCGGCGGTAAAGCGCCACCACCGGAAGCCAAAACGCGGCCCGAAGGGGGAGGTGCCCATCCCGTCGCTCAGCAGGGCGTTGTGCAGACGCTCGCGCATTTGTTGATGATCGCGGGCCAGTGCCCAGGCTGCGGCGACGATGAAAAAGACCTGGAAGATATCCAGCATGCCAAACTTCGCGGAGACCAAGAGGACGCCATCGCAGACGGCCAAAATGCCGGCAAAGGTGGCCACCTGCCAGGAAAAGGACAGCCGGCGAGCCAGAGCCATGGTCATCAGGACGGTGGCGACGCCGAAGAGAGCCGTCATCAAGCGCCAGCCCAGCGGGGTATAACCAAAGACCCATTCTGAAATGGCAATGATCTGTTTGCCCAGCGGCGGGTGAACCACGAGCCCAAAGCCTGGGTTGGTCTCGATGCCGCCGATGAATAAGTTATCCCAGCTTTTGACCATGTCCCAGGCTTGGGGGACATAGTGCTTTTCATCGAAGACGGGCGTGCCTTGGGATACCGGCGCGGTAAGCCCCACAAACCGGGTAATCAGCGCGAGAACGGCGATGATGCCGGTGCTAATCCAATCGGCCTTGCCCCACGTATAGGTACGCGGTGCCGGCGGGATCACGCGGTTATGCGGGGTGCGCGGTGAGCTAGCGGGGGCAGCGGTAGCAATAGTCACGAAGAAGAGTTTAGGCCACGAGCCTTCGCGCGGGCGCATAGGAGAATGTGGAATGCTAGAGGCATGTCAGCTTTAGGTCTGGAACCACTTCCGCGCGGCGTTATCCTCGCCGCCACGCCCTTGGGGAAAGTCGCTGATGCCTCTGCGCGCCTGATGCAGGCATTGGCGCATGCGGATGTCATCGCCGCCGAAGATACCCGCCGCGTGCGCAACCTGGCGCAGGCCCTGGGCATCGAAATTTCCGGCTCTGTGGTGTCCAACTTCGACCACAATGAGCAGGCGCGTGCGCAGCAGCTTATCGATGCCGCCCAGCACGGCACCGTCCTCGTGGTCACCGATGCCGGCATGCCAATCATCTCCGATCCCGGTCTGTCACTGGTGGCCGCGGCCGCCGAGCGCGATATCCCCGTGACGTGTTTTCCGGGTCCTTCGGCGGTGCCCACGGCGCTTGCCTTGTCTGGCTTGGGCGTGGGCCACTTCCTCTTCGATGCATTCCCGCCGCGCAAGCCCGGCCCGCGAAAGGCGTGGCTGGAATCGCTGCGCAATGAAAAGCGCGCCATCGTATTTTTTGAATCTCCCCACCGCATCGCCGATACGCTTGCCGATGCCGCCCAGGTCCTCGGCGCCGATCGCCCCGCCGCGGTATGCCGCGAGCTGACCAAGACGTACGAGGAGGTGCGCCGCGGTTGCCTAGCAGAGCTGGCCGAATGGGCAAGCGAGGGCGTGAAGGGCGAGATTACCGTGGTGATCGAAGGCGGAACCGGCGCTGCTGTGACCGCCGCAGACCTGGTCCCGCAAGCCTTGGAGCTTGCCGGGGCCGGCATGCGCTTGAAAGACGCGTGCAAGCAGGCTGCCAAGGGGACTGGGGTGTCCAATCGGGAGCTTTATGATGCCGCGTTGGATGCCCGCTGAGCGCCCGCTAATTGAGCTCTTGTTGAGCCGTCCTCAGGTCATTTCTATGTAGCGTATAAAACGTCACAATTACTCGTGCTAACTGGTGGTTTCACGCTTCTATATATGTTATCGAATCGTTATCTTTCCCGGGCGTGTGGCGCCTAAAACCTGTCTACGTGGGGATATGCAGCCTATAAGCATGTAGGAAGTCTTAAGGAAATGCTCAAAAATGTATGTAAGCTGGGGTTTTGATAGCAAAACGGTTTGAAAAATTGGGGTCGCGCCACCAGTCTAGAGAGCATGACTAATACTGAAAATAACGGCGCTGGTGTGCCCGAAGAGGGGAAGGGGCCCGGCGAAGCGCCGGCTGGGACCACTTCTGCTGCTTCGAGTGAACAGCCGATTGAGGATTATCAAACGGTAGAAGAGGCACTGGACGAGCAAACGGCGACGAGCCAGATCCAGGACATGCTCAACTCTGAGGGGTTCCACCCCGAAGAGTATGATGATCCGGAAATCGAAATCGCCGCAGACCGCGATAATATCCCGATTGACTGGACCATCATGGGGATTGCGGGTGTGCTCGTTGCCGCCATCGTTATCTGGGGCCTGGCCGCACCGGATAACTTCGCGGACTTTTCTTCCGCGGCCCTGACGTGGGTCGTCGATAAGTTCGGTTGGGCCTACGTGCTCTTCGGCACTGTCTTCGTGGCCTTCGTTATCTTCATCGCGTTCTCTAAGTTCGGCTCCATTAGGTTGGGCCACATCAATGAGGAACCGGAGTTTTCCACGCCTTCGTGGATCGCCATGATGTTCGCTGCCGGTATGGGCATCGGCCTGATGTTCTACGGTGCTTCCGAGCCGCTGGCGAACTACCGCGACGGTACGCCTGGCCAAGGAACGGAAAACGTGGGCTCGTCCATGGCCTATGCCATGTTCCACTGGACGCTGCACCCCTGGGCTGTCTACGCCATTGTTGGTTTGGCCATCGCGTACTCGACCTACCGCATCGGTCGCAAGCAGCTGTTGAGCCAGGCCTTCGTGCCGCTCATCGGCGAGCGCCGCGCCAACGGCGGATTGGGCAAGTTCATTGACATCCTGTCCATCTTCGCCACTGTCTTCGGCACCGCCTGCTCCCTGGGGCTTGGCGCGCTGCAGATTCAGGCCGGCCTGGAAGCCTCCGGCATCATCGATAACCCAACCCAGTCTGTGGTTATCGGTATTGTGTTGGTCCTGACCTTGGCCTTCTTGCTGTCCGCGCTCTCCGGTGTGGGCAAGGGCATTCAGTACGTGTCCAATGCCAACATGGTCTTGGCTGCGGTGCTGGCTATCTTCGTCTTCATCTTGGGCCCAACCGTGACCATCCTGAACCAGATTCCAGGATCCATCGGTAATTACTTCAACTACTTCACCGAGATGATCGGCCGTACCGCCGAGTCCGAAAACGGCACCGCCGGCGAGTGGCTGTCTAGCTACACCATCTTCTACTGGGCATGGTGGGTCTCCTGGTCCCCATTCGTGGGCATGTTCTTGGCACGCATTTCCCGCGGCCGTTCCGTCCGCGAGTTCTGCTTGGGCGTCCTGCTCATCCCAGCGGGCGTTTCCACCCTGTGGTTCGCCATCTTCGGTGGCACCGCAATCCACATGGAGCAAAACGGCGAATCCATCACCGGCGAATCCGCCGAAGTAGAGCTGTTTAACCTCCTGCACAACCTGCCCGGTGGCTTCATTGCCGGCGTCGTCGCCGTCATCTTGCTGTCCACCTTCTTCATTACCTCCGCAGACTCCGCTTCCACGGTGATGGGTTCGATGACCCAGAATGGTGCCGCAACCGCGAAGCCGTGGCTATCCGCCCTGTGGGGTGCCCTGACCGCAGCCGTTGGTTTGACCCTGCTCTTGGTCAATGAGGACGCACTGTCCAACCTGCAGAATGTCACCATCGTGGCGGCGCTGCCGTTCTTGTTCATCGTCATTGGCCTGATGTTCGCCATTTACAAGGACTTGAGCCAGGACATCATTTACCTCGAGTACCGCGAGGCGCAGCAGTTCCAGCGCAAGATGGCCCGCGAGCGCCGCTTGCACCGCGACTACCAGCGCACGCAGGTGCTCAAGAAGCGCCGCAACGAGCGTTTGAAGAACCCGATGAAGCGCAAGTAGATAGACCATCTACCGCCTTCGGTAGCAGCGCCCGCCGCTTTCCCATACTTGGGAGGGAGGCGGGCGCTTTTCGGTGGTAGAGGTAATGTGCCCTCAACGTGTGTTCGTGCAGGTGCTTCGATAAACTGGACTCCATGACTGAGTCTTTAGTAGTAAATGTTGCCTGGCCATACGCCAATGGCCCGCGCCACATCGGTCACGTGGCTGGTTTTGGCGTTCCCTCTGACGTATTCGCCCGGTTCCAGCGAATGCGTGGCCGCAACGTACTCATGGTCTCCGGCACGGATGAGCACGGCACCCCGTTGCTGGTCCAGGCCGATAAGGAAGGCGTATCCGTCCGCGAACTCGCGGACCGCTATAACCGCCAGATTGTCAACGATCTGGCCAACCTCGGCTTGTCGTACGACCTTTTTACCCGCACCACCACCCGCAACCACTACTCGGTGGTGCAGGAGCTGTTCAAGGGGCTCAATGAGAACGGCTACATGCTGAAAGAGACCACCAAGGGGGCAATTTCTCCATCCACCGGCCGCACGCTGCCGGACCGCTATATCGAGGGCACGTGCCCCATCTGCGGCGCGGATGGCGCCCGCGGTGACCAGTGCGATAACTGCGGCAACCAGCTGGATCCGGTAGACCTCATTGACCCGGTATCCAAGATCAACGGCGAAACCCCGCAGTTCGTAGAGACTGAGCACTTCCTGCTGGATCTGCCATCGCTTAAGGACGAGCTGCAAAAGTGGCTTTCTACCCGCGAAGATTGGCGCCCGAACGTGCTGAAGTTCTCCCTCAACCTGCTGGAGGATATGCGCCCGCGCACCATGACCCGCGATATCGACTGGGGCATTCCCATTCCGGTGGATGGCTGGCAGGACAATAACGCGAAGAAGCTGTACGTGTGGTTCGATGCCGTCGTGGGCTACTTGTCCGCCTCCATCGAGTGGGCGCACCGCACCGGCCAGCCGGAGGCGTGGAAGGAATTCTGGCAGGACCCAGAAACCCGCCACTACTACTTCCAGGGCAAGGACAATATCACCTTCCACTCGCAGATCTGGCCGGCGGAATTGTTGGGCTATGCGGGCAAGGGCTCGAAGGGCGGCGAGCTGCACCAGTACGGCGAGCTGGACCTGCCCACGGAAATCGTGTCCTCGGAATACTTGACGATGTCCGGCTCCAAGTTCTCCTCGTCCAAGGGCGTGGTGATCTACGTTAAGGACTTCCTGGCGGAGTTTGGCCCGGATCCGCTGCGTTACTTCATCGCCGTGGCTGGCCCGGAAAACAACGACGCGGACTTTACGTGGGATGAATTCGTGCGCCGCGTCAATAATGAGCTGGCCAATGGCTGGGGCAACCTGGTCAACCGCACCGTGTCCATGGCGCACAAGAACTTCGGCGAGGTTCCGGTTCCGGCGGCCCTGGAGGAGCGCGACGAGGCCATCTTGCAGCTGGCGGAGGAGACCTTTACCACCGCCGGTAACCTGCTGGAGCAATCCAAGTTCAAACAGGCCATCGTCTCCATCATGCACGTGGTGGGCGAGGCGAATGCATATATTGCCTCCCAAGAGCCGTGGAAGCTGGCCAAGGATGAAACCCAGCGCGAGCGCCTGGCCACCGTTTTGTGGACCGCCCTGCAAGTCGTGTCTGACTGCAACGTCATGCTCACCCCGTTCCTGCCGTTTACCGCGCAGAAGGTGCACGAGACCTTGGGCCGCACCGGCGAATGGGCCGCGCAGCCTGAGGTGCGCGAGGTTAAGGACGATATCCCGGTTGAGCTCGTGGGTGCGGGCCTTCCGCCAGAAAACCACGAATATCCGGTGATTATGGGTGACTACACCCAGCAGCAGGCCAAGTGGGAGCGCATCCAGGTGGCACCGGGTACGACCTTGGCAAAGCCGAAGCCGCTTATTTCCAAGCTGGATCCAGAGCTCGGCGAGACCGGCCCGGAATGGGCGCCGGTGATGAACTAGCTCGGTAACCCCAGCGTAGATACGAAGGCGCGGTGGCCAATCCCTATGAAAAAGGGGAGGCCACCGCGCTTTTGCTATGCCTAAAAGTTCTGCCTAGTGCTGGAAATCGCGCTGCAGGTGAACCAGGCCTAGGCGTACGCCGTGCTTGGTGTGGATATTGGGCATGCGGCCGGTTTCTTTAAACCCAAACTTCTTGTGCAGCGCGATGGAACCGGCATTGGTATCGACGATGTAGGTAATCATGGTCTCGATATAGGGATCGTCGGCGGCGATGTCCATGAGGGCATCGAGAAGCTCAGAGCCCACGCCCTTGCCCTGGGCTGAGGGGGAGATGTACACGGAATCTTCGACGGTGCCGTAGTAGATGGCGGGCGTGACGAATTGAAAGTAGGCGGCCCAGCCGATGATTTCATCATCGTCTACGGCGACAAGCACAGGCGAGCCCGCCTTGGACATGTCCTTCAGCCAATCCTCGCGGTCTGCAACCTCTTCTTGCCAGGTAATGAGGTTATTGGCCGGTTTAGCGGCGGAGGCGGCGTTGTAGATGGCGGAAATGGAAAGGGCATCGGCAAGCTCAGCGGGGCGAATATGCATTAAAAGTCCTTTACACCAGAAGTTCTAAGTGAGTGAGGCTAAGCCAGTGATCGAATTTGTAGGTTACCTCTTTGAGAGTTCCCACGTTTTCAAACCCGAACTTTTCATGCAACTTTAATGATGCCGTATTAGTGGACACGATTAGGGCGAGCAGCGAATGTACCTTGTCATCCGCCCGGGCGCGGTCTACCAGCTCGCGCATAAGGGCGGTGCCCACGCCTTGGCCCTGGGCATTGGGGGAAAGGTAAATCGTGGTTTCATAGCAGCCCTGCCAGATGCGGGGATCGTGGTAGGGGTGATAGAGCGCCCAGCCCAAGTATTCGCCCTCGTCGGTTTCGGCAACGAGGAAGGGACAGTCCAGTTCCTGGATGTGGCGCAGGTGTTCTTCGCGTTCAGCCACGGTGACTGGGGTGGAGTTAAAGATGACATCGGTGTGCTCGATGGCCCAGTTGAGGGTATCGGTCATGGCGGGGACATCGCTCAGGTCCGCTGGTCTGATCAACATAGCTGCCAATATTACAATTGCGGGTATGTCTAAAAAGAAGCCACGTCCTACTCCCATTCCGGCCCCAGGGCTCAGCGGCCTCAGCGATGCACATACCCACCTTTTCTCGCATAAAGATACCGATGAGGTGCTGGTCAACCGCGCCCGCGCTGCTGGGGTATCCCGCCTGGTGACGGTTGGCGATGACCGCCGCGAGTCCGAGGCGGCCCTTGCGACCGCGCATGCTTTTCCCAACGTGTATGCCGCCTGCGCCATCCACCCGGTGCGGGCGAATGAACTAGACGCGCCCACCAAAGCCGCGTTGGAGGAGATGGTGGCGGATCCGCGGTGCGTGGCGGTGGGGGAGACCGGCATGGACGCCTATTGGGTCCACCACGAACCGGAGACCACCGCGAGCTTGGTCCAGCAGGAAGAATCCCTACGCTGGCATATCGATCTGGCGGTGCGCACCGGCAAGACGCTCATGATCCATAACCGCGAGGCGGATCAAGACTTGCTGCGCATTCTTGCCGATGCCCCCACGCCTGAGACCGTCATGCTCCACTGCTTCTCCTCACCGTTGCGGGTGGCGGAAGAAGCATTAGAGCGCGGCTACGTTTTGTCCTTTGCTGGCAACGTCACCTTCAAGCGGAATGCGGAACTACGCCAGGCGGCCGCGCTGGCCCCGGCGGGGCAATTGCTGGTGGAAACCGATGCGCCGTTTATGACTCCAGAGCCGTTCCGCGGGCAGCGCAATGAGCCGTCCCTCATCGGGCACACCTATGACTGCATTGCACGGGCCCGCCACCAAACCACTCAGGCATTGGCGGCGGAGGTCAATGAGACTTTTGACCGTGTGTATGGAATTAGCATGACAGGACAGTGAGGATTGTCACAAAATTAAATCCGCTGGTCGCTGGTGGTATGGGTGCTGGATGTGACAACTGTTTTCGCCCGTTATAACTGTGGCGCACCGCTTCTCGACTTTCCCTACTCGTTATCGTATTGTTATTGATTGTTCGTTGAGGCTTTACGCCTCTACCTTCCCGCCGCGCCGGTTCACAGTGGAGCAGCGCGGCATCGCCGCTGGTTTTCCTTAGCCAGCGGCAACAATTGTGATACTGGATAGACAGCACCACCGGAGATTAACTACACATGGCACCTCACCACATTAAGCGCATCAATAATTCACGTTCCCTGCCCCTGCGCCTGGCAACGGGTGGCGTCTTGAGCACCCTCGCCGTCGGCGGTGTCGTGGCGATTGCCGCGCAGAAAGACTTGGTCGTAGAAGTCAACGGCGACAAGGTAGAGCTGGCCACCTTTGCCGAGGACGTGGACGGCGCCCTGCAGGCCGCCGGCGTCCAGGTGGGCGAAGAAGATATCGTCTCGCCCGCACCATCTGAGTCCGTGGCCGATGGTGATGAAATCTCCGTGCGCACCGCCAAGCCGGTCGCCGTGTCCATCGATGGTGAACAGCAGCAGCTTTCTACCACCGATCTCACCGTGTCTGATTTGCTCAATAACCTGCAGGGAGTAAACCCGGGAGCCGCCGTGAAGTCTGGCGAGGATGACGTGGATAAAGATGCGCAGCTCAAAGACGGCATGGATCTAGAGGTCGTTTCCCCCAAGATCATCAAGATCAACGATGGTGGCAAGAATACCTACACCAAGATTGCCGCCAAGACCGTGGGCGATGTCCTCAAGGAGCGCGGTATTAAGCTCGATGAGGATGACCGCGTCTTCCCAGCCAAGGAAGAAAAGGTCACCGAGGGCATGTCTATCAAGGTAGAACGCATCGACATTCAGACCGAGGATGTCACTGAGGAATTCGACGCCGAGCCGCATTTCGTGGATGACCCCGAACTGGAAGCCGGCGCCGAAGAGGTGCGCGAACAGGGCGAAAAGGGCAAGCGCGAGATCACCCGCAAGGTAACCCTGAATAATGGCAAGAAGGAATCCGAAGAGGTCATCAAGGACGAGGTCGTTGTAGGGCCAAAGCCTGCGACCATCGCCCGCGGCACCAAGCAGGCGGAGCCGGAGCCGCAAGGCGGTAACTCGGGTGCGTCAGCCCCCGCCGTGGCCGATGGCTCCGTATGGGATTCCATCGCGCAGTGCGAGTCCACCGGTAACTGGTCCATCAATACCGGAAATGGTTTCTCCGGCGGCCTGCAATTCACGCCTTCCACGTGGGCTGGCTTTGGGGGCACCGAATACGCGCCCGAGGCATGGCAGGCCACCCGCGAGCAGCAGATCGCCGTGGCACAGAAGGTACAGGCTTCCCAGGGCTGGGGCGCATGGCCTGCATGTACCTCTAAGTTGGGGCTGCGCTAAAAGCACGCACAGCACCGCGCACTCTGCACCCCGCGTCATTACGGCGCGGGGTGCGATTTTCTGCATTCTTCTACTAGGTTAGAAAACATGACTGATTCCCCGGGCGCCGCGCTTTTAGGCCCAGTAGAAATCCGAGCTTTAGCGGAGAAACTGGATATCACGCCCACCAAGAAGTTGGGGCAGAATTTTCTCCACGACCCCAATACCATCCGCCGCATCATCGCGGCGGCGGACCTGGAACCCACAGACCGCGTCGTGGAGGTCGGCCCTGGGTTGGGGTCGCTGACCCTCGGGTTGGTGGAGACCGTTGAGGATCTCACCGCGGTGGAGATTGATCCGCGCCTGGCGGCGCAGCTGCCGGAAACGGTGGGCGAGCGAGCGGCGGACTACGCTAAGCGCCTGCGCGTGGTGGAAAAGGACGCGCTGCGCGTGACCAGCGAAGATGTCGCGGCACCTACGGCGCTGGTGGCCAACCTGCCCTATAACGTGGCGGTGCCGGTGCTCCTGCACTTTTTGGAAACCTTTCCCTCCATTCGCCGCGTGCTCGTCATGGTGCAGCTGGAGGTGGCGCAGCGCCTCGCTGCGGAGCCCGGCAGCAAGATCTACGGCGTGCCTTCTGTGAAGGCCGGCTTTTATGGCGCGGTGAGCCAAGCGGGGACCATTGGTAAGAATGTCTTTTGGCCCGCGCCCAATATCGCCTCCGGCTTGGTGCGCATCGATGTCTTCGATACCCCGCCTTGGCCGGTTGACGATGCCGCGCGCGCTGCGGTCTGGCCGCTTGTCGATGCCGCCTTTGCCCAACGCCGCAAGACCCTCCGCGCCGCGCTATCGGGCCACTATGGCTCCGGCGCGGCCGCCGAGGAGGCCTTGCGCGCGGCCGGAATCGATCCGAAGCAGCGCGGGGAAAAGCTCGCTGTTGCAGACTTTGTACGATTGGCAGGACTATAGTGAGCGCACCACACGGAAACGAGCCGATTACCTATACCGCGCATGCGCATGCCAAGGTCAATGTGCACCTTGGCGTGGCGGAACCGCGGGAGGATGGCTTTCACGAGCTGGTCACGGTCTTTCAGTCTTTGAGCCTGCACGATACGGTAACGCTGACTGATTTAGGCAATGCCGAAGTGGATAAGCCCCGCGTGCAGTACCTCAAGGTATCCGGTCCGCACGCGGCGGGCGTGCCCGAGGACGATACGAACCTGGCCTGGGCTGCGGTAGACCGCATCATGCAGCACCTGTATGTCACCCGCGGCGGCATCAAGATTCCAGAGGTGGGCCTTGAGATTCACAAGGCGATTCCCACCGCCGGCGGCATGGCCGGCGGTTCCGCGGATGCCGCGGCGGCGCTGCGCCTTGCGGAGCGCTGCTACGGCCGTTATTACGGGATTGATTCGGTAGGAGATCACATTCTGAATGCCTTGGGCGCCGCCCTCGGCTCCGATGTGCCGTTTACCTTGCTGGGCGGCACAGCGCTTGGTACTGGGCGCGGGGAGCAGTTGACCTCCATGATGACCAGGGGCACCTATCACTGGGCGCTGATCGCTTCTGACCGTGGGCTCTCAACACCAAGTGTGTTCAGCAAACTCGATGAATTGCGTGATGCAGGGCGGGTAACCGCGCCGGCGCTTGATACGACGGAGATTTCCCAGGCGCTTATCTCCGGCGATGCCCACCGCGTGGCGGCGCACCTGCACAACGACCTGCAGCCCGCCGCGCTATCCCTGCGCCCAGATCTCCGCAAGACCTTGGAGGCAGGCATGGATGCGGGTGCGCTCAATGGCATCGTCTCCGGCAGCGGGCCCACCTGCGCCTTCTTATGTGCTTCGAAGGAAGATGCGGAGGAAGTCGCAGCGCAGGTCAGCATAGAAATACCGGGCACCAAGGGCGTTGTAGCCCAGGGCCCGGCTGCGGGTGCGGAAGTGCTCTAGCTTAGGGCGAGTAGGGGCATCGCCAAGCACGAGCACTAGAGTGCTGGATTTTTAGAGCACGGCCATTTCGGTGGGCTCAAAGTCCAGCTCGTAGCGGTCGGTTTCCTTACCGCGCAAGAGGTCGATGACGACGAGCTCCTTCTTCTGCGCATCCGTGATGTAGGCATATCCATTGGCGGCCTTCAGGATCGGGCCCGGCTGCTGCCATTCCTCGTTTTCCTTCCACTTGGAAATCGCGTCGATCTGCTTGGTGATTTCGCCGGAGTCTGGGTCGATGACATTGAGCTTGCCATCGGTGGTCAGCACCAGGGCCTCGCCCATTGGGCCGCGCGCCAGCGAGCGGAACCAGTAGGAACCGTTCAAGTCCACCTTCTTGGCGGAGTAGTCCTCGGTATTGATCAGGGTCACGGAGGTGGGGTGCTCGGACTCGGCGTCCTTGTCGGTCTTATTATCGGCCAGGATGACGTTCGATTCCTCAGAACCCGCGGCGTTTCCGGAGCGCTGGTAGCCATCGGCACCGGCGTAATCGGAGACGTCCACCTTGTGGAACTTGGAGCCGTCAAAGACTACGGGGCCGTCTTCGCAGCCAAAGAAGAGCTTTCCATTTCCAGCGGCTGCTTCGCCGTGGACGCCGGGGCACTTGGTGGTCTCATCCAAGACCTTGCCGTCCTTGTCCAGGTGCTGGATGGTGTGGCGCTCGTCCTCGGTACCCTTGGTGATGACCACGGAGCCATCCTCAAGCGGGACGGCCACGCCGTGGTGCGCCTCGCCCGTCTTGACGGTGTTGACGGGCTTGGCGTCCTTGGAGCCGATGTCCTCGGTCTTATAAATCTTGGCTACGCCATCGCCATCAGAAAATAGGGCGGTAAAACCATCGTGGTGGACTACGTGGCCAGCGTGGGGCGCCTTAATCTTGTCATCGCCCAGCTTCGGATCCGCGGTGTAGTAGTGGTTGTGGTCACCGTGGGCCTTGGTGATGAGGCCGGTGTCGTAGGTGAGGAAGTTATCGCCCTTGGTTACCATGACGTGGCGGTCGTTGCCGGCGTCATTGAGGCGAAGGAAGGCATTCATCTCTTCTTCATCGAGGACGTCTCCAGATTTGGCATCGTAGGTGGTCAGACCATCAGCGTGGGAGAAGACGATGCGCGTGGGAAGCTGGGCTACCTCGGTCTGTCCTTCTTCTGCCTCCATGCCGTCGTGGGAGTGGCCCTCGTGATCGTGGTCATGGTCATGATCGTGGTCATGGTCATGTTCGTGGCTTTCCGCGGTGGTGGATTCGCTGGTGTTTTGGGCGTCGGTGTCTTCTTCCGGCGCCGAGCAGGAAGCGATGGTGAGCGCTGAGGCAGAGAGGATAGTGCAGAGGGTAAGTGTGTGCTTCTTCATACACACGCAGAGTATTGCAAGTGAAATTCGGTAGCAACATGTTTGGGAATGCGGGGGTGGCGGTAGGGAGGTATTAAGATGAGTCCCTGTTATGGCAAACCTGATTAACCTCGAGCAAGTCACCAAGTCTTATGGCTTAAAAAGCCTCCTTGATGGGGTATCCCTCGGCGTGCAAACCGGGGATCGCATCGGCATCGTGGGCGTTAACGGCGGCGGTAAGACCACCCTGCTGGAAGTGCTCACCGGCATCGAGCCGCCGGATTCCGGCCGCGTTTCCCACACCTCGGATCTGCGCATGGCCGTGGTGACGCAGCGCTTTGATCTGCCCGAAGAGCTCACCATCGCTCAGGCGATCATTGAGCCCCTCGAGCTCGAGACCTACGAATGGGCCTCCAATGCCAAGGTGCGCGATGTGCTCGGTGGCCTCGGCATCGTGGACCTAGGGCTGGATACTCCCGTGAGCTCCCTGTCCGGTGGCGAGCGCCGCCGCGTGAACCTCGCGGCCGCGTTGGTGCAGGATTTAGATCTGGTGGTGCTCGATGAGCCCACGAACCACCTTGACGTGGAAGGCGTCCAGTGGCTGGCGGATCACCTGCTCAAGCGCAACCTCGCCGTCATCGTGGTCACCCACGATCGCTGGTTCCTCGATACCATCGCCACCTGGACGTGGGAGGTGCACGACGGCACGGTCGATGCATATGAGGGCGGATACAACGACTGGACGTTTGCCCGCGCCGAGCGCGCCCGCCAGGCCGATGCGATGGAACAGCGCCGCAAAAACTTAGCCCGCAAGGAATTGGCGTGGTTGCGCCGCGGGGCACCGGCGCGTACCTCAAAACCGCGCTACCGGATTGAGGCTGCGGAAGCGCTTATTTCTGATGTCCCCGAGCCGCGCAACAAAGTCGAGCTCATGTCCTTTTCCAAGCAGCGTCAGGGCCGGGTGGTCATCGAGCTAGAAGATGCCACGGTGAAGTCCCCGGATGGCCGCACCTTGGTCGATCACCTCACCTGGCGCCTGGCCCCAGGCGAGCGCATCGGCCTCGTGGGTGTTAATGGCTCCGGAAAGACCACGCTGCTGCGCACACTGGCTGGCGAATACGAGCTTGCGGCCGGAAAGCGCATCGAGGGCCAAACCGTGCGCTTGGGCTGGCTGCGCCAGGAACTCGATGACTTGGATCCGCAGCGCCGGCTTCTCGATGCCGTCGAGGATGTTGCCACCTACGTGCAGCTAGGCAAAAAGGAGCTCAGCGCCTCTCAGCTGGCCGAGCGCCTCGGCTTTTCCGCCAAGCGCCAGCGCACCCCGGTCGGTGATCTTTCCGGTGGCGAGCGCCGCCGCCTCCAGCTCACCCGCGTGCTCATGGCAGAACCCAATGTTTTACTCCTCGATGAGCCCACCAACGACCTGGACATCGATACGCTCCAGGAACTGGAATCCCTGCTCGATTCGTGGCCGGGTACCCTGGTGGTCATTTCGCACGATCGCTACCTGATCGAGCGCATTGCGGATAATACGTATGCGCTGTTTGGGGATGGCAACCTGACGAACCTTCCCGGTGGCATCGACGAGTATCTGCGCAAGCGCGAAGAAATTGAGGCCGGCAAGAACACAGGGGTTATAAACCTGGGAGAAAAGAAGACGGGCGCGCCGGCGCCGAAGCCGGAAAAGAAGCTTTCTTCCCAGCAAGAGCGCGAAATCACCAAGAAGATGAACGCGCTTGAGCGGAAGATGCAGAAGCTGGAAAAATCCGCCGCGCAGATCAATGAGAAATTGGCCGCGGCGGCAGAAGAAGTCGATACCGAAGCGATGACTCGCCTCGATACGGAATTAAAGGACAATCGCAGCACCTATGAGGATTTGGAGATGGAATG
The DNA here is from genome assembly GCF_046717465.1 of Corynebacterium limaceinasi. Lineage (NCBI taxonomy): Bacteria > Bacillati > Actinomycetota > Actinomycetes > Mycobacteriales > Corynebacteriaceae > Corynebacterium > Corynebacterium limaceinasi. Next base: position 879,349 of record NZ_CP177100.1, read on the forward strand.
GCTGGAGTTAGGGGAGAAGCTCGAGCAGTAGAAGCTCGCATCGCCGATATTGTCCGCCACCTCGATCCGTGGGGCATTATCGGCGCCGCCATTCTGTCTACGCTGGGCCTTACTCCGTCCATTTTGCCCCGCGATTGGCCCTATCAAGGCCTGATTTCGGGCCTTGCCGCCGGGTTCGGCTACGTGGTGGGCATCGGCGTGAAGCTGGTGTGGTACCGCTTCGTCGTGAGCAAATGGGCGGATAAGTATCCCTGGCTTGCCGCCTCCGCATGGGAGCCAAAGCACTACCGGTTGCTCGCGCGCATCGCCACAGGTGCGTTCATAGCCTGGCTGGTCGGTTTCGTCATTATCGCCGTGCGCTGGCAGCACGAGCTCGCGAGCGTATATTCCGTGCCCGCGCCGTCCATGTCTAGCTACCTGCTGGTGGTGCCCCTGGCGCTGGCGGTATTTACCGTCTTCCTGCTCATCCTGCGCTCCATTATCTTTCTGGTGCGCTGGTTAGCGCGGCGCTTCCCGCAGCGGTTCCGCTCCACGTACCGCCGCCTCGGGGCAGTACTTATCATTGCGGTTATCGCTATCTACACCGTTGAAAACATCATTCCCGGTGCCATCGTGGGCTTGGGCGATAGGGTATTTACCGCCCAGAACGCCGACCCCGATCCGGACACTCAGCGCCCCACCCTGAGTGAGCGCTCCGGATCGCCTACTTCCGATGTCGACTGGAACGGCGTCGGCCTGCAAGGCTCCCGGTTTCTCAGCTCCGGCGCGCATAAGGCCGAGCTAGAACAGGTGACCGGGAAACCTGCCAAAGAACCCATCCGTGCCTACGCCGGCCTGGGTAACCGCGACTCTAATGAAGGGCGGGCGCAGCTGCTTATCGATGAACTCGAGCGCACCCACGCCCAAGACCGCAAGGCCCTCCTGTTGACCATGCCTACCGGCACCGGCTGGGTATCGTCCTATTCCGCGCAAGCCTTCGAACTACTCTATGGAGGGGATACCGCCATTGCCGCAGCACAGTATTCCGCCATGCCGTCTGTATTCCACTTCCTTGGCGGCGGCGGCCAAGTAGAGCGCGCCGGGGAAGAGTTCATCAACCCCATCGTGGACTGGTGGAATTCACTGCCAGAAGATGACCGACCCAAGCTCTACCTCTACGGCGAGTCCTTAGGCACAACCGGCATCGAGGCAGCCTTTTCCGGCGTGCGCGATATTGCCAATTCCGTCGATGGCATCTTATTGACTGGCCCGCCGCACTTTAACCAGTTGCGCTCGCAGTTTGTGGAGCGCCGCGATCCCGGGTCCACGGAAATCTCGCCGGTCTACGCCGGTGGCCTCGTGGTTCGCTTTGCCAACGAGGTGGACCAAGTCCGCCGCTGGGGACGCGTTCCGGAAGAGGAGTGGGGCAGGACCCGCATGCTGTATATTCAGCATCCTTCCGATCCAGTGAGCTGGTGGTCGCCCGAATTGGCCTTCAAAGAGCCGGATTGGATGAAAGAAGATACCCCCTATTCCCGTGAACGCGTGATGCAGTGGATGCCTATTATTACCTACCTGCAAGTTGCCGCGGATCTACCCGGAGCCAAGGATGTTCCCGATGGTGTGGGCCATAATTACGGGAACTCTGTCCTCGATGGCTTTGCGGCCATCGCCGGGCCCGATGTTGCCCGCTCCATTGATTCGGAGGAGCTGCAGCGGCAATTCGATGAACTCGATGTAGGTATTTATTAGGCCTCCTGGAGGCTTCTTCACTACCGCGAGGTAGCCGAGAACTCACCGAGCGCCGTTTCTATAACAAAGCCATATCGAAGTGCGGTGGAACCGGCGATATGCTTTCGCCCTCTGAAAAGTTATGACAGGCTGAAAATTATGAAGCCGATTCGAAGCGCCACCGCAGCAGTCCTGACCACCGTACTCGCCCTGTCTGGCACCACGGCAGTGGCTTCTGCGGAGCTTAACGCGGTCCCGCAGGTTCAGCAGGTGTCTACCCTTGCTGAAAAGTACAACGTTACTTTGCCCAGCTTTCTAAAGGCCGCACCCGAAGCTGAACCAGAAGTAGCAGCGGAAGAAGCGCCTACGGCTGAAGCCGCACCGGAGCCTGAGGCCTTCGAAGCCCCGCAGGTTGCCGCTGACTTGCAGGTAGCCACCGCTGATCACCTAGCCCAGGCTGGCCACCACCCGGATGAGACCGCAAGCGCTATCGCGCAGGAATGGGCAAACCAGGGTGCAAATGGTGAGCTAAAGTACTACGGCGATGTGGCAAGCGGCGTGACCCACACTGAAGAAGGGCAGGGCAACGTCTACCGTCTGTCCGAAGAGCAAGCCCAAGAGCGCCTCAACTGGTTCAACCGAGGCCTCGAAGTAACCCCCGGACCCGAGTACGGTTATGGCGTCGCTACCGCCTTTGATGGCGAGTTCATCTACATCGCGGAGTACTTCCTCAACTAGTTCTTAGCTTCCGCGGAACCTGCCCCCGATTCTTCCGAGGTCCGCGCGCATGGCAGAGCAGCCATGACGTAGTGGACACATCATTGGTAGAATCGGGGGCATGATTTTGATTAACGTACAGTTCCGCGTAAAGCCTGAATACGCCGATACCTTCCTTGATGAGATCAACTGGTACACCGAGGCTTGCAACGCCGAGTCTGGCTGCATCGACTTCAAGTGGTACCGCGATCCGGAAGATTCTCAGCGCTTCCTGCTGCTCGAGTCCTACGCTGATGGTAAGGACGTAGAGCACGTTCAGGGCGAGCACTTCAAGCGCGCCTGCGACGAATTCCCCAAGTACCTCGTAGAGACCCCAGACATCATCAACGTCCACATCGATGGACGCACCGGTTGGGACAAGATGGGCGAGTTCGCCGTCGATTAATCTCGCTGCCTAATACTAAAGACCGCACTCATGTGAACTATGGGTGCGGTCTTCATTTATGCGTTCACCTACGAGTCAGAACTTTTAACCCCGCTCTTCACGGTCACGGGCGGGGAACCCGCCCGGTGAGATCGAACCACCCCGCGAGCGCGAAGGGCGGGCGAGGAAGGGGCCAGGGTAGGAAGCCGGCGCACATGCGCTAACTGCCTACCGCCGCGCTCTCTGTTAAGCCTGGCATTGTGAGGACACGCTTTTGTCGTATTTGGAATATTGCTTCAGAGCGTCGTAGAAGGCGTCGGAATAGCCGGTGGCGCCTTCGGGAAGCGGGTGGACGCCATCGGAGTAGAGCATGTCCGGATTATTTTCGGCGTAGCCACACCAGTCAGCGATATAGGCATTGTCGTATTCCTTGGCGGCGTCGATGACGTCCTGCTGGGACTGCGCCATCCACTCGCGGTCACCGTAGGGAACCACCATTACCACGGTATGGTCTTTGCCGATGATGTCCATGGCCTGGCTGATTTGATTTGGCTGGGCGGCGCCGTTGGTACCGAATCCCAAGAATACGGTATCGCGCAACGTACCGGCATCCTTCATTTGCTGAAGGATTTGGATACCCACCGTGTAGTGGCGGGATTCCTGGGCATCGATATAAATGCCAGGGAACCGTTGGCTGAGGGCATCACTAGCCGCCAGCATCACCGAATCACCGATCGCGGTAATGTCCGTTCCCTTCGGGATGGGGCGGGTCTTGGCGTCATCCTTTTCCTTCGCCCCGTCTTTATCGTCTTCAGTCGATGCTGTCGACGGAGCGGATACCTCCGGTGGAGGTGGGTTATTGCTTTCGTTTTGCTGCTGGAGCTGGTTGAGTTGCTGCTCCAACTCGGTCTTGTCGCTGGAATTGACCACGCCGTAGACAACACCAACCAGAGAGGCGACAACCAAGAATGGGACCACTGGCCACATGGCCTTGCCAAAGCCATCCTTGAGTTCGCTGAAGCTCGGGCGCGAGGCCCAGTAGCTCTTCCACGTCTTCTTGTATCCGCCGCGGCGGAAAGGGTTCTCGATGAATTGATAAGAGATCTCTGAGAGGATCAGGGAGATGGGGATGGCGATCAAGCCTAGAATCCAGGAGTCCTCAGAGTTCTGATTGCCGTGGAATAGCGCCTCCAAGATCATGATGACCGGCCAGTGCCAGAGGTACAGCGAGAAGGAACGCTGACCGAACCATCGCATGACCTTGGTCCTAAACAGCGGCGTCATCGGGCCATACTCGTGGATGACGCCCCACACCATGAGGGCACCAAGGATGCTGGTAAGGAAAAGGCCGCCGCGGTAGGTAAATTCGGCGTCGTCAGGCATGAGGAATAGCTGCGCAACGTAGCCGATAAGCGCCAAGAAGCCAATGATGCCGGCGGCGCGGGTTTCTACCTTGCCGGTGGTGGCCCAGGAATCCGCGTTGGGATCGGACTTCGTAGAGGTCATTAACAAGGAGAGGACTGCACCGGTCAACAGGCCGAATGCGTGGGTATCCGTGCCGTAGTACACGCGGGTGGGGTCTTCGCCTGGGGTGAAGATAAACCACATGGCCGCGAAAGAGGCAAGCCCCAGCACGCTGGAGACCACGACTGGAAGGCGGCGCGGCTGGCGCGATGAGATGCGGAAAATACCCAGCATGAGCAGCGGCCAAATGAGGTAGAACTGCTCTTCTACGGCGAGTGACCAGTAGTGGGCGAATACCTGGATCTCGTTATCAGCAAAATAGGATTGCGAGGTGGCAATCTGCGTCCAGTTATTGACAAAGAACAGGGTGCCGAAGAATTGCTGACGCAGGCCGACGGCCAAATCTCCGCCAACCCACGCAACGATTGCCGTACAGAAAACGAGCACGGTGACGGCAGCCGGCAGGATGCGCCTAAAGCGTCGGACCCAAAAGTCCTTCAGGCTAATCGTCCCGGATGTGCGGTATTCGCGCACGAGGAGCGATGTAATAAGGAAGCCAGAGAGGACAAAGAACATGTCCACGCCCAAGTAGCCGCCGGGTAGGGCGTCACCGAAAAAGTGGTATAAGACCACAGCGACAACGGCTAGGCCGCGCAGGCCATCAAGGCCCTTGACTTGGCGTAGCCGCGCGTGCCGCTTCTTGCGCACGTTTTTATCCTCTGGCGGTATTGCGAGTACTTCAGAGTCGTTTTGTTGATTCTGCAAGGCATATTTCGATTTATTGGCGCCCTGCTTGCCCTGCGAAGATGACTTCTCTGCAAAGTGATCGGCTGCAGGCTGTTGTTCTCGCGCGTTCTCTTCGGCAGGAATGCGCTGGGGCTGAGAAGCCCCCATAGCGGCGGCCTTTTGCCCAGCAGGAATCCCTGATTTTTGTTCTTGCGCAGAGGCAGACTTTTGCGCAGGCTTGCGCTGCTCTGCTTTCTGACGCCCGGCTCCGGATGCCTGCTGCTCCGGTTGGCGCTGTTCCTGCTGACGCTGCTCCTGCTCACGCTGAACAGGTTGTTGCTGCCCAGATGTTCGTTGCTCTGGCTTACGCTGCTCCGGCTTGCGCGGCTGGGCTTTGCTTTGCTCAGGCTTGTGTTGTTCGGGCTTGCGCTGCTCTGGCCTTTGGGCAGGACACGACTGCTGGGCAGGAAATTCCGCGGTTCCCTGCGCGGAGTTCTTAGTATTGTCGGAAGGCTTCGCGGAGCCGGTGCCGGTGGGCCGATCGGTTTCGGTGGACCGAGTAGCGCCAGAAGTCCGGGTGGAGTCGGAGGATTTCGCAGAGCCGGTGGACCGGTTGGCGTCGGAAGGCCGAGGAGTGCCAGCGGAGTTATTGGAGCGGGAAGAATTCTTGGAACCGGCGGGAGTGGACGTTCGAGAGGCGCCAGAGGTCCCGGACGCGCGGGAAGTACCGGCGGGGCTGGCGGGAAATTCCTTCGTTTCGGCGGCTGATTGCTGCGGTTTCTGTGGATTCTTGGGCGTGGCCGGCTTTACCTGCTGGTGTGGCTTTGCTCCGGTCTTCTTCTGGGCAGAATTATTCTGCTTGTCTTGGGCAGAGCCTTTGGCCGCAGCGGATTTGGGGGTCTGTGCGCCCTGGTTTCGGGAAGGCTTTTTGTCTTGAGGCGTGGGGTTACCCACCTGGCGGGATTGGCGAGCGAACCCACGGGTAGGATCCGTGGGCTGTGTCTGCGAGGATTTAGTGCCGTCCTGTGCGTTCGAGGTGGGCGGCTGGTGTTCCGTGCGCCCCTCGTGATTATTGCGGGCATGTGGATCCGGCCCCGTAGGGATACCGGATTCAGGCGTGGAAGCCCCAGTGGAGGAATCACCTGTAGGCCCATCTGATTGCCGCGTCGTGGGCGGCGTGGCCTCATTACGCTCGGAATCTTTCTTCCCCAGCAGCGAGCGCAGAAAACGATTCACATGAACTCCCATTGCACTACGAAAATGTACTAATCGGCCAATTTTAGACCGCGAGCAGCGCCATTACTCAAAGTAGAGAGCACGGCGTGGCGCGGGAAATTGGCAATATCTTACGGATAGATGCTGAAAGAAAAGAGTCTAATCCTGTTTGCTGGCAAAAAGCTGATTAAGCACTGTCAGCACCCCATACTCGGTATTGGGTGGGGCGATGGTATCTGCGATGGCCTTGAGTTTAGGGTGCGCATTGTCCATGGCAATGGCGGTTCCAGCGGCCTGGAGTAGTTCGAAATCGTTGAGGAAGTCTCCAAACGCTGCGGTGCGAGATTGGGGGATACCTAGCAGCGACGCCATGGTTTCTAGCGCCACGCCCTTATTGACCCCGGCCGCCATCACATCGAGCCACACCGCCCCAGATACCGCAATATTATGTTCGGGCACAGCCTCGCGCAGCGGATCGTGGAGGTGTTTCTCGCTACCATCGGCGCAGAAGGCCGCGATTTTGATGATCTCCTCATCGAGCAGATCGTGCAGGTCATCCACCCAGCTGATGGATTTATAGTATTTGGAGATCTCGGCGGAGGCTTGGCCGTCGATGCCCCTTTCCACAAACGCCGTAGCCGGCGTGCACAGCACCACGGTGTGGGGTTGGGTTACCGCGTCGAGCGCTGCCACCGCAGCGCGGACGGCCGATGACGGCAGGGGAGTTGTGCTCAGCAGCTCGTTATTGTGCACGACCACGGAGCCATTTTCTGCAATAAAGGTCTCTTCATGGGGAAACATCTGTTGCAGGGTGGCGATCTGGCGCCCAGATGCCGGAACGAGGGTGACGCCAAGCTCGGTTGCGCGCTGGCTGGTCGCCGTGAATCCTGGCGGCAAGTCGCCGTTTCCATCGAGCAGGGTGCCGTCCATGTCTAGGGCGATAAGCTGTGGAAGCAAAATTAAGACCTATCTGTGAAGTCGCAAACGGTAGCTAGGTATATGAGTTGTGTGTCACAATAGAGGATATGACTAATGATGCACCTATCGTGTCCTCAATCCGCAACCATACCGGAGTCATTGAGCTCAACCGCCCAAAGGCTCTCAACTCCCTGAGCCCAGAAATGATCGATCTCATCGCCGCTGCCTTGGATAAGTGGCGTGCCGATGACGAGGTAGAGCAGGTCCTTTTGACCTCTACCAACCCCAAGGCCTATTGCGCGGGCGGCGATGTCCGCTTGGCCCGCGATGGCATCGTCGACGGCAACTACGACGAGGTGGATGACTTCTTTGCCTCGGAATACACCCTCAACGGGGATATTGCGGAATACCCCAAGCCGGTCATCGCGCTGGTCGATGGCATCGCTATGGGCGGCGGGCTTGGCGTATCCGCGCACGGCTCGCACTGCGTGGTCACGGACAAGACCTTCGCCTCCATGCCCGAGATGAATATTGGCTACGTCACGGATGTGGGTATGGCCTATGCCTCCCAAAATGCCGTGGGTACGCGCGGCAAGGCCTCGCCAGAACTCGCGAAGTTCTGGGGCATTACCGGCTACCGCATGTACGCCGCAGACCTCGTATGGAGCGGGCTGGCCACTGACTACGTCAAAGACGGCGATGCGTTTGCTAACGACGTCATTGACAAAGGCATTGATGCCGCGCTGGAACAGCACTCCGTGCAGCCGGAAGACGAGGCCCCACTTGCAGAGCTCATCGAGGGAATCGAGGCTAGCTTCCGCCACGATTCCTGGCAGGACATCACCGCGGCCGCTAAGGAATACCCGGAACTAAAGGAGCTGGTAGAAAAGCTCATCGCGCAGGCCTGCCCAACCTCCATCGTGGCCGCGCTGGAGCTCTACCGGGCAGAGGCGCAGTGCTCGAGCATTCGCGATGCCCTCGAGCTGGAAAAGAAACTCGGCGCTTATATGTATCGCCGCGATGACTTTTCCGATGGCGTGCGCGCGGTATTGGTGGATAAATCCAATGACGCGGCATTTAACCCCGCAAGCGTCGCGGAGGTGGATGTAGACGCTATCCGCGACGTATTAGCTAAAGGTTAATCCCACGGAAGGAGGCGTAGGCCGATCGGGCCTGCGCCTCGTTGATCTCTCGGGGCGGGGTCGCCGCGAGCGTTGCTTCCGTGGCCGCTGACGTGGGCTGCGGCAGATGCAGCGCCTCGGAATCGAGGAGGGCGAGGCCGACGCGGCCATCGGCAAGCGTGGTGCCCACCAGCGTCCACATGCCCAGGATGGGCAGGGCTAGCTGCGGTACCTGCCGGGCGCGCGCGTAGTCCAGCGGCAGCGCGGGCCGGATCAACGCCGGTACCCGGTGATCGATGCCGAAGCGGTACAGGTTGGCTGCCGAGTGCGCGGCCGCGGTGTCCTTGACCGCGGGATCGGCCCAGGACCACAGGAATTGATCCTCCGAAATGGTGGCGATGAGCACCGCCGTGGCCTCGTCTTTCCCGCCAGAGTGGCGGATCTTCGCCGTGGCACCGTCCAGATCGAGGTGCACCGTGGCCTCGGGGAAATTGCCCTGGAAGTACAGCTGGTGCTCCATGCCGTAATAAAAGGCATCCTCGATGATGCGAGTAGCCTTCATGCCCGGCTCGATGGCCGTGATTTGGGGTGCGCCCAGTGCGCTAGAAAAATGCAGCGTCGTTCCCTCGGAGAAATGCTCGGCGGTCTCCGTAGCAGCATCCGCGGCAGATTCCGCGACCGTAATGCCCAAGTGGTGGGCGAGTTCGTGCACCGCGCGCCGCTCATCAGTATCTGGCGAGCTGCGGCGAAGCCCCGCGGCAATGCTGGTGGGAAAGTCGAGCCGCGGATGGAAATCCACGGCGATGATCGCCTCATGATCGCCTTGCCGCGCCCGCAGCACCGGGGCATTGCCTGCCAGGAGGCGGGCGAGGGGGATAAACTTAGCCGGGTCATCCCCGCCCTGCGGCAGATCGGTTTCCGCCTGCATCGCCCACCGCCAGGTGGGCGAGCCGGCGCGATCGATGACGGCGATGCGCGTGCCCTGGAAGTCTTTGACGCCGGAGGATGAGCTGCAGCGGATCTCCACAGGCTGATTGTGGTTAAGGCGGCCCTCGGCATCCGTCGAGGGGGTGAGGAAATTAAATTCCACATCGGTGGTATCGCCCAGGCGGGCCCGGAAGGCGGCATCAAGGCCCGCCTGAATAAAGCAGGCATCGCGGGTGGCCTGGGCAAGCGAATTCGAAGTATCCATAATTGCTTACGAGGATACTGAAACCTCAGGCAAGGCCGCGCAGGGTGGCAAAGGCGTGGTGCACCAACTCATCGCGTTCCTGCTTGTTAGGGGGCTTGCCACCTTCGCAGCGCCTTTTCAGCTCTTGCTGGCAGGCATTGCCGGTGCTGCCGCACGCGTTCAAGATGACGGTGAGCTCGAAGGTCGAATATTCGGGGTAGCGCTCTTGAAAAGCAGCGATGATCCTGTGAGTGACGCTATCGAATTTCTTCTTTTCCTCAGCGGTGTGGCTGAGGTTTTCCATCGCCTCACCGATTTTGAACAGACTGTGCAGCGAGCGCAGCTCCATGTATTCGTTGTCGAGGGCATCAATGAGCGTTAATTCCAAGACCGAAGAGATGGGCTCGCCGGGAAAGGCGGTGGGAATATCCGCCGCGAATGCCTCGAGGACATCCGCGGTGTAGTGCAAGAGGGAATCGGCCACCGAGGAAAAATAATTGTGGAACGTGCGCGGGGAGACCCCGACGGCGCTGGTGATATTGGAGACCGTGACTGCCTCAGCGCCGCCGTCCAAGGCGAGGCGGGCCGCGGCATCGGACATGGCCTGGCGCGTTGCTCGCTTCTTGGATTCGCGCAAACTAGTCACGATGAACCTTTCCTACCTTGTCGTGCTGGAAGTGCAGGAGCGCCTCGCGTTCCTTGTGCAGGGCCTCGCCCTCGATATCCATATTAGGCACGATCTTATTCAACCACTTGGGGAACCACCACGCCTTGTCTCCTAGGAGGAACATGGTGGCGGGGATGACCATCATGCGGATAACGAAGGCATCGATAAGCACGCCCATAGCCAGGGCAAAGCCCATGGTCTTAATGAATGGCTCGTCCATCAGGATAAACGCCGCAAAGACCGAAATCATGATGAGCGCTGCTGCCGTGACCACGCGCGCGCCGTGCTTAAAGCCATTCGAGGTCGCGTTGGCGGCGGTCTTGCCGCTGACGTAACCCTCGCGCATGCGGGTGACCAAGAAGACCTGGTAGTCCATGGCCAGGCCAAAGGTCAGGCCGATGAGCATGATGGGCAGGAAGGACAGCAGCGGCTGCGGATCGTTGACGAGGCCGAACATGCCCTCTTGCCAGATTCCAACGGTGATTCCGAAGGTGGCGGCCACTGACAGCCCGTAGCCCGCGGCGGCAATGAGCGGAACCCAGATGGAGCGGAAGACCAGCATCAACACGATGAAGGCAAGGCCTAAGACGATGGCCACATAGGGAACAAGAACGCTATTGAGGCGCTCAGAAATATCGTCGAAGATCGGGGTGATGCCGGTAATGCCGTAGGAGCCGCCGTCCTTAGAAAACTCGCCCTGGTACTCGCGCAGGCGCTCCAAGGTCTCGGTGGTTTCCTCATCGGTTGCACCTGTCGTCGGCGTAATCATGATCTGGGCGGCATCACCGTTATCCGTGGTTTGGACGATTTGGGCGTTGTCCACGCCTTCGGTGTCGTTGAACTTGTGGAGCAGATCTTGGAAGGCCGGCATGCGGTCTTGCTCGGAGACGCCCTCCACGTTCACAAAGGCGATCATTGGGGCATTGCGGCCGGGGCCAAAGGCCTCTGCGGACATCTCGTAGGCCTCGCGCTGCGGGGTGCCAGGTTTGGCGGAGCCATCGGTGGGCATGGCCAGGCGCATATTCGCAAAGGGAATGGCGAGGATGGCAAGCACGATAACGCCCACGCCAAGGTGCAGCCACGGGTGGGCGCGCACGCGGCGGACCCAGCGCAGGCCCATGGTTGGCTTCTCGTCCTCGGGATCTGGAACCTTGGGGCCGGGCACGCGCCCGGCGAAGATCTTGGTGCCCAGCAGGCCCAGCACCGCGGGGAAAAAGGTATTGGCCACTAGCACGGCGATGACCACGGTGCCCGCGGCGGCGATAGCCATGGTGGACAGGAATGGGATGCCGATAATGGTCAGGGCTGCCAGCGCGATGACCACGGTGGTACCGGCAAAGACGACGGAGCCGCCGGCGGTGCCCAGCGCCATGCCCATGGCGTGGGCGCGGGTGCCCTTCTCCATCTTCTTCAGCTCCTTGGCCAGTTCCTTGGGCGTCAGGTTATTCAGGCCGGAGGAGGTGATGAGTTCATTGCGGAAGCGGTTGACAATGAATAGGGCATAGTCGATGCCCACGGCCAGGCCGATCATGGAGGCCAGCGTCGGGGTCATATCGGAGACGGTATCGGTAAAGATGGTGGCCAGCTGCACGCCGAGGATGCCAATGCCCACGCCGATGACGGCGGAAATTAGCGGCATGCCGGCAGCTACGAAGGAGCCGAAGGTCACCAGCAGCACGATGGCGGCAACCACCATGCCGATGAGTTCGGCGCTGCCATTCATGCCGGCATCGGCCATCGCGAAGGCATTGCCCTGGTACTTAACGGAAAGGCCTTCGCCGTCGTGCTGGTGCAGGACATCCGTGACCGCAGCCATATCTTCATCATTGATGTCCATGACGTCCTTGGCATCGAAGGCGATGGTGACGGTGCCGGTGGTCTTATCCTCGCTCAGCGGGGACAGCTGCTGCAGGTTCTTCGCAACCTGCTCTTCGGGCATGCCCTGGGCCCGCATCTGCTCGCCCATCTGCTTTTCCATGCCGGCGGCGGTGAGGACCGGGCTGACCAGCTCATCCTCGTTCTTCAGCGCACCGGTGTCCTTGAGGTCCTGGAGCAGCTTGTCGATGTCCCCGGCAACGGCATCATCGCTCAGCTCCTTGCCCTCAGGGGCCTGGATGACCACGGTGCCCTCCGGGGCACTCATGGCATCGGTGTCTTGATCGAAGTGCTCCATCATCTCTTCTTGAGTGGTGGTGGAGTCCATCTCCGGCATGGCGAAGTTGGGGTTCGGGGTCTTGGCAAAGCCGGCGGTGAGGACGACCATTGCCACCAGGACGATGAGCCAGAAGGCGAGGAAGGGCCATACCGTGCGGTAGGACCAGCTTCCCAGCCGGTAGAGGAATCTGGACATGGGCGATCTCCTTTACGAGTGAGAGAGGTGGGCGCTGCTTCTAAAATCGTGCATAGTCTATGCAATCCTGCACATATGGCGCAAAATAAGGTGCAGATGGGCATAGTAGCTCTTTAGTGTGACCTATAACCCACGCGCGGCCAGAGAGCACAGGGTGGCGGGAAGGATAGGTAGACTATCGCGCATGATTCACGCGGTAAGTTTCGCCCTCTTGGATTCGGTCAATGCCTTGCTCATTGGCATCCTTGTGGCCATCGGCATCATGCTCCCGCGCGGGAAGTACCGCTGGATCGCAGGCCTGGTCATCCTGGGCGATTGGTTGGGAGTTCTTACCGCCGCTGCCGTGGTCATGTTCGTCCTGTTGGGCGTGCGCGAGCAGATCGCGGCCATCTTGGAGTCACCGATTGCCGGCGGCATCCTCATCATCGTCGGTATCGCCCTGGCCTTCGCCGCCTGGCATTCCCAAGGAAAACCCAATGCCTTGATCGGGCGCATGCTGCAGCCGCTGCGCACGCCCTCTTTCGTCACCGTGCTCATCGGCTTTGTGATGGGCGTGGTCCAATCGCTGACCTCCGTGCCGTTTTATTTCGGCCTTATGTTCTTGGCCACCGAGGATCTGTCGCTCGCCGCCCAATACGGCGGCCTGCTGTGGTACGCCACCCTGGCTCTTTCCCTGCCGGTGGTGTGCGGACTCTTTATTGCCGTGGTGCGCGCCCACCCAGACTCAGCTGCGGGCCGAGTCTTTGCGGCGGCGCGCGAAAACAGCACGCGGGTCGCGCTCATCAGCGGCTATGTCGTCGCCGCCTTCCTCATCATCATGGGTGTCGTGAACCTATAAGGATGCGCTAGTCAAAGTAAACATCATCCAGCGTCAGTTCGGTGCCGGATTGCTGCTTAGCTATGTCCACGTAGCGCGCGGCGTGCGGGATAAACGCCGCGGATTGCTCGGCGGAAAGCGCGCGGCGCACGGTAGCCGGGACGCCGGCGGCCAAGGAACGCGCCGGGATATCCGCGCCCTCGCGCACCACCGCGCCGGCGGCGATGAGCGAACCGGGCCCGATGGTGGAGTGAGACAGTAGGGTAGCGGACATGCCCACCAGGCTGCCAGCGCCCACATGGGTGCCGTGGAGCATGGCCATGTGGCCTACCGTGACATCGTCTTCAAGGACGCACGGCGCCGCCCGCTCCACGTGGACAACGCTATTGTCCTGAATATTGCACCGGCTGCCAATACGGATGGGGCCGACATCACCGCGCAGCACGCAGCCATAAAACACGGAAGAATCCGGGCCGATTTCCACGTCACCAATGATCGTGGCATTCGGCGCGATCCAGGCGCTGCGGTGGATGCGCGGGCGCTTGCCTTGAAAGGAATAGATGGGCATTATTCCACCACCACCGCGAGGCTGGGGGATAGCTCGTACTCGCTGGAAGCTGGGGCATCGGCAAGCGGAGCACCCGCAAGCTCGGCCTGGGAAAGCGCGCCCGCCAGCGTTGGCGTGATGGGGATGATCCAGCCGTGCTTGGGGTCTTTGACCGGCAGCACGTCCGTCTTCATGGCGGGGAAATGCGCCGTGGTGGTGGGGGAGATGAGGGTCGCGGACTCGCGCGAGGCGGCGAGCTCATCAAGGGCCCGCGCGCCCTGCCGGCCGGTGATAATGATGATGAGCTGGCCGGCGGTCCTAATATCCAGCCGGTCCACCTGCACGGTCGTCGCCGCGGAATCGGGCCGCGCCAACTGCGGCGCCCCATTCCCGGTGAGCTTGGCAAGAGCATCCAATAATCCCATAGCCCTTAAGTCTAGCCGCGCAGCCAGGTAGCGGGTTGACCGCTGTAACATCGCCGCGCGTACTATGGGAGACCATGATTGATGCCAGCAACACCGCCCTCGTGATCGAAGGCGGCGGGATGCGCAATTCCTATACCGCCGCCTGCATAGTCAAACTCATCCAGGAAAACGTCACCTTTGGATGGGTAGGCGGGGTCTCAGCTGGCGCCTCCCACACGGTCAATTACCTCTCGCACGATGCCAAGCGCGCGGAGGAATCCTTCACGGATTTTGTCAATAACCCCAGCTTCGGTGGCGTGGGCTCGCTGGTGCGCGGCAATGGCTATTTCAACGCGGAATATATCTATGAGCGCTCCGCGGATAAAGATATGCCGTTTGACTGGGACGCGTACCGCAAGCACCCAGCGGATATGGTGCTCGCCGCCGCGCGGGCCGATACCGGCGAATCCGTGTATTGGACCCGCGAGGACGTGAAGGAACCAGAGGACTTGTACGTGCGGGTGCGCGCCTCGTCCACGCTGCCGCTGCTTATGCCGATCCGCGTCATCGGTGGCTCACCCTATGTGGACGGTGCCCTGGGCTCATCCGGCGGCATTACCATCGAGCAGGCGGAAGAAGCCGGCTACGAGAAATTCCTCTTTATCGGCTCCAAGCCGCGCGGGTATGTCCGCCCTGAGGTTGCGCGCCCGGCGATCACCCGCCGCATCTTCCGCAAGTACCCCGCTATTGCCGATGCCCTCATTGGCCGCCCACCCATCTATAACGCGGCCAAGGACCGGCTCCTCGAGTTAGAGCGCCAGGGCAAGGCGCAGCTGTTTTTCCCAGAAGACATGCAGGTGGCCTCCACCGAACGCAACGTGGATAAGCTGCGCGCGAATTACCAGGCAGGCAAGGCACAAACCCATGCCGAGTGGCCAAAGTGGAAGGAATTCCTGCTGGACTAGCTCACCTCTGCACGGTGGTGTGAGATCGCCCTCCTGGTTCTTGGCGGCATCAGGAATAATAACCGTGTGCGCTGCACTAATGGCGGTATTCGGTGCAAAGCGCCAAGCATTATCAGCTAGCTAAATCGCGCCAAGCTCCTAAGATTGCACAGCGTGTTAGCGATTTTTGATGGCCATATTTGGCTGAGCATCTTCTTCATGATCGTGCTCGGCACGCTACTTGGCATGATTCCCTTTGGCCCGCTGCGCTTCGGCGCGGCGGGTACCCTTTTTGTCGGCTTAGCCTTCGGATCCTTTATTGATCTGGATGACAATATCCTCAGTTCCTTGCAGGAGCTGGGCTTGGGCCTCTTTATCTATATGCAGGGGCTCTCTGCCGGCGAGGCCTTCTTCAAGGGCTTTTCCACCCAGCTAAAACACATGCTGCTCGCCACGGTGGCGGTAATAGCCGCGGCGGCCGCAGCGCTGGGCATCGGCAGCCTCATGGGGCTATCGCCACTGGCGGTAACCGGCGTATTCTCTGGCGCGACGACGTCCACGGCATCGCTCGCCGTGGCCCAGCAGCAATCCGGCGAGGAACTGCCCGCCGTGGGATACTCCTTGGCTTACCCGGTCGGCGTGGCCGTGGCCATCCTCCTTGTGGCATTCGTCCTGCGGCATAGCTGGCCCGCACAGAACGACCAAGACCACTCGGCGGAGAAGATTTTCCGCTCGCGGATGATTAAGGTTACCCGCGATATTTCCTATGCTGAGCTGCGCGAGAAATTCGCGGATCATTTCATCATTGCCACCATCCGCCGCGGCCGCGATATCGACGTGCCAGGCGATAATCCGGAGCTGCACCGCGGTGATGTCCTGCGCGTACTGGTGACCAAGGCAAAGGCCAAGGAGCTTACCGATGCCCTGGGAAAGCGCCAGCCCCAAACCCCGTTTGTGGATAAGCGCCTGGTCAATGAGACCGTGGCCATCTCCAACGGGGATATCGAGGGCCGTAAGGTCAAGGAGCTCAACCTCTTTTCGCGCTACGGCGCGCGTATCGTGCGGGTGCGCCGCGGCGATGAGGAATTCCTTGCCACCAACGAGACTCACTTGGAATCTGGCGATGACCTAGAGATCGTGGTCAAGCATGACCGCCTGGGCGATGTCCGCGATTACTTTGGCGATTCCGTGACCGCATACTCGCAGCTTAACTGGGTAGCACTCGGCGGTGGGCTGACCATTGGCTACCTCATTTCGCTCATCGTCGTCCCGCTGCCCGGTGGCGCGTCCTTCGAGCTCGGTTTCGCGCTGGGCCCACTCATCACCGGCCTAGTCCTTGGCGCCCTGCACCGCACCAGCCGCATTCCGTGGCAGATTCCCTCCCCGATCAATACGGCATTCCAGCAGTGGGGCCTTGCCATCTTCTTGGCCTCGGTGGGCCTGTCCTCCGGAGAGGCCTTTGTCTCCACCGCCTTTTCCTGGATGGGGCTAAAGTCCATGGTGCTGGCCGCGATCATCGCCGTTATCATCATCGGGATTTTCGCGGTGGCCAGCCGCTTTATGGGGCAATCCGAAACCCGCACCTCAGGCGGCATTTCCGGGCTTTTTGGCCAGCCTGCGGTGGTCAATTACGCCACGGGCGCCAGCTCGGATTCCCGCATCCTTACCGGCTATGCCTCCACCATTGTGGTGGCGCAGTTCATGAAGATCCTGGTCATCCCCGTCATGCTGCTCTGACGGGGCAGCCGCTCTATTAATCCGCGACCAACGTCTCCATGGTGAGCTCTGGGTGTTCCTTTTCAATGAAGGCGAGCTTCCATTTATCGCCAAAGAGGGCGATGAGCTCGCCGTCCTGGCGGGTGAAGATCTCCACGCCGCGCTGGCGGCCGAGCTCCGGTGCGGATTCGGCATCGGTGCGCCGCGCCACGGAGTAGGGGATGGGCTCGGTGACGGTTTCGACGTTGTACTCGAATTCCATGCGGGCCTGCATGACCTCGAACTGCATGGGGCCGACCGCAGCCATGACCGGGGAGGCATCGCCGCGCTCATCGTTGCGCAGGATCTGCACCACGCCCTCGGCCGAGAGCTGCTCCAAGCCCTTGCGGAAGGCCTTGTACTTGCCCAGCGATTTCGCGCGCAGGATGCGGAAGGCCTCCGGGGCGAATTGGGGCATGGGCTTAAACTGCACCTTTTTGCCGGAGTAGATGGTGTCGCCGGGCGCCAGCGCGCCCGCGTTGACGAGGCCAACGATATCGCCCGGGTAAGCGGTATCCACGGTATCGCGGGTGCGGCCAAAGACCGTCAGCGCATACTTGGTGGAAAAGCTGCGCCCGGATTGGGCGTGGTTGACCTGCATGCCGCGCTCGAATTCGCCGGAGACCACGCGCATAAACGCCAGGTTATCGCGGTGCTTTTGGTCCATGCCCGCCTGCACCTTGAAGACGACGCCGGAAAAGTCATCGGCGACCTCGCGCACCTCATCGATGGCGCTGGTGGCCGCTTCCACGGCCTTGGGATCGGATTCGCGGGAATGCGGGGCCGGGGCGATAGCGCACAGGGTATCCAGGATTTGGTGGACGCCGAAGTTCAACATGGCCGAGGCGAAGATGAGTGGGGAAGTCACGCACTGCTCAAAGAGCTCTTGATCGTGCAGGGCGCCATCGGCTGCAAGCAGCTCGGCTTCTTCCACCGTGGTTTCCCACACATCCTCTTCCTTTTCTTCTGCAGCCGCCGGATCGTAGTGTTCCTCCGGTGCGATGGTGGAACCACCAGCGGTGCGGATGAAGTGGATGTAATTATCGGCCTCGCCGTCGTCGTTGATGTGGGCTAGGCCGCGGAAATCGCCCGCGATGCCCACTGGCCAGTACAGCGGGGTGGGCTGCAGCTGGATTTCGTTCACGATCTCATCAACGAGCTCGAGCGGCTCGCGGCCCACGCGGTCCCACTTGTTGATCACCGTGACGATGGGCAGCCCGCGCGCCTTACAGACGCGGAAGAGCTTGAGGGTCTGTGGCTCGAGGCCCTTGGCGGCATCGATAAGCATCACTGCGGCATCTACCGCGGTAAGCACGCGGTAGGTATCCTCCGAAAAGTCCGCGTGACCTGGGGTATCAACCAGGTTGATCATATAAGGCTCGCCCTCGTGTCCCTCTGGGGCGTATTCAAACTGCAGCGCGGACGAGGCCACGGAGATACCGCGGTTTTTCTCCATGTCCATCCAGTCAGACACGGTGGACTTGCGGTTGCCCTTGCCGTGGACCGCGCCGGCCTCATTAATCACGTGCGCGTGCAGCGCCAGCGCCTCCGTCAGCGTGGACTTACCGGCATCCGGGTGGGCGATAACGGCGAACGTGCGGCGGCGCGAGGCCTCAAAAGCGACAGAACTCATGCGCCATAGTCTAGTGCTTGCGCGCTACCACTCCACATTGAGGCGGCGGCCCAGATCCTCAAAGACGCGGTGGGCCACGGAGGTGTTCTTCGCAATCGGGCGCTGCAGGCCCAGCGAACGCCTATTATTGTAATATTCCCCGGACTGGAAATGGATGCCCTCGGTGCCGGTGAGGAAGTAGGCCAAGTTCTCGCCGCCGGCCTCTGCGGTGCCAAAGGCTTTGCCGATGACCCCGGAGTACACCTTGCCCGTAAGCCCCTTGGAGGACTTGCCAAACTCGGTGGCTAAAACGCCCGGGTGAAAGGACACCGCGTTGATGCCGTGGGCATCGATAAACCTGGCGAGCAAGATATCCGCCAGCTTGGCATTGCCGTATGCGCGCTCTGGGCTGAAATGCTCCAGCGTATTGGGATCTGCCGGATCGAAATTCGAGATCAGCATATTAGCTAACGACGCCGTGTTGACCACGGTGGCGTTACTATCGCGCAGCTTTTCTTGCAGCAGCGACGTCAGCAGGAACGGCGCGACGACGTTGACTTGCCACGTGCGCTCGAAACCATCGGCGGTCATGGTGGGGCCATCGAAAATGCCGCCGCCATTATTGCCCAAGGCATCGATGCGCTCCAGTTGTTGCAGATCATCGGCCAGCTGGCGGACCTGGGCCAGCGATTCGAAATCGGCGAGGAAATACTGCCCGCCTACTTCCTGAGCAACGGCCTTGGTCTTGTCCGGATTGCGGCCGATGATGACGAGGTTATCCTGCGGGCGGGTGCGGTGAATTTGCCGGGCGGCCGCGGCACCAATGCCTGACGATGCCCCGGTAATCACGATGGTCCTAGCTGCGGAGTACGGCGAAGTCATAGGCCCGATTTTAGCCGCGGACGTGATATCCGTCCGCGACATTCGTTCGTGATATTTGTCCACTGGGGGCCGCCTAGCAGTTCCGCTTGGGGCTGGACAGGTCTATACTTCCGGCTTGTGAAGCGCCTGCTTTTTCTGCGGCAGTGGGGACCAGCGCGGCTAACCGCCACCGGGTTTCTACTGCTCATCTTGATAGGAACGGTTCTGCTCTTACTGCCGTTCGCCGAGGCCGGAGATTCCCGCGCCTCGTTTTTATCTGCCCTTTTTACCGCGACCTCCGCGGTCTCACTGACCGGCCTGGTCGTGGTCGATACCGGCAGCTTCTGGAGCCCGGCCGGGCAGGTCGTCATCTTGGCCCTGATCCAACTGGGTGGTTTGGGGATTATGTCGCTGGCCTCGCTATCCGGCCTGCTTTTGACCGGCCGGATTAGTTTTAAGGCCCGCAAGACCGGCGCCTATGAAAGCCGGCCCATCCTCGCCGGTGGCATCCGCCGCACCCTGATTTTTACCTTCGCCTTTACCGCGGTGGTAGAAAGCATTATCGCCGCGGCGGTCACCGCGCGGCTTATGGTGGGCTACGGGCATTCCTTCCCGCGGGCGTTATGGGAGGGCATCTTCAACGCCATCTCGGCCTTTAATAACGCTGGGTTTAGCACCAATAGCGATAATCTCGTGCCCTTTGTGGGCGATGCCTGGATCCTCTTGCCGCTGGCCGGGGCGGTCATCGGCGGCGGGCTGGGTTTTCCGGTCTGGGCGGAATTGGTGCGCCACGTGCGTCGCGGGTCGGAGGCGACGCGCCGCATTTCTATCACGGCGCGCATGACCTTGGCGGCCACCGGCGTGCTACTTGTAGTCGGCACGATATTTTTCGCTTTGACGGAGTGGAATGGCGTGCTGGCGCCGATGTCGTGGGGCGAGAAAATCCTCAACGCGTTCTTTGCCAGCGTCTCCCCGCGCACGGCCGGATTTAATACCTTCGACTACGGTGAGGTTCACCCGGTAACGCTCATGGGCACCGATACGTTGATGTTCATCGGCGGCGGCTCTGCCGGTACCGCCGGCGGCATCAAGGTCACCACCGCGTGCGTGCTGCTAGCCGTCATGGCCGCGGAGTTCTTGGGCAAGGAAAAGACCTCGATCTACCACCGCAGCCTTCCCCACAGCGTTACCCGGCAGGCGCTAGCATTGAGCTTCGCCGGCGTGCTGGTGGTGACCCTCGGTGTGGCGGCGCTGCGCTTTTTCGATCCGCAATTTAGCGGCGATCAGGTCTCCTTCGAGGTCATGTCCGCCTTCGCCACAGTGGGCCTATCCACTGGGATTACCGCCAGCTTGTCCGCACCCTCACAAATCGTGCTGTGCTTCATCATGTACCTGGGCCGCGTTGGCCCAACCACCCTGGTAGCAGCGCTGGCGGCAAAGAATTTAAGCCGCCGCTACAGCTACCCCGAAGAAAGGCCCTTCATTGGCTAGCATTTTTAAGGCGTTGGGCCGCTCCCGCGCCACCCTCGACATCGCCCCGGTCGTCGTCATTGGCTTGGGGCGGTTTGGTTGTTCCCTGGCAAGCGAGCTCATGGGCCATGGGGTAGAGGTTCTCGGTATCGATTCCGATGAGAAAATCGTGCGCGAACGAGCGCCGCATTTAACCGAGGCCATCTCGGCCGATACCACCGATCCGGCGGCGTTGCGCCAGCTGGGCATCGACGAGGTGGAGCGGGTCATCGTGGGCATTGGCTCGCACCTGGAGGCCTCCATCCTCACTGTGTCTAACCTGGTGGAGCTGGGGGTCAAGGATATTTGGGCCAAGGCGAATTCGGAGGCCCACGAGCGCATCCTGCGCCAGATTGGCGCCCACCACGTCATCCGCCCGGAGCGGGACACAGGCCGCCGCGTGGCCTACCTCTTGGGCGGGCGCTTCCGCGACTTTGCTGAGATCGCCCCGTACTACGGCGTGACGCAGATGGCCGCGCCCTCCTCGGTCACAGGCCGCCCGCTCGATCTGGGCGAGGTTTGGCGCACCTACCACGTGCAGTTGGTCTCGGTCTGCCAGGCAGAGGGTGCTTGGGCCCCGCTTGCCGATGCCACCCAGCTCGCCCCCACTGACTTCATCGTCGCCGCCGGCAGCCCGCAGGCGCTGGAGAAATTTTCCCAGTCCTAGCGTGAGTGAATGCGGTTTTGGGCTTGTACGAGCCCTTGCGTGGCGATGAGCTGGGCAGCTTCGGCGGCGGTGGCGATGGCGGTATCGAAGCCGGGGCCGGCATCGACAGGCGCTAAGACATAATCCGGAACCGACGAGCCCTTGGGCGGGCGCGCGATGCCAATGCGCACGCGCACATAGTCCCGCGTGCCCAGGTTGTGCGTGAGCGACTTCAGCCCGTTGTGCCCATTTTCATTGCCACCCTGCTTCAGACGAATCTTATTGGCCGGCAGATCGAGCTCATCGTGGATGACGATGATGTGGTCTGCCGCAATGCCCAAAGCCTGCGCCAGCGGGGCAATCGGATCGCCGGAGAGGTTCATAAACGTCGTCGTGCGCACCGCCAGCGCGCGGGTATCACCCCAGCGCAGCGGGGCCACCTCGAGGTCCATCCCGCGCACCGGCTCGAGCACGTCGCCGCCTTGGGCAAGCACATCATCGACGGCCATATAGCCCACGTTATGGCGCGTGGCGGCGTACTTCGCGCCGGGATTGCCCAGGCCAACAATGAGCCAGTCTGCCTCTAACTCGGACGGATCCAGCCCCTGCTGCGCTGGCGAGGGACCGCCGAAAATCCGGGCAATAATATCTGTCAAAGCTGCCACGAATGCGCCTTTCTAGCTTGGTACAGTGGTTTCCTATGAGCAAGGTTATTCAATCTTTGCGCCGAACCGTAATGCCAGCGCCCATGGCGGGCGGGCCTACCACCGTGGATCTGGTGCGCGCCGCGCATGCGGCGGGCTCCTTTGGCACCTTGGGGCTTGGGTCTGCCAGCGTGGATTCTGCCCGCAGCCAGATTGATGCCTGCGCCGGCATCCCCTTTGGGGCGAACCTGTTTTGCCCGCAGGATCCGTTAACTCCTGAGCAGTTGGCCGCCGCCGCGGACCTGGCCGCGGCCGAAGGCACCTCGCTACCGGATCCCGATTATTCCTTCGGCTTCCGCGACAAGCTCGAGCTGGCGTTGCAGGGCGGCGCGCGCGTCGTGTGGTCCATGTTCGGCACCTTTGATGCAGCGCAGCTTGCCCGCATCCACGCCGCGGGTGCCGAGGCTTGGACCACCGTCACCACACCCGATGAGGCCCGCGCCGCCGCCAAACTGGGAGTGGACGCGCTGTGCGTACAGGGCCCTTATGCCGGCGGGCACCGCGGCACGTGGGACCGCACCGCGCTTCCCGATGATCGACCTCTGCCAGATCTCATCGCCGCCGTCCACGAAGCCGTCCACACGGTCGCACCAAACATCTCGCTGATTGCCGCAGGCGGGTTGCGCACGGCAGGAGAGGTAACCCAGGTTTTAAGCCTGCCCGGCGTGGCCGCCGCGTCGTGCGGCTCTGCCTTTTTGCTGAGTAAAGAAGCCGGAACCAGTGACTACAACCGTAAGCTTCTCCAGCGCGGCGGGGCCACCGTCTCCACCCGCGCCTTTTCGGGGCGCCATGCCCGCGGTTTAGAGACCGACTACACCCGCGCCCACCCCGATGTACCTCCGGTATATCCCATGCTTAATTCCGTGCTCAAGGAACGCCGAGCGCAGCACGATGACGCCGTAGCCTACTGCCTCGTAGGTGAGCCGGCCGCCAAAATCCGCGGGGGTAGTGTCGCAGACATTCTGGACTCCCTATGCCAAAACAAACACTGATACACGCTAAAATTTGGGGCGAAGATTTCTAGCCACCCCCGAAATAGAAATGGATGGAGCCTCGTGACTGCGAACGCACATATTGGACATGATGACTGGAACGAGCGCCTCGAATTGGCGCAACAGATGATTCCCCTCATCCACCAACTGCACCGCAATAACAACGTCGTCGCCACCATCTTCGGCCGCCCGCTGGTGGGGCAGACCGATATCGACATCATCAAGTCCCACCGCTACGGACGCCGCATTGCCCAGCGCCAGCTCTCCACGGCAGAAACCCTGCCCATCCTGTCCGAGTTAGCGGATATGAACCTAAGCTCCGCGTCCATCGACGTCGGACGCCTCCTCCTGGGCTTTGAAGAGTCAGGCGAAGAAGACCTGCGCCGCTACCTCGAAGATGAACTCACGGAAATCGTCGGTGCCGGCGAGGATATCGACCCAACCGATGTCGTGCTGTACGGCTTTGGCCGCATCGGCCGCCTCCTTGCCCGCATCCTTGTTGCCCGCGAGGCCGCTTACGGCGGCGTGCGCCTGCGCGCGATTGTGGTGCGCAATAAGGGCGAAGGGGACATTATCAAGCGCGCCAGCCTCCTGCGCCGCGATTCCGTCCACGGCGCCTTCAACGGCACCATCAGCGTGGACGAGGAAGAACAGGTTATCTGGGCCAATGGCACCAAGATCCAGATGATCTACGCCAACGACCCAGCCACGATCGATTACACCGAATACGGCATCAACAACGCCGTGCTGGTGGATAACACCGGTGTTTGGCGCGATAAGGAAGGCCTGTCCCAGCACCTAGAGGCCAAGGGCGTGGCCCGCGTGCTGCTGACCGCGCCGGGCAAGGGCGATATCAAAAACATCGTCTTTGGCATCAACGATTCCGCCATTACCGATGACGATAAGATCCTCTCCGCCGCATCGTGCACCACCAACGGCATTACCCCGGTGCTCAAGGTGATCAATGACCGCTACGGCGTGGCCCACGGCCACGTGGAAACCGCGCACTCGTTTACCAATGACCAAAACCTCATTGATAACTACCACAAGGGCGAGCGCCGCGGCCGCGCCGCTGGCCTGAACATGGTGCTTGCCGCCACCGGTGCCGCCAAGGCTGTGGCCAAGGCTCTGCCGGAGTTCGAAGGCAAGCTGACCGGTAACGCCATCCGCGTTCCTACCCCGGATGTGTCCATGGCGGTGCTTAACTTGGAGCTGGAGCAAGAGGTCGACCGCGATGAGGTCAATGACTTCTTGCGTAACGTCTCCCTGCACTCTGATCTGCGCCAGCAGATTTCCTACATCGCCTCCCCAGAGGTCGTCTCTAGCGACTTCGTGGGCAATACTAATGCCGGCATCGTCGATGGCATCGCCACCATCGCTTCCGGCAAGCACCTGGTGCTCTACGTCTGGTACGACAACGAGTTCGGTTACTCCAACCAGGTCATCCGCGTGGTGGAGGGGCTTTCTAATGCCCGCCCGGTGGTCCTGCCCAAGCGCGTATCTCCCTCTGAGCTTTAAGCTTGCATAGTTTAAGGCCCGCGGAGTCCCTGCGGGCCTTAGTTATTTAAGCGGTGGGGCGAAGTGCCCGTGTGCGCAGCAACCGCTTGGCGGCCCAAGAAGTAATGGCGGCGAAAAGCAGAGTCATCATTGCCGCAGCGGCGTAGCGGTCGGGAGAATCCGCATTCATCGGCCAGGCTGGGAAGGCAATGAGCCAAAGGATAGTCTTCGCGAGGACATCGCCGCCTACCGTCACGGAGACAATGGTGCCGATGATGGTGAGAGCAAGCGAACTCCAGATACCAAAGCGGATGATGACGATGAGCGACACCGCCGCGAGGACGTACCCGACGCCGATGGCCAGCGGCAGTTGGGCGAGCACAGCTAGGGTGGTTTCACCGGCAAAGATAATCGCGACCGAAGCACAAGTGCACACCGCTGCGATGATGCCCAGTAACCACAGGAGAAGGGCAGTAGAGCAGTGGCGAGATTCTGTATAAACAATCGGCCACGCGCCCGAGAACCCCGGCCAGACCAGTACAGGAAGTACACCGGCACCCACAGGGAGAAGCAAAAATACGTAGAATCCCTGCACATAACGTGGTGGATAGATAAGGGCAATAAAGATCAGCGCTAAGGCGCTTAATACCAAGCACGTAATGACCACTGGCGTCATTATGGCCCGGTGAAAGCCACGCAGCGCATCGGCACGGCGCGAGCGGGCAGCGGCACGAGGGACAGCCGCAGGCTGCCATCCCTGAGCCGGAGTGGCGACGGTACTGACCGTGGATATCGCCACGCGGCGGCGTCGGGAAAGCGGACGTACTCGCCGAGGCGGCATAGTCGCGGTCAAAGCCCCCGCTACAGCGAGGATGAGGCATAACGCCAGTGCAGGAAGCGGACTTTCCAGCAGGAGTGGATCGCCAGGATCGAGCGGAACCGAATTTTGGTGGATACGTAGCGCAGGCAACAGTAACCGCAGCGGCCACGCGGGTGGGAAGGCCCACCATAGCTGCCCTTCGACAACGCGAGGAAGCACACTAATGACCTGCCAGATAACCGCGAGGATAAGCGTGACGGCAAAGCCCAGCCTGCGGGCGCATGCGGTCGCAAGCCCTGCGATGCCGATGGCTCCGAGGAAAGAATAAGCCCCAGTGATGAGAAGCAGCTGGTGGTCTGCACGCCCTTGCGCTGCAACCGCAGCCCAGGACAGACCGAAATTAAGAAGGTGAAAGACTGCGAGGCTTGCCACGACGATGAAGAAACGGGAGGCGTGCTCGTAGCGAGGATGAATCCGGCGCCATAGGGTGCCGCCGCCGCGGCTGAGCACCTCGCGGCGCTCTGGAACGCCAGCAAAAAGCGCAATGAGCGGCGCGTACATCCCGGTGATAAACATGGACTGCCAGCCAAGAACCCCGGTAGCGTCCTCAGCGGAGGAGGCGAACGCAGAAAAGAATACCGTCATTATCACTAGGGGCAGGGCGAGCAAGGGTAACCACTGCAGGGCGCTGCCGCGGCAACGCAATAGTTCTGCTGAGAGATACCGTCGATACTGGTTACTCATCGGTCTCACCATCTGCAGAAGTCAGGCGGAAGAATTCGGCTTCCAGTTCACCGCTGGGGGCCAGTTCCTGCAGGGAGCCGGAATACCGGATGGTGCCTTGGGACAGGATAGTGATGTCGTGGGCTAGGTGAAGGACCTCACCGAGTTGATGGGAGCTGACCACGACGGTATGGCCAGCGGCGGCGAGCTGCTGGAGGAGCTTTCGCAGCTCCGCGATGCCCTGTGGATCGAGTCCATTTTGCGGCTCATCTAGCAATAAGATTTCCGGATCGCCGAGCAAGGCCTGAGCTAAGGCCAAACGGGCTTTCATCCCAGTGGAAAAAGACTTTGCCTTCTTAGAACCAGCCCCGGCTAGACCAGCAATGTGCAAGACACGGTCGATTTCAGTATCGGGCAATCCGAGCAGACGGGTATGCACGCGGAGGTTATCCGTGGCGGACAGGTGGCCATAGAAAGCCGGCCCGTTAACCGAGGCGCCAACATGGTCGAGAACTTCCCGCGACCATGGTTTTCCGGCCACGCGCACCGTTCCCGAATCGGCGGGTAGCAGACCGAGGAAAATGGAAAACAAGGTGGACTTGCCGGCGCCATTTCTCCCGAGCACAGCGTGCACGCGGCCAGGTAAGACCTGAAAACTGATATCCCGCAGCACTGCCTGGGAACCAAAAGACTTTGTGATGTGTTCGAAAGCAACCTCATAGCTCATACCAAAAGTATGAGCTGCGCAACTATCGAAATCTTCCGCCTGCGAGACGGTCTTCGCGCCGGGGTAGTCCTACCACAGTAGGAGGCTAAGCAATGCCAGCTTTGTGCGCCAGCAGCACCAAAGCCACGCGGTCGCGTGCAGCTAGCTTGGACATCAGCGCAGAGACATGCGTTTTTACCGTGGTATCTGCGATAGACATGTGGCCGGCAATCTCGCGATTCGTGGCACCGCGCGCGATGAGCGAGAGAACCTCCATCTCGCGCCGAGTAACTAGGCTAAGTCCTTGGCGCTCGTGCGGACTAAGCTGGCTGTGCGTTAGCGCCTTGCGGTAGCCCTCTAAAACAGGGCCCGTTACCTGGGAGGCGAGGACAGACTCTCCCTTAGCAACGTCGCGTACGGCTTCTACCAGCACCTCTGGATCCGCATCTTTTAGCAAGAATCCATGCGCCCCCGCGGCAATAGATTGAGATACCAGATCCTCTTCATTGAACGTGGTGAGCATGATGATCCGGCAGTCAGGGGTGCGGGAGAGAATGGCTTGGGCTGCGGCGATTCCATCCATGCCAGGCATGCGTATATCCAAAATGGCCACATCAATGCGGTGGCGAAGTGCCAAGGAGACGGCGTCGCCTCCGGAGGCTGCGGTAGCCACCACCTCAATATCTTCCTGCGCGTTCAAGATGGTCGATAAGGCAGCGACGAGCATCGCTTGATCGTCTGCAAGCATGACGCGAATCTTAGGCATGGTTGTCCTTGTGTAATGGTAGTTCCGCAGCCAGTGTAAATTTCTGGGCATCGCCACTGCTGGTTAAGTGCCCGCCCAAGGCTTGGGCGCGTTCCTTAACTCCCACCAAACCCACGCCGCTGCCGGATACCTCACTGGGAGTCGGGGAAGAAGCGGTGGAGGTGAGGGTGACCCGTGCGGCATCGGAAAGCGTGAGCTTTAGCTGCACATGCGTGCCGGGGCCTTGGTGGCGCAGGGCATTGGTCAGCCCTTCAGAAATAATGCGCACCAGGGCCAGCTGAGTCAGCGCGGAAACCTCGTAGGAGGCAGGCAATTCCGCGTCAACCTCCAGGCCAGCGGTGCGAAAACCGTCGATGATGCCCTGTACGTGCTCGAGCTGGTGCGCGGGTTCTAAAGCCGCAGGCCCCGTGCTGCGTAGCGCCGTGACGATGCCGCGCACTTCCTCCAGCGCGGAATCCGCACCATCGCGAATGCTCTTCAAAGTGTCCTCTGCGGCGGTGGTATCAGTGCGCGCGGCGATAATCCCGGCATTAGCTTGGACCTTGATCAGGGTGAGGGAGTGGGCCAAGACATCGTGCAATTCCCGCGCGATGAGTAAGCGCTCTTCCTCCTGCGCTTGGTGGAACCGTTCTTGGGCTAAGCGCTCGCGTTGCCTATCCAAATCAAAATAGCGTGCGGCGATGAAATAGGCGCTGCCGAGCACCGCCCAATGTACCACCAGCAAAGTGATGTAGCGGCGATCGAGCTGGAAAGATAAGAGAAAGGACTCGGGGTCAATGCGCCACATCGCAGGCGATATAAAGGAACCCAAGAACGCGGCGGTAAGCACCGCGCGGGGAATTGAGCGGCGTTCCACGTAGCGGGAGGTAGCGTAGACGGCCATCGGCGCGGTCATTGCCCATGGAGTGACCCCGAGGTTCGCTGGTAGCTGGCTTATCCACGCCGCGGCCCACGCACCAAGGAGGACGATAAAGCCGGCTGCGCTGAGTACCGGTTTGGTACGCCAGACCCAGATGAAGGGCAAGAATAAAAGCGAAAGCGCTGCTTGGATGAGCTCGATAGCTCCTGGAGCCGCCCAAGCCCCGATGAGATAAAACAGCGCCATGAGCGCTGCCGCCGCGGTGAGGATTTTATCTCCCAAGCGTGCTTTGGCGACGGTGTCAGTGCTCATAGCAGGACATAGTAGTACGCCTTCGGGGGACTACTTCTTTTTGTCCTTCTTCTTGCCTTTCTTCTTATCCTTCTTTGTAGACGAGGCCTCTAGCTTGGCAGCTACATCCGGTACGTAGCGGAACTCTTCGCGGTCTGGGCGCTCGTAGGTCTTGCCATCGGAATCGGGACGGTGTGGGATCTCCGGCAGCTCGCGCTCGATCTTCTCGTAAGGGATGGTATTGAGCAAGTGCGAAATGACGTTGATGCGCGAGCGCTTTTTATCCTCGGACTCCACGGTGTACCACGGTGCGGTCGGGGTATCGGTGTGGATGAACATGGCATCCTTGGCGCGGGAATAATCCTCCCAGCGAGTAATGGATTGGAGATCCATGGGGGAGAGCTTCCAGCGGCGCAGCGGATCATTGCGGCGGGATTCAAAGCGCTTAATCTGCTCTTCATCAGAGACAGAGAACCAGTATTTGCGCAGGATAATGCCGTCTTCCACAAGCATCTGCTCAAAGGTGGGAGCCTGGTGCAAGAAGCGGACGTATTCTTGGTCGGTGCAAAAGCCCATGACGCGCTCAACGCCGGCGCGGTTGTACCAGGAGCGGTCAAAGATGACGATTTCGCCCTTGGTGGGCAGCTTTTCTACGTAGCGCTGGAAATACCACTGGCCCTGTTCGCGCGAGTTCGGGGCCGGAAGCGCCTCGATGCGGCAGGTGCGGGGGTTGAGGTACTGCGTGATGCGCTTAATGGCAGAACCCTTGCCGGCGGCGTCGCGGCCTTCCATGATGATGACCACGCGGGCGCCGGTCTCAACAACCCACTGTTGCATATCGACGAGCTCTGCTTGCAACCGCTCGAGCTCTTTTTCGTAGGCCTTCTTATTCAGCTTCTTAGGGGATGTGCTGCTTTTGGTGCTCATTCTTCCAGCTTAACGGCTTGGTGGCACTATCTAGAAAACTGGTGTGCCCTCGTTGGAGTGAGAACCCAGCCACAGCTTGTGCGGGGTATATGCAGCAGGCTTAGAGGCCGGGCTCGCCGTAGCGAGTGGTATTAGAAATATGGCCGAGCCCTTCGACGTCGATGGCTACCGTATCGCCATCCTGGAGGAATTGTTGCGGGTCGCGGGCAAAACCAACGCCTTCGGGCGTACCGGTCACGATGACATCACCGGGGTTGAGGGGATAGAGCTGCGAGCAGAATTCGATGAGGCCAGCGATGGAAAAGATGAGGTCATCAGTATTGTCCTGCTGGCGCACCTCGCCATTAACCGTGGTGGTAAGGCGCGCGTTACCACCTGGCGCCCATTCATCAGGGGTAGTGAGCCAAGGTCCAAAGCCTGCGGTGCGGTAAAAAGACTTGCCTGCGTGGAATTGGCTGGTCTGGCGCTGAAAATCGCGCAGGGTGTAATCATTCATGATGGCATACCCCGCCACGTAATCTAGTGCATCCGCGCGGGTTACGCGGTGCGTGCGCTCGCCGATGACCACCGCAAGCTCACCCTCATAGTCCAGCTTCTGGGTAGCGTATTCGGGGATATAGACGTCATCGAAGGGGCCGGTCAGGGCATCGGCGAACTTGATAAACAGCGTGGGGTGCTCGGGAAAGTCGCGGCCCATTTCCCGGATATGCTTGGCGTAATTAAGTCCTACGCAGATGATTTTTCCTGGCGTTGGGACGACTGCTTCTAAATCATGCTGATCAAAGACTATCGGCTCGCCAGATAGTTGTGCGGCCTTGCGCCAATCTTCGCTGCGCAGCAGCGCCCCTACGTCTTCGTAGTCCAGCTCCACACCCACATTATCGCCTTCAATGCGGATTGCGGAGGTGCCGAACGCGGTGCGAAGAGTAGCCAATTTCATGCCAGCTAGTCTAGCGCACTCCTTATTTCTGCTACCGCGTCAGCGCAGAGGCTGGGGATCTCCACCTTTTCTTGCTTGGACCACGGCTTGAGCACAAACGATGACGGATCCATCCGGCCTGGCGGCCTTCCGATGCCGATGGAAAGACGCTGATAGTCCTTAGTACCGAGCGACTTCGTAGTAGAGCGCAGACCGTTGTGCCCGTGATCGCCACCGCCTTGGCGCAATTTCACGGTCCCGAAGTCGAGCTCTAATTCATCGTGCACCACCACAATATCTGCGGGTGCCAGATGGAAGTACTGGGCGAGTGCCTTGATCGGCCCACCAGACAGGTTCATAAAGGACCGTGGTTTAGCGCAGATGACCTTGCGGCCGGATAGCATTCCTTCCGCGACCTCGGTATTCGTCTTCTTATGCACCGAAAAGCTGCTCATTAATTCACCGGCGAGCTCATCCGCAACGTCGAAGCCGATGTTGTGCCGCGTGCCGGAATATTTCGGGCCAGGATTGCCAAGGCCTACTACGAGTAGTGGAGTCACTGCATTATTGTCGCATAGATTGAAATTCTATTGGAAATACAAACCTATGCGGCACTGAATATGAACTTGAGTAGTAAGCCCAGAATTCGTGAACTTGCCGGACAAGATTTATAAAACCATCTATAAAACCACGACATCGCCGTGAGCAGCAATGCTCACGGCGATGTGTGCTTGAGGGGGTGAGAAATTACTCCTCGGAATCGTCGGATTTGGAGGACTCGCCCTCTTCGTCGACGGAGTCGGCACCAGCGTCGGCTCCGCCTTCCTCAGCAGCCTCAGCGGCCTCTTCGAGCTCCTCGTCAACCTCAGGCAGGGAGATGGAGAGGATAACGGTCTCTGGGTCTGCCACCAGGGTAGTGCCTTCCGGCATGGTGATGTCGGCGGCGGTGATGACCTCGCCGTCCTCGAGGCCCTCGATGGACAGCTCGATCTCTTCCGGAATGCTCAGTACGTCAGCCTCAACCATGAGGACGTCTGCGTCCTGGATGTGCATGGTGCCCGGTGCGGACTCGCCGGTCAGGGTAATCGGAACCTCAACCTCGACCTTCTCGCCGCGCTTAATCAGCAGCAGGTCAACGTGGTCGATGTCCATGGTGAGCACGTTCTGGTCAACGTTCTTGACCATGGTCAGGTACTGCTCACCCTCGATCTCGAGCTCCAAAACGGCGTTGACACCGTTGTTGCGAACGAGGGACTGGATGTCCAGCAGGGGCACTGCGAAGTGTACTGGCTCCTGGTCGCTACCGTAGATTACGCCGGGAACTTTCCAGTCGCGGCGCAGGCGGCGGGCGTAGCCCTTGCCAAAGACGGTACGTGGTTCTGCTTTAATGATTGGGCGCTCTGCCATGATGCAATCTCCTTTGTCGGTGTAGTGCGGCGAGGCTATCGAAGTTATAAAAACGACGAAAGCCTGCCGATGAACGTCTTGGACGAGTCATCGCAGGCGTCAATAAAAGCAACATGCTCTAACTTCAATCGCGTCGATAACGGCTTCCCAATTTTTGAGTCGCCCTCGCCGAGACTGAGTTAGATTAGCATCTCTCGGTCGATGAAACCAAAACCCGCCCCGTTAGTCTTCCTTCGCGCCCGTCCCGCCCGTCGCGCCCTTCGCGCTCACCGGCGGCGCGTATGACTGTAGCTCGGGTTGCGCGGTGAGCGCGAGGGGAGGGTGGGGAGAACGGCAGGCGGTAGTGCGGTAGTGCTTGCGTATACCTGCGACGCCCTTGGCGCTCACGGGGATGGAAAACACCGACACCCCGCCGTTCACGGTGAGCGCGAAGGGCGGGGTGTGAGGTGTAGTGCGATCGGTGGAACGCTTATGCGCGGTCGAAAAGGGTAGTTACAGAACCGTTTTCGAAGATCTCGTGGATGGTTCGAGCCAGCAGTGGGGCGATGGACAGGACCTTGAGGTTGGACCAGCCTTCGGTGGACTGCGGCAGGGTATCGGTGGTGATGACTTCCTCGGCACCGCACTCGGACAGGCGCTCGCGGGCGGGGTCAGAGAATACGCCGTGGGTACAGGCGATGATGACCTTCTTTGCGCCCGCTTCCTTGAGCACGCGCACGGCGCCGGCGATGGTGCCACCGGTGTCAATCATGTCATCGAGAAGCACGCAGTCCTTGCCCTCAACTTCGCCCACAACGCGGTTGGAGACCGTCTTATTGGCCTCGGTATTCGAGCGGGTCTTGTGCACGAAGGCCAGCGGGGCATCGCCCAGGTCGTGGGCCCACTTTTCGGCGACCTTCACGCGGCCGGCATCGGGGGAGACGACGGCGATGTTATCGGTGGCGTACTTGGACTTGATGTAGTCCGTCAAGATGGGCTGGGCGTGCATGTGATCCACTGGGCCGTCGAAGAAGCCCTGAATCTGGTCCGTGTGTAGGTCCACCGAGACGATGCGGTCCGCACCGGCTGCCTGCAGGAGATCTGCGACCAGGCGGGCGGAGATGGGCTCGCGGCCCAAGTGCTTTTTATCCTGACGCGCATATGGGTAGAACGGCAAGATCGCGGTGATGCGCTTGGCGGAACCACGCTTCAACGCATCGATCATGATGAGCTGTTCCATCAGCCACTTATTGAGCGGCTGGGAATGCGATTGCATGACGAAGCAGTCAGCGCCGCGCACGGATTCTTCGAAGCGGATGAAGATCTCGCCATTGGCGAAGTCCCGGGCGGTGGTAGGAACCAAATCGGTGTTAAGTTCCTTTGCCACTGCCTCTGCCAATTCTGGGTGTGCGCGCCCAGAAAAGAGCTTCATGTTTTTGCTACTACCAGTTACCTTACCAGTCATAGGAGAATATGCCCCTTTACTTTTCGTTGTCCTGTGCACAGGCTGCGGCTTCTGCCGCTGGGGTGCCCGGACGCTTCTTTTCAACCCAGCCTTCGATATTGCGCTGTTTGCCACCGGAGACTGCGAGTGCTCCCGCGGGAACATCGTCTTTAATTACTGTACCCGCACCGGAGTACGCGCCATCACCGACATTGACTGGAGCGATAAACATCGTATCCGAGCCGGTGCGCACGTGGCTGCCAATGGTGGTGTGGTGCTTGTTCACACCGTCGTAATTGACGAAGACAGAGGACGCACCGATATTGGATTCCTCGCCCACGGTGGCATCACCAATATAGGTAAGGTGCGGCACCTTGGTACCGCGGCCGAGCTCGGCATTTTTCGCCTCCACGAAGCCGCCGAGCTTGCCGTCTTCGCCCACGATGGTATTCGGGCGAATAAAGGTAAAAGGCCCAATCTTGGCGTTGACGCCGATGACGGAATCGCTGCCGTGTGTGCGGACCACGGAAGCGCCTGTACCAATCTGCATATTCGTCAACGTGGAATCCGGGCCGATCTCGGCATTATCGGCGATGCTCGTCGCACCCCATAGCTGAGTGCCGGGGTGGATGGTGACATCGGTGCCGATGGTGACATTAACGCCGATCCAGGTGGTCTCTGGATCGACGATGGTGGCGCCACCGCGCATGGCCTTTTCCACCATGCGGCGGTTGAGCTCGCGGCCGGCAGCGGCCAGCTGCACGCGGTCATTGACGCCGGCTAGTTCCTGTGGATCCGCGGCCACGTGCGCACCCACGCCATGCCCGGCGGTGCGGGCGATTTCGAGGACATCGGTAATGTACAGCTCGCCCTGCGCATTATTGGTATCAAGCTTGGTCAGGGCATCGCGCAATGCTGCCGCATCGAAAGCGAAAACACCGGAATTGACCTCATCAACCAGGCGCTGTTCTTCGGTGGCATCCTTGTGCTCCACGATGGCGGACACAGACCCATCCGTGTCGCGAATGATGCGGCCATAACCGGTGGGATCTGCAAGGCGCATGGATAACACCGTGACCGCATTGCCTTGAGCGGTGTGGGTATCGCGCAGCCCCTCGATGGTTTCTGGGGTCAAAAGCGGCACGTCACCATTGGTAACGATGATGGTGCCTTCGAAATCAGAAATCGGGGAAATCCCGCAGGACACGGCATGGCCGGTACCGCGCTGTTCATCCTGCACGGCCTGCACGATCTCACGGTCTAGCTCATTCGAAATCTTTTCTACGACGGGTGAGACCTGCTCGCGCTGGTGGCCCACGACGGTCACGAGATGGTCCGGATTGATTCCCGCCGCGGCGTGCAGCGCGTGTCCAAGCAGCGTGCGACCGCCAATTTCGTGCAAAGTCTTTTGCTTTGTGGATTTCATGCGCGTGCCGGCACCCGCCGCGAGGACGACGACGGCACTTGGAATAGTTGCTTCCACGGTCAACAAAACTCCTGGGGGTTGAGTTTGATTAGTTCTTCGGGCTTCATCTTATAGTCCCTATTTCAACTATGTGCGAGAAACCTCCTTAAGGCTGCCCGCGCGCCACACTCCAATAAAGCCAACGAGCGCCAAGAAAATCAACGCCGCTTCTGGTCCCGCGAGAGCAATGACGGAGGAAATACCACCCATGATGAGCAAAATGATGCCCATCATTGTATTCGCGGCACCCACGTACTGCGTCCTTTTATCGCCGCCCGCCATATCCACCACGTAGGTCTTTCGGGCCACGCGGACTGCCGTATGCGCGAGGTTGACAGCAAAGAAGCCGAGAGGCATGACCCAAGCATTCACGGAGTCTGGGGCCCAGTGGGAACTAGCCACGATGAGCAGAATGATGACGGAGGAAATGGCCGCACCAGCCGCCATAGTGTTCTTGGAGGATCTATCCGAAAATATGCCAGAAACGCGCCCGCCTACGAGCGAAGCCAGGCCGGAGGCAAGCACGAAGCCGTAGATGCCGGAAAGGTCATCGTGCAGCAGTATGATAAATGCGGTAGAAAGCGCCGAGACCAGCAACAGAGCGCGAACGATGACGAAGTTGCGGAACTGGGCATCGCCAGTAAAAAGCTTCCAGGTATCTGACCACCAGCTCTTATCGATGCCTTCTTGTTCCCCCTCCGGCACTGGCTCTTCCACGTGCGAAAATACCCACGTGGCAATGCCCCAAGTAGAAGCGCCGACCAATAAAACGATGCCCATAGTGGAAATCGTGAGATCCCCCAAGAGGAATAAGATGACACCGGCCAGCAGGGTGGCCCCGCCGCCCAAGGCCGCTGCGGATCCGGTGACCCGGCCGCGCTGGCCCTTGGAAATCGTGCGCGCCTGCACGTCCTTGCCGGCGATGGAACACAACGCGCGGAACAGGGAAAGCGCCGCCAGGGCGAGAAGCACGACCACGCCCAGCCATGCGCCGCGGATAAAGAATGCGGCAAGGGCAATCACGGCGGCGGAGATGGCTTGGCCGGTCGAGCCGATCATCCACAGGCGCTTGCGGGCGCGGTGCGTGGTCACCCAGGGGGTAAGAGCGGCCTGCGGCAGCATGGAGCCAGATTCCCGGATAGGGGTAAGCAGGCCGGTAAAGAAGGCGGGGACGCCTGCCGCATTAAACAGCGCTGGCAGCACCGTTTTGGAAGCAACGATCTGGTCGCCTAAATTTTGCAGGCCATTGGACCAGATGAAGTACCTAGCATTTGAGTTAGACATGAAAGAACTTTCGAGGGACCTGACCCCCAGATGGTGGACACCTTGAAACCAGCATCTCGCTGGGGAAGTGAGGTACCTTTCCACCATGCCACGCAAGACCTACACCGAGCAGTTCAAGCGCGACGCAGTCTCGTTGTACGAGTCGACCCCCGGAGCAACGCTCAACGCGATCGCCTCCGATCTCGGGGTCAACCGCAACTCCCTGCGCACCTGGCTCGACGCCTTCGGCACCGGCACCAAAACCAACGCCAACGGTGAAAAAGTCGCCAGCCCCATTGCCGCAGCCAACAGCGCACGCACGCCTGCTGAAGGACTCTCCGACGCCGAACGCATCCGCGTGCTGGAACGCGAAAACGCCAAGCTCCGGGAGGAACGAGAGATTCTCCGCAAGGCGGCCAAATATTTCGCGGAAGAGACGAACTGGTGAACCGCTTCCGGTTCGTTGATGACAACCGAGGCCTCTACGAGGTCAAGCGGTTATGTGAGGTTTTGAAGATCAACCGGTCCTCGTATTACAAATGGAAATCAGCTGCTCCTGCCCGCCGGCGACGCGTCCTTGACGACGCGGTGCTGGGAGCGAGGATCAAGGCCGTGTTCACGGCCGAGAACGGTTGTTACGGGGCGAAACGCGTGACGGCGGCCATCAATTCCGATCCAGCCAACGACGACCTTTTCAATCACAAGCGCACCGCCAGGTTGATGCGCCAGATGGGCCTGTTCGGCTACACCAAAAAACGCCGGGTGAAGACCACCGTGTCTGCGAAACGGGCTCCGAAGTTGCCCGACCTGCTGAAACGCCGGTTCACCGCGGAGAAACCGAACACCATCTACGTCGGCGATATCACGTACCTGCCGATCGCGGACGGGTCGAATATGTACCTGGCCACCGTCATCGACTGCTATTCGCGGCAGTTGACCGGTTTCGCGATCGCCGACCACATGCGCACGGAGTTGGTCGAAGAAGCTCTCACGATGGCCCACGGGGTCCGAGGCAACCTTGACGGGGCGATTTTTCACTCCGATCATGGCAGCGTCTATACCTCTGGGCAATACCGGAAGCTGTGTGAACGATTCGGTGTCACCCAGTCGATGGGAGCAATCGGGACGAGCGCGGACAACTCGTTGGCGGAGTCGTTCAACGCCACGCTGAAACGGGAAGTCCTCCAGGACGAGTCCGTTTTCCCAAGTCAGCTCGTATGTCGTCGGGACGTGTTCCGGTGGTGCACGCACTACAACACCAAGCGCTTGCACTCGTGGTGCGGCTATCGCTCGCCGAACGCCTTCGAAGCCGCCGGATCAGCTACACTTACTATCGCATCTTGATTAAATCCCCGTGTCCACTTTCCGGGGTTCGGGCCCGAGATAACCGAGACAAAGCGGGATAACACTGTAATCCGGTCAGAAGAGACCGTCGATCAACTTTACTCGCTTCCTACCCCTGGAAAGGGCGAAACCGCTGCGATCGGCTATGTTCAGTAGTTGTTATGCATGACGTGGATCCCCTCATCAACACGATGTACCAGGCCTTCGATCTGATCGGAGTGGCCTTGAACGGCATCATCGGTGGCACGATTGCTCGCCGCCGCGAATTCGACATCGTGGGATTTATCTTCCTCGCCTTATTTTCCGGCCTGGCTGGCGGCATGATCCGCGACATGCTTATCGATGATGGCCCTGCCGCCGCTATTTCAGATCCTTGGTACTTGGGCCTTGCCTGTGCCGGGGCGCTGACCGCCTTCCTCATGGAGCTGAAGGGAAAGGCGTGGGAGATTTTCCGCGAGCACGGCGATGCCATCATTTTGGGTATGTGGTCTACCACCGGTTGTGTGAAGGCACTGGCTGCGGGTATGCCCATGATCCCGTGCGTGTTTTTAGGTGTCTTAACCGCCGTCGGCGGGGGAATGGTCCGCGATGTCGCCTCTGGACAAATCCCGTCCATTTTTGGCGGCAGCCCCCTCTATGCGGTGCCTTCTATCGTCACAGGCATCGTCATGGTGACCTTTGCATCCAATGACCAATTCGCCATGGGGATGGTGGTTTCCCCAATCATCGGCAGTGGCATGGCCATCATTTCCTACTGGCGGGGATGGGTCCTGCCCCGCGCCGGAGTCGCGCCAGTGAACTACACCGCGGCACAGGTGGCCGCGATTGCGAAGAAGGCGGAGCTAAAAGGCTTTCGCCGCGGTCGGCGCAAACGCTAGCGGTTTAGACGGCGCGTAGGACCGTACCGTGGCCGACTTTAAGGCAGGTTGGTGACGATGGCGATGATGACAAGGATAATAAGGACAAGAACGCTCCACCTAAGGAACGGATCCTTGGTTAGGGGCAATGGCTTCTGGGAATCGTCATCACCAGGTTCCGGGGTAGACGTGGAGTGTGGATCGGTCATGGCAGGAATCCTTTCGAGTGCAACATTGCCGCAATGCTAGTGAGGGCGACTATAAGCGTCGCCCTCAAGCAAGAGCAAGGTCCCTCGGCGGAGTTGCGCTAGTACCCTGTGGGGTGCGACTACAGATTATCCACTGCGTACTGTGCTTCTTCTGCGGTGAATTTTTCACCGTATTCGCTGACGAGTTGGTCATAGATAGCATTGGGTGACATGCTCATCGTTTCTTCGTAATCGCGGGCCGTTTGAAGAGCATTATCGTGGTAGTCCGCTTCCAAATTATCAATGGCGTACTGGGCGGCTTCCGGGCTGAATTGTTCGCCGTACTCGCTGCTGAGCTGGTCGTACAATCCCTGCTTGGACATGTGCATGGTATCTGAGTACACCTTGGCACTCTTCAAAGCATTCTTGAATTCGCGCGGGACATCTTGGTCTTCGCTTCGTTCTTCTGGCTGATTGTCGTGCTCATCGCGAGCATCGTCGTCCGCGTTTATTTCTTGGGCTTCTTCCTCCGGGGCGGCCTCTACAGTGCCTTGCTGGGTGGTCTGGTCCGTAGAGCTTTCGCTGGTTTTATCGTCGCTACCGCCCATATTGGCGATGATGGCGATAATGATGAGGACACCGATGATGATTGCGCCCCACTTGAGGCAGCCGCCCTTTTTCTTTTGGGGCTGCTCAGAAGCCGGCTGCCCAGCTGCTGGTTGACCAGCCGGTTGAGAATTATCGGAATAGGGGGATGGAGAGGACATGGTGTGGGTTCCTTTCAAAGTGAGTGAGAGAGGGAAAGAGGAAAGTTTTCCGACATTGGCTGCAAAAGCGCAGCAGTGGTCGAGAGCGATTAGCGCAGCGGATCCTTGGCAACGGACGGTACTGTCTTGAATATCTCCCAAATCAACGACAATGTTGCAGGAATAGAACTCTCGGACTGGAGTGCCAAATCCATTGGGAAAATCAACGTGGCCGAAGGCGTGGTATGTACGTGGCGATTCAGTTATTGAATCTGCCGACTGGATATCAATATCTTCTGGAAAACTGACTCCACCGGGGTACTTGGCACGGCGGGTTACATCCTCGCGGCATTTGTCTAAAGCGGCCTCAGTGTCTTGGGCTTCGCTTATTTTCAGCATGGAAAAAATAAAGGCCACAAACACCACGAGGGCGGCCCCAATAAACAATAGCCAGAACCAACCACCGCTTTAAAAGCGGCTTTTCCACGTTTGCTGATGGAAGTGGCGCAGGAGTTTCAAGGGAGGGAGACGAGTAAGGAGAGTTGTCCAACGCTTTGGTCTTTCGGAAGAGAGATAATGAGTGATTATTGCCGATGCACACCCCCAGCATCTGGCTGTAGTGT
Source organism: Corynebacterium limaceinasi (assembly GCF_046717465.1). Taxonomy (NCBI): domain Bacteria; kingdom Bacillati; phylum Actinomycetota; class Actinomycetes; order Mycobacteriales; family Corynebacteriaceae; genus Corynebacterium; species Corynebacterium limaceinasi. The sequence continues at coordinate 919,447 of NZ_CP177100.1, forward strand.
GAAGTAGCAATGGTTTAACTAAATCAACTGGTTCGGACATAAGTATGCAGGCGAGCAAGGAAAATCGCCTATGTGTACGAAAATTGTAGATTGCCTTGACTTTCCTTGGCTTAAAGTAGGGTAAGGAAAAGATTTCTATGAGAGTGGACGTAGTAATTATTGGTGGCGGATTCGCGGGCACTTCTGCGGCTATTACCTTGGCTCGCGCGAATCGGTCTGTCGCGTTAGTGGACTCAGATCAGCCACGCAATAGGTTTAGCGAGCATTCCCACGGAGTTTTAGGATTCGAATCTGCATCGCCTGTTCAAATGCTGGAAAGTGGCCGCCAAGAATTTCAATCGTTCGGCGGAGAGGTCATCCCTGAAACTGCGAAGTCGCTTATGCCTGCTGAGGACCACTCGCATAGGTGGAAAACCGAATTGGAAAGCGGCGACGCCATTTACTCGAGCCATGTAATCGTAGCTACAGGTATCACTGACAAATTGCCGGACATCCCTGGCCTTGAACAGTTGTGGGGCAACCGGGTCTTTCACTGTCCTTATTGCCATGGTTATGAGGCCAAAAATAAGAACCTGGTCGTTATTGGTGGGAAGAACCCTCCATTTACTTTCCGTATAACGAAGCTGCTCACTAAGTGGACGGATCGAGTGACTTTCTATCCACATGGGCTGGAGCTTTCCCAGGATGAAAAACGCCTTATGGAATCGCTAGGAATCACAATTGAACCTAATTCGGTGCAAGGGGTTAGAGAATCTGAACGCTTTGATGGCGGCGTAGTACTTGACGTTGGGCAGAAAAAGAAGGAATACGAAGCTTGTTTTACCGGTCCCGAATTTGTTCCTAATGACTCACTACTTAAGCAAGCCGGATGCGCTGTAGAACACGGTTGGGTTAAAGCGGACTCTGGGATGACGTCACTGGAGGGTATTTGGGCTGCAGGAAATGTCATAAGCTCCCCAGACCAAATGCCGCAAGCCATGGGCGCTGGAGCCGCCGTTGCCATTAAGGTGGATCAGAAGATGTTTGATGAGGATATCTCCGGCTGAAGGATTTATACTTTTGTTGCTCATGCTGGAGATTGGATAGTGGTGGCTTCTCCTCAAAGAACAAACAAGTGGTGAACCGAGATGCGTTGGGAGTCCTTGCTACCCGATTTTTCGAGGGGGCTATCTTGTGTGGGCCATTTTTCGCTAGCATGTGATGATGCGCTTTTCCTACCTGGCTGTCCCTACCGTGACAGCGTGTTTATTGTTAGCGGCTTGCTCGAATCCAGATAGTGGGGAGACGAATCAGGCTGCGAATAGTTCCGACTCTGCGTCGACCTCCAGTGCCGGCGCACAGTCAAAGGCGGCGAGCGAACAGCACACGGAGATTCCGACCGCAGATGCCGATGCGGCGCAGCTACTGGCGGGGATGACTATTAGCAATCTCGTCGATAAGCAATCGCAAGAGGTGGCCCGCACTGCGCTTGCCGGTGCCGGAGTGCCACAACAAAGCATCGATGGCTTTTTTGAGCTGGTAGACGAATACAACACTGCTGTACCGACGGACAGCATGGTGACCGAAGGCTTCGCGGAGTACAGGAAGCAGGACCCAGAATACGATGTGGAGGCCATTTCAAAGGCGTGGAATGACCACCATGCGGATTATGTGGGTACCAATTGCCGCATCAATACCTTTACCCTGGCGGATTCGCTCTTTTCCGTTGATGACCAGGACAACCCCAATGACTCCTTGTTGTTCCTAGACCAACAGTCCCTAGACAACGCGCCGGATCAAATCTTTGATGAAGCCGAGCGCGCCAAGTTTGAGGCCTTCTATGGGAATGTGGAAACTACCATGGAGCAAGATCCCGGACAGCACATTGCCGATATCAAGGCTTATTTTAAAGACCGCGGCATCGAGTTTGCGGATACAGATGCCCGAGTGGTGTCGGTATTCTCGCACGATACCTTGACAGAACCGGCCACGCTTTTCATCGGGCATACCGGCGTTGCCGTGCCGTATGAGGATGGCTACCTATTCTTGGAGAAGCTTGCCTTCGACATGCCTTATCAGGCGGTGACGGTGAAGGATATGCAGCAGCTTAATGATTACCTGATGCATAAATACGATGACGGCCCCGATCTGGAATACGGCCAACCCATTATCTTTGACAATGACGACGTGATAGAAGGAATGCGCTACGCCAAGAAGTAAAAGGGCAGTTTAACCCTGTGTGACAGTAATCAACTGCTTCCCGTTAAGAGACACGTGACGTTTAGTAGCTAAATCACGGCGGAATAGTTCGAATACTCGCGGCGGGAAGTACTTTCCCGCCTTTTCCGAACAGTTGCTGCATATTCAGGCGTCAGTGGGTGATGGGCCTGACCCCCGGACAGTGGACACGTCGGGGGGTCAGGTCCCATCCCGCTTCTGTATTAGCTTTGTGGCTATACAGGGCGCTCAATAATTGGTTCTTTTGGGAACCCAGTGAGACCGTCCAATGCGCACGTGGCGCACTGGACGGTTTCTTATGACCGGTGTCCCTTAATCTTGGAGGGGTTCTGCCCTTTAGGAGGGGACTAGCTCGGTGAATTTGAGAAAAGAGAAATGCTCTAGGTGTTTGGAATACACCCAGAGCATTGGTGGAATTGTGGAGATCGTTTGAGTTAGGCGAGTTTAGCGGAGATTTCGATGATCTTTTCAATGACCTTCAGTGCGTCTTGAATTTTGCTGAAGTCAATGTTCTTGATGAACTTTTCGGCCTTTTCGTTGAAGTCATCAGTTTTGCTGGAGAGCTCGTCGAGCTTGGCGTGGAAGTTTTCCTTGTGCTCTTCGTGCTTGTCGCCGAGATCCTGCTTGTTATCTTGGTGCTTGCTGGAGAGCTCGTCCAGCTTGTCGTGGATGTTCTCCTTGTTGAGCTTGGAGGAGCCGTTGTCATCCTGCTCTGGGGCGGTCTCGGTGGTGGTTTCTACCGCTGCGGTGGTCTCGGCTGCAGTGGTTTCGGGAGTGGTGTCTTCAGCGAGTGCCGGTGCCACTGCGGTGGTGGTGGCGATGGCCAGGGTGGTAAGTCCGACGGATGCTTTGCGCAGCATGATTCCTCCTTGATGGAATTTTGTTTTCAAAAGGTGGGTGTTTACACCGGAAACATACTAATGCTTATTTATAAAATATTCAGCTTTTGTGTCGGAACACACAGGAATGAGTCAGGTGTGTTTTACTTTTCCTCTAAAACTTAGGGAGGTCAATCTCTGCGTATCTTGAGGATCTACAGGGGGATAAATACGTGGAGGGATGGCATCGATGAGCCTGCGCAGGGCCTCTTTCCGCGGGTTGATCTATTGGTCCTAGGGAGAGGGAAGAAGGAGCACTAATTTGCCGCCGATGAATGTGATCGCTAAAGACAGCGAGCCCTGAGATTAGTAGATTTTCGCGTTTGGGCGATTCTCTTGGTGACTGTTTTTCTGAGGCCACTGCAAAGAGAAAACTAAAAAATCCCTCTCGCCGGCGTTTATGCCTTTAGAGAGGGCTGCGAAAATGCTTCCCCACCAGGACTCGAACCTAGAATGGCGGTACCAAAAACCGCAGTGTTGCCGATTACACCATGGGGAACCACAGCGATTGCTGTAGCTATAGCGTACCTGACGCCCCCGGGTAAATAACAAATTACTAGGTAGGGGTGGGGCAAAGGATATGGTAGAAGGCATGGTTCGACAGAGAATGACCGGACGCGAGCGCCGCGAGCAATTGATTTCCATTGGGCGCGCCGCCTTCGCGGAATTGGGGTTTGAAGGCACCAGCGTTGAAGAGATTGCGTCCCGCGCCGGCGTATCGAAGCCGGTGGTCTACGAGCATTTTGGGGGCAAAGAAGGCCTGTATGCGGTGGTCGTGGATCGGGAGATGCTGGCGCTGGAAAAAGTCATTAAGGATTCTTTAGAAGAAGGCAGCTGGCGCGAGCGCATCGAGCAGGCCGTAATGGCGCTGCTGAATTACGTTGAGGAAGAAACCGATGGTTTCATCATCTTGGTGCGCGATTCGAAGCCGGGCGAGGAACGCAGTTTTTCCACGCTGCTGAATGCCGCGGTGGGGCAGGTGGCCTATATCTTGGGCGAAGCTTTTGAGCACCGCGGTATTAATCCGGAGTTAGCCAATATTTATGGGCAGGCCCTCGTTGGCATGGTCTCTACCACAGCGCAGTGGTGGTTGGATGAGCGCAGCCCGGATAAACCGGATAAGGAAGTCGTCGCTACGCATATAGTCAATCTATGCTGGAATGGTTTGTCCGGTATGGAAATTAAGCCCAAGCTAGGAGGCAGGAAGTAAATGGCGACGCCAATGCTGGCAGGTCTGCTTAAGGTCGCGGCCACGGACCCGAAGCTCAAGGGGCTTGTGGCCAATGTGGGCCAGGACCTGCACATTACGGGTATTGATCAGGCGCGCCCTTGGGCTCTTGGCACCTTGGCCCACCACGCGCCGGTGCTGGCGGTCACGGCCACCAGCCGCGAGGCGGAGGATCTCACCGCGGAGCTTACCGCGATGATGGGCGATAAAGTCGCGATGTTCCCGTCGTGGGAGACGCTGCCGCACGAGCGGCTGAGCCCGGGCGTGGATATCATCGGCAAGCGCGCGCAGGTGCTGCACAACATTGATGACCTGCGCATTATTGTCACGGCCGCGCGCGGGCTCTCCCAGCCCATCCTGCAGGACATCGAGGGCCGCGCCCCGGTGCATCTGGAAGAAGACCACGAATATAACTTTGATGATGTGGTGCGCAGCCTGGAATTTAGGGCGTATAAGCACGTGGACATGGTGGCTAAGCGCGGTGAGTTTGCCACCCGCGGTGGCATTATCGATGTCTTTCCCACCACCTTGGATTACCCGGTGCGCGTGGAGTTTTGGGGCGATGAGGTTACCGATATCCGCCAGTTCTCTGTCGCTGACCAGCGCACCATCCCGGAAATCGAGGTCGGCCGCGTGGATATCTTTACCGCCCGCGAGCTGCCGATTACGGATGCGGTGGCGCAGCGCGCGGCCAAACTGGCGTCGACGCATACCGGAAACCCAGCGCTGGTGGAGCTGCTCACCAAGGTCAGCGAGCATATTCCGGCAGAGGGCATGGAGGCGGTGTTGCCCGTGCTTTCCGATGCCCCACTGATCACCCTCTCCGAGTTCCTTCCCGCCGCCACGCACGTGGTGATGGTGGCACCGGAAAAGATCAGGCGCCGCGTGGAGGACCTGGAAAAGACCGACGCGGAATTCCTCGCCGCCGGGTGGGAGGCCGCCGCCATGGGCGCGGATGGCCCCTTGTCCACGGAAGGGCTCGATACTGAAGGTTCGAGCTACCGCTCCTTTGAGTCTTTGGAGGTCTCCATTCGCGAGGCCGGGCAGCCACTGTGGACATTTTCCCCACCGGGTATGCTGGCCGGGCCAGAGGAAGAAACCCTGCCGCTCGAGTTCGAGCCCGGGCCCACCCCGCGCGGAGATATCAAAGAAATCGACGCCATGATGGCCCAGCTGCTCGCGCATACCAACGCCGGCGGGCGCGCGGCGTTTATCGCGCCTGCCCAGGGCGCCATCAAGCGCATGGTGGAGCGCTTTGCCGAGCAGGGCATTCGCACCAAGGTGGCCACCCCCGGTTGGGAACCCAGCGCGGGCGAGGTCACCTTGTATCAGGCGCTCAGCCATGCCGGTTTGGTCTTTCCCAAGGTGCGCAAGCTCAAAGACGCTGAGGCGCTGCCGCTCGTCGTGGTCACGGAAACGGACCTGACCGGCAACCGCGTTGGCGATATTGCAGACGCTAAGCGGCGGCCGGCCAAGCGCCGCAATAAGGTGGATCCGCTGGCGCTCAAGCAGGGCGATTTTGTGGTGCATGAAACGCACGGCATCGGCAAGTTTTTGAAGATGGCCGAGCGCACCATCCAATCCGGCGATGAGACCAGCCGGCGCGAATACATCGTGCTGGAATATGCGCCCTCCAAGCGCGGGCAGCCGGCGGACCAGCTGTGGGTGCCGATGGATTCGCTGGACTTGCTCAGCAAGTACACCGGCGGCGAATCGCCCCACCTATCCAAGATGGGCGGCTCGGATTGGAAGAACACCAAGAAAAAAGCGCGCGCCGCCGTGCGCGAGATCGCTGGCGAATTGGTGGATCTCTATGCCAAGCGCCAGGCCGCTCCGGGCCACCAGTTCGCGCCCGATAACCCCTGGCAGGCGGAGATGGAGGATAATTTCCCCTTCGTCGAAACCGAAGACCAGATGTTGGCCATCGACGCGGTGAAAGAGGACATGGAATCCACAGTGCCGATGGACCGCGTGGTCGTCGGCGATGTGGGCTATGGCAAGACCGAGGTCGCCATTCGCGCCGCCTTCAAGGCGGTCCAAGATGGCACCCAGGTCGCCGTGCTGGTGCCGACCACACTGCTGGCACAGCAGCACTACGATACCTTTAGCGAGCGCATGGCCGGTTTCCCCGTCAAGATAGCGGTGCTCTCGCGCTTTACCTCCAAGAAGGAAGCCACGGAGATCTTTAAGGGGCTTGCCGATGGCTCGATTGACATCGTCGTCGGCACGCACCGCCTGCTGCAAACCGGCGTGCACTGGAAGAACTTGGGCCTTATCGTCGTCGATGAGGAGCAGCGCTTTGGCGTGGAGCACAAGGAACACATCAAGGCGCTCAAAGCCAGCGTCGACGTGCTTACCATGTCCGCGACGCCGATTCCCCGCACGCTGGAGATGTCCATGGCCGGCATCCGCGAAATGTCGACGATCCTCACCCCGCCAGAAGATCGCCACCCGGTGCTGACCTATGTTGGTGCCTACGAGGACAAGCAGGTCGCGGCAGCCATTCGGCGCGAGCTGTTGCGCGATGGCCAGACCTTCTTTATCCACAATAAGGTCTCCGATATTGAAAAGAAGGCGCGCGAACTGCGCGACTTGGTGCCAGAAGCGCGCATCGTCGTCGCCCACGGTCAGATGAATGAGGACGTGCTGGAAAAGACCGTCCAGGGATTCTGGGACCGTGAGTATGACGTTTTGGTCTGTACCACCATCGTGGAAACCGGCCTGGATATCGCCAATGCCAATACACTAATCGTGGAAAATGCCCACCACATGGGCTTGTCGCAGCTGCACCAGTTGCGCGGGCGCGTGGGCCGCTCCCGTGAGCGCGGTTATGCCTACTTCCTGTACCCCAAGGGCGCCACGCTGACCGAGACCTCCTATGACCGCCTGGCCACCATCGCCCAGAACAACGATCTGGGCGCCGGCATGGCCGTGGCCATGAAGGACCTTGAGATGCGCGGTGCCGGCAACGTGCTGGGTGCCCAGCAATCCGGCCACATCGCAGGTGTGGGCTTCGACCTCTACGTGCGCTTGGTCGGCGAGGCCGTCGAGGCCTTCAAGTCCCTGGCCCGCGGCGAGGCACCTGCGGTAACAGACGAAGGCCCGAAGGAAATCCGCATCGATCTCCCCGTGGATGCGCACATCCCAGAGTCTTATATCGACTCCGAGCGCCTGCGCCTTGAGGTCTACCGCAAGCTCGCGGCCTCGCAGGACAACAAGGATCTCACGGCGGCGCGGGAGGAAATGGAAGACCGCTTCGGTACCTTGCCCAAGGAGGTCGAGCGCTTGCTCGCCGTGGCGCGACTGCGCCACCAAGCCCGCCGCGCCGGGGTGGCAGACATTACCGTGCAGGGCACCCGCGTGAAATTCCACCCGGTGGAGCTGCCGGATTCCAAGCAGGTCCGTTTGAAGCGCCTCTACCCGGGGTCGAGCTTCCGCGCTGCGGCCAAGGCCATCAACGTGCCCTTCCCCAAGGCCGGGCGCAATGTCACCTCGCCCAAGCTGCGCGATGAGGAGCTTATCCAGTGGGCAGCGGACTTCTTAAGCGCGCTTTTTGATGTCCAACCCATCAACGTCTCCGGCGAGGAAGCCGGCGCCGGGTCGGTCATCAGCGTAGGCGAGTAGCCGATGGGCGAGAAGCCGAAGGGCGCGTAGCCCCTCGGCGCTTAGGAGAAGTCCAAGCCGATATCCAGCACGCGAACCGAGTGGGTGAGGGCGCCGACGGCGATATAGTCCACGCCCGAGGTGCCGTACTCGCCGGCGTTTTCAAGCTGCAACCCGCCGGAGGCTTCTAGCGCCGTGGTTGGGCTGAGCGCTTGGCGGCGGTGGACGGCGGTGTGGACATCGGCAAGCGCGAAGTTATCCAGCAGCACCATATCCGGGTGCAACGGGAGGACCTCCTCGAGCTGGTCCAAGGTATCGACCTCGACCTCGCAGGGGATATCCGGGGCATGCTCGCGCACGCGGCGCAGGGCCGTGGCCACGCTGCCGCCCACGGCGAGTACGTGATTGTCCTTAATCATGGCGGCATCGCCCAAGCCCATGCGGTGGTTTGCCCCGCCGCCGGCGCGCACGGCGTATTTCTGCAGCGCCCGCAGGCCAGGCAGGGTTTTGCGGGTATCGCGCACCTGGGCCTGCTTAATGCTATCCGGAGTCCCCGTTTCCTCCGCCGTTGTCGCGATGGCATCGACCCAACACCGGGTCTGCGTCGCGATGGCGCTTGCGTGCGAGACCATATTGAGCATGGTGCGCTCAGCTGCCAGCACCAAGAGGGTAGGGGCCTGCACCGTGGCGATGACCTGGCCTGGGGTAACGCTGTCGCCGTCGGTGGAGTGGAGGGTGATGGTGGAGGTCGGGGCATCGGCAAGCGCGGCGCCTGTATCCACGCCCCACTGGCTCAAGCGCTGGGCGGTCGCGTCAAGGGCCTGCTCGATAAGGCCCAAGCCTGCGATGGCGCCGGCCTCGCGCGCGGTGAACTCCGCCGTGCAACGATTCTCACCCGGCACCGTGGCAAGCGAGGTGTAATCGGGCCCGTAAGCGAAATCCTCATCCAAGGCCGTGGCAATGAGCGCGGAGCAATCCGGCAGGCGCAGGTTGTCCATTTACTCGCCCCCGCCGGGATTGCCAATGGAAATCATGGCCTCGAGGGACTTGCGCGCCGCATTCGCGATATCTTCTGGCACCGTGACCTCATCGGTTTCTTCCACCAGGCAGCGCTCCAAGGCGTCTGGGGTGATCATCTTCATGTACTTGCACTCGGCGTGGTCATTGACGGCCTGGAAATCGATATCCGGCGCGGCCTGGCGCAGCTGGTGCAGCATGCCGGTCTCGGTAGCAACGAGCACCTTGTTCTGCGGCTGCTTCTGGGACTGGGTGATCATCTGCCCGGTAGAGAGCATGTGCACGCGCTCTTGCGGCACCAAGCCCTCGTTGGCCAGGTACAAAGCGGAATTGGAGCAGCCGCACTCCGGGTGGATGTACAGGTCCGCGTCCGGGTTATCTTGGGTTTGTTGGGCTAGCTGCTGGGCGCTAATGCCGGCGTGCACGTGGCACTCACCGGCCCAAATGCGGATATTTTCCCGGCCGGTCTCGCGCTTGACGTAGGCGCCCAAAAACTGGTCGGGGCAGAAGAGGATTTCTTTATCCGCCGGCAGCGAATTGACCACGTCGACGGCATTGGAGGACGTACAGCAGACATCGGTCAGCGCCTTGACCTCGGCGGTGGTGTTGACGTAGCTGACCACTAGGGCATCGGGGTGCTCGGCCTTCCATGCGCGCAGCTCATCTGCGGTGATGGAATCTGCCAGGGAACACCCGGCGCGCTCATCGGGGATGAGGACCTTCTTATTTGGCGAAAGGATTTTGGCGGATTCCGCCATGAAGTGCACGCCGCAAAAGACGATGATATCTGCATCGGTTTCTGCCGCCTTGCGGGACAGCGCCAGGGAATCGCCGGTGTGGTGGGCAACGTCCTGGATCTCCGGGATCTGGTAATTATGCGCCAGGATCACCGCATTGCGCTGTTCCGCCAACTCTTTAATCCGCTCCGCCCAGGCCTTGTCTACCGCGGGGTCTGAACCAGCAGGAGTGGCAGAGGGCATAACGCTCGCATTGGTTTGAGTCACAAGTGCTCCAAAAGTGATATTCACAAGAATTAGTGGGGTGTAATTACCGTACTAAACTGTCTGTGTCCAAGACCACTTGCGATGGCGGGCGAGCGCGCCGATGTAGCCCTTTTTGGTGGGGCAGGGAGACTAGAGTTCCAGTGATCCTTGGGTGAGGCCGACCGCGGCGATGATAGCGGCAACCAGCACAACGATGACGATTGACCACTCAAATCCATTAAAAAGCTTCTCGCGGCGCGAGAGGCGGGTGAGCACATATGGGATAAGTCCCGGCACGACGGCGAGGGCGCCGAAGAGAATATAAACCGGGTCGGCGGCGTAAATTAGCCACAACGAGTACACGAAGGCCACTAGCGCGATGCCAAAGTGGCGCCGGTTTTCGCGTTTGGGAATATCTGGCCCAGACAGGTCGAATCGCGTTCCGGCGTGTGGGTGGGTAACGCCCTTTCCACGTATCGCTAGCAGTAGCAGATACAGCGAGGAAAAGATATAGGGTAGCAGGTACATGATGGTGGCCAGTTGCACCATCGCGGCATAGGACGCCTCATTGACGTAGAAGACGACGATGAAGATCTGGATTGCGGAGGTGGAAATCAGTTGCGCCACCCACGGGGCGCCGGCCACATTGATGGTGCCGATGCGGCGGGGAATGAGGCCATCGATGGCCATCATGACGATGGGCTCAGCGCACAGCATTTGCCAGGAAACGTAGGCACCGAGGACCGAGAGGCACAGGCCGATGGAAATCAGCGCGCCGCCCCAAGGGCCGACGACCTCCGTAAGCACCGAAGCCATGGAGTTATCCGGCAGCGCGGCCAGCTCCTCTTTGGTCATCACGCCAAAGCTCAAGGTGGATACGGAGACTAAGAGCGCCAGCACGGAGAAGAAGCCAATGACGGTAGCACGGCCGACATCCGTGCGCTTAGCGGCCTGCTTGGAATAGACGGAGGCGCCCTCTACGCCGATAAAGACCCAGACAGTAAAGAGCATGATGCCTTGGACCTGCTCAAAGACGCTGGCATTGGAATTTCGCCCCCAGAAATCCAGGGTGAATTTATCCCAGCTAAAGCCGATGAACGCGACCAAGACGATGAAGGCCAGGATGGGCACGATCTTGGCAATCGTCGTCACCAGGTTCATGAATGCGGCCTGCTGCACCCCGCGGGCCAAAACGGCGAAGATTCCCCACGATAGAAGGGAGACGGCGATGGCGGACGCCCACTGGTGGTCGGCATCGAAAAGCGGCAGGTAATGCCCAATCGTATTGAAAAACAGCGTGGCATAACCCACCTGCGCCATCACCGAGCCCAGCCAGTAGCCCCAGCCTGAGGTAAAGCCGATGAAATCACCCAGGCCAGCGCGCACATAAGAATAGACGCCGGAATCAAGGTGGGGTTTTCGGTACGCCAAAATCTGGAAGACGAAGGCAACGGACAGCATGCCGATACCCGCCACCAACCAACCGATGAGCATGGCACCTGGGCCTGCCACGGAGGAAATATTTTGGGGTAGCGAAAATATGCCCGCGCCGACGGTGGATCCGATAATCAGCGCGACAAGCGTCCACAATGACACCGAGTGGGACTTATTTTGGCTGGAGGTCATTGGCCTAAAGTACCGCGCCTGCCCCGTTAAAGGGAACTTGAGAAAACACACGGGATAGACTTTGTAGCTATGACAGTCCTGTTGCTCGATGAACGCTGGCCCACCATGATCCCCATGCGCGCCTATGGCAAGTTATATGGCCCCGTTCAGTTCACCGGGGAAGTACCGGTATCAGTGCGGTGGAACTTCTCGGATCTCTTAAGTGGCGATGATGCCACCGGCACCTTGGTCACCACCGATGAACACGATCCGGAAACCCAGGCGCGCATTGCCACCGGGGAACAGGTCATTAGGGCCGAGTCGCTTGACGATGCCGTGATGCAAGCGCGCAGCGCTATGGCAACGGCCCGCCGTATCGGCGAATGGGAGCGCGAGCAGACCCATGAATCGCTCCTGCCGTACCTAGAAGAGGAGGCGGGGGAATTTGCAGCAGCCGTGCGCCAGCACGCACCCGAGGAGGAATTGCTCAAAGAGCTTGGGGATGTTTTCCTGCAGGTGCTTTTTCACGCCGAGATTTCTACCTTCTCGCTTGACGATGTCGCCACAAGTTTCGTGCGCAAGATGCGCTCCCGCGCGCCGTATCTCTTTGATGGCACGGCGGAAATAGTGGGCGTAGAAGAACAAAACCGCCTCTGGGCGGAGGGGAAATCGCGGGAGTAAAAGTGGGGTGAAAGTCGCAGGGACTTTTACGCGCGGCGGGCGCGTGTAGTTATCCGGCGGGGTGAATTTCACTTAGTAGGATGGCTACTCATGAACAGGCTGCTGCGAACAATCGGGGGCTGCGGGCTAGCCGTAGTAATCATCATTGCGCTGGTAATGGGGCTAATTGTATCCAATTCCACCGATGATTCTTCGGTCCCAGACGCCACCCCGCCCGTAGGTGGAAAAGAGGTGGCCAATATCGATGTCAACGCGCCGGGCCGCACGGCCGATAAGCTCACCCACTGGGCATCGGATCTGGCGGAAGCTACCGATATCCCGCCGCAGGCGCTGCGCGCCTATGGCAACGCCGAACTTATCGCCCGGCAGCAGCACCCGGGCTGCAATTTGCGGTGGAATACCCTGGCAGGCTTGGGCTTTGTAGAGACTCGGCACGGTACCTATAACGGCAACTGGTTTAAGTCCTCCAAGCTGGATGACAACGGCTACCCGCAGCCGCCGATCGTCGGCATCACCCTGGATGGCTCGAATAACACCGCGCACACCCCGGATACCGATAACGGCGAAATCGACGGGGATACGGAATTTGACCGCGCGGTGGGTCCCTTGCAGTTCATCCCTACCTCGTGGGAGTCCGCCGGCGGCGACGCCAATGGCGATGGCAAGGCCGACCCGAACCAGATTGACGATGCCGCCCTGGGCGCGGCGAACCTCTTGTGCTTTGGTGATAGGGATCTCAATGACCCGGATCAGTGGGAAGAGGCCATCTTAAATTACAACCAGTCCAGGGAATATCTGGACAAGGTAGCCCATGCGGCCAATGCCTACTCGGTCCCGCAACCGGCTCGCTAGCCTCACGCGTGGCGGTTTTCTGGAACAATTGGGCATGTAACTGAACTAACTGGCTCAGCGACGAACATCATCTATAAGGAGTGAGTTACAGCATGGCTGGTATCATCCACGCATTTGGACGCGAAATCTTGGATTCCCGCGGTAACCCGACCGTAGAGGCCGAGGTCTTCTTGGACGACGGCGCCCACGGCGTTGCCGGCGTTCCCTCCGGCGCATCTACCGGTGTGCACGAGGCACACGAGCTGCGCGACGGCGGCGACCGCTACCTAGGCAAGGGCGTGCAGAAGGCCGTAGAGAATATCAACGAGGAAATCGGCGATGAAATCGCTGGCCTCGAGGCTGATGACCAGCGCCTCATTGACCAGGCGCTCATCAAGCTGGACGGCACGGATAACAAGTCCCGCCTTGGCGCCAATGCCATTCTCGGTGTGTCCATCGCTACCGCTAAGGCTGCCGCCGAGTCCGCCGCGCTGCCGCTCTACCGCTACATTGGCGGCCCGAACGCTCACGTTCTTCCCGTTCCCATGATGAACATCCTGAACGGCGGTTCCCACGCTGACTCCGGCGTGGATGTGCAGGAATTCATGATTGCCCCCATCGGTGCGGAGACCTTCACCGAGGCCCTCAGCATCGGTGCTGGCGTGTACCACTCCCTGAAGGCCGTCCTGAAGGACAAGGGCCTGTCCACCGGCTTGGGCGATGAGGGCGGCTTTGCTCCTTCCGTCGATTCCACCCGCGCTGCGCTCGACGTCATCGTTGAGGCCATTAAGAAGGCCGGCTTCGAGCCGGGCAAGGACGTCGCCTTGGCCCTCGACGTCGCTTCCTCCGAGTTCTACGAGGACGGCAAGTACCACTTCGAAGGCGGCGAGCACACCGCCGAGGAGATGTCCAAGGTCTACGAGGAGCTCATCAACGAGTACCCCATCGTGTCCATCGAGGACCCACTGCAGGAAGACGACTGGGAAGGCTACACCACCCTGACCGCCGCTATTGGCGATAAGGTCCAGATCGTCGGCGATGACTTCTTCGTCACCAACCCGGCTCGCCTGCAGGAGGGCATCGATAAGAAGGCGGCCAACGCGCTGCTGGTAAAGGTCAACCAGATTGGTACCTTGACCGAGACCTTCGATGCCGTAGAGCTTGCACACCGCAATGGCTACCGCACCATGATGTCCCACCGCTCCGGCGAGACCGAGGACACCACCATTGCGGACTTGGCCGTCGCCCTCAACTGCGGCCAGATCAAGACCGGTGCCCCGGCCCGCTCCGAGCGCGTGGCTAAGTACAACCAGCTGCTGCGCATTGAGCAGGAGCTTGGCGATGCCGCCGTCTACGCCGGCCGCTCCGCCTTCCCGCGTTTCAACGCTTAAGGCCTAGCGGTCTAGTCTAGAAGCTAGACGCCGCTAGGAATTTAGCCCCCGATGTGCCCCGAAAAGGTGCGGTGGGGGCTTGCTCGTTCTGAGCATCTCGAGCGCCTGAGAAAGTTGATGAAATTCCGCGCGTGCCACGCCTGTGTTACTGGTGTGGCGGCGCTAGGATAGTAACCCTATGGCACGTGAGAAGAAGACGGAGCGCCGCCGGAGCCGCACTAGGGTTCCGGTGGCCTCGCGTGCTGCGGATATCCGCAAATCCCAGCGGGCGCAGGAAAAGAAGAACCGCAAGCCCGATCGCATGAGCATCGTTGGCATGACCGTCATCGTTGTTTTTGTGTTGGTGGTGCTCGTCATCATCGCGGTGCCGCTGCGCAATTACTACCACGGCCGCTCCGAAATCGCTCGGCTGAATGAATCGATTGCGGCGAAGCAGGATGAAAAAGATGCTCTATTAGAAGAGATCGATAAATATAAATCAGAGGACTTTATCAAGCAGGAAGCCCGGCGGCGCTTCGGCGTGGTAGAGCAGGGTGAGACCGCGTACCGCATCCTCGATCCTAATATTCAGCCCGATGACCAGGTCACTACCGATGGTCAGTCGCAGGAAGATTCGCGCCCGTGGTTTGAGGTGTTGTGGGATTCGGTGGCGCAGCCGCCGGAAGAAGAGGCCCCAGCGGGCGAGTCGCAGCACCTGCCAATTGAGCCAGCGCCTGAGGAGAGTGACGATGTGCGATAATTGTTCGCATGACCGTCACTGATGCAGATTTAGCCATCGTTTCCGAGCAATTGGGCCGCACCCCACGCGGCGTGCTGGAGGTATCGTTCCGCACACCGGATGGCCAACCGGCCGTGATTAAAACTTCTCCCAAGTTGCCGGATGGCACCCCGTTTCCCACACTGTATTACCTCACCGATCCCCGCCTGACCGCGGAAGCCTCCCGGTTGGAGGTCGCCCACGTGATGAAGTGGATGGAGTCCCGCCTGGCCGAGGATAAGGAGCTTGCTGCCGACTACCACCAGGCCCATGAGCATTTCTTGGCCAAGCGCAATGAGATTGAGGACTTGGGCACAGATTTTTCTGGCGGCGGCATGCCCGAGCGGGTGAAGTGCCTGCACGTGCTCATCGCCTATGCGCTTGCCGAAGGCCCCCAGCACTTCCGCCTCGGCACCGAGGCCGTGGCAATGGCGGCCGACCACGGTAAGCTACGCGGTACGGCGATTCCGCAGGATTGGCCCACGGTGGAAGAGCTGGGCATTGACTTGGCGGAGTTCGATTTTTCCAACGCTGAATAGGAGTACGACATGACTCGCGTGGCAGCCATTGACTGCGGTACCAATTCCATTCGCCTTTTAATCTCTGAAATCGATGAAGACGGCAAGGTGCGCGATATCACCCGCACCATGGAAATCATTCGTCTGGGCCAAGGCGTGGATGCAACGGGTGAAATCGCGCCCGATGCCTTAGAGCGCGCCCGCGTGGCCTTGGAGGGCTATGTGCGCCAGATGAAGTTCGAGAAGGTTACCCGCGTGCGCATGGTGGCAACCAGTGCCACCCGCGATGCGAAGAACCAGCAGGAATTTTTCGATATGACCGCCGAGCTTTTGGGGCAGATCCAATCCGGCGCAAAGGCGGAGGTTATATCCGGCGAAGAAGAAGCACTCCTGTCCTTCAACGGCGCGGTCGCCGATATGGAGCCGGACCGCGGTCCCTTCTGCGTCATTGACTTGGGTGGCGGGTCCACCGAATTCGTCGTGGGCACCGCAGATGAAGAGATTCTAGGTTCGCACTCTGCGTACATGGGCTGCGTGCGCCTGACAGAGCGCATCATGCGCACCGACCCGCCCACGGAATCAGAAATCGAGATTGCCTCCGAATACGTGGCAGAGCGCATGGGCGAGGTGGAAAAGATCGTCCCCATGTCCAAGGCGCGCACCATTGTGGGCTGTGCGGGCACGTTTACCACGCTATCCGCCCTGGCCCAGGGCCTAGAGCGCTATGACCCCGATGCGATCCACGGCTCGGAGCTACGTTTTGATGCCCTGCGAGTGCTGCTCAAGCAACTCGTCAGCATCCCTTCGGAGGAACGCGCCCTGAATCCCGTCATTCACCCTGGCCGCGCCGATGTCATCGGCGGTGGGGCAGTAGCAGTTGAAGGAATCATGCAGCTCATCGAGCGCACTAGCGATGCACGCAGCTTCTTCATCAGTGAAAAAGACATCCTGGACGGCATCATTGCTGGTCTGGTTAGTGAATCGACCCCTCATTAACTCTTTTTAGGAATAGTGTCCTACACTATTCCTTGCGCCCGCCCCCATAGCCCAATCGGCAGAGGCAGTCGACTTAAAATCGATTCAGTGTGGGTTCGAGTCCCACTGGGGGCACGCTCTGAAGTCTCGAGACATCGTTCCTATGGTGTCTCGAGACTTTTAGTATGGCTGGGCCTAGCGTTTTAACTGGCTGGGAGAGCCCAGCCTGTTCGCATGCCTTTCTCGCACCTAATCTGCGAGTCAAAGACGCGTGCAGCCCAATCCCAGCCGGTCCACAGCTCCTTGTCTGGACCTGCGTCAATAATTTTAGGCTGTACGGTTTTTCCGGTTGTTGCCGTCGATGGCAATTCCGACTGCGATGAATGCAGGGATGAAAAATGCGCTAGCTCCCGCCAGCGTCATGATGATTGCTGTGGCAGTGGAAATGAGTGTAAATCGCAAGGTGTTCCTTAACTCTCGGCCGAAGTATGACTGTCTAGGCACTTGAGGATCAGCTCATGAAGAAGATGCCTCTTCTAAGCTTATATCGAAGCTACGGATAGTAAATCCTCGGTGCACCAGACCGAGCATGATGGGCGGCGAAGGATCGAGAAAAGAGCAGTAGGAATGAGGGGCGGTAGCGCCCTAACAGAGCAGATCACCATGGTGATCTGCCTCGTAGGCAGATGCTCTTTTGCAATCTGTTGGTCCTACGCCGAGGACTTTTCCGGCGGCTCACCCGACATGAGAGTAAGTTCCTAGCAACAAGATTCGGGACACGTCACAGGAGAGTGACGCGGGCTTGTTTTAGGGACCGGTAAGGCGGTACCAGGTACCGGGGTGGCGGTAGCCGCCCGGTAGCCGGTTTTACCCCCGCTTATCGTTTGGACCGTTGACGTTGCTTGAGCTGTTTGCTAAGTGTTCCCCTTTCTTCTTGGAAGTCGTCACGGGTGCGCATGTCTTCACCGATGAGGGTGAGTTTGCTGCCGTTGTTTGCAAGTCGGGATAGGACAGCGTCGGCGATCGCGTTTTCACTAAAGACGCTGTACCAGTATTCCGGCTCGTGCTGGCTGACGATGACGGTTGAGGAATGCTCCCGCTTGACCAGGAGGTTGAATACCTGGGCTAAGGCGAAGGCAGATACGTCCGTGGCCAGGAAGTCGTCGATGACCAACACAGCCGGCTTTGTCAGTTCCTCAAGGAGGGCTTTGCGCTCATAGGCAGCGTCGGCTGTGGCGTCGAACTCGTCGGCTAAGTCGGCGAGTCTAAAGTAGCGTGCGGTTAGTTTATGCCGGCACGCAGCCACGGCTAGGCCTTGGGCGAGGAAGCTTTTGCCGGTGCCGGTAGCTCCCACGATGGTTAGATCTCTGCCGTAGGTAATCCAGTCGCAGGTAGCTAACCGCTCAATACGGTCTGGAGTGATCCCTCGGTTGCTGTGTGCTTCAAAGCGTTCCAAAGCCGCAAGCGCGTTGGGTAGCTTGGCGGCTTTGACGAGTTTTTCGATTACTTTCGAATCACGTGCAGCTACCTGAGCTGAGGTTACCCTCGTTTAGTGGACACCCGATTAGTGCGGATCTTGTGTCCGTAAGAGAGGATGTTCATTGTGAGTCAACAACGCCAGAAATACACACCTGAGTATCGACGCGAAGCCGCGAACCTGGTAATCGAATCGCAGCGCCCAATTGCTCATGTAGCGAAAGAAATTGGTGTCGCACCTGGTCTTTTAGGCCGATGGGTAAAAAATGAGCGTCAACGCCTAAGGATCTTCCGATGGATTAAGCGAGGCTGATCTTCGTGCGGAGAATGCTCGTCTGCGTCGTGAGCTGGCAGAAGCCAAGATGGATAATGAGTTTTTGTCAAAAGCGACAGCCTTCTTCGCCGCAAAGCAACGCGAAGAGAAAAGTTCGAATTAATGCAGCAGGAGAAGGCTAACTACAGCATCAAGCGCATGGCACGCTTGTTGAAGGTATCTCGGTCTGGATACTACAAATGGACCCATATACAGCAGCAACGCTTAACCGGTAAGGATGATCGTGCATCATTTTACGATGATGTTGATCGCAAGATTCATCAGATTTGGAAAGACTCCGATGAGGTCTATGGTGCTCCGCGGATCACCGCAGAGCTAGGTGAGCGCTACCAGATCAGTGTGAATCGCAAGACTGTGGCCAAGCGGATGCGTCTGATGGGCATTGAAGGGATTTCACCGCGTGCTTTTGTGCCGGTGACAACGATTCAATCTAAGCGTAAATCTGCTCTTCCTGACCTGGTAAAGCGCATGTTTGATACCGGCGAGCTCAATCGAGTATGGATGTCGGACATTACCTACCTGCGCACCGGCGAGGGCTGGTTGTACTTATGCGCAGTTCGCGACGGTCATTCCCGCAGGGTACTGGGCTGGGCTATGGATAGCGTGCAAGATACATACCTGGTCGAACGAGCGCTGCGGATGGCACATACACTGCGTAGTGATGTTCCTGAGGGGCTGGTGTTTCACGCTGACCGGGGAACACAATTTACCAGCGAGCAGCTCTGGGACGTGTGCCGCAACCTAGGGGTTGCTCAGTCGGTAGGGCGCACTGGGGTGTGTTTCGATAACGCGATGGCCGAGTCGTTCTGGTCGACGCTTAAGACCGAGTTCTACGACCGGAAACGCTGGGCAACCCGCGATACTGCGCGTCAGGCTGTGGCTTACTGGATTGAAGTAGTCTACAACCGTCGGCGCCGGCACTCCGCCCTTGGGATGGTCCGCCCTGTCGATTTCGAAAATCACATCACCCAAACCAGAAACGAAGAAAAAATCGCTGCCTAACCGCTAGGTAGCTCTACTACGTGTCCACGATTTGCGGGCAACCCCAGAGCATCGAGAGCTTCTTTGATCTTGTCTTCAAAGGAGTCCAAGTCACGACTGGGATCGTTGACGATCTCCTGCAGCGTCGTGGCAAACACACGCATCCCGCGAAGAGAACCGAGCAGTTCGAAGTCTTCATCGGTAAGAGCCATGGCTATACCTTCCATTCTTTATCAGTGAAGGCAAACGCCCCGGCCCCGCGTACATGCGACACAGAGTCCGGCGTGTCCGCCGTGGGCTGTTGGCGGTGCGCACGCGTAGTGTCGATGGCCGTCGACAGTGGTACATCGGTGGGCAAATACGCCTGTGCTGCGGCCTGTTTTAGATCCTTGAGCTCTTGGGCTACTTTGTTGACGCTGGGGACTGCTTTGCGCGATAACAGCTGACCACAGGCTTGTTCGAGTTCGATTCGGGAGTAATCCTTCGATAGGTTCAGTACGCCCAGAACGCTAGAATATGCTTGGGCTTCGACTTTACGAGCGTTAAACATCTGGCCGATGAGCTGTGCTGTCGCGGTCCCAATACTTTTCGCCCAGTCTTCCAAGCGTTGCCGGTTCCACTGGGTGTTTAAGTCCTTATGGTTGTCGGGGACATGCTCATCCAAGGTGGAGTAGCCATAATTAGCAGGGGCAATACGATGTGAAGCAACAATCTCACCGTCGTAGAAGACATCCAGATAGTCATCAAAAAGTTGCACGTCGACGAACTTGCCCGCTAGCTTCCACGGCACTGAATACCAGTGATTGGCGATCCGGATGTGGTAGTTCATTGCGACCTTGGACTTCTTCCACCGCGACCACGACCACCGCCGGTCGGGCAATGGGCGCAGCAGCTGTTGCTCATGGTCTTCAAACAACTGGCGACGAGAGATATCCTGCCCGCGGAAGGGACGGCGATCGTTGATGAAATCGCTTTGGTCCTCGAGGGCCTTATTGAGCATGTCGAAACTGTAGAACTCCTGGTCGTCGAGGTATTCCACGCACCATTGCTGGGCAATATCCACGGCCTTTTCAACATTCGCCTTATACCGCGGCCGGTAGCCTTTCGCCGCAGTAATACCTATCTGATAGAAATCGGCAAATGTAGAATACTCCGCAACCGGGATACGCCCCCGCAGCCCACAGGAAATCTGTTGCGTGGCTGTGAGCGCGTTATCCGGGATCAACCGCAGCGGACAACCACCGAAATACTCCAAAGCCGCACGGTGGGCTAAAAGCCACGACCGCATTTTTTGATCCGGCCACGCCGATACATGCATCATCCCTGAGTGCGGCAATGAAGCTACAAACAAGTGCGCGGTAACCCGCTGGCCTGAGACAGGATCCACAACGACCATTCCATCGCCCGACCAGTCCACCATGAGCTCGTCACCGGGATCGTGATTCAGTGGCGCTGACAGCTGATGAACATCGACATAATGCTCAAACAGCGAACAGTACTGTCGATACGAATAATGACGCTGACCAGTACCAACAGGGAACTCCAGGTACTTGGCGTGCGCGACTTTCAACGTCACGCGCTTGCCAGAGACCATCCGCTCAGCAACCTTTTTGAAATCCGGTGCGAGGAACTCCGCATCGTTGCGACGCCGGTTATCCGGAAATAGCTCCTCTAACTGGGCATTCGACAATCCAGCAATCCCACGAGCATCGAGTCGATGGTCCCTTACAACGCGACTGGCCTTATCAATCGTCGACTTCGAGACCCCTAAATCGGCTCGAATCTGGTTCCAGGAACGATTCCCGGCAACCAAGGCAAACATGATGGCACGGTAATCCGTCACCACCATCACTCCTTCCACGTGAACACGACCCACGCGTACACACTGCGTGGGCCGTCCACTAAAGAGTGCCTAAAAACTACCCCCGGTACCCGATATCCGCACCGGTCGGTACTCGATACCGCCCTACCGGTACTAAATAGCGTCGCGCGTCAGGAGAGACCTGTTCAGTAATAAATTTCTTGGAATCTTGAACAAATTATTCTAAATGAGGAACTTTGTGGGGCGTGATGACGTTGATCTCCATGAGAAAGATGATTCGTACATCACTGAGAAAGGACAACCGTGCGTTCAAGCAATCCGGTTATGACCTCGCTGACTGAAACTAACCAGCAGCAGAACCCCGGCTACGCGAGCGAAGCCCCTCGCCCCATGACCGTGGATGACGTCGTCACCAAGACGGGCATCACCCTCGGCGTTATTATCGTGGCCGCTGCTATCAACTTCTACCTAGGCACCATGAACCCAGGCACCGCGATGATGCTTATGCTGGTCGGCGGCATCGGCGGATTCATCACCGTACTGGTGGCCTCCTTTGGTCGTAAGTGGGGTTCCCCGGCTGCGACCCTCATCTATGCGGTATTCGAAGGCCTTTTCGTTGGTGGATTCTCCTTCGTCTTCGCTAACAGCACCATCGGTGGTTCTAATGGCATGGCGCTGATCGGCCAGGCAATCGTTGGCACCATCGGCGTGTTCATCGGCATGCTCATTGTCTACAAGACCGGTGCAGTAAAGGTCACTCCAAAGTTCACTAAGATTTTGGTCGGCCTCATTGCAGGTGTCGCGGTAATGGCTCTCGCTAACTTCTTGGGCGCCATCTTCTTCGACTTCAACCCGCTGCGCGATGGTGGCCCCCTCGCCATCATCTTCTCCTTGGTCTGCATTGTCTTGGCTGCTCTGTCCTTCCTGACCGACTTTGACCAAGCAGACCGCCTTATCCGTGCCGGCGCTCCTGCCAAGCAGGCATGGGGCGTAGCCCTTGGCTTGGCCGTGACCTTGGTCTGGCTCTACACCGAAATCCTTCGCCTGTTGAGCTACGTTCAGCGCAACTAAGCCTCTCTACGCTTTCGGCCCGCACTTCGGTGCGGGCCATTTTTGTGTTTTCCTTTGGCTTACGGGCGTGTAATTATTGGGGTAATTCAGGGGGTATTAAGCCGTTCTTTAGGTTTTAAGCGGGTAGGAGCGGGCTTTCAGGTCAAAGACAGTCAATGAGCAGTTAATTTCACCATTTGAAAAGATTTAAATGTGGCGAATGAGGATAATGAGATAGTTAAATATTGACTAATTTGCGCTCTCAACGAGAAATTCTTGCACGATTCATGCATGCTATGTGGCGGGAACGGGAAACCGGAAGGTAGAGAGTTCTCTCCTCTATTTTCTTCTCGTTCCAGCTCGTCTAAAAGGAGTAACCGAAGGATTGTTGTGAAACGTCAGGCAACCGTAGCAGCGCTGGTAGTCAGCTCGGTCACGCTGAGTGGCTGCGCTGCGGAAGTCGGCTCGAAGAGCGCATCAGAAGATGCCGCGATGACGGCAGAAACTGATGGCACTAGTTCGGTCGATGGCGCGGGTAATGCCAACGGGAGCCAGGGGGATGATGTGGAAGACAATCCGGGGGATTCGGAACACCCCGAAGGCGAGCATTCGAGGGCCGGCGCCGGTCTTCGGGGGGAGACCGGCGCCACGGGAGATGAGGATTCCGGGGCACTACCGCCACCGGGAGAATTTGATCCTGCTGATCCAGATTTCGAGCTATTCGATCCATGTACGGAAATTCCGCCGGACAGGCTGGAGGAAATTGGTTTAGAACCACGAATACTCGATTATCGAAAAGAGCCGGGGCACTATTTTTGCAATTTTGCATCGAATGGGAGGAATTTTTCTGAAAGCATTCTAGTCTCTGCAGCTAGCGATTCAACTGCTATTGATGGGCTAGAGTTAAATGAAGATCTTCGACAAAAAGATGAAACAGCAGATATCGAAGGTATTCACCTATTTAACTCTGAGCTTTTTAAAGATTCCCAGTGTAATGGATATCTTTCTACCAGCCGAGGAACGATTACCGTCGGCATAAATGATGTCACACCACAGTCAAGTGCAATGAAGAGATGTCAATTGGTTGCTGAACTCATTACTAATCTCAAACAATAGTCGTGTTTTGGGGGAAACATGCTTGTTAGTGTCAAAAATCTACAACGAAATACCAGCATAATATCTGATCTATACCGTCGAGCTCAGTCACTAAAGGACCGAGTAAATAGCCCTCTTAATTCGGGCTTTTCGAATGTGTCGGGAATTGATCACGTAGGGGGTGTGCACGAAAGGACACTTACCACCGACCCGGGGTCGGCTAAAGGGACGCTCCTGGACTATGCCTCGCAAGTCGAATGGTTGTCGCAGGCTCTTGCCCGAGAAGCTCGAGGCTTTGAAGCCCAAGAAACTGCAAATAGTAGGGCGATGGATATCGCTGATGCGGGTGGTGAGATTGGCGTTGAATCAATGCCGATTATGGATCAGCCGGAGCCGGGGTATAGCCCCTTCGCCTTTACTCCTCCGGTAGTTAACGTCGGCACGTCGATTACCAAGTTGGCAACGGACTTGATGTCAACGCAGATTTGGAGTGTGTCTGAAGCTAATGCGCGTTGGGCGTCGTTAGGTTCTGAGGTTCGGGAGATCGTGAGCGGTCTTGAAGAAGCCGCAGGCTCCTTGGAAAGTGAGAATGACAGCGAAACCACGTCGCGGGCGGCGGCGAAGATTAGGGAAGTGGCAGCCTCCGGGAAACACTTTGTGGCCAATGCCGCAGCAATGGGAGAAAAGCTTACTGGGTTCCACTCGCGGTTGATGATGATTCAGCCTTCGGCGATGGCCATGGCGATGGATATTATGAAAATCCCTGATCCAGCGAAGCGAAAAATTGCAGAGAAGGCGGCGTTGGCAAAGCTGCAGCCGGATCTCCAGAGGTTTGCCATCGACGCCATGCCTAATCAACATCCGCTGATGGAACAGTCGCCGGCATCCGGAGGCGGCGGCGTAGATGCTGGCTTGTCAGGTGTGGAGGGCGATGGCCAGAAATATAACACCGACAACGTCGTCTGGCCGCGTGCAATTCAGGAAGCTATTGCTCGCGGCGATGTGGGCCCGGGAAACTTCGACGTGGCTAATGGTACGGTCCACGATTTGGAATCCGTCGGCATGACTCCTGAGGAAACTGCCGCGTTCCAGGAGCAATTGCATGCAGATGGCAGAAGGGCGCTTTCTGAGCTAGGCGTGGGCGACGGTATAGATATCAGCGGTCGCGATATCGCAACCAGTGGGGCCTCACTTCCTGGGGCGACGGCATCGCATGGCCACTTAGGATCTATGCCAACGGCAGGTGCCGCTCCCGGTACCTCGGGTATTGGTGCTGGAGCTGGCAGCGGTAGCGGCGGACTCGGTTCTACCGGGATGGGAGCACCGCTTGGTGTTGGACGTGGAACTGGTTCTGGTAACGGAGCCGGATCCGGGGTCGGCACAGGAACCGGTATTGCCGGTGCAGCAGGTGGTCCTGGCGTCGGCGGGCGAACTGGACGTGGAAACACTGGTGCGCTTCGTGGTGGCGGATTCAATTCGCTGGCCGGGCTCGGCAGCGGGGCCATCGGTACGGGCGGAAGGCCTGGTTCTGGGGCAGGTGGAAATATGGGTGCACTCGTAAATTCCGCCCCAGGTTTGGGAGCTGGCGGAACTGCTGCGCGCGGCGGAGTAGGAATGCGCGGCGGTGCCGGTGAGGGTGTCGGCGCCCGCGGCGTGGGAGGCGCGCTTCCTCGGGCCGCAGGTGAAGCTGCTGGCAATAGCAGCGGCGGTAACGGTAGCCGCGGACACCTAGAAAGGGGCGCTGCGCGTGAAGCTGTGGTGCGCGGGGGAGGCGCCGCCAATAGTACCGGTGCTAAAACCGGTGCCGGGAGACCGGCCGCTGGCATGCGCGCCCTTGCGCCGATGATGGGAACGCGGGGTCAGGGAAATGACAAGAACCGGGTGAAGGCGGTAACCACGCAGGTGGAGCGCGATCCGAATAAGCGGGATCTGTTGGGCGAGCCGCCGGCGGTCGTGCCTGGGGTCATCGGCAATTGGGCGCGAGAATCCTAGCCAGTGAATTGTGGAAAGAAAAAGGGCTGAAGGAAATAATCCTTCAGCCCACTTCTTTTATTGCGGCAGTTGCGTCGCGGTGGCCTTTGGCTGCTGCTCAGGTTCCTCGACCCCGTTTTGCAGGCCCTCCGGATCCACTTCGGTCTCGGTGGTGGCAGCAGACGAGGACGTCTCGGCATCCTTCTGCGCCGGTGCTTCGCCGGTAAAGGTCGATGCATTGTCGATCTTGCCGGATTCAGAATCTTGCTGATTCGGCGGGTGGCATGCGGCCAAGGAAAGGCCGGCGGCAAATACTAATCCAGCGGTAGCGAAACGGGAGAATTTCTTCATGGGGATGTGCTCTTTCTCCAGAGTAGTGAAGGCGGTAGTGGGGTAGATGGAGGGAATTAGGACTCGCGCGGGGTGGCAGCCTTGGCGGAATCGTACGGGGCGGCCGACTCGATGGTTACTGAGATGGTCTTACCATTTGGTGCGGAGTACTCGCGGGTTTCACCCTCCTGTGCGCCGATGATGGCGGCGCCCAGCGGGGACTGCTCGGAGTAGGTCTCCAAGTCCTTGTTATCGGTCGCAGCAGCGCGGGTGCCGATGAGGAAGGTTTCCTTATCGTCCTTGTTGCCGTTGTAGTACACGTGAACGACGCTGCCGGTGTAGGCAACGCCCTCCTGCATGGTGCCACGCTCGGTGGTGGAGTTAGCCAGCAGCTCAGAAATCTGCTTGATGCGGGCCTCTTCCTGGTCCTGCATCTCGCGGGCGGCATCGTAGCCGGCGTTTTCTTTCAGGTCGCCCTCTTCGCGGCGCTCATTGATTTCCGCTGCAACCTCAGGGCGGTGATCGATAAGCTCCTGCAGCTCGGTCTCGAGCTTTGCCTTGGTTTCTGGGGTGATGTACTGCTTTTGCTGCTCAGCCATTCTAAAACCTTCCGTGCTGTGGAATAGTGGTCAAAGCCCCGCGATGGTGGCGGGACCGAAGTTAAGTATGCAACCAGGCAAATGCCCAGTTCTAGGCTGTACAAATCCTAGCACATGGAGCTAGCGACTTTCCGCGTAGTCGGGGTTGTCCATATCCAGGTAATCCGGGATATTGCCGGAGCAGCCATAGGCGCCACCGGCGACGGCGCGGGCATTGGTGGGGACATCGACGGCAATGCGATGCGTTTCTTTTCCGCCGGCGGGAACGGCAAATTCGCGGCGGCCTACCTCGGATTTGGAGTAATCGTAGGCCTGCACGATGCAATAGGCGTCTTCATCGGTGTGATTGCGGGTCACATCGACCCAGACGCGCGTGGTGTCATCACTGAGAACCTCCTGGGTGACCATAGAGATCTGAGCATTGACGGATTCTTTTTCCCGAAAATACTGGAAACCGTAATAAAGAAGGGTGACGAGCATGGCGGCGAAAATCAACACCAGCGCCTTATTGGTCCAGCTACCAGAGTTCTTTTGTGATTTATCGCGCGAGCCGTAGCGCGCGGCGGAGCGAGAATTTCCGGCGGAAGTCATAGCCCTACTTTAACCGAGGAGTACCATTTTCCCATTATCTACTAAGATAGTGATCTGTTCTAAAAGCTAGTTTTAAAGGGGATGGATTTTCAGTGAGCGACTTTCGCCTCCTAGCAATCCACGCACACCCGGACGATGAATCCTCTAAGGGTGCTGCGACTACGGCCCGTTACGCTGCAGAAGGTGCGGATGTAATGGTGCTGACCTGCACCGGTGGTGAACGCGGTGACATTATTAACCCGGCTATGGACCGTCCTGGCGTTAAGGAAAACATGGCTGAGGTACGCCGCGAGGAAATGGCTAAGGCAGCCCGCGCGCTTGGGGTCCAACACCAGTGGTTAGGCCACGTTGATTCCGGCCTGCCGGATCCTGAGGAAGGCAAGAGCATGGAAGACCTTTTGCCGGAAGGCTGCTTTGCCCTGATGGGTGATGATGCGGCGGCCCAGGAAATGGTGCGCGTTATTCGCTCGTTCCGCCCGCAGGTCATCATTACCTATGACGAAAATGGCGGCTACCCGCACCCAGACCACCTCATGGTCCACCGAGCATCTATGATTGCGTGGGAAAAAGCCGGTGACCCTGACTACCACCCAGAATTGGGCGAGCCCTGGGAGCCGCTGAAGCTGTACTACTCGCATGGCTTTGTGTACCAGCGCATGAAGATGTTCCACGATCTCCTCCTTGAGGAGGGCAAACCCAGCCCGTATGGTCCTATGCTGGCGCGCTGGGATACGGCTTTTGGCGATATCATGGCTCGCGTTACCACGCAGGTGGAGTGCGCCGATTACTTCCAAAACCGCGACGATGCGCTGCGGGCGCACGCGACGCAGATCGATCCTGCGGGCGCATTCTTGGCCACCTCCGTGGAGGTTCAACAGCGTCTGTGGCCTACAGAAGAGTTTGAATTAGCTAAGACCCGAGTATCGACGTCGCTGCCGGAAAATGATTTATTTGCGGGCATTGAAAAGAACGAGGAGACTTAAAGCATGAGCGTCTATGACTCCCTTTTCTTGGCTGCGCACGATGTCACTGTCCTTGCGCAAGGCACAGAAGGTGCTGAGGGTGGGCCAATGGGGCCCGAGTTTGGCAAAGCCTCGCCCATCGGACTGCTCATCTTGGCCATCTTGGGCGTTGCCGTGCTGGTAGCGGGCTGGAACTTCCACCGCCGCTATTCGCGCTTCCGTCGGCGCACCATGTTCGCTGAAGACCACGGAATCGATCCATTCGACGAAGAAGCAGTGGATGCGGCGCTCAAGGAAGCTGGCCTTTACGATAACCGCAAGAAGTCGATTTTCTAAGCGGCTGGAGTAATCAACGTGACATTTCTCAAGCGGCTGATGTACCCCTTGTATGAAGCACGCCTCGTGCGGCTTATCAAGGGCAGACCGCAGCCGAAGCACGTGGCGATCATGGCTGACGGCAACCGCCGCTGGGCGCGGGAAGCCGGGTTTACAGATATTAGCCACGGCCACCGCCAAGGGGCGAAGAAAATTGGAGAGATGATCGCGTGGTGCCGCGATACCGATATTGAGGTAGTCACCATCTACCTCTTATCCACGGAGAACTTGAAGCGCAGCCAGCAGGAAGTGCAGCTACTTTTTGACATCATCTCTGATGTGGTCACGCATCTGTCCCAGGGAGATCTGGATTGCCAGGTTCGTCTTGTGGGTAACTTAGGGTTGTTGCCCGCGCCGGTAACACAGCGCATGGTCGATGCCGCCGAGGAAACCAAGGATAACCAAGGGGTCATCGTCAATGTGGCTGTGGGCTACGGTGGGCGCCAAGAAATCGTTGATGCCGTTCAGAAGCTGGTGCGCAGCGAGGCTGAAAAGGGCACCAGCGCTGCCGAGATGGCGGACCGAGTCACCGCAGACTCGATCACGGAACACCTATATACCAAGGGCCTGCCGGACCCAGACTTGGTGATCCGCACCTCCGGCGAGCAGCGTCTTTCCGGATTCCTGCTGTGGCAAGCGGCCTATTCAGAAATCTGGTTCACCGATACCTATTGGCCGGCGTTCCGGAAGGTAGATTTCCTGCGCGCGCTGCGTGATTATTCGCAGCGTTCGCGCCGCTTTGGTAAGTAGCGGCTAGATTTTTCGCATGCGGACCTGTTCAACCAGGTGATGCGATCCCTTCTTCAATACCAGCGATGCGCGCACGCGGGTGGGTAGGATATTTTCCACCAAGTTTGGCAGGTTAATGGATTGCCAAATCTCGCGGGCCTGGGCGCGCGCCTGCTCGTCGTTCATATCGGCATAAGCAGCGAAGTGGGCATTGGGCCGGCGGAATTCGGTGTGGCGCAGCGTGAGGAAGCGGTCGATGTACCACTGTTCAATATCGTCCGTGCGGGCGTCGACGTAGACGGAGAAATCAAATAGATCCGCGATGGTTAAGGTGGGGCTGGTCTGGAGGACGTTGAGGCCTTCCAAAATCAAGATATCCGGCTGATTGACCTCTTGATAGCGATCTTTGACGATGTCATAGGTAATATGCGAATACAGCGGCGCTTTGACCACGGGTTTTCCGGATTTGACGTCGGTAACAAAGCGCATAAGTGCACGGCGGTCATAGGATTCGGGGAAACCCTTGCGCTTCATCAGTCCGCGGTCTTTAAGCGTTTGGGTGGGAAAGAGAAACCCGTCCGTGGTCACTAGGTCCACGTTCGGGTGAGAGTCCCATCGCTGTAGGAGCACTTGGAGGAGGCGGGCGGTGGTGGATTTACCCACGGCCACGGAACCGCCCACGCCGATGACGAAGGGCACGTGCGTGGGTGGGTTGCCCAAGAAGGCCTCGGTGGCGGCGGTGAGCTGCTGCCGGGCGGTGACCTGCATGTGGATAAGGCGGGAGAGGGGGAGGTAGACGTCTGCCACCTCGTCCAAATCAATGCGGTCGCCGATGCCGCGTAGCTCTTCTAGCTCGTTTTCTGTCAGCACCTGCGGCATGGATTTGCGGAGTTCACGCCAGGTTTCACGGTCAAAGTCGAGGTAGGGGCTTGAATCCAGGTTGCGCGCCATAACTTAATTGTCGCACGCGGCGATAAGGGAATGAAAAATTTGCCCCCTGTAAGGTAGCCGAAAGGTTATGATATGTAATAGTTCATACTGCTTCCTACCGAGAAGAGGACTAGTCTTTTATGGCTTCTTTTAATACTGACCTGCGCGATCTTGACCCAGATGTTTTCGGTGCTATCCAGGGAGAAATTTCCCGCCAGCGCGAAACCCTGGAAATGATCGCGTCTGAAAACTTCGTGCCGCGCGCCGTCTTGCAGGCACAGGGCTCTGTCCTGACCAATAAGTACGCCGAGGGCTACCCAGGGCGTCGTTACTATGGCGGCTGCGAGCACGTCGACGTCGTTGAGGATCTTGCCCGCGACCGCGCGAAGGCGCTCTTCAACGCGGAATTTGCCAACGTGCAGCCGCACTCCGGCGCGCAGGCTAATGCCGCAGTCCTGTCCAGCATCGCGGAACCGGGCGATAAGATCCTCGGCCTGTCCTTGGCCCACGGTGGACACCTGACCCACGGCATGAAGCTGAACTTCTCCGGCAAGCTTTACGATGTCGCAGCTTATGGCGTGGACCCAGAGACCATGCGCGTGGACATGGATAAGCTGCGCGAGCAGGCACTTAAGGAGAAGCCAAAGGTTATCATCGGCGGTTGGTCCGCTTACCCGCGCACCCTGGATTTCGCGGCCTTCCGCGAAATCGCCGATGAGGTGGGCGCTTACCTGTGGGTTGATATGGCCCACTTCGCGGGCTTGGTTGCCGCGGGCCTGCACCCGAACCCTGTCGAGCACGCCGATATCGTCTCCACCACCGTGCACAAGACCTTGGGCGGTCCGCGCTCCGGCATGATCTTGGCCAAGCAGGAGTACGCAAAGAAGCTGAACTCCAACGTCTTCCCGGGTCAGCAGGGTGGACCGCTGATGCACGCGGTGGCGGCAAAGGCCATTTCCATGAAGATTGCGGCCAGCGAGGAATTCAAGGAGCGGCAGGAGCGCACCCTTGAGGGCGCCCGCATTCTGGCCGATCGCCTCTTGGCAGAAGACACTCAGGCAGCTGGCGTGGACGTTGTGTCCGGCGGCACCGATGTCCACCTCGTCTTGGTCGATCTGCGCAACTCGCAGCTCGATGGTCAGCAGGCAGAAGACCTCCTGCACCAGGTAGGAATCACCGTCAACCGCAATGCGGTCCCGAACGATCCTCGTCCGCCGATGGTCACCTCGGGCCTGCGCATCGGCACCTCCGCCCTGGCCACCCGTGGCCTCGATGCGGAAGCCTTCACCGAGGTTGCCGATGTCATCGGTACCGCCTTGGCGCAGGGCAATAACGCCGATGTCGAGGCACTTCGCCGGCGCGTCGACAAGATCGCGGAGGACTACCCGCTGTATGAGGGCCTCGAGGACTGGAAGCTGGTTTAGTCCTTATCTTCTAAAGCATCCTCTGCGGCGTCCTTGTGAACGTCGTGGCCGCGAGCCTGCGCCAGCGTGGCGCGGGCTTGCTGCAGCCACTCCGGCTGCTTTTCCAAAAGCTCGCTGATTTCCGCGGTGGTCAGCGGCTTATCCATGTCGTTCTTCTTTAGCGCGGTAACGGAAATGCCCAGTTTGTGGGCAACTTCTTGCCGGGGGTGGGGGCCTTCGCGGCGCAGCGTTTGCAGCCACTGCGGGGGATTGTGCTGCAGCTCACGCAGTTCCTCGTGGCTGACCGCGCTATTTTGAAATTCTTCAGGCGCGGCGGGCAGATAGATATTCAGCTTCTTAGCGGCGGTCTGCGCGCGCATCGCGGTACCGGACGGTTGCTGTTGGTTATGTTGTTCACTCACGGTTTAACCGTAGCACTTTCAGTAGACTGTGCTCCATGCTGCGCTTAGCCTTTGTGACCGGTACGGAACCTGGAAAATGGTTTCAGAGATTTCAGGACAATACTGCCCACGGCGGTTTATCCACCGTCGATGCGGATGACAGCATGGCAGAATTGCTCGCAGGTCACGTGGATCTGGCGCTAACGCGCCTGCCGGATCCGCGGGTGGATGACTCTTTCCACGTGGTGCGCCTTTATGAGGAGGCCCCCGGCCTTGCGGTTCCAAAAGACTCGGTCTATGCGGAGGTGGGTGAGGCGCTTGCGCTTGCCGATGTCTCCGATGAGCACCTCAACTACCGCCTCACCGATGCCGGCGAGGTCGATATCGCCGCCGTACGAGAGGCCCTGCAGGTGGTCGCGGCCAATGTGGGCATCGCCATCGCACCGCTGCCGCTATTAAAAATCCTCAGCAAGAAACAGGTGGTTCCGCTCGCGCTCGAGGATAGCGGCGTGCCGGTGACGGAAATTGCCTTGGTTTGGCGGAAGGCGGAGGATGGCGAGGCCATCCAGGACTTTGTGGGCATCGCTAAGGGCCGCACCGCTCGCTCCTCCAGGCAGGAAAAGCCGAAGCGCACCGCCCGTGAAAAAGCTAAAGCCAAACAGTCTCGAAGGATTGTTAACAATCCGTTACAGAAACAAAAGAAGTGCCCTAAGCAGCGCAAACGACGATGATATGAGGGTTGATCCGCGCTAACCCCGTTGCACACGGTGGCAAGGAAGTGCATTTGGGGTATACCGTTGGCTGCGCTCGCCACAATGGCGGCTTAAACCTACAACGAACTAATTTTTCAGCTGAAAATCGAAAGGTAGATCCAGAAATGCGCAAGATGACTCGTCGTATTGCAGGTGGCTTCGCGGCCGCAACCCTTTCCGTTGCTCTCGTTGCATGCTCGGACGCAGAGGACGCCGCCGATGACGCTAAGGATAGCGCTGGCTCCGTAGCCGCAGACGCCTCGGATGCTGCCGGCTCTGCCGCATCCGATGCCACCGACGCCGCTGGTTCCGCCGCCGAAGAGGCAACCGGCTCCAAGGACGGTGATGCAGAGGGCGCCAAGGGCGAAACCCAGACCATCACCACTGCACATGGCGAAGAAGAAGTTCCCGCTGATCTTGCAGCTGCCATCGAGGAAAAGCAGGCCGAGTGGGGCGACGTGCAGAGCATAGAGTCCTCCGATGAAGGCACCCTGGCTACCTTCGAGGGTGGCAAGTACTTGGCATACTCTGAGGAGACTGGTGCGCAGCCGGTCATCGGCAAGATTGCTGAAACCTGGGTAAACGAGGGCGGACTCGCTTCCTCCGTTGGCCTGCCTACCAAGCCAGAGGCTGACGCAGTCGAGGCGAACGGCTGGACCCAGGAGTTTAGCAACGGCACCATCTCCTGGACTGAGGGTGAAGACGGCACCTTCGCGGCCGATATCAACGCCTAAAAGCTAAAAGTCGGCGCCCTGCCCACGCGGCGCGTCGATTACCTCTCGCCACGATCCCTGCGGCTTTCCCGCAGGGATCTGTCGTTTTCTTAAAGTTCATCTTCCACCCATGTGATTTCAACCTTGGGTGCTTAGGTTGGGTGGCAGCCCCTAAGAGTTCGCAGCACTAGCGGCTCTAGGGGGCAGACAAGGAAGAACAGCTTTCTACCGCTTTACAAAGGAAGATTCCTGCCATCATGACTCGCCCCTCTGTACTTTCTACTGCACTAGGCACCACGGAAAATGACGTCGCTACCAAGACCTACGTGCTTGATACCTCGGTTTTATTATCTGACCCGTGGGCGCTGCGAAAATTTGCCGAACACGAGGTCGTCCTTCCCGTCGTGGTTATCTCTGAATTGGAAGGAAAACGTCATCACCCAGAGCTTGGCTGGTTCGCCCGCCAAGCTCTTCGCTTTTTGGAAGAGCTGCGCGCTACCTATGAGGCGCTCGACCAGCCCGTTCCGGTCAACGTGGACGGCGGTACCTTGCGGGTAGAGCTCAACCACCAAGACCAATCGCTCTTGCCGGCCGCATTCCGCGGGCCGGAAGGAGACCACCGCATCTTGGCCTGCGCCTTGAACCTGGCACACGAAGGCAAGGACACGGTTCTTGTTACCAAGGACGTGCCGCTGCGCGTTAAGGCTGGCGCCGTGGGCGTGCAGGCCGATGAATATCACGCTCAGGACGTCATTTTGACCGGGTACTCCGGTATGGCCACCGCCTATACCACCACGGATGTCATCGATGCCCTCTACAGCGATGGGGAAGTGCTGCTCGATGGGGTCGTCACGGACGATGACACCCCAGTGGAAGACTTGCCGGTGCACTGCGGCATCACCTTGGTCGGCGGCGCGCAATCTGCCCTGGGCCGCATTCTGCCGGACGGGGCGGTGCGCCTGGTGCGCGGCGATCGAAATGCCTTTGGCCTGCAGGGGCGTTCGGCGGAACAGCGCATCGCCCTCGATCTCCTGTTGGATCCGGAAGTCGGCATCGTGTCCATCGGTGGTAGGGCAGGCACCGGCAAATCCGCGCTGGCCTTATGCGCCGGCTTGGAGGCGGTCTTAGAGCGCGGTGAACATCGCCGCATCGTGGTCTTTCGGCCGATGTACGCCGTCGGCGGGCAGTCGCTGGGTTACCTGCCGGGCTCTGAGTCAGAGAAGATGAACCCGTGGGCCCAAGCGGTCTATGACACCTTGGAAGGCTTAGTCTCTGACAACGTGCTGGAGGAGATCCACGAACGCGGGCTCATCGAGGTCCTGCCCCTAACCCATATTCGCGGCCGTTCTTTGCACGATGCCTTCGTTATCGTGGACGAGGCGCAGTCGCTGGAGCGCAATGTTTTGCTTACCGTGCTCTCGCGCTTGGGGGAAGGCTCGCGAGTAGTGCTCACCCATGACGTTGCCCAGCGCGATAACCTGCGGGTGGGCCGCCACGATGGGGTACAGGCGGTCATCGAAAAGCTCAAGGGCCATGAGCTTTTCTCGCACATTACCCTTCAGCGATCGGAGCGCTCTGCCATTGCGGAGCTAGTAACGGATCTATTGGAGGGCAATGATTAAGGGAGAGATGAAAGCGTGTTCGCAGACAGCGAATTTAATCAAATTTATATGGCAAAAATCACCTAAGACCAGTAATAATGGTGCCTATGAGCGAGAACGCCAAGCAGACGTCTGCGGACGAAAAGAAAAAGGATTTCCGTATCCGGCCTTTCACGTCGGCCGATTACCCGCAGATGCGGGAGATCTACGAGCAGGGCCTGCAAACCGGCCATGCCACCTATGAGACCCGTTCCTTGACCTATGAGGAGTTTACGAACTCCAAAATCATGGCTTCGGTGCACGTAGCCGTTGAGGCGGACGATGATTCCAAGGTATTGGGGTGGGTTTCGGCCGCCCCGATTTCATCGCGCACCGTCTTCCACGGCGTGGTGGAGGATTCCATCTACTTGGGATCTGATGCCCAAGGCCGTGGCATCGCCGGGGCCTTGCTCGATTGCCTCATTGAGGTGTGCAAGGATCTGCACAAGTGGGCCATCCACTCCTGGATTTTCCCGGAAAATGAAGGCTCTGCGGGCCTGCACAAGTCCCGCGGCTTTGAAAAGGTCGGCACCTACTCCCACATGGCCAAGATGACCTATGGCGAGTTGGCCGGTCAGTGGCGCGATACCGATGTCTACGAGCTCCTGCTCCCCAAGCCGGAG
Organism: Corynebacterium limaceinasi; assembly: GCF_046717465.1. Lineage (NCBI taxonomy): Bacteria > Bacillati > Actinomycetota > Actinomycetes > Mycobacteriales > Corynebacteriaceae > Corynebacterium > Corynebacterium limaceinasi. The sequence goes on from NZ_CP177100.1 coordinate 954,908, forward strand.
GAAAAGAACCGCTAAATACACTGTGCCTAGTAACCACGAAGGCCGTAGCGATGCCGAGGGAATTAATAATCTCGGCCGCTACGGCCTTTAGTCGTTTTCTACTTCGCGAGGCCGCCGGGTGGGTAGCCGAGGGCGGACTCGATGGGGGCATCGGCAAGCAGCAGGCTATCGCGCAGCGCATGCAGCTCCCCTAATCGATCGTCTCCTTCAGGCGCTCTTCGCGCAGGGGAAGCAGGACGATCAGGGCGATGATGACGAGCGGGACCATCAGCGCGATGACCGGGGTGAGGCCATCGTTATAGGAATTGAGGATCGCCTGCTCGAGGGGCTCTGGCAGGGAAGAAACCATATCCGGGGTGAGGCTATTGGCATTGCCATTGGCGTTATTAAACTTTTCAGCATAGGCCGCGCCCTCGGGGCCCAGCTGCTGGATGGCCCGCGGCAGGCGGTTGGCCATCTCATCCTGCATGTTGTTGATGAACATGGAACCGACCAGGGAAGCGCCCAGGGCAGAACCGATCTGGCGGAAGAAGTTATTCGCCGCGGTGGCCGTGCCCACCTGAGACAGTGGGAAAGAGTTCTGGACGATGAGCACGAGCACCTGCATGACCATGCCCAGGCCGATGCCGAAGGCGAGGAACTCGAAGCCGAGCTGTGTGAGCGAGGTGTCTACCGAGAGGCGGGACATCCAGAACAGGGCGCCTGCGGTAATGGCTAGGCCGATGAGGGGGTAGATCTTGTAGCGGCCGGTGCGGGCGATGATGAAGCCAACTCCGGTGGAGGTGCCGATAAGGCCAACCATCATTGGAATCATCATCAGGCCAGCGTTGGTGGGCGATAGGGTGTGGACCATCTGCAGGTAGGTGGGCATATAGCCCAGCACGCCGAACATGGCCAGACCCAAGATGACGCCGGACAGGGTGGTTAGGGCCATGTTGCGGTTCTTGAAGAGGCGAACCGGGATGAGCGGCTCGGCAGCGCGCAATTCCACGATGGTGGTAATGATCGCGCCGACGAGGGTGATGGCGCCGAGGGTGAGGATCATGGAGGAATCCCAGTCGTACTCGGTGCCGCCCCAGGTGGTCATGAGGATTAGGGAAGCGGTGGTAATGGCGATGAAGGTGGCGCCGAGCCAGTCAAAGCGCTTCATATCGGCCTGGCCCACGCGCAGGTTGAGCACCAGGATGCAGACCACCATGGCCAGCAGGCCGAGCGGGATATTCATCCACATGCCCCAGCGCCAGCCGGGGCCATCAGTAAACCAGCCGCCCAAGACGGGGCCAAGGACGGAGGACAGGCCGAAGACACCGCCCATAATGCCCATGAACTTGCCACGCTCGCGGGAGGAGGTGACCTCGGCGATGATGGACTGCGAGGAGATCATCATGAACCCGGCGCCGAAGCCTTGCACGGCGCGGGCGATGATGAGCACCGTCATGGAATCGGCGAAACCGCCGATGGCGGAGCCCACGACGAAGACGGCGATGCCGCCAATGTAGAGCCACTTGCGGCCCAGCATGTCACCCAGCTTGCCGGAAATCGGCATGGCGATGGTCATGGTGACCAGGAATGCGGAGATGACCCAGCTCATGTGGTCAACGCCGCCAAGCTCACCAACAATCGTTGGCAAAGCGGAAGAGAAAATCATCTGGCCCAGCGAGCTCATCAACATGGTGAGCACCAGCGCAGAGAAGATGAGCCCCAGGTTATCCGCCCGCGACTGGCCCTGCGCAGGAGCCTTTTCGACTGTATCTACCATCGGATTCCTTTCATAACATCATTAATCAAAGTCAGTGAATCATTCAGACGCGAACTCAGGGCGTCGCTGCAATCGCTATCGGGGGCGGCGATGGAAAGCCACAGGGCCTCGCGGACCACACCGGCGATGACCATGGCCTCCGTTGCCGTGGAATGACCCTCCAGGATGCGCAGTTCCGGTTCCCGGTCAAGGCGCTCCTCAATGAGTCCAATAAGCTCGATGGATTTCGCCCGCTTGCGACTAATGGAGGCGGCGGCCGCCTCCGGGTCATTAGCAATGCGCTTGCGTCGCTCCCGAATCGTGGGATTAACGTGATGGCCCTCCATGTGCTGCTCCACCAGGTTAAGGACGAGCTCCATGATGTTGGTGGTGGGCTCGTGGAGGAAATACTCGCGCATTTCCGCGGTGAAGTCAGCGCTTGGTGCCCCGAGCACGGCGGATTCCTTCGAATCGAAATAATTAAAAAATGTGCGCCGAGAAATACCGGCTAGTTCGCAGATCTCTTCAATAGTGACCTCGCCAAAGGAATGCTTATCCACCAGTTCGGTGGCGGCATCCTCAATGCGTAGCCGTGTTTCTAGGCGTTTCTGCTCGCGTAGTGATAGTTCTTCTTGCACAGAATGCAACTTTACACTCGGTGCAAACTTGCACCAAGTGCAAAATGAGTGATTTTGTAGATGTGTACGCTGAATTTATGGCGCAAGTCACGGCATGTGCTTGCCGATGCCCCTTTTCTTTGCGCGCACTTCCCGTACCCGGTCATGTTCCCGGGCATGCAAAACCCCGCTCAGAAGCGATTTCCGAGCGGGGTTGCAGCGCTAAAGGCGGCTGAGGTTAGATATTGTCGCGCTCGCGGTTGGTCATGCTCAATACGTCCAAGCGCTTGTCCAGCTCTTCCTCGGTGAGGTTCTCGCCGTCAACAAAGCCCAAGTCGATTACGGCCTGGCGGACGGTGATCTTCTCATTGAGGGCGTGTTTTGCGGCCTTGGCGGCATTCTCGTAGCCGATGGCGGAGTTCAGCGGGGTCACGATGGAGGTGGAGGACTCCGCGAAGTGCTTCATTCGCTCCTCGTTGGCCTCGATGTGGTCGACGCACTTCTCAGCAAAGACGCGGGCGGAGTTGGCCAGCAGGCGAGCGGACTCGAGCACGTTGCGCGCCATCATCGGGATGAAGACGTTGAGCTCGAACTGTCCCTGCGCGCCGCCGAAGGCAACGGCTGCGTCATTGCCCACAACTTGGCCGGCCACCATGGTAACCGCCTCAGGGATAACCGGGTTGACCTTGCCCGGCATGATGGAGGAACCAGGCTGCAGGTCCTTCAGGTGGATTTCTGCCAGGCCGGTCAGTGGGCCGGAGCCCAGCATACGCAGGTCATTGGCAATCTTGTTGAAGGATACGGCCACCGAGCGCATGGCGCCGGAAAATTCTACGAGGCCGTCGCGGTTAGCCTGTGCCTCGAAGTGGTTTTCTGCTTCCTTCAGGTTCTCAACGCCGGTGAGCTTCTTGAGCTCCTCGGTCACCTTGCCGCCGAAATCAGCGGAGGTATTCAGGCCGGTGCCGGTGGCGGTACCACCGATGGCGAGCTCTCCCAAGCGCGGGAGGGTAGCCTCGATGCGCTCGATGCCGAGCTCCACCTGGCGGGCGTAGCCGCTGAACTCCTGGCCCAAGGTGATTGGGGTGGCGTCCATGAGGTGGGTGCGCCCGGCCTTGACGACGTCCGCGAATTCCTTCGCCTTCTTAGTCAAGGACTCGTGCAGGACCTTTAGGCCCGGAATGAGGTCATTGACAGCCGCTTCCGTAGCCGCCACGTGGGTGGCGGTGGGGAAGGTGTCATTGGAGGACTGGCCCATGTTGACGTCATCGTTCGGGTGAACCTCTACGCCCTGCTTATGCACCAAGGAGGCGATGACCTCGTTGGTGTTCATATTGGAAGAGGTGCCGGAGCCGGTCTGGAATACGTCGATGGGGAAGGCATCGTTGTGCTTGCCATCCGCGATTTCCTGTGCGGCGGCGATAATGGCGTCTGCCTTTTCTGCATCCAGGCTGCCGGAGTCCTTGTTGACCTGTGCGCATGCAGCCTTGAGCAGGCCAAGCGCACGAATCTGCGCATCTTCCAAGCCGCGGCCGGAAATAGGGAAATTGTTTACCGCGCGCTGGGTCTGTGCGCGCCACAGGGCATCAGCGGGAACTTTAACCTCGCCCATAGTGTCATGTTCGGTACGGTATTCGGTCATGAGAATCACCTCGGTTGATTGATTGTGTGCACCTACCCCCAGTATGGCGAAAAGCTAAAAGTCAGTGGGTGAAAAGCCCGAGCCTGCCCCGCCATTTGGGGGTGAGGTTTAGTTCTTGGTGGGGTCCGAGTAGTCCACCACTGAGTATTCCTGCAGTTTAGCCAGCTTGTGGAAGGAATCGACGTAGCGAATGGTGCCGGACTTGGAACGCATGACCAGCGAACGGGTGGAGGCACCATTATTGCGGTAGGAAACACCGCGCAGCATGTCACCATTGGTCACGCCGGTAGCGGCGAAGTAGCAGTTCTTCGACGAAACCAAATCATTGGTGCCCAAGACCTTATCCAAGTCGTGTCCGGCAGCGCGGGCCTTTTCTGCTTCTTCTTCATCCTTCGGCCACAGCTTGCCCTGGATCTCGCCACCCATGCACCGCATGGCGCAGGCGGTGATGATGCCCTCAGGGGTACCTCCAATGCCCATCATTATGTCGATGGAGTTGGAATCCTGGCAGGCGGCGATGGCACCTGCCACATCGCCATCCATAATGAGGCGCACCTTTGCGCCTGCCTCGCGGATCTCCTGGATGAGCTTTTCGTGGCGCGGGCGGTCCAATACCACCACGGTGATATCGGCGGTGCGCAGGCCCTTTGCCTTGGCCACGGACTCGATATTCCATTGCACGGACTGGTTGATATCGATGGATCCGACGGCTTCTGGGCCCACGGCGATCTTTTCCATGTAGAAGACCGCAGATGGGTCATACATGGTGCCGCGCTCTGCGGCGGCGATTACGGAAATGGCATTGGGGCGGCCCTCGGCCATCAATCGCGTGCCATCTACCGGGTCCACAGCAATGTCCATCGCCGCGCCTTCGCCCGTGCCGACCTCTTCACCGTTGAAGAGCATCGGGGCCTCATCCTTTTCGCCCTCACCAATGACGACAACGCCCTTCATCGCCACGGAGTTAATCAGTTTGCGCATGGCATCGACTGCCGCGCCATCGCCCTCATTCTTCATGCCACGACCAACCCAGCGGCCAGAGGCCAAGGCGGCGGCTTCGGTCACGCGCACCAGCTCCATGGCCAAGTTACGGTCGGGCAAATAAGAAGTATTTTCGGACATGTGTAGTGGTTGCCTTCCATGTTTTCTCACCGTGGGGGTAATTCCCACGCGATTAGTGTTCTACTTGTCCTATTCTGGCACTTTTTGGCGTCAATAGGTCCGATTTGGGGCCCCTTTTGCGGGGTTTTTCCTTTCTCTAGGCAGCATTATCGGCGCGAATGTGCGCACGCGGGAGGCATGTGGCACTTTCACGGTGGCTCATGCGATACTAAGGCGCGTGGCTGCAGAACAAAGACCGAAGATTTTCGAAGGCGCTCGCGACATCATTTTGTCCCTTTCCGTAGTGGTGGTCATGATGTTGCTCGTGGTGGGCGCGACGGGGCTTTGCTCGGTGAATCCGGAAACAGAGCAAGGCCCAGTTCAAGAGGTAGACGAGGAGACCTTCCTGGATACGCAGGCTCGCGCCGGTATTGGTGCTATCCGAGATCCCCAGATGCCCGAAGGCTGGCAGGCCAATGCGGCCCGCCGTTCGCAGCTAGGCGGCGACACAGTCACCGTCGTCAGCTGGCTTACCGCGGATGGAAACTACGTGGAATCCACCCAAACCCAGGTTTCTGCAGAAGAGGCGGGCGAAAAATACGACGCTAACTATCGCGGGCTGAACTCAATGCGCGAGGTAGCCGGCCATCAGGTGCGCGTGCTGGCAAGTGACGACGATTCTGTGCGCCGCTTGTGGATCGCCGACTTGGGCGATGCCCGCCTCATCATCTCCGGTGCAGCCCCCGATGAAGAATTCGCCGCCGCCACCGAGGCCTTTATCGAGGCCAAACCTATAAGCGGAAAGTAACCTCGCTGAGCCCCTCGGCGTCCGCTTCCACTGTGATTCCCTCAGTGTCACCGGTGGCTTCGTCCAAGGCAGCGGCATCCAGCCCGCTCAAACGCGTCTTTTCTAGGTAGACGTCCACGCGCTCGCGCTGGGAACGGCGCGGGTAGATGGAGACTTGGACCACTTTGGCATCGGCAAGCAGCAGCACGATGGACCGGGAAAAGTAACTCAATTCCTCTTCTGTGGCCGAAACCTGGGTGCTGGTATGCGCCGGCCCGAAAAATTCCTCTACCAGCGCGCGGGAATCGCCGCCCATGATGGAGCCTGCCGATGCCGATTTGGAGACGAAATCAATCCGCCTTCCCGGGTAACCATAAATCTGCATTACTCTTCACCCTCCTCAGCCTGCTGCTCGCTGTGTTCCGCCTTTTCAAGGGCATCCTCCACCCGCTTGGAGGCGCCATCCAAGTGGGATTCGCACGTGCGAGCAAGCGCCTCGCCGCGCTCCCAGTATTTCAGGGACTCGTCCAGGCCCATTTGGCCGAGCTCTAAAATCTTGACAGTTTCAATGAGCTCATCGCGCGCCTGTTCGTAGCTCAATTCCTCTACGGGAGTAAAGGCATCTTGGCCTGGCTGGCCGGAACCAATGGTTTCATCTGACATCAGCATTCTCCTACTATTTCTGGCTAATCGGCGGCCTGGGAGGCCATGGACACGGCGGTGATGGAACCATCGCCCACGCGAATGCGCAATTGCGCGCCGGGCGGTGATTGCTCATAAGAGCTAACGACCTCCGGATCGGTGCCATCTTTGGGCAAGACCTGGACAATAGAATACCCACGGGCAAGCGTCGCCGAAGGACCTAAAGCAGAAACCCGCGCGCGAAGGGACTCCACGTGCCGGGTCTCACGGTCTAAGAGCACCCGCAGTTCGCGGCGCATGCTCGTGCGCATGCGCTCGACCTCTTCGCGCCGAGCGCGGATTGGCGTCATCGGATCGGCCAGCACTGGGCGCGAGCGGATATTATCCAATCCACGGCGCTCGCGTTCTACCCAGCCGCGCAAGGCCGCCGCCATGCGGGATCGCGCCTCAGCGATGACCGCGCGTTCCTCTGCCACCGACGGGACCACGCGCTTGGCGGCGTCCGTCGGGGTAGCCGCGCGCAGATCTGCGACGTTATCGAGCACCGGACTATCCGGCTCGTGGCCAATCGCGGAGACCACCGGGGTGCTGGCGGCCACGACGGCGCGTTGCAGGGCTTCTTCAGAAAAGGGAAGGAGATCTTCGACGGAACCGCCACCGCGGGCGATGATGATGACATCGATCTCCGCATCGCCGTCGAGCTCCTGCAAGGCGGAAATCACCTCGGGGACGGTATTCGCCCCCTGAACAGCGGTATTAATGACGCGGAATTGCACGGCCGGCCACCTGTCGCGGGCTACCGCCACGACATCGCGCTCGGCGGCAGAACCGCGGCCGGTAATCAGGCCGATTTTCTGCGGGAGGTAGGGAAGCGGGCGCTTGCGCGCGGGATCAAAGAGGCCTTCTGCGGCAAGCTGCGCGCGCAGCTTTTCGATGCGCGCCAATAAATCGCCGATGCCCACGTGCCGAATCTCCGTGGTCCACAGGGAAAAGGATCCGCGGCCGGCATAAAAGGCGGGTTTGCCGTGCACGATGACGCGGTCGCCGTCTTTTAGCGGCGTGGGCAAGTTGTGCAGCATTGAGGAAGAGCAGGTCAATTGCACCGACTTTTCCTGCTGCACATCGCGCAGGGTGAGGTAGGACAGCTTCCAGGTGGGCTTGTAATTGATCTGCGTTAATTGGCCTTCCACCCACAGGTATCCAAGGCGCTCGATCCATCCCTTCACCTGGTCATTGACCTGGCCCACGGGCCACGGGGTCTCTGGAGTATTTGCCGGTTGATTCACGCAGCCCCCCTTTCCATCTACAGCGCCATACGGTGCCCTTTAGTGTAGGTGCTCAAGGCACGTGGCGCCCCGCTTGGGTGGCCTAGATGGGCGCTTTCCCTGCTGGATAGCCCTTACTATTGTTTTGCTTTACCTTTCGATACTCTGGGAGGCATGACTGATGGTAAAAATGTTCTCCTCGCGGCACCGCGCGGTTACTGCGCTGGAGTGGACCGCGCCGTCGAGACCGTAGAAAAGGCGCTAGAAAAATACGGCGCACCCATTTATGTGCGCAAGCAAATCGTCCACAACCGTTATGTCGTTGAATCTTTGGCCAAGCGCGGAGTCATCTTCGTTGAAGAGGCCGCCGAGGCCCCGGAGGGTGCTCACCTCGTCTTTTCCGCCCACGGCATCTCCCCGGCGGTGCGCAATCAGGCACAGGAGCGCAAGCAATTGACCTTGGACGCTACCTGCCCCTTGGTGACTAAGGTGCACAAGGAAGCCCAGCGTTTCGAGCGCGATGGTTACCACATCCTCCTCGTGGGCCACGAAGGCCACGAGGAGGTAGAAGGCACCGCGGGCGAGGCCCCCGATGTTACGCATCTGGTCGATGGCGTCGACGGCGTGGACAAGCTGCCAGACTACCTGCAGGATGAGAAACTCATCTGGCTTTCGCAGACCACACTCTCGGTGGATGAGACCGTTGTCATCGTCAATAAGCTGCGCGAGCGTTTTCCGCACCTAGAAAACCCGCCGTCAGATGATATCTGCTACGCCACTCAAAACCGGCAAGAGTCCGTCAAAGCCATTGCACCGAAGTGCGATCTTATGATCGTGGTGGGGTCTAAGAACTCGTCCAACTCCGTGCGCCTCGTAGAAGTCGCGCTCGAGGCGGGTTCACGCGACTCCCACTTGGTGGATTTTGCCGACGAGATCGATGAATCGTGGCTAGACGGCGTAGAGACCGTTGGCGTGACCTGTGGCGCCTCCGTGCCAGAACTTCTTGTGCGCGAGGTGCTCGAATACTTGGATGAGCGCGGCTTTAATGACGTGGAGCAAGTGACCACCTCCACCGAATCCATTACTTTCGCGCTGCCGCGCGATCTGCGTCCTGCCCGCACCTAGCGCTGCAACGCCTAAAACGACAACAACCGTGAGCCTGGTGGCCTCTTAAAGAGTGCCGGGGCTCACGGTTTAGTTTATTCGTAGAGGTTATCGTCCCAACGCTGTTTCTTGGCAGTGTCTTTTGTCGAGGAAGCGAGATCTGGTTCGGGAGCCGGTGGTATCACGTCCCCTGCGCGCCGGTGCGGATCCGGTTGCAAGCGATTTTCGCGTTCCGCCTGTTGCTCGCGACGGCGCTCTTCTCGGTCGCGGCCACGGATGCGGTCCTGCGGCTTCCGCGGAGGTTGCGCCTGTGCGTGTGATCTGCGGCGGGAGGCGCGTGGAGAGGGGGCCTGCGGGTTTTCGGATCTATTGCGCGCCATGAGTTCCGCCACGGAAAGCCGTTCAGCGCGGTTCTGGCGATCCCGCTTCATGTCCGCGCGCCGCGCGACCTTTTGCTGATTCACAGCGCGTTGGGCGGCCTTGCGGAAGCGCATCCAGCGCAAGACGCCGATTGCGGTCGCGCCGAGAACCGCGATAAGCAACCACAGGAAGTTCTGGACCAGCGGATACACGGAGGTCAGCAGGGACGTTTTAGAAAAACTGGTGCCTTCCGGAGCATTGGACTTGGTGATGAAGATTCCCGCCGTCACCACGGTTACCGCGTACAAAATGGGGATGGACGCGATGGACAGGAATAATCCTCGCTCCTCAACGATGAGCGCTATGAGCAGGGAGCTGATGATGAGAAAGGCAAAGTACATCCAGCCTATGGAGCCGACAAGAATGGAAATCAATGCGCCGGTGAGCAAAAGTGCCGCCAATAGTCCAAGGCCCTTCAGCAGCGAGATGCTCGGCATGCTCAGGCTTTGCGCGGCGGTAGGCTTTCGTTGTTTGGCTAGTGACACGTCGCAAAATCCTACCGTCTGGCGCGGGCCAATGGCTATATCCACGCAGTAAAACTGCCTAGATTTTAAGAAGAATTTGTCCCGCGCGGCCACGTATCAATGGGGGAGGGCTCGCGCGGCGCTCTGTTCGTACGGCCGGGAATCTCCATTTCGTGCAGCTTGCGGGCGGTCACGCCCACGCGCGAATCAAGCGAGGAGAGCGTGGAATTATAGGCTTCTACTGCCTTTTCGAGTCCTTGGCCCACCTTGCCATAGTGCTCCGAAAGGGTATTGAGACGCGAATAGAGCTCACGTCCCAAGCGTTGGACTTCTTTTGCCTTGGCGGAAATATCTTCCTGGTGCCACCCCATAGCTACCGTGCGCAAGAGCGCGAAGAGTGAGCTCGGGGTCGCGATGACGACGTTGCGTTCAAAACCGAACTCGATGAGCTCAGGATCGACCGATAACGCAGCATCGAGGAAAGGATCCGCGGGTACGAAGAGCACCACGAATTCCGGGGTGGGTTGGAAGGCCTCAATATAGTCTTTGTGGGATAGCGCCTGGATGTGACTGCGCAGCTGATGCGCGTGGCGGCGCAGGTAGCCGGCGTGTTCTTCTGGATCGTCGGTTTCTAGCGCATCGAGGTATGAAGAGAACGGAACCTTGGCATCGACGATGATATGCCTGCCACCGGCCAAGTTGATGAGCATATCTGGGCGCACGATGCGGCCATTTAAGGGGGCAGAGACTTGGGAATCGAAGTCCACGTGCCGTCTCATGCCGCCGAGTTCGACGACGCGCTCTAGCTGGATCTCGCCCCACCGCCCGCGCACATTGGGCGAGCGGAGAGCCGTAACGAGCTGATCCGTGCGCTCTGTTAGCCGGGACGAGGTGTGGGTCACCGCCTGCACTTGGCTGGACAGGGAGGCTAAGTGGGCGGTGCGGTCTTCTTCCAGTTCTTGTAGCTGGAATCCGAGCCTATCCATGGCCTTTTCTAGCGGTTGCAGCTCGGCCTGGCGGCGCTGCGATTCCTGCAGCGCCCGGTGCTCCTCGCTCGGCGCGGAGCGGGACACGGAATGGGAGTGGGCCAACCAACCCAGCACGGCGCCCAATAGGAGACCGATGAACAGCAGCAGCACAGGCAAAGTGGATGTCATGGAATCCACTATGACACGTGCTGCCGACATGGCACACTATTTATTCGAATCTCCGTTCAAAAGATTTTCGAAGGCATCCCGCGCGCGGCGCAGGTTGGAGCGCATGCTCGGATCGTCATAGTCGTCCGGGGTGGAATCGACGTCGACGGAATCATCCAGGGTGTTAGACGCGCCATCGGATGCGGCATCGGCGCCTGCGATATCGGGGTTGGCGTGTTCTGGAACCTTGCGCCACTGCTCGCGCTTGTATTGCGCCTGCTCTTCGGTATAGCGGCCGATGAGATAGCCCGCGACGGTGGAGTAATTGAGCTCGGAGGAGTGTTTTTCCCCGGACTGCAGCTTCATCATGTCCTGCACGTAGCGATAGGCAACCGCGATCATGGCGGCGGTCGGCACGGCCAGGAATCCACCGATGAGTCCAAAGAGCGCGGAGCCGACGATGACGGAGACCAAAACAATAACTGGGTGCAGGTTCATGGCCTTTGCCTGCAGCCACGGCGAGAGTACATTGCCTTCAAGCTGCTGGACCAAAATAACGAGGCCCAAGACCAACAGTGCTTGGGTAAAGCCCAAAGATACCAAGGCGATAACCACTGCGAGCGCGCCAGAGACAATGGCGCCGACGAACGGGATGAAGCCGGCGATGAAGGTAATGATCGCCAGGACCATCGCCAAGGGCACGCCGATAAGCACGAGGCCGAGGCCGATAAAGATGGCATCGATAAGCGAGACCACCGCCTGCGCCCGAATGAATCCGCCCAGGGTATTCCAGGCGCGCGTGAGCAATTCCGTGAGGTGCCAGCCGGCGCGCCGGCCTGTGGCATCGCGCAGCCACGGCAGGAATTTGGTGCCGTCCTTGAGGAAGAAGAAGGTGAGCACCAAGACAATGAACACCGTGACGAAAAATGAGGTGGCATTGCCGATACCCGTAAATACAGACCCGGCGATAACGCCCGCACGCTCCTGCAACCAGCCTGCGGCCTCGTCGATATAGGTGCTCATATCGTCGCTATCGAGGTTCAAGGGTGGGCCCTGGGCCCAAACCTGGAGCTGCTGGATGCCGGAGACCGTTTGTAGGTAGAGCGACTGGGATTGCCGCATGAAGTCCGGCGCCACCGAGGCGATGAGCCCACCGACGGCGGCTGAAGAGAGCAGGATTGTCACAATCGCTGCCAGGCCCGCGGGTAGTCCCTTTGTTCGCATCCAACGCGCCATGGGGTTAAGCACTGTACAGATAATAAGAGCCAAGAGCACTGGAAGGATGCCTTGCCAGAAGCTACCCAGGACCTGATATACAGCAAAAAGGAAAACGCCGATTATCAGCAGGCGCACGGCCCACAGGGAGGTCGATTTCACCATTTCGCCCGCAATGACGGAGCGATCGACCTGATTGCCCGGGGGATGTGGCGATACGTCGTCCAATTGGCTGGTGTCGAAGTCACCGTCCATCTTATCGCCCGGGCTCGCCTGCGGCTTTTCGGGTGTTGGTTGCTTATCAGAACTCACCCCACCATCTTGCCTCATAACGCGGTAGGTGCGTTAGGATTAGCCCCGTGAGTCTTACACTAGGAATCGTCGGCTTGCCCAATGTGGGCAAGTCCACTTTGTTTAATGCCCTGACCCGTTCCGAAATCTTGGCGGCTAATTACCCATTCGCCACCATCGAGCCCAACGTCGGCTTGGTGGAGCTGCCGGATCCCCGTTTGGACACCCTCGCTAAGATGTTCAACTCCGAGCGCATCTTGCCGGCAACCGTGTCCTTCGTGGATATTGCCGGCATCGTCGCAGGTGCCTCGCAGGGCGAGGGTATGGGAAACGCCTTCCTAGCCAATATCCGCGAGGCCGACGCTATCTGCCAGGTGGTCCGCGCCTTTTCTGATGACAATGTCATCCACGTCGATGGCCAGGTAGATCCCGGCAATGACATTTCCGTTATTAATACAGAGCTGATTCTGGCGGATCTGCAGACCATCGAGAAGGCCCTGCCGCGCCTAGAAAAGGATGCCCGGAAGAATAAGGACTTGGCGCCTGTGGTGGAGGCCACCAAGAAGGCGCAGGAAATCCTAGAGGATGACCGCACCCTCTTCGCCGCCGCCAAGACCGGCGAGATTGATCTTTCCCTCGTGCGCGAGCTGCACCTGATGACGGCTAAGCCCTTCCTCTATGTCTTTAACTCGGATGAGGCTGTGCTTACCGATGCCGCCAAGAAGGAAGAGCTGCGCCAGCTCGTCGCCCCAGCAGATTGCGTCTTCCTCGATGCACAGACCGAGTCTGAGCTCTTGGAGCTGGATGAGGACGAGGCAAGCGAGTTGCTCGAGGCAGTAGGCCAAGAAGAGCCCGGCTTGGCTACCCTGGCCAAGGCCGGATTCTCCACCTTGGGCCTGCAGACCTACCTCACCGCTGGTGAAAAGGAAGCCCGCGCGTGGACCATTAAGCAAGGCGCTGCCGCACCCCAGGCCGCTGGAGTTATCCACACCGACTTTGAAAAGAAGTTCATCAAGGCTGAAATCGTCTCCTTCGACGATCTCGTTGCCGCCGGCTCCATGGCCGAGGCGCGCGCCAACGGCAAGGTCCGTCAAGAAGGCAAGGACTACATCATGCACGATGGCGACGTGTGTGACTTCAAGATCGGTGGCTAAATCCTAGCTTGTTGCAGGTTGCGAAAGTAAACGTGGCGAGCGCGCGAATGTAGAGTTATCCTATTTGCGTACCCAACAACAATAAGGAGATCATAATAATGGCTGAGCTAGAAAACAAGACGATCGCAATCATTGCTACGAATGACTTTGAAGACTCCGAGCTGACCTCTCCGCTAGAGGCTGTGCAGAAGGCCGGCGCTACCGTGAAGGTTCTGGCGCCTAAGGCTGGCACCATTACGGGCAAGAACGGTACCGAGATTAACGTTGATGCTACGACCAAGGACTCCGAGGGTGAGACCTTCGACGGCATCATCTTGCCTGGCGGCACCAATAACGCTGACCTCATCCGCCTGGATGAGGCAGCCGTTAGCATCGTGCGCAAGCACATGGGCGAGGACCGCCCCTTGGGCGCCATCTGCCACGGCGGTTGGATTCTAGCCGATGCAGAGGCCCTCAAGGGTCGCACCTTGACGTCCTTCCCGTCCCTGCAGACCGATCTCCGCAACGCAGGTGCTACCTGGGTTGATGAAGAGGTCCACTGCGATCAGGGCTTGGTCTCCTCCCGTACCCCGGATGACCTGCCTGCATTCAACGCGAAGTTGGTTGAAGAGTTCGCCGAGGGCCAGCACTAAATTAGGCTAGAGCCTTCATTACTCCCTACGCGCCAGATGGTGAGAAACCTCCTGGTTCGTAGGGAGATTTTTCGTCTATAGCGGCATTTTTGAACTCGCTAGGGCGGATCAAGGATTTGGTTGAATGTTTAAGGATTCTCGCCGTCTGCTAACCTATGAACCCAGAAGGGGAGTAGTTCCTACGGTGCCCACCCGCGCCGCGATGACTGGTCGACACACTGGCTTAATAGCCCGGCCACTCAGCATCGATGCATCGATGCGAACGAGACCTTCGGACTGATTCTGGTTGCCGAAGGGAGAGTAGTGGACCTTGTCTTCTTTAAGTACTGAGCAGCGTATTTTAGAGCGCTTTATGATGTTGTCCATCGCCGCGGCGGTGGCGACAATTGTCCTGAAATCCTTGGCGGCGTGGCTGACGGGCTCGGTTGGTTTCTTCTCTGATGCCCTCGAATCCCTCGTGAACCTCGTGGCAGCCATCGCTGGCTATTGCGCTTTGCGCATTGCCGCTAAGCCTGCCGATGATAATCACCACTTTGGCCACGGCAAGGCGGAGTATATTTCCGCGTTGGTAGAAGGGGCGATGATCTTCCTCGCAGCAGGGGCCATCATCTACACCGCGGTCCAACGCCTTTTTACTCCCCAGCCCGTTGAAGAAGGCGGTTGGGGTTTAGCGCTGTCGCTCTTGTCCTCGTTGTTCAATCTGGGCGTCGGTCTAGCCTTGATCAAGGCGGGTAAGCGCTACCGGTCTGCGACGCTAAATGCGGATGGGCATCACCTGATTACGGATGTGTGGACCTCCGCCGGCGTCCTCGCGGGCATGGCTGCGGTGTATCTCACGGGCTGGTTGTGGCTCGATGCGCTTGTGGCCTTGGCCGTTGGCATCAATATCTTGTGGACTGGATTTAAGATTTTGCGCGATTCTGTCAGCAGCCTGCTTTCTGAGGCCCTTCCGCAAGAAGAGCAAGATCAAATTTGGGATCTTTTAGCTGAACTGGAAAAAGAAAAGTCCGTGACCTTCACGGACCGGCGCACGGTAGCCTCTGGCAGGCAAAGAATGGTCTACCTGACCATGGAGGTGCCGGCGAACTGGAGCGTTTTATACTCGCACGAGATTGCCGATGACGTCGAAGTCGCCCTTGACCAGCTTTTCCCCGGATGCAGTGTGTTTATTCACGTGGAGCCGGCCGGCGTTGCACATCGCCGCCCACTTCCATTCCGGCAATAAATAAAGGTCCAAGGCGTACTGCCCGGGGCCTTTATTCGCGTTTTATTAAGCCTTGACGCTTACTTCCTCGTCGGAGTCTTCCTCCATGATGTGCTTGACGCCGTTTTCGGCTTCATCCCACACCTCTTGGTTTTGGATGCCTGCGCGCTTGGCGACGACCGTCGCGCACAATGCCTGACCCGTGACGTTCAGCGCCGTACGGCCCATGTCAATGATGGGTTCAACGGCCAGCAGCAAACCGACGCCAGCCAGCGGCAGTCCCAGCGTGGACAGGGTCAGCGTGAGCATAACCGTCGCGCCAGTGGTACCCGCGGTAGCCGCGGAACCAATGACGGAGACGAAGATGATGAGTAGGTACTGCGTGAAGTCCAGGTCTACGCCGTAGAATTGCGCGACGAAGATCGCAGCAACAGCGGGGTAGACGGAGGCGCAGCCATCCATCTTCGTGGTAGCGCCGAGTGGCACTGCAAAGGACGCATACTCGGTGGGAACGCCCAAGGCACGTTCGCTAAAGCGTTGCGTTGCGGGCATAACACCCATGGAAGAACGGGTGACAAAGCCCAAGGACGTTACCGGCCAGATGCGCTTGTAGAAGCCCTTGACCGGAATATTGTTGAACTTCAGCACTGCAGGGTAGACCACGGCGAAGACGATGGCTAGACCCACATACATTGCCAAGACGAACTTGCCCAGCGAGCCAAGTGCGTCCCAACCGTAGGTAGCAACGGCCTTACCGATAAGCGCTGCGGTACCAATCGGTGCCAGGCGGATAATCCACCACAGGACCTTCTGGATGACCTTGAGGAAGGACTCCGTAAAGTGCAGGAAGGGATCGGCAGCCTTACCGGTCTGTACGGCGGCGATGCCAATGGCCAAGGAAATAACCAGCAGCTGAAGCGCACCGAAATTGAGGGTAACTTCGCCATCGCTAGCAGAGGCCGTAAGCCCGATGAAGTTTTGAGGGAGCAGCTGCTCGAAGAAGGCAGTCCACGAACCAACGCTAGACGGATCCCCCGCAGTGGATGCATCGACGCTCGTGCCAGCACCGGGCTTCAAGACTAATGCCACGACGATGCCCACAAGGACGGAGAAGAACGCCGTAATGGCGAACCACACCAACGTAGAAATGGCCAGTGACGCTGCATTGGCAACCTTGCGCAGGTTGGCCACCGAGGTGACTACCGCGGCGAAGATGAGCGGCGGAACCATGACCTTCAATAGTTGGACATAGGCGCCACCAACTCCGCTGAGCAGGCTGGTCAGCCACCCTGGATTATCTGGATCGGTATCCATTCCAGATGCAATCAGTCCCAGGATAAGGCCGATGATAAGGCCCGCAATGACTTGCGCGCCAAACCCCGTTGCCCAGCTAGGCAGCTTGGGGCGAGAGGAAACTTTTTGTGTCATAGAACGTCCTTTAGAAATCAACTGAACAGGTCTGACTATTTGTTGAGTACGGTTCTGTTCAACTTCAACTAGTTTCACTTTATTCCACACGTCAAACCGCAAAGAAAAAGGGTCTCGTTTGCAGCAGGGGAATCGCAAAGACCGCTTTGCAGACAAAGCAGTTCAGTACCTACTCTCGCTTTCGCCTTCAGCCGCGACCTCCATCCCCGCCTTTTATTCCCTCATCCTGCAGACCCGCCCTTCGCGCTCACCGCGAAAGTCGGATGGCCCGATTGAGCGCTTCCCCGTGAGCGCGAAGGGCGGCGGGGCGATTCATAAGGTTTCGATTGAACACACTGTTCGCCCGCTCGAATTCGTTCACTTCACCTTCGCGCTCACCGCGAGCACGGTGCCCCGTTAAAGACCGCCGCCCGTGAGCGCGAAGGTCGGTGGTGCACCACGAGGAAACTAAGAGAACAGCGCTGAATCAATGCAGCGGGGCACCGTCAGCTGCCATACTGGAACGATGAAGATTCTGGTAACTGCTTTTGATGCCTTTGGTGGCGAAGAAATTAACCCTACGGAACGCGCGCTGGATAAGCTGCCGGACGAAATTGGCGGAGCGCAGATTATTAAGCACCCTGTGCCAACAGTGTTCGGTGAAGCACTGAAGCAGGCGATTGCTGTGGCCGAGGAAGAAGACGTGGACGCGGTGGTCTGCCTGGGGCAAGCCGCTGGGCGCGGCCATATCACTCCGGAACGAGTAGGTATCAACTTGGCGGATGCCTCCATTCCGGATAATGCTGGTAACCAGCCCAGCGATGAGTCAGTGGTTGAAGGTGGCCCTGCCGCGTACTTTTCTACCCTGCCGGTTAAGGCAATGGTCACAGCGATTCAGGAGGCGGAGATTCCGGCACGGGTCTCGACTACCGCGGGAACATTCGTCTGCAACCATCTGCTCTACGGCCTGTTGCACCATTTCAAAGATATGCAGGTAAAGGTAGGCTTTATCCACGTGCCGTTTATTAAGGAACAGGCTAAAGAACACAGCCCGATGCTGGAGCTTACGGAGGTCGTTCAGGGCGTGGAGCGCGCGATTGGCGCAGTGGCGAAAAACGCTTAGGGTCACCTTGCTAGAGAAATTTTCCGCCCAAATATAGATTTAAAGTCATGTCTCGCTTAAGTCCTCTCAACTGGCCGGTTGTGCGCCAGCTGCGTAGCGGCGATCCCTTTGGCAGGGATATCAATACGCAATCAACCAAGAGTAAGGAAAAGCACGGGCGCACGGTAGAAGCTGACCGCGTGGTGCAATCCGTGTGCCCATATTGCGCGGTTGGTTGCGCCCAGCGCGTATACGTCAAAGATAACCGAGTCATCCAGATTGAGGGCGATCCGGATTCGCCGATTTCGCGCGGGCGTTTGTGCCCCAAGGGCTCGGCATCGGAGCAGTTGGTCAATTCCGCAACGCGATTGACCAAGATTAAGTACCGCGCACCGCACTCCACCGAGTGGCAGGAGCTGGATGAAGACACCGCGATGGACATGATCGCGGATCGCTTCTTGGAGGCGCGCCGGAAGGGCTGGCAAGACACCGATGACTCGGGGCGGACTCTAAACCGCACGATGGGTGTCGCTGGACTTGGTGGCGCGACCTTGGATAATGAGGAAAACTACCTCATTAAGAAGCTTTTTACCGCTGCCGGTGCGGTGCAGCTCGAAAACCAGGCGCGCATATGACACTCCGCCACAGTTCCTAGTTTAGGAACTTCGTTTGGCCGCGGCGGCGCAACCCAACCGCTGCAGGATATGGCGAATGCTGATTGCATCGTCATCGAGGGCTCGAATATGGCCGAGTGCCACCCAGTGGGATTCCAGTGGGTCGTAGAAGCCAAAAAGCGTGGTGCCCGCATTATTCACGTGGACCCGCGTTATACGCGTACCTCTGCGTTCTCCAACCGTCACATTGGCATTCGCGGAGGTACCGACGTGGTGCTGCTAGGCGCGGTTATCAACCATATGCTCCAAAATGAGCTGTACTTCCGCGACTATGTCGTTGCATATACCAATGCGCCGATGATTATCTCGGAGGACTACCAGGACACCGAGGAACTGGACGGACTGTTTTCTGGATATGACCCAGAAACCGGCACGTACGTGACCGATTCGTGGCAGTACGTGCAAAAGCCGGAAGGTTCCTCCTGGAATGTCGAGCGCGATGACACTCTGGAGCACCCGAATTCAGTCTTCCAGATTCTCAAGCGCCACTATGCGCGCTATACCTCTGAGCTGGTAGAAGAAACCTGCGGCATCGCCCAGGAAGACTTCTTCTACCTGGCGGATTCCATTGCGCAGAATTCCGATCCGGAACACACCACGTGTTTCGCCTATGCCTTGGGCTTTACCCAACACACCTTGGGCGCGCAATTCATCCGCACCGCTGCGATCCTGCAGCTTTTGATGGGCAATGTGGGTCGCCCGGGCTCGGGAATCATGGCCCTGCGCGGGCACGCCTCCATTCAGGGCTCCACCGATATTCCGACGCTCTTCCACTCCCTGCCTGGCTACCTGCCCATGCCGAGCGTGGAAAAGCAGACGTGGCCGGAATTTGTGGATGAGATCCGGGATGAGTCCCAAAAGGGCTTCTGGCAGATTGGCGAGAATTACGCCGTGTCCTTGATGAAGTCCTACTGGGGAGATGCGGCGACCAAGGAAAATAACTGGGGCTATGACCTCATGCCGCGCATTTTCGGCGCGCATTCTACCTATGAAACCCTGCAGGCCATGCTCAATGGTCAGGTAGATGGCTACTTCGTCTTCGGGCAGAACCCGGCGGTGGCGCAGTCCAATGGTGGCATGCAGCGCCGCGGTTTGGCATCGCTGAAGTGGCTGGTCGTGCGCGATTTCCAGGAAATCGAAACCGCATCGTTCTGGAAGGACGCGCCGGAGATTAAAAACGGCGAGCTGAAGACGGAAGACATCGAAACCGAGGTCTTCTTGATGCCCGCTGCCACCCACGTGGAAAAGGCTGGTACCTTTACCCAGACGCAGCGCATGCTGCAGTGGCGTTTCCAAGCGGCACCGCCGCCAGGCGATGCCAAGAGCGAGCTGTGGTTCTTCTACCAGCTGGGTAAGAAGCTCAAGGAACGCCTGCGCGATTCCACTGATCCGCGCGATCTCCCGCTCCAGAAGGTGACGTGGGATTATGCGGAAAATGAGGAAGGCGAGCCGAACTCTGAGGACGTCCTCAAAGAGATCAACGGCTACTACTTGGATGGTCCCAAGAAGGGCCAGCTTTTGCCCACCTTCGTGGAGATGAAGAATGACGGCACGACTTCCGGCGGCTGCTGGATCTACACCGGCGTGTACAAGGATGGCGTTAACCAGTCCGCGCGCAAGGTCCCGGGGTCGGAGCAGAACGAGGTCGCGCCCGAGTGGGGCTGGGTTTGGCCTGCTAACCGCCGCATTTTGTATAACCGCGCTTCGGCCAAGCCGGATGGCACCCCGTGGTCCGAGCGCAAGAAGTACGTGTGGTGGGACGAGGCCCAGGGCAAGTGGGTAGGCGATGACGTCCCTGACTTCCCTGTGACGAAGTCGCCGGAGTACAAGGCACCTGCCGATGCCGTCGGTCCAGACGCCCTCGATGGCACGGACGCTTTCATCATGCAGGCGGACGGTCGCGGTTGGCTCTTTGCGCCTTCCGGGCTTTCCGATGGCCCCTTGCCTACCCACTATGAGCCGCAGGAGTCCCCGGTTACGAACGTGCTGTATAAGCAGCAGCAATCGCCGACGCGCTTGGCCATCAAGCGCCCGGATAACCTGCAGCGCCCAGAACCGGGTATGCCTGGTGCGGAGGTTTTCCCGTTCGTATTTTCTACTTACCGCCTAACAGAGATGTATACCTCGGGTGCGATGTCGCGCCGCCTGCCTTATTTGGCGGAGCTGCAGCCAGGCCTATTCTGCGAGGTGGATAAGGACTTGGCCGCAAAGCGCGGCCTGGAAAATGGCGAGTGGGCGACGATTATCTCGCCGCGCGGTGTGATTGAGGCGCAGGTCTTGGTCACCGATCGCATGCAGATGTTGAAGATCAATGGGGAAGAATTCCACCAGATTGGCCTGCCCTTCCACTACGGCGAGTCCGAGACCACCGCTGTGGCAGGCGACGGCGTTAACGATCTCTTGGGCCTTACGCTCGAGCCGAATGTGTTTATTCAGAACTCGAAGATCGGCGCCTGCGATATCCAGCCGGGCCGCCGACCTAGGGGAGAAGGCCGCTTGAAGCTGCTCAAGCAGTATCAGGAGCGGGCTCAGTTAAGCGTGGATTCTGGCAATGATTTGTTGTCGGTTCCGGACTCGTTTACCTATAACCCGGAGCCCGAAAAGCATGGCCAGCCTGGGGCGGAAAGTAGTGACGGCGATACGGCGAGTAATGGCGAAGAAGGTAAGTAAATGACTAATCTACTGACCGAGGACGCGGGCCGGCACGGCTATGATTCCTACCGCCGCATGGCCTTTTTCACCGATACGTCTGTGTGCATCGGCTGCAAGGCCTGCGAGGTCGCGTGCAAGGAATGGAACCGCAACCCGGTAGAAGGATATGACGTCACCGGTGATTCCTATGACAACACCGGCGCGCTAGGTGCTAATACGTGGCGGCACGTGGCCTTTGTGGAGCAAAACAATGACCGCATTGAGAAGGCGCGCGAAGAGGGAAAACAGCTTATTTCCCTTGGCATGCCTACCATCGGTGGCACACCGGACGAAGTCGATACCACTCCGCCGGATACGGATACGTTCCGGTGGTTGATGTCCTCGGACGTCTGCAAGCACTGCACGCATGCGGGGTGTTTGGACGTGTGCCCCACGGGCGCGCTCTTCCGCACAGAGTTTGGCACTGTGGTCGTCCAAGATGACGTGTGCAATGGCTGCGGAACCTGCGTGGCGGGGTGCCCCTTCGGCGTCATCGAACGCCGCGATGATGGCGGGGTATCGCTGAAATACGATAAGACCGCGACGGTGGATTATCAGGATAATTCGCACGCCGGTATTAATGTGCTGAAAAAGCTCAAGCAGCGCAAGCCCCAAGGCGCGGACCACACGCCGGGTGAGGCAATGCCGATTAAGAATGTGGGCGTCGCCCAGAAGTGCACCATGTGCTATGACCGCCTGAAACAGGGCGAGCAGCCGGCGTGCTCCAAGACGTGTCCTACCGATTCCATCCAATTCGGTACCTATGAGGACATGCTGGCCGCGGCGAAGGAGCGCGTGCGCGTCCTGCACGAACAAGGCATGACGGAGGCGCGGCTCTATGGCGCCAATGATAACGATGGCGTGGGCGGAACCGGCTCTATCTTCTTATTGCTGGATTCGCCAGAGGTCTATGGCTTGCCGCCGGATCCGCGTGTGCCCACCGCGGATTTGCCGAGCATGTATAAAACCGCGGCGAAGGCCATCGGCGGGATGGCGCTGGCCGTGGCGGGTTCCTTTTTGATTGGAGGGCGCAAATGAGCGGTTTTGATGAGTACCGGCCACCGCAGCCGGAGCGGCCGAATCGCTACCGCAACTTCGACGGGCCGAAGCGCAAGAAGAAGCGCAAGCGCCCGGGGGCGGGTGCGCAGGATGGCTCCAAAGAGGAGCGGATGGCAGAAGACTTCGAGTTTTCTTCCTATTACGGCAGGCCGGTAGTCAAGGCCCCGCCGTGGGAGTGGCCCATCGGTGGGTATTTCTTCTTGGGCGGCATTGTCGGCGGTTCGGGCCTTTTGGCTACCGGTGCACAGGCCGCGGGCAACGCGCCCTTGCGCCGGGCCACGCGGGTAGCGGCCTTTGGCGCGGCGGCCGCTGGATCGGTCTTTTTGATTTTGGATCTGGGCCGACCGGAGCGCGCGTTAAATATGTTCCGCGTATTCAAGGTGACCTCGCCGATGTCGCTCGGATCGTGGCTGCTCGCGGGCTTTTCCACCGCGGCGGCCATTCCTGCCGTGGTAGAGGTGGATGACGCGACCAAGCGGAAGCTGCCGCTGCCGAAGTGGCTGCGCGCGAGCCTAGGGAAGGCCGCGACTCCGGCCGGAGTGGTCACCGGTGTGCTCGGTGGCCCGCTGGCCGGATATACGGCGGTATTGTTGTCTAATACGTCCAACCCGGTATGGAATGACATGAAGCGGCACTTGCCCTATGTCTTTGTATCCTCTGCCTCGGCAGCGGCGTCCGGCCTGGCCATGGTGACCACCCCGGTGAAATACGCCGGTCCCGCCCGGGCCTTGGGCATGGCGGCCGCAGCCAGCGATATCGCGGCGACGAAGGTGCTAGAAAACAACATGGAGCCGGAGCCCCGCGAGGAATTGCATCACGGCACGCCGGGAAAGCTCATGCGCGCCTCGGAATACCTGATCGCCGCTGGCGGCGTGGGCAGCGCGGTGGCGGCGGCGACGAAGTCCCGCGCCGTGTCTGTGGCCTCGGGCCTAGCCTTGCTTGCCGGATCCGCGTGCACGCGCTTTGGCGTGCTCAACGCGGGCCTGGAAGCAGTCAAGAACCCGGCCACCACGATGGGCCCGCAAAAACGCCGCGCGGAGCGGCGCCGGCGCGAGCAGGGGCTTGCCACCGACGTGCTCAGCGCAGGCTAGCGAGGGCGAGCCAGGCTTAGTCGAGGTTGGCAAAGGAATCGGCGAGTTCTTCGCCGATTTCCTGCATGCGCGATTGCTCGGCCTCTAAGGACTCGGAATCGCGGTGGAGGTAGTAGTTCACCGCCGCGTCATGGACCGTGGTCACGCAGGTGGTCGAGATGGCATCCTCGACCTCCCAGGCCGAGCAATAAAAATGCCGGTCCGCGGCGGTGAAATCGAATGGCTTGTACTCATTTCCCGCGCGGCCTTGGGCGGCATTTTGCTTATCGATGTCCTCATTGACCAGTTCCAAGTAGCGCTCCGCCGCCGCATCTGGGTCATCGGGGCATACGGCCTCATTATCGGACTCGTATTTCGTGCCCAGCACGCTAATCTTTTCCGGCGAATCGCCGCCGTAGAGCACGGAAAAGGAATCATCCTCCTCGCTGGTGGAATCGGGATCCTGGTTAGCGCCTATGAGGGTGTCTGGCAGGGAAGTGCGCAGTTCCGATAATTCGATGGGCGAGCAGCTGCGGTTGGTGGTCTCGTCGGCGCAGGCGACAAGGCCCGCGCCGAGGGCGAGGGTGGCAAGGGGCAGGCTAAAAATACGGTGTTTCATCTTAGGAAATGGTGATGTAGGCATCGTTAGAAAGCGGCGTAGTGCGACCGATGACCGGGTAGCCAGGGACCTCGCCGATGATGAGGAGGCCGCCGGAGGTTTGGGCATCGGCAAGCAGCACTAGCTCTTCCTCCGAGAGGGAAGAGGGCTGCAGGTGTGGGCGCACCCAATCCAGGTTGCGGCGCGAACCGCCTGGGATAAAGCCTTCCGCGAGAGCGTCGGTGGCACCGTCTACGGTGGGCACGGCGGAAAAGTCCAGCTCGGCCGACACCCCGGAGGCGCGGCACATCTTGTACAGGTGGCCGAGCAGCCCGAATCCGGTGACATCGGTGGCCGCGCGCGCACCGGCGGCGACCGCATCCTGGGCGGCCTGGCGGTTGAGCGCGGTCATGGAATCGATGGCGGCCTGGGATACCTCGCCGGTGGCCTTGTGCTTATTATTCAAAATGCCCACGCCGATGGGCTTGGTCAGCGTAATGGGCAGCCCGGCCTCAGCGGCATCGTTGCGCATGAGATTATCGGGATCGACGATGCCCGTCGCCGCCATGCCGTACAAGGGCTCTGGGGCGGTAATGGAGTGGCCGCCGGTGATGGAAATGCCCGCCTCGGTGGCCTTATCCATGCCGCCGCGCAGCACCTCGCGCAGGACGTCCAAGCCGAGCTTCTCATTGGGCCAGCCCACGAGGTTGATGGCGGTAATGGGGGTGCCACCCATGGCGTAGACATCAGATAGCGCATTGGCCGCGGCGATCTGGCCCCAGGTATAGGGATCATTGACCATGGGGGTGAAAAAGTCTGCGGTAGAAATCACGGCGAGGCCGTTGTCGATCTTGACCGCTGCGGCATCATCGCCATCGTCGAGGCCGACCAAGACGTTGGGATCGGCCTTGCCGATGAGCCCTTCTACCGCCGATTCCAATTCCCCGGCGGGAATCTTGCAGGCGCAGCCGCCACCGGCTGCGAAAGAGGTTAGATTAATCTGCTCCGTCATGCTGGTCATTTTACCCGTCGGAAAGTGGTGGGGCGGCGGCGGTGGGCCGCGCGCGGGATCTGTAAAGTAGCCAGGCGGAGGCGTACGTGTCCTGGTGGGCGCCCCGGTCTTCAAAACCGGTGAGGCCGAGCATCTCGGTCTGGCAGGTTCGATTCCTGTCCGTCTCCGCCAAAAGCGCGCAAGGAGGAAAACGAGTGCCGAGCCATAACGCTGGTCGCCCCGCGAATAATGCCCGTGATCCCCGCCGGAATTTACCCCGCATGGATGAGCTCTTGCGGCTCCCCGCGGTAGAAAGCGCGCGGGAGATAATCGCCGAACATGCCATCCGCGCCATGATTCAAGGCGTGCTGTCCGCCGCCCGCCGCGGGGACGTGCCCGTTGCCGGCGTGGAGGAAGAAATAGCGCGGCGCTTGGCAGACCACAGCACCCATTCCTTGCAGCCGGTCATCAACGCCACCGGCGTGATCATCCATACGAACTTGGGACGCGCACCGCTGCCTGATGCCGCGATCGACGCGCTGCAGGCAGCGGCCGGATATACCGACGTGGAAATGGATCTAGACACCGGGCGGCGCTCGTCCCGGCGCGGTGCCGGTGCCACCCAGGCGCTTTTGGCGGCGTGCCCCGGCGCGGAGGATGCGCTGGTGGTCAATAACGGTGCGGCGGCCTTATTGCTGGCCACGGCCGCGCTGGCGCCGGGCAAGGAGGTCATCATCTCGCGCGGCGAGCTCATTGAAATCGGTGCGGGGTTCCGCCTGCCGGAACTTATTGAATCCACCGCGACGCGCCTGCGCGAGGTGGGCGCGACCAACCGGACGCACCTCCACGATTATGAAGGCGCGCTGGGGGAGGAGACCGGTGCGATTGTGAAGGTGCACCCGTCCAATTTTCGGATTGAGGGGTTTAGCTCCTCGGTGGGCGTGGGCGAGCTGGCGCGCCTGGCGAAGAAGCAGGGTACACACCTCATTGTGGATCTCGGCTCGGGCTTGCTCACCCACGATCCGGTGCTGCCAGACGAGCCCGATATTCATGCGCAGCTCAAGGCCGGGGCGGATATCGTCATCGCCTCGGGTGATAAGCTTTTGGGCGGGCCGCAGGCCGGCATTTTATTGGGCACCAAGGACGCGATTGCGGCGGTGAAAAAGCACCCGTTGGCGCGGGCGGTGCGCATAGATAAGCTGCGGCTTAATGCCCTGGAGGCTGCAATCACAACGCCCGCCAATGCGGTGCAGCAGGCCCTCCACCTTGACCCGGCGCGCCACCGCGCGCGCACCGAGGCCATCGCCGCGGCGGTGGGCGGCGAGATTGTTGAGCACGCTGGCCGCGTGGGCGGGGGAGGAGCCCCCGAGTACCCGCTGCCCGGCGTTGCGGTGGCGCTGCCGGAGGAACTTGCGCCAAAACTGCGACAGCACACCCCACCGGTGGTGGCGCGCCAGCACCAAGGCCGCTGCCTCATTGACGTGCGCTGCGTGCCCGAGGCCCAGGACAAGGAGCTCATCGCGGCCATCCGGGCGGTGATGTAGGTGTACGTCATCGCGACCGCCGGCCACGTCGATCACGGCAAGTCCAGCCTGGTGCGCGCCTTAACGGACATGGATCCGGATAGGTGGGCTGAGGAAAAGCGCCGCGGGCTGACCATTGACTTAGGCTTTGTGTGGACGTCGCTGCCTTCCGGTGCGGACGTGGCCTTTGTCGATGTCCCCGGCCACGAAAAGTTCTTTGGCAATATGCTCGCCGGGGTGGGGCCTGCCTCCGTGGTGCTCTTCGTGGTCGCCGCGGACGAGGGCTGGCAGGCCCAATCCACCGACCACCGCGACGCGCTGCACGCGCTGGGTATCGAGCACGGCATTATCGCCCTGACCCGCAGCGACCGCGCCGATGAAAAGCGCCGCGCGGAGGTCACCGCCCAAGTGCGCACGCAGTTTTCTGCCACGCCGCTTGCCGATGCCCCCATCATCCCCGTTTCCTCCCACACCGGCGAGGGCCTGGCGGAACTGGGCGCGGCGCTCGATGATTTGGTCGCCCGCGTGCCCGCACCCGACACCGATGCCCCTGTGCGCCTGTGGATCGACCGCGCTTTTAGCGTCAAGGGCGCGGGAACCGTGGTGACCGGGACGCTGAGCGCTGGCACGCTGCGCACCGGCGATGCCCTGGTGCTCTCCACCGCAGAGGGCGCCAATCGCGTGGAGATCCGCGGCCTGCACAGCGAAAATACCGCGCAGGAATCCTTGGGCCCCGTAACACGTGCCGCGGTTAACCTGCGCGGGGTCGATGCCGCCGATATCCACCGCGGTGACCTGCTGCTGAGCCCCGATGCGTGGCGCGGCGTCGATACCGTGGACGTCCACCGCACCTTTGGCACCGCGCTTGATGAACTGCCCGATAACCTCGTGGTCCACTGCGGCACCGCCGGGATAGAAGCGCATCTGCGGCCGCTGTCAGCGGATTTTGCCCGCCTGCGCCTAACGCGCGCTCTGCCGCTAGTCCTCCTGGATCGCTTGGTTGTCCGCAGCCCCGGTGGCCGCCATGTCAGCGCCGGCGTGGAGGTCATCGACGTGCGCCCGCCGGAGTTAGACCGCCGCGGTGCCGCCCGCAAGCGGGCTAACGCACTGGCTGAGTTAAGCTCCTTCCGCAATCCTTCCTCCTACCTGCAGCGCGTGGGCTATGCCCGGCGCGTGGACTTGGAATTCGATGGTTATGACACCGACGCCGCCCCGCAGGGCGTCATTAACTTCGACCAGTGGTGGATTGCCGCCCGCCAGGTAACGCGCTGGAAAGAAGCGCTGACTACCGCGCTGCAGGAACACGCCGCGGCTAACCCGCTCGCACCCGGGATGCCCCGCAAGGCGGCACTCGATGCCTTGGGGCTCACGGACAACGCGCTCCTGCGCCTGGCGGTAGCCGCCGCGCACGCGGAGGAATCCGAAGGGCTTATCCGCCTGCCCGGCCACAGCGTGGATCTCGGCGCCGCCGAGACCGCCGTGGCCGAATTGGAGAGCAGGTTAAATAAGGATCCCTTCGCGGCACCAGAGGCGCACGAACTTAAAGAGCTGGGGTTGAGCGAGAAAGAACTGGCCGCCGCCGAGCGCGCCGGGCGCCTGCTACGCCTCAAAGACGGCATCATCCTCTTACCGGACGCACCGGGCAAGGCACGGGAGCTCCTAGAAGAACTCGAGCAGCCCTTTACCCTGTCCGCCGCGCGGCAAGCGCTGGGGACCACCCGCCGGGTGGCCATACCTCTGCTGGAATACCTCGATGCCCACGGCATTACCCGCCGCGGCGAGGGCGGCAAGCGCACGCTGCGCTAAACAGAGGCGGCCGACCTATTTGCGGTGGTTTCCGCCGCGCGGGCGGGACTGCTCGCGCGCCACGCGCCGGGCGCGCACGCGGGCGGACTCGGAAGAAAAGCGGCCCGGTTCCTCCGCTACGGGAAGCGCGCGCCAGCTCAGGTTCTGTGAGCCCGGCATGGACGAGACCAAGTCAGCCAAGCCGCTGCTAGCAGGCGGTGCCGCAGCCTCGCCCTCGTCGCGGGCACGAGGTGCGGGCGAGGCTTCGGCAGAACCAGTGACCGCAGTGTCTACATTGGTATCGGGACTGACCGGGCGGCGGGAGCCGGTGGGAAGATCGCCGGCAATGTCGGCGGACTCCAGCGCGAACTCCCATTCCTCGGGCGGGGCTGGGGTGGTAGGACGGGAAGTGGTGGCATTAGGCAGCACGGTGCGGCCGGACGGCACGCGCAGGGGCGGTACCGCAGGGGAGAATAATTCGGCTTCTGTGGCATCCGCTACCGGGATATCTATCGCGATCATCCCGCCGCCGCTATAGGCACGGGCGGCCAACACAGTACCGGCCTCTTGCGCCGCCGCATACGCGGTGCGCAGGCCCGGCAGCTGGCTTAATGCCCCGCACGGTCCCAGCACAGTATCGCCACAGGAGGCCACGACGGCGTTATCGATGACCTTGAGCGTGACAAAGAATTGCTGCGTATCAAAGTGAGATAGCTGCTCATCGGTCAGATCGCCTGCCCCAGTATCAATCACTGCACCATGGCCGCCGGCAAGAAGTACTGATTCGGCCGGTTGGTCATTGACCGGTAGCAGCCACGGCCACAGCCCGAGGGAGACGGCGACCTCGAGTTCGCCGTCAACGATGCCGACCGTGGCCACCGTCTGCGGGGTGGCCTGTGAGGCCTTCAATCGGTGCAGGTCAGGGTATTCGGCCGCCTCAACCTCATCGAGAAAACCGATGAAGCCAAACTCCGAACGCACCCGCCAGCCGTTGGAGTAGGTATCGGGCTCTAAAGAGACATCGATAAGAGCAGGCTGACTACCCACGCCAGGAATGCTCAGCACCGTGCCGGAGATGACATGTTCCAAGATGGCGACGTGTTCGACGCCGAAGTAGCTGGTCGCAAGCGGGTAGGGCACCATAGGAAAAGTAACTCCAAAGCTTTAAAGCGGGGCGTAACGTACGGATCTCATTTTACGCATGTGGGGGTAAAACAGCGCTTAGTCGGTGGTTTTAGCCAATGTTCGTTAACGTATTAATGATTCCCTCAAGTTGAAAAGTGCATAACGAAATAGGAGTAGGGCTTTGTCATCTAATTCATCGCCCCGGCCCGATAACGGAACCACCAATGGGCTGGAAAACGTTAATAATACGGAAGAAAGCCAAAAGCGCGTGCGCGGTGCCAAGCGCATCCTGCACGACATCATCTACCCGCACAATATCCACCCCGCCTTGGTCCCTGGCGTATCCATCGAGGACCAAAAGGTTAAATACGGTGTGGATAAGACCATCCTGAGCGTCGTCGGTGGGCTCGTTATCGCCTTCGTGGTGTGGGGAGTGCTCGCCCCCGAACAGGTCTTTAATACCTCCTCTACGGCCCTGGACTGGGTTATGCGCAACCTAGGCTGGATCTTTACGGCGCTGGCCACCTTCCTGATGTTCCTGCTGCTGATTCTGGCCTTTTCCAAGTACGGGAAAATCCCACTCGGCGTGGATGGCGAAAAGCCGGAGTTTTCCACGATTAGCTGGGCCGCCATGCTCTTTGGTGCGGGCATCGGCATCGGGCTTATCTTCTTCGGACCCTACGAACCGCTTACCCATTATCTCTCGCCGCGCCCAGGTGCCTATGAGGCCGCCAGCGATGAAGCGGTGCTTGGCGCGCTGGCCCAATCGGCCATGCACTGGGGCCTTAATGCGTGGGCCATCTACGCCATCGTCGGGCTGTGCGTGGCCTATGTATCCTTCCGCCGCGGGCGCGTACCCCTGATGAGCTCTATCTTGATGCCGCTTTTTGGCAACCGCTCCACCGATTCCACACCGGCGCGCATTATCGATGGCCTGGCTATCATCGCCACCCTCTTTGGCACCGCGGCCACTTTGGGAATTGGCGCGCTGCAGATCGGCCGCGGCGTGGAAATCGTCAGCGGCTGGTCCACCGCCGGCAATACCGCGGCGTTGGTCATCATCATTGTGCTGTCCATCGGCACCATCTTTTCCGCAGTGTCTGGTGTGGCTAAGGGCGTGCGGTGGCTATCCAATATCAACCTGGCATTGGCGCTGGGCATCGCCATCTTCTTCTTCGTCATCGGACCAACCGCCTTGCTGGCCAATATGATGCCCGCGGTCATCATCGAGTACCTCGATAACACCCCCGAAATGTTGTCCGCCAACATGGGCGAGGGCGAAGATATGGTCTCCTTCCTATCCTCGTGGACCACGTTCTACTGGGCGTGGTGGGTATCCTGGTCGCCGTTCGTCGGCGTATTCGTGGCCAAGATTTCCCGCGGTCGCACCATCCGCCAATTCGTCCTTGGCGTGCTGTTTATTCCTTCCGCTATCATCATCGCCGCTTTTACCATCTTGGGCGGCACCACCATTTGGCTGCAGCGCCGCGATGGCGATATCGCCCCCGATGGCACAATCGATTCCATGCCGGCGGCCGAAGACATCTTCTTTAACGTCTTGGACCATTTCCCCGGATCCAATTGGATGGCCCCGCTGGTCATTGTCATGCTCGTGGTATTTTTCATCACCACTGCGGACTCAGCCTCGCTGGTCAACTCCCAGCTCACCCAGCGCGGCAACCCACAGCCGAAAGCCACTGTTACTGTCTTTTGGGTGATTTGCATGGCGGGCATCGCCGTGGTCATCCTCATGTCCGGTGGCAAAAACGCGCTGCAAGGCCTGCAAAACCTCATCACCATTACGGCGCTTCCCTTTGCCGTCATCATCGTGTTGATGTGTATTGCCCTGATTAGGGAACTGCGCCACGATCCGGCCTCCATCCGCCACTATTACGAGCACCAAGCCGTGTCCAATGCGGTCATTCACGGCGTGCGCGAATACGGCGATAACTTTGCCCTGTCGGTCGAGCCCACTGCGGGAGACTCCGATTACGCCACCGGCGGCGAATTCGATTCCACCGCCGCCGAGGTCACCGAGTGGTACGCGCGTACCGATGAGGAAGGCCACGCCATCGGATATGACTATGAAGCCGGCCGCTACGTGGATGATGATCCTTCGGTGGCCGATGGCGAGTTCGTCTCTGGCTCCACCGATGACGATGCACAGACCCCGCCCGCTCATTAAGGCTCGATAATTTTAGTTAGGTACAGTCACAGACCATGACCTTGTCCACGTTCGCCTTCGCCTTTGGATTGGTGCTGCTCTCGGGCCTGTCCACCTCCATTGGCGGGGCGCTGGCGGTGGGAAAGCGCCAGCCAGGGCCCGCATTTATGGCCGCGGCCCTGGGCCTTTCGGCGGGTGTGATGCTCTATGTTTCCTTCATGGAAATCCTGCCGGAGGGTATAGAGCAGCTTAGCGACGCCCTCGGGGGCGAGAAACCCGGCACCTGGGCCGCGGTAGGGGCCTTCTTCGCCGGTATTGCGGTCATCGCGATTATTGACCGAATGGTGCCAGAAGAAATTAACCCGCACGAACCCGGCACGACGGAAGAAGATGCCCGGCGCGGCAGGTTGATGAAGACGGGCGTATTTACCGCGGTCGCGCTGGGCCTGCACAATTTTCCGGAGGGCTTTGCCACTTTCTTATCGGGCCTGGAGTCCAAGGAGATTGCGGTGCCGGTGGCCGTGGCGATTGCCATCCACAATATTCCGGAAGGCATCGCCGTCGCGGTGCCGTTGCGGGAGGCGACCGGCTCGCGCAAGAAGGCCTTCTGGTGGGCCACGCTTTCTGGGCTTGCTGAGCCGCTCGGCGCGCTCATCGGATTTGGCCTGCTCTTACCGGTATTGGGGCCGGCCACCATGGGCATTAGCTTTGCCGCAGTGGCTGGCATCATGGTGTTTATTTCGCTGGATGAGCTGCTTCCCACCGCGGAAGAAACCGGCGAGCACCACTACGCCATCTACGGCCTTATTGCCGGCATGGCCATTATGGCGGTATCGCTCATGCTGTTTATGTAATTTAGTGCTGCGCTGCCGAGGTGGCAGAGGGCGAGCCGGTCGAGGCCTTAACGGCCATGACGATGCTGGCGATGACAAGGCCGAGGATGAGCCCGCACACCATGGACAAGCCGGTTTCGGCGAGCCAGCTCAGCGCGCCGTTGTGGATGTGTTCAGTGGCGGCCTCGATAAGTCCATGCGGTTGGTCTACCCCGAATTCGTGCAGGCCTGTGGTGACGATATGCCCGCCTACCCATAACATGGCGGCGGTGCCGATGACGCCGATGATGTCCAGCACGATCGGCATACCCTTGACCAAGGCATTGCCCAGCGGGGAGTTGCCATCGCGGCGCCGGGTTAAGGCCAAGCCGATGTCATCCATCTTGACCAGCAATCCCACGGCGCCGTAGACGCTCAAGGTCAAGATGATGCCAACGGCGATAAGCGCGCCGAGACGCAGCCAGAAGGGCTGATCGATGACTTCATTTAAGGAAATCACCATGATCTCAGCAGACAGGATGAGGTCGGTGGTAATGGCGGATTTCACCAAGCTATCTTCGGCCTCTGGACCCTTGTGCTGGACGGTATCGGTTGCATCGCTAGGGGAGGAGTTGAAGAAGGAGAGGATCTTTTCCGCGCCTTCGAAACACAGATAGGTACCGCCGCACATCAAGATGGGCGTGAGCGCCCATGGGGCGATCCAAGACAGGATCATCGCAATCGGCAAGATGATGACGAGCTTGTTGATAAGCGAGCCCTTGGTGATGCGCCAGATCATCGGCAGCTCGCGCTGCGGTTTAATTCCCTCGACGTATTGCGGGGTTACTGCGGCATCATCGACGACGACGCCGATGGCCTTCATAGATGTCTTGCCGCCTAAGGCGGCCACATCGTCGACGCTGGAGGCGGCGGCGCGGGCTATGAGGGCGACATCGTCAAGCAGGGCGAAAAGGCCACCGGCCATGGCTTATCCTTCGGGGGCTAAAGTTACGTTTTCTGACCAGGACAAGTCTATGCCGTGGTGGGCAAGCCAGGCCATTGCATCGTCGCCGTGGCGGGTAATTCCCTCGACCGCGTCCAGGGTGGTGTCGATGGCGAGCTCGGCGTCCTCGGCGGAAATGAGGCCCGCGGACGTCGCCGCGGAGAGCTCGTCGATGTCGAGGACGGTAATCGGCTCGCCGGTGGTGGTGACCAGGTCGACGTAGAGATCGCGGGTGGTCCACTCGTTGCCCTGGCGCTGGATCTCGGCGACGTCGATATAAAAGTCCTGCTCCACCTCGATGCCGGGGCGGAAGTGGAAGATATTCGCGCGCAGGTTCAGGCTGGGCAGCAGCCAGGATTCGAGGTAGCCAAAGCGCGGGTGATCGGCACCGCGTGCCATATACAGGCCAAACTCGGTTTCGGTGTAGGTATCGACCTGGCGCAGGTAGCCCTTGGGATCGGTATTGGTGAAGTTCCCGGTATTAAAGGTCTCCCGCTTGACTGGGTGGAGATCAACGGCCATTACTTCACCTCTAGGAAGGCGGCGGTGGGGGCGAAATCGCAGCGCGCTTCGGTGGTATTCACGGAACCGGAGAGCAGCGCGACGACCAGGCCCTTGCCCGTGTGGGCCGTGCCGGACAGCGTCGTCGGACCATCCTGATTGATACCGTTATTGTGCAGCGGGGTAATGCCGCTTTGCAGGGTGTTGATATTAAACCACTGCACGTTCATGCCTTCTTGGTCCGGTGCTGCCGGAGGGGTGCCCAGGGCGGTAAAGAGGAAGGCGGTCTCGCCCTCGCCGGCGCCGGGGGCAGGAATTTCCGTAGGGCCAGGTACCGCGATGGCAGAGCCTGTGGCGGCGTTGGTGCCACCGATGCAGTGCGCGGAGACGGTAGGCCAATAAAACTGCCGGAAGTGTGGATTATCGCCCTGCGGCATAGCGACACCGCCACTACCGTCGCCGTTGCCGGCAAAGAAGTCCAAGGCAGACAAGATAGCATTGCGGGCCTCTTCGGGGATCCACGGCTGCGCGGCAAAGGCGCGCACGCGGTCTTGGGTCTCCTGAGTGGGGCGGCCGAGCTCATCCAACGGGCTGGCGGGCATGTGTTGTTGTGCCAGCGATGAGAGATCCGGGGCGAAGGCCTGTGCGGGCGCTACCAGGGGAGAAGCGAGGCCAATAAGCGCGGCGGTGGCAGCGGCGATGTAGCCGGTGCGTCCGCTTAGGCGCCAGGAAGTTCGGGCGTGGCTCACGGTATCAGGTCCTTATTGTCTCGCGGAGGGGAAGCAGTATAGTCCCACCAGTCACAGCAGTAACAGTAATAACTCTAGTAACGATAGTGATCCGCTGGGAAGTGTCAAGTAGTAGGTCGTTTCAGGCGCGCGTGACGTTACGGGGTTGCCTGGGTCGCGTCTTGGCTCCCCAATGCTGCACTATGCCCTGTTAGGGGGTATCGTAGGACGTCGTTCAAGAACATTTCTCGCGCACCAGCGCTTGTAGATCCTCCGAAGGAGAACCCAACTAGTGAGTAATACCGAGTTCCGTAATGTTGCCATTGTCGCGCACGTTGACCATGGCAAGACCACGTTGGTCAACGGCATGCTGGAGCAGTCCGGTGCTTTTGGCGAACACGGTGAGCACACGGACCGCGTCATGGACTCCAACGATCAGGAGCGCGAGCGCGGCATTACCATTTTGGCCAAGAACACGGCCATCCGCCGCCAGGGTCTGGGCAAGGACGGCGCAGACCTCATCATCAACGTCATCGACACCCCGGGCCACGCCGACTTTGGCGGCGAGGTTGAGCGCGGCATTTCCATGGTGGACGGCGTCGTGCTGCTTGTCGATGCCTCTGAGGGCCCCCTCCCACAGACCCGCTTCGTCCTGACCAAGGCGCTAGAGGCCAAACTGCCGGTCATCGTCTGCGTGAACAAGACCGACCGCCCCGATGCCCGCATCGACGAGGTTGTCACCGAGTCCCAGGACCTGCTGCTGGAAATCGCAGCTGGCCTCGAGGACGAGGAAGCCGCAGCCGCCGCTGAAGAGCTGCTCGATCTCCCGGTTCTGTACGCCTCCGGCCGCGCCGGCGTTGCCTCCACCGAGAACCCGGGCGACGGCAACGTCCCCGATAGCAAGGACTTGCAGGCGCTTTTCGATGTCATCTACAACGTCCTGCCAGAGCCTTCCGCTACCGTCGATGCCCCGCTGCAGGCGCACGTCACCAACCTTGACGCCTCCGACTTCCTCGGCCGTATCGCGCTGCTGCGCATCT
The DNA here is from genome assembly GCF_046717465.1 of Corynebacterium limaceinasi. Taxonomy (NCBI): domain Bacteria; kingdom Bacillati; phylum Actinomycetota; class Actinomycetes; order Mycobacteriales; family Corynebacteriaceae; genus Corynebacterium; species Corynebacterium limaceinasi. Next base: position 990,590 of record NZ_CP177100.1, read on the forward strand.
ACGCCGGCCGCATCAAGAAGGGCCAGCAGGTGGCCTGGATCCACTACGATGATGAGGGCAACCAGCACACCAAGACCGTCAAGGTTGCCGAACTACTGCGCACCGTCGGCTTCGAGCGCCAGCCGGCCGAAGAGGCCATCGCCGGCGATATCGTCGCCATCTCTGGTATTTCCGATGTCATGATTGGTGACACCATCGCAGATCCGGAAAACCCAGAGGCTCTGCCGCGCATCACCGTTGACGAGCCGGCCATCTCCATGACCATCGGTGTGAACACCTCGCCGATGGCAGGCCGCGGGGGCGGCACCAAGTTGACCGCCCGCATGGTCAAGGCCCGCTTGGAGCAGGAGCTTATCGGTAACGTCTCCCTGCGCGTGCTGCCCACAGAGCGCCCAGATACCTGGGAGGTTCAGGGTCGCGGCGAGATGGCTCTGTCCGTGCTCATCGAGTCCATGCGCCGCGAGGGCTTCGAGCTGACCATCGGTAAGCCGCAGGTTGTTACCCAGCAGATCGATGGCAAGACCTACGAGCCTTACGAGATCCTCACCATCGACTCCCCGTCGGAGCACCAAGGCGCCATCACCCAGCTGCTGGCTTCCCGCAAGGGCCAGATGCAGTCCATGGACGTGCGCGAGGGCGACTGGGTGCGCATGATCTTCCGCGTTCCCGCCCGTGGCCTCATCGGCTTCCGTACCCAGTTCATGACCGAAACCCGTGGCGCCGGCATCGCCAACTCCATCTCCGATGGCATCGATGTCTGGGCCGGCGAAATCAAGTCCCGCGCCACCGGCTCCCTGGTGGCTGACCGCACCGGCCAGATCACCCAGTACGCACTGATGCAGCTGGCTGACCGCGGCAACTTCTTCGTCGAGCCAGGTGCTGAGGCCTACGAAGGCATGGTGGTGGGTGCCAATAACCGCGATGAGGATATTGACATCAACATCACCAAGGAAAAGAAGCTGACCAATATGCGCTCTGCCACCGCAGACGCCACGGTCACCCTGGCCAAGGCCCACACGCTCTCGCTGGAAGAAGCGCTGGAATTCTGTGGCAACGACGAGTGCGTCGAGGTTGCTCCAGACGTGCTGCGCGTGCGCAAGCTCGAGCTTTCCGCCACCGACCGCAAGCGCGCCGCCTCCCGCGCTAAGCAGATGAAGAAGTAATCTGCCCTCGGTCTAAGTCGTGGCTGCGGTTGATGCCGCAACCGCCGTGATAATCGCCGTCGTCTCCTGCAGTATGGTTTTTACCGCAGAGGCGGCGGCATCGTCGTAATCCACCTGTTGTTTTAATTCTTTGATGCGGTTGCGCATCTCTCGGCGTTTCATTTCGGGCGCGTCCTCCTTGAGCAGGGGATAGGCCCCTTTAACCTCGCGGAGAATATCCAAGATAATCATGTCTTTGACGCTTGGGTTTTGGGTGCCATCAAGCACCGCAGCGAGCCTCTCGCGCACCTCATCTTCTAGCGCCGTGTCCGTCATGATGTAGCGGTCGCCACCCAGCTGCCACCACGCGGCATCCTCAATCTCCAATTGGCCGTGGTCCCTAAAATCCTGGGCAATCTTCTCGCGCGGGGAGAACCACCTCGCCTGCAGTAGCGTCTTGACCGAGCTGGTCCGGCGCTCGTGCAGGCCATCCCACGCCCAAGCAAGCACTGGGTGCTCTGGCTTTTTATCCGTGGCGTGCACCTTATTCTTTGCACTTATGCCAACCGCGTCATGCATGAGTAAATCGCTAAAAAGGCCGGCGCTCAAGGCGGTCTCGTTATTGGTCACTGCCTCCTTTTTACCGTTGTCCTTGGTCAGCAGGAGGAACATTTCTTGGCAGATAAGCATGGTGGGGTAATCCCTTCAACAGTGATTTTGTCCGAGTTTAGCGCGCAGAATCTTCGTGTGGCGGGAAGTAGGTACTAAAGTAGTCCGCGATGAAAAATAGTCTCAAGGCTCGTGCACTTGCTGCCACTGCCGCCATCGGCCTCGCGTTTGTCAGCGGGTGTTCGGCCAATCCTGGCCCACCGCCGGTGGTAGAAGATTCGGACGACCAGGAATCTACCGTCCAAGAAACGGAATCAACCACGGCCGCGACGGACGATGGTCCGCCGCGCGCGGAGGAAGACGATTCGCGGCCCACCATTTCCATCGGCGTCGATCCACTGCGCGCTGGCCTTAACCCACACTTGGTGGCCAATAACTCCGAGCTCGTGGATCAAATCGCGGAGCTGGTCTTGCCCTCGACATTCCACTGGGGCCGCATGGACACAGACGTTCTGGAATCTGCCACGGAGGTCACCGCGCCGGAGGGCGTGGCCCAACGGGTGCGCTACGTTATTGCCTCTCCCGCGCAGTGGTCTGACGGCACCCCGATTTCCGGTGCGGATTTCAACTACTTGTGGAAGAAGATGACCACGACCGCAGGCGTCAAGGACCCGGCGGGCTACCGCGCCATTTCCGCGGTGACCACATCCGATGGCGGCCGCGTGGTCACGGTGGATTTTGCCGAGCGGGTTAAGGATTGGAAGCAGCTATTCAACCAGCTCCTTCCCTCGCACCTGCTGCAAAATGCCGATTTTGATTCGGTGCTGGCCAATGACATCCCTGCCTCCGCCGGCCGCTTCGCGGTCGATAGCGTGGACCGCAGCCGCGGGGTCATCACGCTCAACCGCAATGATCGCTTTTGGGGCGCTGACCCCGCCCACATCGATGTCGTCCAGCTGCGCGAGGTACGCGATAGCACCCAGGCGCTGAATATGCTGCGTTCCGGTCAAATTGGGTTCGCGGACTTTACCCCGGACCAAACCTCGCAGGAAGCGCTCGGACTGCTGGGCCACGTAAGCGATAAGACGGTCACCCGCCCGCGCCAGCTGCGCTTGCACATGTCCACCGAGCAGGGTGCGTTAGAGGATGCGGCTGCGCGGCGCGGTCTGGCCTCGCTTATCGATACCGGGCAGGTTGCCCGGCTGGCCACCGGCCGCGCCTCTAACCTGAAGGCCGGGCATAATCCGGTCTCCGGGGAAGCAAACCTGACGGCGCTGCGCGAGCGCGCCAGCAAGAAGCCCATCCGCTTCGCCGTCGATCCGACCAGCCCCACGGCTTTGGCTGCGGCAAATACGCTTTACGATGTCCTCGAGGCCCACGGCATCCCCGCTGAGGTCACCACCGATAGGCTTACCACAATTACCTCTAAGCTGCTTCCTGAAGGCAAGGTGGATGCGGTGGTGACCTGGGAGGATATCACCCTAACTTCGCTCTCTGCGGCGAGTATCTTCAATTGCGCCGAAGACCAGCCGCTCGCCGGGGACCTCTCCGGATTCTGCCCCGACAACGCCGCCGAGACGCGCATGGACATTCTCTCCGGAAAAATCAGCCCCTCAACCGCGCTGGGCCGAATCCGCGAGATCAATGCCCAGGACGTGTTGTACGTCCCGCTCTTAGATGAAACGCGTGTGCACGCGCTAGGGGAGGGTATTGTAGGCCCCGGCCAAAGTATTGATGATTGGGATAAAGGGCTGGTCACAGCGCCGGTTTGGAGGAAAGATGAGGACTAAGGACTTGGCGGGCTACCGCGTTGTTGCGGTGCACGCGCACCCTGATGATGAGACGCTTTTTACCGGCGGCACCCTTGCCACCCTGGCCGCGCGCGGTGCGCAGGTCACGGTCATCACCCTTACCCTTGGCGAGGACGGCGAGGTCATCGGTGCGCCCTATCAAGGCCTGGCCGAGCACCACCAGCTCGGTGGCTTCCGTGCCCGCGAATTGGCCTGTGCCCTCTCCGCCCTAGGAGTAGAAGGCATACAGCTGGGCGGATTCGGCCACTTCCACGATTCCGGCATGGTGGGTTCTCCTTCTCATGACAACCCCCGCGCGCTGGTCAATCGCCTGGATGAGGCCGTAGACCTGCTCCGCGCGGAATTAGATGTTCTCCAGCCGCACGCCATCCTGACCTATGGGCCAGACGGTGGCTATAACCACCCGGACCACGTGGCGGTGCATAGGGTGGTGGAGAAGGCGGCATCGGCAAGCACGCGCATCTGGTGGGCGATCTTTGACCGCGCCGCCAATTACGCCGGCCTGGACACGCTCGACGCGCCCGCGGGTTGGCGCAAGCCCGATGCCGCGTACCTGGATAACTTCACCACCGCCGGCGCGGATCTGGCCTTCGCGCTTGACGATGCTGCCCTAAACGCCAAACGCGCCGCCATGCGCGCCCACGCCACGCAAATCTGGCTGGCCGATGGCACCACCACCGCCACCAACCCCGAGGCCGCCGTGGCCGCCGTGCACGACCCGGCCGCTGTGCCAGGGGCCTACTGCCTGTCCAATAGATTACTGATGCCGTTGCTGCGCGCCGAATACTTTCAACTCGGCCGGGGCGAGCCCGCAACCGACCTCCTAGGGGAGCTGTAATGCGCACTGATTTTAGCCGCGGTGAGCAGGTCACCGGCCTCATCTGGCTCTCCCTCGGCGCCCTGCTATCGCTGTTCCTAGAGGTCATTTACCTTACCGCCCGGATTCCCCTGGCTGATGGCGCGAGCATCGCGTTTCCCATCACCATCGTCATCGCCGCCGCCTTTAACGTGGTGCTAACCCGTACGGCGCGGCTGTGGAGTGATCGAACTTATATCGTGGCCATCCCGCTCATAGTGTGGGGCCTGGGATTTTTCGCGCTTATGCTGCTGGTTCCGATTACCGGTGATGTCATCGTCGGCAATAATATTCTCAGCTTGCTCCTGCTTTTGGCCGGAATCGGCGGCGGCGTTTGGCCTTTCCTAAAGCAGAAGTGACATACTATATTTCATCCCCAAACCCATGAAATCAGGAAGATTCAAGGATTCTCCATGACTTATACAATCGCTCAACCTTGCGTTGATGTAATGGACCGCGGCTGTGTTGAGGAATGCCCCGTCGATTGCATTTACGAAGGCAAGCGCATGCTCTACATCCACCCAGATGAATGCGTGGACTGCGGCGCCTGCGAGCCCGCATGCCCGGTAGAGGCCATCTTCTACGAGGACGACGTTCCCGATGAGTGGATCGATTACAACGATGCCAACGCAGCATTCTTCGATGACTTGGGCTCACCCGGTGGAGCGGCAGCCCTCGGCCCGCAAGATTTCGATGCGTCAATGGTAGCCGCGCTGCCCCCACAGAATCAGGAGTAATTCATGGCCCGCACACCGCTAGGACAATCGCTTCCAGATTTCCCCTGGGACTCGCTGGCTGGCGCCAAGAAGAAGGCCCAGGCGCATCCAGATGGAATCGTTGACCTTTCGGTAGGCAACCCCGTAGATCCGGTCGCCCCTGGCGTGCAGCTGGCGCTGTCCTCTGCCGCCGAGACCCCCGGTTATCCGCAAACGCAGGGCACGCCCGAGCTGCGCGAAGCCATCGCCTCCGCTCTCCGCCGCCGCTATCACATGGACGTGGACCGCGTCCTGCCCGTGGTGGGCACGAAGGAGGCCATCGCGTGGCTGCCCACCCTGTTGGGCATGCGCGGCGAGACCGTCGCCTTCCCCTCGGTGGCCTATCCCACCTACGAGGTCGGCGCCCTCCTCGCTGGGGCCACTCCGCTGCGAGCCGACGACGACTTCCAGGACGCCTCCCTGGTATTTATCAACTCCCCGTCCAATCCTACCGGCCGCGTCGCTGGGGTAGAGGAGCTGCGCTGCATCGTGGCTTGGGCCCGCTCGACGGGCGCCATCATCGCCTCCGACGAGTGCTACATGGGCTTGGGCTGGAACGATGACAACCCGCCGGTATCCATCTTGGATCCGCGCGTGACCGACGGCGATAACACCGGCCTTATCTCCATGCATTCGCTGTCCAAGTCCGCGAATATGGCCTCCTACCGCGCCGGATTCTTCGCCGGCGATAACGACCTCATCGCGGAGCTCTTGGAGCTGCGCAAGCACGCCGGCCTCATCGTGCCAGGCCCGATTCAGGCGGCCATGGTTGCCGCGCTTGACGATGACCCCACCGAAGCCCTCCAGCGCCAGCGCTACGCCGCGCGCCGCGCCGAATTGATGCAGGCGCTTATCAAAGCGGGCTTTACCATCGACCACTCGGATGCCGGCCTGTATCTCTGGGCCACCCGCGGCGAAGGCTGCCGCGAGACCATCGACTGGTTGGCTTCCTTGGGCATCCTCGCTGCACCTGGCGACTTTTACGGCCCCTCGGGTGCGCAACACGTGCGCATCGGCTTAAACGGTACCGACGAGCGGGTGCGCGCCGCTGTCGAACGCCTCGCCAGTGCCTAACTCGCCTCGCGCGTTTCGCCCGCCTGCGCGGGAGGGGATTTCTCCCCGCAAGGTGGTCTTGCGCGATCGCGTTCCTTTAGAAGGCGAGTACTGGGCCGCCCGTGCCGGGGACTCACCCTTTCCGGAGGGAACCCTCCTTCCCGCGGACACGGTACTTTCGCGGCCCATTCCCGCGTGGTATCACCCCTTCGTCCCGCCGGAGGAACCGATCCCCTATGTCTACACCGTCGTCCACGCGGATGAAAACATCATTGTTGCCGATAAACCGCACTTTCTTCCCACCACCACGAATGGCCGTTTGCAGCGCGAAACCCTGCAAACTCGCCTGCGCGTGGACTTCGGCGAAGACGAAATCGTGCCGCTCCACCGCCTTGACCGCCTCACCGCAGGCCTTGTCATCTGCTCGCGCAATCCCGCGACCCGCGCGCCCTACCAGCGCATCTTCCTGGAGGGGAGGGCGGTGAAGAGGTATAGGGGCATCGTCAAGCAGCCGCTTTTCTGCGATGAGGAAATCAGGCTGCCTATGCACAAGCCGCGGGGCAGCAGGCAGGTGCTCGTGGCTGATAATGGCACGCCGACCTCGACGTATGTGCGCGCTGCGGGGCGGGAGGTGACCATGTGGCCGCGGACGGGGCATACGCACCAGCTGCGGGTGCTACTGAACCATCTTGGGCGCCCGCTCATCGGCGATGACACCTATCCCACGCCGCGTCCGCTCAGCCTCTACGATTTCTCGCGCCCGCTTTCCTTGCTGCACGAAACTATATCTCTTAGAGATCCTTTATCACATTCGGAGCGTCAGTTTTTCAGTTCGCGGGGCTTAGGAACTACAATCAGGTAATTACTAACCTCCGGCAAGAAAGGCGGCCCATGGCAGACCTCAGCGTTGCGCGCTTTGCGTCCAATTTTGGGCAATTCCTTAAGTTCGGTCTTGTCGGCGGCTCGGGTACCGCGGTTAACCTCTTCGTGTATTTTCTCGCGCAGAAACTCTTTGGTGCGGCGGATATCTTTGCCGAGGACCCCTTCATGAACCTCTTCGGTTCTGCATTCCACATCCGCTGGTACCACGTCTTTGCCACCATCTCCTTCCTCGTGGCCAATACCTGGAACTACCAGCTCAACCGCATGTGGACCTTTCGGACCGTGTCCAAAGTGTCCTGGATTCGCGGTTTCTTCCCGTTCCTTTTGGCGGGAATCGGAGCGTTTATCGTCAGCCAGGTCATCCTGACGCTGCTAATGAACCCCAACTCGCCCGTGGGCCTGCCCACCGATGTCTTTGATAACTCCACCGGATTGCGCACCAAGTCCTATTGGGCGCAGGCCATTTCCATCGTCGTGGCGATGCCTATCAACTTCATCATCAACAAGCTCTGGACGTTCCGCTCCAAGCCCAATAAGCCAGTCGTCGTCGACGAGGTCGCGCCGGTTTAACTACCCGCCCTTCGCCGCCGGCCACGGCCCTGCCATCCGCACAGCCCCAGCCGCCCCAGCCGCCCTTCGCGCTCACCAGCGTGGGGCGCTGGGGTCTTTTTGTGCCCGCCGGTGAGCGGCAAGGGCAGGGAGGGGCATCGCCAAGCAGGTGCGTGTGAGGCACCCTTCCCTTCGCGCTCACGGGGAGGTGGACTTCGTGCGCAGCGCTCGCCCCCGGTGAGCGGCACGGGAGGCCTCGCCCTTCGCGCTCACCGCCAACGGTTGCCGTCGGCGAAATCTCCTCCCCGTGAGCGGCAAGGGTGGGGAGGCCGGGAGCCGCTGACGCTAGCACCCCTTCGCGCTCACGGGGCGTAGAAAACGGAAACCACCCGCCGTCCGCGGTGAGCGCGAAGGGCGGGTGGTGGAGTGCGTGATAGCGGTGGGAGTGAGCATTAGTCCTCGAGCTCGGCGTCGAGGCGGGACTGGTCGCGGCGGTTTTGTTTCCGTCGGAGTGCGGGGGAGATGAGGACGGCCGTGACGGCGCCTACGGTCGAGCAGATGAGGTAGGGGGGGGGCGGCAGGGACATCGGAAAGCGTGAAGGCGTGGTAGGCGATGCCGGCGAAGCAGAGGAACATCGGGATGAGGTAGAGGGCGGTCAAAGTCCAGTTGGAGTGGACGGTGGGGGTGGCGATGTGCCTGCGCATCCAGGCGGCGCTGAGGGACGTGCCGGCGAGGGAAGGGACGATGGCGAGGGGGCGAGGAGGCTGAGGCGGCCGGGGAGGGACCAGGCGAGGATGGCGGCGACGATGAGCTCGAGGAAGGTGATTGGGGTGAGGGTGATGGCGGAGGCCTTGGTGAGGATGTCACGTTCGAACTCGTCGGTGGAGGCGCGCTCCATCTGGTTGAGGGATATGTTGGCGATGGCGTTAATCATGTTGTTCAGCTCCAAAGATTTCTTCGACTGTTTTGTTTAGTTCGTGGCAGATGTCCAATGCGAGGTGCACGGACGGGGAGTAGTTGCCGCGTTCGATATTTGCGATAGTTTGCCGGGAGACGCCGACGCGCTCTGCTAGTTCGCCTTGCGACCATTCGCGCCAGCGCCGCCACTTGCGGACCATGTTGGGTTGTCCGGCCACAACATCACCTCTCGTGTCGTGTTTACATGACCTAATGTAAAGCAAACTTTACATTATGGCAAGGGTTAGACGCACAGATGCCAGCGCCAATATGGCTGGGTGGCGGATATAGGCAGCTGTGGCTTGCGGCCTTTGAGCAGGTCACGGGTGGCTTTGATGAGGAGAATGACTTGGTCAAGGTGGTGCGTGACGTCATCGGCAGTAAAGCGCAAAACCGTGTACCCGTGCGCGGTTGCGGCGTTCTGCTTGGAGCGGTCGGCCTGAAACGCGACGCTGTGGCTGTGGTAGGTCCAGCCGTCGATTTCCACGATGAGCTTGCCCATCAATAGGTCGAACCGGTACCCACACACCAGGGCGTTGTGAACAGGGAAAATGCCTTCTGCGCGCAGCGCGCGGCTGACTTTTCGCTCCGGCGGGCTATCCGCGCCGATGGCCGAAATCCGAATCGTCTCCTTCAACGCGCGCGGTGTCCGGCCCATTCGCTTGCGGTCCCGCTCCAGCCGGCCGGGCCCCTTCTCTCCGCGATTAAACTCCTCCAGCAGCGGGCTACAGGCCCTAGCAATCTTCCGAGCGGCCCACAGGACCTGCACTACCGGCAGCCCCTTGACCAGGCTCGTTGCCTTGAGCCGGGAATGCGAGACACGGAAATTCTTGCCCCTCAGCGTCCGCGGCCCCTCCGCTTCCAGCGGAAAGGTCAGCGGCCGGTCAAGGTGAATCTCCTGCGCGGTCTTCCCCGTAAAATGAATGCGGCTCAGCCCATGCACTAGCGCCTTCGCCACCGCCAGCGGCGACCACTCGTCGGTATAAATTCCCCGGTGAACGCGGTGCAGCTTGCCCGCGCGCACCCGCCGGCGAATCGCGTCCTTGCCCAGCCCCTGCTCGCGCAACTGCGCAGTCGTCCATGCCCCCATGGCTTCAACCTAAAGAAGCAGCCGCCTCCCCGTCCATACGGCTTTCGCCAGCCTGTGGATAACCGTCCCATTTCACGGTCCCACGGTCCATTTTCGTCGCCGCCCTGTGGATAACTCCCTCCATGCCTCCCTCGACGTCCCCTTCGCGCTCACCGGGGGCCACTTAGATGCGCTGGAGCGTCCCCTGGTGAGCGCGAAGGGCGAGTGTGGTCCCAGCCCGCCCTTTGCGCTCACGCCCACGCTTTCCGATGTCCATTTCCTCATCCCCGTGACCGCGAGGGGCGGTCCCACACCCGTCGCGCTCACCGGGAGGTGAAAACGCAGTGCCCCGCCCAGCGCTGGTGAGCGCGAAGGGCGGGGTAATGGGGCGTGAGGGCAGGGACGGGTGTCAGCGGTAGGGCGTGCGGGCGGCGTAACGGGGTGTGAGGCAGTGATGGTGGGCCGGAGGCGGGGAGCGGCCGCTAGGTCAGCGGGAGCGTGGAGGTCGGGTCGATGCCGCGAACCTTGGAATTGAGCACACCCGCGATGGCGAGCACCGTGAACATGGCGGCAGCGGAGAGGAGTTGGGTGCGGGCGGTGGCATCGGTAAGCATGAGCACCGCGATGGCCGCGAAGAGGGCGAGGGCGAACCAGGTGAGGTAGGGGAAGGCCCACATGCGGATGGGGAGGGGATGCAGGGCCTCGAGTTGGCGGCGCAGGCGCAGCTGGCTGACTGCGATGAAGACCCACACGATGAGCAGGGAGGCGCCGGCGGCGTTGAGCATGAAGGTGAGCAACCAGCCGGTATCGGCGTAGTTGAGGACGACCATGAGCGCGGACAGTGCGACGGACAAGGCGATGGCGGTAGTGGGCACGCCCTCGGTATTGGTGGCGGCGAAGATGCGCGGGGCCTCGCCGCGGGAGGCGAGCGAGTGCATCATGCGGGAGGAGGCGAAGATTTGCGCGTTGAAGGCGGATAGCAGCGCGAGGACGATGATGACCTCCATGATGCCGGCTGCGCCGGGGATGCCGGCGCGGTCGAGGACCATGGTAAAGGGCGATTCGGCGGCGGTGGAGGCGGCGTCCAGGCTGGAATAGGGAAGCAGGAACGTGATGACGAGGACGGAGCCCAAGTAGAACACAGAGATGCGCAGGATGGTGGAGCGCACGGCGTTGACGAGGGACTTTTCGGGATCCTCGGATTCGGCGGAGGCGATGGCGACGACCTCGATGCCGCCGAAGGCGAAGGCGACGGCGAGCAAGCCGGCGGCGACGCCGCCGAGGCCGTTGGGCATGAAGCCATCGGCAAGGAAGACGGATGTGCCCACGAAGGTGTGGCCGGGCAGGAGGCCGAAGATGAGGAGGACGCCGATGATGAGGAAGGCGATGATGACGACGACCTTGATGAGCGCGAACCAGTACTCGAACTCGCCGAAGGTGCGCACGCGCAGCAGGTTGACGAGGCCGAAGACGGCGACGCAGATGGCGGCGGGGATCCAGGGCGGGACGTCGAACCACGAGCCGATGAAGCCCGCGGCGCCGGTGATTTCGGCGCCGAGGACGGCGACGGTGGCGCACCAGTAGATCCACCCTTGGGTAAAGCCCGCCCAGCGGCCGATGCCGTGCTCGGCGTATTCGGAAAAGGAGCCGGAGGCGGGGATGACTGTTCCCATCTCTCCGAGCATTTGCATCACGAGGATGGCGAGGAAGCCGGCGATCGCGTAGGCGATGATCACCGCTGGGCCAGCGGCGGAAATGCCGACGCCCGTGCCAAGGAAGAGACCGGCGCCAATGGTGGAGCCAAGCCCCATCATGGTCAGGTGGCGGACCTTCAGGCCAGAACCAAGGGCAGAAGAGTTATCAGACACTTCTCCATGGTATTTCTCGGCCGCAGGGCACGGGAATTGGGGTGGCGTTAATTCTTGTGGAGGTCCTCGTTCAGCGCGACGGCCTCGGCATTCCACTCCACGGCCTCGACGGCACCAGAGACGGAATTGCGGCGCAGCAGCAGGCCGGAGGCACCAGAGAGCTGGGAGCCCTTGACGGCCTCGCCATTGCCGACGCCCAGGGCCTCAGCCACCTTGCCAAAGACGGCGACCTTGGTGCCGGCGGTGACATAGAGGCCGGCTTCGATAACGGCGTCATCGCCAAGCGAAATGCCGATGCCCGAGTTAGCGCCGAGCAGGCAGCGCTCGCCGATGGAAATCACTTCCTTGCCGCCGCCGGACAGGGTGCCCATGATGGAGGCGCCGCCGCCGATATCGGAGCCATCGCCCACGACGACGCACGCGGAAATGCGACCTTCCACCATGGAAGCGCCCAGGGTACCGGCGTTGAAGTTGACGAAGCCCTCGTGCATGACCGTGGTGCCCTCTGCGAGGTGGGCGCCTAAGCGGACGCGGTCGGCGTCACCGATGCGCACACCGGAGGGGACAACGTAGTCCACCATGCGGGGGAACTTATCCACGGAGTAGACCACGACGGGGCCGCGGGAGGCGAGGCGGCCGCGCACCATCTGGAAATCGGACACGGCGCAGGGGCCGTAGTTGGTCCACACCACGTTATTGAGGTGGCGGAAGATGCCGTCCATGTTGAGGCCGTGCGGCTTTACCTCACGGTGGGAGAGCAGGTGGAGGCGCAGGTAGGCGTCGTAGGTATCGGTCGGGGCCTCGTCGAGGTCAGCGATGGAGGTTTCCACCGCCACGCGGGCCACGCCGCGCTCCTCATCGGGGCCGACGAGGGCGGAGAACTGCTGCGGAGTCTCCTCCAAACGCGTCGTGCCGGTGGTCTCTACTTGCTTATCGGTATGAACTGCTGGGAACCAAACGTCCAAGACGGTGCCGTCGTGGGTAATGGTTGCCAGGCCACGTGCGGATGCAGAAGTCATGGTGGCTAGCTTAGCAATTACTGTCGTACTTGTTCGCGCTTGCCCGCGGGAACCACAAAGGACAAGGCGACGAGTGCGGCAAAGAGGATGATGACGGCGATGACTTGGTTGCGGGCGGAGGGATCAAAGAGCATGAAGATGGTCAGCGCGGCCAGCGCGGCGGCGGTCGCCCACGGCAACCAGGGGTAGCCGGGCACGCGGATATCCGTGAGCTCGCCGTTTGCTTTCAACTGCGGGTGAAGCTTGAGGAAGGAGGCGACGATAAACGCCCACACAACCAAGAGGCAGCCACCGACGGCGTTGAAGAGGAAGGCCAGCAGTCCCGGCGGGTTCCAGAATTGGAGGCCCACCGAGGCGAAGGCGAAGATCATGGACAAGATGACGGCGTTGATGGGGGAGCCGGAGTGGTTGGTCTTGAGGAAGAACTTGGGCGCGCAGTGGTCCTTGGCCATGTCAAAGACCAAGCGGGAGGTGGCGTAAATTTGGGCGTTAAAGGCGGACAACAGGGCCAGCGCGATGATGGCCTCCATGAAGCCTGCGGCGAAAGGAATCTTGGCGGCCTCGAGCACCAAGGTAAACGGCGAATCGGCGGCGGCATCGGCATCTTGAATCTGGCTAAATGGCAGGGCCATGGTGATGACCACGATGGAGCCGATGTAGAAGATCATGATGCGCACGATGATGGCGCGCACTGCGGTAGCCACGTTGCGGGCGGGGTCCTCCGACTCGGCGGCGGCGATGGTGACCAGCTCGATGCCGCCGAAGGCGAAGGCCACGGCGAGCAGCCCCGCGGCGAAGCCCGGCATGCCATTGGGCAGGAAGTTATCGGTGAAGTTGGTGCCGGCGCGGGAGAGATCCATGCCGGGCAGGATGCCGAGTGCCATGAGGATGCCGACGACGAGGAAGGCGAGGATGACGGCGACCTTGATGATGGCGAACCAGAACTCGAATTCACCGAAACCGCGGACGGCGGCGAAATTCACCACGGCGAAAAAGGCCACCGCGATGAGCGCGGGAATCCACGGGGCGATATCGAACCAACTGCCGATGATCGCGGCGGCGCCCGTGATCTCGGCACCCATGACCATGATGAGCATGAACCAGTAGATCCAGCCCATCGTAAAGCGCGCCCAGTGGCCGAAAGCTTGGCCGGCGTAGGTGGAAAAGGAACCCAGGGAGGGACGCGCCGCGGCTATTTCCCCGAGCATCCACATGATGAGCGCGATGAGGACGCCGGCGACGGCATAAGAGATGAGCACCGAGGTGCCGGAGATTTGGATTCCCAATCCGACGCCCAAGAAGAGACCGGCACCCACCGCGGAGCCAAGGCCCATCATGGTGAGGTGTCGCGATTTCAATTGTGTGGCTTCGGCCATAATTACCACCTTGTGAGAGGTTATTTTTTGCAGTGAAGTGAACATTACACAATGCAACGGACCCAGCGGGGCGCTACCATGGCGGCTTGTGACTTTAGATCTATATGCCGACCCCATTGAAGTGACCAAGGCGCTCGTCGATATCCCGAGCCCCTCCCACCACGAGGAGGCCATCGCGGATGCGGTGGAAGAAGCCCTGCGTGGTCTCAACGTGGAGGTCGCCCGCTTTGGCAATACCGTGTGCGCGCGCACGAACCGCGGGATGGATTCCCGCGTGGTTCTTGCAGGCCACATCGATACCGTTCCATTGGCAGATAACGTACCGCATTGCATGGACACCGCCGAAGATGGCGCCGAGATCATGTTCGGCTGCGGCACTGTGGACATGAAATCCGGCATGGCGGTATACCTCAACGCCTTTGCTCACCTGCATGAATCGGAAGAGCTTCAGCACGACCTGACCGTCATCGCTTATGAGGGCGAAGAGGTATCCACTGAATTTAATGGGCTGGGCCACTTGCAAAAGGACCACCCCGAGTGGTTGCAGGGCGATTTCGCGCTCCTGGGTGAGCCCTCCGGCGCCATGGTCGAGGCCGGCTGCCAGGGCACGATTCGCCTGCGCGTGACGGCGCATGGCACCCGCGCGCACTCGGCCCGCGCGTGGCTCGGCTCCAACGCCGCGCACAAGCTTGCCCCCGTCATGACGCGCATTGCGGACTACGAGCCGCGCGAGGTCACCATCGATGGCTGCACCTACCACGAGGGGCTGAACATCGTCCACCTCGAGGCCGGCGTGGCCACCAATACCCTGCCGGACGAGGCCTGGATGTTCGTCAACTTCCGCTTCGCCCCGGACCGCAGCACGGAGGAGGCACTGGAGTACATGAAGGGGGTCATCGGCAAGCATGAGGACGTCACCATCGAGATCGACGACATTGCTGGCGCCGCCCTGCCTGGCCTGGGGCAGCCTGCGGCGCGTGCGCTTGTCGATGCCGTCGGTGGCAACGTCCGCGCCAAGTTCGGCTGGACCGATGTCTCGCGCTTTGCTGAGATGGGCATTTCGGCCGTGAATTTTGGCCCCGGCGATCCGGGCTTTGCGCATAAGAAGGACGAGCAGGTGCCCACGGCGCAAATCACCGAAGTTTCTACCGCTCTGCTTAATTACTTGAAGGGATAAAAATGACCCCTGACCACATGCGTACCCTGCGCGGCCCGCTCTTGCTGCGCAGCGAAGGAGAACAAGGCTCCACCTTTGACCAGCGCCTGTTGGAATCCGGCGCGGACCACGAATGGCAGCATGCCGATCCGTGGCGCGTGCTGCGCATCCAAGGCGAATTCGTCGCCGGCTTCGATGCGCTGGCCAAGCTGCCCAAGGCAGTGACGGTCTTTGGCTCCGCGCGCACCAAGCCTGAGGATGCGAGCTATCAGATGGCCGAAGAACTCGGCCGCAAGCTCGCCGAGTGCGCCTACGCCGTCATCACCGGCGGCGGCCCCGGCATCATGGAGGCCGCGAATAAGGGCGCGCACGAGGGCGATGGCCTCTCGGTGGGACTCGGCATCGAATTGCCGCACGAGCAGGGCCTCAACGAGTACGTGGACTTGGGCCTGAACTTCCGCTACTTCTTTGCCCGCAAGACCATGTTCTTGAAGTACTCCCAGGCCTTCGTCTGCCTGCCCGGCGGCATGGGCACCATGGATGAGTTCTTCGAGGTTCTCTGCATGGTTCAGACCGGTAAGGTCACCAACTATCCCATCGTGCTCATGGGCACCGATTATTGGTCTGGCCTGCTGGAGTGGATGAAAAATACCCTCGCCGCTGGCGGGTACATCAACGAAGATGACCAAGAGCTTTTCCTGCTTACCGATGACCCCGATGAGGCCGTCGCCCACATCATCGAGCGCCACAAGGTGATGAGCGATAAGCGCATTAGGGAGCCGCGTTGAGCCTCGCGCGCGTGATGGCGATAGTCAATCGCACCCCGGATTCCTTTTATGACAAGGGGGCCACCTTTGACATGGACCCCGCCCTCAAGCGCTGCGATGAGGCCATTGCGGCGGGAGCCTCCATCATCGATTTCGGCGGGGTCAAGGCCGGACCGGGCGAGGAGGTGGATAGCGCGGAGGAAATCGACCGCGTCGTGCCCACCATTGCCCGCGTGCACGAGCGCCACTCAGAGGTACTCATTTCCGTGGACACCTGGCGCAGCGAGGTCGCCGAGGCCGCCATCGCCGCCGGGGCCGGGCTGGTCAATGACACCTGGGCCGGCTGGGATCCGCAGCTTATCGAGGTCGCCGGCCACCACCGCGTAGGCTACGTGTGCTCGCATACCGGCGGGATTACCCCGCGCACCCGCCCACACCGCGTGCACTTTGATGACGTCGTTGCCGATGTCATTGCTGAGACCACCGCCCTGGCAGAAAAGGCTGCGGGGCTTGGCTGCCCGGAAGATCTCACCTTCATCGATCCCACGCATGACTTTGGTAAAAACACCTATCACGGCCTAGAACTTTTGCGGCGCATTGATGAGATCGTCGACACCGGCTGGCCCGTGCTCATGGCGCTATCCAATAAGGACTTCGTGGGTGAGACCCTCGCGCGCGGGGTAGGAGATCGCGTCGCTGGAACGCTCGCCGCCACCGCCTGGGCCGCAGCGCACGGGGTGGCCGCCTTCCGCGTCCACGAGGTTGCTGAAACCATAGACGTCATCCGCATGACCGCCGCCATCCAGGGCACGGCCGCGCCCCTTGACACCACCCGTGGACTCGCATGAGCGTTTCCGTCATCATCCCCGCCCTCAACGAGGAGCCCACCGTGGCCGGCGTTATCCGCGCCTGCCTTGCCGATGACCCCCTCGAAGTGCTCGTCATCGACGCCGATTCCACCGACGACACCGCCGCAGTGGCGCGCGCAGCCGGTGCCGACGTGCGCAATTGGCGCGATATCCTGCCCGAACCGCCGCGCCCCGGCAAGGGGGAATCCCTGTGGCGCGGGGTCGCCGCCGCGCGCGGGGACATCGTCGTCTTTATTGACGCCGATCTAGAATCCGCCGCGCCCGGCATGGTCACAGCGCTCGCGGCGCCCTTTAAGGATCCGGGTGTGAACATGGTCAAGGCCCGCTATCGCCGTAGTCTCAATGGCCAACCCACCGGCGGCGGGCGCGTGACCGAATTGACTGCAAAGCCGCTCATCCGGCAATTCTTCCCGGAGCTAGCCCACATCGATCAGCCTCTGGGCGGCGAGTACGCGCTTCGCCGCTCTGCCGCGCTAGAAGTGCCCTTCGTGGAGGGCTATGGGGTGGAAGCGGGGCTGCTGGTGGACATCGGCAAGCGCGGCGGGCTGACAGAAGTCGACCTAGGCACTCGTGTCCACCGCAATCGGCCGCTTGATGAGCTCGCGCCGATGGCGGATATCGTGGCGCGCACGCTGCTCTCGCGCGCCGGGGTGAGTGCGCCGATTGCTCAGCGCCCACCGCTGCTAGGTAGGATTTAAGTCATGCTGTCCTGGATTGTGCTCATCGTGGTGCTCATTGCGTTCATTGTGATCGGAACGTGGCTGTGGGGTTCGATTTTTGGCCCCGGGACCGTGATGGACCCGCCCGATGAGCCGCAGAAGGTGCTGGAAAATAACCGCGCCGCCGCAGCTCAGGGCCGTTTTGAGGACGTGCAATTCGAGGTCGTGCCGCGTGGGTACCGCCAAGATCAGGTTGATGATCTGCTCGCGCAACTGGAGCTGGAATTAGCGGCCGCGCGGAAAAGCGGGCAAAAAGGGACTAAGCTGGAAAGAAACGAAGAAAGTTAAGGAGCCCAACTATGGCAGCAATGAAGCCACGTACCACTGGCGGCGAAATGGAAGCGGTGGTGGAATCCCGCAAGATCGTCATGCGCATCCCATCCGACGGCGGCGGGCGCATCGTTATCGAGCTGAACAAAGAAGAGGCCGCGGAGCTCGGTTCTTTGTTGACCGAGGTTTCTAGCTAGTCTGGATACATGCTTTCTCATATCGTCGACATTCTGGCCGATCCAAACGACGGCACGGCGCTTTCCGGCGCCGATGATTTTTCCCGCCTCGTTTCGGAATCCGGCCATTCCTTTGATGTGGCCAAGCAAGGGTATGTGACCTTAGCGGCCGGTGCTGGCCTGAAGCACAAGGGCGATGACATGGATATGGTCAACGCCCGCGAAGCGTACCTAGCCACCGGCCATTTCGCGCCGTTCGTTGAGTCTGTGACCGGCGCAGTACAAGACGCGCTCGATGCCAGCTCGCTGTCTGCCTCTACGCCCGCCTCGCTTCTCGAGGTCGGCGCCGGAACCGGCTACTATCTGGCCCACACGCTTGACTCCATCGACGGCGCGCGCGGCGTCGGCCTCGATATTTCCCCGCATGCGGCCAAGCACTTGGCTAAGTGCCACCCACGCGTGGGTGCCGTGGTTGCCGATGTCTGGCAGCAACTTCCCATCCGCGATGAATCCATCGACGCGATTTCCGTGGTCTTCGCCCCGCGCAACCCATCCGAATTCCAGCGCGTCCTCGCCCCCGGCGGCCAGGTCATCGTTCTGACCCCGGGCGCGGGGCACCTCGATGAGCTGCGCGAACCCCTCGGCATCCTCGGCGTGGAAGAGGGCAAGGTCGAGCGCATGTATGAGCAGGCAGAAGGCCACCTCGAGCAAGCGGCCGACCCGGTCGATATTTCCTTCCCCATTCACCTGGATAAAGCGGCCATCGCCGCACAGGTAGGAATGAGCCCGTCCGCCCGCCACATCAGCGCCGATGAGCTCGCCGAGCGAATGGCCGCCCTTCCTCCCACGCTGACGGTCACCGCCCGCGCTCGCCTAGACCGCCTCCGCGCGGTTTAATAAACGCAGGTTCACCTCGCCTTCGGCATACATACCGCCCTTCGCGCTCACCAGCAGCGCCCGGGGCGGTTCATTTGTGTTTCCGGTGAGCGCAAAGGGCGGGTGTGGAATAGGCCAGTCACCGTACCCTCCCTTGGCGCTCACAGGGAACAGCTTGCCGATACCCCTCCACCTTGCCCGTGAGCGCGAAGAGCTGGTGGCATCGGCAGGGCGGTGGCTGACGGAAAACGAGGGTGCAGAATGCGGCTAAGGACGGCATCATTTGACTCGTGCGGTCGGTCCTAGGGACAGATGGAAGGAATACTCGCCCTTCGCGCTCACGGCAAGCACATTCTGATGGCCGGAGTCGCTCGCCGGTGAGCGCGAAGGGTGGGTGTGGAGTCAGCCAGCCACCGTTGCCTCCTTTGGTGCTCACGGGGAGCTGCTTGCCGATGTCGCGACGCCTCGCCGGTGAGCGCGAAGGGCGGGCGCCGAAAGGCGGGTGGCGAGAGGCTGGCCAAAAGGCGCGTGGCGGCAGGGGGAGGGTAGCAGTATTAGAGCTTGGAACCGGAGCGCTGCCAGTCTTGTTCGATGACTGCGTCGCCGGTGGTCTCGACATCCATGCCGGAGCAGCCGCCGTCGAAATAGACGCGGGAGGCCATGGCGATGAGGCCGCCGTCGACGAAGACCTCCACCGTGGAGCCGTCTTGGATGATGGTGAGGGTGTCGGAGTCGCCATCGGCAAGCGTGGCGGTGGCGGGAGCGGAATCGGCGAAGAAGTGATCGAAGGCCTTGTTCATGGAACGATCGAGGCTGATTTCCTCGCCGGAGTGGCAGATGGTGGCGGCGGGGTTGCCGTTGCCATCGCGAAGGGTGATGGTGACGCTGGAGCCGGTGGGAACCTCCATGACGCCGGTCCAGGAGCGCGCGTAATCCGAAAGCTTGACCGCCTCGGGCAGGCCGGTGGCCGGTGCCTGGTACAAGACGCCGCCCTCGAGCGTGACCTGGCGCGGCAGGGAGAGGGCATTCGACCAGCCCTCGGCATCCCAAGAGGCGTGCTGGGTGGCGTCATCGCCGCGGCCGTTGCCGTTGAGCAGGCCGAGGATGACGGCGCGCTCGTAGCGGCTTTCTTCAGGAATCGTGCCTGCGGTGGCGTTGGTATTGCGCGGGCGGGAGAAATCGTGGCCGAAGTCCACGCGGCGGAAACCGGAGACCACCGTGAAGGTGGTATCTTCCAGCTGGCCCACGAGGTAGCCGGAGACATCGCGGCCGTCGCGCTCGAGGGTGACGAAAAGCACGTCGTAGATTTCCTCGTCGATTTCATCGCGCAGGCGCACGATGCGCGGGGAAACCACTGGGGGAATGGGGGAATCGGCGGGCACCTCGCCGTCGAGGAAGCCTGGGTCACCCTCGAAGGTGAGGCTGCCGCGCAGGGACCATGAGATGCCGTCGTGGCTTTCTAGAATGACCGGCTGCGGGGTTTCGGTGCGGCCGGATAGCGCCAGCATGAGCCAACCCATGTGGCCGTCTTCGCGGTCATCGGTGGCCCAATCGGGCACGACGGAAGGCGAGCGGAAACGGGTGTGGTCGGTGGTATTGCCGGCCACCTCGCCAAAGCGCACGACGTTGGGGTCGAGGGCTGAGGAGTCATCGGAGACCTCGCAGACATCGTCGATGCCGGAATAGCGCGCGAGGCGAATGGAGGTGCCGGTCGCGGTCACAGAGGTGAAATAGAGGTTGATGGCGTCCTCACCTTGGGCCACGGAACCCGCGCGGAGGGCGAGCTCGCCGCCGACGGGCGCGAGGACGTCATCGCAGTCCAGCCAGTTAAACGGTACTTCCTCCGAGTACGTGTGTCCCCAGCGGGCCGGGGCATCGGGAGTGGGGCGGTACTGGTAGAACATGTGCCATGTATCGCCATCACGAAGGACGCCGGCGGGCGCGTCTAGGATGCCGGCATCGGGGATGAAGTGGAGTTCGGGGCGGTGAGTCGTCACGGCATTCCTCTCTTAAATCAGGTGCGGGTTACAAGCTTGGGTTGGGGTGGCAGCTACGCCGGGGAGGAAACTCGTTGACCTGCCACGCGGTGCTTTCGCGAACTTTATGGGCCAGTGTCCGGCTGTCATGTACACCCAGAATACGGATATCTTTTAGCGCGTGCAGGGGCCCTTGCTTGCCGATGCTCCCTTAAAGCTTCGTCACCAATGTCAGCCCCGATCCCAGTGGGAGCCGGGTCACGGTGGCGCCTTCGAGCTCGCGGAGGTATTCATCGGCTTCGCGCGCGGCGGCGGTATCGCGGTCGGTGCGGGAGGTGTCGGCAACGGTGCCATCGAGAAGCGCATTGGCAAGCACCAGCGTGCCGTGCTGGTGCAGCAGGGGCCAGGCCGCCTTGATGAGGGCAGGGAGGTCGAGGGCAGCGACGTCCGCGTAAATGATCTGGTAGGCCTCGGTAGCCAGGCGTCCGAGCACGTCGAGGGGGCGCGAGGGAAGGAAGCGACCGCGGGTGGGGGCGTAGCCGGCCTCGCGGAAGGCGGCCTTGGCGCTGCGCTGATGCTCGGCCTCAGGGTCGATGCACGTGAGGATGCCGTTATCCGGCATGCCCGCGAACAGGTAGAGGCCCACGACGGAGGCGGCGGGGGTAATCGCCACGGCCTGGGGGCGGTCTACCACACCGGAAGACGTCGCCGTCAGCGTCGTGAGAAGCTGGCCGGTGGATTCATCCGGGACGGGCAGGCCGTATTCCTCGGCGTGGTCGCGGGCGCCGCGGAGAGCCGCCGAAGGCTCACTGGTGGAATCGATATAGGAGCGCAGTGCGTCATATGCGGTAGTAGTCACGATTAAGACAATAGGTAAAGTTGCGCGCAAGGGTGGCAAAAACGCGCCTAGCCAGCGAAATTGTGGTCTGTGGGAAGTATGTGACGGACTCACAGGATATTATCAGCGCAGCAGCTGGAGTTTCCGCGCCGAGTATAGAAAAATGACACCCATGACAGAAACGAAGCGCGATGCCGAGTCCGTTGCCTCCACCGATGCGAACGTGGAGTTGACCGGTACCGCGGCGTTCGATGCTGGGGAAGCTACGATGCCTTCGTGGGCCGAATTGGTGGCAGAGCATGCCGATGGCGTGTACCGCCTAGCCTACCGTTTATCCGGTGACCAGCAGGATGCCGAGGATCTCACCCAAGAGACCTTCATGCGTGTTTTCCGCTCCTTGGATAAGTACCAACCGGGTACCTTCGGCGGCTGGCTGCACCGCATCACTACGAACCTCTTTTTGGATATGGTGCGCCACCGCTCCAAGATTCGCATGGAGTCCCTGCCAGAGGATTATGAGCGCGTTCCGGGGACGGATATGACCCCGGAGCAGGCCTATACCGTGGCGAACCTGGACCCGGTGCTGCAGTCCGCGCTGGATAGCTTGGCGCCGGATTTCCGCGTTGCCGTGGTTCTGTGTGATATCGAAGGCATGAGCTACGACGAAATCGCCGAGACCCTCGGCGTAAAGATGGGCACGGTGCGCTCGCGCATCCACCGCGGCCGCTCCCAACTGCGCGCGGCGCTGGAAAAAGAGGCACAGACCAATGCGGAAGCGCGCATCTTGCTGCGCACGCGCTAGAATCGAATCATTACCTCCCCTGCCGCGTGGCAGGGGGACTTAAGTGTGAGTAATCCGTCTGTGGAATGAACGTGAGGAGGGTGTCGATGGACTCACTGCGAGGACGCCGCACCCTCTCCAGGCTCAGCGTACGGGGCGAGTTCACCCCCGCGCAGGCGAAGGCCCGGGATAAGGCAAAGGCGCGGGCGCGGCGCAGCGATTCCATCGGTCACCTTGGCCCAGAGGCCGTCGTTGCCTTCGTCGATGGGGAGATGGAACCCAAAGCCATGCACCGCGTGCGCATCCATCTAGTACACTGCGCGGAGTGTCGCGCCGACGTGCACCACCAGCGCCACGCCTCCGAGTGGGTACGTCACTGCAGCGATGATTCCGCGGTGAAGGCCCCGCAGTCCTTATTGGCTAAGCTGGCGGGAATGGCTACGGAGGGCGTGGCGCCGGGGCCCGATGCGTCGACCCCGGCGCACCGGCCGGAGCAGGATTTTCTGGATAAAGTCGAGACGGTGGTACGCGCGATTAAACACAATCAGCGCGGGCAGAACTAAACGGAGGGCGAGGATTTAATCGTGTTTTCTTCCATTGGCTGGCCTGAGATTATTGTCATTGTCCTCCTCGGCATCGTCATCATCGGCCCGGAGCGCATGCCGGAGGTCATCAAGGACGTGCGCGCGGCCATCTATGCCGCCCGCAAGGCCATCAACAACGCGAAGGCCGAGCTCAATGGCGAAATGGGGTCGATCTCCGCGGAATTCGATGATATCCGCGGCCCGCTCAATCAGGCGGCGCAGTGGACGCGGCTAGGCCCCAAAGGCGCTATTACCAAGGCGCTTTTCGATGGCGATGATTCCGCCTGGGACGACTTCAACCCCAAGAAGATGGCCGAAGACATCAAATCCGGCACCGCGCCGAAAGAACCCGAACAGCGCGCGCAGGACAACAGTGGTGCTACCCGGCCCACCTTTAACTATGCCGAGGTATATGGCGATACCACCGAAACGACCCAGCAGCCGGCGCAGCAGCCGCCCCAGCAACAACAAAAGCCGCAGCGCGGTGGGGAAGATTCCACCGGCGGCGGCTCTGAGTGGAGCGACGTTACCTAATACAACGCGCTCTTAGTTCACACCCAAGTTGAGGCTCTTGCCCACGAGGGAATCGGAACGGATGGCGAGCTGATCAGCCACCGCCCTGATTTCCTTGGCGGCAGGGGAGTCAGGTGCCTCGAGTACGATGGGTGTGCCGGCATCGCTATTCGAGCGCAGGGCCGGATCCAGCGGCACGGAGGCCAGCAGTGGCACCTCGTGGCCCAGGATGACGCCGAGGCGGTCTGCAACAATCTGGCCGCCGCCTTCACCAAAGACGTCCATGGTGGAGCCGTCCGGCATGACCATGGCGCTCATGTTCTCAATCACGCCGGCCACCCGCTGGCGCGTTTGCTGGGAGATGGAACCGGCGCGTTCGGCCACTTCTGCCGCAGCTGCTTGCGGCGTGGTGACGATGAGCAGCTCTGCATTCGGGATGAGCTGCGCAACGGACAGCGCGACATCGCCGGTACCCGGAGGCAGGTCGAGGAGGAGAACATCGAGATCGCCCCAGAATACGTCCGCCAAGAACTGCTGCAGTGCGCGGTGGAGCATAGGTCCGCGCCAGACGACGGGCGCGTTACCCTCCACGAACTGCCCAATCGAGATGTGCTTAATGCCGTGGGAGATGGGAGGCAGCAGCATTTCATCATCAAGCACGGTGGGGCCGTCGGTCGAGCCGAGCAGGCTGGGCACGGAGTGGCCGTAAATATCGGCATCGACAATGCCCACCTTCAGGCCCTTATCCGCCAGCGCGGCGGCTAGGTTGACGGTCATCGAGGACTTGCCGACGCCACCCTTACCCGACGCCACCGCAAAGACGCGGGTCGTCGAATCGGGCTTCGCAAAAGGAATCTCGGGTTCGGCCTGGCCGCCGCGCAGCTTCTGTTTCAGCTCGCGGCGTTGCTCATCGCTCATCGCGTCCATGGTCACGGTAACCTTGCCAACGCCGTCGATGTCCTCGACCGCGGCGCGGGTATTGGTCTCGATGGTGGACTTCATGGGGCAGCCCGCGATGGTCAGATAAACGCCAACGGTGACGTCGTTTCCTTCGATATCGACCGATTTCACCATATTCAGTTCGGTGATGGGGCGGCCGATTTCTGGATCCTGTACGTGGGAAAGAGCCTCGCGTACGACTGATTCGGTAATAGAGCTAGACATAACTCTTGCCATCTTAGTCACGGCGCTACCTCAGGTAAACACGCTTGCACGGTAGACTCTGTGGGACACTTAAATCCATCCGTTTGTATCGGTGACCTAGCAGAATCAGAAGGAGCACACTCAGTGAAGCGCAGCCCCGCCCGTCGATATGCCCGCGCTACTGTTACCGCGGTGGTAGGCGCTGCATTGCTTGCTGGGTGTTCAGACAAAGTCGATACCAGTCCCGCTGCGGCACAATCCGAGCCGGAACAGGTGCAGATCGTCGTTGACCCTGCAGAAACAGATCAGCTCATCTTGGGCGAGGTATTCCGGCAGTCGCTCTTGGAGGAAGGACGCACAGCCGAGCTGAAGGAAGAAGAAACCTTCAAAACACATGGAGGCAAGGGCAGTTCCCTAAACCCGGAAGGCAACTTTTACGTCGGCTGCACCGGCAACTTTTTAAGCCACTTTAATCCCGGTGAGGCGCGCGATATCTCGGCGGAATATAAAAAGGCAGAAGAAGACAGTGAGCCGGGCGGGGAAGACTTTCTTGCCCGCACCCATATCGCGCTCATGTCTACCTTGCCCACCCAACTTGCTACCGTCGAGCCATCCGGCGCTCACGGTTGTGAGGATGCACAACCAGAGCTGCCAGAAAACTTCGTGGTCATCTATAGCGACAGCCTCTTTGACCGCGAAGAAGAAAAATCCGTCGCCGCGGTCACCAAATTCATCACGCAAAAAGACATCTCTGACATGGTGGAGGCTCTAGAGGATGGCGAAGAGCTGAAGAAGGTCGTCCACGAATGGATGGAAGCCTCCGGACTGGACATTGTCAATGAAGAAAGCGACTCCGGCTCCTCCGGTGGCTCGGATCTGAGCAGTTCTTAAGTAAGCGGCGCGGTCCGTGCTACCCACTTACCGCCCTTCGCGCTCACGGGCAGCCGCCCTTTAACATGCGATCGCCCCCTCCGTGACCGCGAAGGGCGCCCGGCGTCGCCATCAGCTACCGCCCCGCCCTTCGCGCTCACGGGCGCAGCTTGTCGATGCCCCTACCATCTCGCCGGTGAGCGCGAAGGACGAGTAGGTGACCGGTGTGAGGCGAAGGAGGGGAGCTGAAGGTAGGGAGAGCAGGAACGGCGGCGAGGTAGGAGGACCGAGGAGAAGGCAGCAGAAACCATGAAAATGCCCCAGTGAGGAAATAACCTCACTGGGGCATTCAGCGCTGCAGCGCGCTAGGTGCCTTTTCAGCGGTTACACGTGGTTAAACGTCGAAGGCCTCTTCAAGCAGGTTCTTCTGCTCAATCTGGTGTACCTTGGCGTTACCCGTAGCCGTAGAGGACTGGGCGCGGCGGGAGACGCGGACCATTTCCGGCATATCCGGAATGAGGTCGCGCAGGTGCTCGTTGTAGAACGGCCATGGGCCCTGGTTGGCGGGCTCATCCTGTACGAACCGGACCTGGGTGGCGTTCGGGTACATCTCGAATGCCTCGCTTAGGCGGTTGAACGGAATCGGGTGGAGCATTTCCACGCGGACGATGGCGATGTCATCGCGGCCGTCGGCCTCGCGCTTCTTCTCCAAGTCCCAATAGAGCTTGCCGGAGACCAGCATGATGGTCTTGACCTTGTCCGTGTCGCCGACCTTCTTGTTATTGACGTCCACGAAGTGGGGGTCATTGATAACGGAGCGGAACTTCTTGACCTCGGTGAACTCCTCAACGGAGGAGGTAGCGGCCTTGTTGCGCAGCATGGACTTCGGGGTGAAGACGACCAACGGACGCTTCATCTCGCCCAAAGCCTGGCGGCGCAGCAAGTGGAAGTGGTTAGCCGGGGTGGACGGCTGGGCCACGGTCATAGAACCTTCCGCGCACAGCTGCAGGTAGCGCTCGATGCGGGCGGAGGAGTGGTCCGGGCCTTGGCCCTCGTAGCCGTGCGGCAGGAGGAGAACCAGGCTGGACAGCTGGCCCCACTTGGCCTCACCGGAAGACAGGTACTCATCGATGATGGTCTGGGCACCGTTGGCGAAGTCGCCGAACTGAGCCTCCCATGCCACGAGGGCATCGGGGTTACCCACGGTGTAGCCGTATTCGAAGCCCATGCCGGCGAACTCGGTCAGCGCGGAGTTGTAGACCATGAACTTGCCGCCGTTGTCCTTGGACACGGCCAAGGAGTTGAGCGGGTTGTACTCGTTGCTATTGCGGGGATCGAAGGTCACGGCGTGGCGCTGGGTAAAGGTACCGCGGCGGGAATCCTCGCCGGCCAGGCGCACAACCTTGCCCTGGTTAGCCAGGGAACCGAAGGCGAGCAGCTCGCCCCAGCCCCAGTCGATGCCGCCTTCGCGGACAGACTTCGCACGGTCCTTGGCTACCTTGGCCACGCGTTTGTGGTACTCGAAGTCCTCGGGTGGGTTGCCGTAGGCATCGCCAAGCTCGACCATCTCTTCAGCGGTGATGGAGGTATCCAGACCGTGGGTGAGCTCCTGCGAGGAGGTAATACCGGTCTGTTCCTTCGGGCCGGCCTTCTCGGCTTCCTTGTGCTCGGTGAACACGGACTCCATCTGGTCGTGGAAGTCGCGCGCCGCTGCCTCGGCGTCTTCAGCAGACAAGTCGCCACGGCCGATGAGCTCGTTGGTATAGTGCTCGCGCACCGGCTCGTGGTTCTCGATGACCGAGTACAGCTGCGGCTGGGTCATGGATGGGTCATCGGCCTCGTTGTGGCCGCGCAGGCGGTAGACCACGAGGTCAATGAAGACGTCCTTGCCAAACTGGCGGCGGTATTCTGCGGCCATCTGGCCTACCCAGACAACGGCCTCTGGGTCATCACCGTTGACGTGGAAGACCGGGCAGTCAAAGCCCTTGGCCAGGTCGGTGACGTAGTGGGTGGAGCGGCCGGAGTCCGGGGTGGTGGTAAAGCCCACCTGGTTGTTGACCACGATGTGGACGGTACCGCCGTTGGTAAAGCCGCGCAGCTGGGAGAGGTTGATGGTCTCCTGCACGACGCCGAGGCCGGTGAAGGACGCATCGCCGTGGAGCATGACGGGAACGACGGAGTAGCCGTCCTTGCCCTTGTCCAAGATGTCCTGCTTGGCGCGGGCGATGCCCTCCATGACTGGGTCGACGGCCTCGAGGTGGGACGGGTTGGCGGCAAGGGTGACCTTGATTTCGCCATCGCCGAACATCTGCAGGTGCTCGCCCTCGGAGCCCAAGTGGTACTTCACGTCACCAGAGCCGCCGAGCTGGCCGCCCTTGTAGTTGCCGTCGAACTCGCCGAAGATATCTGCCAGCGGCTTGCCGACGATATTGAACAGCACGTTCAGGCGGCCACGGTGCGGCATGCCCATGACGACCTCGTCGAGGCCCTGGCCCGCAGCGGTGTCGATGATGGAATCCAGCAGCGGGATGAGGGTCTCGGCACCCTCGAGGGAGAAGCGCTTTTGGCCCACGTACTTGGTCTGCAGGAAGTTCTCGAATGCCTCGGCGGCGTTGACCTTCTGCAGGATGTACTTCTGCTCGGCATTGGTCGGCTTTGGCATGCCGGCCTCGAGGCGGTCCTGCATCCAGCTGCGCTCGTCGCGGTCCAAGATGTGGGTGTATTCGGAACCGACCTTCAGGGTATAAGCAGCGCGCAGGCGGGAGAGCACCTCACGCAAGGTCATCTGTTCCTTGCCACCGAAGCCGCCGACGTTGAAGACGCGGTCCAGATCCCAGATGGTCAGGCCGTGCGTAGCGATGTCGAGGTCGCGGTGATCGGGGCTAGGCAGGCCGGGCTGGGACCAGCCGAGCGGGTTGACATCGGCAAGCAAGTGCCCGCGGGAGCGGTAGGACTCGATGAGCTGCATGACGCGGGTGTTCTTGTCCACGCCAGAGTTGGGGATGTCCTGAGCCCAGCGGAAGGGCTCATAAGGAACGCCCATGGACTCGAAGAGCTCGTCCCAGAAGGCGTCATCAACGATGAGCTTGCCGATGGTGCGCAGGAACTCGCCGGACTCTGCACCCTGGATGACGCGGTGGTCGTAGGTGGAGGTCAGCGTGACTAGGCGACCGACGCCGAGGTCAGCCAGGCGGTCAGCGGAGGCGCCGGCGAACTCTGCCGGGTAATCCATGGAACCAACGCCGATAATGGAGCCTGCGCCCTTGGTCAGGCGGGCAATGGAGTGGCGGGTGCCGATGCCGCCCGGGTTGGTCAGGTTAATGGTGACCCCTGAGAAGTCATCCATGGTGAGCTTGTTCTTACGGGAACGGGTAACGATGTCTTCGTAAGCCTCAATGAACTCAGCGAAGGACTTGGTCTCGCATTCTTTGATGGCGGCAACCACGAGGGCGCGGGAGCCATCCTTCTGCGGGAGGTCGATTGCCAGGCCCAGGTTGATGTGCTCAGGCTGGACGACGAAGGGTTTGCCGTCCTTTTCCTCGTAGCGCACGTTCATGCCAGGGTGCAGCTGTACGGCCTTGACCATGGCGTAGCCAATAATGTGGGTAAAGGAGATCTTGCCACCGCGGGTGCGCTTCAGGTGGTCATTGATCATGGAGCGGTTTTCCCACATGAGCTTGACCGGCATATCGCGCACGGTGGTAGCGGTAGGAATCTCAAGGGATTCTTCCATGTTCTTAGCAATAGCCTTGAACATGCCCTTGAGCTGGCGCTCGTCGCCGCCCTTATAATCTTCTAGGTTATCCAGCGGAGACTGCGCATTCTTGCCCGCAGAATGCTTTGCCTTCGCGGACTTTTCTTTGGCCCTAGATACAGACTCTTTCACGTTGGTATCGCGGGCCTCTTGCTTGCGGGCGGTGGTAGTGCCTTCGGTCTTCTTGGCCGAGGACTTAGACTCTGCCTGTGCCTTCTTTGGCTGTGGCTTAGATGCTTGAGAAGGAGCCGCAGCTTCTGGCTGCGCCTTGGGCGCGCCGTTTGCTTCGAAATAGTCGCGCCACTCCTTGTCTACGGAGCTAGGATCCTTGGAGTACTGCTGGAACTGCTCGTCTATCAGCCACGCATTCGGGCCGAAGATGCTCGATGTGCTCACGGCAGGTATTCGCCTCATTTCTCTGCTTTAAAATGGTCGTTTATTCGACTTTAGTCCGGACTTTGTACGAGCGCATTTCTCACCCGCCAAAGTGTCTGCCTATATGATACGGGCCAATCCCTCACCTTCACTATGTCAGGGGTAGCGAATTCGCTCTAAACGATCACCACTAACCCGCCTTTGTGTGGGAAAGAGGGGAGAGCTGCTGGCGGGCGTATTCGATGACCTGATTGGCCAGCTTGCGGTTGGCCTTTGTACCGATGACCGCCCCGATGCCCATAGGCATGAGCTTGCCCACCCATGCCCACTTCATGCGCTTGGTGATCTGCTTGGTAAATACCTTGGTCAACCTGCCATTGATGCCAGATAGTGTGGGCCCGGAAAAGCGGGAGAGCGAGGCAACCGAACGCGCCCCCGTGACCGTGCCGAGGTCTCCAACGAAGGTATCGACCACCGCGGAGCCCTTCGAGCCTGTCAATACCACCAGTACGAGGGCGCGGCGACGCTCGGGCGAGGAGATATCGTCGCCGCGCAGGTACGCGGACGCCAGGATGTACCACGCAGCGGCTTCAAGAAAGACTACGGATTCCGCACCAATGGTGGCCGCGCCCGTAAATAGCCCAATGCCGGGCACGGATGCGGAGGCACCAGCGGCCGCGCCCGTGCCGGATGTGATATTGATGAAGTGTTTGTTAATAAAGCCCTGCAATTCTTGGTCAGTGGCTTCTGGGTGGTGCTTCTTTAGGCTCGTGACGTATTTGGAAATAACACCAGATTGCACGGATACGGCGCGGTCCAAGGAATTCAGCAGCGCCTTGGTAAAACGGCCGCTGTGCTCCGGATCGATGTCATATGTGTCAGTAGCTGCTTTATCCGGGGTGGATTTTTTAAATATGGACATGCCTTCTCCCACACCAATCCTTAGTTTGTTGGGGTAGTGGTATCAATTGATTTTTTACCTAGCATAGCCCTGACCTTGAAAGAAGGGGCCGCCAGGTGCGATTCAGATCGCCACCGGCGCGCAACCTACCTAAGGTAGGGAGTATGCCTTACCCGCAGGATGGTCAACGCGACAGTAGGGACTCTTATTCCGAAGAGTCCACCGCTGCCGCGCGCTTGCGGGCCATGCGCGCACACGAGCGCGCCCGTCAGGCCCACGAGCGGGCACAGAATGCCTACGCGGATGAGGTCACCGTGCGCACGACCTCCGGCTGGGTGCGCGGGGTCATCGAAGAAGACCTGCGAGTAGATCGCCCCATTAGCGCCGGGCCGGTGCGCACGTGGCGCGGCATTCCTTTCGGTGCCTCTACGGCCGGCGACAGCCGCTTTCGCGCCCCACGCCCGGCACCGCGTTGGGAGGGCGTGCGCGATTGCAGCCAATTCGGGCCAATTGCCCCACAACCCACGTACTCCTGGACCGACCGCATTGTCGGCTCCGAGGACTGCCTGTACCTCGACATCGTGCGCCCCCGCACGGAGGAAAAGCTGCCCGTGGTGGTGTACCTGCACGGCGGCAGCTTCATCATGGGCTCGTCCCACATGCTCATGCTGCGCGGGTTTGAGCTCGCCACCCGCATGAACGTGGTCTACGTATCCATCAACTTCCGCCTCAACGCCCTGGGATATCTCGATCTGCGCAGCCTCGGCGGCGAGTGCAGCGCCAACCCCGCCGTGGCGGATCAGATTCTGGCCCTGAAATGGGTGCGGGAGAATATCGCTGCCTTTGGCGGCGACCCAGACTCGGTCACCCTCATGGGCGAATCCGCCGGCGGCGCCGCGGTGCTGGCACTGATGACCAGCCCGCCCGCCGAAGGGCTCTTCCACCGCGCCATTGCCCAGTCCCCACCCATTGCGTTGGTGCATTCCCGCGCCCAATCCACCTTGTGGGCCCGCGAACTCGCACGCCGGGTGGGCCTGCCGCGCCGGGTGAGCGTGGATGACCTGCGCCAGGAAGACTGTGCGGATGTGGTGCGCTCCGGCCAATCCATGATGTGGCGCGCCGGCGAGCTACTGCACTTAAACTCCTGCTACGCGCCCACGGTGGACGGCGAGCTATTGCCCGAGCACCCCATCACCGCCTTTGAGCAGGGCCACCAGCACAAAATCCCGCTGCTGATAGGCACGAATTCGGACGAAGCCAGCTTTGGCAAGTTCCTCTTTCAGCGCCAAAGCGCCCGAGAGCGCGCCGCCCTGCGGCTCTTGGCCTCCTACGATCCCCACCACGCCCCCGAGGTCGTCGCCGCCTACCGCGGTGCGGTCCGCCGGGAAGATTTTGCGCACTTGCTTGCCGATGCCCTCTTCTGGGCACCTTCCACCCGCATCGCCAGCGCCCACTCTGAAGTGGCCGATACGTGGATGTACCGCTTCGACTTCGCCTCTGCCGTCTTGAAGTGGCTGGGCTTAGGCGCCATGCACTCGATGGAATTGGGCAATGTCTTTGGTGATCCCCGATCCTCGCGCGCCTCCTTGCTAACTGGCTGGGGCTCGCGGGCTGAGATGGAGGAATTGACCTCCACCATGCAGGAGCACTGGGCCGCGTTCATCCACGGCGGCAGCCCGAAGGCGCAGTGGCCGCGCTATGAGGGCGGTGAGCGCGCGACCATGATCTTTGATGAACAGGCCTATATCGTGCACGCCCCCAATGACGGTCGCCGCAAGGCGTGGGAGGATTACCACATGGTGGAGTGGGGAAGTGGGCGCCCAGAGCTGGTGCGCTCCCTTGGTTTCCAACCACACCGGCGGGATTAGCGGTAGAATCCAGGGTGACCGCGGGCGGCGTCTTGCCCACCGCGGGGACCTCTGCTTCCGAAGGATGGATTTTTCACCACCATGAGCTTTTTCGAAGATATCGCTTCCGCATTGGACGCCGAGGGCATTGAGTCCCGCGTCAACGAAGACGTCATGTTCGTTCCAATCACCTCTGATTTGGAAATCCAGTTTGTTGAAATCGATCCTCTCTTGCCGGCGGCCAATGTGTACATCGCTGCCGCGGATGTGGATGAAGACGATGAAGAATTCGAGGCCGTCTTGGTCTCCGTCGCCTTTTCCGTCGACGACGCCGTAGAGGCCGTCTCCCGCCACATCGCCACCGACCAGGTTGTTACCGTCCTCCGGGACCTCTTGGAAGGCACCGATGAGCGCATCGCGGAATTGGAGTTTGACCAGGATGAACTCAACCCGCACCTGGTGGTCGCGGAAGTAGGCAACGATTCTGAGCTGCGCGTATTGGTAGAAACCATCGACGGCGTGCCCTCTGCCATCGTGCGCTTCTTGGCCTTCGACTTCGATGAAGAAGACATGGAAGAGCTCGAGGATGAGGCCGTGACGGAGCTGTGGCAGGTGGACGAGGAAGGCGAGGACCTCGATGAAAACGAGCGCCTTGCCCTCTTTGACAACACTGACTCCGATGACATCCCCATCGTGGAAGTCCCCGCTGAGGCCCTGGAACTGGGCACCTACACCGATTTCGACCGCCTCTTTGACGTGCTCGGATTGGTCTCGGAGCAGGCCCTGGACTGGGAAGCCCAGCTCGTCAACTTCGATGAGGACGATTTCGAAGAACCAGACGTCTACGACATCTTCTGCGAAGACGCCGATGATGACGCGGACGAGGCCCTTGAGTTCTTCGATACCTTCACCGAAGACGACGACGCTGACGCTGACGACGAGGGCGACAACAACTAAGCCCCTAAGCCGCTTGCTGGAATCCCGCGAAAAGGGATTCCGGAGAGCGTACGGGCTTAAAGGCGCTATCCACCAGCCACACGTAGGTGGCATTGGGTCCACGGGCAATCTCGTGGACGGCGCCAGCTAACTCGGCGGGGACAAGCGTGCGCACCCATCCTTCCGCCGTGGCGGGATCGACTATCTGCCCAAAGTTATCGGTGATGCGAATGGTGATGAGGTAGGCGGGGATGCGGCTTTCGCCGAACCCGCGGATCCGCGCCTTTACTCGTGCTCCCACGCGGTGGCGGGTAATGCTCATGCTGTAGTCCGCGCCGCCTGGTGTGGGTGGCAGTTGCTTTATGGGCGGGCGCCACGTCGGGGTGGGGCGAGCCAAGGACCGCGGGTGGTGCATGATGGCGGAAATTGAGCTGACGGTCTCATAGTGGTGATAGGCCAAGTCGGCGGCGATTTCCGTAGCCGTGGCGCTGGGCTGACTGGGTACTGTGTGCGAAAAGTTCTTATCTACGTTGTGCATGGCCCTTACTCTAAACCGCAAGGCCGACACGAGTTCGAACAATACAAACACAAGTTCGAAAAGGTAGCTTAAATAGATTTCAGACCTTCAAAGGCATAAGGTTGCACGTGCTATGAAGAGTGCTAATGCCGAACCGGCGCCCTACGAAAAGCCCAAGGTGCCGCGGGAAATCTGGGTAATGGAAACGGCGGCGTTCATTATCGCCTTAGGTTATGGCCTTATCGCACCGCTTTTGCCGCAGTTCGTGGTCAGCTTCGATGTCTCGATGGCCGCCGCCGGCCTGGTGGTCTCTATCTTCGCCGCCTCCCGGCTGATCTTCGCGCCCGTGTCTGGCTCGTTGGTAGACCGCGTCGGCTCGCGCCGCGTCTACCTGGTGGGCCTGATGACCGTTGCCGTGACCACGGGCTTGGTCGCCATTGCCCAAGAGTATTGGCACATCGTGGTGTTGCGCGCCCTGGCAGGTCTTGGCTCGAC
This sequence comes from Corynebacterium limaceinasi, assembly GCF_046717465.1. NCBI lineage: Bacteria > Bacillati > Actinomycetota > Actinomycetes > Mycobacteriales > Corynebacteriaceae > Corynebacterium > Corynebacterium limaceinasi. The sequence goes on from NZ_CP177100.1 coordinate 1,024,900, forward strand.
CATGTTTACTGTCTCCGCGATGGGCCTTATCGTGCGCCTGTCTCCACCGTCGATTCGCGGTAAGTGCTCCGCCACCTATGCCACGGCATTCCTGCTGGGCAATGTCGCCGGCCCAGTGCTCGGCGCCAGCCTGTCCTTCCTGGGCTTTCGCTGGCCATTTTTCATCTACGGCATTGGCGTGATGCTTGCTGCGTTCGTTGTCTGGTGGCAGATGCCGCGGGTCAACCACTCCCAATCCACTACGTCGGACCTGCCTCCCATGCGCCTGCAGGAGGCCTGGGGTGATACCGCTTTCCGCGCGGTGCTGACCTCCAACTTCGCCCACGGTTGGATCAATATGGGCGTACGCGTGTCCGTCCTGCCGCTTTTCGCCGCCGCGATTTTCCATAATGGCGCCGCAGCCTCGGGCCTAGCCCTCGCCGCCTTCGCCGCAGGCAATGCGATTATTCTTCAGTTCTCCGGCCGGTGGTCCGATCTCCATGGCCGCAAGCCGCTTATCTTGATTGGCTTGGTCGGCTCCGCCATCTTCATGGTGCTAATGGGCCTGGCCACCAGCGTGTGGTTCCTCTTGCTCGTATCCGCCCTTGCGGGTGCAGCATCGGGCCTAATCAATCCTTCCCAGACCGCCGCGGTGGCAGACATCGTGGGCAACGAGCGCTCCGGCGGCAAGGTATTGTCCGCCTTCCAGATGGCAGGAGACCTCGGCCAGATCGTGGGACCCATGCTCATTGGGCTGCTTGCCGATGTCTATGGCTTCCCCACAGCCTTCACCGTCTGCGGTGCCATTGCCATCTTCGGCATTATCGCCTGGCTCTTCGGCCGCGAACCCCGCCAGGAGTCCACGGTGGAAGTAGAGCGAATGCCGAAAAAATAGTTGACGGCAACCGCTCAGTGCCGGCTAAGTTATGCGCGTGTGGATGACTTAAACGCGCGCTTTCTTGATGCGGTTAATAACGCTTTGATTATTTGGGTACGGCTTCATAATGCAGACGTAGTTGTAGGCCGCGCCTGGTGGATGGAAGAAAATACTTGGGTGCTTCGCCGGCTTGAGGACGGTACACGCCGGCGCATCCCTCTCTACGAGGTCGAGAGCTTAAGGGTGATCGGCGCGTACCTTGAAGATTACGAGCAACAGGGCTAGAAGAGCCCTGCGACCTGGGACACGCACAGGTAGACAAAGGCCGCAGAAATGATGCCCATCAGGGTGTTGATGAACCAGCCATTGCGCCATTTTTTCGGGGTGTGCTTGGTATTCAGCAGAACCAAGAGAGTAAGTCCCAGGAAGGGCATGAAGAATGCGCCCAAGACGCCGTAGCCAATGATCAACCCGGTGGGCTTGCCCAGCAGCAGGAGCAGCATCGGTGGGAAGGTCAACCAGATGAGGTAAGCGCGGTAGTACTTACCGCCCGTGCTGGTGCTGGGGTGGCCTTGTGGGAGGTTCTTCAGGTGCCCAACGTAGTCCGCAAACATGAGGGACACACCGTTCCACACGCCCAAGCAGGAAGAGAATGCGGCAGCGAAGAATCCGACGATGAACCACTTAGAAATAAAGGTTCCGTAGCGAGCCTCCAGCACGTCCGCCATGTCCACCAAGCCCTGGTCGTTATCGGAGACAGCGACATTAGCGCTGTACAAAAGCTCGGCACCAAGGACCAGCGTAGCTAGGACGAAGATACCGGTGACGGCATAGGCCACCGAGTTGTCCATGCGCATGACCTTCATCCACTTGGGCGTGAACCACTTCTTTTCTCGCAGCCAGTAGCCATAGGCAGCAAGGGTAATAGTGCCGCCGACACCGCCGGCGATGGAGAGCACGTAGACGAAAGACCCATCCGGGATGGTGGGGACGAGGCCGCGCAGAATCTCTGGCAAATTAGGCGCTGTAATTGCGGCGATGCCCACCACAGTGACGAACATGATGCCAACTAATACGGCGGCAAGCTTTTCAAAGAGCTGGTATTGACCCAACCACGTAAGCGCAAAGCACAATACGCCGGTCAGGATAGCCCACATGGTCAAGCTTGTCCCGGGGAAGAGTGCGCTCAATGCCAAGCCGGTGCCGGACATGGCGGCGGCGCCATATACCAATCCCCAGATGACGATGTAGGGCGCGAAGTACCACGAGGTCCAGCGCCCTAGTTCCCGCCAGCCGTGGAACATGGTGTTTCCGGTGGCCAAGCTATAGCGGCCGACGCCTTCCACCAGCACGATTTTCATAATCGTACCGACGATGACGGCCCACAACAGTGCGTAACCGTAGCGCTGGCCGGCAATCATGGTTGCCACCAGGTCGGCGGCACCGACGCCGGTAGCTGCGGCGACCAAACCCGGACCAACGAGGGTCCATTTCACCTTTGCTTGTGGCTCAGAGTTGTGTGTCTGTTGGCCTTCGGCGGATGTTACGCCGGTGTGGTTATCTGAATGGCTCATGACACTTCCTTAAGTGGCTATGGTGTGAATCACTTAAGAGAAATGTATCACTCTTGACTGGTAGAGTGCAGCCCAATTATTCAACCATGCGTGCTAAGCGACGGTCCGGCCAGCAGCGTACAGCGCCTTTGGCATGGTTCTTTGCAGCTTCCATTGGAACTGAATGGGCTTTTCACCGTGGTGGGAAACATAATCCACAGCACCCAAAAATGTATAGGCGCTCGCGGTGCCCACTGAGTTCTTCTTAGTAAAGCGAGAGGCGATAAGAATCTTCCCGCCGAGCTCATCATGCCGAATATAACGACGTGCGGCCTTCGATTTTAGAGTTGTTGTCGATTGCGATTCCCAGTGGAGGAGATCCGGTGAAATCGGGTAGTCCCGGTAATTCGTGGTGGCGCTAACTTGATCGTCTTTTTGGAAAGTCACCAAGAATAAGTCCATGTTCATCTCGGGGAAGTATTTCACTCCCTCGCGCGGAAGGCTGACCAGTTTTTCTAATTCGCCAGTTTGCAAGGCGCCGACTAACTCTGCCAGAGAGTAGTCTGCGTGAGTTTCCAGAACGGTGTCGTCACTAGGCTGCGGGATAATGCGCGAAGCATCGTTTTGTAGCCGCATGACGTGTTCAAGTTCCCAAATAACTCGCGGGTGCTCTCGCAATATCCCCAGCGCTTGGTCAAAAGAAGACGGGCTGGGTGCATTGGAATTAGCCCAAAAGCCCAAGACCAGCATTCGTGCAAAGGCTTGATCAGTGGGCGACATATCGCCGAATTGCGAAGTGGAGGATTTTAGGATTCGAAGATAAGCCTCAATGCGTGTCGCATCATTGACGTGGAGGAAAACTTTAATCCGGTTGAGTAAGAAGCTTTCCATCTCATCGTCACGTGGCTCGAGGAGGCCTTCCTCGCGCAGGAGGCGGGTCCAGGAGTATTTGTTGGGGCGATAAATATCCTCCAATTCGAGGTTTGCCTCGTCGAGGAATTCTTTGAGATCGGTAGTTCGCAATTCCGCCACCAGCGCACGCACTTTCCGCAAGTTGCTCCGTGTCGTCTTCTTTACGTTGTTGAGGACCTGTTCCGTCGTCGATTCATCGAATTGGATGTGCGTTCCCGGCGGCGTGGTGGGAAAGCCCTGCTCTATCTCGGTGAGTAGATGTTTCCCGCGTTTTCTCGTTAATGCATTGAATTTACGCTCAAAATCGTATTCAACATGCTGTTGGCCAATGAAATCGAATACGGTACAAGAATCCTTTCCGGGAGCAAGGCGAAGACCGCGGCCAAGTTGCTGTAGGAAGATAACCGGGCTTTGGGTTGGCCGGAGCAAGAGCAGTGTATTGACCGCTGGGATGTCGACGCCCTCATTGAAAATATCAACGGAAAAGAGAGCCTTGATGGCGCCGCTTTCGAGTTGTTGAATGGCTTCTGCGCGTTCAGAAGAAGTTAATTTGCTCGTTACGGCCTGGGCTGGAATTCCAAAGTGCTGAAATTGCTGGGCCATATGCTCTGCGTGGGCAATGGAGACGCAAAAGCCGATCGCCTTCATTTCAGAAAGATCGAAAATCCGTTTATCCAGTTCATTAAGAATAAAGCGCGTCCGTTTTTCACCAGACTTGATATAAAACTCTGACAACTCGTTGGTGTTGTAATCTTTCTTGCCCCTGTTCCACGTAAGCGAAGAAAGATCCGTACCGTCTGCAATTCCGTAATAATGCATGGGAACCAAAAGTTGCAGGCGCAAAGCATCCCAGAGGCGAAGCTCATGGGCAATGCGGTAGTCAAAGTACTGTTGGACATTTTTGCCATCGCCGCGCTCAGGTGTTGCGGTCAGCCCAAGTAATTCGTCTGGTTCAAAATGGCTAAGAAGCGCGTTATATGTTGGAGCTTCTGCATGGTGGAATTCGTCGATGACCACCACATCGAATTGATCCGGCGCGAGCTTTTCTAAGCGAGTGGAATTGAGCGACTGAACGCTCGCAAATACGAAGTCCCAGCGCCGGGGCTCGGTGCCATCGACAAGCAACTCGCCAAAGTTGGCATCCTTGAGCACCTCGCGGTACGTACGCCGCGCTTGGTGAAGAATTTCTTTGCGGTGTGCGACGAAGAGCAAACGTGGGCGACGCTTCCACTGCCGGCAAAGATTGAGGTAATCCAGGGCAGCTACGACGGTCTTGCCGGTGCCTGTCGCCGCAACGAGTAGGTTTTTGTGGCGATCCTTTACCTCACGTTCGGACCGCAGCGCCTCGAGCATCTCTTCTTGATAAGGATAGGGAGTAACTTCTAGGCCAGAAAGCTCTAATTGGCGCAAAGCTTGTGGGGACTCCGTGCCTTTTGCAATGCGCAGGGATTCCTGCAGGCGATCCATATCCCTGGCGGGGTCAAAAGTCTTGAAGTGGCTATCGTGCCAGTAGCTGTCGAAAGTCTTTATGAATTTTTCGATGACCTCAGGCGTCGCCGTAGCAGAGCCGCGCACGTTCCATTCCCAGCCATCGATAAGAGCAGACCTCGAAAGGTTCGAGCTTCCAATAAAAGCGGTGTCGAAGCCAGAATCCCGTCGGAATAGCCATGCTTTGGCGTGCAGGCGTGTGGATTTATGCTCATAGCAAATCTTTACATCGGCGCGATATTTTTCTACCAGGCGTTTAAGAGCCGCCGCATCGGAAGCCCCACAGTAAGTAGAGGTCAATAGGCGGAATGGAATCTGGTTGTCGCGCAGGAACTGCAATTGCTGGTCAAGGACACTGATTCCGGAGCTTTTGATGAAGGCACACAATAAGTCGACGGAATCGGCTGTCTTTATCTCCCGCTCAACCTCGCTGGTCAGGCTGGTCTCGCCCTGGGCATTAGTAAAAAGCGCGCTCTTAGTCAGCGATACATCCGGAAGCAGCGGAGGCTCGGCTAAAGAAGTGTTGTAGACGGCGTAGAGGAGTTGCTCGGTATCAATATCTTCGTCCTCGCCAAGCATTCCAGCGATTGTATTGATAAGGGCTACTCGGTCTGCTGAGGATTTGAGCCCCATGAGGCGTTGCTCTAGTAAATCGCCGATGTGTTGAGACATGGCCGAGGTATAGCGCCCGCGAGCGCTATCATCTGTGCCGTTTCCTACCCCGAATCCCGCCGATGGGTGTCGGCTTTGCGTTTCCTCCATTCGCTCACGAATGCGCGAGGTCACCGGGGTTTCGTAAACGCCGAAGGGGAGCGAGGAATCCAAGGAATGACTCATAGCTACAAGATTCTAAGGGCAAAGTTTTTCCACGGCTGGAATATCTGCTGGCGCCCAGGTCAGCTCCATTGCTTCTGCGGGGGTAACCCACCTGGTTGCGTCATGATCGCTCAGGCGAAGCTCGCCGCTGGTGAGCGTGCAATAAAAGGTGGTTAGTTCGATGGTGGCAAAGTCGTACTCGTAGATGGTCGTCGTGAGTTTGCTGCCTACGCGGGCAGTAAGGTTGAGTTCCTCGCGAATTTCGCGGGCTAAAGCCTGTTCGGGTGATTCTCCCGGTTCGATTTTTCCGCCCGGAAATTCCCAATGTCCTTCTAGGGGTTTTCCGGGTTTCTTGCGGCAGGCGAGGAAGCGATCGCCATCGTGAAAGACGGCGCCGACGACGCGGATGGGGTTAGACATAATCCCATTGTGCCTTGAGCTAAGAAACGCTAGACAAGAAGATGTAATTTAGCTAACATAATCGCAATGTTCGCGTCAGGCTGTCGCGCGGGCTTGATCATCATGCAAGCTTGAGGGGCGGTCTATCGTGACTTCTACTGATTCAGTTAATTCCTCCATCCAGAGCCATGACGGGGAAGTCCCGCGGCCTGAGGGACGGTGGAAACTCTTTGTTTATAGCGCCATTGGCGCGTTCGTGTTCTTCTTTCCTGTGACGTATAAGGAAAAGAACTCCATTCCTTTGGACCACATGGTCACCATCGTGCGCGATAGCATTCCGGCGGTGGTGCCGTGGCTTATTTTTGCGCTCGCCGTGTATGGCACGGTCCGTAGCTTTAGCACTGGGGCGTTTAAGCAAAGTGCGCTGCAGGCGGTCTTTGCGGTCCTCAATATCGCCGGTGCGGTCATTTCCTTCCTCATGGTCATTGACGCGCTGCCGTGGGTATTGGGCGATGAGGACTTGGTTCCCTTCTTGTGGAACTCCATTGCCACACCGGTGGGGCTTATCGTGCCCATCGGCGGTACCTTCCTGGCATTTCTCATTGGCTTTGGGCTCTTGGAATTTGTTGGGGTGCTGATGCAACCCATCATGCGTCCGCTGTGGAAGACGCCGGGGCGCTCCGCCATCGATGCGGTGGCATCCTTTGTCGGGTCGTATTCGCTGGGCATCTTGGTCACGGACCGTGTCTATCAAAAGGGCGGTTATACCGGCAGAGAGGCTGCAGTTATTGCCACGGGGTTTTCCACGGTATCGGCGGCGTTTATGGTCATCGTGGCCAAGCAACTGGATTTGATGAATATCTGGGGCACCTATTTCGCCGTCACGCTGCTGGTGACGTTCCTGGTTACGGCCATTACCGTGCGCATCCCGCCGCTGCGGACGATTCCGGATGAATACTGCGCGGGTGTAGAGCCTGACCCAGAAAAGCCGGTGGAAGGATCGCGTTTTAAGAATGCGTGGCGCGAAGCGATGCTGGCTTTGCAGCGCGCGCCGTCGCTGCCGCAGGCCATTTGGGATAACCTGCGCGATGGCGTGCGCATGGCCGCGGCCATCGTGCCGTCCATCATGTCGGTGGGCCTTATTGGCTTGCTGCTTGCGCGGTTTACCCCGATCTTTGAATGGATTGGGTACCTGTTTTATCCCTTTGCTTGGATAGTGCAGCTGCCGGAGCCGGCACTTGGCGGCAAGGCCGCGGCGATGGGCATTGCGGAGATGTTCCTACCCGCCACAGCGGTGGCCGACAGCGATTCCATGGTGCTGAAATTCGTCATCGGGGTCGTGGCGGTCTCTGCCATCATCTTCTTCTCCGCCCTGGTGCCGTGCATTTTGGCCACCAAGATTCCGGTGAAGCTATCTCACCTGGTCATCATCTGGTTTGAGCGGGTGGCCCTCACCATCGTGATTGCGACCCCGATTGCGCACCTGCTGTTTTGAGGTTTATTGCCCGCTTACCGCAGTGAGGTGAGCGTTAACGATGTCATCGATAAGCCGTGCCGCTGCCTTGGCGGTGCGGTTGTCTATGTCGAAGGTGGGGTTGAGCTCGACGACATCGACAAGCGCGAGCTTGCCCGTCGCGGCGATGGCGACCGCCAGGGCGCGGATGCGCTCGTAGGCAACGCCGAGGCTGGCCGGAGCGGATACACCCGGCGCGGTGGAGGCGGGAAGGACATCCAGGTCGATGGAGAGGTGGACCTTGTCCGCAGCGGCGGTGGCCTGGGTGGCGAGCGCGCCGCATTCGGCCGGGGTGAGGTTCACCAGCTCCTCATCCAGGGTGTAGTTGACGCCGAGCTTATCGGCATCGTTGAAGAGCACCGCGGTGTTATTGGGGCGGGAAATACCGAAGACGGTGTACTCAAAGTCATCGGTGAGCTGGGAAATCTGGGTAAAGGGCGTGCCGGAGGTGGCGTGGTCCGCGTGGCGGAGATCGAAGTGGGCATCCAGGTTGATGATCGGGGTGGCACCGCGCGCGCGGAACAGGCCGCGGTGGGAGCCGAAGGCGGTTTCGTGCCCGCCGCCCAAGATAATCGGCAGGGTAGCGCTGCGGACGAGTTCTTCGACCTTGTCAGATAGGGCCTCGTGGGCGCCGTCGAGATCGTCGGCTTGGGTGGTGATGGTTCCGGCATCGGCAAGCGCATGGCCGTGGTGAACCGCGAGGGATCCGAGGGCTGTGCGCAGGGCGGCGGGGCCGGCGGCAGCACCTTGGCGGCCGCCGTTGCGCAGCACGCCCTCATCGGAGGCAAACCCCAGCAGGGTTACGGGCGCGGATTCGGCTTGGTTGATAACGCTATGCCAGCGCGCGTGCTCGGGGCCGGGACCATCGGAGCGGCCGGACCACTCGGGGGCGGGAGTAAAAAGTGGGGCTGATTCGGTATTCATAGTGCCGATACTAGAAGCGTGCGGTGAGTTTGTCTGGCAGTAGCGGAATATAATTGGGCGCTGTGAGTGCTAATCGAGTCCCCGCTGCGCGCCATGCCCTGGACATCCTCAAGCTGCTATCGACTATCGATGTCCCGATTTCCGCCGCCCGCATCCAAGGCGAGCTCGGCCTGCCGCGCTCGACCACGTACCACCTGCTCGCGGAGATGGTCGATGCCGGCTTCGTTGCCCACCTGCCCGAGCACAAGACCTACGGCCTGGGGCTGGCCGCGTATTCGATGGCCTCTGCCTATGTAACCCAGCAGCCGCTAGTGCGCATGGCAACGCGCGACCTGGAGGAATGCGCGCGGCTGGTAGGTGGATCTGGGCACCTTTCGCGTATGGCGGGCTCGGAGATTTTATACCTGCAGGAGGTCCGCGCGCCGGGCGCGACCTCGTTGGTTACGGAGGTCGGGGTGCGCCTGCAGGCGCATAAGACGGCCTCGGGCAGGGTGATGCTGGCGCACCTGCCGGAATCCGAGGTCAAGGCCGCCTTTGATACCGCGGGCGGGGAAAATTTTGGTTTCCTCAAAGAGCAGCTGCACCTGGCCCGTGCGCGCGGGTGGGATCAGGAGGTGGAAGAAATCTCGCGGGGCCAGGCCTCGGTGGCGGTGCCCATCCTGGACCACTTGGAGCGGCCTGCGGCGGCCATTGCGGTGACCTATCCCGTGTCCACGCCGGCGGATAGGGTAGAGGAGCTCATTGCGGCGCTGCGCCAGGCCGCGGAGAAAGTTGCGGGGAAAATGTATCGCCAGCGCGAAAAGTGAGGTACCATGCGGGCTAGCGCGTTAGGCTGTGACGTGAGCTATATTTTGTTGCCCTAAAGACACTAGGAGTCATCATGCCTAATGCATACCCATCCACCGTTACAGTCGGCGTCGGAGCGCTGACCATTGAGGAAGTCGTGGCCGTTGCCCGCTACGGTGCCACGGTAGAAATCTCCGCCGAGGCTTTGGACGAGGTCGCCTCCACACGCGACCGGGTCGAAGAACTGGCCCAGGATCCCACGCCGGTCTACGGAATCTCCACCGGCTTCGGCGCGCTTGCCCGCCGCCACATTCCAGAAGAGATGCGCGCGCAGCTGCAGCTGTCCCTGGTGCGCTCCCACGCGGCCGGCACCGGCCCTGAGGTGGAAGAAGAAGTAATTCGCGCGCTCATGCTGCTGCGCCTATCCACCCTGTGTACCGGCCGTACCGGCGTGCGCCCCGTGGTGGTAGAAACTTATGCCAAGGCGCTCAACGCCGGCATCGTGCCGGTGGTGCGCGAATACGGTTCGCTGGGCTGCTCCGGCGACTTGGCCCCGCTGGCTCACTGCGCCCTAGCGCTGTTGGGTGAGGGTGAGGTACGCGTGGGCGGCGAGCTCAAGGACGCCGACGAGGCTCTTGCCGCCGCCGGCATCGAGCCGCTGGAGCTGCGCGAGAAGGAGGGCCTTGCGCTTATCAACGGAACCGATGGCATGCTGGGCCAGCTCTGCCTGGCCATTACTGACCTGCGTGCGGCCGCCAAGACCGCCGATATCGCCACCGCGATGACGGTAGAAGGCCTGCTTGGCACCCTCGTGGTCTTTGCCGATGACCTCCAGCAGCTGCGCCCGCACCCGGGCCAGGCCGATTCTGCCGCCAATATCCGCCAGGTGGCGGACGGCTCCGAGATCCTCGCCGCAGCGCTGGAGGAGTTCAAGAAGAACCAGGTCCAAGACGCCTACTCCGTGCGCTGCGCGCCACAGGTGGCCGGCGGTTTCCGCGATACCTTGGCGCATACCGCACAGGTGGCAGAGCGCGAGCTCGCCGCCGCCGTGGACAACCCGGTCGTGGCTAAGGACGGCCGCGTGGTCTCCAACGGCAACTTCCACGGCGCCCCGGTGGCTTATGCGCTCGATTTCCTGTCCATCGTCACCGCGGACCTGGCGTCCATTTCTGAGCGCCGCACCGACCGCTTCTTGGATCCGGCCCGCAACCGCGGCTTGAACGCCTTTCTTGCCGATGACCCCGGAGTCGACTCCGGCCACATGATCGCCCAATACGCCCAGGCTGGCATCGTCAGCGAATTAAAGCGCCTGGCCACCCCGGCCTCGGCCGATTCCATTCCTTCCTCTGCCATGCAGGAAGACCACGTATCCATGGGCTGGTCCGCCGCCCGCAAGCTGCGCAAGGCCGTCGATGGCCTACAACGCGTGCTTGCCGTAGAAATCCTCACCGCTGCCCGCGCTATCGACATGCGCGAGGGTACCCCGGCCAAGGGAACCGGCGCGGTAATCGCCAAGCTGCGCGAAACCGTCAAGGGGCCAGGTGTGGACCGCTACCTCTCGCCGGAAATCGAGGAGACCGTGCGCCTAGTCAAGGAGGGCGCGCTTGTCGAAGCTGTCGAGAATGCTACTGGAAAGCTGCGTGATTAATATGTCGACCATCTCTTGGCACCCGCAATCTGAGCCCAACCCTTTGCCGTTTTCCCCTTTCAAAGCCAGCACGGTACCGCGCCCCATTGGATGGCTTTCCAGCGTGGATGGTGAGGGCCGCGAAAATATCGCTCCTTATAGCCAGTGGCAAAACCTCACCTTCGATCCGCCCATGGTGATGTTTTCGGCCAACCAGTATCCGGATGGTCGTCGCAAGGACACGGTGCTTAACGCGGAGGAGACCGGCTGGTTCGTGTGGAATATGGCCACCTATGATCTTCGCGAGGAAGTCAATAAATCCGCCCAGGTGCTCGACTATGGCGACAGCGAGTGGGACCGCCTGTCCGTTACCAAGGAATATGCGGACAATTACCGCATTCCCATGGTGAAAGAATCGCCGGTGAAGTTCGAGTGCCAGTACAAGACCACGCTGCGCGTGCCTGGCAATTCCAAGGTGGGCAGCATCGACCTCGTGGTGGCGGATGTAAAGACTATCCATATCGATGAATCTGTCATCGATGAGGAAGGCAAGCTTGACATCCTCAAGATTAAGCCCATCGCGCGCATGGGCTACTTTGACTACACCGTGGTCACAGAAAAATTCGAGATGCGCGTGCCCGGCTCCGACGACGCCGCGCGCGCCGGACTAGAGGGCAGCGCGTAGCGCATCGGCCATAGCCCGCTGGCCCGCGTGGGTGGGGTGCATGGGGAAGGAATCGGTATCCTGCCCCGTAAAGTCCACCCACGGTTTGCCTGAGCAGGCGGAGTGCTGCGGGGCATCGTCAGGCAGCACGTAGGTGGCGCCGTTGCGCTCGGCGGCCTCGCGCACCGCTTGGTTGATGCGCTGGATGGTATTTGCCAACCACTCCCGGTCTGTGGCCGGGATTTTTTCTATGAAGGGGCAGGTCTCGCCGGGGTTGATGAGGGGGATATAGCCGGTGGCAATGACCTTTGCCTCGGGCGAGCGGTGGGCGATTTCCCCGTAGACCTTGTCCAGGCGTTGGGGTAGATCGTGTAGCTCCAGGTCTATCTGCGCTCCCGATTCGTCTTGGCATATATCGTCCGTTGCGCATTGGGTCAGGCGCACAAAGCTTACGTCGTTGCCGCCGATGCTCAAGGAGACAAGGGATGTATCCGCGGCCAGTGCGTCCACCTGGGCGGGGTGCTCGCCCGCGGAGGATAAAACATCCAGCGTGCTCGCGCCCTGGCAGGCGACGTTGCGGAAAGAACTGGTGGTGATCTCCTGCGCGGCGAGTTCTGGATAGGAATCTTGTGCGCGTGCGCAGGAATCGGGCGGATCGAGAGGGAGCGTCGTCGAGCCCATCGCCGCGTAGGAATCCCCGAGGGCCACATAGTTTTCGGGGTCTTCTGTGGCTTCTTGGGCTTCTTGCGGCTGCGAGGAGCATCCTGCCAGCAGGCAGGCGGCGGCGAGGGCGGGCAATACGTGGCGCATGACTGCCATCGTAGCCGTCGAGTCTGAAATGCCAGACAGTTGGTGATTGTGAATGCTCTAAATACGTTGTGTATCACACTAAATTGATATCTGTGACGCTCGCCAAGCCCCCGGGAGACAGCCCCGGGAAACCGGCCTTGGGGTAGGGCACGGCGTCGATAAGCACGAGCGAAAGGAAGCCATGTCTGAACCACGCGAAGTCCGCGCACCCCGCGGCACCGAACTCAACGCAAAATCCTGGCAAACCGAAGCGCCACTGCGCATGCTGATGAATAACCTCGATCCCGAGGTTGCCGAGCGCCCCGAGGACCTCGTGGTCTACGGCGGTACCGGTCGTGCAGCGCGCAGCTGGGAGGCCTTCGATGCCATTGTGGAATCGCTGAAGGACTTAGAAAGCGATGAAACCCTCCTCGTCCAATCCGGAAAGCCGGTGGGCATCTGGAAGACCAATGAATGGGCACCGCGCGTGCTCATCGCCAACTCCAACCTGGTGGGCGACTGGGCCAACTGGGAGCACTTCCGCAAGCTCGAGGACGAGGGCCTGATGATGTACGGCCAGATGACGGCCGGCTCCTGGATCTACATCGCCACCCAGGGCATCCTGCAGGGCACCTACGAGACCTTCGCGGCCGTGGCCAAGAAGCGCTTCGAGGGCAGCCTGGCCGGCACCCTGACCCTGACCGGCGGGTGCGGCGGCATGGGCGGTGCCCAACCGCTCGCCGTGACGCTGAACGGCGGAGCAGTGCTCATCGTGGACGTGGATGAACACCGCCTGCGCCGCCGCCAGCACAAGCGCTACCTCGATGAAGTGGTCACCGACCTGGACGAGGCCCTGCGCTTGGTTCTCGATGCCAAGGAAAACAAAAAGGCCCTTTCTGTCGGCCTGGTGGGCAATGCCGCCGAGGTCTTCCCCGAGGTGCTGCGCCGCCAGCGCGCCGGGGAATTCAAGGTAGACATCGTCACCGACCAGACCTCCGCGCACGACCCACTGTCCTACCTGCCCACCGAAATCACCGTGGATGACTGGCAGTCCGAGGCCAAGGCCGATCCCACGACCTTTACCAAAAAGGCCCGCGAATCCATGGCCGCACAGGTCCAGGCGATGGTGGAATTCCAGGACGAGGGCGCCGAGGTCTTTGACTACGGCAACTCCATCCGCGATGAGGCGCGCCACGCCGGCTACCAGCGCGCATTTGAGTTCCCCGGCTTCGTTCCCGCCTATATCCGCCCGCTGTTCTGCGAGGGAATGGGCCCGTTCCGTTGGGCAGCGCTGTCCGGCGACCCCGAAGACATCAAGGTCACCGACGAAGCCCTGAAGGAGCTCTTCCCAGAGAACGAGCACCTGCACAACTGGCTGGACGCCGCCGAAGAATACGTCGAGTTCGAGGGCCTGCCCGCCCGCATCTGCTGGCTTGGCTACAACGAGCGCCACAAGGCCGGCCTGCTCTTCAATGACTTGGTGCGCGAGGGCAAGATCAAGGCCCCCATCGTCATTGGCCGCGACCACCTCGACTCCGGCTCGGTTGCCTCCCCGTACCGCGAGACCGAAGCCATGCTCGATGGCACCGATGCCGTCGCTGACTGGCCGCTGCTTAATGCCATGACCGCCGTATCTTCCGGCGCGACTTGGGTCTCCCTCCACCACGGCGGCGGAGTGGGCATGGGCCGCTCCATCCACGCCGGCCAGGTCACGGTTGCCGATGGCACCGATCTCGCCGCCGCCAAGCTGCGCGCCGTGCTGACCAATGACCCAGGCATGGGTGTTATCCGCCACGTCGATGCCGGGTACTCTCGCGCAGAGGAAGTAGCCAAGGAGCGCGGCGTTCGCGTTCCCATGGAATTTAAGGCAAGGGATTAAATGAGCACACTTTTTACCGGAATTTCTGAACTCCGCACGGTCAGCGAGCACGGCACGCTTAACGATGCCGCCCTTATCGCCGACCACGGCACCATCGCCTGGATTGGCCCCGCTTCCCAGGCGCCTGCCGCCGATGACCAGGTGGACTTGGGCGGGCGCGCCGTCCTGCCGGGCTGGGTGGATTCGCACACCCACATGGTCTTCGACGGTGACCGCTCCGCCGAGTTCGAGGCCCGCATGTCCGGCGGTTCCTACGAGGCAGGCGGCATCGCGGTGACCATGGACGCCACCCGGGAGGCGGGGGCAGACCGCTTGGATAAGCTCGTCGCCGAGCGCGTGGCAGCCGGCCGCCGTGGTGGCACCACCACCTTCGAGACCAAGACCGGCTACGGCCTCAACACGGAATCTGAAGTGGAAGCCGCGCGCGTGGCATCCCAGCATGTCGATGACGTCACCTTCCTGGGTGCCCACCTCGTGCCGCCGGGAGCGGATGCGGAAGACTACCTCGATGAGGTCGTCGGCCCCATGCTGGACGGGGTTGCCGAATACGTCCAGTGGATCGACGTCTTCTGCGAGCGCGGCGCGTTCAATGAAGAGCAGTCGCGCCGGGTTCTCGAAGCCGGTAAAAAGTTGGGGCTTGGCCTGCGCGTGCACGGCAACCAGCTTGGCGAGGGCCCGGGGGTTAGCCTCGCGGTCGATCTCGGCGCCGCCTCGGTGGACCACGTGAATTACCTGAGCGATAGTGACATCGAAAAGCTCGCCGCATCCGAGACCGTGGCCACCATGCTCCCGGCCTGCGATCTCTCCACGCGCGAGCCCTTGGCGCCTGGCCGTGCGCTTCTCGATGCCGGCGCCACCCTCGCCATCGCCTCCAACCTCAACCCAGGTACCTCCTATACTTCGTCGATGAACTACTGCGTGACCACGGCCGTCCTGCAGCAGCACCTATCCGTCGACGAGGCCATCCACGCCGCCACCACCGGTGGTGCCACGGCGCTGCGCCGCCATAATGTGGGCAACGGACTCGACCCGCAGGGCCGCCCCGCGAAGGGCACCCTGGTGGAAGGAGCTGCCGCTGACCTGCACGTGCTCGATGCTCCCAGCGCGGTGCACTTGGCCTACCGGCCGGGCATGCCGCTGAGCTACCGCACGTTCGTGGCGGGGGTATAGCGAGGAATGGAGTTTGCCGCCGGTATCGCGTAGGGTTGGATGAGCAATGAGCATTACCGATAACGCCACCGGCGGCGTAAACGAGCCGGAAGATTTTAATAAGTCGGAATCTCAGGACAACTCGCAAGGTGTCAACCAGGACACCAGGGCTGCGAATACTTCTGAGGGCACCGGCGCTGAGTCCAAGGACTCGGCCAACGACAACTCCCAGGGGTTCGAGCACCTCGGCCTGCCAGATAAAATTCTGCAAGCCGTTGCGAAAGTAGGCTTCACCACGCCGTCCCCCATCCAAGCAGAAACCATCCCGATCCTGATGGAAGGCCGCGACGTCGTGGGCCTTGCACAGACCGGTACCGGCAAGACCGCAGCCTTCGCGCTGCCGGTCTTGTCCCAGCTTGACCCGCATGCGCGCCACCCGCAGGCACTCGTCCTCGCGCCTACCCGCGAGCTCGCCCTGCAGGTTGCAGATGCCTTCCAATCCTTCGCAGAAACCCTCAAGGGTATCGAGGTTCTTCCCATCTACGGTGGCCAGGCCTACGGCATCCAGCTGTCTGGCCTGCGCCGCGGCGCCCAGGTCATCGTGGGTACCCCGGGTCGCGTCATCGATCACTTGGAAAAGGGCTCGCTTGACCTGTCCCAGCTGCAGTTCCTCGTCCTCGATGAGGCCGATGAGATGCTGAACATGGGCTTCCAGGAAGACGTCGAGCGCATCCTCGAAAGCACCCCGGACCGCAAGCAGGTGGCGCTTTTCTCCGCCACCATGCCTAATGCCATCCGCCGGCTGTCCAAGCAGTACCTGCACAACCCGGCGGAAGTAACCGTTAAGTCCGAGCGCCGTACCAACGACAACATTAAGCAGCGTTTCCTGCTGATTCCGCACCGTGCAAAGATGGATGCGTTCACCCGCATCCTCGAGGTCATTACCTATGACGCCATCATCGTCTTCTGCCGCACCAAGCACGAGACCGAAGAAGTGGCCGAGGCCCTGCGCGATCGCGGCTACAGCGCTGCTGCCATTAACGGCGACATCGCCCAGGCGCAGCGCGAACGCACCGTCGACCAGCTCAAGGATGGCCGCCTAGACATCCTCGTGGCCACTGACGTCGCCGCACGTGGCCTCGACGTGGAGCGCATCACCCACGTGGTGAACTTCGATATCCCGAACGATACCGAGTCCTACGTGCACCGCATTGGCCGCACCGGTCGTGCTGGCCGTTCCGGTGAGGCAATCCTGTTTGTCACCCCGCGCGAGCGCCGCATGCTGCGTTCCATCGAGCGCGTGACCAACGCACGCCTCGAAGAGATGGACCTGCCCTCCGTCGATGAGGTCAATGAAAAGCGCAAGGAAAAGTTTGCGCAGGCCATCACCCAGTCCATGGACAACAAGCAGGCCGATTTCTTCCGCAACTTGGTGCGCAAGTACTCGGAAGAAAATGACGTCGCGATGGATGACATCGCCGCGGCGCTGGCCGTCATGCACCAGGGTGGCAAGAACTTCCTATTGGAAGACAAGCCTTTGCCCAAGCCAAAGAAGGACCGCCGCGATCGCGATGACCGCAAGCGCGACCGTGACTTCAAGGGCGGCGGCAAGAACCGCGGCGGCTCCAAGCGGCCGGATGGTGACTTTGAGACGTACCGGTTGGACGTCGGCAAGCGCCAGAATGTCCGCCCAGGTGCCATCGTCGGTGCAATCGCCAACGAAGGTGGCCTGTCCGCCAAGGACTTCGGCCGCATTACCATTGCGGTGGGACACACTCTCGTGGACCTGCCGAAGAACATGGACCCAGCTGTGCTGGACCGTCTGAAGGATACCCGGATTTCTGGGCAGCTCATCAAGATTCAGAAGGATACTGGTCGCCCGCCTCGCCGTGATGGCGGCGGCGGTGGACGCAAACATGGTGGTCGCTTCCGCGACTAATTAAACCTCCAAAGGGCCTCTTTTAGAGGCCCTTTTTTCATGCCCTGTGACCTGCGCTTTTACTATAAATGGGGGTAGTGTGTCGGGGCGGTTTTGTATGGTGTATGGCGAAAGCATGTTCTAGTAAATCTCTCGAAAGAAAGTCCATGAATGCGCCATATTATGCCAATACTAATCCGGAAAATTCTACCTCCCGTGCAGCTACAGAGATTAGGAAAGCGGAATACCAGTTCTGGGAGAGGCTTCACCCTGACCCGGATGATGATATCGAAGTTATTAGCCAATCCCTGTCTGACTTAACTGGGGCGCGTCAGTCCCGAATTAGAAATATTATCTTCGCCTTCGAGCGATTAAAGGAGCTGCCGCGGCTGCGCGCCCGGCAAGAACAGCATTTCCATTTAGATTTAGACCGCCTGATTACGATTGACCAAACCCTAGCCAAGCTCGGCGCCATTGATGCGGAGAAGAAGTTTACTATCGATGACGCCCTGACCAACTACTTGACCCCAACCCGCCCCAATCAAAAGCTGCCCTCGCACCGCAATCTCCGCCGCAAGTTACGCGAGCTCATCGTGCGCCTCGATCCCTCAATTGCCGCGCGGGATCCGCGCCGCAAGCAAGCCTATAGCGTTGAACCTACAGGCGGGGAGTGGGCTGCGGTTTGTCTGGACGTCGGGTTAGAAACCGCGGAGATAATCGACCGCAATATTCGGGATATCGCTACGGACAAGGACCTCACGATGGCTGAGGCCGCAGTGGAGCTGCTGACCGGAAAGGCGCAACCAAAGGCCAAGGTCGTGTTGAATATGTATCGCTGCGACCTGCCGGATGCACCCGCGTTTGTACAAAACTTAGGCTGGGTATCCCCGGAGACCGCGGATGACCTAGAGGCTCGGGCGACAACGACAAGGGACATGGAGAAGGCCGGTCAGGCGGAGAGCCCGAATTATGTGACTCCGCCAGATATCCGGGCGTTTGTAGAGGGCTTGGATGGCACGTGCCGGTGGCCAGGCTGTACGCGGCCGGCGGTGGCGTCCCAGATGGACCATCGGCACGACTTTGCAGATGGTGGGCCGACCTCGGCGGCAAACCTCACTTGCCTGTGCCAGCACCATCACAATATAAAGACCGATGGGAGGGCGTTTTATATCAAGGACCCGATAAGTGGGGACATCGTCTGGCTTTTCGATGACTCTACGTGGGTCTACGACTCCGCGAGCGGACCGTTGGCGCCGAAGAACCGCAGGTGGGCGCAGACGGTGGCGCAGGCCACGCAGAAGCGGCGGGAGAATGCGCATGCAGGTGCGCAGCAACTAAAAGAAGAGCTTAGGGAGGAGTCCACGCATGAAAAAGGGGACAGCGATGACACTGTCCCCGAAAAGTAAATGGCTTCCTAGAGGTACATCAGGATAAGGCAGATGATCCACAGGAGGTTGAAGACGCCGCCGAAAGCGGACAGCGACTTCTTAATGGAGCCCAGGTTGGCGGTATCGCCGGACTCTAGGGCTGCCTGCGCCGTGCGCTGCTTAGGAAGGATGAGGAAGAAGAGCAGGCACCACGCGATGATGGCCACAAGGATGGCGATGTGGAAGTTGACCTGGCTCTTAAAGGTTTCGATATCAGACAGGAACACAGCAAGACCAAGGACCGGCACGAGGGCGGAAATGTAGCCGTAAGTATTGGTGATGTTGTGCAGGTTGCGGGCGGCTCCGAGGGCCGTCTTATCGCCCTGCGCTGCGCCCTGCAGCTGAGTCTGGTAGATGGAGGTGGAAATGCACACGGGGCCAAGTAGGACGATGGCCGCTGCCACGTGCAGGAAGATGAACAAAGTAGTCATGGAGGATGCCCTTCAGTTAAGAAAAGTTGCCTTGTTCACCCTAATCAATTTCCCTGCTAGAAATCGAACCGACATTGCCTTCTCATTGCACGGACGTCCGCGCGGGACAAGGGCAGCTCGTACTTCCGCGCGATCTCTGCGAGGCGCCGCGAGTAATCGCAGCGGTTGGCAGGCGGCAACCATTCGGAAGGAAGGGAATCGGACTTTTCTTGATTGAGCTTCCGGCTGGTGGCCACCAAGTTGAGAGGATCGTTGGCAAAACGCCTCTTGGTGTCTTGGTCCCATTCTGCGGCACCCATGTCAAAGGCGGCAGAAAGAGGGAAGATGTGGTCGACCTCAATGGGGGAGGTGGCTGAAATCGTCTCGCCCGCGTAGGGGTCATAGATCGTGCCGGATTGTGGCCGGCAGTCAGCGAAGGCCTCGCTGGCTTGGTTCTCCATGATGGCCTCCCGCGTAGTGCATGCGCCGTTGGGCTGCCAGCCGCCGAACTCGTCGCGGTCGTAGCCTTGCAATTCCGTGCGAGCTGGCACGGTGGAGACATCAAAACGCGGAAAAGGCCACGCATACCATGCGATAACGAGAGCGGTTATGCATGATAGCGCGGCCAGGTAATAGGACTTCATGTCCTATTGGACTCCGCGAGGTGCGGGAAGGTTCCTACTTGTTATCGGAAACCTTTTCTGCTGCTTCCTCGAAGTCCAGGGAGTCGTCCTTTTCAACGAGCTTGGCAAGCTTCTCGGCTTCCTCGAACTCGTCCAAGACCTCCTGGTCTGGCTGCTTGGTAGCCAAGGTGACCAGAACGGTGACGATGAGTGCGGAGAAGAAGCCCGGAACCATCTCGTAGAGGGAATCGCCGAGCGGGGACATGCCCCAGCCGATGGCGACGACTGCACCGGTGACCATACCGGCGATTGCACCGGTTGCGTTGAGGCGCTTCCAGTACAGAGCCAGGATGACCAGCGGACCGAATGCGGAACCGAAACCAGCCCATGCGAAGCCGACCAGGCCAAGAATGGAGTCGGACGGGTTGATAGCCAGGAGTGCGGCGATAACCGCGATGACCACAACGGCGGTACGGGACAGGTTAATCAGGATGCGCTCGTCAGGCTTGCGCTTTGCGATGATGAGGTAGAGGTCCTCAATCAGGGAAGAGGAAACCACGAGCATCTGGGAGGACATGGTGGACATGATCGCTGCCAAGACTGCGGTCAAGATGAAACCAGCAGGCAATGGGTGCATCATGGCCTGAGCCATATCCAAGAAGATGGTCTCGAAGTTCTCTTGGTCAGTAATGGTTTCACCGAACTGGGTGAAGTACACAGTACCGGTCAGCGCAACGAAGATAGCGCCGATGACGGAAAGGCCCATCCAGGTGATGCCGTAGAAACGGCCCTGCTTGGCGTCAGAAGGCTTACGCAGCGCCATGAAGCGCACGATGATGTGCGGCTGACCAAAGTAGCCAAGACCCCAAGCGGCGTTACCAACGATAACACCAGCGGAAACGCCAGCGAAGAGAGAGAAGTAGTTATCGTTTGGCTCTAGTGCGCCGTCGGTAGCGTAGTTGTTTTCGGTAGCGAAGGAGAAGATCGCGCCGGCATCGTCAAGAGCGAAAAGCGCCATGATTGGCACGATCAGCAGGGCGACGAACATGAGCATGCCCTGCATAGCATCGGTGTAGGACACTGCCAAGAAGCCACCGATGAAGGTGTAGAAAATGGTCACTGCGGCGATGACCAACATACCGGTGATGTAGTCGCCACCGAAGGTGGACTCGAAGTAACGACCACCGGAGACCATGCCGGAAGAGACGTAGAAGGTAAAGAAGAAGATAATGATAACTGCGGAGATAATACGCAGCAGGCGCGACTTATCGCGCAGACGGTTCTCGAAGAAGGAGGGGACCGTAATGGAATCGCCCGCAACCTCCGAGTACGCGCGCAGACGCGGCGCAATCCACTTCCAGTTTGCCCATGCACCGATAAGGAGGCCGATAGGCATCCACAGCTCGGAAAAACCGGAAAGGAAGAGCGCGCCAGGCAGACCCATGAGCAGCCAGCCGGACATATCAGATGCACCGGCGGAGAGAGCAGCTACGAATGGGTGCAGGCCACGGCCGCCCAAAACATAATCGTCGTATTCGTCGGTTTGTTTGTAGCTCCAGTAGCCAATGGCTGCCATTACGAGGAAATAGACAATCATCGCAATGACGTACCAAGTTGATTCTTGCACGTTTCACTCCTTGTAGTGATTTGTCGGACATTCTTACGTTAACGGTGACTTAAGGTTCAACCAAGCTAAAATCCAGCTGTGGCATAGATCTCTGGTGATATTTTTCACCGTTTAACTGCGTAAAGACGTGAATATAACGAGCTTGTAACAAAACTTTGCCGGGCTGCTATGCTGGCGGCTATGGCTTCTTACCTTGTGCATGGCCTTTGGCTGCCGGTCTCGGGGCTTGGTCTATGGATTGAGCAGGTAGAAGGGCACAAGATTGTTATGCCTTCGGCCGTGCCAGAAGGGACGTTTCCGCAGGCTATTGATGCCATCTTGGCTAAGAAATCATTCCGGAACCGGGCGCGAGTATCACTACGGACGCCAAAGGGTAAGGACGTCTCGCTCATGGTGCCCATGGCCATGTTTGCCCCGGAAGAAGCGGTAGAAGCCCTAGCCCAGCTGGAATACCTGGATCATCATCCACCGGCATCAATTGCGCCGGATCTGCACTGGCTCATTCACGCATATAGCGGCCTGAGCAAGTTTGTCCGCGCGGGCAGGGTGACGTTCCGGCTGGCCTACCAGGCCAACGAGTGGTTCCCCATGTGGCAGTTGGCCTCAGGTTTGGGCGAGCGCGGTTGGCTCGCAGAGATGATGGCCGCGGCACCCGGGATTCTCCATATAAATAATAGAGCCCTTTCAGATGACCTAGCGGATGAACTGACGCATTGGATTGCCAACCGGGAATTGCAGCCGCTGCTCAATGAACCCCGGTCAATGCCGTGGCACGACTTCGCCCGTGCACTACTGACGACGTCGCCCATTCGCCGCGGCCGCGCGCAACTACTGCGCGCGCTCAATGAATGGAAAAATTCCATTTACCAGGTGGAACTCCAACTCGTCTACATCGTGGAGGAGCCTGAAGAACAGGACCCCGAGGATGCAGCGTGGCCGATTCGGGTGCGGGTGCGCTCGGGAACGGATTCGCCGCGGCCGGTGTTGGCGGAGGAGCTGGATCGGGCGAGCATCGAGAAGCTGCGCGAAAACCACCGCAAGGCCCTGCACGCGGCGCCGAGCCTGGGCCAGAGCACGCAAATGCCCCAGCCAGGCGACGGCGATTGGGACGTCTACCTGGACACGGAACAGCTCACGCAGTTTATTGCGCACGAGGTACCCGAGCTGAAGAGGCGGGGCATTACCGTCATGCTGCCCAAATCGTGGGCGCAGATGGATACGAAGGCCAAGCTAGAAACCCGCGAGGCACGGGATCCGGCAGAGGCCGCGACAAAGAAGCACATCGGTATGAACCAGCTGGTGGACTATAACTGGCGCATGTCCGTGGGCGATGTGGAACTTACCGAATCCGAGATGAATGAGCTGGTCAATTCCAAGTCCGGGCTCATTCAGCTGCGCGGCAAGTGGGTCATGGCCGATACCCAGGTCGTGTCCAAGGTTTCTTTTTATATGGAGGAGCTGGCGGATAAGTCCCGCGAGCGCGCCAAGAAGGAGCTCGAGCAGCTGGCGGCCTCGGCGGAGATGGCCAAGAAGCTAGGTGAGCCGGGCTGGCAGCAGCTCATGGCAGAGGTCGAGCGTCGCCGAGCAGAGTTCAACGAGAAGAGCGAGCACCAGGTCACGGTGGCGGAGCTGCGGGAGCTGGCGCTCGAGTCGATGGCTCAGGAGCCCATCGAATTTACTGGCAGCACGTGGCATACCGCGTTGCTCGGCGGCATGGATACGGTTGCGCCGAAGCGCGTGGACATTCCGGAGGCCGTCCACGCGGAGCTGCGCGAGTATCAGCGCACTGGCGTGGACTGGCTGTATTGGATGTCGCGCAATAATATTGGTGCCGTGCTTGCCGATGACATGGGGCTCGGCAAAACACTCCAACTACTGTCCCTTTTGGCGGTGGAGAAGGAACGCGGTGAACAGACCGGGCCTACCTTGGTCGTCGCACCCACCTCCGTGGTGGGCAACTGGGCTCGCGAGGCCCGTCGCTTCGTGCCGGATTTCGAGGTCATGGTGCAACACGGCGCGGGACGGCCGAGCGGGGAGAAGTTCCTCGAGGCCGCAGGAAAAGCAGATCTCGTCATTACTACCTATGGCACCGTGAGCCGGGATTTCAACCTCTTGGGTGAGGTGTCCTGGCAGCGGGTGGTCCTTGATGAAGCGCAGGCCATTAAGAACTCGGCCACGCGTTCCTCCAAGGCGGTGCGATCGCTGCCGTCTGAACACCGCGTGGCGCTGACCGGTACGCCGGTAGAAAACCGCCTGTCCGAGATGCGGTCCATCTTGGACTTTTGCAACCCAGGCATTTTGGGCACGGCGTCCTTTTTCCGCAATCATTTTGCCAAGGCCATCGAGCGCAATAATGATGAGGAGATGTCCGAGCGCCTGCGCGCGCTGACCGCACCTCTTATCCTGCGCCGCGTCAAGACCGATCCCAATATCATCGATGACCTGCCGGAAAAGTCCGAGCAGATTCTTACGGTATCCATGACTACAGAGCAGGCGGCTTTGTATAAGGCGCTGGTCAATGAGGTGAAGAAGAGCTTGGAGGATGCTGCGGGCATCAGCAAGCGCGGGATCGTCTTGGCCTCCCTGACGCGCATTAAGCAGATCTGCAATCACCCGGCGCATTATTTGGGAGACGATTCGCCGGTGGTTATCAAGGGCAAGCACCGCTCGGGCAAGGTGAAGGAGCTGATGCGGATTGTCGATGCCGCCACCGAATCCGGCGAGCGCCTGCTGATCTTTACCCAGTACAAGGCCTTCGGTGATATCTTGCAGCCCTACCTGAGCGGGCAACTGGGCCACGAGATTCCCTTCCTGCACGGCGGGGTGACCAAGAATAAGCGCGACCAGATGGTGGAGGACTTCCAGGCCGATGATGGCCCACAGGCGATGATCCTTTCGCTCAAGGCAGGCGGCACGGGCCTGAACCTAACCGCGGCGTCCATCGTGGTGCACATGGACCGCTGGTGGAACCCCGCGGTGGAAAACCAGGCCACGGACCGCGCCTTTCGCATTGGTCAGCGCCGCAACGTGCAGGTGTATAAGATGATTACGGCTGGCACGTTGGAAGAATCCATCCAAGACATCTTGGATGGCAAGACGCAGCTGGCTGGCGCCGTCGTCGGCGAAGGCGAGGGCTGGCTCACGGAACTGGAGCCGGACCAGCTGGCAGAGCTCATGAGTTACCGGGGAAAGGAGTAAGCGGATGGCCGTTAAGGGCGATGACAATGTCATCTACGTGAACTTTGGTACCCGCAAGCGCGTGAGTACCCCGGACGAGGTCAACCATGTCGACCGCAGCGGGCGGCTGCTGTCCAAGACCGCCGCCCGGATTTCGTCCTTTACCAGCTATGATGCGGACCGGGGGCGGATTAGCCGCGGGCGCCAGTACGCCGAAGGCGGTCACGTCGTTGGTTTGGAGATCCGCAATGGTGCCATCCATGGGCGCGTGGCTGGTTCCCAAAACGAGCCTTTTTCCATACTCATTCAGCTGCCGTACCGCGATAATGACGATATTGCGGCACTCGCCGGCCAATTCGCGCGCACCCCTAATTCCGTAGCGAATGCGCGCAAGGGCCTGTTATCTGAGGAAGCGCTGGATACGCTTTTTGCCAGCGAGGCCGAAGAACTGCGTCTATCCTGCACGTGCCCGGATTCCGCCTATACCTGCAAGCACATTGTGGCGGTGGGAGATAGGCTCGCCACCCGCGCGGATGCGGATCCAGCCGTGATTTTCAATATGCGCGGGCTGGATTTTGCGCGTTTGGAAAAGGCCGTCATGGAGCAATCGCAGCAGATCTCCCGTGAAAGCTTTGGCGCCAGCGATTTATCCGCGGAAGAAAAGAACGACGTGTTCTGGAATGGCCGCGAGATGCCTAAGCTGCCGCACCCCAAGGTGGCCCCAGCATTGGAAGATTCCGATCCTGACCTCTTGCGCAAGGCCCTTCGAGCCGTATCGCATACCAATATTGATCTCTTGCGCGCCGTGTCCGATATTGAAGACCTCTACTACCACTTAACGCACTGATTATGACTGCAACGACCTTTATCCACACGTCCGACTTCCAGCTGGGAATGACCCGCTGGTTCTTAAAGGGGGAGGCGCAAGGTCGTTTCAACGATGACCGCGAGTCCGCCATCATGCACCTAGGCCAGCTCGCGGAGGAGGTTGGCGCGCAGTTCATCGTCGTTGCGGGCGATGTATTTGAACACAATGCGCTCTCCCGGGAAATCTTGGCGCGTGCCACCGAGATGTTTAAGCGCTTGCCCGTGCCTGTATATGTGCTGCCGGGAAACCACGATCCGCTGGTCGCGGACTCGGTATTTTATCGTACCAGCGCAGATAATGTGCACGTCATCGCGGATTCAGAGCCCATCGAGGTGGGCAAGGGCGTGGAATTGGTGGGCGCGCCGTACCTGTCTAAGCGCGCCAACCACGATTTGGTGCGCCAGGCGTTGGAGCCGCTTGAACCCACGGAAGGAATCCGAATTGCCGTGGGCCATGGCCAGGTGGATTCGCGCTCTAGCGGGGGAGATGCCGATACCATCGACCTGGAATTCGTAGAGCAGTGCTTGGAGCGCGGGGTGATCGATTACTTGGCGCTGGGCGATACCCACTCGACGGCCAGCCTGGGAAAGACCGGCCGCGTCTGGTTCTCTGGCAGCCCGGAGACTACGGACTTTAAGGAATGTTCCACCGGTGGCGGCGAGGCCGATTCCGGGAATGCGCTGGTGGTAAGGATTGAGGGGGAGGACATAGACATCGATAAGCGCAGCATCGGGCGCTGGACTTTTGAAGCCCTCGATGCCTCCGTCAATTCCACCGAGGACGTCGAGCGCTTCCTGCGCAGCCTGGAGGAGTACCCGGATAAGGTGCGCACGGCGATTAAATACAGCCTGCAGGGGACCCTCGGTATTGCGGCGCACGCCCGGCTGCAGCGCGGGCTGGATGAGTTGGAGGCGGTCTTCGCCTCGCTGCGCCCGCGCGAGCGGACCATGTACCTGTTCTTGGAACCGAGCGAAGACGAACTAGCCAACCTGGATATTTCCGGCTATGCCGCCGACGCCCTGCAGGAGCTGCTGGATAACCGCGAGGATCCGGTGGCCCGCGACGCCGCCAACCTGCTATTTCGCCTGGAAGGATAAACCACATGCGCATCCACAGCTTAGAGATTAAAAATGTTCGCGGCATCGAGCACCTGGTTTTAGATGACCTTCCAGAAACCGGGGTGGTGGTCATCCACGGCGAGAACGAGGCCGGTAAGTCCACCATCGTGGAGGCCCTCGATGTGGTGCTGACGGAAAAACACACATGGACGAAAGCTACAAAGGACTTGCAGCCGGTAGGCAAGGACGTTTCACCGGAGGTCATCGCGGATATATCAGTGGGGGAGTACCGCTTTCGCATTGCCAAGCGCTGGCTGAAGAAGAAGTACAGTGAATTGGCCATCTCGTCCCCGCGCCACGCGCAGTATACCGGCCGCCAGGCCGATGATGAGCTGGATCAGATCTTAAGCGAGAACCTGGACCGCCAGCTTCTCGATGTCCTCTTTATGCGCCAGGATGACTCCAATGACGCCATCTCCGCAGCGGGCATTCCCACGTTGACGCAGGCCCTCGAGCAGGAGTCCGGCTTGGCTGAAGACGAGGTATCCGGCGACGACTCCCAACTTTTGGGCAAGGTAGATAGGGAATATAAGCGCTACTACGGAGCAAGGTGGGGCAAACCGGCTGGCGAATACAAGAAGGCCCAGGAGACCTTGGAGCGTGCCGAGCAAGAGCTGGAGGAAGCAACCGCTGCGGTGCGCGGGCTCGATTCCGTGGTGGAGCGCTACGAGCACCTGGAACACCAGCAAGAAGAGGCGGAAGCGCAGCTTCCCGCTGCCCGCAAGGATCTCGCAGAGAAACAGTCCGCCGCGGACGAGGCCGTGAAGGCCCAGCACCAGGTGGATGCACACAAGGCCGAGCTCACCCGCGCCAAGGAGGATTTCCAACGCGCGAAGGATGCGCAAACCCAGCGCCGGGAGATGGCAGAGGCGCTCGAGGCCGCTGGCACGGCGCAGGCGAGCGCCTCGGATAAGCTCGCGGCCGCCCGCGAGAAGGCCGCAGAGGAAAACGAGAAGAAAGAAGCGGTGGAAAAGAAACTGTCCACCGCGAAGGAGGACTACGCCACCGCGCGCGCAACGCTCAAACAGGCGCGGGCGTATCAGGACAAGGAGACCTTTAAGCGCCTGGATAAACGCCTGCTCAAGGTAGAAGAATTGGTACGTGGCGTGGAGAAGGCCCAAACGGAGATAGCCCAGCGCGGGCGCGAGATGACCGCCGCGGATGTCGAGGAACTCCGCAAGGCGGATGCCGATCTGTCGCTGGCCAAGCGCCTGCACGATGCCACCGCCGCTAAGGTGGAATTTTCCGGGCCTGAGGGCGCGGAGATTGGGGTGGATGGGACGCAGGTGGACATCGGCAAGCAGCCCGCAATTGAGCTTGTCGATGGCCGCGAGATCACCATCGGCGATATCACCGCCCGCTTCGTGGCTGGCGCGTACTCTTCCGATAAGACCCAGCGCGAGGTGGATCAGGCCGAGGCGCGTTTGCAGGAGCTTTTCGATGCCACCGGCGTGGAATCCATCGCCGCCGCAGAGAACCTGCACGAGGCGCACAGCGAGCAGAATGCCGCCTTGGATGTGGCAACGCGCAAGCTCGAAAGCGAGTTGGGGCCGGATGATTTAGGTGAACTGCGCGCCCAACACGCGGCGCTCAAGGAGAAGGTCGCCGGCCTCGATGATGCCCCTGCCAAGGATTTATCCGCTGCGGAGGAGGCGGAGGAAGAGGCGCGCGAGCTTGTCGATGCCCTCGACCGCGAGCTTATTCCCTTCCGCGATAGCCGCATCGCCCACGACGTGGTGCGCTTAGAAGCCGAGCTTGAGGCCGCCAACGAGAAGGCC
This sequence comes from Corynebacterium limaceinasi, assembly GCF_046717465.1. Taxonomy (NCBI): domain Bacteria; kingdom Bacillati; phylum Actinomycetota; class Actinomycetes; order Mycobacteriales; family Corynebacteriaceae; genus Corynebacterium; species Corynebacterium limaceinasi. The sequence continues at coordinate 1,053,201 of NZ_CP177100.1, forward strand.
GAGCGCGCCGAGCGCGAGCTGGCCGAAGCGCGGGAGAAAACTTCCGATGCCGGCTTGGCAGAAGAAGCGGAGCGGTTGGGTGCGCTGGTGACCCGGCTGCAGGAACAGCTATCTGAGATGGAGGCCGTGGACCTGGCCACCGCTCAGAGCTTGGTGGAGGGTGCGCAATCGCACCTAGAGTACCTGCAGAACCAGGTGCAAGATACCAAGGTGGAGCTGGGCAAGCTGTCGAGTGAAATTAATTATCACTCCGGCGCGGCAGAGCGCGAGCAGCAGGCGCAAGCGGAAGCAGAAATGGCGCAGGCGGTGCTAGAAAGCGTGGAAAAGCGCGCGCTGGCGGCACGCTACCTGCGCGAGTTGCTGCTCAAGCACCGCGATGCCGCGCGCCAGCGCTATGCCGAGCCCTTCGTGGCGGCGCTCGCCCAGCTGGCCCGCACTATTTACGGCGGGGATATCAGCTTTGAATTGGCGGACGATCTCTCTGTTACCGCGCGCACCCGCGATAATGAAACGGTGGCCATGACCAGCCTGTCTGGCGGCGCGCGCGAGCAGCTGGCCATCCTTACCCGCTTTGCCATCGCGCGCTTGGTGGCGGGGGAGGAAACCGTGCCGGTCATCGTCGATGATGCGCTAGGCTCCACCGACGCCCACCGCCTGCAACTCATGTCCACCTTGTTCTCACAGGTGGGCCGCGAGAACCAGGTTTTGGTCTTTACCTGCATGCCGCAGCGCTATTCGCGGGTGCTCGGGCGCAGCGAGCGCGACATCGCCATGCTGAAGGGGGTAATCTAGTCCTTATGTCTGAACAAACCCGCTGGTTAAACGATGATGAACAGGAGCTATGGCGCCTATTATTGGCTGCGACCCGCAAGATAGATAGGGGCATGGACGAGACCCTTAAGGCGGGCGGGGAGATTTCCGTCTCGGAATTCGCGGTCTTGGCATCCCTTTCGGAAGCCCCAGATCAGCACCTGCGCCTGCGCGACCTGTGCACGGAACTGGCCTGGGATCGCTCGCGCGCCTCCCACCAGGTCACGCGCATGGAAAAGCGCGGGCTCTTGGTCAAGGAAAAGACCACCGATGATGGCCGCGGGGTCAACGTGCACATCACGGAGGCTGGGCTCCACCACCTCGAGCGCGCGGCCCCCGAGCACGTGGAATCCGTCCGGCGGTTGGTCTTCGACCACCTCCACGAGGATGACGTTCCCGCGCTCAAGCGCTTTTTCCATGGGGTATTGCAGGTCAATAATATCCCCGGCTATTCGGGATTCGTCCCGGATTCTTTATTGAATGGAGGAAAATAATACCGCCATGATGGGCCAAGAACTTTTCGAGTACCCGAAAAAGCAGCATAAAACGTATGGCTTGACGGCCTTGGGTGAGCTGGGCCAGCGTATTGGCGATCCAGAGGCTTTTGCTGAGGACCGTGCCGATGCCGATCAGCTTGCTGCGATGGAGGAAGCCCTGGAAACCTATCCCGATTCCGCGGTGACCTTTGATGAGGATGCCAATGCCTGGATCGTGGGCGCGGAAGAGGATATCGAGAAAATGTTCGCGGACCGCGAGGCATTCCTCGAGGCTTTATTAAATGATGAAGATCCGGGGATCTAATGCCACCGCGGAGACCATAAACTGTTAAGATACTTTTAGTTAATCTTCGGTGAAGTGAGAGGTTTTATCATTATGAACGAGCGCGAGGCTCAAGAACAACGCGAGGCAGCGGCCCGCCAGCAATCCGAGGGCTGGGTTTCCGTTTTTGTCCAGTGGATTCCCTGCATGCTGCTGTCCGTAGTGCTGCTCGGCGCCATGTTCTTTGGCATGTACTACATCGAGCACGGCACCCTGGATATCACCCAGCCGATCACCAACGAATTCATCGTTGAGTAATTCGGCGCAATAGAAAAATCCGGCCTCCCTTGGAAAGTGGGAGGCCGGATTTATTTTTATTTCTTGAGCACCTGGCGCCAGGTCATCTTCTTGCCGTTATTCAAGATGGCACGGCGGTAGATGCGCGCGACAACGATGAGGATCAGCGCGGTAACTACAGCGAGGACCGCATAGCTTCCCGCCAAGCCTAGCCAGCTCATATTGCCGCCAGCAACTTGGAGGGGAGCGACCAACATGGAGACCGGCGGCACCCAGCCCATGACCTGCATCCAGGTGGCATCCAAGTTGGTCCAGCCAAACATGGGGACATACATGGTGGCAAAGACGATGAGCAGGATGGGCATCTGCGTCGATTGCAGATCCTCGGTGCGCTGCACCATGGAGCCGGCTGCGGCATAGAGGCTGCCGAAGAATAAGAGACCGAGGATTTCCCCGACGAGCAGGGCAGCGATTAGACCATAGTCGAGCTGGATTTCGCTTGCTGCGCCAGTAAATGCCAGGGAAGCCACGCCGCCGGCCAAGATGAGGAAGGTGCCGAGCAGCCCGATGATGGTATTGCCAATGACCTTGCCTGCCAAGAAATCCACCGGGCGCACCGTGGAAAGGATTATTTCGACCACGCGCGAAGACTTCTCTTCGGTAACGCGGCCGCCGATGAGCCCTGCGAAGGTCATGATGGAAAAGACCACCACGATGGCGGCGATAAGGACGATGGCAACATTGCCCATCTGTTCTTCGGAGGCCTCATCTGTTTCCAGATCTACCGCGGTCACCTTGGTCGATGGGGTGGCGTCGGCAAGGTCTTGGGCATCAATATTCAGCGTATCTAGTGCCTCTGCCTGCGCCTGCGCCGCGACCACTTGATTGACCGTGGTGGAGATCGTGGTGGAGACGGTGCCGTTGGCCAAAAGCTCCCACCCCTCGTCGTCGGCGGGCACGAGGGCGGCGTCGACGTCGCCGTCATCGATAAGCTGCACCGCGCTATCCCGGTCATCTGCGGCCTGCGTCTCCAGTCCGGAATCAGCGAATGCGTCTGCCTCCAGGCCCACCACGGCGACGGAATCTGGTTCATCGTCACCACCGGACAGCAAGTCAATGATGATAGGGGTGGCGATGGCACCAATGATAAGCAGCAGCATCATGATGACAACGGATTTGGTCTTAAGGGCAACCGCCATCTCGCGCTTGGCGACGGTCCCTATGGTCTTCATTGCCGAATACTGCATGGGCTAGGCCTCCTCGGTGGTGGTGCTGGTGACGACGTCTTGGAATAGCTCGGTAAGGTCTGGGACCTTGAGGCCGAAGGAGTGGACGGGGCCAGCGGCCATGGCAGCGCGCAAGATGGCTTGGTCATCGGTGCCGTCATCGGCTTCGAGCACTACGCCCTGGTCCGTTTCCTCTACTAGGTGGGTGCCCTCCGGATACCAACCGCGGGCAGGGGTTTCCACCGCATAGCGCGAGGCCCCTTGGGTGCGCAGCTCATCTACCGTGCCCTCTGCCACCATGCGGCCTTGCGTGACGATGCCCACGTGGTCGCACAGGCGCTGCACCAAGTCCAGTTGGTGGGAGGAAAAGATGACCGGCACCCCGCGGGCGGCGCGCTCGCGCAGCATGTCAGACATGACATTGACGGCGACGGGGTCCAAGCCGGAAAAGGGCTCATCCAGAATCAACATATCCGGATCGTGAATGAGGGACGCGGCCAGCTGCACGCGCTGCTGGTTGCCCAAGGATAAATCATCCAGCTTGTCGTCCTGGCGCTCACCCAGCCCCAACTGTTCCAGTAGCTCCGTGCCGGATTTCTGGGCGGCCTGCTTGCTCATGCCATGCAGGGTGCCCAGAAACGTCAGCTGGCTAAGCAGCGGTTCCTTGCCGTAGAGTCCACGCTCTTCGGGCATATAGCCAATGCGGCGGCGATTATCGTCATTAATGGGGGAGCCATCGAAATAAACCTCGCCGGAGTCTTTCGCGAGCACGCCCAGCGCGATGCGCATGGTGGTGGACTTGCCCGCGCCATTGGAACCGACGAAACCGAAGATCTCGCCCTCCTGCACGTTAAAGGTCATATCCTGCAGCGCGCGAACACTGCCAAAAGATTTATTGAGATGGTCGATTTCTAAGGTGGGCAAGGGGTCTCCTCCATGTCGCGCCTATACTGCATAACTGTCGTGGTTCTAAGTACCTTAGTATTTCATAAGCCTAATAGTTTGACAATGGAATCCATCGAAAGCCAGGTTGCATGGGTCAAGCCCCTGCTGAGTAGGTAGGAATAGAAAGTGCTATCTAGGTGCTGTAACGTTAAGAACATGCAGGAAGGGGGTGCACAATGAAGCAATTCACTGCCCGCCAAATCGCAGAATGGCTCGTAGCTTGGGCTGAAGAAACCGAAGAAGCCGAGCTGACACCACTGAAACTTCAAAAGCTCCTCTACTATGCAAAGGGGTTTTACATGCCAGCCTCCGGAGGGGTTCCTCTCTTCAATGAACGGATGGAAGCATGGGCCCACGGACCTGTCGTTGTAGACATCTACCACGAGCTTAAAAAGTACGGTAAGAGCCCCATCGACCCCGATACGTTTATTTCTGATGACTTCAACTGGGACGATTACCGGCCTGTGGAAGATACCTTGATTGAAGTATGGAATAAGTACGGGCCCTATTCCGCATGGGCTTTACGTAATAAAACCCACACGGAGTCGCCTTGGAAGAAAAACTTCGTTGAAGAAGAACGGGGGCTCGAGGTTTCTGATGCAGACCTCAAAGAGTACTTCGACTAGATATGGGAAAGAAAAGTAAGAGACGTAGCACTCGGCCTGCCTCAAAGAGCCAAAGTGGTGCCGATACAAGCGTCTTGAGTGCCGTAAGAGCAGCATCAAACGAATACCCACTCCTGTCCACTAGGTTTTTGCAGAGCGGATGGGGGTTCGGGCAAATGACCGATAGAATGCGCAGAGAATTCCTCGACAAATGGTGACGCGGGCTTGTTTTAGGGACCGGTAAGGCGGTACCAGGTACCGGGGTGGCGGTAGCCGCCCGGTAGCCGGTTTTACCCCCGCTTATCGTTTGGACCGTTGACGTTGCTTGAGCTGTTTGCTAAGTGTTCCCCTTTCTTCTTGGAAGTCGTCACGGGTGCGCATGTCTTCACCGATGAGGGTGAGTTTGCTGCCGTTGTTTGCAAGTCGGGATAGGACAGCGTCGGCGATCGCGTTTTCACTAAAGACGCTGTACCAGTATTCCGGCTCGTGCTGGCTGACGATGACGGTTGAGGAATGCTCCCGCTTGACCAGGAGGTTGAATACCTGGGCTAAGGCGAAGGCAGATACGTCCGTGGCCAGGAAGTCGTCGATGACCAACACAGCCGGCTTTGTCAGTTCCTCAAGGAGGGCTTTGCGCTCATAGGCAGCGTCGGCTGTGGCGTCGAACTCGTCGGCTAAGTCGGCGAGTCTAAAGTAGCGTGCGGTTAGTTTATGCCGGCACGCAGCCACGGCTAGGCCTTGGGCGAGGAAGCTTTTGCCGGTGCCGGTAGCTCCCACGATGGTTAGATCTCTGCCGTAGGTAATCCAGTCGCAGGTAGCTAACCGCTCAATACGGTCTGGAGTGATCCCTCGGTTGCTGTGTGCTTCAAAGCGTTCCAAAGCCGCAAGCGCGTTGGGTAGCTTGGCGGCTTTGACGAGTTTTTCGATTACTTTCGAATCACGTGCAGCTACCTGAGCTGAGGTTACCCTCGTTTAGTGGACACCCGATTAGTGCGGATCTTGTGTCCGTAAGAGAGGATGTTCATTGTGAGTCAACAACGCCAGAAATACACACCTGAGTATCGACGCGAAGCCGCGAACCTGGTAATCGAATCGCAGCGCCCAATTGCTCATGTAGCGAAAGAAATTGGTGTCGCACCTGGTCTTTTAGGCCGATGGGTAAAAAATGAGCGTCAACGCCTAAGGATCTTCCGATGGATTAAGCGAGGCTGATCTTCGTGCGGAGAATGCTCGTCTGCGTCGTGAGCTGGCAGAAGCCAAGATGGATAATGAGTTTTTGTCAAAAGCGACAGCCTTCTTCGCCGCAAAGCAACGCGAAGAGAAAAGTTCGAATTAATGCAGCAGGAGAAGGCTAACTACAGCATCAAGCGCATGGCACGCTTGTTGAAGGTATCTCGGTCTGGATACTACAAATGGACCCATATACAGCAGCAACGCTTAACCGGTAAGGATGATCGTGCATCATTTTACGATGATGTTGATCGCAAGATTCATCAGATTTGGAAAGACTCCGATGAGGTCTATGGTGCTCCGCGGATCACCGCAGAGCTAGGTGAGCGCTACCAGATCAGTGTGAATCGCAAGACTGTGGCCAAGCGGATGCGTCTGATGGGCATTGAAGGGATTTCACCGCGTGCTTTTGTGCCGGTGACAACGATTCAATCTAAGCGTAAATCTGCTCTTCCTGACCTGGTAAAGCGCATGTTTGATACCGGCGAGCTCAATCGAGTATGGATGTCGGACATTACCTACCTGCGCACCGGCGAGGGCTGGTTGTACTTATGCGCAGTTCGCGACGGTCATTCCCGCAGGGTACTGGGCTGGGCTATGGATAGCGTGCAAGATACATACCTGGTCGAACGAGCGCTGCGGATGGCACATACACTGCGTAGTGATGTTCCTGAGGGGCTGGTGTTTCACGCTGACCGGGGAACACAATTTACCAGCGAGCAGCTCTGGGACGTGTGCCGCAACCTAGGGGTTGCTCAGTCGGTAGGGCGCACTGGGGTGTGTTTCGATAACGCGATGGCCGAGTCGTTCTGGTCGACGCTTAAGACCGAGTTCTACGACCGGAAACGCTGGGCAACCCGCGATACTGCGCGTCAGGCTGTGGCTTACTGGATTGAAGTAGTCTACAACCGTCGGCGCCGGCACTCCGCCCTTGGGATGGTCCGCCCTGTCGATTTCGAAAATCACATCACCCAAACCAGAAACGAAGAAAAAATCGCTGCCTAACCGCTAGGTAGCTCTACTACGTGTCCACGATTTGCGGGCAACCCCAGAGCATCGAGAGCTTCTTTGATCTTGTCTTCAAAGGAGTCCAAGTCACGACTGGGATCGTTGACGATCTCCTGCAGCGTCGTGGCAAACACACGCATCCCGCGAAGAGAACCGAGCAGTTCGAAGTCTTCATCGGTAAGAGCCATGGCTATACCTTCCATTCTTTATCAGTGAAGGCAAACGCCCCGGCCCCGCGTACATGCGACACAGAGTCCGGCGTGTCCGCCGTGGGCTGTTGGCGGTGCGCACGCGTAGTGTCGATGGCCGTCGACAGTGGTACATCGGTGGGCAAATACGCCTGTGCTGCGGCCTGTTTTAGATCCTTGAGCTCTTGGGCTACTTTGTTGACGCTGGGGACTGCTTTGCGCGATAACAGCTGACCACAGGCTTGTTCGAGTTCGATTCGGGAGTAATCCTTCGATAGGTTCAGTACGCCCAGAACGCTAGAATATGCTTGGGCTTCGACTTTACGAGCGTTAAACATCTGGCCGATGAGCTGTGCTGTCGCGGTCCCAATACTTTTCGCCCAGTCTTCCAAGCGTTGCCGGTTCCACTGGGTGTTTAAGTCCTTATGGTTGTCGGGGACATGCTCATCCAAGGTGGAGTAGCCATAATTAGCAGGGGCAATACGATGTGAAGCAACAATCTCACCGTCGTAGAAGACATCCAGATAGTCATCAAAAAGTTGCACGTCGACGAACTTGCCCGCTAGCTTCCACGGCACTGAATACCAGTGATTGGCGATCCGGATGTGGTAGTTCATTGCGACCTTGGACTTCTTCCACCGCGACCACGACCACCGCCGGTCGGGCAATGGGCGCAGCAGCTGTTGCTCATGGTCTTCAAACAACTGGCGACGAGAGATATCCTGCCCGCGGAAGGGACGGCGATCGTTGATGAAATCGCTTTGGTCCTCGAGGGCCTTATTGAGCATGTCGAAACTGTAGAACTCCTGGTCGTCGAGGTATTCCACGCACCATTGCTGGGCAATATCCACGGCCTTTTCAACATTCGCCTTATACCGCGGCCGGTAGCCTTTCGCCGCAGTAATACCTATCTGATAGAAATCGGCAAATGTAGAATACTCCGCAACCGGGATACGCCCCCGCAGCCCACAGGAAATCTGTTGCGTGGCTGTGAGCGCGTTATCCGGGATCAACCGCAGCGGACAACCACCGAAATACTCCAAAGCCGCACGGTGGGCTAAAAGCCACGACCGCATTTTTTGATCCGGCCACGCCGATACATGCATCATCCCTGAGTGCGGCAATGAAGCTACAAACAAGTGCGCGGTAACCCGCTGGCCTGAGACAGGATCCACAACGACCATTCCATCGCCCGACCAGTCCACCATGAGCTCGTCACCGGGATCGTGATTCAGTGGCGCTGACAGCTGATGAACATCGACATAATGCTCAAACAGCGAACAGTACTGTCGATACGAATAATGACGCTGACCAGTACCAACAGGGAACTCCAGGTACTTGGCGTGCGCGACTTTCAACGTCACGCGCTTGCCAGAGACCATCCGCTCAGCAACCTTTTTGAAATCCGGTGCGAGGAACTCCGCATCGTTGCGACGCCGGTTATCCGGAAATAGCTCCTCTAACTGGGCATTCGACAATCCAGCAATCCCACGAGCATCGAGTCGATGGTCCCTTACAACGCGACTGGCCTTATCAATCGTCGACTTCGAGACCCCTAAATCGGCTCGAATCTGGTTCCAGGAACGATTCCCGGCAACCAAGGCAAACATGATGGCACGGTAATCCGTCACCACCATCACTCCTTCCACGTGAACACGACCCACGCGTACACACTGCGTGGGCCGTCCACTAAAGAGTGCCTAAAAACTACCCCCGGTACCCGATATCCGCACCGGTCGGTACTCGATACCGCCCTACCGGTACTAAATAGCGTCGCGCGTCAAAATGGCACAAACGGTCACTAATTTCTTGGACAGAGTTTGTTAATCACCACAGGCACGGCCTCGGCTCAGAATTTATCCCGAAAAAGGAAATCAAAGCTCAAATCCCTAGGCAGTTCCAAGAGCTAACCAAATTCCGCGTGTTCCGACACCAAGAAAACCTTCCATTCGTTGGCTGGAAAGACGGTGGAATTTTCTATGTTCTATGGATAGAGACTAAATATGGGGATCTTTACTCACATTAAAGCGGAGCCCGCGACTTTGACCTTGCTAGACCCAGCCCGTCTCACAATTTTCGTTCGGCGTTCGGGATGATTGGTCCTTCCTGAACCCTCGGTGGCTACATAATCCGAAAACGGGGCGCATAGTGAAACCCCTCGCTGGCAAAAGCGAGGGGCTAAAAATTTTGTGTCCCCGACAGGGATCGAACCTGCGACCTTCGGTACCGGAAACCGATGCTCTAATCCGCTGAGCTACGGAGACATCGCTGGGAAAATTCCCAACGATGTGATTCTAGCGCATCGGCAGCCGCGGAACTAAATCAGGCCCGGTGCGTCTGCGGTGGTTACCTCACCGGTGCGCAGATAGTGCACGCCAATCTCATCGACGGCCTTATTACCCAGCGCAAAGTGCCCGTGGCCGGGGCCGTGGACGGTGACGACGCGCGATTGCATGGGCTGGGAGAGTGCCTCGTGATACTGGTACGGGGTCTGCGGATCGCCCGTACCTTGGATTTGCAGCGGTTTGGTGGCAAGGTGCGAGCCATCGAGTGGAGCCCCGCCTGTAACGGGTCCGCGGCCGCCGCACCCGGCGCCAGATCCATACATGGAATTAACCAGGGAGAAAATATCGCCGGTGACAAAGTTGGACCATAGATAAGTGGGGAAGAGCCACGGGTTGCCGGCGACGGTGTTCTCGTTGCAGACGATGAGGTTTTGCATATTCATCATCTGGATAGTTTGCTGTTGCACCGCGCGGGCAAGCTCCGGGTCATCGACGACCTCGAGGGGCGTGCTGCCGTTTAAGTACTTGGCAAACTCATCCCAGTGCGCGGGCATAGGAACGACCTCGCGGGTCTTACCCAAGGTGATTGAGGCGCGCTGGTCCGCTTGTGGGTTAAGCGCCTTGTTGGCGAGGAATTCCGCCTGTACGCGCAGCTCACCCGTGGCGGTCATGATGTCCGCGCCCGGCTGGCCGGCGAACTCGAGCCCTGGGGGAAGGTCGCCGATTTTCGCATCCGGTGGCAATACGGTGGGACGGGCACCGGCTTCCATGGCGACTTTCTGCGACCACTTTTCATAGACCTGAAGTGGGGTAGTGCCTAAGTGATAGGTGGCGTCATTATCCGCAATGAACTGGAACAGATCGTGCAGCGCATTCTCATAACCCTGCTGCTGCGAGGCGAAGATGCCGTTCCACGCCAACTGGGGGATCATGCCGGAATCGAGCAGCACCTTGCCGGTGTGCTGCGGATACTTGGTGGCGTAGGCGGAACCAAGGTAGGTGCCGTAGGAAACACCGGCGATGTCAATGACGTCCTCGCCCAGCGCTTGGCGCACCATCTCCCAGTCTTGGGCGGTATTGGCGGTGGTTAAAGAGTTGGTATAGCCAGGGGTATTCTGCTCGCAGGCGTCACGAGTAGCCTTGCCAATCTGGGTGGTGGCCTCGATGGGATTGAAGTTCGGGGTGGTAGCGCAGTCCACCGGGGTGGAACCGGGCAGGCCGCGCGGCTGGACGCCGATCAGATCCCACTCGTTGCGAATTTCCTCGGGCCATTCGACGGCATCGTTTCCAGCCCAAGAATAAGCGTCGCCGCCTGGGCCACCTGGGTTGGTAAAGAGCGCGCCGCGGCGCGCATCTGGTTGTGCCGCGGGCACGCGAACGAACCCGACGCTAATGGTGCCGGCCGCGGGGTTATCGTAGTAGGTAGGCACCTCTACCCGGCCGCACTCGGCGCCATTGAGGTTGACCTGTTCGGGGCAATCCTCCCAGGTGATGTCCGGCTCCGTCGCCGCGGCGGTGGGGGCTGCCACGCCCAGCGCGAGGGCGCTAGCGCACACTACGGTAGAGATTTTTCGAGAAAAAGAAAGCATAAGCTAAAGCTCCGACTCCTATAACGTTTGTCAGAGTTAGCTTATGCTTCTTTCAGGTTCGTGGCAGGAATTTCCACGTGACGGGTGCCCTAACTCGGCACCCTAGCCACGCTACTTCACAATAATCACGATCAGATCGCGCGGGCCGTGCACGCCTTCGACGCGCGAGAGCTCGATATCGGAGGTCGCGGAAGGGCCAGAAATCCACGTTGCGGGCTTGTCAGGGTTCATCCGGGAAATGACCTCGGGGATACCGTAGACAATCTCGTCGCGGCGGACGATACAGATGTGACGGTCCGGTACCAGCGTCAGGGCGCGGCGGCCGCAGCGGGAATCGGACTGCAACACAATGGTGCCGGTCTGTGCGGAGGACACGAGGGACTCGGTGACGACGGCATCGGCATCGTCAAGCTCGCGCGGATCCGCGTCTTCGTCGTCCGGGCGGGCAGGAAGGCCATCAAAAAAATCGGCATTCATGCCTGGGGCGTAGCGGATGTCGGTGCAGTTGCGGTCGTGGACGATGGTATCCAGCGTCTTTTTCAGATCGCGTTCCTCCGTGACGTGGACTTCTGCCTTGTAATCCTCGAGGCGATCGACCAGAATTTCGCGCAGTTCATCATCATTCAGCGTGCCTTCGCGCTGGTATTCGCGCGGCACATCGACGTGATCTGGGAGCCCAGCCTGTTTCTGCGCCGAACGAATGCGGTTTAGGATGTCTTGCTTTGCGCTCACTTGGTGGCCTCCTTACGGGCATTAGCCAGCAGCTCTTTGCCTTCATCGGAGTCGAACCATTGGCGGAAGGATTTCTTCGGCGGAATCGCGGTATCGCGGCCATCGGACCAACCGGACATAAATAGCGGCAGCGACTCGATGGTGCCGTTGAATCCGCCCATCACGCGGCCAAGTGCCACGAGGTGGGTGACCTTATCCCACATCTTCGGGTTGTCCCAGAGCAGCTGCACCGTCTTGAACAGCTTCGGCTCGATCGGCGAGGCAGCGTGGGTGACCTTCTGATGGCGGTTTTCCACGATGACATCAGAAAGCGGAATCTTCACCGGGCACACGTCATCGCAGCGCCCGCACAGCGAGCAAGCATACGGCAGGCTTGCTGATGGATCGTTGTGGTCCTTCATGCCGGTAAGCTGCGGAGTCAGCGAGATACCGATGGGGCCCGGGTACACGGAGCCATAGGCGTGTCCGCCGGCGCGCTCGTAGACTGGGCAGACATTGAGGCAGGCCGAGCAACGGATGCACTTTAGCGCCTGGTGACCAACGGGCGAAGACAGTGCTGCGGTGCGCCCATTATCCAGCAAGACGATGTGGAAGTTCTGCGGGCCATCGCCCTCCGTCACACCGGACCACATGGAGGTATAGGGGTTCATGCGCTCCGCGGTGGAGGAACGAGGCAGCAGCTGCAGGAAGACTTCCAGGTCCTGGAAGGTAGGCACGAGCTTTTCGATGCCCATGACGGTAATCAGCGTTTCCGGCAACGTCACGCACATGCGGCCATTGCCCTCAGATTCGACAACGTTGACGGTGCCGGTTTCTGCCACACCAAAGTTGGCGCCGGAGATGGCGACCTTGGCCTTCATGAATTGCTGGCGCAGGAACTGGCGGGATGCCTCGGCCAACTCGGCGGGCTCGGCCTTCAGCGAGTCGTCCGTATTGGGCATTTTATCGACGAAGATATCGCGAATTTCCGCGCGGTTTCGGTGAATTGCGGGCACCAGAATGTGCGATGGCATATCGTCACCAAGCTGGACGATGAGCTCTGCCAAGTCGGTTTCCTGGGCGTGGATTCCGGCGTCTTCGAGGTGCTCGTTCAAGCCGATTTCCTGGGTAGCCATGGACTTAACCTTGACTACGTCGGTTTCGCCCGTTTCGCGGATGAGACCTTCAATGATCTCGTTGGCTTCCTTGGCATCGCGTGCCCAGTGGACGATGCCGCCGCGGTCAGACACGGCCTTCTCAAATTGCTCGAGCAATTCCGGCATGCGGGCTGCGACGTCCTCTTTGAGGGCAGAGCCGGCGTTGCGGAGCAGCTCCCAGTCATCCACTTCCTGCACGGTGTTAGCGCGCTTTTGGCGGATGGTGGTGGTCGCGTGCTGCAGGTTATGACGCTGGGTAGCGTTATTCAGCCCGACGTGCGCGAGCGGGACGAAGGCCTTGCTGCCGCGCAGGTTGCCGTAGCCTTCAGGGGCGCGTGGTGGGGTGGTGTCGAGGAAAGAGGTCATTAGAGCATCGTCTCCTTGGAGTAAGCGGCGGAGTTTGGCTGCCACGGGTGTTCCTTCGTGGAGGCCAAAATCTCTGCCATGTGTAGGGCGCGAATGCCGGAGCGCTGGCGGTGGAGCGCGCCGCCGATATTCATCAGGCAGGACGAGTCACCAGCGGTAACGTACTCGGCTTGGGTGTCTTTAATGTGGCGGGTTTTATCGGAGACCATTGCCTGGGACACCTCTGCATTCTTCAGGGCAAACGTGCCGCCGAAGCCGCAGCACTCTTCGCTATTGGCTAGTGGTGCCAAGTCGATGCCCTCGACTTCTTGCAAAAGCTTGTAGGGGCGGTCTTCCAGCTTAAGGAAGCGCAGGCCGTGGCAGGCTGAGTGGTAGGTCACTCGGTGTGGGAAGAAAGCGCCGACGTTGGTCACGCCTTCAATATCGACCAAAAATTCCGTGAGATCGTAGGTCTTTCCCGCGGTCTTCTGCGCGCCATCGACATCGGCGGAAGTGCCGAAGCGGTCGGCAATGCTTTCGTGGCGGTCGCGAACTGCTGCAACGCAGGAACCGGAGGCGGCCACGACGTAGTCAATGGAAGGATCTGCGAAGGCATCCGCATAAGAGCGGATCATCCCCAGAGTTTCCTTTTGGTAGCCGGTGTTGATGTGCATCTGGCCGCAGCAGGTTTGCTCCTCCGGAAGGACAACTTCGTGACCTAACCGGGAGAGAACCAATGCCGTCGCCTTTTGGACGTCCGGGAAAAGGGTGTCACCAATGCAAGTAGAAAAAAGCGCAATGCGCATACGGTGCTCCTTATTAGTTTTTAAGTCATGGAGGTGTCATTAACACTACACATTCACTGCGTGGAATGTAGTGTGAATCACGTTCTACCAGCATATATTTTGTAATATATATCGCAATATAGGTTTGCCTAAGAGGTCTATTAAATGAGTGATCTCCGCCCGCGGAAATGTTAGCCAGTGCTTCTTTTCGCACGTGTCGGGGCAGTGAACTAGACTCTTGCCACATGACTCCAGCTGATTTGGCCACCTTAGTTAAAGAATCCGCCACCGAGGTCATGGCAGAACATGACCTAGACGCGTCCGTATTGCCGGAATCTGTCACGGTAGAGCGCCCCCGCAACCCAGAACACGGTGACTACGCCACCAACCTTGCACTGCAGGTGGCCAAGAAAGCCGGCGCGAATCCGCGCGAATTTGGTGGCTGGTTAGCGCAAAAATTAGCCCAGCACGATGCCATTGCGGAAGCCGATATTGCCGGGCCTGGATTTATTAATATCCGCTTAGCCGCCGCTGCCCAGGGTGAGATTGTCGCCCAGATTCTGCAGGCAGGCGCGGACTACGGTTCGAATGACTCCTTTGCAGGCAAGAAGATTAACCTGGAATTTGTGTCTGCCAACCCCACGGGCCCGATTCACCTGGGCGGGACGCGGTGGGCCGCCGTCGGCGATTCGCTAGGCAGGGTACTCACGGCTTCCGGTGCAGAAGTCACCCGCGAGTACTACTTCAATGATCACGGCGGCCAGATCGATCGCTTCTCGCGCTCCCTTGTTGCCGCAGCTAAAGGCGAGCCCACGCCGGAGGACGGCTACGGCGGAGATTATATTCGCGACATCGCAAACGCGGTTGTGGAAAAGAACCCCAACGCGCTCGAGGGCGATGCTGCGCAGGTGCAGGAGGCCTTCCGCGCCGATGGCGTAGAGATGATGTTTGCCCAGATTAAGCAGTCCCTGCATGAATTTGGCGTGGACTTTGATGTCTACTTCCACGAAAATTCACTGTTCGAATCTGGGGCGGTGGACAAGGCGCTTGAGACCCTGAAGTTTGAAGGTCACCTTTATGAGGCGGACAACGCGTGGTGGCTGAAATCGACCGACTATGGCGATTCTAAGGATCGCGTCGTGGTGAAATCGGACGGCAATGCCGCGTACATCGCCGGCGATATCGCCTATGTGGCCGATAAATTCGACCGTGGCCATGACCTCAATATCTATATGCTGGGCGCTGACCACCACGGTTATGTCCCGCGCTTGAAGGCGGCGGCAGCTGCCTTGGGCTATGACGCCGATGGCGTGGAGGTGCTCATTGGTCAGATGGTCAACCTGTTGCGCGATGGCAAGCCGGTGCGCATGTCCAAGCGCGCGGGCACTGTGATCACCATTGAGGATCTGGTCGCCGCCATCGGCGTCGATGCATCGCGGTATTCGCTGGTGCGATCTTCTGTGGATCAGTCGATCGATATCGATCTGGGCCTGTGGGAGTCGCAGTCCTCGGATAATCCGGTCTACTACGTGCAATACGGACACGCGCGGTTGTGCTCGATCGGGCGCAAGGCAGCGGAGCTGGGAGTTAGTTCCGAAGGTGCGGACCTGTCGCTGCTGGAGCATGAGCGCGAAGGCGACCTTATCCGCACCCTCGGCGAGTTTCCCGCCGTGGTGGCAGATGCCGCGGAACTGCGCGAGCCGCACCGAGTGGCGCGCTATGCCGAAGAGCTGGCGGGCGTGTTCCACCGTTTTTACGACACCTGCCAGGTCCTGCCCAAGGCGGGGGAGGAAGAGCAGCCCATTCACAGCGCACGCCTCGCATTGGCGGAAGCATCCCGCGTCGTCCTGTCCAATGCCTTGACCATGGTGGGCGTGAGCGCACCGGAGAAGATGTAAATGGCTGATTTCAACGAGCTACCCGCGCACGTGTGGCCGCGGAACGTGAGCCGCCAAGAGGACGGCGTCGTTACCGTGGCGGAAGTGCCCTTGCCGGATTTGGCAGAGGAATTCCAGACTCCGCTCTACGTCTTCGATGAGGACGACTTCCGCTCGCGGTGCCAAGATATGGCGCGTGCCTTCGGCGGGCCGGATCACGTGCACTATGCTTCCAAGGCGTTCATTTCCAAAAAGGTAGTGCAGTGGGTCAATGAAGAGGGCCTGTGCCTCGATGCTGCCGCGCTCAATGAATTAAAGATTGCGCTCGCCGCAGAGTTCCCAGCCGCGCGCATTACCGCGCACGGCAATAATAAGGACGAGGAATACCTGCGCCTGTGCGTGGATGCGGGCGTGGGCCACGTGGTCATCGATAATGAGCAGGAGCTCGAAGAGCTCAACCGTATCGCCGGTGAGGCGGGCGTGGTGCAGCCGGTGATGATTCGCGTCAAGCCGGGCGTGGACGCGCATACCCACGAGTTCGTGGCCACCTCGCACGAGGACCAGAAATTCGGTATTTCCCTGGCCACGGGTGCGGCTTTTGCTGCCGCGAAGCGCTGCCTCGAGGTGGATAACCTCCACTTGAGCGGACTGCACTGCCACGTGGGCTCCCAGGTCTTTAATGCTGAGGGCTTTAAGCTCGCCGCCGAGCGCGTGCTGGAGCTCTACCGCCAAATCCACACCGAGCTGGGCGTTGACCTTGCCGAGCTGGATTTGGGCGGCGGCTTTGGTATTCCATATATGCCCTATGAGGAAGCGCTGGATATTGACCGCGTGGCAAAGGACATGCTGCGAGCTGTGGACCAAACCGCGGAAGAACTCGACATTAAGGCGCCGTTCCTCCTCGTGGAGCCGGGTCGCTCCTTGGTGGCGGGTTCTGCCGTGACCGTCTACCGCGTGGGCACGGTCAAGGACGTGGAAACCGGCAAGGCCGATTTGCCGGTGCGCCGTTATATTTCCATCGACGGGGGAATGTCCGATAATATCCGCCCCGCGCTCTATGGTTCCGAATACGATGTGCGCCTGGTGAACCGCTTTAGCGATGGTGAGATGGTGCCCTCGCGCATCGTGGGCTTCCACTGCGAATCCGGCGATATCTTGCTAGAAGAAGGCGAATTGCCCAATGATATCCAGTCGGGGGACTTGCTCGCCTTCGCGGCCACCGGTGGGTATCAGTACATGATGTCGTCTCGGTATAACGGCGCGGTGCGCCCGGCTGTGGTGGCAACGCGCGTGGGAAATACCAAACCCATGCTGCGGCGCGAAACCATCGAGGACCTCTTGTCCTTGGAAGTGGATTAAGTCAGTACTACCCCCGTTAAGCAGGTGCCGCATTCGGCCCGTGCGGCGGGGGTTTTCTGTAGCTGAACGAATATTATCCCCCGCATGTCGCAATATAGACAGCTCGTTCTGTATAGTGTCCTGTAGCCGCGTAAAGCGGGGGACATTTTCCACCACTAAACCAACATGGAGACGGACTATGGATGCTTCAAACAGTGAGCTACAGCTACATTCGCGTACCGGCAAGGGCGAAGGCGAAACCGTTGGCATTGCACTGCTTGGATTCGGCACCGTGGGCGCGGAAGTCTTCCGTCTCTTAGATGAAAATGCGGATGCCTTTGCTCACCGCATCGGCGGGCCGGCAGAGATCCGCGGCATCGCAATCCAGAACAAGAACAAGCTGCGCCCGGGCGTGCCTAATGAGCTGCTGACTGATGATGCCAAGGCCCTGATCTCCCGCGATGATATCGACATGGTGGTGGAGGTTATCGGCGGTATCGATTTCCCGCGCGAGCTGGTTTTGACCGCGCTTAATTCCGGCAAGTCTGTGGTGACGGCTAATAAGGCGCTCGTTGCCGCGCATGCTGATGAATTGGCCGAGGCTGCGGAACGCTCCGGGGTTGACCTCTACTTTGAGGCCGCCGTGGCCGCCGCCATTCCGGTTGTGGGTATGCTGCGCCGCTCCCTGGCGGGCGACCAAATCGAGCGCATTTCCGGCATCGTCAACGGCACGACCAACTACATCCTGGATGCCATGGAGTCCACCGGCGCCACCTATGACGAAGCCCTGGCGGAAGCTACCCGCTTGGGCTATGCCGAGGCGGATCCCACCGCGGACGTGGAGGGCCACGACGCAGCATCGAAGGCCGCCATCATGGCCTCCATCGGCTTCCACACCCGCGTGAAGTTCGAGGACGTGCACTGCGAGGGCATTACCGATATCACTGCAGACGATATCGCCGCGGCAAACGATGCCGGCTATTCCATCAAGCTGCTGGCCATTTGTGAGCGCCTCCGCCGCGAGGATGGATCCGAAGTGGTCAACGCGCGCGTGCACCCGACCCTGGTGGCTAAGGATCACCCGCTGGCTTCTGTCAGTGAGTCCTATAACGCCATCTTCGTCGAGGCTGAAGCCGCCGGGTCGCTCATGTTCTACGGCAATGGTGCCGGCGGCAACCCTACTGCCTCGGCAGTGCTTGGCGATGTCGTCGGTGCCGCCCGCAATATCGTGCACGGCGGTCGCGCGCCTGGCGAGAATACCTACGCCAACCTGCCCATTGCAGACTTTGGCGAGGTCGATACCCGCTTCCACATCGATATGGAAGTCCAGGACCGCGCCGGCGTCTTGGAAGCCATTTCGGCGCTCTTCGCACAGCATGGGGTATCCCTGCGCACCGTGCGCCAAGAAGACGGCGAGGACACCGCGCGCCTTATCGTGGTCACCCACGCCGCCAAGGAAGCAACCCTGGAAAACATCGTCTCCGCCTTGGGCGAGCTCGATGAGGTCAAGGCCGTTCACTCGGTCATCCGCCTGGGCAGCTAAATCGGTTCGATATATTAGTCACCATGAGCATCGAAGTTGAAGTCGGCACCAAAGCGATAGTCACCGTCCCCGCCTCCACGGCGAATTTGGGACCGGGATATGACACCCTCGGCATGTCACTGAGCATGTACGACACCGCCGAGGTGGAGGTCATTCCCTCCGGCCTCGAGGTGGAGATTTTTGGCGAGGGGGCAGAAGAGCTCCCACGCGATGGATCGCACCTGATGGTCAAGGCCATCCGGTCCGCACTATCTGCCGCCGAAGCCACGGTGCCAGGGCTGCGCGTGGTATCGCATAATACGATTCCCCAATCGCGCGGCTTGGGCTCTTCTGCCTCCACGGCGGTCGCCGGCGTGGCCGCGGGCAATGCGTTGGCAGGCAGCCCGCTGATCCAAAAACAGCTGGTGCAATTGTCCTCGGCGTTTGAGGGACACCCGGATAATGCCGCGGCCTCGGTGCTGGGCAGCGCCGTGGTCTCGTGGACGACGGTGCCCGTCGATGGCCGCTCCTTGCCGGAATACAAGGCCGCTACCATCAACGTGCATCCCGATATCCGGGCGACCGCGTTGGTGCCGGATTCCCACGCCTCCACCCAGGCGGTGCGCCGCGTGCTGCCCTCGCACGTGACGCATTCCGATGCCGCCTTTAACGTCTCCCGCACCGCCGTCCAGGTAGCCGCATTGCAGAATTACCCGGAATTACTGTGGGAAGGCACCCGCGACCGCTTGCACCAGCCGTATCGCGCAGACGTGCTCCCCGTGACCGCGGAGTGGGTGAACCGCCTGCGCAACCGCGGGTACGCCGCCTATCTTTCTGGGGCGGGGCCGACGGTGATGGTGCTGCACACGGAGGACATCGACGAGAGCATTCTTGATGATGCCCGCGAGCAGGGCCTGCGCGTCTTCGATCTCAAGGTCGCGGGCCCAGTCCGCGTGGAAGTTACACAGGCTTAATCTCGATCTGGCAGACCTCGGGGCGCTGCATCGGGGTTAAGGCAATGTCCGTGTCCGTGCCGCTGGCTTCTTGCAAAAAGCCAGCGTGTATGGCGCAGACAAAGGGGCTCGGCGTGGTCCCGGAGGAGACGAACGGGCAGGCATTCAGCTCGATTTCGGAAGGATCCGCGCCCTGCGAAGGATCAAACCCCATATCGCGCAGGGTGGCAAAGAGGGTATCGAGCGCGCCGCTCTGGATATCCGCGCCCGTAGCGCGCGCCCATTGCCGCCCCAATTCCCGGGCCTGTGGGGAAGAGAAATCATCGAGCTCTTCCTTGCCCGCGAGCATGGAGGTCAGCACGCTAATGAGGCTGACGTATTCCTCTGCGATGGCACGGTTATCCGGCACGCGGGCCTGGTACACCAGGGAAGGGCGCCCGCGCCCAGAGCTGCGTTCTGGAACGGCGGTGATGGCGCCAACCTGAATGAGCTCATCGATGTGCCCGCGCGCGGTATTGACGTGCATGCCTAAATCTTTTGCTACCTCCGCTGCACGGGCTCCTCGCGAATAATGCTGCAGCTGCGTGAGCACCTCGCGCTGCTTAGGAGATAGCTTGAGCGCTTCTGGGAAAAGGTCGGAGCTGGGGCGTGGGAGCGAATTGGGCATGCGATTAACTTCGTATCTCTGGGTGCTGATGAGGGGCTTGATTAACAGAAATCTTATCTTTAGCCACGCTATAGGATACGGTATTTCCTGTATCAATGCCTAAAGCCGTCTGCCTACTGACCGGCACGGTAATGGTGTGTCCGCCCATATCCAGGCTCAGCCGGGCACCCGCCATGCTGGCCGCTTCCACCGCGATGACCTTGGTAGACCAGTGATTGACCCCGGTAGAGGCTTCAGAGGTAAGGTGCATGTCGCTTGGCTTAAACGTGACCACTACCTTATCGCCGGCGCGGAGATCGCTCGCGTCACCGGTGATGGTTGTGCTCCCGCAAGAGACGATGGTCTCGGTAGCGGTGGCGGCTTTGACGGTACCTTCTACGCGGTTGAGCCCGGCGATGGAAGCCACGAAGCCGGTGGGCGGGACATCGAGTAAATCCGCAGCCGAGCCGTGGGCGATGACGTTGCCGGAATTCATGACCACCATGTCATCGGCAAGCCCAGCAATATCCAGCGCATTATGGGTCACCAGCAGCGTGGTCCGGTCGCGGCGGGTGGCGCGCAGGAAGCGGCGCCACTTGCTGGCGGATTCCACGTCGATGGCCGCCAAGGGCTCATCTAGAATCAGGATGGCGGG
Organism: Corynebacterium limaceinasi; assembly: GCF_046717465.1. NCBI lineage: Bacteria > Bacillati > Actinomycetota > Actinomycetes > Mycobacteriales > Corynebacteriaceae > Corynebacterium > Corynebacterium limaceinasi. The sequence goes on from NZ_CP177100.1 coordinate 1,074,132, forward strand.
CCGCGCGGCGAGCGCGCGGACGAAGGCGACTTGGGCGGCTTGGCCGCCGGAAAGGGCTGGCACGGGGACATCGTTAAGCTCACGCAAGCCCGCAGCCTCCAGCAACTGCGTGGCGCGCTGCTTATCGCGGGTGACCATCGCGATGGCTTGGTTGGCGGTAGCCTGCGGCGGCAGGCCGGGGCGCTGGGTCAGCAGGACGATGTCATCCTGGTTGGCGCTAATCTCCGCGCCGGTCAGACGCCCGGCGATGCGGCTCATCAGCGTGGTTTTGCCCGATCCATTGGAACCGACGATGGTGGTGATCGCGCGCGGAGTAAATTCAGTCGTCTCCCCATCCGCCGTGACGGATAGGGCAGGGGCATTATCCGGGGCGGTCAGGGCGCGGAGTTTCTCGTAGTCCATGCTGTGCAGCTCGCGGGCCTGCGCCTGATAGGAATGCTGGAGGAGCGAGGGCAGCCCGGCGAGGGCGAGGCAGACAATCGCCATCGCGATGAGGATGGCGGAGAGCACGTAGGCGCCATCGGTATCGACCTCGCGCTCCAAGTAAATGCCGAGCGGCATCGTGCGGGTCACGCCCGGCTGGGAGCCCGCGAAGGTCAGCGTGGTGCCGAACTCGCCGAGGGACCGGGCAAAGGCAAGGCCGGCGCCGGTGGCCAAGGCAGGGGCGATGGAGGGGATGGTGATTTTGCGCAGTACCTCCCAGCGGGAAAGGCCTATGCTGGCGGCAGAGGCCAAAATCTCCTGATCCAATTGGCGCAGGGCGGAATCGACCGCCACCACGACGAAGGGCAAGGCGACGAAGCACTGCGCGGCGATGACGCCCGGGAAAGCAAAAGCAAAATGGAAGTCGATGGCGTCAAGAAGCGGGGACAAATAGCCCCGGCGGCCAATGGCGGCGGTCAGCGCCAAACCGCCCACGACGGGTGGCATGGCCAGGGGCAAATAGATGAATAGGCGGATAACGCCGCTGCCCCGGCCAAGCTGTTGGACCCATAAGGCAAGACCGGTCCCCAGTACCATCGCCAGCAGCATTGATTGGAATGCCGCGGTGAAGGACAGCTTGAGCATGTCCCAAATTTCCGGTTTGGCGAGGTATTCGCCGATGCGGTCCCACGGTACGCGCAGACCCAGCGAGGCTACGGGAACGAGGATAACAACGACCGCGATGAGGCCGATAAGGCCGATAACGAGGGGAGACTGAAGGCGAATGGGCTGGGGAGGGGTCATTGATTAATCTGCTGGGTTAAAGCCGTACTCTTCCCAGGTCTTATCAAAGTCATCGGCCAACAGGTCGAGGACCTTTTGTGCCTCTTCTGGGTGCTCAGCCTCGGCGGAGACTGCGCCCAGGATCTGGTTGGCAAACTTATCAGCATCCGGGATCTCGATGACCTCTACATCATCGCCAGCGGCCGCGGCGTCGGTGGAGTAGACCCAGCCGGCATTGGCCTCACCGGAGACGACTTTGCCCAAAACGTCAGCGACCTGCTGCTCCTGGGAGGCGGGCTTTACGTCCAGGTCGTTTTCTTCGATGATCTGGGAAGAGATATCGCCGCAGGGAACCTGCGGGTCACAGATGACGAAGCGGTCTTCGTTCTGCAGATCCTCGATGGAGTGGATATTGCCCGGGTTGCCCTTCGGTACGACCATCACCATGACGTTGGTGGCAAGCACCTTCGGGTCCTTCACAGTTCCGTCATTGATTGCCTTGTCCATGGTCTTTTTGGACGCGGTAAGCAGCAGGTCCGCAGGAGCGCCCTCGCTCAGCTTATTGACCAAGTCAGAAGAGCCGCCATTTTGGAACTCGAGGTCAACCGGGGTGTCGAGCTCGGAAGCGCGCTTTTCTAGTTCGTCGTTGATGACGCGGGTGGATGATGCAGCCAAGAGGTTCAAGCTGGTCTGCTCTGCATCGGAGGTGGTGGAGGTATCGGGAGAGCAGGCGGAGAGCGCCAAGCCGGTCGCAGCAACGGCGGCTGCGGCAAATTTCTTATTCATAGTGAATGCTCCGTGTTATGTAGGCAACAGGGTATAAGAGATGGAGTTATCAGCACATAGCGTATCGACTTGCAAGGAAATACGTTACGAAATTCGCGTGAACTTGATGTGATAGTCGTTTTCTTCTTCCTTGAGGTACGACAGCTCAAATTTCTCCGCGCGCTCTTCTACTTCCTTGAGCAGCGGCAGCGGGTTGTGCGGGGCGATGAGGACCATGGCTTGGCCCACGTTCAGCGTACCCAAAGCGCCGTGGATGGCGCCGTGGCGCACGGCGTGGGGGATTTCGGTGGCGTTGAGCGTGGGGATGGAGTTCTGCTGGGAGGAATCGGTGATGGGAAGTTCCATGGCGAGGATCATCCTTTCGGAGGTGGGGCGAGGGTTTTACCTTGCCACCAATATTAGTACGATTAAAGCCGTGATAAATAATAGGCTCGCGCACCGCTTCTTCTTCCTTGCCTGCGCGGGGCTGTCCTTGCTGGTTGGGCTCGCCGCCGGGGCATCCCTGCTCGGCGTGGGATTTTCGTCGGCAGCCTCCGTCGCCGCCGATCACGGCCCGCTGATGGTCTTTGGCTTTGTCGGCGGCGCCATTGGGCTAGAGCGCGCCGTCGCCGTGCGCACGCGGTGGGCCTGGGCAGGACCCATCTTCCACGTAGCCGGTTTCGTGGGCATCGTGGCAGGCTTACCGCGGCAGGTCCCGGCCTTGTGCTTCGCCGCCGGCTTCATCGTGCTGGGGTTGATCTATGCCACCATCCACCGGCGCCAGCCGGCCCTGCCCATCATTGTGCAGGCCACCGGCGTCATCGGTGGGGTAGCAGCGGCACTGCTGTGGGCCATGGAGCCGGCCTTTTCTACGGCGATGCCGCTGTGCGTGCTCTACGTGGTAGCGACGATCATCGGCGAGCGCATGGAGCTTGCCCGCATCACCATGGCCGGCACCCAGGCGGAAAAGCGCATTACCCTGTGGGTTTTGGGGTTGGCGGCGCTCAGCGTGGTCTATATCCTTTCCCCGGCCGTGGGCTACCGCGCGATGGGTGCGGCGCTTATCGGCGTTGCGGTTTCTACCGTGCGCGTGGATGTGGCGAAGAACCTAGTGCGCTCGCGCGGGCTGCCGCGCTATTCCGCAGCCTGCATGCTCGCCGGGTATTTTTGGCTGGCCCTGGGCGGATATTTCTGGCTGCTTTATGGCGAAAGCTCGGGCTTTGCCTACGACGCCTCGGTGCACGCCATCTTTTTAGGCTTTGTCATGTCCATGATTTTTGCCCATGCCCCCATCATCATTACCTCCGTCATCCGCCGCCACTTGCCCTACCATCCGGTGCTTTTTCTCCCCGTAGCGGTCCTGCACGGCGGGCTGGCGCTGCGCATTCTTGCCGATGTCGCCCGCCACACCGTTGCCTACCAGGTAGGTGGCCTGACCACCATCGCCGCCGTCTTGGTATTCCTCGCCTGCGGCATTACGTTGACGGTGAAGGAGGCCCACCGTGCGCATTAATGACATCTCCCTGGCCGCCCGCAGCCGCTGGCATATCCTTACCGCCGCGCTTATCGGCGCGTGGGTACTCATCGGCATCGGCATCAACGTGGCGGGCCACCTGGGCGCCCCCGTGGTGTGGTGGGAACTCATCCACCCGCTGACCATTGGCGCGCTGACCACCGCCATCATCGTATTTTCCACCCATTTCACCGAGGCGCTCACCCGCACCGTCAATAATGGTTACCGCGGCGTGGGCGCGCGCGTGGCGCTCATCCAGGTGGGCCTCATCCTGCTCATGATCGATCGCGCGGGCTATGACTGGGGCCTGCTTGCCGATGCCGCCTCCCTCCTCATCATCGCCGCCCTTGCCTGGCAGCTCGTATTCACCTATACGCGTTTGCGCGGCTCGCTTTCCGGATCCTTTGCGGTGACGGTGCCGTTTTATGCGGCCGCATCCATCTTCATGATCGCCTCCGTGGTGCTCGTGATCTTAAGCGGCAATGGCGTGGGTAACTATTCCTTCCTAGTGGCAGCGCACTCGCGCGGCATGGTCTGGGGGTTTGCGTGGCTGACCATCGTGGGCACCATCGTGACGCTGCTTCCCACCTTGTCTAATACCGCGATTTCGCCCACCGCGCGGATGCGGTGCACACGCGGGCTCATCGTCCACTGCACCGGGCTAATACTGACCATGGTCTGTGGCGCGGTGGGGTGGACGCGCGCGGCGGGCATCGCCCAGCTGCTTGTCGTGCTAGCTGCAATTATGATCATCCAACCGGTACTGGCCACTGTGCTGGGGTGCAACCCCCGGCTCACCACAGCATCGGTATCCGTTATCGCAGGACTGCTGTGGATGGTGGCCCTGTGCGCCGGCGATGCCGTCGCCGCAGCGCTCGGCGCTTACCCGCGCGTCATCACGCTGTTTGTGGTTCCGGCCTTCATCGGCGGCGGCATTTTGCAGCTGGTCACCGGCGTCTTGCACCATCTCTTGCCCACGCTGGTGGGAGGCGGTCCTGCCAAGGTGCACCACGGCCGGGATACCGCGGACCGCGCCGGTTTTGCCCGACTCGTCCTCATCAACCTCGGCGCCCTGCTGAGCCTTGTCAACGCCCTTTCTGCTGGGCTTATCCTCATGGGGATAGGCTTAGCATTAAACGTGCTTGCCGTGGGACGCGCCGTCTACCAACAACAGAATCTGGAGAATTAAATGCTTAGTGTTTCTTCCCCACAGCCACAGGATAAGCCGCCGGAGTCCGGTAACTCCCAATGGGCCTCGTGGTTACTTATCGGTATCGCGCTGGCCGCGGTGATCGCGCTCGCCCTAGTCAATACCATCTCTAAGGACTCTCAACCGGCGGGCTCTGTTGCCGAAGGTGAAACCCACACCATTGACGTAGAAGTCGATGGTATGGCCTTCGTCCCCAACCACGTTGATATCGATCCCGGCACCCACTTGGTGGTTAACTTCACCAATACCGGGGACCAAGTCCACGATCTAAAGATTGGTGATGCCGAAACCGGCCGCGTCGATCCCGGCGATACCGTGCAGCTCGATGCCGGTGTCATCGAATCCAGCATCGAAGGCTACTGCACCATTGCCGGTCACCGCCTGCAAGGTATGACCTTTGACGTCAACGTGGACGATTCCGCGCCAAGCACCGGCGGGCACGATCACCACCACGCCGTGGCAGGGGCATCCAACCCGCACGTTGATGTTCCGAGCGCCGCCGAACTCGGTGCCTCCCGCGAAGGTTTTAGCGCCTATGACGCCTCCCTGGCGCCGGCGGCTAATACCACCACGCACGAAGAAACCTGGTCGATGACCGAGGAAATCGTTGAGGTAGCCCCAGGAGTTAAGCAGATGCAATGGCTTTTTAATGGCCAGGCGCCAGGGCCGACGCTGCGCGGCAAGGTGGGCGATAAGTTCAAGATCACCATCAAGAACGAGGGCAGCATGGCCCATTCCATCGACTTCCACGCCGGTGAGGTCAACCCGGATGAAAACATGAAGTCCATCCAGCCCGGGGAAGAACTAACCTACGAATTCACCGCGAATCGCTCCGGCATTTGGATGTATCACTGCTCAACCGCCCCGATGTCCCTGCACATCGCCAACGGCATGGCCGGTAACGTCATCATCGATCCACCAGATCTCAAGGACGTAGATGCCGAGTACAACTTCATCGCCAACGATGTATTCCTCGGTGAGGAAAAGACCGGCGCCGACGCCCAGCGCGTGGCCGATGGCGACTTCGACCTCATGGCCTTTAATTACTACCCCAGCCAGTACGACGTCGACCCCATCAAGGCCAAGGTGGGCGATACCGTCCGGTTGTGGATCCTGAACGTGGGCCCCGATCAGCCGCTTAGCTTCCACGTGGTGGGCGAGCAATTCGATACTGCCTATAAGGAAGGTGCTTACCTCATCAAGGACGAGGATAAGACCGGTTCGCAAGCCCTCGGCCTGCTCCCCGCACAAGGCGGGTTCGTGGAGATGACCTTCAACGAGCCTGGAACGTATTCCTTTGTCAACCACATCATGACTAACGCGGAAAAGGGACAGCACGGCAAGTTCGTCGTCACCGAATAAAGCGGCCTTAGTTCCCCGCCCTTCGTTCCCGCGCACTTCGTTCCCCCGCCCTTGGCGCTCACCAGGGCACTGTAGAGAGATAGATCCACCTCTCCTCGTGAGCGCAAAGGGCGGGGGTCCTTTGATTGCAGCCTCCCCCTTGGCGCTCACAGGGCGGAAGTATCTACGGCCGCGCCGCTTTCCTCGTGAGCGCGAAGGGTGCGGGGGTTGATCGGCACCTTCCCTTGGCGCTCACCGGGTGGTGATTTCACGGCCGCGCCGCTTTGCCGGTGAGCGCGAAGGGCGAGTGGGGGCGCGGGGTGGGCGCGTGGGTAGCGTCGGAGTAGATTCAGACATAAGGAAACCGCCGCGGGCCATCCAAATACTGGACGACGCGCGGTGGTGAAAAGGACCGAGGAACTACCTAGGCACCGTGGCCAGGGGTTTCTCCCTCCAATTGCTTCCGGTTGGAGCGGATAGGCTCCCACGCGGTATTGGAGCGCATCGGGGTGGTGCGTTCATCGCGGGAGCGGTACACCACGTAGGGGCGGGTGACGTAGCCAACCGGTGCCGAGAATGCGTGGACGAGGCGGGTAAAGGGCCATACTGCGATGATGGTGAAACCGCAGAGGACGTGGACCTTAAATTGCCACGGGGCGCTGGCCATGAGGTCGGGCTGAATGTTGAAAATCAACAGCTGGCGCAGCCATGGGGAAATGGTCTCGCGGTAGTCGTATCCGCCGGTGCCAGCGAGGTCAAAAAGCTGCAGGGTAAAGGTGGCAAACGAGCCCGATACCAGCGCGAGGCCGAGCAGCGCGTACATGACCTTGTCCGAGGTGGAGGTGGACAAGAATACGGAGCGGTTCTTTAGCCTGCGGTACAGCAATCCGGCAAAGCCCAGCAGGACCGCCAGTGCGGCGATGGAGCCGGGGATGGTGGCCAGGAGGTGGTAGGCGTGGTCGCTGATGCCAACGGCCTGGGTCCAGGACTTGGGGAATGCCAAGCCCATCAGGTGGCCGATGACCACGAAAACCATGCCCCAGTGGAAGAGCGGCGAGGATAAACGCAGCAGCTTGGATTCATAGATTTGGGAGGAGTGGGTGGTCCAGCCGAATTGGTCGGATCGCCACCGCCAGAAGATGCCCACGAAGAATGCCGCGATGGCTAACCACGGGAAGGCACCCCAGAGGAAGTTATCAAACATGATGTGGCTCCTAGACGAGGTCTGGTTGGGTAGTGGGGAAGGGAAGGTCTGCAATGCCGACCATCTCGGCGGGTGGGCCGGTGCGGATGAGATCGACGTACTTTTGCGCGGTATCAGAATCGACTTCTGGAAGGGCCTTGCACAGCGCCACGATCAAGCTGACGTACGGCGAGCGCTCGTGGGCGAGGGCCGCGCGCAGCACCTCGATTCCCTCGCGGTAGCTGGCTACCAATTCGACGGCGCGCTCGTGCGTGTCCCCCTCGCTCATGGCGAGGGCTTCGAGGACGACGCAGAGGTGATCGGGTAGTTCTTCATCCGAAATTTCGAAGCCGAGCGATTCCAATTGCTGGCGGAAGGACAAGATGGCCATTCCGCGCTGGCGGGTATCGCCGACGGCGAAGTAGGACAGGTACAGCGCGCAGCGGCGGCGTTGATCAAAGGTCTCGACGTAGTGCTCTTCCAAGCCGCGCGGGCCGATACTGCGGGCCCATTCGGCGAAGTTGATGAAGTCGGTGGCAATGGCCAGCGGCAGGTCATCTACCTGGTCTTCGACCACGGAGAGGCGGTCAAAAATGTCTTCGCCTGGGTAATTAAGCAGCACGGACACGGCCATGGCGACTATCCGCCGCTGGTCTTCGGTGACCTCGACAGGCGTGACGAATTCGCGCGGGACTTGACCGGTGTGGGTGCGCAGCGTCTTTTCGACGTCCTTGGCACCGCCCATGGAACCGATGCCGGCGGGAGTTCCGAACCCGGCCACGGGGGCATCGGCACCCTGCGGGGCAGATTGCCGCTGCAGGGATTCCTGGCGCTTGCGGAGTTTATCGAAGATATTCACGGCTAACCTACTTCCGCGGCGGGAACATGGCATCGGGGCGGTCGCCGCTCCAGGAGAGCAGCGAGACCTTACCTTGCGGTTCGGCGCCGTGGGTGCAAGCTTCGGGCGCGCCCATGCCAAGGTTGTGGAAGACGTCCTCGGAGGCCTTGGCCGGGTCCACATCGCCGAACGGATCCAAATCGGTAATGCCGCGCGGGGATTCCGGCGAGGCGGTGGGGATAACGTAGCGGTCATCGTATTTAGCGATGGACAACAGGCGGTACATGCCTTCCATATCCCTGCCCGTCATGCCGACTGCCTGGGCGATTTCCTCCTGCGGCTCGTTGCCCAGGTTGATATCGCGCATATACGAACGCATGGCGACGAGCCGGCGCAGCGACTTTTCCACCGGGACGGTATCGCCGGCGGTAAATAGGCCCGCCAAGTATTCCAGCGGAATGCGCATATTCGATAGCGCCGAGAAAAGGATCTTGTGGTCCTCACCGTCGTTGCCGGTTGCGGTCACCTTGTCAACGATGGGCGACAGCGGCGGGATGTACCAGACCATCGGCAGCGTGCGGTACTCCGGGTGGAGCGGCAGAGCGACGCCGTACTTGAAGATGAGGTCGTAGATCGGCGACTGCTGCGCGGCATCGATCCAGGAGTGCGGGATGCCCTCCGCCTGGGCCGCGCGGACTACCTCTGGGTCGTGGGGGTCGAGCATGATCGACTTTTGTGCCTCGAAAAGGTCATGCTCATTCTCGGTGGAGGCGGCCTCGGCGACGCGGTCGGCATCGTAGAGGATAACGCCCAAGTAGCGTAGGCGGCCCACGCAGGTCTCGGAGCACACCGTGGGCTGGCCCACCTCGAGGCGCGGGTAGCACAGCGTGCACTTTTCGGCCTTACCGGTCTTGTGGTTGAAGTAGACCTTCTTATACGGGCAACCGGATACGCACATGCGCCAGCCGCGGCAGCGGTCCTGGTCCACCAAGACGATGCCGTCTTCGGTGCGCTTGTACATCGCACCGGAGGGGCAGGAGGATACGCAGGTCGGGTTCATGCAGTGCTCGCAAATGCGCGGCAGGTAGAACATGAACGAGTCCTCGATTTCCTTCTTGACCTCGAGGTTCATGTTGTGGAGAACGGGGTCATCGTCAAGCGTGGCAGTAGAGCCACCCAGGTTATCGTCCCAGTTGGAGGACCATTCAATCTTGCCGATGTCCCGTCCGTCGATCTGGGAGACCGGCTTGGCGGTCGGCTGGGTCTTCTGGCCCGCCTCGGCGCCCATCAGGTCCTCGTACTGGTAGGTCCAGGGCTCGTAGTAATCCTGGATGGTGGGCAGGTTGGGGTTGTGGAAGAGGGTAGCCAGTTTCTTGAGGCGCCCGCCGGCCTTGGGCTTGATCTTGCCGGACGCCGTGCGCTCCCAGCCGCCCTTCCACTTTTCCTGGTCTTCCCAGGTGCGCGGGTAGCCGAGGCCGGGGCGGGTTTCGACGTTATTGAACCAGATGTACTCGGTGCCTTCGCGGTTGGTCCATGCCTGTTTACAGGTAACTGAACAGGTGTGGCAGCCAATGCACTTGTCCAAGTTCATGATCATGGAGATTTGGGCCATGACTTTCATTAGTAGGATACCTCCTGGGAACGGCGGCGAACGCGGGTGACTTCATCGCGGTTATTACCGGTAGGGCCGATGTAGTTGAAGTGGTAGGTCAGCTGGCCATAGCCGCCAGCGATGTGCACCGGTTTGATGGAAATGCGGGTCAGCGAGTTGTGCGTGCCGCCGCGGCGGCCGGTGTGCTCGTTGATAGGTGTGCCCACGGTGCGCTCCTGTGCGTGGTTGCACAGCATGGTTCCCTCCGGAATGCGGTGGGAAACAATGGCGCGGGCGGAGACGACGCCGTTGCGGTTATATACCTCGACCCAGTCATTGTCCGTCACGCCGATTTTCTCGGCGTCCTTATTGGACATCCAGACCACCTGGCCACCGCGCGAGATGGAGAGCACGTGCAGGTTGTCAAAGTACTGCGAATGGATGGACCACTTATTGTGCGTGGTCAAGTAACGCAGGGTGACCTCGGCCTCGCCCCGGTCATTGGTCAATTCCGTGCCCGGCGCGAATTCGCCGTGCATGTGGACGTGGTCGAGCGGTGGGCGGAAGATCGGCAGCGCTTCGCCGTAGTCCATGAACCAGTCGTGGTCGATGTAGTACTGCATACGGCCGGTCAGCGTGTGCCAGGGCTTGTCGAACTCGACGTTGATGGAAAAGGCGGTGTAGCGGCGCTTATTGCGCTTATCGGCGGTCCACTCCGGGGAGGTGATGACCTCCTTCGGGCGTTCCTTGATGTCGTCCCACGTGATGCGTACGTCTTCATCGGGAGCGCCCAGCGGGGTGAGATCCTTGCCGGTGCGCGAGGATAGGAACTCAAAGCCTTGCTTGGCTAGCTCGCCGTTGGAGACACCGGAAAGGTGCAGGATGGCGTCGATGACCTTGGTGTCCTTGGATAGGTCCACCAGCTCGCCCATCGAGGTCTCCGTGGTGCCACAGATAAGCTCGAGCTCTTTGACCTGCTTTTCCACGTTGAACTTGGTGCCGTGCACGCCGGTGCCGGCCTTGGCGGGAAGCGGGCCCAGGTGGGCCCACTTTTCGTAGACCTTGGTGTAATCGCGCTCGACCACATGCAGCTTCGGCATCGTGACCCCAGGGATAAGGCCCTGTTCTTCGGGGTCGGGGACGATGCCATTGGGCATGCCGAGCTCGTCTGGGCTGTCGTGGTGGCTCGGCTGGGTAATGACATCGCGTTGCACGCCAAGCCACTTGGTGGCTTTATCAGAGAGTGCCGCGGCCAGGTCCCGGAAGACCTCATAGTCCGAGCGTGCCTCCCACGGCGGGTTAATCGCCGCGTTAAACGAGTGCAGGTACGGGTGCATGTCGGTAGAGGACATATCGTGCTTTTCGTACCAGGTAGCGGCCGGGAAGATGAGATCCGAGACCAGCGTGGTGGAGGTATTGCGGAAGTCCGTGGTCATCATCAGATCCAACTTGCCCTCCGGTGCCTCATCCACCCACTTAATGCTGCGTGGGCGGTCTTCGGGGGCTAGTTCTTCCGCGGTGGCGTCCGAGTCGATGCCCAGCAGGTGGCGCAGGAAGAACTCGGTGCCCTTGGCGGACGAGCCGAGCAGGTTGGTGCGCCAGTTGAGCAGGATGCGCGGCCAGTTCTCCTCGGCAGACGGGTTGTCATAGGAGAATTCCAGGCGGCCGTTTTCTAGCTCTTGGACCACGTAGTCGTTGATGTCCATGCCGGCCTCATCGGCTTCATCGGCAAGGAAGAGGGAGTTGCGGTTGAACTGCGGGTAGGCCGGCATCCAGCCACGGCGCATGGATTCTGCCATGGTATCGGAGACCATCTTGTCCCCAATGGAACCGTGGCTAGCAAGCGGCGATCCCAAGTGGGAGGCGCGCGAATTATCGTAGCGATACTGCTCGGTGGCGAAGTAGTAGAAGCCGGTGGAAATCATGTGGCGCGGCGGGCGCTGCCAGTCGGCGGCCATGGCCCACTGGGTCCAGCCGTTGATCGGGCGAAGTTTTTCCTGGCCCACGTAGTGCGCCCAACCGCCGCCATTGACGCCCTGGGTACCGCACATGGAGGTCAGTGCCAAGAAGGTGCGGTAGATATTATCGGCGTGGAAGTAGTGGTTGACGCCAGCGCCCATGATGATCTGCGAACGGCCCTTAGAATCCGCGGCGTTTTGCGCGAATTCGCGGCCGATGCGGATAGCGGTATCGGCGGCCACGCCTGTGAGCTCTTCCTGCCAGGCGGGGGTGCCGACTTCGCTGGAATCGTGGAAGTCCTTCGGCCAGCTACCCGGCAGGTGGAGATCCTCGCGGTTGACGCCGTAGTGGGCGAGCATGATGTCGAAGACGGTGGTAACCAGCTTGCCGTCGACCTCGCGGACTGGCACGCCGCGGTGGACGATGCCCGCGCCAATGGGCTTATCGGTTCCCACGTCCTCTGGGTTGGTATCCAGGTCGAAGCGCGGGAAGAGCACCTCGGCGGTATCAAAGCTATCGGTTTCTGCGATGGACATGACCGGATCGGCGTTATCTAGCGCCAGGTTCCACTTGGCGCTTTCGTTATCCCAGCGGTCTGCCACGGTGCCGCCTGGGTCAACGATGCACCCGTCTTCCTCCATCACCAGGCCACGGTGGGTGGCGTTGGGGGAGGAATTCAAGGTGGCATCGGCAAGCTGCGAGGCGGTGAGGAACTTGCCCGGGGTGTAGGTGCCGTCGCCGCGGTCTTCCAGGGATACCAGGAAGGGTGAGTCGGTGTATTTGCGCATGTAGTTCAGGAAGTACGGTTCCTGGCGGTCTACGTGGAAGGTCTTCAAGATCACGTGGCCCATGGCAAAGGCGAGGGCGGCATCCGTGCCCGGCTCGATGCGAGCCCACTCATCGGCGAACTTGGTGTTATCGGCAAAGTCGGGCGAGACCACGACGACCTTGGTGCCCTTGTAGCGCGATTCCACCATGAAGTGGGCGTCCGGGGTACGGGTGACCGGGATATTCGAGCCCCACATCATGAGGTAGGAAGAGTTGTACCAGTCGCCGGATTCGGGGACGTCGGTCTGGTCGCCGAAGGTCTGCGGCGATGCCGGGGGCAGGTCGGCGTACCAGTCGTAGAAGGAGAGCGCGACGCCGCCGATGGTCTGCAGGAAGCGCATGCCCGCGCCATAGGAGATCTGGGACATGGCCGGGATCACGGTAAAGCCGTTGATGCGGTCCGGCCCGTACTTGCGGATGGTGTAGACGTGCGCGGCCGAGGCGATATCGATGGCCTCTTCATAAGAGATGCGGATAAGCCCGCCCTTGCCGCGCTGGGAGATATACGCCTTGCGCTTTTCTGGGTCCTCCTGGATGGCGCGCCATGCCAGGACGGAATCGCCGTGCTTTGCCTTTTCCTCGCGGAACATATCCACCAGCACGCCGCGGGCATACGGGTAGCGCACGCGGGTAGGAGAGTAGGTGTACCAGGAAAAGGAGGCGCCGCGCGGGCAGCCGCGGGGCTCGTATTCCGGCATGTCATTGCCGGTGGTGGGGTAATCCACCGCCTGGGACTCCCAGGTGATGACGCCGTCTTTGACGTAAACCTTCCACGAGCATGAACCGGTGCAGTTCACGCCGTGGGTGGAGCGCACCATCTTGTCGAAGGCCCAGCGGTTGCGGTAGAAGACGTCTGCCTGGCGGCCGCCCTTTAAGAAAAGCTGCTGACCAGAATCGGTAGCTTCGCCTTTGCGCAGGTAGGCACCGAGCTTAAAGAGTGGATTTGAGTTGCCTTTTTCGGGCGCGAAGTATGCAGTCATGGGGAATGAAAGCTCCTAATTATCCGGGGAAAGGGGCGTTGGGGCGGGCGTAGTAGATCCACACCAGCACGGTGGTGATGGCGAAGTAGACGGCGCAGCCCCAGAAGAACGTCGGTGCAGACATCATGGAGAGCAAGACACCCGCGACAAACGGGCCGAAGGCGCCGATGGCACCGGTCCAACCGATGACACCGCCTGCTTGGCGCTTGGGCAAAATCATGGGCATCTGCTTAAACGTGCCGGCATTGCCCAGGCCAGTGAAGAAGAAGAAAATGAGCATGGTGCCCAGGAACCACCAGACCTCATCCGGCTCGTCCGGGGTGAGGAAGAAGGTGGCCACGACGGTAAAGATGGTCATGCCCAGGCAGCCAATGAAGGTCCAGATGGCGCCGCCGAACTTATCGCACAGCGGGCCCCACAGCGCGCGGACGAGCGCGCCGATGAGTGGTCCCAGGAAGGCGTAGCTCGCGCCGGCAGGGAGGTTATCGTAGGTGCCGGCAAATTCGGAGCCTTCGCCGAAAATCTGGTTAATAAGCAGCGCGGTTTGCGCCGCGAAGCCGGAAAATGCGCCAAAGGTCATGAAGTAGACGACGGTAAGAATCCAGGTGTTCTTATTGCCAAAGATGTCCATCTGTTGGCGGAAATTCGCCTTCACGGGAACGTCCTTGAGCAGGGTCCACGCGAGGAATGCGCCGACGATGGCCCACGGCACCAGGAAGATGGCGGGGTTGTGGACAAAGATTTCGCCGTCATCGGTGCGCTGCGGGGCGACAAAGCCCACGCCCAGCAGGGTAAAGCCCATGAGCCATGGGGCGACCAGCTGGATAAAGGAGATACCGAAGTTACCGATGCCGGCCTGGATACCCAGCGCGGTACCGGACAGGCGTTTGGGGAAGAAGTAACCGGTCGAGGGCATGAATCCGGAGAACACGCCGCCACCGATGCCGGAGAGGAAGGCGAGGGTCAGCAGCCACCAGTATGGGGTGGAGGAGTCTTGCACCGCGAAGAACCAACCCAGCATGGGGATGATAAATAGCAGCGACGAGCTGAAGACGAGCTTGCGCGTGCCCAGGATGGGCGGCAAGAACATGAAGATGAGGCGGAAGATACCGCAGGCCAATCCGGGGATGGCGGTCAGCCAGTAGAGCTGGCTGCGGGATAAGTCGAAACCGATCTGGTTCAACTGTGGGGCAATTGCCGATACGAGGTACCAGGTGGCAAAGCCAATGATAAGGACAAATGTGGAGATCCACAGCGTGCGCCAGGCAATTTTAGAGTCCCAGTGGTCAGAATCTTCTGGATCCCAACCTTGGATGACTTTGCCTGAGGTATCAAGAGCAGTCATGATTTCCTCACAGGTAGTAGGTCGTTCGACTCCTCAATTTACCGGCGACTATGCTCGAACAGGTAAATAAAAACGGTAAAATCCGTATCTAATTACGGCATACAAATGTTGCGTAATTCTTGATCGATTCCGATATCGCAGGTTAGCCCCATGTCCCAAGTGTGTTGGTATCGAAAACTGAATAATGTGATATTAACCACACTCCACAATGGGAAAGGAATGAGACTTATGCCCCAAAGGAAGGCACAGATAATCGTCAGCTCGGACCGCATTTTGTCCGGGGAAAAACCGAACCGCGCCGGGGAGAAAGCGGCAGAAATCCTGCGCACCCACGACATCGATGTCGCGCCACCGAGCATCGTGCCGGAGGGCTATACGCCAGTCGACGACGCGCTGCGCACCGCCGTGGATACCGGCACCGATATCGTCGTGGTCATCGGCGGCACTGGCATCGGGGCGACGAACCTGACCCCAGAGGTCACCGAGCGCTATATCAAGGCCCGCCTCTACGGCCTGGAGACCCAGGTGCTCCTGCGCGGGCTCGGGTCCTCGCCCAAGGCGGGCCTCTCCCGCGGGATCATTGGCATGACCGACCACGGCGGCGGCAGCCTCATCATCAATTGCGCCTCATCCACCGGCGCCGTCGCAGATGCCCTTGGGGTTATTGCGCCGCTGCTTGCCGATGTCTTCCGCTCCCGCGGCGAATAATCTCTCTCACCCCTCCCCGTAACCCGCCCTTCGCGCTCACGGGGTGGGTGGAGTGTGGCTAGATTAGCCGCGCCGGTGAGCGCGAAGGGCGGGGTGTGGCGGAATGGCCTGCAATTCGGCAGGGGTATCGTAATCGCGCTCGGCGCCGGTGCCGGCCACCTCGACGAAATCGGCGCCGCGGATAAGCCTGCGCACGGAGACATTGCGGGTCGACTCCAGCGCGCCCAAGCGCTCAAAGAGCGCAGCGGTATGCCACAACGAACACAGCGGTTGTAAGTACCCATCCGCGGCGCGGGTAATCGCGGCACCGGCGGTGGGCGCGGCGTTTAAGGCGTTATCAAGGCATGGCAGCAGCTGTGGGGAATCGGGCGCATCCACCGCGAAGAGCGCCAGGCGGTCGCACTGGGAGAGTGCGCGCGCCCCGGTCTCGATGCCGGCGACGGGGCCGCCGAAAAGTGGGGACTCGCACACCTGCGGCAGGCCGAGGTAATACGGGGAGATAACAATAGACGGCATGCCATAGGGAAGCTGGTGCCGCAGGCGATCCACCAGGCGCAGGCCAAAGGCGCGCACCTGTGCCTTATCGGCCCCGCCCATGCGGCGCGATTGCCCGCCGGCCAGAATGATCGCGCCGTCCATTAAGCCTCCGGGAGGGTCCTAGACCAATCGCCGGAGCGGCCGCCCGATTTCGCCACGATGCCGCACCGGCGGATAAAGGCGGAGCGATCAACGCCCTTGACCATGTCAATGAGCGCTAAGGCGGCAACGTTGACCGCGGTCAGCGCCTCCATTTCCACGCCGGTGCGGTCGGCGGTGCGCACGGTGGCGGTGATCTTCACGTGGGTATCGGCAAGCTCAAGATCTACCGCGCAGCCGTGCACGCCAATGGTGTGGGCGAGTGGCAGGAGTTCTGGAACCTTCTTTGCCGCGGAAATGCCGGCGATGCGCGCGACCGCCAGCACGTCGCCCTTGGGTACGGTGCCCTCGCGCAGCGCGGTCATGACCTCCGGGGAACAGGCGACCTCGCCCTCGGCGGTGGCGGTGCGCACGGTTGGCTGCTTCTCGGTCACATCGACCATGTAGGCGGTGCCGGCGGAATTGAGGTGGGTAAACTCCATAGAAAATTCTCCTCTTTAATACAGATAGACGGTGGTCTCTTCGCCCGCGGCGGGGGCAGGTCCATCGATGATGCAATACCCATTCGTACCTGCCAGCGAGACCACCCGGTGGCTGCCGCGGCTTAACGCGCCAGTAATCCTGGGTTTTCCCGCAAAGCTGACGGTGACCGGAACGATACAGGGGCGCGTGTGTGCAGGTGGCAGCGGTACCGCGACCTCCGCGCGCAGTTGGACGGCCTCCCGCGGGTGCGGCTGGCCCGATAAGGCGGCGATAAGCGGGCGGGCATAGAGCTGGAAACCGACGAACGCCGCCACCGGATTGCCCGGCAGCGAGAGCACCGGAACGCCCCGCCACGTGCCGATGCCCTGCGGCGCGCCCGGCCGCTGATGAACGTGCCCGAACCACGAATCATCGCCTGTGCCCAGCACCCCGTGCACCACGTCAAAGGCGCCGGTCGATACCCCGCCGGAGGTAATGATGAGATCGTGGGATTCGGTGAGCTCATCAAGCAGCCGGGATAACTCCGCGGGGTCGTCGCCGACGTGGGAGTAGGACTCCGTGTAGGCAAGGGAGGCGAGCATCGGTCCATTGGAATCCGGCAGGCGCCCTGGGGAAAGCTCGTCCGGATACGGGGATAGCTCATTGCCGGAAGAAATCACCGCGATGCGCGGGCGCCGGTAAGCCTCCACGGAATAGATTCCGGTGGAAATAAGCGCTGCGATCACGGCGGCATTCGCGGTGATCCCAGCCGTAGCAACGATGATGCCTGGCTGTATATCTTCGCCTGCGGTGCGGATATGCGATTTTGTGGGCGCGGCGGTGATGGTGACCTCGCTCGGCAACTGTGTGGGCCCAGGCGGGACGGTGGTGTCTTCTACTGGGACGACGATTAAGCCAGTGGCATCACCCACCGGCGCGCCGGTCATGATGCGAACGGCCTGGCCGGCGGGAACTTCTTGGGCGGTAGCCCCAGCGGGGACATCGCCTGCTACCGGCAGCGTCCACGGGCCTGGGCCCGTGCCCGAAATATCAGTGGCGCGGACGAGGAAGCCATCCATCGCGGAATTGGCAAACGGCGGGACGGGAAAACGCGCGGTGGCATCCTCCGCCAATACCCGGCCGCGCAGCGCTGGGCCCACGGGAACGGACTCTGCGCGCGGGGCCGGCGCCAGCGCCAGAACCGCGGAAAGGTGCTCAGAAATGGAACGCGATGCGGACATAAATTATTAGATTAGCCGCCAATGGCAGACATGGGACGATCCGGCTGCAAAAAGCCTTCATCATCAATGCCGTGGCCCGGTTTCTTCGTCCACATTTCCCCGGCCCATGCCTCCATCAACTCCTCATCGCTGGCGCCGGAGCGCATGAGATCCCGCAATTGGGTTTCGGAATTGCCAAAGAGGCAGTTGCGCACGGCGCCATCGGTGGTAAGCCGGGTGCGGTCGCAGTCGCCACAGAAGGGATGGGTCACGGAGGCGATAATGCCCAGCTTGCCGACGGTGCCATCGGGGGCGATAGTATCCCATAACGCGGCCGGGGCCGATCCGCGCGGCTCACGCGCAGGGCGCATGGAAAAGTGGTCTTGGAGCCTGAGCAAAATATCATCGGCGGTGACCATGTCTTCGCGGCGCCATTTTTCGCGCGGGCCGAGTGGCATCTGCTCGATAAAGCGCAGCTGGGCACCCTGGTGCAGGGCATAGTCCGCCAGCGGGACGATATCTTCCTCATTGACGCCGGGCATGACCACGGCATTGATCTTGACGGGATTTAATCCGGCATCCGCTGCGGCGGCGATGGCCTCGAGCACGTGGGATAGGCGGTCTCGGCGGGTGAGTGCGGCATAGCGCTGAGGATCGATGGTATCCAGCGAGATATTGATGCGGTCGAGCCCAGCGTCAGCGAGCTTTGCAGCGCGCTTTTCCAAGCCCAACCCATTGGTGGTCAGTGCCGTGGACGGTGCGATGCCTTCATCCGTTGTGAGTTCCTTGGTGGCGGCGATGATATCCGCCAAGGATTTGCGCAGCAGCGGTTCGCCGCCGGTAAAGCGCACCTGGCGGATGCCGAGCTTTTCCACGCCGAGGCGGATAAGCCGGATGATTTCATCATCGGACAGCGTTTGCTGCGTGGGCATCCACTCTAAGCCTTCGGCCGGCATGCAGTACGTGCAGCGCAGGTTGCAGCGATCCGTAAGCGACACGCGCAGGTCGCGGGCCCTGCGGCCGTAGCGATCAACCAAGGCGCGGGTGCCGTCGCTTGCGGCGGCAGGTAAGTCCTCCGGCGGCTGCGACCGGCCCACGGTGGGCAGGGGCAGGGAGACCGCTGAAGAAGAAGGCGTTGGTGAAGTCATTGCTGCCAGTTTAAGAGTGGGGAACAAGGTACACCAAGCTACAACGCCACCTGGCCGGGGATTATTCCTCGTTTTCCCGGTTAAAATCGCTTTCGTCGATATCGTCAAGGCGCTGGGCTTCACCCGGGCCCTTGAGGCGGATGATGTTGTAATCGCCTTCGGCCAAGTGGGCGCGCAAATCCTTCTTATCGAACTTGCCCACTGATGTCTTATCGATGGATTTTACGAAGGTCCAGTACTCCGGCAGCATCCAGCTGGGCAATTCCTTGCGCAGGCTCTGGCGCAACTTTTCGGCGGTCTCGATGGTGGGCGAGGCCTGCTCGCCCAAGACGGTGACGGCAAGGGGGCGTTCCACCCATTGCTTATCGGGGTAGCCGATCACCGCGGCCTCCACCACATCGGAATTGGCCATGATGAGGTTTTCCAGCTGCACCGAGTAGATCCACTCGCCGCCGGAGCGGATGACATCGCGGGCGCGGTCCTCAACGGTGAGGAAGCCGTCCTTCGTCACGGAACCGACATCGCCGGTGCGCAACCAGCCATCCGCGGTGAACTTGGATTCCGCGGCCTCGACCGGCTTGCCGCGAAACTCGGAAGCCACCTCGCCCGGCTCGGCGGTGGGAGAATGATAATAAGAACCGGTCACGAGGTTGCCGCGCACCTGGAGCTCACCGGCATTTCGGTCGGTCTTGGATACCACTTGGCCATCATTGACCACGCGGTACTGCAGCGATGCGGCAATCTTGCCCTGGGAGATGCGATATGCCCAGCGGGTATCGCCGGAGGCACCCTGCGGCGGGCGGGCGACGCTGCCGACCGTCGAGGTTTCGACCATGCCCCAGACGTGGACGACGTCGACACCGTAATGCTCCTCCCACATCTTGATAAGCTGCGGCGGCACAGGTGAGCCGCCGGCGTAAATTTCCGTCAGCGTCATGCGCTCAGGCGGATTGTGCATGTAGTGCACGAAGAGCTGGATCCAGATGGTGGGCACGCCGTGGGCCACGCGGGGCGACGTGGCCGCGATGACCTTGGCAAGGGTGGGGGCGGAGACATCGGCATCGGGAAGCACGAGCGGGGTACCCGTCATGAAACAGGTAAAGGGAACGCCCCAGCTCAGCACGTGATAGATGGGAATGCAGCACAGGAAGGTCTCACCGTGGGTAATGCACAGCGAATCCGAGGAACGCAGCTGCATGGCCTCGAGGTAGAGCGAGCGGTGGGAGTATAAAACGCCCTTCGGCGCGCCGGTGGTGCCGGTGGAATAGCACAGTGCGGCGGCGGTGCGTTCATCGAGCTCGGGCCAATCGTAGATGGTGGAGCGGCCATCCAGCAGCGCCTCGTAGGAATAAAACTCGATGCCGCGCGGGAAATGATGGGCAAAGCGCTGCGGCGATTGGGAGCCGGTAAAAATAACCGAATGCACGGAAGGCGCGCCGTTTAAAACCGTGCCCAACTGCGGGGCGAGCCGGGGATCGCACACGATGACGGAGACCTCAGCGTGGCTAATGATGTGCCGGATCTGGTCATTCATCAGCTGCTTATTCAGTGGGGTGAAAACCGCACCCTTGCAGGCGGAACCAAACATGACCTCGAGGTGTTCGGCGCAATTCCACATAAAGCTGCCCACCCGCTGATCGCCGGTAATACCGAGGTCATCGTGCAAAACATGGGCAAAGGCGGCCGCGCGGGCGGCGATATCGCGGAAGGTGACCTTTTCTGCGGGGCCAAACTCGGATCCGGTGCCCTCGCCGTGCCAGGTGGTAACAGTGGTATTGCCGTGCACTGACGCGCCGTATTCCAAAATACGGGTTAGAGACAGGGGAATATCCATCATCGTGGAAAGCATGCTTCCACTGTAGCGGTGTCCAAGTACTCACGGTGTAGCTAATGCGCTATACTTGCTTTCGACTGATAGGAAAGCGGGAAAATCTTCCCAGTCCTATGCAATCGGGCCCAGTGACAGGTCCCATTGTTAAACATTGCCCACAGTCGTTTCTTGAATTCTTCCGCCCCCGCGTACGAGCTACAAGGGGGAATTCCCATACGGTAACCGGAAGAGGCCTCATGCTTATTGCCCGGCAGGGTGCGCTCGCACCTTGGCACGAGGGCGAGAAGATAAGAAAAATACACATCGGCTTCCAGTGCACCCGCCCAAGCTTCCCCGAAATGGGGGAGGGCGGATCCCAACTATGGACCTGGTCAAGCAACGAAAGGATATCCGTGAGCGATACGGACAACACCGCGGCACAGGATCTCGCATCCCTGAAGCTGCCGGAATTGCGCAAAATGGCCGCTGAGCGCGGCCTTCGCGGCGTCTCTGCCCTGCGCAAAGGGGATCTCATCACCGCTATTAAGACCGGTCAGGTTCCCCCAAAGGCGAAGGCAAAAATAGAGCAGGCAGAAAAGGCCGAGAAGGCCGAGAAACCCGCTAAGGATGCGGCGCCTGCCAAGCAGAAAGATAAGCCGTCTAAGAAAGACGATCGCGGCGAGAGCGATAACGGCAAGTCCAGCGACCAGCAGGACAATCGCGACAAAGACCGCAAGGACAACGGCGACGACCAACGCTATGAATCGCGGTCGCAGGCCCGTCGTGCCCGCCGCAACCGCGCCCGCCGCCAGGAGCGTCAAGAGCAGGACGATAATAACCGCGGCGAGAATAACCGGAGTGACAACAACCGGGGCGAGGGACAGAACCAGAATCGTCACCAGGATCGCCGCGATGACTCCCAGGATGGCTCCGATAACCAGAGAGACAAGCAGGGCGAGAAGAACGGCGATAATAATCACCGTAATAATCGCAATGACGATAATAATTTTGACCGCGGCAACCGCCGTGGCCGCCGCAACCGCCGGAACCGCCGGGGTGGCCGGGGCAATAATGATAACCACGGCGGCGGCAATGACCTGCAGGTGCGCGAGGGCGATGAGCTACAGGCAGTCGGCGGCATCTTGGATGTCGTAGACAATAACGTCGCCTTCCTGCGCACCACTGGGTACCGCGCGGGCGACGCGGATGTCTTTGTTAATAAAAACATCGTGCGCCGGCTGGGCTTGCGCTCTGGTGATGCTATTACCGGTCAGGTCAAGGTGGCTGGGCCTACCCACACCCACGGCAATGGCCGCAACCGCCGCAAGTACAACCAGTTGGTGCAGGTCGATACCGTCAATGGGATCGATCCTGAAGAGGCTAAGCAGCGCCCGCACTTTAATAAGCTGACACCGCTGTATCCCAACCAGCGACTGCGCTTGGAAACGGATCCGAAGATCCTGACCACCCGCGTCATCGACCTGATCATGCCGATTGGTAAGGGCCAGCGCGCGCTCATCGTCTCGCCGCCGAAGGCCGGTAAGACCACGATTTTGCAAAATATCGCGAATGCGATTGCCACCAATAACCCCGAGTGCTACCTCATGGTCGTGCTGGTGGATGAGCGCCCCGAAGAGGTCACGGATATGCAGCGCTCGGTGAAGGGCGAGGTCATTTCTTCCACCTTTGACCGCCCGCCCTCAGAGCACACCTCCGTCTCCGAGCTGGCCATCGAGCGCGCCAAGCGCTTGGTGGAGCAGGGCAAGGACGTCGTGGTGCTGCTGGATTCCATTACTCGCCTGGGCCGCGCCTACAACAACTCCTCCCCGGCATCGGGCCGCATCCTGTCCGGTGGTGTGGACTCCAATGCGCTCTACCCGCCAAAGCGCTTCTTGGGCGCTGCCCGCAATATCGAAGAGGGCGGTTCGCTGACCATCATCGCCACCGCGATGGTGGAGACCGGTTCTACTGGCGATACCGTCATCTTCGAGGAATTCAAGGGTACGGGCAACGCAGAGCTGAAGCTGGACCGCGGGATCTCGGAACGCCGCGTATTCCCGGCGGTGGATGTCAACCCCTCTGGTACCCGCAAGGACGAGCTCCTGCTGGTGCCTGAGGAGGCGCGCATTATGACCAAACTGCGCCGCATCCTGTCGGCCCTGGATTCCCACCAGGCAATTGACCTGTTGATCAAGCAGCTTAAGAAGACCCGCTCGAATGGCGAGTTCCTCATGCAGGTGGCTTCTTCTGCACCAATGGCTGCGGATAAGGACGAGGAAGACTATGTCTAATCAAGTTTCCATGGTTGATGACATTGTGTCGGAATACCAGGGTATTGAAATGCAGATGGGTGACCCAGAAATCGCCGGCGATCAGCAGGCTTTTCGCAAGCTATCCAAGCGGTACGCGGAGCTGCGCCCCATCATCAAGGTCAACGAGGAGCTGACCCAGGCGCGCGAGGATCTCGCGGACGCCAAGGAGATGGCTTATGAAGACCACGACTTCCAGGAAGAAGCGGACCGCCTAGCAGCGTCCGTGGAAGAGCTGGAAGAAAAGCTGGCAGACCTGCTCGCCCCGCGCGATGAGCAGGACTCGGAAGACATCATCATGGAGATCAAGGCCGGCGCCGGCGGTGAAGAGGCCGCGCTCTTTGCCGGCGACTTGGCCCGCATGTATGAGCGTTTTGCCGATAAGATCGACTTTAAGTGGGAGGTCTTGGGCCTTAACGAGTCCGATTTGGGCGGCGTGAAGGACATGACCATTTCCTTCCGCGCTAAGTCTCCGACGCGCGATGGCGCGTGGTCCGTCTTCAAGTTTGAAGGCGGCGTGCACCGCGTGCAGCGCGTGCCGGTCACGGAATCGCAGGGCCGCATTCAGACTTCTGCCGCTGGCGTGCTGGTGTACCCAGAGCCGGAAGAGGTGGAATCGGTCAATATCGATGACAAGGATATCCGCGTCGATGTGTACCGCTCCTCCGGTAAGGGTGGTCAGGGTGTGAACACCACCGACTCCGCGGTGCGCATTACCCACCTGCCCACGGGGCTCATCGTTACCTGCCAGAAGGAACGTTCGCAGATCCAGAACAAGGCCCGCGCCCTGCAGGTGCTGCAGGCCCGCCTGGACCAGATGGAACGCGAGGCCCGCGAGGCCGAGGCTGGCGAGCAGCGCGCCTCCCAGGTGCGCACCATGGACCGCTCCGAGCGCGTGCGCACCTACAACTGGCCCGAAAACCGCATCACGGATCACCGCATTGGCTACAAGGCCAATAACCTGGATTCCGTGTTGAACGGCGATATGCAGGATCTCATCAAGGCCCTGCAGGACCAAGAGCGCGCCGAGCGCCTTGAGGCCGAGGGGTAATCGCGGTCGATGAAATCGTACGGTGAGGCGCTGCGCCATGGGGTGCAGCGCCTTCGCGTTGCTGGAGTAGGAAGCCCCGAGTGGGATACGCGGATCCTCATCTCCCACCTCATTCACTGTGGGCATTTGGATATTCCGCTGCATGAGCCGCCCATGCCCGGCTTTGACATAGCCTTCCAGGCGCTATTGCGCAGGCGGGAACAGCGCGAGCCGCTGCAATACGTGCTGGGTACGGCGTGGTTTGGGCCCTTGGAATTGAAGGTGGGCCCAGGCGTATTCATCCCGCGCCCGGAAACGGAGGTGATGGCGGACTGGGCGGTCCACCACGCCCCCGGCCCGCGCATGGTGGATTTGTGCTCGGGCTCGGGCGCGCTGGCGCTCTACCTGCAGCATTACGTACCACAGGCGGAGGTTAAGGCAGTAGAGCTTTCCGATGCCGCCCTCGAGTTCACCCGCGCCAATACTCTCGGCACCGGGATAGAGGTGGTGCAGGCGGACGCGACCGACAGCCAGACTCTGGCGGACTGGGATGGCACGGTCGATCTCGTGGTGAGCAACCCGCCATACGTTCCGGAAGATCCGAACCTGCAACCGGAGGTATATCACGATCCGCACGTGGCCGTCTTCGGCGGCGATGACGGCATGGGAGTAATCCGCGGGTTGATTCCCACCATCGCCAGGCTATTGCGGCCCGGTGGGGTCATGGCGATTGAACACGACGATACGACTGGCGATGCCGTGCGCGATGCGGTGGGTGACCACGGCGGCTTTTCCCATATCGCTCCGCTTAAGGACTTAACAGGCACGCCGCGCTTTATTACCGCACAGCGCGCGGTAGACTAAGGCATCACCGTCGGGCAAGAAGGGGATAATTGATGCAAGGAAAAATTTATAATTGCGCCGATGACACCGAGCGTGAGGAAGGCGTGAGCATCGCCACCAAGGCCGCCAAGTCTGGGCGGCTCGTGGTCATGCCCACCGATACGCTGTACGGTTTGGGCTGCGATGCCTTCGATAATGACGCGGTAGCCAATCTACTTGCCACTAAGCAGCGTGGGCCGGATATGCCGGTTCCCGTGCTCGTCGGCTCCTGGAACACCGTTCGCGGCCTCGTCGCCTCGTATCCCGATTCCACCCGTGACCTCGTTGAAGCCTTTTGGCCAGGCGGACTATCCATCGTCGTGCCGCAGGCCCCGTCCCTGCCGTGGAACTTAGGTGATACCCGCGGTACCGTCATGCTGCGGATGCCCCTTCACCCGATTGCCATCGAGCTTTTGCGCGAGGTGGGGCCGATGGCGGTCTCTTCTGCCAATATTTCTGGACACCAACCGCCGACGACCGCGCAAATGGCCAAGGCTCAACTGGGCAAGGCCGTCACCGTGTATTTGGACGGGGGAGAAACGGACATCGGCAAGCCCTCGACCATCATTGACCTCGCCGGTGACCATCCATACCTGCTGCGGGAGGGTGCATTATCCGCAGAGGAGATCGGTGAGGTCCTCGGCGTCTCGGCTGACTCGTTGCGCACCCGGCCCCAAGGATAGAAGGAGCATTTCGCGTGAGCGGCACTGGCGTACCGCTGCGCGAGTTGGCCTTGGTCATCCTCGTTGCAGCGACATTTACCTACCTGACCACCGGCGTGGTGCGATCCTTTTTGGTCCGCACAGGCCGGGTGGCAGAAATTCGCCTGCGCGATTCCCACTCTCAGCCCACGCCCCGCATGGGCGGGCTCGCCATGTTTACCGGCTTCGGCGCGGCGATATTCCTCGCAGCCCAGCTTCCAGCCTTGACTCGCGGGTTCATGCCCGTCACCCCGGAAATGAGCGCGGTGATGTGGGCGGCGCTGGCCATCGTGCTTGTTGGCGTTGCCGATGACTACCTAGAGCTCGGCGCCCTCATCAAGCTTTTTGGGCAGCTCTTTGCCGCCGCGCTCATGAGTGGCCTGGGCCTGACGTGGACGTTGCTTTTCATCCCCTTCGGTGGCGGGACCACGGTAGTGCTCGACCAGATTCAAAGCACCCTGCTTACCGCGTTTTTCACCGTGCTCCTTATCAATGCCATCAACTTCGTCGACGGCCTCGATGGCCTCGCAGCAGGACTTGGGCTTATCGCCGGTGGCGCCATCTTGGTCTTTTCGCTCACCGTTCTGCATGACCAGGGCGGGGCGGTATCGGCGTATCCACCCGCTATCATCAGCGCTGCGTTGGTGGGGATGTGTGCGGGCTTTTTGCCCCATAACTTTGAACCCTCGCGAATCTTTATGGGCGATTCCGGCTCCATGCTCATCGGGCTCTTGCTCGCCGCGGCTTCTACTTCGGCCTCGGGCAAGATCAATATGTCGCTCTACGGCACCGTGGACATGGTGGCGCTTATGTCACCCATCCTCGTGGTGATCGCAGCGGTGTTTATTCCAGTCCTAGACCTTGTCTGGGCGGTTATTCGTCGCCTGTCTCAGGGCCGTTCGCCATTTTCTGCGGATAAGGCGCATATCCACCATCGCTTGTTGTCGTTGGGGCATACGCACCGGCGCACTGTGCTCGTGTTGTACCTCTGGGTATCCGCGGTGGCCTTCGGTGCGGTGTCTTTTTCCATCGTGCCGGCTCCAGTAGCGATCGGCCTGTCCATCACGGCATTATTGGTTGCCTTTGGTGCGACCTTGATCCCACTGCGGCAGGGCAAGATTGGCCTCCGGTCATCGGATGATTGCGTATTGCATGACTCTCCGAGCGCGTGATGTAGGGTGAATGTCCGTGAGTGACACAACGGAAAATGTTAATTTCGATGACCCGCGCGTGCCGCTGCAGCGCGCCGTAAAGAAGGGGGCTACCGCCCTCGGCATCTTTACCATCATTTCCCTCGCCGTCTGGGGCGGGGCACAAGGTGTCGCCGGGCTCTGGGGCGTTATCGTCGGCGCTGCCCTCGGCGGCGGCTTTGTCTTGTTTACCGCTTTATCGGTCCTTTTTACCGCGAACTCGACGCCCTCAACCACCATCGCGGTGGTATTGGGCGGCTGGCTTATCAAGCTGATCGTGCTTATCGGCGTGCTGGCCATTATCCGGGACATGGATTTCTATGACACCTGGGCGCTTTTTCTTACTGTCGTCGTCGCACTCATCGTTACCTTAGGCTCCGAAGTCTGGGCCGTGGTTACCTCTCGGGTCACCTACGTGTCCTAACCCGCGCCCACATTAGGGCTTAGCCGTCGCGCACTGGGGTGGTGCGCGGCGGCCTTTTTATGCCTGCATGCTGGCATTAATGGCAGGCCGCCACCCCCGAGGAGGTGTGTTGGCTTGGGGGTGTGATCAAATGCACGTTTGTGAATTAGGCAGGAATAGCGCGGTTTTGTCTGCCAAAAGACGGATATGGCGGTATCGGGTGTGGCTTATGGGGCCCCCACGTGCGAAAACTGTCGATCCAGCTGATACGATTTGCTTCGGGTTACCGCGGGGTTAAGTGTTGCGCTTTTATCCTGCACGGTAAATCCCTGTCTTGTTCACGCTGATGTGCGACGGAGTCCGTGTTCAAGGCAGAGAGTTTGAGACGTCCATCGCACCACAGAAGCCAGCTATTGGCTGTGTGGCCCGAACACGGGAGAGAACGCTGAGCGTTACAACATTGGCTATGAAAGGGCACTTCCATACGCCCGATCTAGGTGAAGAATTCTTCCCGGGGCAAATTGATGCCGACCATCTGTTTTTCGGTGACTTCGCCGACGGATGGTTCGCGCTTGATCGCCTGATGCTGATTCGCATTTTGATGACGCTAATTGTGGTGATCCTTTTCTGGGCTGCCTTTAAGAACCCTAAGTTGGTTCCTTCTGGCATTCAGAATGTGGGCGAGAACGCGGTCGACTTCGTCCGCGTCCACATCGCCGAGGACATTTTGGGTAAGAAGGAGGGAAAGCGATTCCTGCCAATTATCGCTAGCATCTTCTTCGCGGTTCTGTTTATGAACGTCGCGACCGTTATTCCGGGACTTAACGTCTCGCCCAACGGTCGTATTGGTATGCCAATTGTGTTGGCAGCCGTTTCGTACATCGTCATGATTTACGCCGGCGCCAAGCGTTACGGCTTTGGTAAGTTCATTCGCTCCTCCGTAGTGATTCCGAACTTGCCACCGGCATTGCACCTCTTGGTGGTACCGATTGAGTTCTTCTCTACGTTCATTCTGCGACCGGTTACCCTTGCAATTCGTCTCATGGCGAACTTCCTTGCTGGACACATCATCCTGGTTCTTCTCTTCTCTGCTACGAACTTCTTCTTCTGGCAGCTAAATGGTTGGACCGTCCTGTCTGGGCTAACCGTGGTCTTGGGCTTGGCTATGAGCCTGTTCGAGATTCTGGTTATCTTCTTGCAGGCGTACATCTTCGCTTTGTTGACGGCGGTGTACATCGAGTTGTCCTTGCACGCTGATTCGCACTAAGGACGAGGTCGACGAGCGCGACCGAGTAATCCACCTAATTACACAACACTGACATTCGGTCCGGTTCGGACTGAAGATTTTTACGAAAGGGAACGACTTTCACCATGAACGAAATCATTCTGGCACAGGATGCTGCTACGACGTTCGAAGGCTTCGGCACCATCGGCTACGGCCTGGCTGCTATCGGCCCAGGTATCGGTATCGGCATCGTTGCCGGCAAGACCGTTGAGGCTATGGCTCGCCAGCCGGAGATGGCCGGCCAGCTGCGTACCACCATGTTCCTGGGTATCGCCTTCACCGAGGCCCTGGCCCTTATCGGCCTGGTTGCCGGCTTCCTGTTCTAAAAGTACGAGTTTTCCAAACCGAAACTTTTAAGACGGGAGACCTATGAATAACGTCGTTTATATGCTTGCAGCAGAGGGCGAGGAGAACCCAGGTTCGGGTAGCTTCTCCGTTCTTCTGCCCAAGAACTATGACATTTTCTGGTCTTTGCTGTGCTTCATCGTAATTCTCTGGTTGTTCTGGAAGTTCGTGCTTCCTCGTTACACCAAGTTGCTCGAAGAGCGTGAAGACCGGATTGAGGGCGGCATGAAGCGCGCTGAGGCCCAGCAGGCCGAGGCCAAGGCTGCTCTAGAAAAGTACAATGCTCAGCTGGCTGATGCCCGCGCAGAGGCAGCCGAGATCCGCGAGCAGGCGCGCGAGCGCGGCAAGCAGATCGAGGCTGACGCGAAGAGCCAAGCGGAAGAGGAATCCCGCCGCATCGTCGCCAATGGCGAAAAGCAGTTGGAAGCTTCTCGTGCGCAGGTTGTTACTGAGCTGCGTTCCGAAATGGGACAGAACTCCATCAACTTGGCAGAAAAGATTCTGGGCGGCGAGCTTTCTGACGCCTCCAAGAAGTCCTCTACCATCGATGGCTTTTTGTCCGAGCTCGACTCTGTGGCACCGGCCGGAAAGTAGGCAACTATGAAGGCAGCTAGCCGCGAAGCACTCGCGAACTCACAATCCCGTGTGGATGAAATCCTCGCTGGCGATAAGAACGTCGCTAGTGCAGTCCAAGCGGGCCTGGATATCTTTGAGGTCGCCGACGTTTTGGATGGGGACCGCGAATTGCGCGTGTCCTTCATCGACGTTGCAGCCCCGGCTGAAGCACGCAAGTCCTTGGCCGAGAATCTCTTTGGCTCCAAGATTTCTGCCGGTGCACTGAGCATCCTGCAGGAAGCTGCGGCGAACCAATGGTCTTCGCCGAAGGACTTCGTCAACGGGCTTGTATCCTTGGGCCGCCGCGCATTGCTGCGCGCAGCCGAGGCGCAGGGCCAATTGGGCCAGGTCGAAGACGAGCTTTTCCGCTTGGCCCAGATTCTGGACCGCGAGGGCGAGCTTACCCAGCTGCTTTCCGATCGAACTGCTGAATCCGCACGCAAGCGCGGATTGCTGGCAAACGTGCTCTACGGCAAGGTGACGATGTTTACTGAGGCGCTCGCGCTGCAGGCCATCAGCCGCCCAGAGCAGAACCCGATTGATGACGTAGCCGGATTGGCCGATACTGCAGCAGCCCTGCAGGATCGCACCATCGCGCGCGTTGTCGCTGCGGGTGAATTGAATGAAGGCCAGCAGGCAGTACTCGCTGAGAAGCTGGGCAAAATTTATGGTCGTGCGATGTCCATTCACTCTGAGGTTGACACCAGCCTCCTCGGTGGCATGCGCATCCGCGTCGGCGATGAAATCATTGACGGCTCGACGGCAGGCAAGATTGCCCGCTTCCGTGCCCAGATGGTGTAGCCGAAACGACAGAAACGATTTAAGTAAGTGCTGGAAGATACTACCGAGAGCAGGAAGAACATGGCGGAGCTGACGATCTCCTCCGACGAGATCCGTAGTGCGATTGCGAACTACACCTCGAGCTACTCCGCGGAGGCCTCCCGTGAGGAGGTCGGCGTGGTCATTTCGGCAGCTGACGGTATTGCGCAGGTTTCTGGCCTGCCATCCGTTATGGCGAATGAGCTGCTCGAGTTCCCCGGCGGCGTAATTGGCGTCGCACAGAACCTTGACACCAACTCCATCGGTGTCGTGGTCCTGGGTAACTACGAGTCCCTCAAGGAGGGCGACGAGGTTAAGAGGACCGGAGAGGTCCTTTCCATCCCCGTGGGCGAGGACTTCCTCGGCCGCGTTATTAACCCACTGGGCCAGCCCATTGACGGCTTGGGCCCAATCGAAAGCGAAGAGGAGCGCGTCCTCGAGTTGCAGGCACCTTCGGTGCTGCAGCGCCAGCCGGTTGAAGAGCCAATGCAGACCGGCATCAAGGCTATCGATGCGATGACCCCGATCGGCCGTGGTCAGCGTCAGCTGATCATTGGTGACCGTAAGACCGGTAAGACTGCGGTTACCATCGATACCATTTTGAACCAGAAGGCCAACTGGGAGTCCGGCGACAAGGACAAGCAGGTCCGTTGTATTTACGTCGCCATCGGCCAGAAGGGCTCGACCATCGCCAGCGTGCGCCGCACTCTTGAGGAGCATGGCGCGCTGGATTACACCACCATCGTGGCGGCCCCGGCTTCTGATTCCGCCGGCTACAAGTGGCTGGCACCATTCTCCGGCGCTGCATTGGGTCAGCAGTGGATGTACCAGGGCAACCACGTCCTGGTCATCTACGATGACTTGACCAAGCAGGCTGAGGCTTATCGCGCAATTTCGCTGTTGCTGCGCCGCCCGCCGGGACGTGAGGCCTACCCAGGTGACGTCTTCTACCTGCACTCCCGTTTGCTGGAGCGCGCTGCCAAGCTTTCCGATGACATGGGTGCCGGCTCTATGACCGCACTGCCCATCATCGAAACGAAGGCGAACGACGTCAGTGCCTTCATTCCGACCAACGTCATTTCCATTACTGACGGTCAGGTCTTCTTGGAGTCCGACCTGTTCAACCAGGGTGTGCGCCCGGCTATTAACGTCGGTGTGTCCGTCTCCCGTGTTGGTGGTGCGGCACAGACCAAGGGTATGAAGAAGGTTGCCGGTAACCTCCGTCTTGACCTTGCTGCATACCGCGACCTGCAGGCATTCGCTGCCTTCGCATCCGACCTGGACGCTGCCTCCAAGGCACAGCTGGAGCGCGGCTCCCGCTTGGTCGAGCTGCTGAAGCAGTCCGAGTCCTCGCCGCAGCCGGTGGAATACCAGATGGTATCCATCTACCTCGCCGAGGCAGGCATCTTCGACGTCGTTCCCGTCGAAGACGTTCGCCGCTTCGAGGCCGAGGTGCACGAGTACCTCAACGCCAATACTCCGGAGGTCTTTGAGCAGATCGCCGGCGGCAAGGCGCTGAGCGATGAGTCCAAGGAAGCACTCGAGGCTGCAGCCAAGGAGTTCGCTCCTACGTTCCGCACCTCCGAGGGCCACAACTTGGGCACCGAAGAGCCTGTAGATCCTTTGGACGAAAATGACGTGAAAAGCACCGAGCTCAACGTCTCCCGGAAGACGGCTAAGTAGAGTTCAGCTCTCGCAATTAACCGTCTATATGAAAGAAGGGAGGAGAAACGATGGCTAATCTTCGCGAATTGCGCGACCGCATCCGGTCCGTGAACTCGACTAAGAAGATCACTAAAGCCCAGGAGCTCATTGCTACCTCGCGCATTACCAAAGCGCAGGCTCGGGTGGAAGCCTCTCAGCCGTACGCGACTGAGCTGACCAATGTTATGAACAGGTTGGCTGCAGCGTCGACGTTAGAGCACCCTATGCTGCGCGAGCGTGAAGACGGCAACGTCGCCGCGATTCTCGTAATCACCTCTGATCGAGGCATGTGCGGTGGCTACAACAACAACGTCTTCAAGAAGGCAGCCCAGCTCAAGGCCCTCCTCGAAAGCAAAGGCTACGAGGTAGTTCGCTACGTCACCGGCAGCAAGGGCATCAGCCACTACAACTTCCGCGAGGAAGAGGTAGCGGGCAGCTGGGATGGTTTCTCTCAGGATCCAACCTGGGAGGGCACCCACGATGTGCGTCGCCACATGATCGATGGCTTCGTTGCTGGTTCGAAGGGCACTACCAAGGGCCGCGAGGGCTTGCACGCGGAAGGTGAAGGCGCAGGTGTTACCGGCTTCGACCAGGTGCACGTGGTCTACACCGAGTTTGAGTCCATGTTGACTCAAACCGCGCGTGCGCAGCAGCTTTTGCCTGTTGAGCCGGTAGTGCAGGGCGAGGAGTACGAGATGGGTGACTCCGCACTGGAGGATCCGGAGCCGACGGAAAACATTTCCGCGGACTTCGAGTTCGAACCGGACGCGGATACCCTGATGGAAGCGCTGCTTCCGCAGTACGTCTCGCGTATCCTGTTTGCTATGTTCTTGGAGGCTTCGGCTTCCGAGTCCGCTGCACGCCGTACAGCTATGAAATCTGCTACTGACAATGCAACCGAGATGGTCAATGACCTGTCTCGCGTGGCCAACCAGGCCCGTCAGGCGCAGATTACCCAGGAAATTTCAGAGATCGTCGGTGGCGCTGGCGCGCTATCTGACAGCGCAGAAAGTGACTAGATTATGACTACAGCTCTGCAAGAGCAGAATGCACAGTCTTCGGCAGTCGCCGGTCGTGTCGTGCGCGTCATCGGTCCGGTGGTGGACGTGGAATTCCCACGCGAGGCACTTCCGGCCCTGTACAACGCACTCCACGTCGAGATTAAGCTCGAAGCTGTGGCAAAGACCGTCACCCTCGAGGTCGCGCAGCACCTCGGTGACAACCTCGTTCGTACCGTGTCCATGGCACCTACCGATGGCCTTGTCCGTGGCGCCGAGGTAGTCGACTCCGGAGAGCCTATCTCCGTTCCCGTCGGCGACGTCGTCAAGGGCCACGTCTTTAACGCCCTCGGTGACTGCCTCGACGAGCCGGGCCTCGGCCGCGATGGCGAGCAGTGGGGCATCCACCGCGAGCCACCAGCGTTCGACCAGCTCGAGGGCAAGACCGAGATCCTCGAGACCGGCATTAAGGTCATCGACCTGCTGACCCCTTACGTTAAGGGCGGCAAGATTGGCCTCTTCGGTGGTGCAGGTGTGGGTAAGACCGTCCTGATTCAGGAAATGATTACCCGTATTGCCCGCGAGTTCTCCGGTACGTCGGTCTTCGCCGGCGTCGGCGAGCGCACCCGTGAGGGCACCGACCTCTTCCTGGAAATGGAAGAGATGGGCGTTCTGCAAGATACCGCACTTGTCTTCGGCCAGATGGACGAGCCACCAGGAGTTCGTATGCGCGTGGCCCTGTCCGGCCTGACCATGGCGGAGTACTTCCGCGATGTGCAAAACCAGGACGTGCTGCTGTTCATTGACAACATCTTCCGTTTCACCCAGGCCGGCTCCGAGGTATCCACCCTGCTGGGGCGTATGCCTTCCGCCGTGGGTTACCAGCCAACCTTGGCTGATGAGATGGGTGTGTTGCAGGAGCGCATTACCTCCACCAAGGGTCGTTCCATTACCTCTCTGCAGGCCGTTTACGTGCCTGCCGATGACTACACTGACCCGGCCCCAGCCACGACCTTCGCCCACTTGGATGCGACGACCGAGCTGGACCGTGCCATTGCTTCCAAGGGTATTTACCCAGCAGTGAACCCGCTGACCTCTACCTCTCGTATCCTCGAGCCAGGCATTGTGGGCGAGAAGCACTACGAGGTAGCACAGCGCGTCATCGGTATTCTGCAGAAGAACAAGGAACTGCAGGACATCATCGCCATCCTTGGTATGGACGAGCTGTCTGAAGAAGACAAGGTGACCGTGCAGCGTGCCCGCCGCATCGAGCGCTTCTTGGGCCAGAACTTCTTCGTCGCGCAGAAGTTCACCGGCCTGGAGGGTTCCTACGTGCCGCTGCAGGATACCATCGATGCCTTCGAGCGCATCTGCAACGGTGAGTTTGACCACTACCCAGAGCAGGCCTTCAACGGCTTGGGTGGCTTGGACGACGTCGAAGCTGCATACAAGAAGTTGAACGAGAAGTAGGGAGAGGCACATGGCTGACATCACCGCCGAATTGGTTTCCGTCGAGCGCTCATTGTGGTCTGGTCAGGCCTCCATAGTGACGGCTGAGACCACCGAGGGTGAGATCGGCGTGCTTCCCGGTCACGAGCCTGTGATCGGTCAGTTGATCGACAATGGCGTAGTGACCATCCACCCAGTTGATGGCGCGCGGCGCGTTGCCGCCGTCCAGGGTGGCTTCCTCTCCGTTACCCAGGACAAGATTACCGTCCTCGCTGATTGGGCCATCTGGTCCGATGAGGTGGATGAGGCCCAGGCGGAAGAGGATTCCTCTTCGGCTCATGAGCTCACCAAGTCCCGCGGTGAGGCTGCATTGCGTGCACTTCGCCGCGCAGCAAAGGCTGAATAAACCTTGGATTGGTAGGAGAGGGCAGCAATAGCCGCCCTTCCTGCTCTCAGAAAAGCGCACTGGAATTTATCCGGTGCGCTTTTTCACGTTTTCTTTGCCTTTTCTTATTGGCGCGGAGGCGGAATCAGGCGCTACAATCCAAATAATTGTTCTTTCACTAACCAAGGATGGCGTGTGGAGCCCATGAATTCAACGGTTATCTCGGTGGTCCTGTGGGCCTTAGCGTTGGTGGTACTGCTGGTGGTCTTGCTGGCAGCCCTGCGATTTTTTACTCTGCGCTCGCGCGGAACCGCGGTGTTGTTGCGCTCAATGCCGGCAAAGGATAGCTTTTCTTGGCGCCATGGCGTGCTGCGCTATACCGGAGAAGTTGTTGAATACTTCAAACTGCGCTCCGTATTCCCGCGCTATAACCTGTGGTTTAACCGCCTCGACATCACCATTTTGAACTCTCGTTCTTTGGATGATGACGAGGCTTCTTTTATGTCTGATGCCACCGAGGTGGTGCACTTTAGCACCGGGGACGCGGAATATGAGCTGGCTTCCGATGCCCGCGGAATCATGGCCTTCGAGGCCTGGGTAGAGGCGGCGCCGTCTAAGCGGCCACAGCGCTTTGATTACAAGCAGTTGCGGGAACGCGCCACCCGGCAGTCCAAGCGCCAATAGCAACAGGCTAGGGTAGTACCCATGCGCTTAGTAATCGCCCGTTGTTCAGTTGATTACGTGGGACGGCTCGACGCCCACCTGCCCTTGGCGGACCGCCTGCTCATCGTCAAAGCAGATGGCTCGGTATCGGTGCATGCCGATGACCGCGCGTATAAGCCCCTCAATTGGATGACGCCGCCGTGTACGGTGAGTGAATCCGTCATCGAGGACGTGGATGGCAATGACACCGGCGAGGTGTTGTGGCTAGTTGAAAATCCGAAGGGCGAGCAATTGCGCATTACAATTGCGGAAATCCACGAGGATATCTCCTACGAGATGGGCGAAGACCCAGGCCTGGTAAAGGACGGCGTGGAGGCGCACCTACAGGAGCTTTTGGCCGAAAAGATCGACACCCTGGGCTCCAATTTCACCCTCGTGCGCCGCGAGTATCCCACGGCTATTGGCCCAGTAGACATTATGGCTAAAGATGCCGATAACCGGAACGTTGCCGTGGAGGTCAAGCGCCGCGGTGGCATCGACGGAGTAGAACAATTAACCCGCTACCTTGAGCTATTGAACCGCGATGAATTAATCGCGCCTGTATCCGGCATCTTTGCGGCGCAAGAGATCAAACCACAGGCCCGAACGCTTGCCGAAGACCGCGGCATCCGCTGCGTGGTTTTGGATTACCAGGAGCTGCGCGGACTCGAGTCGAAAGAATTGCGGTTGTTTTAATGCCACGGCGAAATAGGCGAAAACCACAGGAATTCCGGCCACTGCCCAAGGACGGCTCCACCTTCTTTGGCTCGCAGACGGTCGAGGGCCCCAGCTGGACGCACGGGGAGCCGTATATCATGCGGCACATCGGGTCCGCGCGGGCGCAGAAGTTCTATCTTTGCCCGGGGTGTAACCAAAATATTCCGCCTGGGGTTGCCCACATCGTCGCCTGGCCGCGCGATACCGGCAGGCAGGGCGATGACCGCCGCCATTGGCACCGGCATTGCTGGGAGCGAAGGTAGACTTGCGGGCATGATTGTTGCATTTTCAGTAGCACCCGCAGTGGTGGATAATGACTCCGGCGAGATGGCTGATGCCGTGGCGGAGGCGGTCCGCGTGGTGCGGGAATCCGGCCTGCCCAATGAAACCAACGCCATGTTTACCCTTGTAGAAGGCGAGTGGGACGAGGTTTTCGGCACTATTAAGAAAGCCACCGAAGCCGTGCGTGCGGTATCACCGCGCACCTCATTGGTTATTAAGGCCGATATCCGCGAAGGCGTGACGAATCAATTGACAGATAAAGTAGACGCCGTGAATCGTCGTTTAGCTAAGGAGGATTAATGACTTCTGCGAATAATGCTTATGTAGGCGGTGCCCTCGATCTCAGCCAGGTCAAGGCGCGTGCGGAAGCCCGCCAGCAGGCGCAAGAGCAGCCACAGTCTAACGGAGTCCAGCCATTTTTTACCGTCACCGAGGCGAATTTCGAGACCGAGGTGGTGCGCCGCTCCACCGAGGTTCCAGTAGTCGTCCTCATTGGCACCTCGCGCTCTACCCAGTCCGACCAGCTGAAGCAGGACCTGCAGGAATTAGCCGCGGCGGGAAACCTTAGCTTCCTCGTAGGCTACGTGGATGCGGACGCCACTCCACAGGTCGCGCAGGCCTTCGGCGTGAAGAACCTGCCTACCGTGGTAGCCATTGGCGCAGGCCAACCGCTGACCAATTTCGAGGGAGCCCAACCGAAGGAGGCCCTTAAGCAGTGGCTGGATAGCTTGGTAGAAAACGTCGGACCGCAGCTTAAGGGGCTTGAGCCCGCACCGGCCGCAGCGGAGGAGGAAGAAGAGGACGACCCTCGCCTGCAAGAGGCAGAATCCTTCCTGAACTCCGGCGATTTCGACGGCGCGATTAAGGTCTACGAATCCATCTTGGAAGCGGAACCGGATAATACGCAGATTAAGCAGGCGCGGGACACAACGAAGCTTCTCAAGCGGTTGGATCCGGCAAACCAAACCGAGGACCCGATTGCTGCTGCGGATGGGGATAAGGGGGACATCGACAAGCAGATGCGTGCCGCCGATGCCGAAGTCGTCGCAGGTGCCCCAGAAAAGGCCTTCGACCGCCTCATCGAGGCCATGAAGGTTACCGCCGGCGATGAGAAGGCCCAGCTCAGGGAACGCCTACTTGAGCTCTTTGGCCTTTTTGCAGGTAATGACCCGCGCGTTCTTGAAGCGCGCACGAAGCTGGCAAGCGCGCTGTATTAAAGTCGGCGGAGCTGTGTCAATTACTGCGGGTGGTGAATAGATCAGTCACAATGGAAGGCGTGAACGACGTAACCCCAACTGATCAAGACTGGCTCATCGACTTCCGTGGCGTGGAGCTTCGCCGCGGTGGCAAGCACTTGGTAGGGCCCGTGGACTGGCAGGTCGAGCTCGATGAACGCTGGGTCATCATCGGGCCGAATGGCGCCGGAAAGACCTCCTTGGTGCGCATGGCGGCCGCGGAGGAATTTCCCTCCAAGGGCACGGCCTTTTTGATGGGCGAGCAAATTGGCAAGACCGATATGCGTGACCTGCGCGCGCTGATTGGTCTGTCCTCCGCCGCCGTGCAATCGCGCATTCCCGCGGATGAGCGGGTCTATGACCTCGTCATTTCTGCCGGTTACGCGGTCTTGGGCCGGTGGCGCGAAGAATACCAAGACATGGACTTTTCCCGCGCCGATGACATCTTGGCCCAGGTTGGCGCTAGCCACTTAAAGGACCGTACGTGGACGACGCTTTCGGAAGGTGAGAAGAAGCGCGTCATCCTCGCCCGCGCCTTGATGTCCAACCCGGAGCTGCTCATCTTGGATGAGCCTTCTGCTGGCATGGACCTTGGCGGGCGCGAAGATCTCGTGGGATACTTGGGCGATCTCGCGATGGATCCGGATGCCCCGGCCATCGTCATGATTACCCACCACGTGGAAGAAATCCCGTACGGCTTTACCCACGCGATGCTTCTGGATGAAGGAAAAGTGGTAGCAAAAGGTCTCATTAACTCCGTGCTGACCTCGGAGAACCTATCCCAGGCCTTCCACCAACCCATTCAGGTAGATCGTATTGGGCAGCGATACTTTGCCCGCCGGATATCTTAATGAACAACCAGATTCATGACCGGCTCGATGCGATCGACGCCAGCGATACCACCGGGTTTAACGGTGGGCGCATGGCGGCGACCGTGCTCTTGCTTCGCGATGGCCACGACGGGCTCGAGGTCTGGGTCCAAGAACGCGTGAGCACCATGCGTAACTACCCGGGCCATGCCGTATTCCCTGGCGGTGGGGTAGACCCGCGCGATTTCCCACCGCGTTCGTGGGATTCCGGTGATTTGTGGGCTGGAAAGTCCGTTGTGGCTATGGCTCGGCGGATGGGCGTGACCAAGTACAAAGCCCACGCCCTCGTCTTCGCCGCGGCCCGCGAGCTCTTCGAGGAATCCGGTACCTTGTTTGCGATCCGGGATGACGGCACGATTTCTAATGCGCGCCGGTATCACCGCGAGCGCAGGCTCCTAGAAAGCCACACCATCTCCTTTACCGAGTTCCTTAGTAATAACGGGATGCGCGTCGATGCCGATATGCTCCTCCCATGGGCCCGGTGGGTAGGGCAAAGCAAAAACCATTGGTTCGATACATTTTTCTTCGTTGGCCTGCTTCCGAGCGGGCAGGAGCCGGACGGGGACACTCACGAAGCAGATGATGCCGGATGGTTTTCGCCGCAGCTCATCCTAGAGGGCTGGCGGGCCGGACTCGTCCGCCTCGTAGTTCCTACATGGGCGCAAATGCAACGGTTATGCAAGTACTCCACCGTCCAAGAGGTGCTTGATGATGCCTCCTCGTCCGACCTTCGCCCCGTCATCGGCGAGCCCCGCGATGACCCGCAGTATGCGGAATATTTCGCCACCACCCCTACAGAGCGCATATGAGTTTTAACCTCGATGAAGTCCGTTTCTTAAGCGAGCACAACGCCGAACTGGCTAGCTTGGACTTGGATCTGAGCAAGGCTTCGCAGCTGAAGGATCTAGAAAAGCTGAAAGCAGCCTACGGCGATTATGCGCGCTGCGCCATGGAGCTACTCACAGCCCGGCGGGGCGGAAAGCTGCCCGAGACCTGGCTTATGGATGCCGATTCCGCGCAGCAAGCCACCCCGCTGTCGGTTGCGCGCTATCGCTCAGAATTCCTGCAGCACCAGGGAATGCGCACCGTCCACGATGTCACGTGTTCCATCGGTACCGAAGGCTATGGATCGAGCCTTGACTACTTCGGTTCCGATATCGATGCCTCCCGCCTTGCCATGGCCCGGCATAATTTGGCTTCTAACGCGTTCTTTCAAGCAGATGCACTCACCACCACCTCTACCGCGGACGTCATTATCGCCGATCCCGCCCGTAGGAAGGCGGGGCGGCGGATTTCTCGCCCGGAGGATTTGCTGCCACCGCTACCGGACCTGATCGCCGCGCACAGGGACGCACACGTGGCCATTAAGTGCGCACCCGGCCTTGATTTTAGTGACTGGGACGGATTGGTCACCGTCAGCAGCGTCAATGGGGCAGTTAAGGAAGCGTGCCTCTACACACCAGGCCTCGGAACGGGCAAGCAGGCAGTGATGATTCAGGGGGAGTCAGTTGACGTCCTCACGGATGAAGAGCAGAACCTGCCAGACGCTGGCGCAATCGGCACCTACCTCATTGATCCAGATGGGGCAGTGGTGCGTGCTGGACTCGTGCAGCACTATGCGGCGCGCGAGGGGTTGTGGCAGATCGATCCGCGAATTGCGTACCTGACGGGCGAGCGCATTCCGCAGGGGACGTCGGGATTTCCATTCATAGAAAAGGTCCCCCTAAAGCGCCTAAAATCTGTACTAAAGGCCTATGATGCAGGAATCCTAGAAAT
This sequence comes from Corynebacterium limaceinasi, assembly GCF_046717465.1. Classification (NCBI taxonomy): domain Bacteria; kingdom Bacillati; phylum Actinomycetota; class Actinomycetes; order Mycobacteriales; family Corynebacteriaceae; genus Corynebacterium; species Corynebacterium limaceinasi. The sequence goes on from NZ_CP177100.1 coordinate 1,114,571, forward strand.
CCTTGTGCGCGGCGTCGATGTTGACCCTGACCAGCTAAGGAAACAGATGAAGCTGAAAGGATCGCGGTCTTTCGCGGTCATCATTACGCGAATTGGCTCACAGGGTATCGCGTTGCTTTGCCAACCCCGAGTATTATCGTCCGAAGATAATTACGCAATATAAATCTATCGGAAAGGTGAGTGCCCCCAATGCCAACGATTGTGGCTCTGGTCAAGCATGTACCGGATACGTGGTCCACCAAATCTTTGGAGGATGACCATACCCTGGATCGCACCTCCGTGGACAACATCATTGATGAGATTAATGAATACTCCGTGGAACAGGCGTTGCGCCTGCGCGATGAAAATCCGGATGAAAACTACCGTGTTGTGGCTTTAACGATGGGCCCCGCACAAGCAGATGAGGCCCTCCGCAAGGCGCTTGCGATGGGTGCAGATGACGCGGTCCTCGTTTCCGATGACGCCCTAGCCGGCGCCGATGCACTGTCTACCGCGTGGACCCTGAACGCAGCGATTAACACGCTAGAGGATGTCCAATTGATCACCTTGGGCAATGAGGCTTCCGATGCCTCGACCGGAACGCTCGCGGGACTGCTCGCTGAATACCGCCAGCTGCCCGCCTTGACCGAGCTGCAACAGGTGGAACTTTCGGGCGGCGCGGTAAAAGGTAGCCGCGAGGACGCCCGCGGAACCTGGGTGCTCGAGGCCGCCCTTCCTGCGATTATTTCCGTCACCGATAAGGCGGATAAGCCGCGCTTCCCCAACTTCAAGGGGCTCATGGCTGCAAAGAAGGCGGAGATCACCACTCTGAGCGTGGCGGACCTGGGCATTGATGCCATTGCGCCCACCACGACCGTTACCGAATCCTCCAAGCGCCCGCCGCGAACGGCCGGCGAGGTTATCTCTGAGCCGCAGCCGCAGGATGCTGCGAAGAAGATTGCTGACTTCCTAGCCGCAAAGAACTTGATTTAGGAGTAGAAATGTCTCACGTTTACGTACTTGTTGAACACGATGCAGACAGCATTCTCCCCGTTACCGGTGAGCTCATTACCGCCGCACGCGAATTGGGGACGGTGTCTGCGGTGGTCGTCGGCAAGCAGGCAGATGCCTTCGATGCCGAGCTAGCCGCCCTCGGCGCCGCCCAGGTGGTGCAGGCAACGGCGGAGGATTATGACCAGCGCCTGGTGACCCCTGAGGTAGATGCCTTGCACGCCCTGGGCGCAGCCAATCCGGCGCCAATCGTCCTGGCCGCCAGCCCGACGAATAACGAGATTGCGGGCCGCCTGTCCGCTCGCCTGGCTTCCGGCGCGCTCGCGAATGTGGATTCCATCAAGGCGGATGGCTCTGCAACCATGACCATTTTCGGTGGCACCTACGAGACCACCTCGCAGGCTTCCGGCAGCTGCCCGATCTATACCCTGCAGCCCGGCTCGGTTGCGGCGGATCCTCAGCAGGTGGAAGCCCAGCCAGCCTCCATGCCGCTGCCTGCGACAACCGAGAAGGATGTCAAGGTTAATTCCTTTACTCCCGCTGAGAAGTCCGCTCGTCCCGAGCTCACCGCAGCCAAGGTCGTGGTCTCCGGCGGCCGCGGCGTGGGCGATAACTTCGCCGAGATCGTCGAGCCGCTTGCCGATGCCCTCGGTGGCGCCGTCGGTGCCACCCGCGACGCCGTCGATGAAGGCTTCTACGATGCCACCCACCAGGTGGGCCAGACTGGCGTGACCGTGTCGCCAGATCTCTACATTGGCCTGGGCATTTCCGGTGCCATTCAGCACACCTCGGGCATGCAGACCTCCGGCACCATCGTGGTGGTCAACCAGGACCAGGATGAGCCGTTCTTCCAGATCGCAGATCTCGGCGTTGTCGGCGACCTGCACGAAATTGCCCCAGCCCTGACCGAGGAATTGAAGGCACGCCAGTAATGCCGCACTATTTCGACTACGCAGCAACCCAGCCGATGCGCCAATCCGCCATCGACGCATGGGTTGCCGCCTCCGGCTCGCTTAACTCCAGCGCCCAGTACGCCTCTGGCCGCAGGGCACGCTCCGTGCTTGACGATGCCCGCGAGAAAGTCGCCTCCCTCCTTGGGTGCGAACCCATCGAGGTCGTCTTTACCTCCTCTGGCACCGAGGCGGATAACATCGCTATCCAGGGCCTTTATGCGGCGGGAAACACCAACCGCATCATCTCGACGGATATTGAGCACCCAGCCGTGCGCGATACCGTTGGCAAGCTTGCCCAAGCCGGCGCCACCGTGGACCTACTCCCCGTGGACCGCAGCGGGCATATTAGCGATGGGGGCGCCTTCGCGGAGCCTGCCGATCTTGCCACCTGCATGTGGGCCAATAACGAAACCGGGGCGATTCAGCCAATCGAGGAGCTTGCCTCCCTCGCGCAACAATCCGGTATTCCCATGCACGTGGATGCTGTGCAGGTAGCGGGCAAGCTGCCCATCAATTTCGCGGAGTTGGGCATCACAACGCTCGCCGCCAGCGCCCACAAGTTTGGCGGCCCGCGCGGCATCGGCGTGCTATTAGCCAAGCGCACCCCAGCGCCGCAGCCGATTTCCTATGGCGGCGGCCAAGAGCGTGGACTACGCCCAGGCACCGTGGACGTCGCCAGCGCCTCGGCGCTCGCCGCTGCCTTGGAAGAGTCGATTGCCGAAAGCGCTGCCGAGGGCGAGCGCATCGCTGGACTCCGGAACAAGCTGCGGGATCGGATCCTTTCTTCCATTGACAACGTCGTGGTGAATTCCACCGAGCCATGCTTGCCGTCGCACCTACACGTTTCTTTCCCCGGCACTGATGGCGACAGCCTCATCATGCTGCTGGATTCGCTGCAGATTGAGGCATCGACTGGCAGTGCCTGCAGCGCAGGCGTCAACCGCATGTCCCACGTGCTTTCTGCAATGGGTGTCAGCGAGGATGAAGGAATTGGATCCCTCCGGTTTACCTTGGGGCGCCTTACCTCCGAAGACGATGTGGATTACATGCTCGCGCACTTGCCAGATGTTGTTGCTCGGGCCCGCACGGTTTAGGTATCAGCCCTTTCTTTGGCAGCATTGCGCCGCGCGGCGATTGCCTGGGCAACGGTGAGCGCCCAGTTCTTATTCTTCGCCGCTAGCGGCCCCTGCGGTTCGTCGTATTCCCACCGCCCGTCTTGGAAGAGCCAGATAATGTCTCCGCTGTGCGGATCCATGATGTAAAAGGCGCTTTTATCCGTTTTTACATTGTGATGGTGCTGGCACAACGAGGCCAAATTTCCCGCCGTTGTTTTTCCTCCCTCTGAGAAATCGATCCGGTGGTCCTTCTGGCACCTGTAGGCCGGGCGGTTGCATCCAGGCCAGCGGCACACACCATCGCGACCTTCCACATAGGCACCGATGAGCGGCGGCGTGGAGTAGGCCGGGCTTACCCTTGTTTCCGCCTGGTCCATATCCCGTGTCGTAGTCGGGGTTAGCCGGTCTGCGGTATCAGGGTGTACCCATCCATAGCCCTGGATAAAACCGGGAGCCGCTTTTATATCGCTGGCGCGGTACATATATAGATGCACCTGAGATTTATCTTCGACGGTTCCGAGGATCAGCTGGGCTAGGGCATCGGCCTTGCTGATTCCGTGTTCTTCCGCCGTGCGCTGAACAACCTCGTCAATGAGGATGAGCGCGTCTTCGTCGAACTCTACGTTTAACCCTGCTCGTCCGCCCGCGGTGGGGTAGATGAAATAGGATTCATTTCGCGCGTCCTCTTCCTCGGGCTCCTTGTCTCCCGTAGAGTCCGGGGATTCCATCGTGATGAGCCCATTGAGCTTTCGACGCAGGGCAGCGTTCGATGGAAAACTTTGGCCCGGCTTTGTGGGAGTGAGGTACTTTTCTAATTCTGCGTCTATGCGCTGAAGGATGCGGCTGTCTACCTCGCCAAGTTTGCTCAAGACCGCATCGATGGTGATAAGCCGAGAGAAGTCGAGGAAGTAGTGGGTTTCCTGCAGCAGTTGGGTGCGCGGCAACTCTTCTAAGCGGTACAGGGCCATGGTGATATCCCTCGTGCGCCGCTCGCTTAAGCCGGTGCGACCCGCTAAGATATGGCACGAGATATCGAAATCGTCTTCTAGGCTTGGTTTAATTTCCTTCCAGAGTCGGTAGTCGGACTTTCTATTGCAGGTGGCACTAACCGCGATGTCATCGTGTGGGTCAGTGATGAGGTAGTAGGGTTCCACGGCGATTATCCCCCGAATTTCGCACTAAGTTTCTAATTTCCATAGCTTCACCATAAGCCACCCACTCAACCCCCGCAAGCCGAAAAGCGAATATCTGTTCTAGATGGTACATTTTCAACGAAATTGTCTACGCGAGTGAAAAATTTGTCTCCAAGGTGCGTGTGTTGCAAATGTGGTTAGTGTGAATGATTGTTAGACTCTCGCGCATGACAACTATGAGGGCACTCCGCAAGAGCATCATCGCGGTTATCGCTGCAGTTGCAGTCACGGTAAGCGGGACCGCTGCCGCACAGGCAGCATTGGGAACCAGCGCACCAAAAGGTATCGATATTGCTGCCCACCAGCACCCAGGTGGCATGCCTATTGACTGGAATAAGGTGAAATCTGACGGCCAGTCCTTCGCCTTTGTTAAGGCAACTGAGGGTGGAGACTGGATTAACCCGCACTACGTCAAGGATATTCAAGCCGCCAATGTGCACGGCCTGAAGACCGGCGCATACCACTATGCGCGCCCAGCTGGCGATGCGAAGACGCAGGCCGCAAACTTTGCCACGCAGATTGCGTTGGCGCCGAACCAGACGTTGCCGCCGGTGCTTGATATCGAGGTCTCCGAAGGCAAGTCGGCCTCCCAGCTGGAGAGCTGGATCGAGGAATTTACCTCCGAGCTCAAACGCCTGACCAACCGCACCCCAATGATTTATACCTACAAGTACTTCTGGATGGGCGAGATGAATAACTCCCAGAAGTTCTCCAATATGCCACTGTGGTTGGCGGCATACCAGGATGAAGCCCCGGATCCAGTGGGTGGGTGGCAGAACCTGTCCTTCTGGCAGCGATCCGGATCGGGCAAGGTCGCTGGTATTCCTACCGACGTGGACATGAACCTCTTTAATGGCTCGAAGCAGCAGCTAGAGTCTTTTAGCGGCGGCAATTACATCGATATTGGCGGCGCGCTCGATAGCCTCGTCCTCGACGATGGTGTGGACCTGAGCTCCGATAGCACGCCGCTGATTGGTGCAATCTTCGCCCTTGCGGCTGGTCTCATCGCAATGCCCCAGTTTGCCGATGCCGCCAAAGACGCCGGGCTCGATGCCCAGGCTGCTGAGGGCCTGGCAGATTTTGTGAAGACCTTGGAAGACGAGGACGCTCTACCTCTCAAGCAACTTGGCAAGATGGCGGTTGGTGACTTCACCGTGGGCGACTTGGCGATGCTGCTAGAAAACGCTGGCCATGTCAATGGCGTCGACAAGGGCGAGGTCTCCGGCTCTCAAGTCGAAGAAGCTAAGGATGCGGCGAAGAAGGCGGGTGCTGATGTGCCGGACTTCGATGCTGATCAAGTAGCTGACTTGCTCAATCGCGTGCTGAAGTAGCTCCTGCAAAGAATTTACGGGTCCAGTTTTCATCCTTAAAGTGTGCGGGAACGGCCCCACCTAAGAGTGCCTTTGCCAGCTGAGCGGCTTGGACCGAGCCCTCAGCTGGCAGTTCTGTATCTGAGGCCAGCAAGATGATATTTCCATACCGGCGCCCTTTGAGCATGGGTGGGTCGGCGATGACGGCGAGGTGGTCGAAGACCTCAGAGAGCCCGGCTAATTCTTGCTTCGCCAGCTGGAGGTCCGAGTGATCGCCGCAGTTGGCCACGTAGAGGCCGCCGGCTGAAAGAGATGACTTCACCGCGCGGAAAAACTCCACCGTAGTCAGGCTTTTCGGGGTTTTATCCCCAGCGAATACATCGCGGATAATGATATCGCGGCTAGCGGGCAGAAAACCTTCGGTCTCTTTTCGGGCATCGCCGGGGCGGATTTTGACGGTGGGGGAACGGGGGACATCGAAAAGCTCGCGGACTAATTCGCCCAGTTTGGCATCGAGCTCGACTACTGTATGGCGGCTGTCCGGCCACAGGTCGGCGAAGTAGCGCGGGAGTGAGCAGCCGGCCCCACCGAGGTGGGTAACACGCAACTTATTAGGCGAGACCGTATTAAGCTGCTCTACCGCAGCTGCGATCTAACGCATGTATTCAAAGTCGAGTTCCTGCGGCTCGCCCAGCACGATATGGCTGCTAGGAACGCCATTGACGTTAAGGATATAGGCTCCGTCGCGGAATTCATCCGGCACAACCTCGGCGGTACCGGTGGAGATCTCGTAGGTGCCGGTAATGCTTGAGCTGTTCGCGGCTCGCTTTCTACCCATGGGGTTCAAGCTTAGGGAATGGAATCGATTTAAGCTGCGTTGGGGCAAGGGAGTACACTTTCGGGCCTGTAGTCGAGGTATTTAAAAGGGGAATGCAATGCGAGTATTGGTAGCAATGTCTGGCGGCGTGGACTCATCTGTCGCCGCCGCCCGCGCGGTGGAGGCTGGCCACGATGTCGTCGGCGTGCACCTGGCGCTGCACAAGGACGCGCAGCAAACGCGTGAAAAGGCCCGCGGCTGCTGCTCGCTGGAGGATTCCGCCGATGCCCGCCGCATTTGCGATAAGTTGGGCATTCCGTTTTATGTCTGGGACTTTTCGGAGGAATTCAAGGAAGAGGTCATCACGGACTTCGTGGATTCTTATGCTCGCGGTGAAACCCCGAATCCCTGCCTGCGCTGCAATGAGAAGATTAAATTCCGCGCATTGCTGCAAAAGGGCATGGCCCTAGGCTTTGATGCCGTTGCGACCGGACACTACGCCACGCTTGATGATGACGGTTATATGCGCCGCTCAAAGGATGAGAATAAGGACCAGTCTTATGTGCTCGGCGTCATTTCTGCCGAGGAGCTGGAGCACTGCTTTTTCCCCATCGGTGACACCCCCAAGCCGCAGATCCGCGAAGAGGCTGCGGCGCACGGTTTCTCCACGGCGAAGAAGCCGGATTCTTACGACATCTGCTTCATTCCAGACGGCAATACCCAGCAGTTCTTGGGATCGCGCATCGGGCTTCGCCCCGGCATGATCGTGGACCAAGAGGGCACGGAGCTTAAGGAACATGATGGCGCGTGGAACTACACCATCGGCCAGCGCAAGGGCTTGGACATTAAAGCTCCAGCTGCTGATGGCCGCCCGCGCTACGTCACCGATATCGATGCTGCATCGGGCACGGTGACCGTCGGCGCGCGCGAGGACCTAGCGGTCACCGCCATCCGTGCCGATCGCCTGAAGTACCTGCACCCTGGCATGGACGGCGACTTTGAGTGCGAGGTGCAGGTTCGCGCGCACGGTTCTGTCGTGCCGTGCATCGCCCACGTGGACCGCGCCGCGGATTCGATGCGCCTGGAGCTCGAGGAGCCGCTGTCCGGCGTTGCCCGTGGACAGGCCGCGGTGCTGTACCTGCCTTCCCCCGATGACCTCGGCGATATCGTCATCGGTTCTGGCACCATCTGCGAGACCGTGTAAATGACCGGATTCGCACTCGGCCCCATGCCCGGCACGTCCATGGCGGAGGCAGCGGACATCATCATTGGCGAGACCGAGCTCCCCGCCATCCCGCAGCTGCCGGAACGCGGGCTGGGCTCCGATTCGGTAGGGCGCACCGCCAGCATGCTCGAGGCCATCACCATTGACTGCGGGCCCCGTTCCTGGCGCATGACGGCTCGGCCCCAGCTGCTTACCCGACGCGCGTGGGATCGCCTCGAGCGCGACCTCGATGAGGTGCAGCAGGTCTGGGGTGAGACCGTCCCTCGCATCAAGGTGCAGGCGCTTGGCCCATGGTCGCTGGCGGCCAGCATCGAGCTTGCCGATGGCCACCGCGTCCTCACCGATCCCGGTGCCTTTGCAGAGCTTTCCGATGCCCTGCTGCACGGCATCCGCACCCACGCCGCCGACGTCGCACGCCGCTTCCACGGCGAGGTCGTGGTGCAACTGGATGAGCCGCTGCTTGCCGATGTCATCGCCGGCCGCATTCCAGGAACCACCGACTTTGATTCGATCCCCGCCGTCCCTGATGAGGCGGCACTCGAGACCCTCCTGCGGTTTGAGGCGGATTATCTCCATGCTCCGCCGCTGTGGTCGGTGGCTGGGGCCGTGAAGACATTCCTCGTTGATGCGCGCTACCGCGACCGTCTATCTACCCCGGAGCATTTCGATGGGATGGGCGAGCACCTGTCCGAAGGCCGCCGAGTCGGCGTTCCACTTTCCGGCACCAACGCGCAGGACGAGGCGATTTCGCTTGCCCGCCACCTGGACCGCATTGGCATGCCGCGTGAGCTGCTCGTGGACCACTTTGATGTGTTTCCGGCTCGGGCATCGGCAAGCTCATTGCACTCTGTAACCGAGACCGCCGCGATCCTCACCCGCGATGCGGGCGACCTTTAAGCAGCTCGCCCAAGGCTATCTGTCTTCGGAGACTTTTCACTGCGGTCTGTGTATATACACCAGGCGACGGCGCCCATGTGTAGGGAGCAAGCGGTTACGAGGACATACCACCAGCCATAATTGACTAGGCTGTACCACGGAGCGGCGTTACCAACGAAGGCGATCATGGCGATGCTGACAATCGCCGACGTGATAAGCATCCCCGAGGAAGGTGGTTTCTTGAGCGCTTTCCACGTTCCCCAGATTTCGGATGCTGTGATGGCGGCAAAGATTAGGGTGGTAATCATTTTAATTCCTTAAATCTCATCGAATAGCGCTTGGGCGAGGTCACTAGTCCACGCCGGGGTGTCATTATTGGCGAAGGCTGCGCGCTTATTTTCGGGATCTATGATGAGCATCGTCGAGTAGCCACCCGTTCCGCCGTCGTGCCAGAAGCTTTGGTTGTCTTCACTTTTTTGCCAGCCATAGGCCATATCGCCGTTATCCATAATCCACTCGGCGAAAGCTGCCATGTCATGTGCGGTTGATCGTAGTGCGCCCGCTGCGGCATTGCCGCCTCCCATCTCCCATGGATCGGCCTCCCGGCCGGTGGCAGTAAGGCCCCGTGGGGCATCATCGGGGACAGATCCTGGGGTCATGAGGTAGGACTCCGTCATTCCGGCGGGTTGGAAGATTCTCTCCTGGAGCAGGTCTTCATAGTCTGAATCGGCTGCCGTTTCCAGGAGGTGGCCAAGCAGTCCATACCCCATATTGGAATAAGTCTCCGTTCCACGATCTTTAAGATCCGCTTCGGTGGCGGCATCGAGGATATCTTGGGTGGTCTCACCTGCGTAGGGATTAACACCAGTAACGGCCGATATTGCATCAGCGAAAAAATTCCCTTGTGCTAGCCGGGGTAATCCTGAGGTGTGGTTGAGCAACTCTTGTACTGTGACCTCGGAAATGGGTGCTTGGCCAACGTCTAGGACATCGCCCACGGTGGTATCAAGGCCTATTTTTCCTTCTTCTACAAGCTGGTGAGCTATTTCTCCGGTGAACATCTTGGTCACCGAACCGATTTCTACCTCTGTGTGTTCATCCGCGCCGAGCCCTGCGAAGGTGGCTTTCCCTTCGTGCAGCGTGAAGGCGGTGAGATTATTGAAACCCGGTTCGGTGTGTTTGCGCAGTGTGGCGGAAAGTTCGGCATTGCCGGTTTCCGTGGTGGCCACAGCGATCCGCCGCGGCCCAATCACGAGCAGGAGGGCTGCTGACATGATGGTGACGGTGATGGCTAGCGCCATTTTTCGCTTTCGCATTAGTGATCCTCGCTTGCGGTAATGATCGTGAGCAGGGGGATGACGCGGGCCGCACGGATTGAGTATTGCCCGTGTGTCTTGGTGGTCCAGCCACCGTTAGTAAGCGCACTGAGGTGGTGATAGGCGGTGCCGGTGGAGGTGACGATTTCCTCTTCCACCAGTTCTGTGGCGGTGGCTGGTGCGCTAAGGAGGCGGCGCAGAATTTCACCGCGCACGGGGTGCGCCAATGCGGCGAGGCGGTCGAGATTGTCGGACCAATCTCCAGCGGTCACCGTGTTTGTTGGGCGCTGCCATTGGTAGACATAGGAACCTAGGCCGGTGGTGATGTTGCCGCCAAAAATGACGGACCCTTCAGGAAGCTGGTCAGAAGGTTCAAGCGCATCCGCGAGCCACATGGTGGACTCTCCCGCGGATGATTCGACGGGGTCAGGGTCGGGGTTTTCGAGTTGTGTGACGCGAGCCTCGAGACGGGCAATGCGCGATTCTAAGGAATCCATATTTCTAGAATTCCAAAACACTAGAAATATGGCAAGGGGATTAGGAAATGAGCGGCCACGCCGTCGAGACATCGGAGGCATCGCGGCCCTTGCCTTCTAGGTACTTCTTGAAGGCGACGCGGTCCTCGTACCACTTGACTGCTTGGAATTCCATGAGCTCGTTTTCGTCCATCTGCGCGAGGTTGGGGTAGTGCTGGCGCACCTGCTTCCAGGCCACGCGAGCGGCAGCGAGGGCATCGGCAGTAGCCTCGTGCGCATTGCCCAATTCCACGCCGTAGTGCTCGCACACCGCTCCGAGGGTGCGCTTTCCCTTGCGCCACTTATCGCTCACGCGGTCAATGACGTACGGATCGAAGACAGGGCCGGTGACCGTGAAATCGCCAGTGAGGCTGCGCAGCACAGTAAGATCAAAAGGCGCGTTATACACGATGAGTGTCAGGCCGTCGTCCCACGCAGCCTTGATGGCATCAACCGTGTCCTTGAGGACCTCCTCGTGCGGGCGGCCTTCTGCCTGGGCCTTTTCCGTTGTGATCCCATGCACGTCGGTGGCGGCTTGGGGGATCTCGATGCCAGGATCCGCAAGGTGCTCCACCTTCTGGACATCGTGGCCGTCAATGCGGACTAGGGCAGAGGTAACGATGCGGGCGTCTTTGGGGTTGGCGGAGGTGGTCTCAAGGTCGAAGGCGAGCATGCGGGAGGCGTCGAAGTTCATGGTCCATACCTTAGTAGCTAGCCCGGACATGGGGGATCGCTAGACTTGGATACCGTGACTAATCCAGCTGATGTGCAACGTGAATGGAACGACCTGGCGCAGGAAGTGCGCCGCCACCGCAACCTGTATTACAACGGTGAACCGGCAATTCCCGATGCCGACTTTGACGCGCTTTTCCAGCGCCTGATGGACCTAGAAAAGCAGCACCCGGAGCTGGCGGTTCCGGATTCGCCTACCCAACAGGTAGGTGCAACCCCGAACGCCGGCGAGGATATTGAGCACCTCGAGCGCATGATGAGCCTCGATAACGTCTTTAGCGCCGGTGAGATGCAGGACTGGCTGGATAGGACGCCCGCCAAAACCTACCTGACGGAGCTGAAGATCGATGGCCTCTCCATCGACTTGGTCTACCGCAACGGGCGTTTGGACACGGCCGCTACCCGTGGCGATGGCACCGTGGGCGAGGAGATTACCGCCAATGCGCGGGTTATTTCTGATATCCCGCACGAACTTACGGGCACTGATGAGTACCCAGTCCCGGAACTTATTGAAATCCGCGGCGAGGTCTATATGCGCCCCGAAGATTTCGAAGAGATCAATGAGGAGCGCGCGGCGGACGGCAAGGCGCGGTTTGCCAATCCCCGCAACGCTGCGGCCGGCGGACTGCGCATGAAGGATCCCGCCGAGGTGAAAAAACGCCGCCTGCGCATGGTGTGTCACGGCCTAGGCGCGCGCGAGGGATTTTCCCCCTCCTCCCAGCACGACGCCTATAAGGCCATCGCCGCATGGGGCTTGCCCGTCTCGCCCTATACCAAGCAGGTCCACTCCGCCGCAGAAGTACAAGAGGAAGTATCTTACTGGGCCGAACACCGCCACGATGCGATTTTTGAAATGGATGGGCTCGTGGTCAAGGTGGACGATTTGGGCTCACAGCGCCAGCTCGGGGCGACCTCCCGCGCACCCCGCTGGGCCATTGCCTATAAGTACCCGCCGGAAGAGGTCACGACGAAGCTAAAAAACATCGAGGTCGGTGTCGGGCGTACGGGGCGCGTTACCCCCTTTGCCATCATGGAACCGGTCTTTGTCTCCGGCTCCACGGTATCCATGGCGACCCTGCACAATCAGTCTGAGGTCAAGCGCAAGGGCGTGCTTATCGGGGATACCATTATTATCCGCAAGGCCGGGGAAATCATTCCTGAGGTACTAGGCCCCGTGCGCGAACAGCGCGATGGCAGCGAATACGAATGGTCCTTCCCCACGCAGTGCCCAGCCTGCGGCACGACGCTCGCCCCGCAAAAAGATGGCGATGCTGACTGGCGATGCCCCAATACCCAATCCTGCCCAGCCCAACTTTCCGCGCGCCTGGAATACCTCGCCTCCCGCAAGGGCCTCGACATTGAGGCACTGGGGGAGAAGGGAGCTATGGACCTCATCGAAAACGGAATCCTCACCGATGAATCCGAGCTCTTCGAACTAACGGAAGAAAAGCTGCTTGCTTCCGATGTCTATACGGCCAAGCGCGATACGAAGGATAAGCGCAGCAAAAAAGAGGGCAATGCCAAGGTCAATACCGCGGGCAAGAACCTCCTGCAGAACTTAGAAGAGGTCAAAGACCGCGACTTCTGGCGCGTGCTAGTCTCGCTATCCATTCGCCACGTGGGCCCCATTGCCGCCCGCGCCTTGGCAGCGCGTTATGGCTCCATGGAAAAGCTGCGCGCGGCCAAAACCGAAGATCTTGCAGAGGTAGATGGCGTAGGCGCGGTCATCGCGGAATCCTTCCACGCCTGGTTCGAGGTGGACTGGCACCGCACCATCGTTGAGAAATGGGCGGAGGCTGGTCTAGCCATGGAGGTAGCCGCCGAGGACAGGAAGGAACAAACCCTAGAGGGCCTGACCATCGTTGTTACCGGCAGCCTCGAAGACTTCACGCGCGATTCCGCCAAGGAAGCCATCATCAGCCGCGGCGGAAAGGCAACCGGCTCCGTATCAAAGAAAACCTCCTACCTCGTCGCCGGAGCCAAAGCCGGCTCCAAGGAGGATAAGGCTCGCGACCTTGGCGTGCCTATCTTGAACGAGGAGCAATTCCACACGCTCTTGGACACCGGGGAGGTATAGGCGCGCCGGGCTGGGGCTTATTTGAGGAAGGCGCCCAAAATCGTGCCGATGTGGCCGAGGTGCTCGACTTCAGAGGCCAGGTATTCCGGCCCGCCGGTGCGACCCATGGCGATGACCATCCCGGTATCTCCCAGGGGAGCCGCGGCCAGGGCGGAATCGAGCAGCGCCCAGCTTTCTGGCACCCATTCGTCCTTATCGGGGTGCAAGGTGCGCGCGCTGTCGATGTTGAGATCGACCGGAATCGTATCGTCATCGGCAGGGGCCGCGTTTGAGGAAGCGACGCGGTGAATGGGCTCATTATTGTCAATGACGATGGCCCACGTGGAGGTCGCCGCCTTCGGAATAGCCGCGACGACTTCCTCCATCGCTGCCGTGACATTGGAGGCATTGGCGGCAACGCGCGCTAATAACTCGATCTGCCCGCGCCGGTCCACGCGGCCGCTGAAGGGCCGAATGGAATCTACTTCCACGCCATGAACAGAGGCGGCGGCGGTAATTAAGGCATCGGCCATAGCGTCTGCGGGAAGTTCAATGACGATGTCATCCATGACGGTGCCATCCGGGAAGGATTCTACGATGTCAACGGATTGGATATTGCCGTCAACCAGTCCGAAGGCCTCCGAAAGCTGGCCCAAACTACCAGGGGTATCGGGAAGCAGGACACGGATTAGGTAAGACATTAAGTCGCACGCTTTCAGTAGCTTATAAGCTTATAGTTCCAATAACGATACCTGGGTCACAGTGCGACGTTCAAGGGGCAATAATTCGGGGTGACTCGGCAACCGCGCGGGTTGGTGCAGTATCATGGAGCCTTAGCAATTTACATAGTACGCGCGGGAAAATAATTTTCACCTGCGCGTCGATTATGGAAAAAGGATGGAGTTCGCGTGTCTGAGATTTCGCGTGATGAGGTAGCCCACCTTGCCAAGCTTTCCCGCCTGGCATTAAGCGATGAAGAGCTAGCCCAATTCGCAAGCCAGATTGATGAAATTGTTGATTCCGTTTCCGCAGTAAGGAACGTGGACACTGAAGGCGTGGAACCGATGAGCCACCCGCACTCCGTGGATGCACCGATGCGCGAAGACGTCATCGTGCGCACCCTTACCGCCGAGCAGGCCTTGGACCAAGCGCCGGCCGTGGAAGATGAGCGATTCGTCGTGCCGCAGATTTTGGGAGGAGAGTAAATGACCAACGTTGTCGTACCTGCGGAGGGGCTGACCTCTTTGACCGCCGCCGAGCTGGCGGACAAGATTCACGCGCGCGAGGTGACCTCCCGCGAGGTCACCCAGGCCTTTTTGGATCGCATTGCGGAAACCAACCCGGAACTCAACTCCTTCCTGCACGTGGGGCAGGAGGAAGCATTGGCGGCTGCCGATGTCGTGGATAAGGCCCTCGACGCCGGCGAAAAGCCCGCATCGGCACTGGCCGGTGTGCCGCTGGCTCTAAAAGACCTGCTGGTTACTACCGATGCCCCCACTACCGCCGCATCCAAGATGCTCGAAGGCTACATGTCTCCGTATGATGCGACGGTGACCAAGCGCCTGCGCGAGGCCGGCATCCCGATCCTTGGCAAGACGAACCTGGATGAGTTTGCGATGGGTTCGTCCAATGAGAACTCCGCATTTGGCCCGGTTCACAACCCGTATGACACCGAGCGCACCCCGGGCGGTTCCGGTGGCGGCACTGCAGCGGCGCTGGCTTCGGGGCAAGCTCCATTAGGTATTGGTACCGATACCGGCGGATCCATTCGCCAGCCGTCGGCGCTGACCAATACCGTGGGCGTAAAGCCCACCTACGGCACGGTATCTCGCTACGGCCTGATTGCAGCCGCGTCCTCGCTGGACCAGGCGGGTCCCTGTGGCCGTACCGTCCTGGATACCGCGCTCTTGCACGAGGTTATTGCCGGCCACGATGCCTTCGACGCCACGTCTGTGGACAGGCCTGTTGCCCCCGTGGTGGAGGCCGCCCGCGAAGGCGCGAAGGGTGATCTGAGCGGCGTCAAGGTAGGCCTCATTAAGCAATTCGAGCGCGATGGCTGGCAGGACGGCGTGATGGAGAACTACCACGCCGCCGTGGAACAGCTGCGCGAGCAGGGCGCGGAAATCGTCGAGGTGGACTGCCCGCACTTCGACGAGGCCTTGGCTGCCTACTACCTGATCATGCCGTGTGAGGTCTCGTCCAACCTGGCCCGCTTCGATGGCATGCGCTACGGCCTGCGCGCTGGCGATGACGGATCCCACTCCGCGGAGCAGGTCATGTCCCAGTCGCGCGCAGAGGGCTTCGGCCCCGAGGTCAAGCGCCGCATCATGCTGGGCACGTATGCGCTGTCCGTGGGCTACTACGATGCCTACTACCTGCAGGCGCAGCGCGTGCGCACCCTCGTGGCCCAGGACTTTGCCCGCGCCTTTGAGCAGGCTGACGTACTAGTCTCGCCGACCACCCCAACCACCGCGTTCAAGCTGGGGGAGAAGGCCGAAGACCCCATGGCGATGTACAACTTCGACCTGTGCACCTTGCCGCTAAACCTGGCCGGCCTGTGCGGCATGTCCGTGCCTTCCGGCCTGGCCGCCGATACCAACTTGCCTACCGGTTTGCAGATCATGGCACCGGCTTTCCAGGATGACCGCCTGTACAAGGTGGGTGCAGCCTATGAAGCTAAGCGCCAAAGCTAGCCGCGCTATCTAAAATCGTTGTCACTGTGAAATAGCTGCGGATTAGATAACGATTCGTTTACACCCCTGTTGGATGCCCATCCGGCAGGGGTAGATTAATGGGTATGACTTTGAAAAAGATTGCAACCGCGACGATGTCCGTCTCCGCAGCTGCGCTCATGACCATGGGCGTAGCAAACGCTGAGGAACCCGCAGCAAACCCGGCACCGGCTGAGCCCGGCACCGAGGTGGCAGACACCACCGCCAAGAGCGACCTGGTGGAATCCCTGCCGGCAGACGCTGACAAGCTGGTGCCCAACATCGAGGGCCAGACCATCACCGGTGAGCTGCACTCCGTTAAGGAAGACGGTCAGTTCACCGTGCAGTTCGACAAGGATCAGTCCCTGGTTCTCGATGATGGCTGCAATACCTACACCACCTCCTACGATGTGGATAAGGATGGCACCATTCACGTAGGTGACTTCGTCTCCACCAAGGTGGCGTGTGATGACCACACCCAGGCACTTTCTGATTCCCTGCGTGACGTCCTCGAGTCCGAGCCTTCCTTCTATGCTCTGCCTGACGGCCAGGCCGCACTGGGCACTGAGGACAACGCCGTTGTCTTCAACGTTGTGGAGTAAATACTCACAAAACCATTCAGCACCATGATCCTCCTTGGCGGGGGACCATGGTGCTGTTGTGTATGTGGCGGGGTGGACTACTTGGCATCGGAAAGCGCGTAGGCAGCGCCTGCGGAGGCGGCCGTCACGGCGAGGACTGCTGGCCAGGAACCAATCTTCTTTGCCAATGGGTGGGAGGCGCCGAACGCGCCGACATACAGGGCGGACAGGCCTGCGGTCGTGGCGGGGTTGGTCTTCTTGGCCCAAGAACGGCCGGCCCATAGGCCCGCTGCGCCGAGGATGACGCCGCCGAGCGGGCGAATGCCGGTCTCGCGGGCGGTGACCCAACCACCGATAAGGCCGAGGGTAACGGTGGTGGCGGTGGATACGTCTTGCGGTTTCTTGATATCAATCATGGACATGGTGGCCAGTCTAGGCCTGATTTGTGTGCCCCGCTAGAATTCCTGCCATGATTGCGGAGACTAACCTGCCATCGGAGCGCCAAGCATGGCTCGCCATGTTTGCCCTATCCCTCGGTTTCTTTGTATCCCTGTTGGACCAATCGATGGTAGCCATCGCCTTGCCGGAGATTCAGGCGGATTTGGGCGCCACGGTCAATGAAATCATGTGGGTTTCGGCCGCCTTTTTGCTTGCCGTCGTAGTGCCGCTGCTTTTTACGGGGCGGCTTGGCGATGTCCTCGGTCAGCGCGCCCTGTTTTGCATCGGCGTGGCACTGTTTGGGATCGGCGCAGTAGCGTGTGCGCTGGCGCCGTCGATAGAAGTGCTCATCGTCGCGCGCATCGTGCAGGGTCTCGGAGCATCGCTGGAGATGCCACAGACGATGTCCGTTATTAACCGGGTATTCGCCCGCGAGCGCCGTGGGCGCGCGCTGGGGGTATGGGGGATTATCGGTTCGGTGGCATCCTTGGCTGGGCCGCTGCTCGGCGGGTTCCTCGTGGCTTCTTTTGGCTGGCAGGCGGCCTTCTGGGTGCATATTCCATTTGTTATCGCCGCCATCGTGCTGGCCCTGCTGTGGATACCGAAGCTGCCGACCACGGCCCAGGACATCGATAAGCCCTCGGCCATAGTCTCGCTCATTGCGCTAGGGTCCATCGTCTTTGGCATTCAACAAGGCCCAGAGCTGGATTGGGACTGGCGGGTGCTAGTGGTGCTTGCCATCGGCATAGTCGCAAGCATCGCCTTTGTGCGCTTGCAGACTAGCGCGCAGGATCGCGGCTCTACGCCTCTTTTTCCGGTGGAGCTCTTCCACAACCGCAATTATGCGGCCGGTTCCGTGGGCATATTAACCATGGGCTTTATGGCGGCTTCGGTCATGCTGCCGGTGATGTTGTGGTTGCAATCGGTCAAGGGGTTATCCGCCGGGGAGGCCGGCATTATCGTGGCTCCCATGGCGCTGGTCTCGATGCTGATGTCACCCATCGCCGGCATCCTCACGGACGTGGTGAATCCGCGCCTGATGGGGCTGGTGGGGTTTAGCCTGATGATCGCCTCGCTGTGTTTGGCCTGGTGGGTCATGCATGCCGACGCCAATCCGTGGTGGTTGGCCTTGCCCATCGCCGTTCTAGGAATCGGCCAGTCCTTTATCTGGGGCTCTAATGCGGCAACGACGCTGCGCGATATTTCACCTCACCACATGGGCGCGGCGTCGGGGGCGTATAACACCTCCCGCCAGGTGGGATCCGTGGTGGGCGTGGCTCTAGTCTCCGCCGTAATGCAAACGGGTAATCCGACTACGGCGATCATCAATTCGATTCTCGTGATTGTTATCGCGCTGGTGGTGGGACTTATCTCCTCACTGCGCTACGTGGACACGCTGCATGGATAAAAATCCTGCGCTAAATTGGGGGTTATGCGTCTTGCTGTACTGACTTCCGGTGGCGATTGCCCCGGCCTGAATGCTGTAATCCGTGCGGTTGTGCGAACCGCATCCAACGAATTTGGCGATACCGTCGTGGGCTACGAAGACGGGTGGGTTGGCCTTTTAGAAGACCGTCGGCGCGATCTTTACGACGATGCCGGCATCGACCGGATTCTCTTGCGTGGCGGCACCATTTTGGGTACCGGCCGACTGCACCCCGATAAATTTAAGGCCGGCCTGGAGCAGATCAAGACGAATATGCGCGAGGCCGAGGTCGATGCCCTCGTTGCCATCGGTGGCGAAGGCACGCTCAAGGGCGCTAAGTGGCTTAACGATAATGGCATCCCCGTCGTGGGCGTGCCGAAGACCATTGATAATGACGTCAACGCCACGGACTATACCTTCGGCTTCGATACCGCGGTATCGGTGGCAACGGATGCGATCGACCGCCTGCACACGACGGCTGAATCCCACAACCGCATCCTCATCGTGGAGGTCATGGGCCGCCACGTGGGCTGGATTGCTTTGCACGCAGGCATGGCCGGCGGCGCACATTACACCGTGATTCCAGAAGAGCCCTTCGATATCGCGGAGATTACCAAGGCGATGGAACGCCGCTTCCAGATGGGTGAGAAATACGGCATCATTTGTGTGGCCGAAGGTGCCCTGCCGAAGGAGGGCACCATGGAGTTTGAGGCCGGTGGCGTCGACCAATTTGGCCACCAAACCTTCAATGGCATTGGCCAGGTCATTGGCGATGAAATCAATAAGCGCACCGGCTATGACGTGCGCACCACCGTGTTGGGCCACATCCAGCGCGGCGGCACACCCACCGCGTATGACCGCGTCCTGGCGACCCGCTACGGCGTGCACGCTGCCCGCGCGGCGCACAATGGGGACTCGGGAATGTGCGTTGCCCTGCACGGTGAAGATATCGACCTCGTGCCATTGGAAGAGGCCGTGGGTACGCTGAAGACGGTGCCAGATGCCCGCTACCGCAATGCGCAAGCCCTGTTCGGCTAAGGTCTGTTAAACCTCCGCCGTCTCGAATATTAAGATCGCCCTCTCACATGGTGGGAGGGTATTCTTTTGTATATGAGTACCAATAGCGCTACAGAAAAACAGGAAGAACGGCAAGCGCTCATCGCGGCGCTGGGTTTTCCCATACTCGTTATTATCGGCAGCATTATTGGCTACATCGCCCCGGATACCGCGGCATCCTTTGCCCCGCAGGTAACGCCGCTGTTGGGCATCGTCATGTTTGGCATGGGGCTTACCCTCAAGCCCGTCGATTTTGCGCTCGTGGTGCGCCGGCCACTGCCCGTGGTGCTCGGCGTGGTGTCGCAGTTCGTCATTATGCCGCTGATCGCGCTCGCGGTGGTGGCAGTCATGGATCTGCCAGAAGCGGTTGCGGCTGGAGTGATTTTGGTCGGCTGCGCCCCAGGCGGCACGAGCTCTAACGTGGTGTCCTACTTAGCGCGCGGCGATGTCGCGCTTTCGGTGACCATGACCTCCATCTCCACGCTCTTGGCGCCCATCCTCACCCCGCTATTGACCTTGTGGTTGGCGGGCGAATACATGCCGGTCTCCGCGGCATCGATGGCGTGGTCCATCGTCAAGGTGGTGCTCGTTCCGGTCATCGCGGGCATCGTCATCGGCATGCTGCTTCCCCGGCTCGTGGCGAAGATTCAGGCGGCATTGCCGTGGATTTCGGTTACCGCGATTGCCTTGATCGTGTGCATTGTCGTCGGCGGCGCGCATGACAATATCGTCACCGCCGGTGTGCTGGTCTTTGCCGCCGTGGTCATTCACAACGCGTGCGGCTATGGCTTGGGCTATCTCGCGGGCCTCTTTACCCGCCAGCCGGTTCCGGTCCGCCGCACCATGGCCGTGGAGGTAGGAATGCAAAATTCCGGGCTGGCCACTAGCCTTGCCTCTTCCTATATGAGCCCACTGGCTGCCTTGCCCGGCGCTGTCTTTTCCGTGTGGCACAACTTGTCCGGCGCGATCCTGGCTGCGCTGTGCCGCTTTAGCGATGCCCGCAAGGCCAAAGTCAGCTAAAAGTTAATGGTGACAGCGGGGAAGTTCTGGTCTACGAACCAGGGCTCCTCCGTGATGGTGAGTGAGGCCTGGCCTTCCTCGAAGGCCAAGGTATCGCCGCCTTTGACGGTGGCGCCTTGCAGGATATGGTTGGCGATATTTGCCAGCTTGTAATAGAGGTCCGTGGGATCCATCGAGCTGGTGCGCGCCTGGATTTCCGGGTGGCCCGCTTGGACCAGTCCCATAGAATAGCCGCGGAGCTCGCCGCCCGATTGCGTAATCCACACCGGCGCGATATGCATGGGGGCGAGGTTATTGCGCACGGCATCGTTAAACATCGCCGGGGAGATGGAGACGTTGCCGCGCGGGTTGTGGATGATGAGGCAGTTGGGGTGCTGGGCTACGGCGGACGTCGCTTGGGATAGCAGCTCTAGGTGCTCGCGGCGCGGCTCGCGGAATTGGTGAGAGAGGTCGTGTTCCTGATTATCCGGAAGGACTGAGACTAGCACTTGGGCTCCCGCGGTGTTGAGGTCGCCGGCATCGGCGCTCAAGATGGGGTGGAGGCCGTAACTATCTGGGGTGGGTGCAGAATCGATGGTCTGGTAGTGCAGGACAAACGCGCCATCGATAGGAACGACGAGGCTGCCTGGGTTCTTGCCGGGAGTAATCTCTCCGGCACGCCCCGAAAAGGTCCCGGTAACAGCCTCTGTGATCTCTTCGGTCGAGGGGGCGGTAGAAAAGACTGCGATGTTAATCAGTGGGGCATCGACAAGCGAAGTGTCTACTGTATGTGGAGTCGTCATGACAGTCACCCTAGGGGCTAGCGCGCGAGAGTGCACGGACGTATTAAGATGGCACGCATGACTGCTGCGATGTATGACCTGATGGACTTCGACGAGGTCCTCGACAAGTATGAACCGGTAATGGGCATGGAAGTCCACGTGGAGCTGGATACGGAAACCAAGATGTTTTCCACATCCGCCACGAACTTCAGCGCAGCCCCTAACTCCAATACCGATCCGGTATCGCTGGGCCTTCCCGGGGCTCTTCCCGTGGTTAACTCCAAGGGCGTGGAGGGTGCAATCAAGATTGGCCTGGCGCTTAATTGCTCCATCGCGGAGTCCTCGCGCTTTGCCCGCAAGAATTATTTCTACCCGGACCAGCCAAAGAACTACCAGATTTCCCAGTACGATGAGCCGATTGCCTATGACGGCTACCTCGACGTCGTACTGGAAGATGGCACGGAATGGCGCGTGGAAATCGAGCGCGCCCACATGGAAGAAGACACCGGTAAGCTGACCCACCTGGGCGGCGCCGATGGCCGCATCCACGGCGCTACCGCATCCCTGGTGGACTGCAACCGCGCGGGCATTCCGCTCATTGAGATCGTCACCAAGCCCATCATCGGCGCCGGCGAGCGCGCCCCCGAGGTGGCAAAGGCCTATGTCTCGGCGCTGCGCGAGCTCGTCGCTGCGTTGGGCGTGTCCGATGCCCGCATGGATCAAGGCTCCATGCGCGTAGACTCCAACCTTTCCTTGCGCCCTATCGGCCAAGAAGAATTCGGTACCCGTACCGAGACGAAGAACATCAACTCCATGCGCTCGGTCGAACAGGCCGTACGCTTTGAGATGCAGCGCCAGGCACAGGTATTAGAAGATGGCGGCAGCATCGAGCAGGAGACCCGCCACTACCAAGAAACCGATGGCTCTACCTCTAAGGGCCGCCCGAAGGAGACCGCGGAAGATTACCGCTACTTCAATGACCCGGATTTGCCGCCGGTCATCGCCCCGCGCGAGTGGGTAGAAGAGCTGCGCGCAACCCTTCCGGAGCTGCCGTGGGTCCGCCGCGCCCGCATCCAAAAGGAGTGGGGCATTAAGGACGAGGAGATGCGCGACCTAGTCAACGCGGGCGCGCTGGATCTCATCGTGGAGACGGTCGAAGTCGGCGCGAAGCCGGACGAGGCTCGTTCCTGGTGGGTGTCTTATCTTGCAGGTAAGGCCAATGAGCAGGACAAGACCCTGGCTGAGCTGGATATCACCCCGGCCCACATCGCCCGCGTCATCGCCTTGGTCAAGGAAGGCAAGCTGACCACCAAGCTGGCGCGCCAAGCCGTCGATGGCGTACTGGCGGGCGAGGGCGATGTTGATGAGGTCGTCGCCAAGCGCGGTCTCGAGGTCGTGCGCGATGATGGGGCCATCGAAAAGGCCGTGGATGATGCCTTGGCCGCAAACCCGGACATCGTGGAGAAGTACCGCGCCGGCAATAAGAAGGTCACCGGCGCGATCGTCGGTGCCGTGATGAAGGCGACGCAAGGCAAGGCGGATCCGGGTCAGGTTAATAAGCTGATCGCGGAAAAGCTGAGCTAATACGCCACTAATCTAGCCAGTCTTCGTCCCTGCTTCCACAAGGGGCGGAGGCTGGCTTTCGTGGTTTTTAAATTGACTATAGTTTTCATTTGGGCAGGTCAGGACGGCAAAGCGTAGACTATGTGACATGCCAATTAAATCTAAAGTTCTGCAAAAAACGAGCCCAGATGCACCTTTTCGCACCGTAGAAATCGAACGGCGCGATCCGCGCGAAGATGACGTCGTCATCGATATCAAGGCGGCAGGCATTTGCCACTCGGATATTCACACCATTCGCAATGAGTGGGGCGAGGCCCACTTCCCGCTGACGGTGGGCCACGAGATCGCTGGCGTGGTCGAAGCGGTAGGGGACAAGGTCACCAAGTTTAAGGTAGGCGACCGCGTGGGTGTGGGCTGCTTGGTCAACTCTTGCGGGGTGTGCGAGCAGTGCCGCAATGGGCAGGAGCAAAGCTGCCTGAACGGCTCGGTGGGAACCTATAACTCTGAAGACGTCGATGGGACCATTACCCAGGGCGGCTATGCGCAAAAGGTCGTGGTCAATGAGAATTTTGTGTTGACGATTCCGGAAGGCCTCGACTTTGATGTTGCCGCCCCGCTCTTGTGCGCCGGAATTACCACCTACTCGCCCTTGGCCCGGTGGCAGGTCAAGGAAGGCGATAAGGTAGCCGTCGTTGGCCTTGGCGGTCTGGGCCACATGGGCGTGCAGATCGCCGCCGCCAAGGGCGCTGAGGTCACCGTCATTTCCCGCTCCTTGCGCAAGGAACAAGAAGCCTACAAGCTCGGCGCGCAGCGGGTGTTGGCAACGGGTGAGGCCCCCGACTTCTTTGCCAACCACAAGGGCGAGTTTGACCTGATTTTGTCTACTATTTCCGCCTCCTATTCCCTCAATGACTACCTGCAGCTGTTGAAGCCGCGGGGGATCATGTCTGTGGTCGGCCTGCCGCCGGAGGAACTGGGAATCACGATGGGCAACCTCGTTGGTGGCGGTAAAGTATTGACCGGAAACAATATTGGCGGCATTGCCGAAACCCAAGAGATGCTGGACTTTTGTGCAGAACACGGCATCGGCGCGGTCATCGAAAAGGTGGGCGTTGATGACGTTGACGCAGCCTATGAGCGGGTTGTTGCCGGTGATGTGAAGTTCCGTTTTGTCATCGATACGGAAACTTTCGCGGATTAAGTATGTAAGCTACTTCATCGACAAAAGATGATGTATTGTATTTCACGCACGTGCAAGTAGGATTTCGTTATTGGGTTACGTACCATGTGCACAGGAGCACACTCCTGCGCCGCGCCTCCCCGCACGCGTCGGGGGATAAGGAGGGGGCCTAGGACGCGCGCACTGGTGTGTGAAAATTATCCGCTACAAAAGTTAGGCAACTGTGTCTTATAAAAATATTCTCGCCATGGCTATGTCCTTCGTGGGCCTGCTGGTAGGCGCGGGCTTTGCTACGGGCCAAGAGGTCGTGCAATATTTCACCGCCTTCGGCACCTGGGGTATTGCCGGCATTGTGGTCGCAGCGGCCATTATGACGCTGGCGGGCACCGTGTTCTTGCAATTGGGCAGCTATTTCCACGCCACTGAGCACAACACGGTATTCCGCAAGGTCACCCACCCTATCGTGTCTAAGCTATTGGACGTCGCCGTTATCATCACGCTCTTCGCCATCGGCTTCGTGATGCTGGCCGGTGCCGGTTCCAATATGGAGCAGCAATTTGGCTGGCAGGCTTGGATCGGCTCGACGCTGATGTTGGGGCTCGTGATTGCCGTCGGTATGATGGACGTCGATAAGGTGTCCAAGGTCATCGGTATGCTCACGCCGTCCATCATTATTGCCGTCATTGGTGTGGCCATCTACACCATGTTCAATATGCCGGACGATATCGGTGCGGCAATGGAAGCCTCCAGCCAAATCGATACCCCGATCGGCAACTGGTTGGTCTCCGCGCTGAACTACAACGGCCTAGCTTTGATGCTGGCGGTTTCGATGTCGCTGGTTATCGGCGGCGATAACATTAGCCCCCGTGAGGCCGGTTGGGGCGGCATCGTAGGCGGCATCGTCTACTCCGTCATGATGGGCCTGGCAGGCTTCTCCCTGCTGATGAACGCCGAGGAGATTGAGGGCTCCGATATCCCGATGCTGTCCTTGGTCGATAGCGTCAACCCAGTCTTGGGCGCAATCATGGCCATCATTATTTACCTGATGATTTTCAATACCGCCATTGGTATGTTCTACGCATTGGGTAAGCGCCTTTCCGCGGGCAATGAGGCAAAGTTCCGCGTTATCTTCATCGCCGGCTGTTTCGCAGGTTTCGGCGTCTCCTTCTTCGGCTTCAAGACCTTGATGCAGTACGTCTACCCGGTCATCGGCTACATGGGCATCGCGATGGTGGCCGTCTTGGTCTTCGCATGGTTCCGCAGCCAGTCCAAGATTCAGGACGAGGCGCTGCGCCGCGAGCGCGTGCGTTCGCTGATGCACCTGAAGCTGAACCCGAACAAGGAATACGACGCAGATCGCTACGACGACGAGATTGGCCAGCACCTCGAGGATTCCAATATGGATAGCGAATCCCTCTATGAAGAGCTCGTGACCGAGGTGACGGAAAAGCTTGACGGTGATGACGATGTGGACTTTGATAAGGAAGAATTTGAGAAGCAAAACCAGGACGATCACACCTACTACATCGAGCGCGAGGGCGTAGAGCACGACCGCTCGCCGGAAGAGATTGAAAAGTGGATCGAAGAAACCGGTGCTATCGGTGACCCAGAGGAAGACGATGAGTCTTCCGAAGCGGAAAGCTCCCAGAAGTAATCTCGCCTTAGAGCAATAAATTTCCCTCCCCAGGATTTCCCGGGGAGGGATTTTCTATGCCTTGTGCTTGCCGATGCCCCTTTTAACGCTTAGGGCTGGAGCTGGCCAAGGGATTACAGCAGGAGGAGCTTGAGGGTCAGGCCAACCATGATGACGCCGATGCCAACGTTGATCCAGCGCCATACCTCGGGGCGGGAGAGGACGTGGGAGAAGCGGGCAGCGCCAAAGCCAATGACGGGAAACCACGTAAAGCTGGCGGCAATGGCACCGCCGGCGAAAAGCCACCGGCCGGGGTCGCCATACTGGTTGGCGATGCCGCCGAGCATGACCAGCACATCAACATAGGCGCCTGGATTGAGCCAGGTTAGCGCCAGCGCGGTAAGTAGTGGCTTAACCCAGGAGGGAGAGCGCTTAATTTCCTGGCGCTGGGTGGCGGTAGCTGTGGCGACAGAACCGTGCCCGGTGCCGGCCCCACCCGTGGTGTCGCCGTCGAAGGTCGCGACTTCCTCGGTGGAATTAGGGGAAGTGGATTCCACGTCGATGGCCTCGCCCTTGGTTTTGAAGGCATCGCGGAAGCAGGTGAAGGTGAAAAAGGCGAGGTATGCCGCGCCGATGTACTTGAGCGCCTCAAGCGCATTGGGAAAGCGCTCAACCAGGTAGCCGACACCGGCGGTGCCGGAGGTAATGAGGATGACATCGGAAAGCGCGCACACCACGATGATGAGCCCGATGTGATCGCGGCGGATGCCGTATTTCAACAGCATCGCATTTTGGGGGCCGACGGCCACGATGAGGGATAAACCAAGCACAAAACCAGCAAGCACGATGGACATGCCCCTAGTGTGGATCCAAGCGGTAAATAAGTCCAGTTAATCTATCTTCATATGGTTTAGAATAGCTTCATGAACCCGGTACATTTGGAAACCTTGCTGGCCATCGTGGAGGAAGGAAGCTTTGAGGTCGCCGCCTCGGTCCTGGGGATTTCCCCATCTGCGGTAAGCCAGCGCATTAAGGCGTTGGAGGCGAGCACCGGCCGTGTGCTGGTGCGGCGGGCGAATCCGGTGGGGGCGACGGAAGCCGGCGAAGTCCTCGTACAGGCGGCCCGGCGCATGGCGTTGGTGCAGGCGGAAACCGATGCCCGGTTGGGCCAGCGCCTAGCGCGCGTGCCCCTGTCGGTGGCCATCAACTCCGACTCGCTCGCCACCTGGTTTACGCAGGTATTAAGCGATACCGCGCAGCAGGGAGACGTTGCCCTGCGCATACGCATTGAGGATGAGGCCCGCACGCTCGCGATGCTGCGGCGCGGCGATGTTTTGGGTGCGGTAACGAGGGAGCATTCGCCGGTATCCGGGTGCGATTCCACGTTTTTGGGGACCATGCGCTATTTCGCCGTTGCCGCCCCGCATATCGCGGAAGGCTTTCATTCAGGGCGGTTTACCTGGGAGACGATGCCGCTGGTGGGCTATGGCCCCAATGACCAAGTGCTCGATGATGCCATGCGCGAGCGCTTTATTGACTCCCACGTCGTGCGCGCACGGGTCTCGCAAATTCCCTCTTCGGAAGGCTACCTGGAGGCCGTGCGCGTGGGCCTGGGGTGGGGGCTTTTGCCGCAGGTCCAGGCCCAGCCGCTGGTGGAATCGAAAGAGCTGCTGCTTCTCGATGACCACCAGCTCGACATCGACCTCTACTGGCAGCGTTGGCGCCTAGAATCCGAGGTCTTAAGCGATCTGACGCGGTCTGTGATTAACGCGGCTGCGGGGCTGGGAAGAGCTTAAGCTGAAAGTCTTCCGGATTCTTTACTTCCTCGCCGGAGGGAATGGGGCCCGGGAGTCGCACGCCAGGGGCAAAGGGCTGCCCGCCAAAGCGATCGCGGTCGTGCGGCTCTGCTAGCCAGGACATATCCGGTCCCACCGGAACGATGCGGGTGGGGTTGATTTCGGTGTGCGTGGCAAAGTAGTGCTGTTTGATCTCGGTGAAATCGGTGGTATCACCAAAGCCCGGTAGCTGGAATAGTTCTTGCAGGTAGCCGCGCAGGTTGGGCAGTTCCTGGATCTTGTGGCGCGAGCACTTGAAGTGCGAGTAATACACGGGATCGAAGCGCACGAGGGTGGCAAATAGGCGGATATCGGTTTCGGTAATGTGATCGCCAACCATATAGCGCTGGGTGCCCAGGCGCTCCTCGGCCCAATCGAGCGCCTCCCACAGTTGGTCATAAGCCTCTTCGTAGGCTTCTTGCGAGCCGGCAAAACCGCAGCGGTACACGCCATTATTGATGCCGTGGAAGATGTACTCGTTGAGCTCGTTCATCTCCTCGCGGTGCTGTTCAGGGAAGAGATCGGGAGCGCCTTCTGCCTGGAAGTCCGTCCACTTTTCAATAAAATCGCGCACCATCGAGGGGTAATCATTGGTGACTACCCGGCCGGTGGATTCTTCTACCAAGGCTGGCACAGTAATTCCGCGGGGGTAATCTGGAAAGCGCTCGAAGTAGGCTTCCTGCAGGCGCTTGTAGCCCAAAACCGGGTCTACTTCGCCCTCGTCGAGGTCGAATGTCCAGGACCGCGCATCGTGTACGGGCCCGGCGAGGGCCAAGGAAATGGAGTCCTCTAAGCCCAACAGGCGGCGAGCGATGACCGCGCGGTGCGCCCACGGGCAGGCACGGGCCGCCACCAGGCGGTAACGGCCAGCCTCCATGGGCCAGTAAAAGGTGCCATCATCCTGCGCGGTTATCTCGGATACCTTTGGTGAAATGCGGTCTTCGATATAGGTGGTATCGCGAATAAACTCGCCATCTGGTGAAGCATTGCGGGCATCTCCGGCCCAGTCGGAGTCGTGTGAAGTCATCGATTCGTTCCCAATTCTGGTGGATTCATAAGGCGGGGAAAGTGTCCCCGCCGGTAATTAATGTTTATATGTCAACTATGTGACATTGTTGATATTACAACAAGATGGGGGCTGGGGGAAGAGGAGTGCGGGGACAATTGCGGCGCGCCGATAACGGTACCGCAAAACTGCAGGCAACTGTCTTAAGTTGGTCATATGAGCGATAAGCAGCAACCGGATAAAGCCAATCCCTTAGACGAGGATCTTAACGTTCCAGCCTACGATTCCATGCGGCAGGATAACCCCGATGTCTTTGCCCGCGCAGGGCGCGCCGAACCGCAAGAAATTCGGCCGCAGAAGCAAGAGGCGGCGGAGACGGAGGTTTTGCCCAATGCCGCTAATGGGGCCACGCAGCAGGGAAACCAGCAATCCGCAGGTGAGGATACCGCGGTATTGGATCCCGCAGCGGCGTCGCAGGCCGAAGGTTTTGCGGCAGACGATGCCGGCTTGAGTCCAGAAGAGCTGGCGGAACAAGAGCGCAAGCTTCAGCAGGAACAGGAGGATAAGGAAGGCTACAAGCGTTATGGGCGCCGCGGCACCATTGACTTTGGCCTCTTCTTTGTCCGCTTGGCTATGAGCGCCTACCTCATCATCGCTGGCGTGTCCACGTTCTTCTCGCTGGGCGATGGCGCCGGAGTCTCCGGACTGGAAAGCGATTACTCGCAGTACGCTTGGGCTAATTCCTTTGCCTTGGCGGTACCAACCGTGCAGCTGATCGCCGGAGCATTCCTCCTTTTGGGCCTGATTAGCCCTCTTGCGGCCATGCTCGGTTTGGTCGTTACCGGTTTCACCGCCTTGCACGAACTGGCGGAATCGGGCGCTGGTCTGCAGGTCTTTGACTGGCCGGACTCGGTATGGCTATCGCTGGTCCTTTTCGTTATCGCGATTGGCCTGCAATTTACCGGTCCTGGTTTCATTTCCTTGGACTTTGGTCGCTCTTGGGCGCGGCGCCCGCTGGGTACGTCGTGGGTCTTTGTGGTGGTCGGTATCGCCATCTTGGTTGCCGTGTGGTTCTTTGGCGCAGCCGTAAACCCCATCGCTTAGCCTGTTACTCGCTACCGCGTAAGTGGAACCCCGCCGCAGTTAATGCGGTGGGGATTTTCTTTTCACCCTTGCTTTCCATCATGGAAAGTGAAAGAATTGCCATAACGGAAAGTATGGAATCTGGATTTTGGGGATGGTGGTAGAAAATGGAAGATGAGCTAAAGAAGTCGCTCGAGTTTAATGACAGCCTGCAGGATCAAGGCGCTGAGCGAAAGCGGCTTATGCAAAATATCCTCCTAGTGATCGCATTCGCTGTGTTCTATGTGGGAATAACAGTATTCGCGGAGATAATACACCCCGTCGCGTTTCTCATTTTCTACTTTGTCCTTATAGGCCTCATCGTGTGGGCGCTGCTTCATCATCAGAGCAAGGTGCGGACCAGCTATCGCCAGGACCCACATTCACAGCCCAAGGCCGATAAGAAATACTACGCGGGGATGGCAGTAATACTTATCCCGATCTTTATCACCAACATGCTGCGTGAGCACATGTGGGCCTTGGTGATCTTCATCGCGGTGTGGGCAGTGGCAATGGTCTGGGTGCTGCAATCTCGTGCCTTGGACCTTGCAGCGCGGCAAGGAGAAGGCCGTAGTGCTCAGTGATATTGACCCGGTTATCTATCCTCTCAATCGCTTCAAGATCTGCGCGGTATTAAACGCGCGGGGTGCGGTGGAGGGACAGGTGCGCCGCGAAATGCGCTTCGCGGCGCTGCGGGAAGAAGTGGGGCAATCGGCCGCTACTTTATCTAAACAATTAACCGCCTTGGAAAACGAAGGCTATATCAGCCGATTCCGCGAGTACGGGTCTTCCCGCGATAAGGACACCGTGTGGGTTATGCTCACTGCTACCGGCAAGTCCGCATTCGATGCCCACCTCGCCGCGCTTAAGTCGCTAGCGGAGCAGGAGTAGCGCTACGTGTGGTCTGCTTGCGCTGGGCGGCACAGAATGCGGCCGCATACAGCGCTACGGTAAGCACGGTGAGCCAGACGAAGTCATCCACCCAGAATTTCTGGAAGTGGTTCATGGCATGGACATCGACTTGATCTCCCCACCACCACTTCGGTGGAACGGTGAGCAACAGGGCTGCCCAGGCGATGAGGACGGCCAGGAGGTTGCGGGCAGCCCATCCGGTAGAAAGCCAGCTCCACGCGCGGTAGGCGAAGACCGGGATGATAAGCGTGAGCCAGACCCAGTGATGGGACCAAGAAACAGGGGAGATGAGCAGGACGGTGAGGGCGGTGACCAATTGGGCATCGACAAGCAAATGCTCCTCACACAGGCGCTTGATGAGCCACGCTGCAACGACGATGACAATAAGGGAGGCCGCGATCCACGCGAAGCCTATCGTCAGGCCATTCGCCTCCATGGGTTCGATGGATGGATACATGCGCTGAATGGCGCCCTTGATGGAGCTATTGGACTGGTACTCGGTTCCCACGCCGAAGTCGCGGCCGGAGCCCATGTCGAGCAGTGTGGAGCTGAAGAACTCCACGAAAGCCTCCCAGCGGAAGGCGGCGGCAAGAAGGGTGGCCGCTACGGCGGAGAAAAGTGCGGTCGCAATCTGCTTCCATTCCTTGCGCACAAGGAAGTAGAGCAGCATCGCCAGAGGGGTTATCTTGATGGCGGCCGCCACGCCGACGAGGATTCCCTGCGGCAGGAATCGCTTGCGCGGAACGAGGTCGAAGATAACAAGCGCCATGACCACTATATTGATTTGGGCATAGTTGTTATTGAGGTCGACCGGCTCAAAGTGTAAGAC
This sequence comes from Corynebacterium limaceinasi, assembly GCF_046717465.1. Taxonomy (NCBI): domain Bacteria; kingdom Bacillati; phylum Actinomycetota; class Actinomycetes; order Mycobacteriales; family Corynebacteriaceae; genus Corynebacterium; species Corynebacterium limaceinasi. Next base: position 1,145,742 of record NZ_CP177100.1, read on the forward strand.
AATGGCCCAGGTAATGGCGGTTACGGGCAAGAGGAATTCTGGCTTTTTGAGCACCGCCCTGAAAACGAAGTAGAGGCACACGAGCACTAGGAGATCCGAAAGGATCACCATGATATTGCCGGCCAGGGTGTGGTCGATGGCGTCAAAGGCCGTCAACGGCACCATCGCTAAGGCGCCAAAGGGCGGATAAATGAAGGGCAGCTGAATATCGCCGGCGGGCATCGGCGCGCTATAGACGGAGCGGTGCTCGAGGAAGGCCTTGACTCCCTCGCGGTAGACCACCATATCGATGGGGAAGTCTGTGATGCGGGTGTCTTCAACGACCTTCCGAGCGCCGAAAAGGAACCCCAGCAGGGCCACGGTATATCGGAATAACGGGGTACGAGCGAATTTCATCGCGGTACAAGTTACGCGATTTTTAACTACAGAGCTCGCACCCCACCGAGGTCACAGTGATTTAGCAGCCAATTGTGCTAGTTCACAAAGCCGTCTACCACGCGCACCGCGCCGCGGTCCGCGGAGGTCGCCATCGCGGCATAGGCGCGCAGCGCCTTGGTAATCGGGCGGTTGCGGTCCACCGGCGTCCATGGCTTTTCGCGTTGTTCTTGCGCGGCGCGGCGGCGCTCCAGAACATCATCGTCCACGTCGAGCGTGAGCTCGCGCTCGTGGATATTGATGGAAATGGTATCGCCGTTCTCAATGAGCCCGATAAGCCCCTGGTGGGCGGCCTCAGGAGAAATGTGGCCGATGGAGAGCCCGGAGGTGCCGCCGGAGAAGCGGCCGTCGGTAATCAAGGCGCAGGCCTTGCCTAAACCTGCGCCCTTGAGGAAGGACGTCGGGTGGAGCATCTCCTGCATGCCGGGGCCACCGGAGGGGCCCTCGTAGCGAATGACGACGACATCGCCTGGCTGGACTTCTTTATTCAAGATGATGGACACGGCCTGCTCTTGGGACTCCACCACGCGGGCTGGGCCAGAGAAGGTCCACAGCTCTTCTTCCACGCCGGCTGCCTTGACGATGGCCCCGTCTGGCGCCAGGTTGCCGCGCAGGACCACCAGGCCGCCGTCGGAAGAAAAGGCGTGGTCGGCATCATGAATGCAGCCATTGACCGCGTCAGTATCTAGTTCATCCCACCGGTTGGACTGGGAGAATGGCTCCGTCGTGCGCACGCCACCGGGAGCGGCGTAGTACAGCTCGCGGGCCTGATCGGTTACGCGGGGATTGCGGATATCCCAATCATCGAGCCACTGCTCCGCATTGTCATAGAGGGCGGTGTGCACCTTGAGGTTGAGGTGGCCCGCGCGGCGCAGCTCGCCCAAAATGGCCGGAATGCCGCCGGCGCGGTGCACATCCTCGATGTGATAGGTGCCGTTGGGCGCAACCTTGGACAGGCAAGGCACGCGGTAGGAGATGTCATTAATATCATCCAGCGTGAAGTCCACTTCGCCCTCCTGCGCTGCGGCGAGGGTGTGCAGGATGGTGTTGGTGGATCCGCCCATGGCCATATCGAGGGCCATGGCATTAGTAAAGGCTTCCTTGGTGGCGATATTGCGCGGCAGGACGGACTTGTCTTCCTCGCCGTAGTAGCGGCGGCACATATCCACGATGGTGGAGCCGGCCTTCTCAAAGAGCTCACGGCGCGCGCTGTGGGTGGCTAGGGTGGTGCCATTGCCAGGAAGCGCCAAACCGAGAGCCTCGGTCAAGCAGTTCATGGAGTTGGCCGTAAACATGCCGGAGCAGGAACCGCAGGTGGGGCAGGCGGATTCTTCGACCTGGGCCAAGCCGGAATCGCTCACGCTATCGTTTGCGGATGCGGTGATTGCGGTAATCAGGTCGGTCGGAGCATGAGCAACGCCATCGACCACGACGGCCTTGCCGGCCTCCATAGGTCCGCCGGAGACGAAGATCGTGGGGATATTCAACCGCATTGCGGCATTGAGCATGCCCGGGGTGATCTTATCGCAGTTGGAGATGCAGACGAGGGCATCGGCAGTATGCGCATTGGCCATGTACTCGATGGAATCGGAGATGATTTCGCGCGAGGGCAAAGAGTACAGCATGCCGCTATGCCCCATGGCAATGCCGTCGTCCACGGCAATGGTATTGAACTCCTTGGGCACGCCACCGGCTTCGCGGACGGCATCGGCGACGATATCACCGACATTTTTCAGGTGCACGTGGCCGGGGACGAACTGCGTATAAGAGTTGGCGATGGCGACAATCGGCTTGCCAAAGTCATTTTCTTTGGTACCGGTAGCGCGCCACAAGGCACGCGCACCGGAGGCTTGACGTCCGACGGTGGTTACTTTAGAGCGCAGTGGGAACATGGTTTAAGTCACCATTCCTTTTAGATTGGTCAATGGGGGGAGGAGAAAGTAGATTTAGTTTTCTGCCGAATCTTTAAGCTCGGGGTGTTTTTCTAGGTATGCAGCATATTCCTCTTTGCTTAGGAGGATCTGCTGACCGTCGCGGTGCACGATGACGACCTTGTCATCGGCTGCCTCGCGGCCTTGAGTGAGGGCATCGGGAATGCGCCCGCGGGATGCCTGCGCCAGGCGGGGCAGTGAGTTGAAGGTTACGCCAGGCAGGTTGTGTTTCGCACCATTTTTAGTCTGCGCGAAGGCCCGGGCGCGCTGGAAGCCAATCCCGGCGAAATCATCCCATGCGATAGAAACGTTCTTCCGGAACGCATACGAAATGGAAATGCCTTTCTCAGAGACCCGTGTGCGGGCCTTGAGGACCCACCAGAGGCCGATAACGGGGATAATCAGCAGCCACCCCAGGTATTTGGGCGCCCAGCCAATGCTTAATAAGGCGATCGTGGACAGAATTAAAATGCCCAAGATGTGGTCGCGGGAAGGGGTGAAGACCTCTGCCTGGGTGGTGGACTGACGAGGTTGTTTGTCCTGTGCTGGTGGGGTCATAGTCAGCCAGCCTAATTGACCATGTGGTGGGGAAGCGAACCATTTTTCCACCGCGTTTCAACATATGGGAAAGTTTTCCCAAAAGGGGGTAATCGCTTCCAGATATAATTCTATCGGTATATAGTTGGAAATATGATCATTATTCGACTTCAGGTGGTACGAGCGCGGCGGTGACCGCGACGTTTCCTGAACGTCGACGCTTTCGCCCCCGCAGACCACCGGCCCGCGGGGGCTTTAGTTGTAACTAGGGCGTTTTCGATGATCAGTTTCCATGACAGACCAAACCAAGGAGCACATACACCGTGGTAACGACATCCTCGCCCACGCCTGCTTCCGCGGCCGCTGCAACTTCTGCTGCGTCTGCGGAGCGAATGAGTGGGGCTCATGCTATTGTCCGCACGCTGGAAGATCTGGGCACCGATCTCGTATTCGGTATTCCCGGCGGTGCCGTGCTTCCGCTCTACGATGCACTGCATGGTTCAACGAAGCTTCGCCATGTGCTAACCCGCCATGAACAAGGCGCCGGCCACGCCGCCGAGGGCTATGCGCAGGCTTCCGGAAAGGTGGGCGTGTGCATCGCTACCTCCGGTCCTGGTGCGACCAACCTGGTTACCGCGCTTGCCGATGCCAACCTGGACTCCGTTCCCATCGTCGCCATCACCGGCCAGGTGGGCAGCAACCTTTTGGGCACCGATGCCTTCCAAGAGGCCGATATCCGCGGTGTCACCATGCCCATTACCAAGCACAACTACATCGTGACGGATCCCGCCGAGATCCCTTCTGCAATTTCGGCTGCCTTCCACTTGGCTTCCACCGGCCGCCCCGGTCCGGTGCTCGTGGATATCCCGAAGGACGTGCAAAACGGCTTTGTAGATTATCGCTTCCCGGAAACGCTTGACCTGCAGGGATACAAGCCAGTCACCAAGCCACACCACCGGCAGGTGGCCCAGGCCGTGGAATTGATGTCGCAAGCGGAAAAGCCCGTGCTCTACGTCGGCGGCGGAGTCGTTAAAGCTAATGCCTCCCAAGAGTTGCTGGAGTTTGCGGAACTCACGAATATCCCTGTGGTTACCACCTTGATGGCGCTGGGGACCTTTCCGGACTCCCACCCGCTGCACCTGGGAATGCCGGGCATGCACGGCACGGTCCCAGCCGTCGCGGCGATGCAGCGCGCCGATCTCATCATTGCCATCGGTGCCCGCTTCGATGATCGCGTGACCGGCGATACCTCAACATTCGCACCCAAGGCGAAGGTCGTCCACGCCGATATTGACCCAGCTGAGATTGGCAAGATCCGGGAAGTTACGGTCCCCATCGTCGGCGATGCCAAAAAGTGCTTGACCGCGTTGAGTAAGGAGTACCGCAAGAAGGATGTACAGCCGGCCGCCGAGGTGAAACAGTGGCATGATTACCTGCGCGGCATGCAGCAGCGTTTCCCGCGCGGTTATGAGCCCACCGATGATGGCCTGCTGAACCCGCAATTCGTCTTGGAAAAGCTCAGTGAGACCGTGGGGCCGGAAGCTATCTACTGTGCGGGCGTGGGCCAGCACCAGATGTGGTCCGCGCAGTTCTTGGACTTTGAACACCCGCGTTCGTGGATCAACTCCGGTGGTGCTGGAACCATGGGCTATGCCGTTCCCGCTGCCTTGGGTGCAAAGGCAGCGCGCCCAGATAAGGAAGTCTGGGCCATCGATGGTGATGGCTGCTTCCAAATGACCAACCAGGAACTTACCACCGCCGCCGTGGAAGGCTTCCCGTTTAAGGTTGCCGTCATTAATAACGGAAACCTTGGAATGGTCCGGCAATGGCAGACGCTGTTTTATGACCAGCACTATTCGCACACCAAGCTGCGCGAAGAAAACGCCTTCACCCCGGACTTCGTCCGTTTGGCCGAGGCACTCGGTTGTGAAGCCATCCGGGTCACGAGCGAAGAAGAAGTCGTTCCGGCCATTAAGCGCGCGCAGGAAATTAACGATAAGCCAGTTGTCATTGACTTCATCGTCGGCCAAGATGCGCAGGTGTGGCCGATGATCGGTGGAGGTGCCTCCAATGAGGAAATCCAATACGCCCGCGGCCTGCGCCCGCTTTTTGATGAAGCTGAATCCGCCGCGGAAACCCCGGCTGAGATTGACGAAACCATCCAGGAGGCATAAACCATGACGCAAAACGAGGTAACTCGGCATACCTTATCGGTATTAGTTGAGGATGTAGAAAGCATCATCGCCCGCGTGGTGGGAATGTTTAGCCGCCGTGGCTACAGCCTGGTGTCCTTGGTCTCCGCGCACACGGAAACCCCCGGAATTAACCGGCTGACCATCGTTGTGGATGCCTCTGAGGTGATCATTGAGCAGGTAACGAAGCAGCTCAATAAGCTCATTCCGGTCATCAAGGTCGTGGAACTTAAAGAAGATTCCACCGTTGCTCGCGCCATCATGCTGGTGAAGGTATCGGCCGATAATTCCAACCGCGCGCAGGTGGTGGATGCGGTAAATATCTTCCGCGCCCGCGTGGTGGACGTGGCAAAGGAATCGGTTGTCGTGGAGGCTACCGGTACGCCGGGCAAGCTCGCGGCGCTGCTTGAAGTTCTCGAGCCCTTCGGGATTCGTGAACTCGTGCAATCGGGCCACGTAGCCTTGGGGCGCGGCCCGAAGGCGACAGCTCCCAAAAAGTAAATAAAATCTCACGATGTGAACACAATGTCTCGCGCAGTGGTATATACTCTGCGTTAGGACGCTTCATTACAGCTTCTCCTACCAAAGAATTGAGGATTTGAAATGGCTATTGATACCTACTACGACGACGATGCTGACCTGTCGATCATCCAGGGCCGCAAGGTAGCTGTTATCGGCTACGGCTCCCAGGGTCACGCCCACTCCCAGAACCTGCGCGATTCCGGCGTTGAGGTTGTTATCGGTCTGCGCGAGGGCTCTAAGTCCGCAGCCAAGGCGGAAGAGGCTGGCTTCGAAGTCAAGTCCGTCGCGGAGGCATCCAAGTGGGCCGACGTCGTTATGCTCTTGGCGCCGGATACCTCCCAGAAGGAGATCTTCGAAGAGCACATTGCCCCGAACCTGGAAGACGGCAATGCACTGCTATTCGGTCACGGACTGAATATCCACTTCAAGCTGATTGAGCCGGCTGCGTCCGTCACCGTCGGTATGGTTGCGCCAAAGGGTCCGGGCCACTTGGTCCGCCGCCAGTTCGTTGACGGCAAGGGCGTTCCTTGCTTGATTGCCACCGAGCAGGACCCGAAGAACGAGGGCCATGACCTGACCTTGTCCTATGCCGCTGCGATCGGTGGCGCCCGCGCCGGCGTTATCCCCACCACCTTCGAGGCAGAGACGGTCACCGACCTCTTTGGTGAGCAGGCCGTCCTGTGTGGTGGCGTCGAGTTCCTCATCCGCAATGGCTTTGAGGTCCTCACCGAGGCCGGCTACGAGCCAGAGATGGCTTATTTCGAGGTCCTGCACGAGATGAAGCTCATCGTGGACCTGATGTTCGAGGGCGGCATTGCCAACATGAACTACTCGGTTTCTGATACCGCCGAGTTCGGTGGCTACATCTCCGGCCCGCGCATCATCAACGCTGATACCAAGCAGCGCATGAAGGATGTCCTGTCCGATATCCAGGACGGCACCTTCACCAAGCGGCTGCTCGCCAACGTTGAAGGCGGCAACAAGGAACTGGAAGACCTGCGCGAGGAATTTGCACAGCACGAGATCGAAAAGACCGGCACCAAGCTGCGCGATCTCATGAGCTGGGTAAAGAATCCTTTGGACGCTACTGCCTAGGCAATAGCTGAAGCCAGTGCGGCCCGCGGGAGGTTCCCGGCGGGCCGCTTTTGCGGTTTGGCTACGTGCTATCCCAGCACTTAAGTCCGTGAGGTATCGCAGAGGTGTTGCGGGTAGTATTGGCCCTATGGGTTTTACGACGCCAAGCTATGATCTCAAGGATCTTTTTTCGCGGATTGACCGGGGCGATATCCAGCTTCCAGATTTCCAGCGCAGCTATGCCTGGGATGAAGACCGCATCCGCTCACTTATCGTTACGGTCCTGCGTGGTTATCCCATCGGCGCACTGATGGCCCTGGATATCCGCAATGAAAAGATGCGTTTCCGCCCCCGAGTGTTGGCGGGTGCGCCCGAGGCTGGCGTCGAGCCTGGGCTGCTCCTTTTGGACGGCCAACAGCGCCTTACCTCCCTTTATCACTGCTTTAACGGCGAGGGTTTTGTCAAGACCACCGACTTCCGGAAAAAGAAGGTTCGCCGCCGCTTTTTCATTGACGTCCGGGCCGCGGTAAGCGGGGACTTGCTTGCCGATGACGCCATTTTCGCCGTCGACCAGAACGGCGAGATCTGTTCGCACTTCGGCCCCGATATTGATGGGGCTATCACCTGCCGCCAGGATGGCCTGGATAATATGTGCATCCCTGTGGCCTCGCTACTCAGCGAGGAAGGCACCAGCATGCTTTTCGAGCTCGCCGCCACACACGAGCGGTACAGCGCCGAGCTCGCTGCGTTCAATAACCGCATCGTGCGTCCCTTGGCGGGCTATGACATCCCGATGATCCGGCTATCCCGCGAAACGGAGCGGGCCGGAATCGGTTCCATCTTTGCCCAGGCGAATTCCGCCGGCCTGCAGATGGATGTCTTCGATCTCTTAACCGCCGTCTTTGCTTCTGAAGATCCCACCTTCCACCTTGCCAACGATTGGCAGCAGGTGGAAAAGGACCTGCGGGATTCTCCCGCGCTCGATGGCATCGGACGCAATGAATTCCTCTCCGCAGTATCCCTCTTGGTCACAGGGGAGAAGGGCAATGCCGGCGGCCAGCGCGAAGATATTTTGAAGCTGTCCCTATGCGAGTACAAGGCGGCCGCGCACGACCTGCGCATCACCTTCCACGAGGTCGCCGAATTCTTGGCGCAGCGCCGTATTTTAAGCCTGGATCAGGTTCCTTATACGGAACAGATCGTGCCGCTGGCGGTTATCATCGCGCGCTTGGCCAAGCGGCCTGGGGCGCTTTCTAGCCAGCAGGCATGGGATCGCATCGACCAGTGGTTCTGGTGTGGCGTCTTTGGTGAGCTCTATGGCTCTTCCGCGGTGCCGCTGCGCGCCGCCCGCGACGTGGATGAAGTGACCGAGTGGGTGGCCGGGGCCACCGATGACGTTCCCAAAACGGTCGCAGATGCAGGATTCCGGGAATCCCGCCTGCTCTCGGTCGATGAAAACGATGGCGTTTGGCACGGAATCTACGCCTTACTCATGGCTCGTGGCGCGAAGGACTGGCGGACGGGCAGCGAGTTTACTCGCCATACCTTTGAAGAGCTCAAGCCTGGATTTTTCCCAGTATTCCCACTGAATTGGTGCCAGCGCCACGGGGTGGATTCGGTCTTGGCGCAGTCGGTTATGAACTTTACCCCGATGGGCAAACGCACAGAGGTCGTCCTCGATGGATTCGCACCGAATCGCTACCTGCCACGCGTGCAATCCAAGTCCATCATGGAAGACGAGGAATTTGATGCCGTCTTGGCGTCGCACGACCTCGATGTCGCTAACTTAAGGGAATCGAAGATTCAGGAATTCTTGGCGGATCGGCGCCATCGTTTTGTGAACCTGGTGGAAGAAACCTTGGGCATTCCCGTCATTCGAGATGTCGATGAAGCAAACCTGGCCGGCGGTGAAGAGGGGCCACATGCATTTGGCCGCTAAGAGGTTCCGGGCGGCTGCAGCGGTTATCGCAGCCTCCCTTGTACTTGTCGGCTGCGGCGATGCCTTGCAGGAGCCCAAACTGGTAAAGCGTGGGCTGTCGGATCTCTCCGAGTCCGACGTTGAGCTTGAGCGCGCCAAGTCAGAGAATCAAAACCGCCTTATCGATCCCAAATTCGCTGGCAAGTTTGAAATCATCGATGATCCTAGCGGCATTGACGCTGCGCGGACTTTTTTCGAGGATTCTGACTCGATGGTGCTCTTTGCACCCGATGCTAAATCCGAACTGCGCGCGGCGACGTTGGCTATTAACCAGCACCTGCCGGCCGTGGAATACGATCGCTCGCGCCGCGGTGACATCCTCAACCTGGTAGGTGACTTGGAAGTAAAACGACTCGTCATCATTGGCGATATTCCATGGACACAATCCAGCGGTGATTTCACTGTCATCAAGGACCCGGGAACGCACGAAGCGTTGGGAGATTTCACGGCATTCCAATATGAGTCCAAGGTGGTCGCCTCGCCGAAACAAATGGTCAAGGACATCGCGCGGCTGGATAAAACACCTTACGTTGAGTTGCGCCCTGCCTGGATTCCTTATGAGGGTGAGCCCGACGACGATGGTAAAAAGTTATCGCCCGTTCCGGCACAGTCGCGGCGCGATGGCCAGATGGCGCCCAATATTGTGGCCACGGCGGATAGCCCGGTAGCCAATGTCATTACGGCCGCGGCCTATGGTGGCTCGGTATTGGTGATGCCGACGGCAGATCCGCTGGAAGATAAGCGGAGTATGGCCATGGTGGCGGGGCTGGACGAGGGTTCACTGATTGCTTTGGGCCCGGAATTCGGTCAAGTGAAAGAATTTAAGGAAAAAATAAGGCAGGGCACCCCAAACTGAACTACACTTCCTTTACACGCGGTGATTTTCGCGTAATGCACAACGAATTGAAACGAAGGATGATATGTCGAAGCCGGTAGTTCTTATCGCCGATAAATTGGCCCAATCCACAGTGACGGCTTTGGGGGATTCTGTCGAGGTGCGCTGGGTAGATGGCCCGAACCGCGAGGAATTGCTTGCTGCGGTTCCAGAAGCAGATGCGCTGCTCGTGCGCTCTGCCACCACGGTCGACGCTGAAGTTCTAGAAGCCGCGCCCAAGCTTAAGATTGTGGGTCGCGCGGGCGTGGGACTCGATAACGTGGATATTGACACCGCCACCAACAAAGGCGTCATGGTGGTCAACGCTCCTACCTCCAATATCCACTCTGCGTGCGAGCAGGCGATTGCCTTGCTTTTGGCCACTGCCCGCCAGATTCCAGCGGCGGATCAGTCCTTGCGCGAGGGCGAGTGGAAGCGCTCTTCCTTCAAGGGCGTGGAGGTCTACGGCAAGACTATTGGTATCGTCGGCTTCGGCCACATCGGTCAGCTTTTTGCACAGCGGTTGAGCGCCTTTGAAACGAAGATTATTGCCTACGATCCTTATGCCAATCCGGCGCGTGCGGCAGCGCTTGGCGTGGAATTGGTCGAGCTTGAAGAGCTGATGGCGCAGGCAGACTTTGTCACCATTCACCTGCCCAAGACGCCCGAGACTGCCGGAATGTTCGATGCGGAGCTTTTGGCCAAGGCAAAGGAAGGCCAGATTCTGATCAACGCCGCCCGCGGCGGCCTCGTAGATGAGCAGGCCTTGGCGGATTCTATTACTTCCGGCCACCACCGCGGTGCGGGCTTTGACGTCTACTCCACGGAGCCGTGCACGGATTCCCCGTTGTTTAAGCTGCCGCAGGTCACGGTGTCGCCGCACCTGGGCGCGTCCACCGTGGAGGCACAGGATCGCGCGGGTACCGATGTCGCCGCATCTGTGCTCAAGGCTCTGGCCGGCGAGTTTGTTCCCGATGCGGTCAACGTCTCCGGCGGCACTGTGGGCGAAGAGGTTGCCGGTTGGCTCGACCTCGCCCGCAAGCTGGGCCTTACCGCCGGGCGCCTGCTTGATCAGGCTCCCGTCGCCGTGGAGATCGAAGCCTGCGGCGAGCTGTCCACTGAGGATGTGGATGTGCTGGGCCTTTCCGCCGTCCGCGGCCTGTTTAGCGGTGTGACCTCGGAGCCGGTTACCTTCGTCAACGCGATGCAGATTGCTGAGAGCCGTGGGGTCGAAGTTTCGGTATCCACTAACCCAGAATCCAGGGGGCACCGTTCTTCCTTGCAGGTCAAGGTCATTAGCGCGGAAGGCGTGACCTCTTCGCTCACCGGTGCTCTCATTGGCATCGATGGCACCGAAAAGTTTGTGCGCATCAATGGCCGCGGCGTGGATATGCGGGCCGAGGGCCGCAACTTGTTCTTCCGCTATGCCGATGCCCCAGGTGCGCTTGGTACCGTGGGTACCAAGCTGGGCGCGGCGGGCATCAACATCATCGCTGCAGCCTTGACGCAGGGCAAGCAGGAAACGGATGCCGTGCTCATCTTGCGCGTGGAGTCCGAGGTACCAGATTCTCTCATCGAGGAGATCAACTCGGCCCTTGGCGCTACGTGCCAGCAATTCGACATGGATGAATAACCTCAGCGCAGGTTAGGAGAGTGGCCTAACCGCGTACTCGTGCCCGCCCATCGCGTAGATTTCTGCTGCGATGGGCGGGTTTCCTTTGGTAAGCTAAAGCCTAATCCACTATGTGAGAAAGGAATCCTATCTAATGAAATTAGCGGTTATTGGCGGCGACGGCATTGGGCCAGAAGTAACGGCGGAAGCCCTGAAGGTGCTGCGGGCGGTGCGCAGCGATATTGAAACCACCGATTATGACCTGGGCGCGCGGCGCTACCTGCGCAATGGCGAGCTTTTAACAGACGCGGACCTGGCTAGCCTGCGCGAACACGATGCCATTTTGCTGGGCGCCATCGGCGCACCCGGCGAGGTCCCCCCGGGCGTCCTGGAGCGTGGCCTGTTATTGAAGATGCGCTTTGCGCTCGATCAGCACGTGAACCTGCGCCCCTCCATCTTGTATCCCACGGCCCACTCGCCCCTGGATAACCCGGGCGAGATTGACTTCGTCGTGGTGCGAGAAGGCACCGAGGGTCTGTACTGCGGCAATGGCGGAACGCTGCGGGAAGGAACGCCGCACGAGGTAGCCAGCGAGGTTTCGCAAAATACCCGCTTCGGGGTGGAGCGCGTGGTGCGGGACGCCTTTGAGCGGGCATCGCAGCGCCGCAATCACCTCACCCTGGTGCACAAGACGAATGTCCTCGTCAACGCCGGCGATCTGTGGCACCGCACGGTAGAAGAAGTCTCGGCAGAGTATCCGCAGGTGGAAGTGGACTATAACCACATCGATGCCGCGACGATCTACATGGTGACGGAGCCGTCCCGCTACGATGTCATCGTTACCGATAACCTCTTCGGCGATATCTTAACGGACTTAGCAGGCGCTATTACCGGCGGGATTGGGCTGGCTGCTTCGGGCAATATCGATGCTTCGGGTGTAAACCCCTCCATGTTTGAACCGGTGCACGGTTCGGCGCCCGATATCGCCGGACAAGGCATCGCGGATCCGACCGCGGCCATCTTGTCGGCAGCGATGCTCTTGCGGCAGCTGGGCGATGAAGGCAATGCGCAGAGGATTGAAAAGGCGGTGGCGGAGGACATCGCCAAGCGCGGCGATGCCCCAATCAAGACCGTTGAGGTGGGGGACCGCATCGCGGAGAGCCTGCAGGCTTAAGCGTAAGAAGTCCTTCGCATGAATGCGGTGTTGTCAGGGAACTGAATAATCTTTGCAAATTAACACCGCAAACTTTGCACACATGTAAAGGCTACCTTTTAGTAGGATGGCCGTTATGCGTTTAGGACGAATTGCACACCCAGAAGGAATTTGCTTTGCCATCATTGAAGGGCCACAAGATGCCCCGATGGAGGAGCTCGTAGCTAAAGAAATCTCCGGCACTCCATTTACCCCGCCGGAGCCCACCGGCCGGGAATGGAAGCTGGGCGAGGTGCGACTGTTGGCGCCGACCTTGCCCACCAAGGTAGTGGCGCTCGGCCGCAACTATGCCGACCACGTCGCGGAGGTATTCAAGAAGTCCTCCGATAAGCTGCCACCAACCATCTTCTTGAAGCCATCGACTGCGGTTATCGGCCCGAATGAGGCCATCAAGATTCCCGATTATGCCACCAACGTGGAATTTGAGGGTGAGCTGGCCGTGGTTATTTCCAAGCCATCGAAGAATATCCAGGCTGAAAACTGGAAAGACCACGTGCTGGGCTATACCATCTGCAACGACGTTTCCTCCCGCGACCTGCAGTTCAAGGACGGCCAGTGGGCGCGCGCCAAGGGTATTGATACCTTCTGCCCGCTGGGCCCGTGGATTGAAACGGACCTGGATAGCTTGGATCTTGATGATCAGAAGATCAATGCTTACCTGACCCACGATGGTTCCCGTGAGCAGAAGCAGGATTCCAATACGGATCAGATGATCGTCAAGATGGGCGGCATCTTGGAAGAAATCTCTGCCGCCTATACCTTGCTGCCTGGCGATGTCATCACTACCGGTTCGCCAGCAGGAACCGCACCGATGGTGCCGGGCGATACCATTGAAATTGAGATCCCAGGGGTTGGTACTTTGCGCAATACCATCTCTAGGGCGCAATAGTTTCATCTCGCGTCAGCTGCCGCTGGTGAGGTATTGGTAGAAGGAGAACGGCGTGCCGGATCATTCACATCAAGGCCACCGCGGGTCCGCGCCGAGCGCGCAGGAGATGGAGGAGCGCTACCGTGCCACCGCGCAGGTGTGGTCAGGGAGCCCGAATGCCACGCTGGTGGACTATGTCAGCGACCTTCCGGCAGGTACCGCACTCGATATCGGCTGTGGGGAAGGCGCTGATGCGCAGTGGCTACAGGATCGTGGCTGGCAGGTGCTCGGCATCGATTTTGCTCCTACTGCCGTAGCGCGGACTAGGGCACGTGGAGTTGCCGCCGAGGTTGCTACCTTTGATGAATTTAGCCACGATTCTTTTGACCTGGTTACCGTTCACTACGGCAGCGTCCGTGCCACCGCAGGGGAAGTGGCGCTGTTAGAAAGACTCGTCGCCCCGGGTGGAACCTTGCTCTATGTTCACCATGATATGGAGTCAGAAGAGATTGCCATGCCGGAATGGCTGGCGGATAATCTTACCGAATTGACGGTGCAGACCCTGCGGCGATCGTCGCGCCATGTTACTAGCGGTGCCGGATCCCACCACACAAGCGACGTGGTCCTCGTGGCGAAACGGCTCTAAGCCGCACCGTTTAAAGGCTGAGCGCGCGGAGGATTGTTTGGAGCTTGGCGGTTGTTTCTTCCAGCTCGGCTTGGGCATTGGAAGCACCGACCACGCCGCCGCCGGCCCACGCGCGGGCGGAGAGGCCATCGCCGGCAACTTCCGCGCAACGGATGGCTACCATGTATTCGCCATCGCCGGAGCTATCGCACCAGCCGACGGTGCCGGCATAGAAGCCGCGGTCGGTCTCAGCGGTCTCGATAAGCGCCTGCGCCGCTTCCGTCGGCGTGCCGCAGATTGCGGGGGTGGGGTGGACTACTTCTGCCAGTTCCAGGGCGGTGAGGTCTTTATCCCGCAACGTGCCGGTGACCGGCGTGCCCAAGTGCCACATCTCATTGGTGTGTATGAGCTGCGGGGTCTCGGGGATATCGAGGCTGCTGCACAGCGGTTCTAATACAGTGCGCAGGTGTTCTACTACAAAGGAATGCTCCAGCAAATCCTTGGCGGAGTGCAAGAGGTCTTGGCTGGCAATGTGGTCTGCCGCCTTATTGGCCCGGCGCGGGGTGGAGCCGGCGAGCGGGAATGCAGACACGGTCGAGCCTTGCCGTTTGATGAGCACCTCCGGAGAGGAACCGACCAGCATGGCCCCTGGGCGGCCTGCGGGCGAGAGATCCGCAATGAAGCCATCGCGGTTGACGGAGAGATCGATAAGGCGCGCGGCCACCAGCCTGGGATCGATGGGGGAGGCAAATTCGATATCGACCGCGCGGGCGAGAACCACCTTTTCTAGCTTCGAGGTTTCGATGGTGCCGATGGCCGCCTCCACGCGGCGCAGGTGTTCTTCGGGCTCAGGGTCAAAGCCCACGACGCGGGAATTGAGGGTTTGATTGCGGTAGAACGCATGTGGTTCTAGCGGGCCGTCTTCGCGGATGATCGATTCTGGAACAGTCAGGGCGGCGGGGGTATCGGAGTCAAAGGGGATGGCGCCAACGACCATCTCGGCCTCGCCTCGGTGCAAGGCGTCAACCGCGGTTTCGGCACTGGTAAAGGTTTTCCGCGCACCTTGGGTACGGACAGACCCCGTTGCCCGGGAGAGCAAGAAATCGGGGGCGGTGCTTGGTCTGTCTTCGTGCATGGGGATCTAGCTTAGTGCCTCGTTAAAAGTTGGTAGAAATTGCCCTCGCCAAGCGTGTGGGCACCCTGTGACACAACCGATGTAACTATTGTTACCAAAGTGGCTACTGTGACTAAAGTTTTTCTTCGATTTACCTATCTCTTGACCTCGCTCCTAGTGATAGGCGCCGCCATAAGTGTGCCGGCGACGGCGCAGGAACAAGAAGGCGCCGGATCGCCGGTACAACCGACGCACCCGGAACCTGTGCCAGAACAAGACCACCACTCCGGCGAGCCCGTGATTCCAAAACCAGATGGCTCGCATTTGCTCCCAGAAGGTGTCACTGAATCGACTCCCCGCAATCCTGAGGAGCATACGTCCGCTCCCGGTGAGTCACCACATCCGGGCAATTCGGAGCCGACTCCACCCATGCCTTCTGCTGATCCCGGCATTAATCCTGATCCGGCCATTGCACCGGGAACTATGGAGTCGCTTGAAATGGAACACGAGGGAAAACAGCGTCGCTACCTCGTGCGTATCCCGGATCACTACTCTCCCGAGAAGCCATCCCCGGTGCTTTTTGGATTTGGCGGTTGGGGAGATTCCCCGGAAAATTTCTCTAGTTACGCACGAATGGGAAATACGTCAGCCACCGATGAGGCCATCATCATTTACCCGGAGGGCTACGAACGCGCTTGGGAAGCAGCTCCATATGCCAAAACCCATGATGGCGAAGATATCCGCTTCATCAAGCACATCTTGGATGCGGTGGATGCGGACTATCATGTGGATCGCAATCGCGTCTACGCCACGGGAATGTCCAATGGAGGCGGTTTCACCTCCGTCTTGGGCTGTCACGCGCAAGATACGTTTGCTGCGGTTGCCATGGTCTCCGGAGCTTTTTATAACCCCGTTGAAACCAATTGCGGCGACGCGCCAATGCATACACTCATCATGCATGGCACCCACGATCAGATGATGACCTATGAAGGCGGCGACCGGCACGAAGCTGGCTATCTTCCCGTGCGCACAGTCTTGGGAGGCTATCTTAACCGCAATCGCTGCGAAATGACCTTCCAAACCCAGGCGGAGGTTGGAGGAGCCGAGCGCCTGAACTTCAACGGTTGCCACAAGGACGTGGAATTGATCAAGGTGCCTGCTGAACACACGTGGTTTTGGCAACCGGATACCCCGAATGTTGTGTGGGACTTCCTTTCCACCAAGACACGTGTGTAGCCCTAGGCAGTACTTTTAGAGCTTCTAGTCGACGCGCGGGATCTGCGTCGTGGCCGCATCTGCTTGCGGCGGCCCAGGCTGTTCTGGCTGCTCAGACTGTTCTCCAGCTTGCTTCTTCTTGCGGAAGAATTGGACATAGACCAACAGGCCAATTCCTAGCACGAGGGCGAATGCGCCGAGCCCCGCCAAGATGCCCGCCCAAAAGCTGCTCTTGGTCAGTGAGGCGGTGTAGGCGGCACCGGCAAGCGCTTCATTGTTCTGGTTCTTGCCACCTGCAGACGCGTTGGGCGCAGGAGCTGAACTGTGCTTTCCAGACTTCGTTCCTTTTGATTTGCTGTCCTTAGACTTGTTGCTCTTGGATTGCGGGGAGGACTTGCCCGCGGATTTCTGGCCAGAACTTCCGCCGGACTTGGAGTGCGCAGCCTTAGAACCGGAGCGAGAGCCGCTGCTTGCCGATGATCCCTTCGATGAGCCCCCACCCGAATTGCGCGACGCAGCACCAGAGCCTGCCCCAGAACCGTGGGCTTGGTTAGTCTTGCTCTGGCCAGAACCGCGATCAGAGCCCTTGGTGGAACCGGACTTCGACCCAGACTTGGAGCCTTGGTTGGATCCCTGCTTCGAACCAGAATTTTTCTCTGCGGCCTTCCCACCGGAGCCGCCGGATCCACCGGACTGGCCCTGCTTAGACGGCTTATCGCCGGATTTATCCTTGGAATCTTTCTCCTTCTTTTTATCGCCCTCGAGGAATTTTTGGCCTTCCTTCAAAGTATTTTCCAGCTCCTTATCCAGGCCCGCGATGGCTTTATCTACTCCCCTGATGTCCTTGGCCAGCTGTTTCGGGCGGGAGGTTCCATCGGAAGGGACGCTTCCCTCGGCATCATCGGACTCGTCGTAGTCCACACCACACAGCTCTGCTGGATCCGCGTCATCTCCCACGAGGAATCCGGCGTGCAGGTGGTGGCGGGAGCCATCGGGAAGCTCAAAGGTAAAGCTCACGGCGTAGGTGCCCGGCTTGGTAAAAGCGAAGGCAGGGTGGGAGTGGGACCTGCCCGGATAGTCCCAAGCGGTGCCGTCCTCGGTATCCATACGGACCTTGAGATCGCCGATGCCCTCGTTTTGGAAGGCCACGATGCGCCCATCCTCTGGGCCAGACGCGATGGCCATGCTCAAGGTCGCGGTCTGCTTCGAGCCGAGGTATTCCTCCGAGAGTTCCTGGGTATTAAAGCCCAGCCACGGAACATCCTCAATCTGGGTTTGCGGGAGCACCCATCCCTCGTCAGGCAGGGAAGGGATGTTGAGATCAGAAATACGCTGCTTGTTCTTCTCCGCTACCTCTACCGCGAATTCTTCGGACTGGTATTCCTTTTCTTTTTGGTCGTCTTTGACCACAAAGCTGATATCCCCGCCTTCATCCTTGAGCGCCATGTCTTGGTGGCCTTCGGTGATGCGGATAAAGTCCTCTGCGCTGCAGGTCTCTGCGGCATGCGCGGTGGCCATAACGGAAGAGGGTAGACCCACACCGGTGAGGGTTCCCACGCTGAGGAATCCGGCGGTGCCTAGGGCAAGAGCGGTACGGCACAAGGGTTTCATGATTCGATGGTTTCCTTTCGTGGGGTGTTCTCGGAGGCGTTAGCTGGCACGCGAGGAGAAGAGTGGCCCGGTTTGCGGCGAGAGCGCAGGAAGGGATGCAGGGCCCAGACAATGAGGAAGAGGACCGTGAGCGTGAGCACGATGGTCGCGCCCGCGGGAAGATCGATGGCCCACGCCAAATAGATGCCGAAGAAGCTGCAGACGGCACCGATGATGGCCGAGAGGAACATCATCGTGGTGAGGTTGGCCGTCAGCAGGCGCGCCGTGGCGGCTGGGGTAATCAGCAGGGCGAGGACCAAGATATTGCCGATCGTGCTTACGGAAATGACCACCGCGGCGGTCACACACAGGTAGAGGATGATATCCAGGGCAAAGACCGGCAGGCCCATGGCGCGGGCGGTCTCCCGGTCCAAGCAGGTGGCATTGAGCTGCGGGCCAAAGGCCACGACCACGGCTAGGACCACGAGGCAGACGCTCGCGGCGACGGTGATATCTGTGCGCGAAACGCCGGTGAGCGAACCGAAGAGGAAGCTGGTGAGCGATGCGCTATAGCCATCCGTGCGCGAGATGATCACCATGCCTAAGGCGAAGGCGGCGGCAAAAAAGATGCCGATAATGGAATCCGCGCGCACGTGGTTGCGTTGCGAAAACGCGGCGATAAGCACCGCGACGACCGCGCCGGCAACCGCCCCGCCCAAGAGGACTGAGGTCTGCAGCGCAAAGGCGATGGCCAGGCCTGGGAACACGGCGTGTGAGACGGCATCACCAATAAAGGCCATGCCACGCAGCACCACATAGCAGCCGATGATTCCGCACACGATGGCGGCGATGAGCGAAATGCCCACTGCCCGGGCTAGGAAATCGAGGTGGGGATTGGTTAAATCCCGCAGGAAATCGATAAATGAGATATCAATCATGCAGCCACTCCAATCGCAGCGAGCAACGGGGACGAGGCACTGACGCCAAACGCGTGGGTCCACGGATCTTTCTCGGCCAAAAGCTCCTCGGCGGGGCCGTCTGCAATGACCGTGCGATTAAATAGCACGAGGCGCTTGCACGTGTGCGCCGCCTCAGACAGGTTATGGGTAGACATCACGATGGATTTTCCTTGCGCCGCAAGCTCGGCGAAAAGCTCCAAAAGGGCCTCGGTATTCGGGGCGTCGAGCCCGGTAAAAGGTTCATCGAGTAGCAAGACCTCCGGCTGAATGGCGAGGGCGCGGGCGATCAGTACGCGCTGGCGCTGGCCGCCGGAAAGCTCCTCGATGGGCCGGGAGGCAAATTCCTCCATATGCACCAAGCGCAGCGCTTCTGCAGCGGCGGCATGATCCTTTTTCTTAGGGCGCTTGAACCACCCGATGAGTCCGGTCCGCCCGCTGAGCACGGTGCGGTACACGTTGATGGGAAAGCCCCATTCCACCTCGTGGCGCTGGGGAACATAGCCCACAGAGCCGGTGACGGTGCACGTGCCGGAGGAGGGGATTAGGCCCAAAATGGCGCGCATCAGCGTGGTCTTGCCCGCGCCGTTGGGGCCTAGAAGCCCAATGAATTCACCGGTACCTACCTCGAGGTTGGCGTCCTCAATCACGGTGCGGCCAGATAGCGCTACCTGCAATCCGCGCACCTGAATGCACGGCTTAGACATGGCCATCGCCTCGCTTACGAGATTTCACGAGCACGGCAACACCGGCGATCAGCACGATAATTCCGCCGCCGACCAAGACATACACCCATACCGGTAGGGAAGAATCCTCGGTCGTGGCGTCTGCTGGGCTCCACTCCGCATCCTGGGCGGCCTGGATGGCTGCGCCATCGCCCACGGCGAAGGTCAGCACGCCATCGGTACTAAACTCCTCGCCGTTTGTGGTTTCACCCTTGATCCGGATACCCACCTGGTGGGTGCCCGGCTCCGTAAAAGTCCAGTTGGCGTGGGTGTGCGTATTGAGGTCTACCCAGAACTCAGACTCGCCTTTTTCTGCCGTAGACCACAGCAGCTGGGGTGCCTCAAAGCCGCCGTTTTGCAAGAAGAGGGAAAAATCCCCTGGGCCGGAGTGGCCGAGGAATTCCATGGTGACGCCGCGATCAGCGTTATCGACAAGCGAAGGCGCCTGGGTATTCCACCCCAGCCACGGGACGCCGGCCTGCTCAGTCTGCGGGACAACCCAGACATCCTCGCCAGATTGTGCACCGACGAAGCTGAACTCATCGGTATCCGGCAGCGTTTGCTGGGCCGCGTCGCCTACTGAGAACACCAGGTCATCAAGGTGGCGCCACACCGGGGAATCGCCTGCATCATCGCGGGCCAATAGCTCGGCATCGGAGCCATCCAGCAGCGTGCCGATGTCAACGTGGCCCGCATCGATGACCTTTTCTTCGCCCTCGGGCGCCACGGTTTCATCCGCGCCGACCACCTGCGCGAGGTCGTCGGCCCAAGCAGGCGTTGCGGATACGGCTAAGCCGGCGGTGACGATGCAGGCTGCCGTGCGAGTGGCCGCGCGGGTAACGGTTCGAGAGGCAAGGTTAAGCATGGTTATCTCCATTCGAAGGATGTAGGCAACGCTGCAGCGAGTCAGCATTGAATTTCATGAGATCGATATAAGTAGGCACGGCATCATCAAGCGTGTCGCCGTAAATGGGGCACAGCTCCACGTTTTGCTGCGCGGCGGCCTCCTTCAGCGTGCTGGCACTAGCCTGTTCCACCGGCTCCACAAAGACCGCGGGAAGGTGCAGGTTCTCCAGCGTCCGGCGCAGGGCAATGACCTCCCGTGGCGAAGGCTCAATGGCGGGATTGGGCGTCACGAACCCAGCCACCGACAGGCCATAGCCTTGCTCTAAGTAGGCATAGCCGTGGTGGGTGGTGACCAAGTGCCGGTTGCTCTGCGGGATGGAAGAGATCGCGCGGTCCACATACCCGTCAAGCTCGCGCAGTTCTGCGATATAGGACTCGGCACGGGCGCGGTAATCGGCGCCGTGCGACGGATCCGCATTCGCCATTTCTTCAGCGATGACATCGACATAGGCAATGGCATTGTCCACGTTGTGCCATAGGTGCGGGTCCACTTCGCCGTGGATGTGTTTACCTAAGACCGCTTGGGGGAGCAGGTAGGTATCCGCACCGGGGGTTCCCAAGAAGCGGTAGGCGGGATCCGGCGGAATGGGCTGCAATACCGAGGAGGGGACCGCCACCGCGGTATCAGCGGGATCAAAATGCTGGTCTTGATCGCGCAGATCAATAGATCCCTTAGCCACATCAGCGGCAATATCCACGTGGCCGGAATCAATGACATCCACATCTTCCGGCGGGTTCACGCCTACCGCGACGGTTAGATGCTCTACCTCAGTGCCATCTGCCTGAAAGCCCAGCTTATAGATGCCCGGCTCCGAAAAACCCCACGAGACGTGCGTGTGCGCGTTGGCCGGGAGGGTGACCGCATCTTCGCCTGAGTCGATGCCATCGGCGCTATTAAACAGCACTTCCGGCGTGCCGAAGGTGGAGACCACGTAGGCTGCGACATCGCCTGGCCCCTCGGCAGAGACCATGCGGAAATCCACGCCGGAGTTGCGCTGCTCGGCACCGCTAATGCGCAGGCCCAACCAGATGGCATCCAGGGAGACATCTTCTACCAGCGGCACGAGGGTAGCGCCGCGGGTGGAGGCGGAGTCAGCGACCTCTACCACGGGCGCATCCGTGGACTCGTGCAAGGTATCTATCAGGGACTGCGGTTCCAAGAGGTATCCATTGCTCAAGGCAAGATCCGCATTGGCCACGTTGCGCACCGTGCGCAGCGTCGGCTCAAAGGTGTGCGGGTCCTTTCCGCTTGGGATAAGGCCGGTGACCGAGGCATCCTCGCCTGCGACGTGGCGGGCCATATCCGCCAGAATCGGCGTCGTCGCAACCACGCTGAAGCGATCAGAGGTATCCACCGCTGCCGAGGTCGTGCAGCCTGCCGCGAGGAGGGAGACGCTACAGAGCGCCCCTACGGCCTGCAGCCCGCGCGGTACGAAACGGTAGTGGGGCACTGGCATTAATTCTTTGCCCTCGCGACAGCGAGTCGTGCAATACCCAGGCCAAGGAACAGCATGCCCAGGCCGAGCACACCGATTCCGAGAGGCATGGTGGGGGTCCCAGTATTGGCAAGAGCCGCGTTGCTGCCCTTACCGGACGTATTCGCACCGGAACCGCCAGCGCCATCCTGGCCAGCACCGGAACCATTAGAGCCCGCGCCGGCTGCGGCGCCAACACCACAGTCGCCGCCATCCGGGTTCACTTCCGCGCCCAGGTCGAAGTGGCCATTATCGAAGGAGCCATCTGGCCTGCCACCGCCGACGACAAAGTGCAGCGTTGCTTGGCCTGCTACTTGCTTGCCGGCAGAGGTCTGGGCCACCTGGCGGATCGTCACGTCATAGGTGCCCTGCTTTTCGAAGACCCAGTTAGGGTGCACGTGGGTATTGGGGGCGATATTGTAGCTGCCTTCCACAGCGCCGTTCGCGCCGCGGAACCATTCATCGCCGACGATTTTGCCCAGGCCACCCTGGCTGTAGACCATCATGGCACCAGGGCCCTTCATATCGACGAGCTCCCAAGTAACATCACCTGGAATGTGTTCGCGCATGGAGGGGCTCTGGGTATTCGCACCGAGCCACGGCACGCCATCGACCTGCGTAGAACCAATCATCCAGGCTTGGCCGGCCGAAACAGGTCCAACATCTTCTGGCAGCTCGACGCTGGAATTATCGGAGAGGTAAAAAGTTGCGCCATCGGCATCGCGCCACTGCGGCGGCGAGACCGTATCGTCTTTAATCTGCGGGATAATACCCGGACGGCACTCTGGATCCGTGGACTGTCCGCCGCTTGCAGCGTTGCCGCCTTGGCCACCCTCGGAATTGCTGTGTCCAGCGTCATTGCCGGAGTTATCTGCCTCGCCAGAACCGCCCGCAGAACGGTGACCGGAGACTGTCTCTCCGCCTTCGCCTACCTGCCAGGTATAGGTCACTGCGTTACTGGTTTGGCCATTAGAGGAGGCCTGAACAGTCATCTCATAGGTACCTGCCTCACTAAAGGCCCAGTTGACGTGCCGGTGTGCAGGACTCGGCTGGTTAATAACCTCGCCGCTGGTCAGCTCCATCGAACCGGAATTGGTCACGGCACCGACGTTGCCGAACCCAGAGGTTTCAAAAACATAGACTGAGCCCGGCCCAGAGATATTGGTGAATTCGAAGTCAACGCTGGTGAATCCGCCATCGCGTGCCGGCTGAGTATCCCAGCCCGGCCAGATGATATTTGGGTCTTGGGTTTGGGGCAGGAAGTAGGTCGATTCTCCAATCTCGGGAACGGCCTCGGTGGCATCGGACCATGCCGATTCCACGACCTGGAGCAGCACGTCATCGCCAGGGCGCTGGACGTGCGAGCCGGTGACATCTTCCTGCATGGATAGGTGTAGCTGGCCATCAGGTGCCGTGACGTAGAACGCGTCGATATGTCCGGAATCAAAGACCTCATCGAAGGCCAAGGCCGGTGTGACCGGAACGAAAAACGCGATGAGGGCGGTAATTACCGCCGCGATGATGCGGCTGCCAGGCCGGTGAGCTCTGGTGCGTGAAATGGTGTTGGTATCCATGGTTGTTATTCCTTTAGAGCGTTTGGGCTGGGGTTCCCATTAGCTGTGGATTAGTAGTTAGATGCGCCAGCCAAAGCGCTCACGAATGAGATCTTGGTTGTCGCGGAAGAAGTTGTAGAAGGCCTTGAAGGTGATGCCAAGAACCGCAGGCAAGACCAGAGCCCAAGGATTAAACGATGGCCCCGCAGGAGTAGACGGCTTAGATGGCTCGGACGGCTTCGAAGGCTTAGACGGTTTCGAGGGCTTAGATGGCTTTGCCGAGTCCGAAGGCTTTTCGGACGGCGTCTCGGAAGGCTTTTCCGATGGGGCATCGGATGGCGCAGCCGTAGAACAGGACTTCACCGCGTCATCACCAATGGCAAAGGTCAACGTCTGTGGCTTGGATGCAAGTTCTTTGCCGTCGGTAGTAGTTGCCGTATAGGTTGCCTCAAACGTGTAGATGCCCGGCTTAGTAAAAGCCCAGTGGGTATGCCTATGCGATGCGAAGGTGGTCTCGATCGTGTGATCGTCTTCGGCGGAATTGGCAAGGATGTCATATCCAACGCCCCTGGTTTTATCGATATATACGCCCCACTCAGCGCCCTCTGGCGTGTGCTTGGGCTTGAGGTTCAAATTGACTTGGCCATCTTTCATCTTGGAGTAATCCAATTTTTCGGTGTTATACCCCGGCCAGATGATGGCTTGGTTCTGCGTCTGCGGCAGGTGGTAGAAACGGTCACCGATGTTGCCAAGGAAATCGAACTCCTTATCACCCAGCTGTCGGGAGCGGGGAGTAAGCGCGTTTTTGTGCACGCCAAGTACGACGTCATCCAACGAGCGGTCTACCGAGTTCTTATCAATTTGTCCTGTGTCATCGCGTAGGACGGTGCGGAAACCATCGTCAGTAGGCAGTGCCTTGATATCGACGTGCCCGCGGTCAAGTACCTGCTTTTCGCTGCAGCGCTGAGCTTCCTCGTCCTGTGACGGTTGAGATGGTGCAGGCGTATCGCCGGGTGCGGGTGAATCGCCGGACCCAGGTTTTTCGCCTGGGGTAGCGGCGTTGTCATCCGCGCTGGTAGAAAGCTCGCCTGTCGCTTCGTAGTTTTCGCCGAATTCAAAGGGCTCAGCTAGCACCGTGCTGCCATGTCCTGCCTTGACAGTGGAGTGAGGGAAGACGTTTACTTTGGCAATCGTGTTCTTAAAGAGTTCGCCATTGGTAAAAGTTGCCTCTCCGTGCCCGTTGGTAATTGGGGCTTCCACTGGTGCCGTGGGTTCCGCGTCGTTCTTGTCGTCATAGAGACCACCAGTCATCACGCCGCTGAAGTTATTGTCCTCCATGTCGATGATGATTTTGGTTCCTTCTTCGCCCTGTTTGCGCATCCGCACCGTATAGCCGGTTTCTTGCAGCGTTACCTCTTCGGTGGGGGCCAGCTGGCGCGGATTTTCGGCTTCTTCCCATGCCTCTGCGGCATCAGAAGAGTCGGTGTGGACAGAAGAGCCTGGGGTAAATTCCACCTGCTGCGAGATCCAGCGCGGCGCATCGCCTTCTGGGGTAAATACCGCCTGGATATTAGACGAGTCTGGGCCCATGTACTCATCCCACTCGGCGTGGCCGTCGGCGACAGGCAGATCGGTGAGGAAGTAGCCATCGATAAGCAGCGTAAGCGTGCCGGATGCCTTATTTTCCGCATCGAAGGAAATGGTGGTGAGCTTATCGTCACCGTCCTTTTCCGGGTTCTGCTTTTTGTCCATGCTCAGGCTGTAACCAGCAGCGGCGGCATCGCCGGAGGAGGAGCTATCGAAGCGTTCCTTGAGGCTTGGGGTCTTGTCATCCTTTGGCTTTTGCCCGCCCACTTGGTAGCTGGTGGTTTGCGGCTCACTAGCCACGAGCTGCCCATCCGCCGTGCGAGCGGTGGTGCGATAGGTCAATCGATAACGGCCGGGCTTGGTAAAGAGAGTGGCGTTATGGGTATGGGTACCGGCATTGAGGTATGTAGAGTGCGGTGAGTCTTGGAAGGAGCCCAGCATGCGATGGAGCTCGGCGCCGTCTTTATCGTCCTTGTTGGTAAAAAGCTCCACGTCGCCTGGGCCATCCACGCTTAAGAGGTCGAGGAAGGCGATGTTATCGCGGAAATCTTTCACGGGAAGCCCAGTGTCTGCGCCGAAACCGATCCAGATGGGTTCTTGATTGGCGGAGGCTTGGTACGGGGCCGTGTAGTAGGTGGTGCCTGTAGGACCGATGTAGTCCTGCGTGCCGTTTTCTGGCAGGGAATACATAAAGTTCTGGCGGCGCTTACCGTCCTCGTCTTCGCGGTTATAGCCTTTGCCTATCCAGGCAACGGTGTCATCGATAAGCGGAGTTTGGCCGGAAAATTCGGATCGCAGTAGGAAGTTGTCTCCTTCCCAAAAGCTCTTGGGGGAATCGACGTGGGTTTGGGTTGCGATGTGTTTGCCATCGTCGGGGCCGGCGTAGGCGGTAGCCGGGGCAATCAGCGCGATCGTGCTGAATGCGGCCATGAAGCGAATACGAGGAGAAGCCACCAGCGCGTTACCTTTCTGCAGTTGTCAGTAGTTCACCTCGAAACTATAGAAAATGATTCCCAATACTGGATAATCTTTTAGAAACTGTTCCCGTTTACCTGTGTGTTTATAATGAAACCCGTTATCATCTACCCCTTTTTGCGTGTAATAAAGTACATGGGGGCGCACTTTTGGGTGGTAGGGTGAGGCGCTGGTTTGGGCTGGTGCGGACTGTGTCCTGTGACTCCACTACGATGGTGGCCATGACTGAAGTTCGCGTTAGATTTTGCCCTTCTCCCACCGGTACCCCGCACGTTGGCATGGTGCGCACGGCCCTGTTTAACTGGGCCTATGCCCGCCACACAGGCGGAAAGTTGATATTCCGTATCGAAGATACCGATGCTGCCCGTGACTCGGAAGAGTCCTATCAGGCCATCATTGACTCCTTGACCTGGCTCGGATTGGGCTGGGATGAAGGTGTCAACGTGGGTGGCCCGCATGAACCGTACCGGCAGTCCCAGCGCATGGACATTTATAAGGATGTGCTCAATAAGCTTATCGATGCCGGACATGTCTACCCCGCCTACTCCACCGCTGAGGAGGTAGAAGAGCGGCACAAGGCCGCAGGGCGCGACCCCAAGTTGGGCTATGACAACTACGACCGCGACCTGACGCAGGAACAGATTGATGCTTTTGAGGCTGAAGGTCGCAAGCCCGTATGGCGCCTGCGCATGCCGGACAAGGATTGGGCCTGGACTGACCTCGTGCGCGGCGAGATGTCCTTCAAATCCGAAACGCAGCCTGACTATGTGGTGGCGCGCTCCAACGGCGCCCCGCTGTACACCCTGGTCAACCCGGTCGATGACGCGTTGATGCGCATTACCCACGTGCTGCGCGGTGAGGATCTGCTCTCGTCCACCCCGCGCCAGCTGGCCATGTATGACGTGCTGAAGGAAATCGGCATCGCGGAATTTACCCCGGAGTTTGGCCACCTTCCCTTCGTGATGGGTGAGGGGAAGAAGAAGCTGTCCAAGCGCGACCCGCAGTCCAACCTCTTCAACCACCGCGATAACGGCATCATCCCGGAGGGTATGCTCAACTACCTGTCGCTGTTGGGTTGGTCCCTGTCTGCAGATCAGGACATCTTCAGCATGGACGAGCTGATTGAGAACTTCGATGTCAACGATGTTCTGGGCAACCCCGCGCGCTTTGACCAGAAGAAGCTCGAGGCCATCAATGCCGATCACATTCGCCTGCTCGAGCCCCAAGAGTTTGCCTTCCGCCTGCGCAATTACCTGACGGAGTACACGGATTTCCCGGCCGATTATGATGGCGAGAAATTCGCCTTCGCCGCAGACTTAGTGCAAACGCGCATTAAGACGCTTGCCGATGCCTATGGGCTACTCAGCTTCCTTATCACCCCCGATGCTGAGCTCACCTTGGATGAAAAGGCGGCCAAGAAGAACCTGAAAGACGACGCCGTCCAGCCGCTCGAGGTGGGCATTGACACCCTTGAAGCGGTAGAGGAGTGGAAGACCGACGCTATTGAAGCCGCGCTCTCCAAGGCGCTCATTGAAGATCTAGAGTTAAAGCCGCGCAAGGCCTACGGCGCGCTGCGCGTAGCCATTTCCGGCGCCCAGGTGTCGCCGCCGCTCTTTGAGTCCATGGAGCTTCTGGGTAAGGAGTCCACCTTGGCGCGCCTGCGTGCTGCCCGCGAGGTAACTCCGTACGTTCCAGCTGCGGAGTAAATCGGCACCACCAGAAGTGTGGAGGGCGCAGCCCGTTAAAGCGGCGGATGAACATCGAACTACACAGATGTCATCCGCCGCTTTATTTTAGCTCAAGAAAAACGCCTAAAAATTCCAGTTGCGCTGGCGATTTGGCGCATTGGGAAACGATGATTATAGTTATAACACGTTGCAGCGAGCAAGGGAGCGCAGCCGATAAGGATGCGATTCCAAGCGAGTGAGCAAATGGCCTATGGTGTAATTGGCAACACAGCGGTTTCTGGTACCGCCATTCTAGGTTCGAGTCCTGGTAGGCCAGCAGTGAAAACGCTTTTTTGAAGCAGGCTCACTAGTTCTATGCCCCGTTCGTCTAGAGGCCTAGGACGCCGGCCTCTCACGCCGGTAACACGGGTTCGAATCCCGTACGGGGTACAAATAAAAAGATTCCTCCAGCCACAGTGGTTGGAGGAATTTTGGCTTAAGGGACAAAATGTGTGGGATCTGTGGCGTGTCGTGGTAAGAGACATTTTGTGTGGGATTTATCCGCGTCCAGCCCAGCCTTTGCGCACTCCAAGGCTGGGATTCCATTCGGAATCGATTCCCGTGTCATAGGCGGCTGGTCGACCATCAGCATGGCCTCGGCGCTTGATTTCTTCTTCGGCCCAGGCCGCCTGTGCCTTCTCTTCGCCTTTGCGTCCGAAATCTTGCTCAAGAGCTAGCTGTAGCGGCGGCACTGGGTTTTCCGTGCGGACATAGAGCCACCAATCCATGATGATGCGTTGATGCTCATCGAAGGTTCCACGATGGGCTCTGGCAAGGTCTTTGAGCTGCTTGTTGATTCCGCCTTCAAGCAGGTTCGTTGTGGACTTCACGTCGCAGGTCACGCCTTCAGGCGGATTCAGGTAGGTAAATAGCGTTCCGTCGTTGATAAGTTCATTGAGCCTGTTGAAGCTTCGCCTAGCGCCACGGTGCGTGAACCAGAATTTTTGACTCGGCTTGACCCACCGCGGTATATCTGCGGCTTTTACCTGGCTGCGGTATGTTTTCTCTTTCAACCAGGGGCCGAATGTCACGCTGGCCTTGTGGACTCTGGTGATGAACTCGCGTGCTTCATCCTGAGTTTCGATATGTGTGAGCTGATACGCGAACGTGCGCAGTGCTTTATGCGCTGGATAGCGGGGATGACGTGAGATGTCGGTGAGGATATTGC
Organism: Corynebacterium limaceinasi; assembly: GCF_046717465.1. NCBI lineage: Bacteria > Bacillati > Actinomycetota > Actinomycetes > Mycobacteriales > Corynebacteriaceae > Corynebacterium > Corynebacterium limaceinasi. The sequence continues at coordinate 1,174,594 of NZ_CP177100.1, forward strand.
GCTGAACATGAACGAGACATCGCTGGATTTTAGTATCTGGCCAGTGCTTTTTAATGACTGCGCGGGCACCGCCAGAGCCATCGATCGTGACGATCAGCGGTGGTGCGAGCATGTCCAGGAGTCTGGCGTAGTTGTATTTTGATTCCCCGGTGCACCATAGCCAGGCCACGGGGTGTTCGGCGGTGCACGCAACAAGCAGGCATTTGTTGTGAAAGTAGGTGCCGTCGATAAACAACTGGTCGTAGACGCGGAACTTGTCGGTATGTGAGGGCACCACGATGAACCAGAAGAAGGTAAACCACCGGGTGAGTGTGCGTCGGGTGACGTGAAGGCGGTGTGCTATGCGTTCTGCTGGTTCGCCGGTAAGGACCCAGTCTAAAAAGACTTTGAAGTGCTGGATATTGGCGGTGTTGGCCCTGGTGCCGGTTTGTGAAGCGTTGCAGTTGGGGCAACGCCAGCGTGGGGTTCCTGCTGTTGTTGTGCCGTTCTTGTGCATGCTTGTTCCGCAGATCGCGCATGCTGGGCGATTCCTACGACCTGTCATAAGAATTGCCGTAGCAGGTTCAAATACCACAGGTGGGCAATGACCGGCGTATTTGAGGGCTAAACCTCAGGTTGGAACTGATTCCAATTCAATATCCGCACCTTGCCCCAGCTCAAGGAATGAATCGACACCTCAAATCCCACACAAAATGTCCCTTAAGCCAATTTTTCGTATGTGCGCTTGCGGTCTAAACGGGGGTTAAGTGGGTCTTAACCCGGGGGATCTATTGGCACGAATTCCCTTACTATCTGCTGATTTGTAATGTGTTTACCCATCGTTTACTATTTAACGAGTCCGCAGCAAGCAAGCTTTAAGCAGCATCGCTTTTGATTTGCGTGCTACGCGCGACCGAGCCCCGTTCGTCTAGCGGCCTAGGACGCCGGCCTCTCACGCCGGTAACACGGGTTCAAATCCCGTACGGGGTACAATTTAAAGGCTGCGAGCGCCACCGCTCGCAGCCTTTTGTTTTGCCATTTTCTTTCTGCGTTTCCCAGGGCTTGAGAAGTAGATTAAGCGGCGCTTAAACGGCTCTCGCTGCGCCACATGGAGCATTGCGTTGGAGAGAGTGCGGTGGGCGAGAAGGCATCGGAAAGCGCCTGCTGTAGCCGCAGCCATCCCTTCGCACTCACCGGGTCAGCGGGAATTGGGGCCGGGTCAGCGCCCGTGAGCGCCAAGGGAGGGGATGGGTCCGCCACTGCAAAAAGAACGCCCAGCGAGCCTCTCAGGCTGCACTGGGCGTTGAATGTAGGTGGAAGGCTATGCCATGACCTTCGTCTTCTTAATCGCCTTCTGGAGGCGCTTGTGGTAGTTATCCATGGCGGGACGCAAGAACAGACCGAGGATGAGTGCCGGGATGGCGAAGAGAAGGAGCATGCCGAGCTCACGGAGGATGTCGGCCTCGTAAATGCCGGCGATGGCGCTGCGGAACGCGTCGATGCCGTAGGTGGCCGGCAGCCACGGGCTGACATTTTGGAACCACTCTGGAAGAAGCGGCAGGGGATAGGCGCCGCCGGAACCGGAGACTTGGATGACCAAAAGCAGAACCGCGAGGGCCTTGCCCGCGCTATCGAATGTGATAACCAGTGAATATATTATCAACATAAACACCAGTGAGATTATCCACGAGGCAAAGAGCATCATGAATGGGTGCTCGGGCTCGATCTCCACGAAGAAAATCAGGCTGAGGACGACGAGGGTGGCTTGAGCGATGCCGATGAGCCCAAAGGTAAGGAAGCGGCCCAGGAAGACTTGGTTCCTGGTGAAGTGATCCTTCTTGTCGAGGCCTTCGTTCTTCTTCAAGTACTTGCGTTCGGCGTTGGTGTGCACCAGCACGCAGGCAAGCAGGGCACCTACCCACAGTGAAAGCGTGAGGTAGAACGGCGTCATACCAACACCGAATGCAGCAACATCGTAGATGGGCTGGCGGTCCACGTTGACCGGCGAAGCGATTCGGGAGGCCAGTAGCTCGGGATCATCGCCAATGAGACCGGCGAGCTGGCTGAGGTCACCGCCGTCGCGGATCTCATCGATCTTTTGGCTGAGCTCGCCAAAGCGGCTCGCCTGCTGCTGCAATGTACCGGATAGGCTTGCGGTTAGATCGCGCACCCGCACGAGGGCATCGTTGTCATTAGAGATGGTGTTTCGGATGCCTGCGATATCGCGTTTGACCGCATCAACATCGTTGGCAACCGTACCCACACTATCTCCCAGAGCCGCTAGCTGTGGCTTCAGATTAGAGTTATAGGAGTTGCGGGCGTTTTCGACGGCCTGCTTGGCGCTGGCAATCGCAGCTTGCGTTTGCTGCTTGGACTCTTGGGAATTCCTGCCGTTTTCGATGTTATCGGCCGTAGAGGTCAAGGAATCGTGCAGCGCATTGCTCTGGGCGATGCTGGCATCCAGCTGCCCCATCATGGCCGCATAGCCTGCCGCTACCGGGCCTGGGAGATCGACCTTATCGGCTTCTTTCTGGATGCTGTCCTTCACGCCTTGGAAGGCTGCGGTCTGCTGTCCCACGCGGTCCGCGGCAGTGCGGAAGGTTTGGGCGGTCTGCGCGGAGGTGGCGCTGGCATTGTTCAGCAATTCCTCGATTTGTGAGGATAGGACCTCGTAGCTCTGCGTCGTCGCGGCAAGGGACGCATCCAAGGAACCAGTGGACTCATCCAGCGTGGACTTTAAGATATCGATGGGTGATTCGCCGTTGTCATTGGTGGTACTGGAGGCCTGGTTTCCCGCTTCATTCAGGATGTTATTGGCCGCCTGGGTGAGCGGAATGGTGGAATCTACCAGGTTACTCAGCGCCATGACCGTGCCAGAGGCTGCATCGAGGCGCGACTGTACGGTATTGACTCGGTTGTGCACGTTGTTGAGCGCGGCCTGGGTATCGCCCTCATCAAGGTACTGGTCCAACGAGGAAATGACGCCAAGACCCACATTGGACACAACGCGGGTAAAGGACTCGTCGATCTTCTCGATCACACCGGTAGCGCTGCGTTGGGTAATCGTGGTCGACAGCGCGTTCTTCTTCTCATTGGTATAGAGATTAAGTTTGCTTGGCTCGGTGCCTTCCACGTAGAAAGTGAGGAGGTTTGAGCTGAAATCCTTGGGCAAGACGATGCCTGCGTAGTACTCACCGGACTTGGTGCCCTCTACGGCATCATCGCTATTGGTAAGAACCCAATTGATTTCGTCGTTGCGGCTGAGCTGGGATAAAACCTCATCTCCCAAGTTAAGCTTGAGCGAAGCTAGGTCGCTTTGGTGGCCCTCGTCCTCACTGGCGACGGCGATTTTGAGCTGTTTGGTATTGGCAAAAGGGTCCCAGCTGGCCAGCACGTTAAAAGTGGTAAAAAGCAGCGGGATAATGGCGAGGCCGAAAATGATGACGGCGGTCATTACGTTGCCACGGATGGCCTTGAGGTCATCGCGGAGAATGGTCAGAATATTGCTCATGACTTATCTCCCTTTCCGGTTTCTTCGCCGTCGTCGGCGGGCTTATCTGTGGTATCGCCCTGCGATTGTGGGGTAGAAGATATTTCGGGGTGTTTATCCGACTGGACATCTTCTAGCCGATACTGATTGGGGTTTTGGCGTTGATGTTCTAGGTGCTGCTGAATTTCTTCATCGCTGAGATCCGCCAAGCGGTTATCGTGCGCGATGCTTTGTTTCACGTATTCCAGCGAGCAAATGACCGCGACCGCAATCAGCGCCACAAGGCACGCAATGCCGAAAAGAATCGCTTTCTGTTCCGGCATGAACCGGGAGCAAATCACGAGTGCGAGCACCAAGGCTATCCCGATGGCGATCGTGAGCTTCATTAGCTGAGAATAATTCTTCCGGGCGGTCATCCACTTGGTATCCAAGCTCTTTTGGTATCCCTCGCGGTCCGCGGAAGCATACAGGAGGTCGGTAAAACGGTAGCGGCTGCCGATCAGGTGGACCTGCTCGTTGATAACGAGCCCGCCCTTGGCCAGCTCGTCATTGACCAGCATGGTGACGTTGGACAGCCCGCGCCTTAAGAAGGTGCCCATGAGGTAGGCGACAACTGCCATGCCGGTCAGCGCGGCGATATCGCGGATGTAATGGGTGCCGTAGAACCCGCCTACCGTCTCGCGCATGGCATCGATGCCGTAGGTAAAGGGCAAGAAGGGGTGGACGGCGCGGAAGAAGTCCGGCGTCATTTCGATGGGGTACAGGCCTGATGCGCCGGGAATCTGAATAAAGGCCAAGACCACCGCTATGCCGCGGCCCACGTGACCGAATGTCGAGACGAGGCCATAGGTAATGCTGAGGTAGCACAGGCTGATAAATACAGAGGTAAGGATATAAGCGGTGGCGCTGACGTGCTCAACGCCGATGACTAAGTTACCGATGGAAACAATAAGCGCTTGGGCAATGGCGAAAAAGCCGAGGAGCAAGAAGCGCGAGAAGTACGCCTTATTGATGGTCAGATCCCGGCGGCCCTGTGGGTCAACCTCGGCACGGAAAATGATTAGGAGCATAAAGGCACCGATCCACAGCGTGAGGTTGATAAACAGCGAGGACATGCCGGAGCCGTAGTGCGCGACGGGGAAGACTGCATGGCTTTCCATCTCTGCGGGCGAGGAAAGGAATGAAGACACGTGGTCCGTATCAAGACCGTTGACGGACTTCAGCACGGTATTGTTATTGGCCGTGTTGCTCAAGGCAATAACATCGGTGCGCGCGGAACGAAGCCCTTCTTCAACGCGATCCAGATCAACCGAGAAGCGCTTTACCACTTCTTGGGCGTGGGTCAACTGCTCGTCGACGCCCCCGAGAAGCCCGTCCGTTTGCCCAACCAGAGCCTTTTGGCTGTTGAGCGAGGCAGATAGCCGCCCAGCGGTAGCGGAGACATTAGACAGCGCAGAATTGAGCTTAGGTAAGCCGTTGGCCACGTCATCGCGCAGTCCGTGGGAATCATCGCGGGCCTGGGATGCCATGGAATTGAGCAATTCCGAGGTCTTATTCAGCGAATCAAGGGTGGCATTAGTATCGCTATTAAGGGAATCCAGCTCTCCTAGCACCGCGCGGTTTTGATCGTTGCGGTCACGCAGATCAGAAACCGACTGGTTGATCTGCTGCGATACCTCTGGGGGAAGGGCTGGCAGGGAAGCGACTCCGGCTAATTGGTCGATGGCTTTATCAGCCTGACCGAGGATGCCTTGGGCGCCGTCTGTCGCGGCATCGACGCGGTTGAGAGCGCCGTTTAACCGCCCGGTGACAGAACCGATATTGGCATTGGCGTTTGCGGTGCCATCGGCAAGCGCAGTCGTGCCTTGGATATAAGCGGCAGTGGCATCGTCGGCGAAGGAAGTAACTTCCTTTTGCACCTCGTCGGTCAAGGAGGTGACCTGGTTTAAGGCCTGCTGCGCGTCATCAATCGTGGCCTGCACAGAGCCGAGGGACTGACGAGCCTGTGCGATGGTGGGTCGAGCATCGTCGATAGTGGTGTTGACATCCGCCAAGGAATTGCGCGAATTGGCCACGGTATCGGCGGTCTCTGAGAAAGAATTCGCGGTATCACCCGCGGTTCTATTGATCCTATCGCTGAGGTCGCCGCCGGAGTTTCTCAACTCGGTGGAAACCGATTTCGCGACGTTTTCATTAAAGGTCGCGCTAATCGTGGTTTCTAGGGTAGAAGAACCAGAGTCAGTGACCTTGGGGGCAATGGCATTGATTTTTTCATTGACCTGATACTCCAAGGTGGGCTGAGAATAGGTGCCTTGGAACAGGCTGACAAAGTCGGAAGAAAAATCCTCCGGCACGATGATGGATGCAAAAACGTCGCCGGATTTTACGGCGTGTTCAGCTTCGCCGCGGTCCATAAACTGCCAGCCGAGCCTGTCATTGTTGTGCAGCTTTTCCATCATCTGCCCGCCGACGTCAATATCGCCGGTGAGATCTGACGAGGCACCCTTGTCCTCGTTCACCACGGCTACCTTGAGGTGTTCGGTATTGCCATAGGGGTCCCAGAAACCGGAGACATTGACCCAAGAATATAAGGCAGGGGTAATCATCAAACCGATGAGAATCACCCAGACTTGCGGCGTCCGCCACAGGCGGACGAAGTCTTGGAGAAAAAGCTTCCAACTAGTAATCACTCGAAAGACCGTAGCACCGAAACGGTGTTAACTAATAGTCAAGCAGGCAGATTCGGCGAAATTGACAGCTTGATTGCCTCTTGGTAGGGTTGCCCGCAAATCGTGGACACGTAGTTAAGCTGCTTAGGGGTTAAGCAGCGGCCTTCTTATTACCATTTTGATCAGCGAGCTGGGCTTCGAAATCGACGGGGCTTACCATCCCGATGGACGAGTGGCGACGGCGCCGGTTGTAGACAATCTCAATCCAGCGAGCCACCGCCTTCCGGGCTTCGTTGCGGGTTCGCCATTCCTTCCGATCGTAAAATTCGGTCTTCAATGTCGACCAGAACGACTCGGCCATCGCATTGTCAAAGCAGACACCAGTACGGCCGACCGATTGTGCAATCCCTAGTTCTTGACAGACCTGCCACAGCTGTTCGCTGGTGAACTGGGTACCACGATCGGCGTGGAAGACCACGCCGTCGGGTACTTCACCACGCAGGGTGTAAGCCATGCGCAGTGCACGTTCAACTAGGTAAGAATCCTGCACACTATCCATGGACCAGCCTAGGACTCGGCGGGAGTGTCCATCGCGGATAACGCATAGGTACAGCCAGCCCTCATTCGTGCGTAGATAGGTAATATCCGACATCCACACTCGATTAAGCTGCCCTTGATCAAATAGGCGTTTCACTAGGTCTGGAAGCGTTGACTTCCGCTTGGATTGAATCGTCGTTACGGGAACAAACGCCCTGGGTGAGATGCCTTCAATACCCATCATCCGCATGCGTTTGGCCACGGTTTTGCGATTCACATAGACCCCACCCTCGGCGAGTTCTGCAGTAATCCGTGGGGCACCGTAGACTTCGTCAGAATCTTCCCAGATGTCATGAATTTTCCTGTCTAACTGGTCGAGGAATCTCTGACGCTGATTTTCACCACGAAGCCGTACTGCTTGAGCCTTTTGCCATTTATAGTAGCCAGAACGAGAAACCTCTAATAACCTGCTCATTCGTTTGATGCTGTAGTTCGCCTTCTCCTGCTGCATTAGCTCAAATTTTTCCGATCGCGTTGCTTCGCAGCGAAGAAGGCGGTGGCTTTTGACAAGAACTCATTATCCATCTTGGCCTCAGCTAACTCACGACGCAGGCGAGCGTTTTCGGCTCGTATATCGGCATCACTGCGGCCATCTACCGAGCCTTGGCGTTCCCGCTCAAGTTTGACCCACCTGCCTAAAATTGTGGCTGATACGCTAATTTCCTTAGCCACATGAGCGATTGGGCGCCCAGACTCAATGACCAGTCTGGCGGCCTCCTGCCGGTACTCCGGGGTGTACTTCTTCCTTGACGAACTCACAATGAACATCCTCTCCTACGGACACAAGATCCGTACTAATAGGGTGTCCACTAAACGAGGGTAACCTCATTGGCCACCGTGCGACGTACGCAATTGTGGCTAGGGTTAATAAAAGGTTAATTCACGCTGGGCTAATGCGCAGAAAAACGCCGCGATACTCCATGCATCAAAGCGGTGGAACATCGCGGCGCTAGGGTGCTGCAGGGCGCGTGCCGGCGCAGCTTAGTGCTCGTCGTAGTGATCGCCGTGAGCGGCGTGGCGGTGACCGTCGTGGATGTAGTCAACGTGGTCGCCGTGAGGGACAGCAACGTGGCCGCAGCCCTCACCATGGGTGTGGTCGCTGTGAGGTTCAGCCTCAATGTGCTCGTTGGTCTCGCACTCGTCCCAGTGGCCCTCGTGCTCGCGGTGGATGTGACCATCGTGCACGAAGTCGGTGTGATCCTCGTGCGGGAAAGCAACGTGGCCGCAGCCTTCGCCGTGGGTGTGCTCGTGTTCAGTGTGGGTAGCGTGAGTCATAATCATGAATCCTTTCTTTGCCTTTGGGGTCAAGGAGTGTCCTTCTCGTTTTCACTCTGTTTTCATTAAATCATGTTTTCAGTTCGGTTTCAATAGCGTGCGGGAGATTTTCGATATTTTTTCAATAGGCTACGGCGGGGTGGGGTATGTGGAGGTAAAACGCAGCAACGCCCTGGGCCGGTGGGAGGTCCAGGGCGTTGGTGAGGCTAGAGAAGCTCTGAAAGCTCTTGGGCGGCGGAGGTTAGCAGGCGGGCGTACTTCTTGGCGGGCGAGGGGCGGAAGCGCTCAGCGGAACCGGAGATAGACAGTGCTGCGCGGAAAACGCCGGAAGAATCAAAGACGGGAGCGGAAATGGAAGCCAAGCCGGCCTCGCGCTCTTCGATGGATTCTGCATAGCCCTGGCGGCGGGCGGTTTCTACATCGGCGGCACTGAATTGTGCGGCGTCAAGGGGGAAGTCTACGTAGCCTGCGATGATGCGGGCTGCAGAACCGGAGGTCAGCGGCAGCTGGCGGCCTACTGGGACCACGTTGTGTAGCCCTGACGTGGGCTCGCGGGTGGCGATGCAGGTGCGGGTGGTTCCCGTGAATTCATAGAGCTGAATGGACTCACCGGTGCGGTCGAGGAGTTGGTCCATGATGGGGCCTGCGACTTCTAAAATGTGGTCGCGGTTGCCGGGGAGCGCAGGACCGGCTTTCCACTTTCCTTCAGGGGTGCGTACGAGGATGCGGTGCGCTTCTAACGCAGTGGCTAGCCTGTGTGTCGTTGCCCGAGGTAGTCCCGTGGTTTCACATAACTCATTAAGGGTCGATGGGTTGTTTGCGGCGGCCATCATGATGGCCATTGCACGATCTAGTACCTTAATGCCGGAAACTGCGCTATACTCTCCCATATAATGAAATCTACGTCCCAAATTATGAGATTTCAAGTGTGGAGTGATGTTTATGAACCAGAAGCTGACCTTGGCAGAAAAAGTATGGCGTGACCACGTTGTCCAGCAGGGCGACGCGGGCGCACCAGACCTTATCTATATTGACTTTCAACTTTTGCACGAAGTTACCAGCCCGCAGGCCTTCGATGGGCTGCGCCTGCAAGGTCGCACAATGCGGCACCCGGAACTGCACCTGGCCACCGAGGACCACAACGTGCCGACGGAGGGTATTAAATCCGGCAACCTCTTAGAGATTAAAGACGAGGTATCGCGCACCCAGGTTTCTACCCTGCGCAAGAACTGCGAAGAATTTGGCGTGCGGTTGCACTCAATGGGTGATGAGCAACAAGGCATCGTGCACACCGTTGGCCCACAGTTGGGCATTACCCAGCCCGGCATGACTATTGTATGCGGCGATTCGCATACCTCGACCCACGGTGCATTCGGCTCCATCGCCATGGGCATTGGTACCTCAGAGGTAGAGCACGTCATGGCCACCCAGACGCTTTCTTTGAAGCCCTTTAAGACGATGGCCATCGAAGTCACCGGCGAATTGCAGGAAGGCGTCTCCGCAAAGGACCTTATTCTGGCCATCATCGCCAAGATTGGCACCGGCGGTGGCCAAGGATTCATCATCGAATACCGCGGTGAAGCCATCCGCAAGATGTCCATGGAAGCCCGCATGACCATCTGCAATATGTCCATTGAGGCCGGTGCGCGTGCCGGTATGGTCGCACCCGATGAAACGACGTTTGAGTACGTCAAGGGCCGTGAGTTCGCCCCAAAGGGCGCCGACTGGGATAAAGCGGTGGATTACTGGAAGACGCTGCCTACTGACGATGGCGCCGAGTTCGATCGCGTCGTAGAAATCGATGGATCATCCCTGACCCCATTTGTCACCTGGGGAACGAACCCGGGCCAAGGCCTGCCGCTGGGCGAAACCGTACCGGACCCAGAAGACTTCGGCGATGACAATTCCAAGGCCACCGTGAAAAAGGCCTTGGAGTACATGGACCTGCAACCAGGCACCCCACTGCGCGACATCAAGATCGACACCGTCTTCGTGGGATCGTGCACCAATGCGCGCATCGAGGACCTGCGCGCCGCCGCTGAGGTGGTCAAGGGCCGCACCATCGATTCCACTACGCGCATGATCGTGGTTCCTTCCTCCGCGGTGGTCAAGGCCGATGCGGAAAAGGAAGGCCTTGACCGGATTTTCCAAGACTTCGGCGCAGAGTGGCGCACGGCGGGATGCTCCATGTGTTTGGGCATGAACCCCGACCAGCTGAAACCAGGGGAGCGCTCAGCATCCACGTCCAACCGCAACTTTGAAGGCCGGCAGGGCCCTGGCGGGCGAACCCACCTCGTTTCCCCACAGGTTGCTGCCGCTACCGCCGTCACCGGATACCTGTCCAGCCCGGCTGACCTGAAATAAGCACGCGAGAAAGGTTGAAATAATGGAGAAATTTATCACCCATACCGGCACGGGAGTCCCGCTGCGGGCGTCCAACGTGGATACGGATCAAATCATCCCCGCGCGCTACCTCAAATCGGTCAAGCGCACGGGCTTTGCGGAGGGGCTATTTTCCAACTGGCGCTCTGATTCCACCTTCGTACTTAACCAAGAGCAGTTTAAGGACGGCTCCGTACTCTTTGCCGGCCGCGACTTCGGCACCGGTTCCTCCCGAGAGCACGCAGTATGGGCCTTGCGCGAATACGGTTTCAAAGCAGTATTCTCCTCCCGATTTGCGGATATCTTCCGAGGTAACTCGGGAAAGTCTGGTCTGCTTACTGGGCTGATGGAACAAGAAGACATCGAGCTTATTTGGAAGCAGTTGGAGGCCGGGGAAACCCAAGTCACGGTCTATCTGGAGGCGCGCACCGTTCGGATTGGCGAAAACACCTACTCATTCGACATCGATGACTACACGCGCTGGCGCCTGATGGAAGGCCTCGATGACATTGGCATCACGCTGCGCGATGAAGAGGCGATCACGAGCTTCGAGAACTCTCGCACCAGCTTCAAGCCCGCGGTTCACGCGGACTAATCCAGCAGGTGCGCCCCACGCTTTGCCGGGGCGCACACCACCGTCGTCATGATCCGGGGCAGTGGTGGGGTAACGGTCGAGTAACAAAACTGACTTCGCAAGCGTGCAGCTGGGTTTATCTATTATTCTCTGTGGTATGACTTCGCCTTATTCCGGATCACGCGACCATGATGGATACAATCACCGCTCCCAACAGCCCTACTCAGGTGGGCAGCCGGGATATTTTCGTGAGTCGACCGCTCCAGGCGACATCGATGCCGTCAACATTATTGGCGATAGTTTCCGCTATTTCGGTCGCAATTGGGTGCAGTGGCTTTTTGCCCCACTAGTGCAAATGGTTGTCCTTTTCGTCGCATACCTCATCATCGCCGTAGTCTTTGCCGCCGGCGGCGGCTCCCTTTCCATCGAGGCGTCGACCGAGGGAACCGCCTTGGACGGTTCCCTCGGCGTACTGGGCATGCTATTACTCGCCATCGCGGTAATAGCCCTGTTAATTGTCTATCTGTGGGCAAATGCAATCTGGTACCAAGCCGCTAATAAGCAGGTCAATGGCCAGGATTTGATGTTCGGGGATTTCTTCACGTTCAAAGGCATGGGCGGCATCATGTTGGCCTACCTCGTCACTAGCGTGGTCATCGGCATCGGCTTTGTCTTGCTCATAATCCCCGGACTTTTCGCCCTGTTCTTCTGGTGGTGGGTCCCAGCCGTCAAGGCAGCGCGCCCAGACCTAGGCTTGGGTGACTGCTTTAAGCTTTCCGCGGATATCGCAAAGAGGAACATCGGTACCACCTTGCTGGTCGGTATCGCGCTCATCATCCTCTACATGGCGCTGGGCTCAACCGTGGTGGGTGTTGTCGTGCTGCCGGGGCTCATGGCCTTAGCCCCCACCCTCTTCGTGCGCCGCAACCTTGGCATGCGCGGCTAAGGGCTAGGGGCTCGCGCGGCCCGAGCTATTTAGCGCACAGGCAGGGGGCTGGGAAGGCAATCAGCACCGGTTAATTCACCATTGTTGAAGGACAAAACCCACACCGAGGCCTTTTTAAACTTCAATTCCTCCTGTGGCTTCTTGAGGAATTGCGGGGCTAAGTCCTCGATGATGCCGGGGATGGTCTGTCCCTGGCTAATAATGACCGGCACCCCGCCGTCGTTTACGACGCGACGGAAAGCCTTCTTGGCAGCCGCCGGATTCTTTTCCCACACCTCGTCGCCAAAGTCCTTATTAATGGCAATGTCTTTACCCAGCTCATCGGCAAGCGGCGCAGCAGTTTGCTGGCACCGATGCGGGCGAGCGGAATAGATCGCGGTGGGGTGGTAGGCCGCCAGCATGGGCACGAGCATTTCTGCTTGGCGGCGCCCCTTCTTATCCAGAGGCCGCAGGTTGTCATCGCCCTCCCACTTCTTGCGGTCGTGGGCGTGGGCGTGGCGGACGTACAAGACGCGCGTTGTGGGGGCGAGCTGCAGACGCTTTTGTGCCTTGGCGACGACGTCGTTGTCCACGTCATAGGACAAGAGCTGCTGTGCTTGGTCAATGGGCACCCAACGCAGCTCATCGGTCTCATCATTAGGGGTATAGGTGCCGCTGAGGTAGAACGCCGCCCAGTAATAGACCACCTTGGTGCGCCCCTGTACGGGGTAGGTGACCTTGCCAATCAACTTGCCCAAGCGCACTTGGAAGCCGGTTTCTTCCTCAATTTCGCGCGCCGCGGTGGTGGGCAGGGATTCGCCTGGATCCACCTTTCCCTTGGGCAGGGACCAATCGTCGTAATGCGGGCGGTGAATGAGCGCGATTTCAGGGTTCGCGGGGTCGCCGCGCCAGACTACAGCGCCGGCGGCAAGGGTAGTGCGGGGAAATTCTTTGGCAGGATCCACCGGAATTTCTTGATGCCGGCCGGAAATGAATTTTTCGGACTTTTTATCTTTATCGGTCTCGTGCATCTTCTTCGCGCTCGGCATAGCTTTTCGTGCCTTTCTTCGGTGACTGAAAAATTGGCGTTAACCTCATAATCATTGTTCCACGGGGGAGATCCCTGCCGCATCCTTGCCACGCCCAGAGCGATAAATGCCTTAAGGTGGAACTAATAGGAAAACGTTTGGAGGAAGCCATGGTAAAAGTAGCGGTAATGGGTGCCGGTTCCTGGGGCACCACCTTGGCCAAGGTATTTGCGGACGCAGGAAACGATGTCACCCTGTGGGCGCGACGGGCCGAATTGGCGGAAGCGATCAACGAAACGCATACAAACCCTGATTACCTGCCGGATATCCACCTTCCGGAGGCACTGCGCGCCACGCACGATGAGGAAGAGGTGCTTTCCGGCGCGGATATCGTGGTCTTCGGCGTGCCATCCCAGTCCTTGCGCGCCAACGTGGAGCGCTGGGCGCCCGTATTGCCCGAGGATTCCACGCTGGTCTCCATTTCCAAGGGCGTAGAAACCAGCACGCTCAAGCGCATGAGCGAAGTCATCGTGGATGCCGCCGACGTAGATCCGCAGCGCGTGGCGGTGCTATCTGGACCCAACCTAGCCAAAGAAGTGGCGCAGGGGCAGGTTACGGCCACGGTCATCGCCTGCACTGACAAAGAGCGTGCCAAGGCGGTGCAGGCGGCCATCGCCGCGCCCTACTTGCGGCCCTATACAAATACCGATGTTATCGGCGCGGAGATCGGTGGTGCTTGCAAAAACGTCATCGCCTTGGCCTGCGGCATGGCCTCGGGCAAGGGCTTGGGCAATAACACTATGGCCACGATGATTACCCGCGGCTTAGCGGAGATTACCCGCCTGGGCACGGCCTTGGGCGCGGAGCCGTTTACCTTTTCCGGCTTGGCGGGGTTGGGCGATTTGGTGGCTACGTGTAACTCCACGCTCTCGCGTAATAGGACCTTCGGTTACCGCCTCGGTCAAGGCGGCAGCCTAGAAGAAGCGAAGGCGGCCACCAATGGCCAGGTAGCAGAGGGCGTGTTTTCCTCTGATTCCATCTTCCGCCTAGCCCAGCAGGCTGGGGTAGAGATGCCAATAACGGAAGCCGTCTACGGAGTGTGCCATCAGGGCATGGCTGTAGACGATATGATTATCGCCCTTATGGGTCGCTCCAAGAAGTCGGAGTAGCAGAAAGGTAAAATCATCGCCCATGACTGAAAAGACCCGCGTGGCCGTCCTTTACGGTGGCCGCAGTACCGAGCACTCCGTGTCCTGCGTATCCGCAGGCGCAATCATGAAGCACCTTGATCCGGAAAAATTCGAGGTGGTGCCCATCGGCATTACGCGCGAGGGTACGTGGACGCCGGGCGATACCGAGGGCTTAGAAATCGTCGATGGCGTCATGCCTGAGGTCAAGCGCGGCACGGAATTGGCGCTTTCTGCGGATCCATCGCGTAAGGGTGAAATCCGCACGATTAGTGACGGTTCGCTGTATGCCCACGTTGACGTTATCTTTCCCATTCTCCATGGGCCTTATGGTGAAGACGGCACCATGCAGGGGCTTTTCGAGCTCTCCGGAATCCCTTATGTGGGCCCAGGCGTATTAGCGTCCTCGGTGGGAATGGACAAGGAATTTACCAAAAAGATTTTATCCGCCGCGGGCCTGCCGGTGGCACCAGAGGTCATTGTGCAGGGCCGCACGGAATTAACCGCGGAAGAAAAAGACCGCCTTGGCCTGCCGGTCTTCGTCAAGCCTGCCCGCGGGGGCTCCTCGATTGGAGTCTCCAAGGTAAGCGACTGGGCGGATTTCCCAGAAGCAGTGCGCATTGCCTTGGAAGACGATGACAAGATTTTGGTCGAGCCAGAAATCGTCGGCCGCGAGGTAGAGGTCGGCGTCCTGCAATACCCGGATGGCGAGCTTATTGCCTCGGTGCCGGCGCTGCTCAAGGGCATCGATGACTCCGATGAGGGCTTCTATGGCTTTGAGACCAAATACCTAGATAACGTGGTCACGGCCCAGATTCCCGCGCCTTTCCCAGAAGAACTCACGGCGCAATTGCGCGATATGGCGATTCGGGCCTTCAAAGCGCTCAACTGCGCAGGCCTTTCCCGCGTGGATTTCTTCGTCACTGAAGAAGGCCTGTACATCAATGAGGTCAATACCCTGCCGGGATTTACCCCGATTTCCATGTACCCCCAGGTGCTGGCGGCCTCTGGCGTGGAGTACCCCACGCTGCTTGAGGTACTCATCGCACGCGCAGAGGCCCGGACCGCGTAGGTCTGCGGCTTCCTTTACCTTTCTGGGACGTGCTTCGCGGTGATATCGCTTAGGGCTACCAGTGCTGCCTGTGCGGAATCCTGCGGGGCGTGCAGCGCCAAGTAGTTCTCGCGGCCGAGCGCAAACCAGGTTCCTGCGGTCGTGCCTTGGGCCAAGGTCGTATCCTCAAACCAGGCAATATCGTTGACCTGCTGGAGCTGCACGCCAGCCTCGTAATTTTCCGGCTGGGCGACGCCACAGCGCGCGACGATGTCCTCGTGCCCTTCAGAGCTCCACACGTAGGTGTCTTTATCGTCAACCTCACGGCGGTGGTAGCCATCCGCAATCTCATCCGGTAGCGCCTTTTCTACCGCGGCGCAGCGGTCATTTTTTGCCGCCTTAAGATCGCGCAACGGGGCTGGATGGGTCTCGGCTGGCTTTTTCTCCAGGGTGGCAACGGCCTCATTGAGGTCCTGCGGCTTTTCATCATTAAAGGTCGTTACCGCCACGACGGGAAAGCGCTGGGTCGAATACCAGGTAGAGAGGCTAGAACCAGATGTCGCATCCTTGACCTTGAACCACTGCTCACCGTCGACGTCTTGCGTCGTGGAGTAATCGGTGTACTGGACGGGCATGGCAACACCGCAGCGCGCCGTCACCTTTTCCTGGGAATTAGCGGCCCAAGCGGCAACGCCGGCGGGGACGGGTTCTGCAATATCGGCGCGCGGTTGACCCATGGCTTCATCGGGAAGCGCCTGCACAAAGTCCGTGCACGCCTGCGAATCGGCCTCCTGGGAATCCACCGGGGAAACCGCCACGGGGGCCTTGGCTGT
Source organism: Corynebacterium limaceinasi (assembly GCF_046717465.1). Lineage (NCBI taxonomy): Bacteria > Bacillati > Actinomycetota > Actinomycetes > Mycobacteriales > Corynebacteriaceae > Corynebacterium > Corynebacterium limaceinasi. The sequence continues at coordinate 1,190,584 of NZ_CP177100.1, forward strand.
GTTTGTGAATACGTATTTCGCGCCGAAAAGGACCGCTAGAACCATCACTATGGACAACCCAAGTGAAATGAGGATCGCGGTGCGGTTAAATTGGGATGTCATAGGGGTTCATTTTATCGAAAGGATGCCGGTGAACTTAAGTCAGACTCTCGCGGACGTGGGGGAGCAGGCGGTGATTCAAGAAATCACAGCGGCCGCTCCCAGCAGCTTGAATGGGGATGATGCCGCGGTACTTTTCGCGGCACCGCCCAATTCGCGCACGGTAGCGTCTACCGATCTGATGGTAGATGGCCGGCACTTCCTGCGGGAATGGTCCACCCCGCGCGAAATAGGCAAAAAGGCCATCCTGCGCAACTTCGCCGATATCGAGGCCATGGGAGCGCGCCCAGTGGCGGCCCTTTTAGCCATCGCCGCACCGGGTGATACGCCGGTGAGTTTTGTCAGGGGCGTGGCTAAGGGCATCGCCGAGCATTGCTCTTTTTACAACGCCGAGCTGGTGGGCGGAGATATTACGAAATCGGACCTGCTGGTTATCAACATCACCGCCGTCGGCTTTTTGGGCGGTAGCCGGGCAGCGTTGACCCTTGATGCGGCGCGCGCGGGCCAGAAGGTCGTAGCCCATGGCGCGATTGGCCACGCGGCGGCAGGCTTATCTTTGCTGCAGCGCTTTGGCCGCGACCTGCCGGCAGAGCATGCGGATTTGTACCCACTTATTGATGCCCACTGCGCCCCCTGGCTCAGCCCCGGCCGCGGCGTTATCGCCCGCGCCGCCGAGGTCACCGCCATGACCGATAATTCCGATGGACTGATTCAAGACTGCGGAACCATGGCGGAGCGCTCTGGGGTCCACATCGATTTGGAGGCCGATGCCATCCAGCCCGATCCACTCCTGCACGCCGCGGCCACCGTCCTCGATTGCGATCCTTGGCAGTGGGTCCTGGCCGGCGGCGAGGACCATACCTTAATTGGAACCACCGCAAAGCAGGCGCCTTCGGGGTTCCGGGAAATTGGCACCGTCTCGCGCGGCAGCGGCGTTACAGTGGATGGTAAACAACCCCGTTATGCAGAAGGGTGGGCAGGATTTTAGATATGCACCCGACTTACCATCCCTCGTGGGAACCGGTCCTCGCGCCGGTGCTGGAGCAGCAGTGGCCACGGATATCTCAGGCGCTGGACAATCAGGATTACCTGCCGCCGGCAGAAGACGTGTGCAGGGCATTGCAGATGCCGCTTGACGATGTCCGCGTGCTCATCGTTGGCCAAGACCCCTATCCCACCCCGGGCCACGCGATGGGGATGGCCTTTTCCACCAAGCAGGGGGTTAAACCCCCGCGGTCCCTGGTCAATATTTACCGCGAGCTGTATGACGATGTGGGCGTTCGCGGGCGCGAGGACGGCGATCTAAGCGCCTGGGCCGACCAGGGAGTCTTGCTCCTTAACAGGGTGCTAACCGTGGCACCGGGACAGGCGGGCTCGCACCGGCACATTGGCTGGGAAGAGGTGACCGAAGCCGCCATCCGCGCTCTTAACCGCACCCCGATGGTCGCCATATTATGGGGCCGCGATGCCCAATCCTGCGAGCGCTTCCTCCCCGATGTGCCTTGCATTACCTCCCCGCACCCTTCGCCGCTCTCGGCCAGCCGCGGGTTCTTTGGTTCCCGCCCATTTTCCCGGGCAAACGCCCTTTTGCGGGACCAAGGCGCGCGAGAGATCGCGTGGGACTTGTAAACTATTGCGCATGTCATACCCCAGTACGCTGGACGCTCACGGATTGCGCAATTGGGCGCACCGCGCTGTAGGCGAGCTTTCCCATCGTCGCGCCGAAATCAATGCGCTCAACGTTTTTCCGGTGCCGGATTCTGATACCGGCTCGAATATGGCGCACACCATGGAAGCCGCCGTCGCCGAGGTGGAAAAGGGTGGCGGCGACGTTGCGGCCGCGCTTGCGATGGGCGCCGTGCGCGGGGCGCGGGGAAATTCCGGAATGGTCCTCTCGCAGGTCCTGCGCGGGATCGCGGAGGCCACCGTGGATTCCACCATCGATGGCGCCATCTTTGCCGCCTCCCTCATGCATGCGGTAGAGCTCGTGGACCGAGCCATTGCAGAGCCGGTGGAAGGCACGGTCATCACCGTATTGCGGTGTGCAGCAGAAAAGGCGGAGCACACCGCGCGGCAACCCGAATCTAGTTTTCACGGCGTCGTAGCAGAGACGATTTCGGCTGCCCAGAAAGCTCTTGCGGAAACACCCTCGCAGCTGCCAGAACTGCGTGCAGCCGGGGTCGTGGATGCAGGCGGTGCCGGTTTAGTCATCCTTTTAGAAGCCCTCCTTGCAGAAATTGAAGGAACCACCAGCCACGCACCCGAATCCATGCAAGAGACCGTCACCGAACTCGAGGTGGTCTTCTTTTTCGAAGGTGATAGCGCGGCGCTGAAAGAAAAGATTGCCTCCTTGGGTACGAGCCTGGTCATCGCGCAGGCAGGCGAGGATAGCGCCTCCATCCACATTCATTCCACCCAGGCCGGTGAGGTCATTGAGACCGCCTTTGCCACAGGATCGGTGAGCAACTTGCGCCTAGAGTCCCTTCCGGAAGCCCCGGCAAGGAGCAAAGAGACCGATGCTAGTCATGCGCGCACCGTCTATGCTGCAGTGCCCGCCGGCCCCGTGGCCGAGCTGGTGCAGTCCGCCGGGGTGACGGTGGTTCAACCAGGAGAAACAATCCATGCGGCAGGCCAGGACATCGTGTTATCTAGCGGGCTAGAAGAACACGCAACCGCAGCGCATACAGTAGAAATCTCTTCCCTTGCGGCGGGGCTGGCCGCCATCTCCGTCTATGAGCCGGATAATGCGGATACCGCCGCGGTCGTAGAATCCATGCGCGATGCAGCGCACTCGATGCGGGTGGCGCACCCGGCAGAAGAATCTGCGGCAGCCATCGCTAAGACGTGCCGCCAGCTGCTTACCGCCGGTGGGGAACAGGTGACGGTTATAAGCCCGCTTGCCATCTCGCAAGAAGAGCTGGCAGCAGAGCTAGGCGTCGATGTAGTGGCCTTGCAGGTGCCCGATATTCCTACCGAGATCGGGGTGGAATAGCGATGCTCGGCTGGCAAGATGATCGCCCGTTGACCGATGTCTTGGAGAAAAAAGACGCCACCAAGATCACTAAGGCGCTGGGGTATAAGACCTGCGGGGAGCTCTTAGCGCACTATCCGCGCGATTACATTCGCCATAATCAAGACGTGGGGCTTGGCGATGCCGCCGAGGGCGATATCGTCACCGTAACCGGAACCGTAACGGGAATAACGACCCGCGATACGGGCAAGACCACCATCATCAATGTCCAGCTCGATGGTCATATCGTCGCGACGTTTTTTAATGCCATGTACGTCTTGCGGATGCTCCACCGTGGGCAGCGGGTGATGATGAGCGGAAAATTGAAATATTTCCGCCAGCAGCCCCAGCTGCAGCAACCGGATTTCGTAGAAATCGACGCTTTTGGGCGCCCAGACGGGGAACTCGCAGCCTACCGTGAACAGGCGCCAACGGCGGGGAAGAAAAAGTCCCAGAAGGCAACCGGGTCCCTGCGCAACCTGTCCCAATTCGGGCGGCTCGATAAATTATTGCTCGAGCGGGAATGGATCCCGGTGTATCCCGCCACGGCGAAGATCACCTCGTGGTACCTCATGGGGGCCATCCACTACGTGCTCGCCCACACCCCAACCATTAGGGAACCTTTAGACCAGCAGATGATTATCAGCCTGGATCAAGCGGTGCGCGAAATCCATGAGCCCGGCGCGGCTGGCCCGCAACGCGCGATTCAGCGCCTCAAGTACAACGAGGCGCTTTCCATTGGCCTGGTCATGGCGCTACGCCAGCGCGATGCTCATGCGCACACGGCGCCGACGATGCCTGCAATTTTGGGCGGTTTCCGCGAAGAGTTATTGACCCATCTTCCCTTTGAGCTCACGCAAGGCCAGCGCAGGGTTATTACTGAAATCGACGATGATCTGTCCGGTTCCTTACCCATGATGCGCCTGTTGCAAGGCGAGGTGGGCTCGGGAAAAACCATGGTTGCTACCTGCGCCATGCTGCAGGCCATCGATGCTGGGAGCCAGGCGGCACTACTGGCCCCCACCGAAGTCTTGGCTTCCCAGCACGCGGCCTCCATTGGTACGTCCGTGCCAGAAGGCGTCAAGGTTGTGCTCTTAACCGGTTCCATGCGGACCGCCGAGAAGCGCCAAGCGCTCCTGGATATCGTCTCGGGTGAGGCGAATATCGTCATCGGCACGCATGCCATCATTCAAGAATCCGTCGAGTTCTTCGATTTGGGTTTGGTGATCGTGGATGAGCAGCACCGTTTTGGCGTGGAACAACGCGATAGCCTGCGTTCTAAAACGCGCGAGGGGATTAGCCCCCACGTCTTGGTCATGACGGCAACTCCTATCCCGCGAACCATCGCCATGACGATTTTCGGCGACCTTGCGGTATCGACGCTCGCCGAGCTACCCGGTGGGAGAAAACCGATCCAGTCTGCCGTGGTGGCGGAATGGCGGCCCATATGGGTGGCGCGGGCGCTCGAGCGCATCCGTGAGGAAGTGGCGCATGGGCACCAAGCGTATATCGTCTGTCCGCGCATCGAAGGCGAGGGCGGCGTGCTTGAGTTGGCAGAACAGCTTGCCGCCGGCCCGTTTAAAGGGCTGCGGGTAGATATCTTGCACGGCAAGATGCCAAATAAGGATGAGGTCATGACCTCTTTTGCCCGGGGTGAGATCGATATCTTGGTATCCACCACGGTCATCGAAGTGGGCGTCGATGTTCCCAACGCCACGGTCATGCTCATCCGAGAAGCGGAGAATTTTGGCGTCTCGCAGCTGCACCAATTGCGCGGGCGCGTAGGGCGCGGTGGGAATGCATCGATTTGCCTGATGCATACGAAAGCGGAGGATAACTCGCCCTCGTATCGGCGCATTACCCAGATCGCCCAGACCTCGTCCGGGTTTGACCTTGCGGAATTAGACCTTCGGCAACGCCACGAGGGCGATATCCTGGGTGCGGTGCAGTCTGGTACGCACCGGACGCTGCGGCTGCTCAACCTTGCAGATGACCAAGATATTGTCGAGCGCACCCACGCGGATGCGTATGCCATGGTCCAGCGCAATCCCCAGTTGGCCGAAGAGCTAACGCGGAATCTGAGCCAAAGCGAGCAGGAATACTTGGAGAAAAACTAAGAGGGGATAGGCTATAGGTATGAAAATCTACGCCCCCTTCGCGGGCATCGCTCGCTGCCATGTCGATGTAGGCGAGAAAATTAGCACTGGTCAGGAGCTCGCTACCGTTGAGGCAACGAAGCTGGAATCGCCGGTCGTGTCCCCTGGTCCAGGGACGATTTCGCGCATTGCGGTGGCGGATTTTAGCGATGTTATTGGCGGAGACTTAATTATGGAGATTGGAGAAGCGTAAATGACGCGGATTATTGCAGGCGAAGCACGGGGGCGCACGATTAAAGTTCCGGCAGAGGGAACCCGCCCGACCGCCGATCGCGCGAGGGAAGGCCTCTTTTCCTCGTTGAATGCCCGCTGGGGGTTCCCAGGCTCCAAGGTGCTTGACCTATTCGCTGGTTCCGGCGCCTTGGGCTTGGAGGCATTAAGCCGTGGGGCAGACGAGGCAGTGCTGGTGGAGTCCAACCCTGCGGCGGTCTCCATCATCAAGCACAACATTGGCGTGGTGAAGCATCCTGGTGCCCGCGTGGAGGAACGGAAGGTATCAACGTACTTGGCCAGCGCCCCGCGCGGCTACTTTGATCTGGTTTTAGCCGATCCGCCTTATGCGTTTGATGATGTCCCCGGGCTCATCGCCGCAGTAGAGCCTGTGCTGACGGATAACGCGATGGTGGTCATTGAACGCCACGTTGAATCGCCCGAGACCGACTGGCCAGAAGGGTTTGCGCCGACGGGGCAGAAATTAAAGAAGCGTACCTTCGGCATCGCGCGCATGGATATGGCAGTCTATACCCGTCCCGGTACTGACGATGCCGATGACACCTTAGATAACTAGAGAAAGAGATATTGTATGACCACAGCCGTGTGTCCCGGTTCTTTTGATCCCATCACTCTTGGCCACGTGAATATTTTTGAGCGTGCCAGCGAGATGTTTGATGAGGTTACGGTGCTCGTTACCGGCAACCCAGAAAAGCCTTCCGGGTTATTTAGCGTGCACGAGCGCATGGATCTCATCCGCCAAAGCGTGGATGCGCGCATTAACGTGGACTACTGGTCCGGCCTGCTCGTGGACTATACCTCGCAGCACGGCGTCGACGTTTTGGTCAAGGGGCTGCGTTCTTCCCTGGACTATGAATATGAACTGCCGATGGCCCAGATGAACCGGCGTTTATCTGGCATCGATACGGTCTTTTTGCTTACCGATGAAAAGTACGGCTACATCAGCTCATCGCTGTGCAAACAGGTCGCGCAATTCGGCGGTGAGGTCACCGGGATGCTTCCGGATCCGGTAGTTCAAGCGGTGAAAGAAAAATACCGCCGATGATATTGGCGCTGACTATTTTTGCCGTCGTTGTTGCGGGATCCACGCTGCAACGCGTCTCCGGCATGGGGCTTGGCCTCATCGGCGGGCCCATTCTTATGTTGGTGATGGGCCCAGTAGAAGGCATCCTCGTGATCAACGTCTTGGCGGCGGTCAATGCGCTGCTGACCACGGTGACTGTCCGCCGCAATGTGAGCTGGAGAATGTTCGGGCTCATCGCGCCCGTGATGATTATCGGTTCTCTGGCGGCCGCGGCGTTGATTAGCAAGATCGATACCGCAGGCCTATTGATAGTGGTGGGTGCAGCGCTTCTTATCGCCTTGGCGGTGGTGACCTACGGCGCTAGGTTCGTCCCGCCGATGGAGGGCAAGGGCCCGGCCATTTCTGCGGGCATTCTTGGCGGATTTACCAATACTTTGGCGGGAGTGGCAGGCCCGGTCATTACCGTCTACGCCCAGGCAGCCAAATGGCCGCAAGCCATGTATACAGCGACCTTGCAGCCGATTTTTGTGGTGGGCGGGCTCTTTTCCGTTATCACCAAGACGGCGCTCGGTGCAGCGACATTTGATGGCTTGCCCTGGATCATTTGGCCCGCAGGCATTGCCGGCATGTTTATCGGCATCTGGCTGGGCACGCGCATCGCGCATGTAGTCTCCAGGAATATCGCGCGCGCACTGTCGCTATCGGTAGCAAGCCTCGGTGCACTCAGTGCACTGATTCGCGGCATCGTCACCTACGGTTCCTAGGGCGCGGCCGGCACCGCGCGAAGCCCACCTAAAGCAGGGAGGATAAGAACTCCTTGGTGCGCGGCTGCTGTGGGGTTTCGAGCACTTCAGCCGGGGTACCGGACTCTAGGACTACGCCGCTGTCCATGAAGAAAATTTTATCGGCGACCTCGCGCGCAAAGCCCATCTCATGGGTCACCACGAGCATGGTCATGCCCTGGGCCGCGAGATCCTTCATCACGCGAAGGACCTCGCCGACGAGCTCGGGATCGAGGGCGGAAGTAGGTTCATCGAAAAGCATGAGCTTGGGGTCCATCGCCACGGCGCGAGCAATGGCCACGCGCTGCTGCTGGCCACCGGACAGCTGGACCGGGTAATTATCGGCCTTCGCCGCAAGTCCCACCTCATCTAATAGCTCCATGGCACGCTTCCGGGCCTTATCCTCTGGCATCTTCTTAACCTGCATCGGTGCTTCAATGATGTTTTCAATCACCGTGCGGTGGGGGAAGAGGTTAAAAGACTGGAATACCATGCCGATATCGGAGCGCTGCTGCGCAGCCTGCTTCTCACTGATTTCGTAGAGGATTCCATTCTTTTCGCGGTAACCAATGAGCTCACCATCGACATAAAGGCGGCCCGCCGTGGCCTTATCCAGGTGGTTAACGCAGCGCAGGAAGGTCGACTTACCGGAACCGGAAGGACCTAAAAGGCAGGCAACCTCGCCGGGTTGGACCTCTAAGTCAATACCCTTGAGCACCTCGAATTGCCCGAAGGATTTGTGCACATTCTGGGCGGAAATCATGGGAGTAGTCATTAGTTTTTACCCTCCTGGATTACGGAGACGTTGCGGGGGATAGTACCTTCGGCATCGGCAAGCGCGGCAAGTTGGCGCCCGGTGAGCTCGCGGGTGGCGCCGCGCTCAAAGTGGCGCTCGAGGAAATACTGGCCCACCATGAGCAGGGAAGTAATGACCAAGTACCACGAGGCGGCGACCATCAAGAGCGGAATGGGCTGGAAGAGGGCTGCGGAAATGTCCGTGGCGCGGCCGAAGATCTCGTGGGTATAGGGGATGGCCACCACCAGTGACGAGGTCTTGAGCAGGGAAATGAACTCATTGCCTGTCGGCGGGATGATGATGCGCATCGCCTGCGGCAATACGGTGCGCCGCATGGTCATCCACCAAGACATGCCGAGGGCCTTGGAGGCTTCCTTTTGTCCTTCCGGCACCGAGGAAATGCCCGAGCGCACGATTTCGGCCATATAGGCGGCCTCATTGAGTCCCAAGCCCATGACCGCCAAGAAGAAGGCATTGGTCAACACGCTTTGCAGGGAAACCTCTGCAAAGCCCAAGTTGATGGACTGGTAAATCGCGGAGAGCAAGCCCCAGAAAACCAGCTGGACATAAATCGGGGTGCCGCGAAAAATCCACAAGAAGATCCAGGAAATGGCACGCAGGATGGGATTGGGCGACATGCGCATCACGGCGAGGATGGCGCCGCCTACCACGCCAATGATCATGGACAAGATGGTGATCGCAATCGTATGCAGGGAGGCGATGGCGATGCGCCGGTCAAAGAGATACTGGAAGTACGTATCCCACCCAAAGGCCTCGTTGCGCGCGGAGGCTATGACAAACCACAGGCCGAGGATCAACAGTACAGCGGCAAAAATCCACCGCCAGGGGTGGCGCAGAGGCCGGGCTTCAACCTTGGCGGGTGCCTCCTGCTGTGCCGTAGGGCCGGCTGTGTCTTTGTGCTCGTTAACCATTGATGGGCCTTTCATTAATCATCGCCTGGTCTACTAATCCATCCTCAATTCCCCAGCGGGCCAAGATCTCCGCGTACTCACCGGTATCGATAAGATGCTGGAGGGCTGCAGCCGAGGCCTTGCCCAAGTCCGAGTCCTTCGGAACCGCGAAGCCATAAGGAGAGGCCTGGAACATATCGCCCACTGCGCGCATCTTTCCCTCGGAGCGATTGACCGCCCAAGCCGTTACCGGCGAGTCTGCGGATAGGGCATCGGCGCGGCCCATCAGGACGGCGAGCGCGGCGTTATCCCCAGTGTCATAGGACAAGACGGTGAGATCGCCGTCGCAGGCCTCTTGCTTGGGGCGTACATCGTCGGTCTCGGACACGGTGGTGCGCTGCACGGCGACGGTCAAACCGCAAGGGTTTTGGGGATCGACCATATTGGGGCCATCGACAAGCTCTGCCCACTGGATGCCCGCATAGAGGTGATCCACGAAGTCGAACTCATCGCGGCGATCGGCCGTATCCGTAAACCCGGAGGCTCCCATGTCTATCTGGCCGGACTGTACCGCCGGCAGGATCATGGAGAAGTCTTGCTCCAGGGCCTGGAATTTCAGACCCAGCACCCCGGCTACGGCGCGGGCAAGGTCGAGCTCTACGCCCTGCAGATCTCCGTGGGAGTCCTTGAGCTGAAACGGGGCATAGGGCGGGTTCGTTCCCGCCGTCAGCACGCCGTCATCGTCGTGGTACATCGCGGCGATCTCGGGAACCTCGCTGGTCTGTGGTTCCTCCCAGCCCTCTGGAGTCGAATCCTCCTCGTTGACCACGCACGAGTACGCACGCCATAACGACAGCCGTGAGTGGTCGATGATTAATCGCCCAGGGCATTAATATTCCGCCGTCCTTTCCCCAATGGCACGCGCGTTCCTGCGGTCTACGTAGATGAAGACGGACACGATAATGGCACCGAGGATGAAGTATCCGATGATGGCGCCCGAAGAGGCATCCTGGTCTGCACCCCACGGCCACAAGGCGCGCAGGGAGCCCAGCATGAAGCCCGCCATCGCGGCCAAGGTGGGGGCGCGGTGGCTGCTGAGCAAATAGTTGAGCAACTTGATGAAGGCGGCGAGTCCGCACAGGGCGCCTAATGCAAAAACACCCATGGTGCCCAACTCGCGGTCTGATACCGCGCCGATGATCGGCTGGTACAGCCCCATAGTTAGCAAAATGAGCGAACCGGAAATGCCCGGCAGGATTAGCGCGCATACAGCAATCGCTGCCGCAAAGAAGACCACGATGAGGCTCGGGTCATTCTGCGGCTCGGAGGTAAAGCCCGTGACGATGAAAATTACGACCGCAGCAGCGATAAACGCGATGATGGAGGAGGGGGCGGTGCGCTCAGCCTTGGACAACATGGATAGCGGAACGATGATGGAGATGACCACCATGCCTAAAAAGAGTGCGCTGGAGGCAGAGACGTTGTTGTCGACGAAGTTGGATAGGAGCGTGGAAAAGCCAAAGACGGCGATCAGCATGCCGACGGCGACAGAGCCCAGAAAGGACCACTCGACCTTTTTAAAGTTGCCGGAAATGAGGTCATTGGCATTGCGGACGGCGCGCTCATAAATCCCCACGATGAGGGCGACGGTTCCGCCGGAGATGCCGGGAACCAGCTCGGCCATACCGATGAGGGCGCCACGAATGGCGTTCAAAATATAGTGCATAAATTAAAAATCTACCTGGGTATAAGACATGACTGCGGTTGACGGGCCACTCGGGGTGCCAAAAACTCGTGGCTCAAGACCGAACGGCGTGGTGCACCATCGCCCGCGGTGGTTTAAGTCTGCATATCTTTCATTACTTTAACGGTTATCTACCTTATATGAGATGGGCTTGTGCTTAAAGTCTCGAGGGAAGAACGTGTTATTTTGCAACGGCTATGCTTCTCGAGCGTTGTGTAAATATGCAATTCGCGGAAGGATATACGCACAATCGAGGCAGCAGCAAGATAAACAAGGTGGCATGACGAAACCCCGCTTCCTCCGTGGATATTTATCCGGAAGGAAGCGGGGTTGAAATGTGCCTCTGGTGAGACTCGAACTCACACCAACTAACGTAATGTAAGGGTCTGACCAGGGAGTAATTTATGTTGCCACGTTTTGCGACAACGATTTGACAACGCCAATACCCAAAAATCTCACAAAACCAATACTGATAAAAACATCCAAAGTTAGAAAGGAACCCCATTGCGGCAAAAAGTAGCAAAAGGACCTGACCCCTGTTAGGTAGACACCTGATATCCAGCCCGGTTGGGTTGGGAAGAAAGGTAATCTACCACCATGCCTAGGTATTCCTAACACTTCAAACGTGATGCTGTGGCCCTCTGCGAAAATAATGAGGACCTCTCACTTCACGTGGCTTCAGCAGAGCTAGGAGTCAATCGTTCCTCACTTTATTCTTGGATCAAGCAGTACGGCACCGGCAAACGTGCCCGCACGAAGACCCTGCGCGATGAAGCTCAAGTGATGACTGATTCAGAGCGGATCTGTCAGTTAGAAAGAGAGAACGCGAAGCTGCGCGAAGAACGCGACATCCTGCGCAAGGCCGCGAAGTATTTTGCCAAAGAGACACGCTGGTAATCCGCTTCCAGTTTGTCTATGACCACCGAACCGAGTACTCGGCTCACACGGATGTGCCACGTGTTAAAGCTCAATCGATCCTCATTCTACAAATGGCTCAACACCCGCGAAAATCGCAGGTTAAAGACGTGTTCCGATGCTCTTATTGGCGCAAGAATCAAGACCATCTTCGATGATGAGCACGGGCTTTATGGTGCTAAACGCATCGCTGCAAGCCTCAACAACGATTCGGGCATTCGCCCAATCAATCACAAGAAGGTCGCACGCATCATGAAATCCATGGGGCTTAAAGGCTTTTCGAAACAGCGTCGATGCATCACCACTCGGCGTAAGCCTGGCGACCGAGCCATGCCAGATTTAGTAGGCCGCAAATTCACTGCGGACAGGCCCAACCACGTGTACGTAGGCGACATTACGTACCTGCCGTGTAAGGGCGGCAAGAATATGTACCTGGCCACAGTCATCGACGCCTACTCGCGCAAGCTCGTTGGCCATGCACTCGCGGATCGCATGCGGGTATCGCTGGTTATCGAAGCTTTGTCTCATGCTAGAAAGGTCCGCGGAAGCCTTACAGGGGCAATTTTCCATTCCGATTACGGCAGTGTTTACACATCGCAGGCATTTAGGGACCACTGCGCCCAGCTTGGTGTGCGCCAATCCATGGGAGCGGTGGGTACAAGTACCGATAACGCCCTAGCAGAATCGTTTAACGCCGCTTTCAAGCGTGAAGTCCTGCGTGATTGGAAAGTCTTCGAAAGTCCAATCAGCTGCCGCCAGGAAGTCTTCCGGTGGTGCATACGCTACAACACGCGCAGACGACACTCCTGGTGCAACTTTCAAGCCCCCGATGACTTCGAAGCACTTAATTCAGCTACATTGAGCCTAGTAGCATAGCTACCCTCCGACGTGTCTACTTTCCGGGGGTGTTCCTATGTAGTTTGTCAATCTCGCGGGTGGGGTGGACGGGGGCGGATCCCTAACTCGGGATTTTTAGGTGTGTTGTTTTGCGCGCGACTGGTAGCCGACTGGGATTTTTCCAGGCGGCTTGTTTCACTGTTAGGGGTTAAGCTGCTGCGGCTTCTTTTGCGGGGGCGGGGTCGTGGTAATACTCGTAGTTGCGCATCATGGCGTAAAGGACGTTGAGTCGTCTGCGGGCGAGTGCTACTACTGCGGCGTTGTGTCTTTTGCCTTCATTGCGCTTTCGTTCATAGAATTGGCGTGAACGCTCGTGGAATCTGATGGATGCAAAAGATGATTGTCATAGGGCGTTCTTTAGGTTTTTGTTGTCGGCTCTATTTAGCGAGACGGACCTGACCCCCAGATGGTGGACACCTTGAAACCAGCATCTCGCTGGGGAAGTGAGGTACCTTTCCACCATGCCACGCAAGACCTACACCGAGCAGTTCAAGCGCGACGCAGTCTCGTTGTACGAGTCGACCCCCGGAGCAACGCTCAACGCGATCGCCTCCGATCTCGGGGTCAACCGCAACTCCCTGCGCACCTGGCTCGACGCCTTCGGCACCGGCACCAAAACCAACGCCAACGGTGAAAAAGTCGCCAGCCCCATTGCCGCAGCCAACAGCGCACGCACGCCTGCTGAAGGACTCTCCGACGCCGAACGCATCCGCGTGCTGGAACGCGAAAACGCCAAGCTCCGGGAGGAACGAGAGATTCTCCGCAAGGCGGCCAAATATTTCGCGGAAGAGACGAACTGGTGAACCGCTTCCGGTTCGTTGATGACAACCGAGGCCTCTACGAGGTCAAGCGGTTATGTGAGGTTTTGAAGATCAACCGGTCCTCGTATTACAAATGGAAATCAGCTGCTCCTGCCCGCCGGCGACGCGTCCTTGACGACGCGGTGCTGGGAGCGAGGATCAAGGCCGTGTTCACGGCCGAGAACGGTTGTTACGGGGCGAAACGCGTGACGGCGGCCATCAATTCCGATCCAGCCAACGACGACCTTTTCAATCACAAGCGCACCGCCAGGTTGATGCGCCAGATGGGCCTGTTCGGCTACACCAAAAAACGCCGGGTGAAGACCACCGTGTCTGCGAAACGGGCTCCGAAGTTGCCCGACCTGCTGAAACGCCGGTTCACCGCGGAGAAACCGAACACCATCTACGTCGGCGATATCACGTACCTGCCGATCGCGGACGGGTCGAATATGTACCTGGCCACCGTCATCGACTGCTATTCGCGGCAGTTGACCGGTTTCGCGATCGCCGACCACATGCGCACGGAGTTGGTCGAAGAAGCTCTCACGATGGCCCACGGGGTCCGAGGCAACCTTGACGGGGCGATTTTTCACTCCGATCATGGCAGCGTCTATACGGGCCCGACCCCCGGATCATTGTCAGACAGGGACGAAAATAAGCCATACCGAAGCCAGCGACTAGTTCCACTGCTCCTCAAAAAGAAAAGCAAAAGGAACGCAGACAAACATAACCTGCCCCTGCACAGGGGCAGAGTTACGAATCCTGGGCTCCTTCAAGCGGAACTGCTAACAACGTAATGGGCAGGCCCCCGGAGGGCGTAATGACATCACTCATATGATCAGCATTAATGGCCTACCTAATAACGAAGCTGATGTCACTGCTGTGGCGGTCGATCTGAAGTGTCCCAGGTTTTGTTCCGGTTGAGTAGATGGGAAAATCTGGAACATGCCAAGAAAATTTGACCAGGATGCAAAGGACCGTGTGGTCCATCTTGTAGAGGACCGCATCTTGGCGGAAAATATGTCGATGCAGGCCGCGTGCCAGGCAGTAGCTCCAAAGTTGGGGGTTTCATGGCACACAGCTCGTCAATGGACCCAACAGGCTCGCCGTGCAGGAAACACCCCAGAACCAGTGCCTGAAGACTTGGCCGCCGAAAACGCCAGGCTACGCCGCGAAAATCAAGAGCTTCGAGATACCAACGAGTTACTGAAGGCCGCGTCAGCTTTTTTCGCGTCGGAACTCGACCCCAAACGTCGGAAATGATCCGGTTCATCGATAAATACCGGGATTGTTTCTCTGTCGAGTTCATTTGCAAGACGTTGAAAAATAACCGGGCTGGTGGGTTCATCACCTCGCGTGGTTATCGCCAGTCCAAAGCCCGAGGGCTTAAGTGCTCGTCGCCTTCGTGATGCTGTTCTAGTTGAACGCATTAGTGCTGTTAATCGGGATAATTACGGTGTCTACGGCGTGCGGAAAATGTGGCATGCGCTTCACCGTGACGGAATAGATATCGGCCGTGAGCAAACCGCCCGGCTGATGCGCTTGGCCGGTGTTTCTGGCAAAGGCACAGGCGGATCACCTATCACAACCCGTACACCTCAACATGCCGGATCTGCGCCCGGATTTGGTCGAGCGTGAGTTCAAAGCCCAAGGCCTTAAACAAGCTGTGGGTGGCCGGCATTACCTACGTGCGCACGAAGAAAGGCTTTGTGTATGCCGCATTTGTCACTGACGTTTACTCCCGACGGATAGTGGATGGGCATTATCGGACTCGATGCGCACCGAGGCATTACCGCTGCAAGCACTCAACCAAGCGATTGTGAAGTGTCCCAGGATCTGTTCCGTTTAAGTAGAAGAGAACACCTTGGAAACCTCACCGCGCCAACATTAAATGTTGTCTAGTTCGCGAACCCCACAACTCAACAAATTCGGATATGCGGGCAAAACCCCGCTTCCTCCGTGGATATCTATCCGGAAGGAAGCGGGGTTGCAATGTGCCCCTGGTGAGACTCGAACTCACACTGGACGGGTTTTGAATCCGTTGCCTCTGCCAATTGGGCTACAGGGGCAATCAAAAGCGAGCGCCTTTGACTGTTGGAAATACTAGCGCAGGGGTTGGCGCAATTCCTAATTGGGGTCCCTTTCCGGTGAAAAGGCCTGCTCAAGACGGTGGGGTTGGGCGGGGTATCGCCGTGTCCATTGTGTTGCCTAATATGGGGCAGGTGACTTCCAATAAGACCCGCCTTTTGCTCATTGACGGCCATTCGATGGCATTTCGTGCCTTTTATGCCCTGCCGGTGGAAAACTTTTCTACCTCCGGCGGCCAGCACACCAACGCCGTGTATGGCTTTTTATCCATGCTGTCCAATATCGTCTCTGAGGAAAGGCCGGATGCTATCGCGGTGGCCTTTGACGTCGGCCGGAAGACTTTCCGTACGGAGATGTTCCCGGAATATAAGGCGCAGCGAGAGGCCGCGCCGGAAGAATTTAAGGGCCAAGTAGACATCATTCGCGATACCTTGGAGACCTTGGGCATTACGACGCTCTCGCGTGAAAATTACGAGGCCGACGATATTTTGGCCACCCTGGCAACCCAAGCGCAGGGCTACGAGACGCTGATTGTCACCGGTGACCGCGATTACCTGCAGTTGGTTACGGATTCGACCACGGTGCTCTATCCCATGAAGGGCGTATCCACGCTGCACCGGTTTACGCCGGAAGCCGTCGAGGATAAATACGGGCTGACCCCCGCACAGTATCCCGACTTTGCTGCCTTGCGCGGCGATCCTTCCGATAACCTTCCCGGCATTCCCAAGGTGGGAGAAAAGACCGCCACCAAGTGGATAGTCAAGTATGGAGACTTGGCTTCGCTGGTAGAGCACGCCGAGGAAATCAATGGCGTGGTGGGAAATAACTTCCGCGAACGCATCGAGCAGGTGCAGATGAACCGGAAGCTCACCCAGATGATTACAGATATGGACTTAGACGTCGGCCCAGACGATCTGGCATTCAGAGAAGCCAAGGTTGCCGATGTTGCCGCGAAGTTCGATGAGCTGGAGTTCGGCACCAACCTGCGCGATCGTGTCTTAGCGGCCATTCCCAACGATGGCGCAGAGGCTGCTGAGCAATCCGCGGATGCCCCAGATGTCGAGCTCACCATCGATGACGCCTCGCTGAGCGAATGGTTACCTGGTCGCGAGCACGTAGCCGTGTATGTGCAGGGCGCGGGCACCCCGGGTCAGGGTGATGCCTCTGCCATCGCTTTGGTGGACCGTGAGCACCACGGCCTGCAGGTGGAACTCGGGGACCTATCCGCCGATGAGGAAAAGGCCTTGGTCCAATGGCTAGAATCGCCGGCCCCCAAGTATTTCCACGCCGCGAAGGCCGCGTTCCACATGTTGGCAGGGCGCGGCATCGAGCTTAACGGGCTTGCACACGATACGGCCTTGGCGGCGTATATCCTGCGCCCAGGCCAGCGCACCTACGAGCTTTCCGATGTCTACCAGCGCCACCTTCAAAAGTCCCTCGGCGCCGCCTCGGATCAGATGTCGCTGCTGGATAACTCCTCTCTGGTAGATCAGGCAGCAGCGATCATGGAGCTGGCGGAAAAACTTACTACGGAACTGCAGGACATCGACTCTTTCGAGTTGTACACCGACCTGGAACTGCCGCTGGTGACCATCCTGGCGCGCATGGAGGCTACGGGTATCGCGGTCGATGTAGACATTTTGGAAACCCAAAAGGATGCCTTTGTGGAGCAGGTCGCGGAACAAGAACGCTCCGCGCGCGAGCTTGCTGGCGATGACAAGCTCAACTTGAATTCGCCCAAGCAGCTGCAGAACGTACTTTTTGAGACCTTCGATATGCCCAAGACGAAAAAGACGAAGACGGGCTACTCCACGGCCGCGAAGGAAATCGAGCAGCTGGCCATCAAGCACCCGCACCCGTTCTTGGATCACCTTTTGGCCCACCGCGAGTACCAAAAGATGAAGACCACGCTCGAGGGCCTCATCAAGACCGTTCAGCCGGATGGCCGCATCCACACCACTTTTAACCAGACGGTGACTTCGACGGGGCGTTTGTCCTCGACGGAGCCCAACCTGCAAAACATCCCGGTGCGCACGGAGGCCGGTCGCCAAATTCGCTCGGCGTTTATCGTGGGAGAGGGCTTTGAGCAGCTAATGACCGCGGACTACTCGCAGATTGAAATGCGCGTTATGGCGCACCTCTCTGCCGATCCCGGGTTGATTGAGGCCTACAAGGCCGGCGAGGACTTGCACAATTTCGTTGGTTCTAGGGTCTTCGATGTGCCCGTTGACCAGGTGACCCCTGAGCTGCGCCGCCGGGTAAAGGCCATGTCTTATGGCTTGGTCTACGGTCTGTCCGCATTTGGACTTTCGCAGCAGCTGGGAATCCCGGCGGGCGAAGCCAAGTCCATTATGGAAAGCTACTTCGAGCGCTTTGGCGGCGTGAAGAAATACCTGGATGATGTCGTGGAGCAAGCCCGCAAGGATGGTTATACGGCCACGCTCTTTGGTCGCCGCCGCTACCTGCCAGAGCTCAACTCCGATAACCGGCTGGCCCGCGAAAACGCGGAACGCGCTGCGCTCAATGCCCCAATCCAGGGAACGGCCGCAGATATCATTAAGGTCGCGATGATTCGCGTGGACCGCGCGTTGCGCGATATGAAATCCCGTGTATTGCTCCAGGTGCACGATGAATTGGTGGTGGAGGTCGCCCCCGGTGAGGCCGATCAAGTCCGCGAGATTCTTGAGCGCGAGATGGATTCTGCCATCGAGCTGAATGTGCCACTCGAGGTCTCTGCTGGTGCCGGCACGGATTGGGACGCCGCGGCCCACTAGTTCGATGATGATGCTTAACCGGCGTGAGCGCGCCCGCATGCGCTTGGCCGCCCAGGGGCTTACGGCCCTGCGCTGGCACACCGCCGCAGAGGCAGTGCGCGCCTTTGGCGTCATGCAGGGCCAGGACCTGCATTCGGTGCGCCGGTCCTTGGCACTGCGTGCACCGAATGAATCGGATAACTCCGAGATCGTGCGCGGCTATGCGATGCGCAATACGTTGTTCGCCGCCTCCGTCAAGGATATGGGCTGGATAACTGAACTGTGCGCAAAGCCTCGCAAGGGAGATGCCGCGGTACGGGAAGCCGTGCTGCAGCTTATCGATGCCCCATTAACGCGCGCAGAATTGAAATCACGCGCCGCCCAAGCCTTGCCCGAGTTGCCTTTCTGGCACGTAGTACGTATTAGCATGGAAAGCGGGCATGCGTGTTATGCGGGCGAAGAACAGCTCATTACTCCGGTCGAGCTAGACGGCATGGAGGCCCTTTTTAATGGCGACTCGGTGGCCGCCACGACGGAATTGATGACGCGCTATTTTCGCACCCATGGGCCGGCGACTGTGCAGGACTTTGCGTGGTGGTGCAAGCTGCCCCAAAGACTTATTCGTCCCGCAGCCGAGAAGTTGCCTGATGACCTTATCCGGATAGGAAGGGAAGGCGAGGAGCTGGTCTCTGCAGAGGTCCTAGAGCTACCAGAGGTGAAAAAGAAGAAATCGGTGCTGCTTTTAGGCGCCTTTGATGAGTATATCCTGGGCTACCAAGATCGGCTTTTTGCCATGTCAGCGGATATGCACCATGCTCTCGTTCCCGGGAACCAGGGCATTTTCCGCCGCGCCATCGTTATCGACGGCCAAGTGCGCGGCATGTGGAATAAACAGGGGATTGAGGACTGGGGGATTCCCGCTTACGCAGCAGGCCGCGTGGAACGCCAGTGGAAGGAGTGCTGAGAAGTGCGTGAGGCAGAAGAGGATTTTAAAGTAATTTCATGGAGTTTCTCGGAAAACGTATTACGTGGAAGTCTCACCCCTACACCTTGCGCTTTTTTGAGACTACGTGGGCAGCCATGGTCGCATACCCGGCGGGACAGATTGCTGAGAGCGGCTTAAAAGAAGCGGTAAGCAGCGATACATCCGACTTCATATTCTATGCGGTTATAACTTTTGGGTTTTTCCTTTCTGCTGGCAACGCCGCCAGGGAAGGCGAGAACCCGTGGCGCTACCGAATACAGGCGGCCGGTGTAATGATCGCGGTAACTGTCATTGCCGTGGCCTTCCCATATTCGTGGGTATTTGCGCTCATTACTATTGCTGCCGTGGTGTACTACCTCTCGCCGCGCATCGCGGTGGAATCTTGCTGAGGCCGCTTTTCCACTAGGCAGCCGGCCAAGAGGTCAAAGGGCGTTTGGCCGATGGCTAAAACCGAAAGGCCTAAAATTGCAAGGATAATGCCGTCGATGCCCCAGCCGGTAAGCGTCAGGGGCGTGAGCAGCAGCCACGAATTGCGCAGGCAGGCGGTGACAAACGGCGAGCGGGCCGGGATAATTTCTAACTGCATCGACCATTTGCCCAGCGAGGTAGACTTCTTCGTCTCCCACCCACACGCGGTAGATATAAAAGGCCACGGCGAGAGCGACCGCCTCGTAGATTTCTTCGGGGCGGCCGGATAAGGGGGTACTGGCAAGAGCATTAATCAGCCACCGCACCACGGTGACGATGGCGGCGACGAGAAAGGCGTCGATCCACCATGCCACAGCACGGCGCAGGGCAATTCCCAGTCTTTCGGCAATCATGTTGTCCACGTTAGCTGTAGGCGTGGCAGATGAAAATCATGCTGCCTGGGAAAATCTCCCCGCGTTGCGGGGACCACTGACCCCAGGTGGTT
Organism: Corynebacterium limaceinasi; assembly: GCF_046717465.1. Taxonomy (NCBI): domain Bacteria; kingdom Bacillati; phylum Actinomycetota; class Actinomycetes; order Mycobacteriales; family Corynebacteriaceae; genus Corynebacterium; species Corynebacterium limaceinasi. The sequence goes on from NZ_CP177100.1 coordinate 1,210,688, forward strand.
TCTAAGCCTTCGGGCCATTCCGGTTCTATGATGTCCTCGATGAGAAACGGGCCGCGACCTTGAAGCGCGCGGAACCAATCGCTGATGGTGCGGTGAAATTCGGCGTAGGTGAGCGTCCCGGTGGAATCGTGTTCCAGGTAGGCGCGGTCGAAGTAGCTGATCTCTGCGGTAAGGCTGGTGGGATCGTCGGGGAAGATCCAGCGCATTGGGTGGGTCACGGAGAAGACGAAGCGCCCGCCTGGGTGTACAACGCGGGCAACTTCCGCGAGCGCGGCATCAAGATCGGCGAGGAAGGGGAATGCACCGAAGGCGGAAAACGCCACGTCAAAGGAATCGGTGGCGTAGGGAAGTGCCAGTGCATCGGCTTGGGTGAGTGCCAGACCAGGTTCTGCGTGGGCGAGCATGCCGCGGGAAATATCGCAGCCGGTGACAAATCGGGCGCGGGTGCTGAGCCATTGGGTGCAGGCGGCAGACCCGCAGCCGATTTCGAGGACGGCGGCGGAGGAGACATCGCCAAGCAGCTGCGCATCGGCCTCGTGCAGCATTTCTGGGCACCAATAAAAAGAGGAAAGGTACTCGGGGTGCTCGGCATGGTAAGAGACCGCATCATCATCCCAGTGGGATTGATTGGCGTGAGAGGGTGAAGTCACTGGGGTGGGTTACCTTTCTGATTGGCGTGCAATATTTGCCGTATAAGCTGGACAGATGTAGGCTTTTACAAGCATGTCTATGCCACGGGTTGTTGCAGGCTATTGTAGGAAAGCTTGGGGCAATCACGCGGCGGGATCGAATGTGGCCTCTATCTCCTGTATTTGTGCAGCGCAGATGGGCTTTTAATTCGAGAGACACGCAGTTGTCCACGAACGATTTCCTACATTTATTCGGAGCATTTTTACAATATGCCATCTTCTACTACCCCTCAGGTTGCGATCAACGATATCGGAACCGCAGAGGACTTCCTCGCAGCTGTAGACGCCACCATCAAGTACTTCAACGATGGTGACATTGTCGGGGGTACCGTCGTCAAGGTTGACCACGACGAGGTACTGCTGGACATCGGATACAAGACCGAAGGCGTTATCCCTTCCCGCGAGCTGTCCATCAAGCACGACGTCAACCCCGACGAAGTTGTCGAGGTCGGCGATGAGGTTGACGCGCTTGTCCTGACCAAGGAGGACAAGGAAGGCCGCCTGATCCTGTCCAAGAAGCGCGCACAGTACGAACGTGCTTGGGGCGCCATCGAGGAGCTGCAGGCCAAGGAAGAGCCGGTTACCGGTACCGTCATCGAGGTTGTCAAGGGCGGCCTCATCCTGGACATCGGCCTGCGCGGCTTCCTGCCTGCTTCCCTCGTTGAGATGCGTCGCGTCCGCGACCTAGAACCCTACATTGGCCAGGAGCTGGAAGCTAAGATCATCGAGCTGGACAAGCAGCGCAATAACGTTGTCCTGTCCCGTCGCGCATACCTGGAGCAGACCCAGTCCGAGGTCCGTTCCGAGTTCCTGCACCAGCTGCAGAAGGGTCAGGTCCGCAAGGGCGTTGTCTCTTCCATCGTCAACTTCGGCGCCTTCGTCGATCTTGGCGGCGTCGACGGCCTGGTTCACGTTTCCGAGCTGTCCTGGAAGCACATCGACCACCCATCCGAGGTTGTCACCGTTGGTGACGAGGTAACCGTTGAGGTTCTGGACGTTGATCTGGACCGCGAGCGCGTTTCCCTGTCCCTGAAGGCAACCCAGGAAGACCCATGGCGCGTCTTCGCCCGCACCCACGCTGTGGGCCAGATTGTGCCGGGCAAGGTCACCAAGCTGGTTCCGTTCGGTGCGTTCGTTCGCGTCGAGGAAGGCATCGAGGGCCTGGTTCACATCTCCGAGCTGGCTCAGCGCCACGTCGAGGTTCCGGACCAGGTTGTCACCGTTGGCCAGGAAGTTATGGTCAAGGTCATCGACATCGACCTCGAGCGTCGTCGTATCTCCTTGTCCGTCAAGCAGGCTGACGAGGACTACTCCGAAGAGTTCGATCCGTCCAAGTACGGCATGGCTGACTCCTACGACGAGCAGGGCAACTACGTGTTCCCAGAAGGCTTCGACCCGGACACCAACGAGTGGAAGGAAGGCTTCGACGAGCAGCGTCAGGCTTGGGAAGCACGCTACGCAGAGTCCGAGCGCCGCTTCAACCTGCACACCGCTCAGATCAAACGCAACCGCGCTGCCGCCGCAGAGGCCGCGGAGTCCGCTGAAGCATCCTCCAACTACTCGTCTGACTCCTCCGATGCAGCTCCGGCATCGGAGACTCAGGCAGAGTCCGGTGGATCCTTGGCTTCTGACGAGCAGCTCGCTGCACTGCGCGACAAGCTCGCCGGCAACTAAGACGCCTTTGGAACTTGGGGTGATATAACCCCTAACTCCACGCAGCTGCACTAGCCGCGTCCTTCTCCTTTTGGGAGACAGGACGCGGCTTTGTGAGTTTTATGACAGTATATGCAAACGATTGCCCGTTATTTTTCGTTTGCGGGTTCTTGACCTGCGGAGAAGTGACTGGGCCTCCAGAAAAGACAACTACCCCCACTAAAGGCCACTGAATTGGGCTTTTGTTTGTGTTGTCTCTCACTTATAATCCGAGTGTGACGTAATAGCCAGTTGAGTACTGACTATTGTTTTGTCTTTATGCAAGGAGTTGAAGTGGCATCTGTTAAGGACACTTCCACACACATCATCGATAGCTTGGGCGGCGCCGATAACATCACGTCGCTGACGCACTGCGCGACGCGCCTGCGTTTTCAACTCGCTGATGTGGGGAAAGTAGATCAGGAAAAGCTAGAAAGCGATACGGCCGTTCTCGGTTCCGTCACGCAGGGTACGCATGGCTACCAAGTGGTCATGGGTGGCGGCGTGGCCAACTACTACGGCGAAATCATCAAGGACCCTGGGGTAAACCCGCCGGATGAGGAGGGCTCCTCATCCAAGAAGAACTACGATGGTGTGCGCGGTAAGTACGATTGGATCGACTACTGCTTCGAGTTTCTCTCTGATACCTTCCGCCCGATTCTGTGGGCGCTGCTTGGTGCCTCCCTCATCATCACGCTGCTGGTGCTGGCGGATACCATTGGCATCCAAGACTTCCGCGCGCCGTTGGAAGAACAGCCTGAGGGCTACCGCTTGGCCCACGCGATGTTCCAATCGGTCTTCTACTTCCTGCCGGTGATGGTGGGTGCCACCGCCGCGCAGAAGCTAGGTGCGAATATGTGGGTCTCGGCCGCAATTCCTGCCGCACTGCTGACACCGGAATTCATGTCCCTGGGTGAACAGGGCGATACCGTGAACGTCTTCGGCCTGCCGCTGGTGATTAACTCTTACGGCTCCCAGGTATTCCCCCCGATTTTGGCCGCTATCGGCCTGTTCTGGGTGGAAAAGGGTCTGAAGAAGGTCATCCCGAGCGCCGTACACATGGTCTTCGTGCCATTCTTCTCGCTGCTCATCATGATTCCGGCCACGGCCTTTTTGCTCGGCCCATTCGGCATCGGCGTGGGCAACGGCATCTCCTGGGTACTGTTCCAGATCAATGACTTCTCGCCGTTCATCTTGGCCATTGTCATTCCGCTGCTGTACCCATTCCTGGTGCCCATGGGCCTGCACTGGCCGCTCAACGTGATCATGATTCAAAACATCACGACCTACGGCTACGACTTTATCCAGGGCCCGATGGGTGCGTGGAACTTTGCCTGCTTCGGTGTCACCGGCGCCGTGATGGTCATCTCCATGAGGGAGAAGAACAACTCCATGCGCCAGGTTTCCGTCGGTGCATTCGCAGCCGGCATGCTCGGCGGTATTTCGGAGCCGTCCCTCTACGGTATCTTGCTCCGCTTCCGCCGCACCTACTACCGCCTGCTGCCGGGTTGTGCCATTGGTGGTGCAGTGATGGGGCTATTCGATGTCCGCGCTAACGCCTTCGTCTTCACCTCCATCTTGACCACCCCAGCCATGACCCCGCAGGTGGGCTACATCATCGGCATCGCCGTGGCATTCTTCACCTCCTTCTCCCTCACGCTGCTGTTTGGCTACCGCACCGCAGAGGAAAAGCAGGCCGACCTCGAGCGCATCGCCCGCGAAAATAACGAGACTGTGGAAGAGGTCGCTAGCCGCTCCGAGTCCCGCATCATCGGAGGATCCGATGATGAGTCGGACGGTTCTGACAATGCACAGGCTGCAGGGGTTGCGTCCGCCACCGGGATCGCCACCAAGGAAGCAGAACAGGCAACCATCAAGCTGGACTCTCCTCTGGAGGGTGAGGCCGTGGACCTGTCCGAGGTACCCGATCCCATCTTCGCCGGCGCGAAGCTTGGGCCAGGCGCTGCAGTGAAGCCAACCGGCAATACCGTCTACGCGCCTGCCGATGGCACCGTGCTCACCGTCCAAAAGTCCGGCCACGCGATCGGTCTGAACCTGGATAACGGCGTACAGCTGCTCATCCACGTTGGCCTGGATACCGTGGAACTCGGCGGCGAGGGCTTTGATGTCCACGTGGAAAAGAAACAGCGCGTTTCCGCTGGCGATAAGCTCATCAGCTTTGACGCAGACTTCATCAAGTCCAAGGACTACAACCTGATTACCCCGGTCGTTGTTACCAACGCCAAGAAATTTGGTTCCGTGAGCGGCACTACCGGCGCTGTCACCCCAAGCGATGAACTCTTGCAGATTCATCCAAAGCCGGAAGAAGAACTCGAGTCCTAATAGACACGCGTAAATTCCGTACCAAGGAGCCCAGGCAGTCGTGCCGGGCTCCTTTTCGTGTACCCTGGTACCTTATGAAGCTAATCGGATTAACCGGGGGAATTGGCAGCGGGAAATCTACGGTAGCGAAGCTGTGCGCCCGGCGCGGCTGGCGGGTGGTGGACGCAGATCGCATAGCGAGGGACATCGTCAAGCCTGGCCAACCGGCATTGGCCGAGCTAGCGGAGAAATTCGGCGAGGACATCCTGCAGGAAGACGGCAGCCTCGACCGCAAGGAACTCGCTCGCCGGGCCTTCGTGGACAAGGAGCATACCGAGCTCCTCAATTCGATTACGCACCCGCGCATCCAAGAAGAGACCCAGCGGCAATTTGCCGCCGCGCGCGAAGAGGGCGTTGATTTTACGGTCTATGACATGCCGCTGCTGGTGGATAATGGGCTCGACGGGGATATGGATTTTGTCATCGTCGTGGACGTGGACCCAGAAGAGCGGGTGCGGCGCCTCGTGGATTTCCGCGGACTCGATGAGGAAGACGCGCGCAAAAGGATTAACGCCCAGATTTCTGATGAGAAGCGGCTCGCGGCAGCAAGCCATGTCATAGACAATAACGGCACGCAGGAACAACTGGCCGAGCACGCAGCGGCGGTCTGCGATGAGATCGAGGCGGCGTCTTCTTAACCTTAACCTTTTTGGTAGGTAGCGTTAACGCATTTTCCTATTAATGTTTACTTTTGGCTCCTACACTACTTGAGCGTGGGAACTTGGGGCACTGGACCATTCGATAATCACGCGGCGCGAGACGTACTCGATAGCCTGCGGGATGGTTCTTTTGATCTCCGGCACTTTCAGCGATCGTGCGGCACGGGGGTGCTCGATTCCGATGAAGCCGAAGCGGTCATAGCATTAGGTGCACTGACGAAGCTGCCTGCCGATGGCCTGCCAGACGGCGTAGCCCCACGGGATCTTACGTCCCTGTACACCCCGCAATCTAAGGCATGGCTGCGCCGGCGCATCAACCAAGCGATGTGCTCTGAGTCCTCGTCGGTCTACGCGCTCTGGGAACCAACGGGGGAGCTGAACCAGTGGCTGCACACCGCCCAGGCCGCGCTGCCGTGAAATGGCTAGCAGGAGCGTCCAAGCAGTAGAATAGCGGGCATGGCTTTTGCTGCTGAACATCCCCTTATTCCAAACTCTGAACACCGCGTCGTCGGCGAGGTAGAACGCACCCCCGGCAAGTTTCAGGTCGTTTCTGATTATGAACCCGCAGGTGACCAGCCTGCGGCCATCAAGGAACTTGATGAGCGCCTCAACCGTGACGAGCGCGACGTTGTGCTCATGGGCGCAACCGGTACGGGTAAGTCCGCGACGGCCGCGTGGTTGATTGAAAAGCAGCAGCGACCCACGCTCGTCATGGCGCCCAATAAGACCTTGGCCGCGCAGCTGGCCAATGAGCTGCGCCAATTATTGCCCAATAACGCGGTGGAATATTTCGTCTCCTATTACGACTACTACCAGCCAGAAGCCTATATCGCGCAGACCGATACCTATATTGAAAAAGACTCCTCCATCAATGAGGACGTCGAGCGCCTGCGCCACTCGGCCACCTCTGGATTGCTCTCGCGGCGCGATGTCGTGGTGGTCTCCTCGGTCTCGTGCATCTACGGCCTGGGTACCCCGCAATCCTATTTGGATCGCTCGGTCATTATCGCCGTCGACGAGGAGCTCGATAGGGACCGTTTCCTCCGGCTTTTGGTGGATATCCAATATGAGCGCAACGATGTGGGCTTTACCCGCGGTACCTTCCGCGTCAAGGGCGATACGGTCGATATCATTCCGGCGTACGAGGAGCGCGCGGTGCGCATTGAGTTTTTCGGCGATGATATCGACTCGCTGTACTATATCCACCCGGTAACCGGTGACGTTATCGAACAGGTCGATGAAGTGCGCATTTTCCCCGCCACGCACTACGTGGCCGGCCCAGAGCGGATGGAAAAGGCCGTGGCCGATATCAAGGAAGAGTTGGCTGAGCGCCTCGAGGATCTAGAAAACCGCGGCAAGCTCCTAGAAGCACAGCGGCTGCGCATGCGCACGGAATATGACCTAGAGATGATCGAGCAGGTGGGGTTCTGTTCCGGCATTGAGAACTACTCCCGCCACGTGGATGGCCGCCCGGCGGGGTCCGCGCCAGCCACGCTCTTGGACTATTTCCCAGAGGATTTTCTTACCATCATCGATGAGTCCCACGTGACCGTGCCACAGATAGGCGGCATGTACGAAGGCGATATGTCGCGCAAGCGAAACCTGGTGGAATTTGGCTTCCGCCTGCCATCCGCGGTGGACAACCGGCCACTGACCTTCGATGAGTTTGAAGAGCGCGTTGGTCAAACCGTCTATATGTCCGCCACCCCTGGCGATTTCGAAATGACCTCCTCCGGCGGCGAGTTTGTCGAGCAGGTCATTCGCCCGACCGGCCTGGTCGATCCTAAGGTGACGGTGAAGCCCACAAAGGGCCAGATTGATGACCTTATTGATGAGATCCGCGGCCGCATCGCCTCTCAGGAGCGCGTATTGGTCACCACCTTGACCAAGCGCATGGCAGAAGACCTGACGGATTACCTCTTGGAGCAGGGGATTAAGGTCCGCTACCTGCACTCGGATATCGATACGCTGCAGCGCGTGGAGCTGCTGCGCCAATTGCGCCAGGGCGAATTCGACGTGCTCGTGGGCATCAACCTCTTGCGCGAGGGCTTGGACTTGCCCGAGGTCTCGCTCGTGGCCATCCTCGATGCGGATAAGGAAGGCTTCTTGCGCTCGACGACGTCGCTCATCCAGACCATTGGCCGCGCCGCGCGTAACGTATCGGGCGAGGTCATCATGTACGCGGATAAAATCACCGACTCGATGCAAGAAGCCATCGATGAAACGGAGCGCCGCCGCGAGAAGCAGATTGCCTATAACAAGGAACACGGTGTGGATCCGCAGCCGCTGCGCAAGAAGATCGCGGATATCTTGGACCAGGTCTATGAGAACAATGGGGAGGAGACCGCCGAGTCGGATCCTTCAGCGGTGGTGGAAAAGCGCGACGTGTCCAGCATGGCCACCGATGAGGTTGAGGCGCTCATCAATGACCTGCAGGCACAGATGGGCGCTGCCGCGCGCGAACTGAAATTCGAGTTGGCCGGCCGGCTGCGCGATGAGATTGCGGATTTGAAGAAAGAACTGCGCGGGCTGAAGGAAGCCGGAATCTAGCGGCGTGCGCGCCGTCCTGGTAACGCTCTCCCCCTAAAAGTGCGCACTACTGCAACGATCGGCTTATTGGTCCGGCGTCCTGACTATACTGGGGGCGACTAAAAGCCGGTTCAATGTGCCGACCTAGTACTTCACCAGCAAGGAGAATCATGCTTTCGTATCACACCATCGCCGTCGGTACCGATGGCTCTGAAACTTCCCTGCGCGCCGTGCGCTCGGCGGCATCCATGGCGCGGGCATACGATGCCAAGCTCATTATCGTCTCCGCAGCCTATAACCATTCTGGGTCCATGCTCGGCGCCCCCAGCGGTGAGGGCTCCAGGCTACCGGTGGTCAGCGAAGAAATGGCCGATACCTACCTCACGAACGCGCAGCGGATTGCTGAGTCCGAAGGGGCGGAAAACATTGAGGTGGTCACCACCCCCGGTGACCCCGTCAACGCCTTAATCGAGGTCACGGAGAAATACGACGTTGAGCTCCTAGTCGTGGGCAATCGCGGCGTTAATTCCATGCGCGGGCGCGTTTTTGGCTCGGTGCCAACGGAACTTACCCATAAATCCAAGGTGGATGTCGTGGTGGTTAACACGAGTGAAAAACGTTAATCACTTTTCATTGTTAGACTTGCAGTAACGCCAAGTTGGCACACTAGAATAGTTAGGGTACACACCCACAAAGAAAGGTCATCATGAGCGACTACAGCACGATTGTTGTCGGTACTGACGGTTCCAAGTCCTCCCTCCTCGCCGTGGAGCGAGCAGCCAAGATTGCCGCTGCATTCGATGCCACGCTGATCATCGGTTGTGCTTACTACGAGAATCAAGAGCAGGCTTCGAAGACCTTGCGTCAGGATTCCGTCACTATTCTTGGTGATGAGAAAGCCGAAGCCAACCTGCAGGCAGGCAAGGAAGAAGCGGAAAAGCACGGTGTTTCCAAGGTAGAAACCGCCGTCCGCCCTGGCACGCCGGTGCAAGCCCTGATGTCCATTGTCAATGACAATGATGCAGACCTGCTCATCGTTGGTAACCGCGGCATTAATTCCCTGACCGGCCGTCTGCTCGGCTCGGTGCCAGCGGATGTGGCGCGTCAGTCCGATTGTGACGTCATGATTGTTCACACCGTCAATTAATCTAGGCTTTCGCCTGACCGGCTTTCGCCTTACCCACCGCGGCGAGTCCACCTCTGGATTCGCGCGGTGGGTTTTGTGATCCCAGCGGGCTAAAGCACGCCGGCAGTATCTCCTACAAGGGTCAGCGTTTGCGTGGCCCGGGTGATGCAGACGTACAGATTCTGCAGCCCCTGCGGGGAGGCATCGACAATCTCGCGCGGGTGAAGCACGATAACGTGGTCGAATTCGAGGCCCTTAACTGCTTCGGCGTTCGTGGAATCAATGACCGCGGTCAGGCGGCCATCGTCCTCGGTGGTAATGCCGGGGGTGAAGTCGGCATCGGCAAGCCGGCGCACCGGCTCGCCATCGCGGATGGCAATGGCCGGGGTGGCATCCGGATCGATGGAGGCCAACAGGCCATTGGCAAGCTCGGTAATGGGCTCGGGCGTGCGGTAATTGACGGTAAGGAGGTGGTGGCGGAAGCGCTGGGCGATGAACGGTTCCAGGGCCTCGCCCCAGTCATCCACGCCGGCAGGGGAGCCCGTCTGCGAGGTATCGCCAACCAACGTCATCCACCGGGACGGGCAGCGGCGGAAGAGCATCCGCCATTCCATCGGGGTAAGCTCCTGCGCCTCGTCCACGATGATATGGCCAAAGGCCCACGTGTGATCCTCCCGGGCGCGCTGCGCGGTGGTGCGCGTATCCCGCACCTCCTGGCGCTGCGCCAGGGTTTCTGCGTCGATCACGTCGTGCGCCGAAAGAATTTCCGCCTCAAACATGTCATCGTCGTTATCGGTCGATTCGGAGGAGGACAGGATATCCAGCGCACCTTCTGCATCCGCGATTTGCTCGCGCCACTCGGCGTCCTTGGCCGCCTTCTTTTCCTCCGGATTGGGCAGCCCGATGAGGACGGCCAACTCATCCAAAAGGGCAGCATCGGAATCAGTCCAGGCGTAGCCATCAGCGCGGTACAAGGCGGCCTGGGTTTCCTCGTCGTAGCCGCGGGCAGCCGAGGCAATGCGTTCGCGGGAAGACAATAACGCGGCGAGTACCTCAGAGGGATCAAGCTCGGGCCAAAAATCATCGATGCAGCCCACCACGGACTCATCAATGGCAAGATCGTCGTGGAATTGGTCCACATCCGCGCGGCTTAAGAGGTTTTCCCCGCCCAGGGGATCCGTGCCCACCTTGGTGGCCATCTCCTGGGCCAGGTCCTCTACGAAGTGCTCGATGAACGCCTCGCGCGCCTGGTTATGCGGCTTGCGTGAGCGGCGGGCGCGGGTGCGCGCCCTCTTCACCATGGACGGCGTGATGGTCAGGGTCAGGCCATCCACGGTGATGTCCCGAGGCTCATTCGGCACCTGCTGATAATCCTTGACGGCGGCGCTCAGGATTTCCGCCATGGCCGCACTGCCCTTAATCTCGCGGCCCACAAGCCCCTCGGTATGGGTGGGAGTAATGCCGGGAAATAACCCACCGATGGTGGAGAGCACGACACCGGTTTCACCGAGTTCTGGCAGCACGCGGGAAATATAGTCCAAGAAATTGGTATTGGGCCCAACGATGAGTACACCGGTGGAAGATAGCAGTTCGCGGTGGGTATAGAGCAGGTAGGCAACGCGGTGCAGCGCGACGGCAGTCTTACCGGTGCCGGGGCCGCCTTCTACGACCATGACGCCGCGGGTATTATCCCGAATGATCTCGTCCTGCTCGCGCTGGATTGTTTCCACGATGGACGTCATGTGTCCCGTGCGGGCGCGTTGCATGGCAAAGTACAGGGCGGACTCGCTCGCCACGCCCGCCTCTTCCTCTCGCACGCCTGGGCCATCTAAGGCCTCATCATTGACATCAGTGACCGTGCGGCCGGACATGCGGATCTGGCGGCGCGTGTGTACGCCTTCAGGTTGTGCGGTGGTGGCGAGGTAAAAGGGGCGGGCCATGGGCGCGCGCCAATCCAGAAGGAGGGTGCGATAGTTTTCTTCGCGCGCATCCAAACCCATGCGGCCGATATAGCGGCGGTCCAGTCCTTCTTCAGTCGGGTTATCGCCGGGAGCATCGATATCGATACGGCCAAAGACGAGCCCCATCTGCGCGACGTTGAGGCGGTCCAATTTGGCCTGCAAGCCGTGGTATTCCGTTTCGCGGCGCACTAAGGCATCGGCATCGGGGGTCGCCGGATCGACCTCGGCCTGGACCTCATTCAGGCGCGCGTTTGCCGCGGCTACCTCGTCATCTAGGCGGTCAAAAAGGCCATCGACATAGTTCTGCTCGGCTTCGATGGCTGAAATTCCAGCGTTATCCGCGCGGCTGGATGAAGATGCGTCAGCGGGAGAATGAGTGGCTGGAGAATTCTTCGGTGCAGAGTTCACAAGACTCCTCAGAATGAAACACGAAAATATGGGGTGGGCGCGCATCCGCGTGCCGTGTAGGGGAGGTTCGAGTTTAGACCTTGCCGTGACAAAGAACAACGGCCCAGCGTAGGGGCTGGGCCGTGTGCGAGGGTTAAGGCGAATTACTTAGCGCGCTTTTCAATCTTCTTGATAGCGGCTTCGATCTTCTTATTAGCCTTTTTTTGCAGCTTATCTGCGTGCTTAGAAGCCTTCTTAGCAGCGCGCTTGGAGTCTGCCTTGTCGAGCTTCGATGCGGCGTCATCGGCACGCTTTTGTGCCTTGTTCGCGGCCTTGACGGCACCCTTGCGGGCGGTCTTAGCGTTGGACTCAGCGGACTTCAGCCAGTCCTGCTTGTTGTCGCCGACGTAGGACTTGGCGCTATCCACGGAGTCCTCGATGAAGGACTTCGCGTTGTCCAAGAAGCCGCGACCGGAATCCTGCCAGTCATCCTTGTTGTCATCGACGTAGTCCTTGGCGTCATCGACATAGGACTTGGCGGTATCCAGGAGGCCGCGACCGGTGGACTGCCAGTCATCCTTGTTGTCATCCACATAGGCCTGAGCCTTCTGGGAGGTCTCATTGAACCAGTCGCCGGCCTTGTTGGACAGCTCGTTGGCGCGAGCGGAAAGCTCCTCGCGCTTTTCCTGGGACTCAGACTTGGTAGGCAGCGCCTGCTGAATCTTCTTATTGGTGCGCTCACCGGCCTTTTGTGCGCGCCAGCGCAGGGAAGGCTTGCCCTCGGTGTCCTGGGTGGTGATAAAGAGCGCGCCGAGCAGGGCGGTGTTGGTAATGAAGCCGTTGCGACGGTCTTCCTTGTCCTTCTTGTTATCTGCGGCCCAGAAGTTATTTTTGCCCACTAAGTTAGGCAGGGTAGCGGCAGCCAGCACGGCTGCGGAGGTGCGGGGTGCCTTGCCCAGAGCCAAGGTGGTACCTGCACCGATCTTTGCGCCGCCGAGGGCGCGGGTAGCTAGTTCCGGATCATTGGGAATCAGGTTCTTGTAACCGGAGGGGACGAACTTGCGCAGGGTCTTGAGGAAGCCTTCGGTTTCCTTGGTGTGCTCCGAGGCATTGCGCAGGTCGTCTACACCTTCCCATACAAATACCGATGCCAGCATGGGGCGGGCAAACTTGCGAATCATAGTCCTTTAAGCTCCTTAGCTCGTTGTTCTAGACCAATCGTGTGATTGACCATTATACGCTGAAATAGCCGCCTAGATCACCAACGGCGCTCCCACCAATCACCCAACTTGGGGCGTTCTTCCCCCAAGGTGGTGGGCTTGCCATGCCCTGGGCGGATGATGGCGTTATCCGGGAACTCCTCGAAAACACGCTTGGTGACGTCCTTATATAGCCGCACGAAGTCGCCTTCAGAGGTCGTTCGACCCAATCCACCGGGGAATACGGAATCTCCCACAAACAGGTTGGTGACCCCGTCAACGGTGGCCACGAGTGCCACGCCGCCGGGGGTATGGCCGCGCAGGATGATGATGGGCAATTTCATGCCGGCAAACTCGATGGAATCGCCCTCGCGCAGCTCAACGTCTACGTCTTCCGGAATGGCCGGCGAATCAATGAAGGAGGCGTAGTGCTTTGCGTTGGTGGCCTCCAAAACCTCGTCGAGAGCCCGCACGTGATCCCAATGGCGGTGCGTGGTAAGAACGGCGGTGATGTCAACCCCTGCCTCGCGCGCCATGTTGAGGATGGCGGGGGCGTTATCGGCGGCATCGACAAGCAAGCCTTGATCGCCGGCGGTAAGCAGGTAGCAGTTATTGTCCATTTCCGAAACGGAGATTTGGTGAAGATGTAGCTCGTTAGTCATACGTCCCAGCCTACGGGTACATTCAAGGGGAGATTAAAATCTATGATGTGGAGGCTGGAGCGCAGTGGCAGAACGATTGATTGTGCGAGGCGCACGGGAACACAATCTCAAGGGCGTGGATATCGATATTCCGCGCGATAAAATGGTGGTTTTTACTGGGCTTTCGGGCTCTGGTAAGTCCTCGCTGGCCTTCGATACCATCTTCGCGGAGGGCCAACGCCGCTACGTGGAATCGTTGAGCTCTTATGCCCGGATGTTTTTGGGCCAGATGGATAAACCCAATGTGGAATACATCGGTGGCCTGTCGCCGGCGGTGTCCATCGATCAGAAGTCTACGAACCACAACCCGCGCTCTACCGTGGGCACGATTACGGAAATTTACGATTACCTCCGCTTGCTCTTCTCGCGCGCCGGCACCCCGCACTGCCCCAAGTGCGATGCCGTCATCGAGCGCCAGACGCCGCAGCAGATCGTTGATGCCGTCCTGGAGCAGGAAGAAAAGCTGAAGTTCCAGGTGCTTGCCCCGGTGGCCCGCAAGCGCAAGGGTGAGTTTGTCGACCTCTTCCAGGACCTTTCGGCGCAGGGCTACTCCCGCGTGCGCGTGGATGGTGAGACCCACCAATTAAGCGATCCGCCGAAGCTAAAGAAGCAGGTCAAACACACCATCGAGGTGGTGGTGGACCGGCTGCAGGTCAAGGCATCGCAGAAGCAGCGCCTCACCGATTCCGTGGAAACGGCTTTGCGGCTTGCCGATGGCCTCGTCACCATCGAGTTTGTTGATAAAGAGGAACTCACGCATACCTATTCCGAGAAGGCGGCCTGCCCCAACGGCCATACCCTCACCATCGAGGAGTACGAGCCACGCGCGTTTTCCTTTAACGCGCCCTTTGGCTCCTGCCCGGTCTGCGATGGCTTGGGCACGAAGCTCGAAGTGGATGTAGACCTGCTCATCCCGGATCCGGATGCCCCGGCTGTCGATGCCGTGCAGCCGTGGCATTCCAGCCCGAATTCCCGGTACTTCGTCAAACTCGTGGAAGGTTTGGGCAAGGCCCTGGGCTTTGACCCGCAGACCCCTGTCAGCGAGCTGACCAAGGAGCAGCGCGATGCGTTGATTTATGGCACCGAAACCGAGGTGCGGGTGCGCTATAAGAACCGCTATGGCCGCCAGCGCAATTGGACCGCGCCCTTTGAGGGTGCCGTCGGATTCCTGCACCGCAAATTGGATACCACGGATTCGCAGTCCCAAAAGGATCGGCTGCTGCAATACACCCGCCGGGTGCCGTGTAGCACGTGTAAGGGAACGCGCCTGAAGCCGGAAATCCTCGCCGTGCGCCTGGCGTCGACCACGCATGGCGAACAGTCCATCGCGGGGCTTAGCGCCCTGTCCATCGAGGATGCCTCGGAGTTTTTGGATTCGCTGGTCTTGGGTCACCGCGAGGAAATCATCGCTGGGGCGGTGTTGAAGGAGACCCAAGCCCGCCTGCGCTTCTTATTGGACGTGGGCCTTAACTACCTCACCCTGGACCGCGGCGCCTCGACCCTGTCTGGCGGGGAGGCCCAGCGCATCCGCCTGGCCACGCAGATTGGATCCGGGCTTGCCGGTGTGCTCTACGTGTTGGACGAGCCGTCCATCGGTTTGCACCAGCGCGATAATCACCGCCTGATTTCGACCTTGCAGCGTCTGCGCGATATCGGCAATACGCTCATCGTGGTCGAACACGATGAAGACACCATTCGCTCGTCCGATTGGCTCGTGGATGTGGGCCCGCGCGCCGGCGAATACGGCGGCGAAGTGGTCTACCAAGGCGAGCCCGCCGGCGTGGAGAAGGTAAAGGAGTCTCTAACGGGGCAGTACCTATCCGGTTCCAAGGTCCTGGCCGTTCCGGATCACCGCCGCGAGATCGATAAGGACCGCACCCTGAAGGTGGTTGGTGCCCGGGAAAATAACCTCAAGGGAATCAACGTTGAGATTCCGCTCGGCGTTCTGGTGTGCATTACCGGCGTATCCGGCTCCGGCAAGTCCACCGTGGTCAATGAAATCCTCGCCAAGACCTTGGCCAATAACTTGAACCGCGCCCGGCAGGTTCCTGGGCGCGCCAAGCGCGTGGAGGGCATTGAGCACCTGGATAAATTGGTGCAGGTGGATCAGAGCCCGATTGGCCGCACCCCGCGTTCCAACCCGGCGACCTACACCGGCGTCTTTGATAAGATTCGCAACCTTTTTGCGGAGACCCAAGAAGCAAAGGTGCGCGGTTACAAGGCCGGCCGCTTTTCCTTCAACGTCAAAGGCGGGCGCTGCGAGGCTTGCCAGGGCGATGGCACCATCAAGATTGAGATGAACTTCTTGCCGGATGTTTATGTCCCGTGTGAGGTCTGCGAGGGCGCGCGCTATAACCGCGAGACCCTGGAGGTCCACTACAAGGGCAAAAACATCGCGGAAGTGCTGGACATGCCGATTTCTGAAGCCGCGGACTTTTTCGAGCCCATTACCTCCATCCACCGCTACTTGGCCACGCTTGTCGATGTCGGCCTGGGCTACGTCCGCCTCGGCCAAGCCGCCACCACGTTGTCCGGCGGTGAGGCTCAGCGCGTGAAGCTCGCCTCGGAGCTGCAAAAGCGCACCAATGGCCGCACCATCTATATCTTGGATGAGCCGACGACCGGTCTGCACTTTGAGGATATTCGCCGGTTGATGCTGGTGATTCAAGGCTTGGTAGATAAGGGCAATTCCGTGCTCATCATTGAGCACAACCTCGATGTCATCAAGGCAGCGGACTGGATTGTGGATATGGGCCCTGAAGGCGGTGCCGGCGGCGGCACCGTGGTTGCGCAGGGTACGCCGGAAAAGGTTGCACAAGTGGAAGGCTCCTATACCGGCGGCTACCTCAAGGAACTGCTTCCTTAAAAACTAAAGTCGATAGTTTCTGTGAAAAATTGTCCCCTTTCTAAAAGATGGGCTAGTCTGTGAGGAATGAATCTGCGGCGGAGAATGGGAGCGATACTGGCGACGGTATCGCTTGCTGCCGTGGCGGCGTGCTCGTCGCCGGAACAGGCGCCGGATACGGCGGGGGAAGGGGCATCGGCAAGCGCTAGCGATAATGCCGATGCCGCAATCGCCAAAGATCTAGACCGCGCCATTGCGGCAGTGTCCAAGGACTATGACGCTAAGGTCGGCGTGGCCATCTCCGTCGGCGAAGAAAAAATTTCTGCGGGCGACAAAGGCGAAGGCCCAGCATGGTCCACCATCAAAGTGCCCATCGCGATTACGGCCCTGCAGGACGGCGCCGATCCATCCTTGGTGGATTTGGCCATCAAGGAATCCGATAATGATGCCGCCTACGCATTGTGGTCGCAAGTGCAGTGGGAAGAAGGTGTGGCCTCGGAGGCGGTGGAAAAGCTCTTGCGCGAGCACGGCTCGAATGCCTCCATTGAGGACGATGCTTTTGGGTACTCCATCTGGCCATTGCAGGAGCAAGCAAATTTCGGGGCGCAATTGCCCTGCATCAAAGAAGCCGAATATGTCCATGAGGTATTAAATGACATCGTGGAATGGCAAAACGTTGGCCTCTCCAAACACACAAGCACCCGGGCAAAAAGCGGGTGGGGGCTCGATGAAAATAGCGATGACTACACCTTCCGGCAATTCGGTGTCCATGAAAAGGACGGTAAAAGGGTAGGCGTGGCCTTGAGCGTCATCGTCGAGGGCGAGGATTATGAAAATGGCTCCGCCGCGATCGATGACCTTGCCGATGATGTCCTCAAGTCCATTGATAAAGCCATTGCGGATGAAAAACTAGAGCCCGATTCCACCTGCGAGGATGCCTAGTATTCTGCGGTTTGCCTTAAATGGTAGCGGCTGCTAGTGTCGTATCCACTACCGCCCAAGGTACCTTTTCTAGGAACCTGGGTCACAAGCGGAGATTCTCCCACCCGATGCCGCGAACTTCAGGTTCGTTGGATAACGGTAAAGGTAACCAGACATTTACGTCTGGCTCTGTGAGATCTCCCGGCTGCCTTTGGCAGACCGGGTTAGATTCGTTTGTGGTCCACGGTAGGTGAACTCATTACCCAAAACCCCTAATCGAGGAGAACCACAATCAGCGCTGAAGCTCGCATTAATGAGCGTATCCGAGTACCCGAGGTCCGTCTTGTCGGCCCCGGTGGTGAACAGGTGGGTATCGTCCGCACCGATGATGCCCGCAAGCTTGCCTATGAAGCTGACCTGGATTTGGTCGAGGTTGCTCCAAAGGCTAAGCCCCCAGTTGCCAAAATCATGGACTACGGCAAGTTCAAGTATGAGCAGGCCCAAAAGGCTCGCGAATCTCGTAAGAACCAGCAGCAGACCGTGGTGAAGGAACAGAAGTTCCGTCCGAAGATCGACGATCACGATTATGAGACCAAGAAGAGTAACGTAGTTCGCTTCCTGGAAAAGGGATCCAAGGTTAAGGTGACCATCATGTTCCGCGGCCGCGAGCAATCGCGACCGGAGCTAGGTTTCCGGCTTTTGGAGCGGTTGGCCGATGACGTCGCTGAGGTTGGCGTAGTTGAGTCCCGCCCCAAGCAGGATGGTCGCAACATGACCATGGTTTTGGGTCCGGTTCGTAAGGGCAAAAAGTAAACCATATTCCACGTAGGATTTAAGGACTTATACTCATGAAGCAGAAGACCCACAAGGGCACCGCAAAGCGCATCAAGGTGACCGGTTCCGGCAAGCTGCGCCGCGAGCAGGCAAACCGCCGCCACTTGCTGGAGGGCAAGCCTTCCAAGCGTACCCGTCGCCTCAAGGGCACCGAGTCCGTCTCCCAGCCAGACACCAAGCGCGTCAAGCGCCTGCTCGGTCGCGCTTAATAGCGCCCAATCAACCCACATCCACCATCTCAACCAGAATTTAAGGAAGTATTACTGTGGCACGAGTAAAGCGCTCAGTTAACGCAAAGAAGAAGCGTCGCGCGATCCTGAAGTCCGCCAAGGGTTACCGCGGTCAGCGTTCCCGCCTGTACCGTAAGGCTAAGGAGCAGTGGCTGCACTCTATGACTTACGCTTACCGCGACCGCCGCGCGCGTAAGTCCGAGTTCCGCAAGCTGTGGATCCAGCGCATCAACGCTGCTGCCCGCATGAATGACATCACCTACAACCGCCTCATCCACGGGCTGCGCTTGGCCGAGATCGAGGTAGACCGCAAGATCCTCGCCGAGCTTGCCGTCAACGACTTCGAGGCTTTCTCCGCACTGTGCGAGACCGCTAAGGCCGCCCTGCCTGAGGACGTCAACGCACCAAAGGCTGCGTAAGCCTTTCCAGCTACATAGCTGCTCGCCCACTCCACGCCGCTCGACGCGGTGAGGGGTGGGTTTTGTTCTATCTCACTGTCTCAAGCCTGCTAATAATCTGTTCGCTGTATGTGCTAAATTGATGAGTCGATAAAACCAGCATTTGCAAGAAGACCGGCGCGGCATGACGAGCCCATATAACTGCGAGCAACCAGAAGGCAACCCTGGTTCTAGTCAATTTTCCGGCCAGGATCGGCCGTATTACTCCCAGGAATTCCACTCTGGTGGCTATCCGCAGCAGGGCTATCCTCAGCAACAATATGCGGCGACTGGTAACCAAAAGTCCTGGGTAGCTGCGTTGCTTCTGTGCTTCTTCTTGGGCAGTGTTGGAGCGCATAACTTCTACACTGGCCGTACAACTTATGCCATCGTGCAGTTGTCGCTGAATATCCTCGGCTGGTTTACCTTCTGGTTCCTGTTGGGCTTCCTTTTCTGGACCGTTCTAGGAATCTGGGTGTTTATTGAGTTCTTCATGATTCTCCTTGGCGTGGGCGATTACGACAAAGACGCACGCGGAGTTCCGCTAAAGAAATAATACTTTTCCCATGGCCTGCCGGATTTCTGGCAGGGCTTTGTTATACCTAAGGTTCGGAACGTGCGCAAACGTGCCCAAGGTAGGGTAGGGCCTATGAATTTAGACTTTGACTCGGCCTTTACTGAACGCACTCCGCGCATCGTCAACGCGGCGAAATTGCACCGGGCTGCTAGCCGTAAGAAGGCGAAACAGTTCATCATCGAGGGCGAAAATGCTGTCGACGCCGCAGTATCCACGGGGGCGGCGACGGATGTATTCGTGACGGAAAAGGCTGCAGAGCGCTTCGCGGACATCGTTACGGCTTGCGGGTATATGGACGTTTATGTTCACCCCATTACAGATAAGGCCGCGAAGCACTTGGCCGATACCGCGACGACGACGGGAATTTTTGCCTTGTGCAGTTCTTCCGTCTTGTGGTCTGCGGGAAAGATTCTTAATGGGAAGCCGAAGTTGATTTCGGTGCCGGTGCTTACCTCTGAGCCCGGAAACGCGGGTACGTTGATTAGGACTTCGGATGCGATGGGCGCCGATGGCGTGATCTTTGCAGGCGAGACCGTGGATCCCTTAGGCAGCAAGGTTGTCCGCGCTTCAGCCGGCTCCTTATTCCACGTCCCTGTCGCGCGCGATCCAAATATCAAGGACGTATTGGGTCAGCTGCGCAAGTCTGGCATGCAAATCGTTGCCACAGCCGCGGATGGGGAAGTAGAGCTTGCTGATGCCGACCTCTCCCAACCCACCGCCTGGCTCTTCGGCAATGAGGCTCACGGGCTGGGCGAGCTGCTTGAAGAGGCCGATATGCGGGTACGCATCCCACTGCGGGGGAGCGCGGAGTCACTCAACCTTGCCACCGCGGCCAGCATCTGCTTGTACGAATCCGCCAAGGCGCAGGACCAGAACTAGGCCGCAATCGCGTTGCTCCGCGGTAGCGAATGAAAAGGGGGTCCCTGGGGCTGTCCGTGTCCTAGTGACAGAGTAAGATTGCACGCGTTAGTTTTCGCGCGAGAAGAAGGTACGAAGTACGTGTCCGATACACCGCAGATCGAATTGACCGAACAGGCCCTCGGGGCCGCGGCCGATAAGGCTATCGCAGCCTTCGAAGCAGCAGAGACCCTAGAGGATCTCGCCGCTGCCCGCCGCGAGCACTTAGGCGATAACGGGTATATCCCGCAAGCCCGCCAATCCCTCGGCCAAATACCTAAGGATCAACGCAAAGCCGCCGGTAAGGCCGTCAACATGGCCCGCGGCAAGATGGAAAAGCGGTTTGCGCAGGTCAAGGAGGAATTGGAGCAGCAGGCCCGCGAGGCCCAGCTCAAGGCCGAAACCGTCGATGTGACCATTCCTACGACCCGAGCGCAAACGGGTGCGCTGCACCCCATTACGTCCTTATCGGAGCGCATTGCCGATATTTTCGTTGGCATGGGATGGGAAATCGCCGATGGCCCAGAGATTGAGGCCGAGTACTTTAACTTCGATGCCCTGAACTTTAAGCCGGATCACCCAGCGCGCACCCTGCAGGATACGTTCCACGTGGGCAAGGAAGGCTCCAAGCAGGTCCTGCGCACGCACACCTCGCCTGTGCAGGTGCGCACGATGCTCGAGCGCGATGTGCCCTTGTACATCGCCTGCCCAGGGCGCGTTTTCCGTACGGACGAACTGGACGCCACCCACACCCCGGTCTTCCACCAGATGGAGGGCCTTGCCGTGGATAAGGGACTTACCATGGCTCACCTGCGCGGAACGCTCGAGCACCTAGCCAAGGTGCTCTTCGGTTCCGAAACCACGACGCGCATGCGCGTGAATTACTTCCCGTTCACGGAGCCTTCCGCCGAGGTGGACGTCTGGTTCCCCAATAAAAAGGGCGGCGCCGGCTGGATTGAATGGGGCGGTTGCGGAATGGTCAACCCCAACGTGCTGCGCGCGGTAGGCGTTGACCCGGAAGAGTACACGGGCTTCGCGTTCGGCATGGGCCTTGAGCGCACCCTGCAATTCCGCAATGGACTAACCGATATGCGCGACATGGTTGAAGGCGATGTCCGCTTCACCCTGCCCTTTGGCGTACAGGCTTAAAACCCAGAAAGGATAGATACATCATGCTTATTTCCCAAGACTGGGTTACCCGTATCCTTGGCGCCTCCAATCCGAATTGGAGCGTGTCCGCTGCAGATATGGACTCCGGTTTCGTCCGCGTGGGCTTTGAAACCGAAGGATATGAGCCGATCCCCGAGACTACTGGCCCATTGGTTATTGGCCAGGTCGTAGAAATCGAAGAGCTCACGCAGTTCAAAAAGCCCATCCGGTACTGCCAGGTCAACGTTGGCCAGGCAAATGGCACCGGTGAATTGCAGGGCATTATCTGCGGTGCGCGTAACTTCCGCTTGCACGATTACGTCGTAGTCTCCCTGCCCGGCGCAGAGCTGCCTGGTGGGTTCAAAATCGCGGCGCGCGAAACCTACGATCACATCTCCAATGGCATGATGTGCTCCGCTGCTGAGCTGGGCCTTGGCACGCAGGCAAACGGCATCATCGTCCTGGGTGAGGAAGTCGCGGATATGGTTGGCGAAGATGCTCGCCCAGCTATCGGCCTGTCCGATACCGACTTTGACGTCAACATCACCCCAGACCGCGGATACGCGCTATCCGCCCGTGGTCTCAGCCGCGAAATCGCCTCTTCCTTCGATCTGCAGTTTAAGGACGTCGCCGATGATCCAGCGGTGGCCGGAATCGATACCTCTGCGGTGCCAGAGGCAGAAGGCTCGCTTATCAACATCGATCTACGCGAGGAGACAAAGGCGCAGCGATTTGGCGTGCGCAAGGTAAGCGGCATCGATCCGCAGGCGCGCACGCCATTTTGGATGGAGCGCGAACTCATGCTGTGCGGCCAACGCAGCGTCAATGTGGCAACGGACGTGACCAACTACGTCATGTTGCTTTTGGGCACCCCGATGCATGCCTTTGATGCCAATGAAATCGCGGGCGATCTCACGGTGCGCAATGCACAAGAGGGCGAGAAGTTTGAGACCCTCGATCACGTCACGCGCGAGCTCTCTGGTGAAGACGTGGTCATCTGTGATGACAACGGCATCCAATCGTTAGCCGGTGTTATGGGCGGCACGCACTCAGAGATTTCTGATCAGACCACGGATGTCTACTTCGAATCCGCTATCTGGGATCCCATTACCGTGGCCCGTACCTCTCGCCGCCACAAGCTGTCCTCTGAGGCATCCCGCCGATTTGAGCGCGGCGTCGATCCTGCCCTCGTTGAGGTGGCCCTTGATATTGCGTGCGCGCTATTGCACTCCATTGCGGGCGGAACGGTCGAAAAGGGGCGTACCCTCGTCGGAGAGATAGCCGAGCCCCAAGCCATTCGCTTGCGTGCCGAAAAACCGAGCGAATACGCCGGCGTCGAATACTCCCGCGAGACCGTTATCTCCCGCCTTAAAGAGGTGGGCTGCACGGTCGAGGAAGGATCGGATTCGGTTCTGCAGGTTACGCCCGCGACGTGGCGTACCGATATTTCCATGGACGTTGACCTCATTGAGGAGGTCCTGCGCCTGGAAGGCCTAGAGGATATCCCCACCGTTCTGCCCACGCCGGCTGGCGGTCGCGGTTTGACCCCAACGCAAAAGCGCCGCCGCGCCATTGGCCACGGTTTGGCTTATGCGGGCTATGCAGAGGTTTTGCCCACGCCGTTTATCGCAAACGACACCTTTGATTTGTGGGGCCTTGCGGCTGACGATGCTCGCCGCAATACCGTCGCCGTGCAGAACCCCTTGGAATCTGACAAGGCCATCTTGGCCACGACCTTGCTCCCCGCAACGCTTGAGGCTTTGGGTCGCAACGTAGCTCGCGGACGCAAGGATCTAGCCCTCTATGGCCTGCAGCAAGTAGCCTTCAAGCGCGCAGAATCTTCGCCCATGCCGTCTGTTGCGCAGCGTCCTGGCGATGAAGTGGTAGAAGAACTCCTGCGCACGCTTCCTGAACAGCCCTTGCACGTGGCAACCGTTGCAACCGGCAAGATGGAGCACGAGGGGCCGTGGGGCGAAGGCCGCGATTACACTTACGCGGACGCGATTGAATCCGCGCGTTTGGTGGCCCGCGCCGCTGGCCTGGATATCGAGGTCGAAGCCGCGGACCACCTGCCGTGGCACCCAGGCCGGTGCGCCGCCATCAAGGTGGCAGGAGCCGATGACATCGTGGGCTATGCCGGCGAATTGCACCCGCAGGTGCTTGAGGCCCTCAACCTGCCACCGCGCACGTGCGCGATGGAGCTTGATATCACCGCGCTGCCGCGGACCGAGCGCTTCCCAGCGCCGGTACTGTCGGCATTCCCAGCCTTGCACCAGGACATCGCGTTGGTAGTGGATGAGGATATCCCAGCGGAAAAGGTGCGCGCCACGGTGGAAGAGGGTGCGGGAGACCTCATCGAGTCGGTCGACTTGTTTGATATCTTCCGCGGTGAGCAATTGGGTGAGGGCAAGAAGTCCTTGGCCTTCCAGCTGCAATTCCGCGCTGCGGACCGTACCTTGACCGATGAGGAAGTCAACGAGCACCGCACGACGGCCGCCGAATTGGCCAAGCAGCGATTCGGCGCAGAAATGCGAGCATAGGACGGGCCAGAAGCCCAGCCTTTTGCATTAAACGGCGAAGAACCAGACTTTGGTGGAACATAAACCACTCGGGTCTTGGGTCTTCGCCGTTTTGCGTTTTCATGCAACATGTTAATTATTTTCATGCCGCCTGAACTGGGGAAAGTAACCCAATTCACTGAATAACATACAGCGGAACGTATTTCTTGCTATAGTTCCTCGTATGACGATTTCAGTCGCAGTGGCAGGGGCCACAGGATACGCCGGCGGTGAGACACTGCGCCTGCTGCTATCCCACCCTGCCTATCACTCCGGTGACCTGCGCATCGGTTCCTTGACGGGAAATTCCCAAGTGGGCCAGCGCGTCGCAGAAATCATGCCGCATCTGCCGCAGCTGGCAGATCGCGTCATTGCTGACACCACGCCCGAAGAGTTAGCCGGACACGACGTCGTCTTCTTGGGCTTGCCGCACGGGCACTCGGCGCGGCTCGCGGAGCAATTAGGCGATGAGGTCACCATCATCGATTGCGCCGCCGACTTTCGGCTGCGCGAGGAGAGCGATTGGGCAGCCTACTACGGCGGGGACTATGCGGGGCAGTGGCCGTACGGTATCCCGGAAATCCCGGGCAATAGGTCGAACCTTAAAGGTACAAACCGGGTCGCCGTGCCTGGTTGTTTCCCCACGGCCATTACCTTGGGGGCGTTGCCCGCCATTGCCCGCGAGCTCGTGGAGCCCGCCCTGTCCGTCATCGCTATTACCGGCGTCTCCGGAGCGGGAAAGAAGGCATCCGTCGCGCAATTGGGCGCGGAGACCATGGGAAACGTCAAGGCCTATAAACCAGGCGGCACCCACCGCCATACCCCGGAAATCGTACAAAACCTGCAACCATTTTCTCGCGACCAGGTATCCGTGAGTTTCACCCCGGTGCTCGCACCCATGCCCCGAGGGATTCTGGCGACGATTACGGCGGAGCTGAAAGGGGGCATCGGCAAGCAGCAGGTGCGCACCGCCTTCGAAGAATTTTATGCAGATGAGCCTTTCTGCCTCGTGCTGCCAGAAGGCCAACAACCGGAAACCCAGAACGTGGTGGGCACGAACATGGTGCATATCCAAGCCCATGTCGATGACAATTCCCACCGCCTCATCATCACCGCGGCGCTCGACAATTTATGCAAGGGTACTGCCGGTGCCGCCGTGCAATGCATGAACCTTGCGCTGGGATGGACAGAAACTTTGGGATTGCCCCAAGCCGCAGTCGCCCCGTAGGGCTGCGCACTAATTAGAGGAGAATTTTATGACTACACCTGGAATAACCGGGCCCGCCGGATTTAGCGCCGGCGCCGTGAAGGCCGGAATCAAGCCCTCTGGCAAGTCGGACTTGGCATTGATTATCAATGA
Source organism: Corynebacterium limaceinasi (assembly GCF_046717465.1). NCBI lineage: Bacteria > Bacillati > Actinomycetota > Actinomycetes > Mycobacteriales > Corynebacteriaceae > Corynebacterium > Corynebacterium limaceinasi. The sequence continues at coordinate 1,235,821 of NZ_CP177100.1, forward strand.
AGGCCCGCGCTCGGACGCCGCGGCAGTGTTCACGCGCAATCGCGTGGTGGCGTCCCCCGTTAAGGTCTCCCGCGAGGCCGTAGCGGATGGCCAGCTGCGCGCCGTAGTCATCAACTCCGGCAATGCCAATGCGTGCAACGGCGCGCAAGGCGACGTCGATGCACGCGCAATGGTCGATGCCGTATCCCATGGCACGGATATCGCCGTGAAGGATATTGCCATTTGTTCTACCGGGCTCATCGGCGAGCCGCTGCCTATGGACAATGCGCTTGCGGGCATCGCGGACGTAGTCAATCACGTGGGCACGACCCCACAGCACGGCAATGACGCCGCCACTGCGATTATGACCACGGATACCGTTCCTAAGGAATCTGTTTATACGGGTGATGGTTGGTCCGTGGGCGCTATGGGCAAGGGCGTTGGCATGATGGCGCCGTCGCTTGCCACGATGTTGGTCTGCATTACTACCGATGCCGTCGCTGACGCAGCGGTCCTGCAAAGCTCGCTGGAGAAGGCCTGCGCACAGACGTTTAATACCTTGGATGTGGACGGTTCGACCTCTACCAATGACACCGTGATCGTCATGTCTTCCGGGGCCTCCGGCGTCCAGCCCAGCGAAGAGGAGTTGGATCAGGCAATCCTTGAGGTCTGCGCGGATATTGCGGATCAGCTCCAGGCCGATGCTGAGGGAGTGACAAAGCGCGTAAAGATCACCGTCGAAGGCACGGGCTCTGATGAGCAGGCGCTTAATGCCGCTCGCACCCTGGGGCGGGATAACTTATTCAAGTGCGCCATGTTCGGTTCCGATCCCAACTGGGGCAGGGTACTGGCCGCCGTCGGCATGGCGGATGCGGACATGGATCCGGACAATATCTCCGTCTACTTCAATGACCAGCCGGTATGCGTGCACTCGACGGGCGCGCCCGGAGCCCGCGATGTGGACTTGAGCGGGGCGGATATCGATGTCCGCGTGGATCTCGGCACCGGCGGTGAGGGAACGGCGTTCGTCTACACTACGGACCTGTCCTACTCCTACGTTGAGATCAACTCGGCGTATAGCTCCTAGGAGGAGAAATGTTTCCCGGATTAAATAATCAGGAACGCGCTACGGTGCTGGCTGAAGCCCTGCCATGGCTGCAGCACTTCCGCGATAAAATCGTCGTCGTCAAGTATGGCGGCAACGCCATGGTGGATGAGGAACTCAAGGAAGCCTTTGCGGCGGATATGGTGTTTCTGCGCACCATCGGGGCAAAGCCCGTCGTCGTCCACGGTGGTGGCCCGCAGATCAATTCCATGCTGGATAAGCTCGGCATAGAAGGAGAATTTAAGGGCGGTTTCCGCGTCACCTCACCCGAAATCATGGACGTGGTGCGCATGGTCCTTTTTGGTCAAGTCGGCCGCGGACTGGTGAACCTCATCAACTCGCACGGGCCATACGCCGTGGGCACAAGCGGTGAAGACGCAGGTCTCTTCCGCGCCACCAAGCGCTTTGTGGACGTAGAAGGAGAGGCAACCGATATCGGCATGGTGGGCGATATCGTGGAGGTCAACCCGGCAGCCGTCAATGACATCATCGAGGCCGGCCGCATCCCGGTGGTCTCTACCATCGCGCCAGGATCTGATGGCGAGGTGTATAACATCAACGCCGATAGCGCCGCGGGTGCGCTAGCGAGTGCACTGGGAGCAGAACGCCTGGTCATTTTGACCAACGTGGAAGGCCTTTATACCGACTGGCCAAATAAAGATTCCCTAGTGTCCAAAATCGAAAGCGATGAACTTACCGGACTGCTTCCCGGCCTGAGCTCCGGCATGATTCCCAAGATGGAATCCTGCCTCAACGCCGTGCAGGGCGGGGTTTCCGCGGCGCACGTCATCGATGGACGAATAGGCCATTCCGTGCTCCTTGAGCTTTTAACCCCGGGCGGCATTGGAACGATGGTCCTGCCCGATGATTACGAAAAACATGATTATCCCGAAGGCACAGTGTTTAGGAAGGACGATATCGCATGAGCATGCAAGAAACACTAACCGGCCGGTGGTCAGAAACGCTGGCCAATACCTATGGCCAGCCACCGCTAGGCTTGGTGTCCGGGGAGGGCGCCACCCTTACTGATGAAAACGGGAAAACCTACATTGACCTGCTGGCGGGTATCGCCGTTACTTCCTTGGGTTATGGCAATGCGGAGGTAGCAGATGCTGTTGCCAAGCAAAGCCGCGCCCTTGTGCATACCTCCAATCTTTTTGCCACCCAACCCGTGCTAGACGCCGGGGCAAAGCTGATTGAACGGGTGGGCGATAGCGAGGCGCGCGTATTTTTCTGCAACTCCGGATCGGAGGCAAACGAGGCGGCATTCAAACTCGCACGGCTGACCGGTAAGCGGCGCATCCTTGCTGCACACCATGGTTTTCACGGCCGCACGATGGGCTCTTTGGCCATGACTGGGCAGCCCGATAAACAAAAGGCATTCCGCCCACTGCCTAGTGGCGTGGAATTTTACCCCTACGGCGATATCGACTACCTGCGCCAGTTGGTGGAGCAAGATGCCGCGGATACCGCCGCCATAATCTTCGAGCCAATTCAGGGCGAGACCGGGGTCATCCCAGCTCCCGCCGGTTTTATGCGCGCCGTTTCTGATTTATGCGATGAACACGGTATTTTGCTCATCGTCGATGAGGTTCAGGCCGGAGCTGGGCGCACGGGGCAATTCTTTGCCCACGAGCTCGAAGATATTTCCCCCGATGTCATCACCATGGCCAAGGGGTTGGGTGCCGGATTGCCCATCGGCGCCACCATCACCCGCGGTCGCGCCAAGGACTTATTCCAGCCAGGTTCCCATGGGACCACCTTTGGCGGAAACCCCGTGGCGTGTGCGGCGGCCAATGTTGTACTCGATGCCCTCGATGAGAAGTTTTTGAATGATGTCTCCGCAAAGGGCGAGTATTTAACGCAGCAAGTCAAAAAGATTTCCGGGGTCAGCAATGTGCGCGGCCGCGGTCTTATGCTAGGTGTTGTATTAAATGCACCGGTGGCTCGCGAGGCCGTCAAGCGTGGATTTGAGCAGGGGATTATCCTCAATGCCCCGAGCGAGAAGATCCTGCGCCTTACCCCGCCACTGGTCATTTCCCAGCAGGAAATCGATACTGCCTTGGAAAAGCTACGCACCGTTGTGGAGGAATTAGTATGAGCTTGCGCCATTTCTTAGCCGATGATGACCTTAGCCCAGAGGAACAAAAAGAAGTCCTCGATCTCGCGGTTAAACTCAAGGCCGATCCGTTCGCGCGTCGCCCGTTGGAAGGCCCAAAGACGGTAGCCGTCCTTTTTGATAAGACGTCTACGCGCACCCGCTTTTCTTTTGAAACTGGAATCGCGCACATGGGCGGCAGCGCCATTACCGTTGACTCTTCGGGCACGCAGATGGGCAAGGGCGAGTCCTACCAGGATACGGCCGCGGTCCTGTCCCGTTACGTGGAGGCCATCGTCTGGCGTACCTATGCCCACGACAACCTGGAACAGATGGCGGAGACATCGACGGTTCCGCTGGTCAATGCGCTTTCCGATGACCTGCATCCCTGCCAAATCCTGGCTGATCTTCTAACCTGCCGGGAGAACTTTGGCGATCTTGCTGGCCGCAAGGCGGTCTATCTTGGGGATGGCAATAATAATATGGCCAATTCTTATATGATTGGCTTTGCTACCGCAGGCATGGATATTTCCATCGTGTCGCCGGAAGGGTTCCAGCCCCGTCCCGAATTTGTCGAGCGAGCACGGCGGCGCGGCAATGTGACGGTGACCGATGATGTGGAAGAAGTTTCCGGCGCTGATGTGGTAATAACGGATACCTGGGTATCTATGGGACAGGAAAACGATGGCCAGGACAGGCGCACCCCGTTCTTGCCATATCAGGTCTCTAAAGACGTGATGGCTAAGGCAAAGCAAGACGCGATTTTCTTGCACTGCCTGCCGGCCTATCGTGGGAATGAGGTGACCGAAGAGGTTATCGACGGACCGCAGTCCCGGGTTTTTGATGAGGCGGAAAACCGCCTGCACGCCCAAAAGGCACTATTGGTGTGGTTGCTTGATATCAATAAGGAGAACAACTAGGTCATGAGCACTCCGAGCACTCGAACTGCCCGGCAGGCAAAGATTTTGGAAATCCTGGACCGCAATCGCGTCACGAGCCAGGTGCAATTATCGGAGCTTTTGTTGGCAGAAGGCATCGATATTACGCAGGCCACGCTGTCGCGGGATCTTGATGAGCTGGGAGCGAAGAAGGTCAAGCGAGACGGTGGGCGCTCGTACTATATGGTCGCCGGCGAGCTGGAGCAATTCGAAGACCAGGTTGGCGGACCGCGCGAGAAGCTGCGGCGCATGTTGGATGAATTGGTGGTCTCTCACGATTCCTCGATGAATATTGCAATGCTGCGCACGCCAGCGGGCGCGGCGCAATACCTCGCCAGCTTTATCGACCGCGTGGGTCTGCACGACGTGGTGGGGTGCATCGCTGGTGATGACACCATTTTTGTGCTGGCGCGCGAGGGAGTTACCGGCGCAGAATTGGCGGAGACGCTGACCTCGCAGAGGATTTAATAAATGGTGGCATTCTCGCAACCGATCGTATATTATGTAACTAACCGAATTGTTTTCAATTAATTAAGGAGTCTTAGCATGTCTGCACGCGTAGTCTTGGCCTATTCCGGTGGCCTCGATACCTCGGTAGCCATTCCATACCTGGCAAAAATGACCGGCGGCGATGTCGTTGCCGTCTCCCTTGACTTGGGCCAGGGCGGCGAGGACATGGAGTCCGTACGCCAGCGCGCACTCGATTGCGGCGCGGTGGAGTCCATCGTTATCGATGCCAAAGATGAGTTTGCGGAGCAATACTGCGTGCCCACCATCAAGGCGAATGGCATGTATATGAAGCAGTACCCGCTGGTATCTGCCATTTCCCGCCCGCTTATTACCAAGCACCTCGTGAAGGCCGCGCAGGAGCACGGCGGGACGCACGTCTCCCACGGTTGTACCGGTAAGGGCAATGACCAGGTGCGCTTTGAGGTTTCTTTCCGCGCCCAGGATCCATCGCTAGAGATTGTGGCCCCAGCACGCGATTATGCATGGACTCGCGATAAGGCCATCGATTTTGCAGAAGAGATTAACCTGCCCATTGAGCAGTCGGCGGCCTCGCCATTTTCCATCGACCAGAACCTGTGGGGCCGTGCGGTAGAAACCGGCTTCCTTGAGGATCTGTGGAACCCACCGACAAAGGATCTCTACGCATATACGGAAGATCCGGGCCTGGGCAATGCTCCGGATGAGATCATCATTTCCTTTGAGAAGGGTGTTCCGGTTGCTGTCGATGGCAAGAAGCTGACCCCGCTGCAGGTCATCGAAGAGGTCAACCGCCGCGCCGGCGCCCAGGGCATCGGCCGCCTAGACATGGTAGAGGACCGGTTGGTGGGCATTAAGTCCCGCGAGGTCTACGAGGCACCGGGTGCCATGGTGCTCATCCAGGCCCACGAGGCGCTGGAGGATGTCACCGTGGAGCGCGAGCTCGCGCGCTACAAGCGCCTGACGGATGCACGGTGGTCCGAAGAGGTCTACGACGGCCTGTGGCACTCGCCGCTCAAGCGCTCCCTGGACGCCTTCATCGAGGAGTCCCAGGAGAATGTCACTGGCGATATCCGCCTGAGCCTGCACGCAGGTACCGCGACCGTGACCGGCCGCCGCTCTGGCCAGTCGCTGTACTCCTTCGATTTGGCTACCTACGACACCGGCGATGCCTTCGACCAGACCGCTGCAAAGGGCTTTGTCCAGTTGCACGGCTTGTCCACCCAGATTTCCAACCAGCGTGACCGCGAGGGTGGTTTCCCCACCAGCGCAGAGAAATAGGCACCGATGGAACCACACAAGACTAACGAAGGCGCGCTCTGGGGCGGCCGATTCTCCGGCGGCCCTTCCGAGGCGATGTTCGCCCTCTCGGTTTCCACCCATTTTGACTGGGTGCTTGCCCCTTACGACGTGTTTGCCTCGAAGGCGCATGCCAAGGTGCTGCACAAGGCAGGGCTGCTTTCCGATGCCAACCTCGACACCATGCTTTCCGGGCTCACCGAGCTCGGGGAGAGGGTAGCTTCGGGCGAATTTGTCCCAGCACCCACCGATGAAGACGTGCACGGCGCCATGGAGCGCGGCCTTATCGACATCGTCGGTCCCGAGGTGGGCGGCCGCCTGCGCGCGGGACGTTCCCGCAATGACCAGGTCGCCACGCTCTTTCGCATGTGGGTGCGCGATGCCATCCGCGATACGGCAGTGCAGGTCTCCGAGCTTGTCGATGCCCTAGCGGATCAAGCCGCCGCGCACCCCGAGGCCATCATGCCGGGTAAAACGCACTCCCAAGCCGCGCAGCCCATCTTGCTTGCGCACGAGCTGCTGGGCCACGCTCAGCCGCTGTTGCGCGATATTCAGCGACTGCAGGACTTGGATAAGCGGCTAGCCGTATCTCCATATGGTTCGGGTGCACTCGCAGGTTCCTCCCTGCAGCTCGATCCAGAGGCCATCGCCGCGGAACTCGGCTTTGATTCAGCCGCGGAGAACTCCTTGGATGGCACCGCTTCTCGCGATTTCGCTTCGGAGACGGCCTTTGTCTTGGCACAGATCGCCGTTGACATGTCCCGGCTGGCAGAAGAGATCATTTACTGGTGCACCCCGGAATACGGCTACGTCACCTTGGACGATGCATGGTCCACGGGCTCATCCATCATGCCGCAGAAGAAGAACCCGGATATCCCGGAACTTACCCGCGGCAAGACTGGGCGCCTGATTGGCAATCTCACCGGGTTGTTGTCCACGCTCAAGGCACAGCCGCTGGCTTATAACCGCGACCTGCAAGAGGACAAAGAACCCATCGTGGACTCGGTGGCACAGCTCAACCTATTGTTGCCATCGATGACCGGGCTCGTGTCCACCTTGTCCTTTAATGAAGACAGGATGCGCGAGTTGGCGCCACGCGGATTCACCTTGGCCACCGACTTGGCCGAGTGGATGGTGCGCCAAGGCGTGCCCTTCCGCGAAGCACACGAAGCTTCCGGCGCGTGCGTACGCATCGCCGAAGAGCGGGGAGTGGACCTGGTGGATCTCACTGATGAGGAACTCATGGGCGTCGACAAGCGGCTGACCCCAGAGGTGCGTGAGGTCCTCACCATTGACGGTGCGGTCGCTTCCCGCACAACTAAGGGCGGAACCGCCGGGGTCCGCGTTGCTGAACAGCGCGAAACCGTCCGCGAACATGCCGCCGCAGCGCGCAAGTGGGCTACCGAACCGGTGCGCACGCAGAACTAGAAGGGCGACCGATAGGGGTCCTTTGGCTCATCTGGAAGATAAAAATGCCCTCATCAATGAGAGGAAGGGATTCCATGAGACGTTGCGGGCTGGCTCTTTATGCCGCCTGCAACGTTGTGCAGCTTAATGTCACGCTGTTCGGCTTCCTCGGCGAAGGCCGAGATGAAAGTGGCAGATCGCTTGCCGGAGGCGCAGTATACCCAGGCGTCGCTAAGCCCCTCGGACTGCAGGGAATCGAGCAGGGAGCGCACTATCCCTGGATCTTCCTGCCACTCGGACGTTGGTAAGTGGTAATGCTTCGCGGTGGCGTCAAAAAAGAAATCATCGATGGCAGCTTCCCCGGCTTCGCGTACGTCGATAGCCGCGGCGCCTTCGCGCAGATCGTCGAACATCGCGGCGGCAACTTCGGCCCCCAGCACGGTACAGGCAGCGTCACCGTAGTCTTTTTGCAGCTGTGTGGTTAGCTCACGTGCTGGGTCGTGGGGCACGCGGAAGTGAGTGATGGAGGAACTCAGGGCATCGTAGATGCTCAACAAACCTACCCGGTCGCGGTTCATGCCGGTGGCGAACTGAATCAGCTCGGTGGACATCAGGCCCGCGACCACGCTGGTGGTTACGCCCAGCACGCCGGCGGTGGCGCAATCCGGCACGGAATCGGGATCGGGTTGCAGAGGATAGAGATCGCGCATGCCCACGCCCGATTCGGCACCGGGTCCAGACCACCACACTGCGCAGTCACCGCGAAATCGCAGCACCGAACCCCATACCAGCGGGGTGCCGGTGATCTCCGCAGCATCGGCGGCTAGGAACTTGGTGGCAAACGTATCGGAACCATCCACCAGGATGTCCACTCCACGGAGGTAGTCCAACGCATTGTCCGCGGTGAGCCGGTCGCGAATCGCATGCACGACGATGCCTGGCTGTAGCTGTTCGAGCTTTTCGGCGGCGATCTCCACCTTGGATCTACCCACATCCTCGGCGCCGAACAGGATCTGGCGGTGGATATTGGTGAGATCCACCGTGTCGCCGTCGATAACAGAAATCTCGCCCACACCGGCGGCAGCCAGTTGCTGCATCAGGGGACATCCCAATCCGCCAGCGCCGATGACGAATACGTGGGTGCCGTGCAGCGCTTCCTGCTGGGCGATGCCAAAGCCGGGCAGCAGGGTTTGACGGGCCACTCTATGCAGCTCATCGTGGGGCAGTTGGCTCATTACAGGACCTTATCTTCCCAGCTAGCCAAACCTTCAAACGAGGACGAGGCCACGGCGTGCTGCCTTTTCGGAATGCGACCAGCTTGGCGGGCCAACCGGCCGCCTTCCACGGCGTATTTCATTGCAGAGGCCATCGCCAGGGGATCCTGGCAGCGGTTAATGGCACTGGCTAAAAGTACCCCATCGCAGCCCAGCTCCATGGCCAGCGCCGCATCGGAGGCCGTGCCCACACCGGCATCCAGCAGCACGGGAACCTGGGCGCGCGAACAAATCAGCTCAATATTGTGCGGGTTCAGGATGCCCAGACCTGTACCAATCGGCGAGCCCAAAGGCATCACCGCATCCACGCCCACGTCTTCTAGCCGCTTGGCGATGACCGGATCGTCACTCGTGTATGCCAGCACCACGAATCCTTCAGCAACCAGCATCTCGCAAGCATCCACGAGCTCCACCACGTCGGGCAAAAGCGTACGGTCATCAGCGATCACCTCTACCTTCACCCAATTGGTGCCCAGCGCCTCGCGGGCTAACTTGGCGGTGGTTACGGCATCGCGGGCGGTGCGGCATCCCGCAGTGTTGGGCAGCACGTCAATGTTTAACCGCTGTAAGAGCTCGAAGATGGACTCGCCACCGGGACTCTTAGCGCTGTGCCGACGCATGGCGACGGTGGTGAGCTGCGTACCGCTGGCAACCAGGGATTGCTCCAGCATGTCCTGGCTGCTGGCCCCGCCGGTTCCCATTACTAGGTGCGAATCGAATTGTTTGTCTGCAATAGTAAGCATAGGAGATTCCTACCCGCCCTGTACCGCGATGAGGACATCCAATTGGTCGCCGTCGGTAACCTCATGAGACCAGTTGCTGGCGGGGATCACATCGCCATTAATGGCCACGGCCACGCCCTTTGGCGAGGCATCGCCAGTCTCTGCTTCTACGATGGCGCTCACGGTGATCGGCCCATCGCTGTGGCGGGGCTCGCCATTAAGTGTGTAGTCCATGGTGCTTATTCCTTTCTTGTGAGGCTATTCTTGTGAGGCTATCGGGCGTGGCGTAGCGGATCGCAGGCCGAGATGTCCATCCTCGGGGACGTGCCCATTCCCAACTGGGCACCCACCTTAGCTCCCAGGGCGGACAGGAGGATTCCGTGGCGGAAGTAGCCGGTGGAAACCACTAGCCCGTCGCGTACTTTGCCCAGGTAGGGCAAATCATCGGGGGTGCCAGGCCGGGCTCCAACGATAGCCTCGATGAACTCGCAGTCCTCCAGCCCCGGCACCACGCGGATAGCATCGCGAAGGAGCGTGTGCACACCGTCCACGGACGGGCCCTTGCGGTTGTCCTCGCGGCTGGTGGCACCGATAGCGATGGTGCTGTCGGTGCGGGGGATAACATACACCGGCCGATCCTCCACGAATGCGCGCACCACTCGGGTGATTGGCGCTAGCTCTTCTGGTACCCGCAGCCTTAGCATGTCACCCAACACCGGCCGTAGCGCTAGGGGATTGGCGCCCTCGAACCAGCCATCCACGTCTTTGGCGCCCAGACCGTTGCAGAGGTAGATCATGTCGGCGGTGACCAGCTGGGCATCGGCAAGCAGCACAGTGTGCCCGTCGATGCGCGTTGCCGCCGTAGCCACGAAGCGAACCCCGGCGTGCTGCAGGTATTCCAACAGGCACGCGCTGAACATGCGCGGGTTGATCTGGTGATCGCCCGGGATTTCCACTGCGGCGGCCAGCTGGGGGCTGAGCCCAGGCTCTAGCTTTCGGGCCTGCCGAAGTGGCAGCGCGTGGGCATCCATGCCGTGTTTCTGCTGTAGCGCCAGCAGTTCGCGGATGTGCACGCCATCGGCGCGGTCGGCGCCCACCACCAGGGTGGATTCACGGCGATGCCCCGTCGGAGCGGTCGTTTTCGCACTCAACCTGGTTAGCAAATCCGGGAACATCTCGCCTGAAGCAACCATCAGCGGGTACAACGGCTCTTGCCGGTATTGCACCTCCGCCACCGGAGCCAGCATGCCGCCGGCCACGAACGTGGCTCCGCTAATGGGGTGGGGATCGATCACCACGATTTCCCGTGGGTCGACACCCGCATCCACCAGCTCGAATGCGGTGCTAAGCCCGATGATTCCCGCGCCAATGATGGCGTGCTCGGCATTATTCATGTGAACCTGTGGCTGCATTCGCGCGGTCGAAAGCTCGGACAACCGTGGTCGCCAGCGCCGCCGGATCGTCGGAGTCCATAAATGCGCGCACAATCGCGACACCAGCCACACCGGTTTCCGCCAGCGCTTCGGCGTCGGTGGCTTGCACATCACCAATCGCCACCACCGGAACGGCCGAAGCCGCGACGAGCGGGGGATAGCCTTCCAATCCCAGCGGGGCTCGACCAGAGGATTTCGTGGGCGTGGGGCGGAACGGACCCGCACCGATGTAGTCGATCACATCGGCGTACTCGTTAGCACCCTGCACGAGCTCGAGGGTGCCGGTGGTCAACCCGATGATCGCATCCTCGCCAAGAATCTGCCGTGCCAGGCGCGGATCCAGGTCGTCCTGGCCGATGTGTACGCCGTGGATATTGTGCTTACACATTAGCGCGGCGGCCACGTCGACTCGGTCATCGATAAGCACCCGCGTTGCTGAATTGGCCTCTTCGACCGCCGCCGCCACGTCGATAGCAAGCGCGGTCAGATCGCGCACGCTAATGGGCTTACTGCGAACTTGAATCACGCCCGCGCCACCGGCTGCTGCCGCTGCGGCAACCTGTACGACCTTCTCCTGCGGTGCGCCCGTCACGTGGTAGCACCGCAGGTCCAGCTGGTTAGCGCTCACTGTACGCCGCTGCTTCCTTCTGCAGGTCCTCAGAAACTTCCTTGGCCTCGTCCCGGTTTAGGTAGAGCTTGGATCCTGCACGACGGAACTCCTCGGCCATTTCTTCTTCGCCCTCGGCATTAGTGAAGTGCTCTTCGTCCACACTCTGGCGGCCGAAGCCCGGCAAGCCGAGGTCCTTGACTAGCGATTGCTTTTGGTCGGTGGCCAGAGCCTCGTCGATCTTCTCGCCGAACGCGTCGCGGATATCCTGGCTGATGCGCATGGAGCAGAACTTCGGTCCGCACATCGAGCAGAAGTGGGCGGTCTTCGCCGGCTCCGCGGGCAGGGTTTCGTCGTGGTAGGACTGGGCGGTATCCGGGTCCAGGGACAGGGCGAACTGGTCGTGCCAACGGAATTCGAAGCGCGCCTTGCTCATCGCATCGTCCCACTCGTGGGCGCCAGGGTGGCCCTTGGCGACGTCCGCCGCGTGCGCGGAGACCTTGTACGTGATCACGCCGGTCTTCACGTCATCCTTGTTCGGCAGACCCAGGTGCTCCTTCGGGGTGACGTAGCACAGCATTGCGGTACCGCCCATGGCGATGTTGGCTGCACCGATGGCGGAGGTGATGTGGTCGTAGCCGGGGGCAATGTCGGTAACCAGCGGCCCCAGGGTGTAGAACGGAGCGCCGCCGCACCATTCCTGCTCCTTTTCGTTGTTGACCTGCACCATGTTCAGTGGCACGTGGCCCGGGCCTTCGACCATGACCTGAACGTCGTACTCCCAGGCGCGGTGGGTCAGCTCGCCGATGGTCTTTAGCTCTGCGAACTGGGCTGCGTCGTTGGCATCGGCGATCGAGCCGGGGCGCAGGCCATCGCCAAGCGAGAACGCGACATCGTACTTGGCGAAGATCTCGCACAGCTCGTCGAAGTTCTCGTACAGGAAGGATTCCTTGTGGTGGGCCAGGCACCAGCCGGCCATGATGGAACCGCCGCGGGAGACAATGCCGGTCACGCGCTTGGTGGTCAGCGGCACGAAGGGCAGGCGCACGCCGGCGTGGATCGTCATGTAATCCACGCCCTGCTCGCATTGCTCGATCACGGTATCGCGGAAGATTTCCCAGGTCAGATCCTCGGCCACGCCGTCGACCTTCTCGAGGGCCTGGTAGATCGGCACGGTACCGATCGGCACCGGAGAGTTACGCATGATCCACTCGCGGGTGGTGTGAATGTCGTTGCCCGTGGATAGATCCATTACGGTATCTGCGCCCCAGCGCGTAGCCCAGCGCAGCTTGTCTACCTCTTCGCGGATGGAGGAGGTCACGGCGGAGTTACCGATGTTGGCGTTGATTTTCGTGTTGAAGGCATTGCCGATGATCATCGGCTCGGATTCCGGGTGGTTGATGTTATTCGGGATGATCGCCTTGCCGGAAGCAACTTGCTCCCGCACCTTTTCTACATCGCAGTGTTCGCGCAGTGCGACGTATTCCATTTCCGGGGTGATAATACCCTGGCGTGCGTAGTGCATCTGGGTTACGCGCTTGCCGTCTTTGGCCCGCAGCGTCTCGCGGCTTATGCCCTTCCACTCGTCGCTGGCCTCGCCACGCTTGAGGGCGCGGTTACCGTCGTCCAACAGGTTGCGTCGACGCCCCTCGTAGGCCTCCACATCGCCGCGAGCTTCGATCCACTCGCTGCGCAGTGCCTCTAGCCCCTCGGTCGGCTCGGCCCACGGGCCACGGGTGCGGTAGAGCTTCTGCGGCGCGTTCGGTCCGGTCGGGGAATCGTCCAGCTGAACCTCGGTCTCCGGCACCTCAAGGGTGAAGGTCTTGCCGAAGGACTCCACCTGCTTTTCGATGGGGGCGAAGCTGTGCTTCGGGTGGATTTCCGCACCGTACTCGTCGTTCGGGATGGTGGTACGGGTGTGCTGGGCAGACGTATCCGTCATAGTTGACTCTCCTCATTCTTCCTTCGCTGGTTCTAACCAGGCAGGTTCTAGCGGTACTCGCGCAGGTGTACAGCGCGATCTCAGCTCGATACCTCGAGCGCCCGTGTTCGGTTGCGCCTTCCACTGTAACGCACAGCACGCGAGGGTGAAGATATGGGCTAGGGGATTGACCGAGGGGACATCGGCAAGCAACATCAGGGAGTCACTAAATAGGTTGTCTGGGGTACGGGTTAGACTAAGCAGCATGATCGATCAGAAGCTCCTAGAGATCCTCGTGTGCCCCATCGACAAGCAGCCGCTGGAGGATCACGGCGACTATTTGGTGAACCCAAGGCTGAACAAGGCCTATCCGGTGCAGGATGGTATTCCGGTCATGCTGGTCGACGAAGCCAAGGACTGGCCCATTAAGTAGAGCGACGCGCTCTGGAAAGAAAACACGTAATAGGCAACAAGGGAACACCTACGTATGAGCAACACCACGAACATCATCGATGAACTGCAATGGCGCGGGCTGATAAACCAGTCGACAGATCTAGAGGCATTGAAGGAAGCCGCAGAGAGCCCGATCAGCTTGTACTGCGGTTTCGACCCGACGGGAAGCTCGCTGCACGCTGGCCACCTCGTGCCGCTGATTATGCTGAAGCGCTTCCAACAATTCGGTCACCGTCCCATCGCGCTGGCCGGTGGCGCGACGGGAATGATCGGTGACCCACGCGATGTCGGAGAGCGATCCATGCTCTCGGAAGAGCAGATCGCAGAGAATATGCAGGCAATCAAGGACCAACTTGAGGCCTTCGTCGACTTCACTGAGGCGGGCGAGTCCGCAATCCCAGCAGTGATGGTGAACAATGCGGACTGGACTAGCCAGATCAACGTCATCGAGTACCTACGCGATATCGGTAAGAACTTCTCGCTGAATACCATGCTGGACCGCGATACGGTCAAGCGCCGCCTGGAATCCGACGGCATTTCCTACACCGAGTTTTCCTACATGCTGCTGCAGGCAAACGACTTTGTGCACCTGCACAAAGAGTACGATTGTGTGCTGCAAATTGGCGGTGGCGACCAGTGGGGAAACATCGTTTCCGGCGTCGATCTGAACCGTCGCGTGAATGGTGCGAAGGTCCATGGCCTGACGGTGCCGTTGGTGACAGATGCCGAGGGCAATAAGTTTGGCAAGTCCACCGGCGGCGGCAAACTGTGGCTGGATCCTCAGCTGACCAGCCCGTACTCCTGGTACCAGTACTTCATCAATGCTGGCGACGCGGTGGTTATCGATTACCTGCGTTGGTTTACCTTCCTCACCCAGGAGGAGATCGCAGAGCTGGCGCGCAAGGTAGAGGAGGAACCCCACAAACGTGAGGCGCAACGCGTATTGGCGCGGGAGATGACCACCTTGGTGCACGGCGAGCAGGCCACCGAAGCAGTGGAGCTGGCTTCCCAGGCGTTGTTTGGTAAGGCAGAGCTGCAGGATTTGGACGAGGCCACGTTGTCTTCCGCATTGCAGGAAACCGAGATTGCCGAGGTCGACCCAGCGGCCACGATTCTGGATCTGTTGGTTGAGGCGGGACTGGAAAAATCAAAGGGTGCTGCGCGCCGCACCGTGGGCGAGGGTGGCGCCTACGTGAATAACCAGCGCATCGAGGACATCGAGTGGTCGCCGAATTCCAACGATCTGCTGCACGGTTCGTGGCTGGTGCTGCGTAAGGGCAAGAAGCGCTTCGCCGGGGCACGGGTCGTGGATCCTTCCTAAGAGCGTCACCTTAGCTGTTGACTGATCCCTTGGTAATCGCGTTTTGCGTGTTTACCAGGGGATTTGTGTGTTTTTCGGGGTTGGGTGTAACTTTATCGAAGTCGCCGAGAGGTAGCCGGTTGGTTACTTTTGAGTGACTTTTTGTACTGACTTGGTTCGAGGATTTGACTTGGTTCAGGTTGTTGGGTAGGTTAGTACGAGCCGCCGATGAGAGGTTAACGTTTGGTTAATTTTCTTGTGGTGTGTGGATGTTGTTTGAGAACTCAATAGTGTGCCAATGTACTTATTTTTTATTTTTGTGTGCATGGTTGTGTGTTGATTGGTCTGTTGGCCAGCGAACCGAGTGTGGTTTGTTGGTTGGTGTGTGCCGGTAAGGTATGTGAAGCATGTACCTTTTTGAATACTGTTTAGTGTTTCGGCTGCATTGATGGATTGGTTGGCATGTGATTGTGTTCAACTTTTTGTCTCCCTTTTTTGCCCCGTCGGGTTGGGGAGGCAGTTTATTTTTTCTTGTAGTAATTTTTGGACGCCAGCATGAGCCTTTATTGGTTTGTGGTGGTTTGTTCTTTTGGTTAGGTTTGGGCTTTTCACGGCCTTGATTTTGGAATGTTGTTCTGAAATTTTTTCTTTTTGTGGAGAGTTTGATCCTGGCTCAGGACGAACGCTGGCGGCGTGCTTAACACATGCAAGTCGAACGGAAAGGCCCTGCTTGCAGGGTACTCGAGTGGCGAACGGGTGAGTAACACGTGGGTGATCTGCCCTGCACTTCGGGATAAGCTTGGGAAACTGGGTCTAATACCGGATAGGACCGCACTTTAGTGTGTGTGGTGGAAAGTTTTTTCGGTGTAGGATGAGCTCGCGGCCTATCAGCTTGTTGGTGGGGTAATGGCCTACCAAGGCGGCGACGGGTAGCCGGCCTGAGAGGGTGTACGGCCACATTGGGACTGAGATACGGCCCAGACTCCTACGGGAGGCAGCAGTGGGGAATATTGCACAATGGGCGCAAGCCTGATGCAGCGACGCCGCGTGGGGGATGAAGGCCTTCGGGTTGTAAACTCCTTTCGCTAGGGACGAAGCTTTGTGTGACGGTACCTAGATAAGAAGCACCGGCTAACTACGTGCCAGCAGCCGCGGTAATACGTAGGGTGCGAGCGTTGTCCGGAATTACTGGGCGTAAAGGGCTCGTAGGTGGTTTGTCGCGTCGTCTGTGAAATTCTGGGGCTTAACTCCGGGCGTGCAGGCGATACGGGCATAACTTGAGTGCTGTAGGGGTAACTGGAATTCCTGGTGTAGCGGTGAAATGCGCAGATATCAGGAGGAACACCGATGGCGAAGGCAGGTTACTGGGCAGTTACTGACGCTGAGGAGCGAAAGCATGGGTAGCGAACAGGATTAGATACCCTGGTAGTCCATGCCGTAAACGGTGGGCGCTAGGTGTGAGGGTCTTTCTACGACTTTCGTGCCGTAGCTAACGCATTAAGCGCCCCGCCTGGGGAGTACGGCCGCAAGGCTAAAACTCAAAGGAATTGACGGGGGCCCGCACAAGCGGCGGAGCATGTGGATTAATTCGATGCAACGCGAAGAACCTTACCTGGGCTTGACATACATCAGATCGCTGCAGAGATGTAGTTTCCCTTTGTGGTTGGTGTACAGGTGGTGCATGGTTGTCGTCAGCTCGTGTCGTGAGATGTTGGGTTAAGTCCCGCAACGAGCGCAACCCTTGTCTTATGTTGCCAGCATTTGGTTGGGGACTCATGAGAGACTGCCGGGGTTAACTCGGAGGAAGGTGGGGATGACGTCAAATCATCATGCCCCTTATGTCCAGGGCTTCACACATGCTACAATGGTCGGTACAATGCGCTGCGACACTGTGAGGTGGAGCGAATCGCTGAAAGCCGGTCTTAGTTCGGATTGGGGTCTGCAACTCGACCCCATGAAGTCGGAGTCGCTAGTAATCGCAGATCAGCAATGCTGCGGTGAATACGTTCCCGGGCCTTGTACACACCGCCCGTCACGTCATGAAAGTTGGTAACACCCGAAGCCGGTGGCCTAAACGTGTTAGGGAGCCGTCGAAGGTGGGATCGGCGATTGGGACGAAGTCGTAACAAGGTACCCGTACCGGAAGGTGCGGGTGGATCACCTCCTTTCTAAGGAGCTTTTTATTGGGCTGCAGTTGCAGCCAATGGCCCACTGTTTGTGGGTTGCCTACACAGTTTGTGTGGGTTGGTGGTTGAGTAGGCGAGTGTTCTGCTGCCACCGATTGTTTGGAAATTCCGGGTAGGAGACACACCTTAATCGACAGTATCAAGTGTTTGAATGGTGCTTTGTGGCATGCGTAAAAGTGTCCATGCATACAAAATATAATGTTGTGGATAAGTTGTTGGTGCATTGTTGGGTGTCTGGGGCATTATCCCCTTAGTGTGTGCCTGACTGGTTGATGGATGCCATCTGTTGTGGTGGTGTGTGTTGCTGGTTTGGGGTGTTGTGTGAGAACTGTATAGTGGACGCGAGCATCTGCATGATGCCATCGGCTGTTTGTGGTTGGTGGTGTTTTGTGTGTGTGATGTGATTTTTCTTTTTTGTTTATTTTGTCAAGTTCACTTGTTGCTACCGCATGTGGCTGCATGGCTTTTTGTTGGTTGTGTGGTTTGTGTGTGGTGGTTGGTGTGTTCGTTATTGAGGGCGCATGGTGGATGCCTTGGCATGCTGAGCCGATGAAGGACGTGTAAGGCTGCGTTAAGCCTCGGGGAGTTGTCAATAAAGCGTTGATCCGAGGATGTCCGAATGGGGAAACCTGGCCCTGGTTATGTGGGGTTACCCTTCAGTGAATTCATAGCTGTTGTGGGGGTTACGCGGGGAAGTGAAACATCTCAGTACCCGTAGGAGGAGAAAATAATAATGATTCTGCTAGTAGTGGCGAACGAACGTGGATGAGGCTAAACCGTGTGCATGTGATACCTGGTAGGGGTTGTGTGTGCGGTGTTGTGGGGCCTAGCTTTGTGTCATCTACCAGTGGCACGCCCTTTTTCGCATTGTTGTTAGGTGAAGTGGTTTGGAATGATCTACCGGAGTAGGTGAGAGTCCTGTAGCTGAAGATGATGATGTGGGGGTTGTTGGGTTCCCGAGTAGCAACGGGCTCGTGGAATCTGTTGTGAATCTGCCGGGACCACCCGGTAAGCCTAAATACTCAGTGTGACCGATAGTGGATAGTACCGTGAGGGAATGGTGAAAAGTACCCCGGGAGGGGAGTGAAATAGTTCCTGAAACCATGTGCTTACAATCCGTCAGAGCACCTTGTGTGTGTGATGGCGTGCCTTTTGAAGAATGAGCCTGCGAGTCAGCGGCATGTCGCGAGGTTAACCCGTGTGGGGTAGTCGTAGGGAAACCGAATCCTAATGGGGTGGTTAGTGGCATGTCCTGGACCCGAAGCGGGGTGATCTACCCATGGCCAGTGTGAAGCAGCTGTAAGAGGTTGTGGAGGCGCGAACCCACGTAGGTTGAAAACTGCGGGGATGAGCTGTGGGTAGGGGTGAAAGGCCAATCAAACTCCGTGATAGCTGGTTCTCCCCGAAATGCATTTAGGTGCAGCGTCGTATTAGCTTGGTGGAGGTAGAGCGACTGGTTGGTTGAGCGGGACTACAATCTTAGCAATGTCAGCCAAACTCCGAATGCCATCAATTGTGTTGTGCGGCAGTGAGACTGTGGGGGATAAGCTTCATAGTCGAGAGGGAAACAGCCCAGAGCGCCGGTTAAGGCCCCTAAGGGTGTACTAAGTGGAAAAGGATGTGGGATCGCGAAGACAGCCAGGAGGTTGGCTTAGAAGCAGCCATCCTTGAAAGAGTGCGTAATAGCTCACTGGTCGAGTGGTTCTGCGCCGACAATGTAGTGGGGCTCAAGTACACCGCCGAAGCCGCGGCAAGCAACAGTTTTTGTTGTTTGGGTAGGGGAGCGTCGTGCATGGGTGGAAGCGTTACCGTGAGGAGGCGTGGACTGTGTGCGAGTGAGAATGCAGGCATGAGTAACGAATTGTAAGGTGAGAATCCTTACCGCCGGATGACTAAGGGTTCCTGGGTCAAGTTCGTCTTCCCAGGGTGAGTCGGGACCTAAGGCGAGGCCGACAGGCGTAGTCGATGGATAACCAGTTGATATTCTGGTACCCGTACATGTGCGCCCATGATGAAGCACTGATACTAACCACTGCGGATACGCTACCTAGCATTCTTTGAGTGTTGGTGGTGTTGATGTCGTGGGGCCTGATGTGTGGTTCAAGTGATGGGGTGACGCAGTGAGGTAGCCGCGCCACTTAGTGGATTGGTGGTGTAAGCGTGTAGGCCGTGTGGTAGGTAAATCCGCCGCACATGTGGTTGAGGCGTGATGCGTAGACCCTAAAGGGGTTGATGGTGGTGATCCTGTACTGTCGAGAAAAGCCTCTAGCGAGTGTGTGTATGGCCCGTACCCTAAACCGACACAGGTGGTCAGGTTGAAGATACTAAGGCGTTCGGGTGAACTGTGGTTAAGGAATTCGGCAAAATGCCCCCGTAACTTCGGGAGAAGGGGGGCCCTGTGACGTGAAGGCACTAGCTGCTGGAGTGTTGTGGGGTCGCAGAGAATAGAGGGAAGCGACTGTTTATCAAAAACACAGGTCCATGCGAAGACGTTAAGTTGATGTATATGGACTGACGCCTGCCCGGTGCTGGAAGGTTAAGAGGACCGGTTAGTAACCTTTGTGGTTGCGAAGCTGAGAATTTAAGCCCCAGTAAACGGCGGTGGTAACTATAACCATCCTAAGGTAGCGAAATTCCTTGTCGGGTAAGTTCCGACCTGCACGAATGGCGTAACGACTTCTCTGCTGTCTCGACCACAGGCCCGGTGAAATTGCATTACGAGTAAAGATGCTCGTTACGCGCGGCAGGACGAAAAGACCCCGGGACCTTCACTATAGCTTGGTATTGGTGTTTGGTTCGGTTTGTGTAGGATAGGTGGGAGACTGTGAAATCATCACGCTAGTGGTGGTGGAGTCGTTGTTGAAATACCACTCTGATCGGATTGAGCATCTAACCTTGGCCCATGATCTGGGTTGGGGACAGTGCCTGGTGGGTAGTTTAACTGGGGCGGTTGCCTCCCAAAATGTAACGGAGGCGCCCAAAGGTTCCCTCAGCCTGGTTGGCAATCAGGTGGTGAGTGTAAGTGCACAAGGGAGCTTGACTGTGAGACAGACATGTCGAGCAGGGACGAAAGTCGGGACTAGTGATCCGGCACCTACTTGTGGATGTGGTGTCGCTCAACGGATAAAAGGTACCCCGGGGATAACAGGCTGATCTTCCCCAAGAGTCCATATCGACGGGATGGTTTGGCACCTCGATGTCGGCTCGTCGCATCCTGGGGCTGGAGTAGGTCCCAAGGGTTGGGCTGTTCGCCCATTAAAGCGGCACGCGAGCTGGGTTCAGAACGTCGTGAGACAGTTCGGTCTCTATCCGCCGCGCGCGTTGAAACTTGAAGAAGGCTGTCCCTAGTACGAGAGGACCGGGACGGACGTACCTCTAGTGTGCCAGTTATCCCGCCAGGGGTATCGCTGGTTGGCTACGTACGGAAGGGATAACCGCTGAAAGCATCTAAGCGGGAAGCCTGTTTTAAGATGAGGTTTCTTTTGAGGTCCCCTAAAGACTATGGGGTAGATAGGCCAGACTTGGAAGCACTGTAAGGTGTGAAGGCTACTGGTACTAATTGACCAAAACAAACACACCACAACAACCCAAACAATGTTTGGATATGTTGGGTGGACTTGTGAAGCGAGTAAACAAATAAATGAACACATTATTGTGTGTCGCGTCCACTATGCAGTATCTGACACAACACCACACGCAGTGGTGGGTAGTGTTCTTTTAGGTTTGTCGGTGGTTTATAGCTACAGGGAAACGCCCGGTCCCATTCCGAACCCGGAAGCTAAGCCTGTACGCGCTGATGGTACTGCAACCGGGAGGTTGTGGGAGAGTAAGTCACCGCCGACACCAAACAACAAAACAACAAAATAGTGTTTATACGATAGTCCCCGAAAGACCATCACCCCGAATAATTGTGGGTGGTTGGTGCTTTTGGGGATTAATTGTGGTTTTACCCCCGCTAGTGTAGCCGACTTGTACTCTGTCGAGCAGGGGTTATGCGTGGTGGGGTGTGTGGGTTTTACCCCTGGTGTCTTTTCGGGTGGGTAGTCTGATGCCTTGGTAGACGAAAACATATTCGACACATTGAAGGGTGTAGTACCCCCCCCGGGGGGGATTCGACCACAATGAGTACACCACCACCCACCACAGACCACGCGCACGTAGGCGGGCCGGTGCATGACACCACGGCGGGAGATACCCGTCTACCCAGCGCTACTTGCGCGGCAGGCGAATCCGAGCGCGCCGATGGTATAGCTGATGCACGCATGATCACTGCCGCTGACGGCGACGAGGCACCTGATACCGACACTGATGCTGAGGCAGGAGAACCGGTAGTCTTTTATGCCACCAATACCCCAAACAATCCTATTGCTGCTGCTGGAGCACAAGCCCGGAAGAACTCCTGGTTTTTCTACCAGTCACTCCTTCCAGACCTGGGCGACGACGTCGATCTGACACTGACCAGCCTGGCTAAAGACCTAGGGCTTTCCTATAGCATCTTGTCTGGCATTATTAGGGCGCATTTCCGCATGCAGGAACTCCCCCTGGTAGCAGCGACTAACGTGGAGCAGTGGATCCTGGATACACCACGCTTGCGGGTTATCGATAGGGAAGTAGAACGTATAGGCGACAACCACGAACATGTGGGACTGGTCGATGCCGCCCTGGCAGACTATCTGACACCGACAGCACCGAGCCAACATGTACCTACTGTAGGGTTGCCCGCAAATCGTGGACACGTAGTTAAGCTGCTTAGGGGTTAAGCAGCGGCCTTCTTATTACCATTTTGATCAGCGAGCTGGGCTTCGAAATCGACGGGGCTTACCATCCCGATGGACGAGTGGCGACGGCGCCGGTTGTAGACAATCTCAATCCAGCGAGCCACCGCCTTCCGGGCTTCGTTGCGGGTTCGCCATTCCTTCCGATCGTAAAATTCGGTCTTCAATGTCGACCAGAACGACTCGGCCATCGCATTGTCAAAGCAGACACCAGTACGGCCGACCGATTGTGCAATCCCTAGTTCTTGACAGACCTGCCACAGCTGTTCGCTGGTGAACTGGGTACCACGATCGGCGTGGAAGACCACGCCGTCGGGTACTTCACCACGCAGGGTGTAAGCCATGCGCAGTGCACGTTCAACTAGGTAAGAATCCTGCACACTATCCATGGACCAGCCTAGGACTCGGCGGGAGTGTCCATCGCGGATAACGCATAGGTACAGCCAGCCCTCATTCGTGCGTAGATAGGTAATATCCGACATCCACACTCGATTAAGCTGCCCTTGATCAAATAGGCGTTTCACTAGGTCTGGAAGCGTTGACTTCCGCTTGGATTGAATCGTCGTTACGGGAACAAACGCCCTGGGTGAGATGCCTTCAATACCCATCATCCGCATGCGTTTGGCCACGGTTTTGCGATTCACATAGACCCCACCCTCGGCGAGTTCTGCAGTAATCCGTGGGGCACCGTAGACTTCGTCAGAATCTTCCCAGATGTCATGAATTTTCCTGTCTAACTGGTCGAGGAATCTCTGACGCTGATTTTCACCACGAAGCCGTACTGCTTGAGCCTTTTGCCATTTATAGTAGCCAGAACGAGAAACCTCTAATAACCTGCTCATTCGTTTGATGCTGTAGTTCGCCTTCTCCTGCTGCATTAGCTCAAATTTTTCCGATCGCGTTGCTTCGCAGCGAAGAAGGCGGTGGCTTTTGACAAGAACTCATTATCCATCTTGGCCTCAGCTAACTCACGACGCAGGCGAGCGTTTTCGGCTCGTATATCGGCATCACTGCGGCCATCTACCGAGCCTTGGCGTTCCCGCTCAAGTTTGACCCACCTGCCTAAAATTGTGGCTGATACGCTAATTTCCTTAGCCACATGAGCGATTGGGCGCCCAGACTCAATGACCAGTCTGGCGGCCTCCTGCCGGTACTCCGGGGTGTACTTCTTCCTTGACGAACTCACAATGAACATCCTCTCCTACGGACACAAGATCCGTACTAATAGGGTGTCCACTAAACGAGGGTAACCTCAACTGCTGCAGAAATCCGCCGGTTTATCCGCGACTTCATCGACACCCACCACCTGGCCATCGACGACACTGACGAGGTCGAACCCACCCTCAACGTATCTGTACACAATAACCGGGCCACTATCAGTGTGACGTGTGATAAAGCCACTGCCGCCATCATCGCCCGCCATATTGATGCCCATGCCGCCAACAACAAGTGCGGTGCCGGTGAAGCCTTAATCCAACTCATCCTGGATAACACGCACACCAAAGTCGCGATCAATACCTGGGCCTGGCCCCCAGAAAGTGGACACGTCGGGGGTTAGTTATGCTGCTTGGGTCAGTGTAGCTGAATTAAGCGCTTCGAAGTCATCGGGGGCTAGAAGGCTGCACCAGGAGTGCCGCCTGCGCGTGTTGTAGCGCATGCACCACCGGAAGATTTCCTGGCGGCAGCTGATTGGACTTTCAAAGAGTTTCCTATCACGCAGTACTTCACGCTTTAAGGTGGCGTTAAAGGATTCTGCTAAGGCGTTATCAGCACTCGTTCCCACTGCTCCCATGGATTGACGCACATCAAGCTGGGCGCAGTGGTCCCCAAACGCCTGTGAGGTGTACACACTGCCATGATCAGAATGGAAAGTTGCCCCTTTAAGGCTTCCGCGGACCTTTCTGGCATGAGACAAAGCCTCGATAACCAGCGATACCCGCATGTGATCCGCGAGTGCATGACCGACAAGTTTGCGAGAGTAGACGTCGATGACCGTGGCAAGGTACATGTTCTTGCCACCCTTACACGGCAGGTACGTAATGTCGCCAACATAGACGTGGTTTGGTCTATCAGCTGTGAATTTACGGCCTACTAAGTCCGGCATGACGCGGTGGCCAGGCTTGCGCCTGGTAGTGACACATCGGCGGCGTTTGGTAAAGCCTTTAAGTCCCATGGCTTTCATGATGCGGGCGACCTTCTTGTGATTGATCGGGACATACGCCGTGTCCTCATTCAGGCTTGCAGCGATGCGTTTAGCGCCGTAAAGCCCGTGCTCATCATCAAAAGTGGTCTTGATTTTGCACCAATAGCGGCATCGGAATACATTTTTAACCTGCGCTTTTCGCGGGTTTGCACCCATTTATAAAACGAGGAACGATTCAGCTTTAACACGTGACACATCCGCTTGACCGAATACTCGGTTCGGTGGTCATAGACAAACTGGAAGCGGATCACCAGTGAGTCTCTTCGGCAAAATATTTCGCGGCCTTGCGCAGGATATCGCGTTCTTCGCGTAGCTTAGAGACCTCTTTTTCTAGTTGGCGGATCCGTTCGGAATTATTCGCCGTTTGGGCTTTATCATGCACAGCTTTAATGCGCGCACGTTTGCCGGTGCCGTACTTCTTGACCCATGAATGCAGCGAGGCACGGTTGATACCGAGCTCTGCTGATGCTGCGTTGAGCGAGAGGTCCTCATTGTTCTCATAGAGGGCCACGGCATCGCGTTTGAACTGTTCGGAGTACCTGGACATGGTGGTAGATTACCTTTCTTTCCAGCCCGACTGGGCTGGATATCAGGTGTCCACCAAAAAGGGGTCAGGTCCCCTTCACCACCGCAGCCGCCACCAACACCGACAACAGCGATGACAATGCCGGAGCCGCCGGGACTGCAAATACAAAGGTGTACTTCCCAGGCTACGGCTGGTCCCGCATCACCAACCTAGAAAACATCGACACCTTCACCCGACAACTCAACCCACAAGAAACCGAAAGCTACCAGCCCACCAACCACATCCGCGCCTACACACAAGGAAGAGACCTCACCTGCCGCTGGCCCGGATGCACCACCCCAGCACACACATGCCAACTCGACCACCGCATCGAATACAACAACGGCGGACCCACCAACCCCGACAACCTCGTCACCCTGTGCCAACACCACCACAACATCAAAACCGACCGCCGCGTCCACTACATCATGGACCCAATAACCGGCACCATCGCCTGGCTACACACCAACGGCACCTACCAAACAGACCACCCCACAGGACCACTGGCCACCACAAACACACACTGGCACTACACCTGGAAACAATTCCTCACACACAAAAGACACAAACACAACAACAAAAAATAAGAGCCCACTAACCCAGCACCACCACACCACTGCGCCCAAAAGCTGAGTCCATGTTCATCGAAACCAAGAACAAGAGCAGGGAAATATCGAGATTCTTTGAATGTCGTTTAGCACTGTAGAATGGGTGCGGTATTTCTGTGCGAGTTCCAACCAAGAAAGGGTAGGACTGAATGTCGGAGCGCAACCAGCACGGCCGTAATGGCCGCGGACAAGACCGTCGGGGTCGAAATCCACGCAACTCGGGGGACCGCGATTCTCGCGGTGGGGGAAAGAAGAAGTCTTTCTCTCCACAGCGCTCTGGGTATCGGGAAGAGCGAATCAACCGTCGTATGACCGATCCGGACATCCCTGAAGAGGTTGATATCAATGACTTGGACCCATTGGTGCTCCAAGACTTGAAGTCTCTCTCTAAAGAGAACTCGGAGACCGTCGCCAAGCACATGATCATGGCGGCGACCTGGATGGACGATGATCCTAAACTGGCGCTGCGGCATGCCCGTGCGGCTAAGGATCGTGCAGGACGTGTGGCTATCGCACGGGAAGTTAACGGTATCGCTGCATACCGCGCCGGCGAGTGGAAAGAGGCACTGGCTGAGCTGCGTGCTGCGCGTCGTATTTCTGGCGGTCCTGGAATGCTCGCGGTCATGGCTGATTGTGAACGTGGGTTGGGTCGGTCGGAAAAGGCATTAGAGCTGGGGCGCAGCGAGGAGGCGAAGGAACTAGACAAAGAATCCGCTATTGAATTAGCGATTGTGCTGGCGGGTGCTCGCCTTGACCTCGATCAACCTGAATCAGCGGTGGTTACCATTCAGCGGGCACAACCAGATCGCAGCGATCGTGGAGTAAGCGCTTGTAGGTTGTCGTATGCCTATGCAAATGCGCTGCTCGCCGCGGGCCGCAAGGACGAAGCCCGCGA
Source organism: Corynebacterium limaceinasi (assembly GCF_046717465.1). Lineage (NCBI taxonomy): Bacteria > Bacillati > Actinomycetota > Actinomycetes > Mycobacteriales > Corynebacteriaceae > Corynebacterium > Corynebacterium limaceinasi. The sequence goes on from NZ_CP177100.1 coordinate 1,262,075, forward strand.
GTGGTTCGAGCACACCATCGCCATTGAGGAGGGCGATTGGACCGATGCCGCTGACCGATTGGCGGAATGTAAGTAATGAGTGTTTTAAGCAAACATGACGCCTTATTGTTGGACTTGGATGGAACCGTCTGGGAAGGCGGCCGTCCGCTCAGCAACGTCGTAGACGTTATTAATACCTGCGGCGTTCCCGCAGTATATGTCACAAATAATGCGTCGCGCAGCCCTGAAGCCGTTGCGACGATGCTGACGGATATCGGCTTGACGGCTGATTCAGGTGACATCGTCACCTCCGCCCAAGCGGTATTGCAATTGGCTGCCGAGGAAATTCCGTCGGGTGCGAAGGTATTAATTATTGGCGCGGATTCTTTCCGTGATTTGGCTAAAGACATGGGTTTTTCCGTGGTCTCGAGTGCCGATGAGAAACCGGCTGCCGTCCTACAAGGGTTTGATAAGTCCGTTGGGTGGGAACAGCTAACGGAAGGTGCGCTGGCTATCCGGGCAGGAGCGAAGTTTTTCGCCTCAAACCTGGACACTTCCCTTCCAATTGAGAGGGGGCTAGGCGTTGGCAATGGCTCCCTAGTCGCTGCCATCCAGAAAGCGACGGGAGTAGAGCCCGTTTCTGCGGGTAAGCCTGAGCCCGCAATGTTTTTCCTTGCGGCCAAAAAGGTGGGGTCAAAAAAGCCTTTGGCAGTGGGCGACCGTATAGATACCGATATCGTTGGGGGTAACGCCGCAGCGATGAATACCTTTCATGTCTTGACCGGAGTATCGGGCGAGCTGGAGCTTATCGAAGCCCCGGTGGAGGCACGGCCTAACTTCATTGGTGCGGGCATGCACGAGCTTTCATTGCCTATTTCGCAGGTGCGACCGGGACCGCAGGGGGACTTTACCGCGCGATGCGATGGGTATGACGTTCTTTTGCAGGGTGGAAATGAATCCTCTACCTCGGTGCAAGCGCTGCGGACGGTCTTAGAAGTGGCGTGGTCGATGCCGGCACCACCTCGGTATATTCAGCCGCGTAGTGAGTTTGCGGAAAAGGTTGTGTCGAAATGGCGGTAAAGCCGCACGATTTTCGGGCTGTGAAAGAGCCTGAGGAAGTAGATTCGGAGATATCGACAATTCTCGGCGAAGATGCGCCATCACTTGCAGAAGAAGTCGATCAACTGGACAGGGCGCATTCCGTATTGCGGAATGCATTGCAGGAGAACTAATGCCACCACAACGCCGCAGGCTGGATGCAGAACTTGTGCGCCGAAAAATTGCGCGATCTCGTGAGCAAGCCCGCGAGATGATCAAGTCTGGCCGTGTGACGGTCGGCGGGTTTAAGGCAGAAAAGCCTGCAACTGTCGTGGATCCTGAAGTCTCCATCAAGGTCGAAGAGTCTGAGGAAGACAAGTGGGCGTCTCGCGGCGCACATAAGCTTTTGGGTGCACTTGCCGCATTCGACGTCGACATGGATGGTCGCATCTTAGATGCAGGGGCATCGACGGGAGGATTTACGGATGTGTGCTTGGCGTCTGGTGCGAGGGAAGTGCTTTCCGTTGACGTCGGGTATGGGCAACTATTGTGGCGGCTGCAAAATGACGACCGCGTAACCGTCTTGGATCGCACGAATATCCGCACTATTAATCCAGAGATGACCAATGGCCTGTGCGATGGCATGGTCGGGGATTTATCTTTTATTTCCTTAAAACTGGTGCTGCCAGCAATTGTGGAGTGTATGAAGGACGGAGCGTGGCTGCTGCCAATGGTCAAGCCGCAGTTTGAGGTGGGGAAGGAGCGCATCGGCAGCGGCGGGGTGGTTCGTTCTCCGAAGATGCGGAAAGAGGTCACGCAGGACGTTGCTGAATTTGCCGTGTCTTTAGGCCTCAGTCTGCACGGTGTTGTGGCTTCACCATTGCCGGGCCCGAGTGGAAATGTGGAATATTTTCTGTGGCTGAAAAAGGACGGTATGTCAACAGACGCAGCTACAATGAAACAGATGATTGATACTGCCGTTGAAGAAGGTCCGCAGTAATGCGAGAGATATTGTTGGTTCCGCATGCCAATCGCGCAGAGAACCTGCAGGCTACCTCCCGCGCAGCCGAGTTATTGCAGGAAGCAGGGATAACGGTTCGCGTTTGTGCGGACGAAACCGTCCTGCCGGGGCTACAGCACGTCCCGCATTCTGATGCTGCGGCGGAGGGATGTGAACTGGTTCTTGTTCTCGGCGGTGATGGCACCTTCCTGCGCGCCGCCGATATGGCGCGGGCAGTAGATATTCCGGTTCTCGGAGTGAATCTGGGCCACGTTGGCTTCCTCGCGGAATGGGAGGTGGAGTCATTAGACGGAGCCGTTGCCCGCGTGATTGAGAAAAGCTACCGGGTGGAAGACAGGCTGACGGTGGATGTATCCATTTCGGATGCCAACGGTCAGCTACTGTCCAGCAGCTGGGCCTTGAATGAGGCCTCGGTTGAAAACCAGAACAGGTCGGGCGTGCTGGATGCGATTTTGGAGATCGACCGGCGCCCCGTTTCGTCGTTTGGCTGTGATGGCGTACTGATTTCTACCCCAACGGGTTCTACGGCGTATGCATTTTCAGCTGGCGGCCCGGTGCTGTGGCCATCCCTGGATGCAATCCTGGTCGTGCCGAATAATGCCCATGCGCTCTTTACCAAACCATTAGTGGTTTCCCCGAATTCACTGGTGGCGGTGGAATCAACCATGCAAACCACACCGGCGGTGGTTATCTTGGATGGGTGCAGGGAACTTATTATGCCGCCGGGCGCCCGCGTCGAGGTGGTGCGCGGTAAGCGCCCCGTACGCTGGGTGCGGTTGGATGATCAACCCTTTACGGATCGATTGGTCTCTAAGCTGCGGTTGCCCGTGGAAGGCTGGCGTGGACCGAAGGAGAAATAGTGCTCGTCGATATTTCTATCAATGATTTAGGAGTCATTCGCCATAGCTCTGCGGAATTGTCGGAGGGCTTGACCGTATTGACCGGTGAAACCGGTGCGGGCAAAACCATGGTGGTCACGGGGCTTCGACTGTTGGCAGGCGGGCGTGCCGATGCCTCGAGGGTACGCGATGGCGCTAAAAAAGCGGCCGTAGAAGGTCACTTTAGTTCCGCGAAAGAGAGCATTAGCCAACTGGTGGACTCGGTGGGCGGCGAGCCAGATGAAAATGGTGAATTTATTGTTTCGCGGACCGTTTCCGCAGCGGGGCGATCGCGGGCGTATCTGGGAGGCCGCGCCGTACCGGCCGCAACGCTGGGAGATTTCGCGCGGGAGATAATCACCGTGCATGGCCAGAACGATCAATTGCGCCTCTTGGCTCCAGAAGAGCAGCTCGCGGCGGTAGACCGTGCGGACCCGCAATTGGCGGGCATCCGGGAAGACTATGCGGAAGCCTTTAAAAGGTGGCGCAGCTTGGCTAAGGATTATCGCCGGCGCACGGAATCTCGTAGGGAACTTGCCCAGGAAGCTGACCGCCTGCAATATGCCCTAGAGGAAATCAACGGCGTGGCACCCGAGCCAGGGGAAGACGCGGAGCTGGTGCAGTTGGTGCAGCGCCTGCAAGACGTCGACGGTTTGCGCGAATCCGCGCACACTGCCTTGGCGGCGATCGATGGAACGGAAGAGATTGATGAGGCTGCTTCTTCGCTGCTCGGGCGTGCGGGGTCGGCGTTAGTGGGATCCTCGGATAAGCAGCTGGCGGATTTGGGCGAGCGCATCTCTGAGCTCACCTCGCAGCTAGGCGATATCTCGGCTGAGCTCGGTGGATACCTCGCGGGGCTGCCGGCGGATCCGAATCTGTTGGAAAAATCGCTGCAGCGCCAGCAGGATCTTCGAGCATTGACCCGTAAATACGCTAGCGATATCGATGGTGTTTTGGCGTGGCGCGATGAGGCGGAGTCCAAATTGCAGTCGATGGATACCTCGACGGAGGTCCTCGAGGAACTTAAGGCGCAGGTCAAAGAGGCTGAACAGGAGATGAAGCAAAAGGCGGCGGAGCTTACGAAGGGCCGCCGCAAAGCCGCGGAAGCGCTGAGTAAGCTGGTGACTGAGGAGTTGCATGGATTGGCCATGCCCAATTCCACGTTGTCGGTTGAGCTTTCCGCGGCTAAGTATTCCAAGACGGGCGCCGATGCCGCGGAGTTGCAGCTCAATGGGAAGCCTTTGGCCACCGCGGCCTCCGGGGGTGAGCTGTCTCGCGTCATGCTTGCCCTTGAGGTCGTGCTCGCCAGCGAGGACGGTGCGACATTGGTCTTCGATGAGGTCGATGCCGGCGTGGGCGGGCGTGCGGCGGTAGAAATTGGGCGTCGGCTAGCGCGGCTAGCTGCGCATAATCAGGTTATCGTCGTGACGCACCTGCCGCAGGTAGCTGCGTATGCGGATGCGCATTTGCATGTCTCGAAGGACAAATTTACCTCGGGGGTAGCCGAGCTAACGGAGCAGGAGCGCGTGGAGGAATTGGCGCGCATGCTGGCTGGTTTGGATGACACGGAGACGGGGCGCGCGCATGCCCAAGAGCTTTTTGATCGCGCACAAAAAGAAGCTTCCGCGCGCCTTACCCAGCTGGCGGACTAAGCAAGGAACAATGGAGCCCATGGCTCTGTTTTCCCGTACCCCTGATCATCCTGGTGAGCATGCTGCATTGCGCGATTGCACCCCAGGTGCGAAAGGTCTTAAGAAGTTTTCTGCAGGTGATATCGCCGTTATTGATGCGGCGAATATTTCCCGGCCCGAGGCACAAACGCTTGTGGAATTGCAGCCCTCTGCGGTGGTCAACGTCGCCAGGTTTTCTACTGGCTCCATTCCTAATTGCGGTCCACACATGCTTCTCGATGCCGATATTGAACTCCTCGAAGGCCTCGGCGAGGAATTTATCTCGGAGTTTAAGGATGGCAAGAAGGCGCATATTGGGGAGGATGGAAAGGTCTACGTCGCGGATAAAGTAATCGGGACGGGGCAGAAGGTTTCCAGGGAGCGCGCTGACAAGAACTTCAAAGCGGCACAAAGTGCGCTCATTGATCACATGGAGTCCTATTTCGCGAGCTCCATTGACTTCATTAACTCTGAGGGCCCCCTGCTTATCGATGGCCTCGGGGTTCCCGCATCCGGTGCCGAGATAGCTGGCCGGAAGGTCATTGTTTTATCTCCCACCGAAGACCACCGTGCCCTGCTGAAAGAATTGCGGAATTTCATCCGGGAGTATGAGCCGCTGCTCATTGCGGTTGATGAAGCCGCGGATTCTTTGCTGGAGCAGGGATATAAGCCTGACTTCATTATTGGGGATCCTGTCAAGGTAAGCGATGAGTCGCTGCGTTGCGGCGCGCGCATTGTCGTGCCTGCGGATCCAGAAGGCAGCGTGGAGAGCATTGACCGCATCCAAGAACTGGGTATTGGGGCCATGACGTTCCCGGCGGCTTCGGAATCGGCCACGGATTTAGCGCTGCTCTTTGCTGATTACCACGGTGCGGGCCTCATCGTGCAGGCAGGTGGCGGCTTTGACCTCGATGATGTTTTTGCCAACCGCGTGGCTCCGTCTGCCGTCTTGTCTCGGCTGAAGGGCGGAACGAAGGTGGTCGACTCCGAGGCGGTCATCAACCTGTATTCCGCTCCGTCCTCGCACCTTGGTTGGCTGTGGGCCCTTCTGAGCATCTTGGTCGCGATTGCGGCGATCATCTTGATCGTGGGGTTTGGCGGGAGCCAGGATTTCTTGAGTAATTTGAGCCAAACGTGGTCGAGCCTATTCTGAGCAGGGGTAGAAGTATGGCGAAAACGCAACTAATTACGGGCCTTGGGCTCGGCGCGGCGCTCGGTGTAGCCCTCGGAGCCTTGGTGATCGCGCCCAACCTGACCACCAGCGTGGCCGATGATGACCCGATCCGTGCGGAACACCGCAAGGTGGTGCAAGAAAATAAGATCTTGCAGAACCAAAATGAGGCGAGCGATGACATAGTCAAGAACGTGGCACCAGACTTGGTGTCTGGGACGTTATCGCAGCGGCCAGTGCTGGTCATTTCCACCGATGATGCAAATAGCAGGGACCTGTCTGATATCACGAAGCTATTAGAAGCCTCTGGGGCCACCAAGGCAGGAGAAATCAAGCTGAGCAAAGAATTCCTGCGCGGGGAAAGCAAAGACAATATCGTATCGATCCTTAAAGATAAGGCCCCGAAAAAGGCAGATCTCAAGGGGCTCGATAAAACCGTGGGAAGCTATGGCGGCGAGGCTTTGGGCGCGGCCTTATCCATGGACCCAGAAAGCACGGAGCCGCTCGCAAGCGTGAAGGAGCGATCTGAGCTGCTGCGTGCCCTGCGCGATAAGGAATTTATTGATTATGAGGACGGGACCATCCTTCCCGCCCAGTCCATCATCATCGTCTCCGGCAGCGGGGTGCGCGGATATTATTCGGATACCTTGGCAGAGTTCGCCACCGCCTTGGACGAGGTCAATGGCAGCGTGGTCCTTAGCGCGCGGGCCAAACAGACCCAAGATGAAAAGACAATAGAGCAGCTGCGCACCAAAGACGTGGATCTTTCTACCGTAGATGGCATTGAACGCGCGGTAGAGCGCATCGCCGTCATTTCTGCCGCCGAGGAACAGCTCAATGGGGGCAGGGGAGACTACGGTTCTGCAGAAAGCGCTGATTCCGCCCTACCTGAAGAGGAGAAAGAATAGTGGGCCACGATTTTCAAGTCTTGGATTCAGAGTTAATTTTTGATGCCCCTATCGTCGCCGTACGCCGCGATACCTTGTCCATGCCGGGAGGAAACACCGCGGATAGGGAGATCATTGAGCACCTTGGCGCCGTCGCGGTGGTGGCCTTAGATGAGGATCGGCGCATCGCGATGGTGCATCAGTACCGGCATAGCGTCGGCAAGCGGCTCTGGGAGCTGCCTGCAGGACTGCTAGATGTAAAGGGCGAGGATGAGCTTTCCGGCGCGCAGCGCGAGCTGCAGGAGGAAGCGGGCCTTGCCGCGAAGGACTGGGAAGTTCTCACGGATATGGTGACCTCACCGGGGTTTTGTGAGGAAGCAGTGCGGATTTTCCTTGCTCGCGACCTTAGCGAGGTCCCGGCCCTGGAGGATACCGGCGATGAAGAAGCCGATATGGATTTTGCCTGGGTGGATTTAGACAGGGCAGTTGACAAGGTGCTGAGCGGTGAGATAGTTAATTCCGTTGCATGCGCGGGTATCTTATCCGCATATGCCACAGTGATTGGTGGAAGGCCGACGCGTTCGGTGGATGCGCCGTTCGATTTGCGCCCGACCCATATGGCTGCCCGCCGCAGCGGACCGGACCTGAAAAAGCAGTGACTGCTGCGGAGGATGTCGCTCAGACTTGGTTGAATCACCTCGCCGTCGAACGCGGGGTGTCAGCAAATACCCTGAGCAATTACCGGCGGGATATTCGCCGGTACGTGGATTGGCTGGCAGCAAATGGGGTCCAGGACCTGCGGCAGGTAACCCGGCCGATGGTGGAGGCCTATTTGAAGGACCTGCGCGAAAAGATGGCGGTGTCTTCTGCCAACCGTGCCCTCATCGTGGCGCGCGGGTTGCACAAATTCGCCGTTGCAGAGGGCGAAGTCGATAGCGATGTCGCCGCCGAGGTGAGCCCGCCTTCCACGGGGCAACACCTGCCGGAGACCTTGAACGTGGACGAGGTGTCACGCCTCATCGAATCGACACCGACGGAAACGCCGGTTGACCTTCGCGATAGGGCGCTACTAGAAGTGCTCTATGGCACTGGGGCGCGCATTTCTGAGGTAATTTCGCTGAATGTCGATGACGTAGCTACTGCCGATGACGTCCTGGTCCTGCATGGCAAGGGCGATAAAGAACGGCTTGTACCCCTCGGCTCGCATGCTCGCCAGGCCATCGACGCCTACTTGGTGCGCGCCCGTCCCGTGCTGGGAAAAGGCAAGACCGCTGCGCTGTTCTTGAATACTCGCGGCGGTGCGCTATCGCGGCAAAGCGCGTGGTCCGTTATTAAAACCGCGGCGCAGCGCAGCCAGTTGGATAAATCCATTTCCCCGCACACGCTGCGCCATTCCTTTGCCACGCACCTTCTCGAAGGAGGTGCCGATGTGCGCACCGTGCAGGAGCTTTTAGGGCATTCCTCCGTGACTACCACGCAGATCTATACGCACGTAACCGCAGATTCCTTACGGGAGGTTTGGCGGACCGCGCATCCTCGGGCGTAGCTTTTACTCGAGCGGCAGGTGCTTAAGTCAAAGCTAGATACTTGATATTTGCAAAGTCTCGGTAGTCATAAAGGGGAGCGGGTACGCTATAGTTACAACGTTGTAAGCAACCCTATGCCAAATGTCATGGTCCATGACTTGGCGTCAAGGAAGAAGGTTTGACTGTGAGCGAAGAGGGTCTCTTTTCAGCCTCTGATGTAGAGACGGGGCTAACTGGCCGCCCTGTCCGCGAACTGCCGGAACCCGCCCCCTTGGAAAAACATGGGCCCGCCACCATCATCTCGATGTGTAATCAAAAGGGCGGCGTGGGCAAGACCACGTCCACCATTAATATGGGGGCCTGCCTCGCAGAGTATGGGCGCAAGGTTCTCTTGGTTGACTTGGACCCGCAGGGTGCTCTTTCGGCCGGGCTGGGATTAAACCATGATGACATCGAGGATTCGATTTATGACGTGATGCTGGATAGTCATACCTCTATCCACTCCGCCATTCATCACACCAGCGTTTCCGGCATGGACCTCGTTCCTGCCAATATCGATCTTTCTGCGGCAGAGATTCAGATGGTCAATGAAGTAGGCCGCGAGCACACCTTGGCGCGCGCCCTGCGTCCGGTGCGCCGGGATTATGACTTCATCATCATTGATTGCCAGCCTTCTTTGGGTCTGCTTACGGTCAACGCCCTAGCTTGTTCCCAGGGTGTCATCATCCCCATGGAATGCGAGTTCTTCTCGCTGCGCGGGCTTGCTTTGCTGACGGATACGGTGGAAAAGGTCTCTGACCGCATCAATTTCGATCTGGAAGTCATGGGTATTTTGGTCACCATGTTTGATCGGCGGACCAAGCACGCCCGTGAGGTGATGTCGCGGGTCGTGGAATATTTTGGTGATCAAGTATTCGATACCGTCATTACCCGTACCGTGCGCTTCCCAGAAACCTCCGTGGCCGGCGAGCCCATCACCTCGTGGGCGCCCAATTCGCAGGCCGCGCAGCAATACCGCGACCTGGCGAAGGAAGTCATAGAGCGCTCGACCGTCTAAGTGACCGTGACGCAGCCAGAGATTACTGGGTTCCGCATTGCCTTGCGGAATTTCGAGGGGCCATTCGATCTGCTTTTGCAGCTCATCCAGGCCAAGAAGATGGATATCACGGATGTGGCCTTGTCTGAGGTGACCGACGAATTTGTTGGCTACACCCGCCAATTGGGCGAAAACGCGGATCTGGATGAGACGACGGACTTCTTGGTCGTGGCGGCAACTCTATTGGACCTGAAGGCCGCGCGCCTATTGCCGCGGGGAGAGGTTGATGATCTAGAGGACCTGGAGCTCCTGGAATCGCGCGACCTGCTCTTTGCTCGCCTGTTGCAGTACAAGGCCTATAAGCAGGCGGCGGGTCAATTTGCCCGGTGGCAGCGGGAGGCGCAGCGCAGTTATCCGCGAGCGGTGAGCATTGAGGAGCAATTTGCTGAGCTTTTGCCTCCCGTCACCTTGGGGCACACTCCGGCGAGCTTTGCGGAAATGGCGGCGGGTGTCTTTCGCCCCAAGCCGCCGGAAGAAGTTGCCACGGGCCATATTCATGGCGTCGCCGTCTCCGTGCCCGAACAGGCTGGAAAGATCCTCGAAACGCTCAAGCTTATGGGCGCTGGGCAGTGGACAAGCTTTTCCTCGCTTACCCGGGATTGCACCACAACCATGCATATCGTCGGTAGGTTCCTAGCGCTCTTGGAACTGTTTAAGGCCAAGGCGGTTGATGCCCAGCAGGAGGAGGCGTTGGGCCAGCTGGACCTTTCCTGGACCGGCTTGGACGTAGATCCAGCCGTCGTTGCCGCAGCAAATTGGGACTAGTGCTAGCACCGCCGTCGGTGGTTGTAATCTAAGGGGCATGGATCTTCCGCTCATTTCGCAATTGCGGTCTCGGCTCGAGTCGATCTTGCTGGTGCTCGACTCGCCGGCATCCGTAGAGTCCTTGGCGCGGGCACTTAGCGTAGAACCAGCGGTCATTAGTGACTGTTTGCGGGCTATCCAACGCGAATTCGACAGCCGCGGCTCTGGAATTGAGCTGCGCGAAACGCCAGAAGGTTGGCGGTTTTATACGCGCCAAGAAAACGCCAGCGCGGTGGAAGAGTTCTTATTGGATGGGGCGCAAACCAAGCTCTCGCGCGCAGCCCTGGAAACCCTAGCCGTCGTGGCCTATCGCCAACCAGTCACGCGCCAGCAGGTCTCTGCGGTTCGCGGGGTCAACGTGGACGGCGTAATGCGCACCCTTAACCTGCGCGGGCTGATCCGCGAGCTCCCGCAGGACGAGTTCGAGGGGGCGTCGCACCGATATGAAACCACCGAGCTTTTCCTCGAACTGCTAGGTATAGACTCGCTGGAACGCCTTCCAGATTTGGCGCCGCTGCTTCCAGACGTCGATGCAATCGACGAAGAGTACTGAGGTGGGGTAGACTCACGCAGGTAATTTCATATCTTCGAGAGAAAAGGACACTTAAGTGACTCCTCCCGCTCGCCGTGACGGCACACCGGATAAGAAGCAGCGAGACAGCGATATCGTTGTCTCTAATGCCAAGCCGGCTCGTAATCAACACGTTTCCAAGAAAAAGCAGAAGGCCACCGCTGAATCGGTGGCGCGCGATTTGGGCGCTGACTGGCTGGTCGATGACGATAAGCCCAAGGGCGAGCGCCTGCAGAAGGTCTTGGCTAAAGCGGGTGTCGCATCGCGGCGCCACGCGGAAATCCTCATTGATGCCGGCCGCGTTGAAGTAAATGGCAATGTCATTCTCAAGCAGGGCGTGAAGGTCAACCCCGCCGTGGACGTCATCCGCGTCGATGGCGTTCGCGTGAACGTTAACGAGGACCAAGAATATTTCATCCTCAATAAACCCCGCGGAATGCAGTCGACGATGTCAGATGATCTCGGCCGCCCCTGCGTGGGTGACGTGGTCTCTGAAAAGGTTGCCTCGGGCCAGCGCCTATTCCACGTAGGCCGCTTGGACGCGGATACGGAAGGCCTGCTCATCCTGACTAACGATGGGGAATTGGCCAACCGCCTGATGCACCCCAAGTATGAGGTGAAGAAAACCTACTTGGCCACGGTATTGGGCGAGGCCGATAACAAGCTGGTGCGCAAGCTTAAAGAGGGCATCGAGCTAGAAGATGGCCTAGCCAAGGCCGATTTCGTGCAGGTAGTGGACAAGAACCAGGGATTCTCTCTGGTCCGAGTAGAGCTGCACGAAGGTCGCAAGCACATCGTGCGCCGCCTGCTGAAGGAAGCTGGCTATCCCGTACAGCGCCTGGTGCGCACCAAGCTGCACACGGTCCAATTGGGCGATATGAAGCCCGGTGGGTTGCGCGCGCTCAATTCCAACGAGTTGACGAGCTTGTACAAGGCGGTGGGGATGTAATGATTTCGAATATGCCTGATGAAGGCCTGATCCTCGCGGTCGATGGCCCCTCCGGAACGGGAAAGTCCACGACCTGCCGGGCCCTAGCCAAGCAGTTGGACGCAAAATACATCGATACCGGCGCCATGTACCGGGTGGCAACCCTGGCGGTATTGCGCCAAGGCGTGGATCCCGCGGACAAGGAAGCGGTGATTTCCGCGACGGCGGACCTGCCCTTGGAGGTTTCCGATGATCCGGATTCCACGCAGGTGCTTTTCGATGGCGCCGATGTCTCCCGCGTCATTAGGGAAGACGAGGTCACCCAGAACGTCTCCGCGGTATCTGCCATCCCGGAGGTGCGGGAGAACTTGGTGGCATTGCAGCGCACGCTGGCACAGCGCGCCCACCGCGCCATCGTAGAGGGCCGCGATATCGGCACCGTGGTGCTTGCCGATGCCCCAGCTAAGGCCTTCATGACGGCCTCTGCGGAAGTCCGTGCGCAGCGCCGGCATGATCAAAACGAAAAGGCCGGCATCGCCTCCGATTTTGAATCGGTACTGGCAGATGTGCAGCGCCGCGACGCCGCGGATTCTTCCCGCGCCACCTCGCCGCTTCGCCCCGCCGACGATGCCACTGTTGTCGATACCTCTGACATGAGCCCGGAGGACGTCGTGCAGGCTCTTATCAACGTGGTTAAGGAGTCCCGCTCATGAGCAATAAAGATTTTGAGTCCCCAGAGGAAGAAGTCACGCAGTTCCATTACCCTGCGGGTAAGTTCGACGAGGAAACGGTAGAAACCTCGCCGGGGTGGGCTACGGACGATTTTGATGCCGAAGAATTTGACTACGACTTTGATGAGTCAGAGTTCAGTGAGGCCGACTACGGGGACGAGGAAGACCTAGAGCAGCCCCTCAGTGAGGACGAGTGGGAGCAGCTCTCGCAGTCTCTAGGCTTTGCCGATGCCACCGAAGAAGCCTTGTGCACCGTCGCCATTGTGGGCCGGCCGAATGTGGGCAAGTCCTCCTTGGTCAACCGTTTCCTGGGCCGCCGGGAAGCCGTCGTAGAAGACCACCCTGGTGTTACCCGTGATCGCGTCTCCTACGTGGCGGACTGGAATGGGCAGCGCTTTATCGTGCAGGATACCGGCGGCTGGGATCCCAACGTTAAAGGCATGCACGCCGATATCGCCCGCCAGGCAGAAATGGCGATGGATACCGCCGATGTCATCGTGATGGTGGTAGATACCAAAGTGGGCATTACCGAAACCGATGAGGTTATGGCGCGCCGCCTGCAAAAGTCTCCGGTGCCGGTGATCGTGGTATCGAACAAATTCGATTCCGATAACCAGTATGCGGATATGGCGCAGTTCTACGCCTTGGGCCTCGGGGATCCGTGGCCGGTGTCCGCACAGCATGGACGCGGTGGCGCGGACGTGCTGGATGAGATCCTGCGCAGCTTCCCCGAAGAACCGCGCGAGACCTCGATTACGTCGGGCCCTCGCCGCGTCGCGCTCGTCGGCAGGCCTAATGTGGGCAAGTCATCGTTGCTCAATAAGCTCACCAGCGAGGAGCGCTCGGTGGTAGATAATGTCGCCGGCACCACGGTGGATCCCGTGGACTCGCTGGTGCAGCTAGATGAGCAGTTGTGGAAGTTCATTGATACCGCGGGCCTGCGCAAGAAGGTCAAGAACGCGCAGGGCCACGAGTATTATGCGTCCTTGCGCACCCGCGGCGTCATCGATGCGGCCGAGGTATGCATCATGCTTATCGATGCCTCCGAGGAGATCTCCGAGCAAGACCAGCGCGTGCTCAATATGGTGCTGGAATCCGGCAAGGCGCTGGTCATCGCGTTCAATAAGTGGGACCTGATGGACGAGGACCGCCGCTATTACCTCGACCGCGAGATTGACGAGCAGCTGCGGCACTTGCCGTGGGTGACCCGCGTTAATATTTCGGCTGAGACCGGCCGCGCCTTGCAAAAGCTGGAGCCGGCCATGATCGAGGCCCTAGAAAGCTGGGATCAGCGCGTGTCCACCGGCCAGCTCAATAACTGGATGCGTGAGGCGATTGCTGCCAACCCGCCGCCGATGAAGAATAATCGCTTGCCACGAGTGCTCTTTGCTACGCAAGCATCGGCCCAGCCGCCGACGATTGTTCTCTTTACCACTGGGTTCCTCGACGCATCCTACCGGCGCTATCTTGAGCGCAAGTTCCGCGAGCGCTTTGGTTTCCACGGCACCCCCATCCGCATCGCCGTGCGCGTGCGCGAACGCCGAGGTAAAAAGCGGAAATAATAGTTCACTGCGACAACGAGCGAAGCACCCACAACCGTGGGGTTTCGCTCGTTTTTATCTATCTCATTACGCTCGGTGTCATTGGCAGCTAAGCTTGAAAGACATCAGATCATTGGCCTAGCCCCAGAAAGCAAGAAGGTACATACGGTGTCACAGAAAATCGAGATCTTGCGCGGGCAAAAAATCACTCTCAAGGCGTTGAGCGTAGACCATACCCCTGGACTGGCTGAGGCGGTGCAGGACGGGGAATTATGGAAGCGGTGGTATACCAAGGTCCCATCACCAAGCGAGATGGAAAAAGCCGTGGAAGAACGCATTTCTTGGTATGCCTCCCACGGGTCGCAGCTTTTCACGGTATTTGATTCAGCCGGCACTACGGTGGGAATGACTGGTTATCAGGCCTTAGATCTGGGTAATAGGCGCGCACAAATCGGATACACTTGGTACAGGCAATCGGCGCAGAATACTGCGGTTAATGCAGACTGCAAACTGACCCTCATGGGCCATGCATTTGAGCAGCTTGATTGCCTATCCGTGTTCTTCACCACCAACTCCTTTAACCGTGAAAGCCGCCGCGCGTTGGAATCCTTGGGTGCGCATCTTGATGGAATCCTTCGCGGCCACCAGATACTAGATAACGGGATAGTCAGAGATACGTGCGTGTATAGCGTGCTGCGGCATGAGTGGCCCGCAGTGAAAAATCACTTGCACTATAAGATTGACCTGAAGTCTGGGAAGGACAAGGCCTGAGGAGTCGACAACTAATAGTGCGCAACAGCTTTCGGTGTTGGCACGTGAGGTGTAGTTGAGTTTGTCTCGTCAGCAAAGCCGGAGCTCATTGTAGGGGCATCAGGGCGCCTCAAAACTACATAATTTCTCCGGTTAACCCGGTATTTTACCACTTAGGAGAGCAAAAGTGTCACCAACAATAGTGTGACACTTCGCTCTCCTTTTCGCTTCGGTGAAAGCACTATGGCGCCGATAGGATAAAACTTGTCAACCATTTACTTTCTGTTTGAAAGGCATGACATGTTAGCGAATGTGATTGCCCCGGATTCAGTCCTGGCTATCGTGCTTCAAGTCATAATCATTTTAAGTGCTTTGTTATTGGGCACCCGCTATGGCGGGATCGGCCTTGGATTAATTTCTGGCATCGGCTTGATGCTGATGGTCTTTGTATTTGGCTTGGCACCGGGCGAGCCCCCCGTGTCGGTCATGCTCACAATCATTGCCGTTATCGGCTGCGCAGCCACACTGCAACAAGCACAAGGTTTGGAAGTGATGATGCAGCATGCAGAGAAGTTCTTGCGTGCTCATCCAGAGCGCATCACCATTTTGGCACCACTGACTACTTGGTTCCTTACCGTACTTTGCGGCACTGGCCACGTGGTCTACACCATGTTTCCGATTATTGAAGACATCGCGCTCAAAAAGGGAATCCGTCCTGAGCGTCCGATGGCAGTGGCCTCGACCTCGGCCCAGATGGGTATTACCGCTTCACCGGTGTCCGTGGCTACCGTTTCTCTTGCATCGATCCTTGCGGAAAATGCTGGAGCTATCGACAAAGCTTATTCGATTCCGCAGATTCTTACGGTGGCGCTACCCGCGTCCTTGTGCGGTGTTCTTCTCGCTGCGTTATGGTCGCTGCGTCGCGGCAAGGACTTGGACAAGGATCCGGTTTTCCAAGAGCGGATGAAAGACCCAGAGTTTGCCGCCAGCATCAATGAAAGCGCCGATTCGCTCATCGGTAAAGAATTTTCCCGCGAGGCTAAGCGCTCGGTCGTCGTCTTCCTCGTCGCTATTGCCTGCGTGGTCCTCCTCGGCGCTTTCGAGTTCCTGCGCCCGCTGGTTCCTGGTGATGATGGCGAGCTGAGCCCGGTATCGATGAATCTAGTGATCCAGATGGTCATGCTCGTCGCCGGTGCCATCATTCTCCTAAGCTGCAAGGTGGATACCAAAAAGATTGCGTCTACTCCAGTATTCAAGGCCGGCATGACCGCTGTATTTTCGGTCTTCGGTGTTGCGTGGATGGCAGATACGTTCTTCCAATCCCATATCGATGCCCTGGAAACGAACTTGGGATCTGTCGTCGAGGCGGCCCCATGGACGTACGCCGTCGTGTTGGTGGTTGTGTCCAAGTTGGTCAATTCACAGGCCGCTGCACTGGTAGCAATTGCCCCCATTGGCTTGCAATTGGGCATTGACCCAGCCGTCATCGTTGGTTTCTACGGCGCAGCTTATGGTTACTTCATCTTGCCAACCTATCCTTCTGACTTGGCCTGCATTGGCTTCGATCGCACGGGTACGACGCGAATTGGCAAATACGTCATCAACCACTCGTTCCTTATCCCCGGAGCGATCTCCGTATTTACTTCTTGTGTCGTCGGCTCCCTCTTGGCCCAGGTTCTCCTGTAATCAGTCCCTCGAGATAGACTCCTCCCGTACCAGCACGAATGCATCCGTGCGGTACGGGATGTGCAGTTTTTGGCCGGCGGAAAAGCCCATGTGCTCGTAGAGGTACCAGTTTAGGTTGTGGGTCATGCGCTCGTGGATGTCCTCGTTGTTTCTGAGCCAGTAGGAACGGGTGTGCATGAGTTGGTGGAGCTTTTCTGGGGTAAGTTCCTGGGTCCAGCTCAGCCGGAGTTCGCGCTCTAAGTTCCAGGGTGACTTGTACTCCGGATAAAAGCCGGGCTTATGCACGTCGCCGGAGTGCATGATGCGGCTTAACCGAAGGATCCAGGGATCCGCGTGTACGTCGAGGGTATTCCACACCAAAAGGACGCGCCCGCCCGGCGCGAGGATGCGGTCCAGCTCGGCGGAAGCGGCGGCAACGTCGACCCAATGCCAGGTTTGGGCGAGGCAGGCGGCGTTGAGGGAGGCATCGGCAAGCGCGGTGTGCTCGGCCGTGGCGCGGATGATGGGAATATCCAAGCGGCGTTGGAGCGCGCGGGCCATGTCTGGAGATGGCTCGACCGCGAGCACGCGGGGATTGGTGAGGGACTCGGTAAGTTTGCCGGTGCCGGCGCCGATATCGGCAACGCGGTGGGCACCGGCGATGAGCTCAGCAACCTTAGCCGGGTAATGGGGACGGACATCCTGATAGGTGTGCGCGCCGTGGTGGAAGGCGCGCGCTGCCTGGGTGCGCTGGGGATCGGTGCTGAAGGTAGGCTTCTGCTTCGCAGAGGGATTTCGGTAGCTGGGGAAGTGCTGGGGGTTGGGGTGGCGAGTCGACATAGGTTATCTAACCTACCGGGAATTAGAATGGCTTGTTATGGCAACACTTCCAGAACCATCAGATCGGCGGTGGTTGCTGAAGACTGTCTTCTCCCGGCCTGGGATGACCATTCCCGCTGCCGTGTGCATGGCTATCTCTTTTGTGCTCAATGGCACAACGCCGGTCATCGTGGGCTATGCCATCGATGAAGCGGTGGTGGAAGGATCAATCGGGCGACTGTGGTGGTGGCTTGCACTGCTGGTGCTAGCCTTCGCCGTAAATACCGTCACTGGGTGGTGTGGCCGCGGGCTCAACGCGCGCAGCATGCTGGTTATCGGCCACGACGTGCGCATGGCCATCACGGATCGGATTATGGATCCCAAAGGGATGGGCGGGCCGAAACGCACGCCAGGGGAGTTATTGGCCATTGCCTCAACCGATGCGACCCGTGTGCAGAATGCCGTGATGATGACGGTGTTCCCGGTGGCGGAGATTACGTCGATCATTTATGTCGCGGTGATGACCAGCCGGGTGAATGTGCCGCTAGGAGTGGCCATTTTATGCGGCGGCCCCATCGTGGTGTGGGGATCACTGCGCTCGGCTGGTCCCTTGCGCAAGCGCTCTGGTATCCGGCAAGAAGCATTGGGCCGGGCTAGCGCGACGGCGACGGATATTGTCCATGGCCTGCGCATTATTAAGGGAATCGGTGCGATAGGTTCCGTGCGTAAGCGTTATGCGGGCGATTCCGATGCCGCCTACGAGCGAACCGTTGAGGCCAATGCGGCGCAGGCTGGATTGAACGCTTCTACGGAGGCGCTCGGGTCCATCTATGTCATCGCCGTCGCGGTTGCTGCCGGCTATCTGGCGCTGGATGGGCAGATGAGCATTGGCGAGCTCATTATGGTAATTGGCCTTACCCAATTCATCATTACCCCAATGACCATGCTAGGAAGGAATATTGCCTCCCGGTGGGCCGCGGCGCAGGCGAGTGCGCAGCGAATCGTGGGCCTGCTGGGCGCTCCCGGGCTTCCCGAGGACGCCGCACCAGAGGTGCCGGCGCTGCGGCCGGGTATCACCGCTATCGATGGGCATGCTCCGGAAGGACTGCGGGATTTGCCCCGGGAGAAATTCATCGTCGTGCCACACGAGGTCATGCTGTTTACCGGAACCGTGCAGGATAATATTCATCCGGATGCGAGTACGGCCGCATGGGCGCTAGAGGTGGCAGCGGGTGAGGATATTCCAGGTGGGCTGGACCGCGCCGTGGGTGAGCGCGGAAACAACCTGTCCGGCGGCCAGCAGCAACGAGTCGCCCTTGCCCGCGCCATTGCCGCGGATCCAGAGGTGCTTATTCTCTCTGATCCCACCACCGCAGTCGATTCCGTGACCGAGCAAGAAGTAGCCCACCGCGTTGCGGACTTCCGGAAGGATAAACCCACCATTGTCTATACATCGGCGCCTGCGTGGCATGCAGTGGGGGTGGAATCTTAATGCGTTTTCCCACCGCCACGTGGCCACAGGTGCGAAAGGTTGTGGCGCAGCAGTTATCGCTGATTCCTCACGCGCGCCGTCGCGCCCTTATCGCCGTGGTGTTCTTGATAGCCGGGGCAGCAGCCAATGTCACCATCCCGATCCTGCTCGGCAAGATTGTTGATGCCGTGACGACAGGTACCAGCATCGCCCTCCTCGGAGCCCTGCTCATCGGGGTCGCGGGCGCGTCTGCCGCTTTATCGGCGGCGGGGTTCTATGTTCTGTCCCAGCTGACCGAGCGCGTCATCGCGTCCCTGCGCGACGATATGGTCTCTACGGCACTCGGCCTTCCCACGCACCGCGTCGAGGACGCAGGAACCGGGGATTTGGTATCGCGTTCTACCGATGACGTGGCGGAGCTTTCCGCCGCGGTTACTGAAACGGTCCCCGTGCTGGCAAAGTCCATTTTTGCCATTGCCTCAACGGCAGTAGCGCTGCTTACGGTGGATTGGCAATACCTCGTGGTTATTGTTGCCGTGACCCCGCTGTATTTCTTTGCCAGCCGGTATTACCTGCGGCGCGCCCCTGACCGATATGCCGCTGAGCGCGCCGCCATGGCGGACCGCGCCCGCAAGCTTTTGGAAGCGATCCACGGCAGGGATACGGTCCGTGCATTCCGCATGGAAAAGACGATGCACGATCGGATCGGGGCGGCTTCAACGCGTGTGGTGGAAGAAGGATATAACGCGCGCCGGACGATGATGGTGCTCCAGGCCCACCTCACCGGCATTGAGCTAGTCTTATTGGGCAGCGGTTTGGCGGTAAGCTTCTGGGTGGTGCAGGCCAATGCGCTTACCGTTGGCGCGGTCACCGCGGCGATGTTATTGCTCATTCGCCTGCGCGGTCCACTGATGGGGCTGATGCGCGTGCTCGATACGGTGCAATCTGGGTATGCCTCGTTGGCGCGCATCGTGGGCGTGGTCATCGATCCGCCCCAACCGGTGCCGGATAGCGGTGCACCGCGGGGCGATGGCAGCGTGGACATGCGCGATATTTCCTTCCGCTATAGCGATAACTCTTGGGCCGTCGAGGGCCTCAACCTTGCGATTAAGCCGGGTGAGACGGTTGCCCTCGTCGGGGCGTCTGGGGCGGGGAAGTCCACCGTGGCAGCGCTGCTTGCGGGCTTGCGCGTTCCGGATAAAGGCACCGTGCTTGTCGATGGCGTCGAGGTTGCCCTGCTTTCCGATGCCGAGCGTATCCAACGCCTTGCCCTCGTCTCCCAGGAAGTGCACGTCTTTTCTGGGAGTTTGCGTGAGGATCTTGCACTCGCGGCGCCACAAGCCACCGATGCGGAAATGGTTCAGGCGCTGCGCCAAGTGCAGGCTGACTGGTTCTTCGAACTGGAGGCAGGCCTCGATACCATCGTGGGCGCGCAAGGCATGCCGTTGGACCCGGTGGCGGCACAGCAATTGGCGCTTGCCCGGATCGTGCTGCTGGATCCCCGCATCATCATCTTGGACGAAGCCACGGCGGAAGCAGGCTCGGTGGGTGCTGAATCCTTAGAGGACGCCGCAGAATCAGTGATGGAGGGGCGCACCGCCTTGGTGGTTGCACACCGCCTGGATCAGGCCTCGCGTGCCGATGCCATCGTGGTCATGGATAATGGCCGGGTAGTAGAACAGGGTAGCCATGCAGAGCTGCTAAATTATGGGGGCCGTTATAAACAATTATGGGCCGCTTGGCAGAAGGGACGAACATCATGAGACGGAGGCCGGTGCGCGCTGCGTTGAGCACCGCAGTCTTGTGCTGCGTGGCGGCGCTGGGCGTGTCATGCGCAAATAACGAGGAAGAATCGGACTCGGGGGTACTCAGCGAAAGCACGCAATCGCACGGTTCGGCTGCCTCACAGCTCGGGATTCCTACCTCTGCGCCGCTCAGTGGCCCAGAACCCGGGTCCTATACGACGATTAACCTGCCGTCCGGGCGCTCCTTCATTCTTAGCGTGCCGGAAAATTATACGGCGCAGAAAGAATGGCCCGTAGTATTGGCTTTCCATGGCTGGGGGCAGTCAGCGGAAAACCTGCGCGGCTATTCCCGCCTCGATGCGGCACAAGCCATTACCGTCTTTCCCACGGGCAAGAAAAAGGCCTGGAGCCCCGCCCCGTACGCGGAAACCAGCGGGAGCGAGGACAAGAAATTCGTGCTCGATATCCTCGATTCCCTGCGCGCGACCTATAACGTCGATGATTCCCGGCTTTATGCCACCGGCATGTCCAATGGCGGCGGTTTTGCTGCCTACCTGGCCTGCCAGATGCCCGGCATCTTCCACTCGGTCGCCACCATTTCCGCTGCTTATTATGAAGATATCCTGAAAGACTGCGCCCATGAACCGGTAGGGCGCCTAGATATGCACGGTACCGATGACCCCGTCGTGGGCTATTACGGCGGGACCCGGCATAAGACCAAGTACTTCTCCGTCGAATCCGTCCTGGAGCAAGACCGCAAGCGCAATAAATGCTCGGAGAAGGTAGACACCAACCGCTTGGTCAATAATGCCCTCGATATGCATTGGAGGGGCTGCTCCGCACCGCTGGAGCATATCCGCATCGGTGGCGGCTCCCACGTGTGGCCGGGTGGTCTTGGAGACAAAAATAATGAAGTGGGAAAGTTCTTCGCCACTGACCGCGTGTTGGACTTCTTCGGCATTCCGGGCAGGCCCGACGGCACCCGCGAAACCTAGACCGCGCGGTAGGCCCGGAAAGAGGACCCGGGCACGGATCGCACGCGCTCTACGCAAATATCCGCGACGCTAAAAAAGCCTGCCCGGTGCGCCGAACTGTCCGGAGCGGTGGGCTCTGGAAATTGCACCAAGTGAAAGCTGCGCCCGCCCTTATCTTCTCGGTTGAGTTCGATGACCGCCTGCGCCGTGGTGCCTGAGCCTGCGAAAAAGTCGAGCACCCGGGCATCGGCCCCGCCGCCAATGGCGATGAGGTGCTTGATAAGGCGTACCGGCTTGGGGAACTCAAAGATTCCCTCCACGCCCATGACATCCTCTGCGTCGCGGCGTCCAGTGCGCGTTACGCCAAACCTTTGCCCATCGAGGATGGAACGCGGCCGCGCCCCTGTTTTTTGATAGTTCTTGGTGTAGACGAATCCGCGCCGAAAGACCAACTCATCGTAGTGTTTTTCCACCATGTCCTTGCCCCAGCGCCAGCGCGCTACCCGGCTGTGGCCATCCGGTTGGTCCGGCCAGTGTTGCGTGCCATCGGGCGAGGCAATGGGAAAATCCAGCGATGGCAGGTACCCCAGGGTCTTAGAATCAAGGCGCACCAAGGAGTATTTGCCACGTTCATCCTCGTGGTTATATTTGGTGCTCGTATAACCCCCAGCATCTACATTGAATCCGGGGTTATCCGGGTTCTTGGCATAGCAGAGGATGTATTCGTGTTCTACCACCGCATACTTGGAATCGTTTTTCCCAGTGCCGGCCTTTTTCCAAATAAGTTGCCCGGCATAGCAGCCCTCGCCAAAAACCTCGTCTAAAACCTTGCGGGTATTAGCGGCCTCGTCCTCTCCGATGGAGACGAATATAAAGCCGTTCTCCGCCAAGACGCGCCGCGCCAAGATGAGCCGTGGCAACATCATGGACAGCCACTCGGCGTGCCACTGGGCATAGCTGCCGGAATTTACCTCGCGTCGCGCCCGGTAATTATCGCGGTAGACAAAGTCTCGGCCGGTGTTATACGGCGGGTCGATGTAGATGACATCGAAGGTCTCGCCCGTGGAAGCCCAGTGCTGTAGAACCGGCAGGTTATCGGCCAAGTGGATGCTATTGGGAGAGTCGGTCACGCTGCTTAACGCAGCATCGAGCTCGAACTCGGCGGCTAGGGGAGTCTCTGCCGCAGCGCGGGCAGCTTGCTTGCCAGGCCATACCAGACCAAAGAATTCCGCGGAGTTGCAGTCTGCACTAGGGCTGGTGTGGATCATTTATTGCCTTTTCCGTGCGAGCTGGTCATTGGTCTCATTAACGCTATCACTTTAAAACTTCTGGCCACCTTTGGTGGCGAAGTCCCGGCAGTGTCATTATCGTGGGCAGTGTTGCCTCGCACGGCAATGGTTAGATGAAGTAAACAACGAAAGGATTAGCAATGGGTATCTTTGACAAGGCAAAGGAAGCACTGAACTCCGAAAAGGGCGAGGAAGTTACCAAGGAAGGTTTGGACAAGGCCGAGGATTTTGCCAAGGACAAGCTGGGCGAGGACAAGGCAGACCAGGTAGACAAGGCCCGCGATGTCATTGATGACAAGCTCGGCACCAATAACGACGGTGACGACGAGAACAAGTAGTTCTCGCCCTAATTTCTAATTAAATATCGCTTAAGCCCCGTTCCAGACAGGAGCGGGGCTTAAGCTTATGTCTGTGGCCGATTTTTCTGAAATACGCGGTCCGATTGGGCTGGTGCAAAACGCGCTTTTTAAATCCAGCCCTGAGTTTGGGCTTTCGTCGCAGCCTCGTAGCGATTATTTGCATCGGTTTTTGTCATGATACTGGACACGACGTTGCGTACACTGCCTGGACTAAGATGCACTTTGCGCGCCAGTTCTGAGGAAGTCACCCCAGATAATAAAAGTCCCGCGATTTCTCGTTCCCGGGGTGTGAGCGGGTTGTCTGGGGTAAAAAGACTCTCTCGTGCCAGGGCAGGATCGATTACCCGCAGCCCAGCCTTTACTCGGCGAATTGCCTCCGCGAGTTGTTCTGGTGGAGTGTCTTTGACTATGAACCCAGCGATGTTGGCATCAATAGCACGTTTTACATAGCCGCCGCGGCCAAAAGTAGTAACGATGAGACATTTGCATGGGCTGCTGGAGAGTTCTTCAGCTACGTCTAGACCGCTCTTTCCAGGCATTTCAATATCAAGAAGAGCTACCTCCACATTGTGCTTGGCGACGAGCCTCGCAACCTCGTTGCCCGTTGCGCATTGAGCAACTACATCAATGTCTGGTTCGGTAGCTAGGAGAGCAGCAAGGGCTCCGCGAACCAATGATTGATCCTCTGCGATAAGGATACGGATGGGTGGAGATGCATCAGCCATCGGAACCAATTTCACTGTCCAAGGGTAGTAATTCGGTATCACCGTTCATAGTAATCAGCGCTACGGTGCGATCGTCCTTCCTCATAATAATCAACTTTCCGCCGCTTTCCTCTATTCGCTTGTGAAGCCCGTGTAGCCCGCCACTTTGGTACTGCTTTTTCGGATCGAAGCCGCAACCATCATCTACGACTTGGAGCTTATTCTGGGATATGCTTACCCAACAGTGCTCTGCTCCTGAGTGGCGAATAACGTTAGTGGTGAGCTCACGTAATGTCCAGGAAAAGGCGGCGTCATAAAGTCCTACGGCTTGGACGTTGGCAGGAAGATGCGCTTGAATCCCTGTAGTATCGAACGCTCGCCGTGCTGCCTGAACTTCTCCCTCGAAGGTCGGCATGCGCATCCGGGTAACTGTGGAGCGGACTTCTGCCAAACTCTTACGGGAAAGGTCACTTATTTCTTGAAGCTCGTTTCGAGCTCGAGTTGGATCTACGTCTACTAACCGCTGTGCCAACTCAGATTTTAAATTGATGACGGTAAGCGAGTGACCGAGCAAATCGTGAACGTCGGTGGCAATGTCTTCGCGTTGGCGAGCGAGATCAAGCTGATGCTCTAAATCCGTGCGGGAGTCTTCCCTTTGAGACATTGTGCCTAGCATCACCAGCAAGATTGGCCAGCCGAATATCACAATGAATGTCCCTAAGAGGTCTTGCGAATCGACGCTCCATAAGGCACCTGTGACTACGAGTCCGGTAAGAAGTACCCATAATAATGCCCGGCGCAGTGGTAATTGAAACCCGAGGAATGCAGCTAGATAGGGCACAAATGTGGTGGCATAAACTCCAAAGAAGGGTATGGCGATAAGCGCTATGAGCGCTAAGGCAGACCACCGAGCGGCCAAGCGATAACGTAAGTTCCAGCCCCGCGGGTAGTAATTCACCGAACCAAAGCTGAAGAAATATACGGCGCTGAAAGCGATAACACAGGCAGTGGATCCTAGGCGCTGCGTAGCGTCCACACCAGGCTGAGCGAAATTCAGAATTAAGCTGAAGAACAGAAATATAAGCCAAACGCTGGCAAACACCGCATTATTTGTAGCGAATCCCGTAAAGGGCGAGTGGAATGAATTCATTACATTCGTGATTTGTCGCGGTGGAGCAGCGCTGCGCAGGCTCCGACGAAAATTGCGGTCCATACGGCGAAGTTTAGTCCCGCGCTCCACAGGGAATGGTTAACCGTTCCATCGGCGTCATTGAGCAGTTGCATCCCTTCTGCCAATGGCCATTGAGCCAACACGACAGGGCCAAAAAGGGGTGTAAAGCGGCCAAACGCCATAAGTGAGGAAGATAGAGGGATAAAGACATTGGCGGCGAACAGCAGGAGGACAATAGAGGAAGAAGCAATGGCCACGGAGTTATCCGTCGGTAAAGCAAGTGCCCATATCATTCCATATAAGCCAAAGGGAATAGAGACAATAGCGCAAGCAAGAAAGGACAAAGCCCACTGGTGGGGCTCCATGTCGGCTTTAGTTAATGCACCGGTGAGAAACACTGCCGTAATGGGTAGTAGAGCTTGCAATGCTATGGATGTGATATTCGCCCAGAGGATTCGGTGAGGGCGCAGCGGAGTAAGCGCTAGTTGGCGTCTCCAACCGGATCGAGCATCAGTGACTGAAGAAGCGGCAGCTCCCACTGCACCGGCGACGCCGCCGTACAGGGCCATGCTGATCATTTGGAGAGCTGCAAATTTACCGGTGTGAATGGGAAGGCTGCCAACGTCCATTAGTGTGCCGAAAAGTAGATAGAAAAATACCGGCAAAATGGTGGTGAAAAATAGCGGGGCGAGGTTGCGGCGCAGCCGGAGGAAATTGTACCCAGCAAAACGCATTGTGTTACTCAACGCAGGCGCGGTGGAACTATTAGACATGGTTGGAATCTTTCGTTTGGGGGGCTGGCGGGAGGAGAATTGGATTAGTTGTGCTCATCGGTGAGAGCGAGGAAAGTATTTTCCAGACTATGAGCGCTAATGGTGAGGTCATAGGCGCCTGTGTGGTTAAGAAGATGACGGGCCAGTGAATCCGAATCTGAGGTAGTCATTTGAATGTGATCTCCAGTGCGGGTGACTTCGGTAACGCCTGGTAGCGCACTCATTGGAGGGATACTGCCGTCAAATTGGGCCGTAATTCTTCGGACCTCGCCGCGGCTACGTATGTCAATTACCTTGTCATCGGCCACAACTTCCCCTTTGTGCAAAAGCACTATCCTTTCAGCAAAATTGTCCGCTTCTTCGAGATAGTGTGTCGCGAAGAAGATGGTCCGCCCGAGCTCAGCCTGGTGCTGCATGGACGCCCAAAAGTCCCGGCGAGCGCCTGGATCCATACCGGCAGTCGGCTCGTCAAGGATGAGTATCTGTGGGTCACCCAGGAGCGCAAGCGCGAAACGAAGACGTTGTTGCTCGCCGCCGGAGCACTTGCCCACTCGTCGAGACAATATCGGTTCTAAGTTGGTGTGATGTGCGACCTCGCCAATGTCTAGGGGCTGGGCAAAGGTAGCGGAAATCATCTTTAAGGTATCGCTTACGGTGAGCTCGGGGAGAAGACCTCCGGATTGGAGCACCGCTGCTAGCTGTGTGTTGTTGATCGCTTCCTGGGGGCTTTTGCCTTGGACTGTAATAGCGCCGGAAGAAGGTTCGGTAAGGCCCAAGATAAGGTCAATGAGTGTGGACTTTCCAGCGCCGTTGGAACCTAACAACGCTACGATTTCTCCGGTGGCGATGGAGACTGATACGTCATTCAGTGCTCGCACTGAATGCGAGGAGTTCGCTGCGAAGACTTTTTCTACGTCGCGTACCTCAATCGCTGTTGAGGAACCTGAGTTAGGGATACGTGTAGTTTTCATGTCTTGCACTTAACTACGTTTGCGCTTTTAATAACAGGGGTCGTGTCACGAAGTTTCCATGACAATTGTCATCGGTGGATACGTTAAGCTGATTAGGTGATTACTACTCTCGCATCCGCAATCGTCTTATTCATCGTCACCAATATCGACGATATCGTTGTTCTCTCGCTATTCTTTGCCCGTGGCGCGGGCAGGAAGGGCACGACCAAAGCCATCCTTTTGGGCCAGTACCTGGGATTTTTGGGAATCCTCGCGGTCTCTGTAGCACTCGGTCTGGGACTTAGCGCCATTCTTCCGGAAGACTGGATACGCTTTTTCGGGCTTATTCCCTTAGCCATTGGTATCTGGGCAGCCTGGGAGGCTTTTCGTGGGGAAGACGACGATGACGTTTCTGGAAAGAAGCTCAGTATCGCTGCGGTAGCCGGGGTCACCTTTGCCAATGGCGGCGATAATATCGGTGTGTACTTGCCGGTATTTACCACGTCTTCGCCCGCAGATATCGCGGTGTACTGCGTCGTATTCCTCGTCTTGGTCGCAGGCCTTGTAGCGGCGGCGAAATTTGTGGCCACACGGCCAGCCGTAGCAGAAGCACTAGAGAAGTGGGAGAGCGTTTTATTCCCCACGGTGCTTATACTGCTTGGTCTCGCCATCCTATTTGCGGTGTAGGCGAGGCACACAGAAAATCCCACGGCCGTGAAGTAAATCCATAGCCGTGGGATAATTTGTCGGGCTAACAGGATTTGAACCTGCGACCCCTACACCCCCAGTGTAGTGCGCTACCAAACTGCGCCATAGCCCGGCGTCGCATTATTTGTTGCGACTGCCCTAGATTACATCAGGATAATTCCACAGTGAAATCAAGGCCATGACCTGCATCAAAGCTCGCCGGTGGAATAGACCCATGCGCCATTCAGGCGCCGGAAAGACGATCGCTCCCGCTGGGAGCCCACTGCCTCGCCCTTGTAGAAGGCCTCAAATTCCACGATGCCTTCATCGTCTACAAGACCACCGCCTTCGGTATCGAGGATATCGAGGCGGTAGAACCGGATGGGGGAGTCAGCCAAGTCCAATGAGCTCGGCCGAGTCACCGGATCCCAGGTGCGCAGGAGGTAGTCCTCATCGCCGCTGACGAAGGCGCTAAAGCGTGACCGCATCAAGGCCTCGGCTGTGGGAGCTTTGGCACCGGCATGGTACTTGCCGCAGCATTCGCCAAAGCTCAGCCCGCTCGTGCAGGGGCAGCGGCGGGAATCGGCGATGGGATTGAGGGCCACCATTAGTTGGAGTCCACGATATCGGTGATGGTGGCGCCGGCGGCCATGCGCTCGACATCGGTATCACGCGCGGCTGCGCGCAGTGCATCGATATCGGAATCGCTCAAGGAGCCTTTTAGTTCGATGCGGCGCTCGAAGGAGGTGGTACCGGTCTGGGTGATGGATACGTGGACATCGTCAAGCGCAAGCTTCTTGCCGGCCTCCTTGATGGCCTGGGTGGAGGCAGCTGCCAAGGCCGACATGAGCAGGCCGGTTGCGGTAAAGCCCTTGCCCTTGCCGCCTTCCTTTTTGGTGCGGTCCGCGGTCACGGAGTGATCATTGTGGCGCACCACGACGCCGAACTTGGTGCCGGTAGCGGGACGGGCAACGGCGGCGTCGGTGCCCACTTCCTCGGGCTCATAGTCGGGAACAATAAATTGCTGGGACCAGGCACCGATCAGATCAGCGGCGCGGGCTGCGGTTCCCTGCTTGGTGAGCAGGTGATCGGCCTTATCCAGCGAAACGAGGGATTTGGGGTAGCGGGTCATGCGGAAGATATTTTGCGCATTGTCGATGCCCACCGTCTGATCGATGGGGGAATGCAGGGACAAGAGGGGCTTGCGCAACCGCGGTAGGTATTCTTCCGGATTGGTTTCTGCCAGATCCTCCAGGAATTTACGCGAAATGGTCAGGGCCCTGCCTCCCAAGACGACCTCGACCTCGCCATTAGCGTCTACCTCGCCGATCTTATCCGCGTAGTGCAGCACGGAGTGCGCGGGATCGAAGGGGGCGCCGATGGTGGCCACGGCGCGAATCTTTTTCATTGCCGTGGCGGCCTTGACCACCGCTGCGCCGCCCAAGGAGTGACCAATGAGCATCTGTGGTGCGGAATAGTGTTCTTCTAGCCAGTCCGCGGCGGTGCGGATATCGTCGACATTCTGGTTAAATGTGGTGTCCGCGAACTCGCCTTCTGATTGCCCCAAACCGGGAAAATCAAAGCGCAAGGTGGCGATACCGAATTCCGTTAATTGCTTCGAGGTGCGGGCCGCGCCAGGGGTATGGCGCGAGCCGGCAAAGCAATGCGCGAAGACGGCGAAGGCGAGAGGGGGAGCATCAGGAAAGTCGATGGTTCCTGCCATCTCGGTTCCTCGGCTGGACGGCAGCTTAACATTGACGGATTGCATGGCACCTACAATAACGGCCCCATAGGTTCCAAGCCAGATGAGGTTGACTAGAGTCGTAGGCAGCCAGCCCCTAAAGGAGGAATTGTCGTGGGAGCATTCGATTGGTTCTGGAAAGCGATGGGCTCGCAAAGCGAGCGAAACGATAAGAAATCCAAGGCCATCGTGGATGAAGCTCGCTCCGCCGCGGAGAAATTCGCGCAGAGCGACGATGCTGCCGTGGCCCAAGCCGCCCGCGATGCGGTGCGCGGCGGCGAGGTCGCAGACAAGGCCCAATTCCTGGGTGCCCTTGCCGTCGCGTGTGAACGCACCCTGGGCCTGCACCCATTCACCGTGCAATCGCAGGCGGTACTGCGACTGCTTACCGGCGATGTCATTCAAATGGCTACCGGTGAGGGCAAGACTCTCGTTGGCGCGATGGCCGCAACGGGTTTCGCGCTGACTGGAAAGCGCGTCCACGTCGTGACGGTCAATGACTATCTGGCCAGCCGCGATGCCGAATGGATGCGGCCTGTC
This sequence comes from Corynebacterium limaceinasi, assembly GCF_046717465.1. Classification (NCBI taxonomy): domain Bacteria; kingdom Bacillati; phylum Actinomycetota; class Actinomycetes; order Mycobacteriales; family Corynebacteriaceae; genus Corynebacterium; species Corynebacterium limaceinasi. Next base: position 1,291,554 of record NZ_CP177100.1, read on the forward strand.
GTGGAATTTTTTGGGCTGCAGGTAGCCTCCGTCACGGAGGGCATGAGCGCGGATGAGCGCCGCGCAGCCTATGTGCAGAATATTATTTATTCCCCGGTCAATGAATTGGGATTTGACCTATTGCGCGATAACCAGATCACCGAACGCGCACAGACGGTGCAGGCGCCTGGCGATGTCGCCTTGGTGGACGAGGCCGATTCCGTCCTAGTGGATGAGGCCCTCGTGCCCCTGGTTCTGGCAGGAAATCGCCCCGGTGAAGCTCCCACGGGGCAAATTACCAATGTGGTCTCCCGCCTCCGAGAGAACCACGAGTACGTCATCTCAGATGACGGGCGCACGGTGCAGCTTACCGATGTCGGCGCAGCCCGCGTAGAGCGAGAGCTCGGCATCGATTCCCTTTATTCCGAGGACAATATCGGCACCGTCCTCGTCAAGGTCAACTTGGCGCTGCACGCAAAGGCGCTGTTGATACGCGATATTCACTACATCGTGGTGGACGGCAAGCTGCAGCTTATCGATGCCTCCCGTGGTCGCGTCGCCGATCTGCAACGCTGGCCCGACGGGCTGCAGGCAGCGGTAGAGGCCAAAGAGGGCTTGGAAGTCTCTGAGGGCGGGCGCATCCTCGATACGATTACCCTGCAAGAACTCATGCGACGGTACCCGCTGGTCTGTGGAATGACGGGTACTGCGGTAGAGGCCACCGACCAGCTGCGGCAATTTTATGACCTGCACGTTTCCGTTATCGATCGGAATAAGCCACTGCAGCGCTTCGATGAACAAGATCGCATTTTTGCCACCATAGGGGAGAAGTCAGCGGCCATCGTCGAAGAAATTGCCCACCTGCACGAAGCCGGTCAACCAGTGCTTGTGGGAACCCAAGACGTTGCGGAATCAGAAAATTTGGCGGAGGCCTTGCGCGATCGCGATATCGAAGTCAACGTGCTCAACGCCAAAAATAACCGCGAAGAGGCACAGATTGTCGCCGAAGCCGGCGATATTGGGCGGGTAACCGTCTCCACACAAATGGCCGGCCGCGGTACCGACATCAAGCTCGGTGGTGCCGATGAGGCCGACCACGATGAGGTGGCCGAACGCGGCGGCCTTGCCGTGATCGGAACCTCTCGGCACCGCACCGCGCGGCTCGATAACCAGCTGCGCGGGCGTGCAGGGCGCCAAGGGGACCCAGGCTTGGCGCTATTTTTCGTCTCCCTGGAAGATGATGTGGTGCAACAAGGCGGAGCTGGGGAAAAGGTCAGCGCGCAACCTGGCCCTAGCGGGCTCATCGAATCCAAACGAGTGCAGGACTTTGTCGCCCATTGTCAGCGGGTAACAGAGGGCCAATTGCTAGAAATTCACGCGCAAACCTGGAAGTATAACCAGCTCTTGGCGGACCAGCGCATCATCATCGATAAGCGCCGTGCAGCGCTATTGGATACAGACCAAGCGTGGCAGGAACTTGCCGAGCGCGCCCCAGAGCGGGCGAGCGAGCTTGCGGATATCCCGGAGGCGGCGCGCACCCAGGCAGCGCGCGAAATCATGCTGTATCACCTGGACATGGGCTGGGCCGATCACCTCGAGCTGCTCGATGATGTGCGCGAATCCATTCACCTGCGCGCCATCGCGCGCGAGACCCCAATTGACGAATATCACCGCATCGCGGTGCGCGAATTTAAGGACTTGGCGCAGCGGGCGGTAGATCAGGCCGTAGAGACCTTCAGGCAGGTGCCTATTGACGCCGAGGGGGCACACCTAGCAGACTCTGGGTTGAACCGTCCAAGCGCAACGTGGACCTATATGGTCTCTGATAACCCCCTTGCGGGGCAGGGAAATTCCGTGTTGAGCGGCATCGGAAACATTTTCCGGTGAAATAATTGCCCACTGAGAGATCAAAGACTCGGTAGAGTCGCTATTATTGGTATAAGTAACTCAAAACTAATCCCCGGAGGTAACAATGAGCGAGAACACCGGAACCCCGGAACCACAGGTGGAGACCACCTCTGTATTCCGCGCTGACCTGCTCAAGGAAATGGAAAATGGCACCAAGGGAACCGAGACCTCTGCGGTAGGTACGGAAAACTTGGAGGACGGCCAGGCGTTGCTTGTAGTCAAGCGCGGCTCCAATGCCGGTGCCCGCTTCCTGCTGGATCAGGACACCACCACGGCAGGGCGCCACCCAGAGGCAGATATCTTCCTGGATGATGTCACCGTCTCCCGCCGCCACGCTGAATTCCGCAAGAATGATGACGGCCAATTCGAGGTAGTAGACGTGGGATCCCTGAACGGCACCTACGTCAACCGCGAGCCGCGTAACTCGCAGGTGCTCGAGGTGGGAGATGAGATTCAGATCGGTAAATTCCGCCTCGTCTTCATCACCAAGCAGGACTAAAACCGCAGCAGACAAGCCGTTTTGCCGTACTTGGTTAAAGCGGTTTAGTCTCCTTTTTATATCCAACGACTACTGAGACACTTTTAAAGAGATAGACACAGTGAGCGCAGCAGAATCCGCGGCGGCATCAGCTCGCCGCAAAAGCCCGAACACGAAGAAGGCTAAGACCATGTCCATTGGCGTGGTCTTAGAAACGCTGAATCAGCAGTTCCCTGATGTCACTGTGTCTAAAATCCGCTTCCTCGAGTCAGAGGGGCTAATTTCTCCCCAGCGCACTGCCTCCGGCTACCGCCGGTTCACGCAGGAAGACGTGGATAGGTTGCGCTATATCTTGACCACCCAGCGGGATAATTACACCCCGCTTAAGGTTATCCGCGAGCAGCTGGAAGCGATGGATTCTGGCCAGGTCACCGCCATTGTTTCTGCTGGCAATGCGGAGACCTTGCTGTCCCCGCAACAGTTCAAAGCACCCGCGGTAACGCGCTTGACCGATGCCGAGGTAGCAGAGCAAGCCGGAGCATCCGAGGCGGATATTGCCACCTTTATCAAGGACAAGCTCATTAAGCCGGATGCCGCGGGATTTTTCAATACCGACGACGTGGCCATTGCTTCTGCCGCGGTAGCGTTGCAGGCCTTCGGCTTTAGCGCTAGCCAGCTGAAGTCCCTGCGCAATAGCGCACGCCGCCAAGCAGATTTGATTTCGCAGGTTGCGGCCCCCGTAGCGCACTCGAATTCCGATACCGCTCACCAGCAGGCAGAAGAACTGTCCCAGCAGATGACGGCGCTAGTGGTTTCTTTGCATGCCACCTTGGTAAAGACGGATTTGCGCCACGAATTTAACGGCTAACTCACCATGGCTGCCTCCCATGTGGGAGAGTGGTAGCTATGAGTGATGTAACCCTTGAATTTCACGGCATTCACCAGCTTGGGCCAGAAGATGATGTCTGCGCACTGCTGCGTTGGCCCGAAGACAATCGCCTCATTCCCGTCTGGCTTTCGGCCGTAGACGGAATCCAATTGGCTACCGTTTTTGCTGACCAGCGCCCGAACCGCCCCACGACCCACGATCTTCTGTGCGAGGTCTTGGAGGCTGCAGGTGGCGTCGAGGCCATCGAGATTGTCAACCACCATCAAGGCACCTTCATGGTGGATATTCAGACCGCGCAAGGTGAAGTTTTTGATGCGCGTGTAAGCGATGCCTTGGCGGTAGCCGAGTACTTTAAGGTGCCCATCGTTGCCGAATCTGCGCTCTTGGCGCAGGTATCCGTCTTCGCCAGCGAGGAGGACATCAAGGAATACTTCGACCTCGAGCTTCCTACCCCCACACAGGACTGGGAAGACAGCGATGCCTCCTCCGCCGAGGAAAGCACCTCTGCATCCGGAAACGCGCAGGCCGATGCCGATTTCGAAGAGATGATGCGCAGCCTTGGCATGGATGAATCCGATTTCCACACGGGGGAAGAAGACGAAAAAAATTAATGACACGCGTGTGACTAATGGTGACAATGTGGTTTTTAAAGTCTAAAGTTGTACTCGAAGGTTAAGCAAGCACCGCTTGACGGGGGTGTGCGCTTGGCATTTAATTGATCTTTAGAGCTTCCAACAAACCCCATTGGAGTAATTACGTGAGCATCACCGAGGACACTCAGTCCGAGTCCCAGTACGTCCAAGAATCCCTCTTTGATGTGGGACCGGACGAAGAAGTGGGGTACCGCGTGCCCATCGCCTGCCAGGTTGCTGGCATCACCTATCGCCAGTTGGACTACTGGGCACGCACCAACTTGGTCAACCCCTCCATTCGCACCGCCCGCGGCTCGGGTTCACAGCGCCTTTATTCTTTCAAGGACGTCTTGGTCCTCAAGATTGTCAAGCGCCTGCTCGACACCGGCATTTCCCTGCAGAATATCCGTTTGGCCGTGGAATCGTTGCATGACCGCGGCGTTAACGATTTGGCTGAGCTCACCCTCGTCTCTGATGGCACTACCGTGTACGAGTGCCGCTCCAATGATGAGGTCATTGACCTTCTCGCCGGCGGGCAGGGTGTCTTCGGCATCGCAGTGCCGGGAATCTTGAAGGAACTGTCCGGCACGATTACGTCCTTCCCCGCAGAGCGCATCGAGGAATTGCCCGATGACAACGTGGTTGGCTTGGATGAGCTCGCCGCTCGCCGCAACCGCAAGAGTTCATAAGTCCTCTTAATAAGTTCTCCCTCCAGACCCCAGCTCACGGGGGTGGAGGGAGAACTTTTTTGTTTAAACCCCAGCGGCCTTATCCATCGCGGCGTTGAGGTCCTCCTGCGTACCCGCATCGACGCTAGTGAAGTTGTCAGCGGCGTTCTTTAGCTGTTCATCGATAGCCCCTGGGCCCACGTGGACGACGGATAGCTCTACGTTGTCTGACTTCGCGCCGTCAAGAGCGGCGGCAAACTGGGCATCGTCCATATCGAGCTCGGTGCCCGTTGTCACGAGGAGCACCCGTGCCTTCCGGTTGGTACCGGCGGCCTGATCCGCAGCGGTGTTCAGCGCGGCAATTGTGGCGCTGCGCGATTGCGGCACCCCACCGGTGCCGAATGCCGCGAGCGTATCCGGAACCGCAGCGCCATTGCCGAATCCGAGGTTATCGCGGTAACCCACCGACGCGGCCTCCGAAATGGGGGACGAATAGTTCCACAAGGCTACCTGGCTATTGTTGTCACTCAATTTTTCCGCGGTGCCAGATAGCGCCTGTTGCGTTGCATCAAACATCGCGGTCATATTCGCAGAAGTATCAACGAGCAGGAGAGTATTGGGGGCCATCTCCACGGTGGAAGAGGAAGCCGAGCCCGAAGCCTCTTCGCCGTCGTCCGGCGTACTCGGAGCGGAGGAGGAGACTCCTGGGCTGCTTTCCACAGGGGATTGGGACGCGGTTTCTGCGGCCGTAGGCTCTCCAGAGTCATCCCCAGCGCGCAACAGGAAAATCAACGGTGCGATGACGGCAAGGATTGCGATGATGATAACCGCGATAACCCAGCCAGCTAGTGCGAATCTGTTTTCCCCGTTTGAGTGCCGTGCCATGTAGTGCCTTTCTCCAAAACTCCCGAGCCAGCGCATGATGCGTTTAATCTAGTGTAACTGGCAATAAGCCCTTTCCATTACTGCGACAAGCCGCTCGCGCAGCGGTTGCGCTCGCTGCGCGAGGCCCCGTTGACGGTTGACATACGTCGCCTTGCCCTCTGGTGTTTCAATAGGAACTACCCCAAGGCCCCAATTACGGCAATCGTACGGGGAGGCCTCCATGTCAAGGATGCGGGCATCGATAGCCAGATCCAGGCAATCGAGGAAGAGATCACCTGGGACCAGGGGGCCGAGCTTCCACGCCCATTTATAAAGGTCCATGGTCACGTGCACGCAGCCTGCTTGGTCATTGGCAGGTTGATCCTCACGGTGGAGCACCGTCAGATTGAGCGGGCGCGCCGGCAGAGTAAAGAAACGGAACGCATCATAATGCGAGCACTTTAGGGAATGAGTATCAACGACGCGGTTGGTTCCTTCTGCGCCTAAGCGCAGCGGGAGATCATGGCGTGGGGAATCGGTGTGGTAAACCATCGCCCATTCATGCAGACCAAAGCAATCAAAGTGCACCGGGTTGGTGGCAGAGCGCCGCAGCAGATCCAAGATATAGTCAATCGAACTTCCGCGCCGTTGCATATAGGATTCCACGTCCACGGTGATGCCGTCCGCAGTCTCGTGGTAATCGCGCCAGCTAGCCTGCGGCGCGTTACCCTTGAGCGCCGTGTCGATGCCCGGGTGCCAGCGCTTTAGGTGCGATGGGCGGACAGGGTAGTACTCAAAGAGGAAATCAAATACGGGATGATAGCTGCCCGGATGGCGAAACCTCTCCAGGCGGTCCGCCGCCCTACGCTCGTGCTCATTCATGCGGGTTGTCCAGTCAGCGGTAGATAAAACCTGCACGCGCGAATCCTCCTTTCTATTGTGCTAGCGCTTAGCGACGCCGCCCCTTACCCCTCCTGGCTCCACCAACCTGCCGCTTTTGTTGGCGTGGGGGTTGATTCTTTTGTTGCTGGCTCGCGCCGTTAGACCCGTCTTGGCCCGGCGGTGGAAGGGCCGGGCCGTGCGGCTTGCGGGCACCGGTGACCGTGCGCAGCTCAGGAGCACCGGCCGGATTTTCGCGGTGGGAAATATCGTGTTCGGTAGCGCTCACACCGGCCTTCTTGATGAGGGTAGCTACCTCTGAGCGCTGTTCATCGGTGACCAAGGTAACCACCGTGCCTGTTGCACCGCCGCGCGCAGTACGCCCTGCGCGGTGGAGGTAGGCCTTGTGTTCTGCAGGCGGATCCACGTGGACGACGAGTGAAACGTCTGCAATATCGATGCCGCGCGCCGCGATATCGGTGGCAACCAGGACTGGAATGGAGCCATCGGCAAAGCCAGAAATGGCGCGGGTGCGCGCGCCCTGGCCCTTATCCCCGTGCAGTGGATAAGCGTTAATGCCGGCACGCCGAAGCTTTTTCACCTGCCTATCCACGCCGTGCTTGGTACGCATGAACATGATGGTCTTGCCTGCGCGCGCGGCGATGCGCATAACCACCTCGTTGCGAGCGGGGCGATCACCCACGAAAAACAGGTGGTGCGACATCGAATCCACCGCTGCGGCAACTGGAGCAGTGGAGTGGATCACGGGATCGTGCAGGAATTGCTCGACCAGCTTATTAACATCCCCATCGAGGGTCGCAGAAAAAAGCAGCCGCTGACCGGTGGGTGGGGTGTAGTTTAAAAGCTTGCGCACCTGGGGAAGAAACCCCATATCGGCCATCTGGTCTGCCTCATCCAAGGTAGTGATCTGTACCTTGTCAAAGGACAACTTGCCTTGTGCGATGAGATCCTGAGCGCGACCAGGTGTGGCGACTAAGAGGTCCACTGGACGCGCCAGAGAGCGGATGTGGTGGTTGATATTGACGCCGCCGACCACCGCGAGAACGCGCAGCCCTAATGCGGCGGCGGGTTCATCGAGGCGTTGCTGGATCTGCGTCGCTAACTCGCGGGTGGGGGCGAGCACGACCGCGCGGGGCTGGCCCGGGGTAGAGGCGCCCGAGCCAGCCAATCGGGCCAATGTGGGAAGCCCAAAGGTAAAGGTCTTTCCGGAACCGGTAGGCCCGCGGCCAAGTACGTCTTTGCCTGCGAGTACATCCGGGATGGCTGCGGCTTGGATGGGAAATGCTTCCGTGATTCCTTGGTTGTGTAGAACGTGAACCACGCGCTGAGGTAAGCCGAGTTCGGCAAAAGTAGTCATCGTTGGGCAATTCTAACCGGTGGGTGCGCAAAATCCTGCATCGGGCAGCGCACGATTGGTGGACCACCGTACAAGTGAGAAATCCCATAGCAAAAATAGGTCCCTACTTTAGGTATTTCACTGGTTATTACCTAACGTGGAAGGTGGTGCTGGGAAGCACGCAAGATTTATTCCTCCACTCACCGGCCCCCCTCCAAGGGCCACACCGAACTGTTAAGGAGTCGTCTCCATGGCTCAAGCACAAGCAACCGCAGCCAGTTCTTCTTCCCACTCCTCGCCGCAGGAATCTACAGAACCCACGAAGAAGGAGAAATTTCACCTTGATGCCGTGTGGTTCGCGCTGGCCTTCCTGGCCCTAGCGGTCGTCTTACTTATCCCGATTCCGGGACTCGACTGGCCCGCTAAAGTGGCCCTAGGCATGCTGGCCTTTGCGGTGATCATGTGGGTGACCGAGGCCGTGAGCTATCCGGTGAGCGCCTTGCTGATCGTCGGCCTTATCTCCCTACTTTTGGGGCTCGGGCCGGATCCAGAATCCGATGGTATCTACGGCACCTCCAACGCCCTCAAGGTCGCGATGGCAGGATTTTCCTCGTCTGCGGTAGCGCTTGTGGCCGCGGCGCTAATCTTGGCCGGAGCGATGCAGGCTACGGGCCTGCATAAACGGATTGCGCTGTACGTGCTGAAGATCGCGGGGGAGAAGACCTCCCACATCGTTATCGGCGCCATCGCGATCGCCATCATCTTGGCCTTCTTCGTTCCCTCTGCCACCGCGCGTGCGGGCGCCGTGGTGCCCATCTTGCTCGGTATGGTGGCCGCCTTCGGCCTATCCTATGAGTCGAAGTTGGGCGCCTTACTCGTCATTACCGCAGCGCAGGCCGTATCGATCTGGAACGTGGGCATTAAAACCGCAGCCGCCCAAAACCTCGTGGCGGTGGGATTTATTGAGGATCAAATGGGGCAGTCGGTCTCCTGGGGGCAGTGGTTTATCTGGGCCGCACCCTGGTCCATCCTGATGTCCGTTGCGCTGTACTTCATCATGCGCGCCGTCATCAAACCGGAAACGGAACGCATTGAGGGAGGAAAGGAGCTCATCGCCAAGCAGCTAGAGGACCTCGGGCCCACCTCACCGGAAGAGAAAAGGCTTATCGGGTTTTCCCTCCTCCTGCTCTTTTTCTGGGCCACGGAGGGACTACTGCACCCGATTAGCTCGGCCGTCATTACCGCGGTGGCCGTCGCCTTGATGCTGCTGCCCAAGATCGGCGTATTTACCTGGCCAGAGGCACAAAAGTCCGTGAGCTGGGGTACCCTCATCGTCTTTGCCATCGGCATTTCCCTCGGCTCGTTCCTGCTGGATACGGGCGCCGCAACGTGGCTTTCAGAAAAGACCTTTGGGTTAATGGGCCTAGACTCGCTGCCGATTCTCGCAACGATTGCGCTGGTATCGCTGTTTAATATCCTGATCCACTTGGGCTTTGCCTCGGCTACGTCGCTGGCCTCCGCGCTCATCCCGGTCTTTATTGCCTTGGCCGCCACGCTGGATGTTCCCAACGGCGGCATCGGCTTCGTGGTCATCCAGCAGTTCGTCATCTGCTTCGGATTCTTGCTGCCCGTCTCGGCGCCGCAGAACATGCTGGCCTATGGCACCGGTGCCTTTAGCACCAAGCAATTCCTTCGTTCTGGTATCCCGCTGACCATCGTCGGGTACCTGCTTATCCTGCTGCTGTCTGCCACCTATTGGTCGTGGCTCGGCTTGGTCTAACACCAGGTACTAAAAAAGGGGAGGACCTGCACCGTGCAGGTCCTCCCCTTTTTATTTGCAGTACTTAGTCCACCTGCGTCAGGCTGCGGTCGCCGGACCACTCGACGTGGAAGGTGCCGGGCTTATCGGTGCGCTTGAAGGTGTGTGCACCAAAGAAATCGCGCTGGCCCTGAATAAGGGCGGCGGGCAGGCGCGTGGCGCGCAGGCTATCGTAGTAGGACAGCGAAGAGGCAAAGACCGGGGCGGGCAGGCCCATCTGGCTTGCCGCGACGACGACGCGGCGCCACGGTTCGATGAGGTCTTCCAGCTCGCCCTTGAAGTAGGGATCCAGGATGAGGGCGGGAAGTTCTGGATTATTATCAAATGCCTCGCGGATGCGGTCTAAGAACTTGGCGCGGATGATGCAGCCGCCGCGCCAGATGGTGGCCAGATCGCGCGGATCGACATCCCAGCCGAATTCGGCTGAACCGGCCTTGATCTCATCGAAGCCCTGGGAGTAGGCGATGAGCTTGGCGGCATAGAGGGCGCGGCGAACGTCTTCGATGAAGGCATCCTTGTCGATGTCGAAGTCCGCGTTCGTGCCTGCCGGAAGCTGGCCCTCCTGCGCGGCGGCGCGCTGCTGGCTAGAAGAAGACAGTGCGCGGGCAAAGACGGACTCGGCAATGCCGGTAATCGGCACGCCCAATTCGAGGCCATTGATCGCGGTCCAGCGGCCGGTACCTTTCTGGCCGGCGGCGTCCAAGATGACATCGACAAGCGGGGCGCCCGTGTCCGGATCCTTCTGGGCGAGTACCTCGGCGGTAATCTCAATGAGATAGGAATCCAGGTCGCCGGAGTTCCATTCCTTGAAAATCTCCGCGATTTCGGCCGGCTCCAGACCCGCGCCGTAGCGCAGCAGCTGGTAGGCCTCGCCGATGACCTGCATATCAGCGTACTCGATGCCATTGTGGACCATTTTGACAAAGTGGCCGGCGCCATCCGGGCCGATGTGGGTCACGCACGGGGTGCCATCTACCTCGGCGGCGATGGACTCCAGGATGGGGCCTAAGGTCTCCCAGGACTCAGCAGGCCCACCGGGCATGATGGACGGGCCATTCAGGGCGCCTTCCTCGCCGCCGGAAATGCCCGCGCCTACGAAGTGCTTGCCGCGCTCGGCCACTTCCTTTTCGCGGCGAATGGTATCCGTAAACAGCGCGTTGCCGCCATCGATGATGATATCGCCGTCATCCATGGCATCGGCAAGCTGATCAATGACCGCATCGGTGGCCTTGCCCGCCTGCACCATGATGATGGCCTTGCGGGGGCGCTCCAGGGAAGCGACGAAATCCGCGATGGATTCGGAAGGGATAAAGTTTCCTTCGTCGCCGTGGGCCTCAATGAGGGCGTGGGTCTTTTCCGGGCTGCGATTATAGACGGCGACGGTATTGCCATTGCGGGCAAAGTTGCGGGCGAGGTTAGAGCCCATTACCGCCAGGCCGACAACACCAATGTGCGCGAGTTCGTTCTTTTCAGTCATGGTGCCTATCCTACGTCACCGCCGCGCTTTCGCCGCGCTGGCGGCTAAGCTTAAAGACTATGTCAGATACCCAGATACTCAATGACTTACTTCATACCGCGCACACGCGCCTGCTCAACGAGGAAGAGCTGGAGGAACTAAATTCGGTCAACGGCGGGCTTGCTGAGTTCATCGGCCTTACCTTCGACCGCGTGGGCCCATCCGAGGCCCGCGCGCGCCTTACCGTGACTCCACAGCATCACCAGCCGTGGGGCGTGGCCAATGGCGGGCTATATTGCACCATCGCGGAAACGGTGGCCTCCCTTGCCAGCGTCGCGGCTGCCGATGCCCCAGCGATGGGGGTCAATAACTCCACGGACTTCATCAGGGCGACGGGGGAGGGCGAGCTAGAAGCCGTGGCCACCCCCATTCAATTGGGCACGCGCACCCACGTGTGGAGCGTAGAAATGCGCCAAGGAGACACACTCATTGCACGCACCACGCTGCGCACCATGATTCTGGCTGAACGAAGCTAGGGCTAGAGCCAGTGGTTTTTCCGGAACCACGCCCACAGGCCGCCGACGACAGCCACCATGATGATTATTGCCATGGGATAGCCAAAGGCCCAGTGCAGCTCCGGCATGATATCGAAGTTCATGCCGTAAATTCCGGCGACTAGCGTCGGCGCTGCCCACATACCGACGACGGCGGAGATCGTGCGCATATCGGAGTTTTGCTGCATAGTGACCTTGGCCACAGAGGCATCAATAAGCGAGGTCAAGCGTTCATCGAAGCTGGCCACCAAGTCATTGACCACGAGCTCGTGGTCGTAGACATCGCGCAGGTATGACCGGATCTGCTTAGAGATGAGATCCTTGTGATCCGAGACCATCGCCTTTAATGCCGCAGAGAGCGGGTAAATGGCGTGCTTCATCTCCAAGACTTCGCGCTTGAACATATAAATGCGGTCGACGTCGAATTTGAGGTTAGGGGTAAAGATTTCCTCTTCGAGTTCATCGACTTCATCGCTAATCAGGCGGGCGACCTCGGAGTAGCGGTCCACCATCATGTCCAGGATCTTCCAGGCCATGGCGACGGGGCCGAGCTCCACCAAGTCCTGCTCGTCTTCGACTGTGTACGCCAAGTTAGGCAGCTTTGCACCGTGGCGGACGGTAATGATGAAGTTAGAGCCCATGATCATCTGGATTTCGCCCGTCGAAATGATCTGGCGCTTATCTTGCACCTCATCGTGGTCGCGGTAATTCACCGAGCGGGCCACCACAAAAAGCTGGTCATCGTAGCGCTCTAGCTTAGGGCGCTGGTGGGCCATAACGGCGTCTTCCACGATGAGCTCGTGGATGCCAAATTGTGAGGCGATCTTCGTCATCTGAGATTCATAAGGCTCATGCAGGCCAACCCAGACAAACCCGCGGCCATATTCCGCCACGGTTTCCAGGGCGGAATGTGCGGAATACTCGCCGGGTAGGGCCTCACCATCGACGAAGACGCGGCAGTGCTCAATGGCGCGCTCCGCGGGAACCGGTGGGAAGGAGGGCTGACTAGGAGGCGTGGATTTCTTTCGGCCCCTAAAGGGCGTGGGTACGGACGGCATCGTTTCAGCCTCCTTTGCACGGTAGTGCGGATAGTAACGCAATCAAGTAGTAAAACGGTCCACGTTTTACGCAGCGGGTAAAGCTTACACCGACGGTGAGTAATATAATCGAATCTATGCCTACGTGGAAAGAAGTTACCGAAGCCAATCCCGCCCACTCCCATAATTTCGCCCGCAAATGGAAGATGCTGGAGGCGCAGGGCAAAGACATTCATGGGGAGGCCCGGCTTGTCGATGCCATGGTGGAGCGCAATTCCACCATCCTCGACGCCGGTTGTGGAACCGGCCGCGTCGGTGGGGAATTGCTGCGCCGCGGTCACAGCGTGGTGGGCATTGACGTGGACCCCATTTTGATCGAGCATGCCGAACATGACTTCCCCGACGGCGAGTGGTTCGTTGGGGACCTGTGCACGGAAGAGGTTCCCGAAGGCCCCTTTGACCTCGCCGTTTCTGCGGGAAACGTCATGGGCTTTTTGGCCGTGGACGGCCGCGAGAAAGCCCTGCGAAATATTTTTAACTCGCTGACCCCCGGCGGGCGCTTCGTCACCGGCTTTGGGGAAGGCCGCGGATGGGACTTCCAGGACTTCCTCGATATGGCGCAGAAGGTGGGCTACCGCATTGACTTCACGTTTTCTTCCTGGGACATGAAGCTATTTTCGGAGCATTCCACCTTCTTGGTCGCCGTGCTATCTAGGCCTGGTGCGGACCTCTTGGCCTAAGGCCTTAAAAGCGCCGGTCCGCTTGGTCGAAGAAATCGACCTCGTGGATGCTGGCGCTGATAAAGGCGCGCTCGGCGCGGGTCCGAGTGGCCTCATCCGCCTTCTCCAGGGTTTCCTCCACAATCTTGATGCTCTCGCGCACCCCGGCGAGGAAATCTTCGCCGCCGTAGACCTCCAACCAGGCATGGTAGGGGTGATCGGGCGAGTCGAATTCCGCCAGGTGCAAGCCCACCTCTGCATACAGCCAGTAGCAGGGAAGTACGGCCGCGATGCCGACGGCGTAGTCGTCCGTATGCGTAGAGCGGATGAGGAAATCCGTGTAGGCGCTAGTGACCCGCGATGGCGTGGTAGTAGCAGAATCCTTCAACCACCCGCGGTGCAGCTCAGCCTCCTCCGCGAGGCACTCATAGGCGCCTTGCGCCCAGTGCAATTGCTGTGCGGTATCCGGCGCTTGGCTGGCGAGGCGAGCCAGGGCCTTGGAGTAGGCCGCCAAGTATTGCGAATCCTGATCGAGGTAGAAGCTGAAAGCATCGTTGGCGAGTGCACCGGAACCCAGCTTCTGAATAAAGGGGAGTGCCTTTACCTCCTCCCAGTGTTCCGCCGCGATATTCCACAGGCGCTGCGTGTACGGGCCAGCGGCCGCAACCCGCGGCTGGTCTGGATTTTCTACCTCGTCCAAAGGCCCAGCCAGGTGAGGAAGCGGTACCGAGGACGCCGCCCGCATCAAGCGTTGCGAGCGGTGCAGGTGGTCTACCGGCCCGCTGCCCTTGCCGACGGCCAGCGCATCCGCATTGGCAATCGCCTCGTGCAGCCAATCCGTCGACCATTCGAGGGCGGTTGCGGCATCATCGCCGGCACCGAGCCGCGTTGCGAGGGCAGAGGAGAGGGAGCAGCCCGTGCCATGGGTATTCTTGGTCTGCACTCGAGCCGATTCCACGCGGTGCACCTTTCCATCTGGGGTGACCACTGCATTATCTGCAATCGCCGAGTCAAGGTGCCCGCCCTTGACGATGACCGCAGTATCCGCCTCCGCAGCCCATGCCTGCGCCACTTCGATGGCGTGGTCCAAATCCTTGGCTTCCTCCGTCTGCGTGAGTACGGCCAGCTCCTTGAGGTTGGGCGTGATGACATCAGCGCGGGAGCACAGATCGCGCACCGCCTTTTCCGCCTCGGGGGCCAAGAGGCGGTCGCCGCTGGTGGCCACCATAACCGGGTCCAAGACCACAGGGACGGACGGGTCAATGTGGTCGAGGAAGGTGGCCACGAGGTCGGTGATGTTGGCATCGGCAAGCATGCCGATCTTGATGGCGTCGATGTCTACGTCCTCGCGGACCGAATCAAGCTGCTCCTGGAGGAAATCCAGCGGCGGGACGTGGACGCTGCGCACGCCCTGGGTATTCTGGGCCACCAGCGCGGTGACCACGCTCATTCCATACCCGCCCGCGGCGGCGATGGACTTCAGATCGGCCTGGATGCCGGCTCCGCCTGTGGGATCGGTTCCAGCAATCGAAAGAATACGGGGATAGGTTCCTTTAGCCACGGTAGGCCTCCTTTAGGTTGTGTGCTGCGGCTGCCGGGTCATCGGCAGCCATGATGTCGCTGACCACGCAAATCCCTGCGAATTCGCTTCCGGAAAGTTCGTGGGCATTGTGTGCCTTGATGCCGCCGATGGCGACGGACTCGAGGCCGCGTTCGCGCGCCGCGGTGGCAAGGCGCCTGGCGGCCTCAGCGCCGATTCCCGCGGGTGCATTCTTCTTGGTCGCTGTCGAGTGAACCGGGCCAATGCCAATGACGTCGGGGGCTTGCTGCGGATCGATGGCGTCCAATTCCTGCTGCGTTCCCACCGAAAGCCCGATGAGCTTATCGGGACCGAGCAGAGCACGGGCTTGGGATAAGTCCATATCGTCTTGGCCAATGTGCAGGTGGCAGCCTACCCTGGCCGCGACCTCGGCGCGGTCATTGATAAAGAGCGGGACGTCGCCCAAGACCTCCAGAAGCTCGCGGGCGGTAGCCTCGACCTCCTCGTCGCTGGCATCTTTATCGCGCAATTGCACGACGGTCGCCCCGCCACGCACCGCCTCTTGCACGATGGGAACGACCTGGTCCCGCCCGCCGGCGAGGTCTGGGTCGGTGATGAGATACAGCGTCCAATCGATGTTCATGCTAGCCCCGCAACGTCCGCGACCTCGGAGGCAGAGATGCGCTCTTCGATGGCATCAGTGGTGAGCTCATGCAGCGCATCGAGCCAAGCAACCGCAAAGGAGCCAGGCGCAATAGATTTCTCCGCGGCAACGCTGCCCGCGGCCCCGACATGCGCATGCGCGGCGATGATAGCCGCGAATGGATCCTCCCACGCTGCCAGGTAAGCCGCGCAGATGGCGCCTATCGAACACCCCGTTCCGATGACGTTTTGCAGCATCGGGTGCCCAGACTCGAGGCTTACCGCACGCGGCGTTTCGCCAGCCTGCACGATGAGATCCGTGGGGCCAGATACGCCGATGACGGCCTCAGTTTCGCGGGAAAGTTTGAGTGCTGGTTCCAGCGCGGCCTCCACGCCATCGGTGGATTCCACGCCGCGCCCGCCGGCTCCGGTTCCAGCCAAGGCGATGATTTCGGAGGCGTTGCCGCGAATCGCAGTCGGGCCCTGCGGCAAGACTTCATGCATGAACTCGGTGCGCTTTTCCAGCCCGCCCGCACCGACGGGGTCAAGGACCCACGGGGTTCCGGCCGCGGTCGCACCGGCGATTGCCTCACGCATGCCTGAGTATTGCTCGGAATTCGGCGTGCCGCAATTGATGAGCACGCCGCTGGCGATCTTCGCAAATTCTTGCGACTCTTCCGGAGTATCGACCATGGCTGGGCTGGCACCGATAGCCAATAGTGCATTGGCAGAGATATTGCTGACGACCTTATTGGTCAAGCACTGAATAAGTGGAGCGGTTTCGCGCACCGCATCGTGGGCACGCAGAAATGATAAGTCCACAACAATCCCTTCGCTAGTTCTAACTAAGTGCAGGTTCGATGGGTTTTTCTCAGCCACGGTGCGTGGCACCCCATGTTGTAATGTCCAAGCCTAACAAAAATGGGAAAATAGGAACGAAAACCGCAAAAGCCGCCGCCCACAGCCCCGCAGGAGGGGAGTGGGCCGGCGGCCGGTGCCGAAGAAAGTTTAGTTCTTTTCTTCTTCTGCCTCGTCGATGAGGTTGCGGGCAATGCGCTGCTGGGTAGTAATTTCCAGGTTGCCTCGGTTGCGGGAGAGGATATTAGCTGCCCAGTTGACCAATACGGCCAAGCGGCTGCGCAGGCCAACGACGTAGGTCAAGTGCAGTGCCAACCAAGCCAACCAGCCTGGGAAGCCGGAGAACTCGGTCTTGCCCAGCTTCACGACGGCATTGAAGCGAGTCACGATGGCCATGGAGCCCTTGTCGAAGTACTCGAAAGGTTCCTTTTCATCGGCGGTGGACTCCTCGTCCACCTTGGTCTCGATGAGCTTGGCGACGTGCTCGCCGCCCTGGATGGCCACCTGTGCCAAGCCCGGCAGGCGGTTCAGGGACATCATGTCACCGATGATGTAGACGTTGTTGAAGTCACCAACGGTCATGTCATCGTTGACGGACACGCGGCCGGCGCGGTCAGCCTCGACGCCGGCCTGGTCAGCGACCATCTTGCCCAGCGGGGAAGCAGCAACACCGGCGGACCAGATCTTGGTTGCGCCCTCCAGGGTGACCTCTTCGTCGGTCTTCATGTTCTTGTAGGTCACGGAGTTTTCGTTGACATCGGTCACCATGGCGTTCAGGCGAACATTGACGCCTTCCTTCTCCAGGGTGCGCTGGGCACGGCGGCCCAGGCGCTTGCCAAACGGTGGGAGTACCTGTGGCGCGCCGTCCAGCAGGTAAATCTTAGCGGCGGAGGTGCCGTAGGTGGAGTAGACATCGCTAAGCGTGCGGTTAGCCAACTCAGCAATCTGGCCGGTGAGCTCCACACCGGTCGGGCCGGCGCCAACGATGATGAAGGTGAGGAGGCGCTCGCGCTCAGCGGGGTCATCGGTAAGCTCAGCTTTTTCGAAGGCCGAAATGATGCGGGAACGCAGCTCCAAGGCATCATCCAAGGTCTTCATGCCAGGTGCAAACTCCGCAAAGTGGTCATTGCCAAAGTACGACTGGCTGGAACCAGCGGCGACGACGAGAGAGTCATAGGAGTAGGTGCGCGAAAAATCATCGAGCTCGGCCGTAACCGTCTGGTCTTCCAAGTTAATGTCGGTTACGTTGCCGTTGACAAAGTCCACATTATCCTGGTTGCGCAGGAGCTGGCGGGTTGAGGGAGCAACCTCACCTGCGGAAATCATGCCGGTTGCCACCTGGTAGAGCATCGGCTGGAACAGGTGGTGGTTCTTCTTATCGATGAGGGTGATCTCAACATCGGCGTTCTTCAACTTCTTCACAGTGTTAAGACCGCCGAATCCACCGCCAACCACGACAACGTGGTGACGGCTTCCGTTTGGACGATAAGGGGTATCAGTCATGGAATTAATGCGACCTTCCTCGAGAAAGCTTAATTTAAGTACCCGTATAGTGTAAACGCTCGTCACATAACGTGCATACTTGATACCCATTTACATGCGTTTCGGGTTTCCTTTCCTGCGGAGCGTCTTGACCGAAACCGCTCAGAAACTGGCTAAAATTAGCCCACACCGTGACCCCTTGCACCCAGGAGCGCTCCCCAAACCATGAGTTTTTCCACCCCCGAGCATTTACGCTCCATCGACGCGGAGGCATGGCCCAATATCGCGACCGTGCCATCGCAGCGCTGGGCGACTCTAAAATCCCGCCGGGCCGAGGCGGAATTTGCCAAGGCCTGCGATAATGCCGGCTTGGAGCTCGAACTCGATGCGGCGGGCGGCCCCGATTTGAAGGTAGGCCACGATGCGCTCTTCGAGCGGATCGCCGCTACCGGATGGTTAGGCTTTGCCGAAAGCTACATGGCAGGCGAGTGGACCGTCGAATCCTCCGCCCAATTGGTAAAGGTTTTGGGCAAGCTCCTACAGGTGGGATACCTCCCAAAGCCGCAGGGACTAAGCGTCCGCGATTCTGAGCCAGGGGAGCTGCCGCTCGATCTGGTGCGCCTCTATGCCGGCGATGGGTTGAGCCACGTCGGCGGGGTTTTCTCCAGCGGCGTGCCGACGACGATCCGGGAAACGGTCGAAAGCTTTAGCCCGAAAGCCGGCGGCAGGGAGCCGAAGAGCCACTTTGTCGATGTCACCACCGTCAGCGAGCCCACCAACGTGGACCGAGATGACTTGGGGGAGGCGCAGCGCAGGGCGGCAGATTGGCTTCTCGATGCCACCCGCACCGGCGCCGGTACCCACCTTCTGGTCTATCCCGCGGCCGGAATGCAGGCCGCGATACGCGCTACCAAGCGCCGCGCCACAGTAGACGTCCTGACCAGCGATGTTGAACAAATTACCCAGATGCGCGAGGCGCTTGTCTTTGCCGGAACGGAAGACTCTATCCACGTAGAGCGGATTCCGGATTCCGTTCCGAGCCCCAAACAGTGGCGCGGGCACTACGACGCGATTATCAGCGTGGAAAAGTTCGAGCAATTAAGCCCGCGAGAGCGCAAGGCCTATATCCGGGTCCTCGATCGCTTCCTTACCGCAAACGGGCGGGCGGCTTTTCAATCCACCGTGGCCACCGAATCCATGTCGGACGCGGCACGAGCTTCCCTGCAAGCCATGCGGGCCTATATCTGGCCCGGCCTCGACTACCCGCTGACCATGGATGTGCACCGGCTCGTGGATAAGAACTCTCACCTGCGCATCGTGTCCGAAACGCACGTGGGTAGCCACTATATTGAGTCCCTGCGTCAACAACGTTCCTTTTTCGATGGGCACCTGCGCGAGGCCGCCGCTGCCGGCTTTGATCCGGTTTTCCGCAGGTTATGGACCTTCCAATTCGCACTTCGCGAGGCGCTCATGACCCTAGGGATGATAGACTCCGTCCAATTTGGCCTAACCCACCGCAATCGCGGCGGGCGGCGTTAGGATTTTTATTGCGGAAGCTCGTCGAATTCGTCTAGCAAGTCAACGCTCGGGACGAAAAAGTTCGTACCGGTCAGGGCCGTGGAGAAGTCCAGGATCCGGTCGTAATTGCCTTCCGGATCGCCGATAAACATATTGCGCAAACGCTCGTTGATATCTTCTGGGTCTTTGGCATAGCCGATGAAGTACGTGCCCATCTCACCTGCGGCAAAGGAACCGAAAACCATATTCTCGCGGTAGATATCTTCCTCAAGGTCATTGAGGGCCACGTGGGAATTGGAGGGCTGCGTATCCTCATCGAGCTCCACGTCATCGGCCTTGGTGCGCCCGATAACGCGTTCTTGCTCTTCGGTGCTGATGCCGCTCCATTTATTGAGGTCATGGGTGTACTTTTGCACGGTGACGTAGGAGCCGCGGGGA
The DNA here is from genome assembly GCF_046717465.1 of Corynebacterium limaceinasi. Classification (NCBI taxonomy): domain Bacteria; kingdom Bacillati; phylum Actinomycetota; class Actinomycetes; order Mycobacteriales; family Corynebacteriaceae; genus Corynebacterium; species Corynebacterium limaceinasi. The sequence continues at coordinate 1,311,271 of NZ_CP177100.1, forward strand.
TAATCGGCGTCATCGGCAAGCAGCACTGTCTCTAGAGCTTCCTCGGGGAGGGGATTGGCGGTGCCATCCACAAAGCCTAGGAGGTCGCGCTGGTCCAAGTACTTGAAGCCCTGGGTCTCATCGATGACGGTGGCGGCATCGCCCAGCTGGCGCAGGACCTGGCGCGCCATCTCGTGGCAGAGGTCATAGGTATTCGCGCGGAAATGCAGCAGGATATCGCCGGGCGTGGAAGGTGCCTTGTAAGTGCCCTCGAGCGCCTCGAACTCCTTGAGCTTGTCCGGGCGGGGAGCGCTGGTAAGGCGCGGCCACATGGACGCGCCGATGCCGACGACCGTATACAGCTCGCCCTCATTGTGGCGGAAATTGACGGACTTGAAGGTATCGCTAAAAGCGGAGAGCATGTCCCGAGTGGCTTGCTCGCCGCCTTCCGCAATATCCAAGACCAGGAACAGGGCGGCGCGGGAAGGCTTTTTAACAACGCGTTGAATAGTCATGAGCTCCAGCATATGTGTTGGCCTTGGGCGTTGCACGTTTGGTGTATGTGGTGCTTGGGTGCTTGGGTTCGGGCGGGATGTGGATGCTTTGATGCGTTTTGACAAATAGTGGGCCAATTTAGGGCTTTTGGAGGGCACTATTTGTCAATTTGGAACATTTTGCGCTGTGAGTGGCTTGAACATTCTTATTTGACGGGCCTCGGCACGATGGGAGGGACTTCCACGGATCTAAAATGACATAATGTACATTATCGGACAATTATGGAGTTCTGCAGGTTAAGCTGGGGCGGCTTGAGCGTGTATGGATTGCGTGCGATGCTGACTGCCGTGTTCGCGGTTCGGTCCGGAGCGTTGACCGCCCCGCTTGTTTTGGATGCGGCGTGCTAAGGCTTGAAGGTTCCGCGGATAAGTTGGCCCAGACTTTGCCGAGACGCCTTTGGAATACCTGAAGCGAGCCAGCCTTTCGAATCCGCCTGGGCTTGCCTGGGGTGTCTAGCGAACAGTCCCAACGGCCCAAACGCCCGATTGTGCGTGCGGGTGCCGATAGCTGGACTTTCCTGCCGCTGCGCCAGGGACACTTATACCCTGGCATTTAGTCACAGTGACGTTAATCAAAGGGGTGAAGCCTTGGTCCTCTATTGGTTTTTATAGGTGCTCCATAGCTGCCAGATGGTTAATACCGCCAGCAATGCTGCAACCGCAGTGACAATCCACATCTGCTGGACCGCGACGAAAATCGAGAAAACTATGACGACTACGAGGCGGACCCACAGGGCGGAAATTAAGCGTCGAGAATTCACGGTTTAGTCCTTGTTTAAGGAGATGCGCAGGTTGATCTCGCCGTCCTCGGCGACCTTAGCCGCCAGCATGTCAGGCGTCTCCACGTTGTAGTCCAGGCGGTTAATCGGAACGTCGCCGCCAATGACGATATCATCACCGTCACGCAGAACATCGAACTCATGGGTGATTTCCTGCGTCTTGTCCTTGATCGTAAGGTCACCGGTGAGCTTGACGGAGCCGATGGTGCCGTCTTCGGGGACATCGGCAAGCGAGGCGGGCTTGGTAAGCGTGAAGGAAGACTCTGGGAAGTCTGAGGTCTTAAAGAGCTTGGACTTCATGTTTTGGTCGCGGACCTTCTTGTCCGTGGTGAGGGCATCCATATTCACCGTGATGGTGGCGGATTCCAGCGTGGAATCGGAAATCTCCGCCTGACCGGTGACCTCCGTGGTCGATCCGGAGGTGGACGTCCTCTCCGCAGGCAGAACCTCGTCGAAGGTAAAGCCCACCGAGGTGTGGTTATCGGCGCGACCCTTGGCCACTGACCAGGAACCGTCGAGCGGCGTTGAGGCTGCCTTGGCGCCATCGGCAGTCACGGGCTCCGTCTTGACGCCGCCGCTTTTGAAAAGCGAGTACACAATCGGGCCGATCGCTACGGCGGTAAGCACGAGGATTAAAACCACGAAAATGGAAACAACGAGTTTCCGGTTATAAAAAAGCTTTTTCATCTACTATCGAAGTCCTTCTAAACGCCGAGCCAGCGAAACAAGCTCCTCACACAGACTGGAAAGCTCTTCCGCGCTCGCGCCTTCTTCCGCGGCGGTATTAATGTCTTCTGCGGAACACCGCAATTCAAAAAGGCCGTCGCGCAAACCTTGCACTTTATCTGGGCTTAAGATTACTGCATCGGCAGGAATATCCGTGCCACTGACATTGTTTCTTTGTTCATAGGCACGCTGTTTGCACGAGGCGCTGCAAAACTTACGTGGTCGTCCCCTACCGCCTTGGTCAATATCCTTTCCACACCATTGGCAGGAACCGACATTGCTTTCACGACTAGCTGTACGGATCACTCGATACACTTTAGTCCATTAAACGGCGGGCTGGGAACAATACCGCCTGGGTGTTCGTTATAATAAATAGCTCTTAGGCGAAACTATCGCCGTCAATCAGGGATCTCTTTGAAAAGGATGATGTTGCATGGCAGATCGCGTACTCCGTGGCAGCCGTATGGGTGCAGTCAGCTACGAAACTGACCGCGACCACGACCTCGCACCGCGTCAGATGGTGAAATACCGCACGGATGATGGTGAGATTTATGAGGTGCCCTTTGCACATGAGGCAGAAATCCCTGAAGAATGGATGTGCAAGAATGGCAAACTGGGCCACCTCGTAGAGGGCGAAGGCGTGGAAGCTAAGCCCATCAAGCCACCGCGCACCCACTGGGATATGCTGCGGGAGCGTCGCTCCATCGAGGAGCTCGATGAGCTTTTGGAAGAGCGCATTAACCACCTGCGCTCCCGCCGTCGGACCGCTGCTCGCCTCCTCAAGGAGCAGGAACAGCAGAAGAAGTCTTAAAGGCTCAAGCGGTATTAATTAAAGCCCGTACCCCGGCTGCCATATTGGCACGGGGTACGGGCTTTCTGCTGCTTAGATTACTTCTTCTTAGTCAGCTGGCCCACCTGGTGCTTGACCAAGTATCCCAGCTCATTGGCCAAGTTGGTGGCCCAGCCCACACCGTTGCGGGCCTTCTGGCCGGCATTGTGAACGGAGCCGTATTTGACCTCGTGGTCCGCCAGCTTGGACACCTCGCCGGCAAAATCCTTCACCTGCTCCGCGCGGTGGGCCACGCCCCACTTGGTTACCTCGAAGAGGGAATCCTTGACAAAGGAACCATCCAGCTTGGATTCGCCGTACTCGCGCTCGGTGAAGGTGATGGGTACCTCGCGGATATCGTATCCAGCCTTGACCGCGCGGAAGGCCAAGTCCACCTGGAAGATGTAGCCGGCCTTGGACAGCTCGTCAAAGTCGATGTCTTCCAACAGCTCGCGGCGGAAAGCGCGGTAGCCGGCGGTCATATCGGACAGGTCGGTTCCAAGCGCGAAGGAGATGTACAGGTTGCCCAAGCGGGACAGGTATTCGCGAGATGCCGGCCAGTTGACGGTCTCGCCGCCTGGCACATAGCGGGAGCCGATGACGAGGTCCGCGCCGTTGTCAATCTCCTCCAGCAGCAGATGCAGCTGCTCTGGGGCGTGGGAGCCATCAGCATCCATTTCACAAAGGACCTGGTAATCGCGCTCCAAGCCCCACTCGAAGCCGGCGATATAAGCGCCCAAGAGGCCGCCCTTGCCCTCGCGGTGCAACACGTGAATGTGGTCATCTTCTGCTGCGAAAGCATCGGCCTTCTCGCCGGTGCCGTCGGGGGAATTATCATCCACAACGAGGATGTGAACCTCTGGCAGCGCCTCGCGGACGCGGCCGGTAATCAAGGGAAGATTTTCAATCTCGTTATACGTTGGGATGATAACCAGCGTCGCAGAATCAAGAGTGCTCACAGTAATTAATGCTCCTACTTTTCTTTAGCGCCGACACCGCGAGGTGTACGACCCAATCGGTTGGTACGCACAGCAATGAGTGCGCAGACGGTACCAATAATAACCATCAGCCACTGCATGAGCGAACCGTAGCGCACCGAAAATGTTTCACCGGTTTTCAGCGGCAGGCTTTCTACCAGTGCCGCGGGCTCAAAGAGCTCCGAGGATTGGCTTACGCTGCCGTCTGGGTGAACGAGTGCCGAGACCCCAGAGGTGGCTGCGACCACGACGGCGCGGTCGGTTTCGAGCGCGCGCAGCCTGCTCATGGCCAGTTGCTGGTACGTCATATCGGAAAAGCCGAACGTGGCGTTATTGGTAGGCGTCGTGAGAATCTGCGCGCCGTTTTTGATGGATTCGTGGAAGGCGTTATCGAAGGAGACCTCATAACAGGTCGCCACACCTACCGCGACGGAATTCATGGAGACCACACCAGGCCCATCCCCTGCCTTAAAATCCCCGGCAAGGTCGACGTAGTCCGAAAAATGCGCGAAGAAGTCCCGCATAGGCATGGTCTCACCGAATGGCTGCAGGTACTTCTTATAGTGATGGTCGCCCACGCCGTGGCCGGGAGTAAAGACTTGCATGGTATTGCGCGCGCCCACCTCATCGCGGGTGGCGGTGCCAACCAGCACTGGAGCGTCAATGGCATCGACGGCCCCGCTAATGGCCTGGGCCGCCTCGCCGTCACGGAAAGGATCGATATCGGAAGAGTTTTCCGGCCAGATCACCAGATCTATATCGTCTTCGCGGCGGGCTAGCTTCTCCGTTTCTTGGACGTGGTTATTCAGCACCGCCCGCCGTTGCCCGGCGAAATCCAAACCACTGCGCGGAACGTTGCCTTGGATCGCGGCCACCTTGGTATCGCCCACCTTGGTATCTGCGGGATCGATGCCGCGCCCAGCCGCGAGTCCCGCAATGAGCGGGAGAATAAGCGCGGCGCCAGCGGCTATCTTTACCCGCCCGCCGCGCAGCAACAAGCCGGCCAGACCGCAGGCGCACAATGCCGTTGCCACCGTGATCATCGAGGTCCCACCCCACGGGGCTAGGTTGGCTAAGGGCCCTTCAATTTGCCCCCACGCCAGTTTGACCCAAGGGAAACCGCCAAAGGGCACAGAGGAACGCAGGACCTCAACGGCGAGGTATACGAAGGGAAAGACCAGAAATCCATATCGCCATCGCGCCACCGCGGCCCCAAAGATGCCTAAAAGGATGGCATAGACCGAAAGCCAGATAGAAAGCGCCGCATAGGGCACGGTCCCTACCAACTCGCCAATCCACGGCAGGCTCAGCAGGTACAAGACCAAGCCGTGCGTTACCGCCAAGAGGGCACCTGTAGCCCCGCGCACCTGTCGCCCACGCCACGGCATCAGGCTCACATACAGCAGGGCGATGCCTATAATCGCGCCCCACCACCAGCCGCGAGGCTCAACGGCGGTAAAGGTCAGCGCACCAGAAATACCCGCTATGACCAGGCGGGCGAAAAATACCGCCACCTATTTTCCACCCTGCGAATTATCATCGCCGCCGCGGGGACCGAAGTCATCAGGGTCCAGGTTCTCGGACCAGTTGCGCAGCCCTTCCTCATCGATTACCTCGTGGGAATCGCTCTGACCCGAGGCCTGACCAAAGGATTGCCCCGAGGCCTGCCCAAAGGAACCAAAGTTGCCATAGCTATCGTGCTGTTGCGCCATGGGCGATGCCTCGTAAATGCGCACACCCATCTTCTCCACTTTGCGGTAGATGGATACGGCCATAAACTTTCGAAACAGCGACCGCGTTGGGGCGAAGATGAGCAGGAGCCCCAGAAAACTGGTCAAGAACCCGGGCAGGGACAGCAACATGCCACCGGCCAAGGTTAAGCCCACGTTGCCGGCGGTTTTACCTACGTTGTCATCGCGCACGTAGTAGGTCCCGTCACCGGCCTGCTCTACCTGTTTACCCATCAGCCGACGCACCTCAATGCCGGCGATGGACATGCCAAAGAACATCGTGATGAACAGGGCAATGAGCGCCCAAAAGACGCCAATCCACTCAGCGACGGCCCAAAACGCTAAGGTTTCCGCCAGCATATAGAGGACGAGATATAAAATCGGCATAGCTTCCAGTTTAACGAGCAATGCTGACGATGTGCTGGCAACACTCAGGCTACACTGGCAAGCTATGCATTACCCCGAATTTTTCCAGCACCCCGAGTCCGGCACTTGCCTGCGCCTACACGTTGTAGGCGGGTTTACCAGCCCCAATGATTGGATCCATTTGGGTTATTGCGCGGCGCATTGGGCCGATGGCAGCGTTTATATTCGCCCCAATTCCGCCATCGAGTTGCGGGGAGTTACAGACAAGGCGCAGCTGGCGGCGGAGCTGGATGAATTGGAGCTGCAGAGCTTCCACATTCCTATGCTGGCCTCTCCCCTTTCTGCCCCGACGAAGCAGGCCGCGCGCGAGCTGGCCACGCACCTGAATACCGAACAGCCCGGCTTGGAATCGCTCGCAATTACCGCTACCGACGACGATCTCCCGGCTTCTGCCACGCAGGTCAACATGCGGCTGCTTGACGATGCCACCTTGAATATCACCCAGTCCCCCGCCGCCGACAGCCCTACCGCGGGTCTCTCGCTTGCCGATGCCGCAGCCCACCTCCAACGCCTCGGTGCACAAAACACCGAGACGAAGGGCGGTGTGACAAGTGACGCGGAGCTTAACGCAGAACCTGGGCCCATTGGCTGGTTGGACGAGCACCAGGCAGAAGGCGTGGTCGACCTTGGCGCGGGGGTCTACCAAGGCGCCATCCCGGCGCAGTTCGCGCAGCTTATCGGCCAGCTCGAGGTGAACATCACGGTCACCCCGTGGGGTGGCTTAGTCTTTCACGACATCGCGGAGGGCGATGCCGAGGTCGTCCTCCGCGTGCTCGCCCCGCGCGGATTCATCTTCGACATCAACTCGCCCCTATTGCGGGAAGGCGAGGCCGACTAGCGCGGCATGTGCCGCCAGATGGGTCGGGGCACCAACCGCATGACCCATGCCAAGGCTTGTAGCGCCCTTGGGATCCACAGGGTGTGGCTGCGCGCCTGACCGCGGCGGTCATCGTTATCTATGCAGGCGACGACGGCATCGGCGACATCGCCTGGCCGCACCGATAGTGGGGCCGGTTTCATTCCTTGGGTCATGGACCCGATGACGAACCCTGGGCGCGCGGTAATCAGGCCAAGCCCGCTGCCGTGCAGCCTGTCCGCAAGGCCCTGGCAAAAGGCATCCAGCCCGGCTTTGGTGGAACCGTAGACATAATTGGCGCGCCGCGCCCGCCACCCAGCGATGGAAGAAAAGGCCACGATGTGGCCGCGCGGCATCGACTGAGCCGCCACCGTGAGTACGGAGACCTGGGCGGTGTAGTCGATGGTGGCGATCTGTGCCGCGTGGGCAGGATCGGTGTCCGCCCTATCTTGATCCCCCAGAATGCCAAAGGCGACCACGGTAAGTTCAATCGCGCGGACGCGTTCCTTGGCCTCGGCAAAGATCTGGCGGTGCTGGGAAAAGTCCTCCGCGTCAAAGGAAAGCTGGTGGACGCTGCGCGCACCAGCGGCCTCTAACCGGGAGGTAATCTCCTCAAGCCCGTGGGTCCCGCGCGCGGCGAGGACGATGTCGTTGCCGCGGGCCACGCGCTGGGCGATTTCGCCGCCGATATCGCTGCGCCCGCCCAGGATCAGTACGCCAGCCACTTAGCGCACTTCGCGTTCGACGACGTTGAGGGACTCGTAGCCATCCTTGGTAAGTACCACGATATCCTCGAGGCGCATGCCCCACTTTCCCTCCAGGTAAATGCCCGGCTCGATGGAAAAGGCCATGCCCTCTTCCAGCGCTAGGTCATTGCCCTCCATGATAAAGGGCTCCTCGTGGGTCGAGAGACCAATACCGTGGCCGGTGCGGTGGACGAATTTATCGCCCCAACCGGCATCGGCAATGGCCTTCCTAGCAACCCCGTCGATTTCTTCGGCCGTGCTGCCGGGCTTGGCGGCGGCGCGGGCGGCCGCCTGGGCATCGTAAAGCACGGCATAGGCGTCCTGGAAGTCCTGCGGCGCCTGGCTGAGATCGCCGCCTACGACGTAGGTGCGGGTGCAATCGGAGTGGTAGCCGGAGGGCAAGGTACCGCCGAGATCCACGACAACGGGCTCGCCCGCCGCCAGCTTCCGGTCAGAGAAGCTGTGGTGCGGATTGGCGCCATTCGGGCCGGAGCCCACGATGACGAAGTCAATGATGGAATGCTCTTCGAGAATGAGCTTTTCCAGTTCATGGGCCACCTCGGCCTCGGTGCGGCCGGGCTGCAGGAGCTCGGGGACCTTGGCGTGCACGGCGTCGATGGCCTGACCGGCTTTGCGCAGCTCCGCGATTTCCGCCTCGTCCTTGCGGGTAAACAGCTCTGCCAGCGCGTAGGTGGCAAGGACGTAGTCCGCATCAGATACGAGCCCCTGGAACTGCAGGATATGATCCGCCGTTAGGGATTGGCCCAGCGCGACCTTCGTGATCGACGCAGCGCCCTTGAGAGCGAGCTCGTAGGGATTATCGCCGTCATTCCACCCGCGCAGCTCAACGTCGAGCTTGCCGACGGGCGCCGATTTAATATCCGTGATATCCGTATTCGGCGAGACAATCCACGGCGTGCCGCTTTGGGGAACGGCCAGCACCGTCAGGCGCTCGTGGGACGATACCCACGAACCGGTCAGGTAGGCGAAATCGGGGCCGGTGCCAATCAGCAAAAGGTCAATGCCCTGCTGGGCGGCTGCTTCTTGCGCGGCCGCGAGCCGACGCGAATACACTTCGGGAGAAAAAGCCTGAGTAGTCATGCCCCACAGTCTACTAGCCAGCGGCCTGGGCTAGCTTAGGCCCCGATCGTGACGACCCCGCGCTGGATGGCATCGATCGCGCGGCGCGCGTTGCGCTGGATCTGGCCATCGTAGCCAGTCTTGGCGATTTGCTGCAGTAGGTCCACGACCTGGCGGCACCACCGCACGAAGTCACCGGGGGTAAGCTCCGCGCCCGCCTCATTGGCCGCCGCCATGCAATAGCCCAAGGGCGCACCCGCCGCCCACTGGTGAATGGCTAGTGCAAAGCCGGCTTCGGGTTCGCGCGTTGGCGACAGCCGGTGGCGGCGTTCATCTGCGCTGAGCTCGGTATAGATGCGCCAGGTCGCATTCATGGCATCGGCCATGCGGTCCGTTGCCGCCTCCGGCTGGCCCCCAGTGGCCTTCCTATTTTCAAAGCAGCACAGGGAAGCAACGCCGGCCAATTCCGCTGGATCCAGCTCATCCCAAATGCCGCGCTTCAGGCATTGGGCAACAAGCAGATCGGATTCGCTATGAATCTTGGCCAGGCGCTCACCTTCCTCAGTGATGACCGGCGTGCGATCGCTGCCCGCACCAGAGAACTCGACATAGTCCATCTCCGCGAGCAGATCCACGATGCGTTCAAAGGTGCGGCCCAGCGTATCGGTCGCCTTATTCACCTTGGCCTGCAGCTTTTCGAGGTCGCGCTCGCGCCGCGCCAACTTCTGCGCCACGCCGGCTAGCTGCTCCCTATCGGTGGCGGGCCACTCGTGCGCAGGGTGCTCGCGAATGGCATCGCGCAACTCGCCCACCCGCTTATTTGGTCGCAGGCGTGGTTTCGACTTCATCCGTTTCGGGCGGTCAAACTTCTCGCGGCGGAAGACATCCTGGATGTACTTGGTATTGCGCCGCGGGTTTTTGCGCACCGGCTTCGGGATCTTAATGCGGCCCAGCTGAATCGGTGGATTATTAATCCCAGTGGCATCGATGCGGCCTGACCAGCCGGATTCCGTGGTGACCCACGGGCGTGGATCCTCAGTCTGGTTGGCCGGGGTGACCACCGCTGCAAGGGTGGGCCTTTTCTTTCCGGCAAGCGCGATGACATCGCCCAATTGCAGGCGGGCTAGCACCGCGACTACTTCCTGGGTGCGTTGGTGTTCCTTATTAACCTTGGATTGTTTTTCTTCCGCCGTCAGTTCGCGGCGCAACCGGATATAATCCATGAGCACCTCGGCGGGATCCTCGCCGTCCTTGGCTGGTGGTGCGAGGGCATCGACGGCATCGTCAAGCTGCTCCCGCAATTCGCGCACCCGATGCTCCGCTCGTTCAAGTTCTCGGGTTTCTTCCACCACGGAGCCATCGGCTTGAAACTGTGCAAAGGACTTTTCCAGCAGCCGCAGCGAGTCCTCAAAACCAAGCATACCCAGCAGGTTAATGGCCATGTTATAGCCTGGCGCAAACGTGGAAATAAGCGGATACGTCCGGGTCGATGCCAAACCGGCGACAAAACGCGGATCCATGGCAGGTGCCCACTGCACGACCGCGTTGCCCAGGGTATCGATTCCACGCCGGCCAGCGCGCCCAGTCAGCTGCGTGTATTGGCCTGGCGTGAGGTCCACGTGCGCTTCACCATTGAACTTAATGAGCTTTTCGAGCACCACCGTGCGGGCGGGCATATTAATGCCCAAGGCAAGGGTCTCTGTTGCGAATACGGCGCGCACCAAGCCGCGGACAAAGAGATCTTCTACGATGTGGCGAAATGCCGGCAGCATCCCGGCATGGTGGGCGGCAAAGCCGCGGGAGAGCGCTTCGCGCCACCGCCGGAAATCTAGGACCTGGAGGTCTTCTTCGGGGATGCCCTCAACGCCGGCATCGACAATGGCCTTGATCTCTTCTGCTTCTTCTTGCGTCGTCAGCACCATCCTGCTGCGCAGGCACTGATAGAGCGCTCCATCGCAACCGGCGCGGGAAAAGATAAAGGTAATCGCGGGCAGCATATCTTGCGATTGCAGCACCTTGAGCACCTCCGGGCGCCCTAAGGGACGGTAGCGATCCTGCGGCCGGGAGGAACCGGAACGCCCACCTGCCTTCCCGTGGAATTCGCTGCGCCCGCCGCCCTTGTGGCGCGCCCTCGCGCGAAAACCCTTGCCGGATTTATAGTCCGCGCGCCCATCATCGCTATCGCCTGCCTCAAGGCGCTGAATACGGCGTTCTAGCTCGGAATTGACCTGGCCGCCGGACTCCGGCTCAAAGAGTGGATAAATCTTGCGGCCCAACATCATCCATTGATCGAGCGGGACGGGACGGTGTTCGGTCACGATGACCGAGGTATCGCCGCGGACGGTAGCGAGCCATTCACCGAATTCCTCGGAATTGGACACGGTGGCAGATAACCCAATGATGGAAACGTGATCCGCCAAGTTCAGAATGACTTCTTCCCAGACCGCGCCGCGGGAGGCATCTGCAAGGAAGTGGATTTCATCCATGACCACATGGGTAAGCCGATCCAGCGCGGGCGAATCCGCGTAGATCATATTCCGCAGCACCTCAGTGGTCATCACCACGATTTCTGCATCGGCGTTAATGGAGACATCGCCAGTCAGCAGACCAACGGCATCCTCGCCGTGCTCAGCGACGAGGTCGTGGTATTTCTGGTTGCTCAGCGCCTTAATCGGGGTGGTATAAAAGCACTTCGTGCCGCGGCTTAGGGCCAAAGAAACGGCGAACTCGCCAACGACGGTTTTACCTGCACCGGTAGGGGCGCAAACGAGGACACCTTGGCCATTTTCTACCGCCTCACACCCCTGCACCTGGAACTCATCCAAGGGGTATGGGAGGCCGGCGGCAAAGGTATCCAGGTGAGTTTCAGTCATATCTCACAAGGCTACCCGTGCTTAAAGCACATCGTCGAAAAAGCCGCCTTCATCGGTAGGCCGCTGCGGCCCCTTGCGATCCCCAGCCTGCTGCGAAGTGCTATCCGATGCCCGCTTTTCCGCGCGGACAGTCTGCGCTGACGCGCTAGGTGCCGCGGGCTTTGGCGAGGCATACACGCCCGAGGGGGCATCGACGGGCGCGGGCCCGCCCACGCCCGTGGGACCCTCATCAAGCGCTGACGCGGATTCATCATCGAGATCCATCCACGCAGGGCGCTCCCGGTTCTGGCGCTTATCGTGAACGCGGCAGAATTGGAATGCAATCTCAATAAGCAACAAGAGGCAGGCGGACAAGACCACCATCGTGAAGGGATCTTGGCCCGGAGTCACGAAGGCGGCGAAGATCATCACGGCGACGATGATGATGCGGCGCTTGTCCTTGACGTGGTTATATTCCAAGACGCCAATGAGGTTGAGGGAGACGATCAACAGTGGAATCTCGAAACTGATGCCGAAGATGAGCAAGAGCGCCAAGAGGAAGTAGAAGTATCGCTCACCGGTTAATGCTGCTGTTTGATACTCGGCGCCGATGCCGATGAGGAATTCTAGGCCCACGGACAAGATGAAGTAGGCCAAGATGGCGCCCACCAAGAACAGGAAGACGGCCACAGCGACGAAGCTTAAGGTATAGCGACGCTCATTCTTATGCAGGCCTGGGACGATGAATGCCCACACTTGGTAGAGCCAGACTGGGGATGAAAGCACCGTGCCGGCCAAGGTGGCGACCTTCAGGCGCAAAATGAGCATCTCAAAGGGACTGGTGGCAAGCAAGCGGCATTCGCCATCGTTATTGAAATTGGCCCGCTTATCTTCCGGCAATGAGCAATAAGGCTCGCGCAGAATTTCTCCCAGCGGCGGAATCCGGAAGGGCGCCTGCTGATACCAAATGAAACCGATGATCGCGCCGATAACCAAGGCAAGCAGCGAAATAATGATCCTTCGCCGCAGCTCTTGCAGGTGCTGCACTAAGGTCATCTCGCCCGTTGGATTCTTGGGCTTGCGTGAAAAACCTCGCCGCTTGCGGCGCACGCGGGTTCCTGGTTCGCCGGCAGGGTGGGACTGTGAGGACATCAATTTGGCTCTTTCAACGCACAAGAGCGAACACTACCCTGCTCACCCGGTATCTGGATGCCGCGCGCCGGCACGGCTGGCGAGTACATAAGCAGAGCGTGTTCGCGTTTCTAGCAGGCAGGGGGCGTTAATTCTGAGAGGAAGAGTTTCCCTGCTGGTGGCCAGGTTGCATATCTGGGCGGTTCCAGAACTCTTCATCGGACTGCTGGCGCTTCTGGCTCAATTGAGCTTGCGCCTCGGAACGCTTGGAGTCCTCCGATTGCATTTCATTGACCTCAGATTTGAAAATGCGCATCGAGCGGCCCATGGAACGAGCAAGATCGGGCAATTTCTTCGCGCCAAATAGCAAGATGATGACGAGAACAATCAGGCCGATTTCCAATGGTCCTAAGGTCATAAGATCCTCTTTCGGTTCTTCTTTGCTTGCGCCGGGTAGCCGCCGCGGGCGCTCCCTTCGCGGGGAATATTCGCGGGGCAATTATAAGACGCATGTGCGTGCAGTAACTGAATTTTAAGTATAGCCCTTTAACGCAGCATTTCCGCGTTCCGCAATGAGATTCACAATAGATTGAGGGGCTATAACGCGTAACCTATCGGCCTGCCCGAGGGCAAAACGAACCAGCCAATCCACCGATCCTACCTGCATCGTTGCAGCTACAGTGCCGTTTTTTAGGCGTTTGCTTAGTTGCATATCGTAGTATTCTGCAAGCCAAGTGAATTCTTCATGAATGATTAATTCCACGGAATCCGCCGTACCTAAATTAAAGGGTGCTGCAGCGTCGAAATCCAGCTCCTTGAGGCGCGGATGAGCGGTTTCCTCCGTCAGTTCGGCATGCTTGATGCGGTCGATGCGGAAGGTCCTATGCCCCTGCTTATCTTCCTCCCACGCCGCGAGATAAGGCTCGGCATCCACGATGAAGATCCGGGCCGGATCAACCAGGCGCTCGGTTTCCTTATTAGATGAAGCACTCCAATAGCGCATCCGGATGCGCCGTTTTTCGATTGAGCCCGCGGTTTAAGGTTGCCTGGATATCGGATTCTTGCGGGTCCACCGTCGATAACGTGTCATAGATGCTCAGCGTGCGCTCATCCATAATGGAGCGCAATTTTTCCGCGGCCGACTTAATCGCCCGCGCATCCAACAGCCCCGGCATAGCCTCGAGGGATTCTAGGGTAAGCAAGAGCGCGCCGGCCTCGGTTGGGGTAAGCCGCAGTGCTTGTCCCAGACCTTGGTCATTGTAGATGGTGACCCCATCGCGGTAACTGAAAGAGAGATCGATGAGCTCTTCGGTATTGCGGCCGGTCCCAGAGCAAAACAGCCGGTCCACGGCATCTTTTAGCTCTCCTGGGTCCATCCCCAAATCCGCGGCCGCCTCCATTGGGGTTTTATCCGGATGGTTTTGAAAATACGGGATGAGGTTGAGCGACCGGACGAGCGCTTGCAGTTTATGAGATCCATCGGCCATGGTTTACTCAGCTCCGTTGTGGTTGGCGGCTGCGCGCAGGAGGTTAATGATTTCCGTGCGCACTTCGGGGGGACCTAGCACTTTTACCTCTGGGGCATAGCCGGCTGCGGTGCGCACCAACCAATCCTTCTGGACCCCGGTAAGCACGACGGTGCCATCGGCGGTGCGCGTGCCCACGCTTTCTAGCTCTTGGGCTTGACCTTCAGGAATATACAGGGTCGCATCCACCTTTTCGCCGCGCTGTAGCGCCTCTTTGACGAGCTTGTCGATGTCCACCGTCACCTCGATGTGCTCAGCCGGCTGGTGTGACCGCTTGATATCGGAAAGCCTTAAAGCGCGGAAGACGCGCGGGGCTGCGCGGTCAACATCGAAGCCAACGATATAAATGCGGCTTTGGTGGTTGACCACTCCCCAAGGATCCATGGTCCGGCGCACGGTCTCTGCTGCCGGGTGGGGGCGATAGGAAAAGGTGATGCGCACTTTATTTCGCACGGCGGCAAGGACGAAGGTGATGACTTCGGGGGCAAGGCGGGTGATGTCATTGACCGCGGTATAGATGGGCGCGCCCTCCAAGTTGCGGGAGGCGCCCGAGGCGGCGATCTTGGTCCACCCGGACAGGGAGAAATCGCTCAATCCACCAGGGGTTCCCACTCCCCCTGCGATGCCAAGCACCATCGCTTCTTCCGGTGTAAATTCCACCGGCGGGAGCTGGTAATTGCTTTGGTCGAGGCGGTACGAGGCGCCGTCTTCCCTACCGGTGTGCACGATGGGGACTCCGGCGCGTTGCAAGGTGGCGATATCGCGGGCAAGTGCCTTGGTAAAAGCCTCGTCGGATTTATCGTTATAGCCTGCGACGTGGCTGCGGATCCAGGCCGCGGAACGGTCCGGTGAACCACCCGAATTCGCCGCTCCTTGCAGCGCAAAGGATAGGTTGGTGAGCCTTTCTACCGCCGCATCCTGCCGGCTCGGCGTGGATCGTGATGCCACCACGTTGTTTACTCTCCCCAGTGCTCAATGTGCACGCCCTAGGCGTGATTATCGTGCATATAGTCTAGCAATGCCTCAACGCGCGGATCGGTGGACGCGAAGGGATCGAGCAGTTCCTCGGTGCGCGGTTCTGGGCGGTTAACCTTCAGCCGCGTCCAATCCACGGTCACGTGCGCGCCGCATTCTTCGGCCGCAGCTAGGAACTTTCCGCGCAAAGCCGCGCGCGTGGTCGGCGGCGCGGCGGATACCGCACGCTCGATGGACTCATCGTCGATCCAGCGCTCAACTATCCCGCGGCGCAGCAGGACGTCGTATAAGCCTCGCCCGGCCCGGATATCGTGATAGGTCATATCGACCTGCGTCAGCTTCGGATGCGCCCAGTCACCACCCAAACGGGAGCGGTAGCGTTCAAGCAGCTCGAGCTTGATGACCCAATCGATCTCGCGGTTCACTCCGGAAAAGTCTCCGGTCTCGATGGCGCGCAGAATGCGCTCCCACAGGTCAACGACGCGCTCTAATTCCGCCGTGGGCGTGCCGGCGTCTTCGCGGTGGGCGAGCCAATCGCGCGCCCGCGCGCAGAGCCGCTGCTGGACCTCCAAGGCGGTAATGGTTCCGCCGCTGGCAAGTGGCAGTGGCGTTGAGCCGGTCACATCGCGCGCGATGGATCGAATGTGGTGGATTGGATCTGCGATCTCGAGTTCGGGAAGCTCGAAGCCCGCCTCCAGCATCTCCAGCATGAGCAGGGTAGAGCCGACCTTTAAAGCGATGGTGGGCTCTGCCATATTGGAATCGCCCACGATGATGTGCATGCGGCGGAAGCGCTTGGAATCCCCGTGCGGCTCATCGCGGGTATTGATGATGGGCCGGGAGCGGGTGGTCGCGGACGATACGCCCTCCCGTACCTGATCGGCGCGCTGTGATAAGAGGAATTGCGCAGGGTGATCACCCTTGGCAGGCTGCACCATTCCCGCCCCACAGATAAGTTGGCGGGTAATCAAGAAGGGCAAGAGCGCCACGCCCAGATCTTTGAGCACCATGTGCCGGCTAATGAGGTAATTTTCGTGGCAGCCAAAGGAGTGCCCGGCGGAATCCACGTTGTTCTTAAACAGGTAGACCGGCCGCTCGTTTCCTTCTGCGGCCAACGCATCTTCCGCTTGCAGCGCGAGGCGGTTCATCACGCGGTCACCGGCGCATTCATAGGCGATGAGCTGGCTAAGGCTATCGCACTCGGCGGTAGCTACTTCTGGGTGCGAGCCGACGTCGAGGTAAAGGCGGCTGGCATTGGTCGCGAAGATATTGGACGAGGCGTATTTTTCGACGATCGGCCGGAAGAGCACGCGCGCAACCTCATCCGGGCTTAATGCCCGCTGGCTCTTCGGCGTCGCCGTGGACAGGCCATACTCGGTTTCGATACCCATGATGCGCCGAGCAAAAACGGGACGGGTGGATTCCACGCCTACTGTCCGCCCTTTTGGACGTAGGAGCGGACGAATTCTTCCGCGTTATTTTCCAGCAGGCCATCGATCTCATCTAGGAGATCATCAGTGCCGGAGGTGTTGATATTGAGCTGGGTTGCGGTAAATTCTTCCTCTGACTCGGGGTCATTTCCCCCGTTATTGCTAGTGACCTGGCGATTCGAATTGGACACGATGTCATCCTTTCGTCGTATTAGGTGATCATTACTTACGATACTCGGGCTGGATACCGATGGCAGCAAGGCCTTCGAGCAACTCTTCTACGCTGCTTGCGCCATCGATGATGTCTTCGCAGTCCGCGCGGGTGAGCCCGCGGGCATCATCCATGGCCACGGTGGCCCAGACTCCGATTCGGGCGTGTCCGTCCTTATCACCACGGCGCAGGGTGAGGCTTTGCCAGCTGGCAGCGATGATATCTTCGCCGAATTTCTGCGTTATGCGCCCGCGGAAATATGCCCGCGTATCGGCGGGCGGTTCGGCCGCGGCCCGGCGCAGGTCCTCGGCGCTAAAGAGCTGGCGCATCTGGCCCTTGCGCACCAGTGCATGGTGCAGCGACTTCTCCGGATCGATTTCCGCATATTGCAAGTCAATAAGGCGCAGCTTGGGATCATCTGGGTCGATGCCGCGGTCCAGGTAGCTTTTGATCAACCGGTACTTGGCCACCCAATCTAGGAGGTGGGAGGCCTTGAGGGGGTCATCGGCAAGCAGCTCTACTGCCTCGTCCCAGGCCGCCAGCACCTTGTGGTCGGCGGAAGTCTCTGGCTGCAGGCGGCGGCGGTATTCGGCGAGCAGCTCGAGGGCGGTGAGCTCGCGGCCATCGGCAAGCGTGAGCCGGTGGCGCAATTCGAGGTCGCGGCTTACCAGGGGCACCTCCGCGACGGCATCAGCTAGGCGCAGATCGCTAAAGTCCGTGCCGGCCTCGATGGCATCGAGCACCAGCGAGGTCATGCCCAATTTCAACAGCGTCGAGGTCTGCGACATATTCGCATCGCCGATAATGACGTGCAGGCGGCCGAAGTCATCGTGGATGGCATGGGGCTCGTCGCGGGTATTGATAATGCCGCGGTTGAGGGTGGTTTCCAGGGAAATTTCCTGCTCGATATAGTCCGCGCGCTGGGAAATCTGGAACCCCGGTTCCTCCCCAAACTCACCGCGCCCCATGCGCCCAGCACCGATGACGACCTGCCGGGCCACGAAGAAGGGGATGAGCGCATGGGCCATGACCGAAAAATCGGTGCTGCGGGCGTACTGATAATTTTCATGCGAACCGTAGCTGGCGCCCTTGCCATCGACGTTATTCTTGTACAACCGCAGCGGCGGGCACGGCTGCCGGTCCGCCAAGACGGACTGTCCCTGTTCCGTCAGCTCAGCGACGGCATCCCGGGCCTGCAGCAACGTGTGATCGCCGGCGGCATCATAAAGCGTCGCGTCCCAGGCATTCGTGCATTCCGGCGCCGAGTACTCGGGGTGGGCATGGTCCACATAGAACCGCGCCCCGCTCGGGGTGACAACATTGGCCACACCAACCGCATTGGGGTCAACCACGGGAACCGTATCGTAGCGCTTGAGATCGAAACCGCGCGAATCCCGCAAGGGGTGCTCTTCCGCAAAATCCCAGCGCGAACGCGCGCCCGTATACAGCGCGGCATAAGCCACCACCGCATGGGTCGAGGTAATGATTGGGGAATGCTCCGGCGAATCCGGCGTAGAAATACCGTATTCCGTTTCCGTTCCTAGCACACGGGCCACGTACAGCTCCTTCCACTCAAAAGTTCCACACTGGTCACACGCGATCCGCCGTGATCCGCGGAAACGATCTTGCTCCATTCCTCGGGGTTGGTTGAGGTGGGCATATATTCTGATTCCTCCTGCTCAGCGGCGATGGCGGTGCGCAGGTGCTGCTTGCCGATGCCCCCTTTAACGCCCCCATCGCCTTCCTCCGCGGCGCGCGGCGCACCGTAGTGCGATAAAGCCTCCTTGATGGCTAGCTTCTTAGCCCTGGCCAAGATATTGGCGATCATCGCGCCGGAGACGAAATCGCGATAGTGCAGGACCTGGCGCTGCCCATTGCTAAAGTGCAGCTGCGCAAAGGGCCTATCGCTATAGAGCTCATCCACGGCATCGCCGATGAGCTCGTCGATATCGCCCTCGTGTGGAATGGACGGATCGAAGTGGCGGGCGAAGATCTCGCGCGCGCCGCGCTTAGTGGGGCGATTGATGCGCACCTTCATATCCAGCCTGCCCGGGCGCATAATGGCGGGGTCAATGAGCTCTTCCCTGTTGGTGGCGCCGATGATGACCACATTGCTGAGGCGCTCCACGCCGTCGAGTTCCGTCAGCAGCTGGGGAACGACGGTGGTTTCCATATCGGACGAAACCCCGGATCCGCGGGTGCGGAAAATAGATTCCATCTCATCAAAGAAGATGACCACGGGGCGATCCGCGCTGGCCTGGGCGAGCTCGCGGGCGCGCTCAAAGATAAGCCGAATGCGGCGTTCGGTTTCGCCGACGTACTTATTCAGCAGCTCAGGGCCCTTAATATTGAGGAAGTAGCTGGATCCGTTTCCCCCCATTTGGGTAGACAAGGAGTTAGCGACGGCCTTGGCAATGAGCGTCTTTCCGCAGCCGGGCGGGCCATAAAGCAATACGCCCTTGGGCGGTTGCAGGCCGTATTGCCGGTAGAGATCGGGGTGGATAAAGGGCAGTTCGACGGAATCGCGGATCTGAGAAATCTGCTCGTCTAAGCCGCCGATGTCCTCGTAGCGCACATCGGGTACTTCCTCCAGCGAAAGCTGGGATACCTCTGCTTGATCCACCTTTTCTACGGCCACGGAAGCCTTGGTATCTAGCAGGACCACCTCGCCCGCGCGCACGTTTTCTTGCAGCGCCTGTGCGAGGAGGACGACGCGGTTATCCCCCGCGGAATTAGCCACGACGGCTCGGCGCTGGTCCAAGCGCTCGACCACGGTGGCAAGCTCGCCAGTGCTCGTGGGGGCGCAGCCTTCGACGACCACGAAGCCATCTCCCAACCGCACCTGTTGGCCCACCTGCAGGCTTCCCGGCTCCACGTTGGGAGAGACCTTGAGCTGCATGACGCGGCCGTTGGTATAAACCTCCGCCGTGGTGCCTACCTCGCTTTGGTGCGGTGAGTAGGCCAAAAAGACACCGTAGGTAGAGGCAGGCTCTGCAAGCGCATTGACCTCAGCGAATAACTGCTCGAGCTCGGCGCGCGATTTCTGTAATAACTCCACCAGCTTTTGGTTGCGCGCAGCAAGCTGGCTGAGTTGCCGCTTTTTATCCGTGGCTTCATCCATGCACACCACTTTAACGCGCGAGCAGCTATGGGCGAGGCCACTTTAGTAATTAATTACACCCGTGTGCTTAAAACTGTGCACCTTATTTGCGGGCGCGGCGCTGGGGGCGCGGCGGGGTGACGCCATCGGCAAGCCGCCTGGTCCAAATTAGGAATGCGGTATGCGCGTTCATGCGGTGCTCGGGGCGGGTGGCTAGGCCTTCTACCTTCCACTCGCGCACCAGGGATTCCCACGCCTTCGGCTCGGTAAAGCATTGCAGCTCGCGGATGCCCTCCATGACCTTCATCAGCTGTGGAACGGTTGCCACATAGGTCATGAATACGCCGCCGGGGATCAGCAGATCGCGTACGGTCTCCAGGTTCTCCCAAGGCTCCAGCATGTCCAAGATGATGCGGTCGACGGGACCACCGAGGTCCTCAGCGGTGACATCACCGAGATCGCCTAGGCGCGGCGACCACCACTCGGGGCGGCTACCAAAGTATTCCTCGACGTTTTCGACCGCGTACTCCAGGTGATCCTCGCGGATTTCATAGGAATAGACGTGGCCTTCGGGGCCCACGGCGCGCAGGAGGGACATCGACAAGGCGCCGGAGCCCGCACCGGCCTCCAGCACGCGGGCGCCCATAAAGATATCGCCCTCGACCAAGATCTGCGCGGCGTCCTTGGGGTAAATGACGGCAGCACCGCGCGGCATCGAGAGGACGTGATCCACCATGAGGTGGCGGAAGAGCAGGAAGGACGAGCCCAAAGTGGACTCGATGACGGAACCTTCATCCATCCCCACGATGTCATCGTGATTGATTATGCCTTTATGGGAATGGAACTGGCCTCCTTCTTTCAAAATGACCGTGTAGTGGCGCCGCTTGGCGTCCGTCAGCTGCACGCGGTCGCCATAGGAAAAGGGGCCAGAATAAGCCATGCCGCAAAACTCCTCGAGGTTGTGGGTACTAACCCTTCAAGTATGCCTCAAGAGCCCGCGAGAGCCATATTTGGTCCTGCTCGCCCACCATCTCGCGCGCGGAGTGCATGGAAAGCATCGGCACGCCCACGTCGACGGTGTCGATGCCCAACCGCGTTGCGGTAATCGGGCCGATGGTCGAGCCGCACGGCACATCGTTATTGCCCACGAAACGCTGCACCGGAACCCCAGCCTTGGCACACGCGGTCTCCCACAGCGCAATCGTCTGTGCATCGGAGGCGTAGCGCTGGTTACCGTTGATCTTGGTCACTGGGCCCTGCCCAATGATCGGCTGGTGGGTGGGATCGTGCTTATCCGCGTAATTGGGGTGCACCGAGTGCGCGGCATCGGCAGACACGCAGCTAGAACGCGCGAACATCTGGAAACGCTCTTCCTCATTGGCCCCCAGAGCGCGGGCGGTGCGGGTCAGCACATCCTGCAGGATCGGCCCGGCGGCACCATAGCGGGAGCTCGAGCCCACTTCCTCATGGTCAAAGGCCATCATGACCAAAATATCGGAGCCGTCATAGTCCTGCGCCGCACGCTGCATGGCCTCCAGCGAGGCGTGCACCGAAGATAGGTTATCCATGCGGCCAGCCGCGATAAACTTTTCGCCCGCACCAAAGACGGCACCCCGGGCGGCATCGGCGGTAATCAGGTTGAAGGAAGCAATATCCTGCTTGGCGATGCCCGCCTGCTCCCCCACCACCTGCAGGATCGACGCCTCTTCATCGCCAACCGTCAACACCGGCTGCATGTGCTTTTGGCGGTCCGGCTTAAACTCATCCTTGCGGTACAAGTGAATGGCCAGCGAAGGAAGTCGCAGGACCGGGCCCGTATTCACGAGGTGCTGGCGCCCATCCGTGGTCACCACTTGGCCGGCGACGGTCAGTTCGCGATCGAACCACGTGTGCAGCAAGGCGCCGCCGTAGATTTCCACCGCTACCTGCTGCCAGCCCGCAGCGGAAAAATCGGGCGTGGGTTTGAGCGCCAGCCCCGGCGAATCAGTATGTGAGCCAACGATGCGGAAACCGGAGTTCTTATCGGCACCTTCCGGCACGTACCACGCGGCAACCGCGCCGCCGCGCACCATGACGTGCCCGCCCGGTGCGGCCGACCAGTCCTCGCGCTCATCCTGAACCTGGAAGTCAGATTCTTGCAGCTGGCGCGCTACCTCATGCGCGGCGTGGTACGACGACGGCGAGGCCGCCAAGAAATCAAGGAACTTATCGGTATAACTCATACCTTCTAGCTTGCCACGAAACTATCGGCGATAGGCTAGATACACCATGGCTACTCCATCTACTCCTCACTCCCGCCCCCGTCCCCTTGCCCTGTCGCCTTCGCGCGCCTCCGACTACCAGCAGTGCCCGCTGCTCTACCGTTTCCGGGCCATCGACAAGATTCCCGAGCCCAAGACCATCGCCCAAGTTAAGGGAACCCTGGTCCACGCGGTTTTAGAAGAAACGCATAAGCTTCCGCGCGAAGAGCGCACCTACCCGGCAGCGGTAAAGATGATTAAACCAAGCTGGGCCGCGATGACAGAAAAGGACGCTGAACTGCTCGAGCTCGTGCCCGAAGAAGAAACGTATGACTTCTTCGTCGCCGCCCGTGAGCTGCTCAAGGGCTATTTCCAGATGGAGAACCCGCAGGGCTTCGACTGCCAAGAAACCGAGATGTATGTCAATACGGTCCTGCCCAACGGCGTGCCCGTGCGCGGGTTTATTGACCGCGTGGACCGCGCCCCCACCGGCGAGGTGCGCGTCGTGGATTATAAGACGGGAAAGAAGCCAGCACCGCGGTTTTCCCAGAGCGCCCAATTCCAGATGCGCTTTTACGCCTTGGTGTACTGGCGCCTGCTGGGCACCATCCCCCACCAGCTGCGGCTGATGTATTTAAAGGTGCTGGACTCGATGTTTTTAGCCCCCACCCAGGAAGAACTCGAATACTTCGAGCGCGATCTAGGCCAGCTGTGGGCCAAGATTGAGGCCGATGGGCGCGCCGGGGATTTTCGCCCGAAGCGCTCCAAGCTCTGTGATTGGTGCGCGCATCAGGCGATCTGCCCCGAATTTGGCGGCACGCCACCGGAGTACCCGGGGTGGCCGGGCTCCGCGGCGGATTAAATCCTTTTAGAACAGTCCGGATACCGTGCCATCGGCGGCGACGTCGATATTATTGGCCGCCGGCTTCTTAGGCAGACCCGGCATGGTCATCACGTTGCCGGTCAGCACCACGATGAACCCGGAACCGGTGCGCGGCAGCAGCTCGCGCACGTGCAGTGTGTGTCCTTCCGGGGCACCCAATGCCGTTGCTTCATCGGAGAAGGAATACTGCGTCTTGGAAATGACTACGGGCAGTTTATCCCAGCCATTGTCCTTGATGTACTGCAAGTCCTTCACAGCCTTGGAGCCGTATTCCACGCGGTCTGCGCGGTAGATCTCGCGGGCGATGGTCTCGATGGAGGCCTCGATGCCTTCTTCTGGATCGTAGAGCTGCTGCGCGCCGCCCTCGAGGTTCTCCAACAGGGTCTCGGCCAGCTTCGTCGCTCCCGCGCCGCCTTCGGCCCAGACGTTGGCCTCTTCCAGGGCCACGCCGAAGTCCTTAGCCCAATCGCGCATGAGCTGGCGCTCTGCCTCCGTATCAGACCAGAAGAGGTTCAGCGCGACGACGGGCTTAATTCCAAACTTGCGCAGGTTTTCTACGTGGCGCTCAAGGTTGACGATGCCCTTCTGGAGCGCCTCAAGGTTTTCCTCGGTGAGCTTGTCCTTGGCAACGCCCCCGTTGTACTTCTGCGAGCGAATCGTCGCCACGACCACCGCGCCGGCCACGTCCAGGTCACCAAAGCGGGACTTGATATCCATAAACTTCTCGCCGCCAAGATCCGCACCGAAGCCGGCTTCGGACAGCACGATATCGCCGAACTGCAGCGCGGTCTGGGTCGCCAGCAAGGAATTGCAGCCGTGCGCGATATTGGCGAAGGGGCCACCGTGGACGAGTGCGGGAACCCCGCCGAGAGTTTGCACGAGGTTCGGGTTCAAGGCATCGCGCATCAGCGCGGTCAGCGCGCCTTCCGCATCGAGCTCGCGCGCGGTCACTGGACGCTGGTCATAGGTAAAGCCGACGGTGATATTGCCCAAGCGCTGCTTGAGGTCATCGAGGCTCGTCGCCAAGCACAAAATGGCCATGATTTCAGAGGCGGCCGTAATGGTAAAGCCGGTTTCTGCCGGCACGCCGTGCGCAGGGCCGCCGAGCCCGGTGACCACATTGCGCAGTGCGCGGTCGTTCACGTCGACGCAGCGCTGCCACGTCACGCGGCGCGGATCGATGCCCAGCTGATTGCCCTGGTGAATGTGATTGTCGATGATGGCCGCGAGCGTATTCGTTGCCGCGGCAATGGCGTGGAAGTCACTGGTGAAGTGCAGGTTGATATCTTCCATCGGCACAATCTGGGCGTAGCCGCCGCCCGCGGCACCGCCCTTGATGCCCATTACTGGGCCCTGGGATGGCTCGCGCAGAGCTACGATGGCCTTCTTCCCAATCTGGTCCAGCGCATCGGTCAAGCCGATAAGCACCGTGGATTTACCTTCGCCGGCAGGTGTTGGTGAGACTCCTGTCACCAGCACGAGCTTGCCGCGCTTGTCTTTGGCGTAGTCTACCTTGGTGATATCCACCTTGGCTTTCGTGGAACCAAAGGGAATTACTGCATCTTCAGGGATACCTGCTTTGGCTGCGATCTCCGCAATTGGCTGCAGGGTATGGGCTTGTGCGATTTCAACATCGGATGGCTGCGTAGTCATAGCACCTACCCTACCGATTTCTGGCATAAGCCAAGTCGCATGGGGTATCAAGTGTGAGACACAACATTTTTCTGGTGAGGCGGTCACATAAAAGTGGCGCCCTCTCCGCGGAGAAGACGCCACTGGGAATGCGAATTGAAGGGCTCGCTAGATGATTACCGCGCCGAGTGCGTAGCCCAGGAGCACAGAACCGACAATGCTGACCACGCCAGGGATAAGGAATGGGTGGTTGAATACTGCCTTGCCGATCTTGGTCGTGCCCGTATCATCCATTTCCACCGCCGCCAGCAACGTTGGGTACGTAGGCAGGATAAACAGGGCAGATACTGCAGGGAATGCGGCCACGGCGGTAACCGGGCTTACTCCCAGCGCCAAGGCGGCGGGCATGAGTGCCTTGGTGGTGGCGGCCTGCGAGTACAGCAGGGCTGCGGCGAAGAAGAGCACCACTGCCAGCAACCATGGCGAAGCTTCAATGACGTCGCCAGCCAAGGCTTGAATATCGTCCAAGTAGTGGTTAATGAGGGTGGTTCCCAACCACGCGACACCCAGCACACAGATGCAGGCGGACATACCCGATTTAAATACCGGGGTATTCAGGACGTCAGCGGCCGGAACCTTGGTCTTCAGAACGATGATCGTCGCGGCCGAAAGCATCACGGTCATAATCGCCTCATTGCGCGGCAACGTGGGATCCGTAATAAGGCCAACCTGCTCTGAAGAAATGGTCGCCCACGCCATGACGATAACGATGGCGATAAGGAAGATAACGACGGAAGACTTAGCGCCTTCCTTTGGCTCATATTTGCTAGCACCAATCGGCTCTTTGACCAGGCCCTGCGCCTTGCGCTCTTGGTAGATTGGATCATCTTCCAGTTCCTTGCCAAACCTATTGGCCAGCCACGCTGCGGGGAAGATGGACAGGAAGGTAGCTGGAATGAGCACGCCGAGGACCTGGAGGTACCCCACGCCCATGGGCTCAAGCAGGCCAGCCAGGATGACAACCGCGGCCGAAATTGGCGAGGCACAGATACCCAGCTGCGCGGCGACGACCGCGATAGATAGCGGGCGCGACGGGCGGACCTTGCCCTCCTTGGCCACCTCAACGATCACCGGCAGCGTGGAAAAGGAGGTGTGTCCGGTACCGGCCAAGACCGTCATCAGCCAGGTCACGATGGGTGCGTAGTACGTAATTTTCTTAGGGTTTTTGCGCAGGAATTTCTCGGCCACGTGAACCAAATAGTCCATGCCACCAGCTTTTTGCATGGCGGCGATGGCCGCGATCACCGTCATGATGATGGCGATGACGTCGAACGGAATGTCTTCCCTAGTTACGGGAACTCCCGCAACACCCAAAAGGAGAACGCCCAGGCCACCGGCCATGCCGATGCCTATGGACCCAATTCTCGCACCCAAGATAATGGCCGCGAGAACGATGACAATATGAACAATAACCATGGATACACTCCACACGTTCTCAACTACACGTGGTGGACCCGCCTTAGCCTGCCGGTCGTGGACCACCCTTACACTTCTATTTTGCCCTGAATGTGTTGTTTTATTGACACAATATGCCCGTTTGTGTCGGTTCCCACATGTGTTCTATCTCGCGTTATAAACCGTTCGGTATATTTCCATGCCACTGCGCTATGGAAACGGGAAACACCAATTCGGGCATAGATGAAAGAGACCGCACACACCGTGAAGGACTCCCCTCCCGCTTTCCACGGGAAGAGTGAGCACGGTGTGTGCGGAATATTGCGTTATGACTCGCGAGCTTTACTTAGTTTTCGTCCAAGAAAAGCTGGCCGCGGAATTCTGGGTGCATGAGGTTTTCTACCGACAGCACCTTGTTCAGCGTTGCCTCATCCAGAAGGCCCTTCTCCAAGACGAGTTCCTTGACGCCCTTGCCGGTCTTGAGGGATTCCTTGGCAATCTCGTCACCGTTGTGGTGGCCAATGAATGGGTTCAGGTAGGTGACGATACCGATGGAGTTCTCCACGTACCGACGGCATACATCGGCGTTAGCGGTAATGCCGGTGACGCACTTTTCGCGCAGCGCATCGACCGCGTTGCCCATGATGCGGATGGACTGGAACAGCGCCTCACCGATGACCGGCTCCATCACGTTGAGCTGCAGCTGGCCAGCCTCTGCGGCCATGGTCACGACGTGGTCATTGCCGAAGACCTTGAAGCAAGTCTGGTTGACAACCTCTGGGATAACCGGGTTGACCTTACCCGGCATGATGGAGGAACCTGCCTGGCGGGCCGGCAGGTTGATCTCGCCAAGGCCGGCGCGTGGGCCAGAGGACAGCAGGCGCAAGTCGTTACAGATCTTGGACAGCTTCATGGCGGTGCGCTTGATGGCGGAGTGCAAGAATACGTAGGCACCGCAGTCAGAGGTGGCCTCGATTAGGTCGCTTGCAGTCTTCATCTCCAAGCCGGTGACTTCAGACAAAGCGGCGGTTACCTGGTGACGGTAGCCGGCTGGGGTGTTAACGCCGGTGCCGATGGCGGTGGCGCCGAGGTTGATCTGCAGCAAGCGGCTCTGTGCATCGCGCAGAACGGCCTGCTCCTCATTAAGGTTATTGGCAAAGCCCTTGAATTCATCGCCCAAGGTCATGGGGACGGCATCCTGAAGCTGGGTGCGGCCCATCTTCAGGATGTCTTGGAACTCATTGCCTTTGTTCTGGAATGCGGAACGTAGGCTGTCGATACGCACGACGAGGTCATCGATGGCAGCGTAAAGGCCCAAACGGAAGCCAGTTGGGTAAGCATCGTTAGTGGACTGGGACATGTTGACATCGTCGTTGGGGTTGATGATGTCGTAGGAGCCCTTCTCCTCCCCCAAGTGCTCAAGGGCGAGGTTGGCAACGACCTCATTGGTGTTCATGTTCAACGAGGTGCCGGCGCCGCCTTGGAATACATCGAGCGGGAACTGGTCCATGCAGCGGCCCTCGTCCAAAATCTGGTCACAAGCCCAGATGATGGCCTCTGCCTTCTTCTTTGGAAGCACGTGCAGGCGACGGTTGGCCATCGCAGCGGCCTTCTTGACCTGCACCATGCCGCGGATGAAGTGCGGAATGGTGTTAATGGTCACGTAGGAAATCTGGAAGTTATCCATCGCGCGGACGGTGTGGACACCAAAGTAGGCATCAGCAGGAATTTCCAAGTCACCGATCAGGTCGGTCTCCGTACGAGTGCTCTTGCTCGACGTCTTTGGCTGCTTCTGCTCAGCTACCTTTTTCTGTGCAGAATGAGTGGTCTTATCCTCCTGCTTTTCCTGCCCTTCCTTTGCAGCAGACTTAGTGTCTTTTTCTTCTTTCTTAGACGACTTTGCCATGATGGCGCGGCTCCTTTGCCTGTCGAGAATGATGTCCGAGTAAATGTTCTCAAGCGCCAATGGTAGCCACGTTTCGCCCCAGTTGGGACGACCAAGAATTTAATACTCCCCCTAAAAGCGGGCAATGCGGAGATCGGAAGCCAAAATGGCCTCCGCACCGAGTTGGGAAAGTCGATCCATAATCTGGTTGGCTTCTTTTTGCGGAACCATCGCACGCACCGCCACCCAGTCTTGCCGCGCCAACGGTGAGACCGTTGGTCCAGTCAGGCCTGGAGTAACACCAGCCGCTTTGTCCAGATTTTCTTCCGCGATGTTGTAGTCGATCATGAGGTAGGTGCGTGCGTGCAAAATTCCTTGAATGCGACCCAAGACAACCTGCTCTTCCGGCGTCACCTCTGCATCGTGGCGCTTAATAACCACGGCCTCCGAGGTTACGATGGGCTCGCCAAAGGGTGCCAAGCCCTGCTGTCGCAACGTAGTACCAGTTGACACGACATCAGCAATGACATCGGCTACGCCTAAGTGGATGGATATTTCCACCGCCCCGTCTAGGCGGATCACATCGGCGGAAATCCCCTTCTCCGCCAAGTCCTGGCGGACCAAATTCGGGTACGACGTTGCCACACGCTTGCCTTCCAGGTGAGAGATATCCCACCCCTTTCCTTGGGGTGCGGCGTAGCGAAATGTTGAGTCACCGAAGCCAAGTGAGAGGACCTCTTTAAATTGCGCGTTGGAATCGAGCGCTAAATCGCGCCCTGTAATCCCTAGGTCGAGCACGCCGCGGGCAACATAGATCGCGATGTCCTTCGGGCGGAGGAAGAAGAACTCCACCCCGTTATCCAGATCCACCACGTTCAAGGTTTTGGAGTGGCCACGGCCCTTATAACCGGCCTCACCAAGTATTTCTAAAGCCGCTTCTGATAAGGAACCTTTATTTGGTACTGCAATTTTGATCATGCTGTCCTCCAGGAATTTTGCTCCACCAAAGGTGGCAACAAGTTATAGGTATTTATAAATATCTTCAGGGCGCAGGCCGCGCTTGATCATCATGACCTGCATCCAATAGATAAGCTGCGACATTTCTTCCGCCAGTTCCTCATCGGACTGGTATTCGGCGGCGATCCATACTTCGCCCGCCTCTTCGATGATCTTTTTGCCAATATGATGGGCGCCTTCTTCCAGCGCCTGGACGGTCCCAGAGCCCTCTGGCTTCCGGTCTGCTTTGTTTAGTAGCTCAGCAAAAAGTGTCTCAAAATCCTTCACAGCTACCCATTGTTCCACAGGTAAGCAGTCAATGCGAAGGGTTTTATTTCATTTCCTGGATAGCTCGGAACCACTCGTAGACATCTACATGGCGTGCGCCTGCGAGGTGGCGAGAATCGCGCAACCGGGAAATCTCCACTACACCTTCCGGTACTTCCACGCCTTCATCCTCGGGCAAACCGATAACGGTGCATCCCGCAGCCACGGCAGCGCGCATACCAGCTGGGGAATCCTCAAATACAAGGCACTGAGCTGGATCAAGCTGCAGGCGCCGAGCCGCTTCCAAGTACATGTCTGGGGCAGGCTTGCCGGTGGGAACTTCATCGCCGCAAATAGTGTCTACAAAATACTCGCTGCCGATGACCGCAATGGCGGCGTCCGCAACGTCGCGGTCCGTATTCGTCGTAACCATCATCGGCATCCCATCCTGATGCAGCGAGGTTAAAAGCTCAGGGATGCCGGGAAAAATTTCGAGGCGGCCGGCAAAAAGAGTCTTCATATAATCAAACATCTTGTGCCGGTAGGCCTCGACATCGCCTTGGCCCAAGACAACCCCAGCGTTGTCGGCGCAAATGCGCAACGTCGTCGTAAAAGTAGCCCCCACCGTCTCCAGACGTTGGCTGGGGGTAAGGCGTTTTCCCAGCACTTCTGAAAGATAGTACGTTGCCTCGCCCCACAGGGGCTCCGAGTTGGTTAAGGTGCCGTCCATGTCCCAGAAAATCGCCGCTGGACGGGACAAAAGCTGGAAATTACTCACTGTGGTCATACACACTCCACCGGCTTTTCCGGCATAGAACTAAAGCTCAGCGAGGGAGAAATTCGCGCTGCGCGGTGATCGATCAACTTCACCTTAGGAATCTACCCACAGTGGGCTGGCGCCGTAAAGAGGCTTAGAAGTCCAACTCCGGGATCTGTGACAGCGCCTCATCATCGGCGCCGGTAGCCGCGGAGGCGTTGTACATCAACTCGGCGATTTCTTCCTTTTCCTCCGGCTCCACCACGGCATCGTGTTGCTTGCGATTGAAGGTCGCGAGTTTTTTAACTGTCTTATTCAGCACCGCGGCGAGCTGGCCGCCATCAGGATCATCCGGCAGCCCGTCTAGCCCGTCCAGCATCTGCTCGAGGTGGCCCTTGAGCTCTGGGAGAACCGCGGCGTTAAACGGCGCCTCCCAGAACTCTTTTTCCTCATCCTTGAGGTAATCGCCGGTGGCAAAGGACTTCAGATCAGCAATGAACTCATCAACGGTGGGTTGGAAATCTGCGCGAATGCTCATGCTGTCGATATTGCCCTAAGTTGGCTAGGCCTGCACGCCGAGCAGCGAATTAAGTGCTGTACGCACTAACTCCGCAGCACCTTCCTCGTCTTCACCCCGGTTACTGCCTGCCCAATCGTCGATGGCGCGCAGCGCGGCGGGGGTATCGAGGTCATCGGCAAGCGCTTGGCGAAGCCCCGCTACCGCACCTTCTGCAGCCGACAGGGACCCAGGGCTTTCCAGGGCAGAGCGCCACGTGGCCAGGCGGGTCTTGGCTTGGTCGAGCACCTCATCGGACCAGTCCCGCTCAGCGCGGTAATGACCGGAGAATACGCCAAGGCGGATGGCGGAGGGATCTTCGCCCTGTTCCACGAGCTTGTGTACGAAGACCAGGTTGCCCAGGGACTTGGACATTTTCACGCCGTCGAGGCCGATCATTCCGGTGTGGACGTAGAACTGCGCCATGCGGTCTACGCCCAAGGCGGCCTCTGCATGCGCGGCGGAAAATTCGTGGTGCGGGAACTTCAGATCGCTGCCGCCGCCTTGGATATCAAAGGTGCTGCCCAAGTAGTTGGTGGCGATGGCAGAGCACTCGATGTGCCAGCCGGGGCGGCCTGGACCGAAGGGAGACTCCCACGCCGGTTCGCCTTCGCGGTGGGCGCGCCAAATCAGGGCATCCATGGGGTGCTTCTTGCCCGGGCGGTCGGGGTCGCCGCCGCGCTCGGCAAAAAATTCCTGCATCTGTTCCATCGAGTAATTGGATTCGTAGCCAAATTCCTCGGTGGCATCGATGGAGGCATACACATCGGGGTACTCAGGGTCATCGACCACGTAAGCGGCGCCGTTATCCAATAGTTTTTGCACCATGTCCACGATCTCATCGACTGCTTCCATGGCGCCGATGAAGTGCTGCGGCGGGATGACCGATAAAAGCTCCATATCGGAGCGGAAAAGGTCGATCTGGGAGGTTCCGAGTTCGCGCCAATCAACGCCGTCGCGCTCCGCGCGCTCAAAGAGTGGGTCATCGACGTCGGTGATATTTTGCGCGTAATGGACCTTCTTGCCAGCGTCCAGGAACTGCCGGTAAATCAGGTCGAAGGTGAGGTAGGTGGCTGCGTGGCCCAAGTGGGTCGAATCATACGGGGTAATGCCGCACACGTACATGGTGGCGGTATCCCCATTTACCTGCACGGGGGCCTTGGTTTGATTCGCGGAGTCGTAGAGATAGAGCTGCGCCGCATCACCTGGGACGCGACTATAAGAAGGTGTTGGCCAAGAATGCATGGCACCTATCCTAACGCGAACTTATGGGGTGATTTAAATGGGCTGTAGGACTCCCAAGGCCAGCAGAATCATCACGAGGATGCCCACTGGGATGCGGTAGGCCGCGAACCATGCAAAGGAGTGGTTGCCCACGAAGTTCAACAACCACGCAATCGAGGCGTAGCCCAAGGCGAAGGCAATTCCGGTGCCGACGAGCAACTGCATGCCGGACGCGGCTTGGCCGGCCTCGGGCGCGAAGGCATCGGGAAGCGAAAAAAGCCCGGACGCCAGCACCGCCGGAATGGCCAAGAGGAAGCTAAAGCGCGTGGCCACCTCTCGGTCGAGGCCCAAGAAAAGACCACCGGAAATGGTGCCGCCCGAACGCGAAACGCCAGGGATCAGCGCCAAGCATTGGCACAGGCCCATGATGATGGCATCTTTCATCGTCAGCTCCTCAAAACCGCGCTTTTTGGAACCCACGCGCTCTGCGGCGATGAAGACGAAGGAGAAGAGGATCAGCATCGCAGCGGTGATCCACAGGTTGCGCAGCGCCCCGCGGATGGCATCTTCAAAAACCAACCCAATAACGCCGATGGGAATGGAACCGGCGATGACCATCCAGCCCATGCGCCAGTCCTGCCCGCGCGAGGCGGGATTGGTCCACCCGCGGAGCCATCCGGAGAGAATTTGCCAAATCATTGGGGCGAAATAGACCAGCACGGCAAGCTCGGTGCCGAGCTGGATGACAGCCGTAAAGGAAGCACCGGCATCGTTGCCCCAAAAGAGCTCGGAAACAATCCGCAGGTGCCCCGAGGAGCTTACCGGGAGAAACTCCGTAAGCCCCTGCACAATGGATAAGACGATAACTTGTGCCCAAGAAACTGCTTCGGTCGCGGTATCAGAAATCACCCGCCATACACTACCGCCGCGCACGGCTTCGGGAAATCGCAACGCGCGCTGTTAGGATAAGTATCCGTGAAATCACGATCCCGCTCCACACTCGTACTATCCAGCTTGCTAGCACTCTCCACTGCTGCGCTGGCCGCCTGCGATTCCACCGTGGGCGTAGGCGGTGATCCCGAAACCGCAGTGAAGGGCAATGCCACCCCGGCCGCTTCTCCGAGCGACACCGATCCAGCCGGCACGGTCATCGACTTCGATGAAGACATCACGGATCTGGCCGCGGTGAAAGATACGGTTGCCGTTCGCACCGCGAACCAAGTGCGCATTGGTGGCCAGGATGACTTTGCCACCAAGAAGGCCAAGAGCATCGATATCGATTCCACCTGCGGCGATTTAAGCTCTTCTGAGTCTGGATTCGTCCTGGCCTGCCCGGACGAGGTCCTGCTCATCGATCCTTCTGTGCCGGAATCACCGGAAGAAATCAAGATGGAGGAGGACTTCCAGGTCACCGCCGCTACCCAGATTTCGACCGGCGAGGTCTTTGTCACCGCTGACGACTCCGCTGTGGTCGGCCGGTACAAGGATGGCACGCGGGACGGCGAAATCTCCGTCGAGGCCGGCTCGGACCAGATGCTCGCCGTTCCCAATGCGGACGGCGATGACGGGATTGTGCGCATTCAGCGTTCGGATTCCACCATCCAAAATATCGATTGGCCCAATGACCGCGCCGGCGGCCGGTTGCGCGCCGGCCAGGGTGTCGGCCAAATTGCGGTGGGTAATAACGGCGTCGTGCTCGCCTCCGATACCGAGGGCGGCCGGATTGCGGTCTACACCTCCGATGACGTCGTCCGCCTGCACCAATACGGCGTGGTCGATGGCACCCCCTGGGCGGTGGCCTGGGATGATTCGCGCGAGCTCGCGTGGGTTACCACCACCGATAACAACATCGCGCACGCCTATTCCATTGACAAGGGCGTTCCCGAATCCCGCGGCGACTTTGCCACGCTTGCCGATGCCCAAAATATGACCGCCCTTTCCAATGGCACCATCGTGGTTGCCTCCGCATCCGGCCAGGGGCTGCAGTTCGTGGCGGATCCACACCTGACAAAGGCAAAGGAGTCTTAATCCATGGTTTCGACCTTAGATTCGCTGCGCAAAGGCGCCTATCAGCTGGCGCTGCGCGGAATGTTTCGCCTCAGCCCCGAGCGCATCCACGGCATTATCAATTCTGGGCTGCACGGCCTGCACTTGGCAGGGCCCGCCAATCGCGCGCTCGGCCGCGTCCTGCCGGTCAACGATCCGGTCTTGAAACAAGACGTGTGCGGGATCACGTTCCCGCGCCCGCTCGGCCTTGCGGCCGGTTTTGATAAAAATGCCGCGGCTGCCGATGCCTGGTCTCCGCTTGGTTTCGGCTATGCCGAACTGGGCACCGTCACGGCGCAGGCTCAGCCGGGCAACCCGACTCCCCGCCTCTTCCGCCTCAAAGAAGATGCCGCCATCTTAAACCGGATGGGTTTTAATAATGAGGGCGCGGCCGCCGTGGCAGAGAACCTGCGCAAGCGCCGGTACAACGACGTCATCGGGATTAATATCGGCAAAACCAAGGTCACCCCGGCCGAACGCGCCGTGGATGATTACCGCCGTTCCGCTTCCGTCTTAGGCGGCCTGGCGGACTACCTAGTGGTCAATGTCTCTTCCCCCAATACCCCTGGGTTGCGGGACCTACAGGCGGTCGAATCGCTTCGCCCCATCCTGCGCGCCGTGCAAGAATCCACCGATGTCCCCGTCATGGTCAAAATCGCGCCGGACCTTTCGGATGCCGATGTCGACGCCGTCGCCGATCTCGCCGTAGAATTAGGCCTCGCCGGCATCGTCGCAACCAATACCACCATCTCCCGGGAGGGGCTTAACACTCCCCGCGCGGAGGTAGAAGCCCTTGGCGCCGGTGGAATTTCCGGCCCACCCGTGGCCGAGCGCTCCTTAGAGGTACTCCGCCGCCTGAACGCACGCGTGGGCTCGCAGCTTGTCCTCATTTCCGTCGGCGGCATTACCACCCCGGAGCAAGCGTGGGAGCGGATTGCCGCCGGTGCCAGCCTCCTCCAGGGCTATACCGGGCTCATTTACGGCGGGCCGGACTGGATTAGGGACATTCACAGGGGCATCGCCAAGCAGATTCGCGCCCATGGCCTAAGCAATATCTCTGAGGCCGTAGGCTCTAACCTGCCATGGAAGGAAATAAACTAGCAGCTCATTAGATAAACAAAATGCCACGTGGTTCTACACGTGGCATTGCTTATTTATAGGCCCGCTTAGGAGGTCGCCATGACGCTGCGCCGCAAGATCAACGCGCAGATGGCGGACATACCAGCATAAAAGAGCAGCCAATACTGCTGCTGAATCAGGAGATCGTGCTGCGGCAGAAAGCGGCTAGCGATAATCAAGGCCACCGCCACCGCTAGGGCGATGATCTGCGCGCGGCTTCCGGCATGCTCTTTACTCATCGTGCTGAAGGCACCCACCATCACCGCCGCGATAATGATCGCGAGGTTACTGTATGTCCAGACAAAAGGTGCGCCCCATCCATCGCTAAAGACGGAGACCAGGGCGAAGAGGACCAGCACGAAAGCGACGACCAAAAACGCGCCGCCCACCCGCAGCGCTGCGGGTGGGGTCACTGGATTTTTAGGAGCAGAACTCGCCATTACTTGGCCTCGTACCAACCCCACAGGATTGCCCGGCCTAGTGCATGGAAGTGCAAGTTGAACCCAAGGACGGTGGGGGAAGAATCCGGATCGATATCGAGGGTTTCTACGTCTACCGCGTGGACTGCGTAGAGGTAGCGGTGCGGCGCGTGGCCGGCCGGCGGGTTAGCACCAAAGTGGGTGCGGTTGCCGGAGTCATTGCGTAGGCTGATAACACCGTCGATGCCAAGGTCCTCTGCCGCGCCGGCGTTGGTGGGCAGCTCAGAGACATCGGTGGGGATATTAAAGGCGGCCCAGTGCCAGAAACCGGAGGCGGTCGGTGCATCCGGGTCAAAGCAGGTTACCGCCAAAGACTTGGTTCCCTCCGGCAGCCCAGACCATGCCAGCTGCGGGGATACGCTTTCCGGCGCGCGGTGCTTTTCTGGGATCTCATCGCCTTCTACCAAGTCGGTAGAAGACAGCCCGAAGCTGGGGAGATCGCGCAGCGGGGCGTAGGGGTCAGGTCCGGGGAATCGAGTGTCATCTGCATAAGAAGTCATATACACCTTTGTACCGCAGATCACACGCGCTTGTCGATGCCCCTCCCACTCACCCCACCACTCTGCGGACGCCTTCTTACCGTGCTCCTACCTAGGCGCTGCGGCCGCCCAAGTTACAAGAGTGTATTTCTCCACCATGCAATCGTCCGATTTATGAGCGTATACCTGGCGATTTGTATTCCAATGGACGAACACGATAAAGTTTCGAGGTGCCCAACCGAGAGGTTGCAAACACCCTGCCCGGGTGGCGGAATGGCAGACGCGCTAGCTTGAGGTGCTAGTGTCCTATTAACGGACGTGGGGGTTCAAGTCCCCCTCCGGGCACTCTGTGAAGTCTCGAGACATCGTTCCTACGGTGCCTCGAGATTTTTCTATAAGTACAGTTCTTTTCTATCAGCCCTGCCCCGCCGACTACGATACGAACGCATGACCACTTTCCGGGATTGGATACGCAGCTTTGGTAGCTTCTGCGTTCAACTCGCCCACTCTGCGTGGGGCTCAATCCGCGCGTGGTCACCGCGACGCTGGGCGCTCATCATCGCGCTCGCGTTTGCTGGAGTTGCGCTTTTTATCTGGCTCGACATTCCCGATCTCTCCCAGATGCGGACGGCCGCGGCACACCTTGGTGCGTGGTTTCCGGTCGCTTTCACGCTAGGTTATGTCATATTTACGCAATTTCCCCTGCCCCGGACCATCTGGACGGTTGCGGCTGGCATCCTTTTCGGCCCCTGGCAGGGTCTTGCCATCTCGCTATTCGCGCTCACAATATCGGCCGTATTATCGCTGCTGATTGTGCGCAGCCTGCTCGGAGAATGGTTCAGGCCACACCTTGCCCACCCCGCGGTTTATACCATCAATGCCCACCTGGAGCGGCGCGGTTGGCTGGCCATCGCTTCCCTGCGCATGGTGGCGGGGGTACCCTTTAGCCTCCTCAACTACGTCGCCGCGCTTACCCCCATCAGCGTTTCGCACTTTACGGTCGCTACGTTGGTAGGTTCAATTCCTACCACGGTCATCGGCGTCTTTTTCGGCGATGCGCTTACCGGTACAGCCAGCCCTGGGATCATCGCTGCCTTTATGGTCTTTGCCCTCGCCGGCATCGGCGGGCTTGTACTCGATTCGCGCCTGCCGACTCCCGTCCAGTCAAGGTTAAGCGGTAGACTGTAACGAACTGCTCGCGATAAAGGAGGATCCTCGTGCTCGCTGTCCATGCCCGCTACCGTGGACGTTCCGTGCGCCGCGCTGAGCTCGTGCAGCGCTCGGCCGCCGCGCTATCCACCCTCGAGGGCGTCGGCGAGTTTCACGTCCTTGGCGTGGAGGATATTTGCGCCGTTGTCGATTCCGCCACCGCGGTGTGTGAGGTCGTCATGGCATTGCTTGCCGATGGCGACTGGGCCATCGGCATCGGCATCAGCCCCGGCAACCAGGCAGACGAGGACAGCGCGCGCCACGTGGCCACCGCGGCGCTGAAAAATTCCGCGCGCATGGGGCAGGTCTACACCAAGCTCAATAAGCGCGGCCGTTCCGCGGAGGCAAGCGATATCGCCGCCGCCTTCGCGCTCATTGGATACGTGCTGAATAAGCGCACTATCGAGGGCCGCGAGGCGACCTCGCTCGTACGGGCGGGGCTCAATCAAAATGAGGCCGCGGAAGAATTGGGCATTTCCAAACAGGCGATGTCCCAAAGGCTGCAGGCTGCGGGCTGGAGCGCCGAGATGGCCGGGTGGCAACTGGCGGTCAACCTCATTGAACGGGCCAATCTAGCCTAGGGCCAGAAAGCTCGGCCCGCGGCGGCTTAGACAAGGTCTGATTTGCGCAGCTCCGGCGTGGTCACAAAATCCACCAGCCGCTCGACCGCCCCGATAAGGCTCGAGTCCAAATCCCAGAAAGAATGGACCGCGTTATAAACGTGGCGCCACCCATCGGAGGGATCGGACCACCCCACGCGGCGGCAGATTCCGGTCTTCCAGTCTTCACCGCGCGGTACCTCCGGCCATGCTTGCAGGCCTACCCGTTGCGGTTTTACTGCCGCCCAAATATCCACAAAGGGATGGCCGGTGACTAGAACGTGCTCTCCCACTGACTCAGTCATTCGCGTTTCTTTCGACCCCTTGACTAGGTGGTCCGCGAGCACGCCGACCCGGCGACCGGGGCCAGGCTGAAACTCGGCCAGCCTTTCTTCGAGGTTGTCCAAGCCTTCTAGGTATTCCACGACCACGCCTTCTACACGCAAGTCATGACCCCACACCTTTTCCACAATGGCGGCATCGTGGACGCCCTCGACCCAAATGCGCGATGGCGCTGCTACCTTGGCCTCCACGTTTTCTACCCGCCTAGAGCCCGAATTCGATTTGCGGGGTGCTTGCTTGGGCACATACCGAGTGAGCGTCACCGGCTGGCCTTCTACTAAGAATCCGCCCTTAATGAGGTTAAATACTCGCTCGATACCGTGGCGGTCCTCTAGCCGCACGACCTCGCCAAAGACGGTCTTGTCCACGCCTAAAACGGCGCCCACGAAATCATCACCACGCACTTCTACCACCATGCCCGGCTCTGCCGGCACTTCTGGATACTGGGTGGGCTTGCTGCGCCGGTGCCCAGCAAAAATATCTCCGCCATAAGGATCTAAACTCATGGCCCGATAGTCTATCTACTACACTTGCTCGCCATGGATATGCGCGCCGAAGTGTGGTCCCCTCTCCAAAACTCCGCCATCTGGCTCGCTGCGTGGTTGTGGGGACATGAGACAACAGATGAGCTGCTCGATGCATTGACGGAACTGGGCGGGCGCCCCGAATGCTTCGATGAATCCCCCTTCATCGATTTGCTCGCCCTGCTGCGCGCCGAAACGCAAGAGCTCACCTCTCAGCCAGGCGCGGGCGGGGAGCCTCTCCTCCGGCTCATTTTATCCGGGCCGGGTGAAGCGCCGGCGCTTCCTGCGGGCTCAGAGTCTGCCCGTGCGGCCGCGCAAAGTTCAGCGGGCTCCATTGTGGTGCGCACCAATAATCCGGAAGTCTCGCTCGTTCTCATCCCCCATCCCCGTCGAGCCCACACGGCATGGCAGGTGATCTGCGAGGATCAGCCGCTGCCCTCGCCTGCCTGGCTAAGCCCCGGCGAGGCGGACGCATTGTTGACTAAGGCAACGGATGAATCCGCCGATCTCATTACGGCCACCGGCTACCAGTCCACCGCCCTTTCTAATCCCCGGCTCACGGTGGGCACCTTGAGCGATTTCTATGACACGCCCGGCCTGCCACCGGCCACCCCGCCACGGGCTGCAAAGCTCTTTGCGCGCGCGGACCGCGTTGCCGCGATCATCGAAACCGTCACGGATAGGATCAACGATCACAGCCTCGATCCGGAGCTTCTCCGGCTGTGGCGCCATATCCGGCAGGCGCGGATGACGGGAGTGGCTTATTCGGCAGCGGAATTCGCCCGCTAGAGCAGGCTCGCCGGCCCCTTAGTGAGCGCGGATATCGCAGCAGCCCGCAGCGCAAGGCGCGCCGTTGGTGGTACACCCCTGAACGGTGACATTCCCGCTGGTCTCCCACGGTTTCCCCTGTTCGAGTTCTTCCACCAGATCCACGACCATGCCCGCAAACCGCTGGGAGGGGCCAGCGGTACGGGCGCGTTCGACCTGTACGCCCATCTCATCGGCAGCGGCTTGCAGCTCAGAATCCAAGTCCCAGATGACCTCCATGTGATCGGAGATAAAACCGATGGGGCACACCACCACGGCGTCTACGCCGTCGTGGTCATGGATTGCGGTGGTGTGGTCCACGATGTCTGGTTCCAGCCACGGCGTCTTCGGGTTGCCGGAGCGCGATTGCCAGACCAGGTCATAATCCGAGATTCCGGTGCGCTCGGCAACCAATCGGGAGGCTTCGGCTACTTGCCGGGAGTAGAGGTTCTTGTCCCCATCGGCGCCACCGACATTATCGTGTGCATTCGGCACGGAGTGGGCTGTAAACAGCATACGCGCGCTGTCCATTTTCTCTGCGGGGATACGCCGCCAGGCCTCGGCGACGGCATCGACCATCTCCGCGATGAACTTGGGGTGATCATAAAATTGTCGAATCTTGGTGAACTCGATTTCTGGTAGACCCTTATCTGCAAGGTGTTGCCGCATCGCAGCAATGTCTTCATCGTATTGCCTGCACGCCGAGTAGCCGCCCCAAGCGGAGGTGGCGAAGACGGCCACCGAGCGGATCCCCTCTTCCGCCATTTTCTCTGCGGTAGCCGTACCAAAGGGGTGCCAGTTTCGATTGCCAAAATAAACCGGTAGATTATGTCCGCGTTTTTTCAGCTCGCTTTCGACGTTATGGATAATTTCCCGATTCAACCCGTTGATCGGGCTTACCCCATCAAAGTGGTAATAGTGCTTGCCCACTACTTCTAAGCGCTCGCGCGGAATTCCGCGGCCCCGCGTAACGTTCTCTAAAAACGGAACGACCTCCTCGTTTCCTTCCGGGCCACCGAAAGAAAGAACGAGGAGGGCGTCGAATTTTTGGGCAGGATGCTGTGCGTCAATCATGCCCTAAATAGTAGCAACCACAAGGCTAAGAATTAGAGAAGGCGCACAACATCCGGGGTCGCACCAGCCCAGCGCACAGGGGAGACCTGTACGTTCTGCCCAGACTGCGGGGCCTCAATCATTTGGTCATTGCCCAAGTAGATCGCAACGTGCTGGCTGCCGCCGGCGCCGTAGAAGATGAGATCGCCGCGCTGCAAATTGTCGCGCGAAACCTTATTGCCCATCTGGTACTGCGCGCCGGTGTAGTGCGGAAGGTCCAGGCCCGCTGCGGCGAACGCGTACTTAGTCAATCCAGAGCAATCAAACCCGCTCCGGCCGTAGTCGCCAAAGCTATCGGCGATGCCGCCGTCCCGGAGGCCACCAGTTGGGCCATTGTTGTCGCCACCGCCCCACACGTATGGGGTGCCGATGACGGATTCTGCGCGAGCGATCACTGCCTCAATCTGGCTGCTATTGCCCGAAGCAGGGTTGGATGGCGTTCCGGACCCTTGACCGGTGGCGGAAGGATCAGTGCTTGCCGATGGCGCCGTATTCGGGCTGCCAATCCCCAACAAGTCTGCAGATCCCTCCATCAGTGCTCGCACATCGTCTTGGTCGACGGATGCGGCGAGCTCCCCGGCGACGTCCATAACGTCCGATGCCGAGGATCCGGTGCCATAGTCCACCGTGTTAAAGGACGGGGTTGCCCCCTGGTTAAGCGCAGTGCCGAACTCCGCCTTCGGGGTCGCCGGATCCGCCTGCTCGTCCGAACCGACGTCGTTATTAGTCGCCTCAGGTAGCGGAGTCTCGTCGGAAACGATTTCGTCGGTAAAGTTTTGAGCCTTGTCTTTATTCAAGTCTTTTGACTTGACGGGAGCATCGGCAAACACATCCCCATCTACCTTAAAATCAAGGTTATTATCTTGATTTTGCACCTTTGAAAGGTCGCCTTGTTGGGATACCTCCACCGCCTGCTGCTGGTGAGCAAAAGACGCCTCGGCGAAGTTACGGGTGGCATTCATTTGAGCTTCCCGCTGGGCCAAGTTACGGCGGTGCTCTACCATTGCCGATTCGGCTGCGCGCTTATCGGCATAAGCTTGGTCAAGCTCTGCCGCATCGTCCGCAAGCTCAGGATCGTCCGAAAGCTGGGCGATGCGCTCCGTCGCGGCCGCCGCTTGCTCCTCCGCCTGGGCGAGGAGCCGCCGCAGCTGTTCTACGTCCCGCTGCTGAGCATCAACGTTTGATACAGCGCGGGCAATGGAGTCATCTGCACCGGCGCTTGGAATTTTTTCAACCGCGCCGGCTTGGGCGGGATCGGGGTGCTCATCTGCTCCCGCGGGAGCGATGGACATCAGGGGCGATAGCGCTGCGGCACCTGCGACTGCAGCTATAGTTGCGCGAACATGTCGGATGCGCGGTAGACGAATGGTGGCCACTGGAATTCTCCTTGTTTGGACCACCTTCCTGTTAAAGATTGGGACACCATGAACCGCACTTGGGCATAGGAATGCCCGAGACACTGAAGCTTGCGCATTTTCGCACAGCAGCAAGCTCAGAGTCTTCGTTGCGATATTCCGAATCCGATAGCCGCACACCCAAAGGCTTATGGGTATGCGTTATCGCCCTGCCAGCCCTTAGCTCCAGGAGGTAAGCGGCACATGAGCCCGAAAAGTAGAGACTTCACCTAGGGATTGCGCACGTCTATTAAAGCTCTATGCACTGATGCTTGAGCTCAGTAGCCTCACGACTCAATGCCCAACAATCGCTACTATTTCCCCATACCAGCGACATGTATGGTGCACTTTCTCCACGTGTCCTACGCGGTTTACTGTGAGCGTGAGCGCTTTAGCACTGCAGGGAGCATCTACTACTCACCCATTGCAGTTCCAATCTAGGATTGGCGCATCTTCATAGAGCTCCAGTTGTGGCGTGCGGTGAATTTGGGTTGCTGGAAGAGTCCAAGCCCCTTCGCACGCTGCGCTTGGCACAGTGAGAACTGCCCTATGATCCTTGGCGCAACTCGCCGCGGCGCAGTGGATGTACAGCTTTATTCGCGTACTCTTCCGTGCGAGGGCAAGCGGCCACAAACCATGAACAGGCCACACGATGCTGGCCCTAGTGTGATTCCGGTTCCCTCATTCTCTCATTCTGCACGTACCCGACTGCGCTCCTCGCGAA
Source organism: Corynebacterium limaceinasi (assembly GCF_046717465.1). Taxonomy (NCBI): domain Bacteria; kingdom Bacillati; phylum Actinomycetota; class Actinomycetes; order Mycobacteriales; family Corynebacteriaceae; genus Corynebacterium; species Corynebacterium limaceinasi. The sequence continues at coordinate 1,353,908 of NZ_CP177100.1, forward strand.
CCTCGTGCCTGGATTCCGCTTCTCCGGGAATCCAATATCGAAGGGCTCGACAAAGAACAACACCCGCATACCCACACAACGGAACTCTAGCGAACTCGTCTCACCACTTTTAAGGAAGGTGGGTTGATGTTTATTTTTCGAACATTGTCATCGCTCAAGTGAAAGATTTTCTACTCTCCCGTTCGAGAGTTCGCTCCGTGGTTCATTGACTTCCAAGAACCGCCAATTCCTCGATTCCCGCGAGGCGTGCTTCCCCACATACCCGTGCGAATCTTCAATTGACCGTCAAGGCTAAGCCCATGAACTCAAGAAGATATTCATGTCCCTTGAGTCGACACTCGAACCATACGTCACGACACGCCCTTTTCGCACACATTCCACTTAATTACGTGGAGTCAAGTTAAACCACATGACGCAACAGTCGTACCTAACCTGCAATAATTTTGTTACCATCCCGTTATTGTGATGTTCATCACTTTGGTTTTCGTATTTCGAGGGTCTTGCGCCCCGAGCTGTAACCAATTCGGAGCCATTTCGCAGCTCTAGAACCACTCCCCCAACTCAAGTCAACCACTAAACCTTTACTTTGACCCCTCCCCCGCTCCCCTGACCTTTTAGGCAACCACAGTTTTCTTCATCCGCAGCGACCCGGAGTCACCCGAGGGGTGCCCGTAAGGAGGCCGATGAATCACGCCAATTCCTGAACATCATTTTCTATAAATCTCAGGGCGGGCACCGCGAGTCCCTTCGGTGTGGTACGCCACGACGCTCATGCGGCCGCAAAATTTAGCTCGATTCGGCGGATGGTTCTGGGGCGCGCCGAGCGCTGAAAAAATGGAATTTTTCTTCTACTTTTTCGAACAAACATAGCTAGAAGTTGGATACGTTTGGACGCCTTGATACGTCCACTCTCCCCGGACCCGCGCCCTCCTGAATGGCAGCTACTTATCCCCGAAGTTCGCGGTGAAGGGAGGCGCGCCAATAACTTAAACCGCCGAAAAGTAGGGCGAGTATGGCGACGACTGCGACGACGGCGACCATTGGAAAGCTACTTTGCTCAAGCCCTGCATAGTACTGCTGCACAAGATCGACTTGGTTAAGTCCCGGTTTTAATTGCGCCTGGGAAGATTCAATATCCGCACGGCTATAGTTCTCGCTAACCGAGGAGACATGGCGCGGGGTCTGCACGATGACAGTGTGCAGATCGGTAGCATCATAGAGCTCTTGTGCAATGTCGCGCGCGTCGGCGGCCTTGGAGACAAAGACATCGACCACGGCAACCCCGTCACCCTCACGCAGTTGCTCTGCGACGTGTGCGTTCAGCTGAGTATCCGATTCCAGGGAGGGTGCGGAATAAGCCACGCCATCCTGCTTGAGCTGCTGAGCCAGCCGCGGGACGTCCACATCACCCGGAACCATTCAATCCTCTTCCCTCTATTTCCCTATCACGGAGACTCGTGCACCCGAGATCGGGGGTTATGCACTGCGCATATTCCTCAGTCGTTCTTCATTAAAGATAATGGTTACCGCCGCCGCCTACACAGTAAACGCGCCGAGTGCGACTAAAAGCTTTAAACAGAACGCTTGTCCCGTTACAATTGACGCAACGGAAGGTTTTTGCCTCTACAATAAATAGGTGAACCATCGCGTTCTTTGCCGTCTTTGGCACTGCGGGCCCCATGGCTTCGTCTCGACCACTATGTGGTCGCGCACCTTTTGCTTATCCCGCAACTCCAGTAGGCGGCGAGTACAAAACAGAACAGACTGTTTATCAACAAGGAATGGAGCTCCCTGTGACTGAAAGCTTGAACTCCTTCGACGCCAAGAAGACCCTTGATGTCAACGGTAAGTCTTACGACTACTTTGACATCAACACGGTTCCTGGCATGGAGAAGTTGCCGTACTCCCTCAAGGTGCTGGCAGAAAACCTGCTGCGCAATGAGGACGGCAAGAATGTAAACGAGGACCACATCAAGGCCCTCGCCAATTGGGACCCAAAGTCCGAACCGGATACTGAAATCCAGTTCACCCCAGCCCGCGTCCTCATGCAGGACTTCACCGGTGTTCCCTGTGTCGTCGACCTCGCAACCATGCGTGAGGCCGTTTCCGCTCTTGGCGGTACGCCAGACCAGGTTAACCCGCTAAACCCGGCCGAGATGGTTATTGACCACTCCGTCATCGTTGAGGCCTTTGGCTCCACCGACGCTCTTGAGAAGAACGTTGAAATCGAGTACCAGCGCAACGAAGAGCGCTACCAGTTCCTGCGTTGGGGTGCTGAGAACTTCTCCAACTTCCGCGTTGTTCCTCCGGGAACCGGTATTGTCCACCAGGTCAACATTGAGTACCTGTCCCGCGTTGTCTTTGACAACGAGGGCTTGGCATACCCGGATACCTGTATCGGTACCGACTCCCACACCACCATGGAAAACGGCCTGGGCATCCTGGGCTGGGGTGTTGGCGGCATCGAGGCAGAGGCTGCCATGCTTGGCCAGCCGGTATCGATGCTCATCCCGAAGGTCGTCGGCTTCAAGCTCACCGGCGAAATCCCGACCGGCGTTACCGCAACCGACGTCGTCTTGACCATTACGGAGATGCTGCGTGAGCACGGCGTTGTCCAGAAGTTTGTAGAGTTCTACGGCAACGGCGTCAAGTCCGTCCCGCTGGCTAACCGCGCCACCATCGGCAACATGTCGCCAGAGTTCGGTTCCACCGCGGCCATCTTCCCCATCGACGAAGAGACCACCAAGTACCTCGAGCTCACCGGTCGCCCGCAAGAGCAGATCGACCGCGTCGAGCAGTACGCCAAGGCCCAGGGCATGTGGCTAGCAGAGGACACTCCGGAGCCGGAGTACTCCGAGTACATCGAACTCGACCTGTCCACCGTTGAGCCGTCCATCGCCGGCCCGAAGCGCCCGCAGGACCGCATCCTTCTTTCGGAGGCCAAGGAGCAGTTCCGTAAGGACCTGTCCAACTACACCACCGACGAAGTATGCGTCGACGACTCCTCCGTTGAGGCTAAGCGCATGTCCGGTGAGGGCGGCGCGCCTGGCGACGATGATGTCACCGGTGGCTTGAACAAGTCTCGCGAGGGCCACGGCGAATCCGCCGCGGTTGGCGCTAAGGGACGTCACTCCAACCCGATCACCGTTGAACCTGACAACGGCGGCGAGTACACCCTTGACCACGGCATGGTGGCCATTGCCTCCATCACCTCGTGCACCAACACCTCTAACCCATCCGTGATGGTGGGTGCTGGTCTGATTGCACGTAAGGCCGCCGAAAAGGGCCTGCGCTCCAAGCCATGGGTCAAGACCATTTGTGCGCCTGGTTCCCAGGTTGTCGATGGCTACTTCCAGCGTGCAGACCTCTGGAAGGACCTCGAGGCTATGGGCTTCTACCTGTCCGGCTTCGGCTGCACCACCTGCATTGGTAACTCCGGCCCGCTGCCAGAGGAAGTTTCTGCAGCCATCAACGAGAACGACTTGGCAGCTACCGCAGTTCTGTCCGGTAACCGCAACTTCGAGGGTCGTATCTCCCCGGACGTCAAGATGAACTACTTGGCATCCCCAATCATGGTTATCGCCTACGCTATTGCCGGCACCATGGACTTCGACTTCGACAACCAGCCGCTGGGTCAGGACGAAGACGGCAACGATGTCTTCCTGAAGGACATCTGGCCTACCCCGCAGGAGATCGAGGACACCATCCAGTCCGCCATCTCCCGCGAGATGTACGAGGCCGACTACGCCGACGTCTTCAAGGGCGACGATGCATGGCGCAACCTGGATGTTCCAGAGGGCGAGACCTTCGAGTGGGATGAGGACTCCACCTACATCCGCAAGGCTCCGTACTTCGAGGGCATGCCGACCGAACCAGACCTGGTTGAGGACATCAAGGGCGCTCGCGTTCTTGCGAAGCTGGGCGATTCCGTCACCACCGACCACATCTCCCCTGCTTCTGCCATCAAGCCGGGCACCCCGGCCGCGCAGTACCTGGATGAGAACGGCGTGTCCCGCTCTGATTACAACTCCTTGGGTTCCCGCCGCGGTAACCACGAGGTCATGATGCGCGGTACCTTCGCCAACATTCGCCTGGCTAACCAGCTGGTGGATGAGACCGGTGGTTACACCCGCGACTTCACCCAAGAGGGCGCACCGCAGGCATACATCTACGATGCATGCGAGAACTACAAGGAAGCCGGCATTCCACTGGTCGTTATCGCTGGTAAGGAATACGGCACCGGTTCTTCCCGTGACTGGGCTGCAAAGGGCACCAACCTCCTGGGTGTTAAGGCAGTCATCACCGAGTCCTTCGAGCGCATCCACCGCTCGAACCTCATCGGTATGGGCGTTATCCCGCTGCAGTTCCCTGAGGGCGAGTCCCACGAGTCCCTGGGCCTGGATGGCACGGAGACCTTCGACATCGAAGGCATCACCGGATTCAACGACGGCTCCATCCCGAAGACCGTTCACGTCACCGCTACCAAGCAGGACTCCGACGACGCTGTCGAGTTCGACGCTAACGTACGTATCGACACCCCGGGTGAGGCAGAGTACTTCCGCCACGGCGGTATCCTGCAGTACGTGCTGCGCCAGATGGTGAAGAACTAAGCCACTTAATGCGACGGAAAAGTACTAAGCTTTTTGGGCTTAGTGCTCGTCGCTGAGCTTGATGACGCGGGGTCGCACCGCTCTCTCCCGTAGAGGGCTCTGCGGCCCCGCGTTTTTTCATTGTCGTTCTATGTTCGTTTCAGAACATACTTAACTTGAAGCATTAATCATTCCTAAAAGGAGACGACCTCACCATGCCAATCGTGAGTGAATCTGAGTTAAATCGGCGCAGGCACGAAATTCTCGTCGGGGCTCGCCGGTGCTTTGCCGAACATGGCTATGAGGGCGCGACTGTCCGCCTCTTAGAACAAGCCACCGGGAAATCACGCGGCGCCATATTCCACCACTTTGGGGACAAGGAGTCCTTATTCCTCTCTTTAGCCCGCGAAGATGCCGCACGCCAGGCAGAAGTGGTGGCCAATAACGGCCTCGTCGAGGTTATGCGGGAGATGTTGCGTCACCCAGAACGCCACGATTGGCTTGCCACGCGTCTGGAGATCACTTCCCTCTTGCGCACGGACCCATCGTTTGCTGCTCGGTGGAAAGAACACCAGTCCATTCGTGACGAGGCTATCCGCGCCCGCCTCGCTTCCAACGCGGAACAAGGCCGCCTGCGAGACGATGTCGATATAGATACCCTGGTGAGCTATTTGGAAACCTTCATGGATGGGTTTATTAATAGGCTCGCCTTAGGGGATACGGATGGCCTGGAGCGTGTCCTCGATCTGGTGGAGCAATCCATTCGGAGTTCTAGGTCTCCACAGCGCTAACCACGCACCAGCCTTCGTCTCTCTTATCTTTAGCCGGAGCCGGAGGCGAAGGCGCCAGCTGAACGCAGACTCGGTTAGTTGGTACCTTCTGCCAAGCCGCCGGTATTGGAAAGTTCTACTTCCTGGACGCTGACATACTGCGCGATCTCTGCAACGAACCCTGGATCATGGCACGTAAGGACGATTGCCGTTCCTGAGTCCAGCGCCTTATGAATCAGTTGATGCATCAGCGCTCGATCCGTTAGTGACAGCAAGCTATCCGGCTCATCCATGAGTAGGATTGCGTGGCCCATCCCCACCACATGTGCCGTTTGAGCCAGCCTGAGCCGGGAAGCGGACAGATCCAATGGGTGCTCATCGGCATCAAGTTCCAGCAGCTGCCGTAACGCGGTATCGGGAACAAAATCCCCCAAAGTGGAATATATTACCTGGTCATAAGGAGATTGGAGGACCAATCCCCGGGGCTCAGCTGGGCGCTGTGCCCCGTCGAGGCCGGCTGCGGCGCGCAGGAGCGACGTTTTTCCAGTACCGTTTGCCCCGCGCAACCAGGTCACGCCCCCGCCGCGAATGGGGATGGTTACCGGTCCGACGCTAAAGGTATTGCCGGAAGGCTTCGCCGATTGCCACCACCGCTTCTTTTCTTGTCCGCGGCGCGCAGTAAGCGGACCGAGAGATCCCCGGGCCCCATAAGAAGAAATCGCGTCTAAGCTTACTGGGGCAGGTTGTGGGATCTCTCCTACGACCTCCCCGCCCAATTCGGGCCAGTGCATGGATGACACGGCAAGAACGCAGGTATTTCGCAGCGAATGCAATAGCTGCACCATCATCGCCAACGATGTGGGGTCAAGCCCCGCGCTCGGCTCGCACATAATGAGCACCTCGGGCTCGCGGATCGCAACGCACGCAGCAGCGAGCCTCCGCGTCTGACCGCCAGAAAGCTGGGTGGGGTTTTTCTCCGCGTAATCGCTTAGGCCCACCGCCGCGAGCATTTCCTCTCCGCGTATCTGCATGCGGGCTGGGTCCTCACCCTGGTTTTCTAATCCTAGGACCACTTCTTCGATGCAGGTATCGCGCAGGTAGCTGATCTGCGCGGAGGAGTCAGTACCAATGATGGCGGATGATGAGAATTTTTCGCCCAGCTCTTGCGCCACGTTTTCGGCGATGGCATCCGAAGGAACAAGTACTTGGATGATGCGTCCCTTACTCGGCTGAATATCGTCTATATCCATACAAAGACCATGACTCCTATGGTTCCAATGGGAACGATGTAGCGTAGCACGCGGGACACTGCTGAATCCGGTACCGGCCGCAAAAGGGTCCTAGTTCCCTCTTCATCAAAGCCCACGGCGGCAAGGGCGTGGCCGCGCTCGGTGCCTTGGATCAGGAGGCGCGAAATTACTGGGATGACCACCCGGGAAATGGTATTCCGCCACGTCACCTTGATTCCTGCCAGCTGATTGGCATCGCGGACGGTCCGCCAGGCTTGCGCACCTTGCGGTAAAGACTGCAGTGAAGCACCAACGATATAGGCAATTTTGTGCCCAGCGCGCGAGACTTGTAGCCATTTCGCAATATCGGATATCCGCAGCACGGACATCGCCACGATGAAGCACACCATGAGCGCGAAAAAGCGCAGGGCTAGTGTGGCGGCGATGAGCAGGCCATCGCTTGTAATAAGCGGAATCAGCTGGTTATCGCCATAGGGGGCGTGGATCACCAACATCGATAAGGCCACCGGAACACAGAGCGCTGCAGAGGCCAAGACGATCGCAAGGGATCTCGTGGCCCACACGCCATAGGCAAGCATTGCGCCAGCTACCACTGCAGAGACTAGTGGGCTATTGAGAGCGAGGATAAGTAGCCAACCGCACGCAGCAATGGTGAGGACCGTCGACGGGTGAAGGCGATACATTAGCGAGGCTGCAAGGATTCCCGGGTGCGCTTAGGCAAGGATTTCACGGCAGCCCACACGATGAGGAAGACGACTGCCTTATCCAGTGGGTCGGAGATAAGTGATTGCATCGTGACGGACGCAATCAAGGAGTTGCCGAGTTCGCGGAAGAGGGACGTGAGCGCGCCGGTACCGACACCAGCCGTACCGCCGTAGACGAACGCGGCCACGGGTGCGGCGAGCATGCCGCAGATGATGCCGATGATGGCACCGCTGACGATGACCTTCCAGATCTTGCTAAAAGCGCCCTTTTGGATGGCCCAGCCGGAAAGGAAGCCGGTAGCCGCGGAAACGGCGGCGAATGGGAGTGCCATCGGGTTGAGCAATCCCCAGACCACTGAAGACAGTGTACCGGTAGCAAGCCCGGCAATGGGGCCTGCCAGTGCCGCCACCAGGATGGTTCCCACGGAGTCGATATACAGTGGAATACCGCTCGAACCGATGATTTGGCCCACCACGATGTTGAGAACCAACGCGATGGGAATAATGGCGATGGTACGAGCCGGCAGGGACGGCACGGTGCCGGCGAGCAACAAGGCCGCACCGATGAGGTAGCCGGCCAGGGTGATCAAGGCTTCGGCGGAGCCCGCTACGGACTCCCAATCAGTTGGGCGGAAAAGCACCAAGTAGATCCACGTGGCGACGACGAGCGCGGCGCCCGCGATGACCATCCCCCGGCGGGCAGGGGTAAGAGAAAGCTGAGGCATAGAGGTATTCCTAATCCATCAATGTGAAAAAGAGATTGGGGCACACTGCTCTTGTAGTCCCAGCCTATGTCACCTCAGCGTAGGAAAAATGTGGCGTATGCGCTGCGGATTAGGGTAAAAGATTTATTCGCCTAGAGCAACACGCGCGCCCAAGATGCGCAGCGCCCTGTCGAACTCGCGGTGAGCAGCTGGAATATCCGCGCTGGTCACCAGAGAGGCATTAGTTGGCCGGCCCCAATGGTTGCGGAGGTCCGCGACGCTGGTACCGCGCATCAGCGCAGAATCCGCTTCCACGTCTATGGTCGTATCCACAGCCTCAAACGGCACCTTCTTAAGCGCAATGATGCAGGTCAGAAGGTCATGGATCTGGGCTTGGTAGCCTTCTTCTTGCACTTGATGGAACTCGAAGTAAAACCGCAGGATCTCCGGCAATTTTTCCGTCATCGGGTGTGTACCAAGAAGCCCCTGAATTTCTGCCAAGCGCTCTGGGGTGATAAGAAATTGCTCGGTGACCTCGAGCGAGCACAGCGTACTGTGCAATTCTGCTGAGGCTGAAAAATGACGTGCTGCCGCGTGGGGATCTACCCAGAAATTCCACTCCGCGGTCGGGGTCGTATTGCCGCGGTAATTAACGGCACCGCCCATGATGGTAATCGAGCCGCACTGCGCAACGGCATCGCCATGCTCCCGCTCGAAGTCTGCCAAATTAGTTACCGGCCCGGTGACGATGAGGTGTAGCCCCGGGTTGCGGGCAATGGCGCTCGACCACAACTCCTGCCACTGAATATCGGCGAAATCGTGATCGGGCGCGGAAAGATAACCCAAGCCGGACTCACCGTGGGTTTCAGGTGTCGTGGTCAGCTCTACTTCGAGCGGAGCCGGCCGCCCTGAGGCGACGGGAACCTCCGGCAATCCACAAAGGTCCAAAATCCACCGTGCATTGGCGGCTGTCTGTTGGACCGCGACGTTTCCAGCAGTCGTGCTCACGCCCACTAATTCGATCTCGCCCGCGTGATGCAGCCCCGCTAAGTACATTAGGGCGAGACAGTCATCAATCCCTGGATCGCAGTCGAGCAAGACGGCTGGGCGCGAAACACTCATTGATAGTCTGGCTGACTATTAATTAATGGAGCTTACTGGCTTGTCGCCGTCAACGAATACGACTGGAGAGCCCGGAAGCTCCTCGCGGCCCAGTACCTCTACGATGACGTCTGCCACCAGGTCACGAGACGAGGTCTGACCTTCTTGCAGCATCTTGTCCTCAACAAATTCCAGCCCCTGCGCAGGCTCCTCCGTCAGGCCAGCGGGCTTCAGGATGATGTGCGGGATAGAGCTATCGGCTAAGCGGTTGTCCACTTCCTTCTTGGATTCCACGTAGGCGTACCACTTTTCATCGGCTGGATCGGTCGTCGCAACCTGGGAGCCGACATAAGAAATCATGACGAACTGAGGAACGTCTTTGCCCAGCTTTTCTAGGGCCTCGATGGCGGCCAAAGCACCGTCGCGGTCGACGGCCCACGTCAGTTCCGCGCCGCCACGGCCGCCGTTTCCGGCACCCCATACAACTGCGTCATAATCTGCGAATAGTTCGGCCCATTGGTCAACGGACTGCTCGGTAATATCTGCAATAACCGGCGTAGCGTTGGCCTGCTCGATATCGGCCTTTTGCTCTGGGTTACGGATAAGCGAGTGAACCTCGTGGCCAGCTTCCGCTAATTTTGGAGCCGCCAGCAGGCCAACCTTGCCGTGTCCACCGATGTACAAAACCTTTTTCTTAGTATCAGCCATAGCGCCCAATGGTAACAGCGCGATTTTTATGCTGCAGCGGTTCTTTTCAGCGGTGCCAGAACATGCCGCGACCGCGGTGCGAGCGTTACACACCGAACCAGATAGAATACTGACTATGTATGCCATTATGACCGTTACCGGTGCCGATAGCACCGGAATCATTGCCGCAGTGACCACGACCCTTGCTGAACTGGACATCAACGTCGTTGACGTCTCGCAGACCTTGATGGGTGACTACTTCACCATGATCCTCCGCGTCGAATTCGATGCGGATGCCGTATCCATCCAGACCATCAAGGAGCGGATGCGCCCGGTTGCGGAGGAAAAGCAGCAATCCATCCGCATTCAGTCCGAAGACCTCTTTACCGCCATGAACGAGATTTAACATGAGCACGCGTTTTAATACCACCAATATCTTGGACACCATCGAGATGATCGAAAACTATCGTCTCGATATCCGTACCGTGACGATGGGCATTTCCCTGCTGGGATGTACGCGCTCGACCATGGAGGCAACCTGCCAGGCCATCTATGACCGCGTAACGCAGCAAGCAGGCCGCTTGGTTGAGGTATGCGAGGGCATCGAAGGTGAGCTCGGCATCCCGATCGTCAACAAGCGCATCTCCGTCACCCCCATTTCCCTCGTTGTAGCAGGCTTGGACGGCAACCCCGTCGATGCCGCGCAGGCGCTGGATAAGGCCGCGAAGGAGGTGGGCGTTAACTTCGTCGGCGGCTACTCTGCGCTGGTAGAAAAGGGCGCGACGAGCGCAGAGCAAAAACTCATTTCCTCCATCCCCGAAGCCTTGGCCGAGACAGACGTAGTGTGCTCCTCGGTCAATATCGCCAGCTCCCGCGCCGGCATCAACATGGATGCGACGAAGCAAATGGGCGAGGTCATCAAGGAAGCCGCTGAGCTGACCAAGGATGATTCCGCAATCGCCTGCGCCAAGCTCGTCGTCTTTGCCAACTCCGTGGGCGATAACCCGTTTATGGCCGGTGCCTTCCACGGCATCGAGGAGCCTGACTGCGTCGTCTCCGTTGGCGTCTCCGGCCCCGGCGTGGTGGACCGCGCCCTCGGCTCCTTGGAAGGCGCAAGCCTGGATCAGGTGGCTGAGGAAGTGAAGAAGGCAGCCTTCAAGATCACCCGCGCCGGGCAGCTCGTGGGCAATATGGCCTCCGAGCGCCTCGGCGTTCCCTTCGGCATCATTGACCTCTCCTTGGCCCCCACGGCAGAACTCGGCGACTCCGTGGCGCACATCCTCGAGCACATGGGCCTCGATCAGGTGGGCACGCACGGCACGACGGCGGCATTGGCGCTGCTTAACGATGCCGTCAAGAAGGGCGGCATGATGGCATGCTCGCGCGTGGGCGGCTTGTCCGGTTCTTTCATCCCCGTCTCTGAGGACAGGGGCATGATCGATGCCGTAAAGTCCGGCTCCATTTCCATGGACAAGTTGGAGGCCATGACCGCCATCTGCTCGGTAGGCTTTGACATGATCGCACTCCCCGGCGATACCTCTGCGGCCACGATTTCCGGCATGATTGCGGATGAAGCCGCAATCGGCGTGATGAACCATAAGACCACCGCCGTGCGCGTCATTCCGGTACCTGGTGCCAAGGTGGGCGACGAGGTCAGCTTCGGTGGGCTTTTGGGCTATGCACCGATCATCCCGGTCAATCAGGTGGGCAATTCGCAGTTCATCAACCGCGGCGGCTTCATCCCTGCACCGGTACACGGTTTCCGCAACTAGGTGTCGAGTACTCCACGCCTAGGGGGAAGCGCGCCTAGGACAAGCGCGCCAAGCTCCTCTTAGGACTCGGAGTCTTCATTCTCTTCGCCCGGCTTCTCGGATTCTTCCCACCGGGCGAGGTTTGCTTTGAAGTGCTGAAAAGAATCTTCTAACTGGCGCAATTCCACCTCGCCGCCGACCTGGCGGCCGGCATCGGAGTAGATGGCCTCCGCTGCTTCATCTAGGACATTGCGGCGCTCCACGGTGCGCAGCAGCGCGACCGCCTTGGCTAGGTTGTTGAGCAGGCTGAGGTAGATTTCGGCGTTATCGGCCGCATCGCGGCGGATTTGGGTGAACATCGCCTCAATGATCTGTTCGTAGCTAAAGGTTTGATAGTCCAAGCGGAACTCGCCATCGATATGCATGATCCCTTGCGGCAAGCGCTTGTCCCCAATGACCACCAAGATTTGCGTGAAGCGGTCAATGATGTCGATGACCGTATAAGGGTCATTGACGCCGGTGCTTAAAGCGCGGGCGGCAATCTCCGCGAGGTGCCGGGCCGTAAACCGCGGGTCGTGCGCGGAGGCATCCTCACGGTGCTGCGTGACCACGATGTGCTTTTCAATGTTTTCCGGCATGTGCGGCACGCCGTGGGCGATGACCTCTCCTTCAAGCACGAGATCGCCGGGGGCCACACCTAAGTGAACCGCGCAATCTTCTTCGGCCGCCGCTTGGGCAATGGACTCGTAGTCCACGAATTTCAGGTAGCCCGTTTGAGAGCTGCGGGTTGCGTCAGCGGATTCATAGAAATCCGAACCTGGTGCCTTGGAGACCTTCTCTTCCTCGCCACGCTCAATGAGGCGCCGCATGTGCTCTTCCACGTCTTGGGCCACCACGTGCACCACGTGAGACATGCTGATGGACTGCGCGATGTGGACGATGAAATAAATCAAAAAGACCACGCAAATTAGCGCCAAGGCAATGTCGACTGCGACATTCAGCGAGGGAACGTGTTCTTGCTTGCCTTCACCACCGGCGCGCACGGCACGCAGAGAGAGCAGCGAATAGGTAAAGGTCGCCAGGTAGATCCCCAGCGTGGACTGGATGGAGCGGTCCTTCAAAAATTCGTGCAATAGGCGCGGCCCCATCACCGTCACCACTCCGGAAAGCGCGGTCAGGGTGATAAAGAACAGGGTTCCGGCCAGGGACAGCGTGGCGGTGGCCACGGCGGTGAGCAGGCCTTGGGCGCTTTCCGCGCTACCGTCATAGAGCCGAGAGAGCGCCAGGTCGAAGTTGCGATCGAGTGCGAGCATGCCTTCGGCCGCCACGACGGCCACCGCCACTGCAACCGCGGGAATGACCCAAAACTTATCCCGCCAGGCGGGCATCCTCTCGATCAGCGTTTTCATCAGGCTTAAGCCAGCTCGACGATTTCCATGTACTCATCGGACCACAGGTCTTCATCGCCATCTGGCATGATGATCACCCGCTCAGGGTCGAGCGCCTTCACCGCGCCCGGATCGTGGGTAACCAAGACCACCGCGCCCGTGTAGGTATTAAGCGCGTCGAGCACCTGCTCGCGAGAGATGGGGTCGAGGTTGTTGGTCGGCTCATCGAGAAGCAGCACGTTCGCGCGGCTGGAGACCAACGTAGCCAGGGACAGGCGGGTTTTCTCACCGCCAGACAGAGTTCCGGCAGGCTGTTGCAGTTTATCGCCGGAAAACATAAACGCTCCCAGCAGCCCGCGCAGCTCTTGCTGGTCCGCATTGGGGCAGGCCTCAATGGTGTTTTCCCATACGCTCTTATCCGGGTGGATACTGTCGTGCTCCTGCGCAAAGTAGCCAATGCGCAATCCGTGGCCACTGACGATGCCACCCTCACCATCGGTGCGCTCCTCCCCCGCCAAGAGCTTGAGCAAGGTCGTCTTACCGGCACCGTTATACCCCAGGACAACGACCCTGGAGCCCTTATCGATGGCCAGGTCCACACCCGCGAACACCTCCAACGAACCGTACATCTTGGTCAAGCCTTTGGCGTTCATGGGCGTCTTGCCGCACGGGGCGGGCTCGGGGAATTTAATATTGGCTACCTTATCCGCAACGCGCACCTCATCGAGGTCATTCATCATGCGCTCGGCGCGGTTCAGCATCTGCTTCGCCGCAGATGCCTTGGTGGCCTTAGCACCCAATTTGGCGGCCTGCTTTTGCAGCGCGGAGGCCTTCTTTTCGGCATTCGCGCGCTCGCGGCGCCGGCGTGCCTCATCTGTAGCACGGGCATCGAGATACTTCTTATAACCCATGTTGTAGACATCCGCCTCGCCGCGCACCGCGTCGAGGAACCAGACCTTATTACACACGGCCTCGAGCAACTCGACGTCGTGGGAAATCATGACCAGTCCGCCCTCATGCTTGGACAGGAACTGGCGGAGCCAGACGATGGAATCCGCATCTAGGTGGTTGGTCGGCTCATCGAGGAGCAACGTGGTCTGGGATTTACCCGAGCCTTCGCTGGCTGCAAAAAGGATCTGTGCCAGCTCCACGCGGCGGCGTTGGCCACCCGATAGCGTCTTGAGTTTTTGATCCAAAACGCGCTGAGGCAAGCCTAGGTTATCGCAGATTTGGGCGCACTCGGAATCAGCCTCATAGCCGCCCAAGGAGTCGAATTGCTCTTCCAACCGGGAGTATTTACGGATGGCCTTATCGCGGAACTTCTCATCCGTGGCCGTTTCCATCAGCTCTTGTTGCTTGGCCATCCGCCGCTTAATATCATCCAGCCCGCGGGCAGAAAGCACGCGCTCGCGCGCGGTTTGCTCGATATTGCCTTCGCGCGAATCCTGCGGAAGGTAACCAATCGGGCCCAAACGAGAGACAGTACCGCCATAAGGCTCGGTCTCGCCTGCCAGGATGCGCATGGTCGTGGTCTTTCCCGCACCATTGCGGCCCACTAGCCCGATGCGGTCGCCGGGCTGGACGCGGAGGTGCTGTCCGGGGGCATCGAGAAGCGTGCGGGCGCCTACGCGTACCTCAAAATCATTGGTCACAATCACGACAAGCCAGTCTAGCAACCAAAGGCCAAGGCACTAATTCGCGCAAAAAAGGCGGCGGTAAAACTACCGCCGCCTTTTAGACATTCCGTGGTGATTAAACCGCAAAGCCCAGAGCTTGGAGCTGCTCACGGCCTTCTTCGGAAATCATGTGTGGGCCCCACGGTGGCATCCAGACCCAGTTGATACGCACGCCATCGGCAAGCTTCTTGCCGGTAACAATGTCCTCAACCTGTTCCGCAATGACGTCGGTCAAAGGGCAGGCCGGCGAGGTCAACGTCATGTTGATCATGGCAAGCTCTTTGCCGTCCTTTTCTTCCAGCCACAGGTCATAGACCAAGCCCAAGTCAACGACGTTGATGCCGAGCTCCGGGTCGATGACATCGCGCATGAACTCGGTGATGTCAAAGGCCTTCGACAGCTGTTCTTCCGTCTGCTCTGGCCGCTCACCGCCTGCGCTGAAGGACGAATTCTCGTTCTGGTAAGGATCTACGGGATCGGTCATTTACTTCTCCACTTCATTGAGCGCATCTGCGGTGGCGGCCTGAAAAGCCTTCCACCCTAGCAGCGCGCATTTAACTCGTGCCGGGTATTGAGAAACACCTGCAAAGGCAACACCATCGCCGATGATGTCCTCATCGCCCTCGTCCTGGCCACGGGAGGTGACCATCTTTTCAAACTCGGCAAGCTTTTTATTGGCTTCCTCCAAGGGCAAGCCGACGATCTCTTCCGCCATGACGGACGTCGATGCCTGCGAGATGGAACAACCTTCGGCGTCGTAGGACACATCTTCAACGGTCTTGCCGTCCGCGGAAAGGTTGACGCGCAACGTGAGCTCATCGCCGCACGAGGGGTTCACGTGGTGAACCTCTGCCTGGAACGGCTCGCGCAACCCCGCGTGTTGCGGATTTTTATAGTGATCCAAGATCACGTCTTGGTACATCGAATCTAGATTCATTAGGCAACTCCAAAGAAATCGCGGGCGGCCTTAATGGCTTCTACCAGCTTATCTACTTCGGCTTCCGTGTTGTACAGGTAAAAGCTAGCGCGCGCGGTCGATTGCGCACCGCAGGCGCGGTGCAGCGGCCACGCGCAGTGGTGGCCTACTCGAATGGAAACGCCTTGGTCATCCAGAACCTGACCCAGATCGTGCGGGTGCACGCCCTCCACGGTAAAGGAGATGGCCGCGCCGCGGTTCTCGGCCGTTTCTGGGCCGATGATGCGCAGGCCCGGAATCTCACGAAGCTGTTCCAAGGCATAAGCGGTGAGCTTTTGCTCGTGGGCATGGATATTATCCATCCCCACCTCCTCGAGGAACTTCACCGCGGCGCCGAGGCCGACGACCTGGCTGGTCATCTGCGTTCCCGCCTCAAATCGCGTGGGCGGTTCCGCGAAGGTGGTTCCTTCCATCTTCACTACCTCGATCATGGAGCCACCCGTGAGGAACGGGGGAAGCTTGCGCAGCAATTCGTCCTTGCCGTAGAGCACGCCCACGCCATTCGGGCCACACATCTTGTGGCCCGAGAATGCGGCGAAATCCACATCCAAGGCATGGAAATCTACCGGCATGTGCGGGACGGACTGGCAGGCATCGAGCACCACCATGGCATCGACCGCACGGGCACGGCGCACCATTTCCTCGACATCGGATACAGCGCCAGTCACATTGGACTGATGAGTAAACGCAACAACCTTGACGGATTCATCAAGCTCGAGCGAATCCAAGTCGATGCGGCCATCGTCAGTCAACGAGTACCACTTCAAGGTGGCACCGGTGCGCTCACAGAGCTGTTGCCAAGGCACGAGGTTGGCGTGGTGCTCAAGCTCCGTGATGACGACGGTATCGCCTTCTCCTACGTACAGCTCGCCCGCGCGCTCATCGGAAAGCGTATAGGCAACCTCATTGAGCGCCTCGGTGGCGTTTTTGGTAAAGGCAATCTCATCGCGGTCCGCACCAACGAAGGCCGCGATGGCCTGCCGGGCCGACTCATAAGCGTTATCCGCCTCTTCAGCCAACTGGTAAGAGCCGCGGTGGACGGGGGCGTTGGTATGGAGAACGAACTCCTCCTCTGCCTTCCACACCGGCAACGGGCGCTGGGAGGTAGCCCCCGAATCCAAGTACACCAGCGGCTTATCGCCGCGCACGGTGCGCTGCAGGATTGGGAACTGCTCCCTAATTGCGTTTACATCAAATCCAGACATAAAACTTCTTCGATTCATCGAGGATGAACCAGCACTGGGCTGGTCTTTACTGCAGGAACTGGTCGTAGCCGTCAGACTCAAGCTGGTCTGCCAGCTCGGCCCCGCCGGTCTTCACAACCTGGCCGTTAGCGAATACGTGCACGAAATCCGGCTGCACGTAGTTCAGGATGCGCTTGTAGTGGGTAATCATCAAGATGCCGCCATTGGTGTCATCCTGGTAGCGGTTGATGCCATCAGAAACGATGCGCAGCGCGTCAACGTCCAAGCCGGAGTCGGTCTCATCCATGACCGCGAACTTGGGCTTTAGGATGTCCAGCTGCATGACCTCGTGGCGCTTCTTCTCGCCACCGGAAAAGCCCTCGTTGACGGAGCGGGAGATGAAGGACTTATCAATCTTCAGGTTCTCGCGAGCCTCAGTAAGTTCCTTATTCCACTCGCGCAGCTTGGGGGCCTCGCCGCGGATGGAGGTCACGGCGGAGCGCATGAACTGCGATACCTTTACGCCCGGCACCTCGGTTGGGTACTGCATGGCCAAAAATAGGCCGGCGCGAGCGCGCTCGTCGACGGGCATGTCGAGGAGGTTTTCGCCATCGAGAAGCACCTCGCCCTCGGTGACCTCGTACTTCGGGTGACCAGCAATGGTGTAGGACAAGGTGGACTTGCCGGAGCCGTTAGGACCCATGATGGCGTGGATCTCGCCGGAGTTAATGGTGAGGTTGACGCCCTTGAGGATTTCCTTGGGCTCGCCGTTTTCTTCGTTCGGCAGAACCTGGGCGTGGAGATTCTTAATTTCCAGAGTAGACATAGTGTGTGGGTTTCCTTCTGTAAGTGCGTTAAGCGGAGATCTTTTCCAGTTCTTCGGAAATGCGGTTTTCCAGTTCCTCGGACAGGGATTGCACCGGGATGCGGTGGATGACCTCATTGAAGAAGCCACGAATGATGAGGCGACGAGCCTCTGCCTCCGGAATGCCGCGCGACATCAGGTAGAACAGCTCAATATCGTCAAAGCGTCCAACCGTTGCGGCGTGGCCGGCGCCGGTGATTTCACCGGTCTCAATCTCCAGGTTCGGGATAGCGTCAGCGCGCGCACCGTCCGTAAGGATGAGGTTATTATTCGTCTCATAGGTATCGGTGCCCTGTGCGTTGGAGCGGATAAGCACGTCTCCTACCCAGCAGGTACGAGCCTCGTTTTTCTTCTCACCCTGCAATGCGCCTTTGTACAGGACATTGGAGCGGCAATTCGGAACCGAGTGATCCACGAGCATGCGGTTTTCGAAGTACTGACCAGAATCGGCGAAGTACACGCCCAGCAACTCAGCGTCGCCGCCGGGAGCGGTGAAGTTCACGCGCGGGACAATGCGCACGACCTCGCCGCCGAAGATGGCGCAGTTATGGCGCAGCACGGCATCGCGCCCCACCTGTGCTACCTGGTTAGACAAGTGGACAGCATCGTTTTCCCAGTCGACGTCCACGATGACGGTCAGGTGTGCGCCATCGCCAAGGATGAACTCCACGTTATCCGCGTGGGTGCCGGAACCAACGTACTTCAGCACAACGGTGGCTTCTGCATGGTGACCGACCTCGATGGAGGTGGCACCGAAAGAGGTCACGTCCTCGCCCTTGCCCGTATAGGTAATGGTGATGGGATCTTCCACCTGCACCTCAGGGTCAATGGCTACCACTTGACCCTCGGGCATGGAGGTCCATGCCTGGGCGGCCACGCGGTCAGAAGGCTTGCCCACGCGGCCAAGACGCTCATCGTCACGGTCTACAGTCTCCGCAGAAACGCCTGGGTGCTCGCTTACCTTGACGTCCTGGGCAACCGCTTGAGCAAACTCCCCGTTGTGCAGGCCCCGCAGCTTGCGCAGGGAAACAAAGCGCCAGACCTCATCGCGGCCGTGCGGTACCGGGAAATCCTCCACGTTGGTAGAGGTAAAGACGTCACCCTTGGTGATCTTATCCGGATTGAATTCGTTCGAAGCGACCATTTCTTTAGCCGACCGATCCTTCCATTTGCAGTTCGATGAGGCGGTTGAGCTCGAGGGCGTACTCCATCGGCAGCTCCTTAGCAATCGGCTCAACGAAGCCACGCACGATCATTGCCATTGCTTCTTCTTCCGCAATGCCGCGGGACATGAGGTAGAACAGCTGCTCTTCAGAAACCTGTGAAACGGTTGCCTCGTGGCCCAACGTGACGTACTCGTTGCGGATGTCGTTATACGGGTATGTGTCCGAACGCGAGATATTGTCCACGAGCAAGGCATCGCATTCCACGTTGGACGTGGAGTGGTGCGCATTCTGGTTGACCTGCACCAAGCCGCGGTAAGCAGCGCGGCCGCCGGCGCGGGCAACGGACTTGGAGACGATATTGGAGGAGGTGTAGGGCGCCATGTGCGTCATCTTCGCACCGGTGTCCTGGAACTGTCCCTCGCCAGCGAAGGCGACGGAAAGTACCTCGCCCTTAGCGTGCGGTCCGGTCATCCACACGGCCGGGTACTTCATGGTGACCTTGGAGCCGATGTTGCCATCGACCCATTCCATGGTGCCGCCTTCTTCCACCTTGGTACGCTTGGTCACCAGGTTGTAGACGTTGCTGGACCAGTTCTGAATCGTCGTATAGCGGCAGCGGCCGCCCTTCTTCACGATGATCTCAACTACCGCGGAGTGCAGGGAGTCAGACTTGTAGATGGGCGCAGTGCAGCCTTCCACGTAGTGAACGTAGGCATCCTCATCCACGATGATGAGGGTGCGCTCGAACTGGCCCATGTTCTCGGTATTAATACGGAAGTAGGCCTGCAGCGGGATATCAACGTGCACGCCTTTCGGCACGTAAATGAAGGAGCCACCGGACCACACTGCGGAGTTGAGCGCGGAGAACTTATTGTCACCGGCAGGAATAACGGTGCCGAAGTGTTCCTTAAAAAGCTCCGGGTAATCGCGCAGCGCGGTATCAGTATCGACGAAGATAACGCCCTGGCTTTCCAGGTCCTCGCGAATCTGGTGGTAGACAACCTCAGACTCGTACTGTGCGGCCACGCCGGCAACCAAGCGCTGCTTTTCCGCCTCAGGGATGCCCAGCTTATCGTAGGTGGCCTTAATATCATCCGGGAGGTCGTCCCAGGTCTGCGCCTGCTCTTCGGTGGACTTGACGTAGTACTTGATCTGGTCAAAGTCGATGCCGGAGAGATCTGCGCCCCAAGAGGGAATAGGCTTCTTATCAAAGATATTCAGAGCCTTGAGACGCTGGTTCAGCATCCACTCGGGCTCGCCCTTCTTTGCGGAAATATCGCGGACAACGTCCTCGTTCAGGCCACGGGCGGCAGAAGCGCCGGCCGAGTCCGAGTCGTGCCAGCCGTACTCATACGCACCAATGGAATCGATGATCTCATCATCGGTCATCTTATTGTCAGGTGCCGATTGTGCTTGGGTCATGACTCGCTCCTTTCAGTATTAGTTTTGACAGGTGTCAAGGGGATATTCGTGGTACAAATTCCGTGGCCATCTGCGATAGACGCCAAAGGTTGTACGTGTTTGCCTAAGAGGGCGGAAAAGACTTCCTGCTCTGCCTCGCACAGTTCGGGATGCTCCGCCGCCACATGGGCAACCGGGCAGTGGTGTTGACAGATTTGCACTCCCTGGCCAGCGCGGTCCACGGTTGCGGCGTACCCGTGCTTATCCAGGGTTTCAGCCAGTTTGCGCGCTACTTCCTCGACCGATTCTTCCGCGTCCACGAAGGGACGCACATCGGCGATGATGCGCTCAAACCGAGCCTTAGCGAAGTTCTTTACAGCCTCTGAACCGCCCGCAGAGCGCAGCGCGGTCAACGCTTCAGAAGCTAATTCATCATAGGCGTGGCCAAATTGCGCACGCCCACGATCCGTCAGGCGGAAGTGCTTTGCCGGTCGCCCACGACCCGCTCCGGAGTGCATCCGCGAACGAGAAACTGGACGGCGCTCGACAACTTCCGTTAGTTCTTCTTCCACCAGAATGTCTAAATGCCGGCGGATCCCGGCGGTCGAAAGACCAAGGCGCTCACCCAGGTAAGAGGCGGTTACAGGGCCATCTTTAAGCAATAGCAGCAGTACCTGGCGGCGGGTATCACCATCCGTGGACCGCGATTCTTTCACCGCCACATGCGCCGCTGCCGCGCGCTGTGAGTTACCCATGCCCTAAAACCTCCCTTCCTTAGGTCAGTTGCCTGCAGCCACCGTGCTCCGTCGCGCCGGAATTGCCGTCGCTACGCAAGCGCCATAACTGCGCTTTCATCATTAGACAACACTAGTGTTCCTTAATTCATTCCGGAATGCCACCATTGCAGTCACCGGGCGTGGCGGCGGGGGTGAATTTCCCACCCCACGGTCCTCGCGTAAGGTCTTAAGCCATGAAAGGGAAACTACGGGGAGTGCTCGAGAGCGTAAAGGCGGAATTGCCACGCTTGGGCACCGCAGGTTCTCGTTCCGCGCAGCTGCATGCCGAAGGCACCGGCGCGCAAGCCGGGGATACTCGCTACGATTTCATCGCCCAGGCGCCAGAGGAACTGCAGCACACCACGGTCTCCCAAAAGCGCACCTTTTTCATCCTGCGGTGGGCCGGAACCGTCGGATCCCTCCTCATTGCCTTTGGCGCTTTGGGAGCAGGCGCGCTGCCTGTAGTGGGCAATCCTTATGACAATGTGCCCTTTGGCTCCCTCATGTCGCGTATGCTCCAGACCTCGTCTGCGCTCGTCATGGTGGGCGTGGGGCTTTTAGTTACGGCCTGGATTTTCCTCGCCCCCTTCGTGGGCACCCCGCTGCGCCAGGCGCGACCCGGCGAGCCCGCCAGCGATCGCTCCCGCCGGCTGGTCTCCCCACGCCAGCTGTGGATCACGTGGGCTGGGTGGGTTATCCCCCTCATTTTCACCGCACCCTTATTTACCCAAGACATCTATTCTTATTTGGCCAATGGCTCCATCGTGGCCCAAGGGATGGATCCCTATTCCGCCGGCCCTGTGCAGCTCTTGGGCGCTGGCAACGAGCTCGCGCGTTCCGTGCCGTTTATCTGGGCAAATTCACCGTCACCGTATGGACCTGTTGCCCTGGGGCTGGCGGCCATAGTCAGCATCGTCACCGGAAATTCCATTGTCTTAGGCGTCATTGCCCACCGCCTACTTTCCATCGTAGGAATCATCGTGGCCGGCTGGGCCATCACACAGCTTGCTCAGCGATGCCGCGTCTCCCCCGCCTCCGCACTATGGCTCGGCATCTTGAACCCGCTGACCGTCCTTCACCTCGTCGGCGGTATTCATAATGAATCCATCATGCTTGGATTGTCGTTGCTGGGCATGGAGCTTGGATTAAGGGGCATCGATAAGCTGGGGCAGGATAAAAGAGGGGCCTACTTAACGCTGATAGCCTCGGGAATTTTCCTATCCAGCGCCGGAATGGTCAAGGTCACCGGCTTTATTGGGCTCGGATTTATCGGCATGGCGTATGCCCGCCACCTACATGTGGAGACACGCGTGCCGCGCTGGCAGGCCTTATTCACGGCCATCGCCGTGCAGACTGCGGTGCTCATAGCCACCATTGCGCTCATCAGTCTCATCACAGGCATTAACCTCGGGTGGATTACCGGGCAAGGCGGCGCCGCCACGATTCGCTCTTGGCTTTCCCTATCTACGGCTGTGGGAGTGGGTGCGGGTTTCCTCGGGATGTTTTTAGGGCTTGGGGACCATACAGACGCCATATTGACCATCACCCGCAGTTTCGGTGTCTTGGTCGCAGTCGCTTTTATGGCCCGCATGCTGTATGCCACCCTGCGCGGATATATCCACCCCGTCGGCGGCTTGGGAATTTCTACCCTGGTACTCGTCATTTTCTTCCCGGTGGTCCACCCCTGGTACATCCTGTGGGCCGTTTTGCCGTTGGCGGCGTGGGCGAACCGGCACATCTTCCGGTTTAGCGTCGTTGCCTATACCGGTGCGATGAGCTTTTTCGTCCTGCCGCGTGGCTTAGGCCTACCTGCGGGAACGGTGCTTTCCATTTATATCGCCGCTGCCTGCACATTCGCCGTAGTGACCGGAGTGTGGTGGGTTGCTATGCGCCGAAATGGAATCCGTGTCTTAAACTAGGCACCCGTGAATGTAATTCCAGCCGATAGCCCCGCCCTGTCCTTGGATGGTGTGGTAAAGAAATTTGGCCCCACGGCAGCCGTCAATGGGCTCAGCCTGAGCGTTGCACATGGCGAAATATTCTGCCTGCTGGGGCCCAATGGTGCTGGCAAATCCACCACCATCGAAATGTCTGAAGGCTTTATACACCCCACCGCAGGTTCCATTAAGGTATTGGGCCTTAACCCCAGCACCGCACCAGATAAGGTGCGCGAAAAAGTGGGGATCATGCTACAAGGCGGCGGATCCTACTCAGGCATCCGCGTTCTAGAGATGTTGGAATTGACTGCTCGCTATAACGCCAATCCACTGTCACCGCAGTGGTTGCTCGAGACCCTCGGCTTGCAAGGCGTTGCGCGCACGTCCTACCGGCGCCTTTCCGGCGGGCAACAACAGCGGCTATCGCTCGCACTCGCGGTCATCGGCAGGCCAGAGCTGGTTTTCCTCGATGAACCCACCGCGGGCATGGACGCCCAATCCCGGCTCGCCGTATGGGATCTCATCCGCGCCCTCAAGCGCGACGGGGCCACCGTTATATTAACCACCCACCTGATGGATGAGGCTGAATCGCTGGCAGATCATATCGCCATCATGGATCACGGCGCGCTCGTGGCGCAGGGAACCCCGGCAGAACTTACCTCCCAGGGCGAGGGCGCCGGTTTTAGTTTTAGCGCCAACTCCGCAGTTGACTTGGACGCCTTGCAGCGAATTGGGATCCCCACGACCGCCTCGCGGCCGCTGCACTACAGGGTGAGCCAGCCCAGTTCGCCGGAACTGATTTCCGCCCTCGCCGCCGATCTCGCCCGGCAAGGCGTGCTTTTGCGAAGCCTGGAATCCCACCACCGGAACCTCGAGGAAGTATTCCTCGATCTCACAGGCAGGCACTTGCGCAGTTGATGAAGCCCTGTGTCCTGTCTTCATCCTAGAATCACCAGTACCTACAACCACCACTTTAAATTCTCAAGGAATAGGCCCCGAATATGAGCGCAACGTTTTCCCCCGGCACCTTCCGCCCGGCACCCAAACGAGCGAGTGCAGGCGCCATCATCCTTGCCCAAGGCGGCATGGAAGCCAAGCTCATGCTGCGCCACGGCGAGCAACAATTGCTCAGCATCATTATCCCGCTCGCCATCCTGATTGGGACCGCACACTTGGAATCCACCACCGGCCATGGTCTGCACGAGGTTTTTCCCATGGTGCTTGCGGTGGCGGCGACATCGGCTGGCTTTACCGGACAAGCCATTTCCCTGGCCTTTGACCGCCGCTACGGGGCCTTAAAGCGCACCGGCGCCTCCGGCGTACCGGCATGGGCGATTATCGGCGGCAAAATCATCGGCGTGTTGACGATGGTGGTATTCCAGATTCTCGTGCTCGGTGCCACGGCCTTTGCCTTGGGCCTGCGCATCAGTGCGCCCGGCATTCTGCTCATGATCGTCTCGCTCATTTTCGGCGTCGCCGCCTTTACCGCTATGGGTTTGGTGCTTGGCGGGACCCTTAGCTCTGAGGCCGTACTCGCGCTGGCTAACCTCATTTGGTTTATCCTTCTGGCGATCGTCGGCTGGGCCCTGTATTCCCAGGGCTTGGGCGATAATGGCCTGCTCAATATCGTTCCTACGGTGGCGCTAGCGGGCGCGCTTGCCGATGCCTCCAATTCCACCTTCCCCGGCATCGAGCTCATTTCCTTGACCGCGTGGCTGGCAGTGGCGTCGTATGCGGCCGTTCGTTGGTTCCGCTTCGACGGCTAAATGTGAGTTATACCCAGTTCCCCGCGAAATAGAGCCAAAGGTTTCGGCTCGCTACACACCCCCTAGTAAGATGCACCTTGTGAATTACTGGACCAGAACTAAACGCTTTTTTAAAGAAGCCGTCCCTACCGTGGAGCAACAGCGACTTATCGCGCTGATCCTGATCTTCTGCCAAGGCGGCATCACCGTATCTGGTTCCATCGTCCGCGTCACCGGTTCCGGCCTTGGCTGCCCCACCTGGCCCCAATGCCAGCCTGGTTCCTTGGTGCCGGTCGAAGGCGCAGCCCCGGCAATCCACCAGATCATTGAATTTGGTAACCGCCTGCTCACCTTTGTTGATTCCGCCGCCGCCGGCGCGGCAGTCATCGCCATGTATATGGCCTGCCGCCGCCCTGAGCTCAGGGTCTATGCATGGCTTAACGTGGCCGGCATCGTCCTGCAGGCCGTCATCGGCGGCATCTCCGTGCACCTAGATCTGCGCTGGTGGTCCGTGGCGCTTCACTTCCTGCCCTCCATGGTGCTGGTGTGGCTTGCCTGCATGTTGTACGCCCGCATCAAAGAACCCGATGATGGCACCGCACAGCCGCGGTTCCCACAAGCTATTCGCATCCTCGCCGTCATCGCGACCATCGCCCTCTCCATCGTCCTGATCACCGGGACGATGGTGACCGGTTCCGGCGTCCACTCCGGCGACTCCGGCGTGGGAATGGACGGCCGCTTGGATGTGGATACCGAATCCATGGCCATCGCCCACGCGATGTGCATGTACGTTTACCTCATCTTTACCGCCATCACCGTCTTCCTGCTGTACAAGCACCGCACCCCGCAGGAGACCAAGAAGACCGGGTGGGTCCTTATCGTCTGCATCCTCATCCAGTGGGCCGTCGGCGTCTTGCAGTTCTACCTGGGCGTGCCGCGGTGGACGGTCCCCTTCCACATCGGTATGTCCGCCGTGGTCACCGGCTTTACCGCCCTGCTCTGGGCACACGGGCGCCACCGCGTCGGCGGCACGCCGGACCTCATCTCAGGCTCTCCCGCCGGCGACGATAAATACGCCGTTCGCCAGCAATCATTAAATGAGGAACGCGCCGCCGTTTAGGATTTAGGCAGCACCATTTTTCTGCAGCTTCTGGGCTTTGTGGGATAGCATGGCCTTATGCATGCTATCCAGATCACAGAAACGGGCGGGCCGGAAGTCCTGCGCTACGCCGAGGTTCCTGCGCCCACGCCCGCTGAGGACGAGGTCTTAGTCGATGTCACCGTAGCGGGCGTGAACTATATCGACACCTACTACCGCGAGGGTATCTATAACGCCCAGACGCCCTTTATCCCTGGCTTTGAGGGAACGGGGCGCGTTGTCCACGATCCCAAGGGGGAAATTGCGGAAGGCACCTTGGTGGCATGGCACCACGCCTTTGGTTCCTATGCCGAGCAGGTCTGCGTCCCCCGGAATGGCCTTGTCGCCGTACCGGATGATTTCCCCACCGAGATCGCTGCCTCCATGCTGCTACAGGGCATGACCGCCCACTTCCTTTCCCACGGCGTGTATGAGCTTGGCGAAGGCGCCACGTGTCTCATCACCGCTGGTGCGGGCGGCGTGGGCCAGCTGTTGACCCAAATGGCTTCCTCTTTGGGCGCTACGGTCTACACGGTCGTCTCCACCGATGAAAAGGAAGAGATCTCGTACAAGTGCGGCGCCGACCACGTCTTCCGCTACAACGATTGTCTGGGCGAGCAGGTTCGCCGGTTTAATGGCGGCCGCGGCGTCGATGTGGTCTATGACGGCGTGGGGCAATCCACCTTCTTCGAATCGCTCGAGGCCGTTCGCCCGCGCGGCACCGTCGCACTCTTTGGCGCCGCTTCTGGCCCGGTTGAGCCCATCGATCCCCAGCTGCTCAATAAGCATGGCTCCATCTTCTTGACCCGGCCTTCGCTCGGCGCGTGGACGGCGCAAGAGGGCGAATTCCAGATGCGCGCGCAAGCAGTCGTCCAGGCCGTCATGGACGGAGACCTCAAGTTCAACGTATCGGCCTCCTATCCCTTGAAGGAAGCAGAGCAGGCCCACCGCGATCTACAATCGCGCAGCACCACCGGTTCTATTGTTCTGCGGGTAAAGCAGGACTAATGCAGAAAGAAGCGCGAGCCACGAAGGCTCGCGCTTCAGCATGCTACTGGGATCTAAAACAGGGTGGCGGACCAACCAAGCATCCGGCCGATTGGCTCCCAGCCCAAGACGGCATCGATGGACAGGCCAATAAAGAGTACCGATAGGTAGTTATTTGAATAGATAAACAGGCGCATGGGTTTTACCTTTGCGCCTTTCTTTACGCCTTGGTGCAGGCGGATGGCTAGCCATAAGAAGACCGCGCCAGAAGTTACGGCGGCGATGAGGTAAATCCACGATGCCGCGGGAACGATAAGCAGCGTGACGATGACCGTGCCGACGGAATACCACACAATCTGGCGGGTTACCTCTTGTTCCGTTGCCACTACCGGCAGCATCGGCACCCCAGCCTTGCGGTAATCTTCCTTGTATTTCATGGCCAAGGCCCAAGTGTGTGGCGGGGTCCAGAAAAAGATAATAAGGAATAGGACTATTGCCTGCCACCAGCGGTCGGGCTCGCCTGCTGGCGCGTTATCGCGGATGACTGCCCAGCCCACCATGGCCGGCATGCACCCCGCTAAACCGCCCCACACGATGTTTTGGGCATTGCGCATCTTCAAAAACTTGGTGTAGACGAAGACGTAGAAAAAGTTCGTCAGAATGACGAAGAACGCCGCCAACCAAGAATTGGCCAGGATTCCCAGCCAAAGCACCGAAACCACGAGCATGATCCAGGCGAAAATCGCCGCATTCCGCTTCGAAATCGTGGCGCGCACTAGCGGCCGCGCGCGGGTGCGTTGCATCTTCTGGTCAATTTCATAATCGACCACGTTATTAAAGGTATGGGCGGCCGCAGCGCCCATCCATCCGCCGAAAATGGTGGAAATGATGAGCCAGATATTTTCAGAAACCGCCTCAACGCCCCGTTGTGCTTGGAGCATCGCCGGAATTGCGGCCACGAGGAGGAGTTCAATAATCCTCGGCTTCGTTAGCGCAAAATAGGCCTTGATGGTCTCCAAGGAATTCCTCCACTATCTGAACAGACGTTGATCTACAGCACACACGCTACACAGTGCGGTATGCCCACGGTGTAGTGGTCGCACACCCCGGCACAAAAGTTCCGGAGAATTAATTCACACTATGGCTTACATTTAAAATGCGCTACACATGGATCGTATCAATGCAGCGGAAATGCAGAGAGTAACTAATGCTGTGCCGTACACCGCTTAGCCATGCCAGCTTACCGGTTCCCCGCGGCTTTCAATAATTCCGCACCGCCGTCAAAAAAGTAACTAGACTGTGTGGAGTTCAGTAATTAACGCCTAGATTTAAGCGAGGCCTTATACCGTGTCGAAAGATAATTTGTCCCCAGACCTGCAAGCTATGGTCGAGCGCCGTTATCCGGACGACTGGACAGACACTGATACTCGCGCGGTCGACACTGTGCGCGTGCTTGCTGCCGATGCCGTCCAAAACTGCGGCTCCGGACACCCGGGCACGGCGATGTCGCTGGCTCCCCTCGCCTATACGCTCTACCAGCGCGTTATCAATCACGACCCCAATGACGTGAATTGGGCAGGCCGCGACCGCTTCGTATTGTCTGTCGGCCACTCTTCCCTGACCCTTTACATCCAGCTCTTCTTGGGTGGATTCGGTTTGGAGATGAAAGATCTCGAGCAGCTCCGCACCTGGGGCTCCCTTACCCCTGGCCACCCTGAGGTGCACCACACCGATGGCGTGGAGATCACCACCGGCCCACTCGGCCAGGGTCTGGCATCTTCGGTAGGTATGGCGATGGCCGCCCGCAAAGAGCGCGGCCTCTTCGATCCTGAGGCACCAGTCGGCCAATCCCCCTTCGATCATTACGTCTACACCATTGCCTCCGACGGCGACCTGCAGGAAGGCGTAACCGCTGAGGCATCGTCTTTGGCTGGTACCCAGAAGCTGGGCAACCTGATTGTCTTCTGGGATGACAACCGCATTTCCATCGAGGATGACACCAATATCGCCTTCAATGAGGACGTCGCTGCGCGCTATGAGGCATACGGCTGGCACGTCCAGACCGTTGAGTCCGGCGAGGACGTCGTTGCCATTGAAGAGGCAGTGCGCAATGCACAGCAGGAAACAGAGCGCCCCTCCTTCATCCGCGTGAAGACAGTCATTGGCTACCCTGCCCCGACCAAGATGAACACCGGCGGCGTCCACGGCGCCGCGCTTGGCGATGACGAAGTTGCCGCCACCAAGGAAGTCCTCGGCTTCGACCCAGAAAAGACCTTCCACATTGATGATGAGGTCTTGGCCCACACCCGCAAGCTGCGCGATCGTGGCGCTGAAAAGCACGCGCAGTGGCAAGAGAAGTTCGACGCGTGGGCAGCGGACAACGCCGAAAATAAGGCGCTCTTTGACCGCATGAGCGCCCGCGAATTGCCGGAGAACTTCGATGCCGAGCTCCCCGCATGGGAGCCAGGGGATGCGATTGCCACCCGTAAGGCCTCTGAGGCGACCATTCAGGCGCTGGCCGCCGCTTTGCCCGAAATGTGGGGCGGATCGGCCGACCTGGCGGGGTCCAATAACACCGTGATTAAGGGCGCGGATTCCTTCGGCCCTGAAAACATCACCACCAATAAGTGGTCCGCACAGCCTTATGGCCGCAACCTTCACTTTGGCATCCGCGAGCACGCGATGTCCGCCATCATGAACGGCATCGCCCTCCACGGAAATACCCGCGTATATGGCGGTACATTCCTGATCTTCTCCGAGTATCAGTACCCTGCCGTGCGCCTCGGCTCGCTGATGTCTACCGATACCTACTACGTGTGGACGCACGATTCCATTGGTTTGGGCGAAGACGGCCCTACCCACCAGCCGGTAGAAACCCTGTCAGCCTTGCGCGCCATTCCGAATTTGTCCGTCATCCGGCCTGCCGATGCCAATGAAACCGCGCAAGCTTGGGCCGCAGCGATGGAATACAAGGCAGCCCCGAAGGGCCTTGCGCTCAGCCGCCAGAACCTCCCCATCTTGGAAGGCACCAAGGAAAAGGCACACGATGGCGTTCGCCGCGGTGCCTACACCTTGGTCGCAGGCTCCAAGGATGAGCCCGATGTCATCTTGCTGGCCACCGGCTCGGAGGTACAGCTAGCCGTCGAGGCCGCCCAGCAGCTCGAAAGCGAAGGCACGGCCGCTCGCGTGGTATCCGCGCCGTGCCTGGAGTGGTTCGACGAGCAGGACGCAGAGTACCGCGAATCGGTTCTGCCCAGCAGCGTGAGGGCCCGCGTTTCCGTCGAGGCCGGCCTCGCTCAGTCCTGGCACAAGTACACTGGTACTTTCGGCCGCAACGTCTCCCTAGAGCACTACGGGGCCTCCGCTCCCGGCGATGAGCTCTTCGAAAAGTTTGGCTTTACCTCTGCTGCGGTGGCCGATGCCGCACGCGAGAGCATCGCCGAAGCCCAAAGCTAAGCCCCACCTCACCGACGCTAAAAGGAATGACTATGAACAACATTTCTGAACTTGCCCAATTGGGCACCTCCACGTGGCTCGATGATCTCTCGCGCCAGCGCTTGGAATCCGGAAACTTGAAGGAGATTATTTCCTCCAAGTCCATCGTGGGCGTAACCACCAACCCGGCCATCTTCGCCACCGCCATGACCAGCGGCACGGCCTATGACGAAGACCTGGCGGCCTTGAAGGAGAAGAACGCTTCGGCCGATGAAGCCGTCTACTCCCTGGCCATTACGGACGTACAAAACGCCTGTGACCTTTTTGCCGATATCTATGCTGAGACCGACGGCCAGGATGGCCGCGTATCCATCGAGGTGGATCCGCGCATCTCCGACGATGCCGCGGCAACTCTCAAGCAGGCCCGCGAACTGTGGGACCAGGTGGCCCGCCCCAATGCGATGATCAAGATTCCGGCTACCAAGGGCTCCCTCCCCGCTATCGAGGATGCCTTGGCAGAGGGAATCAGCGTCAATGTCACCCTGATCTTCTCGGTGTCTCGCTACCGCGAGGTCATCGCCGCATTCCGGGCCGGGCTCAAGCGCGCGGCTGATAATGGCAAAGACGTTACCAAGATTCACTCGGTCGCATCGTTCTTCGTCTCCCGCCTAGATACGGAAGTTGATAAGCGCTTGGAGGCTATCGGTTCCGATGAGGCCCTGTCCCTCCGCGGCAAGGCCGGTGTTGCCAACGCGCAGCGTGCCTACGCCCTCTTCCAAGAGGAATTGCTCGGTGATAACGGCCTCCCCGAAGGCGCGCCCGTACAGCGTCCACTGTGGGCTTCCACCGGCGTGAAAAACCCCGACTACCCAGCAACGCTGTACGTGACCGAGCTGGCTGGCCCGCACACGGTAAATACCATGCCGGAAAAGACCATTGATGCGGTACTGCAGGAGGGTGGATTCCACGGCGATACCCTCTCCACCGCCGGCGAAGAAGCCGAGAAGGTCTTCTCCCAGCTCGAATCGGTGGGCATTGACCTAGAAGATGTCTTCGCGGTCCTCGAGCGCGAGGGCGTGGATAAGTTCGTCGCCGCGTGGAATGACCTCCTTGATTCCCTCAAACAACGACTCGCGTAAACTACGACCGTGGTCCTAGCCCCGCCGGATAGCCGGCGGGGCATTATGCCGCCACTAGTTGAAAGACTACTTAGCTTTTCCCTCCAGGAAGGATAATCCGTGACGGACTCAGCCGCTTGGGTCAATCCCTTGCGTAATGCCGCCGATAAACGATTGCCACGCATCGCGGGCCCCGCGGGCATGGTCATCTTTGGTGTGACCGGCGATTTAGCTTTCAAAAAGCTCCTGCCGGCCATCTATGACCTTGCCAGCCGCGGTCTCTTGCCCGCTGGCTTCACGCTCGTCGGCTATGGCCGCAGGGACTGGGATAACGCGGACTTCTGCGATTATTTCCGCAGCGCGGTAGAAGCCGGTGCCCGCACTGACTTTAACCACGACGTGTGGGAGCACTTATCCCAAGGAATCGAGTTCGTGCAAGGCTCCTTCGACGATGAGGGCTTCGACAAGCTTTCTGCGCGGTTGGCCGAGCTGGATAAAGCCCGCGGCACGGGAAGCAACTGGGCATACTACCTTTCGGTGCCGCCAGAGTTTTTCTCCGATATCTGCCACCAATTGGAACGCGTGGGCATGGCCAATTCCATGGAGGACTCGTGGCGCCGAGTGATCATCGAAAAGCCGTTTGGCCACGACCAGGAATCTGCGCGCGAGCTCAATGAGATCGTCAACGCGGTCTTCCCAGAATCTGCTGTCTTCCGCATCGATCACTACCTGGGTAAAGAGACCGTGCAAAACATCATGGCGCTGCGGTTTGCTAACCAGATTTTTGAGCCGATGTGGAACGCGCACTATATCGACCACGTGCAAATCACCATGGCCGAAGATATTGGGCTTGGCGGCCGCGCTGGCTATTATGACGGAATCGGCGCGGCCCGAGACGTCATTCAGAACCACCTCCTGCAGCTGCTCGCCCTCGTGGCAATGGAAGAGCCTTCCTCCTTTGAACCGGAGGCGCTGCGCGCTGAAAAGGTCAAGGTGCTGCGCGCTACGCAGCCGGTCCATCCGCTCAATAAAACCACCGCCCGTGGCCAGTACACCGCTGGCTGGCAGGGCTCGGAATACGTGAAGGGCTTGCGTGAGGAGGAGGGCTTCGATCCCGCCTCCACTACTGAGACCTATGCGGCGTGCACGTTGGAGGTCAACTCTCGGCGCTGGGGAGGCGTGCCTTTCTACCTGCGCACCGGAAAGCGCTTGGGGCGTCGAGTCACCGAGATCGCCTTGGTCTTCAAGGCCGCACCGAACCAGCCCTTTGTCGATGGCGAAACCGATGCCCTCGGCCAAAATGCCGTGGTCATCCGCGTTCAGCCCGATGAGGGCGTGACCATGCGCTTTGGCTCAAAGGTCCCGGGCTCCACCATGGAAGTCCGCGATGTGAATATGGACTTCGCCTACGCCGAGGCCTTTACCGAGGAGTCCCCGGAGGCCTATGAGCGCCTCATCTTGGATGCGCTCCTCGATGAATCATCCCTGTTTCCCACTAATGAGGAAGTCGAGCTATCGTGGTCCATTTTGGATCCGATCCTCGATTATTGGTCCAAGCATGGTGAGCCCGAAGATTATAAGGCGGGCACCTGGGGGCCCACTTCAGCCGATAAGATGCTGCGCCGCCGGGGCCATTCCTGGCGCCGCCCATAGAAGGGACGTAGTCAATGATTATCCCATTGCCTAATACCACCACCGGTGAAATTGCCAAGAAGCTTGTCGATGCCCAGGAGCATTACACCCGCACCACGGGCCGGGTGCTCACCCTCATCGTTGAGGCACAAGAAGGCGACGATCTCGAGCAAATCCTTGCCTCTGTGCGCGATGCCTCTCATGAGCACCCCTCCCGCGTGCTCGTCGTGGTCCCCGGCGATCCAAATACTGATACCCAGCTCGATGCCCAGCTCCGCGTCGGTGGCGAGGCCGGTGCGTCCGAGACCGTCGTCATGCAATTGCACGGGGCGCTGGCGGATCAAGCCGAGTCCGTGCTCACCCCGCTCTTGCTGCCGGATACCCCGCTGGTTGCGTGGTGGCCGAACCTGTGCCCGCAGGTTCCCTCCGAAAGCCCCGTGGGCAAGTTGGCGCAGCGCCGCATCACCAACGTGGCGCATAAAGGCACCGTGGGCGAGCAGGATCTGCGCGCGCTTTCTAATGGCTACTCCCCCGGCGATTCCGATATGTCCTGGGCCTCCATTACCTTGTGGCGCGGCGTCGTCGCATCGGCACTCGACCACCATCCCCATGAAAAGGTGCTATCGGTAGAGGTCGCCGGCCCCGCCGGGCATCCCGCGCCAAACTTCGCTGCGGGGTGGCTGCTTGACCGCCTGAGCGTCCCGGTACAGCGCATGGCCGAGGAAGCTAATAGTGACTATTTCCCGGTTACCCACCTGCGCTTTAACCGGGAGACGACCCACGTCGATGTGGATGTCGTGGATGAGCGCACCGTGCGGGTGCGCGTGCCTGGTACGCCAGACTCGCTGGTCAGCTTGAGCCCGCGCACGCAAACCGAAATCCTCTCCGAGGAATTGCGGCACCTCGACGCCGATAAAACTTATGCTCAGGCGCTGCGTGCTCTGGGAGAAGTAGACTACAGTAAGCTTTAATAGCGCACTTGCTCATACCGATTCTTTGCAAAGGATTCTGATACCGAATGGTAACGCTTCACCGCGTCAGCGATGTAGATGACCTTATTTCCCAAGCCGCACTCAAATTTATTGAGACCATCGCCGGTATTCAGGCCGGCAATGGTGGCCTCCATGGTGACGGCGTGGCAAGAGTCGTACTAACTGGCGGGGGCGCAGGAATTGGGCTCCTGCACGAGCTCGCGCGCTTGGACTTCGCCGCCCAGCAGCAAGGCGAGAACTACCCTGCCCTGCGCATCGATTGGTCCCGCGTGCACATCTTCTTTGGCGATGAGCGCAATGTCCCGGTCAGCGACCCAGATTCCAACGAAGGCCAAGCGCGTTCCGCGCTGCTCGATCACGTGGATATCCCGGATCAGAATATCCACGGTTTCGACCTCGGTGCGGTCTCCATGGAGGCGGCCGCAAATGCCTACGAGCCAGAGTTGAAGGACTTCGCACCTTTAGGCTTCGATCTACACCTTTTGGGCATGGGCGCAGAAGGCCACATTAACTCCATGTTCCCCCACTCTCCTGCCATCCGTGAGCAGGAAGAACTCGCGGTACCGGTACACGATTCGCCGA
The DNA here is from genome assembly GCF_046717465.1 of Corynebacterium limaceinasi. Lineage (NCBI taxonomy): Bacteria > Bacillati > Actinomycetota > Actinomycetes > Mycobacteriales > Corynebacteriaceae > Corynebacterium > Corynebacterium limaceinasi. The sequence goes on from NZ_CP177100.1 coordinate 1,388,462, forward strand.
AGCCGCCCAGCGAGCGCATCACCCTGACGCTGCCGGCGGTCAACAGGTCTGAGCGCGTCTGGCTCTTGGTTGCCGGGGAGGAAAAGGCCGCTGCCGCAAAGAACATCGTTGACGGCGTCGACGCTGAAGAGTGCCCGGCCGCTGGTGCGCAAGGGACGAAGGAAACGATCCTCTTCCTTGCAGACGATGCCGCGCAGGAGCTGTAAAGCCAGCAGCGCCGGCACCGCCGCTTAACGCATACAGCGCCGGTACCTCGGTCCCTTCTTGCGAAAGGTTAAGGGACTGACGTACCGGCGCTGTTTTGCGCGGTTGGCCGCCGCTAGCGGTTAGCGGGGGCCTGCTGCGTGCTTCCTAGGAAGCGTAGGCCTGGATAAGGTTAAGGCCAACGATGCAGGCCAACCAGATAATCACCATGACGACGGTATAGCGGTCTAGGTTCTTTTCCACCACGGTCGAACCGGACAGGTTCGATTGCACGCCGCCGCCGAAAAGGCTAGACAGGCCGCCGCCTTTGCCCTTGTGTAAAAGCACAAAGATGGACATCAAAATAGCTGAAATTAGCAAAATGATTTCCAGTGCTAAGACCATGAGGTTCTTCCTTTTCTCAACGTGCGCCCAGTGGCACCTTCGATGTACTACCGAAAGTCACGCTAGCCACCGGCGCGAAGTACTTACCGGCTTTGCCTACGCAAAGCAATCACAAGGGCCTACTGTACACCATGCCGCGGGCGGGACTCACCCCAACCCGCGGCACAACAGTTACCTTGTGATGGTTGTTAACGCATGTTAACTAACGGCATTAGCGGCATTGGCGGCCAACTTGGCAAAGTCCTCTCCTACCAAGGAAGCACCGCCAATCAGGCCACCGTCCACGTCCGGCTTGCTGACGATATCAGCAACGGAATCGACCTTCACGGAACCGCCGTACAGGATGCGGATGCCCTCGGCGACCTCGTCGCCTGCAAGCTCCTTGACCAAGCCGCGGATTGCAGCACATACTTCCTGCGCGTCATCAGCGGAGGCAACCTTGCCGGTGCCGATGGCCCACACGGGCTCGTAGGCGATAACCGTCTTGGATAGCTGCTCGGCGCTCAGTCCCTGCAGGGAATCGCGGGTCTGGTTCACCACGTAGTCAACGTGGGTGCCGGCTTCGCGCACATCGAGTGGCTCGCCCACGCAGACGATCGGGCTGATGCCATTGTCCAGGGCCGCTGCGGCCTTTTCAGCGACCAGCTGGTCGGTTTCGCCGTGGTATTCGCGGCGCTCGGAGTGGCCGACGACTGCCCAGCTGCAGCCCAGCTTGCTCAGCATCTGACCGGATACCTCACCGGTGTAGGCGCCGGACTCGTGCTTGGAGATGTCCTGCGCACCGTAGGTGATCTTCAGCTTATCGCCCTCAACGAGGGTCTGAATGGTGCGGATATCGGTAAATGGAACCATGTAGGCTACATCAACCTTGTCGTAGTAATCCTCCGGCAGGGAGAAAGCAAACTTTTGAACGGAGCCGATGGCCTCAATGTGATCGAGGTTCATCTTCCAGTTGCCAGCAATAAGTGGTGTACGTGCCATGATTAATCCTTTCTGTGTACGCCTATATTGAGCTATTTCAGGCGGTTTATGCCTCGAGCACGGAAACGCCCGGCAGCTCCTTGCCCTCGAGGTATTCAAGGGATGCGCCGCCGCCGGTGGAGATGTGGCTGAAGCCATCCTCATCGAGGCCCAGGGTGCGCACGGAGGCTGCGGAGTCGCCGCCGCCGACGACGGAGAAGGAACCGTTGGAGGAGGTGGCATCGATAATCGCCTGCGCCACCCCAGCGGTGCCCTTGGAGAAGGCTTCCATTTCGAATACGCCCATGGGGCCGTTCCAGAATACGGTCTTGGAATCTGCCAGTACGGCGGCAAATTTCTCGACGGACTTGGGGCCAATGTCCAGCGACATCCAGCCCTCAGGGATGCCATCGAGCTCAACAACCTTGGTCTCAGCGTCTGCGGCGAACTCGCTGGCGGCGGTGAGATCTACCGGAAGGACGATCTTGTCGCCGAAGCGCTCCAGCAGGCTCTTGCAGTTTTCAATCTGGTCCTCTTGCAGCAAGGACTCCTGAACGTCGTAGCCCTTAGCGGCCAGCAGGGTGTAGCACATGCCCCCGCCGATGATGATCTTGTCGGCCTTTCCGGCGAGTGCTTCAATAACGCCGAGCTTGTCGGATACCTTTGCGCCGCCCAGAACGACGACGTAAGGGTGCGCTGGATCCTTGGCCACGGTGGACAATACGTCCAATTCCTTTTCCACCAGCTTGCCGGCGTAGGCGGGCAGGCGCTTGGCGACGTCATACACAGACGTCTGTGCGCGGTGAACAACGCCGAAGCCGTCGGAAACGAATGCACCATTATCGGCGGCCAAGGCGACGAGCTCTTCAGCAAATTCGCCGCGCTCTGCCTCATCCTTGGAGGTCTCGCGCGGGTCAAAGCGGACATTTTCTACCAGCATGACATCGCCGCTGTTTAGCCCGTTTGCGCGCTCGTGGGCGTCTTCACCGGTGACGTCGTTGGCCAAGGCAACATATTGATCCAGGGCCTCGGACAGCGCCTCTGCGACTGGGGCCAAGGAGTACTTGGAATTTACCTCACCCTTGGGGCGGCCGAGGTGGGCGGAAAGGATGACCTTCGCGCCGCCATCGACAAGCGCCTTAATGGTCGGAAGAGAAGCGGTAATGCGGCCCGGGTCGGTGATATTTCCGTCATCATCGAGCGGCACGTTGAAGTCAGAACGCACCAAGATGTGGCGGTCCTCTACGCCTTCTTCAAGCAGGTTATCTAGGGTCTTAAAAGCCATGTGTTACTCCTTTTAAAGTGGGTTCTGCAATCGAGGTTCCTACATAAAATGATACCGGCCACAACGTCGTGCCGTCAGGGCGTTCGTTGTGGCCGGTATCGCATTAAAGGGTGCTCGGTTTCAGGACTTTAGAGCTTGTCTGCAACCAGGTTGGTCATGCGGACGAGCTGGGAGGTGTAGCCCCACTCGTTGTCGTACCAACCCAGCACCTTGACCAGGTTGCCGTTGGAGACCTTGGTCATGCCGGCGTCGAAGATGCAGCCGTGCGGGGAGGTCACGATGTCGGTGGAAACCAGCGGATCCTCGGTGTATGCGAGGGTGTCCTTCAGCTCGCCTTCAGCTGCCTCCTTGAGTGCGGCGTTGATCTCCTCAACGGTGACGTCGCGGGAAGCGGTGAAGGTCAGGTCCGTTGCGGAACCGGTGATGACTGGAACGCGCATTGCGTAGCCGTCCAGCTTGCCCTCCAGCTCAGGCAGAACCAAGGAGACGGCCTTTGCTGCACCGGTGGAGGTAGGTACCAAGTTGACCGCTGCGGCGCGGGCGCGGCGCAGGTCCTTGTGAGGAGCATCCTGCAGGCGCTGGTCACCGGTATAAGCGTGAACCGTGGTCATCAGGCCCTTTTCCACACCGAACTTATCGTTCAAGACCTTGGCCATAGGTGCCAGGCAGTTGGTGGTGCAGGAAGCTGCGGAAATAACGTTGTGATTAGCAGGATCGTAAGTGTCGGAGTTAACACCGTAGACGAAAGTTGCGTCAACTTCCTTGCCAGGAGCGGAAATGATGACCTTCTTGGCGCCGGCCTCGATGTGAGCCTTTGCGTCGTTCCCGTTGGTGAACAGGCCGGTGGACTCGATAACGAGGTCCACGTCCAGCTCGCCCCACTTCAGGTTCTTCGGGTCCTTCTCGTTGAAGACCTGGATGCGGTTGCCGTTGACGGTGATGGAGTCATCGTCGTAGGTAATCTCGCCGTCGAAGCGACCCAATACGGAGTCGTACTTCAACAAGTTAGAAAGCGTGTGGTTATCGGTCAGGTCGTTGACAGCAACGATCTCAAGGTCGTTGTCGGTCCGGTTAACAGCATGGAAGAAGTTACGACCAATGCGGCCAAAGCCGTTAATGCCTACGCGGGTAGTCACTGTAAATCTCCTCAAAGAGTCGAGTAATTATTTCTATGGGCCTACCGCGGGTCCTTCGAGTACTTTACTGCTCAGGGTGAGTAAGGTGCCCGAGGCTTTGCCCAACAACCGCAATACTACAGAGCCTTCATGACGCGTGCAGTGGCCTTCAATACTGGGCGCGCAGCATCTGAAAGTTTTCCGTTTTAGGCGTACAATCTTCCCGGGTATTTTTGTTTCTCCCGAATATTCCGGCTGTTCAAGCCCGTTTAGGTGGATTCATGTGGACTTTACACCGTTAATGTGCGATATATCACAGCCCACAATATGTCCAGGCTTGCTCGCACAACGGTCGCCAGAAACGGCTCGCACACTGGTCGCTAGAGACGGAGTACTATAAATTACTTGACCCAAATCACACAGCATTCTTTATGACGCGATATGCTTGCGCTAACTCACTGTGTTACAGGTAGCACTCGGGCATTCGCTGGGCGCTAACTCTCGCCTGAAACGCGTGGGCAACAAATTTAAGTCCCCCCGCAGACCGAATGCGCCTGCGATAGTACCCCCGTTAGAATCGAGGATACTCAATGTTTGAGATAAATACCTCTGTTGTGGGAGACAGTCTTGGGCTCACCGCGCTCGTGGCGATTCTCCCCCTCGTGGCTTTCTTCATTATGTTGATGGGCTTTAAAGCCCGTGCACATACTTCAGGAGCCGTCGCCCTTGCGACCTCCATCATCCTTGCCATAGTCGCCTTTGCGATGCCCGTGGATATGGCACTGTCCTCCGCGGTCCGCGGTGGACTCTTTGGCCTCTTGCCCATTGTCTGGGTTATCATCACCGCGATTTGGTTTTACGAGATCACGGTCGCCTCGGGCCGTTTCGAGGATTTGCGTAAGACCTTCGACCTCTTAGGCGATGGAGATATCCGCATCCAGTCGATGCTCATCGCCTTCTGTTTCGGTGGCCTCCTTGAAGCCCTTGCGGGTTTCGGCGCACCCGTTGCTATCACCGCCACGATGATTATGGCGCTCGGCGTCAAGCCGCTGCGCGCAGCGACGGTGGTCCTCATTGCTAATACCGCCCCAGTGGCATTCGGCGCGGTCGGCATTCCGGTCACCACCGCCGGTGAGGTTGGCGGACGTACCGCTGAGCAAACCCAAGATATCGCAGGCCTTATTGCCCTGCAGGTGTTGGTCATCGCCGCGATCGTCCCGTTCCTTATCGCATTCATCCTCGACGGCATGCGCGGCGTGAAGGAAACGGCGCCCGCCGCCGCGGTCATCGGCATTTCCTTTGCCGCCGCACAGTGGCTGACCGCAACCTTCTTTGCTTACCAGCTCACCAACGTTATTGCCTGCATCGTATCTTTGGGTGCCGCCTTCATCTTCCTCCGCGTGTGGAAGCCACGCGGCGTCGCGCAGCTGCGCGAGCGCATGGAGCTGCCCGCCGCAGAAACGTCGACCGACCTCAATGGCCGCCGCATCTGGATGGCCCTGCTGCCCTACGCCGTCGTTACCGCAGTATTTGCCATCGCAACCGCAGCCCCAGCCATCTTCGGCTTCTGGAAGCTGAAGTTCGCGTGGCCGCTGCTGGATGGCACCGTCATCGGCACCAACGGCGAAGCCATGGACACCAGCTTTAGCTTCAATGTCTTTGGCAACCCCGGTACCTTGCTCTTGCTCTCCGGCATTATCGTGGCCATTGTTTACCACTTCTGGAACGAAAATGGCCGCTACAAGCTCAGCTTCGCCCAACCCGTGCAGGCCTTCGGTGAAGTTGCCAACCGCATGAAGTTCTCCGGGCTGACCATTGTCTTGGTCCTCGCTTTGGCCTACACGATGAACTACTCGGGCCAGACCATCGCCATCGGTGAATTCGTATCTTCCGCCGGTTCCATCTTCGCGCTCTTCGCTCCCGTGCTGGGCTGGATTGGTACCGCGGTTACCGGCTCCGATACCTCCGCGAACGCGCTCTTTGGTAACCTCCAGGTCGCCGCCGCTGACCGCATTGGCGTCAACCCTGACCTCATGCTGGCCGCCAATACCTCCGGTGGTGTTGTGGGTAAGATGATTTCGCCACAGTCCCTGGCTATTGCGGCAACCGCCGTATCCATGGAGGGCAAGGAATCCGTCATCTTGAAGAACGTCGTGGGCTACTCCATCGCGTTCTTGGCCGTTGTCTGCGTCATCGTCTTCTTGATGACCAACGTCTTGGGCTTCTTGGTCCCATAAGGCGGTCCCATAAAGCTTAGGCCGCCACCGGCTTTAAGCCCCTGCCCCCGCCTAGCACCAAATCATCCTCGGTGCTGGGCCGCGGCACAACAGAAGGCGGGAGGGACAAGCACTTCAGTGCTTTCCTTCCCGCCTTTCGTGGATCAAATAACTGCTTTAGGCCGTGCCCTGCGGCTAAGAGTCACCAAAAAGATCGTCCGAGATGGATTCATTGGTATCGGGGATATCCAGTTCTTCGGCCCGCTTATCCGCCATAGACAGTAGGCGTCGAATGCGTCCGGCCACCGCATCCTTGGTCATGGGCGGATCCGCCAGCCGGCCAAGCTCCTCCAAGGAAGCCTCGCGGTGCTGCACGCGCAGGCGGCCGGCATCGGCCAGGTGCTCGGGAACGTCATCGCCCAAGATTTCCATCGCCCTATCCACGCGCGCCGCGGCGGTCACGGCGGCCCGTGCCGAGCGGCGCAGGTTGGCATCATCAAAGTTATCCAACCGGCGCGATGTATCGTGCGCTTCGCGCTTTACCCGCTTCTTCTCCCAAGACAAGCGGGTCACCTGAGCGCCCATGCGGGTCAGCAGTGCGCCAATAGCATCGCCGTCGCGGACAACGACCCGATCCTCGCCGCGGGTCTCTTTTGTCTTCGCGGAAATCCCCAGGCGCCGCGCGCAGCCCACGAGTGCCAATGCGGCCTCTTGGCAGGGGCACGTTACTTCAAGTGCCGAAGAACGCCCTGGCTCCGTCAGGCTGCCGTGGGCAAGGAAGGCACCCCTCCACGCTGCCTCGCTATCTGCCACCGTGCCGGAAATGACCTGCGGGGGAAGCCCCACCACGGCGTGACCGGAACGGGTAATCAGGCCCAGGCGGCGGGTAAGCTCCTTCGCTCCTGTGGTGATGCGCACGATGACGCGGGATTTCTTCGCCGTCCCCGCAGGGCCAACAACATGGCTTTCCGCTTCGATCCCGTAAAGCTCGTCCAAAGCCACGAGGATGCGCTGCGCAATAGCCTGGTTATCGAGCTCAAGCTCGTAGGCCATGCTGTCCCCAGAGACGTCTACCTCTCCGGCAAAGCGCAGGATCGATGCGAGCTCCGCAGCGCGCGCGGACTGGCGCGTTACGCCTACCGCCGCTAGTTCTTCTTTGACCTGTTCGGTCAACGGTGTGGTCACCTAGTTCGCCCCATTTCTCTGTCACAGTCACGAATGACGCTTGTGCAATGCACGGCCCCACGCACACCAACTACTGCGTGGGAAACTGAATTTTCTTATTTTACCGTGCCACGCGCATTGAGGACTGGCTGGCCTGATTTTAACTAGGCCCGCCGGTACTCGTTATAAAGATCCACGATGACAGAAGAAAGTTTGTCTGGATCGTGTTTCATCAATCGCTGTCCATTGTCATCCTGAATGCTGACATCCGCAAATACTGCGCGCGCCCCCAAGGCTTGCGCGGCACGCTGCACATAAACCCGTTCGCTCTCATTCGGTAAGGCTGCCGCATCCACCACAATGCGATCGATGCGCAAATTCGGTGCGTGACGGGCAAGCACGTGCACGTGGCGCTCCGCGGAAAAGCCTTGGGTTTCTCCCGGTTCGGCCGACAGGTTGAGCATAACCACGCGCAAGGCATTGGATTCAGAAATGGCCTGCACGATCTCTGGCACCAACGTATGCGGCAGCACGGAGCTAAACCAGGATCCCGGACCGATGGTAATAAGATCAGCCTGTCTAATGGCCTCCAGCGCAGCAGGGCTCGCTTGGGGCGCTTCAGGCAGGATGCGCACCCGCCGCACATGGCCCGGCGTCGATGCCACCGCGACCTGGCCGCGGACCTGGCGCATGACCCGGGGGTCATCGTCAAGCCCAGAGACATCGGCCTCAATTTCTAAGGGATGCGGGACCACGGGGATGACCCGCCCGTGCGAGTGGGTAAGCTCCGCCACCGCGTCCAAGGCGGCCTGGTAATCGCCCAAAACCCCGGTCAACCCGGCGATCATGAGGTTGCCCACGGCATGGCCTGCCATAGCGCCATTGCCGCCGAAGCGATGCTGGAGGGTCTTGCCCCACAGCTCGCCTATCTGATTGTCATCGGCTAGCGCCGCCAAAGCCATGCGCAGGTCACCGGGTGGAATGATATCCAATTCCCGGCGCAGGCGCCCCGAAGATCCGCCATCATCGGCAACCGTCACGATGGCAGAAATATCCGCTGCATTGCTGCGCCGCGCGGATAAAAGGGTTTGATAAAGACCATGGCCGCCGCCGAGGCAGACCATATGAGAAGGGTGTTCCATACAGTTTTTAGTGCTCCTCAGCCCTAATTGCGGGCGATATCCCGGTGCAAAATACTGACGTCAAGGTTGTCATTGGTGCGCAGGCGCTTGGCGATGTCCTCAGCTACCGCCACCGAGCGGTGATGCCCGCCGGTGCAGCCGACGCCCACGGTGATGAAGTTCTTGCCCTCGTGCCGGTATCCCTCCAGCATGGTGGAAAACATGGCGACAAAATTATCCACGAATTTCTGGGCGGCCGGTTGCGACAGGACATAATCGGCCACCGGCGCATCGGTACCGCGGCAGCCGCGCAGCTCCGGAATCCAGTAGGGATTGGGCAAAAAGCGGACGTCGACAACGATATCGGCATCGCGCGGGGAACCATTCTTAAATCCGAAGGATTCCACCGTGACGTGCTGGTTCGTATTCTGAAACTCGCCAAACGCAGCTTCGATAGCCCGGCGCAAGTCATGAATCGAGAGGTTCGTGGAATCAATGATGATATCGGAGCGATCCCGAATCTCCGCCACCGCTTGGCGTTCGCGTTGAATGCCCACCTTCAAGGTATCTTCGCCCTGCAAGGGGTGGGTGCGCCGCACAGAGTCGAAGCGGCGGATGAGCACATCATCGCGGGCATCGAGGAAGAGCACGGTGGGCTTCATGCCCAGCGCCGTTAGCTCATCGATGGTTTCTATAAGAGAGCCTGGAAACATGCGGGAGCGCACGTCCGTTACCGCCGCGACCTTTTCTACGGGCGTTTCTTCTTGGTTGCACAATTTCCACAGGTCCACGATGGCGCGCGGTGGGATATTATGCGCCACGTAGTAGCCCTTATCCTCAAAAACCTTGGCGGCGGAACTCAACCCGCCGCCGGACATGCCGGTAATCAAGATGGGCGGAGTCTCGAAGTGCGTCATGCACACCAGTCTAGCGTTTTCGCGCTCTACACTTCTGCCAGAAGGCTGCTTATTTACTGTGTGTCGTGCAACTTATCGTAAACGGTCTGGGCCAGCTTCGGCCCGAAGCCGTTGACCTCGCAGATCTCATCCACCGAAGCAGCCTTGAGCTTTTTGACTGAACCAAAATGCTTCACCAAATCCGTCCGGCGCTGCGGACCGAGACCAGGAATTGCATCAAGCGCCGAAGAGCGCATGCGCTTAGACCGCTGTTGCCGGTGGTAGGTAATGGCAAAGCGGTGCGCCTCATCGCGAATTTGCTGCAGCAAGAACAGGGCCTGGGAATTGCGCGGCAAAATCACCGGTTCATCATCGCCTGGCACCCAAATTTCTTCCAAGCGCTTAGCCAGCCCCACGAGGGTGACATCGACGATGCCCAGTTCATCGAATACCTCTTGCGCCGCAGCCACCTGCGGTGCGCCACCGTCGACGATAAAAAGCTGAGGAGGATAGGCAAAGCGGCGGCCTGCCTCGGCGGATTCTTCCGCCACCTTTTCTTCCGCGAAGGAGGATTCTTCTTTTTCCTCGTCCGGGTTCGCCAACTTATCTTGGTTATGGCGCTTAAACCGGCGCCGCGTGATTTCAGCAATGGAGCCAACGTCATTGGAATGCCCGTCGCCGGCCGCCTCCTTGATGCGGTAGCGCCGGTAATCGGACTTCTTTGGAATGCCGTCTTCAAAAACCACCAAGGAAGCGACGACATCGGTGCCTTGAATATGCGAAATATCGGTGCACTCAATGCGCAGCGGTGCTTGGTCCATGCCCAAGGCATCCTGGATATCCTGCAGCGCCGCGGACCGCGCGGTGAGGTCGCCGACGCGCTTCAACTTATGCTGGCGCAGCTGCTCCTTGGCGTTCTTTTCCACGGTATCCATAAGGGAGCGTTTATCCCCGCGTTGGGGAACGCGGAGATCGACGCGCGCACCGCGCAGGTCTTCCAGGAGGGAGACCACTTGTTCGGACTCCTCCGGCATGGCCTGGACCAGAATCTCGCGCGGGATGACGTGGACGTGGCGCTGTTCCATATGCGATTCTTGGTCCACGCCGCGCCGCGGCACATCCGCAGCTAAAGCCGCGTCCTCGCGGGCTTCTTGTTCTTCGCGCTCTACAGCATCCGAGTAAAACTGGATGAGGAAGTTTTGCACCAATGCGGGCAAGGCGGGATCGGGTTGGCCCTCCTCAATGGGCTCAGAGGTTGCCTGGTCGCCGGCGCGTTCAACGACCCAGCCGCGCTGGCCGCGAATCCTGCCGCCGCGGACGTGGAAGATTTGGACGGCGGCTTCTAATTCATCGGAATTAAACGCAATCAGATCGGCATCGGTGCCATCGGCGAAGACAACCGCTTGTTGCTCCATAATCTTATCGATGGCCCCAAGGTCATCGCGCAACCGCGCCGCGCGCTCAAATTCCAGGTTTTCGGCGGCAGCCTCCATGTCCTTGACCAGCTTGCGCCTAACGCCCGCCGTGTTGCCGTTCATGAACGAGACCAACTCATTGACGGTCTCGCGGTGTTCTTCCTTGCTTACCCGCCCGATACAGGGCGCGTCGCACTTGCCGATGTATCCCAAAAGGCACGGCCGTCCCAGCCGCTCATGACGGTTATATACGCCCTTGGAACAGGTGCGCATGGGGAAGACTCGGGTGAGCAGATCCAGGCTTTCGCGCACAGCCCAAGCGTGGGAATAGGGGCCAAAGTAGCGCACCCCCTTGCGGCGGGGGCCGCGGTAGAAAAAGGCGCGCGGGACGACCTCTCCCACCGAGACGGCAAGCATGGGATATGTCTTGTCATCGCGGTACATGACGTTGAAGTGCGGGTCGAACCGCTTAATCCAGGTATATTCCAGCTGCAGCGCTTCAACTTCGCTGGCAACAACCGTCCACTCCACGGAGCTGGCGGTCAACACCATTTGCCGCGTGCGCGGGTGCAGCTGCGTGATGTCTTGGAAATAATTGGACAGGCGCGCCCGCAGGTTTTTGGCCTTGCCTACGTAGATGACGCGCTTGTTTTCATCGCGGAACTTATAAACGCCCGGCTCCGTCGGAATGGTTCCTGGGGCGGGGCGATAGGTGGTTGGATCTGCCAATGCTTAATCCTGCGGCATGTATTTGGCTTCCAGATCGCGGAAGTCACGGACTTTTGTGATCACGGTATCTTTATCGCCGGATTGCAGCGCCCACACGGGCACGGCCTCAAATTCGGGCAGCTCGAGGCGGGCCATGCGCTGGCCGACGGGGAAGGATAGTCCGTAGACCACCTGCCACGGGTAAAAGCGCGTGCCGATGATATTGCGGACCTCTACCCCATCCTCATTGGCTTGCAGCCGCGGCCGGTTCAGCGCAATCCAGGACAAGATGGAAATGACTACGCCCACGCCGGGGAAAGCGAATTTATCGATGGTGGTCACGTGCGCGCCGGTAAAGGAGATATCGAGCGTGACACCCATGAAAATATGGATGGCCATGACCAGGATGACCCAGCCGATGGCGATCTTGCGCAAGAACGGGGACTTGGCGGTATATTCCCACGGCTTCGACGTGGTCCGTGCGAAGGGATCCGCGCTGGTATAGGCCAATACCTCTGCATCGCTGAGAGAGCGGCGCGGGTGGGATTCATTCGAGGCTGCGGCCTCATTCATGTGCTTTACTCCTCCGGAAGTCCTGCCTGCCTTTAATCTGCGTTTAGTCTACGCAATTGCAGCGCGGTATCTAAAGCCGCAATCATGGATTCTGCGCCCTTGTTTTCCGCCGAGTCAGGAAAGCCTGCGCGATCGATGGCCTGCTGCTGGTCATTGACCGTCAATACCCCATTGCCAATCGGCGTCGATTCATCCAAGGAGATGCGCGTTAGGGCTTGGGTGACGGAATCGCAGACGTAATCGAAGTGCGGGGTACCGCCGCGGATGACGCAGCCCAAGGCAACGACGGCATCGAACTTCCGCGCGGCTGCTTGGACAACCACGCCCAGTTCCAGGGAACCGACGACGCGGAACTCCGCGACCTCTGCCCCATTAGCGCGCGCAGTCTCCACCGCTTGTTGGTGCAACTGATCGCAGACCTCTTCGTTCCACGTCGCGGTCACGACCGCGACACGGAGGCCGCGCGCATCTACCTGCGCGATAGCGGGCAATCCTTCTTTACTCATTTACCTAATTCTCCTTCGTGCTGCGCGTCCCACTGTGCCACCTGCGGAAGATTGTGACCCATGCGGTCGCGTTTGGTGCGCAAATACCGAATATTATCGGCGTTTGCCGCGATGGTCAGCGGGGTGTGCCGACTGACCTCAATGCCAAAGCCGGCAAGGCCTTCGCCCTTGTGAGGGTTATTGGTCAGCAGCTGCGCTGATTCCACCCCAAGGTCCTTCAGGATCTGGCCGGCCACGGAATACTCGCGGGCATCTTCTGGCAGCCCCTGTTCCAGGTTGGCATCGACCGTATCCCAACCTTCGTCCTGGAGCCGGTACGCCTGCAGCTTGTGCACCAATCCGATCCCGCGGCCTTCATGGCCGCGCAGGTAAATTACTACTCCAGTGCCGGCTTCCTGCACCTTGCGCAGGGATTCCTGCAACTGGGGGCCGCAATCGCAGCGGCGCGAGCCAAAGACGTCTCCGGTCAGGCACTCGGAATGCACGCGCACCACAACATCGCGGGCGCCGCGAAGCTGCGCGGGATCGCCGGCGATCAAGGCGATGTGCTCTTGGCCATCGAGGTCATGGCGGTAACCAATCGCGGTGAATTCGCCGTATTCGGTGGGCAGGCGGGTTTCTACCGCGCGCTGGGTTTGCATCTCATGGTGGCGGCGCCACTCGATGAGCTGCGCAATAGAGATCAGGGCGAGGCCGTGCTTATTGGCAAAACGGCGCAGCTCCGGCCCGCGGGCCATGTCCGTTGGGTCCTCTTCGGAGACGACTTCGCACAGCACGCCGGCGGGGCGAAGGCCAGCAAGGCGCGCCAAATCGACCGCGGCTTCCGTATGACCATCGCGCTCCAGCACCCCACCGGGCCGTGCACGCAGGGGAACCACGTGACCCGGCCGGGTAAAGTCGCTGGACCGGGTCGAGGGATCCGCCAAGCGGCGGATGGTTTCCGCGCGGGAGGCCGCAGAAATTCCGGTAGAGCCCGTCGCCGCATCCACGGTGACCGTATAGGCGGTCTGGCGCACATCTTGGTTATGCGCCATCATCGGCGGCAAATCGAGCCGCTGGCAATCTTCCGGCAATAGCGAGGCGCACACGTATCCGGAGGAATACCGCACCATAAACGCGACCAGTTCCGGGGTTGCCAGCTCCGCGGCAAAGATCAGATCCCCTTCATTTTCCCGTCCTTCATCATCCATGACGATGACGGGCTTGCCGGCGGCAATCTCCGCAATGGCGTGATCGATGGCATCAAAATGGATGCTCTCTTCAGTCGCGAACATAACCTAGCAGTCTAGTCCTTTGCTTGAGCAATTCCGGATTCGGGGTGAAGCATCTTTTCCACGTACTTCGCCAGCACATCCACCTCGAGGTTTACGATATCGCCGACCTGAGATTCACCGTGCGTCGTCTCCCGCAAAGTGGTGGGAATGAGGGAGACCTCGAACCAATCTTCGCCTACGGCGCTGACCGTCAAGGACGTGCCGTTGACCGCGATGGAGCCCTTTTCCACGACGTACCGGGCGAGTTCGCGGGGCAAGCTAAAGCGCAGCACGTCCCAGTGCTCCGAGTGCTCGCGCGAGACCAAGCGCGCCGTGCCATCGACATGGCCCTGCATCATGTGTCCACCCAGCCGGGTGGTGGGCAACAATGCCGGCTCGACATTCACCCGCGCGCCTTCTACCAGTTGCCCGAGTCCCGTCCGGTCCAACGATTCTTGCATCACATCGGCAAAGAAGTTGTCCCCATCCAATTCCGCGATGGTAAGGCACACGCCATTGATGGCAATGGAATCTCCTAGGCGCGCGTCACTCACCGTCTGTGGTGCGCGAATGCTCAGCCGCAGCGCATCCGCCTGTTGCTCGAGCGCGGCTACCGTGCCGAGTTCTTGTACTAGCCCTGTAAACAATGAAACCCCTTGTATTCGTCTCTTAAGTATCTAATCTTTTAACGCTCATTCCGCGCCTCGTATTCGACGAGGACATCGGGCCCGAGGCTGGTGGTGCGCACGGTGGTAAAACGTGGGGCATCGGCAAGCGTGTGCGCCACCGCATTCGCCAGAATTCCGCGCCCTTGGCCGAGCAGGATGGGGGCAATATACGCCGCCAGCGCGTCCACGACACCGGCCTCGATGAAGCTCTGGGCCAGTCCCGCCCCGCCTTCCACCAAGACGTCGCGGGCGCCGCTGGCATACAGCTCGTCGAGCGCGCCCTCGATGGTGTCATATTGCTCAAATCCCAGCTGCTGCAGGTGAGAGGCCTTCTCCCCCGCGGCTTGGAGATCGCGCTTGCCGATGACCACGCGGCGCGGCTGGTGCTCCCGCAAACGCCCATCGCTACAACGTGCGGTAAGCGAGGGGTTATCGGCAAGCGCAGTGCCAGTGCCGATGATGATGGCATCGCGCCGCGCCCTATCGGCATGGACCCACTCGCGGGCCTCGGGGCTGGTGATCCATTGGCTCGTGCCATCGGCCGCAGCGGTAAACCCGTCCAAGGTCTGCGCGAATTTTAGGGTCACGTGCGGGCGCTGCAGCTTTACCGCGCGCAACCAAGCACGCACCGCGTCTTCGACGCCATCCGGCGCGGTGAGCCGGCCCACTTCTACCCCGGCTGCGGCCAAGGCTTGCGCGCCACCGCCTGCTTGGGGCGTGGGATCGGGATGGAGGTAGAACACGCGAGCAATTCCGGCATCGATAAGCGCCGTGGCGCAAGGCCCCGTCCTTCCCGTATGCGCGCAGGGCTCCAGGGTAACAACGGCCGTGCCACCGCGGGCCTTTTCGCCGGCTGCGCGCAGCGCCATGACTTCCGCGTGAGCACCGCCCACCGGCTGGGTCGCACCGCGCCCCACAACGTCACCGGTTGCGGATAAAATCACCGCGCCTACGGGTGGATTGGGGCTTGTGGTACCGCGCACCGCCGCGCCGGCCTGCATGGCCTGAAGCAATGCTTCGGAAATATTCGTTGCATCCATCGCGCCGGCCATTATGACCGTGCTGCAAGCGCGCGCAGTTCTTCCACCGCCTGCGCTGGATCATCGCATTTGAATACGGCCGAACCCGCCACGAAGGAATCGCACCCGGCCTCCGCGGCCAAGCCAATGGTTTCCGGATCGATGCCGCCATCGATTTCAATGACGGTATCCAGGTTCTGCTGGTCAATGCTCTCGCGCAGGGCGCGGACCTTCTCCAGCATATCGGGCATAAATTTCTGGCCGCCGAAACCTGGTTCCACGGACATGACCAGCACCTCATCAAAATGGTGCAGCTTATCCAGCCACGGCTCAATGGGCGTATCCGGCTTGATGGAAAAGGCCGCACGCGCGCCCAAATCCCGGATTTTTTCTGCCAATTCCACCGCGGCTACCTCACTCTCAACCGCTTCCACATGAAAAATGATGGTGGTGGCACCGGCATTGATATAGGTCTCCACCCATTTCGCCGGTTCCTCAATCATCAGGTGCACGTCAAGCGGCTTATCCGTGGACCTTTTCACCGTGGCCGTAATATCCGGACCGAAGGAAAGGTTGGGAACAAAGTGCCCGTCCATGATGTCTACATGGATCCAATCGGCATTCGAGATGGCCTCTAGTTGTTCACCTAGCCGCGCGAAGTCAGCAGCCAAAATTGATGGAGAAATAAGTGGTGCAGGCATACCGTTAATCCTAGCGCCCTTCCTCATCGCCGCGCCGCAGCACCGCCATGAACATGGCATCGGTGCCGTGGCGGTGCGGCCACATTTGGACGGATTTTTCTTTCCCTACATTGCCCATATCCGGGATAAAATCCCGTGCGTCCAGTTCCTGCGCACCCAGCTTGTCTACCGCTTGGTCCACGATGGCGCGGGTTTCGCGCAGATCCGGCGAACAGGTGGAATACACCACCACCCCGCCCGGGCGCACGAGCTTTAAAGCAGAGGACAAGAGCTCGAATTGCAGTGTCGAAAGCTCGGCAATATCGTCCTCCGATTTCCGCCACCGCGCCTCTGGGCGGCGCCGCAATGCGCCCAGCCCCGAACACGGCGCGTCCACCAAGATGCGATCGAATCCCGAGCCGACCTGCGGGTTGCGGCCATCGGCCACATGGACGGTCACCGGCAGCCCTTGCACGGTCTTTTCAATCAGTTTCGCACGGTGCGCCGATACTTCCACGGCATCGACGTGCGCGGACTCGATGCGCGCCAAGGCCCCCATCAGGGCCGCCTTGCCACCCGGGCCCGCGCACAGGTCGAGCCAGCGGCCCTGGTCAGTACCGCTGACGGGCACCTCGCAGACGGCGCGAGCGATAAGCTGCGAGCCTTCATCCTGAACCGCGGCCATGCCCTGCTGGACCGGTTCCAATTGGCCTGGATCCCCGGAGTCCATATACACCGCGTAGGGCGAATAGGTACCTTCTTCGTTTCCGGTAATCAGCGCCAATTCCTCGGCGGAAATTTCGCCCGGCCGTGCCACCAGGTGCACGCTCGGGCGCTCGGAATCCGCTTCTAAGGCAGCGGGCAATTCCTCGGGGTCCACAACGCGGGCAAAGGACTCCGCGATCCATGTTGGGTGCGCATGCCTAAAGGCCAGGCCTGCGATTTCGCCTTCTGGGGCAAGACGCTTGAGCCACTCATTCGGCGGCGTGCGGGTAATGGTGCGCAAGATGCCATTGGCAAACCCTTTAGCTTTTTCCTCCCCGCCCGCCACGACGAGCCGGACAGAGGTATCTACCGCCGCGTGGGGTTCCACGCGCGTATAGAGAATCTGGTAAGTGCCCAGGCGAAGGGCATCGATGACCACCGGCGAGATTGCCTCCAACTCGCGCGAGGAACACTGCGCGATCACCGCATCGAGCACGCCCAAGGTGCGCAGGGTGCCATAGGTAATCTCCGTGGCAAACGCGGCATCGCGGCCGGTGAGCTTCTGCTTGCGCAGCGCCTTTGGCAGGACAAGGTTGGCAAACGCATCCTCTTCGCTTACCCGGCGCACCACATCGAAGGCGACGGCGCGGGCCGGATCCACGCCCTGGTCGATGGCGGCCTGCACAAGGGACTTCCCCGCGCCTGCGTTCTGCGCGCCCGCATTCCGGCTACTCCGGCCACCCCGGGTATCCCGATGACCTCGGTTGCCCTGGCGTAGCGGACCACGTTTGCTTTGATCACGCTTGCCTTGGCCACGCTGCGCACTACCGCGCTGCGCATTGCCGCGCTGGGGCGCACCATTCTTGCCGTGCTGCGTAGCCTCCGGCGCCTTGTCGCCGGACTTGCTGCGGGAGCGGAATCCACCAGTCACTGGAACCTCACCTCTGCGTTCTTTCCTAATCCACGCGCCCAATCGGCCGCATTCATCATCTTTTTGCCCGGCGGCTGAATCCTATCCAGCTGCACCGGTTGCGTCGCGGTCCCGATGTACACCGCGTCCTTGCGAATCAGCGCCTCGCCCGGCTGCAGCTGCTTGCCGATGCCCTCGGTAAGACTCACCGGGCCGAGCTTGAGGCGGGCATCGTCAAGCAGCGTCCACGCGCCCGGGCCCGGTGCGTGGGCGCGGATATGCCGGTCGATGGCGAAGGCAGGCTGCGCCCAGTCAATGCGGGCGGCGTCGGTGGAAATCTTCGGCGCATAGGTGGCCTCGCCGCTTTGGGGCTGCGGCTCCAGCGTGCCAGCCTCTAGCCCATCCATGGTGGCGACCAGGAGATCCGCCCCGGCATACGCCAGCCGTGTGAGCAGATCGTCTGCGGTATCCGTCCCGGTAATGCCTTCTGTCACCGTGCCGAATACCGGGCCCGTATCCAAGCCTTCCTCGATCCGGAAGGTGGACGCGCCGGTAATATCATCGCCCGCTGCGATAGCCGCCTGCACCGGCGCCGCGCCGCGCCAAGCGGGAAGAAGGGAAAAGTGCAGGTTAACCCAACCATGGCGCGCGACGTCTAAGAGATCCTTGCTAATGAGGTTGCCGTAGGCCACCAGCGGGATGGCCTCGGGCTGCAGCTCCGCCAGGCGCTGGCGCAGGTTATCGCCATCCTCCGTGCCAGGCCGCAGCGTAGATGGGGTCAGCACCTCGATGCCGTGCTCTTGCGCTAAGGCCTTGACCGGGCTCGGGTGAAGGCTGCGGCCCCTGCCCTTCTTCGCATCGGGCCGGGTAATGACCGCTACCACTTCGTGGCTGGAGGCAAGCAATTTCTCCAATGCCACCACCGCCGGCTCTGGGGTGCCGGCAAAAATAATCCGCATACTGGATGAGTCTCCTCGAGGTCTCGGGTGAAAATTCTAGGGTACAACGAGCCTGCCTGCGTTGCCGAAGCTCGCCTACCCCGCGCTATTAAACCAATCGGCTTCGCGGATGGTACGCATGGCGGCCTTGCGGTCGGCATCGCCAAGCCGGCGCAGGAATAACACTCCATCAAGGTGATCGGTTTCATGCTGAATGCACCGAGCCAAAAGCCCTGAGGCGACCATCCCCACCGGCCTGCCTTCTACATCGCGCCCAGAGACAAATACCCGGTTGTGCCGCGGCGTATCGGCGCGAATCCCCGGGATGGATAGGCATCCTTCCAGGCCAGTCTGCATGTCTTCTCCCAGCGGCGTCCACACGGGGTTGATGAGAACCCCGCGCAATCCGGCCTGGATAGGCGAACAGTCATAGACAAAGATGCGCTTGAGTATGCCCACCTGGTTCGCCGCGAGCCCCACCCCGCCGGCGGCATCCATGGTCTCCAACATGTTCTGCGCCAGCGTGCGCAGGCTGGAATCAAAGGTCGTAATCTCTTCGGCCCGCGTGCTCAGTACGGGATCCCCGTAGAGCCTGATGTCTAATTCCGCCACTGATTTATCCCTTTCTCTTGTACTGCCTAACCGCTTAAGTCTATGCACACTTCTAGCCCACGTGAATGGGATCGACCGTGATGCGAAGCGGCAATTCATCTTTTCGCGCGCTGCGCGCCGCATTGGCCTTGCGCAGCGCGCGCCCCAGCTGCGATCGCGGCCCCAGCGGGACGCGCACCACCAGGCGTTGGGGTGGGCCAAAGCGGTCCACATCGTATTCCCCGGGGAGGCTGTCCCCTGGCGGGAGCGGAACTGGGCCTAAGACCTCGGCGTGCTCTGGCAGATCCACCAACTGCTCGAAGGAATCCAGAGCCGCGTCCGCCCCGTCGATGGCGGCGAAGTGCACGGCCGGCGGAAAGCGCACCTCGCGCCGGGCGCACAATTCCTCTGCCGCGGCCGCGACCATGTCCCAGCTCATGAAGTGGCGGACGACGGGAAGTTCCGGATCCGCGGCGATGATGACGCGCCCGCCCTTAAAATGCGGCCTGACCATGGTGGCCGCCTGCGCCCATTTGGCCAGGCAGTCCTCGGTGGCGCGCAAGTCTTGCCGGTTTAATAAGGTGCCCGCGTCCAACAGGAGCGCCGCACCATAGGCGCCGCCATTCACCCGCGGCTCGGCGCCAGGGGTAGCAATCACTAATGCCGGGGCATTCTCAATTGAGCCCACGACCTTATTGCCGCCAGAGACCACGACGGACGTATTGGGAAAGGCGCGCCCCAATTCCTCCGCGGTGCGTTCAGAGCCTAAGACGATGGCGCGCAGGCGCGGCGATCCGCACTCGGTACAGCGATGATTGGTAGCAATGCGCCCGCACCAGCGGCAGGTAGGCATGACGGCTTCCTCGCTTGAGCGCTCGGAGCTCGGAGGCAACCCCAATGGACCATTGCAGTGCCGGCACCGCGCGGGAGAATGGCACTTTCCACAGGCCAAGATAGGCGCATACCCCTTGCGCGGGACCTGCACTAGCACCGGTTCGCCGCGGTCGAGGGCTTGCTGCGCCGCCTGAAAGGCTGGGGCTTGCACAGAGGTCGTACCGCCCTCTAAGTCCCTGGAAATGGATAGCCCGTAGGCGCCAATGGCCAAAATATCGGGCCGGCGGGCCTCGATGGTTGAGGCGCTCGGGATGAGGTCATGTGCCCACCCAGAGTCCACCAATAACTGGGTTTCCGCCGTCCGCGAATGGTTGACCGCAATGAAGCTGCAATTTTCAAAGGCAGAGCGGGTGGTAAGCACCTCCCGGGCGTGGACGTAGGGCTTGATATTATCCACCAAGTTATCGTTACCATCATCAAAAATGACGGCCAGCTGCAGGTTGTCCACGGGGGTAAAAGCCGCCGAGCGCGTGCCAATGACGATTCGCGCCTGCCCCACCAAGGCCGAAAGATAGCGGCGATAGCGCGCCTGCGGGCCCATGCTATTGGTCAGCACCGTAATTTGTTTCGGTCCCACAACACCGCGCAGGGCGTTTTCAAGGGAGTCCACCACCTTTTGGTCTGGGACCACGATTAGGACTCCTCCCCCGCCCAGGGCAACCTTGGCCGCTAAGGCCGCGAGCGCATCTTCCCATTCATCGCCGGGAGCGATTTGCCACGCGGCGCGGGCCAATTTCCCGCCCAAGATGGAATCAACAAAAGTTTCCCCATGTTGATAGGCAGACCACCCGGATAAATCGGGCTCGCTGGCTGCGCCGAGTTCTTCCCACGGCGTATCCAAATCCGCTTCTTCTGCCTTTGCGTGCCGCGGCGGAATGGCGGAGCGAATGATATCGGAGCAAATTCCGCCATAGCGATCCGCAAGGGCTTCCACCAGCCGGGACAGTTGCGGTGGATAGACCTGGAATGGAGAGATGACCCGCTCGATAAAGCGCAGCTGCCCACCAAAATCGGACTCATGCTTGCGCTCGACGATGATCGCATCCACCAAGCGCCCATTAAACCGAATGCGCACCTTCACCCCGGCTTGGGCGCTATCGGATTCGGCCTCATCTACCAGGTAATCAAAGCCCCGATCGAGGTGGGCAACCCCCAAAAGAGGCAACACCCGCGCGACCGGTTTCCGGGCGGCAGGTGTTTTCTTAGGCATAAGCCCACATTCTACAGACCAGCGGCAGCGCGCAATTCCTCCACACGATCCAACTGCTCCCACGGCAGGTCAACGTCGGTACGGCCAAAGTGGCCGTAGGCGGCGGTCTGGCCGTAGATAGGACGCAGCAGACCTAATTCGCGGATAATGGCGGCCGGACGAAGGTCAAAGACCTTATTAACGGCGGCCTGGATCTGCTCATCGGTCAAGTTCTGCTTCGCGGTTCCGAAAGTCTCGACGTAGAGGCCAACCGGCTTGGCGCGACCAATGGCGTAGGCCACCTGCACCTCTGCGCGATCCGCCAGGTCTGCCGCGACGATATTCTTGGCCACCCAGCGCATGGCGTAGGCCGCAGAGCGGTCCACCTTGCTGGGGTCCTTGCCGGAGAAGGCACCGCCGCCGTGGCGGGCCATGCCACCGTAGGTATCCACGATGATCTTGCGTCCGGTAAGGCCAGCATCGCCCATAGGACCGCCCAAGATGAAGGAGCCGGAAGGATTGACCAAGAGGTTGGTCTCATCGGTGTAGTACTTATCGAGCCCGGCATCCTTAATAACCCAATCGAGCACCTCGCTGCGCAGGTGGGTTTCTAGCCATTGGCTATCAACCTCAGGATCGTGCTGGGTAGAAATAACGACCGTATCCAGGTGAGAGGGCTCATTATTGTCGTTATAAGCGAAGGTCACCTGGGTCTTGCCGTCCGGGCGCAGGTGGTCCACGATGTCCTCTTTGCGCACCTGGGTCAGGCGGCGGGACAGGCGGTGCGCCAAGGCGATGGGCAACGGCATGTACTCCGCGGTTTCATTCGACGCGTAACCAAACATCAGGCCCTGGTCGCCGGCGCCGGCGGTATCATTTTCCTCGTCATAATCCGCGCCCTGGTCGCGCGCCTCGGTGGAGGTATCCACGCCGGCACCGATTTCCTGCGACTGCTCGCCGATGGCGATATTGACACCACAGGTATTGCCATCAAAGCCCACATCGGAAGAGGTAAAGCCGATGGACTTTAGGGTCTCGCGCACAAGAGCCGGAATTTCCACGTAAGCGTTGGTGCGGACCTCGCCCACGACGTGCACCTGGCCGGTGGTAACCAGCGTTTCCACGGCAACGCGAGACTCCGGATCCTTTTTTAAAAGTGCATCCAAGATGGCATCCGAGATGGCGTCACAGATTTTATCCGGGTGCCCCTCAGTAACGGACTCGCTTGTAAAAAGACGAGCTTCCACTGCAGCGTTATCAGTCACAAAAACTTCCTTTGATTATTACGTATTCGATACCGAGGCATTCTGCCCCAACCCATCACAAGGCAACCCTAGACCAAGCGGTCTATAAACGCAATATTTAATTTCCCGATTCAATCATTTCATTCACGACGCCCAGAATCTGCGCCGCGACGACCTGCTTAGATCCATGCTCCACGCGCTGCGGTTCCTCGTTTCGTCGCAGGATCCACCCCTCGCTGCTTTCCTGGCCAAAGGTCACGCCGCGGCCAACCTCATTGGCCATCAGTACGTCGCACCCCTTGCGCGCAAACTTTTCTTTCGCATAATCCAGCGCCGAAGAATTGGCATCCCCCGTCTCGGCCGCGAAACCGACGATGACGCACTTCTGCGGCACCTCGCCCTCCTCGCGGGCTGCCACGAGAGACTTCAAAATATCTGGGTTTTCCACCATCTCCAGCGCGGCAAGCGCATCATCCGCCTTGCCCTTTTTCATTTTGGACTCGGCCACATTCGCGGGCCGGTAATCCGCGACCGCAGCGGCCATGATGACGATATCGGCATCGCGGGATTCCTCGCGCATCGCGGCCTCCAAGTCTTGCGCAGAAAGGATGTTCCGGATCGTAGCCCCACTCGGTACGGGCAGCTCCGCCGTATTGCCGGCCACAACCGTGACATCCGCGCCCTTGTGCGCGGCCACCTCTGCCAGCGCAAAGCCCTGCCTGCCCGAGGAACGGTTTCCTAAATAACGCACCGGATCCAATTCCTCTTGGGTGCCACCGGCAGAAATAACCACCTTCAGCCCCGTCCAGCTGTGATCGATATGAAAACCCGCGAGCTCGGTGCGCGCGATGGCGGCAATTTGTTCTGGATCCGGCAGCCTGCCTGCGCCCGTATCCTTACCCGTAAGGCGCCCGTGCGCTGGTTCCATGACGGTAATTCCGCGCCGGCGCAGGATCTTTACGTTGTGTTGCGTCGCTGGGTTATTCCACATTTCGGTGTGCATGGCGGGCGCCACAATGATAGGACACGTTGCCACCAGCACGGTCGCGGTCAAGAGATCATCGGCGCGTCCCGCGGCCAGGCGGGCAATAAGATCAGCCGTGGCAGGGGCGATGACCACGGCATCGGCCTCCTGCCCTACAGCTACGTGTTGAACGTCCTCGACGGCTTCAAAAACACTGGTGGAAACCGGATTTCCGGATAATGCCTCAAAAGTGGCGGCACCTACGAAGTTCAATGCGCTTTCTGTAGGAACGACGCGGACATTATCGCCATGTTCTTTGAAATTGCGCACCAAGTGGCAGGCCTTATACGCGGCGATGCCACCGGCAACGCCCAACACGATATTGCGAGGAGAATTTAAGTCAGTCACATCGCCCAATCGTACCGTGCAGGCATGACAAGAACCCCGCCCAGCCACCCCGGTAGTTCCACAGAAGTGAAACCATATGGGGTTGGCCGGACGGGGCTGAAATGAGGCACAAGGTGCGCACGCGAAAGCGCGCGCTAGTTACTTGCCTTCCTCGTGGTCCAACAGACCTGCATCGATTTCGCGCAGCGCGATGGACAGTGGCTTCTCGCCGGGCTCTGGGTTAACCAGTGGGCCGACGAACTCAAAGACGCCTTCATCTTGCTCTTGGTAGTAGCTATTGATCTGGCGCGCACGCTTGGCAGCGAAAATCACCAAGGCGTACTTGGAAGAAACCTTGTCCAACAGCTCATCGATTGGCGGGTCCGTAATGCCAATCGGGTCATCAAATACCGGTTCCGACTTCGCGGATTCAGTGTTAGAAGGGGTGGTCACGTTAGTCACATGCACCTTTACATTGGTTGAAGATGGTCAAAAAAGAGTCTATCCACGCAGGATATCACTAATGGCGGCCACTGCCTCATCTAGGTTTTCATTGACCACAACGTGATCAAACTCATCCTGTGCAGCTAGTTCCTCGTACGCAGTGTGCAACCTACGATCAATGACGTCTTGCGGTTCGGTACCGCGACCGGTCAGGCGCTCTACCAACACCTCCCACGAAGGCGGTGCCAAGAAGACCAAATCCGCTTCCGGCAAGGCCTTGCGAACGCTGCGCGCACCGGCCAAATCGACCTCGACGAGAACCGGGCGACCGGCGTCTAAGGCCTCTTCTACGGGCCGGGCGGGTGTTCCGGAACGCTGCAATCCGCCGTGAATATCTGCCCATTCGAGCATCTCACCGGCATCAATGCGTTCCTGAAAGGCCTCAGGGGTGACGAAGAAATAATCCACGCCATCTTGCTCCCCGGGGCGGGGCTGGCGCGTAGTCATAGACACGCTGAAATACAGCCCCTCGACGTCATGCCGTAGACGCGAGACTACGGTGGATTTCCCCACTGCGGAAGGACCCGCCAACACGACGAGGCGACCGCGAGCAGTTGCGTCAGCCATAGACGTGATTATTCGTCGTCGTAACCGAAGCGCTCAAGCAGAGCACGACGCTGGCGCTCACCCAGACCGCGCAGGCGACGGGTCTGCGCAATCTCCAGATCTTCCATGATTTCCTTGGCCTTGACCTTGCCAACCTTAGGCAGAGCCTCGAGGAGTGCGGAAACCTTGGTCTTGCCGATGATCTCATCGGTCTCAGCCTTTTCCAGCACGTCCTTCAGGTCGGTTTCGCCGCGCTTAAGCGCAGCCTTGAGCTCAGCGCGAGCCTTGCGGGCCTCAGCGGCCTTTGCGAGAGCTTCCTTACGCTGCTCATCAGTCAACTTTGGAAGGGCCACGAGTTTCCTCCGATTCATTAGATTGCTTCTATTACTTCTGATACTTGGTACCAGATTCCGGCTGCCAAACGCGATGGAAATACCGCGGAAAGTTACCCTGAACCTTCGAGCACACCGACTTCTGATTATCCTAGCACCGCTAGTGACACGATGACGATCAACGGCCCAGATGGGCCGCTCGTTTTAGCACGTCAACGCACATGCTTAGACCAAAATACCAGGTAAACGGCGCGGCCGTTAATTGGCCCCGCCGCGTGTTCTAATCCCGGAATTGGTCTGCGGTATCGATCACCGCTTTGCGCAGGTCATCGACCTGGGGGCCGCGTTGCAAGACGGCGCGCGAGACATTGGCGAACCCAAGCTGCGGGCACGCAGACACAGTGGAGTGCACCTGCGCGGGACCCGCCCCCTGGGCGCCGACGCCGGGAAGCAGCACCGGGCCATTAAGCGCGTCCAAGCGGGGCGGGTTCTCGACGGTCGCGCCCACCACAACGCCGACGCTTCCAGCAACGCCAGCCTCAAGCGCTGAGGCATTAAAGGCGGCGCACTCATCGATAACCGCCTGGGCAATCGAGTCCGCAGTCCCCGCGGGCACCGCCTGAATGGCGCGCGCCTCTGGATTAGAGGTTGCCGCGAGGACGAATACTCCGCGGTTGTTTTCTTGCGCCATGGTAATGGCCGCGCCCAGCGCCCCAACGCCGAGGTATGGCGAAAGTGTAACCGAGTCAGCGCGCAGCGGCGAGGTCTCCCCTAGCCAGGCATCGCCATAGCCTTCCATCGTGGAGCCGATATCGCCGCGCTTGGCATCTGCTACCGTCAGGCATCCTGCCTCGCGCAGGCCGGCCAGCGTTTCTTCCAAAACCGCAAAGCCAGCAGCGCCGAAGCGCTCGAAGAAGGCCACCTGCGGCTTTACCAAGGCAGCGGTGTCCGCAAAGGCCTCGACGCAGCGCAGGCTGAAGGTGCGCAGGCCTTCTGCGGTATTTTCCAGCCCCCAGTGCTCTAAGAGGTACGGGTGCGGGTCGATGCCTACGCAAAGCCGCCCGCGCTCGCGGCCGGCGCCTTCCAAGCGCTGGCCAAAGGATTTAGTTGCGTGGGCCATGCTCAAGCTCCTGAAGTGCACGGACCTGCAAATCACCCTGGCGCAGCGCCTCGATGCCCTGCACCGCCGCCGTAATGCCCTGGACCACCGTGACGAGCGGCAGGCCCATGTGCACCGCTGCGGCGCGGATATCGTAGCCATCGTGGCGCGCACCGGCAGAGCCGGCTGGCGTATTGAGAATCCAGTCAATCTCGCCGTTGAAAATCTTGTCCACGATGGACTCTTCGCCCTCCTTGGCCTCAGAGACCTTGACGGCAACCTCGCACTCGATGCCATTGCGGCGCAGCATCTGCGCGGTACCTGCGGTAGCGACGATGTTGTAGCCCATGCGCGCCAAGCGCTGGATGGGGAAAATCAGGGTGCGCTTATCCCGGTTGGCCACGGAGACGAAGATGGTGCCTTCCGTGGGCGGCACGGCAAAGGCGGCGATTTCA
The DNA here is from genome assembly GCF_046717465.1 of Corynebacterium limaceinasi. Lineage (NCBI taxonomy): Bacteria > Bacillati > Actinomycetota > Actinomycetes > Mycobacteriales > Corynebacteriaceae > Corynebacterium > Corynebacterium limaceinasi. The sequence continues at coordinate 1,415,387 of NZ_CP177100.1, forward strand.
CCCTTGGCATAGGCCGCACCAAAGTTGGTGGCCAGCCCCATTACCTCACCGGTGGACTTCATCTCCGGCGACAACAGGGTATCGAGAAGGCTGCCGTCTGGCCGACGGAAGCGCTCGAAGGGCAAGACCGCTTCCTTGACCGCAATCGGGTGGTCAAGCGGCAAGGAGCCGCCGTCGTAGGCCGATGGGATGAGACCTTCTTCCCGCAGTTCCGCGATGGTAGATCCCATCATGATGCGGGCGGCGGCCTTAGCCAGCGGCACGCCGGTCGCCTTGGACACGAACGGAACGGTGCGCGATGCGCGCGGGTTGGCCTCAATGACATAAAGGATGTCATCCTTCAAGGCGAACTGGACGTTCATCAGGCCCTTTACGCCAATGCCCTCGGCCAAGCGGCGCGTGGATTCGCGTACCTTGTCGATGTCCTCTGGTCCCAGCGTCATCGGCGGCAGGGCGCAGGAGGAGTCGCCGGAGTGAACGCCGGCTTCCTCGATGTGCTCCATCACGCCGCCCAAGTAGACCTCGTTGCCGTCGCACAGGGCGTCGACGTCGATCTCGATGGCCGAGTCCAAGAAGCGGTCCACCAAGACCGGGTGGTCTGGGGAGAGCTCGGTGGCGCGCTCGATATAGTTCTCCAGCGACTGCTCATCGTAGACGATTTCCATGCCGCTGCCGCCCAACACGTAGGAGGGGCGAACCAGAACCGGGTAGCCGATGGAGGCCGCGACCTTCCGGGCCTCCTCGAAGGAGGTGGCGGTGCCATACGATGGCGCTGCCAGCTCGGCCGCGTCCAGTACCTTGCCGAATTCGCCGCGGTCCTCGGCGGAGTCGATGGCCGCAGGGCTGGTGCCCACCACCGGCACGCCGGCCGCATCGAGGCGCTCGGCCAAACCCAGCGGGGTTTGGCCGCCCAGCTGCACCAACACGCCGGCGACCTCGCCGGAGGCTGCCTCTGCGTGGTAGACCTCCATGACGTCTTCGAAGGTCAGCGGCTCGAAGTACAGGCGATCAGCGGTGTCATAGTCGGTCGATACCGTCTCAGGGTTGCAGTTGACCATCACGGTCTCATAGCCCTTGCGGGAAAGCTCAAGGGCGGCGTGCACGCAGGAGTAATCGAATTCGATGCCCTGGCCAATGCGGTTCGGGCCAGAGCCCAAGATGATGACCTTGCCCTTCGAGCCTTCCGGCGCCGGGTGGACCTCGGTTTCGGCATCGGGGTCCAGCTCATAGGAGCTGTAGTGGTATGGCGTTTGCGCCTCGAACTCGCCGGCGCACGTATCGACGGTCTTGAAGACGGGGCGAATGCCCATGCGCCAGCGCAGGCTGCGCACGCCGTCTTCGCCGTTGAACTCGGGGCGCAGGGCGGCAATTTGGGCATCGGAAAGCCCAAAGACCTTGGCCTCGCGCAGGAGCTGCTCGGTGAGCACGGGGGCATCAACAAGCTCCTGGCGGAATTCCACCAGGCCCTCGAGCTCCGCGATGAACCATGGGTCCACGCCGGAGGCCTCGTGGACCTCGTCGACCGTAGCGCCAAGGCGCAGGGCCAGCTCGATATCGTACATGCGGCCCTCGGTGGGGCGCTCGAGATCCTTGAGCACCGCCTGCACGTCGGTGGCGCGCTCGCCCGCAAAGTACTCATCTGGCTTGGTCCAGAACCCGTTGGGCTTGTTTTCCAGCGAGCGCATCACCTTATTCAGGCCGGAGATGTAGTTGCGGCCGATGCCCATGGCCTCGCCCACCGATTTCATCGTGGTGGTCAAGGTGTCATCGGCGCCGGGGAACTTCTCGAAGGCAAAGCGGGGCGCCTTGACAATGACATAATCCAAGGTCGGCTCGAACGCCGCTTGGGTTTCGCCGGTGATGTCATTTTGCACCTCGTCCAACGTATAGCCAATGGCCAATTTCGCGGCCAACTTTGCAATGGGGAACCCCGTGGCCTTGGAGGCCAGCGCCGAGGAGCGGGAGACGCGTGGGTTCATCTCAATGACGATGATGCGGCCATCATCCGGGTTCAAGGCGAACTGGATATTACAGCCGCCGGTATCAACGCCGACCTCGCGGATGATGTCGATGCCCAGATCGCGCATCTTCTGGAACTCGCGGTCCGTCAGCGTCAGCGCCGGCGCCACGGTCACGGAGTCCCCGGTATGCACGCCCAGGGCATCGACGTTTTCGATGGAGGCGACGACGACCACGTTGTCATCGCCATCGCGCATGAGCTCGAGCTCGAATTCTTTCCAGCCGAGGATGGATTCCTCGATGAGCACGTTGGCCTCCGGCGAAGCCGCAAGCCCGCCGCCGGCGATGCGGTCCAAATCCTCGTTATTGAAGGCCAGGCCAGAGCCCAGGCCACCCATGGTAAAAGACGGGCGCACCACAACGGGAAGGCCGAGCTTGTCGACGGTCTCGTGGACCTCATCCATGTTGTGGCACACCGCCGAGCGGGCGGATTCCCCGCCTACCGAGGCCACGATGTCTTTAAACTTTTGGCGGTCCTCGCCGCGCTCGATGGCATCGATATCGGCACCGATGAGCTCGATATCGTACTTATCCAAAATGCCCTGGCGGTCCAGCTGCACCGCGGCGTTCAGCGCGGTTTGCCCGCCCAAGGTAGCCAGCACGGCGTCGATGGGGTGGCCTTCCTCGGACTCCTTGACCAGGATCTTTTCGATGTATTCCGGTTCGATGGGCTCGACGTAGGTGTGGTCAGCGAACTCGGGGTCGGTCATGATGGTGGCCGGGTTCGAGTTCACCAGGGTCACGCGCAGGCCCTCCTCCTTGAGGACGCGGCAGGCCTGGGTTCCGGAGTAGTCGAACTCGCAGGCCTGGCCGATGACGATGGGCCCGGAGCCGATGACCAGGACGTGATTAATGTCAGTGCGCTTTGGCATAATATTTCTTCCTTTTCCTGGGTGACTACTTTTTCGGGGTGTGGTTGGCCATGAGCTCTAAGAATTGATCAAAGAGCGGGTTGGCATCGTGCGGGCCGGCGGCGGATTCCGGGTGGTACTGCACCGAAAAGGCCATGCCATTGCGCAGGGCGACGCCCTCGACCGTGTCATCGTTCAAGCAGATGTGCGTGATGTGGGCCGGGCCGAAGTCCGAGGCGAATTCGGCGTCCTTCTCGGCCAGGTCGTAGTTATCTGGCGCTTTCAGCGCGAAGCCGTGGTTTTGGGAGGTGATGTCGATCTTGCCAGTCAGCAGGTTGCGTACCGGGACGTTGATGCCGCGGTGTCCGAATTTCATCTTGTAGGTATCTAGGCCCAGCGCGCGCCCGAGCAGCTGGTTGCCAAAGCAGATGCCAAAGAACGGGATGTCCGCCGCGAGCACCTTTTTGATGGTGGCAACGGTGTCATCGGCAGTAGCCGGGTCACCCGGGCCGTTGGAGACAAAGACGCCATCCGGGTTATAGGACTGAACTTCTGCAAAGGTGGTCGTTGACGGCACTACGATGGTCTCGATGCCGCGCTGGGAGAGGTAGCGCGGCGTTGCGGACTTCACGCCCATGTCAAAGGCGACGATGGTGTGCTTCTTTTCTCCTTGGGCCTCAACAACATAGGGCTTATCGGTGGATACCTCGGCGGCAAGATCCGCGCCCTCCATGGAGGATTGGCTCTTTACTTCCTCGAGGAGTTCCTCGACGGGCCGGGTGGCGGCCTCGCCGGAGAAGAGGCCCGCGGAGATGGAACCATAGTTGCGCAGGTGGCGCACCAGGGTGCGGGTATCGATGCCGCGGATGCCGATGACGCCTTGGGCCTGCATTTCTTCGCTCAAGCTGCGCTCGGCGCGCCAGCTGGATACGCGGCGGGACAGATCGCGGATAACCAGGCCTGCGACCCAGATATTATTGCCGTGGGACTCGTTGTCCTCATCGTTCCAGCCGGTATTGCCAATGTGCGGGGCGGCGGAGACGACGATCTGGCGGTGGTAGGACGGATCCGTCATCGTTTCCTGGTAACCGGTCATCGCGGTGGTAAATACGGCCTCACCGAGGGTGGTGCCGGTCGCGCCGAAGCCGTAGCCACGGAAGGTACGCCCATCCGCAAGGACGAGGATTGCTGGGGTTTTATCAGTCACGTCGTGGCCTTTCTGTGCCTTGATTGGTTTCTGTGTGCAAGGTTAGTCATGGGTTGCGGCGTTCAGATCGAACGTTACCGAGCCGCGCAAGATGGTGTGGGTAACTCGCGCACCAAATTCCTCGCCCGCGTACGGGTTGTTCTGGGACTTGGATGCAAGCTGAGCGGAATCGGATACCCAGTGGTGTTGCGGGTCGACGATGGTTAAGTTAGCTGGCTCCCCTACTTCCAAGGGGCGGCCGTGGCCTGGCAGGCGCGTGATCTCGGCGGGGCGCTCGGACATGACGCGGGCAATAAAGCGCCAGTCCGCCAGGCCGGTTTCCACAAAGAGCTTGGCGATGACCGCCAGCGAGGACTCCAATCCCAGCATGCCGGGACGCGCATTTTCGAATTCCACGCACTTGTCTTCGGAGCCGTGCGGCGCGTGGTCGGTGGCGACGCAGTCAATGGTCCCATCAAGAAGCGCCTGGCGCAGCGCCTCCGTATCGCGCTGTTCGCGCAGCGGCGGGTTCACGCGGAAAAGGCCGTCATAGGTGCGCAGCTTGTCATCGGTCATCAGCAGGTGGTGCGGGGTGACCTCTGCGGTAAGCGGAATATCGTGTTCCTTCGCCCACTGCAGGAGCTCCACCGTGCCCTGCGTGGAGGCGTGGCAGATGTGCACGCGGTTGCCGTAATCGCGAGCGAGCAGGGCATCGCGGGCAACGATGGATTCTTCCGCCACGCGCGGCCAGCCGCGCAGGCCCAGCCGTGCGGCGTTTTCGCCCTCGTGGGCGGAAGACCCACCGGTCATGCGGTCATCCTCGGCGTGCTGGGCCAGTAGCACGTCCATTCCCTTGGCGTATTCCAGCGCGCGGCGCATGAGCTGTGGGTTTTGCACGCACTTGCCGTCATCAGAAAACATGCGCACCTTGGCATCGCTACGCGCCATCATGCCGAACTCCGTCAAGGACTTGCCTTCTAGGCCCTTGGTGATGGAGCCAACCGGGTGGACATCGCAAAGCCCCAGCGCCTGGGACTTCGCCCACACGGATTCGGCGATGATGGGCTGATCCGTGACCGGCGTGGTATTGGCCATGGTAAAGACCGCGGTAAACCCGCCCTTGGCCGCGGCCTTGGAACCGGACTCGATGGTCTCGGTATCCTCGCGGCCTGGCTCGCGCAGGTGCACGTGCATATCAACCAGGCCTGGCAGCAACACGTTGCCGCCGCCGTCGATGGTCTCGGTGCCTTCTGCCTGCACCTCGGGGCCGATGGCGTCAATAACGCCACCGCGGATGAGGACGTTGGTGGGCTCGCCTTCCCCGTACAGGCGAATATTTTTAATCAGTAGTGGGTTCTCGGCCGGGGCGGACAGCCGGCCGGTAGCTGGGTACGTAGTCATTTTCTCTCCCTTTTACGTGGCTTATGCTCTGCCCGGTTTAAATCCCGGCGTTGTCCCCATTGGTCAGCAGCGTAAAAAGCACTGCCATGCGCATGTGGACACCGTTATTGACCTGCTGCAATACCGTGGTTTTATCCATATCGGCCACGGCGTAGTTGATCTCCATGCCGCGCAGCATGGGACCTGGGTGCATGACAATGGCGTCCTTGTGCAGCGCCGCGGCGCGCTGCTGCGAGAGCCCGAAGAGCTGCGCGTACTCGCGGTGGGAGGGGAAAAAACCGCCGTCCATGCGCTCTTGCTGCACGCGCAGCATCATCACGACATCGGCATCCGCAAGCTCTGCATCAAAGTCATAGGACACGCGGACCGGCCACTTGTCCACGCCCCACGGCATCAAGGTCGCAGGCCCCACGAGGGTGACCTCCGTGCCCAAGGTGTGCAGGAGATCCACGTTGGAGCGCACCACACGCGAGTGCAGGCAATCGCCCACAATCTTTACCTTCAGGCCTTCAAAGCCATTATTGCCGCGCAGGCCCAGTCGCTGGCGCATCGTGACGGCATCGAGCAAGGCCTGCGTCGGGTGCTGATGCGCACCGTCGCCGGCATTGATAACGGCAGGGCCGTTGCCATCTGGGTCCACCCACTGGGCCAGCTGTTGCGGCGCGCCGGAAGAGGGGTGGCGCATGATGATGGCATCGGCGCCGATGGCCGCCAGCGTCAGGCCCGTATCTTTGAGGGACTCGCCCTTTTTCACGGACGAGGTAGACGCCGAGAGGTTGATAACGTCAGCGGACATCCACTTTCCGGCCGTTTCAAAGGACGAGCGCGTGCGCGTGGAGTTTTCATAAAAGAGCGTATAAATCGTGCGCCCGCGCAGCGTCGGCAGTTTTTTGACCTCGCGGCCATCGAGCGCCTCGCGGAAACGATCGGCCTCATCCAGCAGGCCGATGATCTCTGCGCGGGATAGTTCCGCGCTATCGATGAGGTGTTTCATGAGTGCGTTCCCCTTATCTGCGCGGCATCGCCCGCGGACGTAGAGCGGGTGAGGACTACGGCATCGCGGCCATCGATGTCCTGGATATATACGGAGACATCTTCTTCCCGCGCCGTGGGCAGGTTCTTGCCCACATAATCGGCGCGGATGGGGACTTCGCGGTGACCGCGGTCCACCAATACGGCCAACTGGATAATCGAAGGCCGGCCAACATCGCCCACTGCATCGAGGGCGGCGCGGATGGTGCGGCCGGAATAAAGGACATCATCGACCAAGATGACGGTGGCATTATCGATGCCTCCGTCTGGGATGGAGGTCGGTTGCAGGGCGCGGTGCGGGAAATTGCGCAAATCGTCCCTGTACAACGTGATGTCGAGCGAGCCCCATGGAACGGGGACCCCGGAAAACTCGTGTATCTTTTGCGCGAGGCGCTCCGCTAGGGGCACTCCGCCTGAGGGAATGCCCAGCAAAATGACCCGCGGGGCCTCCGCGGAATCGAGCGCCGTCTTTTCAATAATCTGGTGCGCGATGCGTGCAACGGTACGCGAGACATCATCGGCGCTTAAAAGCTCCAATTCGTTCGCGTTCACGTCAGTTCCACTCATCGTGACCTCCTTCCCCGCCTCACGGTGCGGTCCTTAAAGGATGCCTGTCAATGAACTTGTAGACGTCTATGCTGATAGACACGTATTACTCTAGCACCTTACCCACCCCGTGGGTGAGGCTTAGCCGAAAGAGGTGCATCACGCAGTGAGTTTCTCCGCGCAGCACGTAGTCCCAGCCTCCCGCGAACACGTCTGGCAATGGCATACCCGGCCAGGGGCGCTCACGCGCCTGAACGCCCCCTTCACCTTGATGAAGCCGGTGCAGCAGGCCACCGATCTGGGCACTGGCACCTCCCTGCTCGCCCTGCCCGGTGGTTTGCAGTGGACGGCTCAGCACGACCTTGCGCGCTACCAGGCCGGCTATAGTTTCAGCGATGTGTGCGTCAACGCCCCCATCCGCAAATTTGCCAAGTGGCGCCATACGCACCGTTTTGCCGATCACCCAGACGGGACGCTGATCACGGACGAGGTAGATACCCGCATTCCCGCCGCGGCCCTCACCTCGGTATTCGCCTATCGGCAGCACCAGCTCATCGAGGATATTGCCTTTGAAAACCGCCTGCGCGAAGGCCAACTTGGCCACAAGCCCTTGACCATCGCGATGACCGGCTCGCGCGGCAGTGTGGGCAGCGCGCTGACCGCGCAGCTACAAACCTTAGGCCACACCGTGATCCCGCTGGTGCGCGGCACGGCGGAGGCAGGCCAGCGCGAGTGGCGCCCGCACCACCCGCGGCCCGATCTCCTCGAGGGCATCGACGTGCTCGTACACCTGGCCGGCGAACCCATCTTTGGGCGCTTCAACGATAGCCACAAGTCCGATATCCGCGACTCCCGCGTGGGCCCCACCGAAAACCTCGCCCGCCTGGTCGCCGCGACCGATTCCGTGCAGGCGATGGTGTGCGCCTCTGCCATCGGCTTTTACGGTTCCGAGCGCGGCGCTGAGCTGCTTTCCGAGGACGCCGAGCGCGGCGAGGGCTTTCTTGCCGATGTCGTGGCGGACTGGGAACGAGCCTGCGACCCCGCCCGCGAGGCCGGAAAGCGCGTGGTCAATATCCGCACCGGCATCGTCATGTCCGGCAATTCCGGCCTGCTGCCGCTCTTGCGCGCACTGTTTTCCACAGGGCTTGGCGGCGCCTTTGGTGACGGCAACTTTTGGTACAGCTGGGTCGCCTTAGACGATCTCACCGATGCCTATATCCGCGCCATCGTGGATGAGAAGCTTGCGGGGCCGGTCAATGGGGCATCGCCAGGCCCGGTGCTCAATAAGGACTTCGTCTCTGCCTTAGCAGCCGAATTGCACCGCCCCACCATACTGCCGATCCCCCAATTCGGCCCAGCCCTGCTCCTGGGCAAGCAAGGCGCGCAAGAACTCGCCTTGGCCGACCAGCGTGTGAAGCCACAGGTACTGGAGGATATAGGCCATACCTTCCGCTACCCCACCATCCAGGGCGCCTTGGCGCACGAACTCGGCGGCGAAAACCTGCTCTAAGGCCAGGCCATTGCAATACTCTTGGCGGCCGAAACGCCTCTACGCAGGCAAGAGCTCCGATGCCTCCCCGACCACGCTGACTAGGAGCATGTCGCGGGCACGCGACGCCGCAACATAAAGCAGCGCCCGCTCTCGTTGAAGAGCTTCATCGGCCTCGGCGGGGGCAAGCCCTCTCAATAGGTAACGCTGAGGGAGGGCCGCGGCGTTGACGTCGAGGAGGATGACGTGCGTAAACTCTAAGCCTTTGGCGTTGTGCATCGTCATCACTGCCACTGGGCGCTCCGTGGAGGTGCGGCGGCCAGCACTGACGGCTACGTCGTGCTCACCCAATTGGCGGGCGATCTCTTCGCCGCGCTGGTTGGTACGGGTAAGTACGCCGATGGAGACGTCTTCTTCGCCCTGGGTCCAGTCCTTAATGTGCGCAGCCAGCACTGCGGCTTCCTCCGCTTTGGACTCCGAATGCAGCACAATCGGTGCTGGGCCCTGGCACACTGAGTGGTATCCGGTGAGTTCATCCACGTCCTCTTCGGAGTCCACCCATTCAGTTCCCTCCAAAATCGCGGTGGCATAGCCCAGAGGGCAAAGAGCAGTCCAAACGAGTCTCAGCGACAGCCGGCAGACTCATGAAAGGAGCCCGAGTTTCCGGCTGGAAACAAGCCATCAACCAGATGGTCGTGGCCTACCCCGACAGCTTCGACAATTACCTATAAAACTAACCCCACACTCAAATAACTTGGCACGCTCAAGCTAAATACATATTCGATCCATCCGCGATCGGGCCTGACCCCGGTGTGTCTACTTTCCGAGACCAAGCCCTACCCTCCCCTCAATCCTGATAGCGCCTATCAACCAAATAAACGTACTAATCCCCCTTCCTCGCTAGTAAACATGACGCGGGCTTGTTTTAGGGACCGGTAAGGCGGTACCAGGTACCGGGGTGGCGGTAGCCGCCCGGTAGCCGGTTTTACCCCCGCTTATCGTTTGGACCGTTGACGTTGCTTGAGCTGTTTGCTAAGTGTTCCCCTTTCTTCTTGGAAGTCGTCACGGGTGCGCATGTCTTCACCGATGAGGGTGAGTTTGCTGCCGTTGTTTGCAAGTCGGGATAGGACAGCGTCGGCGATCGCGTTTTCACTAAAGACGCTGTACCAGTATTCCGGCTCGTGCTGGCTGACGATGACGGTTGAGGAATGCTCCCGCTTGACCAGGAGGTTGAATACCTGGGCTAAGGCGAAGGCAGATACGTCCGTGGCCAGGAAGTCGTCGATGACCAACACAGCCGGCTTTGTCAGTTCCTCAAGGAGGGCTTTGCGCTCATAGGCAGCGTCGGCTGTGGCGTCGAACTCGTCGGCTAAGTCGGCGAGTCTAAAGTAGCGTGCGGTTAGTTTATGCCGGCACGCAGCCACGGCTAGGCCTTGGGCGAGGAAGCTTTTGCCGGTGCCGGTAGCTCCCACGATGGTTAGATCTCTGCCGTAGGTAATCCAGTCGCAGGTAGCTAACCGCTCAATACGGTCTGGAGTGATCCCTCGGTTGCTGTGTGCTTCAAAGCGTTCCAAAGCCGCAAGCGCGTTGGGTAGCTTGGCGGCTTTGACGAGTTTTTCGATTACTTTCGAATCACGTGCAGCTACCTGAGCATCGAGAGCTTCTTTGATCTTGTCTTCAAAGGAGTCCAAGTCACGACTGGGATCGTTGACGATCTCCTGCAGCGTCGTGGCAAACACACGCATCCCGCGAAGAGAACCGAGCAGTTCGAAGTCTTCATCGGTAAGAGCCATGGCTATACCTTCCATTCTTTATCAGTGAAGGCAAACGCCCCGGCCCCGCGTACATGCGACACAGAGTCCGGCGTGTCCGCCGTGGGCTGTTGGCGGTGCGCACGCGTAGTGTCGATGGCCGTCGACAGTGGTACATCGGTGGGCAAATACGCCTGTGCTGCGGCCTGTTTTAGATCCTTGAGCTCTTGGGCTACTTTGTTGACGCTGGGGACTGCTTTGCGCGATAACAGCTGACCACAGGCTTGTTCGAGTTCGATTCGGGAGTAATCCTTCGATAGGTTCAGTACGCCCAGAACGCTAGAATATGCTTGGGCTTCGACTTTACGAGCGTTAAACATCTGGCCGATGAGCTGTGCTGTCGCGGTCCCAATACTTTTCGCCCAGTCTTCCAAGCGTTGCCGGTTCCACTGGGTGTTTAAGTCCTTATGGTTGTCGGGGACATGCTCATCCAAGGTGGAGTAGCCATAATTAGCAGGGGCAATACGATGTGAAGCAACAATCTCACCGTCGTAGAAGACATCCAGATAGTCATCAAAAAGTTGCACGTCGACGAACTTGCCCGCTAGCTTCCACGGCACTGAATACCAGTGATTGGCGATCCGGATGTGGTAGTTCATTGCGACCTTGGACTTCTTCCACCGCGACCACGACCACCGCCGGTCGGGCAATGGGCGCAGCAGCTGTTGCTCATGGTCTTCAAACAACTGGCGACGAGAGATATCCTGCCCGCGGAAGGGACGGCGATCGTTGATGAAATCGCTTTGGTCCTCGAGGGCCTTATTGAGCATGTCGAAACTGTAGAACTCCTGGTCGTCGAGGTATTCCACGCACCATTGCTGGGCAATATCCACGGCCTTTTCAACATTCGCCTTATACCGCGGCCGGTAGCCTTTCGCCGCAGTAATACCTATCTGATAGAAATCGGCAAATGTAGAATACTCCGCAACCGGGATACGCCCCCGCAGCCCACAGGAAATCTGTTGCGTGGCTGTGAGCGCGTTATCCGGGATCAACCGCAGCGGACAACCACCGAAATACTCCAAAGCCGCACGGTGGGCTAAAAGCCACGACCGCATTTTTTGATCCGGCCACGCCGATACATGCATCATCCCTGAGTGCGGCAATGAAGCTACAAACAAGTGCGCGGTAACCCGCTGGCCTGAGACAGGATCCACAACGACCATTCCATCGCCCGACCAGTCCACCATGAGCTCGTCACCGGGATCGTGATTCAGTGGCGCTGACAGCTGATGAACATCGACATAATGCTCAAACAGCGAACAGTACTGTCGATACGAATAATGACGCTGACCAGTACCAACAGGGAACTCCAGGTACTTGGCGTGCGCGACTTTCAACGTCACGCGCTTGCCAGAGACCATCCGCTCAGCAACCTTTTTGAAATCCGGTGCGAGGAACTCCGCATCGTTGCGACGCCGGTTATCCGGAAATAGCTCCTCTAACTGGGCATTCGACAATCCAGCAATCCCACGAGCATCGAGTCGATGGTCCCTTACAACGCGACTGGCCTTATCAATCGTCGACTTCGAGACCCCTAAATCGGCTCGAATCTGGTTCCAGGAACGATTCCCGGCAACCAAGACAAACATGATGGCACGGTAATCCGTCACCACCATCACTCCTTCCACGTGAACGCGACCCACGCGTACACACTGCGTGGGCCATCCACTAAAGAGTGCCTAAAAACTACCCCCGGTACCCGATATCCGCACCGGTCGGTACTCGATACCGCCCTACCGGTACTAAATAGCGTCGCGCGTCAAGTAAACCACCTTCACAAGTCAAGTAGCAAGACTGGCCCAAGGCTGACTCTAGATCGTTAGAATAGATAATTGAATGGGTTCAACACGGCACCGCATAGAAACAAAATCTATTGGAAGCGTTTCACCCATCGCGCCCCGCCCGCTAAAGTTGAATAACGCCGACGCATGCAAGCAGTTTCACTACATCGGGAAAATTATGATTCAGAGCCCAGACCAGTCTGTACCGGAGAGCTCTACTACCGCTTCACGCCCGAATCACAAGGGGAAAGGCCTGCCAAGGAGGCCGCAGCTGCTGCGATTTCCAGTGCACGCGGACGGTTCGCATAGCTCCCCGTCGTCGCCATCATCGACGCCTCAACGAGGCGTCGATTGCCCTCTCCTTGAAGCTCGGACTTCACTACGTCCCCGGCACTGGAATGCCGGATGACTAGGAGTTGTACCGACTCGACTGATAAAGGAACCGTCTCGTCGGAACAGTTCTTACTCAGCGCTTCCACGTAACAAGGGCAACGGCACCAAAGAGGACGGTGCCGAATGCCGCAACCATCCACGCGAGTATCATTAGTCCAAGGAACGCATCTGGGGCACCAACAGCTGCTCCCACGAATATTGCGATTGTTAACGCAAGCAAACCTAGAGCTGAGCGCTTGAACCAGCGTGGGGACTTTCTCTCCTTGCCGGGCTGAGAGGTTTCCGGGACCGGCTTTGTAACTGGTTCGGGCACCGGGAATGCTGCTGCAGGGGTCGACTGAGCTGGTTCCGCTGATGGTGCCGGCGCGTAGGGAGATTCTTGCTTCGGCGACGGTTCCGCGAACCAAGATAAGGATTCATCTTGGCCGTTCTGCTCACGCTGCTGTGTCGCATCTGCCCGGGGTGATGGTTGCTGCTCAGGCAACGGCTCTGGTTGAGCCTGGCGTGTCGGCTCCCATGGTGTATGAGACAGGCTCCAGCCTTGGGGCGGAGCCGAGGCGTCGGCGGCATCCCCAAGCTCAGGATCCGTGTTAGTGTCCGGCTCTACTGCTTCCGTAGTGGTAGACGGCTCGTCGTCCACAATGAATGGGTTAGCCGCCTGCAGATCTGAAACTGTTGCGGCTGCAGCAACATCCGTTTCTTCCTCTTCCTCGCGCAGTTGCTCCTGCGCCCATGCGGCAAAGTCTTCACGCTTCACTAATGGTTTGTTGTAACGCACCGCAAGGCTTGCTTTGCCGTCTTGGGCTGTGAGGTCATCAGTTACGAGGACATCACACCGTGTCTTGGTTACGGACTGCTTGTAGACCAGACCCAACCCCGCGCAAAATTCTTGGAGCACCGGCCCTTGTGGGTAAAGCTGATTGTCAATGATGGTAGAGCCACGGAACGCTACGCGGGTACCTGGGGACAGGACGTCCGCGGCCCGCGCGACATTGTTTTCTACCTCCGCAACTTGCGAACCGGTAGCAGCAGCCGTCGGAGCGGCCTCAGTTTCCTTCACTGGAGCACTGGCTGGTTCCTCTACTACTGCAGCTCCGGTGTCCGCTGCGGGGGCGGGCGCTTCGAGGAACGGACCGTGTTCATACCAGTACTCGAAATCGTCCTGCGAGATGATCGGCTTCCCAAACTCGCGAGCTGCCTGAGCTTTACGAGACATCGATGCTACATCGCGAGCGACGAGAACATCACACCGTGTCTTCGACATTCCCTTCTTGTACTCAAGGCGGCGGGTACGGCAGATGCGGTCAAGGCGCTCGTCATCGGCGGGGCCGCCGAGGAGCTCGTTACGCCCGGTAAAAGCGATACGAGTCCCCGGAACAAGGAGACTAGGGACATCCACAGGGGCATTATCGACCGCTGGCAGCTCCACGGTACGGGTATCGATGCGTGCGACGCGGGCCTGGATGTCGTCGTAAAGCTCCTGCGTCCACAAGCCCCGCGATACCGCCCATGCAGAAAGAAGTTCGGCGCACTCTTCCACCTCCGCGAATGAACGCGGCATCACGGTGCCACCGGACATCGCTGCCCATGCATTATCCGAATCCGTGGCCTGCAGCTGGTCCAAGATCATCGGCGCTTTCGGCGCCCAAGAAGGAATAAGTACTGCGCCTTCGGTTTCCCGTTCTGCGCGGGGAACTAGTTGTCCGCGTGACGGGGCAATCGTGCCATTCTCATAGGCAACCGCCATCGACTCACACCGGCTGACGACGTCATCACCTTCTGGTTCGAAGCTAAAGTCCCCCACCTCGTACCCGATGCCGAGAGCAACATCCATGCCTTTTTCTTGATGACGTACGGCACGCTCGAGCATGGCAAGACGGTCACCAACGACGATGCCATCTTGAGCCTGACGAAGGAGAAGTGGCCAGAAATCTCCTAACGTCGGTGCCATAGCGAGCCCGCCCACCGGAATCTTATAGCGCTGTCCAAATTCCCCGAGGTCAGCCATCGGATTAATCCACGACCCAAAGCTCGCAACCCGATTACCATTTTGATACACAATCGCATGAATTCGTGCGACGTGTTCACTCATGCCAAAATTCACGCCGTTGAATGACACGAGCACCACACGGTCGGTATTGACGCCGCTACTTACTTCTCGTCTGACACGACGGACAAGGGCGTTGTTGGCACGTATGTGACGAGGCTCCACCGGAGTAGAAAAGCGCAGATGTTCCAAATCAACTGCACGTGATAGTGCAACGTAGAACTGCCCATCGGTGGAAGTACCGCCGGCAAGATCAATGTAGAGCTTTGGGATTGTCTTGCCTTGGCTCTTATGGATGGTAATGGCCCAAGCCAAAATGACTGGGAACTGCCTAATCGTTCCAATTGTCTGGCTAACCAAGCGTGAGCCATCAATTCCCGGCCGGTTAATTTCCCACGTGTGTGGGGCCAGGGTGACCACTTCACCAGTCGCGTCAATCCTCACATCGATCTCGTGCCCAGTTGCCCGCACGATCTGACCAAAACTACCGTTGACGAATCGGCCCTTCGGATCATTAATCACCGTCATGACGCGTGCCCCCTCGGCATAGTGAAGTTCGTCCTCACCGCTGAAGGAATTGGCTGGAAGATCTCCCGTACCTTCCGCAACCGATACGAACTTTTCTGAAGGAAGGTTGGCTAGCTTTTGGCGGTTAATCCTTGCCACCGTCGACTTACGCGACGTCAACGTCACCCAGTCATCGGGCGCATCGAAATCGGGAGCAACCAACTGGTTCAGGGTTTCCAGTGATTCTTCGCCGACACGTCCCTCACGAACCTCGTTGAGAAGGTCAATAAACGTTGGGTCAGCCTGACGCCAGACCTGAGTTAGGTTTATTTCTTCCAAGTCCAGCCGAGCGTACACCTGAGCGGAAAAGAAGTAAGGGGTCTCCCACACCGAATTGAAAAGCTCGGCTTCATTCGGAGTGACAACCGGCGGCAACTGCAGCAAGTCACCGACGAGTACGAGCTGCACACCGCCAAAGGGCTTCCCATTCCCGCGGATACGGCAAAGAGCCTGATCCATCATGTCGAAGAGATCGGCACGAACCATCGAAATCTCGTCCACAACGAGAATGTCAGTCTTCTTAAGCACGTCCCATGTCATGGTGGATGGGTGCCACGAACCACCCTTTTCTAGATCGCTCAGGACCATCGATGGCCGAAACCCGAAAGCTCGGTGAATAGTGAAGCCTTCGATGTTCAGAGCAGCGACACCGGTGGGTGCGGTGACGAGTACTTTCTTGCTCCCCGTGTTCTCAAGGAATTCCCGCAACAGCGTGGACTTGCCGGTTCCGGCTTTACCTGAGATGAGAACGTTTCGTCCTGCGCTGATTAAATCGAGAGCTTGGCGAAATTCTTCAGTAAACGTGATTGCCACGATTCCTCCGAGAGAGTGAGCGGGTCCATGAGAGGTTTAACGGTCACTAACTTATCGGAGTCTTCGGACAAGAGGTAATTCGCACCAAACAGTTGTTCGCCTAGAGCACGATCCCACCTACCCCAAAAAATGCACTGTGCCACTCTGTGTCGTCGGTAGCATAGTCTCAGAACTGAATGTCTCTTCCCGCTCTCCTTGAAGCGCCCAAGATACAGGGCCCTTCCACCACTAGCGAGCTGGTCGAAGTTGTTCAGGATCTGGCCGAGACTGAAGTAGCTGAGGTTACCCTCGTTTAGTGGACACCCGATTAGTGCGGATCTTGTGTCCGTAAGAGAGGATGTTCATTGTGAGTCAACAACGCCAGAAATACACACCTGAGTATCGACGCGAAGCCGCGAACCTGGTAATCGAATCGCAGCGCCCAATTGCTCATGTAGCGAAAGAAATTGGTGTCGCACCTGGTCTTTTAGGCCGATGGGTAAAAAATGAGCGTCAACGCCTAAGGATCTTCCGATGGATTAAGCGAGGCTGATCTTCGTGCGGAGAATGCTCGTCTGCGTCGTGAGCTGGCAGAAGCCAAGATGGATAATGAGTTTTTGTCAAAAGCGACAGCCTTCTTCGCTTTAAGGCAACGCGAAGAGAAAAGTTCGAATTAATGCAGCAGGAGAAGGCTAACTACAGCATCAAGCGCATGGCACGCTTGTTGAAGGTATCTCGGTCTGGATACTACAAATGGACCCATATACAGCAGCAACGCTTAACCGGTAAGGATGATCGTGCATCATTTTACGATGATGTTGATCGCAAGATTCATCAGATTTGGAAAGACTCCGATGAGGTCTATGGTGCTCCGCGGATCACCGCAGAGCTAGGTGAGCGCTACCAGATCAGTGTGAATCGCAAGACTGTGGCCAAGCGGATGCGTCTGATGGGCATTGAAGGGATTTCACCGCGTGCTTTTGTGCCGGTGACAACGATTCAATCTAAGCGTAAATCTGCTCTTCCTGACCTGGTAAAGCGCATGTTTGATACCGGCGAGCTCAATCGAGTATGGATGTCAGACATTACCTACCTGCGCACCGGCGAGGGCTGGTTGTACTTATGCGCAGTTCGCGACGGTCATTCCCGCAGGGTACTGGGCTGGGCTATGGATAGCGTGCAAGATACATACCTGGTCGAACGAGCGCTGCGGATGGCACATACACTGCGTAGTGATGTTCCTGAGGGGCTGGTGTTTCACGCTGACCGGGGAACACAATTTACCAGCGAGCAGCTCTGGGACGTGTGCCGCAACCTAGGGGTTGCTCAGTCGGTAGGGCGCACTGGGGTGTGTTTCGATAACGCGATGGCCGAGTCGTTCTGGTCGACGCTTAAGACCGAGTTCTACGACCGGAAACGCTGGGCAACCCGCGATACTGCGCGTCAGGCTGTGGCTTACTGGATTGAAGTAGTCTACAACCGTCGGCGCCGGCACTCCGCCCTCGGGATGGTCAGCCCTGTCGATTTCGAAAATCACATCACCCAAACCAGAAACGAAGAAAAAATCGCTGCCTAACCGCTAGGTAGCTCTACTACGTGTCCACGATTTGCGGGCAACCCCAGTCACGTACTTCGGTCCGCGTGCCGGACTGTGAACAAGACCTGCCGCAATCCTCACTTGCCAGAAAGCGCCGGTGTAGTTAGGTAAACTAGAAAGGGTTGACCATTATCCCCGATTAGTACATGGATTGAGACTACTTACGTGTCTGAAGAACCAACCCTGTATCCCGATACGCCCATTGAGGATGTCACCCTCGAGCGCATCGGTGAGATTTTTGACTCCGAAAAGCTCGAGTACCGCGTAGAAGAACAGACCGTCGGCGAAGGTGAAACGGTAAAGATCCTGCGCACCGGCTTTTCCAATATCGCTATTGCCCTGCAGGTGCGTGACGATGTCCTCGTGGCGGACTCCGTCTGGCGCGGTAATGCCCCAGCCTCGGAGGGCCCACAACTGCTCATGGTTCTCAACAAGTGGAACCAACAGCACTTCGCGCCGACCCTGCGCTTTTTTGAATCGTCCGAAAATAATCTGGCCGTCTCCGGCGTGCGCGAAATCAACATTTCCCATGGCCTGTCCCGCAACCAGATCGGTGCCTTCGTGATGTCCACCTTGGACTCCATGCTGCAGTCCATGGCTTTTGTTGAAGAGCACTACCCACAGCTTGTCACCTGGGAGGAGCATAACCATGACTAATGCATCCACCGCATCTACCGAAAACAATTTGCCCGAGGTCGATCTGGACCGCGTCGTTGCTGCCATGGGCACCTTCGATATTGAGCTAACCAAGGTGGAAGGCGAAATCGACGCCGCCACCGCCAACCTCAATGGCCTGCCCACCATGTTTGCGGTCTTGGATTCCGTTATCATCGTGCGCTGCGACGTGCCAACCGATGCCTCGTTCTCCAAGGCCGATGCCGGGCTCTTCCTCGCTGCCAACCAGATCAACTCTGTCGCATTCGGCGCGCGAGCCGTTATTTCTGAGCACGACGATATGCTCGTCGTCCGCACCGAGCGCGATATTCCCGCCGCCGCCGGAATGACCGATGAGCAGCTTACCACCGCTTTGAAGAAGGCCGTCGACGCCGTCATCAACGGCCAGGACGCCATGGTGTCTGCCGCCGAGGAAATGGCCAAGCTCGGATCTGAAACCGCTGCGAAGGCCGGAAACGGCAGCGAGGAAAACTCCACGCCGTCCGACAACGCTTAAGCCGCCTTACCTAAGGCCTTCTCCCCCGCACTTGTTTCGCCCCGCCTCGCGCATTCGCGTGCTAGGGCGCGGCGACGGTGCGGGGATTTTTGGGGCGCCTTGCCCTCTTGGGCTCTAGGCGCCGCGGCTAGTGCCTAGTCCGCGTCGAGGATGCGCTGCTTTTCTGCCTCCGGATCGAATTCGGGCGCAGGCCACGACAGGTTCAGGTGCCGCAGTGCATCAACAATGAGGTACTTCAAGGCCATGCGCGCGTATTTCTTATTATCCGTGGGGATAACAAACCACGGCGCCCAAAGCTCATCCGTCCGGCGGATGGCATCCTCATAGGCCGCCATGTATTTATTCCAATAGCCGCGCTCTTCAAGATCTGAAGGATCGTACTTCCAGTACTTATCCTCGCGCTCGGTCCGCTCAATGAGGTTTTCCTTTTGGAACTCCGGCGAGATGTGCAAAAAGACCTTCAAGATCTTTACCCGCTTTCCGGCGAGCTCTTGCTCATACTCACGAATCGCCTCAAAGCGGCGGTCGATCTCTTCCTCATCCCCCCACTCGTGCACGCGTTGAATCAGCACGTCTTCGTAGTGGGACCGGTCAAAGGCCACGACTTGCCCAGGAACCGGATCGTGTTTGCGGATGCGCCACAGGAAATCGTGTTTCATTTCCTCTTCCGTCGGCTTGCCAAAACCGACGGTCTTCGTGCCCTGCGGATCAAAGACGGAAAAGACATGGCGAATGGCCCCGCCTTTGCCGGAGGTATCCATTCCTTGCAGGACTACTAAAAGCGAGGGTGCATCATCGGCATGCGCCCTGCCATTAGCAAAAAGGCGCTCCTGCAAATCATAGAGCTCATCGTCATAGTGTTTGAAGCGGTCTTCTAAGTCAGACTTTGAGCCATCGAATCCTGGAGTCGCCGTGGGATCGACATCGGCAAGCTGAAAGGTCTTTCCGGCGCGGAGGTCGAGCGCATCTTTGATCTTAAATTTACCCATGGCAATCATTGTACAAACGCCACGGTTGGGGCCGTGCGAACCGGCTGTCTCCCGCGGCATAGCGCAGCGGGAGACGGGGAACGGTTTGATTTAGGAGTTTTCCTCTTCCGCGTCTGCTTCCGCTTCCGCAGCCGGGGCTGACTCTTCGGGCTCCTCTGACTCCCCTGGCGCCTCTGCGTGCGTCGAAGCCGCAGGGTCCGCATGGGAGTCTTCGGATCCCGCGGCGTCGCTTTCTTCCTCATCGCCGCCGTTATTCATCGGGCTTAGCTCGGAACGAGATTGCGCGACGTCATCCAAGACCGCGTGGATATACGGTGCGGCTTGATCGTGGGAATACTGCGAGGCCAGCTCCACGCCCTCCACGACGGCCGTCGCGGTGGGAACATCCGGATTAAACAATAGCTCCCAGACCGAAAGGCGCAGGATAGCGCGGTCGACGGCGGGGATGCGGTGCAACTCCCAATTCTGGGAAAGGTAACGCGAGATCGTGTCATCGATAGCGTCTAGCTCTTCTGCTACGCCTTGGACGATGACCTTGGTGTAGTCCGCGATGGGCGCTACAGCGTGGCGATCCTCGCGCGCCAAAGCAACGCGATCCTCAACAATGGCGACGGGATCGACGTCCCGGTTCTCCGCTTCATAGAGGATATCCGCTGCGCGCCGGCGCGCCCGGTAGCGCGCGGTATGCCGTTTATGATTGATATCCCGCTTAGCAGTGTTATCAGACAAGATAAGGCCCTAGTTGTTGACGCGGGACAGGTACTCGCCGGTGCGGGTATCGATCTTTAGTACATTGCCGATTTCAATGAACAGCGGGACCTGGATCTCGGCGCCGGTCTCGAGCGTGGCGGGCTTGGTGCCGCCGGAGGAACGGTCACCCTGCAGGCCTGGCTCGGTGTGCTCTACCTTGAGGTCGACGGAGATAGGAAGCTCCGCGAACAATGCCTCATCCTCGTAGAAGGAGACCTGCACGCGCATGTTTTCCAGCAGGAAACGTGCGGCATCGCCGAACTTATCCGGCGAAAGCTCAAACTGCTCGAAGGTCTTTTCATCCATGACGACATAGCTGGTGCCGTCGTTGTACAGGTAGGTCATGTCGCGGCGGTCCACCGTGGCGGTTTCTACCTTGACACCCGAGTTCCAGGTCTTGTCCACGGTCTTTCCGGAGACGACGTCCTTCAGCTTGGTGCGCACGAATGCTGGGCCCTTGCCCGGCTTAACATGCTGAAACTCGGTGATCTGCATCAGCTTGTTGTCAATCTTGAGAACGAGTCCGTTCTTGAAATCAGTAGTATCAGCCATTGCGGTTAAACTCCCGAATATTGTGGTTGAAAGGTTGAAAGCAAAGTATAAGCCTACCGGATAGCCCGCACCCGCAGGCCACCGGTACCCCCTAAAATCTCTTCCCAAGAAAGGGAGGAGCCGCACGGGCCAAGCCTACCTATGCGGGCAGCTCAGTAAAGTCCTTGGAGGCGGCGGTAATGATCTTCGGGGCTCCATCGGTGATAATCAGCGTATCTTCGATGCGCACGCCGCCCTTGCCCGGCACATACACGCCCGGTTCGATGGTCAGCGTCATCCCTGGCGCCAGCTCGCCCTTACCGGTCGTGGCGGCAAAGGGTGCTTCATGCACGTCCAAGCCCACGCCGTGCCCGGTGGAGTGGACGAAGTAGTCGCCGTATCCGGCATCGGCGATAACGTTGCGGCAGGCGGCGTCGACATCGGAAAGCGACGTGCCCGCTACCGCAGCCTCGACGCCGGCCTGCTGGGCGCGCAGCACCACATCGTAGATCTCCTTGGCAAAGTCGTTTGCCATACCCACGACATAGGTGCGGGTGCAGTCAGAGTTAAATCCGCGCAGGTGAGCGCCAAAATCGATGGTAACCAAGTCCCCATCCTCGATCACGCGATCGTCCGCGCCGTGGTGTGGCATGGCAGAGTTCGGGCCAGAGGCCACGATGGTATCGAAGCTCACTCGCTCGGAACCTAGGATGCGCATGCGGAATTCCAGATCGGCGGCAACTTCGCGTTCCGTGCGACCCGCCCGCAGCTCGCCGGCGGCAAGAAGGTCTTCCAAGGCCTGGTTAGCAAGCGCCGCGATCTCCTCCAGCTTTTCTAGCTCTACCGGATCCTTCGTGATGCGGATGTCCTCGATGATTCCAGAAATCGGCACCAAGGTGACCCCATCCGGTGCGGAATCCTTCAGATCTTCCAGTTCCGACACGGACATGTAGTCGGCTTCGAAGCCGACGCGAACCGGGGTCTCATCCTTGTCGAATTGCTGTAGGAGCACCTTGCCCACAGAACGGCCCTCGACCGCCTCAAGATCCGGAACTTCCTGGGCAATCTGGGTGGTATAGCGGCCATCGGTAGCCATCAACGCGGAGAGATCCTTGCGCAGCAGCATCCCGCCGTTGGAACCGGAAAATCCGGACAGGTACCGGACGTGGATCAAGTGGGTTACCAATACCGCATCAATGCGCTGACCGGCTAATTCGGCGGCTAGCTTCCGGCGGCGGTCACTGAAACGGGTATCTGCAAGTGCCATAAAATCATCCTTTGCGGGAACGTAGTGAAGCTTAAAAATTTATTCTTCCACTATAACTATTTCCGCGGCACAGGTGGCTAGGTTCGATGCCTTCTTTCCATCTGCGCCCGAGGGGCATCGGTCTGGCCGGTGATTATTGGCATAGATAGTCCACCGCGGCGCAGTACCCAAAGACTCCCAAACCGGCGACGACGCCGCGGGCAATGGGGCTCAAATAAGAATGGTGCCTAAACTCCTCCCGGGCGTGCACGTTGGAGATATGCACCTCCACGAAGCCGGCGCCATCGGCAATCTCTGCCAGGGCGTCGCGCAGAGCAACGGAGGTATGCGTCAGCCCACCTGGGTTAATGATGACTGCACTTCCGGCATCGGCGGCCTCGTGGACCTTCTCAATGAGCTCGCCTTCAAAATTCGACTGGAAAAACTCGACCTCTGCCCCGTGCTTCTCGGCACGCTTGGAAACCAGTTCTTCGACATCACTTAGCGTCGTGGAACCATAGACGTCCGGTTGGCGCTTGCCCAACCTATTTAAGTTCGGGCCATTGAGAACAACGATTTTCATATCTACTCCGTAATGGCGGCATACGCCGCTTCTAGTTCTTCGCGCGTGGGGCCCTCTATCCGCGTCGTCGCACCGATTCCGGTCAGCGCCACGAAGCGGATCTTCCCGTCGCGGTTTTTCTTATCGTGGGTCATCGCCTCATATAATTCCGCGAATTTCCCGGGTTGATACGCCGTAGGCAGGCCGATATTGGTCAGGATGCTGCGGTGCAATTCCACGAGTTCCGCATCTATCAGGCCTCGCTGGTGGGAAAGGTGGGCAATGAACATCATGCCTACGGCTACCGCATTGCCGTGGCGCCACGCATAGTTTTCTTGCCTTTCTATGGCGTGGCCAAAGGTATGCCCATAATTAAGGGTCTCGCGCAGCCCGGCTTCCTTGAGGTCTTCTCCCACCACCGCTGCCTTCACCGCGATGGAACGCTCAATCAATTCCGGCAGGACACCGCGTGGGTCAAGGCAAGCACCTGGATTTTCCACGTAGCGTTCCACGATGACCGGATCATGAATGAACCCGGTCTTAATGATCTCTGCGGAACCAGCCACGATTTCTGCCTGTGGGAGGGTGTCTAGGCGTTCCAGATCGACGAATACAGAATCCGGCTCGTGGAAGGCGCCGACGAGGTTCTTCCCGACCTTCGTATTGATTCCGGTTTTCCCGCCCACCGCGGCATCAACCATGGCGAGAAGGGTCGTAGGAACCTGAATGACCTTAATGCCGCGCATCCATCCGGCGGCGACAAAGCCTGCCATATCCGTAGTTGCCCCGCCGCCTACACCGATGACGACATCGCTGCGGCTAAAACCCGCCTCACCAAGGCGGTCCCACACGTTTCCCACCACGCTCAGTTGCTTGGCCGCCTCAGCATCCGGCACCTCGCACAAGACGGGGGTGACGCCCTGCGCTTCTACGGATTTCGCGAGTTCTTCTGCGGCGGTACGCAGGGCAGGCTGGAAGATGACCGCCGCCTTATCGGCACCCGTGTCCGCACAACGCCGCGCGATATCTTCGCTAAGACCCGCTCCGATGCGGACCTCATACGGGCTCGGTCCGTTAACGGCGATGGTGAGCATTGGACTGTCCTTTCTACGCAGCGATAACCTGCAGGGATGCGGGTGGGGTTCCCGGCTAGAGGGTTTCTAAAAAGCCCAGGATATCGCCCACGACCTGCTGCGGGGAGCGAGTATCCGTGCGTACGCGAAAATCGGCCACCTCAAGATAGAAAGGCCTGCGCGTTTCCACGATTGACCGGTAATGTTCAACCGGGTTATCCGCCGCCAGCACCGGGCGATTGCGGTCGCCGGCCGTGCGGCGCGCGCCTTCTTCTGCGGAAATATCGAGGAAGACGACGGTGTGGCGCTCCAGAAGCTCGCGCGTGGAGGCCGTCATCACCGCGCCGCCGCCCAGGCTTACTACCCCACCCTTCTGCAAGGCTTCAGCGACATGTTCGGCCTCGAGCTCGCGAAACGCCGGTTCGCCTTTCTCACTAAAGACCTCGCCGCAGGGTTTTCCCTCGGCCATTTCAATTAGGTGATCCGAATCCACCAGATCGCAATTCAGCGCATGCGAAAGCCGGCGGCCAATCGTGGACTTTCCCGCCCCGGGCGGGCCAATCAAAACGACGCAAGGATGTGGCTGTCCCGTTACATCGGTTGGCGTTGTCATCATTTACTCCTGGTTAAAGGCGAGTCGCTGCGAAACGTATTCTTCATATGCAGCAATGGCACGGCAGGTCTCGCTCAAGCTATCCCCGCCAAATTTATCTAAAACTGCGCGCGCTAGCACGAGTGAGACCATGGCCTCAGCCACAACTCCTGCTGCCGGAACGGCGCAAACATCTGAGCGCTGGTGAATTGCGGTGGCATCGGCACCGGTTTCCATATCGATCGTCTGCAAGGCGCGCGGCACCGTGGAAATCGGTTTCATAGCGGCGCGGACCCGCAATTGCTGCCCGTTAGTCATGCCGCCTTCCAAGCCGCCGGCCCGGTTGCTCAGGCGAGTTACGCCATCCTCGGTGCGGACCATCTCATCGTGGGCTTCGGAGCCGCGTCGACGCGCTTCATCGAAGCCATCGCCGATTTCTACGCCCTTGATGGCCTGAATACCCATCAATGCTCCAGCCAGCTGTGCGTCCAAGCGGTCATCGCCCGAGATGTGTGAGCCGAGGCCAATGGGGAGGCCATCGACGATTACCTCGACGATGCCGCCCAAGGTATCTCCCTGCTTCTTTGCGGCTTCGATCTCTGAAATCATCGAAGATTCGGCATCCTTACCAAAGGCGCGCACCGGAGAGTTATCGATGTCCTCGATATCCGCAAAACTGGGGGAAGGACCGGCATAGGGCTGCGATGCGCCAATAGAAATCACGTGGGAAAAGACCTCAACGCCCAACGTTTCCCGCAGGAAGTTCCGCGCTACGGTCGCGGCGGCAACCCGCGCAGCGGTCTCGCGCGCAGAAGAACGCTCCAAGATGGGTCGGGCCTCGCTGTGGTTATATTTCACCATGCCCGCAAAATCGGCGTGGCCTGGGCGCGGACGCTGCAAGGGCGCACCTCGGCCCGAATTCATCGCCTTTGCTACGTCCTCATCCTCCATATCGATGGGATCTGCGGACATGACGGTGGTCCATTTCGGCCATTCAGTATTGCCGATCATGATGGCAATCGGGCTACCAATCGTCAGCCCATGGCGGACGCCGCCGAGCAGCGTAACCTCATCGGCCTCGAACTTCATGCGCGCACCGCGGCCATATCCTAGGCGGCGCCGCGCCAGCTGATGAGAAATCTCAGCACGGGTAATGGGTACTCCGGCCGGCATGTGCTCCACCATGGAGATAAGTGCCTGGCCGTGGGATTCACCAGCGGTAGTCCAACGAAGCATGCGGGTATTATCGCACGGCACCTATGCACACGGAGCAACTAGGCACCCCAATATATTCGCCTCACCCCTCAAAGAGGGGATACGCGGCCATAACCAGCCCAGCCGATAGCACCATCGAGGGCCCGTGGGGCACACCGCCCTTGGCCCGCGCGATGCCGCTTGCGAGCAGCGTGAGTACAGCGGAACCGCCGCAGGCGATAATAACCCCCAGTGGGCCTGCCGTGGCACTAACGAGCATGCCCAGCGGCAGGGCCAATTTAATATCTCCCCCGCCGATGCCGGCGCCACAAAGCGCCACTAGGAGGTATAGCAATGGCCAGGCTAACCCACCCCAAGTGGCAAAGGTGACCGATAACACCCCAACGGGGATGGTCAGTGCATCGGGCAAGCGCCGCTCGCGAATATCCCACCAGCACAAGGCGGCTGCCCACAGGCCATAAAGTATTCCCCCGAAAATCCCCATGGCATAAGGCTAAGCGCCGCTTTGCCACTCTTCATGGCAAGGCGGCGCACATGGGCGTATCCCCAGCGTGCTTAGAGGTTGCGCAGGCGAAGCTCTTCCTGCAGGGCCGCGACCATTTCTTCGCGCGGTGCGGAAAGCCCGGTGAATTGCTCAAATTGGCTAAACGCTTGATGCGCCAGCATGACGTGCCCACCCACGGTGAAGTAGCCATTCGCGGCGGCGCAGGCGGCGAGCGTCGTAGGCCACGGGTGATAGATCACATCGAGCACTGGGGCGTGGGCAAGCTGGAAGCGATAATCCTCCAACGCAGCCGAAGGCACGGTGGAAATAATCAAATCCGCGGAGCGGGAAAGGTCCTCGAGGTCATCGTCAAAGGTTGCATACTGCAAATTGAGCCCGAGCCGCTCGGCCAAGGGCTGCAGCTCCGCTTGGCGGTTGGAACGGTTCAAGATGGTGACCTGATCGATCCCGCGTTCTGCCAGCGCCCACAGCGCCGGGCGGGAGGTTCCGCCCGCGCCGATGATAAGCGCCTGGGAGACTGGGCGGAGCCCAATGAGTTCTTGCAGGGCGCCGCGCACGCCCTCGGTATCGGTATTATCCGCGCGCCACCCATGTTCGGTGCGCACCAAGGTATTGGCGGACCCGATAAGCCGTGCCCTATCACTTTGTTCCTCTGCTACCTCGAGCGCGGCGAACTTACCGGGCATGGTCACGGAAAAGCCGCGGTACTCGGGGCCGCATTCTTCCAAGAATGGGGCAAGGGTATCGGCCGTCACCTCAAAGCGGGTATAGGACCACTCCTTGAGCCCCACTGCGGTATACCCCGCGTTGTGCAGGATAGGCGATAACGAGTGTGCGATGGGGCTACCGAGTACTGCGGCGCGCGGCATGGAGAGCGTCTACCTTTCTGGCTGCGGCCTAGTGCCTACTCAGCCGGTTGGTCCGAGGCGGCATCGCCGTTGCCGGCTCCTGCTCCCTCACCCTCGCGCTGAGAGTCAAGGACGCCGGAGCGGATAGCATCGTCCACACGGTCCAGGTGCTCATCGTAGGTATCGGAGAACACGGTGGTGCCGTCCTTATCCACGGTGACGAAGAACTTCCAGTTACCATCGGCAGGTTCTTCCATCGCGCGGATTGCCTCATCAGAAGGCGAGGAAATCGGGGTATCCGGAAGGCCTTCCTTAGCGTAGGTATTCCACGGAGTCTTCTCACCACGCGCCTCATCGGTGGTGGCCAGCTCGACATCCTCCAGACCGTAGTTCACGGTGGAGTCGAACTCGAGGCGCATGGGCTCGTCCAAGCGGTTCAGGATAACGCGGGCTACCTTGTCGAATTCGCCGGCGGGTGCCTCACGCTCCACCAAGGAGGCAGAGGTCAAAAGCTCGTACGGCGAAAGCCCAATGGCCTTGGCGCGGTTTTCGATATCGGTTTCCTCATAACGCTTGGCAGAGCGGGTAATGAGATCCTTCAGGATGTCCTTGGCGCTCATATTCGGGTCCAGAACGTACTGGCCAGGGGCAATAAGGCCCTCAATACGCTTCGGGTCATTGCCGCGTTTCTTAATGGCATCCAGTGCCCAATCCGGTGCGCCGAGCTCCTTAGGATCGGTTTCTGCCGCCGCCTTTTCCAGCTCTTCCTTCTCCAAGCAATTGCCGTCATCGCAGCTGACTTGGGAAATCAAGGAGTAGATACCGAAGCGCACGTCACCGCCGACGACCTTGACGTCCTCCAAGGTCGCACCGCCTTGAACCTCAAGCATGTCCACGCGGTTGTTTTCATCAAGCAACGCCTCTACCGCATTCGCCGCGCTCATTTCTTCTTGCAGCCGGTAGAAGCCAGGTTGAATCTGGCTGGCGCTGTGGTTCATCGATGCCGCGGAGTCGAATGCCTCTTGGGTCTTGACCACATTCTTTTCCACGAGCGTGGGTCCCAGCTCGGACATGGAGGATCCTTCGGGGACCTCCACCAATTGCGTGGTGCCGTTTCCGGCCCCTTCGTAGTCGGCCGAAGAAGTGCCGATGCGTACTCCGATGTAGATCAGAGCTCCTAGAATGACGATGACGGATGCGACCACCACGGCGATGCCGCGCTGGCGCCGCTTGACGTACTTATCATCCATCGATCGCCCGAGGCGTTGTTGGTTACGGCTCACGTGTTTAGTCTCCTGAGTTTGAAGGCTGGGCTACTGCATCATCCGAGCGGAGCGCGTTAGCACGCCCATCCAGCCAGGACTGTAGTATTTCCACCGCTGCAGCTTGGTCAATGATTTTTCTGCCCTTCTTTTCGGACACGCCGGACGCGCGCAGCGCGGTGGTTGCCGCTACCGTCGTCAAACGTTCATCAGCCAAGCGTACTGGTGGTGGAACTTTATCTATATTTTCATCTTGATTCAAGCGGCGTCGAATCCGAAACGCAATTTCTTTCGCGTGTTTTACACTTTTTGACCCATTTCCGTGTAAATCACGCGGCAAACCAACAATGACTTCTACCGCGGAATATGCCTCAATAAGCTCGAGAATTCGATCAATGTCTTCTTGATCGCGGTCTTTGAAGCCGGTCTTCCTGGGAACGGTTTCCACAGGGGTAGCGAGGGTGGCCTCGCGGTTGGATGCCGCGACGCCAATTCGCACTGTGCCCACGTCGAGTGCTAATCGGCGGCCCTCGCCTGGGTCATCCACTCCGGGGGAATCTGGTTCAACCTTTGCCACAATGAATCCTTATCGCGACTGCAACAGATCCTTGACGGCCTCAAAGCCCCGCTGCGCACCTTCCGGCGCGGTACCAGAGCCCTGCGCCATGTCTGGCTTGCCGCCGCCGCGGCCGTTGACGTATTCGCCAAGGCGCTTGACGATGTCCCCAGCTTTCACGCCCTCGTCCACCGCCTTGCCCGTAGCGGCGGCAATGAACGGGAACTTGCCCTTATCCACCGCGCCGAGCACGATGACCGCGGCCGTATCCTTCATGCGGTTGCGGATATCGGTGGCCACGGTCCGCAGGTCGCCGCCCGAGGTGCCATCGGGAAGCTGGAGCGTAATGGTCTTGATGCCATTGACCTCGGTAGCCGAGTCGATGATTTCAGAGGCGCGCGCGGTCAGTTGCGCCTTGCGCAGGCCCTCAATTTCCTTTTCGGCCGCCTTGAGCCGCTCCGAAAGCTGCGAAATCCGCTCCGGAAGTTCCTCAGACTGCACCTTTAGCTCGCGGGATACGCCCTCTACCAGCGCGGTTTCCTTGGAGTAGTACCGGAAGGCATCCATGCCGGAGTAGGCCTCAATGCGGCGGGCGCCGGAGCCCACCGAGGACTCGCCAAGCACGGAAACCAGTCCAATTTCTGCCGAGGAACCCACGTGGGTACCGCCGCAGAGCTCGATGGAAAATGGTCCGCCGATTTCCACCACGCGCACCTGGTTGCCGTAGTTTTCACCGAACAGGGCCATGGCGCCCATCGCCTTGGCCTCTTCCAGCGAGGTCTCAATGGTGTTGACGGCCATATTGGAATCGATCGCCTGGTTGGTAATAAGCGCGATTTCTTCCATTTGTTCCTGGCTCAACTGCTCGGTGTAGTTGAAGTCAAAGCGCAGGTAGCCCGGGCGGTTCAGGGAGCCCGCCTGCACTGCGGTGGGTCCCAGCACCTGCCGCAGGGCCGCGTGGATGAGGTGGGTAGCCGAGTGGGCCTGGGTCGCACCGTGGCGCCACTTCTCATCTACGGAAGCCTCAACGGACATGCCCAGGTCGAGCCCACCGGCGGTAACGGAAGCCTTGTGTACCCACAGCTTCTTGCCAATCTTCTGGACGTCATTGACCTCCAAGAGGGATTCGCCCGCGGAAATGCGGCCGCGGTCAGCCATCTGTCCACCGGACTCAGCGTAGAGCGGCGAGTGGTCCAAAATGACCTCAACCTCATCGCCCTCGTGTACCTCGTTGACCTTTTGGCCATCTTTGACCAGCCCGATGACGTTGGCACCCGAGACCAGTTCCTCATAGCCGGT
Source organism: Corynebacterium limaceinasi (assembly GCF_046717465.1). Classification (NCBI taxonomy): domain Bacteria; kingdom Bacillati; phylum Actinomycetota; class Actinomycetes; order Mycobacteriales; family Corynebacteriaceae; genus Corynebacterium; species Corynebacterium limaceinasi. The sequence continues at coordinate 1,445,501 of NZ_CP177100.1, forward strand.
GAATACGGTGGGGTTATTATCCACCCAGTCGCGGTACAAGGAGAGGTCGGTGTGACCGTGCTTCTTGGCCTGGTTATCGGCCTTGGCGCGGCGGCGCTGCTCGCCCATGGCGGCATTAAAGCCGTCCATGTCCACGTCAAGGCCGGCCTCTTGCGCCATTTCCAGGGTGAGGTCGATGGGGAAACCGTAGGTATCGTGCAGCTCGAAGGCCTTGTCACCGGAGAGCACCTTTTGGGTCTTGGCGCGGTGGGTGGAGCGCAGGTCCTCCACGGCTTCATCGAAAAGCTTGGTGCCAGACTCCAGCGTCTTCAAAAACGCCTTTTCCTCGTTGATGGCCACGCGCAGGATTCGCTCGCGGTTATCCGCAATCTCTGGATAGGACGGGGTCATGGTATCCATGACGGTATTCATGAAGCGCTCCATGGTAGCGCCCTCGGCCCCCAGCAGCTTTGCTGAGCGAATGATGCGGCGCAGCAAGCGGCGCAGGATATAGCCCCTACCCTCGTTTCCTGGGGTAACACCATCCAAGATGAGCATCATGCCGGTGCGGGAGTGGTCAGCCACCACGCGGAAGCGGATATTTTCCTGCTGCGTTGCCTTCTCGCCGTAGGTGGCGCCGGTAAGCTCCTCGGCGACGTCAATGACCGGGCGCAGCAGGTCGGTCTCGTAAACGTTGTCTACACCCTGCAAGAGGCAGGCGACGCGCTCGATGCCCAAGCCGGTATCGATGTTTTTCTTCGGCAGCTCGCCGACGATCTCAAAATCGCCCTTTCCGGTTCCCTCGCCGCGCTCATTTTGCATGAACACGAGGTTCCAGATCTCCATGTAACGGTTATCGTCCGCAATCGGGCCGCCGTCCTTGCCGTATTCGGGGCCGCGATCGTAATAGATTTCCGAGCAGGGGCCACACGGCCCCGGCACGCCCATGGACCAGTAGTTATCTTCCATGCCTAGGCGCTGGATGCGCTCTTCTGGCACGCCGATCTTATCGCGCCAGATTTCCGCTGCCTCATCATCATCGAGGTACACGGTGACCCACAGGCGCTCCGGATCCAGGCCAAACCCGCCGTCTTCTACGTCTTTGGTCAGCAGGTTCCATGCATTGGAAATGGCGCCTTCCTTGAAGTACTGACCAAAGGAGAAGTTGCCCGCCATTTGGAAGAAGGTGTTGTGGCGGGTGGTAATGCCCACCTCCTCGATATCCAAGGTGCGCACGCACTTCTGGATAGAGGTGGCAAGGCCTTGCGAAAATGGTGGGGTCTGCTGGCCCAAGAAATAGGGCTTGAAGGGCACCATGCCCGCGTTAACGAAAAGCAGGTTAGGGTCATCCAGGATCAAAGAGGCGCTGGGGACAACCTCGTGACCAGAATTGACGAAGTGCTGGGTAAACCGTTCCCGGATCTCATGAGTCTTCACGAGCAATAATCCTAACTGTCTAAGCTTTTATCTTCCATCAAGAAGCTTTCTAACCCACCCAACTTTACCTACAGGTAGGCAGGCTGTGCCCATCGGTGGGGCCAAAACCGGTCGAGCCGGTTCGCACTTAGCGGCGCTTGCCGCGAAGTATCCTGCGCAAACGGCCAATATAGTCAAAGATTCGCTTTTCCGCGCCGTGCTCGGTGGGCTCATAATATACGGTGCCCTCGAGCTCATCGGGCAGGTATTGCTGCTCCACTACCCCGCGCGGGTCATCGTGGGGATAGGAATACCCCGTGGCATTTCCCAGCCGCTTGGCGCCCTCATAGTGCCCATCACGCAGGTGCGGCGGCACGTGGCCCACCTTGCCGGCCGCGACATCGGCCTGCGCCTTAGTAATAGCAGCGATGACGGACGGAGATTTCGGCGCCGTCGCCAAGTGAATCGTTGCCTGCGCCAGTGGGATGCGCGCTTCTGGCAAGCCGATCAGTTGCGCCGCCTCTGCAGCGGCAACGGCGACTTGCAAGGCGGTGGGATCTGCCATGCCAATATCTTCTGAGGCGTGAACCATCAGGCGGCGGGCGATAAACCGGGGATCTTCGCCGGCTTCCACCATGCGCGCTAGGTAGTGCAGCGCGGCATCGACATCGGAGCCGCGGATGGACTTGATGAACGCAGAAGTCACGTCGTAGTGCTGATCGCCGTCACGGTCATAGCGCACCACCGCCCGATTCACGTTATCCGTAATCGTGGCCGCGGTGATCTCGCCGCCATCGTCGACTGCTTCCGCGGCCGCCTCGAGGTAGGTCAGGCTGCGCCGGGCATCGCCACCAGAGAGCACGACAAGCTGGTTGAGCGCCTCATCAGTAATGCTTAGCTCGCGCTCGCCTAGCCCCCGATCGCTGTCTAACGCGCGGCGGGCTACGCCCTTAAGATCCTCCTCGCTCAGCGAGTGCAACTGCAAAAGCAGCGAGCGGGAAAGAAGCGGCGAGACGACCGAGAAGGATGGGTTTTCGGTCGTCGCTGCAACCAGCAGGACCGTCCGGTTTTCAACCGCCGCCAGCAAGGCGTCTTGTTGGGTTTTGGAGAAACGGTGCACCTCATCGATGAAAAGGACCGTTCGGCGGCCGTGGATGAGTTCCTGCCGGGCGTGGGTAATGACTTCGCGCACCTGCTTCACCCCTGAGTCAAGGGCGGAGAGGCCGACGAAGTTTTGGCCCATCTGGCTGGCTATCAGCGAGGCAATCGTCGTCTTGCCAGTACCCGGCGGCCCATACAAAATGACCGAAGCCTCGCCGGACCCCTCGACCAAGCGGCGCAGCGGCTTGCCGGGGGCAAGGAGGTGGTCCTGGCCCACGACCTCTTCTAGAGTCTGTGGGCGCATGCGAGCGGCCAAGGGCGAACCGGAGTGCGTGGCAAAGAGATTGGCTGTGGGAAAAGACGATGGCGAGCCTTCGCCGCCCATAGTGCCACCGGCATTGGGAGAGGCGCCGAAGAGAGAATCCTGGCTCATGTGGTTTTAGCTCCCCAGAAAGGTGTAGTGATTATTCGTCGTGGACGCGGCGGGCAACGATGGTGCCAAACTCCGCGATGGACGTGCACGGTGCGGTCCCGCATTGGGCGGCGTAGCGCGCGAGCGCGTCAAAGGTTTCGTACAAATCTTGGCGCACCAATAGCTCGTCCTCATTAAAAGGGCCGCTTTCCGGCGGGCGCAGGATCGAACGCTTTGGGTCATGGACAATCTCCGCGTCACCGCTAGCAAGGGCAACCAGTCCCTCAATTCCGCCAGCGTGCATCGTGGTCACGCTCGACAAGGCCCAGCCAATGAGGGAAGCGACGATAAGCCCGTGCAGTTCGTCTTCGTCGGCAAAGCGCGGCCACACCTCAGATACCTCGCGCGACCATGCGGCGAGGAATATATCTGCTTCCTTATCCGTAATTGGCTTAGAAAACAGGAACTGCGGGAAGCCCGCGATAACGCACGCGACGTCAAAGCCCACGTTCCTAAAACCGGCCCATTCATAGTCCAAGAAGTGCAGGCGCTTGGAGACGATGATGTTATCCGGCGATAAATCGAAGGGAGTAAAGGCCCTATCCTTGCCGGAGGCGAGGGATTCAGCGGCTTGATCGGCTAAACTGCGGAAGCTTTCGGGGGCTTCAAGCCCCGCCTCATCAAGCAGGCTCAGCCCGATGCCGATGGAGCGATACAGGGACTGATCGCGCACAGATTGGTGATCGGCGTATTCCGGGTTATGCCGCAAGGTGCGGTTGAGCAGGGTCTCGAAATCCTGCTCATGATCCGCGGTGCCTACGTGGATATGCCCCAATGCCGTGCCCAAGGAGCGCAGGATCCGAATGCGATCCTCATCGCCGGATTCTAAGAGCACATCCGCAAGGGTCTCGGCCTCCCCCAAATCCGTCAGGACGATGATGCGCCGGTCTAAATCATGCGCAAGCAGCACCGGCCCTGGGCGCACGTCTTCTGCTAAGGCGGTGGTGAATTGATAGGCCACGACCTCGCGCAGCATTGCCGCGTCATCCACGCCGTAGCCGGTGACCGGATTGTATTTGATGACCACAGAGCGATGCGGCAAAAAGGCGCTAGGGGCAACCTTCGCGCGCAGGACTAAAGCATTGCCGGATCCGCCTAGATCCTCAATGTCTGACATTTCCGGCGTGCCACCAAAGCGGCGCGACAACATTTCCGATGCGGCACCAATGACCTCATCGGCCGAAAGCACTGTCTGTGTATCAACCATAGTTCTATCCAGTATGCCCGCCAACACAAAGCGGGGGCTACACCCTCGCCGCACAAGTTTCCGCTGCGGCGAGGACGCGCGCCCCGCTTACCCTAAAAATGGTGTCGTGATAGCGAGCCTAAGAGCTAGTTCTCCTGCTCTGATTTCGCGGCCTTAGCCTCTTCGCCGTTCTTTTTCTTCTCCGGCTTGAAATCCACGCCGGTCTCCTTGCGCTGTGCGGCAGGGATGGGCGCGGGGGCATCGGTAAGCGGATCCACGCCGCCACCGGACTTCGGGAAGGCAATGACGTCGCGGATGGAGTCAAAGCCGCCCAAGAGGGACACGATGCGGTCCCAGCCAAAGGCGATGCCGCCGTGTGGAGGTGCGCCGTAGGAGAAAGCGTCAAGCAAGAAGCCGAACTTTTCTTGTGCTTCCTCATCGCCGATGCCCATGACCTCGAAGACACGCTTTTGCACATCTTCTTGGTGGATACGGATAGAACCGCCGCCGATCTCGTTGCCGTTGCAGACGATGTCATAAGCGTAGGCCGTGGCCTCGCCCGGGTTCTCGTCGAAGGAATCGATCCACTCCGGCTTCGGCGAGGTAAAAGCGTGGTGCACCGCGGTCCACTTGGAGTGGCCCAAGGCCACGTCGCCGGAAGCGGTGGCATCGGCAGAAGGCTCAAAGAGCGGGGCGTCAACGACCCAGGTAAAGGCCCAGTCACCTTCCTTGATGAGGTCGAGCTTCTTGGCGATTTCACCGCGGGCCGCACCCAGCAGCGCGCGGGAAGACTTGGTATCGCCGGCGGCGAAGAAGATGGCGTCACCAGGCTTTGCGCCCACGTGCTCGGCGATGCCCTCGCGCTCCGCGTCGGTGATGTTCTTGGCTACTGGCCCGCCCAAAGTGCCATCTTCTGCAACGGTGATGTAGGCAAGGCCCTTGGCGCCGCGCTGCTTGGCCCAGTCCTGCCATGCATCAAACTGGCGGCGCGGCTGCGAAGCACCGCCGTCCATGACTACGGCGCCGACGTATTCGTTCTGGAAGACGCGGAAGGTAGTGTCCTTGAAGAACTCCGTGCACTCGACGATCTTGATGTCGAAGCGCAGATCCGGCTTATCGGAGCCGTAGTACTTCATGGCATCGGCATAGGTCATGCGCGGGATCGGGGTCTGAATGTCATAGCCGATGAGCTTCCACAGCTCTTTGACAATCTCTTCACCAAGCGCAATGACATCGTCTTGATCCACGAAGGACATCTCCACGTCTAGCTGGGTAAATTCCGGCTGGCGGTCGGCGCGGAAGTCCTCATCGCGGTAGCACCGCGCGATCTGGTAATAGCGCTCCATGCCCGCCACCATCAGCAGCTGCTTGAACAGCTGCGGCGACTGCGGCAGCGCGTACCAGGAGCCCGGCTTCAGGCGGGCAGGGACCAAAAAGTCGCGGGCGCCCTCAGGGGTGGAGCGGGTCAAGGTAGGGGTTTCGATTTCGGCGAAATCGTGCTTATCCAGCACGTTGCGGGCCGCGCGGTTGGCAGCGGAGCGCAGGCGCAGGGCCTTGGCCTGGCGCTCGCGGCGCAGATCCAAGTAGCGGTACTTCAGGCGGGTCTCCTCGCCTACCTCGCCAGAGGCGGAAGGATCATCTACCTGGAAGGGCAGCGCTGCGGATTTGTTGAGCACCTCCAGGTCGGTGACGTTGACCTCGATGTCTCCGGAAGGCAGGTTCGGGTTTTCGGAGCCTTCTGGGCGCGGTTCCACTACGCCGGTTACCTTGACGCAGTATTCCGAACGCAGGTCGTGGGCGCGCTCTGCCACATCGGATTCGCGGAAGACCACCTGGGCAATGCCGGAACGATCGCGCAGGTCAATGAAGATCACGCCGCCGTGGTCACGGCGACGAGACACCCAACCGGTTAGGGTTACGGTCTCTTCTGCCAGTTCTTTGCGGAGCTCACCGGCCAAATGGGTACGCAGCACTATAATTCAATCCCTTCTGAAATGGAGTTACTTGCGGGTCCAGCCACGCGTAAACAGCGCGCGCCCAACCAAGCACAAGACTAGGAACTTGGCCAATTCTACATCCCATCGCCGTTTCTTCTCCTATTAAGTCCATTTAAGGCACTAGGCATGGGTGCGAACCGGACGCCGCTGCCAGTACCGCGCATAAATGTGGCCGGTACGCACTGAAGACGCCGAAAAGGTGTGGCACTATTTAGGCATGACGTTTAAATCTGGTGCCGATTTCGATGGCCAGCGCGCAACCTCCGGCGGTGGCGGCGGCCTCGCTTTAGGCGGCGGCATCGGCTCCGTCATGCTCGTCGGGCTCTACCTCTTATTGGGAGGAAACCCCTCCGATATTGGCGCCCTCCTGGGCAATGAGCAGTCCCACTCCGGTGCCGATGATTCTGCCTTCGATCACTGCCAAACGGCAGAAGACGGCAATAAATACGATGACTGCCGGGTCATGTTTACCGCCATGAGCGTGGATAACGTCTGGACCGCCGAGCTGCCCGAGCAAGCCGGCATCGAATACACCAACCCTGGCCGGGTGATTTTTAATGGCTCCACCAATTCCGGTTGCGGCACCGCCTCTTCAGCCACGGGTCCCTTTTATTGCCCCGCCGACCAATCGGCGTATTTCGATACCACCTTTTTCGATTCCCTGAGCAACTACGGCGCGCACAATGCCCCATTCGCGCAGATGTACATCGTCGCCCACGAGTTTGGCCACCACATTCAGCAGCTCGAGGGCACGCTGCAGCTATCTGACTATAACGACCCCGGCGCGGATTCCAATGCGGTAAAGATCGAGCTCCAGGCAGATTGCTACGCAGGTATTTGGGCTTCTCATGCAGATAAGGGCGAGGATGCGCTGCTGGAACCGATTTCCCAGCAGCAGGTCGCTGACGCAGTCACCGCGGCGCAGGCTGTGGGCGACGATAATATCCAGCGGCGTTCCACCGGGCAGGTCCAACCCGATGCGTGGACGCACGGCTCCTCCGAGCAACGCCAGCGGGCTTTCCTTGCTGGTTATAATTCCGGCCGGATGGCTGAGTGCGACACCTTGGGGCGCGGGGTCTACAGCTAATTCCCGTCCCCCTCTTTACTCGTTTGGGAACAATCTCCCCTCCCACGTTGTTGACATGTCACGTACAATGATTATAGGTACGTAGAAAGGGACACCATGCAATTTGGCATTTTCACGGTCGGAGATGTGACCACCGATCCAACGACGGGCGAAACCCCGTCAGAGGCGGAGCGAATCCGCAATATTACGGAAATCGCGCTCAAGGCGGAAGAAGTGGGCCTCGATGTCTTTGCCACAGGCGAGCACCACAACCCGCCCTTCGTCCCCTCCTCCCCGACGACCCACCTGGCCTATATTGCGGCGCAGACTAAGCGCCTGCAGCTTTCTACCTCCACGACGCTAATTACCACCAATGACCCGGTAAAGATCGCGGAAGATTACGCCTTTTTGCAGCACCTTTCCGGCGGCCGTGTGGACCTGATGATGGGACGCGGCAATACCGGCCCCGTCTACCCGTGGTTTGGCAAAGATATCCGCCAAGGCATCCCCTTGGCCGTGGAAAATTACCACTTGCTGCGCCGCCTGTGGCGCGAAAATAGCGTCAACTGGGAGGGCAAATTCCGCACCCCGTTGCAGGCGTTTACCTCTACCCCGGCGCCCCTCGATGGCGTCCCGCCGTTTGTATGGCACGGCTCAATTCGCTCTACACAGATTGCAGAACAAGCGGCCTATTATGGCGACGGGTTCTTCCACAATAATATTTTCTGGAATCAGGAACACACGGCCAAGATGGTCACCATGTACCGGCGCCGCTTCGCCTCCTATGGCCACGGTCAGGCCGACCAAGCCATCGTGGGTCTCGGCGGCCAGGTATTCATTGGCGATACTGAAGAGGAAGCCAAGAAGTTCTTCCGCCCGTACTTCGATAACGCACCCGTGTACGGGCACGGGCCTAGCCTGGAGGAGTTTACTGACTACACCCCGCTGACCGTGGGTACCGCAGAGCAGGTTATTGAGCGCACCCTGAAATTTGCGGACTACGTGGGCGATTACCAACGCCAGCTCTTCCTCATCGATCACGCGGGCCTGCCGCAAGAAGTGGTGCTCAAGCAGATAGAAATTCTTGGCACTCAAGTCGTCCCAGAGCTCCGCCGACGCTTTGAGCAGCGGCGACCAGACCATGTACCCTCAGACCCACCAACGCATGCCACGCTCAAGCAGCACCCAGATTCCCCACACTTTCGCGTAAGCCCTGGAAAGGAGGACTAAACAATGCGATCTTTGGTTGTCCTCACGGCCGGGCTATCGGAGCCATCATCTACCCGGCAATTAGCTGAGACTATTGCAGAAGCCACCGAGGCAAAGATTTCCGCACGCGGTGAAGGCGTGAACACCCACATCATTGAGGTGCGCACCCTTGCTTCTGAATTGGCCACGGCCATGACCAATTGGGCGGCCCCGACGCCCCACTTGGATGAAGCGAAAGAGCTGCTGTCTACGGCCGATGGCTTTATTGCCGTCACGCCCGCGTTCCAAGGAAGCTACTCCGGGCTGTTCAAGATGTTTTTTGATGTTCTGGATTCGCACGCCTTGGAGGAACTGCCTACCATCGTTGCCGCTACGGGCGGTTCACCGCGCCACGCGCTCATCTTGGACTATGCGCTGCGCCCCCTATTGAATTACCTGCACGCCCACGTCGTTCCCACCGGCATTTTCCAGGCAACAGAAGATCTGGGCACCGCCGAGGGCGCGCGCATTCGCAGCCGCATCGAGCGCGCCGCCACCCAGCTTGCAGATCAGATGATCCGCCCAACGGATCGGGTCGCCGGGCTTGCCGATGCCCCTAAGCCCGGACCCCATTCCCGCCCCACTGGGATCGGAGTGGACGAGGAATTTCTGCCTTTCGAGGAAATTTTGTCCCAATACGACGGAAAGCACTAGCGCCGCAATACCTATCGCATATTCTAAAATTGATACATGTCACATATTTCTCTACGCTTGAATTTTAGAAATGTTCCACTTGAATCCCCGCGCCTGAGAAAATCTCTTTTTCATGCTCTTGGACTGATAACTCTCTTGCTACCAAGAAAGGTTTCTTAAGGCTTTCACCATGACTATTAGCGTTACTGACATTTTCGCCATCGGCATTGGTCCCTCCTCCTCACACACGGTTGGGCCGATGCGCGCCGCGAAGCAATTTCTAGAATCCCTCGATACCCATCCCGCCCGCGTCTCCGCGGAGCTGCGCGGTTCGCTTGCCGCCACTGGGCGCGGCCACGCCTCCGACCGCGCCGTCATTCTGGGACTCGCCGGTTGGGAGCCGCTGACCGTTCCCATCGATGCCGAGCCACAAGCCGGCGGCATAATCCCCAGTGAAGGCAACATCTCCGGCCCGTCCGGCTCCGTCGACTACGAAATTGCCTTTGAGAACGAGCCACTGCCCCAGCACCCCAACGGCATGATCTTCAAGGCCTGGGATGCTGATGGCACTATCTTGGCTGAAGACGAGCAGTACTTCTCCGTCGGCGGTGGCTTCATCCTCTCCCGCAAAGAGTTAGACGCGGAGATGGCCGATAGCCACGAGGTACCCGCCGGCGTTGCCGCAGCAACCGTAGAAGATACCGTGCCTTATGAGTTCACCACCGGTGAAGAACTGCTCAACCTCTGCGAGGCCAACGACAAAGATATTTGGGAAATCGTCCTCGCCAATGAGGAAGTACTTCATCAGGACGAGGGCGGCGCGGATTTTGTCCTGCGCCACTTGGACCTCGTATGGGACATCATGCGCGAATGCGTGACCGATGGCATTTCCACCAAGGGCCTCTTGCCCGGTGGTCTCCGAGTGCCGCGGCGTGCCCCCAAGATGTATGCGCAGCTGCTCGAGCAGAAAAATGACCCACACTCTGGATTTTCCGCCATGGAATGGGTCAACCTCTTCGCCTTAGCGGTCAACGAGCAAAACGCTGCGGGCGGCCGCGTTATCACCGCGCCCACCAACGGCGCCTGCGGCATCATTCCCGCAGTCTTGCACTATGCGCGCGATTTCCATGGTGGCTTCTGCCGCGAATCCGCACGCCGCTACCTGCTCACCGCCGGCGCAATCGGCATGATCATCAAACAAAATGCCTCAATTTCCGGCGCCGAGGTGGGCTGCCAGGGAGAAGTCGGCTCCGCCTCGTCCATGTCCGCTGCGGGAATGGCAGCACTCCTTGGTGCAACGCCTGCCCAGGTAGAAAATGCGGCAGAGATCGCCCTTGAACACAACCTCGGCCTTACCTGTGACCCGGTAGGTGGATTAGTGCAGATCCCCTGTATTGAGCGCAACGCCATCGGCGCGGTGAAATCCATTAACGCCGCCCGCATGGCGATGATGGGTGAAGGCACCCACCACGTCACCCTAGATAATGCCGTACAAACCATGGCGGATACGGGCCGCGATATGCTCTCCAAGTACAAGGAGACCTCCCTCGGCGGCTTGGCCAAGACGATGGGCTTTAGCGTTTCCCAGGTGGAGTGCTAATCAGTCAAAAGCACATAAAAGGGCGGCACCGAGTAATTTCGGTGCCCCCTTTTTTGATCCTGCGTTTAGCCTTCTAGATCCTGCCCCAGAATGGCAACCAGCTGCGATAGTTCAACATCGCGCTGTTCGTGGGCGGCCAAGTCCTTCACGGCGACGGTGCCATTGTCTAGTTCTTGGTCTCCCAAGACCAGAGCAAAGCGCGCGCCCGCGCGGTCAGCGCCCTTCATCGCCCCCTTAAGGCCGCGATCACCAAAGGACATGTCCGCGGCGATTCCCGCCTTGCGCAGGTCATTGATGATCCCGGTCATGCGGCGCTTGGCCGCTGCGCCCAAGGCAATGCCGTAGACGTCCACGCGGGAATCACTGCCTTCTAAGGTGATTCCCTCCGCTTCAAGGGCGAGGATGGCGCGGTCGACGCCGAGGCCATAGCCGATGCCCGAGAGATCTTGGCCGCCAAGCTGCGCCATCAACCCGTCGTAGCGGCCACCGCCGCCAATACCGGATTGCGCACCCAGGCCATCGTGGACGAATTCAAAACAGGTCTTGGTGTAGTAGTCCAAGCCGCGCACCATGCGCGGGTTGATTTCGTAGGCAACACCCATATCATCCAGCATGCCGGTTACGGTCTCAAAGTGCTCGCGGCACTCGGCGTTGAGGTAGTCGAGCATCAATGGGGCATCGGCAAGCTGCTCCTGCATGTCTGGGCGCTTATCGTCCAAGACGCGCAAGGGATTGATCTCCGCGCGGCGGCGGGTTTCCTCATCCAAGTCCAGCTTAAACAGGAATTCCTGCAGCTTTTCGCGGTAGGCGGGCCGGCAATTCCGGTCGCCCAAGCTGGTCAATTCCAGGCGGTACCCGGAAAGTCCCAGGGCCCTATAGGAGCGATCCGCCAGGGCGATGACCTCCGCATCCAATGCGGGATCGTCGACGCCAATGGCTTCCACGCCAACCTGCTGAAGCTGGCGGTAGCGCCCTGCCTGCGGGCGCTCATAGCGGAAGAACGGCCCGCTGTAGTTCAGCTTTACCGGCAGCTGACCGCGGTCCAGATTGTGTTGAATGACCGAGCGCATCACACCCGCGGTGCCCTCTGGGCGCAGGGTCACTGAGCGATCGCCGCGATCTGCAAAGGTGTACATCTCCTTGGAGACCACGTCGGTAGATTCGCCCACGCCGCGGGCAAAGAGCGCGGTATCTTCAAAAATGGGCAATTCAATGTGCTGAAAGCCGGAAAGATGCGCCTGTTCCACCATGGTCTGGCGGACCTTATAAAAAGTCGCAGACTCTGGTGGGAAATAGTCTGGCACACCCTTCGGTGCGGACAGTGCCTGGAACCGCTTCTCTTCACTCATGGTCACTAGACTACCCCATGGGATTTTCGCAGGAATGGGTTGGTCGCCCTCTCCTGACGCATGGTCGAGGTTGGGCCGTGGCCGGGAAGAATGTCCAGCTTATCGTCTAAATCCCACACCGGTCCCGCCAATGAGTCCAGCATGGCCTGTGGATTAGAATCCGGCAGATCGACCCGCCCCATTCCCCCGGCAAAAAGTACGTCCCCGGTAAGGGCAAAAGTATCCGAAATGATCAATACGCACCCCGGCGAATGCCCAGGCGCGTGCTGGAGGGTAAATGTATGCCCGATTAGCTCCAGTTCTTCCCCACCGTGGAGTTCGCGGAGATCGGAAATGGGCACCATTCTCGAGGCGTGGAATAACTCCTGTGCCTGGGCGGAAACACCCTCCCCAGAATCCAACATGAACTTATCTGCGGGATGAATATAAACGGGGATATCGAGCTCCTGCGCCAAGTCACCGGCCTCGCGAGTGTGGTCAATGTGCCCGTGCGTGAGCACGATGGCTTCATAGTCATAGTCGTACGCTAGAACCTGCGACGTGGAATCCATGCCTGGATCCACGATGAAAGCGCGCTTTCCCTCCGCCGCGATATAAGTATTGGTGCTAAATGGGCCCGCGGTAAATCCTTGAATCTCCATGCTTTAAGTCTAACGAGACCTGCACCCACAGCGCTCCCGAACGCAGCGCCCCTCTGAACTCAAGGGCCCCGCAAGCATGCAAAAAGCACCCAGCCTTCACCCCCACAGCCACGGTGGGTTATGGGGAAAGGCTGGGTGCTAGATTTAAATATCCTGCCAGCTTAAAGCTTTATTGCAGGGCGGCAAGTGCCTTATCGTAGTCCGGCTCAGTGGTTACCTCTGGCACCAACTCGTTGTAGATGACCTTGTGGTCAGCGTCGGTGACCACAACGGAGCGTGCCAAAAGGCCCTTGAGCGGGGAGCCTTGCAAGGTCACGCCGAACTTCTCGCCAAAATCGGAGCGGAAATCGGAGGCGGTGTCCACGTTTTCAATGCCCTCTGCGGCGCAGAAACGATCCAGTGCAAAAGGTAGGTCGCGGGAGACGGACAAGACAACGGTGTTGTCCAAGCCCGCAGCCTTTTCATTAAAGGTGCGCAACTGCTGCTGGCACACGCCGGTATCGATGGATGGGAAAATCGAGATAACGAGGCGCTTGCCCTCGAAATCCTTTTTGGTGACCTCAGAGAGGTCGGTGCCAACGAGAGTGAATTCTGGGATGGACTCCCCTACTGCGGGAAGTTCACCAGCGGTTTGGGTAGGTTCGTCAGAAAAATTAACTTCAGCCATGGCCCCGAGCGTACTGATACTTTTGCTTCCCCGCTATAGCTCTCCGCTTATTGCTTAAGCCAATCCCCGAGCCAAGTCATCCCCATGGCCGCAAAGCCGCTAAAATCGTCCTAGTTGAGACACGTCACCGATAATCGCTAGAAAGGTTGTCCCACGGTGCCAGATAATAAAAAGCGCGGAGAAGACGCGCTGCACAAGCTCGACCGCGAACTAAAGTCCCGTGACCGCAAACAAAAGACTCGTCCTTTTGGCGTCGCCTTAGCCTCGCTCGTCGTCATCCTCGGCATCGCCGGAGGGATTTACTTCCTCTCCACCCGCGATGACTCTGAGGGCGAAATCCAGGCGGAAGATACCTCGGAAGCACAGACCACGCAGGAAGCACCCAAGGCAGAGCCCTTGAGCGGCAAGCGCGCGGAAGCCCTGCCTGCAACCGTCCAGTGCGAGTACAAGGACAATGGGCAGGATGGCCACGGTGCCAAGAAGCCCGACGGCAAGGATATATCCACCGAGGGCACTGTTACTGTATCCTTCGATACCACCCAGGGCCCGATCGAGATGGACCTAGACCGCGCCACTGCGCCTTGTACTACCCACGCCATTTCGGAACTGGCTGACTCCGGCTTCTACGATGACACCGTCTGCCACCGCATGACCTCCGGTGGCTTGAATGTGCTCCAGTGCGGCGACCCCACCGGTTCCGGTGCCGGCGGCCCGGGCTTCAGCTTTGCTGATGAATACCCCACCGATGAAACTGATGACGAGGACGCGCAGAACCCAGTTGTCTACCCCCGCGGCTCCGTCGCTATGGCCAATAGCGGCCCAGATACCAACGGCTCCCAGTTCTTCCTTAACTACGATGACTCGGAGTTACCTCCTAACTACACCTACTTCGGCACCATCACTGAAGAAGGCCTCAAGACCCTAGACAAGATTGCCGAGGCCGGCGTAGACACCGGTGACCAAGGTAGCAATCCAGGCGGCCAAGAGGATGGCAAGCCTGCAGAAGAGGTAAAGATCAAAAAGGCTACGGTAAAGGCCTAGTCTGCGGCATCGGCGCTTGCCGATGCCTCCCCCATTCCCTCTACATTTGCCTCACCCCAGCACACTGCACGAACTATATCGTGGCGTGGCGCTGGGGAATTTTCATATCCGATGCTTTTCCTTAAATACCCTTCTACCTCGCTTAGCTCCAGAAAGCACATCCTTCCCATTCACACCATCTGCATTAATCACCCCCTCCAAACACCCCCATTCCTTATTGATAATGTTTTTTATTAAAATTAGCTCGGGTAATTCAGACAGCTACGCAGCCGTCTAATATCCAAAAAATTTGAACACCACAAGCTTGACAGGAAACACAATGAAGCGTTTCTCCCGCAAGGCCTTCCTCGCCGGCGCAACCGCCCTATCCGTTACTCTCGCTGGCACCACCGTGGCCACTGCCGCGGAGAATGTGAATACCGTTGCTCAAGGCTCTTCTACTGCCTCCACCAGCACTCCTAGCCAGAACATTGATTCTGATGCAAACAAGAAAAACGACGCCAAGAATACGCAAGCCTTGTCTTCCAAGGACGCGAATCCTGAGTCCGTCAAGGCCTGGATCGAAGTCATTACTGCTGCTGTCGGCGCACTGGGCACTCTCTTCGCGTTCGCCAATAAGTACATCAACATCGATGACCTTCTAAAGAACTTCAAACTTCCTTTCTAGACGTTGATGCCTCTTGAGGGCGATTAACCGCCGTGCTCTTATTTATCTGCACGGCGGTTGTACGAAAAGTAGTCCTGAAGTTCTTCCCCCTCTATCAATTCTTTAAGACTCTTTGGCCTGTTTGATATACCCAGAGCCAACGAGGTCATTAAAGATATCTGGGTCTATGTCCTGACCATTCTTGATGACAGATATGTGCCCGGTGGGCTCTAAAACCATAATCTGAACGTCTTCCATGCGGGCTAAACCAGCCTTTCGCACCGCGGAATACACGTCAGAGCGAGTGATATGGGAAACGGTGAGATTATCGTCAATCATCTCGCCCTGAAAGACGATAAGGACTGGACGCCGATCTAAAAACCGCGTCCATTTCACTACCTTGCGAATGGTCCCGAATGCAGCTTCCAAGGCCATCAGTGTGGTCAGCCCGATAACACCCGCCGCTAGTGTAGGTGGAACACCAATGATCACACGCCCGGCAACAGCACCGAACATAATGATGATGATCGCGTCAGAGGCCGTCATGGAGGTCAATACGCGGGAACCAAAAAGCTTCACCAAGACCATAAAGGCGAGATAGATGCCTAATGTAGACAACATGACAACAGGAACTCGATGTAGCTCGATTCCTAGTTGAAAAGTAGCCTCGCGTAAAAACCGTTCAAAGATATCCACGGCTTTTGAGGTTACTAGGATGCACGACACAGCACAGAAAAATAAGCGCTTTTCCCCCTTTAAGCGAGGAAAAGCGCTTTTCGCGTATCCACAGGATTTGGATCCCTAATTAGATGTGAAAGGTCTTGCGCAGGTCATCAAAGATGGACCGCAGTGGTGCCGGCAGCACCTGGGGGTTCAAACCAATAAAGGCGATTCCTGCCGCTAGTGCCGCCACGATGGCAAGGGCTGCGCCGCCAATAGACGAGCCTTGCGGGAGCTTCGGGGAGTCTTCATCCTCTGAACCATCCTCTTGGGAGCCGGCCTCGTCACCGCCGGCTTCGTCCACTTTCACGGGCAGGATCGCTTGCGTGCCTGCATCGGTGGTGATTTCTAGGTTTTGGGAGCCCGTCAGGCCTTCTGGAACGTTAAGCGTCACTTGCGCACGTCCGCGCTCGCCAAATTGGTCATCGCCTTCCTGCTTGGAATTATCGATATTGGCGGTTGCTTCCTCATCACCAAGCTTCACCGTGACGGTCTTGGCCATGGGCTCTCCCTCGCTGGTGTAATTCAAGCTGGACAGATCGACGGTGATTTCTTTGCCCGGGGCAATGTCACCATCGATGTGGGCGCCAATCTGGCCCTGCCCCTTGCGGACCTCGGACTCACCGGAGGCGATGTAGTCGATCATGGCCTGGGCATCCATGTATCCCACATCGTTCTTGTCCTTGATGGAGCCTGCCTCAAAGTAGCCATCGCCACCCTTTTCGCTGTCGCTGGAGGCGAGGAAGGACGATAGCGCGATGGAATAGTCCTTATCCGCGTCGAGGGGCTCGCCATTGATGGTCACGGACTTGACGCGCTCGCCGTGGGATGCCGTGTGGTCATAGACCACCTGGACGTTATTGGACAGCCCCATGGCTAGACGCGGCCGACTGCTTCCATCTTGCCACTGGTTTTCTAAAGCGGTGATGAAGTCCTTGCCGGAGACCTTCGCGGTAATAACCGAGTTACCAAACGGCTGGACCTCAAAGATGTCCTTGTATGTGACATCGCCGCCCTGTAAATCGGCACGCACACCGCCGGCGTTCATCACGCCAAGATCAATGTCCTCGCCAACCTGCTTGCTCATGGCATAACGTTGCCCGTCAGCGATGAAGTTATTCAGGGTGGACTCGACACCGCGGTTGGAACCTGGCTTTTGCCCCTCATCGGAGCCGCGGAATAAGTCGGTTTCGACTGTGCCAGCGGTCTTCGAGCCTTTTACCTCGGCCTCATCCTGTGCCTTCTTAACGATGCCCGCAATCTCAGCATCCGGCTCTACCTGCGCCGCATCAGTCGCATCGTACTGCTTGAGCTCAATCTTCTTTACCTCGCCCGCGGCCTTGTCGAAGGTAATATCGGCATCGTTAAGCAGCTTGCCGTACTCGTAGCCTTGCGCCCACTGCAGTGGCAGGGCGCCGTCGCGCTCTTGCGTTCCCTGGGTGGTCTGGTGGGTATCGCCTCCAAAGAGGATATCGACGTCTTTGTTGAAGCCTTCTGCGTATTCCTCCGCGTCTTCGTGGAAGAGGGAGACCACGACATCTGCCTCGCCGCTTTCCTTCAAGCGGGTGGCCTCCTTATTCGTTGCCTCGACTGGATCGGTAAAAGTGACGCCCGGAATCTTTGCCGCAGATACCTTGAACTTGGTGTTCTGGGTGACGGTGCCGACGTAGCCGACCTTTACGCCGTCGATTTCTTCCACATGGGAGGCGTCCAAAAGCGGTTTGCCGTCTTTTAACACATTGGCGCCGAGGATGGGATAGTCAGAAGCGGGCTGGATACGGTCCGTTAGGTCCTCAGTGCCCTTGTCGAATTCGTGGTTGCCCACTGCGGTGACCTTCATCCCCATGGCGTTGAGCGCTTCTAGCGTGTACTTGTCATCAGAGATGGCCGAAACGAATGCAGATCCGCCCACGTTATCGCCCGAAGAGGTGAGGTTGAACTCTTGGCCTTCATTGACCTGCTTGATAAGCGATTGCAGGCGAGCCACACCAATCTCATCGCCCGCCTTAGCAGGGTCACTCAGGCCATCTTCCAAGTGGCCGTGCAGGTCAGTGATATTGGTGACCGAGATGGTGGTCGTATCCTCCTGCGCTAGGGCGTGTGTGCCGGAGAGCGCGACGGCGGTGGCGGTAGTAGCGGCCACCAACTGGCCAATGCGGCGGAACTGCATAGTTACTCCTGTGTCGTAGAAAGTATTCAGACAATATATACCGCTTTCTTAACCCATTCGCAGGAAGCATGAAGCCCGTGAAATGGGCTTTTACCTTTCTTCCGCCAAGAGTTCACGCAATCGTCACGTGCGCGTCGCCCGCGCGTTGCTCTGTCGAGCAACCGCACAGGGAGGTAGCCGGGCGGTCAGGCGGTTAGGCAGTCACGCGGTAGACGTCAAAGACGCCTTCGGTATTGCGCAACGTCGTCATCAAGGAACCCAGCTGTTTGGTATCCGATACAGAGAAGGTAAACCGCATCGTGGCAATTTGGTCCTCGCCGCGGTTAGAATTCATCGTCAACACATTGATGTTTTGATCACTTAGAACCCGCGTCAGCTCAGACAGCAGGCCCTGGCGGTCCAACGCCTCAAGCTGCAGAGTTGCGGAAAAGGCGCCGGTAGAAGAGGTGCCAGAGGACCACTCCACCTTCAGCATGCGCTCCGGCTCAGATTTGAGCTTTTCCGCGTTGGCGCAGTCCGCACGGTGCACGGATACTCCCCCGCCACGGGTGACAAAACCAAAAATGGCGTCCCCAGGCACCGGCTGGCAGCACTTCGCAAGCTTAGCCATGACATCGGGGCTTCCCTCCACCAAGATGCCGGTGCCGGAGGCGGAGTCCTTAGTATGCTGCGCGCGGGACTGCTCGAGCTCCGAGAGTGGGGTTCGGGAGGCCAGGGCATCCACGGCATCATCGCGGTCGCCGAACATGGCCACCAATTGGTTGGCCACGTGCTGTGCGGAGACGTGGCCTGCGCCGATGGCCGTGTACAGGGCATCGACATCAGGATAGTGCAGCTGTTCTGCCACCTGCTTCATGGAGCTGGCAGTAAACAGGCGGTGCATCGGCAAGCCGCCGCGCTGCACCTCAGAGGCCAAGGCATCGCGTCCGGCTTCGAGGTGTTCCTCGCGCCTTTCCTTGGCAAACCACTGCCGTACCTTCGCCTTGGCCCGCGGCGAGACCAAGAATTCCTGCCAATCGCGCGATGGGCCGGCGTTGGGATCCTTGGAAGTAAAGATTTCTACCTTGTCGCCGGATTTCAGCGGCGATTCTAGCGCCACCAATTTGCCGTTGACCTTGGCGCCAATGCAGCGGTGGCCGACCTCCGTATGCACGGCGTAGGCAAAATCCACCGGGGTGGAACCCGCCGGCAGATCCACCACATCGCCCTTTGGGGTAAAGGCAAAGATCTGGCGCGCCGTCAGGTCATAGCGCAAGGAATCGAGGAACTCATTGGGATCTGCCGCTTCCTTCTGCCAGTCCAGCAGCTGACGCATCCAGGCCATCTGGTCCACCTCTTCTTGATGCCCAGAATTCTTCCCCTTGGTTTCCTTATAGCGCCAGTGCGCGGCGACGCCGAATTCGGCGTTGTAGTGCATCTCGTGCGTACGGACCTGCACCTCTAGGGTTGCTCCGCCGTCCGCGAGCACCGTGGTGTGCAGAGACTGGTAGACGCCAAAGCGCGGGGAGGAAACATAATCCTTAAAACGCCCAGGCAGAGCCTGGTAAATGGAGTGCACGACGCCAATGGCGGCGTAACAGCTATTGATGTCATCCACCAGTACGCGGATGCCCACCAGGTCAAAAATCTCCGCGAACTCGCGGCCGCGCACGACCATCTTTTGATAGATGGACCAGTAGTGCTTCGGCCGGCCCATTACCTCAGCCTCGATGCCGTTTTCCTTTAAGGCGGCGCTAACTTGGTTGATGATTTCCTTCAAGGCGCGATCGCGCAAGGGCGCACGCTCTGCCACCATGCGGACGATTTCGTCGTACATTTTGGGATAGAGGATGGCAAAAGACAGATCCTCTAATTCCCATTTCACGCTCGCCATGCCCAGACGGTGGGCCAAGGGGGCGATGACCTCTAGCGTCTGGCGTGCCTTCTTAGCTTGCTTTTCCGGCGGCAAAAAGCGCATGGTGCGCATATTGTGCAGACGGTCGCTGACTTTGATGACCAGCACGCGCGGATCGTTGGCCATGGCGACGATCATCTTCCGGATGGTCTCAGCCTCGGCCGCTGCACCCAAGGCCACCTTGTCCAGTTTGGTCACGCCATCAACGAGCCGGGCGACTTCTGGCCCAAAGTCGCGGGTCAGATCTTCAAGCGTGTAATCGGTATCCTCCACCGTATCGTGCAGGAGCGCTGCAACGATGGTGGTGGTATCCATACCAATTTCCGCGGCAATCGTGGCTACGGCCAGGGGGTGCGTAATATACGGCTCGCCCGACTTGCGGAATACTCCCTCGTGCAACCTTTCTGCGGTGTTATAGGCAGCGTTGAGTAGTTCCGCATCCGCTTTGGGGTGGAATTTCCGGTGAATGGACATGAGGGGATCGAGCGCGGGGTTAATCTTGACCCGCCCGCCGGTCAGTGACCGAGCAAGCCGGGCAGACATGCTCCGCATCCCGTTATTAGCCTGGCGTTTTGCTGACTTATCCGTGGCCATCTCTACCGCCCTTCACAATGCCGCAGCCTGTACTGCTGGCTGCAGCGCCTTTCCAGATCGTGTGATCTAGCTTAGACACACCATCTTAGTCAGCGTCATCCAGCACAATGAGCGGCGGGCCCGATAAGCGTTCGCGTCCATTAAGACCCTTAACTTCTAGCACCACGACGTTGCCCGCGACCTCGGCGCCTGCAGACTCGAGCAGCAGCTTGGCGCCGTGGAGGGTGCCACCGGTGGCCAGGACGTCATCGACAAGCACCACGCGCTTGCCCTTCACATCGACGCCGCTGGCTGGGATCTCCAATGCGGCCGAGCCGTACTCCAGCTCGTATTCTTCGGTATATACCGGCGGTGGAAGCTTGCCCTTCTTGCGGATGGCCAAAATACCCAAGCCCAGCTTGTACGCCACGGCAGAGCCCAACAAGAATCCGCGGGCATCCAGGCCGCCGATAAGATCCGCGCCCAGCTCCTCGCAGGCGGCCGCGAGACCATCAACAACGGCCCGAAATGCCTCAGGATCGGCTAATACCGGTGTGAGGTCTTCAAAAAGAATTCCTTCTTCTGGAAAGTCCTGCACAAGGCGCACCTTGTCGCGCAAAGCTTGTGCTGCTGATTCATAGTGAGAAGTCATCATCTTCCTTGAGAATTAAATAGCGAGAATAAATTTAAAAACGAAAAGGCCTAGGCCTTCTCCACAGGTTCTTCTGCCGGCACGTGCCAACGATCCATATTCCAGCCGATGCCCGAGACGCCAGTGTACGGCAGGACACCCTCCACGTCGCGGTGAACGATAAACGCGCGCGGCTGCGCAGCGACTGGAATGGAGGGAACACTCTCCCACAGCTGCTCTTCCTGCTCCTTGAGCTGAACGGAATTTTTAATACTGGAATCAGCGGCGGAGTACTCGGTCAGCGGATCGACTGGGCCCAAGAAGGCATCAATGGTTGGCTGCCCCGATTCCGGATCAGGGTTGAGATAAAACTGCGATAGGTTCTCCGCCGCAGCATCCTCGATGGTAATCCCCGCCGGCTCGCAAGAGGCGCGCAGCGCATCAACCATCGCCTGATAGCGCTTATCCGGGCCAACGTAGCCCACCCTGATGGTGGACCCGTTCAACTGGCCGGCCGCAGCCATGTCCGTTCCCTCGTGGTCCTTCGCCACCGAGCCTAGCGTTTGGGCCACCGGATCTTGGACAGAGACGGTGCGCACATAAGCCGGGGGAACATCGACACCAGATATTTCGGAGCTCTTTTGTGCTAACGCCGCTTGGTCGACGCAAGCAGCAAATGCCTTTCTAGCAGAAGGCTCCGCAAAAATCCCGGCCTGCGACAGCGTCAACGTATCGGTTTGCAGGCCCACCTTGGTGATCGTCTCAAACTCGGCATTCTCTGTGCCCGCGGAGCCCTCCGCATTGGAGTCGCTTTCTTTATTCGAGCCAGATCCGTTTGTGGATTCTGAGGCGTCGTTGCCTTCCTCGGATTCTGCGTCCTTAACCGCGTTCCCTGAAAGCCAATCGGGCGCCGCGGTGGCGGAATCTGCCACCTTGAGAACGCCCTTATCCGCAAGTTCCTGTGCGTTGGCAGTACCCGGCCATATGACAAGGCGATCCAAGGCAGGTTTGTCGCCGCGATACTGCTCATTGGCTTTTAAAAAGACCTCGCCGGAATCACCAATCTTATCCGCGGTAAATGGGCCGTAGGACACCTGCAGCTGTGGGTCAAAGTCATCCTTGGCTGTAGAAAAACCATAGCGCCACAATTCCGCTACTGGCTGCAGCGCCGCCATGTCTCCTGCATGCAGGGCCGCGTTGAGATCCTCCATGCTCATGTCCGTCTTCTGCGCAAGCGCATGCGCAGGCATAACGGTGCCAGGGCCAAACATTTGGCGCCACCGATGTCCCTGGTCTTTCTGGAAAGTCAGCGTAAAGGCTTTGCTCTGCGGTGTGCACTCGATATCGGCGATGTCATTCATTAGTGGCATATGCGAGGCAAATTCAACCGGGTGCGTGCCAGCCGTATAGGAAAGCAGGTAATCATCGCAGGTGACGGGCGCACCATCGGAGAACGTGGCGTCATCAGCAAGCGTCAAACGCACGCTTTCCTGATCACTATCTGCTGCCGGCGGAAGCTCTTCGGTCTCTACCAAATCCGCATTGGGAATGAGCTGTCCGGAGGGGCCCGGCACAAAAAGACCGGGATAAAGCCGCGCCGAAAGTTGGGCCGCTGAGGTGGTGCTGCCGAAGGCGGTGCCCGCATTCGTCGTGGTCAGCTGAGAGTTAACCATATACCCGGGGTAGTTATAGGACTCCGGATCGGCGGGCGAGGCCTGGTCACCGCCCTCAGATTCCTCACTACTGCACGAGGCCGCTACCAGCGCCAGGGCGGAAAGCCCTGCTGCAACCGCCATGATTTTGGGACGGCGCCCCCACCACCGTGTGGTGCCTAATCTGCGTTCCACGGTACGCACAACCCCTTTTCTCCTAAAAAGACCAAGCCTTACTCTGCCTGATTATGCCGTGTTCAAGGGCATTTAGCGGCCCGGGCGCCACGTAGCACCTGTATGGCCGGAGGCACTGCTGCCGTGATCAGTTTGTTCTTCTGCCACTTCCTTGTGCGTCTTGGCCCCGACATCGGAAGGCGTAACCACCTTGCGCTTTGCAGAACCCGCGTCCGCCGGTTCACCGTCCTCAGACTTACCCGCGCGGTAATCCAGCACACGCTGCGTGTGCTGCTTGACGCGCTTAGTCCAATTAGCAAACGTCACCACCAACGGGGTAGCCAAGAAAATCGAGGAGAAAATACCCTCGATGACGCCGATGAGCTGGATCAGCGCCAAATCGCGCAGCGTACCGATGCCCATAAGCCATACGGCGATGACGAACAGCGCGATAATAGGCAGCGCGGAGATGATGGAGGTGGAAATGGAACGCATGACCGTCTGGTTAATCGCCAAGTTGGCGAGTTCCCCATAGGTCTTAGAACGTTGGCCTTCCAGCCCCGCCGTATTCTCATTGACCTTGTCAAAGACGATGACGGAGTCATAGATGGAGAAGGTCAGGACGGTGAGCAAACCGATGATGACGGCGGGAGAAACTTCAAAGCCGAAGAGGGCGTAGATACCGGCGATGACGATGCCATCGATAATCAGCGCCAAAATGGCGGCAAAAGCCATAATCTTTTGCAAGCGCACCGCCACATAGATGGTCGCTGCAACGAGGAATACGACCATGGCGAGGATCATGCGCTGCGTAATCGAGGAGCCCCACGATTCGGACACGGTGGAAGAACCGATGGCGTCTGGGGTGGCCTCCCCGTTTTCATCCTTCGGTTGGAATTCCTCGTAGATGGCAGACCGGGCGCTGTCTACCTCTTCTTGACTCAAGCGCTCCGAGGTGATTTCAAGCGTCTCAGAATCGCCGGCGCCGACGATGCGAACCTGTTCGGGTTCAACGCCGGTGGAGTCCTCAAAGACGGTAGCTACCTCGTCCTCTTTCAAGTCCCCAGCGGGCATGGACAAGGTGGTTCCTCCCTCAAAGTCGAGGGAAAGGGTAAATCCGCGAATCAGGATGGCGGCGATGGCGCCGACGAGGAGCGCGGCGGTAATCCCGTACCACCGTTTGGTGTGGCCAATGAAGTCATAGCCACGCTCGTCTTCATAGAGGCGATCTAAACGGGAAATCTTATTTTTAGTCGATACGGCCATGATTATTTCTCCTCATCTTCCGCGGCTGCTGAGGGCGAAGAACTCTCTGACGATTTGGCGCCAACGGATGCCGAATTTTCAGTGGAGCGCGCCTGCGACGCACCAGCGGCAGCGCGGGAATCTCCGTAGTAGCCGCGCTCGCGCCGCTCTTCAATTAGCGCATAAATTCCGCCCAAACCATTCATCGATGGCTTGGCTGCCGCTGGACGGCGGCCGATTATTTGCATTACCGGTGCCATGACCAAAAAGGAGACGACCAAGTCGAAGATCGTGGTCAAGCCCAAGGTGAACGCGAAGCCCTTTACCTCACCGATGGCGAGGAAGTAGACGATGACAGAACCGATCAACGTCACCGCGTTACCGGTCACGATGGTGCTGCGCGAGCGCTCCCAGGCCTTCTGCGTTGCGGACCTGAAGGTTCTGCCCTCTAAGAGCTCATCCTTGATGCGCTCGTAGTAGACCACGAACGAGTCCGCGGTTGCACCGACACCAATGACCAAACCGGCAATACCGGACAGGTCGAGCGAGTACCCGATCCAACGACCCAGCAACACGATGGCGCCGTAGGTCAGCAGGCCGGAGCCGAGCAGGAAGATGACGGACACACCACTGAGCGCTCGGAAGTAGTACAAGGAGTAAAGGATGACCAAAATCAAGCCTGCCAAGCCAGCCCACAGTCCGGCCTCGAGGGCTGCCTTACCCAGTGTCGGTGGAATGGACTCCACGGTGCCGCCGGGCTCGCCGTTTTCGCCGGCAAAGGACAGCGGCAATGCACCGTAGCGCAGATTATTGGCCAGGTTATTGGCTTCTTCTTGGCTAAATTCACCGTTAATGGAGGTAGCGGAACCGTACGGGGTAGCCCCCTGGATGACAGGTGCCGAAATGACGGCCGAGTCAAGGGTGATGGCAATCTGGTCGTTCAGGTGCTCCTGCGTAAGGTCAGCCCAGGTCTGGGAGCCGTTCGGGCCATCGCCAGTCTTGAAGGAGAAGCTGATCTCCATCTGACCGGACTGTGGGTTCAGGCCACCGTTGATCGGGGAATTGGTATCAATCTCATTACCCGTCAAACGGGTACCGTCTTCATCCTCAACACCGTTGAGCAACGGGGCTGGCTCCAAGACGTAGGGAGTGCCGCTGTCGTAATCACAGGTCACAAAAGGCTTGGACGGATCGTCCGCACCAGCCAGTGGGTCAGCGGAGCCCTGGCAGGTCAGGAGCGAAGAGGCCGCTGCTTGCGTTGTCGGATCGTCCGATTGGCGGTCCTTCAACAACATTTCGGTGACTTCATCGCGACGCTCTGTCTGCTCAATGGAGTTGGACGGCTCGTCCAAGGGCTTAGCGGAAACCTTCGGTGCCTTGACATCCTTCGGTTCCTTACCCTCAGCCTGCGCTTCTTGCTGGGCAACGGCATTGGTGACGTCTTCCAACTTCTTGTTGGCTTCGTCCTTATCTAGGACACCGTATTTGACCCAGCGGTTAGCCATATCCTCCAGCTGTTTGTCGAGCTTGTCCATGTCCGGCGCAGAGGGTTGCGCCACCGGGCGGAAGTACAACTGGGAGGTCTGCCCCACCGCCTGGGCTTGGGATGCATCCTCGCCCGGTACGGTGATGACGAGGGTATTGCCGTTGATGACGACCTCGGAACCAGAAACGCCCATGCCGTTCACGCGCTGTTCCAAAATATTGCGCGCCTGCCGTAGCTGGTCCTGGGTGGGGTCTTCACCTTGGGGCGCCAAGGTAACGCGGGTGCCGCCCTGCAGGTCGATGCCTAGCTTTGGGGTGGCTTGGCGGTTTCCGGTGAAAAAGACCAGCGCATAGATAACGACCACGATGAGTCCAAAAAGCGCGAGGGCGCGCTTTGGCCATTGGCGGTTCCTATTTTTCATAGCGCCTCGAGATGATGCGGACAACGATATTCTCCTGTGCACTGCAAACCAGGGTGATTAAACATTAAATACGGCCCGCCCGATTCGGCGCGGGCACGTTAACAACGCACAATCGTACGTCATGGAACAACATTTTCCTTAACAGGGTCCGCGATTCAGCGAAAATGTGTCAGGTTCTACGTTTCTCATAAGCCAATGGCGGGCCTAGAGAATTCCCCGCGCGTGCACAGGGAGTGCGCCCGCGTCTTCCTCCACAGAGGTCGCCGGCGCTAATAAGGAATTAACGGTCGTTGGAGTGCTCGCCCTCTTCGCCGTTGAATCCATCATCATTATTGCTTTCAGCGTTGTCTGCGCCACCGCGGTCAAGTTTCTGGGCCTCGCTTTCCGTGCGCACCACCGCCATCTTGTCAAAGGTGAGGGTAACGCCCGGGGAAACCTCGAGGTCCACGCTGGTATCGGTGGTTCCGCGCACCACGCCGTGTACACCGCCAGCGGTCACGATGCGGTCTCCATCCTGTAGGGAGTTTTGCAGCGATTGCATGTCGTTTTGGCGCTGGCGTTGCTTACGCATCGCCATAAAGGAAGGAATGATGAACAAAATGACAATGATGATGAGAAAGATGATTTCCATAACTTTCCAGTATGCCAGACCGTTTCGTTCACAAAAACCATGAGCCGGTTCCACCTCTGCGGCCGCACCAGCGAGGTGCCCACGCTTGCCTAAAACAACCCAATCGCGCCATCGGGCGGCGTCAGGCCCAGGTGCTGCCAGGCGGCCGCGGTGGCTACCCTGCCCCGCCCGGTGCGCGAAATCATGCCGGCGCGAACCAAGTACGGCTCGCACACCTCCTCCACGGTAGAAGGTTCCTCACCCACGGCGATGGCCAAGGTATTAACACCCACAGGCCCGCCACCATGGCCATTGATCAGGGCATTGAGGACGGCGCGGTCCAGGCGGTCCAGGCCCATTTCATCGACGTCGAATACCTCCAACGCCCCCTGCGCGGCGGAAAGATCGATGCGTCCGGTGCCATTGACCTCCGCATAATCGCGCACGCGGCGCAGCAGGCGGTTGGCAATGCGCGGGGTGCCGCGCGAGCGCGAGCCGATTTCTACGGCGGCATCATCATCGATGGCGACGTCCAAGATATGTGCCGCACGCTTGATCACATGGGTGAGATCCTCGGTGCTGTAGTACTCCATTTGGGCGGTAAAGCCGAAGCGATCCCGCAGCGGACCGGTAAGCATTCCCGCTCGCGTTGTGGCCCCGACCAACGTAAACGGCGGGATCTCCAAGGGGATCGAGGTAGCACCCGGCCCCTTGCCCACAATGACATCGATTCGGAAATCCTCCATGGCCATGTAGAGCATTTCTTCGGCGGGCCGGGCGATGCGGTGGATCTCATCGATAAAAAGCACGTCGCCTTCCATGAGGTTCGAAAGCATGGCCGCGAGATCTCCCGCTCGTTCCAGCGCTGGGCCCGAAGTCATGCGCAGCGAGGTGCCGAGTTCCTGCGAAATGATCATCGCCATGGTGGTCTTACCCAGACCGGGCGGTCCCGATAACAGGACGTGATCCGGGGTGACCCCGCGGTTCTTCGCGCCCGTGAGCACGAGGGACAGCTGCTCCCTCACCTTGGGCTGCCCAATGAATTCCGTCAGGGACTTGGGGCGCAGGGAGCGCTCGATATCGTGTTCTTCTGCGTGAGCGGTGGCTTCCACATCACTATTGTGCTGGGATTCGTGCGCCTTACTCATCCCCTCTGGGAGGTTGAACTCGGTGCGCTCAATATCGGACATGCTGTAGCCTTTGTGTCTTCTTGACGTCGTGTTCTTTTAGCCTTGCTTACCCAGCTGGGCCAGGGCCGCGCGCAGCAAGGTCGACGTATCCGCCGCAGGGGCTTCGGCGTATGCCGCCTCCACCACGGGGCGAGCCGCCTTCTCAGTAAATCCTAGGCCCAAGAGGGCTTCAGTGACACTATCGACAACTGGGTCACCGGCACCTGTTGCCTCCGGTGCAGCATCGGGCGCGGGAGTTCCAGCAAAGCGCTTTACCTTATCTTTTAGCTCCAGGGTAAGGCGTTGGGCCACGCGCTTGCCGACGCCCGGGATAGACTGCAGCGCCTTAACATCCTCCCCGCCAATGGCTGCGGCCAGCTCTTCTGCGCCCATGACGGATAACGCGGCCAAGGCCAGTTTGGGCCCCAAGCCGGACACGGATTGCAGCACTTGGAACATTTCGCGGTCATCGTCGCTGGTAAAACCGTATAAGGTCAATGCGTCTTCCTTGACCACCAACGTAGTCAGCACAAAGGCTGTTTCTCCGCGGCGCAAGGTTCCCAACGTCTTTGCGGTGGCTAAGAACTTATAGCCCACCCCGCCACATTCAATAACGCCGTGGTCTAAACCAATGTGGAGTACCTCTCCCCGCAATGCCGCAATCATTTTCTACCGTGCCTTCCTACCTGTGTGCGCTTTCAACATGACCTAATAATGAACAAAACTTAACCTGTGGGGTGTGGCGCGCTAGGGCTGAACACCCTTCCCCCGCCCGCGGACGCCGCTGGTCTTTGCGCCAAGCCCTAACCCGGTACTATCCATTCTCACGATCGCTGGCGCGCGCCAGCAGTGGCAGACGGCCAGCGCCAATGCATCCGCCGCATCCGCAGGCTTGGGCGGCTCCGTAAGCCCCAGGATACGGGTGATCATGGTCGTCATTTGCTTCTTATCCGCGCGCCCATTACCAGAAATGGCCTTTTTTACCTCTGACGGGGTGTACATATAAACCGGAATATCCCGCTCGGCGGCTGCGAGCACAAGGACTCCTACGACGTGAGCAGTCTGCATGACTGTTGAGACCTGGCCGCGTTCGAAGACGCGCTCTATGGCAACCACATCCGGCGAATAATCGTCCATCCACTCCTTGGCCGCAACAGAGAGCCGCAGGAGCCGCTCGGTCAGATCCTTATCGCTCGGGGTTCGCACCACGCCCACGGAGACGGGAAGAATTGCGCGCCCGCGGCCTGCTTGGACTACGGACAGGCCACAGCGAGTGAGCCCAGGGTCGATGCCCATCACGCGCATGCCTTCGATATTCACACCCGCCCACTCCCCGTTCCGCGGCCTCGTCGTTTCTAGTCTTAATTCCCTATTATGTCTTACACACACATGTTCTACAACACGACGTGAATGTTAGGCTGTCCCAATAAAAACACAACAAAAGCTCGGCACCGGAATCTTCGCATGCGCGAAGTGCCGCCACCGAGCTAGTGCCCCACTATGTGCAGTATTCTTACTCTGCGTTGAGTTCTGCGAGTACCTCATCGGAGAGGTCCATATTGGTATATACGTTCTGGACGTCGTCGGATTCTTCCAAGACATCGATGAGGCGGAAGATCTTCTTGGCGTCATTGGCCTCGAGGGGAACCTCGACGGAGGCACGGAAATCATTATCGGAGTCATCGACCTCAATATCGGCTTCCTTGAGGGCCTCCTTGACAGCCTGCACATCCGTGGGTGCGCAGATGATCTCAAATTTCTCGCCCTGGTCCTTGACCTCTTCGGCGCCGGCATCGAGGACCGCCATCAAGACGTCATCCTCGCTCAGCTCACCCTTTTCCACCAAGACATACCCAGTGCGGGAGAACATATAAGCAACCGAGCCAGATTCACCCAGGTTGCCGCCATTCTTGCTCATCGCGGTGCGGACATCGGTAGCCGCGCGGTTGCGGTTATCGGTCAAGCATTCAATCAGCATTGCGACACCGTTGGGGCCATAGCCCTCATACATGATGGTCTCCCAGTCAGCACCACCGGCTTCTTCACCAGAACCGCGCTTGCGGGCGCGTTCGATGTTGTCATTGGGGACGGAGGCCTTCTTGGCCTTCTTAATCATGTCATCGAGCGTTGGGTTGGCCGCAGGATCACCACCGCCGGTTCGCGCCGCCACTTCAATGTTCTTAATGAGCTTGGCAAATTCCTTGCCGCGCTTGGCGTCATTGGCAGCCTTCTTGTGCTTGGTAGTTGCCCATTTTGAGTGGCCTGACATTAAGTCCCTTTCTAATTGGGTTCTAAATCTGGTGACAATTATACGTGCCCTGCACGAACTGGGAAAAGCGCCCCCAGGATACGCAAGCTTTTCTAGACGTTATGCCAATTGCCGTGGGCGGAACCGCTGCCTAGGTCCTCATCGAGGAACCGCGTCAAGCCCTCCTGTTTGACCAGCGCGACGAGTTCGCCCTGTTCAGTGAATAATTTACCGCGCGCGATGGCCGTGCCTTGCGACGCTGTGGGCGATACCTGCTCATAAAGCAGCCACTCATCCACGCGGAAGGGGCGGAGAAACCACACCGCATGGTCAAGGCTTGCCAACTGGATCTTCTCCCCCTGGTGCGGAATGAGCGCCGACCGAATGAGGGTCATATCGGACATATACGTCAACGCAGCGCGGTGGAATGCGGGGTCACTCCCAAGCTCGCCGGTATTGCGGAACCAAATATGGCGATATCCAGCACCGGTTACCTCCGCGGCGGCATCATCGCGGCCTTCATCAGGGACCAAACGGATATCCCAATCGGTCCACTCCTTCAAGATGATTCGGGTGGAATAGGGCGCCCCGCCACCGCGGCGAGCGGCTTCATCGGGGCTTAATACCTGCGGTGCCACATCCTGATGTTCGGGACCTGCATCACCATCGCGGTGGAAACTAGCCAGCATAATAAAGACGAGGCGGCCATCTTGGACGACCCGAACCTCGCGGCTGGCAAAGGAACGGCCATCACGCAGCCTTTCTACCTGCAACTCCAGCGGGTTTTTCGTATCACCTGGGCCAACGAAATAGCCATGGAGGGAATGCACCTGCTTATCCTCCACCGTCCTTTGCGCCGCGGTAAGGGCCTGCGCTGCAACTTGGCCACCGAAGGTGCGTTCAATCTGCGAGGGAATCGCCGGGCCAGCAAAGACATCCGCATCTTGGGTGCTTTCTAACGCCAAAACCTCAGAAATGGTGCCCACAGTCATCCTTTCTTGTGCGCCTACTATGCGCTACATCACGTAAGTCTTCGTCTATCTTGCCACCTTACTCCCCGGGGCAGCCCAACCCGGATGACGAGGAACCTGATTCGAACTACGCAACGTGAGGTTACCCTCGTTTAGTGGACACCCTATTAGTACGGATCTTGTGTCCGTAGGAGAGGATGTTCATTGTGAGTTCGTCAAGGAAGAAGTACACCCCGGAGTACCGGCAGGAGGCCGCCAGACTGGTCATTGAGTCTGGGCGCCCAATCGCTCATGTGGCTAAGGAAATTAGCGTATCAGCCACAATTTTAGGCAGGTGGGTCAAACTTGAGCGGGAACGCCAAGGCTCGGTAGATGGCCGCAGTGATGCCGATATACGAGCCGAAAACGCTCGCCTGCGTCGTGAGTTAGCTGAGGCCAAGATGGATAATGAGTTCTTGTCAAAAGCCACCGCCTTCTTCGCTGCGAAGCAACGCGATCGGAAAAATTTGAGCTAATGCAGCAGGAGAAGGCGAACTACAGCATCAAACGAATGAGCAGGTTATTAGAGGTTTCTCGTTCTGGCTACTATAAATGGCAAAAGGCTCAAGCAGTACGGCTTCGTGGTGAAAATCAGCGTCAGAGATTCCTCGACCAGTTAGACAGGAAAATTCATGACATCTGGGAAGATTCTGACGAAGTCTACGGTGCCCCACGGATTACTGCAGAACTCGCCGAGGGTGGGGTCTATGTGAATCGCAAAACCGTGGCCAAACGCATGCGGATGATGGGTATTGAAGGCATCTCACCCAGGGCGTTTGTTCCCGTAACGACGATTCAATCCAAGCGGAAGTCAACGCTTCCAGACCTAGTGAAACGCCTATTTGATCAAGGGCAGCTTAATCGAGTGTGGATGTCGGATATTACCTATCTACGCACGAATGAGGGCTGGCTGTACCTATGCGTTATCCGCGATGGACACTCCCGCCGAGTCCTAGGCTGGTCCATGGATAGTGTGCAGGATTCTTACCTAGTTGAACGTGCACTGCGCATGGCTTACACCCTGCGTGGTGAAGTACCCGACGGCGTGGTCTTCCACGCCGATCGTGGTACCCAGTTCACCAGCGAACAGCTGTGGCAGGTCTGTCAAGAACTAGGGATTGCACAATCGGTCGGCCGTACTGGTGTCTGCTTTGACAATGCGATGGCCGAGTCGTTCTGGTCGACATTGAAGACCGAATTTTACGATCGGAAGGAATGGCGAACCCGCAACGAAGCCCGGAAGGCGGTGGCTCGCTGGATTGAGATTGTCTACAACCGGCGCCGTCGCCACTCGTCCATCGGGATGGTAAGCCCCGTCGATTTCGAAGCCCAGCTCGCTGATCAAAATGGTAATAAGAAGGCCGCTGCTTAACCCCTAAGCAGCTTAACTACGTGTCCACGATTTGCGGGCAACCCTAAACGGCCAAAATATTCCCTACAATCTTTTGGGTGAAAAGATTCGCGACAGTTCCTGCGGTATGGGTGGGGTGGGCTCTCGCCCGCTTGATATTGGTCTATTTTTTGAAGCTCGACCACAGCGCACGCGGCGATGTTGCCTATTATTTCGCCGGCCTTTTTGGCACCGATCCCACGCAGATGACCGAGTATCCCCACGCGGGCACGTGGCCCACCATCATCTTAAGCTGGTTCACCGGTGGAGACCGCGGCGTATTCTATATCGGCTTTACCATCATGACGCTGCTTGTCGATGCCGCCTTCCTCGCCCTCCTACTTCGCCACCACGAACGCAATAAGCGCGTTTTTCTCGCCGGCTGGTTCTGGGTCTTTTTTGGCACGGCTGCAGGACACGTCTTTGTGTGGCGCCTCGATATTTTTCCTGCCGTCGCCGTCGCAGGTGCCGCAGCGCTGCTTATTTCTCATCCCAAGACAGGCGCCGCCCTATTAGGCTTCGCTACCACCATGAAGCTCTGGCCAGGCGTCCTCGCAGCTGGACTGGTAGGGCGTTTTAATAGTTCTAATTCCTGGCTGCGATTGGCGTCCTTTTTCGGCTCCGTTGCTGCTCTTTCGGCGTTGACAGTTTTTACCTCCGGTATGGACCGACTTCTTTCCCCACTGAATTATCAGGGGGTGCGCGGGCTCCAACTCGAATCCGTTCCGGCGACATACTTGCTATTGCAGGCACACCTCACACCGGGTAAATGGCGTTTAGGTTATGCTCCGTCAAAGAGCTTCGAGATTTCTGGCCCGGGCGTCGATGCCGCCATCATGTGGAGCACCATCGCGACGGCCGGGATGCTGGTCTTCGCCCTGAGCTGGGCGCTATACCGCTTCTTCGCCGGAGGCTGGACCTCGCGAACGACGGTCGCCTTTTTCACCCTCATGGTGCTTCTACTCATAGCCACCAATAAAGTATTTTCGCCCCAGTACATCATTTGGCTCGGACCCCTATTCGCGGTGGTCGTACGCCAACAGCTCCCCGCCGGGTTTGTGCCCATCAAAATCTGTCAGGGTTTCCTCGCTGTATGCGCAGTTGCAGCGGCCGCGCTCGGCACCTACATCTACCCTTTCCACTATGACTACGTGTGGAAGTATGTAGGCGAAAACCTGACTCCGGTCTACGTGCTCGTCGCCCGCAACGTGCTCATCCTCGTCATGGTCTTCATCGCGCTCATTTGGTTCATCCTTGAGATAAGCCTGTCGCGCCGCATAGAAAAGGCCATCGTGGCAGCAAGCGACCCGGAGCAAGCCCAAGAAGCCGCCGCAGAGGCCGCGCCCTCACCAGATACCGGGCGAATCAATGTGCCGGGCTCCGACACCGCCGACGCGGACGCCTCCGAGCCTGACGCGAGCACCGATGACACTAGGGAGGTAACGCGCGGCTAAATTTTCAATCCGCCAGCATGTAGTCGAAGTACTCGGGCAATTTAGCGGTTCCGCCGAGGTGGAAAAAACGCACCGCTGGGCGCAGGCGCAGCGCGCGCGTATCGCTGACCGCCTCGTTATAAAAGCGATGCGCCAACTGGATGCGGCCTTCTGCATCCGCCAAGGCGGCCGGGCGCTGGCCTACCGGAAAATCGCGCACGATGGCCGCCGAAAGCTCGCGTTCTACCATGGTGCGGGCTTGAAAATGCCCATGCGAAAGCTCCGTGGATTCGGCCTTTTGCGCCAAGGCGGCAAGATCTGGGGACACAGCCGCAGTTACCGCTGCCCGGCGGTCCAGCGCCGCCTGCAGCTGCGCCAGCGCAGCGTCGGTTCGGATGTGCAGGAAGTTTAACCGCTGCGCGGTGAAAATGGCCCACGATCCCACAAGAATGAGAATAAGCAGCACGATGGTTATTTCTATCGCCATCATCGCTTCACCCTCACCTTCGTGCCATCTTGCACCGTTTCATAAACTTGAATGACCGCCGCGGCAACATGGTCCCAGTCATACATCTGGGCGCGTTGGACGCCATTGCGCACCAGGTGCCGCCGGTAATCGGCATCATCCAGGACCTGGTTGAGCACGCGTGCCAAGTCAGAGGCATCGCCAGTGCGGAAGAGCGCTCCCGCTGGCTCTTCCGATTCTGCGTTGCAGACCGCCTGGAACGCCTCCAAATCCGAAGCCACGACGGCCGCACCGGCGGCCATTGCCTCTACCAGCACGATGCCAAAGCTTTCCCCGCCCGTATTGGGCGCCACGTAAACATCGGCCCGGCCCAAGATCTGTGCCTTTTCTGCATCGCTAACGCGCCCAACAAAATCCACGCCCTCGACCTCGCGGGCGCGGCCGCCGCCCATAATGGTCACGCGGATATTCTTGTTGACCTGGTGCAATGCGGCTAAAAGGATATCCAGGCCCTTCCGCGGCTCATCGAGGCGGCCGAGGAAGACGACCTCGAGTGGGGCATCGGCAAGCGCGGGCTGGCTTTTCTTGCGCGCAAGCGCATAGACGGAGGTATCGACGCCGTTGGGAATCAGGACAGGATCGCCACCCAATTGCTCCACCTGCCAGCGCCGCGCCATATCCGATACCGCAATGCCACCGCGAATCTTTTCCAAAAAGGGTACGAGCAGCGGCTTTGCCAAGGTAAGAATGAGGGAATTGGCCGCCGAGGCGTGGTACGTCGCCACCATGGGGCCGTGTGCCACGGCCAAGGCGGTCATGGAAAAGCTCGGGGAATTGGGCTCGTGGATATGCAAAACGTCAAAATCGCCGTCCCGAATGAAGCGCTTGACCTTGCGCGTTACCTTCGGCCCCACCGACAGGCGCGCAACCGAACCGTTATACGCAATCGGGAAGGCAGGGCCGCCCTTGACCACGAAATCCGGCAGCGGTGTGGACTTCGCGGCGGGCCCAAGGACCTGAACAAAGTGGCCCTGTTCTATGAAAACGGTGGCCAGGTCAAGGATATGGGCCTGCACGCCACCGGGTTCATCAAAAGAATACGGGCAAATGATACCGATGCGCATTAACGGGAACGTTCCTTTCGCGCTTGCCGGCGCCGCTCCACATCCTCGTTCCATTGCGGCTGCAGCATGTGCCAGTCTGCGGGGTGGCGCCGAATGTTGGCCGCAAACCCATCCGCCATGCGCTGGGTGGTCTCCTGCACATCGGTGACCTCTACTTCTGGAGACACCGACAACCCCCAGCCATCGCCTTCAAACCAGGAGTGCACCACGTGGAGCGCTGCGCCGGTTTCAATGGCTAGCTGTGCGGGACCTGCCGCCATATTGGCTTCCTCGCCCATGAAATCTACCGTGACGCCGCTGCGGGTGATATCGCGTTCTGCCAATAGGCACACTACCCCTCCCTCCTCAAGGGCCTCCTTCAGCCGCGCAAAGGGAGGGACCGCCCCACCGGTAAGCGGCAGGACCTCAAAGCCTAATTCCTCGCGGTAATCCACGAAGGCATCAAAAAGCACCTCCGGCTTCAACCGCTCTGCCACGGTGGTAAATTGCCCGTAATGGCCCACCAAGAAAACCCCGGCCATATCCCAGTTGCCGGAGTGCGGCAGCGCCAAGATGACGCCGCGGCCAGACTGCGCCGAGGCATCAAAGTGCTCGAGCCCTTCCAAGCCCTTCATGAGGCGCTCGTGCAGCTGGGGATCCGCATGAATCGCGGGAAGGCGAAACGCCTCCATCCAATAGCGCATATAGGAGCGCATGGAATCGCGCACCAGCTGACGGGTGACGTTTTCTGCCCCCACCACGCGGGTGAGGTTTCTTCGCAGGCCATCCATGCCGCGCCCGCGGTCGCTCGCGAAATCCGCTACCCACCGGAAGATGGTGCGCGCTACCGGGTCGGGCAACCGGCGAACTACCTTCCAGCCCGCCAAATACCCGGCCGCTGCTACATCTTCTTTATCCCACATGGTGCCGGATCCTCCAGAAAAGTTAGTGCGCAAACCACGAACTAGCCGGAACGATAGCCCCTGCTGCGCCCATGTTCGCTTGATTTACATCTCGGCGTCTTGGCGCGCTGCAATGGCAATGCGCTGGTACACGGTAAAGATTGAGCCTACCGCCAAGATCCACAGCGATACCGCCGCAGCATACTCTACGCCCAAGCCCTCCAGGCCGATTCCGCCTAACGCGAGGATGAGGCGTTCTGGGCGCTCAATCAGTCCGCCCACCATGGTGAAACCAGAGGCCTCTCCCCTAGCCTTGATATAGGAAATGACCTGGGAGCAGACCAAGGTTATGAGGCAGGCCGCCACGGTCCATTTGGACGCGTCTGCGGTATACACCAGCCACCAGACGATGGCGCAGAATAACGCGCCATCGGTAATGCGGTCACAGCTTGCATCCAGCGTGGCGCCGAAAGCGCTCGATTTACCGGTCAGCCGCGCCATCGTGCCATCGAGCATGTCAAAGGCGGCAAAGAGGCCGGATAATACGGCGGCTATAAAGAGGTGGCCGGTAGGAATGAGGATCACCGAAATGGCGATGGTCACAATAGTGCCCACAACCGTGACCACGTTGGGAGTCAATCCCAATTTTAAAAAGGTCTTGGCTATAGGTTCCACCACCACGGCGGCGGGCTTTCGCCCATGCACGCTAAGCACGCGAGTCCTCCTCTTCCATGTCACGCCAACCCTCTGCCAGGACACGACGGGTGTCTTGCAGTAGTTGCGGTAATACCTTAGTCCCATCGAGGACAGTCATAAAGTTACTATCCCCGGGCCACCTTGGCACCACATGCAAATGCAGGTGGTCTCCCACCGAGCCGCCGGACGCGCGCCCCAGGTTAAAGCCCACGTTAATGGCCTCTGGGCGTGACACGCGCTTGAGCACCCGCACCGCCTTTTGGGCAAAGGCCATGAGCTCGTGGGATTCTTCCTCGGTGAGGTTTTCCAGCTCGGATTCCTTGCGGTACGGCACCACCATGAGGTGGCCGGCATTATAGGGAAACAAGTTGAGCAGCGCATATACCGTTTCACCGCGCGCGATGATAAGCCCATCCTCATCGCTGCCCTTCGGGGCTTCCACAAAGGGATCTTCGGACCGCTGCGCAATATAGGCCATCCGGTACGGCGCCCACAGTCGCTCCAACCGGTCCGGCTCACCGGCACCGGTATCGACGAATGTTTCCTCGCTTTGGCCCTTCTGCGGATTAGCGCCGGGCACGAATGAGCTCTTCTGTCGGCTGCTCGTTGGTGCGCTCTGCCACCCAGGTGGTAATGAGCTCAACGGCTTCATCAACTGGCACGCCGTTGACCTGCGTGCCATCCAAGAAGCGGAAGGAGACCGCACCGGCTTCCACGTCGCGGGCGCCGGCGACCAGCATGAAGGGAACCTTGCCCGTCGTGTGGTTGCGGATCTTCTTCTGCATGCGGTCATCGGAGGTATCTACATCCGCGCGAATGCCCTTGCGGCGCAGCTTGGCGGCGACGTCCTCCAGATGCGGGACGAAGTCATCCGCCACGGGAATGCCCATGACCTGATGCGGTGCCAACCACGCTGGGAATGCGCCCGCGTAGTGCTCAAGAAGCACTCCGAAGAAGCGCTCGATGGAGCCGAAGAGGGCCCGGTGGATCATGATCGGGCGCTTCTTCGTGCCATCGGATGCGGTATATTCCAGCTCGAAGCGCTCGGGCAGGTTGAAGTCCAGCTGCACCGTGGACATCTGCCAGGTGCGGCCGATGGCATCGCGGGCTTGGACGGAGATCTTCGGCCCGTAGAACGCGGCACCCTCAGGGTCAGGAACGAGCTCGAGCCCGGACTTTTCTGCCACGGACTGCAAGATGGCGGTCGAACGCTCCCAAATCTCATCGGAGCCGACGAACTTATTGGGATCCTTGGTGGAAAGCTCCAGATAGAAATCGGACAGGCCGTAATCCTCAAGCAGCGAGATGATGAAGTCCAGGACCTGGGTGAGTTCTTCTTCCAACTGCTCTTCGGTGCAGTAAATGTGGGCATCGTCCTGGGTAAAGCCGCGCGCACGCGTCAGGCCATGCACCACGCCGGACTTTTCGTAGCGGTAGACCGTGCCGAATTCAAACAGGCGCAACGGCAGCTCGCGGTAAGAACGGCCGCGGGATGCAAAGATCAGGTTGTGCATCGGGCAGTTCATCGGCTTGGCATAGTAGTCCTGCGGCTCCTTGACGGTATTTCCCTCGGCGTCGTACTCGCCATCGAGCTGCATCGGCGGGAACATGCCATCGGAGTAGAAATCAAGGTGGCCGGATTTACGGAAGAGGTCGCCCTTTGTGATGTGCGGGGTATTGACAAAGGAGTATCCCGCCTGCACGTGGCGGTTGCGGGAGTGGTTTTCCATCTCCATGCGCACGGTCGCGCCATTGGGGTGGAATACGGGGAAACCGGAACCGATTTCATCCGGGAAGGAGAAGAGATCCAGTTCTTGGCCCAAGCGGCGGTGGTCGCGCTTTTCTGCCTCTTCCACCATGGTCTGGTAGGCAGCCAGTGCATCCTTGGACTCAAAGGCGGTGCCGTAGATTCGCTGCAGGCCGGCGTTGGCCTGATCGCCGCGCCAGTAGGCGGCAGACGAGCGAGTCAGGGCAAAGGCCGGAATGTATTTCGTGGTGGGAACGTGCGGGCCGCGGCACAGGTCGAACCATTCCACCTCATTGGTGCGCGGGTTCACATTGTCATAGTGCGTCAGATCGCCAGCGCCCACCTCGGCGGCCTCGTCGGAGTCCGGGTCCACATTGCCCTTGTCCTGGATAAGCTCCAGCTTGAAGGGCTCATCCTGCAAGGCCTGTTCCGCCTCTGCCGTGGAGGCATAGGTGTGGCGCTCGAAGCGCTGGCCGCCCTTGATGATCTTCTTCATCCGTTTTTCCAGGTTCTTGAGATCCTCCGGGGTGAAGGGCTCGGCGGTCTGGAAATCGAAGTAGAAGCCGTTCTCAATGGACGGGCCAATGCCCAGCTTGGTGCCGGGGAACTCGGCCTGCACGGCCTGGGCCATGACGTGGGCGCAGGAGTGGCGAATGACGGCGCGGCCATCTTCCTCACAGGCGGCTACCGGGACAAATGTCGATTCCTCATCCGGGGTATGCGAAAGGTCATACAAGGTACCGTCCACGCCGCGGACTACCACGACCGCCTCTGGGCCCTTATTGGGCAGGTTCAGCTCGCGGAGGGCCGCACCAACCGCTTGCCCGGCTGGCACGGTGAAGGATTCGTAATTTACCGGTGCTGCGGGAATAAGTTCCGCCATATTCGCGCTCCTTTTTGCGCTCACGCAGATACGGCATACCTGGCCGCATCCACTAGTTAAATTTACGGATCGTCATTCTACAGGCCAGCATGCGTGCAAAGCGATTCCGCCCACCACGTTTCTTTGCCATCGCTGCCTTTAGTTCCCGGAGGGCAGAAATACATCGCCGAACCGATGTGGGTAAGCCACTCATTCAACAGGTCCGCCTCATCAAGGCGCGCCTGGATGGGTTCGAATTGCTTGGTGGGATCCTGCTGGTAACAGATGAAAATCTGGCCAATATTGGATAGTTGGCCATCCTTGTCATCCGGCGGCAGCTCGTAATTATAGGGGCGGCGCAAGATCTTTTGCTCCGGGTGGTCCTTGGGCGCAGTCGCGCGCGCCATGTGGGAGTTCTTATCAATGACGGGCAGGCCATACTCATCCGTGGCCTTAAAGTCCGCCTCATCGAATTCCTTATCACCCGTAAGCGGTGCCCCATTTTCCAGCTTGCGCCCCACCGCATTTTCGCGGGAGGAGCGGTCCAGCTTTTCCCAGGTATCGAGGTTCATGCGGATGCGGCGCACCACCATGGCCGCACCACCCTGCTGCCACTTCGGGCCATCCTCGATCCAGACCTGCTCCGCGAATTGTTCATCGCCGCGCGGGTTTACGGTGCCATCTTTTTGGCCAAACATATTGCGCGCGGTCGCACCCTTTTCGTGGCTGCCGTAGGCGTTGATAAAGCCCTGCTGCAGCCAGCTAACTTCGGCATAGTGCTCGCCTGAGCGCACCATGTGCCGGAGCGCATAAGTATTCATCAGCGGGTCATCGCTGCAGATTTGCAGGACGATGTCAGTTTGGCCCCACTTGTCTTCTAATTGGTCGCGGGAATAGGCACGGACATCGCCAAGCCACTCCGGCTTATCCACGCCCAGCAGGGAGAAAATGCGCTCGCCCAGCCCACACGTAATGGTGAGGTTCGCAGGCTGGCGCACCATTTCCGGTTCCAAGGTCCCCAACGGCGGCTGGCCCGTGCACAGCGCTCGCGCGTCCTCAGTCCACAGCTTCATCAGCCGGGCAAAGCCCTGCTTGCCGATGCCCTCTTTAAGATCAAAGCCCACCAAGTTCAGGTGCGCTTGCTCCGGCGTGTCAATGCCGGCCTGGTGTGGGCCGTCGAAAGCCACGGTGGCATCGGCAAGCGGGGGCTGCTCCTCCGCTTGAGCGTGTGGTGTTGATTTATCCGAGTTGCATCCCACCAGCGCAATGGCGCTGGTAGACACTGCAGCGCCGGTGAGAAATCCCCTTCTGCTGAATCCCGTCATAATTAGTGCTTGTGGTTTTCTTTCTCGTCGTCCTTGCTGGAGTGGTCGTGGCCAGAGTGATCGTGACCGGAGTGGTCATGGCCGGCGTGATCGGAGTGATCGTGGCCCGCGTGACCGTGGTCCATGCCCTCCATGTCGCCGTAGTCCTCATCGCCAGCGCCCATGGTGCGGGCCTGGATGGTGCCCAGGTCAAGCTCCTCGCCGTCAGACAGGGTGACCGTCATCTCGAGGGAATCACCAGGCATGATGCCCTCCTTCATGCCCATCAGCATGAAGTGGTCGCCGCCAGGAGCAAGCTCGTGGCTCTCGCCGGCCTTGACAACCAAGGGGCTGGACTTTTCGCGCATCTGGCCATCGACGGTCTCGTGAATCTGGTTCATCTCTGCGTCCAGGCTCGTGGAGAAACCGGCGATCTCGATGTCTTTATCCGAGTGGTTGACCAACGTACCGAAGATGGCGGTCATATCCTTGTCTTCGTTGGCGCGGACAACGGCGTCCTCGAAGGTCAGGTCCTTATCCGCTGCCGCAGTGGATTCGCTGGCTTCTGCAGTCGAAGATGCAGCTGAAGTCGAGTCCGAGTTGCTGGAATCGTTCTCGTTATCTGGGGAGCAACCGGCAAGAACCACGGCACTGAGGGATACGCCGGCAATCAGGCGGGAAATTTTCTTCGTCATTATTTGTGACCTTTCGAGTCGTTTCGACGGGTTTTTGCGATCAACAAAGCCAGAACGGCCGCTATGGCCAGCACACCGCCCACTCCCAGGATGATTTTCACCGAGGTGGGCATATCGCTCGAAGAATCTGCAGCTCCATCTGCATCTGCAGCGTCGGTGGAGGAAGCGTCATCGCTATCCCCACCTGTGACCGTAAATGAGACCCCACCGCGCGTGGCGTGTCCATCCGAGGAGGTGATGTTGTAACCCACCTGGTAGTTACCTGGGCCGGGATCGACATCATCTGGAGTCGTGATCGTCAGATCGCGTTCATCTAGCTCCGGCTCCTGGCTAAAGATCTGTTCCCCAGTGTCCTTATTGGTTACCGCAAAGGTGTTGAACTGGTCCTTTGGAATGCCGGAGAACTCCAAGGTGATTTCCTCAGGAAACTCCTCGAGCTGGTCGCCCTCCTTCACAGTTCCGCCCACGACGGAATCGTGCGCCAGTGCTACGGGTGCGGATCCGCCGACGATAAGCGCGGTAGCTCCCACTGCCACTGCCGTGCGGCGCAACCAAGGTACGCGATGGCTCATTTTCAGCTCCTTCAGTTCTGAATTTTGCGTGTGCATGCAAAGACATCCTAATCCCACCGAATGGCTTGGTGACAATCGTGGTCATCAGTGTGTCTCTTCAAGAGTCGGTAACAGTATCTCTATAGTTCCGCACCGAAGCGAAAAAGTCTGCGATCTCCATCACTTCAGAAGAGTGGGGTGTGCCAGATACAAAAAAGCCGCCTTGCTAACAAGGCGGCTTGAATGGAGCGGATGACGAGACTCGAACTCGCGACCCTCACCTTGGCAAGGTGATGCGCTACCAACTGCGCTACATCCGCATGCGAAACCAGGCCCGGTTTCTAGGACAAAGTCCTTGTGCGCGATACTGGGATTGAACCAGTGACCTCTTCCGTGTCAGGGAAGCGCTCTCCCACTGAGCTAATCGCGCCCAATGCCCAAAGAGGCATTAAGTTGAGGTGGAAACGGGAATCGAACCCGTGTGCACGGTTTTGCAGACCGTTGCCTCACCACTCGGCCATTCCACCGTGGCGATACCGCCTCACACAATACAGTGCTGGAGCGGATGACGAGACTCGAACTCGCGACCCTCACCTTGGCAAGGTGATGCGCTACCAACTGCGCTACATCCGCATGCGAAACCAGGCCCGGTTTCTAGGACAAAGTCCTTGTGCGCGATACTGGGATTGAACCAGTGACCTCTTCCGTGTCAGGGAAGCGCTCTCCCACTGAGCTAATCGCGCGCTATTCATTTAGTTCCACTTTCCTCGGTGGCATAATACCCTCTAGAAAAGTGTGGAGCGGATGACGAGACTCGAACTCGCGACCCTCACCTTGGCAAGGTGATGCGCTACCAACTGCGCTACATCCGCATCGCGCCGCAGTGCTTCATGCT
The DNA here is from genome assembly GCF_046717465.1 of Corynebacterium limaceinasi. Lineage (NCBI taxonomy): Bacteria > Bacillati > Actinomycetota > Actinomycetes > Mycobacteriales > Corynebacteriaceae > Corynebacterium > Corynebacterium limaceinasi. The sequence goes on from NZ_CP177100.1 coordinate 1,488,590, forward strand.
TTGCGGTGCGTGAACAAACATTATCGTGCTCCCTGCCAGTTTCCAAATCCCCAGCCCAGCACACCTATTGCGCGGCGTAAATCACTCACTTATCGGCGCTGTGAATTGCAGAGGTGTCATTTAACCCGCGCGTCAGCCTTACTAGGCCTTTCATCTTTAACCCCCATCTTCCACGCCCTCCATCCAGCCAATTAGGAAAATGGAACGCACCGGGTGTAAATTTATCCCCCGCAAGGTCCTATAGCTCAGTGGGAGAGCGTTCCGTTCACACCGGAAAGGTCACTGGTTCAATCCCAGTTAGGACCACCACCGCCCACTTAAGCTTAATTTTCTTCGCTTAGGTGGGCTTTCCCATTCAAGTGGGCTTTTTGTCTTATCTGAGTAAAGTGTCCACTCGTGTTGTGGATACTTTTGGGAATTCTTGCTGGTCTGGTCTTACCGATACAAACGCTGGTCAATACCCGCCTTCGCGCCTCCACCGGTACCCCGTTTTCCTCCTCGATGATTTCCTTCGCCGTGGGAACGGTCACCCTGCTTATCGTGGCCACGGCCATTACCGGCGGGGATTACGGCATTGCGCAGGCTTTTGATGAACCACTCTGGATTTGGTTCGGCGGTTTGCTGGGAGTTGTGGCTCTGACCGGAAATATTCTTCTCTTTCCACACTTAGGCGCGGTACAGACTGTGGTCTTACCCATTGCTGGGCAAGTCATCATGGGCCTTATAGTTGACCACTTCGGACTCTTCGAGTCCCCTCAATCTTCCCTCACGGCAGTGCGCGCCATCGGTGCCATTATCGTGCTTGTCGGCGTGATTGCAGTGGTAGCTACCCCGAGCGCGGCAACAAGTAGTGAGGATTCCGCGACCGCCCTGTGGCTCTGGCGGCTTGCCGGGTTTATCTTTGGCTGTTTTACCGCCAGCCAATCCGCTATCAACGGACATCTGGGCCAGGTCACGGGCTCTCCGGTCAGCGCTGCGCTGGTATCTTTCGCCGTCGGCGTTACCGCCCTGGTCATCGTCAATATCGTGTTGCGTTGGCGCCCCCGCATCGAGCGCCCAGAAGGAAAACCCAACCCGTGGTGGATGTGGATAGGCGGTGTATTGGGCGCGCTTTTCATCTTCGGCAACGCCGCCCTCGTTCCGCAGATTGGTACTGGCCTCACCGTCGTCGCCGGCCTGCTTGGCTCGATGTTGGGCTCGCTCATCATTGACCGCGTAAGCGGCGCCCCCATTAAATCCCGCCAGGTCCTTGGCATTGCCCTCCTCTTAACCGGTGTTGTACTCATTCGGCTGGTGTAATTAACGGGACCCTTCAGGCTCGCACAACCATTACACTGGCAGGACATGGACATAGCTTCGCTTTTAGGGCCCGAGCCCACTGACCTACCCGCCCTCCGGGCCAATATGGTTTCTACCCTCACCGGGTCTGCCACCATCAACGACCTTTCTGAGGCCATGGGCAATGACACCGATGGAAAGCTTTTCCAGGCCCTGCGTGGCTGGGCGGACGTTGTTTTTGTGGGTGGGCAAACGGTCAGGTCAGAAGATTATTCGGGAGTAGAGCAACACTCTCCCGATTCGCCTCCCGCCCCCATTGCCGTACCCACGCAAAGCTTGAAGTTTGATCCGAACTCGAAATTCTTAACCTACTTCACCACCGCCCCGATCTTCCTTGTCCCCCACGCGGCGCTGCAGAACCCGGAGGTCTCCACAAGGCAAGGCCCCCTTGAGGCGGCAGGCGCAGAGGTAATCGATGCAGGTGAAGGCACCATGCAGGACTATCTCCGCGTATTGCGGGAGCGTGGATTTCAACGCATCCTCTGCGAGGGTGGGCCAGGAATGCTCGGCCAGCTGGTGCATGTCGATGCCATCGACCAGATGTATCTCACCTTGGATCCCCACCTGTCCACCGGCGTGGAAAAGCCCGTGGCTACCTTTCATGGCACGCACTCCCACCGCCGAATGCACCTAGAAAATATTGCTGCAGATACTGATAGCACGGTGTTTCTGCGATACTCGCGCGCGTCTGAACCCGTAGACTAAAAGGTCGTGTCTGCTCGAATAAACGCCGCCGCATGGCCTATTGCCGTTCTCCTCGTCATTCAGCGCGTTTTCATCGTCGCGCGCAATGGGACGCTGACTGATGATTTCACGACGGTCTATAGCGCGCTAAGGCGCATGGTTGACGGTATTCCGGTGTATGAGCAGGCCTATAACCATGTGGATCCGTTGTATCTCTACACCCCGGGCGCCACGCTCTTCTTATCGCCTTTAGCGTGGCTCGATTTCGGCCCAGCGCGCGGCCTTTTCATCGTGGTCAACGCGGTTGCCATTATCGCCGCACTGGCGCTACTGACCCACGTGGTAGGTAGAAAGCTCACCTCACCGATCTTTCCGGTCTCAATTGCTTTAGCCTTCGCCACGGAATCTGTCACCAATACTTTGGCGTTTACCAATATCAACGGTGTGCTCTTATTTTGCATGGCGTTTTTCCTGTGGGCTTTTATAGAAGCAGAACGCACCCCGCAGCTCGCGTGGGTTTCCGGTATAGCCATTGGGCTAGCCATTTTGATTAAGCCCCAATTCGCGCCCCTCCTCTTCTTACCCCTAGTCAAACTGCAGTGGCGCAACCTCCTCGCGGGGCTGGGGATTCCGGTGGTGCTTAACGTCCTCGCGTGGCCGCTGGTGCCCGGTGCAAGCGGTTACCTGGACAAGCTTGTGCCCTATCTGTCCACGACCCGCGATTATGCCAATTCCTCCTGGGCGGGATTACGCGCCTATGTGGAATTTAGCCCCGTCCTCTACTGGGTGGTGTGGATAATCTTTGCCGCTTTGGTCGGCTGCGCGGTGCTTGGGCTACTGCGGTGGCGACAATCCGAACCGGTGTTTTGGGCGCTGACGACGAGTGGCGCGATTATGGTGGGGATCTTCTTCTTGTCCTCGCTAGGACAGCAATATTATTCAATGTGGCTATTCCCGCTAATATTCACCGTGGTCCTGCCGCGCTCCGTCTTTCACTCAGTGGGCGCATGGGTGGCCGCGTTCCTGTTCTTGGCGCCTGTGTCGTGGACGTCGCACGCGCACCCGGATGCTGGGCGGTGGATGAACTTCTTCTCCGGCACCGTGGGGTGGAGCCTGCTCATCGTCATCACCTTCGCCTGCGTTGCCGGATGGTGGCGTGCCACGCAAATAAAGGATTAAACTTAAAGTCATGACTGATTTTAAGCTCATTGCTGATGCCGACTGGCAAAAGCGCCTTAGCCCCGAAGAATATTACGTATTGCGCGAAGCTGGCACGGAGCCACCGCACGTGGGCAAATACACCGACACCACCACGGAAGGTGTCTACTCCTGCAAGGCCTGCGGCGAGGAGCTATTCCGTTCCACCGAGAAGTTTGATTCCCACTGCGGTTGGCCGTCCTTCTTCTCCCCGCTAGCCGGTGACAAGATTATCGAGCGAGAAGATAACTCCCTGGGCATGCGCCGCATCGAGGTTCTGTGCGCCAACTGCGAGTCCCACTTGGGTCACGTTTTCGAAGGCGAAGGCTACGATACCCCGACCGACCTGCGCTACTGCATCAACTCAATTTCCTTGAACTTGGAAGAAAAGCCCGTCGAGGAAAACTAGGATTTCACTACTCCGCGCAGTGAGATGAAATGACAGCGCTGGGAGCACCTATAAAGGCTGCCCCCAGCGCTGTTTTGTATCAAGACTTAAGGCAGAACCTTGATGAGTTCCGCGATGTCTTTTACGCGGCGTCCGGTGTGGAAAGGAATTTCCTCGCGAACGTGGTGGCGGGCTTCGGTATAGCGCATCTTGTACATCAGGTCCACGATGCGGTGCAGCTCGTCGGCCTCGAAGGCTAGCACCCACTCGTAGTCACCGAGCGCGAATGCCGGCACCGTATTGGCGCGCACGTCGGGGTAGTCGCGTGCCTGCATGCCGTGTTCCATCAGGATGCGGCGACGCTTTTCTTCTTCCATCGTGTACCAGTCATACGAACGCACGAATGGGTAGACGGAAATCCACTCCTTGGGCTCTTCCCCCATGATGAAGGAAGGCAGGTGGGATTTATTGAACTCGGCCGGCCGGTGCAAGGCGTTTCCAATCCAGGTCACCTCGCTTACCTGGCCCAAAGTGGTCTCTCGGCGGAAATCGCCAAAGGCCTTTTGGATATCGGAAAATTCCTCGGCGTGCCACCAGATCATGAAGTCTGCGGAATCGCGCATCGCGGTCAGATCGTAGACGCCGCGAACGGTGACCTTATTGTCCTTTTCTAGCTCCGCAAAGAATTCTTGGGCTTGGGAGATGATCTCCTCGCGCTCGGTGCCCAGGCCGCCTGGGATCACCTTAAAAACGGCGTGTTGGGAGTACTGCTGTACCTCGTTGAGTTCCTTGAAATCGAGCTTCGCCATTGCCTTCTCCTTTGCAGAAGCTTATTCGAATATTCGGACAAATCCATCATAAGTTGGAGTTACACCGATTGTCATCCCTCTCCCCTGTGTGCCTCCCACTATCGGCGCGCCTCCGCCAGCTCAAGGTAGCGAAACTATAGCTTTATCAAGGTGAGTAATTCCGAATCGACCACGCCCAGCGCCGGTAAGAATGCCGGAGGCAACTCCGGAGATGGCGCAACCTTTACCTCCCTACGCCGCAACGATGAGGCACAAGAGCCGACGACGCCACCGGCTTTTACTCAGGCGGTAGAGTCCATGCACGCGGCCACTCTTCGCCCTGAGATTAGCCTCGGGTCCATTCGCCCACCGCAGCGGCTAGCCCCCTTTAGCCACGCCATTGGCCTCGAGGTGGGCACGGAAGAGGAGCCCGATATAATTGCCACCGATTCAGAGGGCGATGCCTTCGGACGCCTCATCCTCCTCCATGACCCGGGTGCAGAAGAGGCCTGGGAGGGCGCTATGCGCTTGGTGGCGTATATCCAGGCCGATATGGATGATTCGGTTGCAGGAGATCCGCTGCTGCCGGACGTCGCCTGGCAGTGGCTCAATGAAGGCTTAGAAAAAGAGGGTGCAGAGCTTACCAACCTCGGCGGCACCGTCACCTCCACCGCCTCGGTCCGCTTCGGGGAGATCGGCGGTCCCCCGCGCGCTTATCAGATTGAAATGCGCGCTTCGTGGACAGCGGAGGGACTAGATTTAGCACCGCACGTGCAGGCCTTTGCACAAGTATTAGCCAACGTCGCGGGCCTGCCGCCTGAAGGCGTTACTGAGCTCGGCCGCTAAGATGGTGGAATTTCGGGAGCGTCCGAAAGAGGGTATTCCGAAGGTTTTATCCACCCCGGCGGAATTTGCCGAGGCCGCCGCGCGGTTGCAGGCGGGTACCGGGGCCTTTGCCATCGATACCGAGCGCGCCTCAGGCTACCGATATGATGACCGCGCCTTTCTCATCCAGATACGTCGGCGCGGCGCTGGGACGATGCTCTTCGCCCCAGAAGGCCACCGCGCGGAGTTAACCCAGGCGCTGGCCCCAGTGCTCAATGGGCAGCACTGGATCATTCACGCCGCCCCCTCGGATCTCCCCTCTCTTGGGTGGTTGGGGCTTTTCCCCGGCACCATCTTCGATACGGAATTAGCCGCCCGGTTTGCCGGCTTTCACCGCACCAATTTGGGCGCCATTATCGCGGAGCTTTTCGATGTCCAGCTGGAGAAAGGCCACGGCGACGATGACTGGTCCATCCCGCGGTTGAGTGAAGAAATGCGCGCTTATGCCGCGCTCGATGTCGAGCTCCTGCTGGAACTAGCCACGACGCTGCGCGATATCTTGGCTGAACAAGAAAAGCTGGAGTGGATGCTGGAGGAGTGCGCGGCGATCGTCGCCAAGCATGCACACGACACCGCCCCGCAGCCAGGCTCTTGGCGCGATATCAAGGGAGTATCGAGCTTAAAGAATGGGAAGCAGCGCGCCGCGGCTCAGTCTTTGTGGAAACTGCGCGATGATATTAGCCGGCGAACCGATACCGCGCCGGGGCGCGTGCTGCCCAATAAGGTACTGGTAGAGATAGCCCGGATCCAGCCCAGCACGCAGCCGCAGCTCACCCGCATCAAGGGGTTTCCGCGGCGGAGCAAAGGCGTCGCGCACCGCTGGTTGCTGGCCGTGCAGCAGTCCCAGAATATTCCACCGCGCGGGCGCCCGGGCCCGCTTCATGAGGAAAGAACCGTTCCTTCAAAATCGGTGTGGTCCAGGGAGTATCCAGAACTGTGGGAGGATTATCAGCAGATCCGCGCCGCCGTTGGGAATATCGCCGAAGAACTCGGGTTGCCATCGGAGCTGCTGCTTCGCCCCGCTATCCTCCGCGCCACCGTGTGGGCGGCCATTGGCGGGAGCGGAACCATCAGCCAGCCAGGCGACGTGCCCGCCTTCCTAGAGCACGAAGGCGCGCGGTCGTGGCAGGTGAACCTCGTTGCACCAGCGTTGATCGCGAGCCTATTTTCCCAGCCGCATTAAGCGGTCAGGTTTTCTACCCACTCGGTAATCGATGCAGAAATGAGCTCTGGGCTTAGGCCGAACTCTTCCAATACCTCGCCGCGGGAGCCGTGCTTGGGGAAATACCCAGGAACGCCGAGGCGGCGGACTGGGGTATCCACCTCGGCCGCGCCAAGAGCCTCAGCAATCATGGACCCGATGCCGCCGCGAATGAGGCCGTCTTCTACCGTCACCACCAGATCGTGATCTGCCGCCATAGCGATAACGGAACTAGCCACCGGGGCGACCCACCGTGGGTCAATAACCGTGACGTTAAGACCCTGCTTCTCCAGCTCTTGCGCTGCCTTGATGCTGCGCGCGGACATCGCACCGATAGAAACGATGAGGACCTCGGGGATATCTTCGCCCGCGTCGGCCTCGCCGTAGTAGAGGATATCGACGCCATCGGCAAGCGTATCCACGGCTTCCATATCGGGCAGCAAGTTTCCCTTGGGGAACCGGACAACCGAGGGCCCAGAATCAATGTCCAGCGACTCGTGGAAGAGCTCGCGCAGGCGCGCACCATCGCGCGGGGCGGCGATGTGCATACCTGGGACGATGCTCATTAAGGACATATCCCAAATGCCGTTGTGGGAGGCGCCATCAGAGCCCGTCACACCGGCGCGGTCGAGCACGATGGTCACCGGCAGCTTGAGCAAGGCAATATCCATGATGACTTGATCCACGGCCCGGTTGAGGAACGTGGAATACACAGCCACCACGGGGTGCATCCCACCCAAAGCCAAACCGGAGGCAGAGGCCATCGCATGCTGCTCGGCGATGCCCACGTCAAAGAACCGATCCGGGAAGCGCTCCTGGAAGGGGGCCAGCCCCGTAGGACCCGCCATGGCTGCGGTGATTGCAACGATGTCATCGCGCTTTTCCGCCGCCGCAATCAATTCTTCAGAAAATGCGGCCGTCCACCCCGGCTGCTTGGTGCCCTTGGCAACGCCGGTCACTGGGTCGATAGCGCCCGTCGAGTGCATCTGATCCTTCGGCTCATTGACCGCAGGCGCGAACCCGTGGCCTTTTTCCGTGACCACATGCACGATGATGGGGCCCTCATAATCGCGGGCATAGGAAAGCGCATGCACCAAACCATCGATGTCATGGCCGTAAATGGGACCAATGTATTTAATGCCCAGCTCAGGGAAAATCTCCGTGGGCAAGACGGTGGACTTGACGCCTTCCTTCATGGCGTGGAGTGCATCAAAGGCACGCTCGCCTACCCACCCCATGGACTTCAGGCGGCGCTTGCCCTGCTCCATGAGCTCGTCGTAGCCGTGCTGGGAACGAATGCGCCCCAGGTTTTCAGAAATGCCGCCAATCGTGGGCGAATAGCTGCGGCCGTTGTCGTTGACCACGATGACCGCATTGCGCTTTTTATCTTCAGAGATATTATTGAGCGCTTCCCAGCACATGCCGCCGGTCAAGGCGCCATCGCCGACGATGCCGATGACGTTGCGGTGGCCTTCCCCGCGAATCTTGAAGGCCTTAGAGAGTCCATCCACCGTCGATAGCGAGGCGGAAGCATGCGAGGATTCTGTCCAGTCGTGCTCGGACTCACCGCGGTCCGTATAACCGGACAGGCCGCCCTTTTGGCGCAGGGTATCGAATTGGGCCGTGCGGCCAGTGAGCATCTTGTGCACATAAGACTGGTGGGAGGTATCGAAGATGATGGGCTCGCGCGGGGAATCAAAGACCCGGTGCAGCGCAATGGTCAATTCCACCACGCCCAAATTGGGCCCCAAGTGCCCACCGGTCACCGATACCTTATCGATGAGGCGCTGGCGAATATCCGCCGCAAGTTCCTCCAACTTATCTGCAGGCAGTGCCTTCAGGTCTTGCGGCGAGTTTATGGTATCCAAGATAGTCATGGAGCGGCCTTCAACTCCTTCTGTGCTTAGTTCTTCCTATCCACCGTACCCGTGGTCCGTATTTTCTTTTATATCGGCTCTATACTTCAGGCGAGGTATTTTCGCGTTAAACGGCGTCCTGCGCCGACTTATTCGCTTCCTTATCTGGGGTAATAAGAGCGATAACCTCAAAGTGATGGGTGCCAGGAAAGGCATTGATTAGCGCCATTTTCTCAGGCTTGTACCCAGCGCGGTGCCACAGGGATAGATCGCGGGCAAAGGTGGCAGGATCGCATCCCACATGCACCACGGCCTGCGGCTTTGCCCCCGCCACGGCGCGGATAACCTGCTCGCCCGCCCCAGTTCGCGGCGGATCGAGCACCACGGCACCAGGTTGGGGCAATTGCGCTGCAACTTGTTCTACCCTGGCGGATTTTACTGCGATATCGATATCGCGCAGCCCCGGCTGTGTAGACGCCGTTGCCGCGGGCGAATAGTCCACGGAAATGACTTTTCCACCGGTGGCATCAGACAACGCGGGCGCGAATAATCCGACCCCGCCGTACAAGTCCCAGGCGGTCTTGTGCTGGTAATCCCGGCCGGCCAGCCACTGCCCCGCCACAGCGCTATAGAGTTCCGGCGCCGCCACATGCGCTTGCCAAAAGGCCGTGGCAGGAAAGGAAAACACGCGGCCATTGACGTGTTCGACCACGGTGCCAGAGCCCTCGATGACCTCGCGAATGGTCTCCACGCGCCTGCCCCGCGGGGCCTTACGTGTTTCCACCACATGCCGGTTACCCGCGCCATCGAGAACCGCGACAATTTCAGCCCCCGGGGTAAAACGCCGCGCACCGTCGCCTACCAAACCATCAATCAAGCCATCTGCTAATTGGGTACAACCGACAGAAGTCACCAGCTCATTCGAGCGGTACTTCCGCAATCCGGCGCGGCCTTGCTTGTCGACGCCCAACCGGACCCTCGTCCGCCAGCCTCGTACCGGCGGCAGGTCGTGTTGTTCAATAGCGAGGGATTCGAGCCCTTCTATGCCGCTGCGGCGCAACTGTTCGCGGAGAACGCCCATCTCGATGGCTGGTTCCGCTGCGGGATCCAACTCGGCAAAATCGCAGCACCCGGCGCCTAGCTCTGCTGCGGGACAGCTACTGGGTACGCGCAGCTCACCCGCAGCAACTATGCTATCGAGCTCGCCCTTGATAAAGGACTTTTTCACCTTACCCGCGGTTGCGCGGACCGTGTCCCCCGGAAAAGCCCGAGGGACAAAGACGACGCGCCCGTCCGGGGCGTGGCCAATGCCAAGTCCACCATGCGCCATGCGGTCGATGGTGACTTCCAGGGTGTCTCCGCGAGATAGTGCTGGCTCATTCATTTTCTGCCTCGAACTCTTGTGTACTGCGATCTGAACTTGTGGCAAGCCCGGCATTTTCTGCCGCTTCTACTGCGGCATCTGCGCGGCGCACCATCCACACGGTTAATGCGGTCACCAACAGTGTCAAGGGCCAGCCCATGACGATCCTGGTAATGCCCAAGGCGGTCGTCTCCCCAGCATCATAAATCGCCCGCTGGATGATAAACCGCGCCAAGAAGATGACGGCCCACCCAGCGGTGGCGATGGAATACGCCCTGCGCGCAAGCTTTACCTTTTGCCAGGCCATATCATCGCCGTTCAAGCCCTTCCAGATAACGCCAACGGCCGGCCACCGGAAAAGGATGGATAGCGCCGCGGCGATAAACAGGGCCAGCGACATCCAAATGCCGTATAAGAAGTAGCCTTTGGCATCGCCGGTAAACCAGGCGATGGCGGCGCAAATGGCCACCCCGATAAGGCCAGAAATGGCCGGCTGGATGGTCTGTTTGCGAACAATGCGCCAGATCGCGATCACTACCGCCACACCCAGCGCGGAGATGAGCGCTGGGGTAAGGCCGTAAAGGCTATTAACTGGAATAAGGACGACAATGGGCAACGTGGCCGCAACCAGGCCGGGAAGGCCTCCCATTTGTTCCAACAGAGTTGGCTCATTATCGCGGTCCTGGTCGTCGCCTAGCTGAGGAGCCTGCGGCTCCGGCAAAGAGTTACTCACGTAGCGTTCTGCTTTACTTACTTATCGGAATCGGGGTTAGACCCCTTGTCTTTGTCATGTGTAGGAGATTCATTCTCCCCCTTGCGTGGCTGCGCGCCCAAATCGCGCAGCTGCTTTTCGGCTTCCGCCTCAGCTGCGGGATCGGGGCCGCCTACCCCGTTTTCTGGGTGGCCTTGGGCCGCCTGCGCCTGGGAATTTGCGCCTGCTTGTTCCTGCTGGCGCTTTTCCATGGCTTGTTTGACCTGCTCCACCAGCTGCTTGGGCATGATGACCGGCAGTGCGTTGCCCGCCAAAATAGGATCCTCACCGCGGTAGACAAAGGTGCGCGATGCTACATCGCGCGCGATCTGCGCCAAATCCTCTTCAAGGCCGGTAGGTGCCGCAAGAGTCAAGCGCATCATCCACCGCGGGCCTTCGGCGCCAATGACGCGGAGCTGACCGTTGTCATTCTTGCCGACGATCTCCAGCCCCCAAGGGCCTTGCTCCGTGGTGACGGATAGCCCATCGCGGCTCATGCCTTCCTTGATTTCTTCCACGGATTCTGCCCACTGGCCAGGCTTTCGCGGCGCTGCGAAGGCAACGGGAGTAATACGGCCCGCCTTCGTGACAATGTGCAGCATCTTCGGGCCTTGTTCGCCCATTTCTACCTGGACTTGGGAATCCTTTGGCAGCGGGATGCGCATCGAGCCAAGGTCCAAGATTCCGATGGAAGAATCAGAGAAGTCAAAGTCTTCGATATTGACGGAATCGCCATCAAAGGGGCCGGTTTCGCCATTTACGGCGTCGTGGGCAAACTCCGTTGGCACCTGTCCCGAGGCTGCGGCGGCGTCGGCAGCCGTATCTTTTACGGATGCAAAGGAACTCGATTCAGCCGAAGCCGATCCTGCGGAATCAGCGGCAGGCTCTTGTGGCTGCGATTGTTGAGGGTTTTCCGGCTCTTCTTTCCGGCCGTCATCGTTTTTCTTTTTGCCAAATGGCCAAATGCCCATTTTGTAATCCTTCCTATACGCCGGTTGATCCGTAGCCGCCGGTACCGCGGACGGTCTCATCCAAGTCTTCTACTTCGCTAAAATCCATTAGTTCTACGCGCTGTACCACGAGTTGAGCGATGCGCATGCCGCGCTCGATCTCGATCGGGGTGTGGGGATCGTGGTTAATCAGGCACACCTTGATCTCCCCGCGGTAGTCAGCATCCACGGTACCCGGCGTATTGACAATGGACAGCCCATGTTTAGCTGCCAGTCCGGATCGCGGGTGAATTAATCCCACGGTGCCCAGCGGCAAGGCCATGGCAATACCGGTGCCGACGAGGGCGCGTTCGCCAGGTTGGAGGGTAAGCGCCTCGGCAGCGTAAAGATCGGCGCCGGCGTCACCCCGATGCGCCCGAAATGGCATCGGCAGCTCTTTATCGAGGCGCTTAATTTTGACGTCTCCTACTGGCGTTTGTTCCTGCGGTAGCGAATTCGAATCAGTCACTTAGCCAATCCTACCTGCCCCAGTCGGTTCATTCTGTGCGTGGAGTGGACTAGAATGCCTAGGCGTGTCTGATATTTCTGCTCCTCAACCCGCTGCCCCGAAAGTGTTGTATCGCGAACGCCAATGGGTGCCGTGGTACTTCTGGATTTTTGCAGCCATCGTTGTGGCTTTAACCTCAGCTACGGCAGGTCTCAACCGCTCTGTGTGGTGGACCATCATTCCCGCAGTCCTGCTCGGCGCCATCGCTATCTGGGTGCTCATCACGTGGTCTGGGACCGTTGTTCAAGTAGAACAAGATGAAGATGGAACGCGGTGGCTGCTCGTCAAAGACGCACAGCTACCCAATGAGGTTGTCTCTCGTTCGATTACCGTTCCAAAGTCTGCTCGCCATAACGCGCTGGGCCCGCAATTCGATCCGGCCGCATTCTTGGTCTCTCATGCCTGGATTGACGAGCACGCCATGATGGTCCTCAATGATCCTGAGGATGACACCCCATATTGGCTCATTGCCTCGAAAGATCCAGACCAACTGCTCCGCGCCTTCCTACCGGAGCAGCACGCTTAAGCTTCATGGGTTTCGGAGGAGCTTTAGGCAGAACTCAGAAAGATGGGAAACCCTGGATACCTCCGTGGTGGTTTTCCTTCGTGATACTGCCGCTCATGGTCATCGCTGAATTCTACGTCAGTCAAGTAACCGGTTGGCGGGGAGTGTCCTCCTCCAACGTGGAAGGAGTCTCTTGGAGCGAAGTGAGCTCTGACGGCATCGTCCTTCATGTAGTGGGATACATGGCTTTTTACTTCGTTCTAGTGCTGCCCATCTTCTTGGTTCGTCGATATCTATGGGAGAAGCGACGAAAGCAAGGGAGCACACCGGATAAGAAGAGCAATGACGAGCAGCCTTAGATAGAACAGGATAGCTGAGGGGGCCTGCCCCCGAAAAGAGAAGTCCCAGGGAGTTAGGTCCCGCGCACATTGGGTGTCTGCTAAAAAGGAAAACTTCACCCCCGCCGCGTTTGCCTGTGCAAACTGCGGCGGGGGTGAATCTTTATTTGGGTTGTGCGCAGTAACGGCTAGCTAGGCCAATACTGGCTGCTTAGGCACAATCCTTACAGATGGGCATGCCATCTTCTTCGTGCGAATAACGCTTATTGGACTGGACCAAAAAGCAGGAGCCGCAGGTAAATTCGTCTTCTTGACGGGGAACGACCTGTACGTTGAGCTCTTCGCCGGTGAGGTCAACTGATGGCGGTTGGAATGCTTCGACGATTTCGCCATCGTCATCCATGCCGTTGCTTTCGGGTTCAGCTGCTTTCAGTCCCTCTAAAGAGTCAGTTTCAAGTTCGTCTTCTGCACCGCGGCGCGGTGCGTCATAATCGGTGGCCATACTGCACGCCCCTATAAGTCGATTTGCTTTAGGAATAGTTGTTTATCGATCGCGCATAGTAAAGGACAAACACCGATATGTCATCCCGCTGCTAAGAAATTCTAAGATCCTTCACCCCCGCATCGCTTCCTTAGCGCCATGTCCTGCCAAAAGATCCTCAAATGCGGGTGCCAAATTCACCCCCGCGGCCCAGGTTAATTCACCATCAGCGGACCCCTTGTCCAGCCCTGGGTGATGGACCTTCGCACCCGCCTCGCGGGCAATGAGAGCACCGGCGGCAAAATCCCAAGCGTTAATGCCGTGCTCAAAATAGGCATCTACGCTCCCCTCGGCCACGCGGCACAGATCGAGGGCGGCTGCTCCAATGCGGCGGATATCGCGGACCTGCGGCAGCAACTTGGTCAGCAGCTCCGCCTGTTGCTTGCGCCGCTGTGCGCCATAGCCAAATCCCGTCGCAACCAAGGAAAGCGCGGGGTCATCTTGTTCACCGCACCGTAGCGAAGACCGCGTGCCATCCGCAGTGGCAACCGTGGCACCTTCGCCGGCCGCTGCGGAATACACCTGCCCCCGCGCCACATTGACCACAGCGCCTGCTACCAGGCGGCCATCGTATTCCGCGCCGATGGAGACCGCGTAGTCCGGAATGCCGTAAAGGAAATTGACCGTGCCGTCGATGGGGTCCACAATCCACCTGACCCCGGTCGTCCCGTCGAAGCTCGCGCCTTCCTCACCTAATAGGCCATCGCCAGGGCGGCTTTCCTTAATCGTGCGCGTAATAAACTCCTCGGTGGCGGTATCGACCTCCGTCACCGGGTCGACGGCGCTCGATTTTGTCTGGGTATGTGCCGCAATACCGTCTCCAGCAACCAAGTCGGCGCGGTGCGTGCGGATAAGTGCGGCCGCGCGCACGGCGGTAGATTCCGCAAAATCTCGCAGCTGCAGAAAATCTATGTCATGATCCATGCCAACCATTGTGCCTTCTTCTACACTTGCGAGCATGACTACTCATACTGGCCACTCATTTGGCATCGATATCGGCGGCTCAGGCATTAAGGGCGCAGAAGTCGACCTCAAAAACGGTGAATTCGTGGGCCCGCGGCTGAAGATCCCTACCCCACAGCCATCCACACCACATGAGGTAGCCACGGTGGTCGCCCAAATTGTGCGCGAAAAAGAGTGGGACAAGCCCGTCGGCATCACCTTGCCCTCGGTGGTGTCGAACCACACGGTGCACTCCGCTGCCAATATCTCACCTGAGTGGATAGGCGTGGATACCACCGAGTTGTTTTCGCGTTATCTAGACGTTGACTTTGTGGTCTTAAATGATGCCGATGCCGCAGGCCTTGCGGAAGTCGCGTATGGAAACGAGTTGGCCAAAACCGGATCCGTCATCTTTTTGACGCTGGGAACCGGCATCGGGTCAGCCTTCTTCCTCAACGGTCAGCTCTTCCCCAATACTGAGCTTGGCCACCTCATGGTGGGAACTGACGAGGCCGAGGCGATTGCGTCCTCCGCCGCCAAGGAACGCGAAGGACTGAAGTACAAGGAGTGGGCGCCTCGGCTCAATCGTGTGCTGCAGGAATACGAGAAATTATTTAATCCCCAGGCTTTCCTCATCGGGGGTGGCATATCTCGCAAATTCCACAAATGGGGCCCCCACTTAACTATTGATACCCCCGTAATGCCTGCACAGTTGCAAAATCGTGCGGGTATTGTAGGTGCAGCGATGGCGGTATTAGAAGGCCTAGAGCCATAAAATCGCCGTTGCAGTAACCCTATCTACCGGCATTGTGCAAAAATCGCCTATACTGGGCGGTCGATCCAAAATTGCATGGCTCTCGGGCGTGTCTGACCTGCATAAGGCCTACACCCGCTAGCATTTCTTAATGCTATTGCCACCCTGTGCGGGTGCGGTGAGCTATTCCCATCAAGTAGTAAGTCGAAAGGGCGTACGTGGCAGCCACTGATTCTTCAGACCAGGCACTCGGCGAGGACGATAAGTCTGTCGAGGCATCTACTCCTGCAAAGAAGACCGCCAAAAAGACGGCAAAGAAAACGGCGAAGAAAACCGCCAAGAAGACAGCTAAAAAGACGGCGAAAAAGACTGCCAAGAAAACGGCTAAGAAGACCGCCAAGAAGTCAGCGAAGAAATCAGCCAAGAAAGCTGTCAAAAAGACCGTGCGAGCCTCTGCGGCGGAACCGCAAGACTCCCCCGCAAACTCCGCGGAGAAAGCACCGTCGGAAGCTGAGGACGCAGAGGATCAGCTCGACGCCGTTGAGCAAGACACCCCTGCGGAAGACGTCGACTTCGACCCCACCCATGAGGACATCGAAGAGGACGAATTCGATGCCCCCACTGACCTCGATGAAGACGATATTCAGGAAGAGTTGGGCGAAGAAGAAGACGAGGACGAAGTAGAAGATACATCCTCGGTCTGGGATGAGGAAGAATCCGTCGCCCTGCGCCAGGCACGCAAGGATGCTCAGCTGACCGCCTCCGCCGACTCCGTGCGTGCGTACCTCAAGCAGATCGGTAAGGTTGCCCTGCTGAATGCTGAGCAGGAGGTCTCTTTGGCAAAGCGCATCGAGGCTGGCCTGTACGCGCAGCACCGCATGGACGAGATGGAAAAGGCTCGCGCGGAGGGCGATAAGGCTGCCAAGCTCTCCCCCATGGAAAAGCGCGACCTGCGCAGCATCGCAAGGGACGGGCGCAAGGCTAAGAACCACCTGTTGGAAGCCAACCTTCGCCTTGTGGTCTCCTTAGCCAAGCGCTATACCGGCCGCGGCATGGCTTTCTTGGACCTTATCCAGGAAGGCAACTTGGGCCTTATCCGTGCGGTGGAAAAGTTCGACTACACCAAGGGCTATAAGTTCTCTACCTACGCCACGTGGTGGATCCGCCAGGCCATTACCCGCGCAATGGCTGACCAGGCCCGCACCATCCGCATCCCGGTTCACATGGTGGAGGTCATCAACAAGCTGGGCCGCATCCAGCGCGAGCTGCTGCAGGACTTGGGCCGCGAGCCCACCCCGCAGGAGCTGGCAAAGGAAATGGACATCACCGAAGAAAAGGTGATGGAAATTCAGCAGTATGCGCGTGAGCCCATCTCGCTGGACCAGACCATCGGTGATGAGGGCGATTCTCAGTTGGGTGACTTCATCGAGGACTCTGAGGCCGTCATCGCCGTCGATGCCGTGTCCTTCACGTTGCTGCAGGACCAGCTCCAGGACGTGCTGACCACGTTGTCTGAGCGCGAAGCTGGCGTCGTGCGCCTGCGCTTCGGGCTTACCGATGGCATGCCGCGCACTTTAGACGAGATCGGCCAGGTCTACGGCGTTACCCGCGAGCGCATCCGTCAGATCGAGTCCAAGACGATGTCGAAGCTGCGCCACCCCTCTCGTTCGCAGGTATTGCGCGATTATCTCGACTAACTAGATCGCCCGCCCCGCACAGCATTAAGGCCGCACCACCGTGGTGCGGCCTTTTAATGTGCCTACTACCCTCCTGCGGGGCTGGCGCGGCGACAGCGGCGCGCCGCCAGCTAGCCGGCCAGCAGCCAACCAGCCACAAGGAGGCACGCTACCACTTGCGCAAGTAATTGATGCGCTCGCGCAGTTGGTCCGCGCTGCATAACGCGGTGGGCGGCCCACCGCAGGCCTTGCGGACCTCGGTATGGATGGCACCGTGCGGCCGGCCAGAGCTTTGCGCAGCGATGGAGACCACCGTGTTGAGCTCCTTGCGCAGCGCGCCGAGCTCATCCACCACACCGGTTTCCTCTGCGGAATCGGACTCTTGCTGCTTCGCGGCGGGCGCATGACCCATGCCGTAAATCTTGCGGCGGTGGGCCTCTTCTGCCTCGGCTGCCCGGCGCGCTTTTTCCTCAGCCTCGCGACGGTCCATTTCCTCGGATTGCTTCTTGCGCAGTAGGTCTTTGACCTGGTCGGCATCGAGGAGCCCGGGGATGCCAAGGAAATCGGCTTCTTCATCAGAGGTCATATCGCCGGTATTAAACTGCGATCCGTTATAGAGCAGGCCAGAGAATTCGGCTTCGGCGCCTAAGGACTCGTAGGACTTTTCCAGCATGTCCGGTTCGGTCTTTTTCTGGTTTGCCTGCTCGAGTAGCTCGTCGTCCCAGCCTTCTTTCTCGGTCTTTTCTTTGCCCAGGACGTGGTCGCGGGATTTTTCCATGTGCTCTGCAAGGCCGAGCAGCACGGGGACGGAGGGCAGGAATACCGAGGCGGTTTCACCCGGCATGCGGGAGCGCACGAAGCGGCCGATTGCCTGGGCGAAGAACAAGGGGGTTGACGCGGAGGTGGCGTAAACGCCCACCGCGAGGCGGGGCACGTCAACGCCCTCGGACACCATGCGTACGGCAACCATCCATTCATCGGTGGAGTCCGCAAATTCTTGAATGCGGTCCGAGGAGCCTGGGTCATCGGACAAAATGACCGAGACTGGGGTATTGGAGAGTTGCTTGAGGATTTTCGCGTAGGCGCGGGCGGTGGTGGTATCGGAAGCGAGCACGAGCCCGCCGGCATCCGGCATATTGCGCCGCATCTGCATGAGGCGGGTGTGCGCCGCCTGCAGCACGGCGGGGATCCATTCGCCCTTGGGATCGAGCGCGGTGCGCCAGGCGCGCGCGGTTTGTTCCACGTTCATGATGTCACCCAGGCGCGCGGAGTGCTCCTCCCCGGCGGAGTCCCGCCAGCGCGCCTCGCCGGAGTAGGACAAGAAGACGACGGGGCGCACGACGCCATCGGCAAGCGCATCGCCGTAATCGTAAGTGTGGTCGGCGCGCGAGACCTTGTGGCCTTCCCCATCGTCCTCATAGCGCACAAAGGGGATGGGTGATTCATCGGAGCGAAACGGCGTACCGGTCAGCGCGAGGCGGTGGTTGACGTCGTCGTAGGCCTCCTTGACGCCATCGCCCCAGCTTTTGGCATCACCGGCGTGGTGGATCTCGTCCAAGATCACCAAGGTGCGCCGCGCGGAGGCAACGGCGCGGTGCTTGAATGGGTGCATGCCCACTTGGGCATAGGTCACCACGATGCCATCCATGCTGGGGTTGACCGCAGAGGAATTCGTGAAGGCAGGATCCAAGGCCAAGCCCACCCGCGCGGCGGCGGCAGACCACTGCGTCTTCAGGTGCTCGGTCGGCACCACAACGATGACGCGCTCTACCGTGCGATCTTCCATGAGTTCCGTCGCGATGCGCAGAGCAAAGGTGGTCTTACCCGCACCTGGGGTCGCCACGGCCATAAAGTCTTGTGGCTTGGTGGCGAGGAATTTATCGAGGGCTGATTGCTGCCACGCGCGGAGGTTCGTCTTCTTAAACGTCCTCACTTGCGGCGGAGACCCTTAAAAACGCGTTCGCAATCGGGGCATACCGGCGAGCCCGGCTTTGCTTGTTTGGTTACCGGGAAGGTCTCACCGCACAGGGCAACGACGTACTTGCCGTTGACCGCGGAATCGAGTATCTGATCCTTTTTGACGTAGTGGAAGAACTTCGGCGTGTCATTATCCGTCGTCGAAGTGTCTTCACGAATATCTGGCCGTTCAATTGTCTTCGTAGTCGTAGTCACGCACCCCATTTTGCCGCATCTGCATCGAACTTTGCGAGTCATGCGTCTACTCTTGGAGAATATGCACACTCTACGCACTCCATTGCCGGCTCTCCTCTCCCCTCTTGTAGGGTTACGCGCCGCGCTCCAGGGAGGTGCGTAATTTAAGTGTTTGGCAAAAAGGAACGTTTTCTCATCACGGATGCCAAGCTCTCGCCCGCACAAGATCGCAGGCGCCGGGAGCTGTGGTACGGATTTTTCCAATTCCTGCGCGTGCCGTCCCTGCTCATTGCCGGGGTCTTTTTATACCTGCATTGGTGGCTGCTCGCGGCGATTATCGTGGGCGTGACCTTTCCTTTGCCGTGGATTGCCGTGGTCATTGGCAATAGCCGCGGGGAGAAGAAGGACAAGCGCGATAAAAATGTCTATAAACCCGCGATGAATCGTCAGCTATATTCGCAGTATCAGAACCAACAGATTTCCCGCGGCGGCTCCAAGGCAATCGAATCTCAGCATTCCGTTATTGACCATGACGATACTGCCTCCGATTAGGCGCATAACCCGCATGAATAGCACGACTGGAAAGGATCTTCTCCCAGCATGACGTCCTTTGGCCCTCATTTCGATGCCGCCGCGGTGCGCGATCTTGCCCCAGAGCTAGCGGAGGCTTTTTCGCAGGCCGGTTTTACTACCGATGGTTTAGCGGGGCATTTGGGCCCGGAGCTTACGGAGGCCCTCTACCGCGGTGAGCCTGCCGCGGTGGCGCGCGGCACCGCCGGCAATACCAAGCTGGATACGCTCATCCGCTTCTTCCTGCTGCATGAGCATCTGCCTGCCACGCTGCTTGCCGATGCCCTCGGGGCCCGCCTTGCCGCCAAGCTCCTAGATGCCGGCGTGGCGCTTTCCGATGATTGCGGCAGCATCTACATTGCCCTCGATATCCGGCCCCATATCATCGTCGGCTCCAACCGCCTCGTCTTTTCCGATGTCGATGCCTCGCTGGTGAGCCACGTCCCCGGCGCGGATCACGTCTTGGGTGTCGGGGCGGCAAGCCTCTCACTCTTGCAATCGACGCCGGTAAGCCCGGTATCAACGGTGCTCGATCTGGGCACCGGTTCGGGAGTGCAATTGTTGGGTCAGCTCGAGTGCGCGCGCAGCATTACCGCGACAGATGTCCACCGGCGCGCGCTTGATTTGGCCGGCGCCACCGTCGCTGCCGCGGGGGCTAGTACAGAGGTAGAGCTTGTAGAGGGCTCGTGGTTCGAGCCCGTTGCGGGGCGCACCTTTGACCGCATCGTGGCCAATCCCCCGTTCGTCGTTGGCCTTCCCGAGGTGGGCCATGTCTATCGCGATTCTGGCTTGAACTTGGATGGGGCAAGCGAATTGGTTGTTTCTCAGGCCGTTGACCACCTCGCCCCGGGCGGAACCGCGCATTTGCTCGCCGCCTGGGTGCATACCGGTGGGCAGACTTGGCAGCAGCGCGTGGCCTCGTGGCTGCCGGATAAGGGTGTGGCTGCCTGGATCATTCAGCGGGATGTCGCCGATCCTTCCCTCTACGTATCCACGTGGCTGAAGGATGAATCGTTGGATGTGCGCAGCGACGAGGGCAAGGCGCGCTCTAAGGCCTGGCTGGATCATTTCCACCATCACGATGTCACGGGTATCGGGTTTGGGTTCGTCGCCATCCAAAAAATTGCCGAAGCCGCACCCTCCGATATCTTGGCTGAAGAAATGCCGCAGTACTTTAGCGACCCATTGGGACCCGAGGTGGAGGAATACTTCGCCCGCGTGGCATGGCTGCGCGACTTGGTTCCTGGTGAGCTGGAGGGAAAGCACTTCCAGGTGCGCCCACAGGTGGCGAAAGAAGAAGTCAGTGTGGCCGATACCGATAATAAACAAGGATTTAGCCGGGCGGTTATCCGCCTGACGCGTACCGATGGTCCCGGTGGAGCCACGAAGTCGATGAACACTTGGCAGCAATCGTAGCTGGCCTTTCTCCCCACGGGCTCAACCTTGGAGAGACCGTTGGCCTGTATGCGGTGGCGCACGGCTTCGATGAGACAGAACTGACCGCGGCCGCGCTTCCCGCCATCATCGATATGGTTCGCCATGGCCTGCTCATCCCCGCCGATCTGTTGCTCGAGGATGACGCTTCCCCGGCTGCCTACACCGATTAGCGCCGAATAACACTGAAGAGCACTGAATAGCCAGGAAAGGAAGATACAAGCATGCGCGCAGTCCTAACCCGCGTATCCGAAGCAGCCGTCACCGTTGCGGGCGAGACCGTCGGCGCCATCGACTGCCCTGAGACGGGTGGGCTTTTAGCCCTCGTCGGTGTCTCCCGAGAGGATTTAGCCGATTGGAAACCGCGTGCAGAAAAGATGGCCCGCAAGATAGCGGAGCTGCGCATCCTAGACGGTGAAGTATCGGTTGCCGATGCCGGAGCCCCAGTCTTGGTGGTCAGTCAGTTCACGCTGTATGGCCGCACCGCCAAAGAGAGGCGCCCATCATGGGCCGATGCGGCCCCGGGAGAAGAGGCCGAGCCGGTCATCGAGTACATCATCGAGCGACTCCGCGAGCGTAATATCGCGGTCGAATCAGGCCAATTCGGGGCTATGATGCGCGTATCGTCCGTCAACGAGGGGCCCTTCACGGTTTTGGTCGAGACCTAATTTCTTCTCCCGCATTTTCTCTTTATCCGGCGCCTACCTGCACGAGTGCCCGCCCACGCCCGCGGCTATCTATGAGCCAGATCGCACAACCGCCCACTTTGTTCAACAATGCATATCTCTGGGTGCCGCGCAAGCTTTTTTAGAGTGATAATTAACCTACTCAAAATGTAATAATTTATTATCAAACAGCATTACCGTGGGCTTATACTTAACGTGTAACGAAGCGAATGGGCTGGATACAAGCTGAAAGATTAATTTCAGGCCCTTGCCCGCGCACGCTGGTGAGAGAAAATATTTTCTCACTCCAGGGTGACAGGAGCCCTCAAGCTTCGGTCAACCCCATGCAGAGGAGGAAAGAAAATGTCCCACAAGCTCTTGCGCCACGGACAAGTCGAGCACCCGGAACACGACGCGCAGATTCCGGAACAACTACCCGCAGAAGAAAAGCCACCCGCTGACGGCATAGAGACCCCCTTTGCGGGGCAAGAAGGCGCCCCAGCGTGGAATAAGGAAGACACCGTATGGATGCTCTCCCTATTCGGCACCGCCATTGGTGCCGGCGTGCTCTTCCTTCCCATCAACGCGGGCATCGGCGGCATCATCCCGCTTCTTATCATGACCGTCGTCGCCTTGCCGATGACCTATTGGGCCCACCGCGGCATGACCCGCCTGGTCCTCTCCAGCTCAAAGCCAGACGGCGATCTCACCGACGTCGTGGAGGAACACTTCGGCGTTAAAGCCGGCGTGTTGATGAATATCCTCTACTTCCTCTCCGTCTACCCCATCCTGTTGGTGTACTCGGTAACCATCACCAACACGGTGAACTCCTTCCTGGAACACCAGCTAGGTATCACCCCTCCAGATCGCTGGCTTACCTCGCTTGTCCTCGTAGGCGGCCTCATCCTCGTTGTGCGCATGGGCAAAAACGTGGTCGTCCACGTCATGTCCTACTTGGTCTACCCGTTCATCGGCATCTTGGTGCTGCTCTCGCTGTACCTCATCCCCAAGTGGAATACCGCACTCTTTGACAGCTTCGACCTCAGCGTCGCACGCGAAGCCTCTGGACACAGCATGGGCATTACCTTGATGCTCTTGGTCCCAGTCATGGTCTTTTCCTTCAACCACTCGCCCATGATTTCTTCCTTCGCCGTCGACCGCCGCCAGACCTACGGCAAGTACGCGGAATACAAGTCCCGCAAGATCTTGCTCCGCGCGGAAATCCTCATGGTCGTCGTCGTGATGTTCTTCGTCTTCTCCTGCGCGCTGAGCCTATCGCCTGCGGATATGGCCGAGGCCAAGGAACAAAACATCACCATCTTGTCTTACCTGGCCAACCACTTTGACAACCCCGTCATCCAGTGGATTGCCCCCATCATCGCCATGATTGCCGTAGCCAAGTCCTTCTTGGGCCACTACTTGGGCGCTGCAGAAGGCTTCGAAGGCCTCCTTGTCAAAGGCAGCAAGAATGCTAATAAAGATGATGCAGAATCCAGCCACAAGCTCGACACCATCACGCTCGTCTTCATGCTGGTTACCGCATGGCTCGTTGCCTGGGCGGATCCTTCCATCCTCGGCATGATTGAGACCCTATGCGGCCCGACCATCGCCATCATGCTGTTCCTTATCCCGATGGTCGCCATCCACAAGGTCCCAGCGCTCGCCCGCTTCAAGGGCAAGGCCTCCAACTACTTCGTCTTCATCATGGGCCTCGTTGCCCTCGCCACCATCATCTACTCCATCGTGCAGGCTTTCTAAGCAGCACCCGCTTCTCAGGATTTTCCAGGAGAAAACCATGTTCATCAGCATCTTCGATATGTTCAAGATTGGTATCGGCCCCTCAAGCTCACACACGCTTGGGCCAATGAAAGCCGGCAAGGCCTTCGTCGATGAGCTCAAAGAAAAAGGCCTCATGGATAAGGTCACCCGCGTCCAGGCTAACGTCTACGGCTCCCTGTCCTTGACTGGTGTGGGCCACTCCACCGATAAGGCCATCCTGTTGGGCCTGGCCGGCGAAGAACCAGAAAGCGTCGATATCGACGGCATCTCCGCCTTCATGAAAGAGGTCAACCAGAGCGAAACGCTCCTGCTCGGTGGCACGCACACGGTGAGCTTCCCCAAGGACGGCGGCTTTTACTTCCACGATGAATACCTCCCCATGCACGAAAACGGCATGTGCCTTATCGCCTTTGCCGGCGAGGAAGACATCCTGCACAAGACCTACTACTCGGTAGGCGGCGGGTTCATCGTCAAGCAAGAAGACTTCGCCATGCGCGGCCAAGATACCGTCGACGTTCCATTCGCTTATTCCAGCGCGGAAGAACTACTGGCGCTGTGCGAAACCAATAATATGACGCTGCCGGAGCTCGGTCGGGCCAACGAACGGGCGCTGCACAGCGACGAGGACATCGACGAGCACCTGCGCAAGGTCCGCGATGTCATGTACACCGGCATCAAGCGCGGCTCCACCACCGATGGCCCGCTCCCCGGTGCCCTGCTCGTACCGCGCCGCGCCGCCGCCCTGAAGCGCAGGCTGGAACAATCCGACCCGCACGATGGCCTCAACATTTTGAGCTGGGTGAATATGTTTGCCCTGGCCATTTCGGAGGAAAATGCCGCGTGTGGCCGCGTCGTCACCGCACCCACCAACGGCGCATGCGGCGTCGTGCCTGCGGTGCTGGCCTATTTCGATGAATTCGTCGAGCCGGTTACCCCGAGCATGTTCGCGGATTATATCTTCGCCTGCAACCACATCGCCGCGCTCTACAAGATGAATGCCTCCATTTCCGGTGCGGAAGTAGGCTGCCAAGGAGAAATCGGCGTCGCTTGTTCCATGGCCGCGGCCGGGTTGGCCCAACTGATGGGGGCAACGCCGGAACAGGTCTGCGTGGCGGCCGAAATCGGCATGGAACACAAATTGGGCCTGACCTGTGACCCGGTCCTCGGCCAGGTGCAAGTCCCTTGCATCGAGCGCAATGCCGTAGCGGCGGTAGACGCCATCACCAGCGCACGCATGGCCCTGGACCGCGAAAGCAAGCCGTGTGTCAGCCTCGATGAGGTCATCTGGACTATGTACAACACCGGCAAGGATATCAACGCCAAGTACAGGGAAACCTCACAAGGCGGCCTCGCCCTTGCCGTCCACCCACCTATCCCGGTATGTGGTTAATGCCGGCAACCTAGGCTCCGGAAAGAGCGCCCTAAAAGGAGGCGAGTACTTGGGCACGGCCGGGTACTCGCCTCCTTTGTCGTTACTTTGTGGTACCTTATCAATAATCTGACAGGAATTATAAGGACATGCTTCAGCTGATGAATCTTTCTAGCAGCCATGCCCCCGAAGAAAACTTCCTCGAGCAGTACATACCACTCGTCGATTTCCTCGGTCAGGCCATGGGCCCCAACACCGAAATCGTGCTCCATGATCTCGATGTACCCGATAAATCCATCATCGCCATTGCCAATGGGCACATTTCCGGCCGCGAACTAGGCGGCCCGGTCACAGACTTTGCGCTCTGGTTCATGAAACAGGGCGACGCCGCGGCCGTTCCTATGATGACGGGGTACCGCGCGGTCAATAGCGAGGGAAAAGTCTGCCGCTCCTCGAGCTATTTCCTGCGCGATGCCACCGGCCATATGCGCGGCATGCTTTGCATCAATGTGGAATTATCCGAGCTTATCCAGATCCGCGATGCGGCTAACGCGTTGATAGGCGGTACCGAGCCGGCCATCGATAAGGCGAAGGCCTTCGGCGGCTACCCCGGCACCACCGCACCGCAGCGCACTCCCGCCCCGGAAGCACCCGCGCAGAAAAAGCCGGAGGCACCTTACAGCGAATCGCTGCGCTCCAACGTCGAGCATCTCTTGGACTCCATGCTGGATTCCGCGATTTCTACGCACTCCACCCCGGTCGAGTCGATGCAGCGCCACGAACGGCTAGAGGTCATCGCTTCCCTCGAGGATGCTGGCTTCTTCCTCCTCAAAGGCGGCATCGCCGCGGCGGCCACCCGGCTCGGCGTATCTGAACCCACGGTCTATCGCTACCTCGTACAGGTCCGCGGCTAAGACTACCCCGCCACGTGGATGTAGCATTTTTACTGCATTCACGTGGCGCATGCGCTTGCCGACGCCCCCAAAAAGGTGGGGCACACCGCCCGGCACGTCGCTGTTTTAAACATTTCAGGATGGGTGGGAACTAAATGCGTCCTCACACCGTTGTACTTTTTGAAACAGGCGACAATTTCAGGAGGCTGAAAAGATGACGAATCCATCTGCCAACACCGCCAATGGCACTTCGACTGCCACTACTGATGAAGAACAGGAAGTAGACCGCGGGTCTCGCCGCAATCAAACCAATGACAATCCCTCCGCGGACTTGGTACGCGTCTACCTCAACGGAATCGGTAAGACCGACCTGCTCAGTGCCGAGGACGAGGTTGAACTCGCGCAAACCATCGAGGTAGGCCTGTACGCAGAATACAAGCTCAATAATGCAGAGAAGCTGACGCGCGCAGAAAAGCGCGACCTGAAGATCTTGGCCCGCGAAGGCAAGAAGGCCCGCTCCCACCTGCTGGAGGCAAACCTTCGCCTCGTAGTCTCCCTGGCCAAGCGTTACACCGGCCGCGGAATGCCGCTATTGGACCTCATCCAAGAGGGAAACCTGGGCCTCATCCGCGCCATGGAAAAGTTCGATTACGCCAAGGGCTTTAAGTTCTCCACCTACGCCACGTGGTGGATCCGTCAGGCCATTACCCGCGGCATGGCCGACCAATCGCGCACCATCCGCCTGCCAGTCCACCTGGTGGAACAGGTGAATAAGCTTTCCCGCATCAAGCGTGAGATGTATCAGTCCTTGGGCCGCGAGGCGACCAATGAGGAGCTGTCTGAAGAATCCGGCATCGATGAGAACAAGATCGAGATGCTGCTGCGCCAGTCCCGCGATCCCGTCTCGCTCGATATGCCCGTCGGCACCGATGAGGAAGCCCCATTGGGTGACTTCATCGAGGATGCTGAGGCCACCGATGCTGAGACCGCCGTCGTGGCCTCCATGCGCCACTCCGATATCCGCGGCGTCATCGACACCCTAGAAAAGCGCGAGCAGGACGTCATTCGCCTGCGCTACGGCTTGGATGACGGCGTGCCACGCACCCTTGACCAGATTGGTCGCCGGTTCGGGCTCTCCCGCGAACGCGTACGCCAAATCGAGCGTGAGGTCATGGCAAAGTTGCGCGATGGCAACCGCGCCGACCGCCTGCGCGAGTACGCGCTATAGAACTTTTCGCCTCCTGAACCTTATTTAATCGCGACCTCGACTGTGCCGCCGAGAAATTTCCCAGTGCGCTTTCGAGGTCGCGTTCTCTATGCAAGCGGCGAGCGAAAACTCGTCTCCTTAAAATCTCTCCAGCAAACTTAGGGCGACTTAAGCTAGTCTGGATACAGAATGTAAAAAGCGCTGTCTGCTTTGCGCACGGCACGCATTACTGTTTTCAAAGAAAGGGATGCCCACGTGAGGGACCTCGTTGATACTACTGAGATGTACCTTCGAACCATTTATGAATTGGAAGAAGAAGGCATCACTCCCCTGCGCGCCCGGATTGCGGAACGCCTAGAGCAATCCGGACCTACCGTATCCCAAACCGTTGCTCGCATGGAGCGCGATGGCCTCCTCCACGTTCGTTCGGACAGGAGCTTGGATCTAACCGAAAAGGGACGCGAACTGGCTACGGCAGTGATGCGCAAGCACCGACTCGCGGAGCGTTTGCTTACTGATGTCCTCGGACTCGATATCAGCAAGGTCCACGATGAGGCCTGCCGCTGGGAGCACGTGATGAGCGAGGAGGTGGAAAAGCGCATGGTATCGGTCCTCGATGACCCCAGCCGCTCGCCTTTTGGCAACCCCATTCCGGCGCTGGCAGAACTGGGCTTCCAGGTCCCCGAGCCATCGATCGGGACGAGGGCTATCGATCTCCCCGATGGCGAAGAGAAGTCCGCCAAGATTATCCAGATTAACGAGATCTTGCAGGTGGATGAGGCCACCTTCCGGGAACTCGCAGAGGCTGGCATCCGCATCGGTACCGAGGTCACCGTGGTCAATAATGGCGGCACGATTTCGCTTACCACTCCCTCGGGTAAGGTCATCACCTTGGCAGATGATCTCGCACACGCCGTGCGCGTGGAGGTCTAGGCCATGAAGCTTTTGGTTACCGGCGGTGCTGGCTATGTCGGAAGCGTGTGTTCCGCAGTCCTCGTTGAGCAAGGCCACGACGTCACCATTATCGATAACTTTTCTACGGGCAATAGGGATGCCGTGCCGCCCTCGGCCCGCGTGGTAGAAGGCGATGTGGCCGACAAAGCCGCAGAGGTACTGGGTGAGGGTGGCTTCGAGGGCGTCCTCCACTTCGCCGCCCGCTCGCTCGTCGGTGAATCCGTGGAAAAGCCGGACGAATATTGGCA
The DNA here is from genome assembly GCF_046717465.1 of Corynebacterium limaceinasi. NCBI lineage: Bacteria > Bacillati > Actinomycetota > Actinomycetes > Mycobacteriales > Corynebacteriaceae > Corynebacterium > Corynebacterium limaceinasi. The sequence goes on from NZ_CP177100.1 coordinate 1,516,564, forward strand.
GCACAACGTCGTAACCACGTTGCGCTTGCTCAACGCCATGCGCGATAACGATGTCAAAAGCCTCGTCTTTTCTTCCACCGCAGCCACCTACGGCGAACCGGAGCAGGTCCCTATTACTGAGGACATGCCGACCCAGCCCACGAACCCCTATGGCGCTAGCAAATTGGCTATCGACTACATGATTACCTCTTTTGCACAGGCCTTTGGGCTCGCGGCAACGTCCCTGCGCTATTTCAACGTCGCTGGCGCCTACGGCTCTATCGGCGAAAACCGCGAGATTGAAACCCACCTCATCCCCATTGTCCTGCAGGTTGCTCTGGGGCACCGCGATAAGATTTTCATGTTTGGCACGGATTGGGATACCCCGGATGGAACGCCGGTGCGCGACTACATCCACATCCGCGATCTTGCCGATGCCCACGTGCTTGCCCTCCACAGCAATGCCCCTGGCACCCACCGGATCTATAACTTGGGTTCCGGGGAGGGATACTCCGTCAAGCAGGTCATCGAGATGTGCCGGAAAGTCACCGGCCACGAGATCCCGGCGGAGATCGCCCCGCGCCGTGCCGGAGACCCAGCCACGCTGATTGCCTCCTCAGATAAGATCAAGCGGGAGCTGGACTGGAATCCCCAGCGCACCGACCTGGAAACCATCGTGACCGACGCGTGGAATTTCACGCGCCAGCTGGGCGATCGGGCGCATTCGGCGCGGCGCTAAAGCGCGGGGCTACACAAAGCCATCGGCATCAATACCTGCTGCCTCCCGCGCCGCGTCACAACCGCGGCTCAGGCTGGTAATGAGGCGTTCTCCCATTCCGCTGCGATAGGCCTGGGCGATGAGCTGGCTTAAATTGTGCCCCGGTGCCTCATCGATGGCGACGGTAAGCGCCGGGCCGGCATAGAGCCCGAATTTCTGCGCCACCTGGGTCGCGGCAAATAGCGCCAGCGCGTTAAAGCGGATGGTGCCGCCAAAGGTGCGCGCCGTGGCGAGGAGCAAGGTACCGGCCGCGTGCGGGGATTCGACGAGGTCCCGGATGACCAAGTCGCGCATCCACGTCGTCGACATCCACATCGCTCCCACGCAGAGTAATTCTTCGTTGTCTAGGGTCTCTTCCAGCGTCTCTACCTCGCTTAATACATACTGCACATCCGCGATGAGGTGTTGGACCACCCGCGTTGGATCCGTTGTGCCGTAGCCGTGGCCGGCGCGCATCTGCCGCGACAATTCCTCAGCGCAGCGCTGCATGGACCCGATTTCTTCGTGCCCGAAGTAAGGGTTGTGCGGGGCGAATTGTTGGACAAGCTCGTCGCGGGAAAGCTCCGGCAAGGTGCCGTTTTCTACGCAGGCGCGCATAGAGGAACTGGTGGAAATAGCGGGAATGGTTCCCTCAGTCCACGCCTGCATAGGGCCCTTGCCATTTCCGGTGCTAAAGCCAAAGACGAGGTCGTAGGCGGTGGACGTTGCAATTTCTTCTACCAGCCAGCAGGCATCGATTCCGGTGCCCTCGTCATCTTCGAAGTGGTAGAGCGATTCGATCATCTCCCAGAGCTCTACTTCCTCGCGCTGGGAAATGATAAAGCCTAGGACTACTTCCGGGTTGCCGCAGTGAAAGGCGCTCATGATTTCTGGCAGGGCGGCGGGGACATCGGACAAGTCTATGCGCGCGACAGGACCCATGGTGCGGCCTGCTGGGGTTGGTTCGATGGAGATGAGCACGATGGACTCTGCTGGGAAGAATCCGAGGATTCCTGGAATATTGGCAAGGATATCGCCGGGTGTACGGATGGGCTGTAGTGGTGTTGTGATCTTCATGGCTTCTAGCTTCGGGGCCCGCGGCAACTGCCGAAAGCCCAGCGCGGGCAGAGGGCCGAAATCTGTGGATAAGGTGGGTGGAAGGGGGCATCGGCAAGCAGTTATGCACAGGCCCGCCGCACCGGCCCTAGCGCCGGTTGCCTCGTTAGGGCATAATGGGTTATTTAACTACTCCGCGAACACTGAACTGAGTGCGTGTGGGAATAGTGCGGTCCTGGCGGTCGTTGATCTAGATTAAGAGACCAAGGAGGTAACACATCATGCACGAAGAAGAGCGCAGCATGTACGAATTGGAGTACCCCGCTCCGGTGGTCAAGGACAATTCCGGTGAAGGAAAAGGCCCCACCATGATTGTTGCCATGCACGGCTATGCCGATGCGGGCCAGGCCGTTGAGTCGAGCGCCGATCACCTCAAGGCCGCGCTGGAAAACCGCCAGCTAGCCTCCTTTAACTCTGATGAGCTCATCGATTATCGCTCCCGCCGCCCCGCCGTCACCATCGATAATGACCGGGCACTCGAGGTAGAACCCATGGATTTGGGCTTGAAGGTGCTCCGGGATAATTCCGGCAAGTCCTTCCTCCTTCTGTCTGGCCCCGAGCCGGATATGCGCTGGGACGCATTTACCACGGCGGTGGTCAAGCTGGTGGAGAAATTCGATATTGAAGACACCATCATGCTCTACGCTGCGCCGATGCCCGTACCGCACACCCGCCCCACCGTGGTCACCGCGCACGGTACTGCCTCCCGCCTGACGGACAGCATGGTCAAGATGGATTCGACCATGATGGTTCCGGGCGCCGCGGCGCTCTATATAGAAAAGGCCCTAGCGGATAAGGGCCGGACGGTGGCGGGCTATACCGCGCACGTGCCGCACTACTTGGCCGCGTCCCCCTACCCGCAGGCGACCCTGGAGCTCCTTGGCTCTGTGGCTAAGGCCGCCCAACTCAATATCCCGCTGGGCAGCATCGAGGCGGATATTTCCCGCGTCGAGGGCCAGCTGGATGAGCAGGTCAATGGCTCCGAAGAGATTGAGGGCGTGGTCCAGCAATTGGAGCAGCAGTACGATGCCTTCATGGAACGCTACCGCCAGGAGCACCCGCAAGCCATCATGCCGGGCGAGGAAGCCGTGCCCAGCGCTGAGGAAATCAGCGAAGAATTCGAAGCCTTCCTCGCCTCGCTCGATGAAGACGATAGCGAGGAGATTATTCACACGGATATCGATGACCGCGAAGACTCTGCCGACGATGACGATGACAGAGACTTAGGCGACGATATCTAACGAACCCGCCCCCATCGCCGCTAAGGTGGTGGGGGTGAACTTATCTCAACAGCTGCCAGATTTAACGGAAGTCCCCGAGTCCCTCATCGATGAGGCCATTTGGGATACTTTTAACTCGTGGACCACCAGCAAGGGAATCAATCTATATCCCGCGCAGGAGGAGGCCTTGCTCGGTATCCTGGCCAGAGATAACGTTATCCTCGCGACCCCAACGGGTTCGGGAAAGTCCATGGTGGCCAACGCCGCCCACTTCATCGCCCTCGCCCGCCGGCAGCGGAGCTTTTATACCGCGCCCATTAAGGCGCTGGTAAGCGAGAAGTTCTTTGCGCTGTGTGAAATCTTCGGCGCGGAGAACGTGGGCATGATGACTGGCGATGCCACCGTAAACGGCAACGCCCCCATCATCGCCGCCACCGCCGAGATCGTTGCGAATATCGCGCTTCGCGATGGCGCCGAGGCCAACATCGACCAGGTGGTGATGGATGAATTCCACTACTACTCCGATCCTGATCGCGGCTGGGCATGGCAGGTGCCGCTCCTAGAACTGCCCAAGGCGCAATTCCTCTTAATGTCGGCCACGCTAGGTGATACCGACTGGCTGCAGGAAGATCTCACCCGCCGCACAGGGCGCGAGACCAATCTGGTGGCTGGGTCCACCCGCCCGGTGCCGCTGGATTTCTCGTATGTTTTTAGCGCGGTGCACGAAACCATCGAAGAGCTACTCGCTCATAATAAGGCGCCCATTTACGTTGTGCACTTTTCCCAGCGCGAGGCCGCCGAACGGGCCCAAGCCCTGACCTCGCTGTCTGGCATCATTAGCAAAGAGGAAAAGGAAAACATCGCTGAAGAAATCGGCGGGTTCCGCTTTACCACTGCCTTTGGCAAAGACCTCTCAAAGTTGCTTCGCAAGGGCATTGGCATCCACCACGCGGGAATGCTGCCCAAGTACCGGCGGCTTGTGGAGCGCCTCGCGCAACGCGGCCTTCTCAAGGTCATTTGCGGTACCGATACCCTGGGAGTGGGCATCAATGTGCCCATCCGCACCGTATTGATGACCGGCCTGGCCAAATTTGATGGGCAACGCCAGCGCATCTTGAAATCCCGCGAATTCCACCAGATTGCGGGGCGCGCTGGGCGTGCGGGCTACGACACGGAAGGCACCGTCGTCGTCGAGGCCCCCGAACATGAGATTGAAAATGCCAAGGCCCGCAGGCGCATTGGCGATGACCCGAAGCGGCTCAAGAAGCTTAAGAAAAAGTCCGCACGCGAGGGCGAAGTCTCTTGGTCCGAGAAGACCTTTGCGCGGCTGACGGAAGCAGAACCAGAGCAGTTGACCTCGCAATTCCGGGTCTCGAATTCGATGCTGCTCAATGTCTTAGCCCGCCACGGCGATGGTTATGCGCATATGCGCCACCTCTTGCGCGATAATCACGATCCCCGCAGCAAGCAGAATAAAGATATCCTCACCGCCCTCGACCTCTTCCGTGGATTGGTGGATTCCGGGGTGGTCCAAAAATCCACCAAGGGGCTGGATATCTACGGCCGCCCCTACCACCTCGTGCGGGAGTTGCCGCGCGACTTTGCCCTGAACCAGCCCCTCGGCCCCTTTGCCTTGGCCGCGCTCTCCCTGTTGGACCCGGAGGCGGAAAGCTATCACCTTGATGTGATCTCGGTCTTTGAGGCGATCCTCGATGATCCCCGGCAGGTGCTGCAGGCCCAGCAGAAGAAGCGGCGCGGGGAGGAAATTGCCGCCCTCAAGGCGGACGGGGTGGACTACACCGACCGCATGAATATCGTGGAGGATATTACCTGGCCCAAGCCCCTAGAGGAGCTGCTCGAGCAGGCCTACGATACCTTTGCGGAGACCAATGCGTGGGTGAAGGAATTCGAGCTGCGGCCCAAATCCGTGGTGCGCGACATGGTGGAAAACGCCATGACCTTCTCAGACTTGGTGGCCACTTACGGCTTAGCCCGGTCTGAGGGCGTTATTCTCCGCTACCTCACCGATGCCTGGCGCACCCTCAAACAGTCCATCCCCGATGAATATACGACGCCCCAAATTGAAGACATCATTATCTGGTTGGGCGAGCTTATCCGCCAGGTGGATTCCTCGCTTGTCGATGAATGGGCGCAGATGGTCGGCGAGGACTCCCCCATCGATCAAGATACGCTCGACCGCGAGCTGGCCTTCGGCGTCGAAGATCCTACTGCGCTTACCGCTAACCGACGCGCCTTTGGCATCATGGTGCGCAATTACATGTTCCGCCTCGCGCAACTCTTCGCGCTGGAGGAAGAAGACCGCCTGGCCGAGGTATTGGATTATCTGGACGAGGTCCCCGATTTTGGCGCCGTCTTGGATGACTACTTTGACGAATACGACGATATTGATACCGGCCCTGAGGCGCGCGGCCCGGAGTACTTCCGGTTGGAAGAATCCAGCTCCCGCAGCTGGCCCGTGCGGCAAATTATCAAGGACCCGGCAGGAGATCGCGCCTATCAATTCGTCGCCACGGTCGATCTGGATGCCTCCGATGAAGCCGGTGAAGTCCGCCTGTCGGAGTTGCGCGTCGAGTATTAATCACACGCGGGTTAGCTAAAACGATAAAAGCCACCCCCCTGCGCTGCACCCGGAATCCTATGGGAAACCGAAAGCAGCGCGCGGGGGTGGCTTATTCTCAAGGCTAATTAAGCAGCGCTTTTAGCGTGCAGCCTCAATCTGGACGGCCTGTGCGACTGCCTGAATGACAGAAGCAACCTTGATGGCCTCCCAGACCTGCTCCTTGGTCGCGCCAGCATCGTTGATCTTCTGGGTGTGGGCGCCCAAGCAGTGCTCACAGCCGTTGATAGCGGACACGGCGATATTCCACAGCTCGAAGTTAGCGTCTTCCACGCCCGGCTTGGAGATGAAGTTCATCCGCAGGCCGAACTTAACCTGTGCGTAGTCATCGCCCAACCAGCTCTTGGCGCGGTAGGCAACGTTGTTCATTGCCATCACGGTGGCAGCGCCGTAAGCGGCGTTGATGGCTTCCTCAGAGAGGTGCTCTTGCGCCTCTTCCGCGATTTCAGAAATCACGGTGTCATTGCGGGTAGCTGCCGCCGAGGCCAGCAGGGTGCCCCACAGCTGCTCTTCATCCAGCTCGGTGGTGCGGGTCAACGCGCCGAGGTTGAGCTTCTGATCCTTGGCGTACTCAGGCAGTGCTGACTTCAAGTTCTCGATAGACACAGTCTTTCTCCTTCTCAATCTTTTCTCAGTAACTTAAATTGCAAGTCGGGTGCGGGCCCTCCCCGCCTCATGGGGCGGGGACAGCGCTCACGCGTAACTAATGCTTAAAGCTGGGACTGAACGACGTCCATCTTGTCGATGTTCTTCGTTGGGTCATTCTTCTCCCAGTTGCAGGCGCAGACCTCTTCGGACTGCAGTGCGTCGAGGACGCGCAGGACCTCGTCAACGTTACGGCCCACAGCGTCCGGGGTAACGGAGACGAACTGGATGACACCATCTGGGTCGATGATGAAGGTTGCGCGGTCAGCAACGCCGTCAGCGTTTTCTACGCCCAGTGCGCGAATCAGGTCGTGGCGCACGTCGGAGAACATCGGGAACGGAACGTCCTTCAGGTCCGGGTGGGTTGCGCGCCAGTTGAAGTGAGCGAACTCGTTATCGGTGGAGCCGCCCAGCACCTGGGTGTCGCGGTCCTGGAACTCTTCGTCCAGCTTGCCAAAGGCAGCGATCTCGGTCGGGCACACGAAGGTGAAGTCCTTGGGGTAGAAGAAGACGACCTTCCACTTGCCCTCGTACTTGTCCAGAGAAACCTGCTCGAAGTAGTCCTCTGGCTGGCTAGCGTTAACGTTGTGCAGGTCGCCGCCGGTTAGGGCGGTGAGGTCGAATTCTGGGAACTTTTCGCCAACGGTCATGATAGGCATGTTCTTCAACTCCTTCTTAAAAGGGTAATCTTTTTTAAGTTTCCGACAGTCCTGTGCCAAGGACCACGGGCCGGACCCTCTCCGGCCCAACACCAAAGACAATACCATTAATTCCGGTCACGTCAATAGCTAATCCTATAGATAAATGTTAGAGTGATAGGCATGCATAATAAAGAGTATCGACCAACACTTGCCCAGCTGCGCACGTTTGTCACCGTGGCGGAAAATAAGCACTTCGGCACCGCTGCCGCGAAGCTGGAGATCTCTCAGCCTTCCCTCTCCCAGGGCCTGGTAGCGCTCGAGCAGGGGCTCGGCGTGCAACTCATCGAGCGCTCCACCCGCAAGGTCATCGTAACCTCGGCCGGCGAAACGCTATTGCCCTATGCCAAGTCCACCCTCGAGGCCGCCGATACCTTCCTCGCGCACGCCCGCGGCGCCCATGGCACGCTGTCCGGCCCGCTGACCATCGGCGTCATCCCAACCATCGCCCCGTATATCCTCCCGGACTTGCTGGCGATGATTACGGAGACCTACCCAGAACTTGAGCCGCGCTTTGTGGAGGAGCAAACCCAGCACCTCATCGCGCGCCTGCGCAACGGCAACCTCGATTTAGCCGTCCTCGCCTTGCCTTCAGAGGCCACGGGCATGGTCGACAGCCCTCTGTACACCGAGGACTTCGCCCTCGTCAGCCCACCCGATCACCCCATCGCCGGGCGTACGGACGTCCAGGTTGCGGAGTTGCGGGACTTGGATTTGCTGCTGCTTGACGATGGCCACTGTCTCCGCGACCAAATCGTCGATCTCTGCCGGCACGCCCACGTCAACCCGGCAGAGGCAACGAATTCCGTCACGCGCGCCTCATCACTGACCACTATTATGCAGTTGGTCATGGGCGGGCTCGGCTGCACCCTTATCCCCAAGTCCGCTTTGGCCACCGAATGCCACGGCAAGAACCTCGGCATAGCTTACTTTGACCCCGATGTCACCGCCGAGCGCGAAATCGGCCTCGTCTTCCGCTCCTCTGCCGCACGCAGTGAAGAGTTCCGCGAATTCGGTACCCTGATTACCGCCGCTTATGAAAATGCCCTCGCCCGCTCGCTCGAGCACTAAATCGCCACACACGTTGAAGGCCACCGAAGCAATACCTCGGTGGCCTTCAACAATAGTTAAGCGCTTACGCAGCTTGGCCGGTCGCGCGGCCCGCACACTGGCGGAACAGATAAGCCGTAGACAGTACCGTAACCGGTACGGCGACAATCAAGCCAACCAGTAATAGGATGCCGCCGGCAATCGTGATCAGCGCGTTGAGCACCGTCAGCAGCAAGAGCTGGCCGTAGTTTCCTTTACCGGCCTTAAACCCGTTCTTAATGGCCTGGCCAACCCCGTCACCGTCGGCTGCAAACCACTGCATCAGCATATAAAGCGGCTGGATGAATAGGCCGATGAGAGCCACTACAGCCATGACTCCGAAAAATCCCGCCATGGCTTCCAATGCCTCGTCCTCGGTGGCGTTGGTGCCCGCGTCTGGGCCGAGGAAAATCGAGCCACCAACGAAGATGAACATTACTACCGAGGTAATAATGCCGATGATGATCATGATCGCCAGCGGCTGCCACCACCGCACTTCCTTGCCCACATAGCTCCACCCAGTGCGCGGATCATCGATCTGGAAGAGCGCCAGCCGCATCACCAACAAGGTGACGACGGCCATGATCACGTAGGACACGATCTGCACAATGGATCCCGCACCGGAGGCATCCGCACCCTCTGCGGGAGCAACGGCTATGCTTACGCCGGAAAAAGCGATGACAATGACGCCAACGAGCAAGGCACCGAGGATCCACAATTTCCAATTCTTAGATACCGTGCGAAAGGCCCACGAAATCGAATCAATGGCCGAGGGCTTTCCGGTAAACCCGCCGGAATTTACGGTATTATCCTGTGCTTGGTAGCCCGCATATCCTTGGTTTCCGGAGCTTTCGTGGCTGCCACTCTCGTGGCTGCCGCCATAGGACGGCAGGCTTCCGTAGCTCGGCTGATCTTCTGGGTGGTCAGTCGGTTCATAGCGCGGAAAATCGTCATTTCCACCGGATTTATCGTCGTTCATCAGCGGTGCCTTCCTTCTGCATTCGGGTTGGGCGCAACGAGAAAAGTATCGTTGAGATAAGTGCTTTCACAATAGCAACTTTTTCCACTCCACGTAACCGGGGTAAGCTCATAGATTAGCCATGACACAGCATGAAACCACGACGTCGCAGGCTCCTAGCCGCGATGAACTTTTTGCAGCATTAGACAACGTCACCATCGCCGAGGCCCGCAGCTTCCGCCGCCGCCTGTCGAAGGCACGCGCCCCCAAGGCCCTGCGCGAAATCGGCCAGGATATCCAGGCTGCCGCAGATCGCCTCGCGCTTGTCGATGCCGCCGTCCCCCAACTCACCTACCCCGATTCCCTGCCAGTCAGCGCCCGCAAGGACGATATCGCCGCAGCGATTGAAGAAAACCAAGTCGTCATCATCGCTGGCGAAACCGGTTCTGGTAAGACCACGCAGATCCCCAAGATCTGCCTCGACATCGGCCGGGGCCGCCGCGGCCTTATCGGCCATACGCAGCCGCGCCGCATCGCCGCGCGGACCGTCGCCGAGCGCATCGCCTCCGAGCTCGACCAAGACATTGGGGAGTCGGTGGGCTACGCCATCCGCTTCGATGACCAGGTCTCTGATAACACCGCCGTAAAACTCATGACGGACGGCATCCTGCTAGCGGAAATGCAGCGCGATCGCTTCCTTAATAAATACGACACCATCATTATCGATGAGGCGCACGAGCGCTCGCTGAATATCGATTTCCTCTTGGGGTATCTCAAGAGGTTGCTTCCCAAGCGGCCCGATCTCAAGGTGATCATCACCTCCGCAACCATCGATCCGGAAAGTTTTGCCGAGCACTTCGCCCAACCCAATGGCACCCCCGCGCCCATCATTGAGGTCTCCGGGCGCACGTACCCGGTAGAAATCCGCTACCGTCCCCTCGAATTCGAGGCCGGTGGAAAGCTGGTGGATCAAGACCCGCTCGATGGCTTAACCGAGGCCATCGAGGAGCTCATGGCAGAAGGCGACGGCGATATCCTCTGCTTTTTCCCCGGCGAGCGCGATATCCGCGATGCCATGGAAGCCATCGAGGCCAAAAAATGGAAAAACGTCGAGGTTGCTCCCCTCTTCGGGCGCCTATCCAACCAGGAACAACACCGCGTATTTAGCAATCACCGCGGGCGGCGCATCGTTTTGGCCACCAATATCGCCGAAACCTCGCTGACCGTACCCGGGATCCGCTACGTCGTGGATACCGGCACTGCGCGCATCTCGCGCTATTCCACGCGGACCAAGGTGCAACGCCTGCCCATCGAGCCGATTTCGCAGGCCTCTGCTAACCAGCGCTCCGGTAGGTGCGGCCGCGTCGCCGATGGCATCGCCATCCGCCTCTATAGCGAGCAGGACTTTCAAAGCCGTCCGGAATTTACTGACCCGGAAATCCTGCGTACCAACCTGGCCAGCGTCATTTTGCAGATGGTCTCGCTCAAGCTCGGCGATATCGAGCAATTCCCCTTCCTCCAGCCACCCCAGTTCAAGGCCATTCGCGATGGCCTCAACCTCCTCCACGAGCTCGGGGCGCTCCAGGATAAGCACGAGAAGCCCACGCTGACCGAAACCGGCCGCAACTTGGCCCGCATCCCACTCGATCCACGCATGGCGCGCATGCTTATCGAGGCCCATACCAACGGCTGCCTCCACGATGTCATCATCATCGTTGCCGCCATGACCATCCAAGACGTGCGCGAACGCCCGCTGGACTACCAAGCGCAAGCCGATCAGGCGCACGCGCGCTTTAAGGACAAGACCTCTGACTTTTTGTCCATGCTGAAGTTGTGGGATTACATCAAGCAGACCCGCAATGAGCAATCGGGCAATAAGTTCCGCAAGCGCATGAAGCAGGAGTTCCTCCACTACATGCGCATCCGCGAGTGGTTCGACTTGGTCCGCCAGCTCAAAGACGTCTCCAAGCAGCTGGGGTGGGATTACCAAGAAGCCACCGAGCGCCGCTCCGACGATATTCACATCGCGCTGCTATCCGGACTGCTATCCAATATCGGCGCCCGCGACGGTAATTCCAAGGAGTTCCACGGCGCGCGCAATACCCGCTTCCTCGTCTTTCCAGGTTCCGCCTTATCCAAAAAGCCGCCGGAGTTCCTCATGGCGGCTGAGCTCGTCGAAACCTCTCGGCTTTGGGCCCGCGACGTCGCCGCTATCGACCCATCGTGGGTGGAAAAGCTCGGCGCCGACCTGCTCAAACACAACTATTCCGATCCCACGTGGTCCCGCAAGCGCGCGGCCGCCATCGCACACCAGAAGTCCACGCTCTACGGCGTGCCCATCGTCGCGGATCGCACCGTGCCCTATCACCGCGTGGATCCCGTCGCTGCGCGCGATATGTTCATCCGCAATGCGCTTATCGCCGGCGAGTGGAATGCGCATCATGACTTCCTCAAGGCAAACGCGCAGGCCCTTGATGAGGCCGCCGAGTACGAGGAAAAGGCCCGCCGCCGTGGCCTCATCGTGGATGAGGATACCCTCTTTGATTTCTATGACCAGCGCATTCCAGACAAGGTCACCACGGGCCGGCATTTCGATTCCTGGTGGAAGAAAAAGCGCCGCCAGAAACCCGATCTGCTGAATTTCGACCCAGCCACGCTTGTCGATGACTCCCACGACGTCACCGAAGTCTCCTTCCCCGATCACTGGCGCAAGGGCTCCATCGATTACGAGCTGACCTATAAATTCGAGCCCGGCGATCCCCTCGATGGCGTCACCGTCATGGTTCCCGTTCCCATGCTTGCCGGCCTCGATACCGAAGGCTTCGATTGGCTCGTCCCCGGCCTGCGGCTCGAGCTCGTCAACGAGCTTATTCGTTCCCTTCCCAAGGCCCTGCGGCGCACCGTCGTGCCCGCCCCAGAATTTGCCGAACGCGCCATGGAACGCCTCATCCCCTTCGAAGGACCGCTTACCCAGCAGCTTGCCGATGTCCTGCGCGAGCTCGGCGGCCACGGCATCAACGCCTCCGACTTCCAACCGGACAAGCTGCCGGAACATTTGCGGATGAATTACGCGGCCATCGACAAGCGTGGCACCATCATCGATTCCGATAGGGACCTTGCCGCCCTGCGCGAGCGCCAGGCCGGCCACATTAAATCGTCCGTCTCGCGGGTAAGCCGCACCGCCGAATCCACCGCGGTCAGCGAGTGGACCGACGATACCCTCGGCACCGTTGACGAGACCGTCACCACCACCGTCGATGGCCACGAGGTCACCGCCTACCCAGCATTGGTGGCTACCAAGGAAGGCGTCGAGCTTAAGGCTCATCCCACCAAGGCGGCTGCCGATGCCGCCATGGTCACCACCACCCTCACGCTTTTGATGCGCGAGATTTCCGTCTCGACCGCGCAAATGGTCAAGGGGCTTCCCTTGCAGCAACGCGTTGCCGTGGATTCTTATCCGCATAGCGGCGCAGACGGGCTGGTGAATGACGCCCGCGTAGCGGCAATCCGCGACCTCATGCTCGAAGCCGGCGGCCCCGTGCGCTCGCCAGAGGCGTTTTCCGAGCTCAAGGATACCGTGAAACCGCAGGTCCCCGGCCGCGTGCGACAATCAATCGTCTCGATCGCGCCTGGCTTGGCTGAGTACTCCAACCTCCGCGCCGAGCTTTCCCAGTGGGACGGTCCCGCCATCAACGATATGGAAAACCAACTTAATTTCCTTCTTCCGCCGAATGCCATCACCGTGCACGGAGCCGCGCACCTGCGCCACCTTCCCCGCTACATCCAGGCAATGCGCATCCGCTTGGAGGACATGTCGCTCGATCCGGATCGCGATGCGGACCGCCAAGCAGAGGTCGATAATGCCAAGGCCTACCTAGCAAACCGCCTCCGAAACCTTCCCGCGGGCCGCGAAAAGACCCGCGAGGTCAAGGACATCCACTGGATGATTGAGGAATTGCGGGTCTCGCTTTTTGCCCAGCGCCTCGGCACGGCCCACGCAGTATCCCTGCGGAGGATTCAAAAAGCGGTGGATAAGCTGCGCTAGTCTCCCCAACGTCACGGTCCCACCGCCGACCGAGGACCCCGGCTCCCCGCTACGGACGCCCGGTCCGCTGGCTAGCCGTCCGGCCTGCTGGCCGCTCGGTCTGCTGGCTGGCCACCCGGCCGGCCGTACCTAAGCTAAAAATCTGCTTACTCGGCCGCCGGCGGCGTGAACATTGGGCAGGCTCTAGCGGAATCATGCGCACAAAATGCCATTTAAGACTGCTTCGATCCTGCGCAGGAACGGCCGTATCACGGCTGAGAAATCGTCCTACACTGCGCAGTTTAAAGGTCCCCGCGATCGCGGCGCCGCATCAAACGAATCTCCGATTCAAAGTCATCCGCGCTCTCGAATGATTTATACACCGAGGCAAAGCGCAGATATGCAACCTCGTCTAGGTCACGCAGCGGCTCGAGAATCGCTAGCCCGATTTCGTTGGCATTCACCTGCGAGGAACCATGCCCCCGCACCGTTTCCTCAACCTCTTGGGCCAACTTTTTTAAGGCATCATCGCTAACGTCACGACCCTGGCACGCGCGCCTAACGCCCCGAATGAGTTTATCCCGGCTAAATGGCTCAGCAAGGCCATTTCTCTTAACAACCAGCAGTACGGCCTTTTCCACAGTGGTGAAGCGCCCCTTGCAGGAAGCACACTCCCGCCGGCGCCGTATCGATGCGCCAGCATCAACCACGCGCGAGTCAATAACGCGGGATTGTTCGTTATGGCAAAACGGGCAGTACACACTAGTCCTTTCGCTAATTTAGCTTCTCGGTTTAGTTTACCTCCCAAGGCCAAGCCAAAAACCTGACATCATTGCGAAAGACCTCTCCTGCTCGCGTGCCGGTCTCCGTGAAGCAAGCAGGCCCTATCTGCCGCTGGTAAACAAGCTGCTGCCTAACAAGGCTCCAAGCCTTAAACCCCGAAGTGCCTGCTTTAGTGGCCTGCTTTAGTACACGCAGCGCTACTGACCGATCGCTGCTTCTACTTGCTGTACCGAAGCGCCAGGATCAGTCGGCGTTTCAGCATTCGTACCCATCAGCCCGCCGGCAATCGTGCCGAAAAATACGGCAGCGCCAAATACTGCACCAAGGAGGTAATTCTTGCGCGAACTTTGCGCATCGTCTTCTTTCATCGGCCTGTTCGCGAAATCAGGTAAGAAACTTTCATCAGTCCACGTATTCGAATAACCTTCACGATTCGTTCGATATACGGAATTTAAGGTCCTGATTTCCCTCTTTTCGGAAGGAGAATGCTGCACGCCCCAGCTTTGATCATCAATATCCCAAATGGCGGCTGAAGGGACGATCTGTGGACGTGCCGCGCGTTGTTTAACCGTGTTATTGCGAGAGTTAAGTAGTTGAGACATTGCTTTCCTTTCGACGACCGCCGTAAGTCTAAAGCGGCCCCTTGACACAGCAAGAGCTCAATGTCGCTCCTGTGTTCGAGACTGTTTCTATGTTCGATTTATAGCACCCCTTCGAAAACCTGTCCAGTTTTTCGCGTAAATCTCGAACGCTTGTACTTTTCGTGCTACAAATGAGTTATGGCACGCAGGTGTCACCCAGTCCCTTTTCAAGCTACGAACGCAGAAACCTCAGACCCCCTAGCTAGGAGCCGCACATGGGCCGCAAGAAAGCAAGCACCGCAAAGAACGATTACGCCTCCCTTTCCGAAAGGCAACGCCGCATCCTTAACGTCATCAGCGATGCAGTGATGCTCCGCGGTTACCCGCCCAGCATCCGCGAAATTGGTGACGCCGCCGGCCTGCAATCCACCTCATCCGTGGCCTATCAGCTCAAGCAGCTTGAGGAAAAGGGCTTCTTGCGCCGCGATCCCAATAAGCCCCGCGCGGTCGACGTACGCCACCTCAACACTGACGACGCCGAAAAGAAGCCGGGCCGCAAGTCTAAGGAGATCCCCGATACCTCTGCCCGCGGCCCTGAAGAGTCTGCCGCCGTAGCTTATATTCCCGTCGTTGGCCGCATCGCCGCCGGTGCACCAATCACCGCAGAGGAAAATATCGACACGTATTTCCCCATGCCAGACGAGGTCGTCGGCGGGGGCGAGCTCTATATGCTGCAGGTCGTGGGCGATTCCATGCAGGATGCCGGCATCCTCAACGGCGACTGGGTCATCATTCGGTCGCAATCGGTGGCTGAGGAAGGCGAGTTTGTCGCCGCGCTTCTCGATGGCTCCGAGGCCACCGTCAAGGAATTCCACCGCGATTCCTCTGGCGTATGGCTCCTTCCGCACAACGATGCCTACCCGCCCATCAACGGCGATGATGCGGAAATTATGGGCAAGGTAGTATCCGTCTTCCGCAAACTCTAAGCCCCGGCAAGCTACGTTAACCAAGCCGCACGCGAGTTTTCGCCTGCGGCTGTTGTCGCCGCCTGCACTCTGCGCCCGCTTTCTTGAAACCCGCTCTTTGCACTTAGTACGCTGCCCTGTTTCCCCTGCTTGGGGAGCAGGGCCTACGAGTTTTAACACATTCCATGCCTTTCTGCCTCGCAATCGCGCCCCAAAAGCCAACTTAAGCGCGCGGGACTTATTGAAAAAGCACCCCCGAAATAACGGATCTGTAAGTTAAGCGCTACTAGGGTTGGCTTTCAACTAGGGCAAATATAGCTGACTGACCTGCGGCTTTCATCCCAAACCAGACAACGGCGCACACCCTAATTTTTGTTTTCGTCCGATTACCGCCGAATTTTGACACAATGGAGGGAGAAATCCCACATCAGTTAGCTTTCACCGAACGCCTGCATTCGCAGACGGAGTAACCGCCCGGACGAAGGCAAGGAGCAAGGAGGGTCTGTGTACGCAGAGGAGCGACGCCGCCAGATCGCGTCCCAAACTGCCGTCGAGGGTCGCGTGAACGTCACCGAATTATCGGAGCGTTTCGACGTGACTGCTGAAACCATTCGCCGCGACCTAGCCGTGCTAGATCGTGAGGGCGTTGTCCACCGCGTTCACGGTGGCGCCGTGGCTTCGCAGGCGTTCCAGACCGCGGAGCTCACCCTCGATACCCGCCAGCGTTCCGCATCTGGGGCCAAGGCTGCCATCGCGCACGCCGCGCTCGATTTCCTTCCCCCTGGCGGCGGCAGCATCTTCTTGGACGCCGGCACCACGATTAATACCTTTGCCGAGCTCATCAGCCAGCAATACCCGCAGGCGCAGTTCAATATCGTCTCCAATAGCCTGCCCATCGCGCTGTCGCTAGCCAATAGCGGCGTTCCCGATGTCCAGCTCCTCGGCGGCACCGTACGCGCTATCACCCAAGCCGTCGTCGGCGATACCGCCTTGCGCACCATGGCGCTCATGCGTGCCGATGTCGCCTTCATCGGCACTAATGCCCTGACCCTCGACCACGGCTTGTCGACGGCCGATTCCCAAGAAGCAGCCATCAAATCTGCCTTCGTCACGAATGCCCACAAGGTCGTGGTCATGTTTGATTCCAGCAAATTGGGCAACGACTATCTGGTGAGCTTCGCTTCCATTGCCGATATCGATGTCGTCATCACCGATTCCGGCGCACCGGAATCCTTCGTTGACGCCCTGCGCGAGCGAGAGATCGATGTCGTGCTCGCCAGCGAATAGCTCCAACACGCGCACGACTTCGCCCTCCCTACTCCGGTGCCATTTCTCACCGAGGTAGGGAGGGCGAAACCTTTGGCCGTTAGTTGAACTTTTCTATCTGCTCCATCGCTGCGGCGCGGGCGGCGGAGGGGCCTTCGGAGTTGAGGGCGGCATCGGCAAGCTGTTGGCACTGGTCAAAGGTCAGCTCGGCCAATTGGGCGCCAACGCCGGCGACTGCGGTCGACGCAGCCGACAAGGAATTGACGCCAAGGCCGGTCAATACGCAGGCCAATAGCGGATCGGCTGCAGCCTCGCCGCACACGCCAACCGGTACGTTGTATTCGTGCCCTGCAATGCAGGTGTGCTGGATAAGCCTCAGCACGGCCGGCTGCCACGGGTCGGTGAGGTACGCAAGCTGAGGCGACAGGCGGTCAGCGGCCATCGTGTACTGGGTGAGGTCATTGGTGCCGATGGATACGAAGTCCAGATGCGGCATGATCTTATCCGCCATCAGCGCTGCTGCGGGCACCTCAATCATCGCGCCCGCGGTCAGTCCGCGCTCCCGGCACAGCTCCGCAAACCACTGGGCTTCCTTCGACGTCGCCACCATCGGTGCCATGACCCAGGTTTCGGCATCGTCGCCGCGGGACTCCGCGGCCTGGGCGATGGCGTCCAACTGGCGCGTCAACAGGGACTCGTTATCGCGGGCAATGCGCAGACCGCGCACACCCAACGCCGGGTTCTCTTCCGAGGACAACGTGGCATAAGAAATCGGCTTATCGGAACCAGCGTCCAAGGTGCGCACCACGACCTTGGAATTGGGGTAGGCGTTAAAGACCTTCTTGTAGATTTTTGCCTGCTCGTCAACGGAAGGCTCCTCGCTCGCGGACAGGAACGACAGCTCCGTGCGGTAGAGGCCAATGCCCTCTGCCTGCGAGTCGGAGGCGATGCGGGCGGCGTTGCCATCAGCCACGTTGGCCAAAAGCTGCACGCGGCGGCCATCCTTGGTTTGCGTCGGCCCAGTCCATTCGGCCACGCGGGCGGCGCGCTCGCGGTATTCCTCGACCGCCTTAGTGGATTCTTCCTCGTCCGCGCCCAGCGTCACGGTTCCTAGGGCACCGTCGACGAAGACGAGCGTGCCGCTTTCAATCTCCCGCAGCTTATTTCCCACGGCGACGATGCACGGAATATCGAGCTGGCGTGCGATGATCGCGGTGTGGCTGGTGGGCCCGCCCAGTTCGGTGACGAGCGCGCGAATATGCGCGGTATCCAGGGTGGCGGTATCGGCGGGCGCGAGGTCATCGGCAAAAAGCACCGCTTGGCCCTCCACCATGGGCAAACCGGGCTCCTGCTCGCCGCGCAGCTGGGCGATGACGCGGTCGCGCACGTCCTTCAGGTCGGTGGTGCGCTCGGCCATGACGCCGCCGGCCGCCTCAAACATGGTGACGAACTTATCCGTGGCTCCCACCGTGGCGAACTCGGCATTCTTGCCCGAGCGAATGTTCTTGCGCACGGCCTTGTGCCACCCGCGGTCCTTGACCATGCCGGCGGTCGCCGTCAGTACTTCCGAGGCTTGACCCTCGGCGGCTGCGGCGCGGTTTTCCAAGCGGCTGGCGACGACATCGACTGCCTCGAGGAAGCGATCGTATTCGGCTTCGCTGCTGGCCTCTTGGTCAATACTTCCTTCAGTAGGCAGCTCCGGGCGGGGGCGCACCCATACGGCTTCTGCATAGGCAACTCCAGCGACAACGCCGGTTCCTTTAACAGTGGACTGAAGCGTATTTTCCATGGCGATACTTCCTTCGAAGATAGCGGCTTATTTATTTCCAGATCATCACAAATCCAACAGAAATGCAATGTATGCCACACGGTTTCTATTGACTTTCCAACACAATCGGGCAAGAATAAACATTAACGGCGGGCTTAACCGCGAGTTCTAACCGGACCGACTGCGTGTGGCCCCCAATATACGCACTCTGCGAAAGGGATAAGTTCTCGATGATCCTCACGCTCACCCCAAACCCAAGTATTGACGCCACCCTGGCGCTCAATCAGCCACTAACCTCAGGCGATGTCCACCGCGCCGCCAGTGTTACCCAGGTTGCCGGCGGCAAAGGCGTCAACGTCGCCCACGCCGTGCACCTCGCCGGGAAAGAAACCCTCGCCCTCTTCCCCGCCCGCGCGGCCGATCCATTCATCAACCTCATCCAGGAGGTCCACCTCCCCTATGCCCACGTGGACATGGATGGCGGCGTGCGCGTCAATACCACCATCACCGAGCCAGATGGCACGACCACCAAGGTCAACGGCCCTGGCCCGCTGCTTTCCGATGCCACCCAAAACCACCTCATTTCCATCCTTACCCACCATGCCCAATCCGCTGATTGGGTAGCCCTTGCCGGATCGCTGCCCAAGGGCGTTGACGCCGGCTGGTATACCGACCTCATCAAGGAGATCCGCAATGCCGCCCCGCAGGCGCGCATCGCCGTGGATACCTCTGATGCCCCGATGAGGGCCATCGCCATGCAGCTCGCTACCACCGCCCCGGATCTCATCAAACCCAACGGCTTCGAATTAGGGCAGCTAACCGGCCAGGATGGCCTCGCCCTCGAGCGCGCCGCTGCGGCCGGGGACTACAGCCCGGTCGTGGAGGCTGCAAGGGATGTCGTGGGTCGCGGCATCAAGGAAGTGCTCGTCACCCTCGGCGGCGCCGGTGCCGTACTGGTAAACGCAGAAGGCGCATGGGCTGCCACCCCGCCTCCCGTCACGGTGAAATCGACCGTTGGCGCAGGTGATGCTGCATTGGCCGGATACCTCCTGGGGCGCACGCAGGGGCAAGGACCGGCATTCTCCCTCGCGCTCTCGGTGACTTATGGCACCGCCGCGGCCGCCAAACCCGGCACCCAATTCCCCCGTCCCGAAGAACTCGATACCGCCCATACCTCCATCTCCGCTCTATAACTAAGGGAGCCTTCCATCATGGCATCCGATCTCATCACCACAGAACTGGTCGCGCTTGACGCCGACTTTGGCGATAGCGTCGACTCCGTTATCACCAACCTCGCCACCTTGGTGCACGATACCGGGCGCGCAACCGAGGTCACAGGCCTCGCCCAGCCCGCCATAGACCGCGAGGCCAAGGCCGGCACCGGCGTGCCAGGCGGCGTGGCCATCCCCCACTGCCGTTCCGAGGCCGTCACCGAGCCGACCCTGGCTTTCGCCCGCCTTACCCGCGGCGTGGATTTTTCCGGCCCCGACGGCGATGCCCAGTTGGTCTTCCTCATCGCGGCACCCGCCGGCGGTGGCAAGGCCCACCTGCAGATTCTTTCTAAGCTCGCCCGCGCCCTCGTGCGCAAGGACTTTTTAGAGGCCCTGCGCACCGCGTCGACGAAGGAGGAAATCGTCAAGGAAATCTTAGCCGTCGTCAACGCGGAAAAGCCGAAGAAGAAAAAGCAGGACGCCGCGGAGGCTGCAGCTGGGGCTGCGGAAGGGGCATCGGCAAGCGCGGGTGCTTCGGCGCAAGCTACCCGCATCGTTGCCATCACGGCCTGCCCAACCGGAATCGCACACACCTACATGGCTGCCGATGCCCTCACCCAAACCGCCGGCGAGCGCGACGACGTCGATCTCACCGTCGAAACCCAGGGCTCGTCCAATAATGAATCGGTCTCGCAGTCCACCATCGACGCTGCCGACGCGGTCATCTTCGCCACAGACGTTGGCGTGCGCGACCGCGAGCGCTTCGCGGGCAAGCCCGTCATCGAAGCCGGCGTCAAGCGGGCCATCAACGAGCCCGGCAAGATGCTCGACGAGGCCATCGCGGCGGCGAAGAACCCAAATGCCCGAAAGGTCTCTGGCACCGCCTCTTCCTCCTCCGCAGAAGAAGAAGGAAAATCGCTGGGTTGGGGCAAGCGCATCCAGCAGGCGATTATGACCGGCGTGTCCTACATGGTGCCGTTCGTCGCCGCCGGCGGCCTTCTCTTGGCCCTCGGATTCCTCTTCGGCGGCGCCGATATGGCCAATGGCTGGCAGGCGCTTTCCACGGATTATTCCCTGTCCAACCTGCCGGGCAATGAGATTACCGTCGACGGCGAGACCATGTCGTTCGAGAACTCCGGGTTCGGGCTCTATATAGGCGCGGTTCTCTTTGCCATTGGCCAGGCCGCGATGGGCTTTATTGTCGCCGCACTTTCTGGCTATATCGCCTACGCCTTGGCCGGGCGCCCTGGTATTGCGCCGGGCTTTGTCGGCGGTGCTATCGCCGTGACCCTCGACGCGGGCTTTATCGGTGGCCTGGTCACCGGTTTGTTGGCCGGCTTTATCGCCCTGTGGATTGGCAATTGGAAAGTCCCGCGCTGGCTCGGTTCCCTCATGCCGGTGGTCATCATTCCGCTGCTGACTTCCCTCGTCGTTGGCCTGTCGATGTACCTTTTGCTGGGCGCCCCACTGGCCGCGCTGATGGAGGGCCTGCAAGATTGGCTGTCTTCCATGTCTGGGTCTTCTGCCGTAGTGCTCGGCATCATCTTGGGCCTGATGATGTGCGTCGACCTGGGTGGCCCGGTCAACAAGGCCGCATACCTCTTTGCCACCGCAGGGTTGTCCACCGGCGATGCAGCCTCCATGCAAATCATGGCCGCTGTCATGGCTGCCGGCATGGTGCCGCCCATCGCTCTGTCCTTGGCAACCTTCATCCGCAAGTCGCTATTTACCCCTGCCGAGCAGGAAAACGGTAAGTCCGCCTGGTTGCTCGGCCTATCCTTCGTCTCCGAAGGCGCCATCCCCTTCGCCGCGGCCGATCCGTTCCGCGTCATCCCTTCCATGATGGCTGGTGGCGCCGTGACGGGTGCTATTTCCATGGCGCTGTCGGTCGAGTCGCGCGCCCCGCACGGTGGTATCTTCGTTGCCTTCGCTATCGACCCATTCTGGGCCTACCTGGTAGCCATCCTTGCCGGCGTGACGGTATCCACCGTCGCGGTCTTGGCCATGAAGCAATTCTGGCCCAATAAGACCGTCCAGCAAGCTGCGCAAAAGGCTGCTCCAGAGACCAAAACCGGTTCCCAGAACGTGGCGGCATAAACCAAACGCTCGTACACTGGATCACGATAAATTAACTACAGAAAGGATAATTTCCATGGCTTCCAAGACTGTAAAGGTGGGCTCCTCTGTAGGACTGCACGCACGTCCTGCCTCCATCATCGCTGACGCCGCCGGCGAATACGACGAGGACATCTTCCTGAACCTCGTCGGTGAAGATGACGATAACGAAACCGACGCGGCTTCTTCCCTGATGATCATGGCCCTCGGTGCCGAGCAGGGCGACGAGGTCACCGTTACCTCTGACAACGAAGAAGCCGTTGAGAAGATCGCCGGCCTCATCGAGCAGGATCTCGACGCTTCCTAAGCGCTGCTGCTCATAACTAGCGTTTAAACACGACTCGTACGCTCCTCGCCTTGACGGCGGGGAGCTTTTGCGATCCATCGGCGGGTTTCCCAGTGCCCATTGCGCCGGCTATTCAGCTCGCTCGCGCGGCGCATAAGCACGGTCGCTAGGATTTTGACCCTGAACCTGTAAATCCGTGCGGGGTGCGGATCTTTTTGTGCTAATCCTCTTGTCCCGGATTCTTAGGATGGCGGCCTGTCGTTTTCGTTCGGGCTGCCGGGGTTCGTGGCCCACGGCGGAAGCCAGCGGACCTTTCCTTGTATTCGGGCCAATCTCCCGCGCCGCGGCGGGGCCTGCGGGTCATCATCGTTGACGCCGTTATGGTACGGGCAACAAGTAGCGAGGTTAGCGGCATTGGTATTGCCACCGTGCTGCCAGCTTTCTAGGTGGTGGATCTGGCACTCATCGGCAGGATAATTGCATTTTTCCCAGGGGCATACGGGATTGAAGGCGGCCGCCATCAAGCGCTGCTTCGCGTTGGCAAACCGGGACGTGCGGTACAAGTTGACCGGCCCTTCAACGGGATGCACAAGCGTGATGTACCCGTGATCGCTTAAGACGCGGCTCGCGAGGTCGGCACCGCTGATGCGCGAGCCATTGGTAAGCTGCAGGGTTATTTCCTCGCCATCGCCATCGACGATGCGGTCGAGCTCGTCCAAGGTGATGACCACCTGCGTAGTGACGGTGGTGCGCGCCCCAGACTTCCCGCCGAAGAAGATGGATTTGACCGATTCCAATGGGCGCTCGGTATCAAGGGCAGAGTGCATATCGGCGACGTCGGCGGACTCCCCGGTGATGGTCAACGACCACGGTCCGCGCGGCCGGCGGGTGATCCGCACCCCTTTCTTCGGAGTGCGGGGCGGCTGTAGCTCCCGCAAGAGGTCGCGCGCCCGCTTACGCAAGGCAGTGGCGCTTCCGCGGAACTCACATAACTCGGAGCGTATGGCCCAAGCATCGCGCTGAGTGCGAGCGCGCAGCGCGAACTTTTCGATGAGGCTGAGCACGTCGAGCGGGTGCGTCGTCGAGCGCGCCGTGCGTTGCTTGGCGCTAAAGGCACAGCGGCCAAAATAGACATCGCAAAGATGCACCACCTCGCGCGCGGCGATGTCGCTGGCGCCGCGCTGCACCACATCACGCTCGCTTAAGCCCCGGGCGGCGGCGATGATATCCATCCCTTGGCCCAGCGCGGTTAAATAACGGTCGAGTGCGTTCATGCCGCCTAGTACAACGCACAATCCGGCGCGGCCGCGACCGCACGCACGAAGGCCTGTGGATTAGGCCGCGAACCGTACCGCCACGGCGCTATTTCGCGGCGGGGTCAACAAAGTTATCCACAGAATTTAGTATTTAGCGTCGTGGCCTTCGCCCACGGTTTCGTACAGCCGCCGCATGATGGGATACGCAATGATGATGCCGACAGAGCCCCAGGCGATGCCCTCCAAGCTCACCCCACCCACGGTCAGGGTCAGGTTGCCGATGCCCGCGATCAAGGCCACCGCGGCCGCCGTCAGGTTCACCGGGTTATTGAAGTTGACCTCATTATCCATCCAGATCCGCACGCCCAGCATGCCGATAAGCCCATAGAGCACGAGGGTGGCCCCGCCAAGCACGCCGGTGGGGATGGTGAAAATCAGCGCACCGAACTTCGGGACGAACGCCAGCAAAATAGCGGTCAGGGCCGCAACCCAATACGCGGCCGTGGAATAGACGCGCGTGGCGGCCATAACGCCGATATTCTCTGCAAACGTTGCAACCCGATTCCACTACCAGTGGTTTCACAGTTCCGCAGGTCAGAACCGTCCGAGCATTCAGGTTATTCCGGCCATTCCGGGGGTTCCGGCGTGGCTTGCGGGATTTTTGCGGGATCCTGGAGGTGTCCCCCGCTACCCGCGTTGTGTTCTGCCTTGCGAGCTGGGCGGCTTAGGATACTTTCGTACCCCCTGTGACACGAGATACTGGGAGTTGAATTATGGCTGAGCAGCATAAACCGCCAACCTGGAAAGCCGTCCTGGCCTGGGCCTCCACCATCCTCGGGGTGCTGGTGGTGCTCGGAGGTCTCCTCAGCATCGAGAAGGGCGGTGTTGGAGCCTTCATCGGTGCGGTCATCATGGGGGTCGCGATCATCTTGCCTGGCGGCTGGTGGATGTACTGTGAGAAGCACGACAGGGACGCTCTGCGGAAGCCGCGAAGGGGGTTGAGAATTACACGTTCTTGTCCGAAGCGGATCGTACCTGCTTGGTAAGCCGCCCGCCGCTGAGAAGGTCAACCGGCGGTGGCCTGTCATTGCCATCGGGTCCATCGTGGGGCTGGTTGTGGGGTCTGCGATTGTCCCGGCGACAGAGAGCGACGTACCCGAGAAGGAGCCTGTGGTGGAGACTCCTACGGCGATGCAGACCTGCGTTGTGGAGGTGACCTCAGAGGGGGCTGTGACCGCAGAGGTCACCCTGACCGAGGTGGTCACCCAGGAGGAGGAGCCAGAGCAGGTTGAGGAGCCGGTGGAAACCGCTGTCGAGGAGAGCAACGACACCGCTGCGGGGGACGTGGAGGAGGCTAACGCTCCGGCCCCTGTGGCGGATCCTGCTCCCGCCTATGAAGCTCCTGTCGCCCCCGCCCGTGAAGCATCCACCTACTACAAGAACTGCGCAGCCGTGCGTGCTGCCGGTGCTGCTCCGCTCTACACAGACAGCTCCGGTAACAGCCGCGATCTCGACAAAGACGGCGACGGCGTGGCCTGCGAGTAGCCCCACCTAGAAAGGAACCCATCATGCAGTGCACCACTATCCGGCCCATGGGCGTCTTGATCCCCGCTGCCCTGCTCCTGTCCGCGTGCAGCAGCGCTAATGAGGCCAAGGAGGACATCACCACGACTGCGGAAGCCGCTCCTTCCACCGAGGTGGCTGCGTCCTCGGACCCCACACTGGACACCATCAATGAAGGAGAGCCTTTCACCATCACCTGCGATGGTGATCGGACCTGCGACATTGACGTCACTATCAGCAACGTGGCTCTACATGACCAGTGTCCCCGAGTCGCCAGCTACGTAGACGCCCCACCGAGGAGCAGACCTATCTCACCTTTGACGCGGAGATCGCCGTCAATGAGTACTCCTGGTCGGATAACTTCTCCTTCACCACCGGCGACGCGAAAGTGCTCACGAAGGACGGATATTCGGAGCCGCTGGGCATCGCATTCGATTGCGAATCTTTGTCCCCCACAGGGGATAGCCTCACCCGCGTGGGTGAAAACAGCGCACGCAGAACGTCTACGCGGTACCTGCGAACGCGGAAAAGCTCATCATCTCACCCCGAGAGGTGCGACGAAGGCTTGGGTACTGGATCTTCCAGGGGCTCCGGCCCCTGCTCAAGGTGATGACAACACCTCAGAGCTACCCGCGCAACCCGCCCAGCTGGTCGATGACGCCACGGCACCGCCTGCCCCGCCTGTACAGGACACCGGGCAGACCACCTCCCACTGCCTCACCGACCACACCCTTTACCAGCGTGGCACCACGGTATTCACCGACGGCACCACCGGATGGACGAAACAGTGCGCAGCGGAGTTCGACGCCGCCCTGTAGCCCCCTGCAAAACTCCTTACCTGCCCCTGACCTCATGCAAGCCAGGGGCGCTTTCGTACGTATCTGACGTGAGGGGAATCTCTTCTTCTCGGTTGTGAAACCTGCGGCACTACCCTACCATGATTGATATCCCGGTCCCACTAGTTAAGGAGGGGACATGAGAATCAAAAAACTACTTGCGGTCAGCCTTAGCGCAGCGGTATTCGGCCCACTCACTACGATCCCCGCGCAGGCTGTTGACATGCCAGATCCTGCGGTTTGGGGCGCTTGCCCACAAGACGGAGCAAAAGACATTGGCAAGGTGATCCGCACATGGCACGGTGGCCCCTACGGGCCGCCAGAAAACCAGCTTGGCGCTGGCGACATCACCCTGAAATGCGGAACTGAGAACGTCGGATTCCGCCACATTGTCAACCGCCACGGCCCGCAGTGGCAAACACTCGCCGACATCGAGGGACGTAACTGGCGCGACATCGCAGACATGGCGCTCACCAAGAACATCACTAATCCCGATCAAACTGCCCCGCAAGATGGTGGCAAATGGTGTGTCAGCTCAGAGATCTATCTCGTCAACAAGGACTCTGGAGAAGTCGTCAAGACAAAGCGAACAAAGACGATCCTGACCGACAAGCATGAAGTGCTCACCACTTTTCCGACGGATGACGGGTGCAACTGATGTCACCCCAGGCCAACTCCATCAAGGAGCAACTCGTGGCATACTTTGCTAACCACAAGCGGCTCCATCTTATGGAAGATGACGATGGGTTAAGGGTCAATATAGTCCGAGGTCACGCCAAGAACGTAGTCAGTTCCATTCCGATAGCACTAACCGATTCAGAGTGGATAGGCTACTTTGAGAGATGCGCTAGGGATGACAACCATCCAATCTCTCTCATGGCTGTACATCTTGACGAAGCCGTATCCATAGCAGTTGAAGCGAAAATGAGTCCAGCAAAAATAGTGCTAGACGGAACCTTCGCTCCCATACCAAAAGGATAAACCCAGCACAGTGGGACACGGGAACATCACCCGTGGCCCTCCTTGCTATGCTTGGATCCCAATGAGAAAACCCCCGATGGCCTGCGCACCACCGGGGAAACAACGGGCCTGTCCCCCACCACGAGGATCAAACACCTCCAAGGAGTATAGCACGGCTATCCAACGCCGCGTCACCAAACCCCGCAAGAAGGCCGACAGCACCTACACCAAAGGCCGCACCCGCTGGGTAGCCCGCTACCGGAACAACATCGACCGGGAGCACTCCAAGACCTTCGACACCGAGAAGCAGGCCAAAGCCTGGCTCCAGGAGCAAGTGCGCGCGCTTCACCGCGAGGAGTGGATCGACCCCAGCCCGCAAGCGCACCGTCCAGCAGATCATGGAAGCCTGGGCCGCCCGGGCCGTGCGCAAGACCACCCGAGACCTCTACCGGATCACCATCAACAACCTTGGCCCCTGGCCTCTACAGGGTGTACCAGCGTGATGTACCCGTGATCGCTTAAGACGCGGCTCGCGAGGTCGGCACCGCTGATGCGCGAGCCATTGGTAAGCTGCAGGGTTATTTCCTCGCCATCGCCATCGACGATGCGGTCGAGCTCGTCCAAGGTGATGACCACCTGCGTAGTGACGGTGGTGCGCGCCCCAGACTTCCCGCCGAAGAAGATGGATTTGACCGATTCCAATGGGCGCTCGGTATCAAGGGCAGAGTGCATATCGGCGACGTCGGCGGACTCCCCGGTGATGGTCAACGACCACGGTCCGCGCGGCCGGCGGGTGATCCGCACCCCTTTCTTCGGAGTGCGGGGCGGCTGTAGCTCCCGCAAGAGGTCGCGCGCCCGCTTACGCAAGGCAGTGGCGCTTCCGCGGAACTCACATAACTCGGAGCGTATGGCCCAAGCATCGCGCTGAGTGCGAGCGCGCAGCGCGAACTTTTCGATGAGGCTGAGCACGTCGAGCGGGTGCGTCGTCGAGCGCGCCGTGCGTTGCTTGGCGCTAAAGGCACAGCGGCCAAAATAGACATCGCAAAGATGCACCACCTCGCGCGCGGCGATGTCGCTGGCGCCGCGCTGCACCACATCACGCTCGCTTAAGCCCCGGGCGGCGGCGATGATATCCATCCCTTGGCCCAGCGCGGTTAAATAACGGTCGAGTGCGTTCATGCCGCCTAGTACAACGCACAATCCGGCGCGGCCGCGACCGCACGCACGAAGGCCTGTGGATTAGGCCGCGAACCGTACCGCCACGGCGCTATTTCGCGGCGGGGTCAACAAAGTTATCCACAGAATTTAGTATTTAGCGTCGTGGCCTTCGCCCACGGTTTCGTACAGCCGCCGCATGATGGGATACGCAATGATGATGCCGACAGAGCCCCAGGCGATGCCCTCCAAGCTCACCCCACCCACGGTCAGGGTCAGGTTGCCGATGCCCGCGATCAAGGCCACCGCGGCCGCCGTCAGGTTCACCGGGTTATTGAAGTTGACCTCATTATCCATCCAGATCCGCACGCCCAGCATGCCGATAAGCCCATAGAGCACGAGGGTGGCCCCGCCAAGCACGCCGGTGGGGATGGTGAAAATCAGCGCACCGAACTTCGGGACGAACGCCAGCAAAATAGCGGTCAGGGCCGCAACCCAATACGCGGCCGTGGAATAGACGCGCGTGGCGGCCATAACGCCGATATTCTCGGCATAGGTCGTGGTACCGGAGCCGCCGAAACCACCGGCGAGGGAGGAAGCGAGGCCATCGGCAATCAGGGCATCGCCGGCAAGGTCGTCCAAGTCGCGGTTGGTCATCTCAGAAACGGCCTTGACGTGGCCGACGTTTTCCGCAATCAGCACCACGAGCACCGGCAAGGCCACGGCGATGGCGGAAAGATGGAACTCTGGGGCGTGAAATTCGGGCAGGCCTACCCACGGCGCGGCATCGATGGCAGCCCTGGCATCCTCGCCTAAATTACCGGTCAGGGCGGCGAAAACCCAGCCGACGACCACGCCGATGAGGATGGACAGGCGCGAAACCATGCCGCGCCCGGCAACCGTGGCTAGGAGAATAACCAGCAGCGTGATGCCTGCGACCAAGGGCTGCGAGGCGAAGTTCTCGGCCGCATTCGGCGCCAAATTAAGCCCGATGAGCGCGACGATGGCGCCGGTAACCGCCGGCGGCATCACAGCATCGAGCACCCGCTTGCCGGCAGCCTTGACCACAAAACCGACCGCCACCAGCACCAAACCGGTCACCAGAATGGATCCGGCCTGCGCCGCAATCCCGTATTGCTGCGAGGCGGTCAGCGGGGCGATGAAGGCAAACGACGAACCCAGGTAGGACGGCAGGCGATTGCGCGTAATCAGCAGGAAGAGGATGGTGCCGATGCCGGAAAACAGCAGCGTGGTATTGACCGGAAATCCGGTCAGGGTGGGCACCAGCAGCGTGGCACCAAACATCGCCACCACGTGCTGCATGCCGATGCCAATGGTTCGGCCCCAACTTAGTCGTTCCTCGGGCGCGACCACGGCGCCTGGTGCAATTTTCTTACCGTCGCCGTGGACGGTCCAACCTAGTATGCTCACGAACCACCATTATGGCCCATGGAGCACGAGTTTTAGGAATCTTCCTCCACGATGAATTCGGCGAGCTCGCGGGCGGTGGTGGCGGGCAGGCGGACATCGACAAGCGTGCCGTCCTCGGTGTATTCCTCGCTGCGCACGGTGCCCTCGGCGTGCACGCGCGAGACGACATCGCCGCGGGTGAAGGGAACCTGCAGCTTAACGTGGCTATCGCGGGAGTTGAGGAAGAGCTCCACGCGCGCGCTCAGCTCGTCGATGCCCTCCCCCGTGCGCGCCGAAACATAGACGACGTCCTCATGATCCAGGACGTGGCGCAGCTCCGCGAGCACGAGCGGGTCGGCCTGGTCAATCTTGTTGATCACGATGATTTCCGGCGGGGCCTGCTCACCAGTCTCGCTGACGATATCGTAGATGACCTTATTGACCGCCTCGATTTGCTTGAGCGGGAACGGGTCCGATCCGTCCACGACGTGCAGCATAATATCGGCGGCGAGTACTTCTTCCAGGGTGGATTTGAAAGCCTCCACCAGCTGGGTAGGCAGGTGGCGAACGAAGCCGACGGTATCGGTGAAGACGACCTGGCGGCCATCGGCAAGCGAGGCCCGCCGCGTGGTGGGATCCAGGGTGGCAAATAGGGCGTCTTCCACAAGCACGCCCGCGTTCGTCATGGCATTAATGAGCGAGGATTTGCCGGCGTTGGTGTAGCCGGCGATGGCGATCTGGGCGATCGTGGAGGACTGGCGCCGGGAACGCTTGACCTCGCGGGCGGTCTTCATCCCGCGCAGTTCCTTGCGCAGGCGCGCCATTTCGGTGCGAATGCGCCGGCGGTCGGTCTCGATCTTGGTTTCACCGGGCCCGCGCAGGCCGACGCCACCATTGGAACCGGCGCGGCCGCCGGCCTGGCGCGAGAGATTGCCGCCCCAACCGCGGGTGTGGGTATAGAGGTATTCCAGCTGCGCCAGCGAGACCTGCGCCTTGCCCTCCTTGGACTTTGCGTGTTGGGCAAAGATGTCCAAGATAAGCATGGTGCGGTCGATGACCTTGGTATTGAGCGCGCGCTCTAATGCCGTGAGCTGGCCGGGGTTCAGCTCACCATCGCACACGACGGTATCGGCGCCGGTGGCCTCGACGATATCGTGGAGCTCTTTGACCTTGCCCGAGCCGATGAAGGTGCCTGGGTCCGGTTTATCGCGCTTTTGGTAGATCATTTCGACCACGTCCGCGCCGGCGGTTTCGGTCAGGGCGGCCAGCTCATCCATCGTGGCCTCGACCTCCGCTACGGTGCCTTCGGTCCACACGCCCACGAGGATGACGCGCTCGAGGCGCAGTTTTCGGTATTCCACCTCGTAGCCATCGGTGGTGTCCTCGGCGCGGATGGAGGTCTCGCGGGTAACGCGGCGGAAGGCATTGCGCTCGGCCAAATCTAGATCGCCGCTGGTGGGCGTGGTTTCCTGCGGGGTGTCCGCGTGGTCGCGGAAGGCCTGGGCGAGAAGTTCGTCCTTGCTCGCCGAGCTATCAGAATTCTGCGGGGAAAATTTGTTCATATTGCTATCTATTTTGGCACGTTAGACCGCAAAACGGGAATTGCGGTTTCCGGGCTTACTGGACAAAGCGATACAATGGTGCCTATGGAAACGACGCAGCCTAGGCCAACGACTACTACCCAGAAGAAGAATACCGAGATGCAGGCGATCGGCCTGGATTTCGAACGCTGGCAGGACGCGGTCGAAGCAGCCATCGCCACGAACCGCCTTGCCGTTACCGGCGAGGTCCGCGGTGGCCAGCTCATTCAATACGGCGACCCCTCGGGCGCCCAGCTTAATATCTTGGCGGTCGAACCCTACGCCACCTTTATCGGCTTCGACGCGGTCACGCAGGGTTTCGCCCACGTGGAGATGTTTAATGACGTGCTAGCGATCATGGACATCATCGATCCCTTCGGCACGCCGCTGGCCCAGGTCACGGCGAACCTCGCGCAGGGGCCGCTGTTGGCAGAAGAACCGCGGCAGGAATGGCAGCAGGTATCGCTGACCGCCATGGGGCTCGATATCACCACCT
The DNA here is from genome assembly GCF_046717465.1 of Corynebacterium limaceinasi. NCBI lineage: Bacteria > Bacillati > Actinomycetota > Actinomycetes > Mycobacteriales > Corynebacteriaceae > Corynebacterium > Corynebacterium limaceinasi. The sequence continues at coordinate 1,547,919 of NZ_CP177100.1, forward strand.
ACGAGTCCCCGGCCGCCTACGAGGCCGAAAACGGCGAATACCCCGCCCTCTTTGAATCCGAGGGCGCCCGCGTCATCGCCTCTGGCTCCGGCGCGCAGGCCCCCACGCCGGCGGCTACCTTCGCCGCCCGGGTGATGGAAGCCGAATGGCGTACCAATGAACTCACCGGTGAGAAATTCGCGCACCTCGTCATGGATGGGCTATTCCCCTTCGATCTCTGCCTGCCGGCGGACCGTGGCGAATTGCCGGTCAAGGATTCCGTGATCTCCGGTACGGCCCTGCTCACCGCCGCTATTGACATGCCGTCCGGCGGCTGCGGCGATGGCGGATGCGGTTGTGGATCCGGCGGTTGCGGCTGCGGCGGGCACTAGATTTTTAGGCCATGCCTTTCCTTAGCGATCCGCAAAACCGGAGGACACTTGTCTTTGTCCTCTTGGTCCTTTGCGCGATCGCGATCGTTGTAACGCTAAAACTGCCCGGCCTCATCATCGCCGCCATGCTGGTGGGCGCGGGCTGGTTCATGCTGCGCACGCGCCCCGATACCGCGGAAAGAAAGGCCCTGCGCAGCTCCATTTCGCTTTCGGCGGACGATATCCAGGACGTCATCGCCGAATTCGAGGAATTCGAAACGTCCACAGAGGCCGAGCCGCTGGCGGATCGCACGCTGTACCGGCCTGCACTGCTGGACCTCGACTGTTCCCACCCCGCCATCGATGCGTTCCACTACGAATTGGCTGGGGCACGCCGCTTTCTCCGCCGGCTCAATATCCGCATCCACTCCCACGGCATGCGCACACAGGACTTGGAAGCCCTCCTCCGCGTCACCGATGAGCGCGCCCGCGAGCTGAAAGAATCGTGGTTGGCGGCCCGCCGCGCGGCCTTCCGGCTCGGCCCGGATTACCGCACCCGGCAGTTCGACGACGAAGACTAAGGCTTTTACAGGCTCGTTTCGCCCGTCGCGACGATGGCGGACGGTCCCGTCAAGCGCGTGCCGTTCTCATAGACCTCAACGGTGACCTCGCCGCCAGGAACGTGGACGTGGACGGTGCCGAGGGCTTGGGCGGCATCGGCAAGCGCGGCGGTAGCTGCCGCGACCGTGCCCGTACCGCACGACTGCGTCTCCCCAACCCCGCGCTCAAAGACGCGCATATGCACGTGCCCCTCGCGCAGCGGGGTGACCAGCTCAAAATTCACCCCGCCCGGGAAGAAGGACTCATCGTAGACCGGCGCCGTTAGGTCCTTGGCGGCCAAAGCTGCTGGCTCCAAGCCCGGAATGACGGCCGCGAGGTGCGGGTTGCCCATATCCACCCCGAGGCCGGCGTAGGACTCACCGCCCACGGACGCGGTAGATACCCCGGTCACGCGCGCGGGGCCCATCTCCACGGTGACGCTCGCGTCGGTAGCGTCACAGGAATGCACCGTCACCTGCTTGGCGCCCGCCCGGGTACCGATGGTGAATGCGTCCTCGCCCACCAAGTCGTGCGAACGCAGCCAGTGGGCAAAGACGCGGGTGCCATTGCCGCACATTTCCGCCACGGACCCATCGGCGTTGCGGTAATCCATAAACCAGTCGGCGGAATCCACCCCGTCCGGAAGTGCCGCCAGCTCTCCTGCGTCCACGAGGGCGCCGGCGCGCACTACGCGCAACAGGCCATCGCCGCCGATTCCCGCCCGGCGGTCACACAGCGCCGCTACGCGCTCCGGTGAGAGCGGCGCCTCGGCGTCGAAGTCTTCTACGATGACGAAGTCATTTTCGGTTCCATGGCCTTTGGCAAATTTCATGCCTTCTACCCTAGCGCCGAAGCGCATACAAAGCCTGGGCCATAGTATCGCCCTCGGCATCGAGCCAGGTAATGCGCTTATCGCGGTTAAACCAGGAACGCTGGCGGCGCACGTACCGGCGGGTGCCAGTAATCGTGCGCTCCACGACATTCTCCCAGGTCAGCTCGCCGCGCTGGGCTTGTAGAACCTGCGCATAGCCAATGGCGCGACCCGCGGTGGAATCGGCCACAAGCCCCTTATCCTGCAGGCGCTCGACTTCCTCGACGAGGCCTTGCTCAAACATGAGGTGCGTGCGCTTTTCGATGCGCGGGTTCAACCACTCGCTATCAGTCCGCAGCCCCAGCAGCTTCGTCCCCCACCGGGGCGGGCCGTTCTTCGGCGGCTGGCTGGCCTTAAAGGACTTGCCGGTCAGCTCGATGACCTCGAGCGCCCGGACGGTGCGGCGGGGGTCTTTGTCCTCGATGATGGCGGCGGCGGCCGGATCGACGCGTGCGAGCTCGGCGTGGAGTGCATCCGTTCCGATATCGGCGCGGCGGGCCTCGTATTTGGCCCGCACCTGCGGATCGGTGGGCGGGAATTGCCAGTCATCCACCAACGCCTGGGCATAGAGCATGGATCCGCCGACGAGGATGGGCGTCTTGTCGCGGGACATGATGTCCTCGATATCGCGCAAGGCCGCCTGCTGATAGCGCGCCACGGAAGCAGTCTCCGTCACGTCCCAGACATCGAGTTGGTGATGCGGGATGCCTTCGCGCTCTGCGGGGGAAAGCTTCGCGGTCCCGATATCCATGCCGCGGTATAACTGCATGGAATCGACATTGACCACTTCCCCACCCAGTTCATGGGCAAGGGCCAGCCCGAGCGCGGATTTGCCGGACGCGGTGGGGCCAACTACTGCGATGGGGCGCATGTTACCTCCCAACCTGCCACGTAGCGGCCTACCCCGAGGGTGGCGTCCGTCGCCCGGACCTGCGCGCGCTTGGGCGTGCAGGCGGCAAGCTCGAGCCAGAGCGCTGGCTCTTCCACGCCGCGTTGCTTCAGCCATTCGGCCTCGCTGCTTGCCGATGCCCCCATCAACACCTCCTCGCACCACCGGTGCGCCTCCTGCGCGCCGGGGATAAGGGCCAGCGGTGCTCTCTCGGTAAGCCCCGCGCTGCCGTCTGCGACCACGATGCTAAGGACCTTTGGGTCTGGCGTGCCCAGGCGGTCGCGGCTATCGCGCACCGTTATCTGTGGGACCGTGGAAAGGACGTAGCGGGCCATGATTTCTGGCAGGTAGTTTCCGGCGCCCACGTGCACCTGGTCGGCTCCCCAGGCGCGTAGGCTTCCCGCGTGGCGGGTATGCCACCGCGAGGAGCGGGATCCGATAATTTCTGCTTCGCCAATGCCGGCGGCTGCGGCTTCGACCGCCAGCGTGCGCGCCGCTGCCAGCAGCGCCCGCGAGGCGGCATCGTTGGGGGCTAGCTCGACTGCCAGCGCCGGCGAGGCGGCCATAACCATGAGATTGAACATTATTCCTCCATACTATCTACCCAAGAGGAGGTAATTAAATAGATTCTAGGCACACGGCGATTTTTCGCGGTAATGTAACCAGTGATTTCATCCGGCAGCCGTGACGCGCGGCGATATATGTCTAGGAGGGCTTTCCATGTCTCCCACCCCTACCCCAGGTTCCATGCCCAAGAAGGGCCCCCGCCCCACAGCCAAGCCCGTGCCCGTGCAATCACCGAGCAAGAACGATCCGGCCAAGTGGGGGCGCGTCGATGCCGATGGGTCCGTCTTCGTTTCCGCCCCCGAGGGCGAGCGCAAGATTGGAGAATGGCAGGCAGGCTCTGCGCAGGAGGGCCTCGAGCACTTCGGCGCCCGGTATGATGACCTAGCCACCGAGATCGAGCTCCTAGAGGCTCGCCTGCGCGCCAACCCAGGCGAGGCCGCAGGAATCAAGCAAACCGCCGCCGAACTCCGCGAGACCCTGCCTACCGCTGCGGTCATTGGCGATATCGCGGCGCTGGATCGCCGCCTCGCTGCGGTTATTGATCACTCCGTTGTGGCCGGTGAGCAGGCGCAGGCGGAGCGGGAAAAGCGCCGTCAGGACGCGATTGCGGCGAAGGAAAAGCTCGCCGCCGAGGCCGAAGAGATTGCCGAAAACTCTACGGAATGGAAGGCCGCCGGCGACCGCATCCGCGCCATTTTGGAAGAGTGGAAGCAGATTAAGGGTATCGATAAGAAGACCGATGACGGCCTGTGGAAGCGCTACTCTCGCGCCCGCGATTCCTTTAATAGGCGCCGCGGTTCGCACTTTGCGGATCTCGATCGTGCCCGCGCGGCGGCGCGAAAGAAGAAGGAAGAACTCGTCGAGCGCGCCGAGGCCATCCAGGACTCCACCGATTGGGGCCCCACCGCCCGCGCCTACCGCGATCTAATGGCGGAGTGGAAGGCGGCCGGCCGCGCCCCGCGCGAGGTCGATGACCAGCTGTGGGCGAAGTTCCGCGCAGCGCAGGACCGCTTTTTTGATGCCCGCAATGCGGTCAACGACGAGCGGGACCGCGAGTTCGCCGAAAACGCCAAGGCGAAGGATGCGCTGCTTGCGGAATACGACAGCCAAATCGACCCATCGCAAAGCATGGACAAGGCCAAGGCTAAGCTGCGTGAGCTGCAGGAAAAGTGGGAGGAAATCGGCTTCGTGCCCCGCAACCAGGTGCGCGAGTACGAATCCAAAATTGAGCAGCTAGAAAAGCGCGTCACCCAAGCAGAAGAATCCGAATGGCGGCGCACCGACCCTGAAGCGCAGGCTCGCGTGGCCCAATTCCAGGCGAAGGTGGAAGACTTCAAGGCCCAGTCCGCGGCCGCAGAGGCTAAAGGCAAGGAGAAGAAGGCCGCGGAGCTGCGCGCGCAGGCGGAGCAATGGCAGGAATTTGCCGATGCCGCTGCCAATGCCGTCAACGATAAATAGTGCACCTCGTTCAGATTGCGCGCCCAACCCAGGTAGCCGAGGCTGAACCGGCGGATTGCATCCGTTCCTTTGTTTTCTGGGCAAACCTGGCGGCGCAGGAAGCAAGCGGCGATGCGGCGGCCTCGACTTCGCCTAGCCGCGTGGTGCACCGCCTGCAGGGTTCGGGCGAATCGCAGACCTACCTTTTCGCGGTGGTCGATGGGCCGGCGACGCTCGGGCCCGTCTCCGAGCTCGGTCTGCCCCAGATCCCCGCCACCGCACCGAGCCCCGAGCTGGACTACGTGGGATTTATCCACATCAGCCTGCCGCTTTTAGAAGAGCGCAATGCCGCGGAAATCGAGTGCGTCCTGTGCGATCTACCGCTGCCCGGTGAACCCCTTGATGCCGAGGGGCACAAGGTGGCTACCTGGATGGGAGATACCGCCTTAAAAATCACCCAGCAGCTCGGCCGCAGCGTCGCGCACGTGGGCCTGCTGCACCCGCCGGAGACGGCGCCGGAATATGACGCAATGGCGGCGGTCTACCAATCCCTGGGCTTTACGCAGCGCCATAGCGAGCGGCAACTAGCCATCGATATTCCAGAGCACCCGGCTGCCGCCCTCTTTCCGCCCGGGCTTTCGGCCGCGATATGGCAGGACTATGCCATTCCGGAAGAACATATCGACGATGTCATGCGCCTTTTAACGGTTGCCTCCGCGGATGCCGATACCGGCACCTTATCCACCGAGCCCATCGTCTGGTCCCGGCAGCGGTTGGAAGAAGCGCATCAACGCCTGCGCTCGCGGCGCGGACATACGCTGCTCGTGGCGCTCATCGATGATGCTGGGGGCATCGTAGCGCTCACGGAGCTAGCACGGCACGAGGCCGCAGATCCGGAGGTCTGCGAATGGACCCTCACCGTCACCGACCGCGACCACCGCCGGCAAGGACTGGCGCAATTGGCAAAACTCACCGCCCTGCACGAGGTCAACCAAGCGTGGCCACAGGTGCGCCGCTGCTATTGTTCCGTCGCAGCCGGCGACGCCGCCATGAACGCGCTGTATGCGCGGCTCGGGGCGCGGGAAATCTCCCAGTCTTCTGCCTGGGAGCTCCACCTTTAGCCCTCGTGCTGGTGGCGGTGGCGCTCGGCGGCCTTTTTCCGGCGGTCATCGACAAGCATCTCCTGCGGCTGCGGGGACGCAATATTGGATTGGAATTTGCCTACCTCATCCAGCTGGCCTGCCGAGGCACGAACCTTTTCTTCTGCCGCGCGCTGCTCTGGGCTACGCCGCAGGGCGACGAGGCTAAAGCCCAAGAAGGCCAGGAAGGTTGCCAGCATGCCCACCCACATGCCAATGGCCGGGCCGTCCGCAGTAGAGCCGCGGTACCAAAAGCCCCACAGGTTAACGAAGAAAGAAACCGTCACCATCATCCACGCAATCAGCCCGAAGGTGGCGCGGCGGGTCAGCAGGGTTGCCGTCGTCAGCACGCCCACGCCAAGTAGCGCGAGCCACGCGGAGATGGTCTCCATCAGCGAGATCTTCACCCCGTCCTCGGTGGTGCCAAAACTTAAGGCCTGCCACCCGTGGGCGGAGCCGGCATAAGGAACGATGAGGTAGACAATATAGGCCGCCACAGCGATCCACAGCGTCACCTTTTGCCCACGCAGATCCATGGTTTGTGCTGCTCGGCGCTCCGCCTGTGCCGCTTCCTGGGCGGCAGTGGTGGTATTTCGCTCTCTCATGGCACCCTAGCCTACTCCCCGGTTAGCAGCCGCAAGAATCCGCTGCGGCAGCGCCAGCAGGCTTGCCGATGCCCGGCAGCCCCAAGCCCACCCCAATCGGAGCGGTAGTGGGGGTTTGGCCCGCTGCCGACATGTCGCCGGCCTTGGTGCGGGTGTGGACGCTTACTGCGGCATCGGCAAGCAAGAAGAACGAGCCTGCGCCCGTGACTTTGGTGCGCACGACGTCGCCGGGGCGAATCTCGGCGGAGATATCCGCGCCGTTGTCATCAATAGGGCTAAAGTGCACGAGGCGCCCATCCCGAGCTCGACCCGACATGCGGTGGGTCTCATCGTTCTTGCGTCCGCCCTCAGCTTGGACCAAGAGCTCCACCTCAGTGCCCACGAGCTTCTGGTTCTCTTCTGCCTGGATGCTATCTTGCAGCGCAACGAGCCGCTCGAAGCGATCCTGGACGACTTCCTTGGGGACTTGGTTGTCCATCTCCGCCGCAGGGGTGCCAGGGCGCGGGGAATACTGGAAGGTAAATGCCGAGGCGAAGCGGGCGCGGCGGACCAAGTCCATGGTGGCCTGGAAATCCTCTTCGGTCTCGCCCGGGAAACCAACGATGATATCCGTGGTAATCGCCGCGTTCGGAATCTTCTCCCGCACCTCATCGAGGATGCGCAGGAACTTCTTCGTGCGGTAGGAACGACGCATGTCCTTCAAAACCTTATCCGAGCCAGATTGCAGCGGCATGTGCAACTGTGGGCACACCGCCGGGGTTTCCGCCATGGCGTCGATGACATCCGAGGTGAATTCCGCCGGGTGCGGGGAGGTAAACCGCAGGCGTTCGAGGCCGTCGATCTTGCCCACTTCGCGCAGCAGCTTCGAGAAAGCAAAGCGATCGCGCGGCATTTCTGGATCGGCGAAATTCACGCCATAGGCGTTGACGTTTTGGCCCAAGAGGGTGACCTCAGAGACGCCCTGATCCACCAGCGCCTGTACCTCGGCCAGAATATCGCCTGGCCGGCGGTCCTCTTCCTTACCGCGCAGGGAGGGAACGATGCAGAAAGTGCAGGTGTTATTGCAGCCCACGGACACCGATACCCAACCCGCGTAGGCGGATTCGCGCTTAGCAGGCAATATGGAGGGGAACGCCTCTAGCGAATCGACGATCTCGACCTGGGCTTCCTCGTTATGGCGGGCGCGCTCGAGAAGGGTGGGCAACGCTGCCATATTGTGGGTTCCGAAGACCGCATCCACCCACGGCACATTGTCGAGGACGGTGTCCTTATCCTTTTGTGCAAGGCAACCGCCCACGGCGATTTGCATGCCAGGATGGTTCTCCTTCGTCTTCTTCAATGCGCCCAGCGTGCCGTAGAGGCGCTTGTCGGCATTTTCGCGGACAGCGCACGTGTTAAAGACGATGAGATCCGGCTCCGTGGCCTCGTCTGCGGCCGCGTAGCCAGCTTCCTCCAGCAAACCGGAAATGCGCTCGGAATCGTGCACATTCATCTGGCAGCCGAAGGTTCGGACTTCATAGGTACGGGTTTCAGGAATTGTCTGCTCCACGTCGGCATAGTTTAGCCATCACCCAGAACAACTCATAACCGTCGCAACTCGGCACCCGTGCAGGCACGTGGGTGGGATCGGGCACGCCGTGAGGCGCGTTGGGGCACGGGCCCGCGATGGGTGGGGCGCGTGTGCGAGTCACTAGGTTGGAGCCAACAAGGCACTAAGCCCCATCCGCCGGATTTAAGGAGAAGACAGCTCCTCGCACCGTTCATCAAGGGCGCTAATGGCGATGTTTAAAGACATCCCCTCGTTGAACCCGCGGCGCGCCAATACTCCCACGATCCTGCGTAGCGCCTTTTCCCGTTCCTTCCTATCTGCAGGAACGGATTTCACGCTGCGCGCCTTCTTTTCCGCCAAGGCTCGGGCCATCGCTTCTTCATCGGCCGCGTCAATTTGGGTGAGGGCTTCGTCTCGGTCTTCTTGACTTACGCCCTTCTCCCAGAGCTCGCGGTCGAGGACGCTGCGCGATTTCCCCCTCCGCTTATGCCGCTGCCGCACCCATTCGGCGGCAAAGGCGGCATCGTCAATTAAGCCGGCATGGGCCAAGTCATCGAGGACCTCGTCAACCACCTCAGGGTCGAATTCGGCCTGTACTAAGCGGTCGTACAATTCCTGACGGGACCGCGAACGCTGGTCGAGCAGGCCCAATGCGCGGGACCGCACCTTTGATTTTGCCTCTTCGGCCTCCCGATCAAAAAGCCCGCCCCCGGCTTCTCCTTTTTCATAGGCTTCAAGGGCCTGGCGGAGTTGCTCTAGCTTGTCAGGGGCGGGTTGATTCATAGCGCGGGTGTTAAGCGGTGGGAGTGTTGGTGGACAGGCTTAGTCGTCATCGAAGTCGACGTTTGGGACCAAATCTACGGATTCATCCGTCAATGGGTCATCGGAGCCGGGGACATCCATGGCGGTAGCTTCTTCACCATTTGCCGCCTCTTCCCCAATGCCGAGCTTCTGGAAGATCTTCTTTTCGATCTCATTGGCAAGGTCGGGGTTGTCCTTCAAGAAGGAACGCGCCTTTTCCTTACCTTGGCCCAGCTGATCGCCTTCGTAGGTAAACCAAGAACCGGACTTGCGGATGAAACCGTTTTCTACGCCGAGATCGATGATGGAGGACTCGCGAGAAATGCCCTCGCCGTACATGATGTCGAACTCGGCGATCTTGAACGGCGGGGAAACCTTATTCTTTACCACCTTGAGCTTCGTGCGGTTACCGATGGCGTCTTGGCCATCCTTCAGCGTCTGGATACGGCGGATATCGCAGCGCACGGAGGAGTAGAACTTCAGCGCTTTACCACCGGTGGTGGTCTCCGGGGAGCCGAACATCACACCAATCTTCTCGCGCAGCTGGTTGATGAAGATTGCGGTGGTGCCGGAGTTATATAGCGCACCGGTCATCTTGCGCAAGGCCTGGGACATCAGGCGGGCTTGCAGGCCGACGTGGCTATCGCCCATCTCGCCTTCGATTTCCGCCTTAGGGGTCAGCGCCGCCACGGAGTCCACGACGATAATGTCGATAGCGCCGGAGCGCACCAGCATGTCCGCGATTTCCAGAGCCTGCTCACCGGTATCGGGCTGGGACACGAGGAGGTTATCGGTGTCGACGCCTAGCAGGCGTGCATATTGGGGGTCGAGGGCGTGCTCGGCATCGATAAACGCTGCAATGCCGCCGTCTTTTTGCGCCGAGGCAATGGCATGCAACGCCACCGTCGTCTTACCGGAAGACTCTGGGCCATAGATTTCCACAATTCGCCCGCGCGGGAAGCCACCGATGCCCAGCGCCACGTCGATTGCCGTGTTGCCGGAAGAAATGGCCTTGATGGGCGGGCGATCATCATCACCCAAGCGCATAACGGCGCCCTTGCCATAATCCTTTTCGATCATGGCCATAGCGGCATCTAGCGCCTTCTTGCGGTCATCTCCCTTGGTTGCGGCTGAGGATGATTTCTTTTTCGTTGCCATTGTTATAAATCCTTATCTCGTACGACGCTGCGTGAACACTTAATTAGACTGCTGCAGAACCCTAAATGGTTCCGCCCTCATTGCGATCCCACTGTAGTCGCCCACACCGACACCCCAACTAGAGTACATACATCTGTTCGAATATCGAAAATAGACACACCTTTTCGGCTTTTCTGAGACCCTATAAGGATGGGTAATCTACGCCGAGACGGCGCTCTTGGGGAACATCGAAGTCATTGCACAGCCCTATCCAGACACGGCGGGGATCGACGCCACGTTCGATAAGCTCATCCGGCGTTCCATTAAGCTCTGATAAAACATGCGAATGGCTAATCCACGCCCCTTTTGATTCGCCAAATTCATCCACAACCAGTTGGTGGTACTCCGTCAATCGCATGCGCGCAATCCTACCCACCACCATGGAAATATTTCCAAAACTTTTACCAGGACCCCAGAATTAGCTTCCTTGAACGACGTTCAAATTGGTGTGTCTACAGCGTTTTTCTCCAAGGTGCTAATCTTTGTCCATGCAAAAGAACTCCGTGGCAACCACCATTGCCTATGTAGCGGTATTTACCGCCCTCGTTATCGTTTTAGCCTTCGTTTCTATCCCCGTAGGCACCGCCGGCGTGCCCATCGTCTTGCAAAACGCCGCGCTCATTTTGTCCGGCCTCATCTTGGGCGGAAAGCGCGGGGGCTACGTTGGCTTGCTATTCCTCTTTATCGGTTTGGCATTGCCCGTTTTGGCAGGCGGTGGCACCACGCTCCGCGCGCTTGCCGGCCCTACCGTGGGATACATCATCGGTTACGTACTCTCCCCTATCGCCGCCGGCGCCATTGCTTACCGCGCCCCACGCGGGAAGGGCGGGATGACCGTGGTACTCGCTATCGCAGCCATCGTTGGCCTTCTCGTGCAATACACCTGTGGCGCGATCGGCCTGATGCTTCGCTCCGGATTGGACGTCGGCCCGGCCATCGCAGCGCAAGGCCCATTCGTCCTCGTTGACACCGCAAAGCTCGTCGTGGCCGTTATCATTGCCGTTGGTGTTCACTCCGCATTCCCCGACCTGATGGGTAGGAAGGCCTCCTAGTGCCCACCATCGACTTTTCCTCGGTCACGGTAGCTTTTGATGAGACGGTGGTCCTCAATGACATCAACCTCACTTTAAGCGAGCAGCGGATCGGCGTCATCGGTCAAAATGGCGGCGGAAAGTCCACACTGACCCGGCTTATTAATGGCCTGGGTGAGCCCACCGCGGGTACCGTCACCGTCGACGGCATCAATCCCAGCGAGCAGGGCAAGAAAGTGCGCGAAAAGGTGGGTTTTGTCTTTTCCGATGCCGAAAATCAGATCGTCATGCCCAATGTACGCGATGACATCGCTTTTTCCCTGCGCCGCTTCAAGCTATCGAAGGATGAGCGCAATGCCCGAGTAGACGCCGCCTTGGAACGGTTCGGGCTCTTAGAATTTGCCGAGCGCTCCCCGCACACTCTTTCTGGTGGACAAAAGCAATTGCTCGCCTTAGCCGCAGTGCTGGTCATCGACCCAGTGCTCATCATCGCCGATGAACCAACGACGCTGCTTGATCTCCGCAATCGCGACCGCATCAAGCGCGAGTTCGCGCAGCTTGACCAGCAGCTCATCGTCGTTACTCACGATCTGGAATTCCTCACGGATTTTGACCGTGTCATTTGTATCGATGACCACAAGGTTGCCGCCGATGGCGCTCCCCAGGAGGTCATCGATTTTTACAGAGATCTCATGGCGCGGCGGCCACTCTAGAAAGCCACCTCTAATGACCCGACGCAGAACCAATATTCCGCTATCCGTATATGTTCCGGGCACGACGGTAATCCACCGGATGAAGCCCAGCTGGAAGATACTCATCTTGCTGGTATTTATCCTGGTTACCAGCATCTTTTTCAATACTCTGCCGTGGGCAGGCGGTGCGGTGATCGCCGCAGCGCTAACCTATGTCATCGCCCGCATCCCCCTACGAATTGCCTGGAGCCAACTCTGGCCGCCCCTGGTCATCCTCATTCCCCTTGCCGGTTTCCAATGGTGGGCGAAGGATTTTGACTACGCCGCGGTGATGTTCCTCAATATTTTGGCGGCCATGATTCTGGCCTTTTTGCTAACGCTCACTTCGACGGTCGACGCCATCATGGAGTCGCTGGAAGAATCCCTCCAGCCGCTGAATCGTTTCGGCGTCCCGGTAGAAAACATTAGCTTGGCGATGTCCCTGACTATCCGCCTCATCCCCCTCATGTTCGAAACGATCTACGAGGTTCTCGATGCCCGCAAGGCTCGCGGCGCTGGGTTCTCCCCCTCGGCCTTTGTCACGCCCGTCATCATTCGCTCCATTCGGCGCGCTCGGGCCATTGGCGAAGCCCTTCAGGCCCGCGGCGTCGGTGACTAAGAAAACTTAGGCACATACACTGATAGCGCGACAAAGCCTCCGACTTCCCCACCGCTCAACGCGGCAAAGGAAAGATCGGAGGCTATTTTTCAATTAGCGCTACGACAAGCGCGGGATGAGGAAGTTACTCTCCGCGCAGCTCTCGCAAGCGAGCCTGGACGGCATCATCATTCGAGGTCGGCTGCGCTGCCTGATCCGCAGCAGAGCCAGAGGCCTTATTGCCCTCGATGGCCTGGGTGCGGTTAGATTCTACGGACTTCGTGGAGTTCATCTCGCTACGGATCTGCTCCAAGCGGGAGTGGCCGGCCATCTGGATGCCCGCCTGCTGCACCTCGGCCATACGGTTTTCGACGGAATTTTCCGCCAACTCCGCTTGGCCCAGAGCCTTGGAGTAACGGCGCTCAATCTTATCGCGCACGGCATCGAGCGAAGGCGTGTTGCCGCCTGCAGAAAGCTCGTTCATGGAGTTCAAAGACTCGGAAACCTTTTCCTGCATCTTTGCCTGCTCCAGCTGCGATAGCAGCTTCGAACGCTCATCAACCTTCTGGCGCAGGGCTGCATTATTGCGTTCTACAGCGCGCTTAGCCTGCTCAGCCTGTTGCAATGCCTGGTCGTGGAGCTTCTTCGTGTCCTCCACAGACTCCTCTGCGGTCACCAACTGAGCGGCAAAGGCCTCGGCGGCGTTCTCGTACTCCACGGCCTTGTTTTCATCACCATTGGCGCGCGCCTTATCCGCAAGCTCGAGCGCCTGGCGGGTATTGCCCTGCAGCTTTTCGACCTCGGCTAGGCGACGGTTAAGTTGCATCTCCAGCTGGCGCTGATTGCCAATGACCGCCGCAGCTTGCTGCGAAAGCTCTTGGTGCTGACGTTGGGCATCTTCGATGGCCTGCTCAATCTGAATTTTCGGATCGGCATTCTCTTCGATTTTATTATCGAACAGTGCCATCAGGTACTTCCAACCCTTAACAAATGGATTCGCCATTATGCTCTAGACCTTTCTAAGGAATGTGGTAATGCGTCGCGTTGTCGTGTTCATAGTAACCCAACGCCTAGGGCTCTGCCGCTACTAATCGAAGGTATCCACCGCGGCAATTCTTTTCAGAATCGCGCACGCGTTAAAGCTCAGAAGCAGCCGGCGCGGTATGCGCGAGCTCTTCATCCATCGAGGGCAGCGCCATATAACCGGCAGCCTCGATCAGGACGTCCGACACCGATGCGTCGAGCGCGTGGCACACGGAGGCCAGTAACTCAGAAGAAACTTCCTTGCGGCCCCGCTCGAGCTCCGACAAGTAGCCCGGTGACACGCGGGCAACGCTAGCCAATTCGCGCAGGGTAACCGACTTGTCCGCGCGGAATGCACGCAGGGTCAGGCCCAATGCTTCACGCAGGAGTGGTTCTGGGGCGCGGGCAGGTTGTGGCGCCGATGGTGCCGCTGCCGCAGGTTCCGCGGCAGTCTGCGCCGAGTGGTCTAGGACTGCTGTAGAAATGTTCATCGTACGTTTTAACGCTCCTTCGATGAAATTTGTTCCCCACTGCTAGGAAAATTTTTGATGATCGCACCAAGTTGGGCGATTGCTGCTCCTACCGTGGCCTTTCTGATGTCGTTGCGTTCAGTGCCCAAGTCGCGCAAACAATAAGACTGCGCTATGCGGCCCGCGGAATAGATTCCTAAAAATACCGTGCCGGGATCTTTTCCTTCTTGTTTATCTGGCCCGGCAACGCCGGTAAGCCCTAAGCCCCAATCCGCCCCCGTTTCCGCAACTGCGGCGCGGGCCATATCGACTGCGGTTTCGCCAGAGACGACGCCTACGCGTTCGATCTCAGAGACTGGTTTATCCAAGAAGTGGGACTTTACCTCTGTGGCATAGGTAATAAGGCCGCCGCGCAAGACGGCCGATGCTCCAGGCACCGAAGCGATGGTAGCGCTGGCTAGGCCGGCAGTCAGCGACTCGCAAAAAGCCACGGTCTCGTGGCGCTCTGTTAATAAGGCAACGAGGTCAGATTTTGTGAAAGCCATTGTTTAACTATTTTGCTTTTGTCCATCGATGAGATACTGCACGCCGGTAATGACCGTTACCACGACGGCCATCCACATGATGAAGGAGGTAGGAATATCCATCCACGAGGGAAGCGGCCACAAATATAGGCCTACGGCAAAGGACTGCAGGACGGTCTTCAACTTGCCGCCTTTAGAGGCTGGGACGACTTTTCCGCGGCGCAGCAAGGCCATGCGCCAGATGGTAATGCCGAATTCCCGGATCAGAATAATGACGGTAACCCAAACCGAAAGCTGATCGACGATATTGAGACAGACAAGCGCTGTGGTCATGAGCGCTTTATCAGCAATGGGGTCGGCGATCTTGCCAAAATCGGTAATCAACCCGCGGGCGCGAGCAATATCGCCATCGAGCTTATCCGTGAGCATTAAGGCGGCGAAGACGCCAAAAGACCACCACTGGTGGCCGCCGATGACCAGCCATGCAAAGACCGGAATGAAAACGATACGCAGGCAGGTAAGGACATTTGGCAGATTCCAATTAGAGACCTGCGGATTCACATCCGAGGACTGCGCTGACTGTGCTCCGGGTTGATTCACCCTATACATACTACCCGCTTGGGTTATGGTCTCGCGGCACACTCCCCCGAAAATTTATACTGTCCGGTATGAAATATTTTGCAGTCAACTATGAATATAACCCGGCCAACCCAGAGATAGCGAAGGTCCGCCCGGCCCACCGCGAGTTCACCGGGAAACTATTTGATGAGGGCACCATCGTGGCCTCGGGACCGTTCACGGATTCCCAAGGAGGCGCGCTCATCGTCGTGCGCTTTGACGATGATGGCACCGAGGTCGCCGATGTCATCCAGCTGATGAACGATGATCCCTTCTATCAAGAAGGCTGCCTCCAGGGCCGCAGCTTCCGCGAGTGGAACCCGGTTAAAGCCCGCTTCTAGGCTCTCCCCCCTAGTTGGGTAGGTCTTCCTTGGACAGATCCTCGGCCCTGCCCAGGTAATCGCCGCGCGTATTGCGTACGATCTTATTTCCTTCCTCATCCCAGTCGTAGTGGTTGTGGGATACGGCCACTACGCCTTGGGTTTTATCGCGCATGTTCTTAATAACCGATGCAAGAACCGTGATGACCAAGACTCCAACAATGACCACCAGCGAGCCGATGGTGGAGATTTCCGGCACGGATTCGATATTGTCGCCGCCATTGATAAACGGCAGGTTATTCTCGTGCAACGCGTGGAAGAGCAGCTTGACACCGATGAAGCCCAGGATGATGCCCAGGCCGTAAGGCAGGTAGACGAGGCGGTCCAAGAGGCCATCGATAAGAAAGTACATTTGGCGCAGGCCCATCAGCGCGAATACGTTGGTGGTAAAGACCAAAAACGCCTCTGAGGTAATGCCGTAGATTGCCGGAATGGAATCGAAGGCAAACATGACATCGATAAGCCCAATGGATACCAGCGCGACGAATAGCGGCGTGAAGGCGAACTTGCCCTTCTTCGAGCCATCGTCCACGCGGTGGGTGAGCTTATCCCCGTGGTACTGCGGGGTGACATCTACCGCCTTGCGCACGAGCTTGATGATGGCCATATCGTTCGGGTTGGTCTCCGGCGCATCCCGAATCTCATCGATGACCAACTTGATGGCGGTATACAGCAGGAAGATGGCAAAGAGGTAGAAGATATCAGACCACGCCGCGATGACCGCCGCACCCAGCAAAATGAATACGAGGCGGAAGACGAGGGCGATGATGATACCGATGAGCAGCACCTTTTGCTGGTACTTGCGCGGGATTTTAAAGGATCCCATGATAAGCGCAAATACGAAGAGGTTATCCACGGAAAGCGCCTGCTCTGTGACATAACCGGTAAAGAATTGGATGCCGTGCTCATGGCCCCATACGGCCCAGACAACGCCGCCAAAAACTAAGGCGACGGCAATGTAGAACAAGGTCCACAGGCCCGACTCTTTCAGGGTGGGCTCATGTGGACTGCGCACGTGAGAATAAAAGTCGAATATAAAAAAGGCTAGAATCACCGCACCGGTGACCAGCCACACCCACAATGGAACGTTCATCGCGAGATCCCTCCGGTCGAATTTACTTTAAGAAAGTGACCGGAGGTCTCCCCCGCCCAGCGGATATTCCTCGCTGGGCCGACACGACCGGGAGCGCACAGCTACCGTGTTGACGATCTATGCCGAATGTGGGGTACTCCCCTCCAAGACCGTAACCATCTTACACTACTTAGAAGGCCCCGGATGATGGGTTATAGGTCGCTTGCACCGTCCGCGTATCGGAATCGGGGGAGTCGGGGGCATCGGAAAGAGCGGAATCTGCGGAATCGCCGCCATCATCGTCTTCTTCCTGGTTCATCTCGTCCTGGATTTCCTTGGGGGCATCGGCAGGGTCGGCGCCCTTAATCATCCACAGGATGGTATCGAGCTCTTCCGGCTTGACCAGCACCTCGCGCGCCTTGGAGCCTTCCGATGGCCCGACGACGCCGCGCGATTCCATCAGGTCCATCAGGCGGCCCGCCTTGGCAAAACCGATGCGCAGCTTACGCTGCAGCATTGAGGTGGAACCCAGCTGAGCGGTGACCACCAGCTCGACGGCCTCGAGGAGATCATCCATGTCCTTGCCAATGTCATCGTCGATCTCCTTCTTCGCCTCGGACTGCTTTTCCTCGGTCACGCCCTCGGTATAGTTCGGGGCGGCCTGGGATTTAGCGGCCTCAACCACATCCATGACCTCGTCATCGGAAACGAAGGCACCTTGCATGCGCACTGGGCGCTTGCCCTGCGGGATAAATAGACCATCACCCATGCCAATGAGCTTTTCCGCACCGCCTTGGTCCAAGATAACGCGGGAGTCGGTCAAGGACGAGGTGGCAAAGGCCAAGCGGGAAGGCACGTTGGTCTTGATAAGGCCGGTAACCACATCGACGGACGGGCGCTGAGTAGCAAGCACCAAGTGGATGCCGGCGGCGCGGGCCTTCTGGGTGATGCGGACGATGGAGTCCTCGATCTCCTTCGGGGCGGTCATCATCAAGTCCGCCAGCTCGTCGACGACGCAGACGATATAAGGATACGGACGAACCTCGCGCTCGGAACCTGCCGGTGCCTGGTACTCGCCGGAGACAACCTTGCGGTTATAGTCCTCGATCTTGCGCACGCGCGCGGCCTTCATATCCATGTACCGCTGCTCCATCTCTTCTACCAGCCACTGGAGGGCCGCGGCGGCCTTCTTCGGCTGGGTAATGATGGGCGTAATCAGGTGCGGGATGCCCTCATACGGCGTGAGCTCGACCATCTTTGGGTCGACGAGGATCAGGCGTACCTGCTCCGGGGTGGCGCGGGTAAGCAGCGAGACCAGCATGGAGTTCACGAACGCGGACTTACCGGAACCGGTAGCGCCGGCAACCAGCAAGTGCGGCATCTTCTGCACGGAAAAGGACGTATATTCGCCCTCGATATCCTTGCCCAGGCCAATCAACATTGGGTCCGGGGAAGACGTCATGCTGGGCGCGTCCAAGACCTCGCGCAGGTGGACCATTTCGCGGTCCGGGTTAGGCACCTCAATACCCACCGCGGACTTGCCCGGAATCGGCGTGAGCAAACGCAGGTTATCGGTAGCCACGGCATAGGCCAGGTTGGACTGCAGGTTCGTAATCTTCGAAACCTTCACGCCTGGTCCAAGCTCAATCTCATAGCGTGTCACCGTGGGGCCACGGCTAAAGCCCGTCACTTGAGCATTGACGTTGAACTCTTCGAAGACATCGGTAATGGCCTCGATGATGCGGTCATTGATCTCGGTGCGTTCCTTCGCAGGCGTGCCTGGGGTCAGCAGATCGGTAGAGGGCACCGCATAGTTGTCGTTGCCAAATTGCGCAGGCGCGGGGGCTTGGGGCTGTGCGGCAGGCTGTTCCGCCCCCGCGGTGGATTCCACCTGTGCGCCGGTGGCCGCATCGCGCCCAGAACGCTCGCGGAATAGGCGCCGGGCCTCCTCGTGCGCCGAAGAGACAGCATCGGAACCGGCCTTGGCGGCACCAGCGGCAGCGGCTCCGGCGGCAGCTCCAGCACCAGCGCCCTTGGCCTTGCCGGCTGCACCTGCGGCACCAGCCACACCAGAAGCAGCGGCAGCACCGGCGCCAGCGGCCCCAGCGGCTCCAGCACCAGCGCCGCGGCCAGCCCGCGACTTGCGGCCGGTGGAAGAACCACCGGTGGCAGAACCCAAGACGCGGGTGGGCTCGCTTTCTGGCAGGGCCTGTTGGGTGGATTCGGAAGCCTCTGCGTAGTCAGCGTCGTCTACTGCCGGGAAGGCATCGGTATCCCCCATTTGGGAGTCCGAGCCGTAGCTCAACTCTTCGTCGTTGCGGTCCACCGGCTCATAGCCCGCGCGGACCGGGGTGTTGAAGGCGACGGTGTGGTCGTCCTCGGGGGCATCGGCAAGCGATTGCACCGGATAGGGGCTGCCAGTCTTGCGCGGAGTGGACGTGCTGCGGCGCTTCGGGGCGGGGCGCTCGGAACGCTCGCGGCCGTGCGCAATATCGTCGATATCGCCAGACACGTGGCCGTAGAGATCGTCATCCTCGTCCGCATCATCGTAATCTGCATCGCTGCCGCCAAAGCGGGAAAAGGCCGAGCGCAGCGAATCCGCCACGAGCTCATAGGCCTCGCGGATGGTGATACCGGTGACCAGCAGCGCGCCGTAAATGATGACGAGGAAGAGCAAGGGTACTGCAACATACGAGGTAAACGCGGCATCGAGAATCCCGCCGATGGCAAAGCCAACAATACCGCCGGCCCCGCCCGCGGTATCGGTGGTAAACCCAAGCGGCGGATTGCCGGCAAAGATGTGGATGAGGCTCAGCATCGCCAGCACGATAATCGTCGTGCCGCCCGCAATACGCGGATTAATGCGCCCGGATGGACCATCCATTTCCATCATGAGCGAAATGGCCAGCGCGACGAGCGCAATGGGAAGTACCCACGCGCCGGCGCCGATGACGTAGCGCACCAGGTTGCCTACCCAGGCGCCCACCTGGCCGGCAACGCCAAACCACACGGTGGCGGCGAGGACGATGGATACGCCGATGAGCACCAGGGCAACCGCATCCGGATTATTGACTCGCAACCCGCCCTGCGGGGAAGCCGCCTCCTCCTCGGCAGCCTGTGCCTCCTCTTCGGCTGCGATATCGCGCGCGCGAGTTACCTTGCTTTTCTTCTTTTTTCCGGCGCTATCAGAAATTTCCTGTGGCTCCCTTGCTCTCTCGAAATCCTCCGTGCCGTCAGCAGTTACATCCTGGCTCGGCTTCAGGCCCGCAAGGCCATTGCCTAGGCCGCGGGCAACATTGCCCATTCCGCGCGCGGTGGCACCAAAAGCGGAGCCAAGCCCCTTGCCGACGGCCCTAAATGCACTCCCCGTACGCTCTTGCGTCGTTCCTGCCGCGCGCCCAGACGAGGTCATCTCCAGCGTCTCTGGCACACCGGCGCTGGACTGGCTGCGACCAGATGGCCGCGACCTGTTCGCTTTCCGGCCAGGCGCGCTTTTCGATGCTCGCGTCTGGTTCCGGCGCGATCCGCGAGAGGAGGCATTTTTGGCAGACATGTCATTTACCTTAACCGGAAAACCCCACAAATCACATACGCCACACGCTTGGCAGTGCTAGTTGGCCGGAAATTATCCCGCGTCCGGACCAAAAAGGCGCAGCATGGGCCACAAAATCGACTTTATCTAGCCTACAGGGTTGACATCTTGATGGCTGACTCGTCGCCATTGATGGTGACCTGCACGACATCGCGCCCGTACGCCCACAGCAGGAGTTCGCCGACCTCCCCGCTTACGCGGACCACGCGATCGCCGCGATCGGCTACCCCGTGCTTATCTGCCACGACGATGCGCGGCATCCCGTCCGGCTGCAGGATCACCGGCTGGGTGGATTTACGCAGGCTCAATTTGGCCCAGATCTTCAAAAAACGGTGCAGCTTCTTCTGCACGGCGACAGAGAAATCGCGGGGTTCGGTCTGGCCATTGGCGCGACGGATATCCTCGTGGTGGATAAAATGTTCGCCCAAATTTTGCTGGGCATCGAGAAAACGTGCGGGGTTGAACTTTGCTGGTCCCCTCCCCCAGGCATCGACAAGCTCATCGAAATCGCGGCGGGCAACCTTGGCGGATTCCTTTTCCAGGTGGGGCTGCAGGACCGAAAGGAACATGCCCGCTGCGGCATCGGGACGGTTTTCGCGCACCCACAGGTGGGCAACTAAGTCGCGCGTGGTCCAGCCTTCACACAGCGTGGGGGCGTCTGGACCTAGCTGATGCAAAAGCGCGACCATCTTGGCGCGTTCGGAAGATGAAAACGACATGTGCCCCAGCATACCGAGGTCATCGAAATGCTGGGGCACAGAAACTATGCCGGAATTAAATCCTTTTGTAGGAGAACCTACAGGGACTCGCGGCTGGCGTCGACATCGGCGTCATCGGCAAGCAGCGTGCCTGAATTCGTCGGCACGATGGTGGGCAAAATAACCGGCTCGCGCTTGTACTTGGAATCCATGAGCTTGGAGACCTTGCGGCGCAGCTTTTGCACCATCCGGTAGGTGTCATTCTCGCCCTCTGCGGCGAGATCGTTCATGGTGTTTTCCACCATCTCCGCAACCTCGGGCACAACGCCGCGGTCATCATCGGAGAAACCGGTGGTTGCCACGGTTGGGTGCTCGAGCAGGCGGGAGGTGCGGTTATCAATCACGCAGGTAATGGATACCACGCCGCCGGCGCCCAGGTTGGTGCGGTCTGCCAAGGTATCGGCATCGACATCGCCCATGGACACTCCATCGACGTAGAGGTGGCCAACCTGCAGCTGGCCGACAACCTCCGCGCGGCCCTTGCGCAGATCTACCACGACACCGTTTTGCGCCAAGACCGTCCGGTCGCGGGCCACACCGGTGGAAATCGCCAATTCCTTATTGGCACGCAGGTGGCGCCACTCGCCGTGGACCGGCATGGCATTGCGCGGGCGCGCCGCGTTGTACAGGAAGAGCAGCTCGCCGGAGTAGCCGTGGCCGGAAGCGTGGACCTTGACGTCCTGGTTGGTAATGACGTTGGCACCGATCTGGGACAGCATATTGATAACGCCGAATACGGCCTCTTCGTTGCCCGGGATGAGCGAGGAGGAGAAGATGATGGTATCGCCATCGCGCACCGTGATCTGGCGGTGCTCGCGGCGGGCCATGCGGGACAGCGCGGCCATCGGCTCACCCTGCGTACCAGTGGTAATGAGCATGGTCTTGTGCAGAGCCATCTTCGCGGCCTCGTCGATGGGGATGATGGTACCGCGCGGGACCTTCAAAAAGCCCATCTTTTCCGCGATTTCCATATTGCGCATCATCGAACGGCCATTGAAGGCCACCTTGCGGCCATTGGCCACGGCAGCGTCGATGGCGGCCTGCACGCGGTAGACGTTCGAGGCGAAGGAAGCCAAGATGACGCGCTGCTTCGCATTAGCCACCAAGCGCTTGAAGTTGGCCGGGATATCGCCCTCGGAGGCGGATACACCCGGCACGGTGGCGTTGGTGGAATCGCACAGCATGAGGTCGACGCCCTCGTCGCCGTAACGAGACAGCGCCGGAAGGTCGGTCGGGCGATTATCCAACGGGGTCTGGTCAAGCTTGATATCACCGGTGTGGATGATATTGCCTGCCGGGGTGCCCAGCATGATGCCGAGCGCATCCGGCACGGAGTGGTTGACCGCCCAGAAGCGAACGCGGAAGCAACCGTAGGTCACGTCAGACTTCTCGTTGACCTCGACGAACTTCGGCTTCTGGCGGTGTTCCTTACACTTGGCCGCAATAAGCGCGATGGTGAAACGGGAAGCCACGATGGGGATATCCGGGCGCAGCTTCAGCAGCCACGGGATGGCACCGATGTGGTCTTCGTGGGCGTGGGTGACCACGAGGGCCTTGACCTTGTCGATCTTCTTCTCAATCGGCCCGAAGTCCGGCAGGATGAGGTCCACGCCAGGCTCGCCAGACGATGGGAAGAGCACGCCGCAGTCAATGATGAGCAGCTCATCGCCGTACTCAAAGACGGTCATGTTGCGGCCGATTTCGGAGATACCGCCCAAGGCGTAGATGCGCAGCGTATCCTTCGCCTGCTTTGGCGGTTCCGGCAGGCGCTTGGTCAAATCAGCACCCTGCATGGACTTCGGCACGTTGCGGCGGCCGCGGTTATTGTTATTGCGGCCACGGCCCTTGCCGTTGCCGTTCTTTCCGTTGCCACCGTTGTTGTTATTATTATTGCCACCGTGGCCATTGCCGCCGTGGTTATTTCCCTGGCCATTGCCATTATTGCCGTTTCCACCACGGCCACGGCCGCGGCCGCCACGGGAACGCGAGCGGCGGCCGTTGTTATCGCCGTCGTTCTTGTTATCGGCAGAGTTATTCTTGCCAGAGTTGCCCTGGTCTTCATTTCCGGCAGTGCCGGCGTTATTTGCAGGGGCCTGAAATACGGGCGAAGCCGCCTCATTGGAGGCGGTCTCAGTTTCCGAAGGTGGACCCGCCTTGCGGGTGACCTTGCGGGAACGGTTACGGGGTTCAGTCATTCTTAAAGGACTCCAGATTGTTCCAAATCACGGCGAAGTACCTCGCGTTCCTCCTCGCTCGCGGCGGTAACAGGAAGGCGGGGATCGCCAACTTCAAAGCCCTGCAGGCGCAGAGCTTCCTTTGCAAATGTCGCTCCGCCCAACCGCGCCTGAGCGCGGGTCAGTGGAAGAAGCGTTGAGTAATTTATTTCTTGCGCGCGGGCCAAATCGCCCGCATCGAAAGCTTCATAGAGTTCTACCAAGGCACGCGGCGCAGCGTGCCCGATGACGGAGATGAAACCCGAAGCACCGAGGGATAGCCACGGCAGGTTAATCGGATCGTCACCGGAGTACCACGCCAAGTCGGTTTCTTGGATGAGTTCTGCGGCCGCGGAAAGATCGCCCTTAGCGTCCTTCACGGCTTGGATAGTCGGCAATTCCGTAAGGCGGCGGAGCGTATCCGACGCCACTGGGATGCCCGAGCGGCCAGGGATGTCATAGACGCAAATCGGCAGATCCGTAGAATCAGCAACTGCGGCAAAATGCTCGTAGACGCCCTTTTGGGAGGGCTTGGAGTAATACGGAGTCACAACGAGCAAGCTATCGGCTCCTGCGGCGGCGGAAGCTTGGGCAACCTCAATCGAGGTTGCGGTGTTATTCGTTCCGGCGCCCGCACAGATCCGGACGCGGTCTCCCACTTCCTCTTTTACGGCCTTGAGCAGCTCCAACTTTTCGTCCAAGGACGTGGTAGGAGACTCGCCCGTCGTTCCACCCAAGATGAGTGAATCCACGCCGTTGTCTACGAGATGAGCTGCCAGGCGGCGACCCGCTTCTACATCCAGCGCACCGTCACGATCAAACGGAGTGACCATGGCGACGCCAATGCGACCGAAGGTGTCAACGCCAGTCTTTGCTGTCATACCTGTGCTCATAGCCGTCAAGGTTACCCGCTAGTGCACCTTTTGGCCGCATCGGGGTGGCGCGTGTTAAGCGTAAGGGCTTGCGGCCATCTGCGTTCCATCGGCCAACGTGGTGATATGGAAGTCATCGAAAAGCGCTGGTGCTTGCTCCTGCAAATGCTTCAAGCACTCCACCGCCACTTCGCGCAATTCCGTATCAGCATGCTCAGCCGCCCGCGCCCCAATGAAGTGGCGCCACGCGCGGTAATTGCCGGTAACGACGAGCCTGGTTTCCGTCGCATTGGGCAATACTGCGCGCGCCGCCTGCCGCGCCTGCTTCTTTCGCAGCAGCGCATTCGGCTCATCCAGCTTTTCTTCCAAGGCCTCTAGCAGCTCATCGTAGACAAAACGGGTTTCATCCACGGCTTGCATGACCAATCGGCGTAATTGCTCATCTTCTTCCACCAGCTTGGGCAGCGCTACGTGCATCTCATTAGGGTGCACAAAGCGCTGGGATAGCTGCGAAAAGGAAAAATGCCGGTGGCGAACCAATTCATGGCTGGCTGAGCGCGAGAGCCCCGTGATGTACATCGTGGCCGTGGCGTGTTCCAATAGCGCCGTATGGCCTACCTCCATGATGTGGTGCAGGTAGGCGGAGTTCGTCGCGGTGCGCGGGTTGGGTTTGTCAAAAGACTCATAACACGCCCGTCCTGCGAATTCGACGAGGGCCTCGCCATCGGTCGCCGTCTCATCGGCACGCCACTGCGTTCCCTGTGGCGGGTGAAACTCGGTGGCGGCAATGAGCTGGATATTTAGCTCACTCGCAGTGGCCATACCGCTACAGCCCCAGGTACTTGTCTAGCCCGACAACCAATCCCGGGTGCTGCGCAATCTCGCGCACGCCGACCAAAACGCCAGGGGTAAAGGAGGAACGATCGTAGGAATCCTGGCGGATGGTCAGGGATTGCCCCTGCGCACCGAAAATGACCTCTTCGTGGGCCACCATGCCGCGGGTACGCACGGCATGCACCGGGATTCCGTCTACATTCGCACCGCGCGCGCCCTCGAGGGACTTTTCCGTCGCATCCGGCATCTCGCCCAATTCGGCATCGCGGCGCGCCTGGGCAATGGCCTCTGCGGTGTGGATGGCGGTGCCGGAAGGCGCATCCAGCTTGGTGGGGTGGTGAAATTCAACGACCTCTGCGGTCTCGAAAAACTTCGCCGCCTGCTTGGCAAGCACCATGGTCATCACGGCAGAGATGGCGAAATTCGGTGCGATCAGCACGTTGCCAGCACCTTCTTGGCGGGTCCACTGCTCCACCTGGTCCAGGCGCTCTTTATCAAAGCCAGTGGTGCCCACCACGCAGTGAATGCCGTTCGCGATGCAAAACTCCAGGTTTCCCATCACCGAATCAGGCTGGGTGAAGTCCACGATGACCTCTGCGTGATTATCAACCAAGTGCTGCAGGTCATCCCCGCGGCTAATTTCCGCTACGAGCTCTAGATCATCTTCGGCATGAACGCCTTCAACAATCGCTTTGCCGACGCGCCCCTGCGCTCCCAAGACTCCTACTTTGATCGCCATTGCGGGCCTCACTTTCTTAACAACTTTGAGTTAAACCTTTGTTTCTTTCCCATCCTATCGCGCTCGCCCATCCGCGGCGGGCGGGCCTCCGAACGGCAAAAATACCACTGCTAGACTGGGCGTCATGCAGATTTATATTGCGTCCGTTCCAGTAGATGACGTTGCTCGCGCCCACGATTTTTATGTCGATGTCCTAGGTTTCCGGGTAAAAGATGACGTCACGCACGGCGATTTCCGGTGGCTAACGGTCACCAACGCGGACGGCGACGGCAGCGTTGAATTGCTGCTTGAACCCAAGGGTCACCCAGCCGCCAAAACGTACACCGAGGCGCTGAAGGCGGATAATATCCCGGTCACCCAATTCTTGTCGCAGGATGTGGAGAAAGAATACGCCGAACTCAAGGACAAGGGCGTGGACTTTACCATGGAGCCCACCGACGTTGGCCCCTCCATTACCGCAGTCTTTGACGATACCGTGGGTAACCTCATCCAGCTCGTCCAGTTGAAGCGCTAGGCCCACGCCTTCGCTACTTTCCCTTATACAACAATTGCATCACTTCCCCAGTTAGGCCACTTGTGTACCGGTAGAATTGGAAGAGACAACAAGGTAGACAACCTAGGAAGTGGTCAGAATGTCTCGATCTACTCTCACCCGCGCTATCGCTGCTGGCGCCGGTATAAGCTGCATGCTCTCGCTGGCTGCTTGCGCTAGCCCCAGCGATGACGAGGCCGCCGATGCCTCATTTGCCACGCAGGAGGAATCAACCAGTTCCACCGCTGAGTCGACCACGTCTGCGGCAAAGAAATCAGAGCCTACCACCACGACCACTGCCGATGACCCAACCAAGACGGTAGAAGACACCGCCCCGTTAAGCCATCATCAGCAACAAGCGCAGGGCAATGATCCAAAACCTGCTTTTGGCGGTATGGGCACGCCCTCCCTCGAGGATCAGCGCCACCTACCTCCTGGATTGGGTGGCCTCGTCCCCACCGGGATCCGAGTAGCCGCGCATGACTCTTTTACCCGCGTCGTGGTTGATCTTGAAGGCGACGGAGAAGCAGGGTGGTTTACTACCTATACGGATCAGCCCGCCCACCAAGCATCGGGGCTTCCGGTCGAGGTCAAAGGCGCCACTTTCCTCAACCTTGGTATCGAGGGCACCCCGTGGCCATCGACGCCGGAGTTAGAACAAAGGTTTATGGATACTGGCATCACACCAGGTGCCGGTGTCGTGCAAGAGATCAACTACACCACCACCTTCGAGGCGCAAACGCAGTTGGTCATCGGGCTAAAGAAGCAAACGCCTTATTCCGTGACCTTCCTGCAAAACCCCAAACGCCTTGTGCTTGATTTCCAGAACTGAGTGATCACGGCGCAGGCATAGAAAATGGCCCTGTTTCCCACCATATTCGGGAAACAGGGCCACTGCTCTAAAGGGCGCCTGAGGGATTAGTCCTCAACGGGCACTAGGGAGATCTTGCCGCGGTTATCAATATCCGCGATTTCTACCTGTACCTTATCGCCAACGTTAACGACATCTTCGACCTTCTCAATGCGTTCGTCCCCACCCAGGTTGGAGATGTGGATCAATCCATCGCGGCCAGGGGTCAAGGAAACGAAGGCGCCGAATGGAACGGTCTTGACTACCGTGCCGAGGAAGCGCTCGCCCACCTTGGGCAACTGTGGGTTGGCAATGGAGTTAACCTTTTCAATCGCAGCGTCTGCGGCTTCGCCGGTGACCGCAGAGATGTAGACCGTGCCATCGTCTTCGATCGAGACATCAGCACCGGTATCTTCGGTGATCTGGTTGATGGTCTTGCCCTTAGGGCCGATGAGCTCACCGATCTTGTTGACCGGAATCTTCACCGAGGTGATCTTCGGGGCCAGGCCAGACATCTCATCTGGGGAATCGATGACCTCTGCCATGGTTTCCAGAATGGTGGCGCGGGCATCGCGGGCCTGCTCGAGTGCCTGGGCCAAGACCTTAGACGGAATGCCATCGAGCTTCGTGTCCAGCTGCAGCGCGGTGATGAATTCGGAGGTGCCCGCAACCTTGAAGTCCATGTCGCCGAAGGCGTCCTCGGCACCGAGGATATCGGTCAGTGCGACGAACTTTTCCTTGCCCTTGACCTCACCGGAGACCAAGCCCATGGCGATGCCGGCTACCGGCGCCTTGAGCGGAACGCCCGCGTTGTAGAGGGACAGGGTGGACGCACAGACAGAGCCCATGGAGGTAGAACCATTGGAACCGAGCGCCTCAGAGACCTGACGGATGGCATACGGGAAATCCTCGCGCGACGGGATGACCGGAAGCAGGGCGCGCTCGGCGAGCGCACCGTGGCCGATTTCGCGGCGCTTGGGCGAGCCGACGCGGCCGGTCTCACCGGTAGAAAATGGCGGGAAGTTGTAGTGGTGCATATAGCGCTTGGACTCAATCGGAGTAAGCGAGTCGATCTGCTGCTCCATCTTCAACATATCCAGGGTGGTGACACCGAGGATCTGCGTCTCGCCGCGCTCGAACAAGGAAGAACCATGTGCGCGTGGAACCAAGTCAACTTCGACGGACAGATCGCGGATATCGGTCAGGCCGCGGCCATCGATGCGGAAACCATCGGTCAAGATCTTGCGGCGCACGATCTTCTTCATGACCTCGTTATACGCAGCGCGAATCTGCTTGGAAGCCACTGCCTCTTCCAGGTCAGCAAATTGCGGCAGCAGATCTTGTTCGACCTGCTCCATGTGTTCGTTCGTGGCCTCGTCGCGCTCCTGCTTGCCCGGAATGGTCAGCAAGCTCTCCAGCTTCTTGGAAGCGGCCTTTTCCACGGCGGCGAAGACATCGTCTTCATACGCCGGGAAGAGCGGGAACTCCTGGGTCTCCTTGGCGGTGCGCTCTGCCAGGCCGTTCTGGGCTTCACACAGGGTCTTAATGAACGGCTTGGCTGCCTCAAGTCCTTCGGCGACGGCGGCTTCTTGCGGTGCCGGGGCGCCATCGGCAATGCGCTCTGCAACGTTGGTGCCGGCGCCAGCTTCCACCATCATGATGGCGACGTCTTCTTTACGCCCCTTGGAAACGATGCGGCCGGCCACGACCATCTCAAAGAGCGCGCGCTCGTGCTGCTCGTGGTTCGGGAACGCCACCCACTGGCCACCAGGGTGCTTGTCATCGGCGATGAGCGCCATGCGCACGCCGCCGACGGCGCCGGAGACCGGCAGACCGGAAAGCTGGGTTGCCGCAGACGCGCCGTTGATGGCTACGACGTCGTAGTACTCTTCCGGGTCCTGCGACAGGACGGTGATGACCACCTGCACTTCATTGCGCAGGCCCTTGACAAAGGTGGGGCGCAGCGGGCGGTCGATGAGGCGGCAGGCCAAGATGGCCTCGGTGGAGGGACGCCCCTCGCGGCGGAAGAAGGAGCCGGGGATCTTGCCGGCTGCGTACATGCGCTCTTCCACGTCCACAGTGAGCGGGAAGAAGTCAAAGTTCTCGCGCGGCTGGTTCGAGGCGGTCGTGGTGGCCAGCAGCATCGTGTCATCGTCGAGGTACGTGGTTACGGAACCATCTGCCTGGCGGGCCAACTGGCCGGTTTCGAAACGTACCGTGCGGGTGCCAAAGTCCCCGTTGTCGAGGACAGCGATAGCTTCGGTAATACCGAATTCTTCATCGATATTGAACTCTACGGAGTTCTGAACGCTCATCTAGTAATTCTCCTTGAGTGCTTTAGGCGATCGTCGGTGCCGCCTTTTCCACATTGTTTTGACAACGGTGAAAATTCTAACAGAGATTCCGCACTTTTGAGCTACGGCGACCGCAATCGCCCCTGCTCCCTACAAGGTTTAAGAGGGTATAAAACCACTAATTCCCCTTGCCACAGGGCAAGGGGAAAAATTCGGCCGCAGCCGCGTCGCAATTAGCGGCGCAGGCCCAGGCGGGAAATCAGGTCACGGTAACGATCCACGTTGTTTTCTGCCAAGTACTTCAGCAGGCCACGACGACGACCAACCATCAGCAGCAGACCACGACGGGAGTGGTGATCGTGCTTGTGGAACTTCAGGTGCTCCGTCAAAGTGTTGATGCGGGAGGTCAGCAGGGCAACCTGTGCCTCGGGGGAACCGGTGTCGGTCTCGTGCAGGCCGTACTCCTTGAGGATTTCGGCCTTCTTCTCAGTGGTCAATGCCATGAGTATTTCTCCTTTATTTCAGTCCACACTATTCTTCAACGCGCAGCGCCGCCGTTGCGAGCTCCGCGTGCCGCAACTGTCGTGAACCACAGTCGCTAAGCCAACTGGTCATCTTACAGCCAATTAGCACGGCAAATCAAAACGCTGCGCTACTTGGCGCCCACCGTGCGGAAAAGTTCTTCGAGGCGGTCTACAAATTCACTGACAAACCGCTCGTTATCCACGCCCACGGCGACCTTCGCGGTCGGTTCCTGGCTCAGCCTAGTTTCATCCGCGATGGTGCGCCCGCGGGTGGGGCCTTCGGTATCGGTTTTCATATTGGTCTCGATGACTTCCACCAAGGAAGGATCTGCGGCTACCGCCACGGCCAGCGGATCGTGCAGACCGCAGCCGGCCAGGTGAGGAGCCGTGGTGGCATAAGCGCGGATATAGTAATCCACCATATCGGCGAAAATCTCGCCCGCGGCCGTTCCGGTTGCCCGCCAGCGCGCGGTTTCCTTTTCCGTCAAGAGGGTGCGCAGGGTGACATCAAGGCCCACCATGGTGACATCTTGGCTGTGGCGGAAGAGGTAATCGGTGGCATCCGGGTCCTGGGAAATATTGGCCTCTGCCCACGCGGAAACATTGCCGGGAGCGGTCAGCGCCCCGCCCATCATGACAATGTGGGCGTTGGTGGCAAAGGAGGCATCGGCAAGCATGGCCTGGGCGATGGTCGTGGACGGGCCGGTGGGGATAATGACGAGTTCATCGCCGTAATCGCGCACGGCCTGCACGAGGAAATCCGCGGCCGGCTGCGTGTCCTCGGTCTTATCGGACGGGCTAAGCGCGACCTCACCCACGCCATTCTGGCCGTGGATGAAGGCCGAAATCTCACTGGGCTGGAAACCGTCCGGGCTGGGGCCAGCAAAGACCGGGATATCGGGCCTATCCAGCAGCTCCAGCAGCGCCAGGGTATTGCGCACCGCCAGTGGGACGGTGACATTGCCATACGTGCAGGTCACCCCAATGAGCTCAAGCTCTGGGTGGGCTAGGGCATACGCCAAGGCCAGGGCATCATCAATACCGGTATCAAGATCGAGGATCGCCTTCATTTACTTCTCCTTTAAGAAATAGTCTTCGCTATTGCAGCCCTGCGCGCGGGCATCGGCAGCCAGCACCGTGCGGGCGGCAGCGACGTCCTGGGCCATGGCCTCCAAAAGCTCATCGACGGAGTGAAACTTCACCATATCCCGCAGGTGGCCCACGAATTTCACGGTTGCCTCATAGCCATAAAGATCGGCATCGCGATCCAAGACAAAGGACTCCACGGAGCGCTCTTCATCACCAAAGGTGGGATTCGTGCCCACGGAAATCGCCGCGGCGTAGGCCACTTCAGGTTGCATGTCCCCGTCGAGGGGCGATTCGGAATGCACAATGAACCACCCCGCATACACCCCATCCGCGGGAATGGCTACGGTATCTGGAAAGTACTGGTTGGCCGTGGGAAAACCCAGCTCCTTGCCGCCGCGCCCCGCGCCGCGCACCACGGGTCCGGTCACGGTAAAGTGCCGGCCAAGCGCCCAATTCGCCGATTCTATATTGCCCCGGGACAGGCTCTGGCGAATGTAGGTGGAACAAATCTGCACGCCGTCTTCATCCAGCAGCGGGATGATATCGACGCTAAACCCAAACTCCTCGCCCAGCTGCCGCATGGCTTCCGCGGTGCCGCTGGCCCCTGCGCCGAAGGTGAAGTTCTCCCCCACCACCACGTGCTGTGCATGGAGTTTTCCCACCAAGAGGTCGCGCACATAAGGCCGTGGCTCCACGCCATCGAGTTCCTTGGTGAAGTCAATGACAAGTACCATCTCAATGCCCATTTCTTCCGCGAGCTCTAGCCTGCGCTCGAAGCTCACCACGGATAGCGGGGCGCGCTCCGGCAAGAAAACGGAGACCGGGTGCGGGTCAAAAGTCACCATGACGGGGACCTGATTATTCGCCCGCGCATGCTCCACGCAGGCAGAAACGAGCTGCTGATGGCCGCGGTGCAAGCCATCGAAGACGCCAATGGTTACCGAGGTCGGCCCCACATCCGCGGGGATGTCATCGATTCCGTAACAAATATCCACGGAATCCATCGTAGAGCATAGACTTGTACCCTATGACTGATGCGCTCGCACATTCCGGACTTGTCATCGTTGATAAGCCTGCCGGCATGACCTCCCACGATGTTGTTAGCCGCCTACGCAGGTATTTCCACACCAAAAAGGTCGGCCATGCCGGCACCCTGGATCCCATGGCGACAGGGGTGCTAGTCCTCGGCATCGAACGCGGCACCAAATTCCTCGCGCACATGGTCGCCTCCACCAAGTCCTATTCAGCCACCATCCGCCTCGGCGCTTCTACCACCACCGATGATGCTGAGGGCGAATTTCGCTGGGGCAAGCCTGCGGCCGCGCTGCACCGTTCCGCCATCGAGGCCGAAGTTGCCGCGTTAACCGGCGATATTATGCAAAAGCCCGCCGCGGTTTCCGCCATCAAGATCAAGGGCAAAAGGGCGCATGAATTGGTGCGCGAGGGCAAAGAGGTAGATATTCCCGCCCGCCCGGTCACCATCCACAGCTTTGACATTCATGACCTGCGCACCGAGGGCGATTTTGTTGACCTCGATGTATCCGTGGAGTGTTCCTCCGGCACCTATATCCGCTCCTTGGCGCGCGATATGGGCGAAGCCTTGGGCGTCGGCGGGCATTTAACCGCCCTGCGCCGCACAACGGTGGGGCCCTTCGCGCTTGCCGATGCCCACCTGCTCGCCGATCTTGCCGAAAACCCCCGCCTCTCCTTAAGCCTCGATGAGGCGCTCAAGCGCAGTTTCCCCGTCCTGCCCGTCACCGAGGACGAGGCCGCCGCCTTAGCGATGGGCAAATGGTTAGAGCCGCGCGGGCTGTCCGGGGTTCATGCGGCGGTAGCCCCCAATGGCCAGGCCATCGCGCTCATTAAGGAGAAGGGAAAAAGGTTGGCTACGGTCTTTGTGGCACGGCCGTCCACCCTCTAAGTCAGTGGCTGAGGGCATTGATCGAGGCGATCTGAGCGGGTTTCCGGTCAGGCTGAAAAATCAAGGGCCGGAACCAGCGTGGAAACCACGACATAACCGCCTTCTAGGATCCACTTGCCGGTGATAAACGGCACTGGCGTGGGGCGGGCCAGGATATAGGAAATGAAGGTGCCATCCTCGCGGATATCGATCTCCGCTTGATCGAAATCCAGCCACCGATGCGTCATGGGAAACCACGCCTTATAGGTAGCCTCCTTGGCGCAAAATAGCAGGCGGTCTGGGCAGTGCACCCCCGCCTTTTCTAGGCGGGGCAGCTGCTGCATTTCCCCGGCTCGGGCGATCATGGTCAACACGTGTTCGGGCAGGCGCTGCGCCGGCTCCGCATCAAGGCCAATGGAGCGAAAATCCGTAGTGGAGGCTACCACTGCTGCGCGCATGCCCTCCGTATGGGTCATGGATCCAATAAATCCTTCGGGCCACAGCGGCATGCCCCGCTCGCCGCGCATAATCGGGTTAGTACCTGTAAAGCCCAGCTCGCGCAGGGCCTGGTGCGCACACCAGCGGGCATCGCCAAATTCGGACTTCCGGATATCGACCGCCTGCGAGACTATGGACTGTTCTTTTGGGTCGAGCTGCTCATAATTGAGCAGGTCGGACTCGCGAGCATCCGTGCGCACATAGCAATACCGGGTAGTTTCTGGGAATAGGTCGGGATACAGCATTAGTCCACCTCACCAAACGTCGAGGTAACTGGGTATGGCCACGGGATACGGTGGGGCTGGTTACGCCACTCGCGCGGATAGCCCAAAGAGACTTCGATATGGTCTACCCCATCCACATTCATCTTGGAGGGCGTGTGCAGGTGTCCGTAGATGACCGCTTCTGCCTTGTACCGCCGCGGCCACGAGCGCGTATGCCGCGAGCCGCTCCACAGGGCGATTTCCGGGAAGCGCAGCACCATCGTGGGCTCTTGCACCAGCGGCCAGTGGTTGATCAAGATGGTTGGGCCCTGCACTCGGGATAAACGCTTAATGGAATACGCCAAGCGGTCCCAACACCAGGCGCGCACATCTACAAAAGGTGCGATAGCTACCTCATCGGTCATGACAAGCTTTTTGGCGCGCGCCTGTTGCACCGCTTCTTCCACCGAGGTCCCCGGTGGGCGGAAGCTGTAGTCATACAGGGTAAAAAGCGGCACGATCGTTATCCCGTTAAAGACCGGGTAAGGGTCCTCCGGGGTGATAACGCCGATTTCCCGGCAGGCGGCAACCAGGTGGTCGTATTTTTCGCGCCCCTTGTACTGGTCTTGGGAACGGGAAAATAACTCGTGATTGCCCGGCGCCCAAATAACGGTGTCATAGCGCGCGGCCAAATCGCGCAAGATGCGCACGATGAGCTCGCTGCGCTCTGCGACATCGCCTGCCACAATGAGCCAATCGGCGGGATCTGGTGGGGCTAGCTCTGCAATGCGCGCAAAATTTTCACGGATCGCGCCGTGCAAGTCTGCAACTGCCCATAACGTTGGCATTACCGCTCCCACCCGCCTTGCTCATCATCGTTACGGAGTTTCCGCTGTAGTTAAATCTGTAGTGCTGTTGCTACTCGTCATAGTCACTGTAGCGCAGCTATTACTCTGCTACTACGGCCCATTTCATGGAATAGAAGCGGTAGACCACGCCGATGAGGCGGAAAGTAATGAATGCGGCCAAGCCGCACCACACACCGGTAAGGCCCGTGCCCATGGCATGTGCGAGGAGCACGCCGGGCAAAAATCCCAAAAGCACAGAGGCAATGGTCAGGCTGCGCAAGAATGCCGCATCCCCTGCCCCCAATAGGACGCCGTCAAGGGCAAAGACCACGCCGCCGGCGATGACCATGCCGACCAGGATCCACCACGGTTGGCTCATGGCATCGATGACCTCCTGCGAGGATGTAAAGACGCGCGGGATAACCCCGACCCCGGCGGCGAAAACCAAGGCGAGGAAGGCTGAGAAGATGGTGGAATACATCACTACCTTGCTTCCCACGCTGCGCGCGTGGCGGGCCGAGCCGGCGCCCAAGGCCGCTCCGGTCAAGGCCTGAGCAGCAATGGCCAAGGAATCCAAAATCAGCGACATGAAGTTCCACAGCTGCATCATGATTTGGTGGCCGCCCAACGCGGCCGTGCCCACGCGGGACACCACGGCCGTTGCGGTAAGAAAGGCCACCTGAAAGCTAGCGGAGCGCAAGATAAGGTCACGTCCCAAGATCAGCTGTTTACGCACGATGTCCCACCGGAACTTCCACGAACCTTCGTGCTGTTTATACAGCTCGCGCACGAAAAGACTTGCGATAATGCTCATTCCCAAGACGGTGGCAATGGCAGACCCGGCAAGGCCCCACCAGTACACGAATGCAGGCACGGCAATGGCGCCGGGAATCATTCCGGCGAGGGTGAAATAGAGCGGCTTCTTGGTATTTTGTACGCCGCGCATCCAGCCATTTCCGGCCATTTCCACGAGTGTTACGGGAATGGCCAGCGCGGCGATCCGCAGCCACAGCGCGGTGCCGGCCGCCGTGGTGGGATCTCCGGTAAGCCACCGGGCAAATACGCCGCCGAAGATCCACATAATAATGGCCAAAAGCCCGCCGACGCCTACAGCCACATAGGTTGCTTGCACGCCTTCTGCTACGGCCTCGGCGCGCTTTCCAGCGCCAAACAGGCGGGACGAGCGGGCCGTGGTGCCGTAGGACAAGAAGGTCAGCTGCGTGGTCACCACGGTATGGATCGTGGTTGCCGCGGCGAGCGAAGCCAATTCCTGGGCACCCAAGCGCCCCACCATTGCGGTATCGAGCAGGAGGTAGAGCGGCATCGCGGCCAGGACGCCAAGCGCAGGAAACGCGAGGCCAAAGACCTCGCGTGCGCTTACTGTCGTGGGGGTTGACTGCCTAGTGCTCATGGATGGCACTCACCAGCTCCGC
Source organism: Corynebacterium limaceinasi (assembly GCF_046717465.1). Taxonomy (NCBI): domain Bacteria; kingdom Bacillati; phylum Actinomycetota; class Actinomycetes; order Mycobacteriales; family Corynebacteriaceae; genus Corynebacterium; species Corynebacterium limaceinasi. The sequence goes on from NZ_CP177100.1 coordinate 1,583,550, forward strand.
GACGATGCTTTCTTCGCTTCCTTGTGTCATGTACCCGGCAGCGGGAATATGCCCGCCGCCGCCGAATTGGGCTGCCAGGGCCGCGCAATTGATCGTGGTCGAACGCAGCGATACCGCCCAGATCCCGGGCGACTGTTCCTTAAAGACCACACCCAACTGCGTGCCCTCAAGGGCGCGCACGAAATCCACCAGGGATTCCACTGCAGAGTCCGAATGACCTTCGATATCGGCCAAGCCCGCGACGAGGATGCCCACGCCCATTTCACCAGCATGTTCAATGCGCAGCCCTGCGAGCACGCGGCCAACCATCTGTAGATCATCGGGAGTCGTGGCATCGAGTAAGTCCGTGGCAATCTGCTTGGTATCCAGGCCATAGCGCATCAAGCGCGTAGCCACATCGTGCATGGCGGGCCTGCCCCAACGAAAGCTACCCGTATCGGTCAAAAGCCCAGCGTACAGGCAGTGTGCGATGCTGCTTTCGATTTGCACCGACAGCATATCCAGGATGGTCAATATGGCCACCGTGGTGGACTCGCACTCTGAGTCAACCAAGTTTACTGAGCCAAATCCGAGATTGGACGAGTGGTGGTCGATGCACAGCACGCGCCCTGCCGTCACCAGTTGGGCGATATCTGCGGAAAATAGACCGGTGCGATCGATCGACCCGCAATCCACGGTGACATAAAGGTCATAGCCCTGCGGTAACTCCCGCATGACCTTAACCTGGTCTGCGCCGGGAATGGAGTAAAGATTAGGCGCAAAGTCCCTATCCTGGCCGATGACCGCGCAGGCTTCTTTCCCACTTTGTTGTACGGCTAAGAGCAAAGCCGTGGCCGACCCAATGGCATCGGCATCCGGGCGCAAGTGGGTAATAATACAGATGCTCTGCGCGCCAGAAATGGCGTCGACGGCGCCCTGATATTCCTTGCGGGTCACTTAAGCCTCGTCTTCATCGGAGGTCTTATACGGATTCGCCTCGCCCGCGGGCTGAGCGTTTTCCTTCAACTTTGCTAGCTCTTCATCGCGAGCACGAGCGCGCGCCAAGAGTTCTTCCATGTGCGCGGAGGCCTCTGGGACAGTATCGAGCTCAAACGTCAGGGTTGGGGTAAAGCGGACGGAGAGCTGATCGCCAACGATCTTGCGCAACTGCCCCTTCGCGCGCTTGAGTGCTTCCTCAGCCTGGTCATAATCGGGTTCTGCCTCGATATCGTGGCCACGCACCGTGTAAAAGACGGTAGCGTCATGCAAATCACCGGTGACGCGAGCATCGGTCACGGTGACCATCTCCAGGCGGCGATCCTTAATCTGCAGCTCAATGGCACTAGCCACGATTTCCTGAATTCGTTTTGCTAGCCGCGCCGCGCGTGCGTGATCGACCATGAGAACCTCCAAGCTAAAGGGGAAAATTTATTCCTAAATTACCGTGTCGCGGTATCAGAAACTACCAGTTTAGTTACTCACCGCACCCAATGGAAACCGCTTGAAAACCTCACCGCGAAAACGCTAAACGGCCCGCTCTACCTGCCGCACCTCGTGGCCTAACTCCAAGGAGAAAGGCCCTCAAGGTGGGCACGTACAGCGGGCCGACACTAGCAGCGACTAGTCGCGCGGTACCTCGACTTCTTCATAAGCCTGGATGATATCGCCTACCTGGATATCCGGGTAGGACAGCACCATACCGCACTCATAGCCGGCCTTGATCTCGGTCGCGTCGTCCTTCTCGTGACGCAGGGACTCGATCTTGGCATCGGTAGTAATGACGTTGTTATCGCGGAGCAAGCGAACCTTGCCGTTGCGGACAACCTTGCCATCGGTGACCATACAGCCTGCGATAGTACCCACCGAGGAGGACTTGAACAGGGCGCGGATTTCGGCCGCACCGGTGTCGCGTTCCTCGTAGATCGGCTTGAGCATGCCCTTGAGAGCGGCCTCGACTTCCTCGATGGCCTTGTAGATAACCGTGTAGTAGCGGATATCCACGCCCTCTTGGGTAGCAATCTCCGTGGCCTTGCCTTCCGAGCGCACATTGAACGCAATGATGACGGCATCGGAAGCGGCGGCCAAGGAAATATTGGTCTCCGTTACGGCACCAACACCGCGGTCGATGATGTTGAGCTCGACTTCGTCCTCGGTCTTGATATCCAGCAGGGCATCTTCCAGCGCCTCGACGGAGCCGGCGTTGTCGCCCTTGAGGATGAGGTTGAGAGTCGAAGTCTCCTGCAATACCTTGTCCAGATCCTCCAAGGACACGCGCTTGCGCTGCTTTGCCTGCAAGGCAGAACGCTTACGAGCATCGCGCTGGTTGGCAATCTGGCGGGCCACGCGGTCATCATCGACCACGAGCAGGTTATCGCCAGCACCCGGCACGCCGGACAGGCCTTGTACCTGTACCGGGCGGGAAGGACCGGCTTCCTTAACGTCCTCGCCAAATTCATCGAGCATGCGGCGCACGCGACCGTGCGCATCGCCTACCACGATGGAATCGCCGACGTGCAGCGTACCGCGCTGGACGATGACCGTAGCCACAGGGCCGCGACCGCGGTCCAGGTGGGCTTCGATGGCCACACCCTGGGCATCCATCTCTGGGTTAGCCGTGAGCTCAAGGGCGGCATCGGCAGTCAGGATGACAGACTCCAGCAACTGGTCGATGTTCTGGCCCTGCTTAGCAGAGATATCAACGAACATCGTGTCGCCGCCGTACTCTTCAGGCACCAGGCCGTACTCCGTGAGCTGGCCACGGATCTTCTCCGGCTGGGCCTCCGGCTTATCCACCTTGTTCACAGCCACGACAACCGGGATATCGGCAGCCTTGGCGTGGTTGATGGCCTCAACCGTCTGTGGCATGACGCCGTCATCGGCGGCGACAACCAAGATGGCCAGGTCGGTGGACTTCGCACCACGGGCACGCATGGCGGTAAACGCCTCGTGGCCAGGGGTATCCAGGAAGGTAATGGTGCGTTCGCCATCCACGTCAACCGTGGTCTGGTAAGCGCCGATTCCCTGGGTAATACCGCCGGCCTCGCCGGCTGCCTCATTGGTCTTACGGATGGTATCCAACAGGCGGGTCTTACCGTGGTCAACGTGACCCATGACGGAGACGACTGGAGGGCGGTGTTCGAGGGCTTCTTCGCCGCCTTCGTCCTCGCCGAATTGCAGGTCGAAGGACTCGAGCAGCTCGCGGTCCTCGTCTTCTGGGGAGACGACTTCTACCTTGTAGTTGATCTCGTCACCGAGCAGCTGCAGCGTATCTTCCGATACGGATGCGGTTGCGGTGACCATTTCACCAAGGTTGAACAGTGCCTGCACCAATGCTGCTGGATCGGCACCGATCTTCTCCGCGAAGTCAGACAGCGAAGCGCCGCGGCGCAGGCGGACGGTCTGCCCCTTGCCATCTGGCAAGCGGACGCCGCCTACGACGTGCTTCTGCTGCTCTTCAAACTCATGGCGCTTTTGTCGCTTCGACTTCTTGCCCTTGCGTGGTGCGCCACCTGGACGGCCGAATGCGCCAGCGGTACCGCCGCGACGTCCACCGCGTCCACCGCGGAAGCCGCCGGGACGACCGCCGCCTGGGCCACCTGGGCCTCCTGGTCCACCGTGGCCACCGCGACCGCGGCCACCGCGTCCCCCACCGCTCGGTGCCTTGGACGGCATCGAGGCTGGGTTTGGATGCGAAGGCATCATGGCAGGCGATGGACGACGTCCGCCGCCACCCTGGCCTTGGTTCTGATCCTGGCCCTGACGGTTATTGCCACCTTCATTGCGGCCGCCGCGCTTTCCACCGCGGTTATCGCCGGGGCGGTTGCCGCGCTGGCCCTTAGAGCCACCGGGGCGTGGGCCTGGGCGGTTGTCTCCCCCACCCGTGGAAAATGGGTTATTGGCCACGCGGCGGGATCCGCCGGGCTTAGGCATCGGTCGCGGCATGGCGTTGCCTGGGGTCGGGCGCTCGCCCGACTTCTTGGCATCGCCTTGACCTGCGTTCTGGCCTGGCTTCGGTGCACCTTGGCCGGGCTTAGGTGCTGACTTGGAAGCAGCGGCGCCTGGCTTTGGTGCTGCCTGACCTGGCTTGGGGGCAGCCTTAGCGGACCCTGCACCTGGCTTCGGCGCAGCGTCGGATGGCTTCGGTGCCTGTGCACCTGGCTTAGGGGCGCCGGGCTTTGGCGCAGCGGATTTCGCGCCGCCCTGTGCACCTTGACCTGGCTTCGGCGCAGGCGATGCCGGCTTCTTGGCGTTGCCCTGGCCGGGCTTAGCGGGCTTGGCAGCCTTCTCAGTCTTGTCTGCCTTGCCTTCGGTGGCATCGCCACCGGACTGTGCTTCATAGTGAGCACGCATCTTCTTGACCACCGGTGGTTCGATGGTCGAGGATGCGGTTTTGACGAACTCGCCTTGTTCCTTCAGGGTGGCGAGCAGTTCCTTGCTGGTTACTCCGAGCTGTTTTGCCAACTCGTGAACACGTAGCTTTCCGGGCACTTGTCTCCTCTTGGTATCGCCTAGGAGCCAAGGCCGCGAAAAACTGGCCTGACTCCTAGTTAAACGTTCTGGACTTTCATCGCTGATGCTTCATCGTTGTGCGCTCATCAGTGTTCGGTCTTCCTTTTTAACTCTGGTGTGTACGAATCTTGTGCAGCTTGTTCCGCACACGGTACTTTTTCGCCCTGTACATTTTCGCACTGTGCTTCCAAGTACCTACGTACCTGACCTGTGTCCACGGATGCGGACGTGCGGAGCGCGCGCTTGAAAGCATGTTTGCGCTCAGCTAGCTCGAGTGCAGAAAGCGTGGGGCTAATCCATGCGCCACGGCCAGGAAGCCGCCGGAATGGATCCGCCACCGCGCGGCTGCCGTGAGGATCATTGGCATCAATGACCACCCGCAGCAGCTCCGTATCGGGCATGCGGCGACGCGTAGCGATGCAAGTACGAAGCCGTTGAGTCTGCGACATCCAACTCCTTAACTTTCGCTGCGTCTACATGTCCCTTTCTGCATCTGGGCCGTTTACTAGCCTACGCTATATATCCGCATTTCCTTAATTCGCGTCCGCGTCTGAATGAATATCGATCTTCCATCCGGTCAAACGGGCGGCTAGGCGCGCGTTCTGGCCTTCTTTACCAATGGCAAGGGACAGCTGGTAGTCAGGGACGATGACGCGCGCCACCTGCTCCTCGCTATCGAGCACGGTCACCTTGATCACCTTTGAAGGAGCCAGGGCATTGCCCACATACACGGTGGGATCTTCGCTGTAATCGATGATGTCGATCTTTTCGCCACCCAGCTGACGCATGATGTTATTCACGCGCTGGCCGCGCGGGCCGATGCACGCACCCTTGGCGTTCAGGCCCTTCGCGTGGCCGATGACGGCGACCTTCGAGCGGTGCCCAGCTTCGCGGGCGATGGCGATCATTTCCACGCTGCCATCCGCAACTTCCGGAACCTCCAGTTCAAAAAGCCCGCGCACCAGCTCCGGGTGGGTCCTGGACAAGTTGATCTGCACATTGGCACCATTGCGGTTTACTCCCACCACATAAGCCTTGATGCGGTCACCGTGCTGCAGCTTTTCCCCGGGGATTTGTTCTGCGGGAAGCAGGATGCCGTCCTGCGATTCCAGCTCGGAGCCGAGCTGGACCACGACGATGCCGCGGGCATTGGCATGCGCATCGCGCTGGACGATGCCACTGACAACGCGCCCGCTCAGCTCCGAATAGGAATCAAAAGTGCGCTCAGCTTCGGCCTCGCGCAGCTTGCGTAAAATGGCTTCGCGCACGGCACGTGCACCCACGCGGCCAAAGTTATCCGGGGTGTCATCGTACTCACTGGTTACTTCCCCGGTTTCGGGGTCGCGCTCGGTAACGATGACGCTGACGGCACCGGTAGTGGTATCGATGTCTACCCGGGACTTGGCGCCTTCGGCCTTGCCCTCCGCGGTGGATTCGCGGTAATCCAGGTAGGAATACAACAAGGCACTTGCAATCGACTCCAACAGGTCATTGACTGGGACCTGCCGTTCGGATTCGATGGTGCGAAGTGCCTCAAGATCAATATTCACTTGTCTATCCTCTCGATTGCCGGTTAGCTCTCGGCTTCTGCAAATGGCTGGTGCACGGCGTCTAGCTCACGTTGTGATGGCTGTGCAAACTCAATTTCTACCACTGCGTGGGCAATGTTTTCCAATCGCTCCACTTCTGTATGAACCTCGTTTTTCTCAGAGGTGATAAGGACAACGGCATCTTCGTCCGCGTTGAGTGCGCCGATGCGCGCGGTATGGCTCTTGTCGTCGCCGCGATTAAAGGTCACCTTCCTCCCCTTGTTGCGGCGCCAGTGGCGCGGTGCAGTCAACGGCAAATCCACACCGGGGGTGGAGACCTCCAAGGTATATCCAGCACCAAAATTCAGCTCGCCCACAGCCTCTAGTTCATCGAAGAAGGCCGAAATATCGTCGGAGACTTCCTCTAATACGTCGGAGCTGGGACGCCTATCGCCATCGATGCGGATGATGACCTGTGATTTCTTTCCCGCCTTGGTGGTTTTAATATCCTCCACGTCGAGCCCGCGGGCTTCTAGGCGAGGTTGGAGCAAATCAGTTAATTGTTGTGCATCTGGGAAAGCCATGCCCACTAGCCTACGTCCTTCAAGGTACAGTCTTTTGGGTGAACCGCCGACGTATTGCTTTAACCTGTGTAGCCTCGACTGCCGCCCTGCCCGCACTCGCGGGCTGTTCCGCGGTCGATTCCGTCGTCGACTATTTTGGCCCGCGCCCAGAAGACGCACTCGAGCGCCTTGCCGTGGCCGCCGCTAGCGATAGCCTCGCCCTCCAGGGCGTCGATGATGCGGCCGCGGGTATGCGCAGCTCCCAAGCCGATGCGCTGTATGAGGAGATCGCGCGCCTCTGCGGCACCGATGACCAAGGAAACCTCCCGCACAGCTGTGAGGTGGAACGGCCCACGCAGGCACCGCCGGCCCCAGATTCCTCCCAGGTACTAGAAGAAGCCGCCTCGGCCACCACGGAAGCCGCCGATGAAGTCAGCTCTGAGTCGCGGCCGATAGTTACCCAACAGGCCATCACGCTTAATGCTTGGCTGCCTGGCGATGCCCCCGATATCCCCACGCTCTCCCAGCCGCACCGCGAGAGCGCGGCTGATTTGTTGCAGTGGGAATACGAGCAGGTCTTTGGCCTGGATTTCGCTCGGGCTTATAGCGAACCTGCTGCCGAGGGGCGCATCGATACGCTTTTAAGCCTCCATCATCGCCGCATCGACCAACTGCAAGAGGCGCTTAGCCAAAATGGCGAGGCTCCCCAGCCGGAGCCTGCCTATTCCTCCGGCGCAGCCACGCTTCCCAGCGATGCGGACTCCGCTGCCACCTTCCTCGATACCTTGGTTGAACGAGACGCCGACAAATGGCACGCGGCCGCGGTGGCTGCCGCACAACAAGAAAGCCCAAACCAGGAGTGGCTGAACTGGTTAATCGGCACCGCCGCCGAAGCCAAGGCCGCATAGTTCCCGTTTTTCCCACCGCGCCTACCTGAACATTCACTGTCCGGTGGGCAGCGAAAAATCAGCGAATTATAGGCCGATATTCATTGATAATTCGTCCAACCCCTACGTAACTTGGTGGATTACGTGCTTGATGGAGATTCCACAAGCCCAAAACACAATGAGAAGGAGTGCTTTCTCAATGCGTACTAAGAAGACCTTGCTTACTATGGCCGCAGCTACGTTGGGCATCGCCGGCATTGCCGCACCAGCCGCCAATGCAGCCCCGGCGAGCGCCTGGGACCAAGTCGCCGCGTGCGAGTCCGGCGGTGACTGGCACATCAACACCGGCAACGGCTACCACGGCGGACTGCAGTTCTCCCAGCAAACCTGGGCCGGTAGCGGCGGCACCCAGTACGCGGCTACCGCTGACCAAGCCACAAAGGAGCAGCAGATTGAAATCGCTGAAAATGTTCTTGCAAACCAGGGAGCTGGCGCATGGCCTAATTGCGGCGGCCCCGTGGCTGGCTAAACCTCTTCCGCCCGCAGCGGTCGCGTGATGCTGCGCTAGCGGCGGCATCACGCAAGCTACCGACCCCCGATTTCCTCTGGGTATCTATTTTCTTGGAAAATTGGGGAGTCGGTTCTTTTTGGTTTTATGTCCTACCCTGCGCGATCTTCCATGCGTAGCGAATCAACGGAATCTGCAGCGGCAACCGAATGATGTGATACAGCTTCTTCGGCCATCCCGCGTCGCGCTCGATCCAGGCGTGGTACATATTCGCCGGCCACACGGCAAGAAATAGCGCCGCGGCTGACGCGCCACCGGACTCGCGAGTGGCGCGTTCAGTGAGCAAACAGCCGGTAGCTATTTCCCAGGCGCCGGAAGCAAAGTTATACAACCGCGGCGAGCCCGGCAGCTGCGGCGGCACGATAGATTCAAAATTTTTAGCGCGCAGGAAATGCAGCGTGCCCATCGTAATAAGGGCCATGGGGAGCACGTATTTATTAAGTCTCATGCTTCCCCAGGCTACCTTGCCCCTGCTTATGAGCGCTGGGCCTTGGCGCGGTGCTTTAAGTTAAGCCCGCACAAGCTCGAGGAGTTTATCCACGATTTTCTCCGCCGGAACTTCCAGAGGTTCCTGCCCGCGGATGCGCAGCTCAATGATGCCGTCTTTGAAGGCGCGTCCCAAGATGGCCACAAAGGGCATGCCAAGTAACTCTGCATCTTTGAACTTCACGCCCGGGGAGACCTTGGGGCGGTCATCGAAAAGCACCTCAAGGCCTGCCTGGGATAGCTCTTCTACCAGCTTATCGCCGGCCTCCATGGCCGCTGCATCCTTATTCGCCACCGCCACGTGCACTTGGTACGGCGCCACCGCCACCGGCCAATTCAGGCCCTTTTCATCGTGGCGTTGCTCTGCCAGCACGGCCAGCATGCGGGAGATGCCGATGCCATAAGAGCCCATCGTGGGGATGGCGCGCTTGCCGTTTTCATCGAGGATTTGCACGTCAAAGGCCTCGGTGTACTTGCGGCCCAACTGGAAGATGTGGCCCAGCTCGATGCCTCGCTGCAAGGCCAAGGTGCCCTGGTTATCCGGTGCGGGATCGCCCTCTTTGACCTCTGCTGCTTCCACGAACTCATCGACGTGGAAATCGCGGCCGGCCACGCAGCCCACGACGTAGCAGTTTTGCGCATCCGCGCCGGTGATCCAGGAAGATCCCTTGACCACGCGGGGATCGGCAAAGACCTTCACGCCATTGGAGTTCAGCGCGCGCGGGCCCACAAAGCCCTGTTCCAAGAAATCGTATTGCGCATAGATCTTATCGCTTGCCAGGGTGAATTCTGCCGGTTCCAAGGCCGCTTCAAGGCGCTTGGGATCTAGTTCGCGGTCGCCCGGGATCAGAATCGCCGCCAATTCCTTCTTCTCTTCAGCATCCTCTAGCGCCGGGTGAGTTACCTCCACCATGACGCACTTGAGGATATCCGCGGCCCGAGCCTCATGGCCGTCGACCGCTATGTCCTCGGTCTTCGCCCAGTGCACCAGCGCTTCAATGGTGGCGGCATCCGGGGTACGATATTCCTTTGCCGCGGGCTGACCCGCAATGTCCTTTTCTGGGGGCGCTTGGGTCACGACCGCCTCTACATTGGCCGCATAATCGCCTTCGGTGGAGCGAACAAAAAGGTCTTCGCCCACCTCAGAAAGCGCCAAGAACTCCTCGGAGGCGGATCCGCCCATCGCGCCAGAAGTGGCCTTACAAATGGCGTAATCGATTTCCAAGCGGTCAAAAATATTCTGATATGCCTTGCGGTGACGGGCGTAGGAGGAGTCTAAGCCCTCATCGTTCATATCGAAGGAGTAGGAATCCTTCATCACGAACTCGCGCCCGCGCAGCACCCCGGCGCGGGGGCGTTCCTCATCGCGGTACTTCGTCTGAATCTGATACAGGGTGACCGGGAAATCCTTGTACGAGGAGTACATGTCCTTTACGGCATTGGCAAACATTTCCTCGTGTGTTGGCCCCAGCAGCAGGTCCGCATTCTTGCGGTCCTGCAGCCGGAATAGGTTGGGACCGTATTCCACCCACCGGTTGGTCTTTTCATAGGGCTCGCGCGGTAGCAGCGCTGGGAAAAGCATCTCTTGCCCGCCAATGGCATCCATTTCTTGGCGTACCACGTCTTCAATCTTGCGCAGGGTGCGCAGCCCTAATGGCAGCCAGGTATAAATGCCCGGCGCGACGCGGCGCACGTAACCGGCACGCACCAGCAGCTTGTGGCTGGGGACCTCGGCATCGGCTGGGTCCTCGCGAAGGGTGCGGAGAAATAGTTCAGAAAGGCGGGTAATCATGGTCAAAATATACATCGCTACCCTATCTATATGCTCATTGTCCTCCCTCCTTCAGAAACCAAGGCCCATGGCGGCACGGGAAAGCCGCTCGATTTTGCGCACCTATCTTTTCCAGAACTTACCGATACGCGGCGCGAAATCGCCGCTGAGCTGCAGTCTCTTCCCGTTGATGAGGCGATGGTGACGCTGAAGCTCTCGGAAAAGCTGCGCAGTGAGGCCGAATCCAACAGCCAGCTTTTTACCACCCCCACCATGCCGGCGGTCGAGCGCTATACTGGCGTGCTTTTTGATGCACTTTCGGCATCCACCCTTCCCTCGTGGAGCCGCCTTGCTATTGGCGATGCCCTCTTCGGCCTCCTGCGCGCCGACGACCCCATCCCCCATTACCGCTTATCGGGCGGAACCAAGCTGGGCGGTCGCACCATGAAGTCTTTTTGGGGCAAGCAGATAACGCAGGCACTAGAAAACATCGACGAGCTGGTTGTGGATCTGCGATCGGGCACCTACCAGCAATTGGGCCGGCTGCCTTCGGCGGTGACGGTGCGGGTGGAAAGCGTGCAACCGGATGGCTCGCGCAAGGTGGTCAGCCACTTTAATAAGCACTTTAAAGGCCTGCTGGCCCGGGAGCTGGCGCTTTCGCCCGCCGATGCCTTCAGCGCCGCCGATGTCGCCGCTATCGCCCGCGCGGCCGGCATGACGGTGGAGGAACCGCCGCACGGCTCACGGGAGCTTACCCTCGTCGTATCCCCGTAGGGTGTGAGTGCCTGGCAGGAGCTTAGACCACGGCGCGGCGGCGCTGGACGGCCGCTGCCCCACCGAGGACAGCTACCACCATGGCTAGGACGATAACGCCGGATACCCACTGCGGGGCCATGAGCCCGAAGGTGTTTTGGCCTTGGAAGAAGGTGCGCAGGTTGGCATCGGGCAAAATCTGCAGGATGATTTTGGCCCAGCCCATATCCATCGAGGTCAGTACGCTTTCGATGACGAAGTACTCAATAATGAGCAACATGGCCGCGAAAGTGCCGCTGCGCAGGATATATGCCAAGCCGGTAGCGAGCAGGGTGTAGACGATGTATTCCACAAAGGTAAATAGGAACACGGCGTTATCTGGGTAGTGCACGAAGCTGGAGAAGTCATACGAGCTGCCGAGCGCAGCGTTAAACAACATTCCGAGGATGCCTGCCAAGGCCGCGGCGGCAACGTTAGCCACGGTAATGACGAGGATCTGGCTCGAAAGCACTTGTAAACGCCGGTTGGTAGATAGGTAGCTCCAGGCTACGGTGCCTTTCTGTAAGTCGCCACCGACGAGCGTGGCCGAAGAAAAGATCATGATGACCACGGCGAAGATGGCGCCGATGGCTAGGTCAGAGGATTGGAGGGCGCTGTCGTCATTGCGGATAGCTCCCATCAGCACGTTGGCGGCTGTCAGCCCGACGGTGATGATAGCGAGGTATACCCACGTTGAGCGCAGGGAAAATATCTTGCGGGATTCGGAAACGATGGTATTCATGGCTCGTCATCTGCCTTTCTTAAGCGAGTTATGCGGAGCGGTAGTCCAGGTGGTCTGCGGTAGCGCCGAGGAAGGCGTCTTCTAAGGAGGGATGCTTGACCTCAAGGCTGCTGATGCGGATGCGGTGGTCAAAGCACAATTGGCCGACCTCGTCGCGGTCTAGACCGGTAATGCGCAGCACTTCCCCATCAAAGGAGGTCTCCGCCTGCGAATCGTGCAGCAGGCGAGCCAGCTCTTCGGGCTGGTCCACGACGACCTCCACGGTGGTAGCACCAGAGGCGTTGACGAATTCTTCTACCGTGCCTTCGCCGACGAGCTTGCCCTTGCCGATGACCACTAGGCGGTCCGCCGTGAGCTGCATTTCTGAGAGCAGGTGGGACGACACCAGCACGGAGCATCCCCCGGCGGCGAATTCGCGGATGCGGTCGCGCATCCAGTGCACGCCTTCGGGGTCGAGGCCGTTGACGGGTTCATCGAGAAGCAAGTGCTTGGGCTGTCCCACCATGGCGCAGGCGAGGCCCAGGCGCTGTTTCATACCAAGCGAATAGCCCCCGATGCGCTTTTTCGCCACCTTTCCGAGCCCGACGCGCTCCAGGGTGTCATCGACGTGATTCATCGATACCCCCTGCAGTGCTGCCATATAGCCCAGGTGCGCGCGGGCGCTGCGGCCGGGGTGGAACCAGTTGGCATCGAGCAGAGTGCCCACCATGGAGGCAGGATCGGATAGTTCGCGAAATGGGGTGCCATCGAAAGTGGCGGTGCCGGAGGTGGGATTTTCTAGACCGACGCACATGCGCATCGTGGTGGATTTGCCGGAACCATTGGGTCCAAGGAACCCGGTGACCTGGCCATCGGGAACCTCGAAGGAGAGGTTGTCTACTGCTGTAAAGGAACCGTATTTCTTGGAAAGCTGTGTGACTGTGAGCATGGTTTTATCCTGGCGCTTTCCCGGCGCGAAGTAACCATCCTCGAGGCGGATTTAGCCGTTCATCCCTGGGGATGAGAAAGCAGCTCCTCTACGGTGACTACCCCATGGGTATAGGCATACAGCACGGCCTGGACGCGGTCGCGGGACCCAGTCTTGGTCAGCACGTGGCGCACGTGGGTCTTGACCGTTGCCATGGAGACAAATTCCTCTTCGGATATTTCGGTATTGGAATACCCCAGCGCCATGAGCCTTAAAATATCCATCTCGCGCGGGGTGAGCTCCGCTGCAGGCGGGGTCGTGGCGGCATCGGCGCCGGGCTGCGCTGCCGCAGCGGTATGCGAAGCCGAGTGCTCCTTCCCGCTATCCCCACCCTCCTCGCTGCGGACTTGTTGGAGCACCTGGGCGGTAATGCGCGGCGAAAGCACGGCCTCGCCCGAGTGCACGGTGCGAATGGCGGAGAGCAGCTCCTCGGGCTCGACGTCTTTGAGCAAGAATCCAGACGCCCCAGCAGAGATTGCGCCGTGGACAAAGTTGTGATCATCAAAGGTGGTCAGCATGATGACCTTGGTCTCCGGGAATTCTGGGAGAACTTCCTCCGTGGCCGCAATGCCGTTGACCCGCGCCATTTGCACGTCCATGAGGATGATATCGACGGGCTCTTGCCGCGCAAGGTCCAGTACCTCATCGCCATCGGAGGCCTGCCAGACCACGCTCATATCCTCCTGCGAGCCGATCAGCATGGCGAACCCGGCGCGCAGGAGCGGTTGGTCATCGACAAGCGCAATGCGAATGGGCTCAGGTTCCTGTTCCGGATTAGACATGCGGTACCTCCACGGTGATTGCAAACGTTCCATCCTCGGCCTTGGTGGACACACTGCCACCATAGGCCTTTACGCGCTCTTTCATCCCGATGAGGCCGTAGCCTGGCGTGTGGTCCTTGTCCGGCTGCGCCATGGGGTTGTGCCCCTCGATAACAAGCGCCGACCTATCGCTGCGAAAGCGCAGGGTTCCCCTATTTTGGCTGGAGTATTTGAGCATATTGGTCAGCATCTCCTGCACGATGCGGTAGATGGTGAATTGATAGAGCTCATCGCTATCGGCGGGTAGCTTTTCCATGCCGTAGACGGTGATATCGAAGCCGGCGCGCCGGGCCTCCGAAAACAGCCCGGCGATGTCTGAGGTGCCTGGGGCCTTGGTTTCCCCGCGCGAATCCTCTTCGCGCAAGACGGAGAGCAGGCTGCGCATCTGTTTTAAAGACTCGCGCGAGGTGGAGGCGATGGTATCGAGCGCCTCCGTGGCTACCTTGGGGTCTTTGGTGGCGGCGAACCGGGCGCCATCGGCAAGCGCAATGACGCCAGCGAGGTTGTGGGCGACGATGTCATGCATCTCGCGGGCGATGCGGTTGCGCTCGACGGCGCCGGCCATCTCCGCGCGCTCGATGAGCAGCTGTTGGCCCTCCCGGCGCTTCCGATTATTGGTGCCGAGCAGGTAGAAAAAGCCCAAGACCGGCCAGCCGAGCAGGACCGTGCCGGCATAGGCAAGCAGCGGGCTCATGGTCGCATCGCCCAGGCCGATGTCGCTACCCGCGAAGAGCTTTTCCCCAAATAGGCTTGCGGTGGTTCCGGCCAAAGAGCCCAAGGCGATCCAGGCAAGCCAGATATAGCGCAAGCGCTTGCGGGAATGCGTGCCGATGAGAAAGGCCGTGTAGGCAAAAATCGGGGCGTGGAAGTTTGCCAGGGAGGCCAAGGGCGTGAAAATGCACAGCGTCATGGTGCCGGCAACGAAGAAAATGGACTTTTCTTGCAGCTTGGGATGCAGCCACAGCGCCAGCGGGATGCCGACGGTGTACAAGACCGCGACGATGGCCTGGAAGGGCGAATCGGTGTGTAAAAAGTTCGCGGCGTTGGGCAACAGCACGCCGAAGAACACGGGGATAATGATTCGCCACGGCGGTCCAATCCAGTCGCGCAGACGATCCGGCCAAAGCTTAGTCATAAGGGCAAGGCTAGCGCAGAAGCCAGCCTGCCGGCCTCATCCCCAGGGCTGACTAGACTGGCGGGCATGCAACTCCAGTTCTTTGAAGTCGATGTCTTTGCCACCTCGGCGTTTTCCGGTAACCCGCTCGCCGTCGTGGCCCATGCCGATGGGCTCTCGACGCAGCAGATGCAGGCCATCGCGCACTGGACCAATTTTTCTGAAACTACGTTCTTGCTCGAGCCCACCGATCCCGCGGCGGACTATCGCGTGCGCATTTTTACCCCGCACGAGGAATTCGATTTCGCCGGCCACCCCACCCTGGGCAGCGCCGCCGTCTGGCGGGCACTCGGCAATAAACCGCAGAAGGAAGGCACCATAGTGCAGGAATGCGGGGTGGGGATGGTCTCCGTGCGCGAAAGCGGGAGAATTTATTCTTTTGCCACCCCTCCCCTGCGCGCGAGCGGGCCGCTGAGCAGCGCCGAACTGGCAGAGGCCTGCGCGGGCTTGAATATCGCAGAAGCAGATGTCATCGATTCCGCTTGGGTGGACAATGGGCCTGGTTGGCGGCTTTTACAGCTGCGCGATGCCGCGGCCGTGCGCGCGGTTCAGCCCGCCGCAACCCGACCCAAGGTGGGCGTGGTGGGCATGTGTAATAGCAGCGCGGGTACTGATTCCGCCGCCTATGAAGTGCGCGCGTTTACCGCAGGATTCGAGGATCCTGTCACCGGCTCCTTCAACGGCGGTGCCGCACAATTCATGCGCTCGCGCGGGCTGGTCCCTGCCCGCTACACCGCCTGCCAGGGCAGCCAGCTGGGACGAGACGGGGAGGTCTTTATCCACGATGACGGCGCCGATATTTGGGTCGGCGGCCGCGTCCACATCCGCGTGCAAGGAAAATTGGAGGTCTAAAATGCACCTACACCACGACTATGCAAAGCACCTGCCGGACTTGGTGGCGGCAACGCACGGCGAGGAACAACCGGATCCTAAGCTCGTGGTTCTCAATGAAGAGCTGGCCCGACAGCTGGGCCTCAATACGGACTGGCTGCGCTCTGCAGAGGGCCTGGATTTCCTCTTGGGCCGCGGCGGCGGGCATGCCATGGCCTATTCCGGTTTCCAATTCGGCTCCTTCAACCCGCAGATGGGCGATGGCCGAGCCATGCTCTTGGGCGAGGTGGAAAAAGACGGAAAACTGTGGGATCTCCATGCCAAGGGCACGGGGCTGACCCCCTATTCCCGCCTGGGTGCCGATGGCCGCGGCACCCTTTCATCCATGCTGCGCGAATACCTGATTTCTGAGGCCATGCATGCCCTCGGCGTGCCCACCACGCGCTCGCTCGCCGTGATTTCCACCGGCCGGCCCATCCAGCGCGGCCACGTGCAGCCGGCGGGCGTCCTGGTCCGCGTGGCCGCCAGCCACATCCGGGTCGGAACTTTTCACTATGCCGCGCAGTCCGGCCACCTCCAGGCTCTCGCGGACTACGCCATCGCGCGCCACTACCCTGGGGCAGACTACCGGGAGTTCTTCCAGGGCGTGATGGACCGCCAGATAGCCACCGTGTCTTCGTGGATGCGCTTGGGCTTTATCCACGGGGTAATGAATACGGATAACACCACCATCTCCGGTGAAACCATTGATTATGGCCCGTGCGCCTTTATGGAGGCTTACTCTCCCGATACGGTATTTTCCAGCATTGACCAGCAGGGACGCTATGCCTTTGGCAATCAACCAGCCATCCTGGGCTGGAACCTCGCCCGGCTCGCGGAATCGCTCGTGCCGCTTTTTGATGCCGATATCAATGCCGGGGTCGACTTCGCGCAAGAGACCATCAACGGGTTCCAGGAGAAATTCGCCACCCAGCGCCACAGCGATATAGCCGCGGCCCTCGATTCCACCACCGAGGTAGCCTCCGCCTACCTTACTGCGATGCAGCTATCTCGCCCGGATATCACGTTGGCGCACCGTGCGCTTGCCGATGCCGCCCGCGGCCACACCCTTCCTGCCCAAGAGCTCTTCACAGGTACGGACTTCCTGGATAGCTACCTAGCCACTCACCCCGCCCCGGATGCCGTGGATGCTGCCATGCCCCGGGTCATTCCCCGCAACATGGCCGTCGAAGCCGCGCTGCGCGCCGCCGAGGCGAGCGATATGCAGCCCTTTACTGAGCTCCTCCACGCCGTGACCCACCCGTGGGAGCCGCATCCGTCCTACGAACAGCCCGACCCGAATGGGCTTGCAGGTTTTCTCACCTACTGCGGTACCTAATTTTCTAGCCACCCCGAATTCAAAAGTTGCACAGCACAAAGCCCTCCGCGCAGTACGTTCTGCACGGAGGGCACGGGCTGGGACTTAGTCCCAGCCGAAGGCGTTTTAGCGCTCTAGCTTCAGCGTCTTCTGGGTGTATTCCCACATCTCGTTGTAGAAGTCCTCATCATTGGCCAGCTTCATGCCGTAGGACGGGACCATCTCGCGAATCTTATCGCTCCAGTCAATCATGCGCTCGCCAAAGCAACGCTCCAGCAGCTCCAGCATGACGGCTGGGGCAATCGAAGCACCCGGGGAAGCACCGAGCAGGCCGGCAATATTGCCCTCCTGGTTATTAACCAAGGCGGTACCAAACTCGAGGGAGCCAAAGCGCGGTGCACCAGCAGGCTTGATGACCTGTACGCGCTGGCCGGCAATCACGGTTTCCCAGTCACTTTCCTTCGCATTCGGGACGTATTCGCGGAGGGAATCAACGCGGTCAGAGAAGTCCTTGCGCACCTCATCAATGAGGTACTTGGTCAGGCCGAATTCCTGCACGGCAACGCCCAGGTAGGAGGTGATGTTATCCGGGCGGATGGACTTGAAGAGATCCAGGTAGGAACCCTTCTTCAAGAACTTCGGGCTCCAGCCGCCGTACGGGCCAAACAGCAGGCCCTTCTCGCCGTCGATAACGCGGGTATCCAGGTGCGGCACGGACATCGGAGGAGCACCCACCGCTGCCTTACCGTAAACCTTAGCCTGGTGCTGCTCAATGAGCTCCGGATTCTTGGCGCGCAGCCACAGGCCGGAAATGGGGAATCCGGCGTAGCCAGCTACTTCCTTCACCTTTGCCTTGCGGAGCAAGTCCAGGGCGTAGCCGCCGGCACCGACGAAGACGAACTTCGCCTTCACCACGGTGATATCGCCAGTGTGCTTGTTCTTGGAATAAACCTTCCAGTCGTTTCCGTCGCGGTCGATATCGAAGACCTCGTGGCCGTAACGGATCTCCGTGCCAGATGCGCGCGCCGCGGTCAGGAACTGCTTGGCCAGGGCGCCGAAGTTCACGTCGGTGCCGACTTCGGTCCAAGAGATAGCGACCTTATTGGAAAAGTCGCGGCCGTCCGCCATGAGCGGCAGCTTCTCCGCAAAGGTGGATTCGTCATCAGAGAACTGCATGCCGGGGAACATGTGCTTTTCACTCAGCACCTCGTAGCGGCGCTTCAGGTAGTCCGCCTGGATTTCGCCCTGGGCGAAGGAGACGTGCGGGACTGGGTTGATGAACTCGCTGGGTTCAGTCAGGATGCCGTTGTTGAGCTGGTGGGACCAGAACTGGCGCGACTTCTGGAACTTCTCGTTGGTCGCAATGGCCTTAGAGATATCGATGCGGCCGTTCTTCTCTGGTGTGTAGTTGAGCTCGCACAGGGCGGAGTGGCCGGTACCAGCGTTATTCCACGGCGAGGAGGATTCCAGGGCGGGGCCATCAAGGCGCTCAAAGATCATCTGGGTCCAGCTCGGCTCCAACTCGCGGAGCATAGCGCCCAGAGTGGCGCTCATGATGCCGGCACCGACCAGTGCGACATCGACCTCATCTACAACTTGTGCTGTCTTCTTTGCTGAGGACACTGTGTTATAACCTCTTCGAATTGAAAATTTATATACATCGGCGCGTTCTGCACCATATATTTTAAGCGCTTTGCGCCCCACACCGCGACTGTTGTGCACAGCCAACCTGCCGATGTGTCACGCATTAACGCCTTACCTTACGCTTTTCTTTTCTCGATTGGTTTTTCTCCCCCACCCTGATCACCACAATATGGGGCGACCTGTTATACAGTTCACATTTCACTGAAATAATGGCAGGTCACGCAGCTACCGTAGTGACGACCAACTGTTGACTAGACTCGTGTCATGGCTACAGCAACTCCGTCATGGGGGCCCGATATCCTCGGCCCCGATTTTCAATCAGCCACCCTCGACCTTGGCCCCGATCCCGATGGCGAGGGGGATATTGTCACCACCCTCGTCCGCTATGCGCCAGGCTCGGCCGCAGGCTCCACGGATTCGGGCCCCGCCGATCCTTCTTCGCCTTCTGCCACTTCCCGCCCGGCCTTGGTATGGCTGCACGGGATGACTGACTACTTCTTCCAAACGCACGTCGCACAGCACTTCGCGGCACAAGGCTATGACTTCTACGCGGTTGACCTGCGCAAATGCGGCCGATCGCACCGCCCGGGCCAGTCCTGGCACTACGTTTCGGACTTGTCCTTATATAACGCGGATCTTTCCGCAGCCCTCGATGCCATTACAAACGACGAGGTAATCGTTATCTCCCACTCCACCGGTGGCCTGATTGCGCCGCTGTGGATGGACTTCTTACGCCGCCATGACGCGGAGCGCTTCTCCCGCCTGAAGGGCCTCATCCTCAATAGCCCCTGGCTGGACATGATGGACGTTCCCAGCTGGGCCGTATCAGCGCTGAAGCCGGCGATATACTCCACCGCCAAGATCGCACCCAAGATCGCCTTGCCTGGGGGCAACCTCACTGCCTATGGCGAATCGGTGCACAGCGACTTCTACGGCGAGTGGGACTACGACCTCAGCCTGAAACCATTAGCCGGGCATAAGAAATATATCGGCTGGCTGGCCGCCGTCTTCCACGGTTTTGACGCCATACACAGCGGCCGCATTAATGCCGGGGTCCCCGTATTGACGCTGCAATCTACCCGCTCGCTATTGGGCACGCCCTACTGCGATGCGGTCAATCATGCCGATTGCATCATCGATGTCGCACAGACCCGACGGTGGGCAAAAGAGCTCAATGCGCACTACACGCTGCGTTCCATCGAAGGCGCGCGCCACGATGTCTTTTTATCCCTCCCCCACCCCTTAGAAGAGGCCTTCGCGGCGTGCGATGCGTGGCTTCCCACCATTGTGGAAGCGCCCACACCAGCATAAATCCCCAAATTGGACACATGGATTAAGGTACAAATATGACCACAATTGATACAGCAAATACTCCGGCCGCTGAGGAACACTACGACCTCATCATCATTGGCACCGGTTCCGGCAACTCCATTGCCAACCGCGATTTTCACGATAAGAAGATTGCCATCATTGAAAAGGGCCGCTTCGGTGGCACCTGCCTGAATGTCGGCTGCATCCCCACCAAGATGTACGTCTACGCAGCCGATGTCGCCCTCGCCGCCCGCGAAGGCGAGCGCCTCGGCATTGACGCCCAGGTCAACAACGTGGAGTGGAACTCCATTGTGGAGCGCGTCTTCCACAACCGCATTGACCAGATCGCCCAAAGCGGCGAGGACTACCGTCGCGGCGACAAGACCCCGAATATCACCGTCTACGACGAGCACGCACGCTTCGTCGGCTCTAAGACCATCCAGACCGGCGATCACGTCATCAGCGCCGATCAGATCGTTGTTGCTACCGGCTCCCGCCCGGTAATCCCTGAGGTCTACGCCAATTCCGGTGTGAAGTACTACACCAACGAAGACATCATGCGGATGGACCGCCAACCAGAAAGCCTGATCATCGTCGGCGGCGGCTATATCGCCATGGAATTTGCCCACGTATTCGATGGCCTCGGCACCAAGGTCACCGTGGTCAACCGCAGCGAGACCTTGCTGCGCCACCTCGATTCCGATATCTCTTCACGCTTCAACGAAATTGCCCGCGAGCGTTTCGATATACGGGTTGCTAACGGCACCAAGCTGGAAGAAACCGACAAGGGCGTAAAGCTGAAGCTCGATAATGGCGAAACCCTCGAGGCAGACGCCATCCTGGTAGCCACCGGCCGCAAGCCAAATGGCGATCTCATGGATGTGGACAAGGCCGGCATCAAGCTGCTGGACAATGGCCGCATTTCCACCGATGCTCATGGCCTCACGGATGCAGAAGGCGTCTGGGCGCTTGGCGATGTCTCTTCGCCCTACATGCTCAAGCACGTCGCCAACGCCGAAGCCCGCACCATCCAGCACAACCTGCTCCACCCAGAGGATCTGCAGGATCTTCCGCACGACAATGTTCCTGCCGCCATCTTCACCCACCCGCAGATCGCCTCTGTGGGCTTGAAGGAAGAAGAAGCGCGGGAGCAGGGCTTCGATGTCACCGTAAAGATTCAGAACTTCGGCGACGTGGCCTACGGCTGGGCCATGGAAGATACCACCGGTATTTGCAAGCTGATTGCGGACCGCAAGACGGGCCAGCTCTTGGGCGCCCACCTGATGGGCCCGCAGGCTTCCACCCTGATCCAGCAGCTGATTACCGTAATGGCCTACAAGATCGACCTGCGGGACTTTGCCCGCAAGCAGTACTGGATCCACCCAGCCCTGCCTGAGGTCGTAGAAAACGCCCTCTTGGGCCTCGAATGGGACTAAGGCACCGTAGCTAAGATTCCATAGTAAAAGCCGCCTCCCTGGCCACGCGCAAAGATTCATGCGCGGCGGTTAAGGAGGCGGCTTTCGCCGTGCCTAGGCCTTGAAGAAGGGCCCTAGCGATTAATCCTCATCTGGGATGGTCAGGATTTCATTGCCATCATCGGTGATGACCAAGGTGTGCTCGAACTGGGCGGTGAACTTACCGTCCCGGTTCTGCACGGTCCAGTCATCATCCCAAATATCGTAATCCAGCGAACCCAGGTTGATCATCGGCTCTACCGTCAAGGTCATGCCCGGTTCCAAGATGTCGCGGTACGTGGTGGAATCGTGGTGCAAGACCACCAGCCCATTGTGGAAGGTGGGTCCTACACCGTGACCGGTGAAATCGCGCACGACGTTATAACCAAAGCGCTTGGCATATGACTCGATAACGCGGCCGATAACGTTAATCTCGCGGCCAGGCTTTGCGGCCTTAATGCCGCGCATCGTTGCCTCTTTGGTGCGCTCTACTAATAGGCGGTGCTCCTCTGATACGTCACCGGCCAAGAAGGTGGCGTTATTATCGCCGTGCACGCCGTTTTTATAAGCGGTGACATCGATATTGACGATGTCACCTTCTTCAATCACGGTGGTATCCGGAATGCCGTGGCAGACGATTTCATTCAGCGAAACGCAGCTACCCTTGGGAAATCCCCGGTATCCCAAGGTAGATGGGTATGCGCCGTGATCACACATATACTCGTGCGCCACGCGGTCGACCTCATCCGTCGTTACGCCAGGCTTTACGGCCTTGCCGGCTTCCTTCAGCGCGTTGGCCGCGATCTTGCAGGCCTCCCGCATCTTCTCAATCACTTCGGGGGACTGTACAAAAGGCTCGCCGATGGCCTCTTGTACCTCGTCTCTCCACACATATTCCGGGCGCTCGATATCTTCTGGCACCGGCCGGATGGGGGTTGGTTTACCTGGCTTCAATTTTCCACGAGTACTCATAATTGCCCATGGTAGTCCTCATACCGCGTAGCGCAGTATCCGGGTATCGCGTCCGAGGCTGCGGATTACTCGACCATCGGCGCTGGGCCATCATTGGGACGCGAGCGGTAATCATCCAGCTTCCGCAAGAAGTTATCCGTAATGGCTACCGAGGATTCAGAGCCACCGCCCAGCACGACGAGCGTGGCGAAGGCGATATCGTCTTCTTCCCGGTAGCCCGTAAACCACGCGTGCGAGCCTTCATTGATCTCGGCCTCACCAGTCTTGCCGTAAATGGTTCCGCCTGCTTGTATTCCGCGAGCGGTACCGCTGGTGACCACCTGGCGCATCATGCCGCGCACGTTATTCAACACGTCCTCGGGAATCTGCGCCGGCTTATCCGAGGCCTTGGTCTCGCGGCCCTCAATAAGCGTCGGCGTTGGGGTCTTTCCCGCCGCCACAGAGGCAGAAACCATAGCCATGCCGAACGGACTGGCAAGGTCGTAGCCCTGACCATAACCGGCTTCGGTACGCTCCAGTACTTCCTTGCCCTCCGGAATCGAGCCGGTCGTAGTGGTGAGCCCGGGGATTTCATAATCCACCCCGAAGCCAAACTTCTTGCCGGTTTCCTTCAGCTCACCGGGTGCCAGCTTGGTAGAAATATCCGCGAAGGTGGTATTGCACGATTGGGCGAAGGCCCGGCTTAACGGCACATTGCCGAGCGAAAACGCGTTGTAGTTGGTCACCACGCGGCCATAGATATCCATCGTGCCAGGGCACGGAACGATGGTATCCGTGTTCAGGTTTTGTTTTTCTACGCCCGCAGCGGCGGTAAGGATCTTGAAAACCGAGCCGGGCGGGTATTGGCCTTGCAAGGCGACGTCGCCGTCTTCGTCCGCCTTCTCGGTCTGTGCGACGGCCAGGATATCGCCATTGGAAGGCCGGATGGCCACCAGCATGGCCTGGGCGTCCGAGCGCTGATCCACTGCCTCTTGGGCCGCGCGTTGGACGTCATAATCCAAGCCCACCTTGATGGAGGGGGCGGCCTCGGGCGCATGCTTTTCGACATCGGAAAGCGCCGCACCGTTCTCATTGACGACGGCAATGGACCAGCCGGTCTCGCCGTCGAGCTCGTCATTGACGGCCGAGCGCACGCGCGATAAGAGATCGGGTGCGAGGCCGCGGTCCCGGGTCACCAGCGCGGGTTCTTCATTAATGCGGACGCCGTCCATCCCCTCCATCTTGGCGCGGATGACGGACTCCTGCTCTTCTGTATAAAGGCCCACCGAATAGGCAGAATCTGCCTTTTCTAGCTTTTCGGCGAGCTCTTTGGCGTCCACCTCCGCGATCGAGTCGTCCTCGCGGTGCGCCGCAGCAAGGGCGCTGCTGACCTTGGAGGCCGTGGGGCGGACATCGGAAAGCGAGCTCGTATCCACGATGACACGGTAATTCAGCCCGGGGCTCATCAGCTCCACCCCGTTGGAGGAGACGACGCTAGCGCGCGTGGCTTCCAAGGCGCGCAGCTCCAAATGCTGGTGCGCACCCAGGTCCGGGTGAATAATGCTGGGCTTCCACCGCACCGTCCACTCATCTTCGGCCTTGGTCAAGGTCATCTGCGTGGTATAGCTCAGGCTGCGATCCTTGGGCAGATCCCACGTGACCTTATAATCCGCCGTGGCCACGGTTTCGTCCTGCTTTACCCCCTCGAGCTCAATATCGAGGCCCTCTGCCTGCAAACCCGAGTAAGAAGCATCGAGGGCCTGCGTGGCGTCATCGGGGGAATCCGTAAGCTCTGCCAAGCCCTCGTTATTTCGGCTCTCCATGCCTTCAATGAACTCTTCTGCCACCGGCTGTGCAGATACGGGCTTAGGGGTACAAGCAACCACACCAGTTGCAGCAAGCGAGACTGTAGCAACCAGTGCGAATAACTTCTTCATGCTTTGGCACATTAGCAGCGCACGCAGCAAAAAAGACTGCCCCACACCGAGGTGCAGGGCAGTCTATTAATAATTAGCGTAGAGGCGCGCGGCTTACTGCGTCACGCGGACATCGGCCTTAGCGCCGTCCACGGCTTCGAGGCCTTCCTCATCCGCAATGCGCATTGCCTCTTCGATGAGGGTTTCCACGATTTTGTCTTCCGGCACGGTGCGCACCACTTCGCCCTTGACGAAGATCTGACCTTTTCCGTTACCGGATGCCACGCCCAAGTCTGCGTCGCGGGCCTCGCCCGGCCCGTTAACGACGCAACCCATGACAGCAACGCGGATGGGAAATTCCATGCCCTCGAGGCCGGCGGTAACTTCCTCCGCCAGCTTGTACACGTCCACCTGCGCGCGGCCACACGACGGGCAGGAGACGATTTCCAGCTTGCGCGGGCGCAAGTTGAAGGACTGCAGAATCTGGTCTCCCACCTTGACCTCTTCTTCCGGCGGGGCGGAGAGCGAAACGCGAATCGTATCGCCGATGCCTTCTGCCAAAAGGGCGCCGAAGGCGACGGAGGACTTAATGGTGCCCATGAACTTCGGGCCCGCTTCCGTCACACCCAAGTGCAGTGGGTAATCGGTCTGCGCGGCCAGCTGGCGGTAGGCCTCCACCATCAGCACGGGGTCAGAGTGCTTGACGGAAATGGCGATATCGCCAAAGCCGTGCTCCTCAAACAGGCCCGCCTCCCAGATAGCGGACTCCACGAGCGCTTCTGGGGTGGCTTTGCCGTACTTTTCCAACAGGCGCTTATCCAACGAACCGCCATTGACGCCGATGCGGATGGGGATTCCCGCATCGCCAGCGGCCTTCGCCACTTCCTTAACGCGGCCATCAAATTCACGGATGTTGCCGGGGTTGACGCGGATTGCCGCGCAGCCAGCATCGATAGCCTGGAAGATGTACTTGGGCTGGAAGTGGATATCCGCGATGACCGGGATCGGGGATTTCTTGGCGATGGCCGGCAGCGCCTCCGCATCCACCGGCTTAGGGCAGGCCACGCGCACGATATCGCAGCCAGAGGCAGTAAGCTGTGCGATTTGCTGCAGGGTGCCGTTGATGTCATGGGTCTTGGTATTAGTCATCGACTGCACCGAAATTGGGTAGTCAGAACCAACGCCCACTGGGCCTACGTGCAATTGCCGCGTTTTCCGGCGCGGGTGCAATACTGGCGGAGGCCCGTCAGGAATTCCTAGACCGATAGGACTAGACATGAATGCTCCTTATTTCTAGCTCGTGGCTCGTTGCTAAATGTTATTGCACAATAAGTGTTGAACGTCCCCACTCTAGCACTAGATGGTTAAGCGCTAAAGTGCGCGCTCGCGCTGTACACGTGCGCTAAGCGTTGGGCGCTCTACTCACGCCGAGCGGCGGGCACAGGGGCTAACGAACCTAGCCAAATAGCCTGATCGGATTGACCACATCCGCGATGATTATCACTACGCCCAGCGCCATAAGTAAGGCCGCCATGACATAGGTAATGGGCATAAGCCTGGTGTAATCGGCCGGACCCAGCGGCTGCTTGCCCATCAATTTGCGAATGCCATCGCGGATCTTCTCATACAAGATGACCGCGATGTGGCCGCCGTCAAAGGGCGGCAGCGGAATGAGGTTAAACAGAGCGAGGAAGAAGTTCAGCGTCGCCAGCATCATGAAGAACGATGCCCACAGGGAACGCTCCACGAGTTCGCCACCAACCCGCGATGCACCGACGACAGACATCGGCCCGTTGACATCCCGCTCGTGGCCAAAGATGGAGGCCACCACGCCCGGTACCTTAGCGGGGAATTGTTTGATTCCTTCCACCGTGGCCTCGAGCGAATAGGTGGTGAAATGCCACGTTGCGGGGACCGCCTGCGTTGCTGAATACTTCTCGACGATGTCGAGGACCTCATTGCTCAGCCCGATCGAACCGGCGTCGACCAATTCGCCCTGTTGATTCAGGCGCTTGACCGTTTCCAATTCGATGGAGAAATCTTTTTCCTCACCGTCTCGCTCTACTGTAAGAGTCACGGTCTCGCCGGGGCGCTGCATGACCTCATCGCGCAATTGCGTAAAGGAATCTAGGTGCTCGCCATCGAGCGCGAGAATGATATCGCCTTCCTGCACATCGGCCTTACCAGCGGGCCCGTTCCCGGTGCATGATTCCAGCTCCTGGTTTTCTTTTTGGTCAGCGGTGCAGGTTACCTCTCCCACCCGCGGGCGCACATCGGCATCTGGGTTGGGTAGCCCCGCAGTCATCGCCACGAAATACAAGATGACAAAGCCGAGGATCAGGTTGACGCCGATACCACCTGCAAGAACGATGATGCGCTGCCACCAAGGCTTTTTGTACATTGCATAGGGCTTTTCTTCCTCCGTAAGGAATTCATCCTGCGCGGTCATCCCGGCGATATCGCAAAATCCACCCACCGGGAACGCGGCTAGGCCGTATTCGGTATGCCCCTTGCGGAAGGAGAAAACGCGCGGGCCAAAACCAATGAAATACCGGCGCACCCGCATACCAAAGGCGCGGGCAGTAAACATATGCCCTGCCTCATGGAGTGCCACGGTCAGCCCGATGCCAAGGGCGAAAAACACGATGCCCAGCAAATTTGCCATTAAAGAAAGCTTTCTAGTCAGCTAAACGGTCAATGCGCGCATTCGCGCGCCTGCGAGCCTCACCCTCTACGGCGAGGATTTCATCGAGGGTAGAGACTACACCAGCAAACTGGGAAGACTCCCCGAGGATCTCGCCTACAACATCAACAATCTCTGGGAAGTGGATGCGACCAGACAAGAAGGCCGCAGCGGCCTCTTCATTGGCCGCGTTATAAATCACTCCAGTTCCCTGCGCCGCGGCCTCGCGGGCGAGGGATACGGCGGGAAAAGAAACATCATCAAGCGGCTCAAAATGCCACGTATGCGCTTGTGAAAAATCGAGCGCCGGCTGCGCCCCCGGCACACGCTGGGGCCAATTCAGCGCCAGGGAGATGGGCAGCTTCATCGACGGCGGCGAAGCCTGGGCGATAGTGCAACCATCTTTAAAAGTGGCCATAGAGTGAATGACCGACTGCGGGTGAACTGTGACATCGATGCGCTCTGGCTCAATATCAAAAAGCAGCGTGGCCTCAATGAGCTCGAGCCCCTTATTGATCAAGGTGGCGGAATTCAGCGTATTCATCTGCCCCATGGACCACGTGGGGTGCTGCGCGGCTTGCTGCGGGGTAACGTCCCACATCTGCTCACGCGTCTGGCCGCGGAAGGGGCCGCCCGAGGCCGTGAGGACGAGCTTCGCCAGCTCGCCCTCTTCGCCCGCGCGCAGGCATTGCGCCATCGCAGAATGCTCCGAATCCACGGGGATGATCTGGCCTGGCCGCGCGGATTTCGTGACCAGCGTGCCGCCGGCAACCAAGGACTCCTTATTCGCTAGTGCGAGGTACTCGCCCATGTCCAGCGTGGCTAAAGTGGCCTTAAGCCCGAGGGAGCCCACTAGGGCATTGAGCACGGTATCGGCGGGAACCGAGCGCACCAGCTCTTCTGCAGCACCATCACCAGAAAGTACCGTACCGCCTAAAGCCGCAGAAACCTCCGCAGCCGCCGCAGGCTGGGCCACAGCAATGTGGTCAAACGAAAGATGGAAACTACGGGCCTGCTCAATGATCTGCTGCGGGTTAGAGCCGCCCGCGGCAATGCCCACGACCTCGAATTTATCGGGGTTATCCGCAATTACTTCTAATGCTTGCGTGCCAATAGAGCCGGTGGAGCCAAGGATAAGGATTCGCTGAGTAGTCACCCCTCTACCCTAGCGGTCATTTACCGCGCCCTGCTATGGGGTGGAGCCGGTCAAGCAGGCGGGGGTGTTTAATCGCCTTTGCAGCCACGATGTTTTAAAATAGGTGTCAGTCAAATGGCATTGGTGTGCCCCCTCGATTAATGGACACACGCGATAGCGAAGGAGAGCAAGTGTCTTCCCACAAGCCGGTACCGCAGGTTTACGACGGTGTTTCTACCGAAGATGTTCCATCCGCAGGCTTCGGTTGGTCCCGCATCAGCCGCTCTGGTGTGCAAATCGCGGGTTGGATCTCCGTGATCTTCATGATTGGTTTCAACTTTGGTAACCACAAGGGCCACGTGGAGACCGTCTGGCTCGTCGCCCTGACCGTCCTGTTGGTTGTGGGCCTGCTCATCTTCACCTTCGAGCCGAAGCTCAACCAGGTGCGCACCATCACCGCTAATAATAAGCCGGCCGACCACCAAGAACGGGACTGGACTTATGACCAGAAGACCGTTTCTGGCGCCTACACCGAGTTGACCGACTCCCAGCTGCGCGCGTTGAATATCGAGCCTTCCCGCGTAGCCCACCTGCGCGTTGACTCCGCGTCCGACGCTGCCGAGGTAAGCTCCGGCAAGCACGCGCTATAATCCTAGCTACGGAAAACCGCCGATCCTCCTCATTGCGAGGGGCTCGGCGGTTTCGTGGTTTTACCGGGTACGTAGCCGTACTGCGTTTGACTGCACCGCACGTGTAAACGCAGAATACAACGAGAAAACCACCTAAGCACTTATCCAAAAATGCCTAGGTGACTGTGACAGCGGGCTCTTAGGCCGACATGTCTTCTCGTTCATCGGCGGCAAGTTGGCCACAGGCTGCCGCGATTTCATCGCCCTTAGTATCGCGCACAGTGCACGGCACTCCTTGTGCTTGGACGCGGCGCACGAATTCATCAAGCCGCGTCTTAGGAGCTGCGTCCCACTCCGAGCCAGGGGTCGGGTTAAGAGGGATCACGTTAACGTGCACCTTGGAGCCGAGCTTCTGGTGCAGCTTGCGGCCTAGCATATCGGCGCGGAAATCCTGGTCATTCTTATCCCGGATAAGGGCGTACTCGATAGATACGCGGCGGACGGATTTATCGGCGTAGTACCGTGCTGCGTCGAGGACCTCATCAACGGACCAGCGGTTATTTACCGGAACCAGGCTATCGCGCAGCTCATCATCCGGGGTGTGCAGCGACACCGCAAGCGTGCAGGCAAGGTCTTCGTCCGCGAGCTTGCGGATGGCAGGTGCCAAACCCACGGTGGATACGGTCACATTGCGCTGCGAGAGCCCAAAGCCCGTTCCATCCTGGCCGGTAATCTGGCGCACCGCCTGGACCACGCGCTTGTAGTTTGCCAGCGGCTCTCCCATGCCCATGAAGACCACATTGGATAAGCGCCCGCCTTCGGCCGCCATTGCTGCGGCTGCGTGGCGGAACTGTTCGACGATTTCGCCGGTAGAAAGGTTGCGGTCTAGTCCGCCCTGGCCGGTAGCACAGAACGGGCAGGCCATTCCGCAGCCAGCCTGGGAAGAAATGCACAAGGTAGCGCGGCCAGGATACCGCATCAGAACGGACTCCAATAAGGTGCCGTCGTGCAAGCGCCACAGGGACTTGGTGGTTTCCCCATCGTCGGTAGAAGTCGTACGAATAGGCTTCATGAGCTCAGGGAAGAAGGCCTCTTTGACTTCCTCGCGCTTGCCGGCGGGGATATCCGTCATCTCTTCGACGTCGTCAGTGAGATGCTCATAGTAGTGCTTGGCAATTTGCTTAGCACGGAATTTAGGTAGGCCAATTTCTGCGAGCTTATCGATGCGCTCGCTTTCAGAGAGATCTGCAAAGTGCTTGGGTGGCAGACCGCGCCGCGGCGCGGAGAAGTTAGGTTTTCCTGGTTGAGCCATAATAACGCCCATCTTTCCACGGTTTACCGGTACTTTTCCAATTGGGAAGGCCTCAATTTATAGCCAAGTGGAATTTTGGAAGGGTTTACAGAAATAATGGACACATGACCAATCCGAAATACCCCGAAGATGACTTTTCCGCCTCCAATGATGAGGCCACCGCGGCAGGCGATAATGCCGCTTTGGCCGAAACCGGAAACAAGGAAGTCTCCACCGGTGCCGGCGCCGACGCTGGGACCACCGAGCCCGCTGCCGCACCACAAAAAGCCCAAGGCTCGTTCGCCGCTAGCACTTGGGCAGCGCTCATTGTCGGCTTCCTCTTGCTGATCGTGTTGATCATCTTCATCATGCAAAACCAGCAAGAAGTGCCGATGAACTTCCTGGGCTGGTCGGGGCAGTTCCCAGCGGGCATTGCCTACCTGATGTTTACCATCGGCGGCGCGCTCATCATGGCGCTTGTGGGTGTGTGGCGGATGCTTGAATTGCGCCGCCAATTGCGTAAGCAGGCCGAAGGCTAAAAGAGCCGTACCGCCGCTCTCCTCCCTGCCCTCGAGATATTTCCGGTGGCACAGGGGAAGCGGCGGTTTATGCGCAGCAGTCCTTATACGCGGTGACTGCGACTCGGTTTAGACCGCGAAATTTGCCATGAGGCTCATGGCCACCCAGGTAACCATGGCAGAGGGAAGCATGCCATCAAGGCGGTCCATCAAACCACCATGCCCGGGGAGGATGTGGGACATATCCTTAATGCCCAGCTCTCGCTTAAACTGCGATTCCACCAAGTCACCCAACGAGGCGCAAATCACAAGGCCGAGCCCCATCAAGGCGCCTATCCACGCCGAATGATGCAAGAGGAAATGGACGGACACGGCACCAACGATGACGCCGAAGCCAATGGAGCCGCAAAAGCCCTCCCAGGATTTCTTCGGGCTCACGGCCGGTGCCATGGGGTAGGAGCCAAACATCACGCCGACGATATAGCCGCCCGTATCGGAGGCGACCACGCACAGCATAAAGACCACGATGGAAGCAGCGCCGCTGGCCACCGGGGTAGAAATCAGCGATAGCATCGCAGCAAAGGTGGCGAAAAGCGGAATCCACGTCAGCACGAAAATGCCGACGGACATGTCCCGCAGATAATTGATGGGTGGGCGATGCCGCCCATTATGGAAAAGCCTGCCGAACATCAAAATGAGTACGGCGGTGACGTAGACGGCCACGAGGCCGGGCGCGCCAAGCGGCCAGGAAATCCACACCATGGCCTGGCCCAAGATGATTAACAGCGTGCGCGGGATATAGTACGAGTTCTCCCGCAGGCGGGTAAGAACTTCCCACATGGCCCCGCCGACGGCGACGGCTACCACCGCATACCAGGCCAAGGGGCCAGCCCACACGGCGAGGACAACGAGGGCGCCGAGCCCCACGCCTACTCCAATAGCCGCCGGTAAGTCACGGCCAGGGCCATTTTTCGGCTGCGGCAATCGGCGGTTCAAGGCGTCACTCACCGTGACCGGCTCCTTTCACTTGGCGTTGTATGCGCGTCGCGGGGCTTATCTATTTCCTATACAAAAATACTACGTACAGAAAAGCGCCGCCGGCCGAGGTGGGCGCGGCGGCAGCGGAAAAGGCCTAGACCTCCATCAATTCGGATTCCTTGTTTTCCACCAGCTTGTCAACCTGCTCGACATAGCCAGCGGTAATCTTTTCCATTTCCTTTTCTGCGGCAAGGACCTCATCCTCGCCCTCTTCGCCATCCTTTTGGAGCTTCTTCAGCTGTTCCATGGCCTTGCGGCGGATATTACGGATGGCAATCTTGCCGTCCTCGCCCTTGCTCTTGGCCAGCTTGACCATTTCCTTACGGCGTTCCTCGGTCAACTGCGGAACGGTCACACGCAGTACGTGGCCATCGTTGGTGGGGTTAACGCCCAGGTCCGAATTGCGGATGGAGTTTTCAATCTCTTGGATCATGGACTGCTCGTATGGCTTGATGAGCAACATGCGCGGCTCTGGCACGGAGATGGTAGCCATCTGAGTAATCGGGGTCGGCGCACCGTAGTACTCCGCGATGAGTCCGTTGAACATCGCCGGGTTCGCGCGGCCGGTGCGAATGGTCACCAGCTGCTCGCGGGTGTGCTCGACGGAAGCGGTCATGTGTTCTTCGGCTTCGAGCTGAATGTCATCGATCATGAGGCTGAATCATCCTTCAACGTTGAGGGGTAGCTGTATAAAAGGTAGCAGGTTCTGTGCCGTTTTAGAATTAGGACTGCACCAGCGTGCCGATAACCTGGCCGCTTGCGGCGCGGGCAATATTCCCCTCTTCCAAGAGGTTAAAGACCAAAATCGGCATGTCATTGTCCATGCACAGGCTAAAGGCGGTTGCATCGGCTACCTTGAGCCCCTTTTCAATAACCTCGCGCGGAGTGATTCGGGTGTAGAGCTCCGCATCGGGGTTCGTCCGTGGGTCGTCGGAGTACACGCCATCAACACCCTTGGCCAGGAAGAGGACATCGGCTCCGATTTCCAGGGCACGCTGCGCGGCGGTGGTATCCGTGGAAAAGTACGGCATGCCCATGCCGGCACCAAAAATAACGACGCGGCCCTTCTCCAAGTGGCGGTCAGCGCGCAGTGGCAGGTATGGCTCCGCGATTTGCGCCATGTTGATAGACGTTTGCACGCGGCAATCAACGCCCTTTTGCTTCAAGAAGTCCTGCAGGGCCAACGAGTTCATGACCGTGCCCAGCATTCCCATGTAGTCAGACCGGGCGCGGTCCATGCCGCGCTGTGAAAGCTCTGCACCGCGGAAGAAGTTGCCGCCGCCGATCACCACGGCGATTTCGATGCCCTGCTCGGCCACTTCAGCGATTTGGCGAGCGACGTTATCGACAACGTCCGGGTCGATGCCAACCTTGCCGCCGCCAAACATTTCGCCACCGAGTTTCAGCATTACTCGTTTGTATCCGGTTCGCTTCTCGTCTGCAGAAGTCACGCCTTCATCGTCTCCTTTTGCGGGGGC
This sequence comes from Corynebacterium limaceinasi, assembly GCF_046717465.1. Lineage (NCBI taxonomy): Bacteria > Bacillati > Actinomycetota > Actinomycetes > Mycobacteriales > Corynebacteriaceae > Corynebacterium > Corynebacterium limaceinasi. Next base: position 1,616,574 of record NZ_CP177100.1, read on the forward strand.
TGATTTATTTCTTTTCTATCTTACCTACACTGCCCTCGCTTCCCCACACCGCACCGCGGCCCGGCAGCCGCCCCTTCCCCATTGCCCCTAGACAGCAGAAAAGCCCACCGAGAGGGTGTACCTCCCGTGGGCTTTAAAGGCTAAAAAGCGGCTGAGGCTTAAGCGCCAACCTCGTAGCGGACGAAGCCGGTGATGGTGGTGCCGACCTCTTCTGCGACCTGCTTGACGGTCTTCTTGTTATCGGACAAGGAAGCCTGCTCCAGCAGAACAACGGACTTGTAGAAGCCGTTCAGGCGGCCTTCCACGATCTTTGGAAGCGCAGCCTCAGGCTTGCCTTCCTCGCGAGTGGTGGCCTCAGCGATGGAGCGCTCCTTCTCGACGATCTCTGCAGGAACGTCTTCGCGCTTCAGGTACTCAGCGTTCATAGCTGCAATCTGCAGAGCGGCAGCGTGTGCGCCTTCCTTGTTGCCTTCGTAGGAAACCAAGACACCGACTGCAGGAGGCAGGTCAGCGGAGCGCTGGTGCAGGTAGACAGCAACGTTGTCGCCATCGACGGTGACTGCACGGCGTGCCTGCAGCTTCTCACCGGTCTTTGCGGACTCCTGGTCAACGAACTCGGAGACCTTCTGGCCGTCGATCTCTACGTTGTTGAGTTCTTCCGGCGAGTTAGCCTTGGCTGCGGCTGCAGCTTCAACAATCTTCTTAGCGAAGGACTGGAAGCCCTCGTTCTTTGCCACGAAGTCGGTCTCGCAGTTGATCTCAACCATGGTGTTACCGGATACGGCAACGAGGCCCTCGGTAGCCTCGCGGTCAGCGCGCTTGGACACGTTCTTTGCGCCCTTGATGCGCAGGAATTCAACGGCCTTGTCGTAGTCGCCGCCGTTTTCTTCCAGCGCCTTCTTGCAATCGAGCATGCCGGAGCCAGTTGCTTCGCGCAGTGCCTTCACGTCTGCAGCAGTGTAGTTCGCCATAGTTAGGGCGATCCTCCTTGAAAATCAGTCAGTGTTCGTTGAGACAGCGTAGCCGAAGAAGCGGTCTCGCGCCGTCTTTGGGTGGGGGTATCTACCCCAGTTTCCTTCATCAATGCGATTGTACGGAGGCTAGGTTTAGCCGCCTCCAGCATAGATAAAAGTAACCCCCACCGCCGTAGCACACGGTGGTAGGGGTTAGGTAAACAGCCTTGTACAGGAATTATTCCCTAGCTGCCCCACACCAAAATGTGCGTGGGGTATTCAATTAAGTGCAGTTAAGAAAGAATCCTCACAAGAGGCAGGCCTACTGTGCAGGCTTGTCTGCGGGTGCTTCCTCAGCCTTTTCTGCAGAAGCAGGATCGGATGCGGCTGCAGCAGCCTCAGCATCGCGCTGTTCCTTCTCTGCGGAATCGCCGGCAGCTTCCTTAGCGGCTGCGAGCTGGCGCTCCTCGCGAGCCTTCTTGCCCTCTTCGACGGCGGAAGCCACGATGCCGGACAGCAGCTTGGTGGAACGGATTGCGTCATCGTTGCCTGGGATCGGGAAGTCAACGTCATCCGGGTCGCAGTTGGTGTCCAGGATGGCAACAACCGGGATGTTCAGCTTGTGGGCTTCCTTAACCGCGATGTGCTCCTTGTTGGTATCAACAATCCACAGTGCGGACGGGGTCTTGGCCATCTCGGAGATGCCGCCCAGAACGCGCTCAAGCTTGGCGCGCTCGCGGTTGAGCATCAGAACTTCCTTCTTGGTACGGCCCTTGTAGCCGTCCTCGCGCTCATCCATTGCCTGAAGCTCCTTCATGCGCTTCAGGCGCTTGGACACGGTCTGGAAGTTGGTGAGCATGCCGCCCAACCAGCGGTGGTTAACATAAGGCATGCCGACGCGGGTTGCTTCTTCAGCAACTGCTTCCTGCGCCTGCTTCTTGGTGCCAACGAAAAGGATGGTGCCACCGTGAGCGACGGTTTCCTTAACGAACTCGTATGCCTCATCGATGTAGGTCAGCGTCTGCTGCAGGTCGATGATGTAGATGCCGTTACGGTCGGTGAAGATGAAACGACGCATCTTCGGGTTCCAGCGACGGGTCTGGTGACCAAAGTGCACACCAGCGTCGAGGAGCTCGCGCATGGTTACAACTGCCATGATTCGCTCGCTTTCTTTTAATTGTCTTTCGGTTTTCCAATTGTGCGGTGTTTTATTCCGCACCCTAGCAACGAAGGCCCTGCCAACACCTTGTTTCCAAGGACCGCGTCAGCTGTCGGACCGCCACACCCTTAACTCAGGATGCGACAACTTCGTCGCGCGTAGTCAATGCCTCCGTGAGGGTTAACTCCCAGCGGACGCACTGCTATGAAAGACAATAATCCCAGCCAGCTGGATTTTCCAAACCGAACAAGCACTTTTCCACAAGTTTCTTTGAGCGTTTTACCTCGGTTGTCACTTGAGTTTCTTCCGCCCCACCGCTGCTGGTTTATCCACAGCCGGTCCACCTTTCGCCGGGCATTATTGACCGCAGCGCACCACACTGTGCCACATGCACTTATTGCCACGACCACGAAATACCGCCGCTTGCCGATGCCCCCTTATCCCCACCCTCGCCACCATCCTCACTGGTGCGCTAGTGCTACTGTGCGCCGCGCCCGCTGCCGCATACGTCGATCCCGCCTCGGGTAAACCGCGCCCGGTGCGAGTGCTGCGCGGCTTTGATAAGCCCGAGCATAAGTGGAGTGCGGGACACCGCGGCGTCGATATGGCCCTAAGAATTGGCGGCCGCGTCGTCGCCGCCGAATCCGGCACCGTCGCTTTTGTCGGCACCGTCGCCGGAACCCCGGTCATCTCGATCGACCATGCAGATGGCATACGCACCACGTATCAACCCGTGCACGCGAGCGTCACCCAAGGCCAAGCGGTGCACGAGGGCCAAACTATAGGCAAGCTCGCCCACCCAGTAGACGGCACACCAGGGCTGCATTGGGGCGCCCGGATTGCCAAGGACAGCTACATTGACCCCTTAAGCCTGCTGGATATGCCGGTTATCCGCCTCAAGCCTTTATAAGAATCACTCAGGCCCGCGGGTGGGCCTGGGAATAAACCTGCTTTAGCCGCTTTGCGGAGACATGTGTATAGATTTGCGTGGTACTCAAAGACGAGTGCCCCAGTAACTCTTGGACCACGCGCAGGTCCGCGCCGCCTTCTAAGAGATGTGTAGCCGCAAGGTGGCGCACCCCGTGCGGGGTTAGGCCACTTGTGCCGGTGACCGTGGCGGCTTTGTCCACGATGCGCCGCACCTGGCGCTGGTCAATGCGCGCTCCCCTGCTGCCTACAAAGATGGCCTGGGTATCTCCCCGCGCCATTTCTTTACGCCCGCCGTCTATCCACTGCTGCAGGGCATCGGTTGCGGCGGCACCAAAGGGCACGACCCGTTGCTTATTTCCCTTACCAGTAACACGTGCGGTGGACCGCTTAAAGTCCACGTCTTCTATATCGAGGCGGACCAATTCCGCCACGCGCATTCCGGTGGCATAGAGCAACTCCAAAATCGCGCTATCGCGCTGAAAATGCGCTTCATCGACAGAAACGGCGTTGCCCACAAGTTCGCCCGCCTGTTGCGGGGCCATCACCGTCGGGAGATGCTGTCCCACCTTCGGTGTTACCAATCGTGCCGCAACATCGCGGCTTAGGTAGCCTTCCCTTTCCGCCCAGGTAGAAAAGGCTTTAACTGAGGCTGTCCTGCGCGCCAGCGTTGCGCGCGCCTTTCCTTCTGCGACCGCGTTTCCTAGCCACTGGCGCAGGTTATTGAGGTTAAAGTCCGCAAATGCATCGATGTCTTGGGCCAGGTTTTTTAAGTCCGCGCGGTAGCCACGCACCGTGGCCTCCGCACGGCCCTTGACGTGGAGTTGGAAGTCCGCGAAGTCCTCGATAGCCTCGTCCATCTGCCCGACCGGGCCACGACTTACTGCGGCCTTCCATTTATCACTCATACCCCACGAGTTTACTTGCTTTTCAGCCCATCTCTAAGCGAACCCAGTTATTTCCCTCCCGCACGATCACACACATTTTCTCTAAGGCAAGCAATAAGTGGACGGTGAGGGGCAGGCGGAATCCCGCGTCCCGCGCAATATCTTCAGCAGTAGCCGGAGGGCTTCCTGGCGGCGGGGTCGCATCAAAGACTCGCAGCTCATTCCGCGATAATCGCTGCGTTAAAGACGCCGCAAAATTCATTTCATACTGCGCCTCCGGATCAACCGTCCCGGCGCGGCCCACCAGGGCGCGGACTTCGTCGGCGCTGGCGACCAACTGGGCTCGTCCATCCTGGATGCGCTGGTGGCACCCGAGCGAACCGCTCGTCGTAATTGGTCCCGGCACGGCCATGGCAACGCGCCCCAAGGCTTCTGCCCAGTTGAGGGTATTAAGCGCGCCCGAGCGATATGCCGCTTCCATGACCACGATTCCTTGGCTTAGCGCAGCAACAAGGCGGTTGCGAATGAGGAAGCGATGCCGCTTGGGTGCAGTCTCTGGAGCGAATTCGGAGACGATGCAGCCATTATCGGCTATCTGATCAAAGAGTCCACCGTTGCGGGCTGGATAATTCTTATCGATTCCGCACGCGGCGACCGCGACAGTGCGCCCCGCATTGTGCAAGGCGGTCTCATGCGCCACGGTATCTACCCCCAAAGCCCCGCCGGAGACGATAGTCCACTGATGATTCACTAGGCCTGAGACCACGCTTTGGGTTGCCTGCCACCCGTAGCGCGAAATGGCGCGCGTGCCTACGATTCCAACGGCCTGCCCTACCTCGGGTTTAAGCGCTGAGCCGCGTACCCACAAGCTATGTGGCGGCACCGCTTGCTCATCGAATGTGGCCGGCGCATCCGCGCCATTCTGGTAGAAGCCAAAGGCAGAAGAAAACGCCTCGGCTGGCCACTCGGGGCTATCGGCAGTGATCAATCGCGCCCCCACGCGCTCTGCGGCGGCGAGGTCTTCTTTTTGCCGCACCCAATCAAACCGCGAGGCGGTGCGGGCTAAAAGAGGACCGATCCAATCGGCTCGGTGATAAATCCCGTGGGCAATCTCTTCGGCCGAATGATGTTCCAGCAAGGCCTGCAAGGAGGCGGACGGGCCTTCCACCACGCGATTGAGATATACCCATGTGGCAAGTGGAGTCGATAAATCAAGATCGCTCATGCCGAAATCCTCCCTACCGTCTGGCTCGAACGAAGGTCGAGGGCTTGGCCCACTTCCGCAAGATCGGGTGTGGAGCTGCCGTGCAAATCCGCCAAGGTCCACGACACGCGCAGGACGCGGTCGATGCCGCGCTGCGAAATCTCGCCCTCGGCGAGGTAGGCAGACAACATGATCATGGCGGACTCGGAAGCCGGGCGGTGCCGGCGCAAATATGACGAGGGCACGGCGCCGTTGACGCGCGCGGGAATGCCGTCGGCCGCCCAGCGCACCCGGGCACGGTCGCGGGCCGCGGCGACCCGCTCGGCAATGGCAGCAGAGGATTCTTCGCCCTCCGCATTGATGGTGGCTGACTGTCCGGAGAGGGTGACCACCATGTCCAAGCGGTCGCGCAACGGCCCGGAGAGATTCGATAGATAATTAAGCCGGTCATGCGGATTGCACGTACATTTAGAGGGATCTTCGGCGGCGCACCGACAGGGGTTGGCTGCCATAATCAGTTGGAATCGCGCCGGGTAGTCAATCTCCTGCTGCGCGCGTGCCAGGCGGACATGGCCTTCTTCCAAAGGCGCGCGCATGCCGTCGAGCACTGGGGCGCTTACCTCGCTGACCTCATCGAGGAAGAGCACCCCATTATGGGCCAAGCTCACCGCGCCTGGGCGAGGATGGCCGCTTCCTCCACCAAGGAGCGCCGCGCGGGTAACCGAAGAGTGCGGGGCGATGAAGGGTGCGTGGGACACCACTTCACCGGGAGTTCCCGTCAGCGAGTGGATGGCAGTGGTTTCTACCATCTGGTCTGGGCTTAGCGCCGGAAGAATGCTGGGCAATCGCGAGGCAATCATGGATTTCCCCGAGCCCGGTGGGCCGATCATTAACAGGTGGTGCCCACCGGCGGCGGCGACTTCTGCAGCCCACTTTGCATGGTGCTGGCCGGCTATATCGCAATAGTCGAGCCGTTCCTGTGTGGGTGCCGGTGCGAGTTGGTCAGAGCAGCACTCGGCCGCGCGGGGTAGGTCGCGCTCTCCTAGCGCCCACGCAAAGGCATCAAAGAGCGTGGCTGCAACCAGCACATTCATATCGGGAACGAGGGTAGCCTCGGCAGCATTTCCTGGCGGAATGACCAGCGTAGAAATGCCCTCCTCGCGGGCAGCGAGAAGCGCTGGGATGATACCGGGTACTGCTCTAACCGTGCCGTCCAGGCCTAGTTCCCCAAGCACCAGGGTTTCTTTAAGAACCTGACTGGGTGACTGCACGGAACGCGCGTAGTCAGCGCCGTGCTGTTCTACGTGGGCGGCGAGAATCGCAAGCGCCATAGGCAGGTCAAAATGGGATCCTGATTTTGGGAGCGAGGCCGGCGACATGGACACGATCACCTTGGTTTTCGGCCATGGCAGGCGGGAATTCGCGGCGGCGGTCTTGATGCGGTCGCGGGATTCAGATATCGCGGTATCCGCATGCCCCACCACATGGATTCCGGGCAGGCCGTGCCCTACGTTGGCTTCGACGTTGATGACGCGGGCGAGCACGCCGTGCAGGGAGACTGCTAAGCATTTACCGAGAGCCATCGTCGACCCCCGTAAAGTGCTCTAGTTCAAAACCCTCGCCTTTGACCACGAGGGCTATGACATCGAAGCGCACGGTGGCCAGTGGCTTGCCGTCTAGCCACTGGACGGCGGCCCTGCGCATGCGGGCAAGCTTGTGTGGAGTCACGGCCTCGGCTGTGCCATAGCTCGCGGTAGAGCGGGTTTTTACCTCTACGAAGACGATCGTGCCATCGGGCTCGCGGGCAATAAGGTCGATTTCTCCCACTCGGTAGGAGACGTTGGCGGCGATGATATCGGAGCCACGCTCGCGGAGGTAGCGCGCGGCGAATGATTCTCCCCGCTTGCCCAGTTCTTGCCTGTGCCGAGGGTGCTTCGTAGCGAGGTGATTATCGGATGCAAATTGCATGTGCGGCGTCCTTTTCTTTCGTGCTGTTTGTGCTGCACGCACAGAACATCGCAGGATGCGGGCCGGCTGCAAGCCCGAAAACCAGAAAACCGCCGCGGATGTGAATAACTTCGGCATCACGAAGAGTTATCCACAGCTGCGGCGGGATGAAGCGGGCGCCGAGTTGACAGGCGCCCAGTTCCCTAGTCCGGCATGATGAAATCCGGCTTATCCAGTTCCTCGATATTGACGTCCTTGTAGGTAATGACGCGGACGTAGCGCACGAATCGGGCGGAACGGTACATATCCCATACCCAGGCATCGGACATGCGCACCTCGTAGTACACATCGGGCCCGGCGGTATGGGGAATCAGTTCTACGGCATTGGCCAGGTAGAATCGTCGTTCGGTTTCTACGACATAAGAAAACTGGCTGACGACATCGCGATATTCGCGGTAAAGGGACAGCTCTACCTCTGCCTCGTAGTTTTCGAGTTCCTCTGCACTCACTGTGGACCTCCAAAATATGGGATAGCTCGCCCTAGCTTAGCGCGCAGAAACCACAATTTTCGCTAGGCACGCGCAGTGAAGTGGGCATGCGCGCGCTGCACATTGCTGTAGCTCATGCGGTGTTCTGGACTCGCCCCCAAGGCGGCAATCGCGGCCTCGTGTGCCTTGGTTCCATAGCCCTTATGCCCAGCCAATCCATAACCTGGAAAGCGCTCGTCTAGATCCCGCATGAGGCGATCTCGGCTTACCTTGGCCAGCACGCTCGCCGCCGCGATGCACCGCGCCGCCGCGTCCCCACCGATGATGGGCAGGTGGGGTTGGGTGAGGCCGGGGATAAAGAGGGCATCGGAAAGCACATAGCCTGGGCGCTGTTCCAGGCGCGCTATCGCCCGGCGCATGCCTGAGGTATTGGCGTGCTGGATGCCGCGCTTGTCGATGTCCCCCGCACCAATATGCACCACAGACCAGTCTACAGCCTTGTCTTTGATGATGGGGAAGAGCTTTTCGCGCTGGCGAGGCGTGAGCTTTTTGGAATCAGTTAAGGTATCCAATTCGCTCACGATGCGCTCGGGCAGGATGCAGGCGGCGACGGTGACGGGGCCGCAGCACGCACCGCGGCCGGCCTCATCCACCCCGGCGACGGGGCCGAGCCCCGCCCGGGCCAACGCCACTTCAAAGGTGCGCTGCTGTTTAAGCCGCCGCATCCTGGATATCCGGATCGTCGATGCCGCCAAAGCGCGATACGGGCAGGATCACGGCTTCTACCTTGCCGCGCACGTTGTCCACCGGTACGGTGCCTTGCAGGTGATCGCCTATGTGCGCGCGAGAGTCCAGGGAATTGGTGCGGTTATCCCCCATGACCCACATATTGCCTTCTGGGACGGTCACGGGGCCAAAGTACTGGCCACCGCAAGCCTGCGAGCCGGAGCTGGGATCGACCGGGATCTCGGGCGGATCCAACGTGAAGCTCTGGTCTATCGGTGCACCATCCACCATCACCGCGGAATCGCCCTCCTCGCACTTGACCGTCTGACCCTCGGTAGCGATAACGCGCTTGACTAGGATATTTTCCCCATTGGGCAAAAGCCCCACCGACGCCAAGGCGTTTTGGGCGCCGCGCACAAGCACGTTATCGGAGCGCTGCACCTCAAATTCCGTATTCCAGGACTCAGGTCCTTCAAATACCACGACATCGCCCGGGTCCGGGTCGTGGAAGTAATAGCTCATCTTCTGCACCGCGATGCGGTCATTATCGCAGCCGGTACAACCATGCAGCGTGGGTTCCATCGACGCGGAGGGGATGACATACATCCGGCCGACGAATGCCTGCAATAAAACTAGGAGCACGAAGCCGCCTATGACCGGCGCAAGGAAATCGCGCGTGCGCAGGCGCTGTTGCTGTGGTTTAGCTTTGGATGTCTGGGTCATCGACCCCACCAATGCGGTTGAACGGCCAGAATACGAACTGCACCTTTCCGCGCACGTTATCTACGGGGATCGTGCCGTGGAAGTTATCGCCCATGTGGTAGCGCGAATCGGCAGACGCGGTGCGGTTATCCCCCATGACCCAGATATTATCCTCAGGCACCTTCACTGGGCCGAAATACGGGCCACCGCAGGCTTCCGATCCGGTCGATTCATCCACTGGGTAGGTCGGCGGATCCTGCACGTAGTCCTGCTTGATGGGCTTGCCATCCACCATGACGGCGGGATCGCCCTCTTGGCAGGACACCGTCTGTCCGCCGGTGGCGATAACGCGCTTGACCAGGGTATTTTCATCTGGTGGCGCCAAGGAGATAAAGCTCAGCGCATCCTGAATGCCGTGAATGACGGCATTGGATGAGCGCGGGGAGACGTAACTCCCGTTCCAGTCGTCGGTGCCCTTAAAGACCACGACATCGCCTGGCTCTGGGCCCTTATCGCCGTAGTAAGAGACCTTTTCTGTAAAGATGCGGTCATTCGTGCATCCCTCACAGCCATGCAGCGTCGGCTCCATGGATCCTGAGGGAATCACGTATTGGCGGCCGATGAAGTTTTGGAATAGCCCCACGACCACCAGCACGGAGACGACGACCACGAGAGTCTCCAGCCACCACGGCATTTGTTTTTTCTCCGTGGTTGATTCCTCCGCGGCCGCTTCTTTGCCCTGCGAGATGCTTTCGTTATTCACCCGTCAGATCCTAGCAACTGCGTGCCCGCGATCCGGATTGGCTCCCGTGACTGCGGGGCGATTCACAGGAAATCGAAATGATTCGAGGAGTGCACAATAAAAATCTCCCTTCCTTTCCGGCACTGTGTATGCAGGAAAGGAAGGGAGATAGGCGCTGCCCAGGGCGGGCGTTAGAACTAGCGACGCTCCTTGATGCGAGCCTTCTTGCCGCGCAGATCGCGCAGGTAGTACAGCTTCGCACGGCGAACGCGGCCGCGGCGGGAGACCTTGATGGACTCGAGGTTCGGGGAGTGAACCGGGAAGGTACGCTCTACGCCGATACCGAAGGAAACCTTACGCACGGTGAAGGTCTCGCGGATACCGGAGCCCTGGCGGCGGATGCAGATGCCCTTGAAGAGCTGTGCACGCTCGTTGTTACCCTCAATAACCTTGACGTTGACGTCGAGTGTATCGCCGGGGCGGAAGGACGGGATGTCGTCGCGCAGCTGTGCTGCATCGACCTTGTCGATAATGTTGGTCATACCAATATTCCTTTTCAGTTTGGGACAGAGGACCCTGGCGGCCGGAGGCCTGACCGGTTCGTGCCCGTTACATAGAACGATGGATTATCTTTCCATAGGAACCGGCCAATTCCAAATTCCTCTACTTCGCGGATTTACTACCCTACCTGGGGCGAGCCGGGCGCGCAGCACGCCTTAGGCAGGCATGGGCGAGCGGAGGATGGAGTGGTGCTCATCGAGGATCTTTGCCGTGCCCAGGTGCCGCGCCCGGAAGACCAAGTACGACGCCACCACGGCACCCACCGTGATGCTAAAGAGGATAATGATGCTGCTCCAGAAGGTGCCATCATGAATGCCGTCGGTGGCGCGGGTGAACGCGTCCTTGGCGTAGGACATCGGGTGGAAAGGGTGCAGCAGGCTGAGCGCGCGCGGAATCGCCAGGACCGGCCAGACCCCGCCAAAGACCATCCCGCCCAGGGCGAACGCGCCGGCGGCAAAGATCGAACCGATCTTGCGCCCGAAGGTAATCAGGAAGAACTGGTAGGTCGCCGCACCCACGGCGGAAATCGCGGCGAGTACGAGCGCAATCATGGACCAGCTTGCCGGCTGCCACCCCAAGGTGGAAGACATCAGGGCCATAAACGCCAGTATGACGAAGTTCAGGCCGGTCAGCGCGGCAAAGGCGTCGAATACGCTGCGGGCCGGGCTGGTGACGCGGGCTCCCCGGCGCGCCATGTAGTACGGCAGCGTCATCGCCAAGAGCAGCATGACGAGGAAGCCAAATACGAGCACGAAGAGCATGGAGGCGCCGCCGGTAATATTCTTTTCGGTCGGGTCCGCTGGGTTGACCACCGTCTGCACGGGGTGGACATTGGATGCGGTGAAGTTAATGGGTACTGCGATATTTTGCGCGGAATCCTCTGGGCGGGAAATGGTAGGTGCCTTGGCGGCGCCTTCGGCAAGCTTCGTGGATAGCTCGCCGGAGCCTTCCTGGAGGCGGTCCAAGCCGCCCTTGAGCTCGGCTCCGCCTTCAGCCAGGCGGCCGGTGCCCTCCTTGAGCGCGCCCGTGCCATCGTGGAGACGAGAGGCGCCATCCTGCAGGCGGGTCGCACCGTCCTGCAGCTGCGAGGTACCGTCACTGAGCTTGCCAACTCCGCCGCGCAGCTCCTTGATGCCATCGGATAGGCGGTGCGCACCGCCGTTCAGTGAGGTCAGCCCGCCGAGGTATTCCGACTGCGGGTCGGACAGGTTGTAGTGCAGCTGCCCGGTGCCTGCGGAAAGCTTCTCCAGCTGCCCCACCATATTTCCACTAGAGGCGGGATCGAGCCTGGATACCAACGAGTAGAGCTGATCCGCTTGCTGGGTCATGCCGAGCCCGCGCAGGATGTCTACCAGCTGGGTAAGGCCAGGAACCACGGCTTGGGCTTGCTTCAGCACGGGGATGAGCATGCCGGTGAGCTGATTGACCCCGGCGTCGATCTGGCCTGCACCATCGGCAAGGCGGCCGGTACCGGCAAGGAGCTTGTCGGAGCCATCGGCAAGCCGGGAGGCGCCGTCATCGAGGCGCGCTGCGCCATCACTAAGCTTGCCCGCACCATCATTCAACCGCACGACGCCGTCATTGAGCCGCGTCGTTCCGTTGAGGAGCTCGGCCGTGCCGTTATTGAGCGTGCCCGCACCGTTGTCGAGCTTGTTGATGCCCTCAACCGCGCGCCCGCCGCCCTCTTGCAGCTTTCCAGCGCCCTCATCAAGGCGCCCCGCGCCGTCCGCGGCATTGCCCAGGCCGTCGCTCAACTTAGTAAGTCCCTCAATAACCTGGTCGGCGTACTTTTTGGAAATGGCGTTTTCCACGCTCGTTTGCACCTGCGGAATGAGGCTGGAGGAAATCACCGAGCCATTCGTGCCGTAATAGTCATTCGTAGCGAAGTTGATCTCCGGTTTTTCGGGCTTATCGCTGATGATGGTCACGGCCTGCTCGGAAAAGTTCTTCGGAATCGTCACGACCATCAAGTACTTGCCCTTGACCAAGCCCTCTTCGCCGTCGTCCTTGTTGACCTCAGAGAATTTGAGGTAGTCAGTCTCTAGCAAGCCCTCGACCACCTGGTCGCCATAGTTGGTGTGCTTGCCCTGCTTGTCCACGCCCGCGTCTTCATTGACCACTGCGAGGTCAATATTGCGCATGTACTTGGATGGATCCCACATGGCCCACATCATGGTTCCGGCCACGATGATGGGCGCAACGAGGAAGAATACGATAAGCACCCGCGACAAAGCGCTGCGCGGGCGCCAATCCAGAAGGCGGTGCCAGCCCAGCACTCCCCGACCCTTGTTCCCCTCGCCGCTTATCGAAGGCATCGCTGCGGTGTCCTCGGCACCGTGACCGCTATCGGCCGCACGACTCATAGTTGTCTCCTTATGGCAGTAGTTCGACGCCCCGTTGTCTCATCCACCCAGGAGTGCCTCGCTAAAGCGGGGAGAAGCAGGACGCCATTTACTTAGTTTTGCCAACCTTACCATTATTGAACGGGAGAGGCCGCATCGGCTGCGATGTCGCGGGAAAATTTCTTCTGCGCGTGCGCGGTTGGCGGGACGAATGCCCCGCCCCCACCACCGCAGCAGGCAGCGGCCCTCCACCGCGCGGCTGATGGGGCCGATGTCGGTAGCTAGAAGCCTGCCTTCTTCAGGGCATCCGCCATGGTCCCCTTGGCTGCCGGGCGCCCGCGGGAGCCACCGCGGTCGGAGTTGCGTCCGCCCTTCTTCCCCGCTGCGCGCGAAGGCTTTTGACCGCCACGCTTGCCAGATCCGCGCTGTGAGTCACCGCCGCGGCGCTTCGGCGCGGGCTGGCCTGGCTCATCATCCAGCCGCAGCGTTAGGCCGATGCGCTGGCGATCGACGTCAACCTCCATCACCTTGACTTTGACCACCTGGCCGGAGCGCACGACCTCGTGCGGATCGGAGACAAATTGATGGCTCATCGCAGAGACATGGACGAGGCCGTCCTGATGCACGCCGACATCCACAAACGCGCCAAAAGCCGCCACGTTGGAGACCGTGCCCTCCAACACCATGCCTGGGGTGAGGTCAGAGACCTTATGCACGCCTTCTTTAAAGGTGGCGGTCTTAAACTCAGGGCGCGGATCGCGGCCGGGTTTATCCAGCTCGGCGATGATATCGCTCACGGTTGGGATGCCGAAGGTCTCGTCTGCGAAATCGGCGGGATCCAGCTTGTCCAGCACCCGGGCATTGCCAATGAGCTCGCCGATGCCCAGCCCCGTCTGCTCCGCGATCCGCGTCACGATGGGATAGGCCTCGGGGTGAACCGCGGACGCATCGAGCGGGTCCGCTCCCCTATTAATGCGCAGGAAGCCGGCGGACTGTTCAAAGGCCTTCGGTCCCAGGCGCGGCACCTTCTTCAGTTCCTTGCGGGTGGCAAAAGAGCCATTGTCATTGCGGTAGGCCACGATATTGGCGGCGATGGTGGGGTTTACGCCCGCCACGCGCTCCAAGAGCGGCGCCGAGGCTGTATTGAGGTCAACGCCAACGCCATTGACGGCGCTTTCCACCACGCCGTCCAGCGTCCGCGCCAGCGACGTCTGGTTCACATCGTGCTGATACTGGCCCACACCGATGGCCTTCGGATCGATTTTCACTAGCTCTGCCAGCGGATCCTGGAGGCGCCGGGCGATGGAGACCGCCCCGCGCAGCGAGACGTCCATATCGGGAAATTCCTCCGCCGCCAGCTGCGATGCGGAGTAGACCGATGCTCCGGATTCGGAGACAACGACGGGCGTCGGACGCTGGCTGCCAGCCTGCTTGAGCAGGTCAGCAATCTCGTGCGCAAGCTTTTCCGTTTCCCTGGAGGCAGTGCCATTGCCGATGGCCATGAGGTCGACCGAGTGCCGTGCGCACAGCGTGGACAGGACCTGCACCGCCTGCGACCACTGGTTTTGGGGCTGGTGGGGATAAACGATGGTCGTATCGAGCACCTTGCCCGTTTTATCCACCACGGCGCACTTGGTGCCGTTGCGGTAGCCCGGATCGAGGCCGATGGTCGCGCGCTGGCCCGCGGGGGCGGCGAGCAGCACGTCGCGCAGGTTCGTGGCAAAGACCTTGAGCGCGCCTTCTTCTGCCACTTCTTTCAAGCGCATGCGCACATCCAGGCTGGAGGAAACATACAATTTGGTGCGCCATCCCCAGTGCACGGCATTATCCAGCCACGCGGAGCTGCGATCCAGATCGAAGCGATCCGCAATGAGGTCCTCGTAGTCGGCGTCATCACCGGCGTCCAGGTGCAGCTGGAGCACGCCCTCGTTCTCCCCGCGCAGTAGCGCCAGGATGCGGTGAGAGGGCAGCGAAGAAAAGGGCTCGTTGAAGTCGAAGTAATCCTTGAACTTCGCCCCCTCGGCTTCCTTTCCCTCTACCACCTGCGCTTGCATGGCACCCTGGTCAAACATGCGCTCGCGCACGCCTCCCACCAAGTCCGCATCGAGTGCGAAGCGATCGATGAGGATGAAGCGCGCCCCCTCGAGCGCCTTCTTGGTATCGGGAAAACCTTCCGTGAGATAGCTCTGCGCTAATTCCTCGGGCTGGGCCGCCGGCTGCGCGATCAGCTTGTCGGTCAAGTCTTCCAAGCCGGCGTCGCGGGCGATATCAGCCTTTGTCTTGCGGCGCTTTTTATACGGCAGATACAAATCTTCGAGCCGCGCCTTGGTATCGCAGGCAAGGATTTGGCTACGCAGGTCATCGCTAAGCTTGCCCTGCTCCTCGATGGCGGCAAGGATCGTCTCTTTGCGCTCTTCTAGCTCGCGCAGGTAGGTGGCCCGCTCTTCGATGGTGCGCAATTGCGCATCATCCAAACCACCCGTGACCTCCTTGCGGTAGCGCGCAATGAAAGGCACGGTATTTCCCTCCGCCAGGAGCTTCAGCGCCGTCGAAACCTGGGTTTCTTGAGCGCCGATCTCCGCCGCGATGGTGGCCGCAATATTCACGTAGATTCCTCACACTTCTATTTCACAGCTTGGCATGGGACCCACCCAATTTACCGCATGCCTTGTCCACTGCCCCGGTCTGCCGCCGCGGGGCACACAAAAATCCTCTCCCTCCCGCACGCTAAACGCAGGAAGAAGAGGAACGGACGTGCTCGGTTTTAGTGGATGACTACCTTGGCCCTATCGCCGCCGGAGCAGCTCACCCGCGAGGAATTACCCGAGCAGTACATCGTGTAGGTACCGCCGGTAGTCGGCGAATAGACGCTCAAGGTGGCATCCGTTCCGCCACCGGACATCCAGTTATTCATGAAGGTGTCATAGACGTTTTTGGCAAACGGATCTGACGTTTTGCTCGAGGCAGCATAATAGCTCGTGTAATCGCCCCATGAATGCCCATTGCCGCTGCTCACAGGCGCCTGTGCCGGGGCGGGCGCGGGGGCCTGCTCGGTCTTGGTTACGGTAGCTTCACTGCCCGACTTCCCGTCGTCCTTGTCCTCGACCTTTGTGGTGTCAACCTTTTGCTGGAATTGGCTTTCCTGCGCGGTGGCGCTGGAGTTATCGCCATTTCCCTTCACAAAAAAGAACGCCGCAGCGGCGATGGCTAAAAGCGCCACGACTCCCAAAATGATCGCCGCAACCATGGCTCCATTCCCGCCACGGCTCTGTTGGGGCTGAGAATACGCGGGGTACTGATTGTACTGCGGTTGTTGGTTGTATCCGCCAAAGTCATGTCCGTTGGGAGAAGTCATGCGAGAGAATCCTTGAAGAGCAAGTAAAAATGCGAGTGTGTGCTGCACTTACAGTATCACTGCCCTGCACCGATACAAGTCTTCTTAGGGCATTATCCTAATTTTCTTCGCTGGACTCTGCGCGCCATACCGGCTTGGCCGACCACGCGAATTCGGTATGGCCAATTTCCGTGCTCCCCAACCACGCGGCGGTGGGCGGCAGGCAAGTGGCAACCATGGGCGCGACGGAGGGCAGGGGTGCTGCGGTATCGCCATTGACGATGACCCGCCACAGCGGCGTCCCCTCCGCCGGGGTTTCATTGCTGAGTTCATATTCCTGGGCGAGCGGGCTATCTGCCGGCGGCGACGGGGCAACCACGGCGGCAAAGATGCTCTCCGGTACAAAGCCTGCGCTGCGCAATTTCTGTGGCATGCCTGCCTGGTATGCTTCCCATACTTCCTGGGGCATCAGCACAGAAAGATCCACGCTCACCTGCACTACTGTGCCTCTCCTTCAGATTCACGCTCGCGCACGTGCGCTAAATATGCCTTGTCCGCCTTGCTCAATTCCACGTGATCCAATAACTCGGGGCGGCGCTGCCACGTGCGCTCCAATGCTTGTTCCCTGCGCCACCGGTCCACCAGCCCATGGTTTCCAGAGGTCAGAACCTCCGGAACCGCAAGCCCGCGCCACTCCCGCGGCTTGGTATAGCTTGGACCCTCTAACAGGCCATCAGAAAAAGAATCCTCCTCATGCGAGCGCTTATTGCCCAATACCCCCGGAATAAGCCGGACGACGGCCTCTGCAATCACCAGTACCGCAACTTCCCCGCCGATGAGCACATAGTCCCCGATGGATACCTCCCGAACGCGGTAGCGCTTCTTTGCATCTTCAACCACGCGCTGGTCGATGCCCTCGTAACGCCCACAGGCAAAAACAATATGCTCCTCGGTAGACCATGCCCGGGCATCCGCCTGGGTAAAAGGCGCCCCAGCCGGGGTGGGCACCAAGAGCAGCGGGAGGCCTTCATCTTCGCTGCCGCTTTCTCGCTCGCCTTGTGCCGCCTCAGCGCCATATGCCTGGGCTTCGACGCCTTCTAGTTCATCGTGGCGCGGACGGTTTAGGTGCGGCAACGAGGACTCGAGGGTGGGAGCGGTGGTCCCAAGTGCGACATCGTCAAGCGCAGGGCCCCAAACCTCCGGCTTCATGACCATTCCTGGGCCGCCGCCAAAGGGCGAGTCATCGACCGATTTATGCGCATCCGTGGCCCACTGCCGCAGATCGTGCACGCCCACCTCAAGGCGGCCCTGCTCGATGGCTTTTCCTAAAAGAGCGTGGCGCAGCGGCTGCAGATATTCCGGGAAGATGGTCACTACATCGAGCCTCATAGGTCCAACAGCCCTTCCGGGGGTTCGATGGTGCAGGTGCCGGCTTCCACATCGACCTCTGGGACTATGGCATGGACAAAGGGCACCAAGGCGGAGCTACCCTTAGACAGCTCAACCTCTAAGAGGTCTTGGCTAGGCCCGTGCACGACGGAAGCTACAGCACCGATGTCTTCCCCGTCGCGGATAACGCGCAAGCCTTCGAGCTCATAATCATAAAAGCCCTCGTCGTCATCTTCTAATGGGGCGGCGAAAAATTGGGTACCGCGCAGACTATCCGCTTGGGTGCGATCAGCAATTTCCTTGCACGTCACCAAAAGCCGCCCCTTGTGGCTGCGCACCGCAGAGATGGTCAATTCGTGCTCCTTGCGGCCCTGCCTGCCCTGCAGTTTTTCTCCCACCGCAAAGCGCACCTCGGGCTCATCGGTGGTGGGCTCTACCACCACTTCTCCCTTGATTCCGTGCGACTTAATGACGCGCCCAATCATCAATTCCATGGCGCAGAGTTTACCGCATGCACCCCGTTGCCTTTATCTCCTGCCGCGTTCCCCACAATCCGGCCGCTAAGGATTAGGCTTGTGGCATGAACGACTCACCCAGCCCAGCTTCCGAGCCACGCGGTGCACATCAGGAGGCACCGCACTCGCCCTTGATCGACCTTGACCTCGTAGCCTTGGCGCCTGCCACCGATCCTGAACGCAAGCGCCCTGGGGTCAAGCGGGTCTTAAACGGTGAGCGCGCAAACCTCATCCTTTTTAGCTTCGCACCGGGGCAAACCTTGCCGGACCACAAAGCCGCCCACCCGATTACCGTGCAGGCCATACGCGGCGAGGTGAATTTCACCTGCGGGGAGAAAACAGTCACCCTATCCCCGGGTAGGATTGTGCATTTGCCGGCCTATAAAGTACATAGCGTTGCCGCGCCCCTACCGGAGATGGATTCGAATTCGCCCGCAGAACAGGCGGACGCGCAGCCTGCACTGATGCTTCTAACGATGCTTACAGGCTAATTGAAATACAGACTATTAGGACAGATTTTGGATACAACGCAGTCTCATAACAAGCCTTATCACCACGGAAACCTCCACGACGAGCTGCTGCGCATCGCCGTGCAATTAGGCAAAGAAAAAGGCCCCGAGGCTATCACTATCCGCGCCGTTACCCGCGCGGCAGGAGTGTCCCCTACATCTGCCTACCGGCACTTTAAGGACCAGGAAGAGCTGCACGATAAGGTGGCCGAACTCGCCACCGATGAGCTCGTGCGCCGCCTGCACCGCACCACCAATGAATCTGGTGACCTCGCCTTCCCCGATCACCTCGTGCAGATAGGTTTTGCCTACCTCGACTTTGCCTTGGATGAAACGAATTTCTTCCGCTGCATGCTGGAGTGGAAGGCGCTGCGCTTTATGCTTGGCGTAGACCCTTCGACTCCCGATGATCCAAAAAGCGAGCACCTGAATATGATTCAGCGCTACTTCGATCTCTTGGCCCGCCACGCCCAGGCCCTCGGCCAAACGCCCAATAAAGAATATTTCCTACACAATAGCTTGCTGTCGTGGTCCGCCGTCCACGGGTTTACCGTACTTGCCATTGATGGGCCCCTGTCTAAACTGCCGCGGGAGGAAATCTATAAGCTGTTTAAGCCTGTCGTCGCAGGCAGCCTGCGCGGAATGGATTTTGAAGATCCGGGCGATGTATACGCCAATTACCCCGAATTACGGCCGCGCGATGAGGAGCGTTAGGCACTAGCGCGGTGCGGCCGCGCGGCGTACACGCGGCGTTTACGCGCGCAAAATCCCCCACTCGCCATCGCTGGTAAATACCGCGATGACGGGTGGGGGATGAAGTTTATGCAGCTTATACACAGCGCCCCTTATCAATAAAGGGGCGCTGGAAACCCAAGCAGATTACTCTGCGGACTCCTCAGAAGCTTCTGCCTCAGCATCTGCTTCGCCGGCAGCAGCGGCGGCAGCCTCAGCTGCAGCGGCCTCTTCAGCTTCCTTCTTCTTCTTTGCTTCTTCCTTGGCCTTCTTCTTTTCGGTGATGGCCTCGATGGTTGGGCCGTTATTAGCCTCAGCCAATGCCTCGTTGAAGAGGTCCAGCTTGGACTTCTTCTCCTCGGCAACCTTCAAGGTGCCTTCGGCACCCGGCAGGCCCTTGTGCTTCTGCCAGTCACCGGTGACCTTCAGCAGTGCCAAGACCGGCTCGGTGGGCTGTGCACCAACGGACAGCCAGTGCTGTGCGCGCTCGGAGTCGATCTTGATGAGGGAAGGCTCTTCCTTCGGGTGGTAGATGCCGATGTTCTCGATGACCTTGCCGCTGCGGCGGGTACGAGCATCAGCGATAACTACGCGGTATTCAGCGGCGCGAATCTTACCTACGCGCTGCAGTTTAATTTTGACAGCCATGATGGCTCCTTTTCTAGTCACTGGGCAGTTCAGACACGCGCTGTTTAGCACGCCGGTTCAACCCTTGGATTTTATCTGCGCGTGACGTACCGGCCGACCGTAGACGGGAACGGTGTTACGCAGAATGAAACGTCTCATTATCATCAGCAGTTCGCACCACTGCGATAACCCGAACCATTTTAGCGTGTGCAGGCAGTATTTTAAAATCTTCGCGTCTCCCGCATTTTACGTTGCCCCGTTATGCTTTCGAGACCTTTAAAGAGTACCCTTATTAGCCGAATGTAAACCTTTGCCACAGAAGGCTTTGAAATACGCCGCGTTTGTTTTCCATGAACAAGCGCACGAAATGACGTTTTATGACAAAAGATTCTCCACGCAACTTTCGATACCGCTATGACCTCGATGGTCTGCGCGGTATCGCAATTGGCCTCGTAGTTATCTACCACGTCTTTGTCGGTCGTGTATCTGGCGGCGTGGATGTCTTCTTACTGCTTTCCGGTTATTTCTTCTTAGGCTCGCAGCTGCGCTATGCCGGAAAGTCCAACGCCTCCTTGAACCCATGGTGGCCAATCTGGCGCACGTTGCGCCGCTTGGTACCAAGCCTCGTCCTAGTCATCGGTGTGACGTATATATTGGTGCGCCTTTTCACGCCGCAGCTCATGCGCACTGAATTTACCCAGCAAATTACGGCAACCATGCTGTATTACCAGAACTGGGAGCTGGCGCGTCAAAACGCTGACTACACTGCGGCCGCCGCCGATACTTCCCCGCTGCAGCATATGTGGTCAATGTCCGTGCAGGGCCAGTTCTACCTGATGGGCATTGCCTTTGCCCTCATCCTGGCCGCGATTATGAAATGGCGTCCGCAGCATTCTTCGCTGCGGACCAGCCGCTTCCCTACGGTCAACCAAATCGCCGGCCCCATTCTCATCGTGGTGACCATCGTGTCCTTTGCCTATGCCTCGCGCCATGGGCTGCACGGAACGCCGGAAAACTATTACTCCACGTGGTCGCGTGCCTGGGAGTTGACCCTCGGTGCGGTTCTAGCCATCTACGGTTCCGCATGGAAGATTCCTGCACGTTTTTATGACCTGTTTACCGGCCTCGGCCTTTTCATGCTGGTCTTTACCGGCGCCATCATCGCAGAGACCACCGCCTACCCAGGACCGCTCTCGCTTTTGCCTTTGGGCGGTGCCGTGCTCATCATCTTGGGCGGTGGCGGCAAGATCTCCAAGGCCATGGCCTCTAAGAAGGCACGCTGGCTGGGCGATATCGCCTATCCGCTGTATCTATGGCACTGGCCGCTGCTTATTTTGTCCACCTCCTACTTGGGCCAGCAGACCCCGTCGTGGTGGCTGGGTATCATTATCATTGCCATCTCCCTGCTGCTTGCAGATATCACGCATCGCTTCATCGAACGCCCCCTGCGCCAGCACCGCAAGCGCCCCTTGGCAGAGGACCTCCCAGCCCACAAGGCAATCTCTAGTCTGTCCACCCGTGCCGGTGCCGGTCGAGCCATCGGCGGTGTCGTGGTCGCCAGCTGCGTCACGGCGCTGCTTCTCATTCAGCCGCTGTGGCTGCGCACCCTTAATATCGCCGACGCGGAAACACTTAATCCCCGGCTATATCCCGGCGCTACCACGTTCATCAATGACATCACCCCGCCGGACGGAGTAGAGATCAAACCTGATCCCGTCGTTGCTGGAGGAATCGAGCCACCGGTTGCTGCAAACTGGTGCTTCGTGCCCGATACTCAGCCCGCTGATTTCTTCTTTGAAACGCGCAGGGACGGCAAGACCCCCTGCATTTTCGGCGACACTACTGCCGAAAAGGAAGTCTATTTGGTGGGAGGATCCCACGCGGAGCAATACTCCTCTGCCCTCGACCGCCTGGGCCGAGAGATGGGTTTCAAGCTGGTTCCCCTCTTGCGCCAAGGTTGCCCCATCGAGCTTGGCGATGACGTCACGGTCAGCCCCGATTGCGCCGAGTGGGGTGAACTGGTCATGGACCGCATTGCCGAAGCCAAGCCAGAGTTGGTTATCTCCAATACCACCCGCCCGCAAAACGAGTTTGGGCATGGCCCCGATGCGGTGCCCGCCGGCTACCAAGCCTTCTGGGATGAGCTGTCCAAGCGCGATATTCCTTTCTTGGGCTTCCGCGATAACCCGTGGGGATTCGACGAGGACGGAGAGCCGCGCGAATTCGATGAGTGCTACGTTGCCAACGAGGACGCTGTGGGCTGTGGCATGCGGTTCGAGCAGGTCTACCAACCTTATGATCCAGGCGCTGTAGTCCTATCGCAGTATGAGAACATGCTGTCCCTCGATACCGCGCCGTGGTTCTGCGATACTAATGGCGATTGCCCGGTCATCATCGGCAACACCATGGTCTACCGCGATATGCACCACATCACCAATGCCTTTGCGGATTCCGCGATGCCGATGATCCGAGAAGCCCTCACCCCCTTCTTGAACGGCGAAAAGGTCCAACAAGAGGCGCCAGAAATCTCCCCTGAAGAGGCGGAGGCAGCACTAGAGGAATCGCCAGCTTCCCCCACCACCGGTGGCGCGCGGCGCGCCAACCCAGTGCCGTACCCCAATACCCCGGAAAACGATCCGGTGTAAACGCTCCCCGCGACGGCACGCACAAAGGTGGCCCATTACCTGTAAGCAATGGGCCACCTTCTATTTATTTCTCTGCGCGGCTACTTTTTACCCTTGCCAAAGTTGAGGTTATCGAGGTCGATATTCTCCATGCCTTTAGGCATCTTGGGCATACCGGGAATCTTTCCACCGCCGAGGCCACCGGCACCGCCAGCGCCTCCCATCTGCTGTTGCAGCTGCTGTAGCTCTTCCATCGACGGCATACCGCCGCCCATGCCTGGCATACCGCCCGGCATCTTGGGTCCGCGGTTGCCACCGCCGCCCTTGCCCTTCTTGCGCTTGCCGTTCTTGCCCTTGCGGCCCTTAGGCTTTTTCTTGGTGGCAGAACGTCCGCCACCTCCCATGCCAAATTGGCCGGCCATCTTGGACATCATCTTCTTGGCCTGGTTGAAGCGCTCGATGAGCTGGTTGACCTCGGAAACGCTCACACCGGAACCATTGGCGATGCGCTTGCGGCGCGATGCGTTCAAAATCTTCGGGTTCTCGCGCTCTTCTGGGGTCATACCGCGGATGATGGCCTGGATGCGATCCAGCTGCTTTTCATCCACCATGGCGGCCATCTCATTCATCTGCTTGCCGCCAGGCATCATCTTCAGCAAGTTGCCAATCGGACCCATCTTGCGGATCATCAGCATCTGGTCCAAGAAGTCATTCAGCGTCAGCTCGCCGGAGCCAAGCTTAGAGGCCGCTTCCTCGGCCTTCTGGTGATCCAGGGTGGCTTCCGCCTGCTCAATTAGGGAGAGCAGATCACCCATGCCCAGGATGCGGCTGGACATGCGCTCTGGGTGGAAGACATCGAAATCATCGAGCTTCTCACCGGTAGAGGCATACAAAATCGGCTTGCCGGTCACCTCACGAATGGACAGAGCTGCACCACCGCGAGCGTCACCATCCAGCTTCGTGAGAACCACGCCGGTAAAGTCCACGCCATCGCGGAAGGCCTCCGCCGTTTGCACGGCGTCCTGACCAATCATGGAGTCGATGACGAACAGCACTTCATCCGGGTTTACGGCGTCGCGGATATTGCGCGCCTGCGTCATCAAGGTTTCATCAATGCCCAAGCGGCCGGCGGTATCGATGATGACCACATCGTGCTGCTTCTGCTTCGCCTCAGCAATACCGCGCTTGGCGACGTCCACCGGGTCCCCGTGCGAGGTACCCATCTCGTGGTCATTGGAATCCAGGGAGGTACCTGGGTCTGGGGCAAAGGTAGGGACCTCCGCGCGCTCGCCGACGATCTGCAGCTGCTGCACAGCGCCTGGGCGCTGCAAATCACAGGCCACGAGCATCGGGGTGTGCCCCTGCTTCGTGAGGTGCTTGGCCAATTTACCGGCCAGGGTGGTTTTACCAGCACCTTGCAGACCGGCCAGCATGATGACGGTCGGAGGATTCTTGGCCAGGTTCAACCGGCGGGTTTCGCCGCCTAGGATCTCAATGAGCTCCTCATTGACGATCTTGACCACCTGTTGGGCGGGGTTGAGCGCCTCAGATACTTCCGCGCCGCGCGCGCGTTCCTTGATGCGCTTGATAAACCCGCGCACCACCGTCAGAGAAACGTCAGCTTCCAGCAATGCCAAGCGAATCTCACGAGTCGTGGCGTTGATATCCGCCTCAGTTAATTTGCCCTTGCCGCGCAGGCCCGCCAGGGCTGACTGTAGGCGGTCTGATAGTGAGTCAAACACTACGGATGCGCTCCCTTAAATTAGATCGATCTAAAGTTCAATTATTCAATCTTAGTCCCTAGCCAGGGCCCTGGTCACATTCCCCACCACCTGGGCGCGAGAAACCGAAGCTCCAAAGAACACATGCACAATCATCGTTGCACCCAAGATTTCATGGCGCAGCCACATAAACTCCGGCAAAGCCTCCACCAGATAGCCCAACGCGCCTATCCTCTCCACGGTGCGAATCTCTAAGATTCCGCCCACGTTAAACGCCGCCGTCGTGGGCTCACCTGCGATCTCGGGAAGCTCGGTGTACGTCCGCGAATTATAGGACTGGATAAACCTGTCCGGTTCCGCGGCCTCTCTAAGCGTCTTTTGCACGGTGCGGATGACAAACTCCGCCTGATAACCACCAGCATCACCGCGCACGAAATTGGCCCGCACAATGGTCCACCCTAGGGCGGAAATCAACGCAAAAATGCGCTTAAAATCCGCCTTATTGGCGCCGGACCAGGTTACTGTGACCACTTCCTCCTGCCAATCAACCGCAAGCCCTACCCCATACTCGTCCTGCGGAACACGCACTAAGGGGCGGGTCACTATGCGTGGCTTATTGGCCTCCAAGGCGCGGGCCACGATAAGGGCCTGCGCCTGAGCGGTGCGAGCGGACCAAACCCCAGGGCCCGTCGATAAGGCATCCGCCTTGGATAAGGTGGCAAGCAGCGAAATGGTCAATTGGTCATAATGGCACGCATTTAATAGGGCATCGCGCGCGGCGTCCGAACTCGGATCCATCGTCGCCGCCAATCGCGCCAGGCTCGTATGCTCTGCCACCACGGTTTGCACGCGAGATATATCCGCAAGGTTAAACCGCATGCGCGCGGCCTGCCGTGCCACCAGCTCTGCCCCTACCTGCTCGTGCGGGCGGTCATGGCCCTTGCCCAAATCGTGATACAACGCAGCCAAGAGGAGGAGATCTGGGCGGGCCACCGAGGTCCGGACCTCGGCGCAGCGCGTCACGGTGGCAACCAAGTGATAGTCCACGGAATGCATGTGGCTGCGTTCCCTGGGCAGTAAACCGCGCACATGACCCCATTCGGGGACCAAGCGCTCCCACAGGCCATAGCGATCCAGCTCCGCAATCACCCGCGGGGTATGAGAAGGCGAAGACAAAATGGCGAAAAAGTCATCGACGGCCGCCCGCGGCCACCGCTCCGGTGGAGCCGGCAGCTCCTGCAACGCCCGCCACGTCGCAGGTAATACGGAATAACCCGTCCGTGCTGCGGCCGCCGCGACTCGGGTCAACAGCCATGGATCCGCACGATTGGGCGTACGGGCCAGGGAGATAACGTCGCCATCGGCCACAACGTCCACGTCGAGGGGACGCCGCACGCGGCTCCTTCCCTGCGACTTACTAGCGCTGCGGCTACCCAAAACGTCGCGGGCTGTGGCCAAGCTACGCTCTACCGCTTCATCGACAGCAGAGGCCGCAGTTACCAATGCCGCCGTTAGCTCATAGCGGCTGTTAAAGCCCATTTCATCAGCAACATCTGCGGCAAAGTCCGGATCCAAAATATCGCGGTGGCGGCGAGCCTTTACGTGCAGCAGGGTCCGTGCATCGAGTAGCAGCCGCCGCTCTTCTTCCAGCACAGGCAGATCGCACAGATTTCCTAGGGCTAAAGCGCGCAGGAGCTGAATATCGCGCAATCCCCCTCGCCCGTTTTTTAAGTCTGGGTTGGTCATGGTGGCAACGGCGCCAGAACGGTTCCACCGGGCGATGGCGATAGCGACGAAGCTATCAAAGCCCCGCTGCAGCTGCCGCCGCCACGCGTGCAGGAGGCGCTGACGGGCGTCATCGACAAGCGGCTTCTCGCCGGCGATATACGTCAGGTCCAATTGTGCGAAGCCAGCCGAGGCGTCCTGCAGAGCGATCTCGGCGCACTCCTGCGGGGTGCGCAGGGCGAAGTCCAACCGATACTTGGCATCCCACACCGGATACCACAAGTCCTCTACCAAGCGGGGATCTGGCTCGTGGTCCTCCGGGAAGATCAAGATGACATCAATATCGGAATAGGGAGTCATCTCCTGCCTGGCTAAAGAGCCAGTTGCAGCTAGCGCCGTGTGCGGCGGCAGGTCTAAGTCCTGGAGCACGCGCACCGCCCCGGCATAAGCCTCGCTGCGAAGAGCGGATGCTGCCACCATCTGTAATTACAGGGCGGTCTCGCCGCGCTCCCCGGTGCGGATGCGGATGACGTCTTCTACCGGGGTAATCCAAATCTTGCCATCGCCAATCTTGCCGGTATAAGCGGCATCCACGATGGCATCAATGAGGTCTTCCACCTGGTCATCAGCGGTCAAAACCTCCAACTTCACCTTGGGCACAAAGTCCGTCGCGTATTCGGCGCCGCGGTAAACCTCGCTGTGCCCGCTCTGCTGCCCAAAGCCTTGGCTTTCGGTCACTGTAAGGCCGTGTACATCCTGCTGTTTTAACGCCTCCCGGATATCCGGCAGAGTAAACGGCTTAACAATGGCGGTAATTAGTTTCATTTAATCCTCCTAATGAAAAGTATAATTCGGTGGCCAAGCGCGGCGCGGATATGCTGCGTTCCAGTCTAGCCCGGCCCAACTTCCGGATGTGCCCGAATTACGGTGGCGATCTGCAATTACAACTGCATCCACTGCGTTAAACACCGCGGCAGCGCAAAGGAAACGCGGGCCGCACACCCTCCATGGAAAAGGTACGAACCCGCGCTGCACACTAGGGTAGGAAATCCCTAGATTTCGTCTTCATTGGCGAAGACGGTCTGAATTTTCTCATTATTGTGTTTGGCGTGCTTGACGTCAGTAACCGCAACGCCATAGATGGAACGTCCCAGGTAGAACGAGCCCACCGAGCCGATAATCCAGACGCCAAAGCATGCGATGAGGCCCTTGATAAGAAGCGCCAAAGAAAAGCCATCTTGACCAAAATCCACGACTAGCTTGGCGAGGATAATAAGCGGAACCGCCAACCCCACGGTCGGGCCCATCAGGTTGGCACGTGTCAGGGCATCCGGTGCGCGCCACAAGGAGACCACGGTTGCCACCACAAGGATGGTAGCCACAATGAGCAGAACCGAAGCAATAATCTCGTAAACAGCCATGGCTTATCGCCGACCTTTCGAAATAATGCGGGCCATAGACAAGGTCGGCAAAATACCGGCCGCGATGGCGCCAATCAGGGCAATGTCATAGGCCAGTGGGGCATTGTTGATCATTGACCAACCGAGGTACATGCAGATCATGCCGTAAAAGACGATGTCTGACATCACCGCGCGGGTGAGCTCATCGCGAGTGCGCAGCGCCAATAGCACCCCGCACCAGGCGGCCCCGCCCATGATGAACACGCACACCAGTACAACCCAACCGAATGGGGACAATGTTGCAAAATCAATCATCGGTCGGTCTCCTTCCTGCGTTGAATTTTCCGGGCGAGGTGCTTGGGCTTTTCGACGTCCGCCTGGCTCTCCGAAAGCGGAGTGTCCTCCGCCCGCGCGAGATCCGGCGAGCGCATATAGCGGCCCAGGGTATCCAAGGGGAATTCGTAGAAAGCCTCATCGAGCTCCGTCGTATCCCCTTGCCCAGGAACGCCATAGTCGATGCTCTTAACGCGCGGTGCCAAGTGCTCTTCCATATCGGCCAAGTCAGCCACGATCGCGGCAGGATCGGAGCCCTGTACCGCTTGTACTAGCACGATGCGGGGCAAGCCCTTGCGCGGTGGTTCGCGCAGTCCCAAGGACAGCGTGCCAGGGGTAGCGGTAATGGAGGAGGTGAACCAGAAAATCTCCCAGGCGCTGGTAACGCGCAGTGGGTACCGGATGATCACCGGGTGGTATTCGTTATCGGGCTTAAATGCTGACATCGCCAGGGTGAACCCAGCAACGAAAATCTCCTTGATGAGCCAGAGTGCATAAGCTACGGCATGCATTTATCGGCCCTCCTGAATGTCATCGATATTAGGTAGTGCGGCTGAGTCATCGCCCAAGATGGTGTCAGTATAAGCCGTCGTGTCCAGCAGTTGTTCGGCTGCGGTTTCCACCACATCAATAACCACGCCGGAAAAAATGAACATGCCCAGCGAGACCAAGATGAGCGCTGCGGAAGGTGCCATCAGCTTCTTGCGGATGATGAGCTCATCGGGAACCTTGTCCGAGGGCAGATCGTGTCCCCAGAAGGCTTCGCGCCAGACGCGCAACATCGCCAAGAATGCCGCGAAGGAGGCGATGATGATGGCGGCAATGGCAATCCAGGCCCAAGCGCCGCCATTGCGGGCGACCTCGAAGACGATCATGAGCTTGCCCCACATGCCGGAGAATGGCGGGAAGCCCACCACAGAGAAGGCACCGGCGGCAAAAATCCAGGCGATAATGGTATCGCGGCGTGCGAGGCCGGATATTTTGGTCAAGTCACCCGTGCCATAGGTCTCTTCGATAGCACCGGACGCCAGGATCAACGAGCCAACGGTCACCATGTGGTGAATCGTGTACATGATACCGGCGGCCAAGGCGCGACTTGGGCCTTCCGAGGTAAAGGCCAGCATCACCAAGATGAACGGCATACCGTTGAGCATCTGGTAACCCAGCACGCGGCGAATCGTCTTTTCGGTTAGACCACCGAAGGCACCGATCATCATCGAGATCAGCATGAGGACGATGATGAATACGTTCCACCGCTGCTCGAGATCGAAAAGCTGCACGTACAGCCGGTAGAGCATGTAGACGGCGACCTTCGTGTGCAGGCCGGAGAAAAGGCCCATCACCGCGGCCGACGTGCCTGGATAGGTGCGCGGCAGCCAAGACTGCACCGGGAA
The DNA here is from genome assembly GCF_046717465.1 of Corynebacterium limaceinasi. Taxonomy (NCBI): domain Bacteria; kingdom Bacillati; phylum Actinomycetota; class Actinomycetes; order Mycobacteriales; family Corynebacteriaceae; genus Corynebacterium; species Corynebacterium limaceinasi. The sequence continues at coordinate 1,645,515 of NZ_CP177100.1, forward strand.
GACACCGGCCTTGGCGGTAATCGCAATAAGGATAATGCCCGCGGCGACGGTCACCGGGCCGTTGCCGGCGGCGGCTCCCTGCAAGGCAGCCAGGTTGACCGTGCCCGTGACGGAATAGATATAGCCGACACCAACCACCAGCAGCGTGGAGGCAAAAAGGTTAACGAGGACGAACGCGCGTCCTGCCGCCAAGCGCGACCACGTGCCCGACATGGTGATAAGGCCGTAGGACGGCAACAGCATGACCTCAATGAACACGAAGAAGTTAAAGAGGTCAGCGGTCAGCAGCGCACCGCATACACCGGTGATAAGAATCAGCGTGAGCGAAGGGTAATAACGAGATTTCGTCTCCCCGCCCACGATGGCGAACCAGTTAGCGCCAAAGGCCACGATCATCGTGGTGATGATCATCAGCGCGGAGAAGGCATCCGCAACGAGCGGAATACCCACATTTCCTACGTAGAGGCCCACGGTATGCGCCACTACCCCATTGTTCATGGTGTAGATCAACAGTCCCAGGCCGGCGAAGACACCGACTCCGGGGATGATGAGCATGATCGCATCGCGAACGGCGCGCCACGGCGCCAGCAAGGCAAGAGCCGCGGCAATGAGCGGAATGCCCGGGAAAAGCGGAAGAAGTTGGGCTACAACATCAGCCATTATTTTTCATCCTCCTTCTTCCTATTTACCCCGCGCTCAGCCACGGGGGTGTCGTGGTCTACCCGGCCAATGCGATCGAGCTCATTCGCGGACTCTTCCAAAATCGCGCGGTTCTGAGCATCGCGGCCCAAGGTAGAAAATGCGTGGTCAATGGTGTTGTCATCGACGGGTTCCACAACATCGGTGTCATCGTTTTTGCCCATCGCAGCCATGGTCAACAGGATGGTCGAGGTTGCCATGGAGATAACAACGGCCGTCAGCACGAATGCCTGCGGTAGCGGGTCGGCCATCTGATCGTGGGGTACCTCTGAGGGAAATGCTTCGCCTCGGTAGGAGTACACACCAGTGGCCAACAAGGTCAGGTTGGCACCGTGGCCGAATGCCATCATGCCCAACACAATGCGGACCAGGCCGCGTTGTTGAATGAGGTAGACGGCGCCCCCGAAGAGGATGGCGATAGTTAACGCGAGAATCATTACTTCTCCCCTCCTCGGTTGGCGTTAGAACGGCGACGTTGCTTTGTCTTTGCCTCTTTGGGGCTGAGCAAAGCGAGCGGATCCGTCGACGGGTTGATTGGGTCTGGATACGGATCGTCCGCATCCTCAACGGCGATGCGCGGCGTGGCCGGCAGGGCCGAGTCATCATCATGAATCCACGGCAGGAAGTCCCGCTCAGTACCTGGCCTGAGGTAGCCGCCCAAGGCGTTGATGGCCATCGTGAGCATGCCCAACACGGCCAGGTAAATACCGAGGTCGAAGATGAGGGACGTCGTCCAGTGCTGGCCAAAGGCTTCGCCGTGCAAGGCAGTGAGGAAACCACCATTGCCAAAGCCGTCGTGCCAGTAACCAATAAAGCCTGCCAATAGCGCCGTAATGATGCCGATGCCGGTCAGATGCACTGGGGTCATCCGGCCAAAGACGATTTCATCGGAACCGCGGGACAGATAGGTCAGGCCAATGGCCGCACCCATAATCAGCGCCGCGGGGAATCCGCCGCCGGAGGCATTGTGCCCGCGGAAGAAGACGATGACGGACATGATGATGAGCAAAGGAATGACAATATTGATTCCCTTGCGCAGCGGCACGGAGTTCAGCTGCGACTGACCGAAAGGCGCTGGGCGCGTACCCGAGCTGAACGGGAAGCGCGGCAGCGTCGTAGTAATGGCTGCAATAACGACGGCGGCCATGCCCAGCACGGACAGCTCGCCCAAGGTATCGAGTGCACGGAATTCCACGATGATGGTGGCCACGACGTTATCGCCACCCGTGATATCCGGTGCCTCGTCGAGGTACCACAGCGCCAAGTCCGAGCGTTCGTGGCGGCCCATCAGGCCCCAGACGCCGAGGAAGGCAGCGATACCGGCCAATACGGCGATAACGATGGAGCCTACCCTGCGGGATTTATCAGTAACCGGCTGGAAGGTCTCCGGCAGGTAACGCAGCACCATCATCATGACGACCACGGACAGGGCTTCCACCATGAACTGGGTCAGCGCGACGTCCGGTGCGCCCAAGAGGAACATTTGCAAGGTAACGCCCGTACCTGCGATGCCGATCATGACGGCGCCGGTTAGGCGGTTCTTGGTGCGTACCAGCCCGAATACGGACAAGGCAATGATACCCAACGGCAGCAGGTCCCACGGGTTATCGAGACCATCGACGCGCGGTTGCAGCGGTACGCCGTCGACCCCCTCGCCAAACAAGGTAGTCCCCGCCAGGACGATAATCACAATGACGATCGGCAGGATGTGACGGGACGGGTTGTGGGAATCGGACATCTTGCCCAATACCTGGCCGAGCTTGGCGCAGCCATCTTGCAGGCTTTGCAGGAGCTCGTTGCCGCTGCGCGGCATGAAGTTGCGTCCCTCGAAGGCCGGCCACATCTTCTTGCGGGCAAAGAGACCGGCAATACCGGCCACCAGCACGAGAATCGAAATGATGAATGGAACGTTGATTCCATGCCATACCGCAAGGTGAGAATGCGTTTCCATGCCCACGGCGCCAACGGCATGCTCCAAAGGCTCATCGAAAATACCCAAGACGAAGACGAGCGGCAGGGACATAAAGCCCGGCAGCGCCGCGGGAAGCCACAGGGCAACTGGGGCTTCGTGGACATCGTCCATAGAGCGCGGCCCATCGAAGAATGCACCGAAGACGATCTTCGCCGAGTAGGTGAAGGTAAAGAAGGCACCGATACCTGCCACGGCAAGCAAGATTGCTTGCCCTGCGCCGCCAATGGGGGCGTCCTCAAAGGCGGTGAGCATTCCTTCCTTGGACACGAAGCCCAGCAGCGGAGGAACCGCAGCCATGGAGGCGGCGCCGATGACGACAGAGCCAAACGTCCACGGCATCTTATTCCACAGCGGGCCAAGGCGACGGATATCGCGCGAACCCGCTTCATGGTCAATGACGCCGATGAGCATGAACAGCGAGGACTTAAAGAGCGCGTGGGCCAAGGTGTGCACCAGTGCTGCCCCAATAGCGAACGGGGTACCGACACCGATGGTGGCCACAATCCAACCCAGGTGAGACACGGTGGAATATGCGGTCAGCTTCTTCAGGTCCGTCTTTTGCACCGCGAATACCGCGGACATAACCGCCGTGCCCATACCGACGACGATGAGCACCCAGTTCCACACCGCGACATCGTAGAAGACCGTGGAGAAGCGAATGAGCAGGTAAATACCCGCCTTGACCACGGCCGCGGCGTGCAGGAACGCCGAGACAGGCGTAGCGGCGGCCATGGCTTCTGGCAGCCAGAAGTGGAATGGGAATTGAGCGGACTTGGTAAAAGCAGAAGCCGCGATAAGCACGGCAACGCTCGCGGTCACGCCGGGGCGCTCATCCCATACCGAGGATGCGAGGATCTCAGAAATGGTGGTCGAACCGGTGGTCACTGCGGCGATGCCCAATGCCGTCAATAGCGTAAGGCCACCGATAAAGGTCAGGATTAAGGTGCGCTGCGAACCTGCCTCTCCCCCGGAGCCAGAACGCGCAATGAGCATGAAGGAAGCCAAGGAGACAAGCTCCCAGGCGAGGAATAGGACAACAACGTCATTGGCCAGAACCAGCAACAAGATGGACAGCGTGAACGCCGTCATCAATGTATAAAAGCTCGTATTTCCCTCATTTTTCGGGAGATACGCTGCCGAGTACGTCAGCACGACAGCGCCAATGACAAGAGCCAACATGGCGAAGAAGATGCTCAATGCATCTCCACGCAGAGCGAAACTTACATCAACCCCCGGTGCAATAAAATCGCGTACCCAGGTGGCTTGGAAACTGAGTTCCTGCCCCGCTGCAATGGCAGAAAAATCCTTAGCAATGAGCACCGCTGCGATGAGAAAGAGGACGGCTAATGGATAGCCCGCCTGTCGGTCCATGACCTTTACGGTCACCGGTGCCAAGATCACTGCCAATGCTGCGAGGAGGACAGCAAAAAGTAGCGTCACGAAATACTTGCCTCACGAACCTTGGTCTTGGATTGGTGCGAATTTCGCACCGAATCACTAAATACAGCCCTACCAGATTACCATTGCTCACCAGCTCAATGCAGATCACAGCAATCCAGGGCTCCCCATGCTCGCAGGACATACCTGCAAGGCACATAGGCGCGAAAACTCCCCAGCACCCGCGACTACTTCATTTAATGAGCAGCCAGGTACTGGGGAGTTATCTAAAACGGTTGAGGGAGAAGACCCTATTTCTCACCTAGCAAGGCATCGACGAATCCTTCGACTTCGAATGGCGCAAGGTCATCGGCACCCTCGCCCAAGCCCACAAGCTTGACTGGAACGCCCAACTCCTCTTGCACTTGGAAGACGATGCCGCCCTTCGCCGTGCCATCCAACTTGGTGAGCACCACGCCGGAAATATCCACGACCTCGCGGAAAATGCGAGCCTGTGCCAGGCCGTTTTGGCCCACCGTGGCATCGAGGACCAAGAGGACCTCATCAACCTCGGTCTTCTTTTCTACGACGCGCTTGACCTTGCCCAGCTGATCCATCAGGTCAGTCGAGGTGTGCAGGCGGCCGGCCGTATCGACCAAGACGACATCGACCTGCTGTTCCACACCGGTGGCCACGGCATCAAAGGCCACGGAGGCTGGGTCTGCGCCTTCCTTGCCACGCACGGTTTCGGCGCCCACGCGGCGTCCCCACGTTTCTAGCTGGTCTGCAGCCGCAGCACGGAAGGTATCTGCCGCACCCAACAGGACGCTGTGATCCATCGATACGAGAACGCGGGCGAGCTTACCGGTGGTGGTGGTCTTACCGGTGCCGTTGACGCCTACGACCATGACAATGGCGGGCTTTCCGTCATTGGGCATCGCGCGAATGGAGCGATCCATTTCTGGGTGGCACGCCTCGATGAGGCATTCACGCAGCATGGCGCGGGCCTCTTCCTCGCTCGACACGCCACGCTCAGCAATCTTGTCGCGCAAGGAATCGGTGACCTTCATCGTGGACTTGGTGCCCAGATCCGCCATGATGAGGGTATCTTCGATTTCCTCCCAGGCGTCTTCGTCCAGATCGCCGGCGGAAAGAATTCCCATCAAGCCTTGGCCGATGGCGTTCTGGGAACGAGAGAGGCGCCCGCGCAGACGGCCGAGGCGGCCTCCCGCCGGAGCGATGTCCTCGGTGGGCTGGGCCGCCGCAGCAGGTTCGCCTTCTGGCACCGGAGTTTGTTCCTTGGCTGCTTCCGCAGCATCCGTTTGTGCATCGGCTGCAGCCGCAGCTTCTTCTGCTTCCTCGTGGTTATCGACGCGTTCTTCGATGTGGTCTGCGTCTTTATCATCTACCACCTCATCGAAGACCGGGGATTCATCCTCTACCTCGGCGGCCTCGACGGATACAACGTCTTCCGGGTCTTTTTCTTCATGGTCTGGCTCGCCGCGGTGGTAGTCGTTCGCACTTTCTGCCGCAGGTTTCTCGGCGGCGGCTGGGGCGGAGTGCTCGCTGTCCTCTACTTCTTTATCCTTTGCTTCCGCCTTTGCGGAAGCAGGTGCGGAAGCTTGCGCGGAATCCGGCTTGTCAGAATGATCCTTTGCCTCATCTGCGGCGGATTCCTGGCGGTCACCAGAGGCTGCAGCAGCGGCGCCGACTCCCCCAGCTGCGGCCCCAGCGGCAGCCGCAGTACCGGCAGCGCCTTTGCCTTCAGGCTTATCCGCCGCAGGCTTGGGTTCCGGTTCCGGAGTGGTGGCAGGATCGGACTCGGCCTTAGCTTTATCGCCATCGCCGTCCGCTGCAGGTTGCTCAGGTTCTGCGGACTTCTTTGACTGCTCGTCAGATGCAGATTCTTGGCGCTGCGGTTCTTCCTCCTTGGCCGCCTTATCGGGGGCAGCGTTCTTATCCTTAGCCGGTTCAGGTCGCTTGGCCGCCGGCGGCTCTTCACCGTTGAGCTGGGCATTCGCGATATCGGTGGCGCTGGGCTCTGACTGCTCCGAAGATTCCGGCTGCTGCGGCTGCTTAGCCTGCTGCGGTTGAGTCTGCTGCGGCTTCTCCTGCGCTACCTTTTCGGGTTCTTTTGAGCCTGCTGGGGCAAAGTTGAAGCCAGACTTCGCCTGGTAATTGCCGGACTTTTGCTCCTGGGTTAGCTGTTTGGGCTCTTCCTTGGGTTTTTCGAAAGAAACCTTCTTGGATTCACCGCGCTTTTTGCCGATTGCAATGAAGACGACAATCAGCACAATGACAACGACTGCTATGCCGATCCATAACCATAAAGAATTCATGCCTCTATAGTGCCAGCCTTTCGGGCTTGCGGCACATAAGGGCGGCGAAATCTTCTATTCCGTTGATTGCGGTGCATCAACTCCAAGCCGCGTCGCATCCTGGCTCGCTTGCTCGGCTCCCGGCGCGAGTCCGGCTGGATTCATGCGCTGGGAGATGACCCGGGTGATGCCATCGCCGCGCATGGTCACGCCATAGAGGACATTGGCCACATCCATGGTCGGCTTTTGGTGCGTGATGACAATGAGCTGGGAATCTTTCCGCAGTTCCTCGAATAAGGCGATGAGCCGGCGCAGGTTGACATCATCAAGCGCTGCCTCGACCTCATCCATGACGTAGAACGGGCTGGGGCGCGCACGGAAGATCGCCACGAGCATGGCCAGCGCGGTAAGGGATTTCTCGCCGCCGGAAAGCAGCGACAGGCGCTTGACCTTCTTGCCTGGCGGCCGGGCTTCGACCTCGATGCCGGTGGTGAGCATGTCTTCTGGCTCGGTAAGGATTAACCGGCCCTCTCCACCCGGGAAGAGGGTATTGAATACCTTGGGAAACTCTGCTTCCACATCCCGCCAGGCATCGGTAAACAGCTGCAGGATCTGCTTATCCACGTCCGAAATCACCCCGGCGAGATCCTGGCGGGCTTGGATGACATCGTCTAGCTGCGTAGAAAGGTAGCTGTAGCGCTCTTCCAGCGCCTTATATTCCTCCAAGGCCAAGGGGTTGACCTTGCCCAAGGAGTTCAAATCCTTTTCCGCCTGCTGCAGTCGCGACTTTTCCGCGCTGCGGTCGAAGTCTTCGCCCGGGGTGAAATCGCGCAAAAGGTCAGCGATAGCGATGCCCAGTTGTTCGCCAATCTTTTTTTCGGCTTCATCTAGGCGCACCTGCGCCTGCGAACGAGCTAGCTCTGCTTCATGCGCCCGTGCTGTTAGCCGGTCGCTATTTTGACGTGCGGCCGATACCGCCTGCTTGGCCTGCTGCAATTGGGAATTTAAGGAGTTGCGCTCGTGGACAAACTCATCGCGCTCGGAGGTGGCGCGGCTTAAAAGCTGGTTTGCCCGGGCTGCCAAGTCCTGTGCGTGCCGTGCCACCGCTGATGCCAATTGCCCCTGCGCCTTGCGGCGGGCCATGGCCTGTTCATGGCGGGCCTTCGCTTGGCGCTCGTGTTGGGCCTGGCGCCGCAAATTATCGGCCTTGCCGGCAACTTGACCCACGCGCTCTTGCGCCGAGCGGGCCGCGACTTGGGCCTCCATTTCCATGGATTTTACCTCTTCCAGCGCGGCCGAGGCGGCATCCCTATCGGCGGACGAGGGCTCGTCTGGTTGATCGTCGGCATCGACGCGGGCGAGCCTATCGCGGGCATCGGCAAGCTCCTGGTTGGCTTTCTGCAACCGGATCTCGATCTCGGTGGCGCGCTGCGCGGACTTTTCCAGCTCCGCCTTATTTGCCTCGTACTGCTTCTCCAGGCGGTGATGATCGCGCTTCCAGGCATCAACCTCGGTATCGTGCTCCCGCAATGCTGCCTTGGCGGATGCGGCCGTCACGCGGGCATCCTCGGCGGCAATCTTTGCCCCCTTCAAGGTGCCAGAAAGCTCGTGCAGGGCTTGATTTGCCTGCTCTAACTCCTCTTCAGCCTCCGCGATGCGGGCGGTGACCTCCACGGTGGACGAGGAACCGGTGCCGACCTCGACCCACCCTTCGCCGATGACAACCCCGGACGCGGTCACGGCGCGCAGGCGCGGATCATCGGCCACGAGGCGCCGGCCGTGGGCAATATCGGGGACGAGGGCGACATCGGCAAGCAGCCGGTGCAACGCCACCGAAACCTCAGGTTGCACCGTGACGTGATCCAGCAACCAGGAAGCTTGCGGCGGCAGATCGGCATCGACGCGCCACGAACTCGCGGGCGCTGAAGCCGCCGCATCTAGCAGCGCCGAGCGCGGGCCCTTCTCCAGATCCGCAATCAAGCCCTCGGTCAACTGCCCCGCCTGCGCCTCTGCGAAGGTGCCCAACGCGGCCGCAACCGCCGATTCATAGGTGGTGGAAATATACGCGGCCAATGGCTGGAATTCTTCGCCCACCTCGACCGACTCGGGGATGGTCTGGGACAGCGTATCGATGCGGGACCGCAACGTATAGACACTGCGCTCGCGCTCGCGCTGGGCATCGCGGAGCTGATCCAAGCGCTTATCGGCAGCACCGGACTCGCTGGCAGCCCGCGTATGCGCCTCCTCCAAAGGCTGGCGCTCCGCGGCATAATTATCCAACTTCTGCGCTACCTCAGCGGCTTCTGCCTGCGCATTCTGGGTGCGGCGCTGCAGCGAAGCCACGGCCTCTTCCTGCCGCGCCAGCTCTTCTTCCGCGCTGGCTACCTGCCCCGCCGCCTTTTCTTCGGCGGCAAAAAGGCGCACAACTCCCTCGCGGCGGTCCGCAATGGCGCGCACCTGTGCCATATGTTCGTGCTCGGCGGCCTCGAATGCTTGCCGACGCTCCGCCACTTCCTCCCGAATGCTTTCTAACCGCTCCGCAGCTTCTTCTGCCGCTACCACGAGCTCCTCGTGTTCCTCGTCCGCGCGCGTCGCCTTGGCCTCAAGATCATCCGGATCCTGGCCGGCATAGGCGACCTGGGACCCGGCATTATCCGCCCGCTCCTCTGCGATGCGCTGGGTCGCCGCAATGCGCTCGGACAAGGTCGAGAGATCAAACCACAGTTTTTGGGCCGCTTCCGCTTGCGGATTGACCTCCTCCAGCTGGGTTTCCAGCTCCATTTGGTGCTCGGTCGCTTCTTCGAGCTGCGCCGTGGTCTCTTCCACCTGGGTAGATAAGACCGTCGCGGTCTGCTCGGCAGCGGAAAGCTTCTGCCGCAGGCCGACGATGCGGCCTCCGGCCAGGCGCAGGCGCGCATCGCGCACATCAGCCTGCACCGTGGCCGCGCGCTGGGCAGCTTCTGCCTGCCGCGCCAAGGGCTTGAGTTGTTTTCCCAGCTCATCAGTCAAATCCTGCAGGCGGTCCAAATTGGCCTGCATGCCCGTGAGTTTGCGCTGGGCTTTTTCTTTGCGGCGGCGGTGTTTGAGGACACCTGCGGCTTCCTCGATATAGGAGCGGCGATCCTCGGGGCGCGATTCTAGAATTTCAGAAAGCTTGCCCTGCCCCACGATGATGTGCATCTCTCGGCCAATGCCGGAATCAGAAAGCAGCTCCTGGATATCCATCAACCGGGCCTTTGCCCCATTGATTTCGTATTCGCTCGCGCCGTCGCGGAACATGCGGCGGGTAACAGATACCTCGGAGTACTCGATGGGCAGCGCACCATCGGCATTATCGATGGTGAGCGTGACCTCGGCTCGGCCCAGTTGCTTGCGGTCGCCTGCCCCGGCGAAGATGACGTCTTGCATCTTGCCGCCGCGCAGGGTCTTTGCGCTAGCCTCTCCCATGACCCAGGCAAGGGCATCGACCACGTTGGATTTGCCGGAACCGTTCGGGCCGACAACAGCGCAGATGCCCGGCTCAAATTTGAGAGACGTCGCCGACGCGAATGACTTAAAGCCTTTGAGCGTCAGCGATTTCAGGTGCATTTGGGATAGTGTAGCAAGCCTTTAAGACACGAGTTGCAGCAAGCATTGGGTTGGCTATTAGCGCTCGACAAAGCCGCTTTCGCCCTTCGCAGCAGCCCACTGCTCGACCACTAAATCGACGCTGCCGGGGCGGCGGGTGGTGCTCGGTTGCTCCTGCAATAGTTCCAAGAGCTTCTCGCAGTCTGTGCGCGGGCCCTCAGCAACAACCTGCACGCGGCCGTCTGCCAGGTTGGTCGCATGCCCAGAAAGGCCTAATTCCAGTGCGCGCGACCGCGTCCACCAGCGAAAGCCCACTCCTTGCACGTTGCCGTGCACAAAAGCCGTCATTCTTTCCATGTCACTGCACCATCCTCATTAGTAGCGATCGGCCTCGCCGCGATCGCGCAAGATTTTACGGTCCGCAGCGCTGCGGCGGGTCACTGGGTCAGAACCGTCCCAGCACTCCACGCCGGGCACACCCGGAAGCATATCGCGGTGGAAGACCGGATCGACTCCCTTACTGCGCTGCTCGTTGAAGTTCTTCAGCAATTGAATGGCCACGCCGGATAACGGAACAATGGCGATGATATTCAGGATCACCATCGTCGCCGCACCGGTATCCGCCAGGGCGAAGACCAATGGCAGGGACCCGACGGCACCGAACCAGACAAAGAACAGCACCACGAGGCGGAAGGTATTGAGCACCGTCTTATTGGTGGTGAGGTATTCCAGGTTGGCTTCTGCCAAATAGTAATTGCCCAAGATGGAAGAAAAAGCCAGGAAGAACAGGATGAAGCTGACGAAGTGAATGCCCCAGTGGCCAACCTCGGCGGACAAGGCCGCCTGGGTAAGGGAAACGCCCTCGGCCTCTTCACCGTAGGCAACTTCCGGGCCAAGCAGGATCAGGAAGGCGGTAATGGTACAGACCACGATGGTGTCGAAGTACACGCCCAAGGTCTGCACCAGGCCCTGCTTTACCGGGTGGGAGACGGTGGCGGTCGCCGCCGCGTTAGGAGCAGAACCTTCGCCGGCCTCATTGGAAAACAGGCCACGCTGGATGCCCTTCATCATAGCGGTGCTGATGCCCGCACCGGCGATTTCCTTAAAGCCAAGCGCGTGGCCGATGATATCGCCCAGCATGCCCGGGACCTTGTCAAAGTTCGTAATGACCACGAAGCCACCTATGAGCAGGTACGCCAGGGCCATAAACGGAACGACTACCTGGGTGATATTGGCAATGCGCTTCACGCCGCCAAAAATGATGAGGCCCGCGGCAATCGCGATGATGATGCCAATGATGGAGCCAAAGGTGGCATCGTCTTCGCGGCCGAAGGAAAAGGCCACGGCCTCTACAATGGCGTTGGTCTGGAAGGAGTTATAGACCAAGCCAAAGGTAAAGACGATAGCAATAGAGAAAAGAACGCCGAGCGGGCCCCAGCCCAGGCCACGCTTCATGTAGTAGGCCGGCCCGCCGCGGTACGTATCGCCATTGCGGACCTTCCACAGCTGCGCCAGGGTGGATTCCACGAAGGCGGTCGCACCACCAAGGAGGGCGATGATCCACATCCAGAAGACGGCGCCAGGTCCGCCTACGGAGATGGCCACCGCGACGCCGGCAACGTTGCCGGTGCCCACGCGCGATGCTGCGGAGATGGTAAATGCCTTAAATGCGGAGATTCCCCCGCTTCCTGCGCCCTCATCCTCATCATCGCTGTTGGGTCGCTCGACCACGGCGCGCAGCATATCGGGTACTTTGCGAATCTGCACCACCGCGGTACGAGCGCCAAATAACAGGCCTGCACCGATAAGCAGCCAGGGCAGGATGTATGTCCACACGCCATCGTTAAATGTCGTGACGACATTTTCGAGAAATTCCATGCGAATTAATTTACTGCCTGAAGGTGCACAACGTGAACCTCACGGGTGCGAGATTATTGGCAGTGGGGGCAATAATGGCTCGAGCGTCCCCCGATAACACACCGCTCAATGGGCGTGCCGCAGCGGGAACATGGCTGGCCAGCGCGGCCATAAGCTGCAAGCGAGCGCGCGAAATAGCCGGATTCACCATTGACGTTAACGTACAAAGAATCAAAGCTCGTTCCCCCCGCTTTGAGGGCGGCAGACATCACGGTCTGCGCCGCGCTTAATAGCGCCACGGCGTCTTTTTGCCGCAGCGCAGAAGCTTTCTTGCGCGGTGAAATGCGTGCTGCCCACAGCGCTTCATCTGCGTAGATATTGCCAATGCCAGATACCAGCGATTGATCCAATAGCGCCGTTTTTGCCGCGGTTTTCTTCTGCCGCAGGCGGCGCGCAGCGCTAGCGATATCAAAATCGGGTTCCAGGGGATCCAAGCCGATATGGGAGATCTTGGACCACGGCGCATATAGCCAGTATCCAAAGGTGCGCTGGTCCACAAAGTGCAGGTCGGTGCCATCGCTGAGCCCTACCGTGATGCGGCGGTGCGGCGAATCGGTAGGGCCGATGCGCAACTGACCCGACATGCCTAAGTGAATAAAAAGCACGTCGCGGTGGCTATCCATCGGGTCCTCCCCCACGAATTCCAGCCACATGAATTTGCCGCGGCGGGCCACCGCGGCGATTTCCTTGCCCACGACAAGGCCCGCCAGCGGTTCATCTTGGCCGCGGTTCGCCCGCGGGTGCGCAATGTCTACCGCCGTAATTTCTTTGCCCACGACGTAGGTTTCCACCCCGCGGCGCACCGATTCTACTTCGGGCAACTCTGGCATTATTTAGCCTTCTTTATGGGCGGTCCCTTGCACCAGCAACGGGGTTTCGCGCAGGGTTTGGCATGCTTCTTGCGCGGCCTGCTGCTCCGCTAATTTCTTATTGTGGCCCTGCCCATTTCCCACGGTCAGCCCGGCGACGGTGGCAACCGCGCTGAAGGTTTGATCGTGTTCTGGGCCGGTAGCGGTAGCCGAATAGACCGGCATGGGTGCTTTCAACTCAGCACACAGCTCTTGCAAGGTGGTCTTCCAGTCCAAGTGGCGCCCGCTGACGGAGGCATTATCGATCTTTTCCGCAAAGAGGCGCAGGATGACATCGCGGGCGGTTTCAAAGCCGTGCTCGCGGTAAATGGCACCAAAAATCGCCTCGGTGGTATCCGCAAGGATGGAATCCTTATCCCGCCCACCGGTGGACTGCTCGCCCTTGCCCAATAAGATATGCGGACCCAGGTTAATCTCACGCGCGATATCGGAAAGCCCATAGCGCGAGACAATGGAGGCGCGCATCTTAGAGATATCGGATTCCGGGCGCGATGGATACGTCACGTACAGCTTCGCGGCCACCGATAGCCCTAAGACGGCATCGCCCAAGAACTCAAGGCGCTCGTTATTAGGCAGGTGGCCGTTTTCATTGGCAAAGGAACGGTGTGTGAGCGCCAAGCGCAGACTGTCCGGTTCCAGGGCAACGCCGAGCGATTCCAAGAGCGAGCTGTGGTCCACCGCCGCAAAGGCGGCCTCCCATGCCTCGTGCCCGGTCAGCTTCTTCTTGCGGCTCATAGGAACTTCTCCAGACCTGCCCAGCGCGGGTCTATCTTCTCCTCTTCCTCTTCTTCCCCGGAGATTCCGGTGGTCACACCCTCTGGGGTCTGAATATCGCAGCCGTCTTCGCAGACGGGGGCGAAGGGAAGGTTCAGGCCGACTTCATCAATCACCGCCTGGAGTAGATCCAGCTCATCGTCTTGGATTTCGGGGATTTCATCGCCCGAACCGGCATCGTCAGAATCGGCGTCATCGCCGCTGACAAAGGATTCATCGGCGGCAAAAACCTGGGTCACGTGCAAATCCAGCTGCGGGTGTAGCTCTTTTAAGCAGCGCGCACACTCGCCCGTGAGAACACCCGAGATATCTGCATCAACCAGAACGCCTGAACCCAGCGGGGTCAGGGTCGCGGCAACGGTGAGATCTTCGCCTTTGGGGATGGCGATCATTTCCACGCCGATCCTTTCCGGTGCAGGGCCCGTCTGGGTGCGTTGTTCCGGCATTACGTCAGCGCCTTGGGCGTTTAATAATTCGCCCACATCGAACTTCAATGGAGATGTCATAACAGTTGGTAGTCTACCCTGCCTCGCAAACTCCGCGTAGTTGCTGGCACGACCGCATTTTCTGGCAAGAAACTGAAGGTTTGGGCATAAAGCGCTATGGCTTGCCGGTTTTCCCTTTCCTGCAGGCCGCGGCGGCCTTAGCCTGAAAGCATGACTTACCACTTGGCCGCGGCCTCAGGAGATTTGAGCGCTATCGCTCCTAGATTCGGAGTGTTGTGCTGCCTTCCCGCCACCTTCTTGGTCATCTCTGGGTTAGTCCTCCATCGCCTGCCCAAGGCTGACCACTCTGGCATCTACGGCGACAAGGGCCTGCGCCTTTCCTCCGCCCTCATCCTCAGCATGTGTGCGGGGCTTATCTCCGGCGCGATTTTGGTCATTCCCTCCGGCCTCGACCTCACGGTGCTTACCGGCGCCCTTGTATTTTCCGCCAGCGCCGCCGCCATTACGTGGCTCTCGCGCGAAGCCCTTGCCTGCGCGCTGCTTTGCGTCGGCGCCATGTTCCTGACCGCAGGCGCGGTTATTAGTCTTAGCGCGATGTTCTTCCCCCAAGACTTTATGAGCGGCTCGATGACCTCGCTCACCTCCTACTTCACCACGGCCCTGGTCACCTTCCTCTTACCCGGCCTGGTCAGCGCGGGGATTGTAGCCTTCGTAGCGGTCCAGAGCCAGCGCCCTCACCCTGCTACGAATACTGCTGACGCCGCGCTTGCCGATGCCCCCTCATCGTCCCCCACGCCGCGCTACTCCAACTCTCGCAGCTCGGTCTAGCCTCCCACAAGCACAATAAGTCCTGCTACACGGTGACGCGATTTTCGCAAATCACCCGTGCAGCAGGACTTTTTAAGCGTCGTGCCTTGTAACTTACGCCTTTAGCGCTCGGTGTAACGGCGCTCGTAGCCGTCGCCCTCACCGTAGCGCGGGGTGCTAGCACCACCGCGGGAAGAACCGGCGTTCGTGGACGGCAGGTAGTCGCCGCCGCGAGAGCGCACGCCGGCCCCACCGCGCAGGGCGGAACGATCGGAGTTTACGGTGCGCAAGAGGCCACTGAGGGAGCTTTCAAATTCGCTGAGCTTGCTATCTACAAAGTCATCGCACTCCGTGCGCAGCCGGTTGGATTCGGTGTATGCGGTCTCCACGATCCGGTTGGCTTCTTCGTTGGCGCGGCGCACAACTTCAGATTCGGAAACCAAACGCTCTTGTTCCTGGCGGCCCTCAGCCACCGAGCGCTCGTATTCCTCATTGGCCTGAGCAATGGTGCGGTCCGCATCTGCGCGGGCTTGCTCAACAGTGTTTTGAGCGCGTGCCTCGGCATCGGCCACTAGCCGCTGCGCATGTTCTTCTGCCTGCGCAACCGTGGTATCGGCCTCTTGGCGCGCCTGGCTCACCATGTCGGTGGCCTCCGCAGACGCCTCATTAATGGTGTTATCCGCACGCTCTTCGGCGCCGCGGATAATCTCGTCTTGCTTGTCTAAAACGTCCTGCGCATCGTCGATTTCTACGGGCAGCGCGTTGCGCAGGTCATCGAGAAGCGCCAGCATCTCATGGCGGGGGACCAAGCAATTGGAGGTCATGGGAAAGCCAGAAGCCTGCTCCAAATGCTGAACTAATTCATCAAGGGATTCAAAGACACGGTACATGCTGGGAATTCTACAACGCGCCACCCCGCATTGTGTGGAGGGCGCGCCTTGGATCCTCAGGCCGATGCAACGAAGGCTAAAGCTCTCCGAGTTCAATTCGCTTCCCGTGTGCGATTAACCCATTTTCCCTCCACATACCTGCGGCACTGGCGCATACAGCTGCCGTGCCATCGCAGCAATGCAAAAGCTCCCCGTCTCCCCGCGGGTGCGGGGAAATGGGGAGCCGTGAATGAAGGGGAGTTTAGATAACGCCCTGTGCCAGCATGGCGTCAGCCACCTTCTTGAAGCCGGCGATATTGGAGCCAGCCACGTAGTCGCCTTCACGGTCGTATTCCTTGCGGGTGCGGGGAAATGGGGAGCCGTGAATGAAGGGGAGTTTAGATAACGCCCTGTGCCAGCATGGCGTCAGCCACCTTCTTGAAGCCGGCGATATTGGAGCCAGCCACGTAGTCGCCTTCACGGTCGTATTCCTTGGCCGTGTTGTCGATGTTCTTGAAGATGTTGCTCATGATGCCGCGCAGGCGGTCATCGGTGTACTCGAAGGACCAGGAGTCGCGGGATGCGTTCTGCTGCATCTCCAGTGCGGAGGTTGCCACACCACCGGCGTTGGCAGCCTTGCCGGGTGCGAAGTTGATCTTGGAGTCCTGGAATACGTGCACCGCATCCGGGGTAGACGGCATGTTAGCGCCCTCTGCAACGTAGCGCACGCCGCCCTCGACGAGCTTCTTGGCGGATTCGCCGTCGAGCTCGTTCTGGGTTGCACACGGCAGTGCAACATCAGCCTGGACATCCCAGATATTGCCGCCCTCGTGGAACTCCACGCCGTTGCCAGCTTCCTTGGCGTAGGTGGAGATGCGCTCGCGGCGCACTTCCTTGACATCGCGAAGCAGGTCAACGTCCACGCCGTTCGGGGTGGTGATGTAGCCGGAGGAGTCAGACATGGCAACCACGGTAGCGCCGAGTTCCTGTGCCTTTGCGGCGGCGTAGATGGCAACGTTACCGGAGCCGGACACGATGACCTTGGCGCCGTCGAAGGACTCGCCGTGGGTCTTCATCATTTCTTCGGTGATGTAAACGGCACCGAAACCGGTGGCCTCGGTACGTACCAAGGAACCGCCCCAGGTCAGGCCCTTGCCGGTCAGGACGCCGGACTCGTGCTGGGTGGTCAGGCGGCGGAACTGGCCGAAGAGGAAGCCGATTTCGCGGCCGCCGACGCCGATATCGCCGGCAGGAACGTCGCGGTACTCGCCGATGTGGCGGTGCAGCTCGGTCATGAAGGACTGGCAGAAGCGCATAACTTCCTGCTCGGACTTGCCCTTCGGGTCAAAGTCGGAGCCACCCTTGCCGCCACCGATGGGCAGGCCGGTCAGGGAGTTTTTAAAGATCTGCTCAAAGCCCAAGAACTTAATAATGCCCAGGTTTACCGAGGGGTGGAAACGCAGGCCACCCTTGTACGGTCCGAGCGCGGAGTTGAACTGCACACGGAAGCCGCGGTTGACCTGCACCTCGCCGTTGTCATCAACCCATGGGACGCGGAAGATGAGCTGGCGCTCCGGTTCGCACAGGCGCTCAACCAGACCGTAGTCTGCGTAGTGTGGGTCCTTATCCAGGACGATCTTGAGCGAATCCAGCACCTCGGACACCGCCTGGTGGAATTCCGGTTCACCGGCGTTACGCTTGAGTAGCTTGTTGTAGTACTCAGAAATCTGGCTATCAACAGACATAGTGTATAAATCCCATTCTCGTGGAGTTTGACTAGCAGGAACTAGTTTCCTATCAATCTACCGATAATGCAAGTACAATTATTTCTCAGTCCCCCAATTACCCACGTTCACCTGCGACAATAAAGATAAATATTTTCTGTAGAGCGTTCGGATTCCTAGCAGAAAGCCGCAGTGCGGGTCGCGGGCTTTATAATCGCGGGCATGCATATTGTCGTCGCGCCTGACTCTTTTAAAGGTACCGCTTCTGCCACGGAAGCCGCAGCCGGAATCGCCAACGGAATTCGCCAGCACTACCCCACCGCCACCGTCACCACCTTGCCCATGGCCGATGGCGGCGAAGGCACCGCCCAGGTGTTGGCCCAGGCCGCCGCGGCGGGCGGGCAAGAAACCCAGACCATTACCCTTCCCACCACGGATGCGGTGGGGCGTTTGACCGAGGCGCAGTATTTCCTCGCTGGGCACACGGCCTTCATCGACGTCGCCGCCGCCACCGGGCTGCCCGCGGTCCGCGACGCGCTCGATCCCCTCCACGCGGATTCTTATGGCACGGGCGTGCTGCTTGCCGATGCCCAATCCCGCGGCGCCACCTCCATCGTGCTCGGCCTTGGTGGCACGGCCAGCATCGACGGTGGCATGGGCATCCTTGCGGCCCTCGGCGCCGCCGCCCACGATGCACGCGGCTATGCCCTGCCCAAGGGCGGCGCCCCATTGGTGCAGCTCGATTCCATCGATACCGCGCAATTAAATATCAAAGCGGGCATGGTTGATTTCACGCTCTTGGCCGATACCCGGGCTAAGGCTATGCAGGCAGCCACCATGTACGGACCTCAAAAAGGCGCAGAGGGCGAACAGATTGCCTTGCTTGCAGGCGCTCTCCTCCAATTGTGCAAGGTCACCGGCACGGATCCGGAGGCGGAATTTACCGGTGCGGCAGGCGGCATCCCCATCGGCCTTACCTGGCTTTCGCGCACCCTATGGGGCACCGATGAGCACGCCCGCGTCGTCTCTGGCGGGGCACATGTGGCCAAGGCCCTCGGACTCGCCGAGGCCATTTCTCAGGCTGACCTCGTCATCACCGGCGAAGGCGCATTTGACGAGCAATCCTTAACCGGCAAGGTCGTCGGCACCGTCGCGGACCTGGCGGCGGAGTCTTCTACCCCCGTCGGCATCGTTGCCGGGGCCATCAACCAGGACACCGAGCACGTCACCGCGGAGCTAGATCAAGAAGGTGGGATGCCGGAGCAGCTGGCTAGGGCTGCCCGGGACATCGTCAAGCAGCTGGGCTAAGGGCGAATCTCGACCGTCCACGGAAAGATGGCGGGGCGTTCATGCGCCAACTCATCCTCCAGCAGCACGTGATCCTTGGGCAATACGGCGTGCGGCGTGAGCAAACGCGACAGCACCATAGCCAGCTGGTTCACGGAGCCGGTTGCCCCCTCCACCGCGATGTTATAGCGATGGGCGTGGGCGCCTTCTAAATCGCGCTCTTCATGTTCATCACGGTAATTTTGCTGCAGCTGCTCCTCCAAGCCCTCAGGGAACTGGGGATCTGCCGGGCGAGTAACCTCGGCGGAGGTAAGCGATCCGCCCGCTACCAGCTTATCGGTGGCAGTGGTGAAAATTTCCTCCACGCGGTCCGCTTGCTCATCTGGAACCAATACATCGAATTGAATAGTCGGCATATAGCTGACCCTACCCTAACCAAAGGGATGAAAACTATGTCTTATTCCACAAACATCGCTTCCATGGTCCACTCTGCGGATACTGACCTGGCGTGGCAGCGGGATTTTTACGAAGATCTGCACCGCCACCCCGAGCTTTCCCACGAGGAGGAACGCACCGCGGCGCGCATCCGCGCCAAGTTAGCGGAGTTTGATTGCGAGGTAGAAGAAAACATTGGCGGGCATGGCATGGTCGCCATTTTCCGCAATGGCGATGGCCCCACCGCGCTCATGCGCGCCGATTTCGATGCCCTGCCGGTCAAGGAGGCCACCGGCGTGGCGTATTCCTCGACCAATGACTACATGCACGCCTGCGGGCACGATATGCACACCACGGCCCTACTCGGTGCCTGTGCGCTTCTCGATGCCTCCCGCGATACCTGGTCCGGCACCTTCCTCGCCCTGTTCCAGCCAGCGGAGGAATCATCCATGGGCGCGAAATACATGATCGCCGATAACCTTACCGAGCGCGTGCCGCGCCCCGATATTTGCTTAGGCCAACACATCATGCCTGGCCGCGCCGGCACCGTTCGCCATACCGCAGGCCCCATCATGGCCGGCTGCGATTCCCTGCGCATACGCATCTTTGGCAAGTCCGCCCACGCCTCCATGCCGCATAATTCCATCGACCCGACTTATACCGCGGCGATGATCGTTACCCGGCTCCAGGCCATCGTGGGCCGCGAGGTAGCCCCGCACGAATTTTTCGTCATCTCCGTGGGCGAGCTGCATTCCGGCGATAAAAACAACATCATCCCGGATTCCGCCGAGCTCGTGCTCAATACGCGCTTTTATGATCCAGCCCTGGCGGAAAAGGTCTACGCTTCCCTAGAGCGCATGGTGAAGGCAGAATGCATGGCCTCCGGCTGCGAGAAGGAGCCCACCTTCGAGTACTACGCGCACGGCGAGGTCACCGATAATGACGCCGCCGCGTATTCGCCCATCGACGAGGTCTTTGCGGCCACCTTCGGGGAAGCATCCGTTACGGCCTCGCCCTCGACCGCTTCCGAAGATTTTTGTTACCTGCCGCAGGCATGGGGCGTGCCGTACGTCTTTTGGCACGTAGGGTGCACCCCAGATGCCGAGTTGGCCGATCCCCCGGTCAATCACCAGGCCAACTTCCTGCCGGAGTATGAGCCGACGGTCAAGGCCTCCACCCAGGCCGCCCAAGCGGCGGTGCTGGCGTACCTGGGCGCTTAACCCCGGCTCATCTTGGCATAAAAATCCGCCGCGTCCCCCTTTGCTCAATGGAGTGTGGAGGCGCGGCGGATTTTTCAGTGCGCTAGTCCTTGATGGTCTCTCCCAAAATGTGGCACTGAATCATGTTGGTATTGCCGGAGATTCCCGGAGGGGTGCCTGCAACGACGACGACCAAGTCATTCTCGTCGTACTCGTCCAAGTCCAGCAGGTACTTATCGATGGCCTCCATCATCTCATCCGTGGACTTGACGTCGGGGCTCAAGAAGGTCTCTGCACCCCAGGTAAGCGCCAGCTGGGCGCGCACGTCCTGGTCCGGGGTAAATACCAGAAGCGGCAGGTCAGAGTGCAGGCGGGCGACGCGCTTTGCGGTATCACCGGAGGAGGTGAAGGCAACGATAGCCTTCGCGTTCAGGCGCTCTGCAATATCGCGGGCGGAATAGGACATCACGCCGCGCTTGGTGCGCGGGACGTGCGCCAGCGGCGGGACCTGGCCATCGGTCTCGGAGCGCTTGACGATGCGCGACATGGTCCGCACCACGTTGTGCGGATCCGCACCCACGGAGGTCTCGCCAGACAGCATCACCGCATCGGCACCGTCGAGCACGGCGTTGGCCACGTCGGACGCCTCCGCGCGGGTCGGGCGGGAGTTTTCGATCATGGAATCCAGCATCTGGGTGGCCACGATGACCGGCTTGGCGTTCTCGCGGGAAATCTGGATAGCACGCTTCTGGAAGAGTGGCACCTCTTCCAGCGGAACCTCAACGCCCAAGTCACCGCGGGCAATCATCACGGCGTCGAAGGCCAAGATGATGGACTCGAGGGCATCGACGGCCTCGGGCTTTTCCAGCTTAGCGATGACCGGCACGCGGCGACCTTCCTCGTCCATGATCTCGTGGACCTTGTCGACATCGGCAGGCGAACGCACGAAGGACAGTGCGATGTAGTCCACGCCGAGCTGCAGGGCAAAGCGCAGGTCTTCGATGTCCTTCTCAGACAGGGCCGGCACAGAAATGCTCATGCCGGGCAGGGAGACGCCCTTGTTATTGGATACGGGGCCGCCCTCGGTAACCTCGCACACCACGTCATTGCCGTCTACTTCCTTGCAGACGACGGCGACCTTGCCGTCATCGATAAGCAAGCGATCGCCGGGCTTCGCATCTTGTGCCAAGCCCTTGTAGGTGGTGGATACGCGGTCGTGGGTGCCTTCGACATCGTCCACGGTGATGCGGACGATCTCGCCGTTATCCCACTGCTCTTCGCCGTTCTTAAACCGGCCGAGACGGATCTTGGGGCCCTGAAGATCGGCCAGGATACCGACGTTCCGGCCGGTCTTTTCGGTGGCTTCGCGGACCCACTTGTAATTGGCCTCGTGGTCCGCATGCTCGCCGTGCGACATGTTGAGGCGCGCGACGTTCATGCCGTCTTCTACAAGGCGCAAAATTCCGTCCCCACTAGCTACCGCAGGGCCGAGAGTACAGACAATTTTGGTTCTTCTATCCAGCATTATTGGCCTATTCCATCGGGGAAATTGAACAACCCCCAACCTACTCCCTCGCGCGCCGACAGGCCACAATTTTTTGGCGCCTTAACTACGGCAATCGGACACGAACACACATAACCGGTCATTTCCGGCCGGTAGCAGTGCCCGAGGTGCCGTTAGCATGCGTGGCTGCCACGCGTTTCTCGTCACCCTCGCCGCCGTTTTCCGCCTGCTCGCGGTAGTAACGCGGGTCAACTTCCTCTGGCGTTTCGGGGCCCTTGCGCTGCCTGTCCAGCAAGAAAAAGACGATGAGACCTGCGATAAAGACAACGGCGGAGACGATGAGGTTTACGCGGACGCCGAAGATATGGGTGGCTTCGTCTGAACGCATGCCTTCGATGAAGAAGCGGCCCAGGGTGTAGCCCACGACGTAGAGGGCAAATACCCGGCCGCGCCCCAGCTTCCATGCCTTGTGCGCCCACAGAAGGAACAGGCACACCAGCACGTTCCAGATGAGCTCATATAAATACGTCGGGTGCACCGAAGCGATGACCTCGCCAGTAGAATGCCCGGAAACCGGCGCGTACTCCCCGGCCTCATCGACGCGGTAGTAAATATCCAGCGCCCACGGAACGTCGGTCGGCCGGCCGTAGAGCTCCTGATTAAACCAGTTTCCCAACCGGCCGATGCCCTGGGCAAGGATGAGGCCAGGCGCCACCGCGTCCGCGAACGGTGCAAGCGGAATCTTCTTGATTCGAAACATCACCCACAGCGCTACGGCGCTTAAGGCAACCGCACCCCAGATGCCAAGGCCGCCATTGGTGACCTTGAGGGCGTCGGCTGGGTTGCAGGTATCACAGAAGTACTTCTGATGATCCGTGATGACGTGATAGAGTCGGCCGCCCACGATACCGGCGGGGATGACGACGATGGTCGCATCCCACACCGTATCGGGATTGCCGCCCCGGGCCGTGTATCGCCGCAGCGTCATCCACATGCCCACGAGGATGCCGGCGATGATGCACAGCGCATACGCATGGATTGGAATGGAGCCAAGATGCCACACCACGCCCTGCGGCGGGGAGGGGATATTTGCAAGATTCTGAGTATGCACGTTGATAGTGTGCCTTATCGGCGTACCCTTGAGCTAGTTTGGGGTCACTTTCCTAGGAACTTTTACGCGACGGGCACGCCGGGTGCTGGCCCGCGGCCACCAGGGAGCGTGCCAAGGCGGTTGGATCCTGAGCCGCCATGACGGATTCACCGACCAATACCGCATCCGCCCCGCGGGAGGCATAGTGGAAGAGATTGCGGGCATTATTCACCCCACCCACGGCGATGCGCAGGAGGGATTCCGGCAGGCCCGGGGCAATATCATTGAAGGCCTCCCGGTTGATCTCATCGGAGGCAAGGGACCACGCATTGATCGCAATGACGCTGCTGCCGGCTTTGATGGCGCGGTTGACCTCCCCGCAGGTTCGCACCTCCACGATGGCGGTCATCCCTAATGATTCCGCCCGGTCCAAGAGGGCTTCCAATCGGGCTTGCTCTAAAAGCTCGACCTGCAGTGGGATCGCATCGGCGCCAAAACAGCGAGCCTCATGAATCTGGTACGGGTCCACGATAAGGTCGCGCGCCATCATCGGGATATCGATGGCAGCGCGCGCGGCCGCCATATCCTCAAGCGATCCGTTAAAGCGCCGCGTATCCGTCTGGCAGGCCATCAAATGCACGCCGCAGTCCTCAAAGGTGCGCGCCCATTCGGCCATCTGCTCGGCCGAGCCCACGTGGGCGATTTCCCCGGTATAAGGAACGGCGCGCTTCAGCTCCGTAATGACCGAACAACCTGGTTTTAAAAGCGCCGCGCGGGCATCGCGGGGAGGCTCCATGTCCCGGGAGCGCGCCTTGATATCTTGGAAGGAAACGCGTGCTTCGCGCGCGGCGACATCCTCTAGCACCCCAGCGACCAGGTGATCGACGGCTATGGGTGTGGGCATGAGCACCTCCCTCCAAGCGCGATTAAAATCACACTTAGATTAACGCTATTCGGGGCGTTTCCGGAAATTGTGCTGCGCGAACGGGGCTATTTACGGCCCACATCGGTCGGGTCGATATCGCTATCGAGCGCATCCCACATCACGCGGCCGGAATCGGATGAGGTCTCCAAATCTTCCGCCAGCTTTTCTTGGCGGGCGGCAGGGGTTTCGTATTTGCTCGACGCCTTGACCTTGTCCTTGCCCGGGTTCTGGGCCAAGAGTACGGCGCCGAAAAATGCCAGCGCGGCCCCGATAATGGCGACAATGGGGCCCAGCTTGGTGGCCTCCGTGGAAATGACGGTAGCCCAATCAGAAATTGCGGCAGAATCCACCGCGTTTTCATTTGCGGACGCGCCCTGCAATATTTTTTGCGCGCGCTCGGCATCAGCGCCGCTGGTCAGCAAACTAATAGGGCTCCACGCGGCGCCTGCCGCGGCGAGGGCGCACACAATGGCCACGATGCGCCGCCCTGTTCGGCGCAGCGCTAGGCCCGCGAGCACCCCGGCGAGGAGGACCAGCGTCAATGCCATCAGTTCTAGGGACCACGCGGAACCCACGATCTCATTGGTTGCCGAGCCCGATTTATCGTCCTCGCTTACCGCTTTTACCCAAGTGCTACGGGAAGAAAACCACAGCACCGCCGTGCCCACCGCAATAAAAAGCGGGCCAAGTCGCCTCGTCATTAGGAATCATCCCCTAAAAGAACTTTCGCATCGAAGCATGTCCGGTCACCGGTGTGGCACGCGGCGCCGCGCTGCCGCACGGTCAGCAAGATGGTATCGCCATCGCAATCAAGGCGCACACCGAGTACCTCCTGCGTATGTCCTGAGGTCTCGCCCTTAATCCAATACTCGCCGCGCGAGCGCGAAAAGTAGGTTCCCTTGCGCGTGGCCAGCGTGTGGGCAAGCGCATGGTCATCCATCCAGGCAAGCATCAGCACTTCGCCGGAATCGGCCTGGGCAATAGCTGGCACGAGCCCTTGCTCATTGCGCTTGAGTAGCGCAGCAATCTGTGGGTCTAGCTCATAGTCTGCGGGATTGCTCATCGGCGCACCTCGTTTCCGGCATCTGCCAAGACCTTTTTAACCTCGCCAATTTCTACCTCCCCAAAGTGGAAAATGCTGGCTGCTAGGACAGCATCGGCACCTGCTTCAACGGCGGGTGGAAAGTCCGCTGCTGCGCCCGCTCCGCCGGAGGCAATGACGGGAATATTCACCGTTTCCCGCACCGCGCGCAGAAGTTCGAGGTCGAATCCGGCCTTCGTGCCATCTGCATCCATGGAGTTTAAAAGGATCTCCCCCACACCCAGCTCGGCGCCAGTCCAGGCCCATTCCACTGCATCGATGCCAGCCGATGTCGTCCCGCCGTGTGTCGTAACTTCGAACCCCGACGGTGCGTGCGCCGCGTCGGTGCGCCGCGCGTCCACGGATAAGACGATACACTGCGAGCCAAAGACTTCCGCCAATTCGCGCAGCAGGCCGGGATTGCCTATCGCGGCGGTATTGACCGATACCTTATCCGCGCCGGTGCGCAGGAGCTCGCGGACATCGTCAACGCTGCGCACTCCCCCGCCCACGGTCAGCGGAATAAAGACTTGATCGGCGGTGCGGCGTACCACATCGAGCATGGTGGACCGGCCATGCTTGGACGCGGAGACATCGAGGAAAGTCAGTTCGTCTGCGCCCAATTCCTCATAGCGCGCGGCCAATTCCACTGGGTCTCCTGCATCGCGCAGGTGCGCAAAATTCACGCCCTTGACTACGCGGCCTTGATCCACATCAAGGCACGGGATTATGCGTACGGCTACAGCCATGCGGGGCTTACTCCTTCACAAGTCGGTCAGGGTTAATTTGAGTGGTGAGATAGGATTTCCAGGATTGTCTCGTGCACCTGCGGGGTACCAGAGACCATACCCCGCGACTGCACGGTCCACGGATTACCCTCCGGATCCGTGACGATGCCCCCGGCCGCCTTGATAAGGAGCGCTCCCGCCGCGTTATCCCACGGGTGCGGCGAGAAATTCACGGCACCGTCAAAGACGCCCTGGGCCACGAAGGCATTATCTAGTCCCACCGAGCCTGTGATGCGCGGGCGCAAGCCGGATTCTCGCAGTTCGTGGAATGCCGCAGTGGGAAGGTTGGAAAAACACCCCACGTGCCCACGGGCATCATCGAATTCTGGGGACTCTTCCCCGCCACCGAAACCGCCGGACGGCCCACCCACAGAGCGCAGCGGCGAGCCGTCGCTGGCCACCAAGCGCCTGCCCAAGAGGGGAAAATCTGAGATGGCCGCAACAGTCTGGCCCTCGTGGACCAAGGCCACCAAGATGCCGGCCATGGGATTGCCCGCGGAATAATTTGCGGTCCCATCGATCGGATCGACAACCCACACGGTGTCGTGGATACTACCGCCGGATTCTTCCCCGTACACCGGGATGCCGGTCATCTGCTGCAAGATATCGCGCAGCTGCTTTTCGATGGCCAAGTCCACCTCTGTGGCGAAATCGCCCCGGCTTTTAAAGTGGGCCGGCGGCGCCCCGATGCCGGACCGAAAGATGGGCTCGACCTGGTCAACGGCCGCCTCCGCGAAGGCCACCAACTCGCGCGGATCCATCATCGCTTACTCTTCCTCGGGGTCATAAGGATCGATGGGCACCTCTGCGGGCAGCGGATCTACCTCTGCCACCGCAGCTAGCGCCTCCTCCAGGCTGAAATTTCCCTCATACAGCGCCTTGCCGATGATCGCCGAATCGATGCCCTCATTTTGATACCGGGCCAGCTCGGTGAGATCCGCCAGGGAGGAAATGCCACCGGAGGCGGTCACCTTGGCATCGGTTGCCATTGCTACCTCGCGCAATAATTCCACATTGGGCCCGGTCAGCGTCCCGTCCTTGGACACGTCCGTAACCACGAAGCGCTGGCACCCTGCGGCATCGAGGCGCTCGAGCTCCTCCCAGAGATCCCCGCCGTCGGAGACCCAGCCGTTGCCCTTCGTGCGCCATTCACCATCTTCTAAGCGCACCGCCAAATCCACGGCGACCTTTTCGCCGTAGTGCCCAAGGATTTTTTCTATCCACTCTGGGTTTTCTAAGGCGGCGGTGCCAATATTGATGCGATTCGCGCCGGTAGCCAGCGCGCGCTCTACCCCGGCATCATCGCGAATGCCACCGGTCAGCTCGACATTAATGCCAAGTTCTTGGGTAATCCCCGCCATCTGCTCGTGGTTGGAACCGCGATTAAAGGCGGCATCGAGGTCAACAAAGTGCAGCCACTGGGCGCCCTGGCGCTGCCATTCAAGGGCTGCATCCCGCGGGGCGCCGTAGACCTTTTCGGTGCCGGCCTCTCCCTGATCCAAGCGCACGGCCTTGCCGCCGGCGACATCGACTGCGGGCAAAAGCGTAAAAGTCATGGTCTCATCCTACCTAGAGCGTGTGCATCCAGTTTTCCAATAGCTGCGCGCCCGCATCCCCGGATTTTTCGGGGTGGAATTGCGTGGCCCACAGCGCGCCATTTTCCACCGCCGCCACGAAAGAATCACCAGCGTGCGTGGACCAGCTCACCAGCGGCGGGCGGGTAATGACGGTTTCCAATTCCCAGCGGCGAACGCCGTAGGAATGCACGAAATAAAACCGCTCATCGGCGTTAAGCCCGGCAAACATGGCGCTGCCATCCGGCATCTCAACGGTATTCCAGCCCATATGCGGCAACACGTCGGACTGCAGGCGTTCGACCGTACCCGGCCATTCGCCGCAGCCTGTGGAGTGGATGCCGTGCTCAACGCCGGCATCGAAAAGCACCTGCATTCCCACACAAATACCCATGACCGGCCGCTCTCCTGCCAGGCGCTGGCCGATGACCCTCGGCCCATTCACGGCCTTCAGCCCTGCCATGCAGGCATCGAACGCGCCCACGCCGGGAACCAGCAGCCCGTCTGCCTCGAGGGCCTGATAAGGATCCGCCGTGACGGTGACCTCCGCCCCGACGCGCTCGAGGGCACGCTGGGCGGAGCGAATATTGCCCGCGCCGTAGTCCAATAACACCACAGATTTTGTCATGGGCTATACCTTACGCATTCGACGCAAACGGGTGCGGATATCGTTGGTCTCGCTCACGCGGGTCCGGCCCAAGATGAAGTCCGCCGTGGTGAGCAGCAAACCGGCGATGAGGATCGCAACCCCAGCTCCGAAGGCGCCGTCGTAGCCGTAGCCCGCCACCATGGCGCCGAGCAGGGTCGAGCCCAGACCGGTGCCGCTATCGTAGAAAATATTCCAAATGGCCGAGGCCTCCGAGACCCGCTCGCGGGGCAACCGGTCAAACATGGATAGCAAGGCCTCGTTTTGCGCGATACCGAAGGCACCGCCGAATAGAACCGCGCCGAGCACCAGCCACCAGATGGAGCTTTCCATAAATAGGGTGAGCGAAATCGTCCCGACGCCGATGATCGCCATGATCTGGCTCGGAATGTACAAGCTGCCTGGGGTCCCAGTGCGGTCTGCCACCACGCCGGCGAAGTACCGGAAGATCATCGCCGCGCCGCCCACGATGGACAGCATGATGCCGGCGAGGCTGGCACCCCTTGCGGCATCGAGCTCCTGCATCGCAGGGGACAAGAACGAGGAAATGGCACCGTAGCTCATAGAAAACGTGGTCAAGGCCAAGGCCGGGACCAGCACCAGCTTCCAGGTAGGAACACGGATGATATTGACTTCTTCATCGTTATCCTCGGCCAAGGTGACCTTGATCTTGGGAATGCGCAGACACATAGCAAAACCCAAGAAGCCGATCAGACCGGCGGTGATATAAGTAGAGGCGTATCCTAGCGAATCGGCCATGAACAGGCCGAGCGGCAAGAAGATCATCTGCCCCAAGCCTGTAAATACACCAATCATACCGGTGGCCTTGCCCAGCAGGCGCACCGGGGAGAGCTCTGCAATGAGCGCGGATTCGGACACGGTGAGGGCACCAAAGCCCACCCCGCGCAGGGCGGAAAATAGCAAGACGATCCAGGCGTCGGTGCCCAGCAGGTGGCCGAAGGCCGGCACACCCAAGGTAAACGCGGACAGCGCCATCACGCGCCTGTAGCCCCAGCGGCGCAATAGCCACGGCGATACGATCTGCGTGGCAACCGTAAAGGCCATGAAGATACCAGTGGATCCACCAGCCAGGGTCGCGGAACCGCCGGAGTCAATGACGGCAAGCGGCACCACGGGAAGCAGGATGGACCAGGCGCCAAAGGCGGCGGCGATGGCTACCATCGTCGGCGTATAGCCGGGGACCTTCCAAATATTGGTCTCTTGAGATTCGCTCATTTACTAAAGCCTCCAACCATCCAGGCAATGGCCGCGGCCGCGGTGATAACGGCTAAAAGCGCGGCGACGACCGTAAAAAACTTCGAGTCCTGCTGATACGCGGACCAGGCTCCTCCTACCAAGAGGCCTGCCACCAAAAACAGGATGAGGATCATAAACTGCACGGGCTACAGGGCTCCCTTCGTTGAAGGGATGCCGGTCTGGCGCGGATCGTGGTCCACGGCAGCGCGCAGCGCGCGGGCTACCGCCTTGTATTCCGCCTCGGTCACATGGTGCGGATCGCGGCCGTAGCGTACGTTGACGTGCAGGGTAATGGCTGCGTGCGTGGCCAAGGATTCGAAGAAGTGGCGGTTAATCACCGTGGCATAGTGCCCGCCGATGACCTGCCACTGCAGGTGTTCCGGTTCGCCATTCATCACAAAGTACGCGCGGCCCGAAAAGTCCACTACCGCCTCTACCAGTGCTTCATCCATGGGCAGCAATTGGGAGCCGAAGCGGCGGATCCCGGCCTTATCCCCCACTGCTTCCCGCAGGGCCTGGCCTAATACGATGGCGGTATCTTCCACGGTGTGGTGGGCGTCTACCTCCACGTCACCGGTGGCCTTAACCTGCAGGTCAAAGAGCCCGTGTGTGGCAAATGCGGTAAGCATATGGTCAAAGAACGGCAGTCCAGTGGAAATGTCGCTTTTCCCAGTGCCGTCAAGGTCGATGGAAACGGTGATGTCCGATTCCGATGTAGCTCTTTGGGCACGCCCCACACGGTTTGTCATAAATCACTCCTTTGAAGTATCCGCTCCTACTGTAGTCGCTAGCTTTTCCGCCGCAGCCAGAAAGGCCGCATTTTCTTCTGGCAGGCCGATGGTCACGCGCAAATACCCGTCGATCCCTACATCGCGGATGAGCACCTCTTCATCCAGGAACTGCTCCCACACGCGGTGTTGATCCGCAAAATTGCCAAAGAAAAGGAAATTCGATTCGCTCGGCATGACGGTATAGCCCATCTCGCGCAGGCGACCTGCCACCATGTCGCGTTCGGCGGCGATGGTTTCCACGGTGGCGAGGGTATCTGCGCTGTGGCGCAGGGCCACAGTGGCCGCGGCCTGGGATAAGACGGATAGGTGATATGGCAGGCGCACCAGCATGATGGCCTCCACGAAGGCCGGATCCGCCACGAAGTAGCCGAGCCGCCCGCCGGCAAAGTCGAAGGCCTTCGACATCGTGCGCGAAACCACGAGCTTGGTGGGGTATTTTTCCAAAAGGCTCGTCGCGGACGGCGAGTCAGAAAACTCGGCGTAGGCTTCGTCGACGATGACGATGCCGGGGGCGGCATCGATAAGCGCGGCGATATCCTCCAAGCTGGTTACCCCGCCGGTGGGGTTATTCGGGGTAGTAACAAAGATGACGTCGGGCTGGTGCTCGGCCACCGCCGCTAAGGCGCGGTCCATATCGATGGCGAAGTTCTCATCGCGCGGGCACTCGATAAACCGGGTGTGGGTTCCGGCTGACAGGATCGGGTGCATGGAATACGACGGCGTAAATCCCAGCACGCTGCGCCCGGGCCCGCCGAAGGCCTGCAACAGCTGCTGCAGGATCTCATTGGAGCCGTTGGCTGCCCAGACCTGCTCGTAGGTGACATCCACGCCGGTTTGCTGCGAAACGTAGCGCGCTAGTTCGGTGCGCAGCTCGACCGCATCGCGCTCTGGGTAGCGGTTGAGCGAGCTGGCGCAGCGGCGGACCTCGTCCACGAGGGCATCGACAAGCGCGGGCGAAGGCGGGAAAGGATTTTCGTTGGTATTGAGCTGGTAGGCCACCCGCAGCTGCGGGGCGCCATAAGCGGTCTCGCCGCGCAATTCCTCGCGCAGCGGTAGGTCATGTAGCTGGGCCATTTATTTCTCCTCGAATCGGGCGCGGATGGCCTCCCCGTGGGCGGGAAGGCGCTCGGCATTGGCAAAGGCGATGACGTTGGGGGCGATTTCTTCCAGGGCGCCGCGGTCATAATCGATGAGGTTGACCGGCCGGAGGAAGGTGTGGGTGGAAAGCCCCGCGGAAAACCGCGCCGTGCCCGAGGTGGGCAGCACGTGGTTGGAACCGGCCGAATAGTCCCCCAAGGGCACCGGGGAATACGCGCCGACGAAAATGGCTCCGGCGTGGTTGATGCGCTCTGCCACGGCGCGCGCATCCGCGGTGTGGATTTCTAGGTGCTCGGCGGCATACGCATTCGCCACGGCGATGCCAGCGTCCACGGAATCCACCAGAACGATGCCGGATTGCTCGCCGGTAAGTGCCTCGGCGGCGCGGGCGGAGTTCTCCGTTGCCGTATAGCGGCGCTCGACCTCCTGCTGCACCTGCTGGGCCACGCTTTCCGATGCCGTAATTAACACACTTGCCGCCATCGGATCATGCTCTGCCTGGGAGATGAGATCGTAGGCCACGTAGACGGGGTTCGCGGTCTCATCCGCCAAGATGGCGATTTCGGTCGGGCCGGCCTCCGCATCGGTGCCTACCACCCCGCGCACCGCCCTTTTGGCCGCGGCGACAAAGATATTGCCCGGCCCGGTAATCATGTCCACGGGCTCTACGCCTTCTTCCGCATCTCCGTAGGCCAAAAGCGCTACCGCCTGACCCCCGCCGACGGCCCAGACTTCCTCCACGCCCAGCATGTGGCACGTTGCCAAGACCGTAGGGTGTGGCAGGCCGCCGTGCTCCTTTTGCGGCGGGGAGGCAACCACCAGGCTGGAGGCGCCGGCCTCTTGCGCGGGCACGGTATTCATGATGACAGAAGACGGGTAGACCGCCTTGCCGCCGGGCACGTAGAGGCCAACACGCTCGATGGGGCGGAATACCTCGGTCACGGTGGCGCCGGCGGCCAGCTGCGTGGTGTGCGACTCCGGCTTTTGGTCCGCATGCACGCGGCGCACCCTTTCAATGGAGGCCTCGATGGCCGCGCGCACCTGGGGATCAAGCTCGTCGGCGGCCCGCTGCAGTTCGGCCTGGTGGACGCGCAGGGACGGCGGGCGCACCCCATCGAATTGCTCCCCATAATCCAACGCCGCCTGGACGCCTTCGTCGCGCACCTTATTGACCATCGGCACGACGGTCCCCATGACGGAATTCACATCGGTGCCGCCGCGCGGAAGGACGCGGCGCAGCGTGGCGGGGCGAAGCTGTTGACCGCGGAGATCGATGGTTCGAAGCATTCCTGGCTCACTTTCTGGTTGATCACCGTGGGCTATATCTGTAGACAAACCAATATACTATCGCCCAAAGCGCCGCGGGGACACCCTCTTGGGCGATAGACTCAAAATCAACTTCCAGCGAAGGCGAGTGTGCGGTGCATGATGATCGAATTTGAATCCACCAGTCTTGAGCGGCACCTGCGCGCCATCGTCCGCAAGCTTGATTTTTCCTATTGGGCGCTATCAACTGGAGAACTCGTCATTTCCCATGGGCAGGCGGGGTCCACGCTGGTCTTTGTGTCGCAGACCGACGATGTGGTTGTCCACCTGCACACCACTCTGCGCGGCGCGGTTGACTTGGGCGAGGCCGCCGCGCTGTCCCGATTTATCACCAGTTGGAATGCCGATTGCCTCTACCCCACCGCCGTGCTGGACTATGACGAGGAGGGGTCGCTGGTGCTGTGTGGGCAGAGCCACTTCAGCACTGGAACTGCACCAACGCACGATCAATTGGCCGCTTTTGTGCCCGCCGCGCTCCGCGGCGCAGAGGTGCTCATTAGCGTGGCGACGCGCGAATTTCCGGCCCTGGCCCAAGAACCAGAGCTGTTGCTAGCTCAAGACGATGCCGCTTCCCCGCCCGCGGTCACCCTGGATTTCCTCGCGACCGCTCTGCCGCAGATAGGGATCGACCGCTTCCATAGCGATGGTGAAATCTGCCTATTTGCCCTCGTCAACTCCATCGCCTGCACCTTCACCCTCGACTCTGGGCCAAGCCTCATCATCACAGGCCGGTGGGACCTGAATGCGGATGAGGACGAATTCACCCGTTTGTTTTTGATCTGCAATGACTGGAACCGGGCAAACCACAGCGCCACGGCCTACTGCCGCGCCAGCGACGACGGCCTCCACGTCCACGTCGATGTGCCGACCCTGACCGGGGCGGGCCTTCACCAAGGCCAGCTGCTGCGGGTTTTAAGCCAGAGCCTCGATGCGATCCTGCACGCAATCGATGACATCGCGCGGGAATTCTGTGGCAGCTCCCCGGTCAAGTGGGCGTAACTACTTCCCTTTGCGCACTGGCCTCTTTGCCAGCCGTCTCCCAGTCCGCGTCGGAGCTAATAAACGCGGTGCACCAATAGGAAAACATGGCCAAAAATGGGGCTACCACCCAGGCCACGGCGGGAGAAAAGTTCGGCGCAAATTCCACGACGTCCCCGGGGTTCTCCGGCGGGTGCGTTGCGGTGATGCCACCAAAGACGTAGAAGGAAGCGGCACCGGTAAGCGCGCACAGCCCTACCCACAGCAGCATCGTGAGACCACGCCCGCGACGCTGCGCGAATGCGGCCAGTCCGAGGCACAGCCCCAAGAAACCCGTGACGAGTGCAAAGGTCATAAATGCGACGAATTGCGCGTTGCCCGCGGCTTCAATGGCGTAGCCGCCACCGTCGACAGCATGGCCGGTCATCGTAGGGCGCATAAACCCCCAGAGCGCGCCACAGATGCCGAAAACGAACAGGGAACACGCGAGGAGCCCCGCACCGAAACCGAGTGTGCGGGGCAAGCGAGCTTGGCGGGAAGACATTTTAGTTACAGAAGGTCCAGTTACCGTCCTCGCGGCGGAAACGAACGGTGGAGGTATCGGTACCGTCCGAGTTCGACACGCTCACGGTAGCAGAGGCATCATCGCCATTGACCACAACGTCATTGATCGATTCCAGCTTGGTGGAGGTAGGGATGGCCTCTAGCTGGTCGGCGAACTCGTTGATCTTGGCATTGCCCTGGCTTTGCTGGCGCATGGAGTTTGCGTATTCCGCAAAGGACTGGTTGGGCAGGCTATCGACGTAGTTGAGGTACTGCTGGAAATCCCCGGACTCGCCTTCGCGCACGGCCTTGCAGGCGTGGGCAGGCATGTATCCAAAGTAGTCCTTAACATTGTCAATCTCATGCTGCCCGCGCACCAACTGCTCAATGGCCTGCTTATCGCCATCGCTTGCTTCTTGCCCACCTTCAATGGGCTTGATGTCCTGGGCGTTGGCGAAGGGATCGTCCTCATTCTCAATGGGGTTCGCGTTGGTGCCCTCATTGCCGCCTTCTTCGCCCTTCTCCTTAGGCTCCTCGGCGGCCTTTTTCTTGTCCTTTTCTTCCTTTTCCTTCTTTTTATCCTTATCTGCGTCTTTGTCCTCAGACTTTTTCGCCGATTCCTTCGCGGAGGTCTCAGAGGACGAGGAAGCAGACGAAGACGACGTGGTCTTCGTCGAATCGTCCTCGTCATTTGAGCTGCATGCAGCTAAGGCAAGCGGGGCAACCATAGCGACCGCAAAAAGGGACTTCTTAGCAGGGGTCAAAAAGGACAAGGGAGAGCTCCTGAATCAATCTTTCGAATGCGAAGCCGCCTCACGACGGGTTCTTA
Organism: Corynebacterium limaceinasi; assembly: GCF_046717465.1. Taxonomy (NCBI): domain Bacteria; kingdom Bacillati; phylum Actinomycetota; class Actinomycetes; order Mycobacteriales; family Corynebacteriaceae; genus Corynebacterium; species Corynebacterium limaceinasi. The sequence goes on from NZ_CP177100.1 coordinate 1,680,205, forward strand.
TGTCCCCGCAATCTTAACAATGCAAGTTTGCAAGGGACATTATTGCAGTCTGAAAAGTACCTGTGAGCTATTCCTTGGCGCGGCGAAACACGTACAATTTCCACTGTGCAACTACATCGCGAGGCCATCATCGACGCCGCCACGACCCTATTGAATACGTATGGGCTTGCCGATGTCACCATGCGCCGCGTCGCCTCCTCCCTCGGCGTTGCCCCGGGCGCACTGTATTGGCACATCGCCAATAAGCAGGCGCTCATCGCCGCTCTTGCCGAAGATATTATCGCCCCCGTCGCCGGTTCCACGCTGGAAGAAATTAGCCTGCACCTGCGCAAATTGCTCCTGGCCCGGCGCGATGGCGCGGAAGTTGCCATCGCCGGCCTCTCCCAGCCGGATTCCACGGCGTGGGATCACCTCGTCGCACAGTTTAGCTCCGCCACCTGCCCCGATTTCGATGATACTGCCCGCAAGGCCGCCGCCCTTTCCGCCGTGCACCTCGTCCTAGGCGCCACGCTGCTCGAGCAATCCCAGCGCCAGCTTTTAGAAACCACCGGCGGAGCTACCCCGGCGGACTACCGCGCCGATTTGGTGCGTGGCGTGCGTATTATCAATGCCGGATTGCAGCACAGCGGGACGGATTAAAACGCTTCACCCCCGCGGCGGATTTCTGCTAAGCACAAGCGAGTACGATCTCTGTGCAGCACCTCCCCCTTAGATTCTCACCTCAGAAGAAAGGCCATTTTCGTGTCGTATCCCGCGCATGGCGTATCCATCGATGTCACTGCGGAAAAAGTCGTGCTTCACCGCAGCCTGCTCTCCCGCAGCTTAGGCGCTCCTGCCACCGCAGAAATCGCGCTCGATACCATCGATGACCTGCGCGTCCACGGACCCACCGCCACCGGTTTTGGTTCCTTGTCCTTAGGCAGCGCCGGCAGCATTGCCTTCGCGCCGCACCAAGATCCCCACAGCGTGGCGCGCGCCATTAAGGCGGCGCAACAGGGCGACACACCCGCGGAAGCCCCAACCCCATCCACTAACGAGGAAACCCCAGGGCTTGATTTCGTCGCGGTTGATGTAGAAACCGCCAATGATAATTGGGGTTCCATCTGCCAGATCGGTGCCGTGCGTTACCGCGATGGCGAGGAAACCGCGTCCCAGTCGTGGCTGTGCACCCCTCCCCCAGGCTTGGAGCACTTTGCAGAAATCAATATCTCCATCCATGGGATTACCGCCGCCGATGTCGAGGGGGCCACGCCCTTTGCCACAGCGGCCGCAGAGCTCTTTGATTTCATCGGCAGCGATGTCATCGTCGCGCACAATGTCCAGTTCGACTCTTCCGCGCTGCGCTCCGGATTGCTGGCCGCCGGCGCCGATGTCCCCACCGTCCCGTTGGCCTGCTCGCTCGCTTTGTCCCGCGATGCGTCCAAGCAAGGTATTATCTCGGTAGCCAACCACAAGCTTCCCACCGTGGTGAAACACCTCGGCGGCGACTCTTTTACCCACCACGATGCCACAGAGGACGCCCGTGCCGCCGGCACCATCATCACCGGGTTGGCCCAGCGCTTCGTGCATACCGGAAGCATCACCGATCTCTTCACCAGCCGCGAGTTTAGCCTCGGCCGGCTCGAGTCCGCGGCCATCCTGCCGGTCCTGCGCGCGCATACCGCGCCCACCTCCGGCGACGATCTGGGCGCCGGTACCGATTTCCGCGATTCCACTCGCTCCGCCGGAACCAACAAGAAGCCCTCGTCTTCTGGCCGGGCGCCGTGGCAGGCCGTGGCCACCCCGGATACCATCCCAGATCCCAATCCCGATGCCGATCCAAAGGGCGCGCTCTACGGCCAGCACGTCACCCTGACCGGCGATTTCGAGCCGTACGATAAGGGGCTGCTGTGGCAGGGCATCGCCAAGCGCGGCGGGCAAGTGGGCAAAAACGTCACCAAGAAGACCACGCTGCTTGTCGTCGGCGAATGGGCGAAGAAGACCTCCAAGGAAAAGCGCGCCGAAGAGCTGCAGAAAAAGGGTCAGGACATCACCATGTGGTCCGGTGCCCAGCTCTTTTCTGAACTCGAGCTCGACGCCGAGCCGCCTTTTTAAGCCCGCAGGGAACCACCCGGCCATTTCTCCAGTCCAATAGGGGCGGATACTCACGACCCTGGAGAAATCACCATGACCCTTACGCTCGACGCTCCCCGCCCCACCACCGCTAATTTGCTGCCGGCGCTCTTCGCTCGGTCGTGGATTAAGCACCAGCGGCTTTCCGATGACGGCTTTTGCGACTCCCTTGCCACCATCCAGCTTTCGCCCAACTTGTCGATGGCGCTGGTCTTTCCCGGGCAGCGCACTTTTCGCAGGCTTAGCCACCGCGGCCTCGCGGACCTCGATGTTTCGGCCCGACAGGCGTGGAATTGCGCCTCGCATAACCTGCAGCGCGCCGCGCTCGACTCGCAGGGCCTGCGCTTTTGGACGCGCCCGGCCCACTGCGCCCTGCCGGCCGCAGCGCCCTATGGCGGCCTGCAAGTTCGCTCCCACGGCGCCCCGGTTTCCTCGTGGTTGGCCCACCCAGAAACCTTCACCGTGCTGGATAAGCACATGCGCCGCCTCATGCGCTCGCATTCTTTAACCTACCTGGTGCCTGATTCCGCGACGGTTTTTGTCTTCGCCCACTTACCCGATGAGTATGCCCGCGACCTCGCCCGCGCCGCCGCCGAACAACTTCCCCGCCATCGCACCGTTTTACATTCGCGCCCGCTAGTATGGTCTAACGGATTTCCCCGCGAATTATGAGAGGAGCACCATGGCGGAAAGCAGGATGTCGAGGCTGAGCAATCAGTACCACGCCTGGACCCGCAGCCACCCCACGGCGGCGGAGGATTTTCGCACCGCCATCGAGGATCTACTCAATGACGCCGGCATCATCTTTGACCGGGTATCCACGCGCGTCAAGGCGTGGTCTTCGCTCAAACGCAAGGCCAAGAAGCGGGGCGAGGGCGGCGATTTCATCTACCCCACCCCGTGGGACGATATCCACGATGTCATGGGCGTGCGCGTTACGCTGTACCACTCCACCACCATTCCCAATGCGCTAGACGTGCTGGGCGAGTCCTTCAAGGTCGTGCGCTCTGTAGATAAGGCGGCCGAGACCCGCATTTCCGGCGGTTTTGGCTACGGTTCCCACCACCTGGTGCTCACCGTGACGGACGATAGCGCGGCGGCCATGGAAGAGCTCGCCGATTTCGTGGGTTGGACCTTTGAGGTGCAAATCCGCACCGTGCTGCAGCACGCGTGGGCGGAATTCGAGCACGATATCCGCTATAAGCAGGGCCCTACCCCGCCCTCGCCCGAGGTCGACCGCCTTTTTACGCTGGCCGCCGGCCTCATCGAACTAGCCGATCAGCAATTCGATGAAATCGCCGCGCTCAAGGCCCCGCGCACGGAGACGGACACGGACGTGGAGCTTACTCCGGAAACCCTGCCTGGCGTCCTAGCCATCATTTTGGGCAACCGCTTCCCACTTTCGCGCTCGGAGCACTACCGCTTCCTCGCGGAAATCTTGGAGGAAAACGATATCCGGTCCTTGGACCAGCTCGAGCAGCTGCTTGACGATGACGCCATTGCCCACGTCCACGACACCATGCACTATCGCTTTCGGCCCGGCCAAGTGCGCCTTATCGATGACCTCTTGCTCAATAAATTTGGCAAACAGCATATCGAGGCCACCGCTGAATCCGGCGACCGCGCCGGCCGCCGGCGCCGCCTGAACGCGCGCCTTAAGGCGCTGCGCGCTAATTCCTAGCGGAACCCGCCGCGGAATTTTTCCATATCGCGGCGTTCCTTCTTCGTCGGCCGGCCCGCACCGCGGGGGCGCACCGGCACGGACGGCATGAACTCCTTGGGCGGTGGCGGAGGCGCGTGATCGGTATAGCAGGTGCGCGCCACCGGCGCGCCCACGCGCTTGGCGACGGTAGCCAGCACCTCCAAATCGTGCTCGTGGTGGTTGCGCCACACGCGCACCCTATCGCCTGGCACGACTTGTTGCGCGGGTTTGACCGCTTCACCGTTGATTTTCACGTGCCCGGCGCGCACCGCGGTGGCCGCGGCGGATCGGGTTTTGAACATGCGCACCGCCCATACCCAAGCATCAATGCGGACGGGGCGGCCGCTTGGCTGCGGGGTAGGCATTAATAATTATTGTGGTTCTCGTTGACGATTTTGCGGATCTTCAACCAGTTATACCCGCCGCCCACCACGGCGATGATAAGGCCCAAAACCATCCAAGCGGCCAAATTAGCAGATAGCACACCTAAAACAACTCCTGCGCCGAGGCCACCGGCAACGGAAATAACGGCGTTGCGGGAGTGCTTGCGCACCTGCTGCTTGCGCTGCGCAATGGGGTTATTCGGTCGCTGCTGCATAGTCATGACCCAGATCCTACCTCAACCCAAGCAGAACCTGCTTCGCGCGCGCTGATTTCACCTTGGGAAAGCGCGGCGAGCATCGCCTGGAGCGCATCGAGCCCACCCGGGCGCACGGCGACGGTAAAGGTTACGGCTGCACCGTACTCGGTATCGGTGATATCGATGCCGCGCCCGCGCAAATCCGCTTCGAGGCGCCCGGCCGTGGCGTGCGGGCATTCCACCGTATAAAGCTCCCGGCGCGCCCGAGTGACCGCCTCAACCTTCTCCATGGCCTCGCTGACCGCCCCGCCATAGGCATGCACGAGGCCGCCCGCGCCCAGCTTGATGCCGCCGAAGTAGCGCACGACCACCGCGCAAATATCAAGCATTCCAGAGCCTTTCACCACATCCAACATGGGTTTTCCGGCCGTCCCGGAAGGCTCGCCATCATCGGAGGAACGTTCCACTGGGTTCGCGTCGTCGACGTGGTAGACATAGGCGGAGCAATGGTGGCGGGCATCGGGAAAGCGCTGGCGGGCGGCATCGATAAACGCCCGCGCTTCTTCCTCGTTTGTGACCCGGCCGATCAGGGCAATAAACCGCGAGCGTTTGATCTCATTTTCGTGTTCCACCTGGCCGGTGGGGCGCCGATACGTATCGCGCATTAGGCCACCAGGAAATCGTACTCGGGGGTATTCGGCTGCAGGTGCTGCACCGAGATCTTGGACTCGGCCATCCGCTCCTTCAGCCCCGCCAGGTCCTCGGCGCGGCTTAGCTGTATGCCCACCAGCGCGGCACCGGTCTCGCGGTTATTGCGCTTGAGGTACTCAAAAAGAGTGATGTCATCGCTGGGGCCCAGGATTTCAGATAGGAAGTGGCGCAGCTGGCCCGGTTCCTGCGGGAAATTGACCAAGAAGTAGTGCTTCAGGCCGCGGTGCACCAGGGAGCGCTCCATGATTTCGGCGTAGCGCAGCACGTCATTATTTCCCCCAGAAATCACGCAGACCACCGTCGAACCCGGTTCTAGCGGCACCCGCTGCAGCCCGGCCACGGACAGCGCACCGGCGGGCTCGGCGATAATACCCTCATTTTGATACAGGTTGAGCAGGTCCGTGCACACCGCCCCCTCAGAGACCGTGTCCCAGTGCAGGCGCGATTGGTTGGCCTCCAAAATCTCATACGGCAGCGAGCCCAGGCGCTTGACCGCCGCGCCGTCGACAAACGGATCCACGCTCTCTAGCGCCACCGGCCCGCCATTGCGGAAGGCTGCTCTTAGCGATGCCGCCCCTTCCGGCTCCACACCCACCACCTTCGCGTGCGGTGCCATATCCGCCATATAGGAGGTGATGCCAGAAATCAGCCCACCGCCGCCGACGGGCACGACGATGGTATCGACCGAGGCGCCCTTGGCCGAAAGCTGCGCCAAGACCTCCGCGGCCACGGTGCCCTGGCCGATGATCGTATCGCGGGCATCGAAGGGCTCGATGAAGGTGGCGTGGCGCTCGGCGGCATCGGCATGCGCGGCGGCCGCGGCCTCGTCAAAGTTGGCACCCACTACTACGAGTTCCACTTGGTCTCCGCCGTGCACGTGGATGCGGTCGCGCTTTTGCATGGGCGTGGGCTCCGGGACGAAAATCTTGCCCGGAATCCCCATGGTGCGGCACGCATAGGCCACGCCTTGTGCATGGTTGCCTGCCGATGCCGTCACGATGCCCCGCTCCCGCTCCTCCTGCGACAAGCTGGAGATGCTATTGAGCGCGCCGCGTATCTTATACGAGCGCACGTCCTGGAGATCCTCGCGCTTTAAATAGACCTCACAGCCCGTTTCCGCAGAAAGCCGGGGGCAATACTGCAGCGGCGTCGGCGCGATTTCGGAACTGATACGTGCCTGTGCCTGCTGGATATCGGATGCGTGGATGGTCGATTCAGTCATGATTGCAGAGTCTACTCGTCCTACCTAGTGCTCGACCGATTCACCTAGATTTCATTCCGGTTTAGCGTGACTGTTACGTGGTTTGGAGACAATGGAGTGCTCCACACGAAAGGACTCTCTCTATGTTTAAGCGCACCTCTATCGGCGTGGCTGCCTGCCTTGCGCTCAGCTGCGCCCCGGCCGCCAACGCGCATATCGTCGATAATGTTTTAGAACGCTCCGCCGACGATGCTGCGGTAAAACTAAGCCCCATCGGCTCGTATGAAGCCGGGGTCATGGGCAAATCAGCAGCGGAAATCGTGGCCTACCACGCCGCCTCCCAGCGCATTCTCACGGTGAACGCGCAATCGGGCAAGGTGGATATCCTGGATGCTTCCGATCCCGCCAACCCCACCAAGGCGGCCGAGGTTTCCGCCGGCGGCGATAAGGAAATCAACTCCGTGGCCGTGCGCCCCGATGGCCTCGCCATCGCCGCCGTGCAGCAGGGAGACAAAACCGAAAACGGCGAGGCCCTGATTTTCGATGCCGCCTCCGGCGACGAGCTCGGTCGCGTGCCGCTCGGCGCGCTGCCGGATAACGTGCACATCACTAATGACGGCGCCTATGCCTTGACCGCGAATGAGGGCGAGCCCTCCGATGAGCTCACCGCCGACGGCACCGAATACGCAAAAGATCCAGAAGGTACTGTATCGGTCATCTCCCTGCCAGACGGCGTCCAGGCCCCCTCCGCTGCGGATGTCCGCACCGCTGATTTCCGCGCCTTCGACGGCTCAGATGCAGAACTCGACCCGTCCATTCGCGTCTTCGGCCCAGAAAACCACCACAATAAGCCTTCGCTCGACTTCGAGCCGGAGTATATTTCCTCCGCCGATGGCAAGGCCTATGTCACCTTGCAAGAAAACAACGCCATCGGCGTGGTCGATATCGCCTCCGCCACCGTAGAAAAGGTGCTGCCCGCCCACATCGCGGACCACTCCGTTGTCCCCATCGATCCCTCCAATAAGGACGGCGCGGCAAAGCTGCGCACGATCCCTGTGCAAGGGCTATCCATGCCGGATTCGATTGGTGCCTTTCAAACCAACGGCCAGACCTACTTCGCCACCGCCAATGAGGGCGATGCCCGCGATTGGGGCGGCTACACCGATGAGGTCAAGCTAAAAGATCTTGTTGAAGAGGGCCAGGTCTGTGATTCCGTCGACCTGCCAGAAGGCATCGAGGACAAGAAATACGCCGGCAACCTCAAGTTGAGCAATGCCTCTGGGTGGAATGAGGAACAGGGCTGCTTCGATGGCCTGTATTCCTTCGGGTCCCGCTCCTTTAGCATTTACGATGCCGAGGGCAACGTCGTCTTCGATTCCGGTTCCGACTTCGAGGAAATCACCAAGGACATCGAGGGACTTAACTTCAATGCCGATAACGAAGACCCCGACTTTGACGATCGCTCCAATAATAAAGGCCCCGAACCGGAAGCCCTGACGATTGGAACAGTTGGCGATCGCACCTATGCCTTCATCGGCATGGAGCGCGTGGGCGGCATTTTCGTCTACGACGTCACCGACCCCGCTCATGCCGAGTTCGTCACCTATACCAACAATCGCGATTTCGCCGTGGACTATGACGAGGACAATGTTGCCGTCACCAGCTTGGCCGGCGACTTGGGCCCAGAGGGGTTGGCGTTCGTTAGCAAGGAAGACTCGCCTACTGACGATGCCCTCCTTATCGCCGGCAACGAGGTGTCCGGGACCACTACTATCTTTTCTGTCGCCGATCTCGTCGGTGGCTCCCAAGATGAAGACGGCGACGCTCCTGACGATGCCCCCGGGGCATGGCTGCCTGGTGACGGCTCCAGCAGCATCGCGAAGGGCGTTGGAATCATCGCTGGCGTCATTGCCCTCGGCGCCATGTTGAGTGGTGTTCTACACTTCATGCCGCAGGTAGCCGATCAGTTCTATAAGATGCTTCCAGAACCGGTCCGCCAGCTACTTCCGTAGATTTCGGTATTAAAGCGGTGGCGGTTGGGGCGCGCGATCAGCTCTTCAGCCACCGCCTACTTGCTCCGCTTGTACTGCATTGCCAGCGGTAATCGCGCGGGAGCTTGTGCGATTTCACAAATCCGAGTCGTGGACGGCACGCCAACTTCTGAGACAAACGCAATTATTCCTCTGCACGCGAGCGGTCTTCACAATTGGCCCACCGTTACCGCAGGTGCAGCGAAATTGCTTTCTCTGAGCGGCGGTAACAGTGTCCATAGAAGGTGCAGGAGAGTTTCTATCCCAAAATACCTGCACCCATCGTGGCCTTCAGGTCTCCCATGAGGTTGCCCGATCGTTCCACGCGGAGGTGCTCACCGAGGACCATGGTGGTGGATTGGTCGCCCTCGACAAGCTCAAGATAGACATCGGACTCACCGTGGTTTTTAACCAAGACCTGCTTGAGTCGGGCGATATTTTCCATCGTGCACTGGTCCGTGCGCATGGTCAGGCGCAGCGGCAGGCTCGCGCCACCGCCTGGACCCAGCTCGGGAACGCGAATATCGGAACAAAACAGCGACCGGCGCTCATCGCGCACCTTCACGTTGACGCGCGCCAAGATAATGTTGTCTTCCACAATATGCGGCGCCGCCAGCGAATAGACCTTATTGAACACCAAGATCTCTACCTGCGCGCCGTTGTGGTCTTCTACCGTGACAATCGCCCACGGGGAACCATCGCGCTTAGAAAAGCGGCGGTCCACACCGGAGATGATGCCGCCGATGATGAGTTCTTGGCCATTGTGTACCTCGTCGTTGAGGATCTTGGTCAGCGGAGTATTGGTCTGCGCAGCTAGGGCCTCTTCGAAACCATCAAGTGGGTGGCCAGAAACGTAGAGACCCAGCATCTCTCGCTCGAGTGCCAACTCGTGCTTGCGATCCCACGAGTCGTCCGGAACATCAATGGCAAAGGCGCCTTCAGAGGAGGCATCGTCGCCACCGCCGAATCCGGCAAAGAGGTCGAATTGCCCCTTATCCGCCGCCTTCTTGGTGGTCTGCACGGCATCAACGGCGTCCTCGTGAATAAGCATCAGCCCCTTGCGCGGCTGCTGGAAATCATCAAAGGCACCGGCCTTGATCAGCGCCTCGGTCACGCGCTTGGAACACGCTGCCAAATCGATCTTGTCGAGGTAATCGCTAAAGGACGTAAACGCCCCCTTTGCCTTGCGCGAGGCAATGATGGATTCGACCACTTCAGAGCCCACGTTGCGGATAGCGCCCATGCCGAAGCGAATATCCTCGCCCACAGCTTGGAAGTCCTCCTCGGACTCATTGACCGAGGGCGGCAAAACGTTAATGCCCAAGTGGCGGCAGTCCGACAAGTAGATGGCGGACTTATCCTTCTTATCGCCCACAGAGGTCAACAGCGCAGCCATATATTCCGGCGCGTAGTAGGCCTTGAGGTAGGCCGTCCAGAACGAGACCAACCCGTAGCCTGCGGCGTGGGACTTGTTAAACGCGTACGACGCGAAGGGCTCGATGGTCCCCCACAGCGCATCCATGGCGGATTTAGAGTAGCCATTTTCTTGCATGCCGCCCCAGAATTTATCGTATTGCTGGGCCAGGACCTCGGGCTTTTTCTTACCCATCGCCTTACGGAAGCCATCTGCCTCGCCGGCGGTGTAGTTCGCCACCTTCTGCGAGATACGCATGATCTGCTCCTGGTAGACGATGAGACCATACGTCTCATCCAGGATTTCCTTCAGCGGTTCCTCGAGTTCAGGGTGGATCGGGGTGATTTCCTTACGCCCGTTCTTGCGGTCGGCATAATCCCAGTGGGCGTTGACGCCCATCGGGCCAGGACGGTACAGGGCCAAGGAGGCCACGATGTCTTTGAAGCCGGTAGGCTTCATGCGCTTGAGCAACTCCTGCATACCGCCGGAGTCCAGCTGGAACACGCCCAAGGTATCCCCGCGCGAGAGCAGGTCATAGACCTTGGAGACCTTGGGGTCATCGGCATGCAGCTGCTCGAGCTGCACTTCTTCGCCACGGTTGCGCTTGATGTTTTCGATGGCATCGCCGATAACGGTGAGGTTGCGCAGGCCCAGAAAGTCCATCTTCAGCAGGCCAATGGCCTCGCAGGCGGGGTAATCCCAGCCGGTGATATAGGCGCCATCGGCAGGCCGCTTCCACATCGGGATGTGGTCCATCAACCGCACCGAGGCCATAATCACAGCACAGGCGTGCACACCAGCCTGGCGAACAACGCCCTCCAAGCCGCGCGCGGTGTCATAAATCTTTTTCACATCCGGGTCGGATTCCACCATCTGGCGGACCTCGGCGGCCTCGGAATAGCGCTCGTGGTCGGGGTCAGTAATGCCCCGCAACGGAATATCCTTCGCCATAATCGCCGGCGGCAGTGCGCCGTTGATGCGGTCAGCCATCTGGAAGCCGGGCTGGCCAAAGTGCACCTTGGCGGAGTCCTTGATGGCCTGCTTGGTTTTCACCGTGCCGAAGGTAATGACCTGGGCAACCTTGTCCTCGCCCCAGCGCTCGGCGGCATAGGTAATCATCTCGCCGCGGCGGCGATCGTCGAAGTCGATATCGATATCGGGCGCGGACGGGCGCTCGGGGTTCAAAAAGCGCTCGAAGAGCAGGTCATGTTCCAGCGGATCGATATTGGTAATGGTCAGTGCATAAGCCACGAGCGCACCCGCCGCAGAACCACGGCCGGGCCCAACACGAATGCCCACCGAACGCGCATACTTAATAAGCTCCGCCACGATGAGGAAGTAGGACGGGTAGCCCTTCATCTCAATCACGGAAATCTCGTACTTGGCGCGCTCGATATACTCCTCCGGCACATCGCGCCCGGGGAACCGCCGCTGCAGCCCCTCCATCACCTCGTGGGTCAGCCAGGAGGTGGGGGTGTGGCCCTCGGGGACATCGGCAATGGGCATGCGGTCGTGGGTGTGTTCCTCCCACACCTCGCTGTAGTCTTGCACGCGCTCGGCAATCCACAGGGTGTTATCGCAGCCATCGGGAATCAGGTCATCCCAGGTATCGCGCATCTGCGCGGCGGACTTGATGTAGTAGCCGGTACCGCCGAACTTGAAGCGGTCCGGGTCCATGAACGTCTTACCGGTCTGCACGCACAGCATGGCCTCGTGCGCCGGCGCCTGGGACTCCAACACGTAGTGGCAGTCATTGGTCACCAGCGGCGGCAGGTCCAGCTTGCGGCCGATTTCGAGCAGCCCATCGCGCGTGCGCTTTTCGATGTCCAGCCCATGGTCCATCAACTCCAAGAAGAAGTTGTCCTTGCCATAGATGTCTTGCCACATCGCCGCGGCCTCGAGGGCCTCGTTGAATTGACCGAGGCGCAGGCGGGTCTGCACATCGCCGGATGGGCAGCCGGTGGTGGCGATGATGCCATCGGCATGCTCGGCGATGAGCTCTGCATCCATGCGCGGCCACTTTCCCAGCTGGCCTTCGTAGGAGGCGAGCGAGGACAAGGTGAACAGGTTGCGCAGCCCGGTGGCGTTTTCCGCGATCATCGTCTGGTGCAAGTACGCGCCCGAGGCGGAGACATCGTCGCGCTTTTGGTCGGGGGTGCCCCACAGCACGCGCTTTTTATTAAAGCGCGATTCCGGGGCCATGTAGGCCTCGATGCCGATGATGGGTTTAACCCCGGCGCTGGTCATGCGCTTATAAAAGGCATCGGATCCATACATATTGCCGTGGTCTGTCATGCCCACGGCGGGCATGTTTTGCTTGACCACCTCATCAGCCAACATATCGACCTTGGCCATGCCGTCCAGCATGGAGAACTCGGTATGGTTATGCAGGTGGACGAAGGAGGAGTTTTTGGCCATGCGGTCATCTTAGCGGGGCGGTCAAGATGACGATATTATGCGGTGATGATCTACACGCTTGCCGCATACATCATGTGGGGGTTCTTCCCCGCGTTCTTCCCGCTCCTGCTGCCGGCCACGCCGCTAAAAATCCTCGCCCACCGCGTGTTGTGGACCGCGGTTATCGTCACGGCATTTTTAGTATTCAGCGGTGGCTGGCGCGAATTGGTCCGCATGGACAAGCGCACGTGGGGCTGGCTTGCCGCCGGGGGCGTATTTATCACGGTCAACTGGGGCACCTATGTGCTGGCGATTAATACCGATCACGTGGCCGATGCCGCTTTAGGCTATTTCATCAATCCCCTGGTATCGGTGGCGCTCGGCATGATCTTCTTAAAGGAGCAGCTGCGCCCATGGCAGGCGACCACCGTCGCCGTGGCGGCAATCCCGGTGCTGTATCTGACCTTCTTTACCGGCCAGGCGCCGTATATCTCGCTGCTGTTGGCGGCATCGTTTGGCATCTACGGGCTTATCAAGAAGCAGGTGCGGGTATCGGCAGCGGTCTCGGTCGCGGCGGAGGCTTTGGTGGTCTCCCCGTTGCCATCGCCTATATCGTGTGGATCGAGCAGGCGGGCCACGGCACGTTCACTTCGGAAGGCACGCCACACATGCTGCTCTTAATCAGCGCCGGCCTGATCACCGCGCTGCCACTATTGTGCTTTGCCCAAGGCGCGCGGACGCTGCGCTTGTCGACGATCGGCATGCTCCAATACCTCACCCCCATCATGCAGATGCTGTGGGCGCTCTTTGTCACCCAAGAGCACTTCTCCACGCACCGGTGGATTGGTTTCGGCATCATCGGCGTAGCGGTCAGCATCTACATTGCGGATCTCATTCGCGTTCGCCAAAGCGCGCCGCGCAAGAGTGCGCGGCGCGGGAGAATGCGAAATGGTTGCGCGCGCAGGAAAACGGCGCGTAATGGTCGCCGCCGAGGGGCGGGCCTTGGGCCCAAAGCCGTGGGTTAACTGGGGCCAGTATCAACAAGGTCCGGCGGTGGCGGCTGCCAGGGTTTAATCCACCGCACGCCGCCGTGCACGCGCTCGAACCGGCCATTGCGGGGGCGGGCCGCGCGGTCGTCGTCATTGCGGCCGTTGTGGTGCGGGCACGCTACGGTGAGGTTCTTGGCATTGGTCCAGCCGCCGCCGGCCCAGCTATAGATGTGGTGAACCTGGCATTCATCGGCTGGGCGGTGGCACCCGCGCACCGGGCAGACGGGGTTTTCAGCGGCAGCCATCATAAATTGCTTCCACGTTGCCCCGCGCCGCATGCGGTACAGGTTCACCGGCCCCTCCACGGGGTGGATTAGGGTGATAAAGCCTTCCTCCGCCATCGCGCGCTGGGCCAGCTCGGCGCCGCTTATCTGCGCGCCGTTGGTCATGGTGACCGTCACGTCTTTATCGCCCTGCACAACGGCGCTCAGCTTATCCAGCGGGATTACCACGTTGGTGCGCACGGTGGAGGTGGAGGCGCCGGAGTGGAAGAGGGCGGCGACATCGGCAAGCGTGCCTGCTTGGTTATGCAGCTCCGCGACGAGGTTGGAACTGCCCGTAATCGTCAGCGTCCATGGTTTGCCGGCGGCGCGGCGGCGCAGCCTAACGCCTGGTTTGGGTTCGCGCGGCGGGCGCAGCGCGCGCACCTTCTTGCGGGCGAGCTTGTCCATCGCCTGAGTATCGGCCGATACCTGGGCAAGCTCCGCGCGCAGGGCCCAGGCCCGGGCTTGGGTGGGCGCGCGACGGGCGTATTTTTCGATGACCTCCAACGTCGGCAGCGAATGCCCATTGCGGCGCGCCCCCTCGACCGCTCGGCGCTGGCGGCGCGTAAAGCTGGTCGGCCCGAAATAGATCTGGGAAAGGTGGGCTATCGACGCGGCGGCGGCATCCGGCATGCCGGCGGCCGTCAGCTCGGAGGCGGGCATATCGGCGGCCTCGGCGAGGATATCCATCGCCGAGTTTAAAGCCGCAATATATGCCCGAATGTGTTCCATGCCCCCGATGCTAAGCCGCCACCCCTGCATCCCGCGCGGCGAAGCGTTCAGGATGGCAAATTTAGCTGGGTGGGCGCACGGCGAAGCTGCCCCAGGCGGCATCGGCAGGCGCGGGCTCGACAGCGGCGACGGCGGGGAGGGAGGCGACATCGGCAAGCTGAGTGCCCGTGCCCCACACCACGGCGGCGCTCACCGCGCTGGGGCGCTGGCCGTAGGAGGCGCCGATGCGATCGAAGGTGCGGTTAATCACCGCGGCGCGATCCTCGCCGGCAACGGGCTCCGGCACCGCGATGGGCGCGGTCGAGCCCATGAGGATGGCGTCCATGCGCGGAATATCAGTCAAGGCGGCGGCCACGGCGACGGGGGGCAACTCGGTATCGAAGGTGACCAGCGCATACGTGGTGGCATCCGGATCGATGTCCATGGAATTGACGCGCTCAATATACTCCGCGCGGGACTCCCCATCCGGGCCTAGCTGATCGCCTTGCACCCGCGTGGATGCCTGCGTGCCCAGCGTGCCAAAAAGCACCAGGGCCACCACGATCGCCACCAGCACCAGCGCCAAGGCCGCTAGGCGGCGCCGCCGATAAAACTTCCTCATCCCTGCAGGCGCTCCAGGGCCTGTTGCAGGTCATCGGGGTACGGCGCGCGGGCTTCGAACCACTTTCCGGTGCCGGGGTGGGTAAAGCCCAGCTGCACCGCATGCAGCCACTGGCGCTCGAGTCCTAGGCGGGCAGAAAGTTGCGGGTTCGAGCCGTACATGGGATCGCCAACGCAGGGATGCCCGGTGGCGGACATGTGGACGCGGATTTGGTGGGTGCGGCCGGTTTCCAGGTGCACCTCGATGAGGCTGGCCTCGCGAAAGGCCTCGATGAGGCGGTAATGGGTGACCGCGGCCTTGCCATCGTCAAGCACGGCGAATTTCCAGCCCGACTTCGGGTGCCTGCCGATGGGCGCATCGATGGTGCCTTCAATCGGATCGGGCAGGCCCTGGACCACCGCGTGATAGGTCTTTTTCACGGTCCGGTGCTTAAACGCATGCTTGAGTGCCGAATAGGCGCGCCCGGAGGAAGCCACGACCATGACCCCGGAGGTGCCCACATCCAGGCGGTGGACTATGCCCTGGCGCTCGGTAGGGCCAAGCGAGGCCACGTTATACCCTGCCGCACGCAGCCCACCGATGACCGTCGGACCATCCCAGCCCACGCTCGGGTGCGCGGCGACGCCCACTGGTTTGTGCACGCAGATGATATCGGCGTCGCTATATAAAACGTCCATGCCCTCTACCAACTCCTCGCGCGGCAGCAGGGGTTTTTCCGGCTCCGGGAGCAGCACCGAAACCACCTGGCCGGAAGCTAGGCGCTCGGATTTACCCAGCTCCTGCGAATCTACGGTGACCCCGCCTTCGGCGCAGAGCTGGGCAGTGGCCGAGCGCGAGAGGCCAAGGAGCTTGGCCAGCGCGGCATCGGCACGCATGCCCTCCAACCCCTCTGGAATGGGAAAACTGCGCAATTGCCTATTCATTTTCCGCCCTCCGTTCCGCGAGCAGCATGGCGCCGATGAAGATGACGACGCCGCAGGTAATGGCCGCATCTGCGATATTAAAGACCGCGAACGAGCCGACCGAGATATAGTCCACGACGTGCCCGAACCAGAAGCCCGGGTCGCGGAAGATGCGGTCCGCAAAATTGCCCAATGCCCCGCCAGCAATGAGCGCCAGCCCCAGCGCCTGGCCCGTATTGTGGATGCGCGGGGCGGCGATGGCCACACCTAGGACGAACGCCAATTGAATGGTGGTAAACAGCCAGGTCGATCCCTCGCCGCCGATGGAAAACGCCGCGCCCGGGTTAAAGAGCAGGGTAAACCTGAACCAGTCCCCGATGACATAGTGCGGCACACCCTCCGTCAGGACGGTCAGCATAAGTTGTTTTACGGCTTGATCCACAACCGCCACGGCGATGACCACCGCGGCGATAAGACCTGTCTGACTCCTTCGTTTTTGGCTCACCCACATCATTCTAATCAGGAGCGTCCGGTATTTTGGTAAGCGTGTTTCGAGTCAAAGTTTTTACAGCCCTTTCCGCCGTCGCCGTAGCGCTAAGCGCCTGTTCTTATGAGACCCCCGGCCCCGCCGTGGAACAGCCCGTCGGCCTGACTATCGATGCCCCGCGCCTGACCGTCGAAGAGGCCGGAACCGGTGAGAAGAAATTGCTGGAATATCACGACATCGATTCCTCGCAGGAGGTAACCTACCGCGCCACGGAGGGATTTTCGCAGGATTTGCTGAATAAATCCGCCGCGGCCGATTTCCAGGCCGCCGACGTGGATAAGGAGACCACTACCCTGCCGCTTTCAGCTTCCGTGGATAAAGCCACCGAGGACGTCGAGGACCAATTGCCGGCCTCGCGCAACGCGTTTGTCACCGCAGGGGATCCGGAATACTCCGGCGATACCGATGTCTCTTCCGCTGACGGGTTCCAATTTGGCTGGCGCGGCCAAGACAACGGCCAGATGAATTCCCTGCGCTTGGCCGCCCCGCAGGAGGCGAGCGATGAGGCGCGCGGCACCGTCGAACAGGCGATCATGAAGCTGACCGCGCTGCCCATCGTCTTTCCGGAAGAAGAGGTGGGCACCGGCGCGACGTGGACGGTAGATTCGCGCGTGACAGGGGAATCCACGCTCTTGCAGACGACCCGCTATACGGTCAAGTCCATCGATGGTGACCGCGTCACGCTATCCGTCGAGGTGGAACAACGCCCCACCCTGGGCGCATTATCCTTCGAAGGTCAGGCCGAGGGCACGGAGTTAGAAGATAAGGAACTCGACGTGCTGGATTCTTCCACCAACTCCTCGGGCAGCATCACGGTAGATCTAACGAAACCGCTCCCCGTGGGCGGTGACGTCTCCTTCGATACGAAGGTAACCTACGGCACCGCCGATTCAGACCTGCGCGTCGTGCAATCAAGCCTGACGGAGCTGGCGTTTTCCGAGTAACAGGACTTACTCGGCGGGGGCCTCTACGGGAGCTTCGGCAGGCGCCTGTTCTGCGCCGGCCGCGGGGGCATCGCCCTGGGCTGGTGCGCCGTCGCCCTCATCGGCAGGCAGCGCGCCCGCACCGGTATCGGCGCACATCTCCGGCACCTGCTCAGGCGGCACCGTGTTTTGGATCAGCGTGCAGGCCCAGGTCTTCGATAGCTTCCAGGTGCCGTCCTGATAAATGAACTCCACCTGGTCCGCGGTCTGCTCCTGGCCATCGGCCGTGGAGAAATTCACCGTGGTCAGCACGGACTGCGGGTCATAGCCGGGCAAAACCGGATCCACGACCGCGAACTCCGCGCCGGATTCCTCCTTAGAGCGCGCCATGGTGTCAAAGATCTCCGGGGCGGATTCGCCGCCTTCCACGGTGGCGGTCTTTTCTTCCTGCGATGCCTCCGGATCCGTGGCCTTTGCCAGGATGGCGTTCAAATCGGCGGCGGTTGGCCGTGCGGGGGCCGCGGAGTCGCCGTCAGCGGACGCGGATTCGCTGGATTCACTGTTCTTGGTGGTGTCTTCTTGCTCGTCATCAGAAGAGCAGGCGGACAGGGCGGCCGCCGCGCTCAATGCGAGGCACGCGGCACCAAATTTGCGGAATTTCACTTCTCACTCCTCACGTCTGGGGTATAAACTCCCATCAGTTTACATTTGCACCAGCTTTTCTGGTCCGCGCCTGCCGCCTCGGCGCGTCTTCTTTTATTCTGGGAAGCATGACTAACCTCGCCCTCATCGCCACCGGCGGCACGATTGCCTGCACCACTGTGTGGGATGGTTCCCTCGTCCCCACCGTCACCGGCGCGCAGCTCGCGGCCGATATCGACGCCGAAGTGGTGGAATTTCGCCAGCTCGATTCCTCTTCTATTACGCTCGCGGACCTCGACGAGCTCATCGCGGTAGTCAACGAGCAGACCGCCCGCGCGGACATCGACGGCGTCATCATCACCCACGGCACCGATTCCATGGAGGAGACGGCGATGGCGCTGGAAATTTTTTGCGCCGACGATACGCCCATCGTGCTCACCGGCGCGCAGCGCTCCTACGATCACCCGCACCCGGATGGCCCGCGCAATCTCCACGATGCGCGCGAGCTCGCCCGCAGCGGGCAGCCCGGCGTCTTCATCCGCTTTGGCGGCATGACCATCCCGGCGCGCGGGGCCCGCAAGCAGCACACCTTCGACCTGCGCGCTTTTGAGTCCCTGCGGGTCCCGGATGCCACCCCGCGGCTGCAGCCGCAGCCCTTGGCGCCGCACCCGGTAGAAATCATCCCTGCCTACCCCGGCGCGGGGCGCGTGCTTGTCGATGCCGCCCGCACTTCCGCCGCCGGCCTCGTCATCGAGGCCATGGGCGCGGGCAATATGAGTGGGGATATGGGCCGCGCGCTTGCCGATGCCCTCAGCGACGACCTCCCCGTCGTCATTTCCACCCGCACCCCGTACGGCGCGACCGCGATGTCCTATGGCGGCGATGGCGGCGGCGCGAGCCTGCGCAGCCTGGGCGCGATCAACGCGGGGGCCTTCAGGCCCAGCCAGGCGCGTATTCTTTTGGCCGCAGCGCTGGCCACAGGCACGAATCCTGCCGAGGTATTCCGGCAAAACCCTGATCCCAAGCGCTATGTTGCTATCTAGTCTTGGGTTTCCAGCCAGTCCTGCCAGTCTAAGGAATCGAGCGGGTCGGCCGGCACCAACTCTGGGTCGCTAGCGGCGAAGGATTTAGTGCGGCCAGGCCCGGTCGAACGGGTTTCAAAACGCACGCTGACCACCCCGTGCCCGGTGCCCTGGATCCACCCGTGGCCAAAATCCGGGTGGTAGACGTCTTGGGTGGCGCGCCACTGATCCTCCACATCGTCTTCGACCACGACGGTGGTCGGCGCCGGTGGCGGGGAGTCATCGCTCACGCCCGTTTCATAGTCGCTATCCGGCAGCACGGGCCGCACGATTTCGCGGTCGAGCTCCGGAAACAGTACGTCTTGGCGCGCGGCTTCCAGCCCGGAATAGCTCACCCCCACCAGGCGGATGGGGCCCAGCTCATCCGGGTAGCGGGCCAGCTTGAAGGCGGCGGCAGTCAATACCTCTAGGTCATCGGTGGCATAGGCCAGGGTGGTCGAGCGCGATTCGATGTGGAAATCTGCCATTCGCAGCTTGACCGTCACGGTTCGCGCGCCGCGGCCATCTTTAAGCAGGCGGCGATGCGCGCCCTCGGCCGCGCGGGTAATCGCCGCATCCACATCCGGTACCGTCAGCAGGTCCTTGGAATAGGTATGCTCCGTGGAGATCTGCTTGGAAATCGCGCGCGGTGCCACTTCCCTATCGTCGATGCCTTGCGCCAGCTGCCACAGCTGCAATCCGACGACGCTGCCGATGGAGATTTCCACCTCCTTTTGGGTCATGGCGGCCAGCGCGCCGATGGTCTCCACCCCGATGCCCTTGAGCTTGGCCTCCGTAACCGGCCCGACGCCCCACAGCTTCCCCACCGCGAGCGGATGGAGCATCTCCAGCTGCTTTTCCGCTGGGATGACATAGGTGCCATCGGGTTTGGCTTCACCGGAGCCGATCTTGGCAAATTGCTTGCCGGAGCCCGCACCGATGGAACACGGCAGGCCCGTTTCCTCGCGGATGAGCGCGCGCAGGCCGTCCGCCCACTGTTGTACCTCGTCCGCCGTCGCACCCACCAGCGCCTCTGGCTCCATAAAGGCCTCATCGATGGATAGCTGCTCGATGACCTCGACGTGCTGAGAAATGATCTCAAATACCCGGCGCGAGGCCGCCGAATACACCGCCCGGCGCGGGCTGACCACCACCGCGCGCAGGCCCACCAATTGCTGGGCGCGATACATCGGCATCGCCGAGTGCGCGCCGTACTCGCGCGCCTCATAGGACGCGCCGGCGACGACCCCGCGGCCGCCAACCCCACCGACGAGCACCGGCCGGCCCTGCAAAGTCGGTCGGGTCAGTTGCTCGACGGAGGCGAAAAACGCATCCATATCGATGTGTAAGACCCAACGTTGCATGCCCTCCAGTCTAAGCCACGCCAACCCCGGAATTGGGAATAGGTTGACGCTTAAACTAACTTGTATGCAAGATGTATGCATGAGCGATACAAGCATGCAGCCTGCCGCGGAGCGGGTTTATGAATTGGTTAAAGAAAGGATCATCGACGGCACCATCGATTCCACGCAAATGCTGTCAGAAGCCGCGCTCGCGGCCGAGGTAGGAGTCAGCCGGACCCCGGCTCACGAGGCTTTCCTGCGCCTGGAGCTCGAGGGCTTTTTGCAGCTTTATCCCAAGCGCGGCGCGCTGGTTGTGCCAATTAGCCCCCAAGAAATCCGGGAGGTCTACGAGGCTCGCCTGCTTGTCGATGCCCACAGTGCCGAAAAGATCTGCGAGCTAGGCGAGGCAGAACGTGGGGGCATCGCCAAGCGCCTGCAAGAAAACATTGCGGCCCAAGACGCCGCTTTGGATGCCGAGGATCTCCGCGAATACACGCGCCTGGATGCCCAATTCCACCAAATCATCATGGATAGCGCCGGCAATAGCCTGCTGGCCAATGTTGGCTACCAGCTGCGCGAGCGCCAGCAGCGCTTTACCGCCACCGCCATCGGGCGCAATGTGGCGCGGGCCCGCGCGTTCGTCGATCAGCACCGCGTGCTTGCCGATGCCCTCCGCACCGCCAACCTGCCCGCCTACCTTTCTGCACTCCGCTCGCACCTGAAAAATTCGAAGGATCAACTATGAGTCAAGACCCCGCCAATCGCGACTGGTTACCCGTTGCAGGCAGCATGGTGGCCGTTGCCTGGGGTGGCAATGAATTTACTCCCCTGCTCGTGATGTACCGCGAGCAATCCCACTTCTCGCAGGTCACCGTCAACGGCCTCCTGGCGGCCTACGTCATCGGCATCGTGCCCGCACTGCTTATCTCCGGGCCACTGTCGGACTATATCGGCCGCCGCCCCACGATGCTGCCCGCCGCACCGCTCTCCCTGGCCGGGTCGTTCCTGCTGTCCATCGCGCCCGAAGAACCCCTCATCATCGCCGCCGGCCGCGTGCTGTGTGGCCTGGCGCTGGGCATCGTCATGGCGGTCGGCTCCACCTGGATTTCCGAGCTCATCACCCGCTCCGGCGGTGACCCCGCCGCAGGTCCCCGAAAGGCATCGATGTGCCTTACCGTGGGCTTCCTTATCGGCGCCGCCCTGGCCTCGGTGTTGGCGCAATGGGGCCCGTGGCCCACCCACTTGGCCTATGTCTTGCACATCCTGCTCACCGTTATTACCGCGGTGTGGCTGTTGAAGACCCCTGAGACCCGCCCGCCCCGCGGCGCAACCGTCAAGGACACGTTCCTGGATTTAAGCATCCGCGATATGTTGCACATGCTGCACATTCCTTCTGCCGCGCACCGCCGTTTTTCCCGCATCGTCCTTCCCGTAGCCCCCTGGGTATTCGGCTGCGCGGGTGCTGCCTATGCCCTCTTGCCCCAGCTGCTTTCCGATTCCGCCGGCGATGCCCCCATCGCCTTTTCCGGCCTCATGACCGTCATTACGCTGGGCTGCGGCGTCGGCATCCAAATGTTTGGCAAGGTCATCGATACCCACCGCTCCGCCCGGGCCTCCGCCGTTGCCATGGCCGTCATTACCGCCGGCACCATCTTCGGCGCCATCGCCGCGCGCACGCTTTCCCTCCCGCTCGGTATCACCAGCGCCGCCGTCATGGGCGCCGGCTACGGCCTAGCACTTGTCGCCGGCCTTTCCGAGGTCCAGCGCATCGCCGGAAAAGATGACCTCGCCGGCCTTACCGCCGTGTTCTATTCCGTGTCCTATACCGGCTTCTTTATTCCCATGGCCTTCAGCGCCCTAGCCCCCTACATTGGCTTCACGGCGCTATTCCTCATCGGCTCCCTTCTCGCCGCATGCTGCCTCATCAACGTGATTCACGGCTGGCGCGCCCACCTGTGACGCGCGACGCTATTTAGTACCGGTAGGGCGGTATCGAGTACCGACCGGTGCGGATATCGGGTACCGGGGGTAGTTTTTAGGCACTCTTTAGTGGACGGCCCACGCAGTGTGTACGCGTGGGTCGCGTTCACGTGGAAGGAGTGATGGTGGTGACGGATTACCGTGCCATCATGTTTGCCTTGGTTGCCGGGAATCGTTCCTGGAACCAGATTCGAGCCGATTTAGGGGTCTCGAAGTCGACGATTGATAAGGCCAGTCGCGTTGTAAGGGACCATCGACTCGATGCTCGTGGGATTGCTGGATTGTCGAATGCCCAGTTAGAGGAGCTATTTCCGGATAACCGGCGTCGCAACGATGCGGAGTTCCTCGCACCGGATTTCAAAAAGGTTGCTGAGCGGATGGTCTCTGGCAAGCGCGTGACGTTGAAAGTCGCGCACGCCAAGTACCTGGAGTTCCCTGTTGGTACTGGTCAGCGTCATTATTCGTATCGACAGTACTGTTCGCTGTTTGAGCATTATGTCGATGTTCATCAGCTGTCAGCGCAACTGAATCACGATCCCGGTGACGAGCTCATGGTGGACTGGTCGGGCGATGGAATGGTCGTTGTGGATCCTGTCTCAGGCCAGCGGGTTACCGCGCACTTGTTTGTAGCTTCATTGCCGCACTCAGGAATGATGCATGTATCGGCGTGGCCGGATCAAAAAATGCGGTCGTGGCTTTTAGCCCACCGTGCGGCTTTGGAGTATTTCGGTGGTTGTCCGCTGCGGTTGATCCCGGATAACGCGCTCACAGCCACGCAACAGATTTCCTGTGGGCTGCGGGGGCGTATCCCGGTTGCGGAGTATTCTACATTTGCCGATTTCTATCAGATAGGTATTACTGCGGCGAAAGGCTACCGGCCGCGGTATAAGGCGAATGTTGAAAAGGCCGTGGATATTGCCCAGCAATGGTGCGTGGAATACCTCGACGACCAGGAGTTCTACAGTTTCGACATGCTCAATAAGGCCCTCGAGGACCAAAGCGATTTCATCAACGATCGCCGTCCCTTCCGCGGGCAGGATATCTCTCGTCGCCAGTTGTTTGAAGACCATGAGCAACAGCTGCTGCGCCCATTGCCCGACCGGCGGTGGTCGTGGTCGCGGTGGAAGAAGTCCAAGGTCGCAATGAACTACCACATCCGGATCGCCAATCACTGGTATTCAGTGCCGTGGAAGCTAGCGGGCAAGTTCGTCGACGTGCAACTTTTTGATGACTATCTGGATGTCTTCTACGACGGTGAGATTGTTGCTTCACATCGTATTGCCCCTGCTAATTATGGCTACTCCACCTTGGATGAGCATGTCCCCGACAACCATAAGGACTTAAACACCCAGTGGAACCGGCAACGCTTGGAAGACTGGGCGAAAAGTATTGGGACCGCGACAGCACAGCTCATCGGCCAGATGTTTAACGCTCGTAAAGTCGAAGCCCAAGCATATTCTAGCGTTCTGGGCGTACTGAACCTATCGAAGGATTACTCCCGAATCGAACTCGAACAAGCCTGTGGTCAGCTGTTATCGCGCAAAGCAGTCCCCAGCGTCAACAAAGTAGCCCAAGAGCTCAAGGATCTAAAACAGGCCGCAGCACAGGCGTATTTGCCCACCGATGTACCACTGTCGACGGCCATCGACACTACGCGTGCGCACCGCCAACAGCCCACGGCGGACACGCCGGACTCTGTGTCGCATGTACGCGGGGCCGGGGCGTTTGCCTTCACTGATAAAGAATGGAAGGTATAGCCATGGCTCTTACCGATGAAGACTTCGAACTGCTCGGTTCTCTTCGCGGGATGCGTGTGTTTGCCACGACGCTGCAGGAGATCGTCAACGATCCCAGTCGTGACTTGGACTCCTTTGAAGACAAGATCAAAGAAGCTCTCGATGCTCAGGTAGCTGCACGTGATTCGAAAGTAATCGAAAAACTCGTCAAAGCCGCCAAGCTACCCAACGCGCTTGCGGCTTTGGAACGCTTTGAAGCACACAGCAACCGAGGGATCACTCCAGACCGTATTGAGCGGTTAGCTACCTGCGACTGGATTACCTACGGCAGAGATCTAACCATCGTGGGAGCTACCGGCACCGGCAAAAGCTTCCTCGCCCAAGGCCTAGCCGTGGCTGCGTGCCGGCATAAACTAACCGCACGCTACTTTAGACTCGCCGACTTAGCCGACGAGTTCGACGCCACAGCCGACGCTGCCTATGAGCGCAAAGCCCTCCTTGAGGAACTGACAAAGCCGGCTGTGTTGGTCATCGACGACTTCCTGGCCACGGACGTATCTGCCTTCGCCTTAGCCCAGGTATTCAACCTCCTGGTCAAGCGGGAGCATTCCTCAACCGTCATCGTCAGCCAGCACGAGCCGGAATACTGGTACAGCGTCTTTAGTGAAAACGCGATCGCCGACGCTGTCCTATCCCGACTTGCAAACAACGGCAGCAAACTCACCCTCATCGGTGAAGACATGCGCACCCGTGACGACTTCCAAGAAGAAAGGGGAACACTTAGCAAACAGCTCAAGCAACGTCAACGGTCCAAACGATAAGCGGGGGTAAAACCGGCTACCGGGCGGCTACCGCCACCCCGGTACCTGGTACCGCCTTACCGGTCCCTAAAACAAGCCCGCGTCACACCTGCCCGGCCCAGTGCGCTAGGCCAAGTCCCGCAACATTTGGCCAGACAACACAGAAACCGGAGCACCTCCTCATGGAGGGCTCCGGTTCAGTCACTGTCGGTAGCCTAGTCCGCGCATCAAGCCCGCACTAATCCACTAACTCAGACGAGATTAGAACTTAAACAGTGAGAAGAAGTTACGCAGCGGTTGCAAGAGGCGAGCGAGGCCTGAGTTCTTGTTGAAGAACTTGGCAACACCTTCCACCAAAGCACCCAAACCAGGAATTACTTCAAAGACCTTGCCAAACTTAGAGCTGCCTTCTCCAGCACCAGGGCTATCATCAGCGCCCGGAACCGATGGCTGTGCCGGCTTTGTGGAACCGCTGCCTCCCTCTTTGCCCTTGCCATTACCGTTACCAGAGGTCTGGTCGGGTTGCGACTCGCTGCCCTTATCAGCAGCCTTCACAATGAGCCCTACGCTGTTGCTTTCACCGGTTTTCGGATCCGTGACATGAGGGATCGGAGAAACGGATACCTTGTCACCTGCCATTAACTTGACGTCTGCAGGTACATCGATTTCAAACGGGACAAACTCACCTTCAGGAACTTGGCCCTTCTGTGCAGACTTTTTCTCCAGCTTCACGACGGTTGTCTGAATCCTTCCGCCGGGGAAATAAGCCTCAATTTCCACCTCTTGGCCTGGGTACAAACGAACCTTACCGGTAACCTTTTTGTCTCCTGCCTTGATGTCATTTACTTCCGCGGAAACAGCGAACGGGAATTCGCCTTCAGAGTCCCCAGAATCTGGGCCTTCCTCCTCGGCCACATCCGCAGGTTTAACAACTACTGGTATGGCTTTGCTCTTGCTATCGTCCGGAGCCAAGGAATCATATAGCGAACTAAAGAGTAGTGTTTCACCTGCCTTTAGGTTAATCCCTTCAGGAACGTCGAATTTAAAGGTGACAGCTTTACCATTAGAGGCTCCACCTTCCTCAGCAGATTTTCCTTAAGATGTAGGTCCGTAGTTAATGCCCTGAAGTTTGGGAAAGTAACTTGAACTGTCTTCTTTTGACCTGGGAGCAAAACACCGAGCCAGTGATTTCCCTGTCCCCTGCTTTGACATCATTCACCATTAGAGGAGCCTCTGACTGCTGTCCGCCTTCAGCAGGACCCTTGCCATCATCGTCGGAAGAAATGCCATTGATCCGCGCTTCCCTGACAACCTCAGAATGTGACAAACGCTTCAACTCTTCTTCAGAATAAAGAGGCGTGTTGTCTTTCCCCAAGAGTTCCCTAGCTGTCTGTGCCATTTCGCTAACACTTAGCTCAGTGATCTGACCCACACTCAACTTGCAGTTACGCTGCAGATGCTCCGCAACGTTGGCATTGATGCCAGCATCGAAATCGACGCCGGCTCGGAAGTTCTGTGCACAGTTAAGATGCTCACCAGTAGCCCAAGCAACTGGGGTAACTGCGGTAGCCACGAGAGATGCAGAGATAGCTGCAGAAGCGAGAACACGCTTATTGAGTTTCATACGAACCTTCCAAGGGGTACTTCGAACTACGGGCCCTGTATGCCACGATGTGCTTTCAAAAATGTAAAGCGCGGGCGGACACCGCAGAAAGCGGAATAACACGATCTCTATCGTGCTATTTACGTTTTTAAACGCAAGATTAGTAAACCATATTGCTTTTTACCCAAAAGTGTATACCCGAAAAAGTGTGCGAGATCACTTAATGAACACGGCTTTCGTACATGATGTCAAGGCTGACAATGGCGTCCTCGCTAAACAGAGACCACCGATTACTTCAGCTTCTCCAGCAAGCCCCACAACAAAGTCCACATCCCCATTTCTTCTTTTATTTTAATTCTTACGCATATTGAACCCACCGATTGATAAGTGCGCAAAGCGGCCCAGTCGAACGCTGTAGATAGCATCCGGCCGGGCCGCTTAACGTTTAGCCTGTGTGCTCTTAGTTCTTGGCTACGGTGGCGGTGACTCCGGTGAGGATATCGTGGGCATCGGCAAGCTGCTCGGTGACTACGGAGAACTCCGTAGCCAGCACCTCGCCAGCGATGGTGTCAGCGTGACGCAGCGCCCACTCCTTCTTTTCTTCGGGCACGGAAAGGACCACGGAGATGCGGTCAGATACGTCGAAGCCGGAGTTCTTGCGGGCATCCTGCAAGCCACGGATGACATCGGCGGCCCAGCCTTCGGCCTCGAGCTCTTCGGTAACCTCGGTATCCAGGACGACGAGGCCATCCAGGCCCTCGATGCGGGCCGTGGAGTCCGGGTTCGCCGCCTGCAAACGCTCGGTGTATTCCTCAGGGCTCAAGACGATGTCCCCGTCAACCACGACCTCATCGCCGCGACGCTCGTAGTTGCCCGCCTTAAGATTCTTGATGGCCCGCTGGACATCCTTGCCCAAGCGCGGGCCGGCAACCTTGGCGTTGCAGACCACCTGGAAGGTACCGACGGAATCGACATCGTCAGTAAGCTCAACCTCTTTGACATTGACCTCGTCGCGGATGATGTCGGCGAAGTCCGCTAGGCTCTGCGAACCCGCGAAGGCCACGGTGAGCTTCGGCAGCGGCAGGCGGTTGCGCAGCTTATTGGCCTTGCGCACCGAGGACGCAGCCGATGCCACCGCGCGGGTAGCGTCCATGGCAGACACCAGGTCCGCATCCGCGGGGTAGTCCTCGGCCTTGGGGAAATCAGCCAGGTGGACGGAGCGCTCACCGGTCAGGCCGCGGTAGATGACCTCGGCGACGTGCGGAAGCAACGGGGCAACCACGCACGTGGTGGTCTCCAACACGGTGTAGAGGGTATTGAAGGCCTCCGGGTTGGCATCCTCGCCGCCCCAGAAGCGATCGCGGGAGCGGCGGACGTACCAGTTGGTCAGCACGTCAGCGAAAAGGCGCACCTCTTCGGTGGCGGTGGCGATATCGGTCCCCGCCAGCGCTGCATCGACGTTGGCCACAAGGTCGTGGGTCTTAGCCAGGATGTAGCGGTCGAGCACGTGCGTGGAGCTCGTATCGAACTTCGCCTCCTGCTCGGCGTAGAGCTGCAGGAAGGTGTACGCATTCCAGATGGGAAGCAGCGCCTGGCGCACGCCCTCGCGGATACCCTGCTCGGTAACGATGAGGTTGCCGCCGCGCAGGATGGGCGAGGACATCAGGAACCAGCGCATGGCATCGGAACCATCGCGGTCAAAGACCTCGTTGACATCCGGGTAGTTGCCCTTGGACTTGGACATCTTAAGCCCGTCATTGCCCAAGACGATGCCGTGGGCCACGACCTTCTTGAATGCCGGGCGATCAAAGAGCGCAGTGGACAGCACGTGCAGCAGGTAGAACCAACCGCGGGTTTGCCCGGAGTACTCCACGATGAAGTCCGCCGGCGAGTGGGTTTCAAACCACTCCTTATTTTCAAACGGGTAGTGCTTTTGCGCAAACGGCATGGAGCCGGATTCGAACCAGCAGTCCAGCACGTCCGGCACGCGGCGCATCGTGGACTTACCGGTGGGATCATCCGGGTTGGGGCGGGTCAGCTCATCGATGTGCGGGCGGTGCAGCGACTCCGGGCGCTTGCCGAAGTCCCTCTCCAGCTCATCCAAAGAGCCGTAGACGTCCATGCGCGGGTACTCGTCATTATCGGACATCCACACTGGGATGGGCGCGCCCCAGTAGCGGGTGCGGGAGATATTCCAGTCGCGGGCGCCTTCCAGCCACTTGCCAAATTGGCCATCGCGGATGTGCTCCGGCAGCCACTCGATCTTGTTGTGGTTAAGCTCCACCATGCGATCGCGGAATTCGGTGACCTTCACAAACCATGCGGGCAGCGCCATGTAGATAAGCGGCTCGCCCGAGCGCCAAGAGTGCGGGTAGGAGTGCTCGATGGTGACGTGGCGCACCACTCGCCCAGCGGCCTTGAGGTCCTTGATGATGGACTTATTCGCATCGAAGACCAGCTGACCCTCGTACGGCGGCACCTGGGAGGTGAACTTACCGTCCTCATCCACTGGGACCACCAACTCGATGTCGTACTCGTTGGTGGTATTCATATCGTCTTCACCAAAGGCGGGCGACTGGTGGACAACACCCGTACCGTCTTCGGTGGTGACGTAGTCCGCCAACAGTACCTGGTAGGCATTGCGCAGGTCTGGGAAAAATCCGAAGATCGGCTCGTACTTAAAGCCCTCAAGCTGCGCGCCGGTGAAGGTGCCCAGCACCTGCGCCTCACCCAGCTCCTTTTCCAGGGTACCCAGCAGGTTTTCAGCCATGATGAACGTGCGGCCAGCGAATTCGCCGTCGGTGGCCTTAAATAGTGCGTAAGAGACCTCCGGGTGAACCGCCAGCGCCTCGTTGGACGGCAGGGTCCAGGGGGTGGTGGTCCAGGCGAGGAAGGAGGCATCGGCAAGCGCGGGGTAATCCGCCAATGTCTTCTCCGCCGCGGTGCCCTCGCGAGCACCTGCGACCGGGAAAGTCACAGTCAAGGTGGGATCCTGGCGCATCTTATAGGAATCATCCAAGCGCGTTTCCTGGTTGGACAAGGAGGTATGCTCCGCCCAAGAGTAAGGCAGAACGCGGAAGCCCTTGTAGATTAGGCCCTTGTCATACAGCTCCTTGAAGGCCCACATGACCGATTCCATGAAGTTGATATCCATGGTCTTGTAGCCATTATCAAAGTCCACCCAGCGCGCCTGGCGGTTAACGTAATCTTCCCACTCATCGGTGTATTCCAGCACCGACTTAGCGCAGTACTCGTTGAACTTGTCCAGGCCCATGTCCTCGATCTGGGCTTTATCGGTGATCCCGAGCTGCTTTTCTGCCTCCAGCTCCGCGGGCAAGCCGTGGGTATCCCAGCCGAAGACGCGGGGGACGTAATTTCCGGCCATCGTGCGGTAACGCGGCACGATATCCTTCACGTATCCGGTCAACAGGTGGCCGTAGTGCGGCAGGCCATTGGCAAAGGGAGGGCCGTCATAAAAGATGTATTCGGGGCAGTCCTTGGTCTTTTCCAAAGAAGCCTGGAACGTATCGTCCTGCTTCCAGTACTTCTGGACTTCTTCTTCCATGTCCGGGAAGCGGCTCGAGCCGCCGGTCATATCGACCTTGGGGTAAATCTTTTTCACCATTGTCTTCCTTCACGCTATAACTTGATGCAGGGACGGGCCAGTGGCTCGCGGTACCACCCTGCTTGAGCTGAAAGCTCCGCTTCATTTCGGTGAAGGAGATAACGGTCCCACCCGTTCAGTTCTACTGAGCCTTATGACCGTTCTTCTGAATTGCTCCCCCGGTGATGGCCGGATCATCGCATGTGCCCGCCAGTATAGCGCCACACGAACGCTGTGCACAAAAGTTATCCACAGGTAGAAATTTTCCTGTTGTACGCGGTTGTGCGTGGCCATAGATTATGAAGCATGACCGCGCTCGAGAATTACTTAGCAGCTATGGCCCCGGGGATGGATATTGTCGCCGGGTGCACTGGCCTGTCTGAGGACGATCTGCGGGCGCATGGCGCGCCGGAGCACACGGCGCGGGAGCTTATCCTGCTCAAAGAGGCTTATTGCGGAAACACCAAATTCACCGGCCGGCGCCGGCGAGCCATGGACGGTGCCCGGCGCAATGGCCATTCCATCGTGGCGTTGTCCATCATCGAAAAGTATGCCCGCAAGATGCCCACGCTTTTCGATGCCTGGCTTCTCCGCGAGCAGCTCTGCACCACCAACGCCGGCACGGCGGATCTAGAAAAACTGGCAAAATCCAAGCTACCTGCGAAAAAGAAGAAGGTTAAGCCTGGGGTGCGCATCATTCGCCGCAAGAACGCGCCGTGGACCCTGGCCATCGATGCGCGTTCCTCGCTTATTGCGGATCTTCATGCCGCGCTAAAAGAGAGCGGCAAGGAGCCGCTCGAGGCAGTGGAACAGACCTTTTTCGGCGGCGGCTCCGCCGTAAAGACCACGGTGATGACCAATGTCCTGGTCAACCTGGATGACTACGTGCGCATCATCAACGGCGATGGCGAGGAAATCCAGCTCCAAATGACCAATGGCGCTACTCTTACCGGCGCCGAGTACCTCGAGCGCGCGCTGAAGGAACGCGGGCTGATTACCCTCATTAGTCCCTATGAGGGAGCGGTGAACCTGTACCGCACGGAGCGCTTCGCCAATGCGAAACAACGCCTGATGGCCGCGGCAGAAAACCCAATCTGCCCGTGGCCGCGGTGCAACAAGCCCGCAGACGAATGTCAGATTCATCATTTGGAGCCGTGGTTGCACGGTGGGTTGACCAACATAGGTAACTTATCCACAGCCTGCGCCTACCACAACGGGGTCAACGACGATGACCCCAATGCCCCGCCACTGCGCGGGCACCTCGTTCGCCGGAATGGGACGATCAGGTGGGAGCCCCCAGATTAGTTAGATCTTTTACGGGGGTTCGTGGCGGGTCCCCGGAGGGGACCGCCGCAGGAACGGGATTCAGGAACCGGACGCGGGTTCCGGGGGATCCGAGGAAACCGCGATCCGGTAAACCGCAGATGGTGCGGATGATTGCGGGCGGTGCGGGCAGTTGGGGTGGTGCGGTTAGTGCGGCTGGCACTGGCGTTGGACCCCACCGGCTAGACGAGGCGCCGCCGTGCGCCTAATTTGGCATGCCGCAATGGCGGGAGCTGATACTTCTGACGGAACATGGCCGAATCTACCCCAGCCTGACCCAGCCGGATCAAGGCTGAGCGATCCTGGACGGCTCTGGGCCTAGTTCTGTTTCCAGCCTTGGGACAGGTCTTCTTCAAGGGCGTTATTATCCGCACGGTACTTGCGCGCCCAGTCGATAATAAACAACACGATGCCGGAGCCCGCTGCGATGAAGACAAGGTACAACGCCCAATCGGCGGTGTTTAAGACATACATCACCAAAGCCACGAAGGCCACAAGGGCAAGGACGAGGGCAGCAACGAGCATGTCAGTTCCTCTCAGAGGGGGTAAAAGTAGCTATGGGAACAATCATAGCGAGGTGGATAAAACCACAATAGCGCCCACTCCCCTAGAGGCGTGGGCGCTACGGGTAACTATTTTGGCTTAGTTACTGCCAACCGGCTACTTAGTTCTTGCCGGCATCGCCGTTTGGTGCGGCGGTTCCGCGGGTCTCGAGCTCTTCCAGCTGGGACTCGAGGAGGGTCTTCAAGCGGGTACGGTACTCGCGCTCGAAGGTGCGCAGCTCGGAGATGCGCGCCTCCAAGGCGGTCTGCTGCTGCTTGACGGTGTTCATGACTTCGGTGTGCTTCTTCTCGGCATCGGCCTGCAGCGATGCGGCCTTCTCCTCCGCCTGGCGAATCTGCGCCTCGGCGCGGGAGGAAGCATCGGACTCGGTCTGCTGAGCCTTCTCCTCTGCCTCAGAAACCAGCTTCTTGGAGCGGGTTTCTGCATCCTGCACCTGAGCGTCGTACTTCTTCTGCGCCTCGGCAAGCTGTGCCTTAGAACGAGAGTCGGCATCAGAAAGCTGCTTTTCTGCGGCCGTGCGGGCCTCGGTCAGCATGGACTCAGACTCGGCGCGAGCCTCAGAGGTCAGGCGATCCGCCATCTCCTGGGCCAAGCCCAGCACACGCGCTGCCTGCATGTGGGTATCAGGGGTAGCCAGGCCGTCTGCACCCTGTGCTGCACCAGCACCTGCGGCGGCCGCTGCGGCGCTGGAGGCGGCCGAGTTGGAGGAACCAGCGGCAGAAGCGGACTTCTTCAGGTTCTCATTCTCGCGCTGGGAAGACTCCAGCTTCTCCTTGGCCTGCTTAGCCTCTGCGCGAGCCTCCTCGGCTTCCTTCTTGGCCTTTGCTGCCTCGTCGCGAGCAGCCTTAAGCTCGGCGGTATTAGCGGCGGCGGTAGCACCCGCTGCGGTGGCATCGGCACCGCTTTC
Source organism: Corynebacterium limaceinasi (assembly GCF_046717465.1). Lineage (NCBI taxonomy): Bacteria > Bacillati > Actinomycetota > Actinomycetes > Mycobacteriales > Corynebacteriaceae > Corynebacterium > Corynebacterium limaceinasi. Next base: position 1,712,932 of record NZ_CP177100.1, read on the forward strand.
CTTGACCTTTGCGGCCTCGGCCTGGGCGGCCTTTACCTGCTCCTGGGCCTTCTTGGTTTCTTCCTTAGCGCGAGAGACCTCGGACTTGGAATCTGCCAACTTGGTTTCATATTCAGCACGCAGCTTGGCCTCAATCTCCTTGCGCAGAGCTTCTTCATCTGCACCGGAGGTTGCGGCGGCTGCGGCACCAGCCCCTGCTCCGCCGGCCTTGGCGCCTGAGCTAAGATCGCTCACCTGCGCCTGCAGGTCTTCGTTCTCATCCTGCAGTTGGGCAAGGGCGTCCTCAACGAGGTCGAGGAACTGATCTACCTCATCCTCGTTGTAGCCACGCTTGCCAATCGGCGGCTTGCTGAACGCGACGTTGTGTACATCAGCTGGTGACAGTGGCATGACTTGTCTTCCCCTTCGAGTTGATAGAACCCCGGAGGTTCCAGGGCCTTAGGAGCTGCGGTTCCAGTTTATCTAAACCTTCCCCACAAAGTTATATGTGGTTCATGATACGGATTATCGCATTTTATTGTAACCGAAAGTCCACAATAATGGACGTAACGCTGACTCTCAATGTCTACCACAGGTTACGGGGTGATGCGGGGTCGTCCTACAAGAAAATTACCTGCAGGAAAAGCGTCAGGAACGACAGGATGAAAAACAGCACTAAGACGGAAACATCTAGCGCGATTCCACCCATCTGCAGCGGAGGAATGACCCGGCGCAGCGCCTTGACCGGCGGATCCGTGATGGCGAAAAGGGGCTCAGCGATGATCATGAACCAGCGCGGCGGGTTGAATTGCCGCGAGAAAGATTGAATCATCTCAATAATAATCCGGGCGATCAATACCCATGTATAAACCCTCACCAAGAAGATGAGAATAATTCCAATTTCAGTCACGATTACTCAGCCTATCGAATAGTCCCCCGCACGTGCGCATTGCGCACCGTACGGGGGTTAATGGGATGTGCGTCGTTTTACCTAGCCCGCGAACCTAGCGCAGACCGGCGGCGCGCTCTAGTTCAGGCTTGGCAATATCAGCGGACTTAGGCACGACGGCGAATACCTTGCGCTGGGTGTCCATGCCCTTCGACAGGTTGAGCATGCGGCCTTCCAGGCCGAAGCAGAGGCCTGCGGCGAAGTCGATGAAGCGCTTGGCGGTTCCGCGCTCGGCATCGGTAAGCTCAAAGACCACTGCATCGCCATCGCGGAAGGGTTCGCCCACCTTGGCGGCATCGTTGAACGAGGTCAAGGAGATTGCCACGATAGTCGGAACGAACTTCTCCTCGACGGGCGCAGGCGCTGGGGTTGGCTCATAGGCCTGCGGGGCGCGGCGTGGGGCGTAGGCCGCAGAAGTGGCAGCTCCGTTGCCCGCGTAACGCGGCTCGTCGTTGTAGTAGGCGTCGTCTTCTTCGAAATCCATCGGACCAAGCCCGAAGAAATTCTTCGTCCTATCAATGAATGACATTTTGGGTCTCCCTCTGACCTAAATTTGTTCAAGTTCAAGCGCGCAAATGTGAATGATGTGACTCATGTGATTTACGCTGTGAAATGCGCTTTTGCGATATTTTTAACCTACTGGGCGCTTTCCCATGATGCTGGTTCCGACACGCACAATATCGGTGCCCGCAGCAATCGCCGCATCCATATCTGCACTCATCCCGGCTGATAGTTTGAGCTGCCGGCCAAGGCGTTCGGACAGGCGATCCACGTCTGCGCGCACCGTGGAAAATACTTCCCTCGCATCGGCATCGAGAGGAGGAACCACCATGAGCCCGGCGAATTCTAGGTGCTCCGCCGCCTCGACGGACTCGATCACCTCATCCAATTCCTCGCGGATTACTCCCCCGCGCGACGTATCGCCATCGGCAGAAACCTGAATGAATATTGGGAGGTTGTTCTCTCGCTGGCCGCGTTCTTTTGCCAGGCTCACGCCGCGGTCCAGCGCGTTGGCCAGCTTCACCGAATCCACCGAATGCACACTAGTAGCCCACCGCGCGACGTGGTTGGCCTTCTTGGTTTGAATCTGGCCAATCATGTGAAAGCGCAGCTGCTCTAGCTCCTGTGCCTTTGCCCGGGCTTCTTGCTCGCGGTTTTCCGCGACGTCTTCCACCCCGAGCTCAGCCAAAAGGGCGATGTCCTCTGCGGGATGGAACTTGGTCACGACCAGCAATTGCGGTGCCGGGCGCTCATGCTCGGCGGCGATGGCGCTAATGTGTTCCTTTGTTGCGGCGAGGTTATCTGCCAGTTCTTGTTTCCGGTTACTCATGATTAGCCTCCAACCAAATCACACCGGCCTGGCGGCCAGTGGTTCCTTCGCGGCGATAAGAAAAGAAATCCGTGTCCTCAATGGTGCAGCGCGGATCAGAATCGATATTGGTAATGCCCAGGCCCATCAATTGGCGGATAAGCCCAGCGCGCACGTCGATGCCCCACGTCCCTTTCGAGGTCTTGCACTTCGAGCCGGGAAGGCGCCGTTCGACATCGTTGGCCATTTCTTCCGGAACCTCGTAGCTTTTCCCAGATGCGGCCGGGCCCATGACCACCTGGATTCGCTCCGGCTGAGCGCCTAGTTTCTGCATCTCGCGCACGGTATTGACCACGATGCCGTTGCGGGCGCCGAGCCGGCCGGCGTGCACGGCGGCGATGACGCCGGCGGGGACATCGACAAGCAGCACGGGCGTGCAATCGGCGACGAGGACGCCGAGGCCAAGCCGGCGCTGCGTGGTCACCACCGCATCCGTGGCTGGAACCGGGGTATCGCGCGGGCCGTCGATGACGGTGACCGTATTGGTGTGGAGCTGTTCCATCCACACGATATTCTCGAGCCCGGTCACGCGCAGGAGGCGCTCGCGGTTGGCCGCGACGTTGGCTGGTTCGTCGCCGACGTGCCCGCCAAGATTGAAAGACTCATATGGATATGCAGACGCCCCGCCTGCACGGCTGGTAAAAACCATGCGGACGGGGCGGCTGGTGCGATGTTCCTCGTTTACTGGCATGCACACCAGCGTAGCGGTTTGCGCTTAGCGCATGAAGGACGGCACATCGAGATCATCATCGCCATCATCATCGCGGCGCTGACTTGGCCGAGACAGGCGGTAGTCTTCGCGACGCTCCTCGCGGAAGCGATCGGAGTTGGTGAACAGGCCGCCAGACTCGCTGCGGCGCTCCTCGGGGCGGCGTTCTTCCACGCGGCGGTCGTCGTAGCGGCGATCGTCCACGCGGCGCTCATCAGCGCGGCGTTCTTCTACGCCACGGTCCTGGCCGGCGCGCGGCTCATAGGAGTGGCGCGGTGCGTAGTCATCGGCGGCGGGTTGGGTAGGTGCCGGGGTGGCGGAGTTGCCGGACTCGCGGTCGCGGTTATCAAAGAGCGAGCCGGGCTTGCGCTGCTCGGGAGCACGCTGTGAAGATGCTGCCTGGGCGGCATTGGCCTCGGCATCGAAACCGGTGGCGATGATGGTGATGCGGATTTCATCGCCCAAGGTGTCATCGATGATGGTGCCGAAGATGAGGTTGACGTCTTCGTCGGCACGCTCTTCGACCATGGAGGCCGCGGAGTTAACCTCGTGCAGGCCCAGGTCAGAGCCGCCGGCGATGGACAGCAGCACGCCCTTGGCGCCTTCCATCGTGGATTCCAATAGCGGCGAATTGATGGCCTGCTCGGCGGCAGTCATGGCGCGGTTATCGCCCCGTGCGGAGCCGATGCCCATCAGGGCGGAGCCGGCATCAGACATGACGGAGCGAACGTCAGCAAAGTCGACGTTGATCATGCCCGGGATGGTGATCAGGTTGGTAATACCCTGGACACCATTGTGCAGAACCTCATCGGCCGCGCGGAAGGCTTCCACGATGGAAAGCTCTTCCCCACCGAGCTGCATCAGGCGGTCATTTGGAATAACGATGAGGGTATCGCAAACCTCGCGCAGCTCCTCGATGCCGGCCATGGCCTGGCGGGTACGGCGCGCGCCCTCGAACTTGAAGGGGCGGGTGACAACGCCCACGGTCAGCGCGCCCATCTTCTTCGCGATGGAAGCGACTACGGGTGCAGCGCCCGTACCGGTGCCGCCGCCCTCGCCGGCGGTAACGAAGACCATATCGGAGCCCTGCAAGGCGTCCTCGATTTCGGACTTGTGGTCTTCCGCGGAGGTCTTGCCCACCTCAGGGTTAGCGCCTGCGCCCAATCCGCGGGTGGCCTCGCGGCCGATGTCGAGCTTGGTATCGGCATCGGAGAAAATCAGCGCCTGGGAGTCGGTGTTTATGGCGACGAATTGGACGCCCTTTAAGCCTTCTTCGATCATGCGGTTCACGGCGTTGACGCCGCCACCGCCGACGCCGACGACCTTGATATCCGCGAGATTGTTGTTGGAAGAGATCATGTGAGCAGGTCTCACCTTTCGCTACTTTAAGTCTGCACGTGCATTAAACGAGGATTGTATGCGCTTCACGAGCGTGAATCGCGTTCCCCTCCATCTTTAACGACACACCTGTAATTTTCATGCTCATTTTACGCGTGTCGGGACTCTCAAGTACCACTTTAGGGTTGTTGGCCTGCGGTTTTGTCCGCCACTTCCACACCATTGACACCACCTAAAAGAGAAAATAAAAGACCCTGCAGCGCATACGCTTCGGGCGCGGCGCGGCAGGGGATTTTTCGGGTCTATCGAGGCCTCCGCCTAGGTATCTACCCTATCCGCGGGTAGTGACCAGTTCGGGGTTAGAGATATTCCATTCTCGGCCCTCCATCTTCAGCACGGTGGCGAAGGCGCGGGCCTTATCGTCGTTATTTTTATCGCTCGCACCCCAGAAAATGCGGCGATCATCCTTCATGGTGAACTGCAGTGAGTAGGAATCGGTGACTTCGAGGGTGGCGACTTGGTGGCGCACGTCATCGGAAAGCGCGGCGATGGCAGCTACCGCGTCTTGGGCCTCGGTGGAGCCACTGTCGATGTCCCCGGTAAGTTCCACCGCACCTTCGGGCGGCTCGGCGGAGGTAAATTCCTCGCCCTTGTCATCGATGAGGTAGGTGGTGTCATCTCGCTTCACGAAGGCGACGGGTTTATGTTCCTGCACAGAGATGGTCAAGGTCGATGGCAGGTCGCGCGAAACCGTCACCGAATCCGCCCAGTCCAGGCTGGCAACGCCACTGGCGGCCTCGTGTGCATCCACCCGCAAGAGGTTTTCGCCCTCGGGCACGCCCGCGGCCTCCTGGACCTGGGCGGAATCGAGCTGGTGCACGCCCTCGACCTCAAAGTTTTTCACCTTGAAAATGGGCAACGCCCATACCGCGGCGCCCACCACCAGCACGAGGGCGAGCAGGCCGCCAACGATGCCGAAAATGAGCTTCTTCGACACCCGCACTAGTGGGCCCGCAATTCATCGAGGATTTCCGCGGCAACAAGGGTGATGGAACCGGCGCCGATGGTCAAGATGATATCGCCCGGCTGTGCGATGGAGACCACGTCCTTGGCCGCGGCGGAAAAGTCTGGTTCAAAGATAACCTCCATCTCCTCCGGCATCTTATTGGTGATAATGCGGGAGGTAATGCCTTCCACGGGTTGCTCGCGGGCACCGTAGATGTCGAGTACAACGGCGGCATCGGCAAGCGCAAGCGCCTGCGCGAACTCGGCGTCGAATTCCATGGTGCGCGAGTACAGGTGCGGCTGGAAACAGGCGATAACACGCCCGCCATTGCCTTCGGCAGCAACCTTGGCGCGCGCGGCCCGCAGCACCGCGGCGACCTCGGTGGGATGGTGGGCATAATCGTCGAAGACACGGACGCTGCCGCCCTGCCAGTCCACGCTGCCCCGGTACTCAAAGCGGCGGCGCACGCCGCTGAAATCCGCAAGGCCCTCCGCGATGGTGCTGGGATCGCCGCCCGATAGCACGCCGGCGATTAGCGCCGCCATGGAGTTGAGCACCATGTGGTGGCCGGGAATCTGCAGCTGGTAGCTCACGGATTCCTCCACGCCGGGCAGGGACAGCTGCACGGTACACGCCATGCCAGCGGCGGTGGTCTCCTCCGCGGTCAGCGTCGCGGCGAGCGGAACGGAGGTGGTGCGGGCCTTCTCTGCGCCGCCATAGCCGATGACGTTGATGCCGCGGCTGAGCGCCTGCTCACCGATCTCAGCCGCGTGCTCGTCCTCCGCGCACACAACGAGGTAGCCGGTATCCGGGGTGACCAGGTCCGCGAAGTCCGCAAAGACCTTGAAGTAGGCGTCCGCGGAGTGGAAATAGTCAAGGTGGTCCGGCTCCGCGTTGGTGATGACGGCGATATCGGGGCTATAGCGCAAGAGCGAGGCATCGGACTCATCGGCCTCGGCAACGAAGGCCTCACCGGTGCCGCCATGCGCGTTGGTGCCGGCGCGGTTGAGTTGGCCGCCGATGGCAAAGGAGGGATCCAGGCCTGCGTGCTGCATGGCGCTCACGGCCATCGAGGTTGTCGAGGTCTTGCCGTGCGTGCCCGCCAGCAGCACCTGGGTGTGGCCCTCCATCAGCGCGGCGAGCAGATCCGAGCGGCGAATGAGCGGAATATTATTCTCCCGCGCGGCGACGAGCTCCGGGTTATCTTGCGGAATCGCCGCGAAGGAGGTGACGACGGTGGTGGGCAGCTCGCCGGAAAGCTTGAGGTTGTCCGCAGCGTGGCCGATGGCCACCTTGGCACCCATCGAGCGCAAAACCTCCACCGGGGTGGAGTCCTTCACATCGGAGCCGGTAACGACGGCGCCGCGTGCGGCGAGGATGCGGGCAAGACCCGACATCCCGGAACCACCGATGCCAATGAGGTGGACGCGGCTGAGATCGTACTGTGCGGGATCGGTCATTTACTTATCCTTCTTTCCGGCCTGCAATTCTGCGTCCTGCACGCGGGTGGCGATGCGGTCAGCGATGATATTCGCCGCATCCCCCGCCTTAGACTGGGCGGCGGCCTGCGTCATGGATTTCAGGCGCTCTGGATCATCAAGAATGGCGCGGACCTCTTCGATGAGGCGATCGGAGCCCAATTCGGCATCGGGAATCTGCACCGCAGCACCGGCTTCTACCAATTCGCGCGAGTTCAGCGCTTGCTCGCCATTGCCGTGTGGCAACGGGACGTAGATGGCGGGAAGGCCCGCGGCGGAAACCTCTGCCACCGTCATCGCGCCCGAACGGCACACCACGAGGTCCGCCGCGGCGAGCGCACCGGCCATGTCGTCGATATACGGCAGAGCGGCGTAGTTGGGATACGGCTTGGGCGAATCGTTTTTCTTGCCATAGGCGTGCAAGAGCTGGAAGTCCTTAGTGAGGTCCTCCGCTGCGCCCGCTACGGCGCCGTTGATGCTGGCCGCTCCTTGGGAGCCGCCGGTAATGAGGATGGTGGGCAGCTGCGCTAAATCCCACTTCGTGCGGGCATCCGCAGCGGTATTCCCGTCCTTATCCCCGGCAGCCGCGGCCAGGCTGGGGCGCACTGGGATGCCGATGACCTCGCCCTCCATGCCGGAATTGGCGTGGGCATTAAGGCCGATGCCGCCGAGCTTCACGCCCAGCTTATTGGCCATACCTGCCAAGGCATTGGTCTCGAGGACGTAAAACGGAATACCTAAGGTCTTCGCCGCTATATAGGCGGGCCCAGAGACGTATCCGCCGGTGCCGAAGACGACATCGGCCTCCACGTCCTTTAAGACCTTCCGCGCCTGGCGGACGGACCGCGCAAGCTTGACGGGTAACTTGGCCAGGTTGGTGCTCACCTTGCGGGGAATCGGCACGGGCGTAATTAGGCGCAGGTCCACGCCGCGGGCGGGAATAATATCGCTTTCCAGCCCCTTTTCGGTCCCTAATGCGGTAATCCTGGCGCCGTAGCGCTCGCGTAAAGCTTCACCGACGGCAAGGGCGGGCTCAATATGTCCTGCAGTGCCGCCACCTGCAAGGACGACGGAAAATGGCGTGGAATTCATAGCCTAAAGGCTACCAGCGCCTACCGCCTCGGGCGGTGCTCGGCGCGCGGATACCTCCGCCCACTTCCGGTCACCGGCCGGCCGTAGCGCTCGTCGCGCACCCGCGGACGGGTCTCCTGCGGCTGGGCGTGCCGGCCCCGCTTTTTCTGCTTCCTCGCCGTCAGCGGTTGCGGCTCGCCAATGAAAAAGAGGCGATCAAATAGCGGGCGCCCAAAGTTCTGCATGGCAGAAATCTGCATCGGCTCGTGGCGGGCCACGTTGCACAAAATGCCCATCGAGCCAATCGTAATAATCGCGGCCGTACCACCCGCGGAAATCATCGGCAGCTGAATACCGGTCACCGGCAGCAAGCCGACGACATAGGCGATATTGATAAACGCCTGGGTCACCACGCCAATGGTCAGCGTCGCGGCCAGCAGGGATTGGTACTGGTTCTGCGCGCGGGTTGCGGTGCGCAGCCCCACATAGCCCAAGGCTGCAAACAGGAAAATCACCAGCGCGCCGCCCCACAGGCCGAGCTCCTCACCCACGATGGCGAAGATGAAGTCATTCTTGGCTTCTGGCAGGTAGAACCACTTGGCACGCGATTGGCCGAGGCCAACGCCCCAGAAGCCGCCATCGGCAAGCGAGAGAAAGCCCTGGTAAGACTGGAAACCCGTGCCCTGGGTATCGGAGATATTGCCAAAGAGGGCATCGAAATAGGTGTGGAAACGGTGGGAGCGGAAGCCGCCGATGAGGAAGACAGCGACCAGGCCCAGCGCACAGAGGATGCCGATGATGATGGGCACGCGCCTGTTAACGCCGGCGAAAAAGAGCGTGAAGACCACAACGAGGGCAAAGGACAGGGCCATGCCCAAGTCACCCTGCCCCACGATGAGCAGGAACATGAGGCCCGCGATGAGCGAGTACATCATGAACGGGTCCGAGAGCTTGAGGGAATGGTGTTCCTTATCCGCGAGCACCGAGGCACCGAACATGCCCACCGTGATGCGTGCTAGCTCGGAAGGCTGCAGGGAAATCGGGCCAATGTAGATCCACGACTGGGAGCCCACCTCCTCGCGGCCGGTACCGATGCCGGGGATGAGCACCGCGATCAACAGCAAAATGGAAAGGGCCAATAGCCACGGGATGAATTTGCGCAGCGTGTGCGGGGAAACTTTGAGGCCGAGCCAGAATGCACCCAAGCCGATAATAACCATCGCGGTTTGCCGCAGCGCCTGATTCCACACGCCACCATCTTCTGTCAGCGACGTAGCCATGGACGAGGAAAAGACCATGACCACGCCAATACCAATGAGCGAGAAGATAATCAGGCGCAGCAGCTGATAATCTAGCCCGGCTTGCTGGCGGGCTTGTTCGCGCACATCACGAATGCGCTCGCGCATGCTCTTTGCGCGGGGGCGCTGCGGGGAGGTGGCCGTCATGAAGTCTCCTAGATTGAAAAAGGTCTAATGCGCGCGGGCGATATCCCGCGCCGCCGCGGCAAAAAGGTCGCCGCGTTGGGCCATTCCGGTGTACATATCCAACGATGCCGCAGCCGGTGCCAAGAGGACGGTATCGCCCGCTTCGGCGTGTTGCACGGCGGTGCGCACTGCAGCGTCCATCGCCACCTGTGGGTCGGTATCCTCGATGAGCTCAACCGGGGTTTGCGGGGCGCGGCGGGCCAAGGCTTCGGCGATGATGCTCTTGTCGATGCCCACCAGCACCGCCGCCTTCAACCGCGCGGCGTGGGTGGCGATGAGCTCATCCACGTCCGCTCCCTTGAGCTGGCCGCCGGCGACCCAGACCACCGAATCGAAGCCTTCTAGAGCGGCATCGGCCGCGTGCGGGTTGGTGGCCTTGGAGTTATCGATATAGGAAATCCCGCCGTGCTCGTGCACCACGGCGCCGCGGTGACCGGCCACCGCGTAGGCGGCTAGGCCTTCCTGTATGGCGGCGGGGCTGGCACCTGCCAAGCGGGCCACGCTCGCGGCCGCCGCCGCGTCGAGGACTCCCGCAAGGCCCGCCGGCTCGATGCCCTCGGCGGGGGCGAGATCTATGGCGTCCTCCCCGTCCAGCCTGGAGACCAAGCGCCCGGCGCTCACCCCTACCTCACCAGTGGCCGGCTCGCCGGCGGTAAAGCCATACACGCCGTCGATTCCCTCAGCGTAGCAGCCCGCCGCGGCATCGTCCTTGCCCACCACGGCGCGCGTGCCGTGCAGGGCCTTGGCCTTGGCGCGGGCATAAGCGTCAAAGGAACCGTGCCAATCCAGGTGGTCTTCGGCCACGTTGAGCAGCACGCCTACATCGGGGCGAAGCTCGCTGGACCAGTGCAATTGGAAGGACGAGAGTTCGGCGCACAGGACGTCGACCCGCGGGGAGGCGGTCAGGGCATCAAATAGCGAGACGCCAATATTGCCCACGGCTTGCGCGCGCAGACCGCTGCGAGCGGTATCGGCCTGCATGATTTTGGTCAGCATTCCCGTGGTGGTGGTCTTACCGTTCGTGCCGGTGACAACCAGCCAAGTCCGCTGCGGGCCGAAGACCTCGGCGCGGTCGAGGCGATAGGCCAGCTCGACATCGCCGATGACCTCCACGCCGGCGGCCTGGAAGGAATCTAAGAGGGCGGAATTGGGCCGCCACCCCGGCGAGGTCACCACCAGGTCATACTCGCCCGGTGCTGGGTCGTCTGTCGAAACCGTCGCCACGCCGAACTCTTCCGCCAGGGCCGCTAGGGCCGCGGCGTTGGAATCGGCGACGGTGGTATCCACGCCGAGGCGCGCGAGCATCGCCACGCACCCGCGGCCAGAGACGCCGGCTCCTGCGACGAGGACGCGCCCGCGCAGAAAAGGTGGTAGCTCAGCCATGATGAGTGCCTCAATCCTTAAGTATCTAGTGCCAAAACTTTATTGCAGGTTTCCAAAGCTGGCTGCAGAGAGCCAATCGCCGTAGAAGATGCAGATGCCCGCCATCGCGGCCATCGCGCTTAATAGCCAGAAACGCGTGACAACCGCGGTTTCGGCCCAGCCGCCGTTTTCAAAGTGGTGGTGGATGGGCGCCATGCGGAAAAAGCGCTTGCCCGTCGTGCGGAAGACCACGATCTGGATGACCACGGAGACCGTTTCAATGACGAAGATGGCGCCGATGACGATCATCAGCAGCTCGGTGCGGGTGGTCACAGAAAGGCCGGCGACGAGGCCGCCAAGCGCGAGCGATCCGGTATCGCCCATGAAGATCTTCGCCGGTGCGGCATTCCACCACAGGAAGCCGAGGCAGCCGCCCAGGCCCGCGGCTGCGAGCACTGCGAGATCCAAGGGATCGCGGACCTCGTAGCAGCCGGCGGCCGGGGAAATCGAGCACGAGTTGCGGAACTGCCAGAAGCTAATGAGCGTATAGGCACCCATCACCATGGCGGTGGTACCGGCGGCGAGGCCGTCCAGCCCATCGGTCAGGTTGACCGCATTCGACCACGCGGCGATGAGCAGGTATAAAAAGACCAAGAAAATGATCGTGCCAATCACGGCGCCGCCAACGGCGATATCGAACGTATCGAAATCGCGGACGAAGGACAGGTTGGTCGAGGCAGGGGTTAGCCCATTGGCATCCGGGAATTGTAGGGCGAGGATGCCGAAGATGAGCGCGATGGCCAGCTGGCCTACCAGCTTGGCTGTTTTATTAAGGCCGAGGTTGCGCTTTTTGAACAGCTTGATGAAGTCATCGGCAAAACCCAGGCCGCCGAGTCCCATGGTCAAGAAGTAGACCAATAACCCCGAGGGGCTAAATCCACCGTTGCCGGTTGCGCGGGCATAGATGCCCACGATGAGGTAGGCCACCGTGATGGCCAGCAAGATCGCCAGACCGCCCATCGTCGGGGTGCCCCGCTTGCGCAGGTGAAGCTGCGGGCCGTCTTCGCGGATTTCTTGGCCTTTTCCGACGCCAGAAAAATACCGAACCAAAACTGGGGTGGTAAAAATCGCGACGAGGAAACTAACGACGCCCGCGATAATGATCTGAGTCATTGCTAGAGATCTTTCTCCTTGAGATAGGAACTAACGGCGATTGAGCTGTTCTGCCACGCGCCACAAGCGCTGGGCATTCGAGGATTTCACGAGGACGACGTCCTTGGCCGCGCGCGTGGACCAGTCCTCCACCCCGGCAGGGGCTACCCGCAGGATATTTTCTACGGCCGTCGTCGCGGCCTCAATATCGGGGCAAAGTTCGGTCTGGATGCCGTGCGCGTGCGCGGCCTCCACCATGGCTACGGTATGCGCGCCTTCTCCTACCGCAACGAGGTGATCCACGTGGTATTTCGAGAGCACCGATCCTAGGATGCGGTGAGCTTCGACGGCTTCGCCGCCAAGCTCGCCCATCTCCCCCAGCACCGCGATGGAGCGGGCATCCGGGCGGGCCGCGGAGGTATAGGCCAAGGCGGCAATCGCCGCGTGCATCGAATCCGGGTTGGCATTATAGGAGTCATCGATGACGGTGACGCCATCGCGGCGGGTGCGCACGTCCATGCGGTGCGCCGAGCTCGTCTGGTGTCCGCTGAGCGCCCGCGCGGCAACGGCGGGTTCCACGCCCGATTCGATGGCCGCTGCGGCCGCGGCCAGGGCATTAGAGACCTGGTGCTTGCCAAAGACCTGTAGCTTAATGCTCATCGGCTCGACGCCGGGGGCGTGGAAGGTAAAGGACGGGCGGGCGACATCGTCAAGCTCAATATCGGTGGCATAGTACTGCGCATCCGCGGCCTGCGGGCGGTTGGCGGAATAATAGACCACCTTGGCCTGCGTGCGCGGTGCCATCGAGGCGACGAAGGGATCGTCCGCATTCAGGACCGCTACCCCGCCGTCTGCCGCGGCGGGCAGGGACTCGATAAGCTCGCCCTTGGCCTGGGCGATATTCTCCCGCGAGCCAAACTCGCCTAGGTGGGCGGTGCCCACGTTGAGCACCACGCCCACCGTCGGGGCCGTGATCTCGGTCAGGTGGCGAATATGGCCGATGCCGCGCGCGGACATTTCCGCCACGAGGAAGCGGGTGTGCTCATCGCAGCGCAGGGCGGTATAGGGAAGGCCTACCTCGTTATTGAAGGAGCCGGGCGGGGCGACGGTTTCGCCCTCGGCGCGGAAAATGGTAGCCAGCAAATCCTTGGTAGAAGTCTTGCCCGCAGAGCCAGTAACGCCGACGATATCCAAGCCCTGTTCCGCGGCGAGGCGGGAGGTCACCTCGCGCGCGAGATCGGATAATGCCCCGATCACAGCGGCGGCGGAGCCATCCTCATCGTTGGCATAAATATCGGCATTGGCGGCGTTACCGGTCACGCGGCCTTGGGGCTTGACGATGATCGCCGGTACCCCCACCGGCCGAGCGGCCAGCACGGCCACGGCGCCTTGCTCTATGGCTTTTTCTGCAAAATCATGGCCATCGACGCGGGCACCGGGCAGGGCTACGAACAAGCTGCCGGTGGTGACCTTGCGCGAATCAAACTCCACGAAGCCGGTCACGCGTTCATCGGGATCATCAACGCCATCCAGGCTACCGCCGGTTATCGCGGCGATATCTCCAATAGAAAGTGGAATCATTACTACTCCTTCGTATCCCTAAGAGTATCGCGATGCGCCGTTCCTGCCAGCTTTTCCTCAATGGCGCGCGCCATTTCCTCTCGGTCATCAAAGTGCAGCGTGCGCTCGCCGACGAGCTGGCCTACCTCATGGCCCTTGCCGACGACGATGATGGCATCGCCCGGCTCCGCCCAATCCACCACTTCATCGATGGCGTGTGCGCGCGAGCCCTGCTCCCGAATATCGGCGTCCGGTGCGGCCTGGCGAGCGCCCTCAATGACCGCTGCGCGAATCGCGGCTGGGTCCTCGGTGCGCGGATTATCATCGGTCACCACCGTGAGATCCGCCCGGGTGGCCGCAGCCTCTCCCATAATCGGGCGCTTGGTGCTATCGCGGTCACCGCCGGCGCCCACGACGACGCCGACGCGACCGGTAGTGCCCTCCAATTGCAGGCGCAGGGTATCGAGCACCGCCGCGATGGCCGCGGGCTTGTGGGCATAATCCACCACGGCCACGAAGTCCTGACCGCGGTCGATCCTTTCCATGCGCCCCGGAACGGCGACGTTTTCCACGCCGGTCAAAAAGACCTGCGGGTCTTCGCCCACCGCAGTAGCCATCCCTAGGGCGAGCGCAGCATTGGCGATATTGAATTCGCCGGGCAGCGGTAGCCGGAAGGAATAGTCGGTGCCGTCTAGGTTGAGGTCAACCTCCTGTGCACCGGTCGCCTCGGTAGCCGTCTGCCGGGCGGAGATCGTGGCATCGCCTGTACGCGTTGCCACCGTCGTAACCGGAGAACCGGCGTCTTCTATCTTTCCGCGGAGGCGCTCGCCCCACTCATCATCAACACAGATGACCGCGCGCTGGGCGGCCTGCTCCCCTAGGAATAGCCGGGACTTGGCCGAAAAGTACTCCTCCATCGTGGGATGGAAATCCAAGTGGTCTTGGCTGAGGTTGCTGAACCCGGCCACAGCAAAGTTGGTTCCGCGCACGCGGCCGAGCTCCAAAGCATGGGAGGAGACCTCCATGACCACGTGAGTCACGCCCTCGTCCTTCATGCGGGCGAAAAGTTCTTGCAGCCGTGGGGCTTCCGGCGTGGTCAAAGAGGTGGGCACCGGCGTGCGATTGATGCGGGTGCCGGTGGTTCCGATAAGGCCGACGGAGTGCCCGGCCTGCAAGAGGCCAGCCTCCAGCAAGTAACTAGTCGTGGTCTTGCCGGAGGTGCCGGTAATACCCAAGACCGTGAGATCGCGGGTGGGGTGTCCGTAGATTTCTGCTGCAATCGGACCTAGGACTGCGCGGATATCTTCTACCACGATGATCGGCCGGGTTTCGTTAGCCTGGCGAAGGTGATCGAGCCCGGGGGCATCGGTAAGCACCGCGCCCGCCTTGGTATCGCCGACGAACTGGGCGCCGTGCACGCGCGTGCCCGGAAGGGCGGCAAATAATGCGCCTTCGGGAAGGCTCGCGGAATCCAAGCCGCACGCGCTGACCTCAACGGTGCCATCACCGATGACGCGTCCGTGCGAAAGCTGCGCAAGTTTTTCTAAGGAAACAGACATTTCAAGCTCCTATTGTTCCCGCAGGGTCATCCGCGGCGCTGGTGTCGAGGTAGGAATATTATCGCGGTTAAGCAGCCAGGAAGAGATATCCCGGAAGATTGGGGCCGCAGACTGGCCGCCGCCGCCATTGTCTTCCACGCCGGATTTGGGCTCATCGAGCATGACTGCGACGACGAATCGTGGGTCATCGGCAGGCGCAATGCCCGCAAAGGTGATCCAGTAGGCAGAATTAGAATACGCCCCGGAATTCGGGTCCACCTTCTGCGCGGTACCGGTCTTACCGGAGAGCTGGTAGCCATCCAATTGGGCGTTGGCGGCCGTACCGTTTTGCACCCCGGCATCGTCATCTTGGAAGACGGCGCGGAACATATCCACCGCAGTCTTGGCGGTTTCCTTGTCCACTACCTGGGTCTTCTTAGGCTCGGGTAGCTTTTCCGTCTCGCCATCGGGGTCTTTGATCTCGTCGATGATGCGCGGTTCGATGCGCTCGCCGCCGTTGGCCAATGCTTGATACACGCTAGCCATCTGCAGCGTCGTCCACGCCTGGCCCTGGCCGATGGGCAAGTTGGCAAAGGTGCCGCCGGACCATTGCTCTTGGTCTGGCACCGTGCCGGCGGATTCATTCGGAAGCTCAACGCCCGTGTTAGCGCCCAAGCCAAACTTCTTCAGGTACTCGGCATATTTCTCGGGGCCAAGCTTATCCGCGATCATCAAGGTGCCCACGTTGGAGGACTTACCAAAGATGCCGGTGGTGGTATACGGCTCGGTGCCGTGATTCCAGGCATCGTTGACGGTCACGCCAGCCATGTCGATGGAGCCCGGAACCTGGTGCACCTCATCCGGAGTGGTAATACCCTCCTGCAATGCGGCTGCCGCCGTCACTATCTTGGCAACGGAACCCGGCTCATAGGGGTGGGAGATGCTACGGTTCTCGAAGTCCTTGCCCTCTTTAAGCTGGTCTTCGATATTCTTATTCGGATCCACCGTGTCGGTATTAGCCATGGCGAGCACCTGGCCCGTCGCGGCATCAAGCACAACGGCCTCGGCACCCTCCGCCTGGGAATTGGCCTTGGCCTTTTCCAGCTTTTGCTGGACGTAAGTCTGCAGGTCCAAATCCAGGGTGAGGGTGACATCGCGACCATCGACGGCATCCACAACATCGCGCAGCGTGCCGGGGATGACCTGCCCATCGGCGGAGACATCCTCCGTTGACTGCCCATCAATGCCGGTCAGCTCGGTATCGCGGGCCGCCTCAAAGCCGAATTGGCCGTGGCCATCCATAGAGACCTTGCCCACAGCGTTTTCTGCAATCGCCCCATTTGGGTACTGGCGGATATCTTGCCGGTCGGCCGCCACGCCGTGGTACTTATTGGAAATCTCTACGGCGACATCTGGGTCCACATTGCGGACCAAGACCTCGTACTGGGTATCGGCCTTGAGCTTGTTTTTAATATCACTCGCATCAACCTTGGAGGCAGAGGCACCCGAATCCTCAATCATCTTCGGGATGCCCTCAGCCATCTCCTTGAGCTTGTCTTCCATTTGTTTGGTGAGGTACTCGTCCTTCTTGCCCTCATCCATGCCCTCGAGTTTTCCCTCGGAGGTGGCTTCCATCTTGGCCTGCTCTTTGAGCTCATCGCGCAGGCGCGTGGGAGAGACAGTCAAGGAACGAGACTTCATTGTATAGGCCAAACGCTGGCCATCCCGGTCCAGGATCTCTCCCCGGCGGGCCGGGTCGATATAGACGCGTTCGCGCTGGGTAACAGCCTTTGCCGCAAGATCTGGGCCCCAGACCAATTGGACCCACGCAAGGCGCCCGCCCAAGGCGACGGTGGCGACGACAACACAGGTCAAAATGATGCGCAGGCGCTGGCGCATGATCGCTTGTTGGGGCACAACAGAGCTAGCGGTGCGGCGCGGCCGCGGACGGTATCCACGGTTGCCACCATTATTCGGTGCAGTCACGGTGCTCAGTCACCTTCCCTTCGCCGCCACAGGTTCTTGCGTGTATCGATTGTGCCCTACAAGATGGGCAGTGCCCGCGCTACCACGCGCGAGCACAGAGAATTTCACCACTTATTCTGTCCGTTTAATCGGCCTGGCTGGTGTACGGCGCGCGGGCGGGAAGGTTGGGGCGATTATCGCTGGCGTCATCGCGATTATCGTCGTTATCGCTGCCGCGGTGCTCATCCCGATCCTCGTCCGCATCATTACCGCGCGCATGTTGCTGCTGCCCGCGCGGCACAGCGTTAAGGGAATCAGACATTCCCTCCGTATCCTTCGGGTCGCTCGAGGCTTGGCCCGGGCGGATGGGTTCACCGTTAACATCGATAAGCTTTTCCGTATCAGGAGTGCCTTCGCGCTTGGCGATGATCTCGCCATCCCCGCCGACCTCAGTCACGCCGGGTTGCTTGGGTACGGCCAAGCCCAGCTCATCCGCGCGGCGGGCAATATCCGCCGAGGAGCTTAAGTTCTCTGCATCACGGTTCAGCGACTCAATCTGATTATCCAACTGCGATTCCTGCACCGTTAGCTGCTGGATCTTAAACGTCTGCGAGGTGGACAAACCAGATAGCCACATGGCCAGCACTACCCCGCCAATCAGCAAGGTAACGGCTAAGACAGCAACGCGGGTAAAAGCATTATTCTGCTTCGTCTGCTGTTGCACCCGCCGGCCGCGGAAGCTGACGACCTGCTTCGAACCAAGCCGCTTCGCCCCGCGGTGCGGAACCCGGGTACGGCTAGGAGCCGTCCGGCGCGCCGTTTTCCCGGTAACCCTAGGGGCGGTGCGCTCGCGCACAGCGGTAGGCACTCCGGTGTCGATTCCGGTGGTGAAGTCTCGGCTGGCGCCCATGCTGCGAGTGGCCTCTCTGTCGCGGCTGTCCGTCAAGTGCTGGTTTCGGCGTGGGATGGTGCTCATTTCTTGCCTCCCGGGGGTAAAAATTCTGGCGTGCCTTCGAGCCGTTCTAGAGCCCGCACGCGCACCGACGCGGCGCGGGAATTTTCTTCTACTTCCGCCGCAGATGCTTTTTCGGCCCCACGGGTAACCGTGGCGAATTCCGGTGCGGTGCCCGGCAGGTCCATCGGTAGACCGACAGGCGTGGTGGACGTAGATAGCTCCTTGAATGCTGCCTTTACGAGGCGGTCCTCTAAGGACTGGTAGCTCATAAAGACCGCGCGCGCCCCAATGGAAAGCGCACTGGTGATTACGGGAAGCACATTTTCAATGGCCTCCAACTCGCGGTTGACCTCTACTCGCAGCGCCTGGAACGTGCGCTTTGCGGGATGCCCACCCGTGCGGCGCGTTGCCGCAGGGATGGTCGAGTATAGAAGCTCAACCAAGCGGCCCGAGGTGCTAAACGGTTCCTTCTCGCGCTCCTTGAGCACAGCGGAGGCAATCTTGCCCGCAAAGCGCTCGTCACCATAGGTCTTGAGAATCCGCGCCAGGTCCCCGTGCGAATACGTATTGAGCACGTCAGCGGCGGTAAGCCCGTGGCTCGGATCCATCCGCATATCCAGCGGTGCGTCCGTCTTATAGGCAAAGCCGCGCTCTGCCTGATCCAGCTGCATGGAAGAAACGCCCAAATCGAAGAGGGCTCCCGCGATTCCGTGGGCGCGGGCAGCATCAAAGATATCACCCTCGCCCTGGGCAATGGCGGTACCCAACTCATCGAAGCGAGCATTAACCGCGCAAAAACGCGGGCCGAAGGGCTCTAGCCTGGCCGAAGCATTGCGCAATGCCTGCTCATCGCGGTCCACACCGATAACGCGTGCCTGCGGGAAGGTCTGGAGGAAGTACTCGCTGTGGCCGCCGGCACCCAAGGTGGCATCGACAAGCACAGCCTGCGAGCCCGCAGCCTCCACTCCGGGGCGCAGGAGCTCTGCCATGCGCTCGCGCATGACCGGCACATGGCCGTGGTTATCCGCCACATTGTAATTAAGGTCAGTTGTAGCCATTACTCCCCGCGTCCCCCTTTCTTATTTCCGCTGTGCAGGACTTCCTATCGTGGAAAGCACGACGAGTGCATATAGGGCCCTGTCCGAGGCAGGTTTCTGATATCGGGGAAGTACACCAGAATCATCCGCCTCGGACAGAGTCCTTACACGCACTCGAGATGCGGGCTTTTACAGCAAGCCCGCAAGTACGTCATCGGCATCTGCTGCCGAATAAGCATCTTCAGTTTGCGATTGATACTCAGCCCACGCGGCTGCATCCCAAATTTCGAGGAAATCTACTGAGCCAACCACCACGCACTCTTTGGACAAGCCCGCGTACTCACGGTGGCCTGCGGACAAGGTGATGCGACCATGCCCGTCGGGCCGCTGTTCGTCCGCACTTGCCGCCAAGTTACGAATGAAAGCGCGCGCTTCCGGGTTGGTTCGAGAAACCGCCGCAGCCTTCCGTGCGCGTTCGGCGAACTCTTCGCGCGGGTACACGGCCAAAGAATGGTCCTGCCCCTTGGTAACCATCAGGCCACCGGCGAGCTCGTCGCGAAATTTTGCAGGAAGCGTTAAGCGCCCTTTGTCATCAAGCTTCGGAGTGTAGGTTCCGAGAAACATCCCGGCGTCCACCTTCCTCACTCGACAACTCCGGATTCCCTCACGTCAGAAGAGAGTTTTTCAACCCCATTCCTCCGCTGCGCCCCACTCTACCCCACGTTCCCCCACATACCCCACTTAAATCGCCATATTCTTAATAACTCAAAAAATATGTGCAGTTAAAAGGGTATTTTTACGGTGGGGAGAAATCCCGCGCCCCACCTTGACAACCCCGAAAATCCACCCCTTTAGCCCCATTTACAACATCGAGATCGCCCCACCTCATACACCACTTACAGCGCAATGCCTGCATATCCGACCTGCTACCACCCTCTGCCACCCACAAGCCCCCACCGCGCCGCGGTTTTGGTCAGAAGGTGGGGCAAAGTGGGAAATTTTGGTAAGGCGTAAAAAATCCCCAGCCACCCTTCTTGGTGACTGGGGAAATGAAGAGTTCGCAGCTAGCTTTCCTCAAAGCGCCGACGGAAGTTTTCTTCCAACTTGCTGCCTACCCCACTGTTACGAGACGAGGCTGCTTTCTTTGACCGCCCATTGGTGGACTTTTTCTTTCCTGCACTAGCGGGCTGGTCGCCGCGGAGCATCCACACGCCAGCGGCGAACATGACGAGGAATCCGGCGATGGAGAGCGCAATAAACCACAAGCTTTGCTGCGCCAAGGCCACGCCGCCAACAAGCATGCACAAACCAACCACGATGAGCGCGACCCCACGTAGGGTAACTGCGCCGCCGGATCCGCCGATCGAGGTAGATTCAGACACAGAAGCGCCAAATTTAGGATCGTCCGCTAATAACGATTCCTCTATTTCACGGAGCGTGCGTTGCTCCTGCTCAGAAAGAGACACTTTTCCTCCAACTAGGGACTGGGCTTCGGCCGATATATCTTCTACCAATACTAACGCCCAGAGTAACCAGTATGTTCCCCAAAAGGTAGTTATTCCCCTCAACAGTGATTATGGCGCCGCAATGCTGCTGCTATGCCGCAAAGGATCCCAGAATCGTCTCGGTTTCACTCTCATCTAAAAATTGCGCCGCCTGCTCCATTAGCCCGTAGACATACTCCTCATCCGGAGTTGCATCCAAGCCAGATCCCACCCGGGCGCGAGTACGAGAATAGGTCTTAAAAGCTTCCGCCCACTGCTTTTCTTCGGCCCCGACCAGAGCCAAGCGGTCCCACGCGCTCGTTGGCAGGCGCCGGCGGCGAGAGACCACCGACACGGCTACTCGCGCACCCGCCGTACGCAATGCGGACTGATAAGCCACCTCTAGCGCTTGGTCAAAGCGACCATCCGCCGCGTAGCTTCTGGCCTGATCTAGAAGCTCGCGGGCCTGGAAAAGAAAGTGGGCCCGCTTTGCGCCCTGCTTGCCAGCGAAGCGACCGGTAGAGCGGGACTGCGTTGCCGAAATAATCTGTGCCATTGTTTTTCTCCTGTACTGCGCTAATAACTAACCGTGTTCGATTGCCGTTGACTTTAAGTAGCCAACCGGACATCTACCCCCTATTCTAGTTCACCTGTTCGAATTACTCAAGAGTTTTACCAGCCGTAAATCGATGCATATCGAACAACGTTCGATAGTTTTCTTTGTTCGACTGAATAACCCCGCCCCCACCCTCGTCCGCCGGTAGCCACACGTATCTGGTGTGATAGATACCGTGAGTTTCGAAATCCGCCGCTTAACCCCGCAAGAGTTCTCTATGCTGGCTCCCCAACTCGTGGAGATCTACATCGAGGCCATGGGATATGACCCGGTCACGTTTTCGCGCAGCGTGGACAATTGGCAGTCGGATTCCATGCGGCCCGGGTTTACAGCGCTTATCGCTGCGCATGACAACGGCGTCGTGGGAGTGGCCTATGGATTTTTAGGCTCACCAGATACTTGGTGGGATTCCGAACTGCGCCGCGCCCTGCGCCGCAATGGCGGGATAACTGAGTCCGAATGGGGCATGCTGCGCAGCTACTTTGAGGTGGCCGAAGTACACGTGCTGCCTTCCTTTCAAGGACACGGTTTAGGCAGGCAGCTACTAAAAGGGCTGCTGTGGAATATCCCTGCCCAATATGCTTTATTATCAACGCCGGAATCGCCACGGGAAGCCAACGGGGCTTTTCGCCTCTACCGGTCTGTGGGCTTCTTTGATGTCGTGCGCCACCATCGCTACCCGGCGGATCCCCGGCCCTTTGCCATTTTAGGAGTGGGCCTGCCGCTATAAACCTGCGTTATTTCTTCTCGGCTCTAGGCGGTATCGTGTGAAAGTGTGACTATGACGAATATTCCTGAGCTTGCGGATATCCCCGGCGCGGTGCGCGAAAAACTGGCCATCTTCTTGGATCAGCGCCGGGAACACGTGGCAGAAATCGGTGCCCCAGTCAGTACCGCCATGAGCTTTTTGGAATCATTCGTCCTCGATGGCGGGAAAAGGGTGCGCCCCATGTACGCGTGGGCGGGTTACCTTGCCGCCGGGCGCGGTTCGGAATCCCCAGAGGCGATGCTGCGCGCGGCATCCTCGCTGGAGTTCATCCAAGCCTGCGCGCTTATCCACGATGACATCATTGACGCGTCGAATACGAGGCGCGGGAAACCGACGGTGCATCGGGAAGCAGAGCGCCTTCACCGGGAGTCCGATTTCTTAGGGGATCCGGAATTCTTTGGCACGTCCGTGGCCATCTTGGTGGGCGATTTTGCGCTGGTCTACGCCGAGGATATGTTTCAGGATTCTGGGCTCAGCCCAGAGGCTTTGCAGCGTGCGCGCGAGCCCTGGCGGGGAATGCGCACCGAGGTTTTGGGCGGCCAATTGCTCGATATTTCCCTCGAGGCAGCCGGTTCGGAATCGGTGGCGCTGAGCAATTCCGTCAATCGCTATAAAACCGCCGCCTATACCATCGAGCGGCCCCTGCATTTGGGCGCTGCCATCGCGGGAGCAAGCGAAGAATTAATCTCGGCTTTCCGCGGCTATGGGCACGATATCGGCATCGCGTATCAGCTCCGCGATGACCAACTGGGGGTCTTTGGGGACCCCGAAATTACGGGCAAGCCCGCCGGCGACGATCTGCGAGAGGGCAAGCGCACGGAGCTTCTTGCCTTAGCGCTACAGCGCGCCGATGAACGCGACCCCAGTGCCGCCGCTACCCTGCGGAAATTCATCGGCCGCACCTCCGATACGCAGGACTTGCTGCGCCTGTCCCAAATCATTGCGGATTCCGGCGCCCCGGATGAGATTGAGCGCCGCATTACCGCGTTGACGGAATCCGGGTTAGCCCATCTGCGTGCGGCGAACGTGGATCCGCAGATCACGGAAACGCTAGAGCACTTGGCCATTCAGGCGACGACGCGCCAAAAGTAGGTATCACCGTGGCCAAAACCTACTCCTTGCCAGTCCCCCGCGCGCTCCCGCTGGGCCTCGTGGCCTCGTGTGTGCTCCTTTTCTCGTCCTTTTCCGGCGGCTCGACCCGCAATCGCGGCGGCGTGCTCGAAGCGCTCAATATCGGCTTCTTCTCCTATGGTCACGGGCGCAACCTTGGGTTGGTGCTGTATTGGGTGGGCATTTTCCTCCTCGCCGCCGCCTGGGTGCTTGCCGGGCGCATGATTATCCGCCGGCAGCTTAAAAACCCGCGCCCAGAGGGAGGGGTGCGCGAGCTACGACGCATCCTTATCGCTTGGGTCACCCCACTGCTTTTCGCCGGCCCCATGGCTTCTAGGGACGTGTATTCCTACCTCATGCAGGGCGCCATGGTCCGCGATGGGTTCGACCCTTATACCGAGGGCGCCGCCATCAACCCCGGCCCCTTCCTGCTGGAGGTCTCCCAAGACTGGCGCAATACCACCACCCCGTACGGTCCGCTGCACCTGTGGATAGGCAAGATCGTGACCACCGTTGTGGGCGATAACGTCACCGCCGGGATCATCATCTATAAGCTGCTTTCGCTCTCGGGCTTTGTCCTCATTGCGTGGACGGTCCCGCGCATCGCCAGAAAGCTCGGCGCGGACCCGGCGGTCGCGCTGTGGATTGGCGTTGCCAACCCGGTCATCATCTTGCACCTCATTGGCGGCATGCATAATGAATCCCTCATGGTCGGCCTGGTGTCCTTGGGGCTTTTGGCCGCGCTGCACCAGCGCTTCCACGCCGCGCTACTGCTAGTCGGCACGGCGGTGGCGATGAAGGCTACCGCGATCTTTGCAGCCCCCTTCATCGTCTGGCTGATGCTGCACCGCTACGCGCCCAAGGGTTCTACCGCGGCGCGCACGGCGGTAGTTTTCGTCTGCTCAGGGCTCATCGCTGCCGTGGAAATCATCGCCTCCGTGGCGCTTATTACCTGGGCCTCCGGCACCTCATGGGGCTGGCTATCCCAGGTCAGCGGAAATTCTAAGGTGATTAACCCCTTGGCGGGCCCGACATTGGCCGCAGACATCATCGTCCCAGCGGTCCACATTTTTGACCCGGACGCATCCTATAACGCCATCCTGGGCGTCCTGCGCACCATCGCGATGGTGTGCATGCTCATCGGGCTGGTCATCGTGTGGTGGCTAAGCCGGCACACGGCCCGCGATGCGATTATGGGCACCGCGGCGGCCTACCAGGTTGCCTTCGTCTTCAACTCGGTGACCCTGCCGTGGTACTACGCCTCCATCTTTACGCTCATGGGCACCTTCCGCCCGCCGCTGTGGCTGCTGAAGTTTACCTCTGGCGTAGCGCTATTTATCAGCTTGAGCTTTTCCGGCGATGGCAACCACCAGCTCTATAACTGGTTCTGGGTCATTGGCGTCATCGTTTTGTCCTGGTCCGCAACGCAGTGGATGTTCGATGGCGTGAGCCAAAAAGGCCCTCAACTCCCCAAGCGCTGGGCTAAAAAGCAGACGCCTGAGCCCGCCGAATGACCTCGCGCGCCAGGTGCCCGTGCAGGGCGTCGATTGGCCGGCCAGGCAGGGAATCATCTGCGGTAAAAAGGTGGCGCAGGATTTCTTCGTCGTCATAGCCGCCATCGGTAAGCACGGTGATAACGCCAGTGATATGCTTGGCGATGCTCCCCTTGTCATTGAAAAATGCGAGCGGCACGCGCTTGCCTTCGGGCGAGTCCCAGACAATGAATTTGCGGTCCTGGAGCAGGTCATAGGCGCGCGTGATGGGAAGGCCTAGCTTGTCTGCCACCTGCTGCATGCTGAGCAGCTCTTCGCCGGCCAATAAGGAATTCAGGGAGTTTTCTGCGTTAGTCACGCCACCTACTTTAACGCGGCCTAGGGGATCGGCCATACTGGGAGGTATGACTAGGTTGGAAATTGGTGACGTGTTGGAAGACCGTTACCGCATCGATCGCCCCATCGCCCGCGGCGGTATGTCTACCGTCTATCGCTGCGTGGATATGCGCTTGGGCCGCCAAGTGGCCGCAAAGGTCATGGATGAGCGCTATGACGATGACCCGGTTTTTATCAAGCGTTTTTCCCGCGAGGCCCGCGCGATGGCGCGTTTGCAGCACCCCAACCTCGTGGCCATTCATGATTTTTCCGCCGATGGCGAGCCCATTTACCTCATCATGGAGCTTATCGATGGCGGCACTTTGCGGGAGCTGCTTGCCGAAGGCGGCCCGCTTACCGTTCCTGCCGCATTATCGACGCTGCGCAGCGTGCTCCAAGGCTTAACCGAGGTGCACTCCACGGGGCTTATCCACCGCGATATTAAGCCGGATAACGTGCTCATTACCTCGCATCACCGGGTGAAATTGGGCGATTTCGGCTTGGTCCGTGCGACGAATGCGCAGGCCACCTCGAATATGATCGTCGGCACCGTCTCGTACTTGGCACCGGAACAGGTCACCGGCGAGGATATAACCCCCGCTACCGACGTGTATTCGGCCGGCATCGTGCTTTTTGAGCTCCTGACCGGAACCGTGCCCTTCTCCGGGGATACCCCGATCGCGCACGCCACCGCGCGCCTCTACGATGATGTTCCCGCCCCATCCACGCGCGCTGAGGGCGTGCCCAAGCTTGTCGATGCCCTCGTGGCCACCGCCACCGCCCGCGATCCCCGCGAGCGCTTTGCCGATGCCGGGGAGTTCCTCGATGCCATCGAAGATATTTGCCGGGAGTTGGATCTGCCCACGGTGACCATCCCGGTTCCCCGCAATGCGGCCGCCGCGCGCACCGCGCAAACGCCGACGGATTATTCCGGCATCGGCGCCACGGATGTATTTGAGCCCACGCGGACCATCCCGCAAGGCGCTACCGAGCATTTAGACGGCGGGCCCACCGAGGTCATTCCCCCTGAGCCCGAGCCGGATCCGCCGCAGCCAGACTTTGAAACGCGCCTCGATGTCCCCCAGGCGCCCGCCGACGATTCCCCCGAGCCGCCGCTGGCTCCTGCTCCAGCACCAGCGCCGGCCCCGGCTCCTGTCCCCGCCCCAGCACCCGCTGCGGGCGTGGGTGCAGCAGCACATTCTCCCGCGCAGCCGCCGGCACAGGCGGCAGAAGAAGAACCCGCCGAGCGGCCCCTGACCAATCGCCATCCCGCCTCACTGCTGGTCTTTCTCCTCGCAGTGGCGGTGGCTACCGGTGCGGTCGCTATCAGCGGGTGGTGGTTTGGTTCCTCCTACTACGAAGGAACCCCTTCCCTCTGGGTCTAGGTGGTGCCCTAGTTCCGCAGCATCTCAGCGATGAGGAACGAGAGCTCGAGGGACTGCTGCGTATTCAGGCGCGGATCCACGGCGGATTCATAGCGGCCCGGCAGGTCCAGGTCGGTGATGTCCTCGGCGCCACCGAGGCATTCCGTCACGTCTTCGCCGGTGAACTCGAGGTGCACGCCGCCCGGGTGGGTGCCCAAATCGCGGTGTACCTCGAAAAAGCCCTGCACCTCGTCGACGATCTTGTCGAAGTGGCGGGTCTTGTACCCGTTGGACGAGGTAAAGGTATTGCCGTGCATGGGGTCGGACTGCCAGACCACGGTGTGCCCAGAATCTTCGACGGCCTTGATGATGGGCGGCAAGACGCTACGAACCTTGTCGTGGCCCATGCGGGAAATGATGGTCAGGCGGCCAGGCTCGCGGTTGGGATCTAGCTTTTCGGCGTATTCCACGGCCTGCTCAGGCGTGGCTCCAGGTCCGAGCTTGATGCCCACTGGGTTGCCGATCATGGCGGCGAAATTAACGTGGAAGTCATCCAGCCCACGGGTGCGCTCACCAATCCACACCTGGTGCGCGGAGAGGTCATAGAGCTTGGTATCGCCATTATCATCTTGGCCCAAGCGCAGCATGGAACGCTCATAATCCTTGAGCAGCGCCTCGTGCGAGCAGTAAATATCCGCCGAGTGCAGGGTGGAGTCCTGCACGCCGCACGCATTCATGAACTTCAAGCCATTTTCAATCTCGCGGGCCAAGTCTTGGTAGCGGGCACCGGCGCGCGATTTCCGGACGAACTCGCGGTTCCATTCGTGCAGGCGGTAGAGATCCGCGGTGCCGGAGGAGGTCAAAGAGCGCACCAAGTTCATGGCGGCAGAAGAGTTAGCGTAAGCACGGATCATGCGGGCAGGATCGTGGCGGCGATCCTCATCGGTGGGGTCCACGCCATTGACGATGTCCCCGCGGTAATTCAACAGGCCATTCGCGTCCGTATCCGAGGAACGCGGCTTGGCGTACTGCCCAGCAATGCGCCCCAGCTTCACCACTGGAACGGACGCGCCATAGGTCAATACGACGGCCATCTGCAGCAGGGTCTTAACGTTGCCGCGAATATGCGGTTCGGTATTCGATTCAAAGGTCTCGGCGCAATCGCCGCCTTGCAACAGGAAGGCGTTGCCTAGTGCGACATCGGCAAGCTGCAGCTTGAGCTTCTCAATCTCTGGGGCAACCACGATGGGTGGCACCGACTCGAGAATCTTGCGCACGTTATCGGCTTGGGTGGGATCCCAACTGGGCTGTTGCTTTGCATCGCGCTTGATGACGTCCTGGAAGACCTCCTCAATGCCCTCAGGCAAGGGCGGAAGATCAGGCAGAACACTTTGGGGAATATCTACTGTCCAACTCACTCTTCCATTTAACCATTTAATGCCTGTCGCTTGGTAGTTAACTGCTAGAAATTGATTCTATTACCCTTGGACAAGGGCAAGACCTCGGTGCAGGCGCGGAATTTGACGAGGTTATGGCGGGCATCGACAAGCGCATCGTGGTTGCCCTTAGGCACGGCCGGCAAGCTAGGACGCCCGGCGAACTCCCACAGCTGCTTTAGCTCGCGAGTATAGCGCGGCAGGCGCTTGGGAAAACTCGCCATGTCGCCCCACAGCTGCGCCAATACCACGTGGTCATACGCGCCGACCCACGCCCACAATTCAATGGGCGTAGAGCTGCGCGTTAGAAACTCCAGGATTTCCGTGCGGATGGTGCTCGCCGGCTTCCATGCGGAATCCTGGGGACTGGGCAGTTTGGCCAAGACGTTTTCCTTAACCCAAGAGTTGGCCTTGGACGGGTCAAAATCCGTGGATACGGCATAATATTCACTTCCGTTCTCACCGACGATGCCGATGGAGACCAATTCAATGGTCTTGCCATCCTCGATAAATTCGGTGTCATAGAAGTAACGCACGTTGTACAAGCCTAGCGCTGCGGCGATGGGCGCGGGAAATTGGCCCCACGATCGCGCCGCTGTAAAATTTTGCAGGTGAGCCGAACCGATAATAAATCCCTGTGGACCACCGCCCTCCCCCTAATCCTGTCAGCGCTTGCCGCCCTGTGGTGGATTATCGATATTCCTGCCTTATTCTCCGGTGATTTTCGCGCCTTTTACCACATTGACCTCGATGTTTACCGCGAAGGCGGGGCCGGATTCGGCAGCGACCTTTATAACCGCGACTATTTCGTAGGCACCGACCGCAACGTCTCTCTCCCATTTACCTACCCACCGTTTGCGGCCCTGCTCTTCGCCCCGCTCCAGTGGATCCCCCTCACCGCTGCCGCCGTGGTGATCACGGTCCTCTCCGTGCTCGCCTTGTGGGTCTGCATTGCGCTGGTATTGCGTACCCTCAACTGCCAACAATGGGCGGCGTGGTGGCTTTTTGCCGCCATGCTGGCCGAGCCAATTACGCAGACCTTTAGCTTTGGCCAAATCAATATCCTGCTCACCGCACTCGTGGTCATTGATTTGCTATGGGTGAAAAAGACCCGCGGCATCCTGACCGGCATCGCCATCGCCATCAAGCTCACCCCGGCGGTCTTTTTGGCTGTCTTCTTCGTCCGACGCGAATGGAAGGCCTTCTTTACCACCCTGGGTTCCTTCGTGGCCGCCGGCCTCATCGCCTTTGTTGCCAATCCGCATAGCTCGATTGAGTATTGGACCTCTACCCTGCGCGATTCCGAGCGCATCGGCGGCCTAGCCTATAGCGCCAACCAATCCTTGCGCGGCTTGTTTACCCGCCTCAGCCCCAATAACGCAGAAACCCTGTGGCTCGTTGGCGTCATCGTCGTCATCGCGATCGTGTGGTTTGCCATGGAGCGCCTGTCTCACGGTAACCAGGTTGTGCTCATGCTCCTGGCAGCCTCCGTATCGCTGCTGTGCTCCCCCGTATCGTGGTCGCACCACTTCACCTGGCTGGTTTTAGTGGGCATCTACCTAGTGGCCAGCCGCCGCTGGATTCTCGCCGCTCTCACCTGGCTGGCGCTTTTCGCCCGCGGCCACTGGCAGGTTCCGCATACCGAGGACCAAGAGCTGGATTGGACGTGGTGGCAGCACATCGTTGGCAATGACTACGTCATCATCACCGTGTTGTTGGTTGCTTGTTCGCTACCATTGGCTCTACGGCGGGGCGGCGCCTACCGATCCGCGGCGGAACCAGCGTCCAGCCAAGGATAGGGACCTTCCCCAGCGCCCACAGCGCCAGGGAAGAAATGGCCGTAAAGATAAAGCACATGGCGATCCAGAACCACGTATTTTCCAGCGGCCACGACCCGGCCAAAGACACAGCATAGTCATGATGCGCCATGTAGTACCCATAGCCCACGGTCAAGCCGATGGGGTGCGAGAGATAAATCGGCAGCGTGTGCCGGCCGACGAACTTCACGCCTTCTGCAATCCACGGAATGTGGCTAATGAGCACGGCCCCAATAATGCCCGCGGGCACCTCTAGCACCTGTTCCACAAAGCGCACTAATAGGTTTATATCTCCCCAACCCAAAAAGTCCGCGCCCAGCAGGGGCCAGTTAAAAGCAATGTCTGCTTCGTTGCCGTCCCACGCGTGGCGCAGGGCCAGGCCTGCACAATAAGCGCCGATGGCCGCGGCATACGCTCCAACACTGCGCACGGTCCACGAGCCGTGGAATACTTCTTCTGCCGCGGCCGCAAAACGGGTAATCGGTTCGCGAAGGTAGGCGGCGCCTACAAAGATGGGAAGGAACATAATGGCCTTGCCAATAAACTGAAACTGTTCCTGCCAGGCAATAAAAATAACGGGGGTAAAGCTCAGCCCGATGCCCGCCCACGCAGGCAATTTGCGCACGCACCACAGAAATAGGTTGAACAAAATGAGCGCGTGGATAAACCACGCCATCGTATGGCCAAGTAAAAGATTTTGCAGCATCTCGGTCATACCCATGGAGGAGTCACCGAAAACCCACTGGTATTCCAGCTGTTTGGTCATATGCTCCACGGACATCCACACCAAATAAGGAATGAGGAAAAACCAGAGCCGGCGGGTAAATAACTCCGCGAAACTGTAACGAAAGACTTTATAAGAGAAGTAGCCGGAGACCAGAAAGAACAGGGGAAGGCGCAGGGGGTCGAGATAGGTATTGAGACTTGCTAGCCACGTTTGTTCGGCTCCTGGCACCTTCAGCGTGATGTGTAGGAGCACCACGCCGATGATAGAAATTCCTTTTGCGGTATCCGGCCACGCTAAGCGGGCCTGAGGAATTGTAATTACCTCCCTTTAATCTCCGCACCGGCGGGGTACCCGTGGCCGGCCTTTAATGATTCCTTTACATCAGCCGCATAGACATCCACATAGGGGTTGCCGGAGAGCTCGGCTAATGTCCCCATGACCATGTCCGTGAACGCGCGTATGGTCTCGTGCTGCTGCGGATCCAGGCCGTGTTCGCGCGCCCAGTCATGCGGGTAAATGGGGTCTCCCACTCGCACTCCCACCTTGGCGGGGCGGACAATCCACGAACCGATCGGGTTAGCCTTGCGGGAATTGATCATAGCGATGGGATAGACCGGCTGATTGGTCTCCATGGCAATGCGCCCCATCCCGGTACGCCCCTTGTACACACGTCCATCTGGGGACCGAGTGCCCTCTGGGTAGATACCAAAGAGATCACCGCGCCCCAAAATCTTTCGCGCGGTCTCGAGCATGGCCTGGCTGGCTGATTCATGATCCCGTTCAATGGGAACTTGCCCGACGGAGCTAAAAAACCATTTCTGCATGCCGCCCACGAGGCCGGGGGTGGTGAAGTACTCTGACTTGGCCAAAAAAGTAATTTGGCGCGGGCACAGCAGGGGGAAGAAGAAGGAATCCATCACCGCTTGATGGTTGGATACCAAAATCGCGGGACCTTCAGCAGGGATTTTTTCCATTCCTTCTGACCAAGGGCGGTTCCATACACGCAGGGCGGGCCCGAAAAAGATGTGCTTAAACGCCCAGTACCATTTGTTTTTCATCTCCAGCTCGTCCTTCGCTCATTCTAGTGGCCGCGGCGGGCCAGGTCAGCTACGCCAATCATACCTGCTGCCGAACCCAATTCCGCGGTTGCAACGCGAGCAAGGGGGCGATGTCCAGCGCCGACTATATCCCGGCCCATGGCAGCGGTGGCTTCCTCTAAGTACATATCCGCATCTTGGGACACCCCGCCGCCAATGACAATGAGCTCCGGATCGAGCACATCAGACACGATGGATAAGCCTTGGCCCAACCACTGTCCAAAGTTCTCCATTACCGCAATACCGAGTGGGTCTCCCCCACGTGCCGCGCGTGCAACCTGCTCACCGGTGGGATACGGCGGCAAGGAGGTCTCATAGTCTGGCCGCAGTTCGCGCGCGGTATCCGGCAGGGCCGTGCCTGAGGCATAGCGCTCCAAGCAGCCTCGTTTGCCGCACGAGCACTGCCTGCCATTCGGCACCACGACGATATGACCAAATTCCGGAGCAGTGCCAAAGGCGCCTCGGTAGATGGTGTCGTGAGTCATCAAGGTAGCGCCAATGCCGGTGCCAACGGCAAAAAACACCCAATCCTTCGCGCCGCGCCCCGCGCCAAAGCGCCATTCTCCCCAAGCAGCGGAGTTGGCATCATGCTCCAGCCGGACATGCAGCCCCAAGCGTTCCGCGAGGTTTCTCCGGACCGGGGCATTCCGCCACGGCAGGTGCGGGGCGAAGCGGACTGTCTCACACTCTGGGTCTAAAAATCCCGCCACGGCAAGGCCCACCGCGCCCACGGGGTAGTCCGCGCGCAGCTCCTCGACGATCGCTACCAGGTCATCATTAAGCTGGCGCGGATCCCCCGAGGTTGGCATGGTGCGACTCGCAAGGATTTCCCCGTCTCGAGTGATTACTCCACCGCGCACATTGGTGCCACCGACATCGAAGCCGATAGTAAGATCGGCGGAGTTGTTTTCAAGCATGGATATCAGAATATACCGACAACCGGGCCAGGGTCACATCAAGCCATAAGCTTTCTCAGCCGCTGCCCCATGATCTCCCAGCTCCAGTGCTTTTCAACGTCCCTGCGCCCCGCCTGCCCCATACGATCACGCATTTCTGGCGAGCGCAAGAGCTGCTTCAAGGCCTCCACGAGCTCATCGACGGACGCGCCCTTGACGACGATCCCCGTCTCTTCCGTAATGGTCTCCGGCGCTCCCCCAGAATCACCGGCAACGACCGGCAGCCCGCAGGCTTGTGCTTCCAGATAGACGATGCCCAGGCCTTCCACATCCAAGCCGCCGCCCCGGGTGCGGGCCGGCATGGCAAAAATATCTGCGGCATGAAGCGCGGTCTCAATGCTGGGGGCAGGCTGAATCACTGCATCGGGACAGTACACCTCTGCCAATTCTTGCAGTACGTCGTGATAGCGCCCGCGACCAATCAACATTAGCTGCGCATCGGGGAATTCTTCTCTGACCTGCGGCATCGCCCGCAATAATTGGTCTTGCCCCTTGCGCGGGACCAACCTGGAAATACAGACGATGGTTGGCCCGCTCACCTCGAACTCCGCTTTCGCGGCCGCGCGCTGCGCAGGGGTTGCGGGGGAAAGTGAATCTAGGCTGACCCCAGAAGGCAGGTGAGCCCACTCCGGGTGCGGACCAAACGGCCCGCGCAGGCGCCGTAGAGTGTAATCCGAGATATACGTAATGACATCGGCGTTATTGCCAATCAGCCGCAGGCATTGCCGGGCCAGTGGAACCATAGACCACCCCACCTCGTGGCCATGCGTCGTTGCCACCACGCGGCGCGCCCCCGCCTGCCGCGCGGCTTTTCCCATCAGCGCCAGCGGTGCCGCTGCACCAAACCACACAACCTCAATGGCCTCTTGCCGGATGATTTCCTGCATGCGGCGCATGGTGGCCGGGGTGGGCAGCATCACGCGGTGTGGCCACCGAATGACTTTGTAGGCGACAGAGGCGTCATAGTCCTCAGGTGGCTCTTGGGTCGAAGCGAATACTACGACATCGTCTGGGTTGAGCGCTTCTAGGTAGTCCCGCAGGTAGGACTGGATTCCTCCGACTTTGGGAGGAAAGTCATTCGTTACCAGCAGTATGCGGGCCACTTAGAATCGCGCAGTCCCCGAAATAGGCATCGAGTTGAGTGGCACGACCTGAACTGGCACGCCATAGGTCGAGGCGTGTACTACCTGGCCGTTGCCAATGTACATTCCGACGTGGGTAACTCCTGGGTAGTAGCCCACGATATCGCCGGGCTGCAGCTGATCCACCGGCACGGACGTGCCACCTGCAATTTGTGCTTGCGAGGTACGCGGAATGGTCTTTCCAATCTGCTGGTATGCCCAGTACATCAGGCCAGAGCAGTCGAACTGGTTCGGACCGGCAGAACCCCAGCCGTAGGGCGAACCCAACTTGGACAGAGCCGCAGAGCTAGCGCCATCGGCGATCTCTCCCAAGTCGAAATCCAGCTTATCCGTGCCGCCGAATTGTCCTTCCCAAGCTTCGCGCTGCTCATCGCTCAGCGCATCCACCTGAGCTTCGATATCTGCCTGCTGCTCTTCCAGCGCATCCTTTTGCTTTACCAGTTCATCGCGCTGCTTTTCGAGGTCCTTCTTTTCCTCGCGCACCTTTTTCGCAGCGTCAGCGGCTTCTTGCTGAACCGCTTCAGCCATTGAGGCTGCATCTGCCTTGGCATCGAGGGTGCGTTGCGCCTTGCGCGAAAGCGCGCCCAAGTATCCCATGCGCTCTACGGCGTCTGCTGGGTCTTCCGCAGCCAGCGCACCCGAAACGGCGGAACGGGAGTCTCCCCGGTAGCGAGACTGTGCCAAGTCGTCCACGCGGCCTTGCTGCGTGGAGACATCGCCCTGCGCGTCATGTACGCGTTTTTGGGCCTCTGCGGAGTCTTGCTCCGCTTGAGCGACCTCTTCTTCCTTGGCCGCGAGCTTATCTTCTAGCTCTTTGACTTCCTCATTCTTCGCCGAGACCTTTCGAGCAACCTCTCCGACGCGATCGACCAGATCATCGACGTTTTCAGAAGCAGACTCTTGGTTCGGTTCCGCCTCCTGCGCAATAACTTGCGGGAGGCCAGAAAGTGAAGTGACAGCGAGGACTGCGGTTAATGCGGCAGCTGGGAGCACACGTTTAGACACGAAAAGACCTTCAACTCAAAATTTTCAAAAATCAAATTTACTATAGCGGGTTTTAGCCGCCGTTGCACAACAAAACCCTTCCCTTTTTCACAAAGGGAAGGGCATGTCATATCACTGCCAATTAGAAGCGCACGGCATTGTTAATCGGCATGTAGTTCAAGTCGCGCTCCTGCACAGGGGTGCCGGAGTTAAGCGCGTCAATGATGGTCCCGTTGCCGGTGTAGATACCGACGTGGGAAGCGCCACCGTAGTAGGAAATGATGTCACCAGGCTGGAGCTGGTCCAAGGAAACAGGGGTACCGCCAGCAGCCTGAGCCTGGGAGGTACGCGGAATCTGAACGCCAGCCTGGGAGTAAGCCCAGCTGGTCAAACCGGAGCAGTCGAAAGCGTTCGGGCCAGCAGCGCCATAAACGTACGGCGAGCCAAGGACGGAGCGTGCAGCTTCCAGAGCCTTCTGACCAACGGTGGACGGGGCCGGAGCAGCCTGCTGCTCTGCAGCAGCGACGAAGTCGTCGCCACCCTGGTTGGAAACCTGGCCCAAGGACGGGACGTACTTGTCAATGTTTGGGACCTGGTCAATGTTCGGGACGTTTTCCAGACCGGCAACCTCGAAACGGTAGTCGGTATTAGGAACAACGACCTCGGCAGCCTGAGCGACGCCCGGGGCGGCGACAGCTGCGGTTGCAGCGATAGCTGCAGTAGATGCGATACGACGGGTATTTACAGTGCCCTGACGACGGTGCTTTGCCACGAGAAAAACTCCAAATCTTCCTACGCGTCTACTTTCCTTGTAGAAAAGCTCTGACCCTAGGGCCTAGTGTTCATTAGAAGACCGTTCCTTTAGGCCTTCCTCCACTCGGCCCCTCACTAGGAGGAGCCAGATGCGACGCTTTAAATTTTCATTTCCTATTGAGCACCTTTCGGGCGGTAACTCAATGTCTCGAATAGGTTACGAAATCATCACAATCAATGTCCATTCACTACCCCGGATCTAGCTTTGTTACACGTTCGTTATCTTATTTTGACCAAGCCGAGACAAACCGGACCTGTCGAAGATTCAATAAAGCTATTACTGATTTTTAAGGCCCCTACACTGGGACAATAGCCTAGGCGTACCCCACCTCCGGCGGTTACTCGTTCCATAAACGAGGGCTTCAACAAGTTCAAAAATTATATTTGGTGACTTTCGACACATACTATGTGTGACAATCACTTTCGTACCATCAGCCCCGTCCTTTAACGCCCTCTGATCGCGTAAAACCGGCCGCCCTATGCAGCGGTACCCCCTCCGGGGTTTTACTGAACCCGCGAGCCTATTGCGCGTTAAACCTAGGGGCCCATCCCCCGGCTTGTTGCCAAGCACTGGGCCCTGTTAGGTAACGCCGCTTCCACTACCCACCGGGCAAAGGAGGATGAGTCTAGCCCGGTCCCTCGCTTTACGGCGTGCGCCCCTATAGAAAGGCCTTGGTCCGCCTAGTCATTGCAGCGGCCGGCAATACTTGTTTTAAAGGTCCGGCACGAACGAAAACCTCACTGCAGTATCTAAGGGCGGAGAATAACGCCTACTCTTCGCGCTCCGAGGAACGGTCGCCTGCCGGCTCCCGACGAGTCTCAAGCCAAGTGTCTGCACAGAGCACGGTGCTCTTAAATTACCCAGGCGAAATGGCGAAGAGGATACGAACGTGGATCCTGCGACTGCTCATGGAGACGATACGCTCGAAGAGTCCTGGCATCGGCAAAAAGCTGTAGCAAAGGACCTAGGTAAGTCTCACGCTTCTAGTGGTGATGACTACAGCAGAAAAGCTGCCAATAAGAACTGTGCTAACTGTGTCCAAAAGTGAAGCAACGGGAAAAGAACACATGAGGGCTGGAGGGTGTGCAATAGCTATTCCGAAGCCCTGAAGACCACGTTTAAAGGCAAATGCCGGCTATGGACTCGTTTGAAGGCCCTCATTACGGAAATCTTCCATCCCAGGCTCAGTGGCAACCTCATGCTCCTAGGACGGCTACCCTACTGCTAACTAACAGGGCTGGCGCTATTGCCCACCGCTAGACAAGGCGTTTCCGCGTGAGCCGGCGTTTGTCGGTACTTCCATTCCCGTATGTGAAGGACGACGAAGTTCTTACCTCCTAGGTTGACCCCGCGTTTGTGCGAGGCCATCTACCAAGTTATTTCAGGCAAATATCCGGTTTTCGCCCAAAAGAGACAGTCCCAGGATGTCTGCATTATGTGCCGACTCCTAGCTCGATAGCCCAGCAACAGTAAGCCGCGATTCCTTAAAAAGCGACGGTCCCAAAACTGAAACGAGCCCGCTTACCACCAAGTATTGGTGGCTTAGCGGGCTCGTTTAGTGAGCGTGTATCGAGCTAACCCAAGGAAAGGTTAGATGCGACCGTTTTCCTCGTCATCACGGCGGTTGGCCTCGTTGAGGCGACGGAACATCTCCGCTTCCTCTTCGTGGTTCTCCTCGTGAATCTCGTGAACGCGGCGCATGAGTTCCGGATCGTCCGGGCTGAAGGTGCCCTGAATCTCGGAGTCAGCGTAACCGAGGTGGTTAAGCTGCTTCGGCACCTGAGCGCCTGCGTACTCAAGCGGTACTGCGTGGCCGTGCTCATCAACCGGGCCGAGCGGCTGGTGGACCTCAATGAAGGCACCGTTAGGCAGCTGCTTGATGACACCGGTAGCAATACCGTGCTCGAGCACCTCGCGGTCAGAGCGCTGGAGACCAACGCAAATGCGGTAGGTCATAAAGTAAGCAATCGGCGGCAGGACAATCAGGCCGATACGTCCGACCCAGGTCATCGCATTCAACGAAATCTGGAAGAAGTGCGCAACGTGGTCGTTACCACCGGAGAGAGTAACCAGCAGG
The DNA here is from genome assembly GCF_046717465.1 of Corynebacterium limaceinasi. Lineage (NCBI taxonomy): Bacteria > Bacillati > Actinomycetota > Actinomycetes > Mycobacteriales > Corynebacteriaceae > Corynebacterium > Corynebacterium limaceinasi. Next base: position 1,750,145 of record NZ_CP177100.1, read on the forward strand.
AAGAACACGATTGCTGCTGCACCGATTGCAGAACGCGTAGGAACGTCACGCGGTCGCTGCAGAAGGTTGTGGTGCGCATCGTCACCAGTGAACTTCTTCTCCAGGAACGGGTAGGTGATAAGCAGCACGACCATCAGGCCACACAACAGCGCGACCCAGAAGGCGGAAGGAATCGTGTAGTTACCCAGGTACAGCTCCCAAGCAGGCATGACACGAGCCACACCGTCTGTCCAGAGCATGTAGATATCGGGCTGAGAACCTGCAGAAACCTGAGATGGGTTGTACGGACCAAGCAACCAGATGGCGTTGATGGTCAGCACACCGGACATCAGAGCCAGGACACCAGCGACCATCATGCCCATACCAATTGCCTTGGTGGCGAAGACCGGCATAATGCGGACGCCGACAACGTTATTCTCTGCGCGACCCGGTCCAGGGAACTGGGTGTGCTTCTGGAACCAAACCATGATCAAGTGGGCTGCAATGAGGCCCAGGATGATGCCTGGGATAACCAGAACGTGGAGGATGTAGAAGCGGTCCAGCATCAGGTCGGACGGGAAGTCGCCGTTGAAGATGGCCCAGTGCAGCCAGGTACCGATAATCGGCAGACCCAGGATGATGGCGGACATAATGCGCAGACCGACACCGGAAAGCAGGTCATCCGGCAGGGAGTAACCGAGGAAGCCCTCGATCATGCCCAGCAGGATAAGGGTGCAACCAATAATCCAGTTGGCTTCGCGCGGGCGACGGAAAGCACCGGTGAAGAAGATGCGCAGCATGTGCGCAACCATCGACATCATGAACAGCAGGGCTGCCCAGTGGTGCATCTGGCGAACAAAGAGACCGCCACGCACCTCGAAGGAAATATCGAGTGCGGTTGCATAGGCGCGCGACATCTCAACACCGTTCAGCGGTGCGTAGGTGCCGTCGTAGATGACCTTCGTAATGGAAGGATCGAAGAAAAGCGCTAGGTATGTACCGGTTAGTAGAAGAATGATGAAGCTGTACAGCGCCATCTCACCGAGCATGAAGGACCAGTGGGTCGGAAAGACCTTGTTTAGCTGCGTCCTTAGCACGCCGGCGGCGCTGTAGCGCTCGTCCATGTTGTTGCCCATTTGGGCGAGTTTATTGCTCATTATGACTTACGCTCCCAGAATGCCGGACCGACAGGCTCAATGAAGTTGCCCTCTGCAACAAGGTAGCCCTCATCGTCCACCGTGATAGGCAGCTGTGGCAGAGCACGGGCGGCCGGGCCGAAGACCGGCTTACCGTAGTGCAATGCGTCGAACTGCGACTGGTGGCAGGGGCACAGGATTCGGTTGGTTTGTGCCTCGTACAAGGAAGTTGGGCAACCAATGTGAGTACAAATCTTGGAGTAGGCGTAGTAATCGCCGTGATGGAAGTCTTCCTGTCCCTCACGCTCGATTGCCTTCTGCGCATCGGAGTGGCGCAGACGAATCAACATCACCGCGTTGCGGTTGCCGTGGATGGAGTGCATGTGGTGTTCGTACACGTCGCGCTTAGCGTCGTACTGGTCACCGTCGTTGACGTCTTCTTCCGCAAGCGGGAAGACGGTCTCCATGCCACCGGCGGCCAAGTCCTCAGGGCGAACGCGCACAAGGCGGGTAACGCCTTCGGTGGTGTAGTGCTCTCCGGACTCACCAGAGTGCTTCTCAGCGATGGTGCCGGTGTCACGAGCGAGGTAAAGCTTTACGCCCTTCTCGTACATGGTCCAACCGGAGGTCCACAGCGTGCCGTCACCGGCGTAGTTCACCTCGTGGCGAACCTTCCATGGATTACGGATTGCGCCGCCCAGCGGAGCAATAACAGTCAAGCCGAAGAGTACGCCCGCACCACCGAGCAGACCTTGGATGGTCTTACGGCGGCCAAGAGTGGAGGTCTTCCACGAGTCGTTCAAGAGAGCGGTAAGAGTACGACGGTCAACTTCTTCCGAAGGGCCATCGTGGCGACGCTGCACGGAAATCTCTTCCGGCAGAATCTTTTTGACGTACTGCACGATGGCAAAGCCGAGTCCAAAAATGGACAGTGCGGCGGTAATGCCAAGCAGCGGGGTGTAGAGAGTATGCCAAACAAGGCCGTCCTCCCCTAGCTGCTTGTACTGCCAAGGCCAGAAGAGGTAAACAGCCAAGAAGCCCAATCCGCCGATAGCGGAGATTGCCAACCAGATGGCGACATTGCGCCCCGCGCGCTTATCTGCGGGGTCACCTTCAACCGGGTAGCGCTCCTTGCGGAACGCTACGGTGACATCATCGAGCTCGGTACCAAGTGCAGCAAGTTCATCATTGCTCATCTTATCGAGCTCTGCGTCAGTGTAATTCTTTTTCACATTGCTCATGAGCGCGATCCAATCCACATAGCAGCGGCGCACAGGGCGCTGATACCGATAATCCACATTGCCAGGCCTTCAGCCACTGGGCCGAGACCGCCAAGATCCCAACCGGCAGGAGACGGAGTCTCTTCCGCAGACTTCAAGTAGGCGATGATGTCCTTCTTTTCGTCTGCAGTCAGCTGGCGGTCAGAGAACTTTGGCATGTTCTGCGGACCGGTCAACATTGCCTGGTAGATCTCCTGCTCGTTAGCGGGCGCGAGCTCAGGAGCGTATTTACCGGAGGACAGCGCGCCGCCCTGGCCGGTGAAGTTGTGGCAGGATGCACAGTTCATGCGGAACAGCTCGGAGCCCTTAGCAACGTCTTCGGCCTGAATCTGACCATTGTAGTTAGCGCCACGAAGGGATTCCTGAGCAATGCTTCCATCATCGTTGTAGACGATGTCCGAGCCGCCGCCGTTAGCTGCAACATAAGCGGCCAGCGCCAAGGTCTGCTGCTCGGTGTAACGAGGAGCCTTGCGCTCTGCCTGAGCGTCGTTGGACATCATCGGCATACGCCCAGAGTGAACTTGGAAGTACACAGAGCCGGCTCCGATACCTACGAGAGAGGGGCCACGGCCTTCGATGCCCTGCAGATTGGCACCGTGGCAGGTGATACAAGCGGTGTCGTAGATGTCCTTACCCTCTTGCACGAGGGCTTGATCATCTTTTTCCGCCGTAGCGACCTGAGCGTCGGGCGTCAAGGCAGAGGCCAAGACGCCAGCGCCAGTCAAACCGATGGCCAAAGCAAAGCCACCTGCAAGGGTGCGCTTCGCCTTGCGGCGACGGCGGGTCTTCTTAGCCGCGACAGTGGTCTGCTCCACTGACTCGGACTGCGAATTGTTATCCATCATTTTCCTTTAGATAACTCGAACACGGGAGGACTGTTTTGGGGAGAGGTTCGCCGACACTACTGAATCAAGTAGATAACGGTGAACACACCGATCCACACAACGTCAACGAAGTGCCAGTAGTAGGACACTGCCATGGCGGCAGTTGCCTGTGCCGGCGTGAATTTAGATTTAGCGATACGGGCCAGGATGATTGCAAAGGAAATCAAACCGGCGGTTACGTGCGCAGCGTGGAAGCCGGTGATGATGTAGAACACCGAACCAAAGACGCTGGACTGTACCGTCACGCCTGCGTGAATCAACTCAGCCCACTCAAACGCCATGATGCCCAAGAAGACAACACCCAATACCAGCGTGATGGTGTACCAGAGTCGAAGCTTGTAAACGTCACCCCTTTCTGCGGCAAACACGCCGAACTGCGAGGTCACGGAGGAAGAAATCAACACTGCAGTAATGAGAAAACCCATTGGCAGGTTGATATGGGCAGTGTGCTCCGCCCAATCGCCTTCCTGGCCGTTCGCTCGCGAGGTGAACCACATCGCGAACAGTCCGGCAAAGAACATCAATTCCTGAGACAGGAACACGATGGTGCCCACGCTGACCATATTGGGTCGGTTCAGCGAGGCAACACGTGGTGCTGTCATACCTTGGTTAGAAACTACGCTCGTCACAGTGGTAATTATGGCCGTTCCGGACCCTAAAGTCACTTCAATTCCCCCCGCCTTCGCTAATCGTTTTTTACCGAATTGCCAGCCACCAATAAGGAAGCGTGTGGAACTCGCTATTAATAATTACCTGGGAACTTTTTCTATTCTCATCCGACGAGACATCAATGCAGGTGACGCCTGCAAACTTGAAGTTCTGTCACAATCCACTCCGCTGTAGCCGTCTCGGCCGCGACGGTTCAGCTCTCGTCCGCAACCGGTTTCGGCAATTTTCTTAGAGAGATAAATCACATGGTGGTTTTCGGGAAAAATGGCCCATTTGCAACTTTCGGTTGACCCCCACAGAAATAGCCGTTTACGTGCTGGTATGCACTTTTGCTGCCCACTTAAAACCTGGGCACAACCCCTCTCCCCCTCCTCTAAAAAAATTGGGCACCGCGGGAACTTTGCCCGTCGATTTCCGACGCAGATCGCCAAAGCCCTCCCCACCGAGGAATGGTGAGGAGGGCTGAGAAGTTTAGGCAGTGGCTGCGACTAGATGATTTCTAGTGCTTTTCCTTAGGCAGACCGTATTGCAAGGACAGGCCGGCGCAGGCAGCAATCAAGCACACGGCACCCAAGGCGATGAGCCAGTAGTACAGGAAGATGACGCCGAGGCCCAAGAAGCCGATGGAGCCTGCCATGGCCAGTGGCCAGATGGAGCTTGGGGAGAAGAAGCCCAAGATACCGGCGGAGTCCTCGGTCTCTGCTTCTTCCCAGTCTTCCGGCAGAACGTCGCTGCGGTTATCGGTGAAGTGCAGGTAGCCGCCCAGCATGAGGCAGAGCACGACGGAGAGAAACATACCCACGATGCCCACCCACTCGGCGCCGTAGAGGTAACCATCATCCTTCACGAGGGTGACGCCAAAGATATAAACAATCAGCGAGACGAAAAGGTAGGTCGCGATTGAGTAAAAGACTTTCGATGTTGCACGCATTGTGTAATGTCCTTATCTCTTATGCCGCGGTCTTAACGTAGTTGTCACCATCGGCGGTGTCACGCTCACCGGAGAACGGGTGGGTGGTAACTGCGTACGGATCCTGGCCGATTTCCTTCAGCGCCTCGGCGTTGGTGGCGTTCGGGTTCTTCTCACGGAAGTCCATGTAGGCATTGAAGTCCTCTGGGGACACAACGCGAACCTCGAAGTTCATCATGGAGTGGTAGGTACCGCACATCTCAGCACAGCGGCCGACAAAGGCGCCTTGCTTATCAATCGATTCGATCTGGAAGCTGCGTTCCTGGGCGTTGGCCTCAGGGTGTGCATAGACGTCGCGCTTGAACAAGAACTCCGGCACCCAGAACGCGTGAGAAACGTCAGCGGAAGCCAAACGGAACTCGATTGCGGTATCGGAAGGAAGTACCAGAACCGGAACCTCTTCGGTGGAGCCTACGGTCTCAATCTTGTTGTAGTTGAGGTAGGAAAGGTCACCCTTGGACTTACCGTGAATTGGGTTGGGATTGTCCACACCCTCAGGGTCATGGGCGGTCTTTTCCGCTTCAGCCTGACGTGCTTCGTCCGCACCGTTGTAGTTCTCACCGTTGACGTGGTTCTCGGCGTAGCCGAACTTCCAGTTCCACTGGAATGCCGTGACATCAACGGTGACCTTTGGATCCTTATCCAATGCGGTGACCTTCTGCTGGGTCTGCACCGTGAAGAAGAACAAGGTCATGATGATCAGGATTGGAACGATGGTCAATACCATTTCCAATGGCACGTTGTACTGCGTCTGGCGCGGGAATTCACCCTTTCCATCACGCTTTGCCTTCTTCGCGCTCCAGCGGAAAATTGCAGTAAGGAATAGGCCCCACATGATGAAGCCGACAATCCAAGCTGCAACCCAGACCCAGATCCAGAAGTTGTACATTGCTTCAGCCTCAGGGGTAACACCCTTTGGCCAACCGAATCCCAGGAGGTTCTCTACAGCAGTTGGCGCCTGAACGTCACAACCAGCCAGGGCGAGACCGCCTAGGGCAAGTGCGCCAGCTACGCCCGCCTTACGGGCGAAGGTGCGCTTATTACGCTGTCCCACGTGTGTTCTGCCTTTCTGTCCACACAAACTTCTCGAATACTCACAGAGCACCCTTACCCAATCAGAATAATGGATAAATGCTTGGTTCCCAGCCATTTTGAAACTTTAAAAGAAACCCAGCGCGCTCAATTTATATCCACGTTTCAGTAGGTTACCGCCCCACCTGCACAATGTTCCAACCGTACCCCCAGTCTGCGCTTTCACCATGTGCCTTAACTCACAAGGAACTATTCCGACCATCATACGAAAGTTCGCACCCTTACGGGGAAGCTTAATTTAAGCTTTTCTGCAGCTTCCTCCAAGCCGTGGCGCTTTCTGGTTTCCACCCCACGCACCGTAAAGTAGAACAACGAGCACCAGTCGCTTAATTAAAAGGAGCTATCTTTACATGTGCGGACTTCTTGGCATGCTCGCGGCCACCGGTGACGTGGACAAATATGTCGACGCGTTGGAGCGGTCGCTTCCTTGCATGCACCACCGCGGACCGGACGCAGCCGGTACTTGGCATGATGGCGACGCCGCCTTCGGCTTTAACCGCCTGTCCATTATTGACTTGGAACATTCCCACCAGCCCCTGCGCTGGGGCCCTGAGGACGAGCCAGAGCGGTATGCCCTTACCTTTAACGGCGAGATCTACAACTACGTTGAGCTCCGCGAAGAACTCAAGGCCTTGGGCTATACCTTCTATACGGAAGGCGATGGCGAACCCATTGCGGTGGGCTACCACCACTGGGGCAAGGACGTTGTCGAGCACCTCCGCGGCATGTTTGGCATCGTCATTTGGGATACCAAGACCAAGACCATGTTTGCCGCGCGCGACCATTTTGGCATCAAGCCGCTTTACTATGCCACCACGGACGCCGGCACGGTCTTTGCCTCCGAGATGAAGTGCATCTTGGACATGGCCGAGGACATTGGTCTAGAACTCAACCTTGACCGCCGCGCCATCGAGCACTACGTGGACCTGCAATACGTGCCGGAACCGGAATCTTTGCACGCCAATATTCGGCGCGTGGAATCCGGCTGCACGGTGACCTTGAAGCCGGGCGAGGAGGTCGTATCCGAGCGCTACTTCAAGCCGCGTTTCCCGGTCCAGCAGGTTCCAGAAGGCGAGGAACAACAGCTCTTTGACCGGATTGCAGAAGCGCTGGAGGATTCCGTCGCTAAGCACATGCGTGCCGATGTCACCGTGGGTTCCTTCCTCTCTGGTGGCATCGACTCCACCGCCATCGCTACCCTGGCCAAGCGCCACAACCCAGATCTGCTGACCTTTACTACTGGCTTCGAGCGCGAAGGCTATTCCGAGGTGGACGTGGCCGCGGAATCGGCGGCCGCCATCGGCGTGGAGCACATCGTCAAGATCGTCTCGCCGGAAGAATACGCCGAGTCGATTCCTAAAATCATGTGGTACCTGGATAACCCGGTGGCCGATCCTTCCCTCGTGCCGCTGTACTTCGTGGCCCAAGAAGCCCGCAAGCACGTCAAGGTGGTCTTGTCCGGTGAGGGTGCCGATGAGCTCTTCGGTGGCTACACCATCTATAAGGAACCGCTGTCCCTCGCGCCATTTGAGAAGATCCCTTCTCCCCTGCGCCAAGGCCTGGGCAAGCTCTCCCGCGTGCTGCCGGATGGTATGAAGGGTAAGTCCCTGCTTAACCGCGGCTCCATGACCATGGAGGAGCGCTACTACGGCAACGCACGCTCCTTTAACTTTGAACAGATGCAGCGCGTTATCCCATGGGCCAAGCGCGAATGGGATCACCGCGAGGTCACCGCGCCCATCTATGCGCAGTCGGAAGACTTTGACCCAGTAGCCCGCATGCAGCACCTTGACCTATTTACCTGGATGCGCGGTGACATCCTAGTCAAGGCCGATAAGATCAACATGGCCAACTCCTTGGAGCTGCGCGTGCCATTCCTAGATAAGGAAGTATTCAAGGTCGCAGAATCCATCCCGCATAACCTGAAAATCTCCCACGGCACCACTAAGTATGCGCTGCGCAAGGCCATGGAACAGATCGTTCCCGCGCACGTGCTCAACCGCAAGAAGCTGGGCTTTCCGGTTCCCATGCGCCACTGGCTGGCCGGCGACGAGCTCTACGGCTGGGCACAAGACACCATCAAGGATTCCCAGACCGAGGACATCTTCAATAAGAAGGAAGTCCTGGAGATGCTCAAGGAGCACCGCGATGGCGTCTCCGATCACTCCCGCCGCCTATGGACCGTGCTTTCAGTTATGATCTGGCACGGTATCTTTGTGGAAAAGCGCATCGACCCGCAGATCGAGCAGCGCGACTACCCGGTCAAGCTTTAAGCCGAACTGGGCAAAGTTCCACGCTGAGCTTTAAAGACATAAAAAGAGGGTGAGCGCCGCGAAGCGCTCACCCTCTTTCTTTATCCTTCTGTTTAGTTGAAGGAATCGCCACACGCGCAGGAGCCGGTAGCGTTCGGGTTATCGATGGTAAATCCCTGAGACTCGATGGTGTCAGCAAAGTCGATCTTGGCGCCGGTAAGGTATGGCACGGACATCTTGTCCACGACGAGCTTGATGCCACCCACCTCGTCGACCTTGTCGCCATCAAGGCTGCGGTCATCGAAGTAGAGCTGGTAGCGCAGGCCAGCGCAGCCGCCGGGCTGTACTGCGATGCGCAGGGAGAGATCGTCGCGGCCTTCCTGATCAAGCAGGCCCTTTGCCTTTGCGGCTGCGGCCTCGGTCAGAATGACGCCGGTTTCGGAAACTGGAGCGGTCATCACTTCTCCTCAAATGTGTCTTGGTTGCGTAGCCACTACCCTACCCGCATCTACAAGGAGGGAAAAGGTAGCCCATAGTAATAACAACGCCGTGGGCGGGCCTATTCCCCTCTTGGGGCCGAAACCTTGTAGTCTGATCAGCGTGAAACTTCCGTGGCAAAAAGATGACAAGACCTCCCCTGAACCCGCTCCCGTGCAGGAAGAAGTTCAGGAAAATACCCACCGCAAGGGGTATACCCCGCCGAAGGGTCGTCCCACGCCAAAGCGCCAGGAACAAGAAATCGCGCGCGGTGTGAAGCGCGATCCACATGGGGTATCCGATGCGCAGCGCTATAAGCGCCGCAAGGAACTCAAAAAGTCCATGAGCAAGGACGAATGGAAAGAATATAAAAAGCAAGAGCGCAAGGAGCGCAACCAGCGCAACCGCGAAAGCCAAGAGCGCATGGCCGAAGGCGATCCACGCTTCCTCCCAGCCCGCGATCAGGGCGAAGAGCGCGCCTACGTGCGCGATTGGATCGATGCCCGCCGTACGCTTTCGGAATGGGTAATGCCGATGGCGCTTGCCCTTATCGTCGTGGTCTTTGTGACCTATGCAGCTCCAAGCATCGCCGGCCTCATCAATGCTATTGCCATGGTGGTTATCCTCATCTTCGCCATCGACGGCATCTGGCTGGGTCGCCGCGCTAATAATGCTGTCCGCAAGAAGTTCCCCGGAACCACCGCCACCGGTTTTGGCCTGGGATTCTACGCGTTTTCCCGCGCCAGCCAGCCCCGCAAGTGGCGCATTCCTCGCCCGCGCGTAGAGCGCGGGGCCGACGTTTAAGGAAGCACACTGATGGCTGATTCCCTGCAGCTTTATCCCTATGGCCGGCTAAGCGATGCCGCACAGTGGCTCGCCGCCTGCCAAGATCGATCCCCCGCTTCCGAGCCACAGCGGGTGCGGGCCGTAATTTTCGCCGAGGACGGTGAAGGGATCCCCCTGGCCACGGAGACCGCGGCGCGGCGGGTTGGGGCCAGCATTAATTCTGTCACGGTGACGGATTGCTCCACCGCCTATGACTTAGGAGTGCAGGCGGCGGATGCGGAAATCGATGGCGGTGCGGATCTGCTTATTCCGGGCGGCATCGACAGCACGCAGGTTGCCGCAGCCGTCATGGGTGTCTTGGCTCAGGAGGAGCCGGTGGTGGTCGTCGGCAAGCAGCCGAGCGTCGAGGACTGGAAGACGAAGGTTGCGGCCATTCGCGATTCCATGTTTCGGATGCGCGATCTGACTGGGCGGGAGCTCATTAAGGCCTGCGGCTCCCCCGTATTGGCCGCGCTGGTGGGCTTTATGTCCCAGGCGGCTAGGCGGCGCACGCCCCTGCTTGTCGATGCCCCCTTAACCGCCACCGCCGCCGTATCCGCCGCCGCAGACACGCGGATCCATGACTGGCTCCTAGCTACCAACATCTCGCCGCAGCCGGCTCACCGGTTGGCCTTAAAGAAGCTGCGGCTGGATCCCCTGCTGGATCTGCAGATGGAGCCGGTGCCGGCGCTTGGCGCCTTGGCTGCCCTACCCCTTTTATTGCTGGGCGTAGAAATTACTGCGGACGCCGCGCAGGCAGAGGCCTAACTGCGCGGCGCAGGTCCTCCTCGCGCCGCGTTACACCGTGGCGTGCTAGACCAAAGTCTGCAACCAGCCGTGGGCATCCTCCACAGCACCGCGCTGGATACCGGTCAGGCGCTCGCGCAAGGCCATGGAGACCTCGCCGGCCTCGTTATTATTGACACTGAAGTCGATATCCTCACCAAGCACGCGCCCCACCGGCGTAATGACTGCGGCGGTACCGCAGGCAAAGGCCTCGGTCATCTTCCCTGATTCCACATCTCGCTGCCATTCTTCGGCGGTGATGCGCCGCTCGATTACCTTGTACCCCATGTCTTCGGCGACCTGCAGCAGGGACTGGCGGGTAATGCCGGGCAAAAGGGAGCCGGACAGCGCCGGGGTAACGATCTCGGCGTCGTCGCCGGTGCCGTAGACGAACATGAGGTTCATCCCGCCCATCTCTTCGATGTAGCGGCGTTCGATGGCATCCAGCCAGACCACTTGGTCACAGCCCTTTTCTTCGGCCTGGGCCTGCGCCAATAAAGAGCCGGCGTAATTGCCAGCGAATTTCGCGGCACCGGTTCCGCCCGGCGCGGAGCGGACATAGTCGGTAGACAGCCACACCGAAACAGGCTTAATGCCGCCACTGAAATACGCACCGGCGGGCGAGGCCAAGAGAATGAAACGATACGCATTAGCCGGGTGAACTCCTAGTGATACCTCGGTAGAAATCATAAAGGGGCGCAGGTAGAGCGATGCTTCCCCGCCGGCCTCTGGAACCCAGCTCTTATCGATGTCCACCAGCTGGCGCAGCGCCTCGATGAACTCTTCTTGCGGTAGCTCGGGCATCGCCAAGCGCTGCGCCGAATTAATAAAGCGTTGCGCGTTTTGATCGGGGCGGAAGGTCACGATGGAGTCATCGGGCTGGCGGTAGGCCTTAATGCCCTCGAATACGGCCTGGCCGTAGTGGAAGACGTTGCTCGCCGGGTCCATCGTGAGTGGGCCGTAGGGGCGGACTTGCGCGTCGTGCCAGCCCTTGTCCGTGGACCAATCAATGGTAACCATGTGGTCCGTAAAGTGCTGGCCAAAGCCGGGATTGGCCAGGATTTTATCTAAATCTGCTGCCGCCGTTGGTTGATTCGTACGGGTAATCGTGTAATCAAGCATGACCACAATCTACTCCTTTTATCTATAGCTGGGTAGGAATATGTTCACTTTAGCGCGGTATCATGGACAGAAGTTTCATTAGTACCAATTAAAAAGGAGGATTTTATGTCTCAGCACGATGGACCCGCACGTGGGGCGTTTCCGGAACTTAAGCTAGAAAAGAAGGCCCCGAAGAATGCCCAGGCGCTACTCATCGCGGCATTCGAAGGTGAAGACAACATTGAACTTCCAGGGACTTCGCTGCTCAAGCCGGCCGCGCTGCGCGAAGCATACGAGTCCTTCATTGCCGTGGGGGCAACCGGTAAGGCCAATGAGGTCACCCGCATCCCGGCGCCTGAGAAGGCAGAGGTCGATTCCATCATCGCCGTCGGCCTAGGCGATGCCGAGGACCTCGATGCAGAAACCTTGCGCCGCGCCGCCGGCAGCGCCGCACGTTCGATTTCCAAGCTGGAAAAGGTGGCCACCTCCTTGGGCGATTTTGGCATCGCACCCACGGTAGAGGGCCTTACCTTGGGCGGCTACAAGTTCAAGGGGCTTCGTTCTAAGTCCGGCAAGGATTCCGAGCAGCCCGCCGCCTTTACCGTGGTGGCAGAAAAGTCCGCCCGCGAGGAGTTCGAGGCGGCCAAGATCACAGCGGAGTCCGTGGTGATTGCCCGCGATCTGGTCAATACCCCGTCCAACCTGCTGTACCCAGAGTCTTATGCAGACTTCCTCTCCGACCAGGCTAAAGAGGTTGGCCTCGAGGTAGAAATCCTGGATGAAAAGGCGCTGCAGAAGCAGGGCTTTGGCGGCATTACCGCCGTTGGCCGCGGTTCCGCTCGCCCGCCGCGCCTGGTGCGCCTGAGCTGGAACCCGAAGAAAGCGAAGAAGCACGTGGCGCTCGTGGGCAAGGGCATTACCTTCGATACCGGCGGCATTTCCTTGAAGCCGGGTTCTGGCATGTGGGACATGATTTCCGATATGGGCGGTTCCGCCGCCATGGCCGCCTCCATCATCGCTGCGGCCAAGCTCAACCTGCCGGTGAAGATCACCGCTACCCTGCCGCTGGCAGAAAACATGCCGGGCGATAACGCCACCCGCCCGGGCGATGTCATCACCCACTACGGCGGCATCACCTCTGAGGTTCTCAATACCGATGCGGAGGGCCGCCTCGTGCTTGCCGATGCCATCGCGCGCGCCAGCGAGGATAAGCCCGACTTCCTCATCGAAACCGCCACGCTAACCGGCGCCCAGATGGTCGCCCTAGGCGAGCGCACCGCCGGCGTCATGGGTTCAGAAGACTTCCGCGACCGGATGGCGGGCATCGGCCGCGAGGTCGGCGAAAATGCCTGGGCCATGCCGCTATTGGAAGAGCACGAAGAATCCGTGAAATCCGCCAGCGCCGATATCCGCAATATCAACGCCAAGCGCGAGGGAGGCATGGAATACGCCGGCACCTACTTAAAGCAGTTCGTGGGCGAGGGCATCGAATGGGCACATATCGATGTCGCTGGGCCTTCCTTCAATACCACCGGCGCTTATGGCTATACGCCAAAGATGGGTACGGGCGTTCCCACCCGCACCGTCATTGCTGCCCTGCGCGAGATTGCTGAATCAAAGTAATACCCCGCGCAGCCGCCTGAGCATAAAATGGCGGAGTTATGAACACTGCTTTAATCATCGTTGATGTCCAACACGATTTTTGCCCAGGCGGCGCGCTTGGCACCGATCGCGGCAACGAGGTTGCAGAGAAGATCTCTTCTTTGCAGACCGAGTATGACACCGTCGTTGCCACGCAGGACTGGCACATCGATCCGGGTTCCCACTTTGCTAAGGACCCGGATTTTATCGATTCTTGGCCGGTGCACTGCGTCGCCGATTCCTATGGGGCGCAGATGCACGAGACGATCGGTCCTGCGCAAGCATATTTCCGAAAGGGCGAATACACCGCCGCGTATTCCGGATTCGAGGGCGCGGCACACGGCGTTTTGCTGGCGGAGTGGCTGCGCGAGCACGATATCGACGCAGTAGATATCGTCGGCATTGCCACGGATCACTGCGTGCAGGCAACCGCGGCGGATGCTTTAAAGGAAGGCTTTTCCGTCCGCGTCTTAAGCGAGTATTGCTCTCCCGTTGATCCGGACCGCGGGGATGCCGCCTTGGCTAAGTTAGAAAAGGCCGGCGCCACCATCGTCTAGGCCGATTAACTTAAGTCCTGCCCCGAATCAGGGTTTTCGCCGCGCTCAAAGCGCGCGCGGCGAAGGCGCTGTTCTTCCCTTTTACGCAAGATACGTTGGCGTTCCATGCGCTCGCGCATGCGTTGGGGGTACCCGGTTTCTTCGACATCAAAAACGTCGCACTGCAATAGTTTTCCTACCGCGTCAATCCCCTTCGGCCCGCCGATGCGTCGGCGAATAAACTCACCCTTTTCATCCACAACGACCACGGACATTTCATTGACCACGGTCTCTGGCTCGATAAATGCCTCAATAAAAGCCTTATCGGCGGCCCACATTTTGAGTTCTTGTTCGTCTTCTGGGCGGATAGTTTCTCCCGGACCGCGGGGCGGTCGCAGTGGCGATCGGGACTTATTGCGGCGGAAGAGGTTGAACATAACCCACTAGTTTACCCGCATGGAGGGTATTACTAACCCCACTACTGCACGATGACGGTCATCACGCTGTAAGATTGTGCGGTAGCGATAGAATACTTCCAACTTTTCGAGGAGTCTTAAAACTCATGGCGAACTCCGTTGAGATGCCCGAGCTGGGCGAGTCCGTAACCGAAGGCACCATTACCCAGTGGCTTAAGTCCGTCGGCGACACCGTCGAGGTGGACGAGCCTTTGCTCGAGGTCTCCACCGACAAGGTCGACACCGAAATCCCCTCCCCCGTTGCAGGCACCATCCTAGAAATCAAGGCCGAAGAAGACGACACCATCGAGGTCGGCGAGGTCATCGCACTCATCGGTGATGAAGACGAGGCTGATTCCTCTTCCGATGACTCTGACGACTCCGACGATGACAAATCTGAGGACAAGGAAGAATCCAAGTCCGAGGAGAAGGAAGACAAGGACGAGAAGAAGTCCGGCTCCAGCTCCAAGGCTTCCGGCGAGACCACCGATGTCGAAATGCCAGAGCTCGGCGAATCCGTCACCGAAGGCACCATCACCCAGTGGCTCAAGTCCGTCGGCGACACCGTCGAGGTAGACGAACCACTACTCGAAGTCTCCACCGACAAAGTCGACACCGAAATTCCTTCCCCCGTTGCCGGCACCCTGGTAGAAATCCTCGCCGAAGAAGACGAAACCATCGAGGTCGGCGAAGCCATCGCCCGCGTCGGCGACGAAAACGCCGCACCATCCTCCGACGACTCTGACGACTCCGACGATGACAAGTCCGAAGACAAGGAAGAAACCAAGTCCGAGGAGAAGGAAGACAAGGACGAGAAGAAGTCCGGCTCCAGCTCCAAGGCTTCCGGCGAGACCACCGATGTCGAAATGCCAGAGCTCGGCGAATCCGTCACCGAAGGCACCATCACCCAGTGGCTCAAGTCCGTCGGCGACACCGTCGAGGTAGACGAACCACTACTCGAAGTCTCCACCGACAAGGTCGACACCGAAATTCCTTCCCCCGTTGCCGGCACCCTGGTAGAAATCCTCGCCGAAGAAGACGAAACCATCGAGGTCGGCGAAGCCATCGCCCGCGTCGGCGACGAAAACGCCGCACCATCCTCCGACGACTCTGACGACTCCGACGATGACAAGTCCGAAGACAAGGAAGAAACCAAGTCCGAGGACAAGAAGGAAGAGTCCAAGTCTGACGAGAAGAAGGAAGAGCCGAAGCAGGATTCTTCCCTGAACACCTCCGCCAAGGTCAACAACGGCGATAACGTTCCATACGTCACCCCGTTGGTGCGCAAGCTGGCTGATAAGCACGGCGTGGACCTCAACTCCATTGAGGGCACCGGTGTAGGCGGACGCATCCGCAAGCAGGACGTCTTGGCCGCTGCTGGCGAGGGCGATGCGAAGGCATCGGAAGGCGACGATAAGAAGGCTGCTGACTCCCCACGCGCACGCTGGTCCACCAAGTCCGTAGATCCGGAAAAGCAGGAGCTTATCGGCACCACCAAGAAGGTCAATCGCATCCGCGAAATCACCGCTACCAAGATGGTGGAAGCGCTGCAGATTTCCGCACAGCTTACCCACGTGCAGGAAGTCGACATGACTCCTATCTGGGATATGCGCAAGAAGAGCAAGCAGGCGTTCATTGATAAGTACGGCGCCAACCTGTCCTTCCTGCCGTTCATTGTGAAGGCCACCACTGAGGCTCTGGTTTCCCACCCGAACGTCAACGCCTCCTATGACCCAGAGACCAAGGAGATGACCTACCACGAGGATGTCAACGTCGCCATCGCCGTAGACACCCCGAAGGGTCTGCTCACCCCGGTCATCCACAAGGCACAGAACCTGTCCTTGCCGGAAATCGCGCAGCAGATTGCGGAGCTGGCTGATAAGGCCCGCAATAACAAGCTGAAGCCGAATGACCTGACCGGTGCCACCTTCACCGTGACCAATATCGGTTCCGAGGGCGCCCTGCTCGATACCCCGATCCTGGTTCCGCCACAGGCCGGAATCCTGGGTACCGCGGCTATCCAGAAGCGCGCCGTCGTGGTCAACGAGAACGGCCAGGATGCCATCGCCATCCGCCAGATGTGCTTCCTGCCATTCACCTACGACCACCAGGTCATCGATGGTGCAGACGCTGGTCGCTTCATCACCACCATCAAGGACCGCCTGGAGACTGCAGACTTCGAGGCTGACCTCGATATCTAAAGCAGTTAGCTAACTGGCATACCTCCCGCTCCTTCCACGCGAAGGGGACGGGAGGTTTTGTCGTGCCTGGGGTACTCCGCGGGGGTGTAGCGGGAGAACTTCCGGCACAAATATCAGAGGAGTTTTATCCCGGCACTACAGGACATATTTCACTAAGTGGGAGGTAAGCAGGCTACAACACATTTTCATCGGTGAGTTACTGCATAAAAGTTTGTCAAGGGCGCTGTTTTTACCGGTTATTAAACATATACTTAGGGGCGGTTAAGACCATTGCACCCGATGAAGGAGACCTCACAGATGGATTACATCTCCCGCCACCTAGGGCCGGATTCTGCCGAGCAGTCCGCCATGCTCGGGACTGTGGGCTACGACAGCGTGCAAGCGCTTGTCGATGCCGCCATTCCACCCAAGATCCGCGCTAAGGAACTTCCCCACCTGCCAGAAGCGCTCTCTGAAGACGGGGCACAGGCCGCTTTGCGGGAGTTCGCCAACCAAAACACTGTACTGAAGCCCTTCTATGGCCAGGGCTACTCGGACACCCTGACCCCGGCCGTCATCCGCCGCGGCCTGCTTGAGGATGCCGGCTGGTATACCGCGTATACCCCCTACCAGCCCGAGATTTCCCAGGGCCGCTTGGAGGCCTTGCTCAACTTCCAGACCATGATCGAGTCTTTGACGGGGCTGCCCATCGCGAATGCTTCCTTATTGGATGAGGCTTCCGCCACCGCCGAGGCGGTCGGTTTGATGTCGCGCGCGGTAAAGAAGGGCCGCCGCGTCGTGCTGGACTCCCGCCTCCACCCGCAGGTGCTTACCGTTGCCGCTGAGCGCGCCCGCGCCATTGACCTCGAAGTAGAGATCGTGGACGTGCGCGAGGGCTTGGTGGGCGAAGACCTCATCGGTGCTGTCATCGCCTACACCGGCACCGAAGGCGAGATTTTAGATCCCTCTGCCCTGATTGAAGAGCTGCACACCCGCGGCGCGCTGGCCTCCGTGGTCACTGACCCGCTGTCCCTGCTGCTTCTGGAAGGCCCCGGAAACTTGGGTGCCGATATCGTCTTGGGCTCGTCCCAGCGCTTTGGTGTGCCCCTCTTCTTCGGCGGCCCACACGCTGCCTACATGGCGGTAACGGATAAGCTCAAGCGCCAGATGCCGGGCCGCATCGTCGGCGTCTCCAAGGATGCCGATGGCCGCCCGGCCTACCGCTTGGCGCTGCAGACCCGCGAGCAGCACATCCGCCGCGAGCGCGCGACCTCCAATATCTGTACTGCCCAGGCCCTTTTGGCCAATGTCGCCTCGATGTACGCCGTCTACCACGGGCCAAAGGGCCTGAAGGACATCGCCGAGCGCGTGCACGGCTTGGCCTCCTCCTTCGCCCAGTCCATCGTGGATGCTGGCCTGGAGGTTACATCGCAGAGCTTCTTCGATACCGTCACCGTTAGCGGTGTCGACGCGCAGAAGATCAAGGCCGAACTGCAGGATGCGGGCTACTTGGTGCGCGCAATTGGCACCGACAAGGTATCCGTATCCTTCGGTGAATCCGCCACGCAGCGCGATGTCGCGCACCTGGCAGAGGCCTTCGGCGCCAGCCCGGCTGAAGCGAACTTTGACCTGCCGGAGAATCTGCAGCGCGCCGAGGAACCGCTGGAGCACGAGATTTTCCACTCCATCCATTCTGAGACCCAGATGCTGCGCTACCTGCGCAAGCTCGCGGACAAGGACTTGGCGCTGGACCGCTCCATGATTCCGCTGGGTTCGTGCACCATGAAGCTCAACCCCACCGCGGCTATGGAGCCCATCTCCTGGCCAGAATTTGCCGGCATCCACCCATATGCCCCGGAAGAAACCACGACGGGCTGGCGCGCACTGGTGGAAGAAATCGAAGGCTGGCTCGCCGAGCTTACCGGCTATGCCAAGGTCTCCATCCAGCCCAATGCCGGCTCCCAGGGCGAGTTGGCGGGCTTGCTGGCCATCCGCCGCTACCACGTGGCCAATGGCGATAATGAGCGCGATGTCGTGCTCATCCCGGCCTCCGCGCACGGCACCAACGCTGCCTCTGCGACCCTCGCAAACCTGCGCGTCGCCGTAGTCAAGACCGCCGAGGACGGCTCCATTGACGTCGCGGACCTGGAAGAAAAGATCGAAAAGCACGGCAACCACATCGCCGGCATCATGGTCACCTACCCCTCCACCCACGGCGTCTTCGACCCCGAGGTGCGCGATGTCTGCGATAAGGTGCACGCGGTCGGCGGCCAAGTCTACATCGATGGTGCCAACATGAACGCGCTGACCGGCTGGGCACGCCCGGGCGATTTCGGCGGCGATGTCTCCCACCTCAACCTGCACAAGACCTTCACCATTCCCCACGGTGGCGGCGGCCCGGGCGTTGGCCCGGTAGCGGTGGCAGAGCACCTCATCCCGTTCCTGCCCAGCGATGCCGCATCCCCTGAGCTGGACGCCACCGCGGAAACCCCGGTGAGCCAGGGCGTTCCCATTACCGGTAGCAAGTACGGCTCCGCCGGCGTCCTTCCCATTTCGTGGGCCTACCTGGCCATGACTGGCGCCGAGGGCCTTGCCGCCGCATCCGGCCACGCCGTATTGGGCGCTAACTACCTGGCAGCCTCGCTCAACGAGTACTTCCCCGTCCTCTACACCGGCAACGAGGGCTTGGTGGCGCACGAGTGCATCATCGATTTGCGCGAGCTTACCGATGCCTCCGGGGTCACCGCCGCCGATGTGGCCAAGCGCCTCATCGACTTCGGCTTCCACGCCCCCACCCTGGCCTTCCCTGTGGCCGGCACCTTGATGATTGAGCCCACCGAGTCTGAAGACAAGGGCGAGCTGGATCGCTTCGTCGAAGCCATGCGCACCATCCGCGCCGAAATCCAGGAGATCATCGACGGTGAGGTGGCCTACGAGGACTCCGTTATCCACCACGCACCGTTTACGGCTGAGTCGGTAGCAACCGATAACTGGGAGTACTCCTTCGGCCGCGACAAGGCCGCGTGGCCAGTCAAGTCCCTATTGCATAGCTACAAGTATTTCCCACCGGTTCGCCGCCTCGATGAGGCTTACGGTGACCGCAACCTGGTGTGCAGCTGCCCGCCGCCAGAAGCATTCGAGATCGACGATTCCGAGGAGTAACAATGACCGAACTTCTAACCTCCCCGCTCAATGCCAAGCACGAGGAACTCGGCGCTACCTTCACGGCCTTTGGGCCGTGGAATATGCCGCTGAAGTACAACAGCGAACTGGAAGAACACCGCGCCGTTCGCACCAGCGCCGGCCTGTTTGATCTCTCCCATATGGGAGAAATCTGGGTCAATGGACCCGATGCCGGCAAGTTCTTGTCCTACTCCTTCATCTCTAATCTAGATTCGCTGAAGGTGGGCAAGGCCAAGTACTCCATGATCACCGCTGAAGACGGCGGTATCATCGATGACCTGATTTCCTATCGCTTCGAGGAGAAAAAGTTCCTCGTTGTGCCCAATGCTGGCAATGCCGATACCGTCTGGGACGAGCTCAATAAGCGTGCCGAGGGTTTTGACGTTGAGCTCAAAAACGAGTCCCGCGACGTCGCCATGATCGCCGTGCAGGGCCCCAAGGCCGCGGAAATCCTCGTCCCGCTGGTAGAGGACAATAAGCAAGACACCGTCTACGAGCTGGGCTACTACGCCGCCACGATGGGCAAGGTGGCGCGCACCTTCGCCATCATCGCGCGCACCGGTTATACCGGTGAGGACGGCTTCGAGCTCATCGTCTATAACTCCGATGCCCCGCAGCTGTGGGAAGAATTGCTCAAGGCGGGCGCGGAATATGACATCAAGCCGTGCGGCCTAGCCGCGCGCGATTCGCTGCGATTGGAGGCTGGCATGCCGCTCTACGGCAACGAGCTCTCCCGCGATATCACCCCGGTAGAGGCGGGCATGTCGCGCGCCTTTGCTAAGAAGGAAGCGGACTTCGTCGGCGCAGAGGTCATCCGCAAGCGCGCCGAGGAGGGCCCACAGGTCGTTATCTCCGGGCTCACCTCGGATCAGCGCCGCGCCGCGCGCGCCGGCGCCGAGGTTTTCCTCAATGACACCAAGGTCGGCACCGTCACCTCTGGCCAGCCCTCCCCCACGCTCGGCCACCCGGTGGCGATCGCGCTGCTCGATACCAGCGCGGATCTCGAACCGGGCACCGCAGTCGAGGTAGAAATCCGCGGCAAGCGTTATCCTTTTGAGGTAACCGCGTTGCCGTTCTACAAGCGCGATAAGTAAACCATCCGCACACCCTAAATATTCAGCCCGAAAGGACTACATACTATGTCTAACCTGCCCCAAGACTTTTCCTACTCCGAAGACCACGAATGGGTAAACGCCGCCAAGGACGCCGTAGAAGGCAAGACCGTTCGCATCGGTATCACCTCCGTGGCCGCAGACCGCCTGGGTGAGGTCGTCTTCGCAGAGCTGCCTGAGGTTGGCGATACCATCACCGCCGGCGATTCCTGTGGCGAGGTCGAATCCACCAAGTCCGTATCTGACCTGTTCTCCCCGGTCACCGGCACCGTGAAGGCCGTCAACGATGCCGTGCACGATGACTACGCCGTCATCAACAACGATCCCTTCGGTGAAGGCTGGCTCTTCGAGGTCGAGGTGGATGAAGCAGGCGAGCTCATGGAGGCTGACGAATACGCCTCCGCGAACGGCCTGGACTAAAAGACGGTTCGTTCGACCCACTCGAACAGAAAAATAGGCGGGAGGATGCCATGGCATTCTCCCGCTTTGCTTTTCCTCGCTTTGCTTTTCCCTACCAAAGAAGACGACACTAGAGATTATGACTGCACCACGCGATCCTTTCTTTCCCGCTGAACGCTCCATTCGCGCCTCGGACAATCCCCTTGAAATACGCCACTTGGGCCGCATGGATTACCAAGAGGCGTGGGATTATCAGGCGGAGGTGGCGGCGGCGCGCGCGCAGGGCACGCAGGACGATGTGGTCTTAGTGGTCGAACACCCCAATATCTATACTGCGGGCAAGCGCACGCAGCCGGAGGATATGCCGGATAACGATCTGCCGGTTATCACCGTGGACCGCGGCGGGCGCATCACCTGGCACGGGGAAGGGCAGTTGGTGCTCTACCCCATCATCAAGCTGGCGGAGCCTGTCGATGTCGTCGATTATGTCCGCCGCCTCGAGGAGGCCACCATCCAGGCGGTGCGCGAGCTGGGCGTGACTACCGCAGGCCGCATCGATGGTCGCTCTGGGGTATGGGTTCCCTCTACCACCCAGGCCAAAGATCCTTCCGCCTCGCAGCGCGATCGCAAGATTGCCGCGCTGGGGATCCGCATCACCCGCGGGGTGACCATGCACGGCCTAGCGCTTAACTGCAGCAATACGCTGGAGTACTACGACCACATCGTGGCCTGTGGCATCGATGATGCTGATATCACCACGCTTTCGCTGGAACTCGGCCGCGAGGTCACGATGGAAGAAGCCTCACAGCCGCTATTACGGGCGCTTGATGATGCCCTCTCCGGCCGCCTCATCGTCGCCGATCACAGTTTCGGTTCCGCACCCGATCCCACAAAGATTGCGAATGAGAAGGCGCGGGAGCGGCGTCGGCAAGCGCAGGCTTAAGCCCCGTGGCCCTAGTTTGGGGCTAGCGTGGAATAGTTGTGTGCCCGCGCGCCTTGAAGCTAGAAGAGCTATTAGCCATCACCATCTTTGATCGATAAAGTGAGTATTTGTGACTGTAAAGCCTGAAGGACGCAAGATGCTCCGCATTGAGAAGAAAAATGCGGAGTCGCCCATCGAACAAAAGCCGCGGTGGATCCGCAACCAGGTACGCACCGGACCGGGCTATGAGGACATGAAGTCCCGCGTGGCCGGCGCCTCCCTGCACACCGTCTGCCAAGAAGCCGGTTGTCCGAATATCCACGAATGCTGGGAATCCCGCGAGGCAACCTTCCTCATCGGCGGCGATAAGTGCACCCGTCGTTGCGACTTCTGCGATATTGCTACCGGCAAGCCGGAGCCGCTCGACCGCGACGAGCCGCGCCGCGTGGCCGAAAACATCCAGGAAATGGACCTCAACTACACCACCATTACCGGTGTAACCCGCGATGACCTCCCGGATGAGGGCGCGTGGCTGTATGCGGAGATCGTGCGCAAGATCCACGAGCTCAACCCACACACCGGCGTGGAGAACCTCACCCCGGATTTCTCTGGCAAGCCGGACCTGCTCGAAGAGGTCTTTGAGGCACAACCGGAGGTCTTCGCCCACAACCTGGAGACCGTGCCGCGCATTTTCAAGCGCATCCGCCCGGCCTTCCGCTACGAGCGCTCCCTCGATGTCATCCGCCAGGCCCACGACTACGGCCTTATTACCAAGTCCAACCTGATTTTGGGCATGGGCGAGACCGAGGACGAGGTTGAGGAAGCATTGCGCGACCTGCGCGAGGCTGGCTGTGACATCATCACCATCACCCAGTACCTGCGCCCCGGCCCGCGCTTCCACCCCATCGAGCGCTGGGTGCGCCCGGAGGAATTCGTGGCCCACTCCAAGCTGGCCAAGGAGCTGGGCTTCGGCGGCGTCATGTCCGGCCCGTTGGTTCGCTCCTCCTACCGCGCCGGCCGCCTGTACGTGCAGGCCATGGAAAAGCGCGGCTTGGAATTGCCGGAAAACCTCCAGCACCTGAAGGAAACGTCCCAGGGCGCTACCGCCCAGGAGGCATCCACCTTGCTGGATAAGTACGGTCCCTCGAAAGAAACCCCGGTGACCACCCGCATGGCCAAGACTCCGGCCAATGCTAATTCGGTCGCGGCAACCGTGCGCTAAACCGCGGAATATTCTTACTCGGCCCTCGCCATCTGCGGGGGCCGTTTAACATTTATGCCACCTGACCTTTAAAGTAGGAACCATGGCGAAAGATGACAAAGCAGCCCTGAAAGCTGCCAAGAAGCAAGAACGCGCGGCTAAGCGCCAAAAGCGTAAGCAAACCTGGTCACAGTTGTGGCAGGCATTCAATTTGCAGCGCAAGCAGGATAAGGCCCTCATCCCTATCATGCTGGCCGCCTTCCTCGGCGTCGGCCTTCTGTTCTTCCTCATTGGCATGCTCTTTAATGGCCAGTGGTTCATGCTGATTATCGGCTTGGGCCTGGGCGCGCTTTTGGCGATGTTCCTGTTTACCCGCCGCTTGGAACGCGATATGTACAAGCGCGTCGAAGACCAACCCGGCGCCGCCGGTTGGGCCTTGGAGCAGCAGCTGCGCAATACCGTCGGCATTGTATGGTCCGTAAAATCCGGCATCGCCGCCACCCGCCAGCAGGACCTAATCCACCGGGTCATCGGCAATGCGGGCGTCATCTTCGTGTGCGAGGGCAATAAGAACCGCCTTCGCCCCACCCTTAACCAGCTAAAAAAGCGCGTGGACAAGATTGCCGGCGGCGTGCCGGTCTATGAGGTCTACGTCGGCACCGGCGAAGACGAGGTGCCGGTATCCAAGCTGCGCAACCACCTCATGAAGCTGCCTCGCAACTACAATAAGAACGCCACCTACGACAATATCCGCCGCATTGAGGCCATGGACTCCATGCCTGGGACGATGCCGGGCATGCCCAAGGGCCCAATGCCGCAGCAGGCGCAGAACATGTCCGGCATGAACCGCCGCATGCGCCGCGCGCAACAGCGCAAGGGCAAGGGCTAAACGCACCGTTAGCCACTCGCCTTGGCTAGGCTTTCGGCTCTCGCCTTGCTCTACAACACAAACAGTCCCTGCAACCGCCCGATTGGGAAAGGTTGCAGGGACTGTCGTGGTTTTCGTAGTTTTACGGTGCGCGGGACTTATCCCCGCGCGCCGCTAAGAATTGATAACGACGGTGCCCGTCGCCCGGTCGTGCATGCCGCGCCCGTCCGCGTCCACCATGGCGG
The DNA here is from genome assembly GCF_046717465.1 of Corynebacterium limaceinasi. Classification (NCBI taxonomy): domain Bacteria; kingdom Bacillati; phylum Actinomycetota; class Actinomycetes; order Mycobacteriales; family Corynebacteriaceae; genus Corynebacterium; species Corynebacterium limaceinasi. The sequence continues at coordinate 1,774,338 of NZ_CP177100.1, forward strand.
CTGGGAAGATGACGCCGGTAAGCAGCGTGCGCACTGCCGCGCGCCAGAAACCCACCTGCGCGCCAGGCACATCCAAGCGGGCCACGCCCATGCCAAGGATGAGCATGCCCGGGGTGCGTGCGAATAACCAGCCACATACGATGCCCATTAATGCCCAGAGCGCATAGCCCAAAAAGGACACGCCGCCGAGCTGCGTGGTGACCATGTGGATGACGTTGGCCAGCAGCATGCAAATGATCCAGTCAATGGCTACGGCGCCTGCGCGGCGGCCTACCGACGCCATGGACCCAGGTCCGGATTCCGGCAAGCCCAAGTTTTCACCGGGCCACCGGCTGGGGGTTCCTGCATCGTCATATTCGCCCGGAATATTGGGCCCGTCGAGCCACGTGCGCTTGTCTGCCATGCTCACCAATTTAGTTGCCCCTCACCCAGAAGTGAAACGAGGCCAATGGCCATGCTGGGTGGATAAAACTAGTAGGCTATAGGCAGATAATTCATCGGCCAACAAACAGGAGGCAATCTTGTCTTTCGAGACAGTGCAGGACATCGTCCAATATATTCAGGATGAGGACGTAAAGTTCGTGGATGTCCGCTTTACGGACGTCCCCGGCACCGAGCACCACTTTTCCATCCCTGCCAGCGAATTTACTGAAGAAGATGCCGAAAATGGCTTGGCCTTTGATGGTTCTTCCATTCGTGGGTTTACCACCATTGAAGAATCCGATATGACGCTGCTGCCGGATCCGGCCACCGCGCATATCGATCCCTTCCGTTCGGCGAAGACCCTGAATATCAAGTTCTTCGTCCACGATCCCTTTACCTTTGAGCCTTTTACCCGTGACTCGCGCAATATTGCCCGCAAGGCCGAGGAATACTTGCAGTCCACGGGCATCGCCGATACCTGTAACTTTGGCGCCGAGGCCGAGTTCTACCTCTTCGATTCCGTGCGCTATGGCACCGATATGCAACACGGTTTCTATGAGGTGGACTCGAACGAAGGCTGGTGGAACCGCGATAACGAGACCAACTTGGACGGCACCCCCAATACCGGTTACAAGACCCGCGTAAAGGGCGGCTACTTTCCCACCCCGCCGTACGATAAGCACAGCGAGGTCCGCGATGACATCGTGGCCAACCTGCAAGAGGTCGGCTTCCAGATCGAGCGTTTCCACCATGAGGTGGGCGCGGCCCAAAACGAGATCAACTATCGCTTCAACTCGCTGCTGCACGCCGGCGATGACATCCAGACCTTCAAGTACGTGGTCAAGCGCACCGCCCAGGAGTGGGGCAAGACCGCGACCTTCATGCCTAAGCCGCTGGCTGGCGATAATGGTTCTGGCATGCACGCCCACATGTCCTTGTGGAAGGACGGCGAGCCCCTCTTCCACGATGAGGCTGGCTACGCCGGGCTTTCCGATATCGCCCGCTACTTCATCGGCGGCATCCTCCACCACGCCGGCGCCGTGCTCGCCTTTACCAACCCAACGCTGAACTCCTACCACCGCCTGGTTCCTGGCTTCGAGGCGCCGATCAACCTGGTGTACTCCCAGCGCAACCGTTCGGCTGCGATCCGCATCCCGATTACCGGTTCCAACCCGAAGGCTAAGCGCATCGAGTTCCGCGCCCCGGACCCATCCAGCAACCCATACCTGGCCTTTGCCGCCATGATGATGGCCGGTGTGGATGGTGTGAAGAACCGCATTGAGCCGCACGCCCCGGTGGATAAGGACCTCTACGAGCTGCCGCCAGCAGAGGCTGAGTCCATCCCGCAGGCACCAACCTCCCTGGAGGCTTCCCTGGAGGCGCTGAAGGAAGACATGGACTTCCTGACCGAGGGCGATGTCTTTACCGAGGATCTCCTCGAGACCTACATCAACTACAAGTACGAAAACGAGATCAACCCCGCGCGCCTGCGTCCCACCCCGCAGGAGTTCGAGCTCTACTTCGACTGCTAAGCCGTCACTGCAAGTTCTCAGCTTGCATTTTCTACAAAGCAGCCACCTAACCAATGCTTAGGTGGCTGCTTTCTTTTGCTTGCGGTGGCACTGCTAGGTATATCCGAGAGCTTCGCCATAATCGCTGCCCACTTTGAGGATGGACGCTCTCCAGCGCACGCATGAGGGTTTTCACCAAATTAAAAGCGGCTCAGTCTAAGTAAGAAGCTCTAGATGAAATTAGAATCTAGGTAGTGACTGATAAATTCCGCCAACTTCCCCCTCCTGGTCCTGCCTGGGCCGGCAGCCTCATGGGCACCTCCATCGTCTCGCGCATGTTGGTTGAAGAAGACATGCTCGTTGCCGCAGGTGTATTTGCGGCACTCGCATGCGCCATCTTCGTCGTGCTGACTGCCGGTTACGCCCTCTACCGCAGTCCGCGGTTTGAGCGGACCACCATGGCGGAATGGTCCATGTTTTTCATCGGCGTCCTCGCGCTTGGGGCGGCACTATCCGGGTTGACGGGCATTGGAGTATTCCGCCTCGTCGGCTTTTGGATCGGTGGCCCCGTCACCGTTATCACGTGGGGCATTCAGCTCACCCGCTTCGATGGAGAGCCGCGTTTTACCTGGGGCCTTCCCTTAGTAGGGCCGATGATTTCGGCATCGGTAGCCGGGTGGCTGGCCCGCGATTATGGGCAGATTTACCACATCATGGGCACCGCGCTCTTCGCCATGTCCTTGCTGACGGCAGTCCCGGTATTTGCCTACGTCTACTGGGCGGCCTGGCACGGCACGGTGGATTTTAGTGGTGGTAAATCCGCCACCGCGTGGGTGCCGCTAGGCGTGGTTGGGCAATCTACCACCGCAATGCAGATCCTCTACCCCGGCAGTATCTCCGTGTACTACGGTCTTATTGCCCTTGCTATTGCCATCCCGCTATCGCTTTATGCGATGGTGACTTTCTATCCGCAAGCAGCCCGCTGGGTTCCCTACTCCCCTGCGTGGTGGGCCTGCACCTTCCCGCCTGGCACCGTGAGCATGGGCGGGCACCAGACAGCATTGGTCAATGGTTCAGAATGGCTTGACGTTATCGCGCTGAGCATTCCCCTGCTCCTTATCGCGCACTGGTGCCTGTGCTCGGCGCGTTTCTTAGGCTGGCTCTGGGAGGGCCGCACGCGCAAAGAACTGACTCACTAGGAGGTGTCTTTCCTCGTCTATCATCGGGCTATGAGCTCTTCGCCTATTACCTTCATCGCCTGGGATGCTGCGGACCTTACCGGGGTGAGGGAAGTGCTCGCCGGTCTGCGGCGCGACGGGGTCTTTTTGTGCCGAGCAGGCCTGGTTCTTGAAACCTCCTGGCTTGGCGATGGCGCCCAGGATTTCTATGGCACCGCCTGGGAATGGGGTCCAGAAGATTGCGAGCTATTTTTTGAGCTCGCGCGGCGGGGAAAGCTGCTGATGACTATCGGTGCCACGGTCATCTGCTGCGGATCCGATAAAGACGCGGCGGAGGCTCAAAAATGTATCGCTCAAGAGCTGGTCGTAGCGAAGAGCGCGGATGAGCTCAAGCAACTACTCATCGGCGCGGAGGAAACGCGCTAGAGCCCGGGCTGCTCGCTGCGCTTCATCCAGCCCATGCGGGGAGAAAACCCCTGCGGGTGCTTGAGGTGCGCCACGGCATCCGCGACCATCAGGCGATGGCGGCGCGACAAGCTATCCGGAAGGTGGGCCACCGAGAACCACTGCGCTTCGGTGTTTTCTTCATCGCTAATGACGGGCTCAGCGCCGTCGGCGACAGATAGGCGCAGCGCGGTGCCCATGAACATGCATTCATCGCCATTAGGATAGGTCACTGGGCCGGACTGGCCAACGCCAAGGAGCGCTTCCACCTTGGCATCGAGGCCTACCTCTTCCTTGACCTCGCGCAAGGCGGTGGTCGTAATCTCCTCGCCAGGCTCACAAATGCCTTCCACAGGGGTCCACACGGCATTATCCGCGCGCTTGACCAGAAGTACGGACGGCACCTCCCACAGGGCCGCACCGGTTGGTACATCGCGGAGAATGATGGCGCTGCACGCGGGGACGAAGAGCTGATCGTGGCCGATAGATTCACGCAGCTTCACAATATAATCAGGCGTTGGCATACCACCTAGCGTAGCCAATCTTGGCTGGTCTTATGCCACGGGGCCGAGGACCTTCAGCGCCAGTTCCTGGATATCCGGTGCGGTGGTAAAGGCCACGTCGATGTTTTGTTGCGTGTCTTCACAGCTATGCCCCTCGTCCAAGGGCTCGGTGATTCCAGAGACCAGCCCCACGATGGTCTGCCGGCCGTCTACATCGCCGTAGACGGGCCCGCCGGAATCCCCGACCGCGCTGCACATCTCCGCCAGGGCCGCATTGGAATCATGTTCTAGACCCTGGTAATTTAGTTGTGTGGAATCCACCGCGTTTTTCACGTTCCCACAGGTCACAATGGTGGAACTGCCCAGCTTGCATACCGCATCCGGCAGCTTGTCCAGCTGCGTCGCTACGGTGGTGGCTACCTCGCCTGGGGTGTAGTAGTCCGCGTCGCGGTACAGCTCGATGAAGGCAACGTCCAAGTGATTAGTCTCCTCGGCAAAGAAATCCGAATAGATCACCTCGCCTACCGGATCGGCTGGGTATACAAAATCGCCCTCTTGGGTTCCGGCCCAGACCTTATCGCCAGGTTTGCCGCAATGGGAGGCCGTCACGGCGATGGTGCGGCCATCGGCAAGCGCGAAGGACCACGCCGCCGTGCAGGACTGGAAGTTAAAGTACTCGCCCGGCTGTGGGTCGCTCGTGGTTAAGTTCAGCGCGGCGCCTGGGGGCACCGGCACCACCGCGGGCTCATAAAACTCGTTCGGCGGCGCCGGCGGTGGCGTGTCGGTGGATTGCGCAACCACCCCATCCTGCTGCTGGGTGGCATCGGTGCTACACGATGCCACCATAAACAGCCCTGCTGCTGCCAGCAGACTACTGGCTATCCGTACCCGCGTCACCTGCAGAGTCCTTGTCCTGTTCTTCCTTATCCGCCTCTGCTTGTGCTTTTAAGTCGCGGATGAATTTTTCCGGATCGAATTCGGTATAGTGCTCCGGCCCTGCGAAGTTTTCTAATGCCATGTGTTTGCTACACCTCCGTGTTCTTGATGCTCGAGGTAATAAAGTCCTTGACCGCTGCGGCATCGTTGGGCAGATCCGCCACGTGGCGCTCCGCGTTCAAGATGTCAGCAAACCGCTCCGGTGGCTGCGGCGCGCTCCCGATGGCCTCGGTGATGGTTTCGCTGAACTTTACCGGCAGTGCCGTCTCCAAGCAGACGATAGGCGTCGTCACGCCCTCTTTTTGGGCCGCACGCGCCACCTTGATGCCATCGGCCGTGTGCGGATCCGCCAGGTAACCATAACGCTCGTTCACGTCCTTGATGGTGGCGAGGCGGTCTTCATGGGTGGAGGAACCGGACAAGAAACCGTAGTCTTCACGCGCGGCCGTAATGAGATCTTCTTCAAGGTTAAACCCGCCTTCTTTGACCTTGGTGCCAAAGAGATCCGCAACGCGGGTGACATCGCGGCCTAAAAGATCAAAGGCGAAGCGCTCGAAGTTGGAGGCGCGGGAAATATCCATAGACGGCGACGAGGTGGCCATGGTTTCCGCGGCCGGACGCGGGCGGTAGTTGCCGGTGCGGAAGAACTCATCCAATACGTTATTCTCGTTCGTCGCCACGATGAGGCGATCGATGGGAAGGCCCATGCTGCGGGCGATATGCCCGGCGCAGATATCGCCAAAGTTACCGGTGGGAACGCTAAAGGATACCTTTTGTTCGTTATTATCGGTGACCTTGATCCAGCAGGAAATATAGTAAACCACTTGGGCCAACAGGCGGGCCCAGTTAATGGAGTTGACCGCACCGATGCGGTAGTTGGCTTTAAATTCCGCATCGCTGGAGACGGCCTTTACCACGTCCTGGCAATCATCAAAGACACCATCGAGGGCGATATTGAAAATATTCGGATCATCCAAGCCGAACATTTGCGCCTGTTGGAAGGCGGTCATGCGCCCAGCCGGAGTCAACATGAAAACGCGGATGCCATCGCGCCCGCGCATGGCGTACTCAGCAGAAGAGCCGGTATCGCCAGAGGTAGCGCCCAAAATATTCAGCGTCTCCCCGCGGCGGGCGAGCTCGTATTCAAAAAGCTCGCCCAAAAGCTGCATGGCCATGTCTTTAAATGCAGCGGTGGGGCCCTCGGAAAGGTGGCCTATAAAGAGGTCATCGCCAAGCTCAGTGACCGGGACGATCTCAGGGGAGGCAAACTTCGGGCTGGTATATGCTCGGGCGGCGATTTTATCCAGATCTTCCTCTGGAATATCATCGATAAACAGCTTGATTACCTCAGCCGCAAGGGCGGCATAGCCGTCAGTTTTGACCACTGTGCGCCACGTATCCAGCGTGGCGGAGTCCAGTTGCGGGTAGGTTTCAGGCAGGTATAGGCCACCATCGGGCGCTAGCCCTCCTAAGAGGATATCCGTAAAGGATGCGGGCTGGCCGGTGGTATCACGGGTCGAAATATACTTCACAAGATGAATCCTAGTAGTTAACGCGTAAGGTATCAGCCATGTCGCAGCCAAATCCAAGAGAAGTTATCACAACCCAGGCGTTAATGATTTGGGTCGCGGCCATGGCGGTCTATCTCGTAGCCATTACCGGGCGGTCTTCCTTCGGCGTAGCCGGCCTCGATGCCATCGAGCGCTTCGGCGTCGATGCCGGGCGCATCGCGGTATTTACCTCCGTGCAATTGGGCGTCTATGCCATCGCACAAATCCCCACCGGCATGCTGATCGATAAATTTGGCCCCCGCATCCTGCTCGTCGTGGGCGCGGTCATTATGGGCGTCGGCCAGGTCATACTCGGCTTTACCAGCAATTACGGGGTAGCCATCTTCGCGCGCGTGCTCATCGGCGCCGGCGATGCCACGGGATTCTTATCGGTAATGCGCATCCTGCCCTACTGGTTCCCGCTGCACCGCACACCGATGTTTACCCAGGTGACCTCCTCCATTGGCCAGATGGGTCAATTCATTTCCGCCGTCCCGTTCCTCTGGTTACTAGGAACAGCCGGATGGACCGCGGCATTCGTGACCTTGGGTGCAGTGGGCATCCTCGTCGCCATTGCCGCCGCAGTCGCGGTCGCTGACTCCCCAGAAAAGCTCGGGGTTATTCCGCTGGAGAAGGAACCACCAAACTCCCAGGGCAGCAGCATCGGTGCGCGCTTGAAGGCGGTCTTTACCTCGCCTATTGCCTGGCAGGCATACTTTATCCACTACAGCGGCATGTTGCCGCTGATTGTCTTTGTCATGCTGTGGGGCATGCCCATGATGACCCAAGGCATGGAGTTGTCCAAGGGCAAGGCCAGCCTCGTACTGACCCTCTTGGCCGTGTTTTTGGTTCTGGTCGGGCCCCTGCACGGCCGGATTTCTTCCCGCGCGCAGAATATCCGCCCCTGGGTCGCGCTCGGGTTCGTCAGCCTGCACGTGCTGACTTGGGTGCTATTCTTCGCCTTCGGCACCGGCGGGGGCCTCGCTGCCATCACCGCGGTCTCCTTCATCCTGGCGCTGTGCACGCCGACGTCGAATTATGGCTTCGACATCGTCCGCGAGAACATGGACCGCTCTGTCGTCGCTACCGCAACCGGCTTGGGCAATATGGGCGGGTTTACCTCCGGCATGTTGGGCGCGCAATTATTCGGCATGGTATTGGACCACTCTGCCGATGCCCCCAATTACTCCATGCCCGATTTCACCTCCGCCTCCCTCGCTGTCTTGGCCGTATGGTTGTGCGGCATGGTCGGAGTCGTCATCACCCACATCCTGCGCCGACGCGGTGGCTACGCGGGGCCCTCCGTGAGGATCGTGGAGGTAACCTAACGCTGCTTATTCGGTCCTTTCGGCCTCATCGACAGCCGCTATCTCCGTGGCTTCCGTCTCTTCTTCCGCTTCTTCTGCCTTTGGATCCAAGATAAAGTTGATGGTTCCCTCTGGATCCGCGAGGAACTCCTTGGTCGCTGCCACGGCTTCGGCCTCATCAAAGGAAATGCGCTGGAAGCCGGTGTCATTTAATTCCACGATATCGGCATTGGGGCAGCCCAGCAAGATCGGTGAATGCGTGGCGATAAATACCTGTGCACCGCGGTCAACGGCTTGGGCGATTTCAGCGATCAGCGCCAGTTGCCGGACAACGGATAAGCCCGATTCTGGTTCGTCAAAGATATATACCCCCGCGCCATCGACGCGCTCATAGAGCACATCGAAAACGGACTCGCCGTGCGAGCGGGCCTGCACGTCCACCTGGGAGGGCAGGATGGAACGCCCGCCGGATTCCTCGGGGGATTGCTCGCGCGAAAGGAGGTATTCATGGGTTTCCGCGCGCAAAAAATAGGCCCGCTGAATGAGTCCCGTGCCCTCGCAGACCACCGGGCTTAACGGCAAGATTGCTTCCGGATCCCCCATCCGGCCGCCCTTGGGAGAACACCCAAGATCCGTTGCCATGGCGGCCAGCAGGCTGGATTTTCCTATGCCGTTATCACCGACGAAAATCGTCACCGGGCGGGTAAAGGAAAAGCGCCTTAAATCTGCCAGGTAATCAAAGACAGGCAGGCTACGGCGATAATCCCGCGGCATGGATTTCAGGCGAACGGCATCAACCAACATGCCTGGCACTTTAGCAGCTGCGGCGGTGCGCGGATGGGGTATTCACGTCATCGCCGCGCTATTGCAGTTGCTAGATCGAATGCGGACTTGAGGTGCAGGAGTAATGGGTCCCCGGTTGCTGCTTGGGCTATGGTCTCTGCTGGAACCGCGTTTACCGCAAAGGCAATACCTAATCCCCCGCTAATAGGAAAGACTATGGCTGCGGCCACCGCCGCGGTTGTGGATAACTTATTCTTGATTGTCATCGTCTCCTCCAGTCCCTCGGTAACGCTCAGCTTGCTTCGTTACCGTTTCGTTATGGGATAACTCTAGGGAGACGAGCTGTTAAAGCCATGCCCCCAGTCTGCCGGTTTCCTGAAACTTCTTGGGCATTCCTCGACTGGAAGGCGCTCAAGCGGCTGCCCCAGCCGAAGCACGAGTCGGGGGCTAAGCAGAGACTGGTACTGACCTAATTAGCCGGGGCGCTTTCAGCCACGATGCCATCGCTGGCTGGGATGACAATCCCCTTTTCAAAGGCACCGATGATGGCCTTTTCATCGTCTTCATCCAGCTCACCAGAGGCCACGGCGCTCTTTAACTCGCGCTCTAGATACTGCCGGACATCAGACTTTCCGGATTTATTCTGGGTAATATCGCGCGGCACCGATTCCAACGGAATACCCAACGCCTTCGCCAGCGACATCACGCGATTGGCCTCTGAAGACGCATCGCCTCCCACTGCACCATTAACCTGGGCGGGCGCTTCTTCCTGCACCACGCCCCCGGCTACGGCATCGCCCACGGTCATCGTCCCTTTAGGCGGGTGATGGCGGTTGGTTGCCCACGTGCCAACGACGACGGCGATTATGGCCGCCACGGCGATACAGCCCCAGAGGTAGATAAGCTTTCTGCGGTGGGCCCCCGGTGATTTAGCCATGGTAATCCGAACTTCCCCCGAAGAATCCGTATCCATTACCGCGCGAGGAATTGCCAGTGCCGCGTTCATTCAAGATATCGATAAGCGAGCGGATCGTGGCCTCCCCAATGCGGTCGCCGCGCCCGCGGGAGCGGGAGTCCGCACTGCCCTCGCGTTCGAAGTCGTCTGCGCGCTGCGGCGCATCGACGTTCTGCCCGGCGCGGGACGCGCCCGTCTGCGGGGCCGAGACCGCGATGGTCAAGGTGGTGCCATCTAATTCTAGGACGTCATCATCACGGACCCCAGCCGCGCGAGCGGCAGAAAGCAACGCGGCCAATTCTCCAACCGTGGCGGAGTCCACATCGAGCTGCAGCTGAAATGACATAACCAAAGATCCTTTCTCTAACTTGTTCCTACTTTAGAGTCCGATACTTTAAAAGTTAAGGGAATTAGCGCTGCATAGACCAAGTTATGCGGCAACTTTAAGAATGCTCGAAGGATTCCTCCTCTCCCCAAAAGACTTCATCGACCACCTTGCGCGCGTGCCGGGTCAATTTCAGGTACGTATCTAAGAAATCCTGGTTATTCTCCGGCGTCCAGCCGGCCGCACCGGCCACCTGTGCCAGTTGTGGTCCGGGCCCAGGCAATTGATCCACGCGCTTGCCGCGCACCAGCACCAACGCATTGCGGGCATCCGTTGCCATCAACCACGCATCTCGCAGGTCACCGGTTTGATCGGCGCTTAATATGCCGCTTTCTTCCAGCGCATCCAATACCGGCAAGGTCCCTGGCTGCCGCAGCTTGGGATGTTCGTGCCCGTGCATCATAATCAGCAGCTGCACCGTCCACTCAATATCGGTCAGGGCGCCACGCCCCAACTTCGTGTGAGTGGTGCGGTCAGCTCCCCGCGGCAAGCGCTCGTTATCCACCCGAGCCTTCATGCGTCGGATGGCGCGAATGGTGGACTGGCTCGCGCCGCTATCCGGGTAGCGGTATTCATCGATCATCTCCATAAAGCGCTGGCCCACTTCCTCGTCCCCAGCGATGAAGGCCGCGCGCAGCAGCGCCTGCATTTCCCAGGCCTCGCCCCACTCGCGGTAATAGCGCTTGTAGGAGGCAATGCTGCGCACCACCGCACCAGATCGCCCTTCCGGGCGCAGGCCCAGGTCGACGTCCAAGGGCGGATCCCCAGAGGGCTTGGCAAGGCGGCGTCGCAGCTTATCGACGATCCCGATGGCCCACCGCATGGCCTCGCCTTCATCGTCCGCAGCCTCAGGCTCTGCCACGAAAAGGACATCCGCATCGGAACCGAACCCAAGCTCACGGCCGCCGAGCCGGCCCATTCCAATCACCGCAATGCGCGCCGGCGGTTCCGCATCCTCGTGGTCGTTCCGCCAGGCCCGCACCTCCGCGCGGAGGGCGGCTTCCAATACCGCGTTCCAGATGGTCGACAGCTCTTGGCACACCTGCTCAACGGGGATAATCCCTAAGAGATCGCCACTGGCGATGCGCGCCAACTCCACCCTGCGCAGCGAACGCGCGACCGCCACCGCCTTATCCGGGTGCGCATGGCGCTTGCTGGAATTGACCAGCGCCTTAGACACCTGCTCCGGCTTGGTTTCGAGCAGCTTGGGGCCGGTCGCGCCATCGGAAAGCTGCTTCACCGAATCCGGGGCGCTGATGATAAGGTCCGCGGTAAATGGCGAGGTTCCCAGAATATGCATCAAGCGCTGGCCTACTATCCCCTCATCCCGCAGGATGCGCAGGAACCACGACCTATCCCGGGCGGCCTCAGATAACTTGCGGTAATTGAGCAACCCCATATCTGGATCGGCGGTGTCTGCCAGCCATTCCATCAAGGTCGGCAGCAAGATGGCTTGAATGCGTGCCTTGCGGGACGTACCGGATGCCAAAGAGGTCAGGTGCTCGAATGCGCGATCCGGCGAGCTATAGCCCAATGCCGCAAGCTGCAGCTTTGCCGCCTCCGGCGAAAGTTTGAGCTCATCGGCGGACATGGTCACCACGGAATTGAGCAGCGGGCGATAAAACAGGCGCGAGTGCAACTCAGAAATGCGCATCCTGATGCGCCGCAAATGCGCGAGCATGCCCTGCACCGCAGACTTAGTGCCCTGCGGGGAGAATCCAGAAATCACCGCGAGCCAGTTCAAGCCCGCTTCATCATCGTCTGCTGGCAGGGTGTGCGTACGGCGGAAGCGCTCCAATTGCAGGCGGTGTTCTAAAAGGCGCAAGAATTCATAAGCCTCAATGAGCTGCGTGCCGTCTTCGCGACCCACGTAGCCTGCAGAGATAAGCGCGTCGAGGGCATGTACCGTCGACAGCGCGCGCAGGGATTCATCAGAACGCCCGTGCACCAATTGCAGCAATTGCACCGCGAATTCGATATCGCGCAGCCCGCCGACGCCCAACTTGAGCTCGCGGTGTTTGAGCTCATCTGGCACATTATCCAATACGCGTCGGCGCATGGCTTGGACGTCTTCCACGAAGGAATCGCGCTGCGAGGCCGTCCAGACCATCGGCCGGATTTGCTCCAAGTAATCCTCTCCCAGCGGCAGGTAACCGGTCATCGCCCGCGCCTTGAGCAGCGCCTGGAATTCCCAGGTTTCTGCCCACCGGCGGTAGTAGGTCACGTGTGAATCCAACGTGCGCACCAGCGCCCCAGACTTACCCTCTGGCCGCAGGTTCGCATCGACATCAAAAAATGTCGTCGACCCGATCCGGTTAAACTCCGCGGCGAGCCGGGTGGCCTTGGGAGTTGCCTCGCTGCCGACGAAGATGACGTCCACGTCGGAGATATAGTTCAGCTCCCCGGCACCGCACTTGCCCATCGCCATGACCGCAAGCTGTGCATCGAGCGGATCGTCGCCGTAGATCTTGCGCACCGCAACGGCAAGGGAGGCCGTGAGGGCGGCATCGGCAAGCGCCGTAGTCAGCGTGGTGACTTGCCGGAAGCTTACCTCCGGCTGCGGTCGGGATTGCCCCTTGCGGGAGTGGAAGGTACCCGCCACATCGTGCGCGGCAAGCCGCATCATCAGCGTGCGGTACTGGGTCCGCATCTCTTTTTTATGCTCGCCCTCGCTCGCGCGGTACGTACCCGGCGCGCTGAAATCCTCCCTCGCCGGATCGGGAGCATCGAGCTCCGCAGCGAACGTTGCCGGCTGCGCGCCGACCACTTCAAGCAGGCTAGTAAGCATCTCTTCTGGCTCCGGAAGGGGCTTTTTCAGCTCCTCCCACAGCTCCGGGTGGGCGGCGAGGTGATCCCCGAACGCCGTCGACGCACCCAAGAGCGAAAGAAGGCGCACCCGCACTTGCTCATTGCTGCGGATTTCCGCATCGAGCTCCGGGGCCTGCTCGTAAATGCGCACGAGGTTATTAAGCGCTAAATCTGGATCACCGACCGCAGCCAGCGTCCATAAGAGGTCAACGGACTCCGGGTTATTCCATCCCAGTTGTTCTAAGTCTTGTGCGGCATGGGACCGGCTAAGGCCCAGCGACGCCGGCGACGGCACCGTGGCAGGACGCATTATTCTCCTAGAAGTTCAGGTTGTTGCGCAGCTCGACTGTCGTAATTTGGCGCTGGTAATCGCGCCATTCTTCCCATTTGGCGCGCAAGAAGAACTCGAAGACGTGCTCGCCCAAGACCTCTGCCATAAATTCGGACTTTTCGAACTCGCGCAGGGCCTGATCCATGCTGGAGGGAAGATCCTTATACCCCATGGCCCGGCGTTCCCGGTGGGTGAGCTGGTGGACATCGTCTTCTGCGGGATCGTCTAATTCGTAGCCCTCCCGGATGCCCCGCAGCCCTGCGGCGAGGATGACGGCATAGCCCAGGTATGGGTTCATGGAGGCATCGATGGAGCGGATTTCCACCCGGCGCGATTCTTCCTTGGTCAGGCGGTACGTAGGCACGCGCACTAGGGCGGAACGGTTCTGCACACCCCACGTGGCCGAGCCCGGCGCCTCATTGCCAAACATCAGCCGCTTATAGGAGTTGGGCCACTGGTTGATAATGGGGCTCATCTCCGTAGAGTGCTCCAAAATCCCGGCGATGAATTGCTTAGCGGTGTGTGAGAGCGAAAATTCATCGTCCGGATCGTGGAAGGCATTGGACTGGCCTTCAAACAGGCTAAAGTGCGTGTGCATTCCTGAGCCCGGAAGGTCCTCAAAGGGTTTGGGCATAAACGTTGCCCGCACATCGGAATCCGTGGCCACCTGCTTAATAACCCGCCGGAAGGTCATAATATTATCCGCCATGGTCAGCACATCGGCGTGGCGGAGATCGATTTCCTGCTGGCCCGGCGCGGTTTCGTGGTGGCTAAATTCGGTGGCGATGCCGAGTGATTCCAGCGCAAGCATGGCGCGGCGGCGAAATAGCGGCGCGGTATCGTGCGTCGCTTGGTCGAAATACCCGCCATTATCGGTGGGGACCAAGTCTGTCAGTTCCTTGCTGTGTTCCAGCAGGTAGAACTCAATTTCTGGCGAGGCCATGCAGGTAAATCCATCATTGGCGGCCTCGGTGACCTGGCGGCGCAGGATATGGCGCGGATCTACCACAGAGGGCTGGCCGTCTGGCTGCGCAATATCGCAGAACATGCGCGCCGTTTGCAGGTCCGGTTCGTTGTCATCAAAGGGCAGGATTTGGAAGGTGGAGGGATCCGGCAGCGCAATGGTGTCTGATTCCGAGATGCGGGAAAACCCCTCTACCGACGAGCCATCAAAGCCAATCCCCTCCTCAAAGGCGGATTCGAGTTCGGAGGGGCTCATCACTACGGATTTGAGGGCGCCCATGATATCCGTGAACCACAAGCGGATAAAGCGGATATCGCGTTCCTCAACGGTGCGTAAGACGAATTCGTGTTGGCTATTCATGCCCTAAACCTTACCGGCTCACCGCTAGCCAGTGTGCAGTTCATTAGTCAATTTCCACATGGTCAGATTCGCAGGTCGGCAGAGTATTCAGGGGGTAGCAAGCGGGGGTTAATGCAGCAGGTACGGCTTCGTGGACGTGCTTTGCTAGTGGGGCAAGCGAACACCTGTACAACCTTTCTAAAGGAAGAAACTAGTATGACCTCCCACGTTGATGAACTTTCTGCCAGCGTTATCGATGCCGTAGTTACTGCCGCCCAATACGGGTGGTCCCCGGACGATTTGTGCCACGTCCTGGGCGCTTATTCCTATCCCCTCATCTAGCGCTAGCCCGCACGTACCTGCCCGCATCACCTCACCCGCGCTACGCAAAGCGTGGCTGCAATTAGAAGCACCGCAAGAAAATTTCATTCCCCGCGATAAGATGCGCGCCATCATGAAAGAGCTGGTGCACCTGCCGCGTCTGCGCGATACCGAGCTTTTGTCCGGCGGCGAACTCAGCCAGGCCGATGGCTCTAGCGACAAGCAGGATAAAATCCGACAAAAGGTCTTGGGGCTATTGCGCAAGGCCGAGTCCACATCCTTTGCAGAAGAGGCAGAGGTGCTTATTTCTAAGGCCCAGTCGCTGCAGCAGAAATACCGCATCGAAGATCTCTTAACCGTGGACCAGCCCCGCCTCATTTCCCACCGCGTGCACGTTCACCCGCCATATATCAAGCACCAGGTCACATTGTTAGGCACCATCGCCAATGCCAATGGATGCACCACCCTCCTCATCCACGAAAAGGGTCTTGCCTGCATCATCGGCGCGCCCGAAGACGCCGCCCACTGCGCCGATCTGTTCTCCTCGCTGAACCGCCAATGCGATTGGTACATGCGCAATAGCGAGGGTGCCGAGTTTGCACGCGCGACACAGACCACCGCGTCCTATCGCCGGAGCTTCCGGCTTTCCTATGCCGCCCGGATCGGGGAGCTGCTGGAGTTGGCCAATGAAGAGGGCATCGAAGAAAAACTCGATGAATCTCCCTATTGCAGCCACCACGCAGAGCTCATCGCCACCCAGACGCTACCTGCGCTCCAGGCGCGCACCGATCATGCTGTGGAAACCCGAGACCGCCTATTTCCCAATCTGACCACATCCTCGCTATCCATGAATAGCCTGCATGGCATCACTGATGGCATCACGGCTGCGGATAAGTCTCACTTGGGTGGGCCTGCCACTGGCATCGATTCTTAATACCGACGGCCCCTCACCCCGCGGCTTCTTCTGCCCGCTTTCAGCCCATGGTGCCGGCTGCGCATTTCTACCTGTGCGCACAGCAAACGCTGCGAAATTTTTCAGGCGCGTGCTGCTCGTCACGGGTAGGATCACAGGTGAAATTAATTGTTGTAAAAGCTTAAGGGTATGTGAATGTCAACACAGACTTTCCTGGAAGTAGAAGCGAAATTCGCCGTAGCAGAATCGACTCAACTGCCTGAACTCACTCGACTCGAATCCGTTGACCATATTGCAGAAACGCGCCACCACGCTCTATCCGCCATCTATTACGACACAGAAGATTTGCGCCTAACGCACGCCAAAATCACCTTGCGCCGCCGCACCGGCGGCAATGACGATGGCTGGCACATCAAGATCCCCAGCGAGGGTGGCCGGACCGAGCTCCATGCCGAGCTGGGAGAACCGGTAGACGGCAAGTACGAGGTACCCCAAGAGCTGGTACGGCAGGTGCGTTCCATCGTTCGCCACAACGAGTTAAACCCCATCGCGCAGGTGGATAATAACCGCACCGAGATGCTGCTTGCGGATGAGCACAATAATCCTGTCGCGGAATTTTGCGATGACCACGTCACCGCCTTTTCCTTCCTGCCCGGCGGGCAGCAGCAATCCTGGCGCGAATGGGAAGTGGAGCTTGCCGGTGAGCTTCCAGGCACCGAAGAAGGAAGCCACTTCATTCGCCGCGCCACTTCCCTTCTCATCGGCGCTGGGGCTCGCGTTTCCTCCTCCCCGTCTAAGTTGAAGTCAGCCCTGGGAGATTCCTACAACAATGCTCCCCTACCGCCAGCACTCGTAACCCCGGATGTTGACGAGGATTCCCCGGCAGCCGCAGTTATTACAGCGCTGCAAGCCAACCGGGACAAGCTCATTGATTACGATCCGCGCGTTCGCCGCGATGAGTGGGACTCGGTGCACCAGATGCGCGTGGCCACCCGCGAGCTGCGCAGCCACCTGCAGACTTTTCACGGCATTGTCGTCGGCCCACAGATTGAGAAGATCGAAGCCGACCTCAAAGAACTCGCCGGCATTTTGGGCGTAGCCCGCGATGCAGAGGTCGTGGAAGAGCGCTGGCAAGAGCTCTTGGAGTCCGAGGACTCCGATACCTTGGATGCCGCCACCCGCGAACACATCTCCCGCGACATGGGTACCGCCTACCGCCGGGCGCACCGCAGGGTTGTCGCCGCGCTAAATTCTGAGGAATACCTCGAATTGCTCGAGTCCCTCGACCGCCTCTTGGCGGATCCCCCAACGGCCGGTGCCCAATCTGCAGAAGATGCCGACGGCGAGGACGATTCCGCTACCGTGGACGCGGACGGGGATACGTCTGAGGATGCAGCCGAAAGTTCAACCGATGAATCTGCGGAAACGCACCCCGCAGAGGAAGAATCGGCCGCTGAAAAGAAGACGGAAAAGTCACCTTCCACCGGCGATGCGGAAGCCGAGGACGTCGATGCCGTCATGGCACGCCACTTGGAAAAGGCCTATAAGAAGCTAGTCAAGCGGCATAAGAAGGCCGTGGACAATTGGGATAACGCGGAGCTTTCGCTGCACGAGCGCGAGGATTATTTCCACGATATGCGCAAGGCTGCCAAGAAACTGCGTTACGCAGCAGAAGCAGCCGGTTCCGCAACGAAGCTAAAGACCAAGCGCCTATACAAGGCCTGCAAGAAGATGCAATCGGTCTTGGGGGATTTCCAAGACTCGGTTACCTCACGGGATAAATTGCTAGAACTGGCCCACGCTTCGCACCGCCGCGGGGAAGATACCTTTGGTTACGGCCTGCTGTACCAGCGCGAACGCGCCATCGGCCTGGCCGCCTTGGATGATTACAACGAGTCTTTCAAGGACATCAAGGCCGCATTTAAGCCGCTGCGCAAGAAGCTGAAGAAGTAGCGCGCGGCAGCGGCACCAGCCGTGCCGCATTGGTAGCTGCTAGATGATGGTTGGGAAGTTAACTAGTCCCAGCCATCATCTTCTTTATCTGCAGCATCGGCGGCCTTGGTGCGAGCGCGCGCGATTTCTATGGCGTGCTCGGCCTCTTCGCGGGTGTCATAAGGCCCCATGCGGTTTTCCCAGCCGGACACTTTGCCTTTGCTAACTTCCTTGGTGGAAGGGTCGTAATACCACTTCTCATCTGCTGTAGTCGCCACGGTAGTCCCTTTCGTCTATATACTTTGGACAGCACGTGTGCGCTGCCCGCCTGTGGTTGGTGCCCACACTACCCATGCATGAAAACACGCGCCCGCTAGAATATGAGGGCAGTATTACTTTTCATGCCTCCCTTGCACCGTCAAGCAGAGCAAGGGAGCCGCTTTACCGGCTACTTTGTCCATGGCGCTTGACCGCGCCACGTAGCCGCGTGATTTTTATCCGCCGAATTGGAAAAGGAGCTTTTGCCTTCATGCCACTGTGGTCGACGCCTAAGTCCCCTATCGCTGAGCGCGTTGCACAACAACACGCTTCTATCGTGGGAACGGAGCCCACCCATGTCGCCAGCGCGCCCGCGACCTGGCCGCTCATTGGTGAGCATATCGATCATTATGGAGGCATCGTCGCCGCAAGCCTGTCGGATCTCCGCGCAGCGGCGGCCGTCAGTTCGCGCACGGATGGCATCGTTTCCGTCCACTACGTGCCGGCAATTGGGGAGCCTGCGCACGATTCCATTGGCCTGAAGGAGGTGGCTGCGCTCGCTGCGGCGCAACAGCCCACGACGGATTCGGAGGGGCAACCGGTCATTCCGCCCGCAGCAGAAGGTGGGCTGGCCGCGCGCATCGGCGGCATCGTACACACCATGGTCAACCGCCAGTTACTGTCCAGGGAGACGGCTGGGGCGGATATCACCATCGTGAGCGATATCCCCAACGATATCGGCTTAGGCGCCGCATCGGCGGCGGATGTTGCCGTAGCGCTTGCCTTAATGGGCCCAACAGATAACCTCGACGCGCCCTTGCGCGTGCGCGTTGCGGATGTCTGCACGCAGGCGGTGACCACCTTTGCCCATAAGCCCGCCCTTCGCGCGCGCCACACCGCCGCGCTGCGCAGCAGTGGCGACGGTGTGTGCATCATCGACTATGCCGATGGCTCGGTCACCCACGCGCCCCACGTCGTGGACCAAGACGTGGTGGCCTTCGCCGTGGCGGTGCCCGGGAACACTGCGGAAGAACAGTCACAGGCAATTGACTCCATCCGCCAGCGCCAGCAGTTTGTCGATGATGCCTGCCATTCTTTCGGCACAGAGTCGCTGCGCTTATTGCCCGATGCTCAACAGCGCGTGGTGGAGTGGCTCCAGGCGGTGCACAAGGTCTACGGCGAGGAGGGCCGCCCCAGCATCAATGCGGCTACCGAGTGGATGGCATTTTATGAGGAAGAGACCTCCCGCGTGGAGCACTTCGTGCGCTACCTGCGCTCGCACCGCCGCAATGAGCTTTTCCCCATTGTGCTGCAATCGCAGGCCTCGCTGACCAATATCTATGGCTTCGATTCCGCAGAAAAACTCGCGGAGCTGGTCACGGTCCGCGGGGCGGTGGCCGCGCGCTCGGCGCATGCGGGGTTATCTAGCGCCGTTATTGCTTATGTCCCCAGCAACCGCGCGGAAAACTTCGCGGCGGATCTGGCAGAAGACGGTTTCCTGCTGGTGAATCTGGCCGCAGGCGAGCCAGCCAAGGTAGAAGATTAAGGGCGAATGAGCCGGCCTATAAGCCGGATTCTGTCTAACCGCGGCGCCCCATTAAACAGAACGCCGCGCGGCGAACATCCATCTAGACCAACCGTTGCCGGTTGGTTCCAGCAGCTACCTTCAGGCTCGAGCGAGCAGCCTTAAAACGCCTGATCGGGCTCTGCAACGTGGCAGGGCCGTGATGCCTTGCTCCCGGTGGGGTTTACCCAGCCACCGCCATCGCTGACGGTGCTGGTGCGCTCTTAACGCACCGTTTCACCCTTACCTTGTGCCCCCAACTTGGGCCGAAGCGCAAGTGGAGGCACAAGGCGGTCTACTTTCTGTTGCACTTGCCCGCGGGTCGCCCCGGGTTGCCGTTAGCAACCACCGTGCTCTGTGGAGTCCGGACTTTCCTCGGCGCCCACGTAGCAGCACCAACGCTGCCCGTTTGCGGCGACGCGATCGCCCGGCCGGCTCATTCGCGCTCTTTAGTCTAGCGCAGCCCCTCCAGGTGTCCCACATCGTTGAATCCATGCACCATAGAGCCGCCGTCCCAGAACTCAACGTCCGATAGCGCCGCCAGATCCAAAAACAGGTGTTGGAAGGTGGCAGGACCTGCGTTCAGGGCCTGGCAGAGGAAGGATTTGATGGGGTTGACGTGGCTGACAATCAGCACCGTCTTGCCGCTATAGCGCCGCTGCAATTCCTTGCGGACAGCCCGCACGCGGCGGTTGACGGCCTGCAGCGACTCCCCGCCGGGGCACGGTGTGGCGGCATCGTGGAGCCATTGCTCGTGGATCTCAGGATCGCGCTGGTGCGCTTCGGCCGCGGTCTTTCCTTCCCACTCGCCAAAGTCCACCTCGCTCAGGCCCTCTTCGGTCACTACCTCGATATCGCGGCCATGCGCGACGGCGGCAGCCGTTTCTTGGCAGCGCTTCAGCGGCGAGCACACGATAGCGTCGATGGTGGTACCGGCAAGGGCCTGCGCGGCGGCGAGCGCCTGCTTTTTGCCCAATTCCGTAAGCTCCGGATTGGCGCGGCCAGAGTATTGCTTGGCGGCAGACATTTCGGTTTGGCCATGGCGCAGCAAAATAAACCGGGTTGTATCGCCGCGCTCGCCCAACCAGTCGGAGGGATGCGGCGCGGAGGTATCCCACTCCTGCTCGCCCTTAGCTGGCTCGGCATCGGACGAGGATTCGGCGGCAGGCTCGTCGGTCTCGCTCTTGACGATGCCCACCTTGTGCCCCGCCGCGGCCGCATCCATCGCGTCATTGGATAGCGCATCCGCCACCTTGTTTTTCGCGCGCGGGACCCACTCGAGACTGAAGGAAGAAAAGCCGCCGATAAGCGTGCGAGCCTTAAGGGCCAGTTTTTGCATATCGGGGTGCTTGATTTTCCAGCGCCCGTTGATCTGTTCCACGACGAGCTTGGAATCCATATAGAACTCCACCTCGCTGGTACCGAGCTCAGAGGCGGCCTCGAGTCCGCGCAATAAGCCGTGGTACTCCGCCACATTATTGGTGGCCTTAGTACCTACCACATAGACGATTTCGCGCAGGGTGGTTGTGCCATCCGCGGCATAAACGACGGTGCCTGAACCGGCTACTCCGGGATTGCCGCGCGAGCCGCCATCTGCGTAGATGATGACCTTCATGATGCCAGGCGCACCAGGTAGGAGCCGCAGTCGCTGCATTGCGGCAGCTCATCGGCAGGCGCATTGCGCACGGCGTTTTTATCGGCGGGTGGCAAGACGATGAAGCAGCCGCCGCAGGCCCGGTTGGCCTTAAACTGCGCGGCGCCAACGCCGTTTTCTTGCCGCTGCGCGTCGTATTCCTCCAGGACATCGGAGGGCAGCTGTTCGCGCAAATCCGCGATGCGCACGGCGGGATCGGGCTGGTTATCCGCGGCCTCTTGGGCGGCGTCGGCGGCGCGGCGCAGCATTTCTAGCTTGCGCTCGGAATCCGAGACACGCGCGCCGTGGACGTCCAAGTTGGAGCGCAGCGCGTGGATCTCGTTGTGGGCTTCTTGCAGCTCACTCATTAGATCTGCGATGCGGGACTTGGTGGCGTAGAGATCGTGCTCGATGTCCTTGCGCTTTTCGGTATCCAATTCGGCACCGAGCTGGCCCTTGTCATCGCGTTCGCGCCGGCGCAGCTTGCGCTCATCGGCCTGGATGCGCAGGATTTCATTTTCCATGTCATCGACTGCCATCTGCGCGGAGCCGGAAGCATCGAGCAGGCGCTTGTGTTCCTGCTGCGCCTTGTCGTACTCAACCTTTTCTGGCAGCTCTTTTTCCCCGCCAATGCCTTGCGAGCGTTCCAGGTTGGCCAATTCCAGCAGTACCGGCTGTAGTTCTTGCGATAGTTTCACTTATGACTCCTTTGGGTGCGCGGAGATAGTCCACGGATCAGTGCGCAGGCTAATAATTTCCGTATCTAGTTCTAATGCTGCTTCTACGATATCGCTTGCTTGGGCCGTCCAGGGAAATTCGCTGGCCCAGTGGGCCGTATCGATGACGGCTGGTCCCCCGGCGCGCAGATGCTCGTCCACCGGGTGGTGGCGCAGATCGGAGGTGACATAGACATCGACGCCCAGCTTTGACGCAGCTGCCAGGAAGGAATCCCCGGCGCCAGACGAAACCGCCACGGTGCGCACGGTCTGCTCCGGGTCGCCGGCAGCCCGGATGCCCCACGCGGTCTCTGGCAGGGCGTTGGCCACCTGCTGCGTAAACTCCCGCAGCGTCATCTCGCGGGGCAGTTCGCCCACGCGCCCCAGGCCCAGCGCGGTATCAAGGTCGCCGTTTCCGGCCGTTTCCACGATGTCATAGGCGGGCACCTCATACGGGTGCGCCTCGTGCAGCGCCGCAATCAGCGTGGCCCGCAACGAGGCGGGAGCCACAAACTCCACCCGTATCTCTTCGCCGCGGTGCAGCTTGCCGATGTCCCCTTCTACCGGGTCCGCGCCCTCCTCCGGCTGGAATTGGCCTTTGCCTGCGATATCGAAGGAGCAGTGAGAATAGGCGCCGATGTGACCTGCGCCGGCATCGAAAAGCGCCTGCTTTACCTGCTCCGCACTGCCGGTAGGAATATGCACTCCCCACTTATCGATGGTCTCTGGGGCCTCCGGCACGATGGGCCGCCCCGGAGTAATGCCCACGAGTTCCGCGAGCTTATCGTTAACCCCTGGACGGGCCTTATCGGCGTTGGTGTGGGCGGCAAAAAGCGCCACGCCATTTTTAATCAGGGTGTGTACGGCCTTGCCCTTGGGCGTGTCGGCCGCCACGGATTCCACGCCGCGCAGTAGCAGTGGGTGGTGGACTACCAACATATCCGCGCCGAGCTCAACCGCGCGGTCCGCAACCTCTTGGGTGCAGTCCAAAGCAAAGGCGACGGTGCGCACCTCGTCTGCGGGATCGCCGCAAATAAGGCCTACGGCATCCCACTTTTCGGCCAAATGGGGCGGATAGGCCTGGTCCAAAACGCGGCGCACATCGCCCACTCGCACAGCAGACATGGGGATACTCCTTTATGCTCGATTCTTGTAAATTACGCTAGTGCTATATCCTGTCTCCCGCACTACAGTACTATCTGCGCAAAGGGTTTTCGCATGACTGAATCTTCTTCTCACTCGGGTCTCTACCTCGTCTTTGTGTGCACCGGCAATATTTGCCGCTCGCCCATGGCCGAAATCATCGTGCGCGATGAAATGGAAGATGACATGCTGGATCTCCTCGCCACGGTGGATTCCTGCGGGCTCGGCGGCTGGCACGTGGGGCAAGGCGCGGATGAGCGGGCCGTGGCGGAGCTACGCCGCGCCGGACACGATGGCGCCTCCCACCGCGCATCCAAATTGGGCGAAGAGCACATGGACGCCGATCTCTTCATCGCGATGGATTCCGGGCACTATGATTCGCTCATCGATTTAGGTATCGAGCCCGCCAAGGTCCGCCTGATGCGCAGCTTCGATCCCAATTCCCCGGAAGGCGCCGAGGTCGCAGACCCCTACTACGGTACCGAAGAAGACTTCGAAACCGCGCGCAAGAATATCGAAGCCGCCGTCCCCGGCCTGCTGGATTGGATTCGCGAGAACCACGACTAGACTTGGGGGCATGCTAAAGACGTTCCTCAAGCCTGGCTGGGTGCTCATGCTGCTTTTCGTGGTGGCATTTTCCTACCTGGCCTTTAGTGTCCTTGCCCCGTGGCAACTGGGAAAGGACGATGACATTGTGGAGCGCAATGAAAACATCACCCACGCCTACGAGGCCGATCCGCAGCCGATTGACCAGGTCGTGGACGCTGACGGGGCCATCTCCGGCGATGAATGGTCCCGCGCCACTCTGAAGGGCCACTACCTGCCCGAGGATGAGGTGCTGCTTCGCCTGCGCCCCGCCGGTTCCGGCCCGTCCTATCAGTCCTTGGTTCCTTTCCGCACCGATGCGGGCCTGACCATGCTGGTTAACCGCGGTTGGGTCAGCGCTGAGGAGGGCAATGCGGTGCCGGATATTCCGCCCGCCCCCTCCGAGGAGGTAACGATTACCGGCATGGTGCGCTCGAATGAGGCCGAGCACAAAACCGCGCCCATCACGCAGGAGGGCTACCAGCAGGTCTATTCCATCCACACCGAGCAGGTGGGCTCGCTTATCGGTGCTGACTTAGGCCAAGACTATATCCAGCTCTCCGAGGACCAGCCGGGAGTCCTCAACGCCATGCCCATCCCGCAGCTCGACCGCGGCAACCACCTCTCCTACGGCTACCAGTGGATTGCCTTTGGCATCATGGCCCCGCTGGGTTTGGGCTACTTTATTTGGTCCGAGATTCGCGAGCGCCGCCGCCTGCGCGAAGAAGAAGCCGCCATGCAGGCCCTCGACGCGGATGCAGAATCGCTTGCCGATGCCCCAACCTCCAACGGCGAACCTGGCACCGCTGCCACTGCCGCTGCCGATACCAACACCGATCCGGCACCTCTCGCCACCGAGCTGCGCAACCGCTCCCGCTACGGCGATTCCAAGCCGGACCACTACGCCAAGCTGAAAAAGCGCCGCCGCGAGCGCTACTAACTTTCCGAGCTCACCTGGCCCGCACTCGATTCTGTATCGCTGGCAGACCGGTCCCACATGAGTAATGCGAAGCCTACTGCTATCCAGGCCGCGAATACCCACCACGCGTGTCCTGCGCCTTGGCCATCAAAATAGGACAAGGAACGAACGAGGTACCCCGTAGCGCCAATGGGCATCCACTGCCCCAAGGTAACCCAGCCAGCAGAGAGCAACCATGGTCCGGTGGCTAGGCCTGAGAGTGGGTTGTCAAGGAAGATAGTCAGCACCTCGCCAATTCCCACACCTGCGGTACCGATCACCGCAGCTAGGCCTGCCGTGAGCAATGAGGTGGAAAGAATACCCAGTGCGATGGCCAACCATTCCATACCAAAATTGAAGTGCCCCGAGTTTGAGAGTGTCTAATGGTTTGTGTGTAGGTTCCCAACCTGCATAAGGAGATAAGCCGAACAGGGACCTTCCGTTAGTAGACATTTGACTCGGCAACTACTTCATCAGAATCGGGACCAAACAAAACAATTCTTTGTTCTATGGAGCTAGCAACTACTTCAAAAAGTCGCGCAGCCGCTCCAGTATCAGTTTGTTCATAAACATCGACAACCGTTTCATATTCGTCGATATCTGGTTTCAAATCCCAAAAAGCAGTTACATAAGCACCACTAGGAGTGTTAAATCTGTAAGTTTCCTGGGAATCATCATCAGATTTTAGGTTAAGGCACTCTCCAGCTGTATCGAGAATCTTAATTACTCTAGCCAGCCGAGCATCAGTAACAAAAGCTATACTTTCCGCCACGTTTCCGTTTCACCGCCTTATTATCCTGTGAAACAGTAATTATTTCCTAAACGCGATCATACGGTCCTGACCCCGGAAAGTGGACACACCAAGCAGCACAAGCCACCAACGGCCGTGGAGACGACCGACCAGCATGTTTCAACAGCGGCATCGACTCTAGCTACAACCACTCTATGGGAATATACAAAGGTCACATGCTCTAAACCACACACCCCACCAACACAAAATGTCATTTAGGCCGGATGCCGCGTGGTTGTAGTAAAAATGTTAAAGACCCCCTCTTCGATTTCTCGAAAAGCGGGGTCTAATTTGGTGCGGCCTGAGGGGATCGAACCCCCGACCTATTGGGTGTAAACCAATTGCTCTTCCAGCTGAGCTAAAGCCGCATGCGCCCTTGCGCTGTTATGTACAGTAGCGCAGGATTGTGAAGCTACACAAATCAGCTGGTGAAGGCTATTTTTTGGTGTAGCCGCGCTGTACCAGGCAGGAACCCTGCCACTCGCCAAAGCGCTCAGCTTTGGTCTGCACCAAACCGGCTAGCTGCGCCGATTCGGAGATGAGACCAGGCTCGACGGTGCCCGGCTTGCCGGCACCCGGAGTCAGCAACCAGACGGAGCCATTGTCTGCAAGCGGCCGACTGGCATCCACCAAGCCGTCCACGAGGTCACCGTCTTCCTCGCGCCACCAGAGAAGGACTACATCGCACAGCTCATCATTTTCCTCTTCGAGGAAATCCTCACCGAGTACGGCTTCGATCGATTCAGAGATTGTGTTGTCACAATCCTCGTCCCAACCAAGCTCTAGAGCGATTTGCCCTTCCTTGATTCCGAGCTTGACTGCAGCGTCAGCCACTATGCATTTCCTTCCTTATCCGGTGAATTCTTACTCACGCCCGGCCCGCGCTTAACGCGGAGGGCGTGTGTTATTACATGTAGTTTAACGTCCCAGGGCGTCTTTTACTTGCTATAGCACCCCTTTCCCCCAATTTGCAGGCCCTTTTCTGCTCACACCGACGTCTGTTTTGTGGGAGAACTAGCGCCGTTTAGGGGCCTACTACCCACGTTTGCACACCGGGTGAGGGAAGCAAACCGCAGGTGGTAGGGGGTGCATCGGCAAGCACGGCGTTTTATCCGGGATAGACTCCCACTCGTGATCTGGGAACGCGTATCGTAGGAGATAAACTCTGCAGACCCTTTATTAGGAGGTTTACATGGCCGAGAAGGACCCCGCCAAGGGCGATTCCAACTTCCCGCTTATCCGCGATGGTGTTGCATCGTACCTTCACGACAGCGACCCAGAAGAAACTCGCGAGTGGATGGATTCCCTCGATGGTCTGCTGGACCATTCTGACCAAGAGCGCGCGCGTTACCTGATGCTGCGCCTTCTGGAGCGCGCCACCGCCAAGCGCGTGGAGCTTCCCTCGTTGACGTCGACGGACTTCGTCAACACCATCCCCACCAACATGGAGCCGGAATTTCCTGGCGATGAAGAACTAGAAAAGCGCTACCGCCGCTGGATCCGCTGGAACGCTGCCATCATGGTGCACCGCGCACAGCGCCCCGGCATCGGCGTCGGCGGCCACATCTCCACCTACGCGGGTGCCGCCCCGCTGTACGAGGTTGGCCTCAACCACTTCTTCAAGGGCAAGGACGATCCTTCAGGCGGCGACCAGGTCTTCTTCCAAGGTCACGCCTCCCCGGGCATGTACGCCCGCGCCTACATGGAAGGTCGCCTCTCTGAGGAAGACCTCGACGGCTTCCGCCAGGAAGTCTCCCTCGGTGAAGGCAAGGGTCTGCCCTCCTACCCGCACCCGCGCCTGATGCCATGGTTCTGGGAGTTCCCCACCGTGTCCATGGGCATTGGCCCGATGAACGCCATTTACCAGGCACGCTTTAATAAGTACCTGGAAACCCGCGGCATCAAGGACACCTCCAAGCAGCACGTCTGGGCCTTCTTGGGCGATGGCGAGATGGACGAGCCAGAATCCCGCGGCCTGCTGCAAACCGCTGCGCTGTACGAGCTGGATAACCTCACCTTCGTGATTAACTGCAACCTGCAGCGCCTCGACGGCCCAGTGCGCGGTAATACCCAGATCATCCAAGAGCTGGAGTCCTTCTTCCGCGGCGCCGGCTGGGACGTCATCAAGGTCATCTGGGGCCGCGGCTGGGACAAGCTGCTGGACAAGGACACCGAAGGTGCCCTCGTCAACGTCATGAACACCACCTCTGACGGTGACTACCAGACCTTCAAGGCTAACGACGGCGCTTATGTGCGCGAGCACTTCTTCGGCCGCGATGAGCGCACCGCAAAGCTGGTAGAGGACGTCTCCGATGAGGAAATCTGGGCGCTGCGCCGCGGCGGCCACGACTACCGCAAGGTCTACGCAGCGTATGCCCGCGCCCTGGAGAACAAGGGCTCCGGCAAGCCGACCGTCATCTTGGCCCACACCATTAAGGGCTACGGCTTGGGCCACAACTTCGAGGGCCGCAACGCTACCCACCAGATGAAGAAGCTGACGCTGGAGGATCTCAAGAACTTCCGCGATAAGCAGGAGATTCCCTTCTCCGATGAAGAGCTGGAAAAGGATCCTTACCTGCCGCCGTACTACCACCCGGGCAAGGACTCCCCGGAGATCAAGTACATGTTGGAGCGCCGTAAAGAACTCGGCGGCTTCCTGCCTGAGCGTCGCACGGACTTCACCCCATTGGAAGCACCTTCCTTGGACAAGCTGCGCTCCGTGCGCAAGGGCTCTGGCAAGCAAGAAGTCGCTACCACCATGGCCTTGGTGCGCACCTTCAAGGAGGTCATGCGCAATAAGGAACTGGGCAAGCGCATCGTGCCCATCATCCCGGATGAGGCCCGTACCTTCGGCATGGACTCTTGGTTCCCCACCATGAAGATCTGGAACCCGCGCGGCCAGAACTACGTGCCGGTGGACCACGACCTAATGTTGTCCTACCGCGAGGCCACCGATGGCCAAATTATGCACGAGGGCATTTCTGAGGCCGGTGCGGCAGCATCCTTTACCGCCGCCGCTACCTCGTATGCCACCCAGGGCGAGGCCATGATCCCGCTGTACATCTTCTACTCGATGTTCGGCTTCCAGCGCACTGGCGATGCCTTCTGGGCCGCCGGCGACCAAATGGGCCGCGGCTTTATCATCGGTGCTACCGCCGGCCGCACCACCCTGACCGGTGAGGGCCTGCAGCACATGGATGGCCACTCCCCTGTCTTAGCAGCCACCAACCCGGCGGTCATTTCTTATGACCCAGCCTTCGGCTTCGAGGTTGCCCACCTGGTAGCCCGCGGTATCGAGCGCATGTACGGCGAGGACAACGAGCCGGTCATGTACTACCTCACCGTGTACAACGAGCCGGTACACCAGCCGGCCGAGCCGGAGAACTTGGACGTGGAGGGTCTGCACAAGGGCATCTACCACTTCAATACCGCCGAAAAGGGTTCCACCCCGGCCAATATCCTGGCCTCGGGCGTTGGCGTGCACGAAGCTCTTCGCGCACAGAAGATGCTGGCTGAGGACTACGATGTCAAGGCATCGCTGTTCTCCGTGACCTCCTGGAACGAGCTGGCCCGCGACGGTGCTCGCCGCAATAAGGAAGCGCTGCGCAAGGGCGAGGAGCCTTCCGAGGCATTCGCTACCTCCCAGCTCAAGGACTTCGAGGGCCCATTCGTTGGTGTCTCGGACTTCACCACCGAGCTGCAGGAACAAATTCGCCCCTACGTCCCAGGTACCTACATCACCTTGGGCACAGACGGCTTCGGCTTCTCCGATACGCGCGAGGGTGCCCGCCGCTTCTTCAACAACGACGCGGAATCCATCGTCGTCGCCGTGCTCGATGGCCTTGCCCGCGACGGCAAGATTGAGCGCTCCGTCGTAGAAAAGGCGGCCTCCGAGCTGCAGTTGGATGATCCAACTGCACCTAATAGCGGCGAGTAATATCGCCCGCACCTCCGCCATGGAGATGTAGCTCAGGCGCTTCCGGCTTAATGCTGGAAGCGCCTGAATTATTTTTCACCCAATCCCCCTAACCAGTACCGCGTGAGCCTATTTCTCCTATGTCACGCACCAATCGCTACTACACTGGTCACTATGGCAAATGACCTCAGTGCCCAATTGCAGGCAAAGTTTCAGGGTTCTGCTCCGGATAAGAACCAAAACCAGGCTCGTGATACGTTGAGCGAGCTCATCGCCCTCATCGTCAAAATCACCGGAACCGAGGCCGAACTTGGCAGGGACACCGCGCTTTCCGATGTCGGCGTGGAATCCCTCGAGCTTATAGAGCTCACCGTGCGTGCCGAAGAGCTCTTTAAGGTACGGCTTACTGAGGAAACAATGCTTAACTGCGAGACCATCGGCGATATCGCTGACTATTTGGAGGACCACCAATGATTTCTTACCTATCCGATATGGACGGCGTACTCATCAAGGAAGGGGAAATGATCCCCGGCGCTGATAAATTCATTCAAACGCTGAAAGATAACGACATTGAGTACATGGTGCTCACCAATAATTCCATGTCCACCCCGCGCGACTTGGCGGCACGGCTACGCAATACCGGACTTGATATTCCGGCCGAGCGTATCTGGACCTCCGCCACTGCGACGGCAAACTTCTTGGCCACCCAGGCCAGCTCCAGCAAGGCCTACGTCGTGGGAGAGTCCGGTCTGACTACTGCGCTGCACGAGGCCGGTTGGATCCTCACCAACGATGACGCCGATTTTGTGGTCCTTGGTGAAACCCGCACCTACTCCTTTGAGGCGATTACCACCGCTATCAACCTCATCCGTAATGGCGCCCGCTTCATCGCCACGAACCCAGACGTTACGGGTCCTGCTCCCGAGGGCGTGCTCCCAGCAACCGGCGCGGTGGCCGCATTGATCACCGCCGCTACCCACCGCGAGCCCTACTACGTGGGAAAGCCTAATCCTGTCATGATGCGCTCAGCGCTCAACCACATAGGCGCGCACTCTGAGAACACCATCATGATTGGTGACCGCATGGATACCGATGTGAAGGCGGGCTTAGAAGCAGGTATGCGCTCCATTTTGGTGCGCTCCGGCATTTCCGATGACCGCGAAATCTCCCGCTATCCTTACCGCCCAACCGCCGTGTTTAAGTCGGTTGCAGATATTCCCGATAAGATCATGGATCCCTTCGCCGACGAGGAATCTTAAGCGATGCCCCGCCGCGCTACCTAAGTCGTGCGGCGGGGCACATGTGGATTCGCTCGAGCCGATTCCATTCGAGCCAACTAACTCGTACGTTTTAGCTAGAACTGTGATGTCTAGTGACTTTTTGGACTCGGAGTCCATTGACTTTTTGGACTCGGAGTCCAGTTAGTTTTTGACGCGGAGTCCAGGAAGTTTATGGACAGGATGTCTAACGACTTTTTGGACTCTGGCTTCTTGACAATGTGGGGATGGCAATTCCCATTACTCTCCGCAAGAAGATAGCGGATTTCGACCCCATCCGTGAGGGCATCACGGTCCAGCAGTTCTGCAAGAACATCGGCGTATCGAAGCAGACGTACTACAACATCAAAGCACGTATCGCCGAACGCGGGCGGGCTGGCATCGTGCCGGACAGCACGGCACCGCTGAACCCGCGACGGGTCTACGATGACAAGATTCGACAACAGGTCCTGCAAGCTCGCGGTACGTTACAAGCCCGCGGCCAAGACTGCGGCCCATGGTCAATCTTCTACTTCTTCATCGACGAACTCGGCTACGACCAACCACCGTCACGAGCTTTAATCGCACAATGGTTGCACGAGGCTGGCGTCGCTGACATCAATGCACGTAAACGACCGCGTAAGTCTGGGGTTGCCCGCAAATCGTGGACACGTAGTGGAGCTACCTAGTGGTTAGGCAGCGATTTCTTTTCTGCTGGTGGTTAGGCTGGTGTGGTTTTCGAAGTCGACGGGGCTGACCATCCCGAGAGCGGAATGCCGGCGTCGACGGTTGTAGACGACTTCAATCCAGTAGGCAACGGCCTTGCGGGCAGCATCGCGGGTTGGCCAGCGCTTCCGGTCGTAGAACTCGGTTTTCAGCGTCGACCAGAACGACTCGGCCATCGCGTTATCGAAGCACACCCCGGTACGCCCTACAGATTGAGCAATGCCCAGGTTGCGGCACACCTCCCAGAGCTTCTCGCTGGTAAATTGTGTTCCCCGGTCGGCGTGAAACACCAGCCCGTCAGGAACGTCACCGCGGAAGTGTATGCGCCATCCGTAGGGCCCTTTCGACCAGGGAAGTATCTTGCACGCTATCCATAGCCCAGCCCAGTACCCTGCGGGAATGACCATCGCGGACCGCACATAAGTACAACCAGCCCTCGCCGGTGCGCAGGTAAGTAATATCTGACATCCACACCCGGTTAAGCTCACCAGCATCAAACATGCGCTTGACCAGGTCAGGAAGACTTGACTTACGTTTAGATTGAATCGTTGTCACGGGCACAAAAGCACGCGGTGAAATCCCTTCAATTCCCATCAGACGCATCCGCTTGGCCACAGTCTTACGATTTACACTGATCTGGTAGCGCTCGGCGAGTTCTGCGGTAATCCGCGGGGCACCATAGACCTCGTCGGAGTCTTTCCAGATCTGATGAATCTTGCGATCAACATCATCGTAAAAAGATGTCCGATCATCATTACCGGATAAGCGTTTCTGCTGTATATGGGCCCATTTGTAATATCCAGACCGAGACACCTTCAACAAGCGCGCCATGCGCTTGATACTGAAATTCGCCTTCTCCTGCTGCATCAATTCGAACTTTTCTGATCGCGTTGCTGTGCGGCGAAGAAGGCTGTCGCTTTTGACAAAAACTCGTTATCCATCTTGGCTTCTGCCAGCTCACGACGCAGACGAGCGTTCTCAGCACGAAGATCCGCCTCACTTAGCCCATCGGAGGATCCTCGGCGTTGACGCTCATTTTTCACCCACCGACCTAAAAGGCCAGGTGCGACACCAATCTCCTTAGCCACATGAGCAATCGGGCGTTCTGACTCGATTACCAGGTTCGCGGCTTCACGCCGGTACTCCGGCGTGTATTTCTGACGTTGTTGACTCACAATGAACATCCTCTCTTACGGACACAAAATCCGCACTAATCGGGTGTCCACTAAACGAGGGTAACCTCAATACCGTAAGCGCCTTTCTTCCGGTATTTGTCTTAGCGTGTGTCGGCACATCGCCTGCGCATGGGTATGAAATACGGAGGCGTCTCAGTGAAAGTGGGTTTGGTGACTTCAAGGGTGGAACCATTTATCCACTGCTGAAACGCATGGAAGAAGCTAATCTAATCTCTTTCAAGTAGGATATTCCCGATAGAGGCGCTGCGAGAAAGGTGTATTCCTTAACGATGTCAGGAGAAAAAACTCTCCAAACAGAGCTAGAAAAACTAGAACGCTTACTGATTCTGATGAAAGTACTTTAGAAAAGGATGAGAGCATGAACGAAAACGACGTATATCTGGCGAAATTGTCAAAAGAGTTGAAAAGGCATAGCGTTTCAACCTCGGAGATGCAGCATACACTAGCAAGAGTTCAAGAAACTTTAGAACATTCAGGCTCAACACCGGTTGAAGAATTTGGAACTCCCGAGACATACGTTCGAGCCCTCTACCCGGACCGAGAGCAGCAGAAGTACTACCTATTCACATTGGTGGGACTTATTTTGGGAGCCGCAGGATTCGCTATGTTACATGTATATTTCCACAATCAGGGTATGCAAGAGACAATGGAAGCCCTATGGAAATTCACTCCTCTGCTTGCCATCCCGCTCGGGATGCTGGTTGATTTTACTCGATACTTAAGAGCATGACCGGGTAGCCTTCCATGGCGCCCGGCCATAAAGGTTTCCGTTACAGAATATAGGTGGAAATAAACTCCCAAATAGCAGACGCAGCTATGCCACTGAACAAGTTCTTAATCCATGCTGGAACTGATGCATCCCACCAATTAACGAATGCGTCCTTTCCTTCTTTGGCTTTAGATACGACTTTGTTGTACCACCCTTTATTGATCTTCTTGAGGGCCGCAAGAGCAGCCTTGATTATTGCTGATATCTTTCCCTGTTCCTCGGCTTCGGGAGTGCCCGAATTCTGCTTGATCTGAACTTGCTCAACCGGAACTCGTTCGATGGAATTAGTGCGTGATGGGCGCTCCCGCGTTTCCGTCGCGTTGGACACGGAGGCCGTGGAGATGGACTCCTGGGCTGAAGCAACCACCGGAACAGCGAAGATGAGTGAAGCAGTTAGGGCACCTGCGATTGACTTGCGGTAAAACTTCTGAAGTGACATAGATAACTTTCTGGGATTCGGTTTGCAATGAAATCAGGGCTTTCGCCATAAGGCCCCCTGAGGAAAGTTATTACAGAAGCGGTCATTTAAGAATGTTTAGTTCTGTGAAGGATACGAAGGTATCACTTAGGGGAGATTCGGTTGATTTCTACGGCGGTCGGCTGTACAACCGGCCATTTCATGGGTGTGAAGCACTTTCTGAGGGGTACTGGGTTTGTGACGGGCATGGACTTACATAGGAGATACTTGGCCCATAACTGTTGCGAAGTACGATCAGGATACCTGTGAGCGCGCGTTAGGCTTGTACTGCGAGGCTGTGGCCGAAGATGGTGCCACGAAGTCCGGTGCACGCCAAAAGATCGGCGGGATATTCGATATCAATCCAGCCACACTGCACAAGTGGATCCGCAAAACTAAGGCCACCACTGCACAAGCAATGGCGAAATCCCAGCAATAAAAAGACACGGAGCTTGCTCAACCCCGACTTAGGCCATATTAGTGCACACCTTGGTTCCCTGAACTCAGCCGTCCCAGCAGTTCCGTGACGTCATCAGGTACCGGTGAAGCAGCATGGATCGTCTGCCCCGCCACCTGCCCTGGAAGGTCCGGTACCTCCGCAACGTCCGCACCAGCCGCTTCAACGACAACCCCGAGCGCTCCTCCAGCAGATGCCCCACAGCCATCGCCGCCATCACCACACTTAGGTGCGCCTCGATGGATTCCCGCTTGTGGTGGTAGATCGGCCAGGCCTCGAGATCGGACTTCGACATCCGAAACGCCTTCTTAAATCTTCAACAACTGCCGGTAGGCGTGGATCACCTGTTCGGCAGGCAGATCCACCCGGGACGTCTGGTACCCCTTGAGCTCGGCCAGGGCCTTGTTCTTGGTCACCAACGCCCAGTTGACCTGCTTATTCGGCGCCTTGAGATCCACGAACCGGTTGCGCTTGACCGGCAACTTCCCGGCCACGGCCTTCTCCGCTTTGGCGACCTGCTCATCAATACCCTTCAACGTGCGGCGTGCTCTGTCCCAGGAGTACCGGTAGTAGGTGACCGAATGCGGCACACCGCCTGGGCCACGGCCCGTCCGGTCGGCTCACGTCCAGATCTGCTGGTCCTCATAGTCCTGGCCGGGGTTGTTCTTGCGCCACTGCGCCACCGGATAGGGGATGTCGTTGAATTTCACTCCGAGGATGCAGTGCAGGCCGGCCTCGATGATCGAGGCCTTGTTGCCGGCAGAGAACATCCCGGCGTCGACGACAACGGTGACCTCTTCCACGCCGTAGGCGTCCTGGACGTTTCTGATCATAGGAAACATGGTGCGTGTTTGAGCCATGTTCCCCTCAAACGCACCCACGGCCAGCGGGAAGCCCCGGGCATCCGCCAGCAGGCCGACGGTGATCTGCGGCTCGAGCCTGCGTTTTTGGAAAAGCCCGGCTTGCGGAACTTATCGCCCTCATCGGTTTCAAAGTACACGGTAGTCACGTCGTAAAGAACCAGGACACCGGGTCCGATCCCGGCATGGTTCGCGCAAGCCTGGGTAAGCCGGTCGCGGAAGTCGTCGGTGGCGTAGGCCGGCAGGTGTCGTTGGATGGTGCGGTAGCTGGCGAAGGCCACACCGAGTTCCGCCAGTGTCTCAATGCTGTCGACCTTCGATCCTGCCTGCACGATCCGGGCGGTGACGAGGTCAAAAACACCTGATCATCCCTGGTGGCCTCATCGAAACCCAGCTCGCTGTACGCGGCACGGATGACCTCGAGGAGGCGGCCGGCGCGCTCGGAGGTAATCGGCACCGGCGCATCGGCGGATCCGCTGCCGGCGGGTGTGGTGTCCACACCAAGATCCAGGCTCACCTGGTCGCCGTCAAGAAGACACTGGTCCTAGGCCTAAAGCAGTGCAAGATCTTCGTCAGTGTGCGCCGAACCGAGATGTTTCATGGTCTTGGCGCCGCGTTTCTGCGAGTACACGACCTGCACGGCAGTCGACCCGAAGGCGGTGCGCACGGTGCGGATATACGGGCTCATGAAAATCAATCTAACCGCCCACCCCGAAACCCACCCCCTTAGCGCACACTTTCCACCCGTAGTAGCCATGAATCTGCTGGTCTACGTGTCAATATGCAATACCTCACAGCAAAAAGGCCCAAGTCGGGTAAGTCGTGCGGCCGGAGCACGTGCGGATTCGCTCGAGCCGATTCCATTCGAGCCAACTAACTCGTACGTTTTAGCTAGAACACACGGTGGCACTAAACCCATAGCGCCGGGCAAGGTAGCCTACCGCGCTGTCCAACGCCGCAAGCTCCACCTCAGTTCCAGTAAGGACCTGACGGCAGCCGATGCCAACGCTTTCCGCACCCACGCCCGCGGCTTCACCATATACGAGCGCCTCCATAGAGATCTCGTCGCGGTACCACCGAGTACACCACTGGGCGGTCAGCGGGTCATCGCCTGGGACGATGAACTCCGATTCGGTGCGAATGCACCGATCCATGGCGCGTTCTACCTCTGGGCGCAACGCACGCGGCATCCCAGAAATTTTCAGCACACCAGTGACCACGACGGCCGCACCATTGCGGCTGGGCCACGTGTAGTTGGAGGCCGGTTGATCAACCGGCACTGGATTGACGCAAGTATTCATAGCCGATATCTCCCTCGACAAATCACCACTGCTATCCACACGCGTGGCGTGCGGCGCAGTGCAAGACGAGCTTCGTCTTCCCCAACGAACTGTCTTTTGCGTCTGCACCCAATTTTCCTGCGCCACACCACCCTCTACAACCCTCAACTTTCACTTCAACCCCCAAGATCTAAACCTCAACACAAAGTCCAGACTGTGATTAAAGTGACTAAAGAAATTGAAGTTACAACAGTGAAATTTGCCCCTTGAACCGCTTTCCCTAAAACAACGTCCCGGTACGAGTCGCTCACAAGGCAGTTAGCTGCGGAAACACTTGCCCAATAGCGCTCACCCCTAGGGCCTCGGCCGAAAACTACCCCAGTCCCCCTAGGGGCTAAGCTCTCCAAAAAGTCCCAAGTGGTAAACCCACGGCGGGGGTAGCCAGGCGCCAACCCCACTCTCATCCCCTGATTTGAAAAAGAGACGCACGCCCCCATCAGTAGAGCGGTCGATATTCATTTATTTTGTGTTAAAAAACAGTTTGACACGATCCACGCACTCTGCTTATGCTGAGATAAATTCAAACAATCCCGTTTGAATTCTCCCTATTGAAAGGAACCCCCTATGTTTGATCTTTCTTCTGCTCTCGGATTCCAGATTCTCTCCCTCGTTGACGGCATCTTCACCCAGTTCGCCATGTTCCTCGAAGGCCTCGGTCTGCAGGTGTTCTAAAAAGAGCAGCTTTAAGCTCCCCACTCCACTGGAATGGGGAGCTTTTCTCGTTTTTCCTATTAAGGAAAATCTGCGACGGAGCCCCTTACAGCGCCTTCCAGATCTTTGTATTGGTTTCATTCCACAGTGGCTTTGCCCAATCACCAAAATCTCGGTCTGTCAATGCCACCATGGCGTAGTCGCCGGCCAGCCAGAGGTAGGTTCCGGACATGCCGAAGTGCCCGGTGGCATCGGCAGGCAGGGCTCCCATCCAGTGGTCTTTCTCACCGCGGATCTCAAATCCAAGTCCCCAGGTGCAATCCTTAAAGCTCCCATACCCGGGCACAATGCCGCGCAAACCAGGAAAGTGAACGCGGCGCATATCGGCCACAGTGCTGACATGCAAGATCTGCGGGTTTTGGATCTCGGCTGCAAATGCCGCGAGATCCTGCGCGGTAGAAACCAAGCCGTGCCCAGCCGAACCCTCTAAGTGGGTGTAGGACATGCCCAGCGGCTCACACGCACCTTCACGCAGGTACTCTGCAAATTCGATGCCAGTGGCATCTTCAACGATCTCTGCAGCCCACTCATAACCGGCAGAGGAATAGATGCGCCGCTCGCCCACTGGTTTTTGTTGTTCACGCGAATCGAACTTCACGCCCGAGGCGTGCGCGAGCAGATGCTCGAGGGTCGAACCCTCCGGACCGGCGGGCTGCTTCAAATCCACCGCGCCTTCCTCCACGGCCATCATCACCGCGTATGCCGACACCAGCTTGGTAACGGAGGCAACCGGAAATTGGCGCGATGTATCGCCTACCGTGTCTATCACCTCACCGCTGTGGATCAATGCTCCGGCCACGGTATCTACGGGCCATTGACTTATCTGCTGCAACTCGCTCATATCTTCCAGCCTACTGTGCTCTCGACCTCTGAATAAGGCGTGCCGATCGGTACGGAGGTAAACCCGTGGTTACTGATAAAGGAATTTTTGGTGTAATGCGGTCTGAGCGGTTGCAGGCCCTTTCAATCTTAGAAAACTTATGAATATGACAAGCAGAAACCACAGCACGCAATCAGAGATGTCTCATGTCAACCGCCGCAAATTCCTCCAAACCAGCGGCACAGTCGGCGCAGCCTTGGCGCTGACCACCACTGCCAGCACGGCCAACGCCAGCACTGCTCATGCACAAAGCAGCCTCTCCTCGCGCCCAGAACCGCACATGGTAGAGCCCACACTCGGTGAACGCCCCTTCCTGCACGGGGTAGCCTCGGGAGATCCCATTCCAGATTCTGTTGTCTTGTGGACGCGCGTGACCCCAGATGCAGATGCGATGCCTGGCTCCGGTGCAGGCGCGCCTACCACCGTGGAATGGGAGATTGCGCGGGATGAGGAGTTTAGGGACATCGTCAAGCGCGGCGAAGTCACCACCAATCCCGCACAAGACCACACGGTCCACGTGGATCCTCACGGCCTCGAACCAGAAACCGTGTATTACTTCCGCTTTCGTGCCCAAGATAGAATCTCCCCCGTGGGTCGTACCAAAACCGCACCGGCGGTTACGGCATCCCCAGAAGAACTAACCTTCGGTGTAGCCAGCTGTGCCAACTGGGAGTCCGGCTTCTTTCAAGCCTATGGCGATATCGCACAGCGCGGACGAGCCGGGCAACTAGATTATATGGTCTTTCTGGGAGACTATATTTACGAATACCCACAGCGCGAGTACGCCGGTTTCGGTCCAGTACGCCTGCACCACCCCGCGCACGAGATTACGACACTGGAAGATTATCGCACGCGCCTCGGCCGCTACCGCACCGATGAAAATCTCCAAGCAGCACATGCTGCCCTGCCGTGGATCGCGGTCTGGGACGACCACGAAACCGCAGACAATTCTTGGAGGGACGGCGCCCATAACCACACGGAGGGAAAGGAAGGCGCTTGGATCGATCGCCGCAATGCCGCGATGCAGGCCTACTTTGAATGGATGCCGGTACGGGCAAGCAATCCATCCGATAATGGCCATCTCTACCGGTGTTTGACCTTTGGCGATCTCGTGGAACTGACCATGATGGATCTGCGCACATACCGCGATAAGCAAATTCTCTTTGGCCCTGCCAGGATGGCCGCCGAGGGGCGAAGCATGCTCGGTTCGGAGCAGTACGACTGGCTGGTCAACAAGATCGACACCTCCGCCGCCGCGTGGAATATGCTGGGCAACTCCGTCATGTTCTCCCCCATGAACCTGGCTACCCTGCAGCGCGACGACAAACTGGCACCCGTATCGTCCTCACTGTCATCCAATATCACCGGCATTCCCGTCAACGGCGACCAATGGGATGGCTATTCGGCAGAACGCCGGATGCTTATCGATGCCCTTGCCAAGCACGACTCCCACGCCCTCTTTGTTACCGGGGATATTCACTCCGAATGGGCACACAATATCAGCAAGGATGGGCGCATCTTCGGAGCCGAAATGGTGTGCTCCTCTGTCTCCGCCCCCAATGTCAACGAACAGCTCCATCTTCCCGAGGACAACGAGCTTTCCAAGTTGGCAGAGCGCTACCTTTTGGAGGCAAACCCCCATACACGCCACGTAAACCTCGATCACCACGGATATAGCTATGTCACCATCCGCCCGGATTCTGCGGAAATGCACTGGCTGCGCGTTGAGGATCTACTCAACCCCACCGCAGCAGTAAACGAAGCCGTCACGCTGACATGGCGCCCGGATGAGGGATTTAGTTCTTAATATTAAGCGGGCAGTTGTTAACGCTCGCTAGGTTCACGTTCGATATAGAGAGTGAAAGATCCTCTCTGGGATATTTCACTCTCTATCACTCGCGCTCTCCCCCCCCTACCTGCCGCGGACTACGCGTTAGTCCGCGGCAGTTTCATAATCAATGTAGCCGCGCTCGCCGCCGACGTAGAACGTGGCCTGATCTGGCTCATTAAGGGCCAGGCCTTCTTCCCACCGGCGTACCAAGTCCGGGTTAGCAATGAGCTGACGGCCCACGACAACGGCATCCACGTGGTCCAACTTCAGCTCGCGCTCGGCATCTTCCTTGGTGGTGACAGTGCCGAAACCATCATTCATCAGGACCTTGGTTTCGCCATTGGCACGAGCCTTCTTTGCCAAGGCCGAGATGAGCTCGCCTTCCGGCTCGGCGTGCAGGAAGGAGACATAAGCCAGGTTCAGCGGGGCAATGGCGTCCAAAAGTCCGCCGTAGGTGGCCAACATATCCGCCTCGTCATCTTCAACAATGCCTTGTACAACGTGGGCCGGGGAGAAACGCACGCCCACGCGGTCAGCACCAATTTCATCTACGACAGCACGAATGACCATCTCTGGCAGGCGCCACCGGTTTTCTGGGCTGCCACCAAATTCATCGTCGCGCTGGTTGGCAGACGGTGCCATGAATTCGTGCAGCAGGTAGCCATTCGCGTTGTGAATCTCTACACCATCAACGCCCGCGTCGACGGCCCGGCGTGCGGCGGCCCGGAATTCCTCAACGATGCGCGGGAGCTCATCGGCTTCTAGTGCGCGCGGTACCGGTGCATCCATCTTGCCGGCAAAGCCGCGAACCTGGCCGTCCCAATCCAGCGCGCTGGGGGCTTCTGCTTGGGCGCCATCAATAAGATCCGGGTGGCTGGTGCGGCCGCCGTGCATGATCTGCATGAACAAGACGCCGCCCTTGTCGTGCACTTCGTTGGCTACCTCGCGCCAACCGGCCGCCTGCTCATCATCGACGATTCCCGCCTGACCCGGGAACGCGCGGTTGGTCCATGCGGGGAAGGTTCCCTCCGTCACCACGAGACCAGCGCTAGCGCGCTGGGAATAATACTTTTTGTGCAACTCGCCGGGCACACCGCTGTGACCTGCACGCTGACGAGTCAGCGGTGCCATGGTCACGCGGTTATTCAACGTATAACGGCCAAGTTCCAAAGGTGTAAATAATGATGTCATGTCTACTGAAACAGCCCGGGTATCAAATTTGTTCCACCCTGTGGCCTGCTTTCTATAAATCCACAGCTAGATGCTGGTTTAAGTGCTAAAGTTTTCACCGTTCACACCGCCGATTTTTACCCGTTCTTATGATGTTGAAACGCCACACTTCCTTAATGCTTGCCGCCTT
Source organism: Corynebacterium limaceinasi (assembly GCF_046717465.1). Taxonomy (NCBI): domain Bacteria; kingdom Bacillati; phylum Actinomycetota; class Actinomycetes; order Mycobacteriales; family Corynebacteriaceae; genus Corynebacterium; species Corynebacterium limaceinasi. The sequence goes on from NZ_CP177100.1 coordinate 1,815,327, forward strand.
GTCCCTTACCATGCTGAGCGCCTGCGGTACCTCCGATGATTCCGATTCTGCCGAACCCGAACCTGCTTTTGTGCCCAGCGAGGCTTCCACGGCCCCTACGACCGTGACGGAAACCATGGAGAATTCTCCAGACTCCACCGCGGAAAAAGGCGATAAAGAAGGCGCCGAACATGGCGATGCCGGCTCGAATGATGACGCTCCCCCAGCTGGAAATCACACGCTTTACGCTGGGAAAATTGGCGGCGACTGCGGATATACCAACCAGGGAGACACCATCGAAGCCGGCGAGCATACATCCTGCGAATTTACCGGTGCTATTTTCGATGAAGCGATCAAGCACTCCTATCCATTCCGGCAGTCCGATCCGAAGGCCAACGGCGCGTATAGCTCCGAGATTTCCGTCGCCAGCCCCACCACCGGTAAGACCTATGATCTTCACTGTTTTATTGGATCAGATGGTCGCGCACTCATATGCGGAAAAGACGGAGACAATAGCTTAAGAGTCACCTACCAAGACGAGAAGAACGATCGCCGTTGGCCCGACCGCCTCGAGGTATACGGCGGTTTGCACTAGCGACTAGTGGGGTTCTGAAGGAATCGCGGTCTGTTGGCTATTTGCGGCCCCGCTATTTCCGTCTGCGCCCGAGTCTCCGTCTCCATTCCCTTCGCCATCGCCAGAATCGCCGTTCGAGTCAGCCGGCCCGTCTTGATTGCTGCCGTGCCCGTCTCCGGAATTAGGAGTCGAATTGGGGTCCTGGCTGGGGTAGCTAGGAACGGTCGGCGTATTGGTGGTCGTCGGTGTTGACTCAGCATCCGTCGGCTCGGTTGGGGTGCCGGTAGTAACAGGTTTTTCCGAGGGCAGATTCTCTTCAGATTCCGTCGGCGCCTCGGAAGAAGATTGCGTATCCCTTTCCTTCCAATACTCTGGCGATAGCCAACCTGCATCCGCGTCCTCTGGGTTGCTTGCCGCGAGGATGAGCAGCCCAACGACGAGAAGGGCCGCCACAAGGCCTGTGGTGGAGGCGCGCACGCGCCCGCCGATGGTGGCGATCTTCTGGAATCGCGTATTTGTCTGAATCGAGCGCCAGATCTTCCGGCGCGATGTCGCCTCGTCTTCTGCGGCATCTTCGCCCGCTTCATCCGTGACTGCCTGCTCATCGAGCTTGGTCTCAGCAAGCTCAACTTCCTCTGGGGCCAGTTCCTCTTCCACCGTGGGGTCATCCACTGGCGTATTGGGGCGGGATCCTTCCCCGGCATCCAAGGCGTCCTTGGCCGATTGCGCCGCGGCATGCTTTGGTTCTGCCGAATGCTTCTTTTTCTGTTCCTGCAGCTCATCAAAGTCGATGGCGGAACCGTAGTGGTCCCAGAATTCCGAAAGCAACGCCGAGCGGATAGCGCGCTCCACGGACCACTGGCGGGCGGGATTCACAGTCACCATGATGCGGTAGCCCACCTGCCACGGCTGACCGGCAACCTGCGGGCTGACCAATTGCGTAGCGGGAAGAACCGTGAGCTCGCCGGCGACATCGACAGAGATATCTGGGGCTTCAATAGCGTGCTCAGAAATCTCTTTGACACGGCTCGTAATCTCCGGCAAAGATTCGCCCTCGTGCACGGGGACGTTGATATTAACCACCGCACGGGACCATTCCTTGGAATAGTTGGTCACCACACCGGCAGAACTATTGGGGATGGTCACCAGCTCACCAGTTGGGGTGCGCACCTTCGTGGTGCGCAGGGTCAGCGTCACCACATCGCCTTCCACCCCAGGAATGCCAGCAAAGGAGACGTAGTCACCCACGCCGAATTGCTTTTCCGTGAGGATGAAAAATCCGGAGAGGAAATCCGAAATCACGGACTGGGCGCCGAAACCAACTGCGGCGGAAACTATCGTCGCAGGCACCGCAGCGCCCAGCGCCGGAACGCCGAGGTTAGTCAGCGCGGCGGCGACCAATAGGAAGTACGCAACCGCCTGGACGATGTAGACCAATGCTCCGGTCAGCGCCAGCCGTGCCTTCGTGGACTCTTCTTGCTCATCCAAATTATGTTCAATGATCCGGATGGCTAGGCGGCCCATGCGGGGCAGAAGAATGCCGATTATCACAAATGCGATGAGCGGCAAGCCATGGTCAACAATGAGGCCCCACAGCTCAAAAAAGAAATACCTCAAGTTCATGGTTCAAGGATATGGCACCTAGCTGAGAAATTGATGCCAGTTTTCTGCCAGAAGTAAGAAGGCAGGAGTGGGAAGATGGGGGCATCGGCAAGCAGATGCCCCGGGGCCTAGTCGCGCGATTGGTAGCGGTCCATCAGGCGATCAATCAGCTCATCAGTAAGCTTGTCATCTTCCAAAATCGTATCGAGCAGCCGCTGGGATTCCTCGCTGGAGGTCTGCTCCTCTTCCTCATAGGAATCGCCGCTAAAGTCCACGCCAAAGTCCATATCCTCAGACTCCGCTGGCGCCGTGCTGAACTGATCGACGTCTGATTCGAAGGACTGCAGAAACTCGCTGGCCTCCTCCGCCGCATCCTGTCGGCGCTTGCCGGAACGCACTTGCTTTTCGATGCGCCGTTGCAGCGCCTCTTCCATCTGCCGGTGGCGCCACGAGCGCACGCGGTGTGGCTCCAGCTTGCGCCCGACCGCGCGGCTCTTGTTCTCTGCCTTTTTCGCCAGCACCTTGACCTGCGCAGCCGTATCATTAATCGGCGCCCACTCCTGATTCGCGGGCACGCGCCACCCGGCCCAAATTCCCAGCAGCGCCAAGAAAATAGAGACCAATGGCCCCACGATCATGCCAACGGCCAACATATCGAAGTGGTTTCCCACCAGCACGATTACCGCACAGGCGATGGCTGGGATCACCGTGGGCTGATTATCGCCAAAGACGGCGGGCTCGCGCCCCATGGCGATATCGCGAATCATGGAACCGCCGGTAGCGGTAAACACGCCCATCATGATGCACGGAATTGGCGGCAGCCCATAGGTAATGGCCTTCACGGCGCCGGTGCCGGCCCATAGGCCGGAAACGACGGCATCGCCATGCGCCTGGATATAATCCCAGGTCTTGCCCTTAAAGTAGACAAAGCGCGCAATCAACGCACCCGTAAACGCCAGGTACAGGTACTCCGGCTCGCTCATCGCCGCCACGGTGCCGCGATTAATAAGTACGTCGCGCACCATGCCCCCGCCCAGGGAAGAAAACATCGCGATGAAGAAAAACCCGATGATGTCATACCCGCGCTTGCGCGCAATGGTGCCGCCGATAATTCCCATCAGCAATACACCGCTGACATCGGACCAGCGATAGAGGGATTCAATGAGCGGATCTACTTCTGTCATGCCGTTTATTAGACTGCACTGCTCACCCACGTGCAATTCGCCTGCCCACATGCTCTGCGGTGCTACACTTTTCCTGTTCTACTGCCCCTTCTATCTCTCCCGGCATTCCGCATAAAAAAGATTCTCGCGCTCTTTCCTGCACTCCTGCTGGTTGGGTGCTCGTCCACCCCCGCTGACGAGGAGCCCAATTTCACCGGTACCAGCCCACACAGCGCCAGTTCAGACAGTGATGCGCTTGCCGATGCCGCGCCTGCCAAGCCTTCCAAGCTGCAGAAAGCGGAGAAAGACGATGATTCCGCACTCGCTGCGCAGGTAGGCGGTATTTGTGGCATCCGCGATTACGCACAAATCATCGCCGATGATGCCACCGACTGCGCCTTTGCCCTAGACATTTATAAGCACGCAATGGATGCCCCATACAGGCTCGAAACCCCTGATCCAACCGTTACTGCAGCCTGGCAGAGCGACATTGCTGTAAAGAACCCGAGCTCTGGTGAGAGCTACGATCTCCACTGCATCATGGCCACGAATCAAAAATCCGTCCATTGCAGCTCCCAAGAAGACGAAAATATCGGCACCCGCATCGAGCTGACCGCCAGGCCGATTTTCTCCGAGCGCGTGCACACCGAATACTAAGAAGGAGGCGCCAGCATTGCTTGCCGACGCCTCCTTCTACCGTGGGGCCACCGGGGCTCGAACCCGGGACCGACGGATTATGAGTCCGGAGCTCTAACCGACTGAGCTATAGCCCCACGCAGATTGCACGCCTATTTGGGCGATTATCTGCCCTCAAAAGATTAGTCAAAGAGCGGCCAAAGACCAATTTGCCCCCTTCGCTATTGAGTATTTGTACGCTTCCTACCCCCTGAGGGTAGAAGTTAATTATGCGCAACTACTCTCTTCTCTCATTCTCGTCTCTGCACTTACGCTTTCCTCCTGCTCGGATAGCGGTAGTGAGAGCTCAAAGACAAGCGACTCCAGTAATTCCGCGTCCGATGCACAGGTTGATGCGAAGTCCGTAATTGGAACGTGGAAGCAAGAGGACAGCGCTTCTGACGATGGCTGGATAGAGGCCAGCATCACTGATGACGTCATCACCATCGAATGGGTCATGGACAACGGCGAAAATCGCATGATCTACTGGATTGGCACTTTTGATGCCCAAGCCGCTGCATCCGGTGAGACCGTTACCTCAAACCGCGATACAGTTGCCACCGCCTCTGAGTGGATGGCCGCTTCGTCAGACAAGAAAGATTTCTCTATCGATGACAACACCTTAACTTTCAAGGTCGCGATTGAGGATAAGGAATTCACCACACATATGAAGAAGGTGAAGGATGATCCGACAACCGTTAATGAGCTAAAGAGCACAGATTTTAGCCAAACCTTTGAAGATGGAGTCTTGGATGTTCCAGCCGCCAAGTTCAAAATAACCGATCACCGCGTTATCAAGCCCGGTGAGCCTGGCAATGAAACAGGTGAAAAGCCACTTCTCGTCTTTAGCTATGACGTAACGAATAAAACGGATGAAACCCTGACTACCACCGACTTTGTCGCGTACTTCACCGCCATCCAAGACAATGATCCGAATAAGGTAAACGAGCTCGACGTCGGTTCCTATATTGATCCTGAAACTTCCGATACTCAGCTTGAACAGATTAAAAAGGGAGGCACTGTCGCCGGAACAATCGCCTACGAGCTCGATGATCTAACGACACCTGTGGACCTTGTTGCATCTAGGTCCTTTAGCCAAGATGAAATTGGCCGCCAAACTTTCGAGCTCGATTAACTGCCCGGATACAACGCGCGTAAATCTTCCGTTCTAGCCACTACAGGAAGCGAAGCCCGCCGAGATGCAAAGCCCGAAAGAAAATCGAGCCTATTTCTCACTGGGGCGGGCAAAACTTGACAGGCAAAACCAGCTCCCTCCCGTATACAACGGGAGGGGCCTGTGGTAGTGCTCAAAGCAGCATTTTCGCTGTGTTTCTCCCCGCGCCAGCGGGGATTTCTCATTTCCGCTCCCTTAGCACGGGTCCATTTCTAGGTCCGGCCTTTCCGAAAGCACACGGCTTCCCCTTGTATTGCGACCAATCCAAAGGACTATAGAGCCAATCCGACCACCCTTTGAGCGGCTCCAACCACCCCGTGCATACGTTACCCCCTGCTTTCACCTCCTATTTCGCTGCGCCCTAGAATCATGAGTGACATTCACCCTGATGCCACTATTTCTGTGATGGGAGATACACATGGTCACACTAGATTCCCTCTTGGTGCCCGGCGCCGTGGAGATACATGGCACCGCCAAGGACTGGAGAGCAGCCATCCGACTGGCAGGATCACTGCTGGAAGAAGCGGGCACGATCACCGCAGACTACACGGAAGCAATGGTGCAATCTGTAGAAGAAACGGGCCCATACATTGTGGTGTCACCTGGTTTCGCTTTTGCGCACGCACGGCCTTCGGAGGCGGTAAAGGAAACTTCTTTATCGTGGGTCCATCTGGATAAGCCGGTGGAATTCGGGCACGATTCCAATGACCCTGTTGACCTCGTCGTGGCATTTGCCGCACGGAGCGACTCCGAACACCTGCAGGCGATGAAACAGCTAGCAAAGCTGCTAGCCACCAAGCGTGATGAACTTAATCGTGCAGAATCCGAAAAAGAGCTCCGCGCAATCCTCACGGCATCGACTTCGAGTAAGAAGCGCACAACTTCCGCAGCACCGGCGGAGTCAACGGCTCGTCCAGCAAAGCAAACGGCCGCAGATTCTGTCGCGTCCAAGGGAAAAATCCTCACGGTATGCGGCAACGGCCTAGGCACGTCTTTATTCCTTAAGAACACCCTGGAACAGGTACTTGATGAATGGGGCTGGGGGTCATACCTGACCGTGGAAGCCACCGACACGATCTCAGCCAAGGGTCGGGCGAGCGAGGCGGATTTCCTTCTCACCTCCGGCGAAATCGCTGCCACGCTGGGCGATGTCGGCGTTCCCGTATACGTCATCCAAAATTTCACTTCCACTTCCGAACTAGATGCGGCTCTTCGCGAGCTCTATGACATTTAAGGAATAACGCATGGATATTCTTCTGGCCATAGCCAACTTTCTCGTCGCCGAAATCCTCGCTGTACCTGCTTTTCTCATCGGCATCATCACCGCCGTCGGCCTAGGTGCCATGGGGCGCGGCGTCGGCAAGACCATCGGCGGCGCGATTAAAGCCACGCTGGGTTTCCTCCTTATCGGCGCCGGTGCTGGCCTAGTATCCGATTCGCTAGAACCACTGGGTGCCATGATCACCGGCGCGACGGGTGCACAGGGAGTGGTGCCGACTAATGAAGCCATTGTCGGTATCGCGCAAGACCAGTTCGGCAGCCAAGTCGCTTGGATCATGATTTTGGGGTTTGTTGTCTCCCTCATCTTGGCCCGTATTACACCGCTTAGTTATGTCTTCCTCACTGGCCACCACGTACTTTTCATGGCCACATTGCTGACGATGGTGCTCGTTGCCACTGGATATCCTTCGTGGGTCATCGTCGCCTTTGGTGCGGGACTGCTTGGCATTTTGATGGTGTCTTTGCCCGCTATAGCCCACCCCTTTACCCGCCGCATTACCGGCGATGATTCCGTGGCAATTGGGCATTTTGGCACGGCTGGGTACTTGGTCGCAGGTGGCGTCGGCAAGGCCGTAGGCGGTAAGGGCGATAAAATGTCGCCTTCATCTGAGGACCTGAAACTCCCAGAGGGCTTGCGCTTCCTGCGCGATTCGATGGTGGCGACGGCTCTTTCTATGGCACTGATGTACCTTGTGCTCGCGGTATTATTTATTGCGCGTGCAGGGTCCGATGAGGCTTTCACCGCCTTCCCGGATGGCGCCACCGATGTGGGCAATTACCTCATGCAATCCATAACGCAGGGCCTACAGTTTGGCGTGGCCGTTGCCGTCATCCTTTTCGGTGTCCGCACCATTTTGGGCGAGCTTGTCCCCGCCTTCCAAGGTATTGCGGCAAAGGTGGTTCCCGGCGCGATCCCAGCGCTCGATGCCCCGATTGTCTTCCCTTACGCTCAAAATGCGGTGCTCATTGGTTTCATTTTCTCCTTCACCGGCGGACTCGTCGGCTTGGCTGTGCTATCACTATGGCTCAACCCGGCTTTTGGCGTTGCCCTCATTTTGCCCGGCCTCGTGCCACACTTTTTCACCGGCGGCGCGGCCGGTGTGTACGGCAATGCCACCGGCGGGCGCCGTGGAGCGGCTTTGGGTTCCTTTGCCAATGGCCTGCTCATTACTTTCCTGCCCGCCTTCCTGCTTAGCGTGCTGGGATCTTTCGGCGACGCCCATACCACCTTTGGCGACGCCGATTTTGGCTGGCTTGGCCTGCTGCTCGGCTGGTCCATCCAAGCTGGCGGTGTATGGAGCGGCATTCTCATCGCAGTGATTGGCCTGGCCATCCTCGCGGTGGGTTGGGTGTGCCAGCGCAAGCTTGTCGATACCCACTGGGACCCCGCACCCCATCGACCTTCTCCGGCAAAGACGGCCGAAGTAGTCGGCGCCGCTGCGCCCACCACGGGCGGTGCCGCCGAGAGTGCTGGGAAATCAAGCCAATCCAAGCGCTACCCCAAGGTACTTCCGCCCGAAGGAGCACCCACTCCCCCGGCGCGGGTTGAGTAGGCCTGCGCCGCACACTTGAGCCGTACCACCTTTCCTAGCGCGTCCTTTCACTTCTTAGGTCGCTGAACTGGAAAAACACCGTTAGGAATTCTGAGTACAATCGGCGGCTGTACTCACCGCTAGTACGAAAATCACTTTAGAAAAGGAGTAATCATGGATACCCTCTACACCACTGAAGCACTCGCTACCGGGGCAGGCCGCGACGGCCGCGCCGTAGTGCAAAATTCGGACCTTGACTTCAAGATGGCCACCCCAAAGGAAATGGGCGGCGATGGCAACGGCGCCAACCCGGAGCAGCTCTTCGCTGCTGGCTATGCCGCTTGCTTCCACTCTGCCCTGCAGGCGGTGGCTCGCAGCGAGAAGGCTGAGTTGGGCGATTCTTCCGTCGGTGCCCGCGTGTCCATTGGCAAGGAGGGCGAAGGCTTCAAGCTCGCCGTTGAGCTCGAGGTCATCATTCCCGCCCAAGAGCACGACAAGGCACAAGCGCTTGCCGATGCCGCCCACCAGGTCTGCCCCTACTCCAATGCCACCCGCGGCAATATTGACGTCAACGTCACCGTTGCGCAGGACTAAGCAGGACTAATAAGGACTAATACAGTCTCTTAGTCCTCGGCCCGCAAGGGCCACCATGCGCGGGCGGATCCACTGATTCGAATAAGTGAGTCAAACTACGCTGCATGTGTCCGGCATAGCTGGCAAAATCGAATCATGTCTGTTGAAGCTCGCGCCCTTTCACTGCGGCGGTTATTACATGATTCCGCGGCAGTGCGGCTGCTGGCGGCCGATAATGCCCCGGTGATTTTGGCGCTGATTGCTGAGTATTTTCCCCGCGGCACTCGCGCGCGGCCGGCGGCAGAAGTATATGAGCTGATGGTCACCGATTTTGAGGTGCTCGCCAGTGAATTCTCAATGCCGCGCACACCGCAAAGTTATTGCAATGACTGGGTAAAAGCTGGTTGGCTAGTCCGTAAATCTGGCAAGAGCTCGCGCGGTGAAACCTTGGAACCGAGCGAGGAAGCGCTGTCCGCGCTCGAGGCCGTTGAGCGTTGGGAAACGCCGGTTACTACGGTCACGGCATCGCGTGTGGAATCTATAGGCTCGGCGCTACAACGCTTGGCGCGAGATACAAATGAGGATATTTCGAGCCGCGTCGCCAGCTTAGAGGCGGAGCGAGACCGCATTGAGCGCGAAATTGAAAAGGCTCATTTAGGGCAGTTTGAAAGGCTGACTGCGGCAGAGACGCAGGAGCGCGTCCAAGACGTGCTGAACATGGCCATGGCGGTGCCAAGCGATTTCGCTAGGGTGCGCCACGAACTCGAAGCCCTCAATCACCGGTTGCGTCGCCAGCTTTTGGATCCAGAAGGTTACCGCGGCGAAGTGCTCGAGGAAATTTTCAGCGGTGTAGACCACATCGCGGAATCGGACGCTGGGCGCAGCTTCCGCGGATTCTATTCCTACCTCATGGATAGAGAACGCAGTGCGTGGCTAGATCAGTGGATTAAGCAAGTTTTAGAAAGCGAGGTCGGCCAAGAGCTGGCGCCAGAAAACCGTCGTCAGCTGCGGAATCTCTTCCGCGATATGGAAGAAACGAGCTTCGAGGTCAATCAAACGATGACTGGCCTGGCGCGCAGCTTGCGCAACTATGTCTCTTCGGAACAATTCGCAGAAGACCGGCGCATGATTGAGCTACTGCGTGAGGCACGGGGCATGGCCATTGATGCAGCACAGGCATCGGAGTTAAAAGCCTTTCACCGCATGGAAACGCCCTTGCAGCGCATCGGTATGTCCATTCACTCCGTCTCGCGCATCCAACTAGCCAACCCAGGACGCGAGGTCGTGGAAGAAGCACCGGAAGCCTTCCAGCCAGGCCAGGAGAACGCGGAGGCGTTGTACGAGTTAGTGCGCGAGTCAGAGATTGACTTTGAGGAACTGCATGCGGCGATTCGCGGGGCCGTCGGCAAGGCGGGTCCGTGCACGATTGGCCAAGTATTGCAGGCGTACCCACCCACGCAGGACCTGGCCAGCGTCGTGGGATTGGTACATATTGCGGACCAGCACCCGCTACCGGCTTTGCATGATGCGCACGAGAAGGTCACCTGGACTGAGGAAGATGGGACCATTCGCGCGGCGTATATCCCTACTATGTATTTCGATAGCACCACCGTTGAGGAGTTGTAGTGAGCGCTACTGATAATCACCGCGTCGATTCGGCGCATGAGCCCCCGCTGTGGGAAAGCGATAAAGGATCGCTGACCTATAACTCGCGCCGCGCCTTGGTGCAGCTTTTGAAAGGTCCGCTGGTGCGTGCGCACAAGGAACCTATCTTATGGTCCGCCATCATCTCGGACGAAGACAACCTGCGTGCCCGCTTGCATGAGGTATTCCTCGAGCTGGTCGTCGATGAAGCGGAAGGGTTTGCGTTTACCCGGATGGTAGAAGAGGAAACTCTGCCCATTCCGCAGGTACTGCGCACGGATAAGCTCAAGCACATCGATACCGCCATCCTGCTGAACCTGCGCCAAGAACTTGGTCTGGCGCTGCCCGGTGAACGCGTGATTGTGGATGTAGAAGATCTCCGGGAGGGCATTGGCTACGTCCGCGCGGTTGATAACCGCGATGAAGCCGGGTTCAATAACCGCTTCAATGCGGCGATTAAACGCATCCGCAATGAATACTCGCTGCTCAGCGCCACCGAGACAGAGGGGCGCTACGAGGTTTCACCCGTCTTGCGCCAGCTTTTCGATGCCGCCACGGTCACCGCCATCCGGGATGAATACGCCCGCCTCGCAGAAGCCGAGGGCGACCAGGAGGAAGCTTCCGATGACTAACCTGTATCCAGGCCAATTCCGCATCAGTCGTATCCAGCTTATTAACTGGGGTACTTTTCACGGCTACTTTTCCATCCCGGTAGCCCGCAAGGGCTTCCTCATCACCGGCGGATCCGGTTCGGGTAAGTCCACGCTGCTTGATGCGATGTCTGCAGTATTGGTGCCGCAAAAGGACCTCAAGTTCAATGCGGCATCGCAGCAAGACCTCGGGCGGCATAATGGGCGCACCCTCGTTTCCTATATTCGCGGGGCGTGGCGGCAGCAAGAAAATGCGCACACGGGTGAAATCGCCCCGGAGTATTTGCGTGAAGGCGCAACTAACTCGGTGGTGGCGTTGACCTACGATAATGGGGCTGGCACGCAGCACACCCTCATCGCCATCTTCCGCCTCAACGGCGGTGAAAATTCGGTGAGCCAAATTAAACGCCTCTATGGGGTGGTGCAGGGAGATGAGGACATCGATAAGCTCAGCCCCCTACTCACCCGCAGCCTGGATACCCGCAAGATTAAGGCCATGTACAAGGGGCCTGGTGCGTCATTTACGCCGACGTACACCACGTTTGCGGATCGCTTCCGCAAACGCCTGGGCATAAAGAGCGAGCAGGGGCAGGTCCTGCTGCACCGCACGCAGTCCGCCAAATCTCTATCCAGCCTGGACCAGCTCTTCCGGGACTATATGCTCGATACGCCGTCTACCTTCGAGCGGGCGGAGGAGTCGGTGGAGCAATTTGAAGATCTGCGCCAGGCATACCTGCGGGTAGAGGACGTCAAGGCCCAGATTGAGACGCTGGCTCCACTCCCCCAATTGCACTCCCAGCGCACCACCGCGGAGGCGGATAAGCACAAGGCCGAGGCGATGAATGAGGCGCTGCCGGCGGTGCGCGCCCGCTTGGTGGCAGAAGAACTGGATTATCGCATCCGCGCGCTGACCGCCCAGCAAGCAGAGGCACACTCTGCGGCCGAGGCGCTCGAGGCGGAGGTCACGCACCTTGACGATGCCGAGCGACGCGCCGCCGTAGCCGTCTCCCAACTCAGTGCCGGCGAGCTGGCCGCCCTAGAAGCCAAAATTGAAACCGCGGAGAAGGAAATTGAGCACCGCTCCAAGGAGTTTCACCACCTTGCCGCTGCCGCCGACCAGTGGACCGACCACTTTGAGCTCAACCCGCACGGCTTCGCCGAACTGCAGGCAAATGCCCACCTGCGCATCGCGGACTTCGAGGCTGACTCGGCCCAGCTTACTGAGCAGCAGCAAGAAGCCGGCGTGGCCGCCCGCGATGCAGCGACAGCATCCGCGTCCTTAGAAAGTGAGCTGCACTCATTTAGCTCGCGGCGCACCAATATCGATAAGGCCCTGGTAGAGCTGCGCACCCAACTCGCGCGGGATACTGGCTATGCCGAATCGGAGCTTCCCTTCGCTGGCGAGCTACTGGATATTGCCCCGCAGCAGGCGGAGTGGGAACCGGTGATCCAAAAATTGCTGCACGGATTCGCCGCCACCCTGCTCGTTCCGGAAACCGCGCGGGAAGCCATTAACCAGTGGGTCAATTCTCGCAATGTGGGTACCCGGCTCGAGTACCGCACTATCCCGGAGTTTGCACCGGCGCCTGCGCCCGCGCGCAGCCCGCAACAGCTCATCCACAAATTGGAGTTCCAGGATCACCCCATGGCGCAGTGGGTGCGCCACCATATTTCGAGCCGTTTTAACTACGAATGCGTCAACTCGGTGGCGGCGCTCGAACAGGTAACCAAGACCCCGGCCGTCACACGCGATGGCTTGGAAAGCCGGCCTAAGGACAAGGATGGCTCGACGCGCTTTATCAAGGATGATCGCACGCGCTTTACAGGCACGCGGTGGTACCGAGTAGGTTCCACCAATACTGCCAAGATTGAGCTCCTGCGTTCCCAATTGGCGGAAGCGAAAGCCACTGCTCGTGCCATGGCTAAACAGGTCCACGAGCTCAACCGGAAGATGGATATCCTGCGCACGCAGCGCGATAAAGCGCAGCGCGTACTGGAGACTAAGTTCCAGGATATTGATACCGCTTCTGCGGAGGCGCGCAAACGCGATTTGCAAGAACAGTATGATTCTTTGGCTTCCTCCCCAGAGGCGCAGGCATTGGCCACAGCACACGAGCAGGCCAAGGAAAAGCTCACCGCCGCCCGCGCCCAACTGAACGAAGCACAAAAACACCTCGGCAACGTGGAAGGCGAGCTAAACCGCTCCACCCAGCGGCGCCAGAGCATCGGAACAGTGCCCACGGTGGCGGATCAGGGCATCGCCAAGGCGGTCGAAGAGGCTCTGCACAAGGGCAGAAGAAAACTCACCATCGATGACATCGATGCCCGGCGCGATGAAGTACAGGCCAGCCTGCAAGAAACCGCGCGCAGGGCCGCGCGCCGCATCGAGGAGACGAATGCCAAGATTGTCTCCGTCCTGCACAAGTACCTATCGCAGTGGCCGGCGGAAGCGGCGGATTTGGAGCCACAGGCCAGCTTCGCCGGCGAAGGCATGGAGAAGCTGAAATTCCTGCGCGCGGACCGCTTGGCGGATTTTCGCGCTCAGTTCTTGGAGCTGCTCAATGGCACGACGGTGCAAAACCTATCGCACCTCGCCTCCTCCCTTCGCCATGCCCGTAGCGATATCGAACAGCGCATGGAGTTTATTAATAAGTCCCTGGAGCGCACGCCCTTCAATGGGGACCGCACCCTGCGCATTGATGTAAAAGATGCCCGGGGCCAGGTGGTGCAAGACTTCCAGCGGGATCTCGATGCCGCAACGTCCCATAGCCTGGCGGAGATTAGCGCCAATGAGCCCGAAGCTGCGGTAGCGCGCTACCACGCCCTGGACAAGATTCTCAGCCGCTTGGGCTCGTCTGAGCCGGAGGATATTCGGTGGCGAAACCTGGTTCTGGATACCCGCAAGCACGTCAGCTTCATCGGCCGCGAGTGCTACCCCGATGGCACGACCGCCAATACGTATCAGGATTCCGCCTCTCTTTCCGGCGGCCAGGCCCAAAAGCTGGTGTTCTTCTGCTTGGCTGCGGCGCTGCGCTTCCGCCTGGCGGAGCCGGATCAGGACGTTCCTACCTACGGTTCCATCATTTTGGATGAGGCCTTCGACCGCGCCGACCCGGCCTTTACGCGCACCGCCATGTCCGTGTTTGCGTCCTTTGGTTTCCACATGATTTTGGCAACGCCATTCAAACTCATTCAGACGCTATCGCCGTACGTGGATGGCACCATCGTGGTCAATTACGACGAGCCCATTATCCAAGGCCGCCCGCAGGCGCGTACGGGCTATTCGCTTATCGATGCCACCTCCTACTCCCAGGAATCCCCGGAGTCCACCGATGCGGATGCCTAATGACCTGCACACCCATGCGGCAAAATACCTGCGCAACCACTTTGCGGAGGCTTTGTCGACTCCCGATTCGCTGAGTATCGATTGGCCGCTGCACCCGCCAACGGCCGCCAACGCCGCGCGCGATGTCCCCGCCACCCAGGAGTTCATCCGCGCCTGGCAGCGCTGGCCGCACCAAGAAGAGATCCACTACGAACCGCGCAATTGGTCCCGCACGGGCCTAGGCACCAATTCCGTTCCCACCCGCGCAGTCCTTACCGGTGCGCCCCGCATCGCCGCGGCCGCAGGCCTCAGCGCCGAATACTCCCGTGCGCAACAGCGCGCACACGACATCGCCGCGATCTTCCCCGACTCCCCTGCATTCGCCGACGCCGTGTACCGCACCTATGCCCAGTGGAAGGAGCTAAACGCATACGATCTGCGCTGCTTGACACCATGCTTGACTTGGCTGCGCGCCCACCCGGACTCCGGCGAGTGGGAGCGCGCCGTCCCAGTTGAAGGAGTAGACGGCAAATGGATAGGCACCCACCGCCGCCTGCTGCTCGCCCTGCTTTCGCCCTTTGGCATCACGGATTTGGGACTGCGCCGCACCGATGCCCGCCTGCGCCTGCGCTACCTCAACCACGCCCCAGCGCTGTCCGATATCGAGGTTCCCCTTTCCCAGGCTGCACAGCTCTTTCCCGCCGCTCCCCCGCGCGTTCTCATCGTAGAAAACAAGCAGACCTTCCTAGCCCTGCCCCTGCTTTCCGATGCCGCCCCACCCACCATCGCCATCCTCGGCGCCGGCCATGCCGCCCGCCAACTTCACGCCCTTGCCTGGCTCCACGATGCCGAAATCACCTACTGGGGCGACCTTGACGCCGCCGGCTTCAGCATCCTCAACGGCGTGCGCGCCCACTTTCCCCACACGGAGTCCCTGCTCATGGATACCGCCACCGTCACCGCGTTCCGCCACCTCGCGGTCCCCGATCCCGGCGACGGCTCCGCAGCACTTAGCCACCTCACCACCGAAGAGCAGCGCGCCTATCGCCACCTTTTCACCGAAGGCAAGCTACGCATCGAACAGGAACGGATTCCGTTCGCGCATGCCACTGACGCGATTCAATTTATATTCGGAGGTCATAAGGTTTAGTAGTGCAGTCTAGTTCCGTCCTTCCCATAACCGCTACATTCAACGGAATAGTCTCCTTCAAAAGGAATAGAGTTGTTTAAACTTTTCATCGACGAGTCCTACCGGCGCGATCATTATTACGTTGCCGGAGTATTAGTAAACGAACGTCAAGAGAGGGTTTTAACCGACCGCTTGGACTATCTGGCATACCAAGCTCAAATGCGAAATCATTGGAAGTACTCGCCAGAATTTCATGGGCATGCGCTAATGAACGGCCTTTGAAGACTGGGTTGACCTGCGCGAGCGCTTTGGTGCCTGTATCTCCATATATCAATCGGTAATGCACTCGGTCCAAAATTCCGGTGCCCTGGTATTTCTGGAGGGCGTGGATATAAGGCGTCTGCACTCGCGATATCGCTATCCACAAAGCCCACACGAAATCACCTTGCGACATCTCTTAGAACGAGTCAATGAATTTTGCGCCGCAACAGGGAAGAAAACCACAGCAGCAAGTCTGTGAAGCGAGCAACTAAACGTCTAGTCAAAGCGTTGGGGCCAGCACTAATTCATGAGCGTAAGTGGAATCCCTAAATAAAGCTCTGGAGCCTACGCGGCTCCAGGCGACAACGTTCCGGTAACCGGCTCGTCGTACCACTTGTTTAACCGTTTAGGCTGACAGATTTCAACAGCAACATTCGTCGGATTTCCCCTAGTCGTGGTCCGGTGGCACAAAAATCGCTGCAGAAATCATCTGGCGCAGTGGTCGTTACTCGCAACGCCTTAATCCGCCATGCTCGCCTCACCTATCAAGGCATCGCAGTCCACTCTATGTCTTCGAAGCCCCAGTCGGAGAAATGCCAGGTGATGGTCTCGGTGGCATCGATAAGCGCGTGCTCCATTGTCTCTTCATCGTCGCCGGTAACGGAGAGCTCGAGCATCACTGAAGTATCTTCTTCGTCCAATAGCCCCACGTCCAAGGGGCCGCCATCATCGAGGCCGGACACAAAGCGCGCGGTCCAATTTTCGCCGCCAAAGAAACTGGAGTCCTCTTCTATAGCGTGCTTTTCCTCCAAGTCCCAGATAGCTTCAATAATGTCCCAGTTGCCGGTAATTGCAGCGGACAGCTCGGCGTCACGCCCGTACAGCACCAGCTCGTGGAGCCACGAATAGTCAATGATAAAGCTGCTCATAATGCCTGCCAGTGTATGCGACGAGAGCCTACTCTCTGAACGCACTCACCGAGCGTTTTGCTTATAAACCCAGCTGTTCAAGTTCTGTGCAGAGGGCATCGATTTGTGCGCGCGTATGGGTTGCCATGAGGGTAACGCGGAGTATCGCAGCGCCACGTGCAACAGTGGGCCACCGGATTGCCGGGACGATAAATCCATGGTCAAGCAGTGCAGCGCTAGCGTCCATTGCGGCGGCCTCATCGCCCACGTGCACGGGGATAATCGGCCCTTGCTGTGGCGTAGTCCCGCGTGTGCTGTGCCAATAAGCAATATTGCCTTGCAGTTGGCTAACCAGACTGGGATCAGACTCAATGAGCTTTAACGCCGCGAGCACGGCGGCCGATGTTGCTGGCGTGGGAGAGGTAGAAAATACGAAGGACCGGGCTTGTTGCCGCAATAGCTGGGCAACCGGCTTGCTCGTTGCCACGAGGCCGCCTTCGGCGCCAAGCGCCTTGCTAGCGGTAATAAGCTGAATATCGGGCTGGACGCCGAAATATTCTGGGAGGCCAAGGCCGCGGTTGCCGACGGTGCCAAACGAATGGGCATCATCGACCATAAGCCAAGCGCCGTGTTCGCGTGCCAGCCGCGATAGCTCAGGCAAGGGTGCAAGCACCCCGTCCATGGAAAAGAGGCCATCGGTAATAACCAAGGCATACTTGGTGGTCCTGGTGACCAAAGCGTTTTCTACAGCGCGGGTATCGCGGTGCGCCGTAACGACGAGGGAGGCGCCACTCGCCTTTGCGAGCCGGCAGCCATCGATGATACTGGCGTGGTTGCGCGCATCGGAAACAATGGTGAGCTCGGGCGAGCCCAACGCCTGCAACGTCGATAGATTGGCTTGGTACCCGGTGGCAAAGAATACCGAGTCTGGATACCCAGTCAGCTGGGCCGCAGCGGCTTCTACCGCAACGTGTAATTCAGACGTGCCGGTGGTCAAACGCGAGCCGCCTGAGCCTGCGCCGTAGTGATCAACGCTGTCCTTTACGGCGTTTTTAATCTCCGGATGCTCTGCCAGGCCCAGGTAATTCGACGAGCTAAAGAGCACCGCGTCTTTGGCCGTCTTCCCGGTGGCCGTCCGCAAGGAGCTTTCCGGGACTTGCCCACTTCCAAAGACCGAAGGGCTGCGCCATAGGCCGTCTTCTCTCCACTTATCCAGGCGCGCAGATGCGACTTGTTCTAGGCTCTCGTTCACTTTTCTGCCCCAAAATCCACGAGTACGGCGCGGCTTTCCAAATAATCAATCAACGCTTCGATATCGGCACCTGGTTTGATAATGAATGCCCGCGCCCCCTCATCCGACCCAGGCTCTTTAATGTGTGGAAGACGGTGGTACGTGCCATCTATGCAGACGTAACCGGTGGTATAGGCCGGATCATCAGACACACAGACTTCTGCTAGAACGTCAGGATGCGCGGCGACCTTGCTCGCCAGAACAATGGCTTCACGGGCCGCGTCCTTGCCTTTGAATTCCGCGTCTTGAGCGTTGTGCGCGTCCATGTGGCTCACACGGACGCCGCGCTGTGCGTCTGGCTCGCAGCGCGTGCCAGTATCGGCCGCAATGAGCATCGCACCGCGCATATTCCTAGCGGTAAACGTCTCTTCAATGACTACTTGGGAATGAGCGGTCATTGAGCGCAATAGTTCCTCGATGACGTCCCTAGCCTGCGAGGGCGATTGCACCGCTTCTTCTTTTACTCCTACGGAAGGGACGTGCAGAATATCGGACTCGGCCAAAGCCTCCACGGTGATGAAGGTATTTTCCGCCATTCCCTTCGGGTGCGCCAAAGCACGCTCGGATAGCGCCGCACAGACCGCCGGAACCTCGTGTTCCCTGACGATTCGCTCTGCTCCCGAAATGTGCTGGCCTGCGGAATCAGACCGCATTCGCACTGAGAAATAAGTCATAATCTGAGGGTACCGGACGTATTGAACGGTGTTCAGGAAAAGAGAAAATTGGCCAGCCTCGACCAGGCTCCAGGCGGCGCTTCCCACACAGGAATACACAGGCCCTACGCTTTCCGATGCTTCCCGTCTCACCCTACGTCCTACGCCCCTAAATTTTTCCGGCTAACCAGGCGATTTGTGTGAAAACGGCGTTAGCCTATATAGTTAATTCTCGTTGCACGGAGAACGGCACGTTCGAAGTACAACATGGATATTCCTCCATAGCTCAGTTGGCAGAGCATTCGACTGTTAATCGAAGGGTCACTGGTTCGAGCCCAGTTGGAGGAGCATTGTATCTACCCCCCTTTACCAGTAAAAATGCTGGTGGGAGGGGGTTTCTTAGTTTTTCGTTTCCAGTCGTTTCCAGTGGTTTCCAGCCGTTTCCAGTGGTTCTTGTCGTCAAAATGTCGTCAAAATGTCGTCACGTTTTCACCCCAAAATCTGCTGCTAAAACCACCCAAACCAGCACCTGCCCCAGGACATAAAAATGACTCCGAGCCGACGAAACATCGACCCGGAGCCATCTCCCCCGAACGGCAGCTGCCACCAAACATCATAGCACACTATACTAGAACTGGACAGCTAACAGCACACGAAAAATCTGGGGGAAGCAATGGCAGGACGCGGTCCCGCACCGAAGAATCCAAAATCACGTGCGAGAAGGAACCAACAAAACATCGAGCAACGCGAAATCGTTGTCACTTTCGTACCGCAGCCCAAACTCACCGATATCTACGGCCCCACCAACCCGGCCACAGACGAGGCCTGGACCAACCAGACCCTACGTTTTTGGGACACCCTCGCAGAATTCCCGCCGCTGAAAACCCAAGGCCTCCAAGAAACCCAGTGGCTCGATTTAGCACGCACCATGATTCTCGACGACGCCTACAATCGCGGAGACACGAAACTAGGACCAGAACGCCGCCTACAGCTCGCCCAATACGGCATCACGCCTGACAGTCTTGCTCGCCACCGCATCACCATGGCGACGGCAGACGAAGCTGAGGACAAGCGCCGCGCCTCTCGTGCCGCAGCCGACGTACGCGGCCGCTACCGCAGCCTGAAGGCGGTGGATTAAACCGATGGCATTCAAACCCCGAGAGCCCGGGGAATTCCCCTCACTCGGCTGGGAATGCCTCGCCTGGATTGAAGAAAACCTCGCCCAGCCAGACTGCGCCGAATACCAACCTCTAGTACTCACGCCTGAACAAGCTCGCTTTATTCTTCGCTACTACAAACTCGACCCTGAGACTGGGCAGCGTGTCTATACACGCGGCATTCTCTCCCGCCCCAAAGGCTGGGGTAAGTCACCAATCATGGGAGCTATTGGCGCCCTAGAAGCACTAGGACCAGTGTGCTTCGGCGGGTGGGACGCATCAGGGCAGCCTGTGGGGGTTCCATGGTCTGAATTCACCACACCGAAAGTACAGTTTGCCGCGGTCAACGAGGACCAATCCAAGAATGCCTATGGACCACTGCTAGAGATGCTGCGAGACGGCCCAGCTATGCGAAACTACGACATTGACCCAATGGAGACGTTTGTCGCTCTCCCCAAAGGCCGCATCGAATTCATTACCGCGGGAGCATTGTCAAAAGAAGGCGGCAGGCCTGTATGGTTTTCTGCCGACCAGACCGAAGCGTGGACCCAGAGCAACGGTGGCGTGAAGCTAGCTGCAGTGCTACGTCGCAACACAGGCAAGCTAGGCGGTCATTCTATCGAGACTCCTAACGCCTATAGACCAGGCAGTGGTTCGGTTGCTGAGGAAACGTTTAAGGCCCTCGAACTGCAAAAGCAGGGGCGACTTAAGCGAGAGACGATTCTGGTGGACCACCGTGAAGCGCCAGAGGATACGGACTTAGCTGACCATGATTCCCTTTACCACGGACTGGTTCATGCTTATGGCGATTCCGCTAGAGATAATGGTGGCTGGGTGGATATTGAGCGCATCATTACCGAGATTTGGGACCCGTCGACTGACCCTTCTGATGCGCGACAGTTCTACCTCAATCAGATTGTCTCTTCGTCCGATTCCTTCCTCTCCCACCTCGAGGTAGATGCCATTGAGGACAGGGATAAGGCTATCCAGCCAGGCGACAAGATTGTATTGGGCTTTGACGGCTCAAGAGGCCGTGTGCGTGGTAACGCGGATGCGACCGCGCTGATTGGCATGCGTGTGACAGATGGGCATTTGTTCGAGATTGCGGTGTGGCAGTCGAAGACGCCCCGCGACCCGGTCTGGGAACCGGACACACGCCAGGTTGATGCCGTCGTGCGTGACTGCTTTTCTCGTTACCGTGTCGTGGGCATGTACTGCGACCCGTCCGGCTGGACGGAGCATGTTTCCGCGTGGGAAGCGGAATTCGCCCCGAAGCTTAAGGTGCGGGCCACCTCGTCGCATCCGTTGATGGCGTGGCCGAGGGGCAAAAGTGCCGCGGTATACCAATCGCTAAGCGAGTTTAGGCAGGCAGTAGTCAACCGCGACATTACTTACGACGGCGGACCGTACCTGCGCGCACATCTTTTGAACGCGAAGCGCAGGGAGACACGTACTGGATATTTGCTTTATAAGTCGTCTCCAGAGTCTGCTGATAAAATTGACGCAGCGTATGCCGCAGTCATGGCCTATAAGTGCTACTTGGATGCTGTCTCGCACGGGGTGACGAAAAAGAAGAAAAAGAGGGGGTCGTTCATTTTATGATTCGGGGGCTAACGCAAAATGAAGAAGATATTCTAAGTGTATTAACAACTGAGGTCACAGGACACCGGCAGGGTAATAAGCAGCTGGCGTCATACTATGACGGGACGCATCGAGTGCAGCGCATTGGCGTTGCGGTGCCGAACTCATTGTCGGATATTGGGGTTGTTTCCGGATGGCCGGCAACTGTGGTAGATACCTACGGTGATTTGCTACGCATGGATGGGTTCATATCACCGGACTATGGCGAGGAGATGCGGCTAGTCACGCGTCGGTTTAATGTTCCGCTTCGAGTGTCTGAAGCCATTTTGGACATGCTGATTTTCGGCCTGGGCCTATTAGCTGTAGAGCCCGACCCGCACGGCGTATTCCGCTTGCGGTCAGTATCGCCTTTGTCTGGCTCACTATTGTGGGATGACGCCACCAACGGTCCAGTGGCCGGGTATCGCCGCTCGGGAGTTAATTCGGAGGGCGTGTACCGCGAGGTGCTCTACCTGCAGGGCGAGGTCATTGTCATTTCCAAAGACTCAACCGACGTGGGTACGGTGCGCTCAGTGGAGCGATTCGACGTTCCTGGCGGCGGATTCCCTATGTTCCGGCTGCGCAATCGCCTGCGCACATCGCACTGGTCGGGTCAGTCAGAAATCACCCCGGCCGTGCGGTATCTGACAGATGCAGCTGCCCGCACGTTAGAGAACATGGAGTATAACTCTGAGTTTTATGCCTCCCCACAGCGATGGGCTACCGGCGCCTCACCTGAGGATTTCGGCTACGACCCAGAGGGCATGACGGAGTTCGACCGCGTAGAGATGGGCTGGCGGACTTCTATCGGCAAGATGCTTGTCCTCAACGGCGATGAGGACGACCCCAAGCAGCCCAGCGTCGGACAATTCGCATCGTCTCCTCCTACCCCATTTATCGAGCAGGTACGCGCCTACTCTCAGTTGATTGCTTCTGAGTCAAAGATTCCGGCCCAGTATTTTGGTTTCATGACGGAAAATCCGCCCTCGGGTGACTCGATTCGCGTGTGGAAAGAGCAATTGATTCGCGCATCAGAGATTAAGACGGAGTTGATGAATCCAGACCTGTTGGAGCTGGCTCGCGTACTCGTGCAGCTTTCCGACTTCGACAATGACGTCGATGTTGAAAGCCTCGTCGACGGGCTCGAAGTGGATTGGCGCGACCCCGCCACCGCGTCCAAGGCCGCCGACGCCGACTGGGCGCTAAAGCTGCTTACTTCCGGTGTGCTCGCCCCCGATTCCGAGGTACTACTGAAAAACCTGCACTTTTCAGCCGCCGACCGGCTCCAAATCGAGCAGGAAAACCGCAGTAAACGCCTCTCCCAGTTGGCAAAGGTACTCCAAGCTTCGACACCACAAGACCAAGAAAATACCGAATCGTCACACCAAACCCCCGACCGGGTGGCACCGTCACCGCGTGAAAACGCCAGCGACGACGCCAAGGAGGCACGCTAGATGAACGCGGTAGACCCACAACGCCCTTGGGCTTCAATCACACCCGTCGTTGATTCCATAGCTCGCCAAGCCGTTACGGACCTCAATTCACGCGCCCTCATCATCCCGGACATCACCGCCGACCCCTACCGCCAGAAAGAACTTCTTCGGCAAATGGTGCGCGAAGCCATCGACTCCTACGGCACAGCCGTTTCTGATGCCACGATGGCGTGGCTAGAAGAACAAGAAGACTACATGGAGATGCGGCCGGTGGAATGGAAGCCACGCCGGGTGGATTCCGAGCAGGTTGAGGCTCGAATGGCGAAGGATTTCGCACCGTTATTCTTTGAAGAGCAAGGTTATAATCGCACGTTGAATTCGATGGGGTTCATCGTCGCTGATGAGTTGTATTCCAGGCAGCGTAAAAACACTGAGCATACGGCGTGGAAAGGCGGTGGGTCGTGGGCTCGTGTTGCTCATCCTGGGGCGTGTGCGTTTTGTACGTTGTTGGCGTCTCGAGGGTTTGATTATTCGTCTCAGTCGACTGCTGGTGGTGGGTATTCGGGGGCGCATTTTCATGACCATTGCCGGTGCCTTGTGATTTGCCGTAAGCGCGGCCATGTTGAGCTTCCAGAATCGACGATTAGAGCGCAAAAGATTTATAAGAAGGCTCAAGAAGAAGTTGATAGCACGGACCCCGATGTGTTGTTGCAGGCGATGCGTCAGGTGAGTGACCTTAGGAAATGAACAGGTGTGCTATTCTTTGGGGTGGTTACGGTTTGTATCCGGAAGGGATGAATGAGGCCGTAGTCCACAAACTGAACATTTAGGGGGACGCTGTGTCGCACGAGGACGCAAACGCTGACAATTCCGAAAAGGAAACCACCAGCGGGGATACTGCAACCAACGCCGCAAAGGCGGAAACCGAAACCGCATCAACTGACTACCGTAAAAAGTACGAGGACATGCGGGCCCACTCTCGCACGTGGGAAAACCGGGCAGAAAAATCGCTAGCAGACGTTGAGCAGCTTACCGCGGACAAAGAGAAACTCGAATCCACGATTAAAGACCTTCAGGCTGAGCTTTCGACGGCCCATAGTCAGGTTGAAGATGCTCAGCATAATCGGGATTTAATTATCCACATCGCGGGGCTCGGCGGCGACGTAGAGCAACTATTCGATTCGAAAAGCTTCTGCGCAGCCATTGATAAGCTCGACGCTGACGATGACGATTTTGAATCCACGCTTAAAGACCTCATCGGCAAGCACTCCCCCGCCGCCCCTGCATCGTCGCGGCTTACCTGGGAATCACCGAATCAGGGTATTTCTCGGGGTGAGGAGCTGTGGCAGAGGCGTAAGAAGCGCCAGGGGGCGTAGTCCGCATTCATCACATCATCGGGGGATATTATGCACTTTCGGCCAGAATTTGACCGTTACTCTCCCAGCGACCTGTCGTGGCTGGGCTCTCGCCACGCAGTAGACAACGCCGAAACCGGCACGCTGGGCGAAAAGACTACCCATATTCGCACGTCCGTCCTACCCTCTGGCACCGCCTTGCACCGCGAAGGCGACTACTGGGTGCCAGTCACGTCCAAGACTCAGTCCGTGGACGGGTTCCTGCTGACGGACCAGGACAATAACCCAGGCGAGGTTGTGCCGATTGTCTGGCACGGCCGTGTTCGCGTTGACCGCCTTCCGGATTCCAACAATCGCGTGAACATCGCAGAATGCGACCACGCAGAATTCACGTTCGTGCACGAACCGCACGGTTCTTTGTGG
The DNA here is from genome assembly GCF_046717465.1 of Corynebacterium limaceinasi. NCBI lineage: Bacteria > Bacillati > Actinomycetota > Actinomycetes > Mycobacteriales > Corynebacteriaceae > Corynebacterium > Corynebacterium limaceinasi. The sequence continues at coordinate 1,839,729 of NZ_CP177100.1, forward strand.
AATGAGGATGGCTCCACCAACTTCGATGCCATCGGCGACGTACGGGAGGATTAATCATGGGTTCGACGCAAATTTGGAACGAGGTCCTCTCACCTGAGGACCTGACTATCTACGCAAACCACTATCTAAACGACCTGCAGGCCGCCGGTGGCTCCCTGTCTGCTTACTTCCCAGACCAGCTAATTAACGACGTGTTCTTCAGCTGGATGACCGAGCAAGACACCGGACGCCTGGCTGAGGTGCGCTCTGCAGACGCTGAGACGCCGATTGGCTCCATGGGCGGCGGCCAGAAGGCCATGATGCAGATGCCTCTGATTGGTCAGAAGGTCCGCATCAACGAGATGGACCAGCTGCGCAGCTTCCACCAGGGTGATTCCCGCTTCCAGGAAGACGACATGACCAAGGCCACCGAGACGGTCGTCCGCGCAGTCGCCAACCGCGTCGAGGTAGCCCGCGGCGACGTCCTCACCACCGGCCGTGTCCGCTATTCGGAAAACGGCGCCATCGTCGACGCCGGCATTGGCCGCGATGAGGAATTCGAGGTCACCCCGAAGAAGCACTGGGATGACCAGGATTCCGGCGCCCTGGAAGACATCATCTCGTGGGCTATGGCCTACGAGGATGCCAACGGTACTAAGCCGGGTACGATTATTGCTTCGCCTAAGGTCATCCAGAAGCTGCAGACGAATAAGCAGTTCCGTGATGCGGCGAATACCACCGGCGAGCTGGCTCGTGTCTCCTCTGGCGCTATTAACGCTGTGCTGCAGGACCAGGGGCTTCCGGGGATTACGTCGTATTCTCGTTCGGTGCGTGATGGTAAGGCTGCGCGCCGGATTCTGGATGAGAATACGTTGTACTTCCTGCCGCCGGAGACTCAGTCTGGCCTGCTGGGCTATACGGTGTGGGGTCAGACGGTGGAGATGAATTCTCCGGAGTATAACCTGTCTGGTGCTGGTCAGATTGCGGTCGGTGCTTGGCGTGAGAACGACCCGATGGCGTATTGGGTGCGTGCTAACTGTGCTGTGCAGCCGATTCTGACGAATCCGAATATGGCCATGGTTGCTCACGTGGTGAAGCCTGGTCCGGCGAAGAAGGCTGGCCGTAGCGCTAAGTAGTCCTGTTGGGGGGTTCACGTGGACACATATTGCACGATTCTTGACGTTACTGACCGTTTGACTATTGAGCCGGATGAGGACGATAAGAGCCTTATTGTGGCGATGGTTGATGAGGCTACGGTCGCTATTGATGCTTATTTGGGTAAGCATTTTGATGAGTCAGTTCCGGCGGCGGTTCGTGTGGTGTGTGCCCGTGTGGCTGCCCGCGCTGTCTCTCGTGGGGACCTGACCCCCAGATGGTGGACACCTTGAAACCAGCATCTCGCTGGGGAAGTGAGGTACCTTTCCACCATGCCACGCAAGACCTACACCGAGCAGTTCAAGCGCGACGCAGTCTCGTTGTACGAGTCGACCCCCGGAGCAACGCTCAACGCGATCGCCTCCGATCTCGGGGTCAACCGCAACTCCCTGCGCACCTGGCTCGACGCCTTCGGCACCGGCACCAAAACCAACGCCAACGGTGAAAAAGTCGCCAGCCCCATTGCCGCAGCCAACAGCGCACGCACGCCTGCTGAAGGACTCTCCGACGCCGAACGCATCCGCGTGCTGGAACGCGAAAACGCCAAGCTCCGGGAGGAACGAGAGATTCTCCGCAAGGCGGCCAAATATTTCGCGGAAGAGACGAACTGGTGAACCGCTTCCGGTTCGTTGATGACAACCGAGGCCTCTACGAGGTCAAGCGGTTATGTGAGGTTTTGAAGATCAACCGGTCCTCGTATTACAAATGGAAATCAGCTGCTCCTGCCCGCCGGCGACGCGTCCTTGACGACGCGGTGCTGGGAGCGAGGATCAAGGCCGTGTTCACGGCCGAGAACGGTTGTTACGGGGCGAAACGCGTGACGGCGGCCATCAATTCCGATCCAGCCAACGACGACCTTTTCAATCACAAGCGCACCGCCAGGTTGATGCGCCAGATGGGCCTGTTCGGCTACACCAAAAAACGCCGGGTGAAGACCACCGTGTCTGCGAAACGGGCTCCGAAGTTGCCCGACCTGCTGAAACGCCGGTTCACCGCGGAGAAACCGAACACCATCTACGTCGGCGATATCACGTACCTGCCGATCGCGGACGGGTCGAATATGTACCTGGCCACCGTCATCGACTGCTATTCGCGGCAGTTGACCGGTTTCGCGATCGCCGACCACATGCGCACGGAGTTGGTCGAAGAAGCTCTCACGATGGCCCACGGGGTCCGAGGCAACCTTGACGGGGCGATTTTTCACTCCGATCATGGCAGCGTCTATACCTCTGGGCAATACCGGAAGCTGTGTGAACGATTCGGTGTCACCCAGTCGATGGGAGCAATCGGGACGAGCGCGGACAACTCGTTGGCGGAGTCGTTCAACGCCACGCTGAAACGGGAAGTCCTCCAGGACGAGTCCGTTTTCCCAAGTCAGCTCGTATGTCGTCGGGACGTGTTCCGGTGGTGCACGCACTACAACACCAAGCGCTTGCACTCGTGGTGCGGCTATCGCTCGCCGAACGCCTTCGAAGCCGCCGGATCAGCTACACTTACTATCGCATCTTGATTAAATCCCCGTGTCCACTTTCCGGGGTTCGGGCCCATTCCGAGGGCGTCGCAAACATGGTTTGCTGCTGCCCATTCAGTGCCATCGTGCTGCACAGCCATGATGGGGTTAGAAGTTCCGGGAACCGGGATAGTCACCAGTTCGTTATCCATTGTGTTACTCTCCTAAATAGGTTTCTTTGCTTTTTGGCTCGGTGCTCCAGCACCGGGCCATTTCTTATGCGGCTAGTTCTTCTGGGTCGTGTTTGACGAGGATGCGGTCTGGTGCCGCTCCTAGTTCTGCTAGTGCGTTGAGCACTTGTGGAGTTGGGCGGCGGTTCTTGATTGCACTGTTCCACGTGTTTCGCGATAGGCCCGTGCGGTTTGCTAGGTCTACTGCGGTTGATAGGTGGTTAATACGCTTTACCCGGTCCAACTCGTCAAGACTGATAAGAAACATTGTCTTTTCTTTCTCCTGTTTATCGGGTGTGACAACATAGTATGTCATTCTTGACCAGATTGACAAGGTTGCAATTCACACGGGGGCACCCATTTTGTCTTTCCCCAGCTACACCCCCACTTGCCGACAAGATTTTTATGCACTAGGGTTTAAGTCATGACAACCCCAGCAGACGTAAAAGACGTATTCGCCAGCCTCGCCGGACACCGCGTCACCGCCCAAGACATGGCAGATATTCTCGAAACCTCACGAAATACCGTGAACCTTCGATTGAAAAATGGATTGGTAGCGGAGGACATAATCGCCATATCCCGTGGGTTAAACATCAATCCCGTCGAAGCTCTAGTAGAACTGGGGAATCTGACCCGCGATGAAGTCTTTGATTTCTTGGACGGCGGCGCCAAACTCCTATCGCTAGCCAGCATTGAAGAACTCGTCTATCGCCTGGCCGAAGACACCCTAAGCAACGCCGACAAGATAGAACTAGGCGGTGCAGCACGTGCCCTGCTCGAACGCGATGACCTGGCTGCTCGTCGTGCGGGTGCCCCCGTGTCCGACGCGGATGGTTCAATGCCAGATGATGATGACGGCATTGTCCGCGAATTTGACTACTCCCCCGACGAATACGCCGCAGACTCATCAATAAACGAACAAGAAGAACGCGAAAAACGAGGTGAAGATTTGATTGACTAACACATAGTTAGCGAAAAACGCCGGAGTCAGCTACAATCAGTAAACACAGTGGCGGCATTGAAATACATGTACCGCGCTCATTCCGGCGGCTAGAGCATTTAATGTTCTAGCCGCTGAGTCATTTCAAGGACGTTATGCTTATTGCTTACTTGGATGAATTCGGCCACCAAGGCCCCTACATCAGACACGACCACCCTAAATTCAACACACACCCCGTATTCGGTTACGCCGGATACATACTCCCCGCCGAAAATGTACGCCAGATGGGTGGCTACTTCGAATATGTAAAAGAGCACCTACTTGCCTGGGAAATCGAACGCTTGAAGGTTCACCCGAAACGATGGGAGAAGAAAGGCTCAAAACTTCTCACCACAACAAACATCGAGAATTATGGCGAGGAAATAAACCCCGCGATGAACCGTATATTCCGAAAGCTAGGAGAATTAGACGGAAGGATATTCTTCTTCGGTCAACAAAACCCATCGGAACAGTCAAAGAAACCAATGAGACTTCCCAAGCCCGCGAAGAGCATTGTCTCATTCAATCAATAAACCGACTCGGAACCTTCGCTTCTAAAGCAAACCAAAAACTAATGGTCATCATGGATGCCACCGACACAGACAACCGTGAACGGGCCGTCGCCACTTTAGGGAAAACGATATATTATCGCCAGAACAAGGAAAATAGAAGCATCATTGAGATACCTGTTCAGGCCGATAGCAGACTATACGGAACAATCCAATTGGCAGATTGGATATGCGCGATACTTGGCCGACTAACGGACTATCATTTTGCAGAAACTTCCGCCTTTGGTTGGGCCGTAGACATGGGGCAAAACCTCGCACCACTATGCCAAACGACTAACAATTCAATTATCTGGTCTAACTCCCCCAGCAAAGACTCTCGATGCTTTCCAAACCAGTTAGTGAAAACCACCAAATTTTGGCAGTCTGAAGCTAGAGCCGAAGCTAAGAAAAACCGGCAAAATCAAAGAAATAACCAAATGATGCAGAATATGCTTGACGCTAGTTCGCCGGAGCTTCAGAAGAAACTGGAACAAATCAGAGGCAATCGTTGATGATTGAATCTCTTATACAATCCGCTGAGGCCCGGGGTTATAGAATCCGCTGGCACCGCGGCGGCCCAAAAGCAGCATGGCTCCCCCACCGGTCCACCATCACCCTCCGCGTAGGCATGGATGACACAACTACCCTGTGCTCCCTAGCCCACGAACTAGGCCACGCGCATTATGGTGACCCGCCCGGCCACCACGGCGCCCACGAAATACGCGCCGACAGGTTCGCCGCCCGCCTCCTGGTCTCCCCCACCGAATACGCCACCACAGAAGCAATCTACGGACCACACCCGGCCACCCTCGCCAACGAACTCGGGGTGACGGTCAAAGTCCTCAAAACTTGGCAAAACATCTACGAAAAGACAGCAGTATGAAAAAGCTCTCAATTCTTCTCATCGCAGTCCTCGCACTAGCGAGCTGCACCTCCAACGAGGAACCCACGGCAACCGATAAGCCGTCCTCAAACACCTCAAGCACATTCAGCACCTCGAGTACCAAACGCAGCAGCTCGACCAAAACCGCGGACCCCTCCAACACACCCCTAACCACAACACAGGAACCTGCTGCTGCCAATAGCGCCTTACCCGAGGCGAATCCGCAAATGGCACAACCGACCGTAGTCGAGTGCCTCCAAGGCACCCCTGGGCCCGCTCGATGGTCAGACGGCACTGTCTCCTTCTCCCAATGGTGTTTTGACAACCGCGGAGGACAGCAGTACCTCGAGAATGAAAGCCAAGCCGGTCTAGTAGAAAACGGAGAATGCGTAGGGCCGGCGGCAGAATGCGGATACGGCACCGCAGCCAACGGCGCCCGAAATCCGACTTCGGGTGAAATCCAGACCTATCACGGCTGCCAAGACGGATACATCAACGACCCTGCTTTGTGCTCTCAAGCAGAGGGCGCTGTCCGGGCTGCGGACCCAAACGGCTCTATCTATTAGGAGCCATGCGCTTTCAACGCAATCCCCGCCCCCGGTGCTCACTGAAATGAACACCAAGGGGGTTGAGGGCCCAACAATCGGCAATGCGAACTAAAAAACGCATCGAGATCAAACTCAGAAACCCAACTGGGACTTTCCAACAAAACATCATTTCACAAGCATGACCAAAGCAGTACAAAATCCAGCATGATAATATGCGATTATGGAAACGCACAGCGGGAAACTACCCCGCCCAAACTACCGAAAAATAGCCGGACAAAAAGCAGCCGACACCCGATGGGGACGAAAAATCGAACGAGCAACCCACCAAGGAACCCTAAACATAGCCGGAACAGACCTATCCTGCTACGTACTCGAAGACGGACGCCGGGTAATCAGCCAATCCTCAATCATGAACGCCATGGGACGTACCCCTCGCGGACGACGCGCAAGCCACGACAATCGACCACCCTTCTTAGAAGCAAACAACCTAGCCGCATTCATCTCACCCGAGCTCCAAAAAGCAGTCGCTGGAATCGACTATCGCGTCGGGGATAACCCGAACGTCATCAACGGACACAACGCCGAAATCCTCCCCAGAATTTGCAACGTCTACCTCGACGCAGAAGAAGCCGGCGTGCTTACAACCACACAAAAACCAATCGCCAAAACCGCCCGCAGAATCATCAAAGCCCTAGCACTGGTAGGAATCACCGCTCTAGTCGATGAGGCAACTGGCTACCAGGAAACTCGCGCCAAAGACGAACTGCAACGACTCCTTGATGCCTACATTGCAGAAGAATTCCGCCCCTGGGTTCGCACTTTTCCCGAGGCGTTTTTCAAGGAAATATACCGCTTGCAGGGCTGGAAATTCGTCCCCGGCAACCATCACCACCCGCAGTACGTCGGAAAGTTCATCAACAAGTACATCTATACGCCAATGCCGACTGGCATCCTAGACCGTCTTAAAGATCTAAACCCTAAAAATGAGCAGGGTAACCGGCCGCGGAAGCATCATCAGCATTTAACTGATGACATTGGGGTCAACCACTTAGAGCGCCAGATTAACCAGGTAGTCACGCTGATGCAAGCATCCGATGACAAAGTTCAGTTTGAGAATCTTTTTGAGCGCGTTCACTCAAGAAATCTTCCAGTTCAGCAAATGCTCGACATTTAAGAACCCCGCCCTGGCGCTACAGATGTGAAATTCGCGTGCCGGGACGGGTATCACCCCATCCGATTAAAGAACAGAACAGGTCTGTCTTATGGCATCAATCAAGCAATACAAGACCGCCAAGGGTAAAGCTTGGCGCGTGCAGTACCGCTCCCCCGATGGGCGGAATCGCACCAAGCGTGGATTCCGCACTAAAAATGAAGCACAAGCCTGGGCTGACAAAAACGCCGTCCACATGAACGAGCAAAACTGGATAGACCCCAACGCCGGCAAAGTGACTATTGGTGAGGTTGCTGTGCCGTGGGAGGCGAACCTGACTCACCTGAAGCCTAAGACGCGGCATGACATGCTTGCGGTGTGGCGTAACCACGTGGAACCAAAGTGGGGCGGGCGTCAGGTGGCCGGCATTAAACCCTCGGAGGTACAAGCATGGGTGTCCAGCCTGGATAGGTCGGCGTCGTTGGTTAGGCAGGCCCATGCGGTGCTGGCGCAGATTCTTGACCTGGCGGTGATGGATAAGGCGGTGCGGGAGAACCCAGCGCGGGGCGTGAAACTACCGCGTAAGGGTGCGGCGCGGAAAGTGTATCTCACAGCGGAACAGCTAAGCCTATTGGTGAGTGAATGCACACGCTATCAGGAGTTGGTCTGGCTGCTTGGCACCGTGGGCCTGCGTTGGGGTGAAGCCGCAGCACTCAGGGTACGAGATGTGAACGTGCTACGGAATCGCATCAACGTGGAGCGTAATGCGGTCACCGTGGGCAGTGAGGTGATTATTGGTACGCCTAAAACCCATGAAGTGCGGGAAGTGTCTGTGCCCGTGTCCGTGATGCGGATGCTGGTCCCTGTGATGGAGAGTAAGGGGCCGGATGAGTTGCTGTGGCCGCGTCGTGACGGCACTCCGATGAAGCCGCCTACGCATGGCAAGTGGTACTACAACGCACTGGATAGGTGCATGGATAAGTACCCGGATTTTCCGCGAGTCACCCCGCACGGGCTTAGGCATGTGGCGGCGGGATTGATGATTTCCGCCGGGGCGAATGTGAAGGTTGTGCAAAGGCAACTCGGGCATTCTTCGGCTGCGATGACCCTTGATATTTACGCTGAATTGTTTGATGAGGATTTGGAGGCGGTGGGCAGTGCTGTGGATGAAAAGATTTCAGATGTCGTCAAATTGTCGTCACGTAGGGCTTAAAAAGGGTGTTTATGCAGGTTAAATGGGGTTTAGGTGGCTGGTTCGACCCCAGTTGGAGGAGCAGACTACATCCCGCCCAGCATTGCGCTGAGCGGGATTTTTCGTATACGCCACACAGCTCGAGTTCAGAGGGTTGCGGAAGATACAGGTTAAGCACAACGGGGACAGGAAAAGGGGCCTAGCCAATCAAGGCTAGGCCCCTTCCCTACTGCACTCTATGCGCTCGCCGCAGGCTCAGGGAGCGCTGAGCGAGCGTCAACGAGTAATTAGTCGTTGATGTAGAGGTACTGCTTGTTCACGAACTCGTCCAGTGCGAAGACGGAGAGCTCGCGGCCGAAGCCGGAGTTCTTAACGCCACCGAATGGCAGTACTGGGGAGAAGTACTGGCCCAGGTTGACGTGAATCATGCCGGTTTCGATCTGGTCAGCAACCTTGGTGGCGCGCTCGGTATCATCGGAGAAGACGGCACCGCCCAGGCCGTAGTTGGAGTTGTTGGCCAGCTCTACGGCTTCCTTCTCGGAGGAAACCTTGTAGATCTCTGCTACTGGGCCGAAGAACTCTTCGTAGTAGGAGTCGGAACCGACGGGGACATCGGTAAGCACGGTCGGCTCGTAGTACGCAGCGGTCTCGTGCAGGTTACCGCCGGTGCGAACCTTAGCGCCGTTGTCCACAGCGGTCTTGACCTGCTTGTCCAAGTTCTCTGCTGCTTCGCGGGAGGACATTGGGTAGTACTGGTTCTCGCCCGGCTGGGTTGGGTCAGCCTGCTTCATGCCCTCAGCAATGCGGACCATTTCATCGACGAACTCGTCGTAGATGTCTTCCATGACGATGATGCGCTTGTTGGAGGTGCAAGCCTGGCCAACGTTTTCGATGCGCTTGACCCAAGCGTCCTCGGCAGCCTTGGTGATATCGGCTGCATCCAGGATGATGTAGGGGTCGGTGCTGCCAAGCTCCAGCACAACCTTCTTCAGGTTGCGGCCTGCGATCTCGGCCACGGCGGCACCGGCGCGCTCGGAACCGGTCAGGGATACGCCCTGGACGCGCTTGTCCCCGATGATCTCTTCAATCTGCTTGTGGTCGGCGTACACGTTGATGTACACGCCCTCTGGCAGGCCAGCCTCGCGGAAGATCTCCTCGATGGCTGCAGCGGACTTCGGGGTAATTTCGGCGTGCTTCAAGATGATGCAGTTGCCGTTCATCAGGTTCGGGCCGGCGAAGCGGGCGACCTGGTAGAAGGGGTAGTTCCACGGCATGATGCCCAGCAGGGTACCAATGGGCAGGCGGCGGAGGGTGGCCTTGCCGCCTGGCACGTCAACCGGCTGGTCCTTGTTGTGCTCTGGGGCGTTGTCTGCATAGAACTGCAGGATGTCGCCGGAGAAGTTAATTTCCCACTCGCCTTCTGGGGTGGACTTACCCATCTCCTGTGCGGCAATCTTGGATAGCTCGCCCTTGCGCTCCTTGAGCAGTTCCGCGGCGCGGGACACAATCTTGGCGCGCTCCTCAATTGGGGTCTCGCGCCAGGTCTGGAAAGCCTCGTTGGACTTAGCCAGAACCTCTTGGATCTGCTCATCGCTAAAGGTGTCGAATTTCTCTACTACTTCATTGGTAGCGGGGTTAGTTACCGCAAAATCCTTGGACATTATTGGATCCCTTTCTAATTGGATTCTTGGAACTAATGTGGCGACGAACACAGTCTGTGTGCGCCTGCCACAAGAGTACTTAAAGTTCTAGTGACGTGTCACCCATGAAAGTGGGTAATTTGTTTTAGGAGGCCGCGACGACCGAGCCATCCTTCATCTTGATGCCCTCATCCTGCTTCATATAGGTGGCATCGCGGGTGAGCATCTGGCGCACCGCCTCCTCGTTCTTCTGGATTTCCGCTTCGAGCGCTTCCGAGTCTTGGCGGAGGAGGTCAAAGCGCTCCTGCACCAGCGGTGCCTCCATTTGCAGGATGGGGCGCATGACGGAGTCGGCCACGCCACAGGCATCGGCGACCTCATCGCCGTGAATGATGCGCACGTGCGCGGCGGTCCAGTCCGCCAAGGTGTCATCGGGCATGCCCGTGAGCTCCTTGGCGTTGACGACGAAGCCGTCCATGAGGGCATCAACAAGCTTGCGGGCCGATTCGTTGATCTCGCCGTCGACGGTGTGGATGGCATCCATGGTCTCCTGGGAGGCCTCTACCCCATCTTCGCCTTCGAAAAGGTCCGCGGAAATGCCCAGCATGCGCCCGGCAATCTTCCACAGGTAGAACGCGTCTTTTTCTTCTTCTGCGGTAAGCTTCCAGCCCATGTTGCGCAGGCCAGCGTATGGAATGTAGGTGAAATCAAACCAGGTGCGCAGCATGTCGAACTCGCTGATCGGAGCACCGTAGTGGGAGTAATCCAGCTCCTTGCGGGTGTGCACACGCCGCACGTGGGCGTGGATGGCGCGCACCATGCCGGTGTGAATGAAGCCTTCGCCGCCGGGTTGCAGCGCATTCGGCAGGTAGAGCGAATAGGTCCAGTTGGTGGTGTAGGCAAGGCGCTTGACGGCGCCATCGGTAAGCTCACCGGTGTTGACCAGCAAGTCCGCGATCGCTGGGGTGGAATAGGTGTGGACCAGCGAGCCCGGGCCCAGCGCCAGGCCGTGGCTAAGCGGCGGGATGGACAGGTAGACGCGGCGGCCGCGCTCCAGCTTTTCGGCGTCGATGCCGTCAAGTGCCTTGGTCATGTCCTCAATAAGGGCGGCAACCTCGGGGAAGGTGTCCTCGTTGGCGGTGCCGCGCGCGAGGGCATCGCGCAGGTTAGGCATGATTTCCTTGACGGTGTGGCCGCTGGTAAACAGCGCATCAGCCACCGGGTCCATCTTCCAGAAAGCCTCGTGGTAGCGGTCTGCGCGCTCTTGGCCAAAGGTGGCGATGAATTCATCCTTATCGCCGCGGCCAGCAGGCCACTCGCCGACGGTACCTAGGGACATAGTGTTAGTCATGGTGTTCTCCTCTGAGAATGTTATGGGGGATGGGTTAGCTGCGAGCTTCTTTAGAGTCATCGTGCAGCGTGTAATCGGATTTGGTCTCGGGCTCGTTTTTCGCGATGTGTGCCTTGATCACCGCGGTGACATCGGACCATGGCGGCTTATTCTTATTGGCGCGCTTAATCTTTGCCTTTTGCGCACCCGGCAGCTTGTCCCGCAGGCGCGCAACCTTGGCTTCTGCGCGCGCGGCACCCCGATACAGGATGGCCCACGGCTTGTAGTTCACCTTTTCCCAGCGCGTGCCCTTAACCATGAACTTGGTATCTTCCACGCCGCAAATGGTGGTCAGCGCACCAAGCGCCATCTTGGGAACCAGCGGGTGGATGGTTTCTAGAATGCTCATTAAGGCGGTGGCCACGCGCTCGTGATAGGTGGAGGAATACCCGCCATTGGCGTAGATATAATCCGTCATCTTGCGCATTTCATCGCCAGTCTTGGGGATGAGGCGCTCTTCGGCGCCCATCATATAAAGGATGTATCCCCAGTACTGGGCCACATCGTCCCAATCCTGGCCGGAGTGCGGGCGGCCAAAGCGCTCGTCGATGGCCAACGGCATCATCCCGAACCAGCCCTCACCGGAGACCAGGAAGCTGGAGCCAATCGGCCGTCCGAATTCGTTGTAGTGCTCCTTGCCCCACATCTTTTCTAGGCCACGATTGGCCTGGGAATGCAGCAAGCGCACGCGCACGGCGGCCTTGCGACCTTCGCCGAAGCGGTCAAAGACGTCCTTTTTGCCCAAGTCAGTGAAGAATTGCGCCGTTTCAATGGAGCGCTGCATGGCCTTGAACTCGAACATGCCGGTCTCGCCCGTGGCCGCCGATGTGCGGTCCTCCATCGTGGTGGCCCAGTATGCGAAGGCGATGGCCAGAACCTCTGAGGTGCGCGTGACGTTGTAATAGGCCACACGGCCGCGCTCTGCGGCCTCAAGATCCAGCCACTCCGGAATGCGGTCTACCTCTTTGAAGAAGTCCACCAGCTCCGACGCGGGGTCTTCTACCGTCTCGATGCCGTGGTTAAGCGCCTGCTCAAACTTGGCGCGCGATTCCTTGGCGCCATCACGGCGGAAGGCCTGCGCCAGCTTTTCACCGGTCTCATCGGTCTGCCACATGTGGTCATCAAGAAGCTTGGTTTGCAGGCTATCGTAGCCAGACCATTCATCTTCTACGGTGTGCCAGGAATCGAAGATATTGTGTCGCAGCTCGGACCAGCCTGGGGCCGCGGTGCGACGCTTCGGCGCCGGGCGCAGGTCCATGCCATCGCGGTAGAAGTAGCGGAAATCCTCATAGGGATTATCGGACATAGGCAGAACCTTTGGTTCCACCTGCGACGTGTTGGCAGCCTCAGACGTATCTGTGGGAGCAGTCATTGTATTTCATTCCCTTCCTTATTATTAGGCCTTGATAACTAGCTGTGGGGCGCAGCGGCTAGTTCCGGCGGGCTTCCTTGGAGTCATCGTGCAGGGTCCACTCGGCCTTGACGTCTGGCTCATGGTTGTTGATGTGCTCTTGCACTTCCTCCAAGGCATTGATCCACAGCGGGCGCCCTTGCGCGGCGTTGTGCTTCTTGTATTCCTCCGCGCCCGGCTTTTCATCGGCTTCGCGGGCTTCCTTTGCCTCTGCGCGCGCCTTGGCCTCAAAGTCTTTGGCTGCCTGAGAAAAGTCCATATCGGCCCAGCGGGTTCCTTCCACCATGAACTTGGTGTCTTCTTCTCCCACTAGCGTTGCCAGCGAACCCAACATTTCCAGCGGAAGGTCCGGGTTCATCTGCTCCACGATGGACATCAGTGCCGTGGCCACCCGCTGGTGGTACGTGGAAGAGCGCCCGCCGTTTGCGTAAATGAAATCGGTCATCTTGCGCATTTCATCGCCGGTCTTGGGGATGATGCGTTCTTCGCCGCCCATCATGTACAGCACATATGCCCAGTATTGGGCGACATCGTCCCAGTCCTGGCCGGAGTGCGGGCGCCCGAAAAGCTCGTCGATGGCCAGCGGCATGAGCGCGAACCAGCCTTCACCGGAGACCAAAAAGCTAGAGCCAATCGGCCGGCCGAATTCGTTGTAGTGTTCCTTGCCCCAAAGCTTTTCCAGCCCGCGGTTAGCCTGGGCGTGCAGCAGGCGGACGTGGACTGCGGCCTTGCGGCCTTCGCCAAAGCGGTCGAATACGTCCTGTTTGCCCAAGTCCACGAAGAACTTGGAGGTCTCCAGCGCGCGCTGCATGGCCTTGAACTCAAACATGCCCGTCTCACCGGTGGCCGCAGAGGTGCGGTCTTCCATGGTGGTGGCCCAATAGCCAAAGTTGAAGGTGAGAAGGTCCGCGCTCGGGGTGGCGTTGTAGTAGGCAACGCGCCCGCGCTCGGCGGCTTCAAGGTCGATCCAGTCTGGGATGTTATCGACCTGCTCGAAGAAAGCCACCAATTCTGGCGATGGGTCCTCGACGGTCTCGATTCCTCCATTCAGCGCCTGCTCGAACTTTGTGCGCGATTCCTTGGCACCATCGCGGCGGAAAGATTCTGCTAACGCGGCACCCAGTTCATCAGTTTGCCACATGTGATCATCGAGCAAACGAGTCTGCTGGGTGTCGTAGCCTTCCCACTCGTCATGAACGGTGTGCCAGTGGTCAAAAATATTGTGGCGCAGGGTGGACCAGCCGGGTTTGTCCACGCGGCGCTTCGGCGCCGGGCGCAGGTCCATGCCATCGCGGTAGAAGTAGCGGAAATCCTCATAGGGATTATCGGACATGGGCAGAACCTTAGGTTCAGTCCGAGTATCAGTAGGAGCAGTCATGGGGAGTAAACAACCTTTCCAATCTTGGTGCCACACCACACACGTTTCCTGTTTATGTGGCGTAGTTCACCATTTAGCTGTGCCCGTAAGCCTATAGAGACTTTGCTCGCGACCGCAATGAATTTTGAATCCAATTTTCTGGGAAATTTCTGGCCACCAACGCCGCTACTACGCCCGCCTTCACAGCACCTATCCCCTCCTGCGCAAATAGCAAAAATGGCCATCTTGGCAGATTTTGCAAACCTTCTGCCTGCTCACCCCATATAGGTGTACCAGCCGTACATCTGTCCGCTATGCGAACGCATTTGTAACCTGTATCTCGCTCCAGGCTGTACCATGATGTGCATTACATGCAGTGAATTGGCACTGAACTACAGTCACGAAAGTGAGGTCTATTCACCCCTATGCCTACTTCTCCTTCTCAACCCGCGCCCCAGCTTGCCGATGTCCCCTCCACCACCGCCACGGTGCACAACGTCACCGCCGTAGCCGATGACCTTTCGGTCATCGCGTTTTCACTGGACGGTGATGCTCCGCTCGCGGATTACTCCCCCGGCTGCCACGTCGATATCACCCTCCCGGGAGCCAACGGTGAGATGCTTACCCGCCAGTACTCGGTTTTTGAGCTGACCGGCATCTCCTCCCCTCCTGCCGGCCAACAGGAACGGCCAACGTATGGCGTCGCGGTAAAGCGCGAGGAAAACTCCACGGGTGGCTCGATTGCGATGCTCAAACTGCGCCACGGGGATAGTTTTAAGATCTCGCAGGCATTTAATAACTTCGAGCTCGTGGCAGACGCCGGCTACTACGTCTTGGTCGGCGCCGGAGTGGGCATTACCCCTATGCTCTCTATGGCCCAATCCCTCGAGCGCGAGAACAAACCGTATATAGTGCTCTTTTTCGCGCGCGATAGCCACCACGCGGTGCTGCTCGAGCAATTGCGCGAAACCTGCGGCGATAAACTCATCGAGGTCTTTGGCCGCCCGCGCGAGAAGCAAGCAGATATCTACCGGCACCTGCTGGGCCAGGCGCCAAAGGAGACGGCCTTTTATGTCTGCGGTCCGCAAGGATTTATGGATTCCGCCAAAGAAATCGCACTCGACTACCTGCCCGAGCACGCCTTTCACTGGGAGAACTTCCACCCCGATCTACAAGCGCTATCCGGTGAGAAAAACGCCGGGGCCGGCGACGGTCCGTTCGAAGTAGAATTTTGCGGAGAGACGGTAGAAATCCCAGAGAATAAGACGGTCCTAGAGGTCCTCGAGGATCTCGATCTGCCCGTAAAATCGCGCTGCCTGGAAGGAACGTGCAGCACCTGCCTGATGCGCGTGGTTGACGGCGAGCCAGACCACCGGGATTCCGTCTATGACGCGCAAATGTATGCCGAGGGCGCCTTCGCGCCATGCGTCTCCCGAGCACTAAGCCCCAAGCTCACCTTAGAGCGCTGGCGGCAATAACCCTTCGCTCCGGTCCCAGCCGGGAGTGGGAGCGAAGGGGAATAAAGGGGGTATCGGCAAGCGCGGCACAGCCCTAAAGGGCGCGCACCATAATCACGCCGATGATGACCAAGACCAGGCCGATGATGCGGTGGACCGGCGGCAGGCCGCGCTTGGCATTGCCCCAGCCCAGCGATTCAATGACCTGGCCGCAAATGATTGAGCCCACCAGCGAGCCGATGACCGTCGTGCCAGTGCCGATCATGGGCGAAAGCGTCGCTCCACCAACCACAAAAAGCGCGCCGAGCACACCGCCGAGCCACATCCACCAGGGCCCAGGGGCGATACCGCTCAAAAGGGCACGGCGGGGTGCCTTCCAGCCCAGGGTGAGCAGGGCCAACAGGATCACGCCGACGCCCAGGGAAATGACGCTGGCGGGCATGGGGCTGTGCAACGCGCCTCCCAGGTAGCCGTTGACGGCGGTTTGGGTGGCAGAGCCCATGCCGATGAGCACGCCGAAGACCCGCCACAGCCACAGCGAAAGCCCGGTGGCTTGCGCGCGCGTGGTGGCAGCGCCCCGGCCGATTTCTAGCACCAAGGCGATGCCGCCCACCACGATGAGGGCGCCGAGGATGCGCAGCGGGCCGACGGGAACCAAGGGGGATTCGAAAAGGCCGGTCAGATCATAAATAAGGCCCATCGTCACCTGTCCCAGGATGGGAAGGATGACGGTTTCTACGCTGCCGATGCGCGGGAAGAGCAGGATATTTCCCACGATGAAGGCCACGCCCATAAAGCCGCCGAGCCACACCCACCACGGTTGCGCGGCCGCCAGCGCCAGGTCCGGTATCGCGTCACCGGTGACTATCAGCGCAAGGATGGCGGAGACGGCAAAGCCGATAATGAAGGAGAAGAACCCGGCGGCGATGGGCGAGCCCACGGACTCGCGCAGTCGTGTATTAATGGCCGTTTGCGCCGGCACGATGGCGCCGACCAGCATGGCGGCAATAACCAACATTGTTTTTCCTTCCCCCACAGGTTTAGGTCTAAGCAAAGCCTGGAACCAGGCGTTAAATAGAGATGTAATTTTAGAGGCTTAAAATGCAAAAAAGTGCAGGCCGGCAAAAGCGGAACCTGCACTCTCTCGCTAGAAGGAGCCGAGTTTAGTCATCCGTAGGGATCGAGTCGGTGCCTTCCAGCAACTTGGCAACGTAACCAGTGTTGAACTCGCCACTGCGGAACTTTTCACTGTCCAACAGCATGGCCTGGAATGGCGCCGTGGTAACAACGCCTTCTACCTGCAGCTCGTCGATGGCGCGCAGCATGCGGGTAATGGCCTCATCACGGTCTTCTGCCCATACGATGAGCTTGCCCACCATGGAGTCATAGAACGGCGGGATGGTGTAGCCCGTTTCGATGTGGGTATCCATGCGCACACCGAAGCCACCTGGCACGCGGTAGTGCTCGATCTTGCCCGGCCGCGGCGCGAAGTTCTGGTTCGGATCCTCGGCGTTGATGCGGCACTCGATGGCGTGGCCACGAATCTCCACATCATCCTGGGTGATGGATAGCTTCTGCCCGGAGGCAATGCGCAGCTGCTCCTTGATGAGGTCCACACCGGTGATCATCTCCGTAACCGGGTGCTCCACCTGGATGCGGGTGTTCATCTCGATGAAGTAGAACTTATCTTCGGTGTTATCGAAGACGAACTCGATGGTTCCGGCGTTCTTGTACTTCACCTCTTTACACAGGTTAATCGCGGCTTCCTGCATCTCCTGGCGCAGCTCATCGGTCAACACCGGCGAAGGGCCTTCCTCAATGAGCTTCTGGTTGCGGCGCTGCGAGGTGCAGTCGCGCTCGCCCAGGGCGACGGCGTTTTCGCCATCGGCCAGCACCTGGATCTCAATGTGGCGGATATCCGTCAAGAAACGCTCGATGTAGACCGACGGGTCATTGAACGCGGACTCAGCCTCATTCATGATCTCGTTGAGGTCCTTTTCCAGCGTGTCCTCGGATTCCACGACGCGCATACCGCGTCCACCACCACCGGCGGCCGCCTTAATCAGCAGCGGGAAGCCGGTGTTATGGGCAACCTCAAGCGCTTCGTCGAACTCGGTGACCACGCCGTCGGAGCCCGGAACGGTGGGAACACCGGCGGACTTGGCGATGCGCTTAGCCGCGATCTTGTCACCCATCAAGCCAATGTGCTCAGCCGAAGGGCCAACAAAGCCGATCTCTTCTTCTTCCACCATGCGGACAAAGTCCGGCTTTTCGGACAAGAAGCCGTAGCCCGGGTGAATGGCATCTGCCTTGTACGCCATGGCTGCGGAGATGACCAGCTCGGGACTGTTGTAGCTCTTGGAAACATTCGCCGGGCCGATGCACACTGCTTGATCAGCGAGTTTTACCGGCAAGGAGTCCTTATCGCCTTCGGAATAAGTAAGGATGGACTTGATGCCCAATTCCTTGCAGGCGCGAATGATGCGAAGCGCAATCTCACCGCGGTTAGCGATGAGCACGCTACCTAGTAGATCTGACATATTTTCCTCCAGGTCGATTACTTCGGCTGGATGACCATGATGGGCTGGCCGTGCTCCACGGCGTCCTCGTTATCTACAAGGATTTCCTTCACGGTGCCAGCAACCTTGGACTCGATGTTGTTCATCAGCTTCATAACCTCGACGATGCACAGCACCTGGCCAACCTCAACCTCGTCGCCCACCTTGACGAACGGATCTGCGCCAGGCTTCGGAGCGGCGTAGAAGGTACCGACCATGGGAGCCTTCACGGTCTCGCCTTCTGCGGACGGCTCACCGGAACCGGAGGCCTTTGCCTCTTCCTTCGGAGCTTCCTCCTGCGCCGGAGCAGGCTTGGACTCTGGCTCAGCGGCTGGGGCTGGGGCGGCCTCTGGGGCTGCGTCCTGTGCTGGTGCGGCAGCTAGAGCTGCGGCCGGAGCGGCTTCCGGAGCCGGTGCCGGGCGGTTCAGGCCGCCTGGGGTGCGGGACATCGCGAGCTCGACGTCGCCGTACTTGATCTGCAGCTCTTGGATGTCATCAGACAGGTTGGCCCACTTCAGCAGGGACTTCAGGTCGTGCAAGTTGGTGGAATCAGTCATGGTTACTTTTCTCCTTTGGTGAGGTTGATTTCCAAATCGGAAGTCTTGAGGTGGAAGTCGGTGGTATCGGAAGAGTCGTAGATTTGCTGTACCAGGGAGGTAAGGACGCCGCCCTTGACGCCTTCGCCCTCGCCGCCGCGGCCTTCGGCCACGAAGCGCTTCATTTCATCGACCTGGCTGCCGGCGAACATCACGCGCAGCAACAGGGTGTCGATGTCCTCGTCCGGGTGGGCCTTCTTCAGGTCCGGCAGAACCGGCTTGAGCTCTGGGATTTCCTCCGTAATTTCGGAGGAACCGTTGGCCATAATCTTCTCCAGCACGTCTGGGTCCAGCGGGGCGAGCGGCTCGCCATAGTAGCCCAAGGCGTACTTTTTAATCTCGTTCGGGACCACGGAGTATCGGTCACCCGTCGTCACATTCATGACGGCCTGGGTTCCTACGAACTGGGCGAACGGCGTAATCATAATGGGGTATGCGAGCTCTTCGCGCACGCGTGCGACCTCGTACAGCAGCTCTTCGAAGCGGTCACCCAACCCAGCGGTTTCCAGCTGGGATTCGAAGTTGGTGAGCATGCCGCCGGGCAGCTGGTGCATGTAGTGCAGGCCATCGAATGCGCGCGGAACGCCAACTGGCTTATCTTCCGTATCGGCGATTTCCTGAATGCGCTCGCTGGCGGAATCGATGCGCTCATCGTCAACGTCCACCGTGTAGCCCAGTGCGCGAAGATCGCGCACTACGGCCTGGGTGGCCGGCTGTCCCGGGCCATTGGCCAGCGGGGCGATGGAGGTGTGGATGGAGTCCACGCCCAATTCTGCAGCGTAGAGGTAGGTCAGCGGGGACAGTCCGGTCAGCGAGTGGGTGTGTACCTCGAGCGGGACGTCACCGATGGAGCTGCGGATCGCCGGGATGAGGGTCTTCAAACGATCCGGAGTAAGCAGGCCGCCGGCGTCTTTTAGCATGATGCGGTCCACATCGGTGCGCTCGAGCAGCTCCGTGGCCTTTCGCTTGTACAGGTCATCGGTGTGTACGGGGCTCAAGCAGTAGGACAATGCGCCGAAGGTTTCGGCACCGAGTTCCTTAGCCAGCTTGAGGCCCTGGTCGATGTTGTCGATGTCATTCAAGCCATCGAAGGAACCGATCACACGGAAGCCATTGGCGTAGAGACGCTCGGTCCAGTTCAAGATGGCGTCATCCGGCAGGAAGTCAAAGGAGGCCAGGTTCTTGGAACGAATCAGGGCGCGGAACTTGGTGCCCGGCGCGGCGTTCTCGTGTACGAGGCGAACGCGCTCCCACGGGTCTTCCTTGAGGTAGCGCACGGACACGTCGAACTGGATGGGCGCTACCAAGTCCACGTGCTCGAAACCGGCGTTGGTGATGTCATCCAACAGCGACAGGATGTGACTCGTGGTCATGCGGGTGGCCCAGATGCTCTGGTGCGCATCACGCAGGGTGGTATCGATGATGTTGATCTTGCGCTCGCTATCGGCCGGGCGTCCGCCCGCGGCCATGATTTCGGCGAGGCCTTCTGTGCTTAGTTCCTCGGGACTAAGAGCAGTCATAAATCCCTCCTTAGGGTGTGGCTCCGGAAAGACTCGGTTGGTTCACAGTGATGGTTCACTTTGGTGGTTCAAGACTCTTCGAGAACCTTCCGTGTCGTGGCTCACACGCTACACCACACCTAAATTTTCAGCGCCGGAATTCCGGCCAAAAATGACCTTTTCCTACGAATTCCAAGCTCGTCACGGCAAAGAATTTATACAAATACCCCTATACGGGGTCACAGTGCGCACTACCGTTCACTTAGTGAACAGCGAGTTTTTATGGGCATTCCCCCTGAAAAGTGGTGGACGACATGCACTTTCTAGTCGGTAACCAAATCAGCCCCTGTAGCGCTGCCGCTTTCGTGGCCTACATCGCGGTCTAAGCGAAGTGTGATGTGCGTAATATCCTTCTCAACATTTCGGACCCATACCTAGGAGGAACAATGACTTCTACCGCCCCGCCGAGCCCCACGCCCACTAAGTCATCGGGCGCGACAAAAACAGACCGCAAATCCCTCGCAGCCAGCCTGACCGGCCAGGTCCTGGAATGGTACGAGTGGAGCTCCTATGCGGTCTTCGCCCCGTTCATCGCCGCGGCGATGTTCGACAAGGGCGATAACGCCTCCGCACTGCTTGCCACCTTCGGTGTCTTCGCCGTCGGCTTCTTGGTCCGCCCGCTGGGCGGCATCGTCTTTGGCCACATCGCCGACCAGCGCGGCCGCAAGACCGTCTTGATGACCACCATCATCATGATGGCTAGCGCCTCGGTCCTCATCGGCTTGCTGCCCACCTACGAATCCATTGGTATCTGGGCCTCCGTCGGCCTGCTCTTCATCCGCGTGCTACAGGGGTTTGCACACGGTGGTGAATCCGCAGCTGCCAATAGCTACATCCCTGAGATCGCCCCGAACGCCCACCGCGGCCGCTGGGGTTCCATGGTCTATGTCTCCATCTTCGGCGGCTCGGTCATCGCCTACGTCTTGGGTGGCGGCATTTCACTGGTCCTGACGGACGAGCAGATTGGCGCTTGGGGCTGGCGCATTCCGTTCCTCCTGGGTGCCGCCGCAGCGTTGGTTGCGTTGTACCTGTGCCGCCACATGAAGGAATCGGATCACTTCCAGGAAATCGATAGCGCCGAGCCCACCGTTGAGGCTCCGAAGCGCACCAAGAAGTCCGTGAACTCGGAAAAGCCTGCCTCTGTTGTCCGCCCGGCGTGGCAGAATATCTTGCTCGTCGTGGGTATGGTCTCCGGCGTTACGGCCTCGCACTACACGTGGACCTCCTATGTTTCCACCTACGCCATTAGCCACGAGGGGATGTCCATTCAGGGTGCTTATTGGGTCACCGTGGCCGCACAGACCGCCGGTCTCATTGCCCTACCGCTGTGGGGCAGCCTGTCCGATAAAATCGGCCGCAAGCCAGTGATCTACATCTGCGCCATCGGCCTAGCCATCCTGCAGATCCCACTGATGAACTTCATCGATGATCGCCCATGGACCCTGCTGGTGGCCTCCACCGTCGGTGTGGTCATCGTTGCCGCCGGCGGCGCGCTGTTGTCCTCCATCATGTCCGAGGTCTTCCCCACCGCCCAGCGCACCCGCAGCATCGGCCTGGCCTATTCGCTGTCCGTTGCCGTCTTCGGCGGTACCGCACCGTATATCTACCAGTGGTTCGTAGCCCACGGCCTTACCTGGGCTTCTGGCTTCTACGTCGTCGCACTGTGCATCCTGACGCTTATCAGCATGTACATTCTGCCTGAAACCAAGGGCGTGGACCTGCGCGATGTCTAATCCACCCGCGAAACACTAAATCGCCGCTTCCCAGTCTCTCCCGGGAAGCGGCGATTTTCACGTCCACAACTAATTAATCGAGCGCTACCTTAAAGGGTGCGTCCGTGACCTCACGGATGGACTCCTCGGTTTCACCCTCGGCGACCTCGATAAGCGTCAGGCCCTCCAGCTCGTCCACGGTGAATACAGCGCGGTCGGTGATAATCAGATCCACACAGCGAGCGCCGGTCAGCGGCAGCTGGCACTCTGCCAGAATCTTGGAATCGCCGTGCTTGGATACGTGCTGCATCATCACCACGATGCGCTTGGCGCCGTGCACCAAATCCATCGCACCGCCCATGCCCTTGACCATCTTGCCGGGAATCATCCAGTTGGCCAGGTCGCCGAACTGGGATACCTCCATGGCACCGAGCACCGCGACGTCAATGGCGCGGGAGCGGATCATGGCAAAGGACTCGGACGAGGAGAAGAAGGATGCACCTGGGGCTTCGGTAATGGTTTCTTTACCGGCATTGATGAGCTCCGGATCAACCTTGTCCTCTTCAGGGTAGGCACCAACGCCCAGGATTCCGTTCTCAGAATGCAGGACCACCTCGCGGCCCTCTGGCAGGTAGCCCGGGATGAGCGTCGGCATGCCGATGCCCAGGTTGACGTAGTCACCATTGTCCAGTTCTTGTGCGGCGCGTGCCGCCATTTCTTCGCGTGACCAGGTCATTACTTGCTCACCGTCCTGAATTCGATTCCGGTTTCTTGTTTGCCCACTTCCACTACGCGGTCCACGTAGATTCCGGGCACATCCACCTCTGCGGGCGGAACCGCTTCAACCAGCTGCTCCGCTTGCACGATGGTGACATCGGCGGACTTGGCCGCATCGGGGTTGAAGTTCTGCGCGGTCTTATTAAAGGCAAGGTTGCCAAAGCGGTCCGCGCGGGCGGCATGGACGAAGGCGAAGTCCGGGGTAAGGGCTTCTTCCATGACGTAGAGCTCGCCGTTGAACTCGCGGGTTTCCTTCGGTGCGGAGGTCTCCGCGATGGTGCCGTCGGGGTTGTAGCGGGTGGGGATATCGCCATCGGCAAGCGGCGTGCCCACGCCAGCCTTGGTGTAGAAGGCCGGAATGCCCGCGCCACCGGCGCGCATGCGCTCTGCCAGGGTGCCCTGCGGGGTAAATTCGACGGTAAGCTCGCCCTCGAGGTACTGGCGCGCGTATTCCTTATTGGTTCCCAGGTAGGAACCAATGGAGCGGGCGATGCGGTGATCCTTGAGTAGTAGGCCAAGGCCGAAATCATCCGTACCGAGGTTATTGGAAATGATGGTGAGCTCGCTCGCGCCTTGGGAACGCAGCGCGGCAATGAGTTGCGCTGGAATACCCACAAGGCCGAATCCGCCCACCGCGATGGAGGAACCGTCCGGGATATCCGCGACGGCCTCCTCTACTGAGGCTATGACTTTATTCAACATGGGCCTTAGACTACGTGCGGTTCACAGACAGCACAAGGGTTCAGAATGCGAACACGATCGGGTACACTGAAGAGACCTGGGACACTTAACCCTAAAAATAGCTTGGAGGACACACCGTGGCAGATACCCCCGTAGTGCAATCATTAGCCCGCGGACTCAATGTCATTCACTCGTTTAATGGCGAACGCCCGCGGCAAACACTGGCCCAGGTTGCCGAGGTCACAGGCCTAGCGCGCGCCACCGCACGTCGCTTTTTACACACGCTTGTCGCGGAAGGATACGCCCGCACCGATGGCTCGGATTTTTGGCTCACCCCGCGCGTTTTGGAACTGGGCTACTCCTATCTATCGAGCTTGGGACTGCCGGATATTTCCCAGCCCCATTTGAGGGAGTTATCCACCAAACTCGATGAGTCCTGCTCCGTGAGCGTGCTCGACCGCGACACCGTGGTCTATATCGCCCGCGCCGCCGCTCACCGCATTATGTCCACCAATATCACCATCGGTACGCGCTTCCCGGCGCACGCCACGTCCATGGGCCAGGTGCTGCTCGCCGATTTAACGCCGGCGGAGCTGGATGAGTACTTCGCCACCACCGCTCCGCTCGAGCAGGTCACCCCGCATACCCTGGTATCCCAGGATGCACTGCGGGCCCGCCTCGGCGAGGTCCGACGGCGCGGCTGGGTCATCGTGGACCAAGAGCTAGAAATAGGCCTGCGCTCCATCGCCGTTCCCATCCGGGATCGCACCGGGCGCGCTGTGGCGGCCATCAATATTTCCACCCAGACCTCCGTGTATTCCACCCAAGATCTCACCGCGCAGCTCCTCCCCGAGCTCCTCACTACCTGCGCGGCCATTTCCCACGATCTCACTACCACCGAAATTTCCTAAGGAGAATCCATGCATACTCAAGACGTTGTCCTGTGCTACCCCAAGCGCACCCCAGTCGGCCGCTACGGCGGCGCGCTCAAATCCGTCCCCGTCCAGGATCTGGCCAGCCTGGTGGTATCCACCATCGTGGAAGAATCCGGCATCGACCCGAACATCATCGATGACATCATCCTCGGCCAAGCCTCCCCGAACGGCGCTGCGCCTGCCTTGGGCCGAGTCGCCGCCCTCGATGCCGGCCTCCCCGTCTCCGTGACCGGCATGCAGCTCGACCGCCGCTGCGGCTCCGGCCTGCAAGCCATCGTCACCGCCGCCGCCCACGTCGCCACCGGCGCGGCCGAGGTGGTCATCGCCGGCGGTGCCGAATCCATGTCGCGCACCGAGTACACCGTGGACGGCGATATTCGCTGGGGTGCGAAGGGCGGAAACATGGTCTTTCGCGATCGCCTCCAGGAGGCCCGCGAAACCGCCGGTGGTAAAAACCACCCCATCCCCAGCGGCATGATCGAAACCGCCGAAAACCTCCGCCGCGAGCGTTCCCTGTCGCGCAAGGAACAGGATGAGCTTGCGGTGCGTTCCCACCACAACGCTGCCCGCGCGCAGGAGCAGGCGCTTTTCGATACCGAAATCGTCCCCGTCTCCGTCCCCCAGCGCAAGGGTGATCCCATCATCGTGGACAAGGATGAACACGTGCGCGCTGATTCCAGCGTGGAAAAGCTATCCAAGCTCCGCCCGGTGATGGGCAAGCAGGACGACGAGGCCACGGTGACCGCGGGTAACGCCTCCGGTCAAAACGACGGCGCCGCCGCCGTCCTCGTTACCACCCGTGACAAGGCCGACGAGCTTGGTCTCGAGCCGATGGTGGTCTTGAAGGGTTGGGCGCTTGCCGGCGTGGAGCCAGAGCGCATGGGCATCGCACCGGTTGAGGCAACCCGCAAGGTCATGGACCGCCTCGATCTCACCTTCGATGACCTCGATCTCATCGAGCTCAATGAGGCCTTTGCCGCCCAAGCCCTCGCGGTACTAGATCAGTGGGGTATTTCCCCCGAAGATCCTCGCTTGAACCCCAATGGCTCCGGCATCTCGCTGGGCCACCCAGTGGGAGCGACCGGTGCCCGCATCGTGGTTACCGCCGCGCACCACCTGCGCCGCACCGGCGGCAAGCGCGCGCTGGTTACGATGTGCATCGGCGGCGGCCAGGGCCTTGCCGCCATAATCGAAACCGCCTAGTCCTCGCAGTGAGGGCCTAGGCGGTTTCGGGGCGGGCGACCAAGCTAGCCTTGGACGCTCACGCTGCCATCTGCATTGACGTTGACTTGCGCCGCCATGGCACGGGCAACGTTAAGCCGCTGCCAGGAGCCGTCCTTGCCTTGCCAATCCAATGGATTGCCGGCAGGGCGTGCGGTCTGGCGTAGCACCTCGGCGCGCTGTTCCGGAGTCAGGTCCGGGTGGGAAGCGGCGAGGAGTACCGGGGCGGCCTGCGGCACAACCATCGACGCATCCGTCGGATTGCTTGGAGTGAAATCATAATCCAAGAAATCCGTGTATTCGTCTACAGCATCTGTAGTGGATCGGTATTCCTTACCATCGGCCCTATCTTGTGCGACGAGTTCTTCTACAGATTTGCCCGTACGCCACTGAATCTCTTCACGAATTTCCTGCGCAGCCTGCTGCAATGCATCGCGCATGCGGTCATCGTTCAAGCGATCCGCCGCCGCAGCTTGACCGGTCATGCGTCCACCAATGACGTCCAATGGGTAGTGCACACCCAGTACGACGCGGTGGTTTCCTGCTTCGGCGCCGCGCAGCATTAGTTGCGGGCCTACCTCCGGAAGCATAGAAGCCATCAAAGTGGTGATCCACGTTGCCTGGTTAGTGTGCCCAGAAGGGAAAGCCGGCGAAGTGGAATAGAGATCCTTCGACTCGTCTTCGTAGCGGTTAATAGCATCGGGTGCCTGCACGAATGGGCGGTCATAGCGGAAGTAGTACTTTTCTGCGAAGGTGGAGCTAGCCAGTCCACCAGCACGGGCGGCGTAGCCATTGCCCAGCAGGTACTGAGTCTTTGGCAGTCGATGCTCTGCCAAGGCCTCGCGGAATGCGCCGCCTAGGCTCTCCCCCATGGAGTCAGAAATGGCCTCGAGCATCCCACCGGAGCTTGCCTTGGCATCGGATTGCGCACGGGCGATCAGCTCAGGGTCATCGGCAGCCGCATTGTTAATGGCCACTACCTTATCCATGTTTTCTTCAAGGACCTCAGGCTGGTGCTTAATCTGGTCAAACTCGCGGACAACCTGCCAATAGTTGCCAAATTGGTAGGACGAAATATCGGATTCAAAGCCTGCCAGATAGTCCACACCAAAGGGCTGAGGAACCGGCGCGCCTGGGTGCTGCACTGGAGAGGGGCCGATACTGGATCCACTGCTAGATCCCTGTACCTGCGGCACCTTGGACGAAAGCTCACCCGCCTGCGCAGCGGGTGCAAAGGAAGCAACGGTGAAGCTGGCGGCCGCTCCGAGAGCAAGTACTCGACGCGAAACACCACGATTGAAAATACGGGTCATATAACGCAACTTTCAGCTAGAAGTGATTTCCTCTGCACACTAACCAGCTAACGTTAAGGAAATATGAACTGCGCGCTAACCTTTCTCAGCGCTTTTTTAAACAAATAGTTATATGACCGCTCAAGCTAATCGATGCCTCCCTGCCTACTCCACCCAGAACCATGTTTCCTCGGACGGTTCGGCACCAGACGCGGACAAGCCCGCCGTGGCGAGTGCAGCAAATGCCACCGCGGCGGCCATGGCCGAATCTCGCTGCTGATGAAGAATCATTAACTCAATCTAGCGCGAATGGGCGCCGATGAAAACAGGAAGGCACTTCCAGCGGGCGGTTTCGGCGCGAAACCGTACTTACGCGGTAAGCTAGAGAGGAACTTTTGCTCGCATAGGATAAAGGGGAATTAGTCAATAATGATCCAATTCGTCTTCGGCGCCGCCGCAGGGTACGTATTTGGCACCAAAGCGGGCCGCAAGCGCTACCACCAAATGAAAAGCGCCTACCAAAAGACCGTCAACTCCCCCGCCACCAAATCCGCGGTGCGTTCCGCGCGCAAGATGGTAGCCAACCGCCTGGATCCCGAGCCACGCATGCGCGAAATCCACGACCTTTCCGAAAAGCGCCGGGGCAAAGGCAAGGCTCGCGGGAACCAGGCTCCACAGGCAGACCGGATTTATGAACCCGATGAGGATTAAAACCTTTCCCCGTTAGCCCTTCCCCGCGCAGCACCTGAACTAGCGCTCGAGTGCCTGCCCGGGGATTTTATATACCTGGCGTACCGCGAAAGGCGCGGTCATTTAACTCGCGGCGGGCCTGCTCCAAGGCAATGAGGTCCGCGAACAGGGAGTTATAGCCGGCCTCATCATCGGTAGGCCGCATCCGGCCCAACTGGGCTTTCAGCTGTGCAATCTGATCGCCCACGACGGTTTCCTGCAGCCGCGAGAGTACGGAATCCGCATATTTTTCTGCGCCTACGTCCGTGGGCAGGATGGCCTCGACTGCCAGCTCGGAGACGAAATTCCTTCCCGTCAGATCCTGCATTTCCCCAGCAACGGCGGCAATCCAATCCACCCCGGACATAGTGGCGCCCTTGTCTGCCCCGCCCACTGCGGAAATCGCCTGCCGGACAATGCGGTAGGCGTCGTTGGTGTAGGCATCGGCAGTAATGCCATCAAAGTACGAGCCAACTACCTCCGGCATCTGCAAGGCCAACTTTAGCGCCTCCCGCTGCGGCCACAGATGGGTCTCCTTCGGGCTGGGCGGATGGATCATGGGCACATCCTGCTGCGCCGGCTGCGGCTGTGCATTATCAAAGCGGCGTATCGTCGGCTTATCCGCCTTCTTCGGTTTCTTCGCCTCCGCGCGCACTTGGCGGAGCACCTCTTCCGGATCGTTCCAGCCCACCCAGCCGGCAAGCCGGCGGGCGTACTCGCGCTGCAGGGGCTGGTCCCGGATTTGCGCGACGATGGGCACCGCCCGCCGCAAAGCCTGCAAGCGGCCTTCGGCAGTATCAATCCGGAAATCAGCAATAACCGACTGAATGACGAATTCAAACATGGGGATGCGGTCTGCCACCAGATCGCGCACCGCGGCATCGCCCTTTTCAAGGCGCAGATCGCACGGGTCCATGCCGTCTGGCGCCACAGAGACGAAGGATTGTCCGGTAAATTTCTGCTCCCCGTCAAAGGCACGCATCGCGGCCTTCTGTCCCGCCTCATCACCATCGAAGGTGTAGATGAGCTCGCCGTGGAAATAGGAATCATCCAGCATGAGCCGGCGCAGCACCTGCAGGTGCTCCCCACCAAAGGCCGTACCGCATGAGGCCACGGCAGTCTTAATGCCTGCCGCGTACATGGCCATCACATCCGTATAGCCTTCCACCACCACAGCTTGGTGTCCTTCTGCGATATTGCGCTTGGCCAAATCCAGCCCAAAGAGCACCTTGGACTTGTGATAAAGCATGGTCTCGGACGTATTCATGTACTTGCCCAGCTTGTCATCATCAAAGAGCTTGCGCGCGCCAAAGCCAATGACGTTGCCGGAAAGATCCTTAATGGGCCACAGCAACCGGCGGTGAAAACGGTCAATGGGACCGCGCTTGCCCATCTTGGAAATGCCGGCCGCCTCTAGCTCTTCAAAGGAAAACCCCATGCGCAACAGGTGCTTTGTGGCGGTGTCCCAACCTTCTGGGGCGTATCCGCACTCGAAATCATAAATAACCTCGCGGCTAAACCCGCGGTCCAGCAAAAAATTGCGCGCCGTTGCCGCCTCCGGGGTTTCCAGCTGCTTCCGGTAGAACTCGTGCACCGCCTTATTCGCAGCGATTAGCCGCTGCCGAGTACCCGGCTTCTCATTGCGGGCACCGGTCGAGCCGCCCTGGTAATTAATGTGGTAGCCGATCTTCTGCGCTACGGCTTCCACGGCCTCCGGAAAAGAGACCTGTTCCATTTCCATTAGGAAGCTGAATACATCGCCGCCTTTTCCGGTGGAAAAACAGTGATAATAACCGCGCTGCGGGCGGACGTGGAAGGACGGTGTCTTTTCATCCTTGAAAGGGCTCAAGCCCTTCAAAGAATCATGCCCTGCTGGTTTGAGCTGCACATATTCGCCTACAATTTCTTCTAAAGGCGCGCGTTCACGGATAGCTTGGATATCACTGTCCGGAATTCTGCCCTTTGCCATGGCTACAGACTACCCCGCCCATTTATCGGATGCTTAACTGCCAAAGCCAGGATGGTCGCATTGGGCGGTGCCACTCAACAAGTACACAGAATCACCGTGTTTTACCCACATGTGTGGCGGCCTCTCCCCGGGTATTCCCACCCCCGTGACGGGGCAATTTTGAATATTGGCCTTGACACGGTGGACGTTTATGTTTTCGAGATATTTCCTGCAACAATAGGGAGCATGTCCAAGTCCAAAGCGTCTAAGAAATCGCTTCCAGTGGCCCTTGGTGGACTCGCCATCGTCGCAGGTGCTAGCTACTTCGGCTTCGACCTCGGCGGTGATGAGGATGCAACGTCGACGGATGAGACCTGCGCTATTTCTTCCCTTCCCAGCGAGGCCGAAGAAACCGCAGGCGATATTCTCGCCGGTGGCCCCTATGACTACCCCGACAATGACAATTCCCATTTTGGCAATTATGAAGGCGTCCTCCCCAAGCAGGCGCAGGACTACTACCGCGAGTACACGGTAGAAACCCCTGGCAGTAACCATCGCGGTTCGAGGCGCATCGTCACCGGCGGCGGCACCGAAACCGACCCCGATGTGTGGTACTACACCGACGACCATTACCAAACATTCTGTTCTATCCCGGACGCAGAGGACTAATAGTGCACCGCATTTTAATTACGGAACCCATCCGTACCCGTACGGATTTCTTCAATGCCTTAGGACGCACCCATGGTTGCGTGGATTGTGGCCCGCGCAGCCTAGAGGATCTAGCTAAATTCCTACGCGAGAATGAGGTCTCCACCATCGTCGCAGCCAACATGGAAATGGAATTGGATGACTTCGCGGCCATCGCGGCCATCGCCCAGGATGAAGGCGTTAGGCTCGCACGCTAATAGCTACTCTGCAGATGCTGACATTCCGCGATGCTATAGGTCCACTGCAATAACTGAGCATTGCGCGCCCTCAGATATCACTTTTCCGCCTCAAAAATAGCAGCAGAGGTTGCACTTTTCGCGAACACCAGCGCCGAAGTTCCTCCGAAGGAGCCCCACGGCCTGCATAGCTACTAGTCCAAGAACCCCGAAAGGTCAGCGCTTCGGCGGGCAAGCCGCTCGAGGCGGGATTCGGTCATGGAAGCGATCTGATCAATGATGGCGCGGTCGCGAGCGGCGTCGGTATCGGCCTGCTCCCACCACAGGCGGAAAGTGGCATCGAGCGAACCGGGCGCACCGGCAACGAGGTAGTCGTAGACGCGGTAGATGCGTTCGCGCTGGCGGTCTTGGCGCGCTAGGTGCGCTGGTTCATCCATTACATAAAGCACAGCAATCGTCTTGAGGAGCTTGACCTCTGCCTGCGCCAAGGGCGGAACGTGCAGGTCACCGTGCATGCGGCCGAGCGTATTGGCACTGATAAGTTCGGCATTCGCCTCCGAGGTGGCACCGATGGTGGCGCCCACATAGCGTCCCACCAGCTCAGAGGTCATCTTTTTCAGCTTGGCATAATCGCGCAGGGTGTAGTCGAAATTCCCAAGAGCGTTGATGACATCGAGGTTGCGCAGGCTATCGGCGGCTTCCAAGAGCTCATCGGCAGTTCCGCCAAAGGCCTCGGCGCCCTTTTCTGCAAGGTGGGCTAGCTCCACCAAATCCCACAGCACGTTCAAGGAAATGCGCTGGGAGATGATGCCGTCTTCCACATCGTGCACGGAATAGGCAATATCATCGGACCAGTCCATGACCTGGGCTTCGATGCACTTTCGCTTATCGCTATGGCCTTCGCGCAGCCACGCTAAAAGGTCAGCGTCCTCATCATAAGCGCCGTATTTGCGGTTGATGGTGCCATCCGGATTGGTCTTGGTCCAGGGATATTTGCACGCACCATCGAGCGCGGCCCGGGTGAGGTTGAGGCCAAAGCTGTAGGCGGTGCCATCGGCGTCCTCGACTAAGACCTTGGGTTCGAGCCGCGTGAGGATGCGCAGGGTTTGCGCATTTCCCTCGAAACCGCCCTGCGCGACCTCATTAAGGGCATTTTCGCCGTTGTGGCCATAGGGCGGGTGGCCGATATCGTGGGTGAGCCCGGCCATGTCACAGAGATCCGGATCGAGTCCGAGGCCTGCGCCGATGCCGCGGGCGATCTGGCCGACCTCGAGCGAGTGGGTAAGCCGGGTGCGCGGGGTATCGCCATCGCGTGGGCCTACGACCTGAGTTTTATCCGCCAATCGCCGCAGAGCAGCCGAGTGCAAAACGCGGGCGCGGTCGCGGGAGAATACCCCGCGGTGTTCTTCAATATCGCTAATCGTGGATCCCTTGGGCCGTTCTTCGGCCAGCCGGGCAAAATCAGCTGCAGCATAAGAGTAAGACACGGCGTTTTAGTCTATTCCCCCTGCGTGCGGTCTGCGTCTTTATTTTGCATCGTTTCGTGCCGCAGCTTCTGATTCGGCCGCAGCATCAGCTCGATGCGGTACAGGCGCCTTTTCCAGGCACGCGCGCACTGGGGAGAAACACTGCTGGCGAGCCCAATATAAAACAGCCCGCCGCATTCGTGTGCGAGGTAGCGCCACCAAGGCTTGGACAAGCGCCGAGCGGGATAATAGGGTGTGCCAGAAACTTGAGCGTTGAGCCCTTCCTGCTTGGCGATGACCCACGTGCGCAACCTGTGCAAGGGATCGGTGACGATGATGGCATCGGCAATGCCGTGGGCATCGATAACTGCTGCTAAGGACTCGCGCGTATCGAGTCCTTCCTCCACGGCGGATACCTGCAGCCCAGGGAAGTTCTCGCGCAGGTAATCGCGCGCGACCCCGGCCTCGGTAAATCGATCCCCGGGCAGCTGGCCGCCGACGGTTATAACGGGCAGGCCGCGGGAGGTGGCCAGCTCCCCGGCATGGCGCAGACGCCCGGTTAGGATGCGGGAGGGGCGGCCATCGTATTGCGCGGTGCCTAAAACAACGACATATTTCACAATACTTCCCACCCTACTTCCTGCGAAGGAGGTTCTCCGGATTGGGCGTTCGGGCAGGTAGAGTTGTGGGCATGAATCTTAGTGCACGAATCGGCCGCGCTACCATCGCGGCATTTTTGCTCGGCTGCACCTCCATTGGCGCAGGCCAGGCCTTAGCCGCGGAGACCACTACCATCGCCCAAGCCCCGGATACGGCGGCGGTGACGGATAGGGTAAATGATGAGGCAGGGGTCTTAAACACCGAGGAAATTAGGGAGATCAATGAGAAGATTACCCAGCTACAAAAAGACCAGTCGCTCATCATCTTCGTTGTCTTCGCAAACGATCTAGGCACTGATCCGGAGAGCTATGCGCGCAACATCGTCAACGAGAAGGGCCCGAATTCCGCGGCCTATGTCGTTGGTGTGAACGAGCGCCAGGTGGGCGTGCAGACCGGCGATCAATGGCCCGAAGGCCGCCTGGATCAGATGTACGATGCCGCCTATAGCAAGCTCTCCGCCGAGGAATACGGCGCTTCTGCGATCGCACTCGCCGATGCCGCCCTTGGTAACTCCAGCTCCTCCGATTCTTCTGGCATGGCCTGGCTGGGCGGTGGCGCCGCCGCCATCGTCGCTGCAGGCGGTGGCATTTGGTACTACTCGCGCCGCAGCACGAAGAAGAATCAGGCTAAGACATTAGAGTCCGCCCGCGAAATTGCGCCAGAAGATACCGATCAATTAAACCGGCTACCGCTAGATACCTTGGATAAATTGGCCCAGGAAGAGTTGGTCTCCACGGATGAATCCATCCGCCGCGGCAAGGAAGAGCTCAATATCGCCCTGTCTGAATTCGGGCCCGAGCGCACCCGCCCGTTTACCAAGGCGATGAATCATTCCACCTCTACCCTGCAAAAGGCCTTCAAGATTCGCCAGCGCCTCGATGATGCAGTTCCGGAGTCCCAGGCCGAGCGCCGGCAAATGTTGGTAGAAATCGTCTCTACCTGCGGCCAAGCCGATGACGCCCTAGATAGCCAGGCAGAAGAGTTTGCCCGGATGCGAGACCTGCTGCTGCAAAGCGACTCTAAGTTAGACGAGCTCACCCAGCGCACCGTCGGGCTGCGCACCCGCCTGCCGGGCGCCGAAGGTACCCTGAAAAAGCTCCAAGAGGACTACTCCGCAGAGGTCCTATCCTCCATTGCGGATAACCCAGAATTGGTGAGCGCCTCCCTCGATGAGGCGGAAAAGCTCCTGGACCAAGCCCGCGAGGTGCAAGGTCAGCCTGCCGGCCAACAGGGTTCGCTCGTGGGGCTTATCCGCGATATCGAGCATGCCACGGAGGTCACCGATAGGCTCCTGACCGGTGTAGAGCACGCCGAGGAGAATATTTCCTCCGCGCGCCGCAATCTGGGCGCGCTCATTACCGAGGTCGAGGGCGAAGCCGAGGAAGCCCGCGAACTGGAGCGCCAAGGCAAATCCCAGGGAACCCAGGCGGATTGGGAGGCCCTCGAGGAGCTGCTTAAGCGCGCCTCTGCCGCGGTCACTGACGCCAAGCAACAGGGCGATACGGATCCCTTGGGCCAGCACACCGCCCTTATGAGCATCGATACCGAGCTTGATGAGGGCCTCGACCGCGTGCGGGAAAAGACCTCCACTCACGCGCGCCAGCTCGAGCTTTTCCACCAGCAAATGTCGGTGGCGGAATCCAATATTCAGGCCGCCGAGGATCTCATTTCCTCGCGCGGGCGCATCGTTGGTTCCGGCGCCCGCACCGCGCTTGCCGATGCCAAGCGTCTCCACGCCCAAGCCCTGCACACCCAGCGCAGCGATATCCGCGGCGCTCTGCAATCCTCCCGCGAAGCCGTTGCCGCAGCGCAAGCCGCCTTGCAACGGGCCAAGGATGATTCCGATGAGTACCGCCGCCAGCAACAACGCCAGCAGACGAGTTCTGCGGCCGGCAATATCATCACCGGTATGGTCTTAGGCCAAATCTTGGGCGGCGGTGGCCGCGGCTTCGGCGGTGGTTTCAGCGGAGGCGGCGGCAGCTTCGGTGGCGGCGGAGGAGGATTCTCCGGCGGCGGTGGCGGAGGCGGTTTCCGCGGCGGCTCCTTCTAAGCGGGGCTCCCCTTAACCGCGGCGCAGAAGGCCTGCTTTGTTGGCGCTTAGCCGCGCACGATGCGCGGTGTGGCATCGACAAGCAGGCAGCTATAGCTCAGCACCACCGCATCCACGTCCGGAAGGCCATTGTTATCAGAGGCCGCGACTTCCAGGCCATTGCCCCGCGGGGTAAGGCGCGCAACTTCGGTGCCCTCCGCGCTACCATCTTCGGCAAGGGCCACGATGCGGCGCTGCTTGCCAAAGATGGCGGAGCGCTCCAAAAGGTAGTGGGCATCTCCGCAGGTCGCGCGCAGGCGCGTGACGGTCAATCCCGCCTGCGAGACTTCACTATGCTTCACGGCACCGGAATCCGCGCCGCGGCTGGCACGCGGCCGGGCCCGCAGGAAAAAACGCGGGGAGGCGGTTGCACCGTCCAAAGACGTCTCCACGTCAAAAAGCATATCGGGGCGTGCGGGATCCCCGGAAAGCGCGCCGGCAATGGTCAGTACTCCATCTCGCACCCAGGCGATGTCGGTTCCGCGTACGTCGCGCAGGGTATTTCCGTTCCACTGCCACGGCATCGTTCCCGCCATTAGAAGATGAGCACCGCCAGCAGGGCAACGATGGAGGCCAACACCAGCGTGATGATCCATACCAACGCGGAATTTTTGGTGTTCTTTTCCAAAATTGCGCGGGTGAACCAGCTCAGGCCGGCGATCTCGGCGGTGCTTAGACCCTCCGCATCGTCTTCGAATTCCAAGATGGCCTTGCGCACACCAGAATTCTTGGCGGAAAACTGTGCCACCTTGTTGTCATCGACGTCATCAATGATCCAATCGCCGCTATTTTCATTGACGTAATGAAAGGTGCGGCCATTGAGCGAGGCCTCCAGCCGCTTATCGCGGCCGAGGCGGCCGGCGAGGCGGTAGACGGAGCCATCATCAAGCGTGACCGAAGCGCCCAGATCGCTGACCTCAACGCGCCAAAAATTGCCGTCCACCTCGGCGGAATGCTCCGCAAAGACGCCTAGGCGCTCCGGCCCTTCCTCAGCGAGGAGGACGGGCTTTTCGCGGTCGGAGCGATCCCAGCTGGTGTAGTGCATCTGCTTAGCATCCAATCAGGCGCGCGGAGAGGTAGGACTCAAGATCCTCAATCTTTACGCGCTCTTGCTCCATGGTGTCGCGCTCGCGCACGGTCACGGCGTTATCCTCGAGCGAATCGAAGTCGAAGGTGACGCAGAATGGCGTACCGACCTCGTCTTGGCGGCGGTAGCGGCGGCCGATGGCGCCGGAGACGTCAAAGTCCACGTTCCAGTAGGCGCGCAGCTTATCCGCGAGCTCGCGGGCCGGGGTGGACAGCTCCTCCTTCTTGGACAACGGCAGGACGGCGACCTTGATGGGCGCCAAGCGGCGGTCCAAGCGCAGAACCACGCGCTTGTCGGTGCCGCCCTTAGCGTTCGGCGCCTCTTCCTCGTCGTAGGCATCTACCAGGAACGCCATCATGGAACGGCCCAGGCCGGCGGCCGGCTCGATGACGTACGGAATCCAGCGCTCGTCATTGGCCTGGTCATAGTAGGACAGGTCCTCGCCAGAGCCCTTATCGTGGACGGACAGGTCATAGTCGGTGCGGTTGGCCACACCTTCCAGCTCGCCCCACTTGGAGCCCTTGAAGCCGAAGGCGTACTCCACATCCACGGTGCGCTTGGAGTAGTGCGAGAGCTTTTCCTTGGGGTGCTCGTACAGGCGCAGGTTTTCTTCCTTGATGCCCAGGTCGGTGTACCACTTGTAGCGGTCATCGATCCAGTACTGGTGCCATTCTTCGTCCTCGCCCGGCTTGACGAAGAACTCCATCTCCATCTGCTCGAACTCGCGGGTGCGGAAGATGAAGTTACCAGGGGTGATCTCGTTGCGGAAGGACTTACCAATATTGGCAATGCCGAATGGCGGCTTCATGCGCGAGGAGGTCATCACGTTCTTGAAGTTGATGAAAATGCCCTGTGCGGTCTCCGGGCGCAAGTAGTGCAGGCCCTGCTCGTCATCGACTGGCCCCAGGAAGGTCTTCAGCAGGCCAGAAAAGGCCTTCGGCTCGGTCCAGTCACCCGGCTGGCCGGTTTCCGGATCGTTGATATCCGCTAGGCCGTTTTCTGGCTCGTGGCCGTGCTTTTCCTCGTAGGCCTCGATCAAGTGGTCGGCGCGGTAGCGCTTACCAGTGTGGCGGGATTCCACCAGGGGATCAGTAAAGACCTCCACGTGGCCGGAGGAGACCCACACCTGGCGCGGCTGGATGACGGAGGTATCCACACCCACGACGTCGGGGCGAGATTGGACCATGTGGCGCCACCACTGGCGCTTGATGTTTTCCTTCAACTCCACACCGAGAGGACCATAGTCCCATGCGGAGCGGGAACCGCCGTAAATCTCACCCGCCTGGTAGACCAAGCCGCGGCGTTTACACAGATTAACAACGGTATCGATAAGGGATGCCATGGTTGTAAAGGACTCCTCTGGTAGGGGACAGTCGTGACAATCTCATTCAGTTTAACCCTTTTCGCCCATCCGTAGTGCGATCAGGGGGGTGCAAATTTAAATCGGTTAATGTACAGGTAATGACCAACTTGAGGTAATATAGTAGTGGTCGACAGATAATAGATACCGTATTGAAGGTGCCCACTCCCTATGACGACCGTTCAATTAGCATTTAATAACTCTGCGGCCGCAAGCGTTATCGCGGCCCTCGATTCCCCGCTGCGCATTTCCATTATTACCCGCCTAGCGGAGCGCGACCATTACGTACACGAGCTGGTAAAAGCCACTGGCAAGTCTCAGCCACTGATTAGCCAGCACCTGCGAGTACTTAAGCAGGCAGGGATTGTCAGCTCTGAACGCAATGGGCGCGAGGTGACCTACTCTCTGGTCGCACCGGAGGTTTTAACCCTTTTGGAAGACGCGGCGAAAATCGCCTCTTAATAACAGGTCTGCATATAAAGACGATTTATTATAGCGCTTGTTGAAAAAGAGTTGATAATATGAATGTCATGTCCATTCATGAGAGTATCCCCAAGCTCGGCTCGCGCAATACTAAACAGCGCACCGCGGTTGTTGAGGTCCTGCGGGACATCGACAAGTTCGCCTCCGCCAAGGAAATTTATCACCAGCTCCAAGAGCGGCAAGAAAAGGTCGGCCTCACCACCGTCTACCGCACCCTACAGTCTCTGTCCGATATTGATGCCGTAGATGCGCTACACATGCCCAATGGCGAGACCCTGTACCGCCATTGCGAAACCGACGCGCACCACCACCACTTGGTATGCACCAAATGCGGCCGCACCGAAGAAATCGATGGTGGCCCCATTGAAAAGTGGGCTTCGGCCGTAGCTACCGAGTACAACTTCGAGCTTACCGGCCACGACGCGGAGATCTTCGGCGTGTGCTCGCAGTGCGCCGCCGCACAATAATCACGCGCGCTGTTTTTAATCCCCTATTTCCCTACTTCACGGCACCGAAGCGGCGATCGCGGCGGGCATATTCCTCAATAGCGGCAAAGAGATCCTCTGGGGTGAAATCAGGAAATAGCTTGTCCTGATAAATCATCTCAGCGTAGGCAGACTGCCACAATAGGAAGTTCGAAGTGCGCTTCTCACCGGAAGGCCGCAAGAATAGGTCCACGTCCGGCATACCGGGATCATAAAGATGCTCTGCGACGGTGCTTTCTTTAATATCGCGCGGGCGAATCTCACCAGCGGCGACCTTTTCCGCAATCTGGCGCACGCCATCGACCATTTCCGCCCGGCCGCCGTAATTCACGCACATGGCCAGCGTCATTTTCGTATTATTTTTGGTCAATTCTTCGGCGGTCTCGAGCTCTTTAATTACCGAACGCCACAGGCGCGGGCGTCGGCCCACCCACACCACGCGTACGCCACGCTCATTGAGCCACTCTCGCTGCCGACGCAGCACATCGCGGTTAAAGCCCATCAAAAAGCGCACCTCTTCCGGGCTGCGCCGCCAATTTTCAGTAGAAAACGCATAGGCCGAAAGGTACGGGACACCGGCGGCGAGGCAGGCATCGACGACATCGAGAAGCACCGCCTCTCCCCTGCGGTGGCCTTCCGTGCGTTTCATGCCCTTTTCCTGGGCCCAGCGGCCATTGCCGTCCATCACCAACGCAATATGGCGCGGCAGCAGCTCTTCCGGGATAGTCGGCGGGGTCAGGCGGCGAGAAGGATCTGGGGTAATCACGGACTACAGTTTACTGTTCCATCACCTGTAATGCGGACACATTTCGCTCCATGTGCCACTGCAGGTGCGCCCGCGCTAGCCGATGCCCCTCCTGCCGCTGCGCATTCGTCGGGTCCGTCGGGTAGCCGTGTGCCAAAAGCCACAAGTGGTGCAGGGTTTCCGGATCCACCTCCGCAGCACCTGGCGGCCGGCATTCGTGGCAAGCGGCGCCGCCGACGGCCGGGTGAAAGGCGTGGTGCGGGCCGGGGCGCTGGCACTGGGCGCAATCAAAGAGGCTCGGCGCCCATCCGGCATGCGCCATGGCCTGCAATAAGAACGCATC
This sequence comes from Corynebacterium limaceinasi, assembly GCF_046717465.1. Taxonomy (NCBI): domain Bacteria; kingdom Bacillati; phylum Actinomycetota; class Actinomycetes; order Mycobacteriales; family Corynebacteriaceae; genus Corynebacterium; species Corynebacterium limaceinasi. Next base: position 1,878,708 of record NZ_CP177100.1, read on the forward strand.
AAGCGTTTGTGTCGGCTCATCGGTTTGCAATTGCTCGAGCGCAGCTACGCCTGCGTTGTAGAGGTACGGGTCGCCGTCGCCATCCGCGTAGATGAGCCGCTCCGCCGATTCCAAGACCGCGCAGGCGGCCGTATAGCGCTCGTAGTCTTCAATGAGGCGCGCGCCAAAATAATTTACCGTATCTGCCTGGGAAATCGTGGCCAGGTTCTTTCCCACATACAGCTGAACATCCAAATTGACGAAGAGCTGCAGCCGCGATCCAAAGCGGGATTTTGCCCGGCGCACGCCCTTGGCCACCGCACGCACCAACCCATGGTTTTGGGTGAGCAGTACGATGACGCAGTCGGCTTCCCCAAAATCATAGGAGCGAATGACCACGGCGCGGTCGCGATAATTTTCGCGCATGGCCTTTTAGAACCCGAGCCTGCCCAGCGACTTGGCATCAGATTGCCAGTTCTTCAGCACCTTGATGCGCAGATCCAGGTACACGTTCTGGCCCAGTAGCTCCATGATTTCCTTGCGGGCATTGCCCACGATGCGGCGGAAACGCAGGCCATCTTTACCCTCGATGATCCGCTTTTGCCCTTGACGCTCCAAGTACATGATGGCGTGAATATCCAGCACTCCCTCACGCGTGCGCGAAGGCAGCATTTCATCAATCTGCACCGCAACCGAGTGTGGTAGCTCTGCCTTCAGGCCAGAGAGCGCAGCCTCACGGATGAGTTCTTCGATGCGCTTTTCTTGCCCCTCATCCGTGATGTGATCATCCGGGTAGAACTTCGGGCCCTCCGGCAAGTGCTCCACGATGACCTGCACCAAGTCATCCAGTTGCACGCCCTTTTTACTAGAAACCGGAATCACCACGGCCTCCGGATCTTCTTGCGCCAAGAGCTCGTGCAAGGCCAAAAGCTGCGCGCCCACCTGGTCCTTAGAGGCTTTATCCAGCTTGGTCACGATGCCGATGATGGGGGTCTTCGGCGCAATCGAGCGCACATTATCCAGGATCCACCGGTCACCCGGACCGATCTTCTCATCAGCAGGAATGGTCAAGCCGATGACATCCACATCCGCATACGTTTCTTTAACCACTTCATTAAGCCGCTCGCCCAACAAGGTGCGGGGGCGGTGCAGACCCGGTGTATCCACCACGACGACCTGTGCGTCCTCGCGGTGAACCAGACCGCGGATGGTGTGGCGGGTCGTTTCCGGCTGGTCCGCGGTAATGGCGATCTTTTGGCCCACCAGCGCGTTGGTCAGCGTGGATTTACCCGTATTCGGGCGGCCCACAAAGGATACGAATCCAGAGCGGAATCCTTCTGGGGTATCCGTGTACTGCGAATAATCTAACGGAGCTGCCTTCTCCCCGGCGGCTTCCGGAGCAGCATCATCGGGGTCATCTGGCAGGCCCTCGAATGCCGCATCAAACTGTGTATCAATGTCAGAACTCATTACCTGCAATGATAACCCACCGCACCAAAATCTCCGATTGTTTCACGCGCTAACAAATCTGCAGGCTAAGCTAAGACCGTTCTCTCCTCCTCGGTGTATTTCTCACCGCTTCCTGAAAGGCACTCCGCCATGCCAACCGAGTTTCCCCTACTGCTCCTGGGCGCTCTTCTCACCATTTCCATTAGTGCCTGTTCATCCCCTGATGCTGGCCCTTCGCCTTCCGAAGAGGAATCCACAAGTACTTCTACTAGTTCATCATCCAGCTCATCTAGTGCGTCCTCTTCGAGCAACGTTGCACAATCCACTACTCAAGAGCCCACCTCCGAAACCCCAGCAGAGCCAGAAGCCCAAGTAGCAACTGAGGAGTCAGGCGCACAACCACAAGCGGCAGCCGCTGAGCCAGAGCTGTTGTACTGCGAAATGGGCCTTGGCGCAGTCGGGAGATTTTCTGATGGCTCTTCGCACCAAACTGAACTGTGCAATACCCCTGCACTCCAGCGTTCCGTGCGCGCAGAAGGAGTATGCGGTGGCCTTAATGGATACTTGCTTTATCCAGACGAGTGGCCAGAACTTTGCAACGGCGGCGCTCCATATTCGGGACCGCCGCAGGGTGGAGCCTCGTCAGAATTCTATGACGAAGATTCTCTCGCGGGAACGCCCTTGGAAACACAAGGGGAAGGCCTCTAGAGCGGTGCCTCGAACCTGTATCCCGTCTACCTTTTCGCAGATGCTACAGGTCCACTGCAACAACTGAGCATATTCGCGCCTGAAATGTAGCAAATCGCGCTCAGATATACCCGAGGACCCTGACCTTTTGATTTTCCCTCTAGGCCAACACCAGCCCGAAGGCCCCGCACCCTCAAAATAAACGAGGGTGCGGGGCCTTCAATAGCTAAGAGATTTAGCCGGGTGTCTATTTCTTGAATTCATCCGGAAGCGGGCCAAGCTGCGGTCCGTCCGGGTAGTACTTCCAGCCGTCCTTGATGCGGACATCATCGGACCACGGTAGTTTGTACTCGCCCTTGGCAAGGTCTTCTACCCAGGTGAGGTAGTTTTCGGTCTTTCCGCCTGGGTAGCCAACGTAGCCGCGATTGCCCAGGTTGAAGATGTTGTTTTCGAGGCCCCAGTTGATGCGCGCCTTATCAGCCAGCGCTGGGAATACCTCTGCAGTAACGATTTCGCCCGGGTTGCGGTGGCCCTCAGAAATCATGTGGCCGTCATAGTTGCAGACATTGCCTTCACCGAAGTAGTAGAAGACTTGGTCATAGCCCGCCAAGTTCACCGATGCCGTGTACATGAGGTTCTGGAAGGCGTTGGTCTTGTTGGTCATGATCCACTGGTCTTGGGTTTGGGTGGAATAGCCCGAGATGCGGATGTAGACATTGGCGCCCTTATAGGCGGCTTCGCGGGCGAACTCAGGGAACATGCCGTCGTGGCAAATATTGACCGCGAGCTTGGACCCCTTCGGGCCATCGCATACCGGCATCCCCAAGTCGCCCGGGTACCACGGCTCGATGGGGGTCCATGGCTGCAGCTTGCGGTAGTGCAGCGCAATCTCGCCATCGGAGTTGATGATAATCGCCGTGTTGAACGGGGGCTTCCCCTCTTCGTGGTTGGGTTCCATGATGGAGAAGACGCCCCAGACGTCGTTATCCTTACAAGCCTGCTTGTACTGGTCCACCTTGGGGTCATCGAGGCCGATGAGGAATTCATCGTAGGACCAAATCTTGGTGTTCAGGCCCGAAGAGGAGTATTCCGGAAAGACGATGAGATCTAGGTCTGGGTAGCCAGCCTTGGTCGAGGCCACCATGCGGCAGATTTCATCGACGTTTGCTTGAACGTCTTCCGGGGAATTGACTACGGGAACTGGGTATTGAATAAGGGCCATCAACAGGCCGTCGGGGGATGCGCTGATACTTCCGGTGCTGGACAAGACGGGACTCCAATCACGTCGTTGATTACGTTACACCTATCACTTTATAGGTATTCAGCAAGTTATGCACCAAAACAGCGGATTACTTGTCTCGGATTGCAGACCACACCACTCCACCAGTGCAGCTTTAGAGCTCCTCCGCCTGGAATTGCATACTCGGGTGGGCGAAGGCGTCCTGAGCTTGAATAAGCTGCAGCTCAGTGGATTCCGCTTCATACGTCGTACGCAGAAGCTCGTAGACGGAAGATGCGGTGCGGCGCAGCGCTTCTTTCACGTCATGGGTTTCAACGTAGTGGCCGGTAAACAGCGCGGCGGTCACGTCGCCGGAACCGTTGCGCTTAAACGGCAACAGCGGGGTCGAGAGCAAGAATGCGCGCTCACCGTCCACGGCGAGCATCTCGATCTGATCCGCAGGGGTTTCCGGGCGCTTGACGGAGGTAACCAGTACCGTCTTCGGCCCCATTTCCTGCGCCTTCTTCACCGCCGCCAAGGTCTGGTCCAAGGTGCTGACCTCGGTATCGGTGAGGTAGCCCAGCTCGAATTGGTTGGGAGTGATGATATCGGCAACGGGTACTACGCGGTCACGTAGCAGCGGCGGGATGTCATCGGAAACGAAGCAGCCCGACTTCGCATTACCCATCACGGGGTCGCAGGCGTAGAGCGCCTTGGGGTTGACGGCCTTGATGCGGCGGACGGTATCCACGATGGCATCGGCAATGTCGGAGCCGCCCTGGTAGCCGGAAAGGATGGCGTCGATGTTTTCAAAAGCACCGCGCTTTTCGATGCCATCGATGATCGACGTGACATCACTGGCTGGAATCATCGGCCCGCCCCAGTCACCGTATCCGGTGTGGTTGGAAAAATTCACCGTATGCACGGGCCACACCTCGTGGCCGGCGCGCTGGAGGGGAAAGACGGCCGCGGAATTTCCCACATGGCCGTAGGTGACATGAGACTGGATGGAAAGGATAGTCATAGCTATCCATTGTGCTACTGACTGTGCACAGAGACAAAGGAAGGGGCGAAATTATTCTCGGGGTTCCTCGTCGCGTGGTTCCCCAATCGCGGGAATGCCGCCGCCCGGTACCTGCTCATCAAGGCGTGCTCGCTCGGCAGCGTCTGGGAAGGCCTTCGGGCCCGAGGGCTTTGGCTGGTAGCTCTTCCCGCGTGCGGCGAGGTCATCGTACCAATCCGCCAGCAGTTCATTCTGCCGGGCAAACATTTCCTTTTCTTCCGCCGCGGTGGCGTGATCGTAGCCCAGCAAGTGCAAGCAGCCGTGCACCGTCAACAGCGCGAGCTCGTGGCCGAGCGAATGCCCGGCGGCATCGGCCTGGCGGAGGGCGAACTCGGGGCATAAGACGATATCGCCAAGCATTGCAGGCCCCGGATCGGCGGCATCGGGGCGCCCGCCACCAGAAGTGGCACCGGGGGTAAGTTCATCCATGGGAAAGCTCATTACATCGGTAGGGCCTTCCAAGTCCATCCAGCGGATGTGCAGATCCTCGATGGACTTCAGGTCCACGCAGGTAATGGTGCATTCCGCATCGGGGTTGATGTCCATTGCGCCGAAGGAATAGGAGGCGACATCGATCAGCATCTCCTCGTTGACGCCATCAAAACCCGACTCATTGAGAAACTCGATACTCACTTATTTCCCCTCGTTTTCCGCAGCCTGCTTATTGTCAAAGGAATCATAGGCATCCACGATGCGGCCCACCAGCTGATGGCGCACCACGTCCTGGGCGCTGAGATCCGCAAAGTGGATATCGTCCACGTTATTGAGAATTCGCCGCACAATACGCAGGCCAGATACCTGCCCGCGTGGCAGATCTACCTGGGAGATATCGCCGGTGACCACAATGGTGGAGCCAAAGCCCAGGCGGGTCAAAAACATCTTCATCTGCGCCGGGGTGGTGTTTTGCGCCTCATCGAGGATGACAAAAGCATCATTGAGCGTGCGCCCGCGCATATACGCCAGCGGGGCAACCTCGATGATGCCGGCATCCATCAGCTTGGGAATCATCTCCGGATCGAGCATGTCCCGCAGCGCATCATAGAGCGGGCGCAGGTACGGGTCGATCTTGTCATTGAGCGTGCCTGGCAAAAAGCCGAGGTTTTCGCCCGCCTCAACCGCCGGACGGGTAAGAATGATGCGCGAGACCTGCTTATTTTGCAGCGCCTGGACGGCCTTCGCCACCGCCAGGTAGGTCTTGCCGGAACCGGCCGGGCCAATGCCAAAGACCACCGTATTATTGTCGATGGCCTGCACGTATTCGGATTGCCCCACGGTCTTAGGGCGGATGGACTTGCCGCGGCGCTTGACGATGTCCGCCGCCATCGCCGCTGCCACCGACTGCGGCGCCTCTACGGCCACCATGTCCATGGTGTGCTTGACCGTATCGGTAGATACGGCATGGCCGCGCCTGGCGATGGCCTCGAGCTCATCGAGGATCTTCGCGGCGCGGGCTACCTCGTAATCGGGACCGGTGACGGTGACAATATTGCCGCGGGCAAAAAGGTCCGCATCGAGGCGGTCATTGAGCACGCGGAGGTTATCGTCCGCGCTGCCCAAAACGCTGCTGACATACGCGGAATCGATCTCACATTTCTTGGTGATGATAGGCACGTCTAATAGGCTACCAGCGCTCAGTCCGCATGCCGATAGCCGCCAAGGCCACCATCGCCGCGCTGGCGGTGCGCAGAACCTCCGGGCCTAATTTGATGGGCACGGCTCCTACCTCGCTCAGCGTTGTCAGCTCTTCTTCCCCGATGCCGCCCTCAGGTCCGACTAAGAGGAAGACCTCGCCGCGCAAGTCCACCTCGCGGATAGAGTCGGTGGCTTCCTCGTGCAGGACTAACACGCTCGCGGATTCTGCGTGCTCTGCCAGCTCCGCAACCAATTGGCGGGTAGTCAGCGGGCCGCGAACCTGCGGGATACGGTCTCGCCGGGATTGCTTTGCGGCCGCTTCGGCCGCGGCCTTCCATTTGACGACGGCCTTCGGCGCCTTCTTCCCGTCCCACTTGGCCACGCAGCGATCCGCCTGCCAGGCGATGATCTCATCCGCCCCGGCCTGTGTAGCCAGGTCAACGGCTAGCTCGGCGCGCTCGGATTTGGGGATCGCCTGCACCACGGTTACCCGCGGATTCGGCTCCGGAAGCTGGGTAACGGACTCGATGGTGCCGGTCAAGTGATCCTTGCCCGAGGTCTCGGTGACGGTGAGGGTGAGGCGGATACCGGTGCCATCGATAAGCGCCAGCTTCTCCCCCTGCTGCATTCGCTTGACCGTCACGGCGTGGCGCGCCTCGGGCCCAGACAGCGTGATGCTGTCTCCGGCCTGGGCGGCGGAGAGATCTGGGTGGATGAAGACTGGCAACGACATTAGCGGCGGAACTTATCGCGCAGGCGGGTAAAGAAGGAGTCTTCCTGCCCGTCGCTGGCGGTGCGCACGCGGGCACCCTCATCGCGGGTATTGCGGATCTTTTCCAGCGCCTCGCGGCTCTTGCGGTCCAGCTCCTTGGGCACGACCACGTCCACGTGGGCAAAGAGGCTACCGTAACCGTCGGTGCGCAGGCGTGGCATGCCTGCGCCTTCCACCTTGATGGACTCGCCTGGCTGGGTGCCCGGCTCGATATCGATGGTGAGCTCCTCGCCGTTGAGCTGATCGATGGTGAAGTTGGTGCCCAGCGCAGCATCGATCATCGGCACGTGCACGGTGACGTTCAGGTCATCCGCATTGCGCTGGAAGACCTCATGTTCTTGCGTGTGCACCTCCACGTAGAGGTCACCGGCAGGGCCACCGCCGTGGCCGACCTCGCCCTGGGAGGCCATACGGATGCGCATGCCATCGTTGATACCAGCCGGGATGGAGACCGTAAGGTCGCGGCGCTTTTTCACGCGGCCATCGCCGGCGCACTGGTTGCAGGGATCCTCAATGATTTCGCCAAAGCCCTGGCACTTCGGGCACGGGCGGGTGGTCATCACATTGCCCAAGAAGCTGCGCTGCATCTCCTGAATTTCACCCATGCCGTTGCAGTTATCACAGGTAACGGGCTTGGACTTGGAGTTCGAGCCGGTGCCGCCGCAGGAGTCACACAGCACCGCGGTATCGACGGTGACCTTCTTCTTCAGGCCCGTATAGGCTTCTTCCAGGGTAATCCGGGTGCGCAGGAGGGCATCGTTGCCGGGCTGCACACGCGACTTAGGCCCGCGGGATCCGCCGCCGGCGCCACCGCCGAAGAACTCGGCGAAGATATCGCCCAAGCCACCGCCGCCAAAGCCGCTAAATCCGCCGGCACCGGCGCCTTGCTCCATGGGGTCGCCGCCCATGTCGACGATCTGGCGCTTTTGTGGATCCAGCAAAACTTCTTGGGCAACCGAAGCCTCGCGGAATTTCTCCGCCGCTGCCTCATCATCCGGGTTCACATCCGGGTGATACTTGCGGGCCAGCTTGCGGTACGCCTTCTTAATTTCCTGGTCCGTTGCGTCCTTATCAACACCGAGGATGCCGTAATAGTCACGAGCCACTGTTAGAGATATTCCTTCTCGATCGTTTTGTTGGTATTACCTTGCAAAAATTTATGTAGCGACCGGCTAGTCTACTCGCACTACTCGCCGGCCAAAATTTCACTCACGTATTGTGCAACAGCAGAGACTTTAGAGATTGTTCCCGAATAGTCCATAAACGTCGGCCCCACCACTCCAAGGCCACCTAGCGTCGCCGCCTGTCCCCCGGTTCCAAAACCATACCCGGCGGCAACGACGGAGGCATCGCGCAGTTGATCCTCTTCGTTTTCGTCCCCGATCACCACGGAAACATTGCCTAAGTCCGGCACGCGTGCCAGCAATTTCAACACGACGACCTGTTCTTCCAGGGCTTCGATAATTTTGGGCAGTCCTTCCGGAAATTCGCGCGCGACGCGGGTGAGGTTCGAGGTACCCGCCAAAATCAAGCGATCGGAAGGCTGTTCCACCAAGGTTTCAATGAGCGTGGTCGCCACCTTGAGCACGTGGTGGCGAATATCCAGCGGGGCGTCATCGACGAGGTGGGCGAGCTCCACGGAGGCATCAGTAAGCGTCTTGCCCACCAGCGCATTATTGACGATGTCCCGCAGGCGATACGTCTGATCCTGGTCGATGACCTCATCTAGTTCCACGTTGCGCTGATCCACGCGGCCGTTATCCGTAATCAGCACCAGCAGCACCCGCACCGGGGACAACGTGACGACCTCGCAGTGCTTGACGCGCGAGACCTTCAAATTGGGCAGCTGCACCACGGCCGCCTGCTCAGTGACCTGGGCCAAAAGCTGCACGGAGCGGCGCAGGACATCTTCGAGGTCTACCCCGCCTTCCAAGAAGCTCAGCATCGCTTTGCGCTCTGGGGTAGAAAGCGGCTTGACCTCGTGCAGGGAATCAACGAACTGCCGGTACCCCTGCTGCGTGGGAACGCGCCCAGAACTGGCATGCTGCTGCGAAATCAGCCCCTGCGATTCCAGCACGGCCATGTCATTGCGGATGGTCGCGGAAGAAACGCCCAGCCGGTAGCGCTCTACCAGCGTTTTAGAGCCCACGGGTTCCTGGGAGGCAATGTAATCCGCAACGATGGCCCGCAGGACCTCCTTGCGGCGGGCATCAGTTGAGGTAGACACTTCTCAGCGCTCCTATTCTCTACGGCGTTTAATAAATTCTTGAAAATTGGGGACGGTATATCGCACCTTGCCATGTTCGGGTGAATAAATCAGCCCCTTATTAATAAGGTTTGCTCGAACTGGACCCAATTTACTGGTTTCCTTATCCAAAAATTCAGCAATATCCTTGGTCTCAGCGGATTCACCCCCGATTTCCGCCATAGCGATCAGGTATTCCCTTTCAGCAGGGGTAGCCCGGTCCCACTGAGCTTGAAAGAACCCAGAATCTAGTTGGTTGATGCCCAACCGTGCTGCCTGCTGCGCATGATTGAGCGAAAATGGAGAACTCTGTCCCACTCTCCAAATCTGCGAACCGAATTCTTGCAGAAAGTAAGGATACTGGCCGCTAACTTCTACGAGATGATCCAATGCATCATCCTGAAATTCCACGTCTTGGCGTTCCGCAGGTTCAGATAAAGCGAGCCGTGCCGGCATCATTCCTAGACGGTCAATATTGTGAATTTCAAACATTCGCTCTGCGTAAGAGCGTGAACGCGCCACCTTTCCTGGAAGGCTCGGCAGTCCAGCCCCGATGATATAAAACGGGAGCCTATTTTGACCTGCCTCGTGCTGCGCAGAAATCAAGGCCTCGAGCATCTCTTCATCGAGATCTTGCATTTCATCAATGAACAGCGCCACCGCTCTTTTCTCTTTCCGCAATGCTTCCGCAGTTGCAGAGACCACATCTTGTAGATCAAGTTCCAGATTTCCTGTTAAAGGTGGAAATTCTTTCGGCTCCACACCCAAATCAATCGTGCCAGCCCCTAATGAAACATTAAAAGCCGCAACTGCCCGCGTTAATGCCGCTGCGCTTTCTTTAACTTTGATTTTCGCACGAAAACGAAGAGATGCTTTTGCCAGCCCATCCGCAATCGCTCTACGGACGCTTTCGTGACCTCGTGTTCCCTGGGAAGCCTCGACTTTAACCGTCAGCCAGTCGTTTTGATCCGCACGAGTTTTAAGCTGATTCAATAAAACTGTTTTTCCCACGCCCCTTAAACCAATGAGCAGCATTGGGCGTCCCAAAAGATCGTTTTCCGCGCGCTTGATGAGGTTATCGAAGGCTTGTAAATCCTTGTCTCGCCCCGTAAGAACCGTCGGCGCAAGCCCAGAGCCTGGGGTATAGGGGTTGAGTGCGTCGTCCATGCCCAAAGTCTAACAAGAATAAGGCCGAATAAGGGGTTTTGGTGGTTCAGGGACAAATATAAGGGGTTTTGGTGGTTCAGGGGCAAATATAAGGAATTTCTGACGGCGGCTAGGACTCTTCGGCGATGAGGAGGTCGGAGACGATACCATCGGCAAGCAGGCGCCCAGGCTTGGTCACTCGCACGCGCTGGCCGGCGCGCTCGAGCAGGCCGCGGTCGATGAAGTCCTCCAATGCCGGGGCAGCGTGGGCATCGAGCCAGGATTCTGGGATGCCCTCGCGCAGGCGCAGGCCCAGCATCACCTTTTCCATGTGGCGATCGGCACCCGTTAGGGTTTCGCTGTCTTTGATGGGCAGCTCGCCGTTTCCTAGCGTTTGGATATAGCGGCTAGGGTGCTTGACGTTATAAAAGCGCTCGTCGCCTAGGTGGGAGTGCGCACCAGGACCTGCGCCCCACCAGTTGCCGTCCACCCAATAGATGCGGTTGTGCTCGCATTCGCCGCCGGGCAGCGACCAATTGGAGACCTCGTACCACTCGAAGCCGGCGTCTTCGAGGGTGGAAGAAATCATTTCATAGCGCCGGGCCAGCACGTCTTCATCCGGGGCGGGCAGCAGCCCCTTATTCACCTTGCGGGCCATACGCGTGCCGTCTTCTACGATGAGCGAGTACGCGCTGACGTGGTCGACGCCGGTCTCCAGCACGCGGTCCAAGGTCTCGCGGACGTTATCGTCGGTTTCGGTGGGCGTGCCATAGATCATGTCGAGGTTGACGTGCTGGAAGCCTGCCTCCCGGGCCTCGCGCGCGGCGGCGAAGGCGCGTCCGGGGGTGTGGGCGCGCTCGAGCACTTGGAGCACGCTGTGCGAGGCGGACTGCATGCCGAGGCTGATGCGGTTAAAGCCGGCATCGGCAAGCGCGGCAAAGTACTCCGGCGAGGTGGACTCCGGGTTGGACTCGGTGGTGACCTCGGCGCCTGGGCTAAGCCCAAAGGTAGAGCGCACCGTATCCAGGATGCGGCTCAGGCCCTGCCCGCCCAGGAGTGAGGGCGTGCCGCCGCCGATGAAGACCGTATCCGCGGTGCGCCCCACGCGGGTGGCCGCCATCTCCAGCTCCTTGTTCAAGGCATCGAGGTAAGGGCCGGTGAGATCGCGCGGGCTGCCCAACTCGCCGGGGGTATAAGTATTAAAATCGCAATAACCGCAGCGGGTGGCGCAAAAGGGAACGTGGATATACAGCCCGAATGGTTCAGTCATGAATCAAACTCTAATAGGCAGGGAACAAAATGGCCGAAATGGGTGTTAAACATGTAGTATATTGCCAACTTCCCGCGTATAGAAAGGTACCTTCAGTGGAGCCTCCCAGTCGATGTCCCCGCCACCTTATAGGCGGTGGGGAGTAACTCATGTTATCGGCTATTATGATGATCCTGGCAGGCTTTATCGTCATCGGGCTCATCATCGTCGCGAACGCTTATTTCGTGGCACAAGAGTTTTCATTCATGTCCGTGGACCGCACCCAATTGCGGTCCATGGCCGCTGAAGGTGATAAATCCGCCCAGCGCGCGCTGGACATCACCAAGCGCACCTCCTTCATGCTTTCGGGTGCGCAGCTCGGCATTACCATTACCGGCCTGCTTATTGGTTATGTGGCAGAGCCCCTGGTGGGCCAGGGCCTTGGCGTGCTGCTTGGCGGAGTGGGAATTCCCACCGGCGTGTCCGTGGCTATCGGCACCATCGCGGCGCTATTTATTTCCACCATCGCCACGATGCTCTTTGCGGAGCTTTTTCCTAAGAACTACACCATCGCCGCGCCCATGAAAACGGCGCTGCGCCTGGCCGCGTCCACGCAGTGGTACCTGCGCATTTTCGGCTGGCTCATCCGCTTTTTCGAGTATTCCTCCAATGCGATTTTGAAGCTCTTTCGCATCGAGCCGGTAGAAGACGTCGACTCTTCCGCTACTGCCGATGACCTCGAATCCATCGTGGATTCCTCGCACGAAACCGGCGTCTTGGATGAGGACACGTACATGGTTTTGGACCGTTTGCTCGACTTTCCCGAGCACGACGTCGAGCACGCCATGATCCCCCGCTCCCGCGTGGACGTCATTGATCCTGGCACCACCCTGGGCGAGGTGCGCGAATTGATGTCTGAGAACCATACGCGCTACCCCGTCATCGATGATGAGCACAATCCCATCGGCGTGGTGCATCTTTTCGATGTCCTGGGCTCCGATCTCCCTGCCGCCACCAGCGCCACCGCCATCATGCGCGAGCCCCTGGTGGTTCCGGAGCTTATGCCGCTTCCCGATGTCGTCGATGAACTGCGCGGCGAAGAACAAAAGCTGGCCTGCGTCATCGACGAGTACGGCGGATTCGTCGGCATCGTCACCATGGAGGACCTGGCCGAGGAGATTCTTGGCGATGTCACCGATGAGCACGATATCGAGGAAACCGAAGAAATTACCGAGCAGGACGAATCCCACTGGCTGGTCGATGGCGATACCCCGCTGGATGAAATCGAGCGCGCCATTGGCCACGATCTTCCAGAGGGCGATTTCGAAACCATCGCCGGCCTGCTCATCGCGCACGCCGGTGCCCTGCCTGAGGTGGGCGAAATCCACACCATCGCCTTGGAGGCAGAGCCGGATGACTGGGTGGATCAGGATGAAGCACCCACCCGCTCCATCCGCATGCGCGTGGATGACGTGGACCGCCACGTGCCATCCTCCCTGGCCATCGAGCTCATTGAGGACTATGTCCACGACAGCGATGACGAAGAGGAGGAGGCATAATGACCGATACGTGGTGGTTCAACCTCATCGTCACGCTGCTCATCATCGCCGCATCCGGCTTCTTCGTGGTCATCGAGTTCTCCCTCATGGGTTCGCGCCGCAACCGGCTCGAAGAAAACGCGGAGTCTTCGCGCACCGCCCGCGCCGGTCTGCGCTCGCTCAATGAGCTGACCATCATGCTGGCTGGCGCGCAGTTGGGCATTACCGCCGCCACCTTCGTGCTCGGTGCCGTGACCAAACCGTGGGTCCATCACCTTCTGATGACCCCGCTAGAGGCCCTTGGCCTGCCGCTGGGCATTGCCGATGTCGCCAGCTTCATCCTCGCGCTGTTCATCGTCACCTTCCTGCACCTGGTGCTGGGTGAAATGGCGCCTAAGTCTTGGGCCATCGCCCACCCAGAATCCGCCCTGCAGGTCATTGCCATTCCCGCCCGCGGGTTCGTGTGGGTCTTCCGCCCGCTGCTGAAGTGGATTAACACGATGGCCAATAAATTGGTGGCCATGACCGGCGAGGAACCGGTCGACCGCGCCGGCGCCGCCGGCTACGATGCCGAGACGCTACGCACCTTGGTCGAGCACTCCCGCGAGACCGGCGCGCTCGACGATAATTCCGCCAACCAAATTTCCGATGTCATCGAGCTCGAGAACTCCACGGTGGGTGCCATGGCGCGCGCCCACGGCTCAGAGGTCGTGCCCCTGCCTTCCGATGCCACCGTGGAACAGCTCCAAGAGCTCGTCCTGCGCAAGAACATCATGCGCGTGCTCGTCTTCCCCAAGGATTCCCGCGTCCCCCGCGTGGTGCACGTGCGCGATACCCTCATGGCGGATCCCGATACCCCAGTCCTCGAATTCTCCCGCGCCCCGATTTCTGTCTCTTCTGCCACCACCGTGCAAAAGACGCTGGATCACATGCGCTCCCGCAATGAGCAGCTCGTCGTCGTGGGCAAGGCAGATAAGGACAAGGCCGTGTGGATCCTTACCTGGGATGACATCATGGGCCAGCTGTGGCCGCAGATTACCGAGCAGCTGGACAAGGTCACCCCTCCCCCAGCGGTATAGCGTCCTCATCGAAACCAACCGTCCCCGTTGGTTTCGATGCCTAATAGTTTTATAAACAAAATTCAAAAGATAAACAAGCGTACACAAGCGCAGTGTTTTACACTTGGACTATGACCACCCGGAAGAATCCGTTTACCGCCACGCTTGGGGCCACGCCTCCCTACCTGGCTGGCCGTAAAGACTCCATCGAGGAGTTTGCTTATGCCTTGGACGATGGCCCCGGATCCCATGAACGCATTTCCCTCGTCGTGGGTCCGCGCGGTATCGGCAAGACGGTATTGCTCAATGCCTTCGAAGACACCGCGTCAGATCGCGGGTGGCGCATCCTTAATGACACGGCATCTGCCGGTTTTGCGGAACGGCTCCGTGCTGAAATTATTAATACCCTTCACCTCAACCGGGCAGCGCTAAAAGGTTTCAACCTGCACCTTTTCCAATTGGGCATCGGCATGGAATGGGATTCAAGAACATTATCCGCGGAAACCTACCCCTTAAGAAGGGCCTTGAAAGACCTCCTCCATGCGCAGCGGGAACTAGACCGGATTTCCCACAGCGAGCCCACTGGGGTGCTCATTACTTTGGATGAAATGCACCACCAGCGCAGTGATGAGGTCATCGATTTTGGAGCTACCATCCAGCACCTCGTGCGAGAAGGGGAAAATATTGCTGTAGTCATGGCAGGAATCCCATCCTCAATTAAACCGCTTTTGGCTAGCCAAGATGACTCTAATCCTGTCACTTTTCTTCGCCGTGCGAACCGCATTGAATTGGACCGAGTGCCGGATACGGACGTCCGGAAGGCACTCAATGCTCCCGTAGAAGAAACAGAGGTTAATTGGGACAAGGACGCACTGAATTCTGCCGTAACCGCTTGCCAGGGATATCCCTTTATGATTCAGCTCGTCGGCCTATGGGCTTTCCGCCACCGAACAGACAATACGATTTCGGTGGAAGCTGCGCAGGAAGGCATTTCCAAAGCGCGACGAAAGCTAGGGCAGCTAGTCCATGAGCCCGCCCTAGCGGAGCTTTCCCCCATCGATCGGACATTCCTGCTCCACATGGCTCAAGACAATGGCCCCTCATCCATGAGTGATATCACGGCCCGCCTAGGAAAAAGTTCGCAATATGCATCCAATTACCGGCGCCGCTTGCTTGACTCGGAACTAATCGAAATACCAGCCAGTGGCCAAGTAGACTTTGCTCTGCCCTACCTTCGGGACTACTTGCGCGAGCATGCAGCTAGCTTGGTCATCGATTCGTACTAATCGAACTCAGTCACGCAACCCATTGTTATCGCAGGTGTGGATAACTTGAGCTCGTGGCGCCACTGGGGAATCATGATTAACACTTAGTGAAGATTCAACGAGAACTCCACAGCCTGCGCGCATTCGGGTAGCGGGCATCATGCTCCTCGTATGTGCTCGAGGGCATGAACCAAGCATTAACTAATATTCCGTCCATCCGGCACAACCATCCCACCTTCTGGCACGAACTCGATAACGGCACCTACCTCAAACTCGCACCCCGCATCGCGGTGCACCGCGAACATTACCACAGCCTGAACCTGTCCTCTCAGCTGCGCCTGCGCGCCATTGCCGCCGCCCGCAGCGCCTATACCGCGGTGCTCATTTCCAAATCCGCCGCCCGCGTCCACGGGCTATGGGTGCTTGCCTCCGCCGAAGAAAAGGTGGAAATGGCCCTTCCCCATAACTCTTTGCCTAATAAGGACCGGCGCAATCCAGAACGCATTTACCGCAAAACGAAATTACCCGAACCGATGCTGGTACACGGCGCCCGTACCGTTTCTCCGGCTCGGGCGGTAATCGATATTGCCCGGTTCCACGGTTTTCGCGAGGGCCTCATTGCCGCCGATTCTGCCCTGCGCGCAGGAATTACGAAGAAAGCTCTTAGTCAGGAATTCGCCCAGATGGGCAGGGTACGCAATAGTGCCGTCGTGCGAGAAGCTATCCACCACAGCTGCGCCGCCTCCCCTTCCCCCTATGCTTCCTTTGCCCGTGCCCTGCTCATCCAGGCGGATTTTCCCTGGCCGATGTTTTTCGAGGTCCACTACACCGCCCTGCCCGGCATCACCGCGGAGCTCTGCATCAATAAGACCTACGTCATCGACATCACCGAACCAGGCGATGACACTACCACCTCCATACAGCCGCTTGCCGATGCCCCATCCACCGCGGCACCAACGAAGCCGCGGGACCACGCTGAGCGGTCCCGCGACAAGCGCCTGCGCGATGCTGGCTTTATCGTCATACGGTGCTCCCCGCAGCAGTTAGTTCAGCACCCGGAGCGCTTTATCTCTGAGGTCACGGCCACTATCTCCGCGCGCCAGAACGCTATACGCTCCCAGCAGTCCCACAACTGAGCCATTCAACGCTAAAGATGAAGCCACGCAAGGTTCTAGTCCACGCAGGGTGTCCATCTAAAAATGCGACGGCCACCGAGAGAGGGAATCTCGGT
Organism: Corynebacterium limaceinasi; assembly: GCF_046717465.1. Lineage (NCBI taxonomy): Bacteria > Bacillati > Actinomycetota > Actinomycetes > Mycobacteriales > Corynebacteriaceae > Corynebacterium > Corynebacterium limaceinasi. The sequence goes on from NZ_CP177100.1 coordinate 1,895,241, forward strand.
GGCCGCTAAATTCCCCTTGCCTTAAGCAAGGAAGTCTAAAGGAACTATGCAGTTGTGGCCCGGCGGGCTGCCTCGCGCTTGGCGCGGACTTTTTCTACGACCACGGCAATGCGGGCGCGTTCTTCTAGGAATTGCGGCGGGTTATGCCCGCGCATGGAGCGCACGTACGCCGGGTGCGTATCGAGCACGGTGTGCTTCCACGCCTGCACGGCGATGAGCGCGGATTCCCCGGTACACTTATACAGGTGCGGTAGGGAGACCATGTCGAGGTTGCGGGCGACGGCATCCGTTTGCTCCAGCACGTATTCCACGACCTCACGCAGGTAATCTGCTACCGCCTGTGTGCGCTGGCGCAGCGCTTCTGCCAATTCATGCACAACGATGGGCTTGGCAATGGGATAGCGCTCATCCAACAGGCGCGGGGTGAGCTGCTCCGGCTCCTCCGCATCATTCGCGCCGGAGGGAGCGGCAGAAATGGTTCCCGAACGCACGCCGGACACGAGCGCTTGGCGAAGCCCAATTAGCTCACCCACGCAGCGCCCCGAGTCCACGCGGGCGTCGTCGACGATATCGCCGAGTTCCGCCAAACAATCCATGGACAGTTCCTCATCCCAATCCTCGATTGCTTCAATGAGGTGCTCGAGGTATTCCGCGACTTCGTCGCCGATATTGTAAATCTCCTGGGTGAGCTCGCGGTGACGCAGCTCGGCGGCGATCTTCTGCATAGGCTTCGAGCCACTCCTTCCGCGGTTTTCATTTTCTAACCTCTAGTAGAGGTTGAGGTTTTCGGCGACGACTCATGACTCTATGCCAGATCGTCTACCGCGAGAGTGCGACACTCCGAAGCGTTTCACAGGTTTATGGCAGGTTCGCGCTTCGCCCATGGTGACCTGCAAGAAGGAAAACACCCGAGGAATAAAATCCTCGGGTGTACCCGTTTCACGCCTTTCTAGCGCTTGTAAATGTGCTCGATGGCGCTGGCGTAGCGTTGCGCCACCACGTTGCGCTTGACCTTCATCGTTGGCGTAAGCTCATTTTCATCCTCGGTAAGGTCGCTTTCTAGGATGTAGAACTTCTTAATGCCTTCCGCATGGGACACCGTGGAGTTGACCTTGTTGACGGCGTCTTGCACTTCGGCGCGCAGGGTGGCATCGGTAGCGATATCGTCCATAGAGCGGTTTTCTGGGATATTGTGGTCCAGCTTCCACCGCTTGAGGATGTCCGGGTCCAGGGTGATAAGCGCTCCCACGAACGGCTTGCCATCGCCTACGACCATGGCCTGCGAAATCAGCGGGTGGCCGCGCAGGATGTCCTCCATCGGGCCAGGCGAGACGTTCTTGCCACCCGCGGTAACAATCAGGTCCTTCTTGCGCCCGGTGATGGTGAGCTTGCCATCATCGTCGATTTCCCCCAAGTCACCGGTGTTGTACCAGCCGTCCTCAAAGGCTTCCTCCGTGGCCTCGGGGTTATTCCAATACCCTTCGAATACCATGCCGCCCTTGATGCAGACTTCGCCGTCATCGTTGATGCGGAGGGTAACCCCGCCGAGAGGCGGGCCGACGGTACCAATGGATTGGTCCACGTAGTCCACGGCAGCGGCCGCGGCGGTCTCGGTCAGGCCGTAGCCCTCATAGATGGGCACGCCGATGCCGCGGAACCAGTGCAACAGATCGTGGCCCATCGCGGAGCCGCCGGTAATGCAGTACCGAACATTGCCGCCTACGCCCTGGCGAATGGTGGAATAGACCAGCTTGTCAAAGAGCTTGTGCTTAATTTTCAGCAGCCGGTCTGGGCCGTCCGGCGTATCGAGTGCCTTCGAGTATTCGATGGCGATCTTTTCGGACTGTTCAAAAAGAAAGCTCTTGATGCCAGAATCCGCCGCCTTCGAGGCCGCGGAGTTGCGAACCTTTTCAAATACGCGCGGCACGCCCAAAATGACGTTGGGGCGAGAGCGGGCGAACTCGATGGAGATGGTGGAAAAATCGGACCAGTGGTTCTGCGAGGCACCGCGAATGGCCACGGCAATCGATACGGCGCGGGAAAAGACATGTGCCAAAGGCAAAAATGTCAGCGTATGGCTGCCCGGCACGGCGAAGACACCGATGGGGTTGGTGGTCAGCGCCCTAGCCTCCGAGAGCCAGTTCCGGTGCGTCAGGATGCAGCCCTTCGGGCGGCCGGTGGTGCCGGAGGTATAAACCAAAGAGGCCAGATCATCGGTATTGGTGGCGGCGATGCGGGCAGACACCTCGTCGGTGCCAACGCTGCGGCCTTCGAATTTCAAGGTATCGATGGCAGAGGAATTAATCTCTAAAACGCGCCGCAGCTGCGATGGCGAGCCCTTCAAATTCGGTTCCCCATCGTCTTGTAGGACCAGGTTTTCAACTAATTCGGAGTGCTCGCGGGTTTCGGTAATCGCCAGCACCGCGCCGGAGTCCTCGATAATCCAGCGCACCTGGGAGGCGGACGAGGAAGGATAAACCGGAACCGATGCCGCACCGGCGGCCCAGATGGCGTAGTCCAGCAGGGACCATTCGTAGCGGGTAGCAGAAATCAGAGCGATGCGATCGCCCTGCTCGACGCCTAGCGCGATTAAGCCTTGGGCTACTTCAAAGACCTCATCGATAAACTCTTTACCGGTGACATTGACCCACTCGTAATTAGCTGGGCGGGTAAACATGACGCCGTGCGGGCGCTTCTTCGCGGTATCCATCAGGGCGGTGAGGCAGGTCTCCCCCGGCTCAATGGTAAAATCCGCCGGAGTGTGCACTTGTTGCAGGGTCACGCGATGTCCTTTCGCACAGCTAATAATAATCTGTGCCTACTGTACCAACCGGTTGGCGTATCAACGCGTTTCACCCACGATCGAAGCTGTAATTATTCACGGCTTATAACACCAGAGTGGTCCATTTATTGGAGCAGTCCACCAGTTTGTCCTAGGGCCACAGGCTGCCGATAAGCGCAACGATGAGAACTAACGCAATCATGGACCACAGCGTGAGCGAGACCCGGGATTTAGGCAGAGAGCGCTTGCGGCGAACGGGCTGAGAGGTGCCAGCAACCAGCGGGTTTGCAGCGCGCTCATCCTTTTTGCGCTCTGGATCCCACAGGCCTTCGCGGGGATCGACCGGCTGGATCCTATCCGAGCTGGCGCTGGGCACGTCGCCGCTCGCTGCGTTATCGCCCGCGCCCTCCGAATGTTGTTCAGCCATGGTCTTTTACTGTAGTGCCGCGATTGCGAAACTGGGAAATTAGGACGGCGCTGCGGTCCACGGCCCACATCAGGCACCAGGCCAGCCCAATCATGATGGGCACCACGATGATGACCACGATGATCATCTGTACCCACACGGGCGCCTGCACCAAGAACTGCGAAAATGCGCTGCTCACGTCAGTCAACCACTCCATGGGTCCTTATATTACTGCCCCACGGTAATCTGGCAGGTATGTCGAGCGCACAGATACCCGTTACCATTGCCACCCCATCTGGACGCATCACCGGCTTTAGCCGCGATGGCCTCTCCTACTTTCATTCGCTGCGCTTTTGCGAAATCCCTAGCCGCTTTTCCACGGCGCGGCCGCTGGATGAGCCCCTCGACCAAGATGCGCGCACACCGCAACCGGATGAGGTAGCGCTCAGTATTACTGCCCCGGAAAACGCGACGGATTGCCCCGTGGTGGTCTATATCCACGGGGGAAGTTTTGAAGGCGGCTCGCATGAGGACGAGCGGGTGCCAGGCACGGTAACGGCCCGCAAGGGCATCATCCAAGTCCGGGTGGGCTACCGCGTGGGCCTGGCTGGTTTCGCCCGCTTTGCCGACGATGAAGCGGACCGCTACCGGGGCATCGATGACTGCGTGCTGGCGTTGGAGTGGCTACAGGACAATATCGAATCCTTTGGCGGGGATAAAACGAATATCACCCTGGTAGGACAATCCGCCGGCGCGGCGATTAGCCTGTGGCTTGCCCGGCGCGATCACTATCGCGGCGCTTTCCGGCGCGTCCTCGCCCTCTCGCCCGCCTACCCCCGCGATACCTTTGAGCACCGCGTGGCGGGATTGCACAGGTACCTCTCGGTACCTATTGAGCGCAGCGCCCTGGAATCGCTCTCGCCCGAGGCATTGGAAAAGGGCTATAAAAAGTTCCGCAAGAAGCACCGCTATGACTTGGCCCTCGGCCCGGCGCCGATGCAGGCATCCGAACTGGCGGATATCCCCATCGTGGTGAGCTCCACCCGGGATGAGTTTTACGATCTCCCGGCCGGCAAGCGCATCGATAATATGGCCCTGGGCAAGTTTATTTGTAACTACCTGTCCCAGCGCTTCGGCTTCCCGCACGGCCGCTACACGCAATGGCGCCAGCTCGCGCAGTACGTGGACCCGGACCGCCTGATGGGCCGGATGATCGGCGATTCCCTCGTTCGCCGCTGGACGGCGCAGGTGGCCTCCGGCGCACCGGGGCCAACCTGGATGATGGAGTTTACGAGGAAGCTTAAGCCAGCGCTGCACTGCGATGAGCTCTACCCGCTCTTCGGCACCGACTGCGAGCTGAACGAGTGGCTCTGCCACTTCGCCACCACCGGCGAGCCGGGCTTCCCCAACTATGGCAGCGACCACCGCGTGCTCGAATTTGATTTGGATACCGGGGATAGGCGCATCGCCTATGCCACCCTTGATTACGTGGCGGCGGCGTTTTATGAGGAAGACTAACTGCTACTGCGCCAAAGACTGAAGCGCCGCGCGCAATTCGGCTTCCGCCAGTTCCTCGCACATCCACGGGCTAAATACCGCCGGCACGGCATCGGCCGCGGCGATAAGCCGGGCGGGCTCGACCCATTCCCAGGAGTCGACCTCGTCCGGGTTCGGCTGCCACTGCGCTTGGGAGTCGAGCTCTACGCAGTAGACGGGGCAGATTTCGTTTTCCACCAAGCCGGAAGAATCCACCGCACGGTAGGAAAAGGTGGGCAGCACCACGCGCAAGTTGGATAACGCATCCGCGGGAATGCCTAGCTCGAATTCGGCGCGGCGAGTAACGGCATCGGCAGTCGCCTCCCCCGGACCAGGATGCCCGCAGAAGGAATTGGTCCACACGCCGGGCCAGGTTTGCTTGCCCAGCGCCCGGCGGGTGATGAGCACCTTTCCGTGGCAGGTAACCCACGCGGAAAAGGCAAAGTGCAAGGCGGTGTCGGTGGTATGCACCTCGGATTTGAGCGCAGTACCAATGGCTTTTCCATCAGCACCCGCCAGGACTACCCGTTCCGTCATAGGTTCAGATCCCCCACCCACGTGACGTTTCCAATGTGCAGGCGGGCATTCCAGAGGTTACCCGGCGCGACATCGTAACGGTATTGGAGGTTGACCGCGGCGCCCGCGCCCAGCGGGTGATCGAGGCCCGGGGGTTCCACGTCAGGCGCGGAGTTCTCGTCATACGGCAGGGCTTTTACCTTAGACCAGCCGCCATTCCCGTCGGCGCGCTCAAGGACGGGGTCATCGAAGGCATCGGTGGGCAGGGCCATTTCGTTTTCGTTCTTGAGCAAAATGGTTACCACGGAGCCGCCGGAATTATTGTCCGTATACACTCCTTGCAGCTCCCAGCTGACACCGAGGCCGGCATCTTTGACCGGGCTCGCTAGGTTGGAAGTGACTTCCTTATCGTCGGTGTCTTCCGCTTGATAAGGCGCTTCTTCTGAGCTGGAGACGGTGATATTGTCCCCCAGCCCGGTCTCTTCCGGCTGGAGAATGCTGCATCCGGCCAGGGTCACGGCGAGAAGGCTGACCACGCCTGCGCCTAAAGTGTGAGAAATTTTCACCGTGGATGGATCCTTTGCACGCGAAGATAACTTTATTTCTGCACAGATACCTTAGCCGAAAGCCCGCCCAAGGTATGCATCTGGGCTGCGCGCCGTGGCGTGTGGCATACTGGACTGTCTCTTTTAGGTACTCTACTTCCCTACGCGTCTTTGAATTGAGCATCCCTCCATGAAATCCCTCGTACGCATTACCCGCAGCGCTTCTGCCCTGTGGCCCTATTATCTCGGCGTGTTGCTCGCAGCGACGGTCACCGCCGTCCTTGCGTTGATTTCACCCTTTTTCACCAGGGAAGCCACCGACATCATCGTTGAGGCCCTCCAAACAAGCGAGCCGCTTGGCGATGCCCTTCGTTCCGTCCTTTTCCTAGCCCTCGCCCTCTTCCTGGCTGATGCCGCCAATGCCCTATTCCGCAATATCGGCAGCTACATCGGCGATGTCATGGTCTCGCGCCTGCGCCAGATTTTATCCAACCGCTACTTTGCCAAGCTCTTGGCGCTGCCGCAGGGCTATTACGATAATCAGGTCACCGGCACGATCATCGCCCGACTGGATCGCTCCATCGCGAATATCACGCAGTTTATCCAGTCCTTTGCCAATAATTTCTTCACGATGATCATTCAGACCATCGCGGTATTGGCCATTACCGCCTGGTACTACTGGCCGCTGACCATCTTATTGGCGCTGCTTTTCCCCATTTATATGTGGCTGACCGCGCTGACCTCGAAGCGCTGGCAAAAATTTGAAGCCATTAAAAACGAAAACATCGACCAAGCCAATGGCCGCTTCGCCGAGGTCATAGGCCAGGTCAAGGTCACCAAGTCCTTCGTCGCCGAATCCCGCGAGTTGGACCACTTTGCCCAGCGCTATGGCACCGTAGTCGATACCACGCGGCCGCAGTCCCGCTGGTGGCACATGATGGATACCTTCCGCGGCATCGCCATGGCCGTAATCTTTTTAGGCATCTATGCGGTCATCTTTTGGCGCACCCTTGAAGGCCACTTCTCCATCGGCGATATGGTCATGCTCTTGCAGATGGTCACCATGGCCAAGCAACCCGTCTTCATGATGAGCTGGATGATCGATACGGCCCAGCGCGCTATCGCCGGCTCACGCGACTACTTCAAGGTCATGGAAGAAGACCTGGAGCCCACCGCCTCGCGCGAGCTGGTCGCCGCCATCACAGACTCCGGCACCCCCGATCTGAACCTCACCCCTATTACCCCATTGGAGCCCACGCCCGGCGCGCCGGTCTTTGCCTTTGATGATGTTTCCTTCGCTTATGAAGAAGGAAAACCCGTCGTTACAAATATCTCCTTTAGCGCGCACGAGGGCCAGAAGGTCGCGCTCGTGGGTGAATCGGGCGGCGGTAAATCCACCCTGGTCAACCTGCTGCTGGGCCTGTATCACCCCTCGGCTGGCCACCTCGACGTGCTGGGCCACCGCGTCGATGACCTCACCGCTTCACGCCTGCGCGCGTCCGTCGGCGTGGTCTTCCAAGAGCCCTACCTCTTTTCGGGCACCATCCGCGACAATATTGCCTATGGCAAGCCGGGGGCTACTGAGGAAGAAATCGTGGATGTGGCCAAGCGCGCCAATGCCCATGACTTCATTGAGGCCTTCCCGGATGGTTATGACACGGTCATCGGCGAGCGCGGGTTGAAGCTTTCCGGTGGGCAGAAGCAGCGCGTGTCCGTCGCGCGCGCCATGTTAAAGGATGCGCCCATCCTGGTGCTCGATGAGGCCACCTCCGCGCTGGATACCAAGGCCGAGCGCGCGGTCCAGGCTGGCCTAGACGAGCTGATGAAGGACCGGACCACGCTTATTATCGCGCACCGCCTATCCACCATCGCGGATGTCGATACCATCATCACCCTAGAGGCAGGGCGAATTGATGAAATGGGCTCGCCTGCCGAGCTCGCGCAATCCGGTGGTATTTATGCCGAGCTGCTCAAGCTCACCCAATCCAGCTCCGCCGCGGACCGCCGCCGGCTGAAAAAGTACGGCTTTGTCACCGGGACCAATTCCCGCAGCGAGCACGGCGAAGAAAGTGAATAAATCCACTGGGACTGCTGCGCTTAAAGCGTTAAGCTTGTGTGCATGCAGTTTCCTAGCCTAGAAGAGTTGCAAGCCCGCGGAACCCGCAAGTGGACCGTCTTTGATGAGGACGTCCTCCCGCTGTGGATCGCGGAGTCCGATTTTCCCACCGCCCCCGCCGTCAAAAAGGCGCTGCAGGAGATGGTGGATAATGAAACCTTCGGCTATACCCCCTCCCCCAAGGCCTCGGGGCTGCGCGAGGCAGTCGCCGATTTCTATGCGGAACGCTACGACTGGCGCCCCAATGCCGATCACATCTTCTGGATAGGCGATGTCGTCCGCGGCCTCTTGCTCGGCGTGCAGTACTTCACCCGCAATGATTCCCCCGTCATCGTGCCCGTGCCCTCCTACCCACCGCTGCTAGAGCTCCCCCGCACGGCTGGGCGCGAAAAGATAGAAACTAGCCTCGAGCTAGAGGAAATCGAGCAGGCCTTCAAGGACGGCGCCGGTTCTATTCTCTTGGCCAATCCGTATAACCCGCACGGCCACGTCTTGTCGGAGGACTACCTCCGCGGGCTGGTGGAGTTGGCGGAGAAATACGATGCCCGCATCTTGGCCGATGAGATCCATGCCCCGCTGGTTTATGAAGGAAAGCATATCCCGGTGGCATCGCTAAGCGAGGAAGCAGCGCAGCGCACCATCACCGTCACCGCCACTTCCAAGGCCTTTAATACCGCGGGACTCAAGTGCGCGCAGATCATCTTTTCCAATGCCGCCGATGCCCAAAAGTGGAACGGTCTGACCGGCGTAGCCAAAGACGGGACCGGCACCTTGGGCGTGCTTGCCGCCGAGGCCGCTTACCGCCACGGCGGGGGCTTCTTAGACGAGGGAATCGAGTACCTGCGCGAGACACGCGACTGGTTGGTGAAAGAACTCCCGCAGCGCATCCCTGGGCTAAAGACCTCGCAGCCCCAAGCCACCTACCTGTTGTGGCTAGACTTTTCCGATACCGCCCTCGCTGGCAATCCCCAGCCCGCCAAGTGGCTGCGCGAAAACGCCCGCGTCGCCCTCAACGAGGGCGATACCTTCGGCACCGGCGGCCCCGGCCACGCGCGGTTGAACTTCGCCACTTCCCGCGAGATCTTGGGCGAGGCACTCGACCGCATGGAAAAGGCCTTCGCCGAGCTCGACTAGCTCCCCCGCCATCCTTTCTCCTCGCCCCATCGCACGCGCGATGGGGCTTTTATTGCATTTTCACCATGCTTTGATTTCTCAACAGGTGGGCAGTAATATCTCATTACACGAATAGCCCCTATAGGGCTACAGAATTCGCATTCTCGTTCGCGCCCCGCCACCACGGCTCTCGGCGCGGCCGATGGTTTTAGTACGCAATGTTAAGGAGCCAGGATGGCTACCACCACCGCCTCAGGCACCCCCAAGAGCAAGGCCACCGTTGTCATTGCTTCGCTCATGCTCTTTTCGATGTTCTTCGGCGCCGGCAACCTCATTTTCCCGCCCATGGTGGGCGTATCCGCCGGTACCAACTTCTGGCCCGCGGTGCTGGGCTTCCTCGCTGCCGGCGTACTCTTGCCCGTCCTGGCCATCATCGCGGTCGCCATTTCCGGCCGCTCCGTGCGCGACCTGGGCGCGAATGGCGGCGCTATCTTCGGCGTCGTCTTTTCCGCCATGGCCTACCTGTCCATCGGCGCTTTCTACGCGCTCCCGCGCACCGGCGCGGTCTCCATGGAAACGGCGATTACTCCCCTTTTGGGCTGGGAAGGCACCCTGGCTAGCGGTTTATTCAATACCATCTTCTTCCTCATCGCGCTCGGCCTGGCGTGGAAGCCCAATTCCATCATCGATACCCTGGGCAAATTCCTCACCCCAGCCCTGGTTGCGCTGCTGGTCATCCTCATTACCTTGGCCGCGCTGAATCACCCGCGCGATCCCCAGATGCCCACTGAAGATTACGTTTCTTCCCCCATGGTCACCGGCCTTTTCGAGGGCTATAACACCATGGACGCCATCGCCGGCCTGGCCTTTTCCATCGTCATCGTGGGTTCCCTGCGCTCTAAGGGCTTTAAGACCCAAAAGTCCCTGGTGAAGGGCACCATCACCGCGGCGCTCGTCGCCGGCGCCCTGCTTGCCGCCATCTACCTGGGCCTTGCCTGGGTAGGCCAGACCTTGCCCGATGGCCAGTCCTATGATTCAGGTGCGCCGCTGCTTGCCGAGGCCGCCAATCTCACCATGGGCACCTTCGGCCAGGCCCTCTTCTCCGCCATCGTCGTCCTCGCTTGCCTGACCACCGCGGTGGGCCTTATTACCGCCACCTCCGCGTTCTTCGAGATGCTGGTGCCGAAGACGACCTACCACCTGTGGGCCTGCATCTTTACCGCGATGTCTATCCTCTTCGCCTTCCAAGGCCTCGACACCGTGCTATCCATTGCGGTGCCGTTTATTACCTTCCTGTACCCACCGGCCATTTCCCTTATCCTGCTCACGCTTATCCAGCCGGCGGTAAAGAAGTCCGTCGTGTTCTACTGGACCTACCGCCTGGCCCTGTGGGTATCGGTCATCTGGTCCGCCCTGACCGTCATTTCCGCGCAGGGTTGGGGCACCACCGCCCTGGATCCCGTCTTGTCGCTGTCGCCGGGCCAAGCGGTGGATCTTGGCTGGATCGTGCCGACCGTCATCGCGGCAGTTATTGGCCTGATTGTGGATATCTCCACCAAGGCCGGGGAGAAGCACTCCAACTCCGTGACCGCGGCGGCCGATGCTGATGACGAGGCCGTCGTTGACTCGCCGCTCGATGCCGCGGCATCGCCAAAGAGCTAAGCTCTCTCCTTCCACACCCCGCCGTGGGCCCGCATTCCTCGGGCTCCGCGGCGGGGTTTTGTCTGCGATTTCAACTCAGCTAGGGACGCCGGGATGCGCATGGTCGCGCGAAAAAGTACGGAATAGCCCCGCCCCACGTACCGTTGCACTATAGGTACTATCCCCGCGAGAAAAAGGATTATTTTCCCATGACTGATCAGGCGCCGCTTTCCGTATTGGACTTTTGCACCATCTATGACGGTGAAACCCCTGCCCAATCCATTAACCGGTCGGTGGAATTGGCCCAAGAAGCCGAAAAGCTGGGGTATTCCCGCATGTGGTACACCGAGCACCACAATATGAAGTCCATTATGTCCTCCGCGCCCGCCGTCCTCATCGCGCACATCGGCGCCAAGACGGAGCGCATCCGGTTAGGCTCCGGCGGCGTGATGCTGCCCAACCACTCGCCGTACGTCATCGCCGAGCAATTCGGCACCCTGGAAGAGATGTACCCGAACCGCATCGACTTGGGCGTCGGCCGCGCCCCCGGCACGGACATGAATACCTTGGGCCGTGCGCTGCGCCGCGATGGGCAGTCTGCCGAGCGTTTTCCAGAAGACGTCAAAGAGCTCAATGCGTACCTCGAGGGCAAGGCCTATATCCCTGGAGTTAGCGCGATTCCCGGAGCTAATACGAACGTTCCTATCTATATTCTGGGCTCGTCCATGTTCGGCGCTTCGCTCGCGGCAAAGCTCGGCCTCCCCTACGCCTTTGCCTCCCACTTCGCCCCGCAGCACCTCGAGGAAGCAACCACCTACTACCGGGAAAACTTCCAGCCTTCCGAGCGGTTTACCAAGCCCTACGTCATCGCCGGGGTAAACGTCACAGCCGCCGATACTATGCAAGAGGCAGAAGCCGAGTACGAGCGCGTGTGCTTCAACCGCGTGAAGTCTTTCGCCGGCCGCGGCAAGTACCTGACCGATCAGCAGGTAGAGCAGATCATCGAGTCCTACCAGGGCCAGCAAATCCTGGACATGCTGCGCTACTCCGCGGTGGGTACCACCAAGGAAGTCACCGAATACTTAGAGAAGTTCCAAGAGCACGCCAAGGCCGACGAGCTTATGATTTCCCTGCAGTCCAGCTCGCACGAGAACGTCATCAAGAATATGCACGTGCTTGCTGAGGGCTGGCAGCTCGATCCAGCCAACGTAGCGGGTACCCCGCGCTAAACCCCGCCTCACTGCGCTACAAAGCGCCGCGTTGGGCCGCCCTCGGCCTCAACGCTGGCCGCTCGGTGCCACCGAGGCTCGCCACACAACAGCCGCTGAGATTGCCCTAATTAATGGCAATATATGCCTCCCCCCGAATGGTTTTAGAGCGTTTATGTGTTGAGTAACACACACGTTATTCTTCATTTATGAAAATTTTGCGCGCGCGCTCAGCGCTGGGCTGTCTCGCGATGGTGACAGCGCTGGGCGCGGTAACAGCTTGTTCAGCGGGCCATACCGCGGTGGTAGATACCACCGGCGACGACGCCGTCCTAACGGTGGCGTCTAGTTCTGGGGCCACCTCGCTCGATTTCACCACTACCGGTGGGGCCGCCGCGCCCTCGGCGCTTATGGATAATGTCTATGAAACCTTGGTGCGCATCGATGAAGACGGCTCCATCACCCCGGGCTTAGCCAAGGACTGGGACATCAGTGAGGATGCGAAGACCTATACTTTCCACCTGCGCGATGGCGTGACCTTTTCCAATGGCGACCCCTTTACCGCGCAGACCGCAGCCTTTTCCATTAATTACGTAAAAAATGACTGGGCCAACGGCATTTCCGCTGCCATGGACCCGGTCGAAAGCGCCACCGCAGTAGATGACCACACCCTCAAGGTGCGCCTAGAAAAGCCCTCCAATGGCTGGCTGTGGTCCATGGGCACCACCATCGGCGCAATGATGTCACCTAAGGGCATGGATGACCTCGCAGCGAAGCCTATCGGCACCGGCCCCTACGAGGTGGCGGGATTTTCCCCCGCAGAATTCGTCTCCTTGCACAAGCGCGATGATTACTGGGGCACACCGTCTGAGCACGATGTCACGGTGCGCTACTTCCCCGATGCCATTTCCTCGGTCACCGCGCTGCGTTCGGGCGGAGTGGACGTCGTCTGGGGCGTGGGTAATCCCGAAATCCTCGATTCCCTGGATGATTCCATCGATACCAACGTAGGCACCACCAATGGTGAGGTCCTGTTATCGATGAATAATGACCGCGCCCCCTTCGACGATCCGCGCGTGCGGCAGGCCGTGGCCTACGCCGTCGACCGCGAGGCGGCCAATGACATCGTGTGGTCCGGCATGGCCACCGATACCGGCGGCGCGCCCATGCCGCCCACCGATCCTTGGTTCGAGGGCAAGAACTATTACGACTTCAACCCGGATAAAGCCCGCTCGCTGCTTGCCGATGCCGGCGCCGAGGGCACCCCACTCACCATCACCGTGCCCACGCTCTACTACGCCCAGGCCATTTCCGAGCTGCTGTACTCGCAGCTTTCCGATGTCGGTTTTGATGTCACCCTCGAAACCGCCGAGTTCCCCGCCGTGTGGCTGGGCCAGGTTCACGGCGCCAAGGACTACCAGATGTCGATTATCTCCCACGTGGAGGCCCGCGATATTCCGGCGCTTTTTGGCAACCCGGATTACTACCTGAATTACGATTCCGCCCGCACGCGCGAGCTGCTCGATAAGGCCGATACCGCAGCGCCTGAAGACTATCCCCGCCGCATGACGCAGGTGGTGGACCAAATCATGGCCGATGCCGGCGCGCTGACCGTGATGAATATGCCGAATGTCGTTTTAACGCGCCACGGCATTAGCGGCTTGCACACAGATCAGGTCACCGACGCGATAGTCTTGCGCGATCTCACCGACGACAAGGAGGACCAATGAGTACCTCTCGAGCCCAGGCCTTAATCCGGCCGCTGCTGCGCTTTGTGCTCACGCTTTTTCTCGCCTCCCTCATCATTTTCGCGCTCATGCGCGCCGTGCCCGGCAACCCGGCGCGCGTCGCGTTGGGGGTTAATGCCACTGATGATGCCATCGCCGAGCTCAGCGCGGAACTCGGCCTGGACCGGCCGCTGCTCGCACAGTATGTCGAGTGGGTAAAGGGCCTGGCCACCGGCGATTTCGGCAAGTCGCTGTCCTCGCAGCAGGACATCACCCCGCTCGTCCTTGACCGCCTGCAGGTCACGCTCATCCTCATCGGCCTGGCCATGGCCTTGGCGCTGGCCTGCGCGATTCCCATCGGTATGTGGTTGGCGCACAACCGCAATTCGCGGGTTGCCGGCTTGGTCTCTGCGGGAACGCAGCTGGGCATCGCCGTACCAAGCTTCTTGGTCGGCATCATCTTAGTGGCCATCTTCGCGGTCCACCTGGGCTGGCTGCCGGCCAATGGTTGGGTGCCACCTAACCGCGGCGTAGGCGATTTCCTGCGCCACCTCATCCTGCCGGTCATCGCCTTGGCCCTGGTCCAGGGTGCGATGCTCACGCGCTATATGCGCTCCTCGGTGCTCGACGTTATGGACCAAGACTATATCCGTACCGCGCGCGCCCTGGGCGATTCCCCGCGGGAGGCCCTGCACCGCCACGGGCTGCGCAATGCCGCGCTGCCGGTACTGACTGTTTCTGGCCTGCAATTGACCTCGATGGTGGTAGGCGCCGTGGTCATTGAATCCGTCTTCGTCATCCCCGGCGTAGGTTCCATGCTGCTCGATGCAGTCTCCGTGCGCGATCTGACCACGGTGCAGACGCTTGTCATGCTGCTGGTCACCTTCGCGCTGGCAGTAAACATGCTTACCGATGTCGCCTACCGCCTCATCGATCCCCGAATCAAGGCAGGTGACGCACGATGAAAATGCGTTTTTCTGGTTGGCTAGGCGCCGTGCTCGTCGGCGCGGTCGTAGTAGTCGCCCTCGTATCGCTGGTGTGGACGCCGTACGATCCCACCCTCGCGCAACCGGGCAGCCGCCTGTCCGGCCCCACCGCAGATCATCTCTTGGGCACGGACCGCTTCGGGCGCGATACCGCCTCGCGCATCATGGCGGGCGCGAAAATCACGGTCTTCGTGGGGCTTATCGCCGTCGGCATCGCAGGGCTTATCGGCATCCCGCTGGGGATCCTCGCGGGCATGCGCCGCGGCACCTGGGTAGAAGCGCTGGTCATGCGCGGCGCCGACGTCGTAATCGCCTTCCCGGCGCTTTTGCTAGCCATTATCGCCGGCGCGGTCTGGGGCCCATCGACGCTTACGGCCATGATTGCCATCGGTATTTCCGGCATCCCGTCCTTTGCCCGCGTGGCGCGTTCAGGCACGCTGCAGGTGGTCACGCAGGACTATATCGCCTCCGCCCGCATCTCCGCCGTGCCGGGATGGAAGGTGGCGGTGCGCCATGTCCTCCCGAATATCGCGGGCCTTATCATCGTCCAGGCGTCGGTGTATTTTGCCCTCGCCATCCTCGCAGAGGCGGGCCTGTCCTACCTCGGTTTGGGGACGCCTCCCCCGGCCGCCTCGTGGGGCCGCATGCTGCAGGACTCCCAATCGCTGCTGAGCACCGATCCCCTCCAGGCCCTCTGGCCAGGCCTTGCCATCGCCGCCACGGTCTTGGGCTTTAACCTGCTTGGCGATGCCCTCCGTGATGCCCTCGACCCCCGCATGAAAGGAGCCACGCGATGAGCCTTTTAAGCGTGCGCGATCTCAGCCTCAGTGCCTCCGAATCCTCCCTCGTCGGGCCTCTTAACTTCGAGCTCGAGGCGGGCGAAAAGCTCGGCATCATCGGCGAATCCGGCTCTGGTAAATCACTGACCGCGCTGTCCATCATGGGCTTGCTGTCCACGGGCATTTCCGCCACCGGCGAGGTCACAGTGGCCGATCACCAGATCATCGGCGCGCGGGATTCCGCTATCCGCCCGCTGCGCGGCAAGACCATGGCCATGGTCTTTCAAGAGCCCATGAGCGCGCTGGATCCCTTAATGCGCATTAGTGCCCAGCTCACCCACGCCGGCGCACACGATACCGCCGCGGCCCTAGAGGAAGTCGACCTCGACGCCGACCTCGCCTCGCGCTTTCCCCACCAGCTATCCGGCGGGCAGCGCCAGCGCGTCCTCTTAGCCATGGCCATGGCGGGCAGCCCCGACGTGCTCATCTGCGACGAGCCCACCACCGCCCTCGATGCCACCACGCAGGACGGTGTCCTCCGCGTCATCGAGCGCGTTACCGAACAACGCGGCACCGCACTGCTTTTTATCACCCACGACCTCAATGTCATCCAGCGCATGTGCCCGCGGGTGTTGGTCATGCGCGATGGCTACATCGTGGAAGAAGGCCGCACCGAGCGCGTGCTTACTAAGCCCCGCCACGCTTATACCCAAGAGCTGGTCTCGGCCTCGCAGCCGCCCGACTTCGCCCTCACCCCGGCGGGCGAGGGGAAGGATGTGGTGGTATTGGAGGGCATCGGCAAGCAGCATGGCTCCCAGGCCGCGCTGGCGGGGATCGATCTCCGCGTGCGCCGCGGCGAGCGGCTCGGCATTGTCGGTGGCTCCGGTTCCGGCAAGACCAGCCTGCTGAAGATTGTGGCGGGCCTGGATGCCCCGACCTCTGGAACCAGCACCGTGGACGGGCGCGTGCAGATGGTTTTCCAAGACCCGCAAGGTTCACTGAACCCGCGGCTGAAGATCTGGAAATCCATCGCCGAGGCCATGCCCGGGCGCCTATCCAAGGCCGAGCAGCGCGAGCGCGCCGCCGCCGCACTGGAAGAAGTGGGAATTTCCGGCAAAGCGCTCGACCGCTATCCCCACGAGTTTTCCGGCGGGCAACGCCAACGCATCTCCATCGCCCGCGCGCTGTGCGGCGAACCGGATATTCTACTTGCCGATGAAGCCGTCTCCGCCCTCGATATGTCCGTGCAAGCCCAGGTGCTGGAATTGCTCGCCCGCCTCATTGAGGATCGCGGGCTGACCCTGCTATTTGTCACCCACGATCTCTCCGTGGTGCGCGGGCTCTGCGATAGGGTCGCCGTGCTCAACCGCGGCGAACTGGTCGAACACGGTCCCACCGAGCGCGTGTGGTCGAAGCCCGAGAGCGACTACACCCGCCGGCTCATCGCCGCCGCAGGGCAATAAATTCCCACGGCGTAAGGTGGTTGCGGTAGACGTTTTTAGCGAAAGGAGTCCCACAGGCTCGTGAGCATCGACCACCCTATCCCGCAACGCCCCAGCACCACCCAGTTGCTGACCGCCTTTAATACCGCCTCCGTGCGCTGGCCCGGTGCCCTGCGCGCGGCCCTGGCACTGCTGATTCCCGGCACCTTCGCCCTGCTCACCGGCCACGACTACGCCATCCTGCTGCTGGCCACCGGCGCCTTCGCCGTGATTTTCGGCGAAGGCCATCCCTTTCGCACCCGGCCCCGCGTCATCCTCACCGCTGGCTTAGCCCTGACCACCGTGGCGACCGTGGGCGTGCTGGTCGGCCACCTCATTTTCGTCCCCGGGCACGGGCACTGGTGGCTGCTGCTCGCCGGTCTTTATTCCCTCCTGCTCGCCGCGCTTTGTGGCTTCACCCAGAACGCGCTGCGCCTGCCGCCGCCGGGCGCCTTCTTCCTCGTCTTGGTCGGCGGCGGTTCGGTGATGTTGGCGCGGACGGATACCAGTGTTAGCCAGCTGTTCCTCTGGTCCCTGACCGGCGTGCTGGCCAGCCTGCTTTTGGGCATGGCGCCCGCGCTCATTGATGTGCACGGCCCCGAACGCCGCGCCGTCGCAGCCTTGGAAAAGGCCACCGCCGCGTTTGTCTCCGGTGAAGATGATTCCCTCGCCCGCCACCACCAGGCCCAGACGGCGTTGTCGACGGCCTGGCAAGCGCTTGCCGATGCCGGCATCATCCGCGGCGGCCGCATCATCAATACCGCCGCCGCGGGCTTGGTGGATCGCACCTTGCAGGCCCAAGGGCGCATCGTCGCGCATAACCGCGCGCTGGATCTGGGATCCTCTTCGGACCTGCTCACCGATCACGCTACCGATGTGGATCCGCACCGCACCGCCATCCCGCACACCCACCCCACCGGCCGCTACCGCATCTACCGCGCCGCGGTGCGGGATTCGCATGCCATGGTGACCACGCAAAAGATCGTGGTCTCCGCCGCCATCACAACGGTGGTCAGCCTGTCTTTAGGCTTTGACCGCCCGGACTGGGGCGTGGTCTCCGCCTTCCTCATGCTGCAGTGGGGACCGGACCACGTCGCCGGCACCGTCCGCGGCATCCACCGCATGCTCGGATCCATCGTCGGCGTCATGCTGTTTTCTATCTTCCACTACTTCGGCGTATCCGGGTGGAGCTTGCTCTTAGCCCTCGCCGCCTGCCAATTCTGCGCAGAGATTTTCGTGGCCGAGAACTACGCCATCTGCGTCATCTTCTCCACCCCGCTCGCACTGCTCATGGGCAATTCCGCGCAGCGCCCCCTCTGGCCCACCATCCAGGCGCGCATCAGCGAGGTCCTCATCTCCATCATCGTGGCCACCATCGTGCTGTGGTTCTGGCAGCGCTCCGCGCCCGTCCGCAACCAGCACCGCTTGCAAACCCGCGCCATGGAATCCATGTCCACCCTGCTCGGGTTGCTGTTTATCAATACCCCCGAAGAGGTCCTAGCCAGCCGCCGCGACCTGCAATACGAGTTGTTATCCGAGCGCCGCGCCATCCAATCCCTCGCCGCCGATAACCCCGCCACCGCCCGCGAATTGTGGCAACGGCACATCGCCATCCAGCACGCGGGCTATTTCCTGCTCGATTATTGCTCCACGCACCCGTTCAGGATGGCGAGCAGGGAGGAGCTAGATGGCATCGTCAAGCAGATTCACGCCGCGCATGCCCAACCGCGCTAGCTTGTGGAATGCGCTGCGGTGCTGAACAATTGAAGCCACGACTCCCGCCGAGCTAAGGACACCGTGACTTCTTCCTCCCGCGCCTATAAGCGCTCCCTCGAACCGCACGATAAGGGCAGCGCCGTCGGGCTCTACCCGCACAATATGCACCCCGGGCTGGTGCCCGGCATCAGCGTTGAGGACCAACGCAACCGCTTCGGCCTGGATAAATCGCTATTTTCCATCACCGCCGTCCTCATCGTAGCCTTCATCATTTGGGGCATTACCATGCCCGATAACCTGGCCGCCGCCTCCTCCACCGCCTTTAACTGGGCCATTACCAATACCGGATGGCTGCTGAACATCACCATGCTGCTGGCCACCGTGACCATGGCCTATATCGGGTTCTCCCGCCTCGGCCGCATCAAGCTCGGCACGGATACAGAAAAGCCCGAATTCAGCTACTTTAGCTGGGTAGCGATGATGTTTGGTGCCGGCATCGGCGTCGGGATCTTCTTCTATGGGCCCTCCGAGCCGCTATCGCACTACCTCAGCCCTCCCCCGCACACCGTGGATAACGGCAGCTCCGTCGAGGCATTGCACCAAGCCATGGCCCAATCGCACTTCCACTGGGGCATTTCCCCGTGGGCGGCCTATGCTTTGGTTGGCGCGGCGATTGCCTATTCCTCCTACCGGCGCGGGCGCGTTCCCCTCATCTCTTCCATCTTCCAGCCGCTCTTCGGCTCCCGCGCCACGGATGGTCCGCTGGGCAAGCTTATCGATGTCATGGCGCTTATCGCCACCCTCTTCGGCACCGCCGCTACCCTGGGGCTTTCTGCGATTCAAATCGGCGAAGGTGTCAGCATCATTCGCGGCGCAGGCCCCATGACCAATTCCGCGCTCATCATCGTCATCGCCGTTTTGGGCTGCGCGTTTATCGTCTCCGCAGTCTCTGGCGTCGCGCGCGGCGTGCGCTACCTGTCCAACTTCAATATCACCTTGACCTTGGGGCTAATTGCCTTCGTCTTCTTGGTCGGGCCCACCCTATTGCTGCTAAACCTCATTCCTTCGGGCATCGTGGTCTATATCGATCAATTCCTGCCCATGATGGCCAAGGGGCTGTCGTGGGGCGATGAAACCATTGAATTCCAGTCCTACTGGACGGCGTTCTACTGGGCCTGGTGGATTGCATGGACGCCGTTTGTGGGCATGTTCGTCGCCCGCATCTCCCGCGGCCGCACCATCCGCGAATTCGCCGCCGTCACCATCTTCGCGCCCACCGCCATTTTGGCGCTGGCTTTTACCATCTTTGGTGGCACCGCCATTTCCTTCAATCAGGATGGCGTAGCGGGTTTCGACGGTGAATCCTCCAATGAGCAGGTGCTCTTTTCGATGTTCCAAGATCTCCCCCTCGGCACCATCACCCCGTTTATCCTTTTGGTTATCCTCGCGGTCTTCTTTGTCACCTCGGCTGACTCTGCCTCTGTGGTCATGGGCACCATGTCCTCCAAGGGCGACCCAACCCCCAATAAGCTCATCGTCATCTTTTGGGGCCTGTGCATGATGGGCATCGCCATCGTCATGCTGCTGACCGGTGGCGAAGACGTGCTCACCGGCCTGCAAAACCTCACCATCCTGGCCGCCCTGCCCTTCTGCCTCGTGCTGCTAACTATGATGGTGGCGTTCATCAAGGATCTGCGCTCTGATCCAATGTTTATCCGCCGCACCTATGCCCGTTCGGCGATGGACAATGCGGTCATGCGCGGCATCGCGGAGCATGGCGATGAGTTCGAGTTCTCCGTCCAGCACGCCGAAGACGACCGCGGGGCCGGCCATGACTTCGATTCCGCCGCGGACCGCTACACCGAGTGGTACCAGCGCACGGACGAAGAAGGTCGAAACGTCGACTACGACTTCGAAACCGGCGAATGGTCCGACGGCTACGACCCAGAGGAGGAGAAGTAATGGGTCTTCCCAGCGAGGTTGTCCTCGATGGCTACACCCTCATCGAGCAACACGAGATTGACCACGAATTCTTATTGCGCGGCTCGCCGCTTAGCACCAACACTCCCCTGCTCTTCGCGCTCACCATCGCCGGCATCGCGCTCGTCGCCGCCAGCTTATTCCTGCGCGGGCGCGGGCGGGTCATCGCTGGTGTACCGGGCGCGGTGCTCACGGTGAGCAAGCTGTGGTGGATGCCTTTCGCTTTGGCACGGCACTTCGATGACGGTCAGGTCTTTGGCTATACACTCAAGTACTTCCCGCAATACTGGCCGGTGGCCTCGGTCATTGTCGGCGCCATCGCGCTCATCGGCCTTGCCTCTGCCTTTATCCGACGGCCTTAGCCGCCGAGCACGGCACCTCCAGCGACCTGCCCACTACTCTGGCGCACGCGCAGTTCACAGGGATGAATTACTTCTGCACGCCGGCGGCCTCGCGCATGGCCTTGGTCTGCGCGGAAGGGTGCTCGTTTTCGGTGGCTAGGCGCTCGAAAGCCACGGCGGCGAGCGCTGCCGCCTGCATACCGAGCACGGAGTCGTCGAAACGCATCATCGGCGAGTGGTTCCACTCGCGCTGGTTTTCGGGTGTCGAAGGGTTGGCCGTACCCATCCACATAAACGTGCCCGGCACCTGCGAAAGGACATAGCCGAAGTCCTCGGAGGCCATCATCGGGGCCTCGAAAGGCTGCATGTTTTCCGCGCCAAACATCTGCCCCCACAGCGTAGCGGCGAATTGATTCTCCCGCGGGTTTGTCTTCGTCGTGGGATACAACACCTCGAAATCCACCTGCGCGGTGCACCGGTGCGAGGCGGCCACCGAGCTGGAGACCTCGGTAATCATTTGGCGGACGGCGTCGATCTTTTCGTCGCGAAGCACGCGCACCGTCGCCCCCAGCGCCGCGCGATCCGGAATGGCGTTATACGCACCATTGCCCGCCCATAGGTTGGTCACGGTGATCACGATGGGCTCCAGCGCGTCGAAGCGGCGCGTGAGCGCGGTCTGCAGCGCCATCTGGATTTCCGCCAGCGCCGCGACGGGATCGATGGCATCGTGCGGGCGGGACCCGTGCCCGCCCTTGCCCAGCACCGTAATGGTTAGGTTGGACGAGCTTGCCATCATCGGCCCGGGAACATAGTGGAACGTGCCCCGATCCTGCGGGCCGACGTGCAGGCCGTAGGCGGCGATTGGGCGTCGGCCAGCGGCATCGAGCACGCCCTCCTCGATCATCAGCTGCGCGCCGCCGGGGCCTTCCTCGCCGGGCTGGAACATAAAGGTGACATCGCCATGCAACTCCTCGCGGTGCTCGCACAGCATGCGCGCCGCCCCAATCAGCCCCGCGGTATGCAGGTCGTGGCCACAGGCGTGCATGTATTCATTGATCGACGCAAAGGGGCTGCCGGTCTGCTCATGCACCTCCAGGGCGTCCATGTCCGCGCGCAGCAGCACCGAAACCGGCCGCTCGCCGCGCTTGCCGCCGCGCAGCACCGCCACTACGGAGCTGAGGTCCTGCCCCACATGAATCTCCAGCGGCAGGCCCTCGAGTGCTTCAAGGACCTTTTTCTGGGTGCGCGGCAGGTGCAGCCCGATTTCCGGGTGGCGGTGCAAATCGCGCCGAATGTCCTGCAGGTCCTCCACCATGGATTCGCCCATGTCCTGAAAAATCTCCGTCGCCGGCTGCTTGCCAATGCGCGCCCTTGTCACCGGCAGCGGCGGCAACTCCTGCGCCTGGCGCGGGACGGACTTACGGCCGGGGTGGTTGGGGCGAACAATTTTCGTGGGATCAGTCATGTGGGCTCCTTTACTCGCTGTCGTATTCGACAATACCGCAGGTTATCCACAGGGTGAATGGCGGCGAGGCATCAGGTGTGACGCGTGGGGCGAGTTATCCACAGGCGGGGCGGCGCGGGCTTTCCCGCGGGTGGCCGGTGGATTAACCTCGCAGGCATGACCCGCTTGCAGGACTACGCCCGCCAATTAACCTCGCCGATGGAGCTTCTCGGCGAGGTCTTCGTCCTTGCCGAGGCGGACCTGCGCCGGACTGGCATTTCCCGGCAGGAATCGCGCGAATTGCTGCTGCTTGCCGATACCTACTTCGGCCCCACCTCCTTCACCCGCCGCCAGCGCACGTGCCGGGCGACGAAGCACTGCTTAACCACGCTCAAGTTGATTGAAAAATACGTCTCCCGCACCAACACGAAGAGGGATGCTTGGGCGCTGCGGGCAGAGTTGTGTGGGACTTCGGGGGACATTGACAAGCTGGCGCGCACCCGCCTCAAGGAGATGTATCCTCCCCGCCAGCCCCAGCGCGGGGTGCGCATGACCCGGCGAAAGGGCGGGCCCTCCACGCTGTCGATTACCGGCGATTCCGATTTCATCGCCGACCTGCATTCCACCATTGGGGAGGATTCCCCGCTCGAGGCCGTCGATCGCATCTTCTTCCGCGGTGGCGCCACGCGCCCGGTGGCTAGCACCAATATCGTCATCCACCTCGATGAGATGGACAAGATCTTAAGCGGTGGCGGCGAAGAGGTCACGCTGCAGATGACCAATGGCGCCGAGATTTCCGGGGCCAAGTTGGTGGAGAAAAAGCTTGCCGAGGTCGGCCTTGTCACCCTCATTCACCCCTTCGAGGGCCCAGTCAACCTCTATAGAACCTCGCGGTTCGCCTCCGAAAAGCAGCGGCTGATGGCCGCCGCTGAAAACCCCTCCTGCCCGTGGACGGAGTGCAATTATCCGGCCGATAAATGCCAAGTCCACCATCTCCAGGCGTGGAAGCACGGCGGCGAGACGAATATGGACAACTTGACCATTTCTTGCCCCTATCACAACGGCGTCAATGACGATGACCCGCACGCCCCACCGGTGCGCGGCCGCCTGCATCGCCATCGCGGCCGCATCGAATGGCTTCCGCCCTGGGCCTCGCCGCCCAGCTAAGTGCCGCCTTTACTTGATTCGATTGAGCCGGGCCCGAGAAGTTCTGCGGTTCCTAAGTAAGTGGCTCCTTTTCCTACCGTTGCTCTTCTCATTGCCGCCGATAGCAACCGCTGGTTTAGCGGTTGCCGGTTTGGCATGCCATAAGCCTTCTACCCTGCGGAGCGTATGCTGTGAGACCCGTGCACCGTGGGAACCGTGTGCCATGAGACCCGTGCGCCGTAAGGCTCGCGCGCCATGGGAACCGTATGCCAAGAGACAGGACGCCCTGGGGTCCGGCCGCCGTAGCATCTTTGTGCCGCCGGTGCGCTGTGGTGTGTCCTCAACGCTGGGTGGTGGCTAAGTCACGGCCTTGGCGCGGTGGTAGATGTTCGCGAGCGACCAGTGGTTAGCTGGGTAGGAGGCTTTATGCTTCGAGGAGGCTGCGGCCGAAATAATCGGATTCATCGGCAATGCCGGGAAGCGCGTAGAAGTAGCCGCCGCCGTAGGGGCGGATATAGTCAGCCAGCGGTTCGCCTTCGAGGCGTTTTTGCACCGTAATGAACTGTCGTTCCAGGTCCTGCTGGAAGGAGATGAAGACCAGCCCCACGTCGAGGGTGCCGTTATCGCGCACGCCGTTGTCGTAATTATAAGCGCGGCGCAACATAAGTTGGTCAGCGGTTTCTGGGGTGCGGGGGTTGGCCAGGCGGATGTGGGCATCGGTGGGAATGACATCGCCGGTGGCGTCGTCGAGGTAATCCGGCTCGGCGTGCTCGTCGCCGCCCGATAACGGGCCGCCCGTTGCGCGGTCGCGGCCGAAGATTTGCTCCTGCTCAGCAATGGAAATGCGATCCCAAAACTCGGTGTACATGGCAATAAGCCGCACCGCCATATAGCTGCCGCCCGTGGCCCAGGCAGGCTCATCCGAACCGGCCCACACGAGCGAATCGTAGTCATCGGGGCCAGGATTGACGATGCCATCCTTAAACCCCAGGTGATTGCGCTGCGTACCCGATGGCCGCGGCGAGTTCATATAACCATTTTGCCGCCAGCGCACCGCCACATCGCCGCGCGTATGTCGCAATATATCGCGCAGGGCGTGGAGAACGGTATCGCGTTCATCGGCGCAAATCTGCAAGGCTAAGTCACCGTGGCACATTTCTTCTTGCAGGGTGTCATCGGCAAACGATTCCATCGCGCTCAAGTGCGCGGGCTTGTGGGCGGCAAGGCTGAAGCGGTCATCGAAAAGCGAATCGCCCACCGCGAGGGTGATGGATAAGTGATCGGCCGGCAGCTCTGGGCCCAACTCGCCCGAATCCATCGCCGGATAGGCAATTCCGTCGGGGGCGAGCGTGCCACCTGCGGTTAAGATGCGCGCCCTTTCACTTAGCGTGCGCAGGAGCTTGTCCAAACGGGCTTTTGTCTTCACCTGCACGTCCAGCGCCACTATTTCCGAGTATTTCTGCGGGGGATTGATGATGCCTTGCTGGTGTTCGCCGTGAAAATCCAGCGCGCCCGGCTGATCCAAGGAGTCGGTGGATTCCAACGGAAGCGAGGGGGACTCAGCTTCTGCTCCCGGGGCTGCGCCGACGGCCGCGGAGGCGGCGAGGCCAGATAAAAAGGAGCGGCGGGAAAAGTTAAACGGGCACGGCACTAGTTCATCCTCCGGATAACGGTCATGGTGGCAACCGGGGCGAGCAGCTCATTCGCCTTGGCGACGCCCGCCTGCAAACGCAAGCGGTCCTCCTGCGGCCAGTCCGCAAAAGCGACGCTAGGCGCACCACCGTATTTATCGTCGAATTCCTCAGCAAGAGCGTCCAAGTCCGCGAGCTGGTCGTAGATGGGCTCGGTGTCTAAGCCGCGATCCTCGACCAAAGAGCGCACGGGATCCAACGTCACCCGCGTCGATGTAATAACCCCGCGCAGGGCGGAAGGAAGGGCATGGGCGCCGAAATCGCACTCGCCGCGCAGGTCAAAGCGCTCGAACTCCTCCATCACCTCATGCGCGCGCAGCCCATAATCCGGGGCGGGGATGGCGAAATGGGAGGTATCGAGGGCGTGGGCGGTTTTGTCGGTGGCATCGGCAAGCGCGGTGGCGGGCAGGGTGGCATCGCTGGGCGGGCGGTTGGACCACAGGATGCGCTCGATGTCTTCGTAGCCCTCCAAATCCGGGCCCGGCCACTCCGCGCTGGAATCGTCGAAGGAACGGTAATACTCCAAGTAGTCGAGGTAGGCGGCTCGGGCGGCGGAGCGGGAGGAGGAGGTGGCATCGGCAAGCGCATGCGCACGCTTTTGCAGCTCCGGCACGCGCTTTTTCTGGTTTTCTGCCTGCTTGATGGACACCGCGGCGACCTCGTGATCCGTAATGGGAACCATCTTGGGAGCATCAGCCACGGTAGAGCCCGCCACCGTGAAATCATCCGACTCCACCGCGGAATCGTTGTGAAATACACAGGTCAGGTGGTAGGTTCCATCCTCCAGCTGGGGGTTCCACTCGCGGATGGCGGGGGTACCGATACGCTCGAGGACCTGGTAGGCATTACCCTTGTCATCTGAAACATAGACCGTGAGGGCAAGCCCGGTGGTGTTATTGATCTTCCATTTCGCCTCGCCCTGCACGTCCTCAGGCACCGGGCAGGAATACACATCGCGCACGGCGAGCTCGCGCATGGGTTGCTCGTCGCTGTGCCCGCCGAGCCTCGCCTGGGCAGCCGTTTGCGGGATGGAAAGCCCAACGGCGAGCGCGAATGCAATGGCGAAACGGGAAATCTTCATAACTTAGAACGGCAGGTTCTTCAAATCTAGGCCGGGGTGACCGCTCATGAACCAGCCGATGATGCCGGCGGCGATGCCCAGTGCGGCGAGGATGCCGATGATGCCTGCCTTGGAGGACCCGGAAGCGGCGTGGTTGGTGTCCGGCTGCTGGGCCTTATCCAGCGTGGTCACGGCGGGAACGCCCTGCTCGGTGACCTTGGTGTCATTCATGCCATCGACAACCGGCTTCAGATTGGTGCCAGCGCGTGAGGTGTCATCCACGCGCTCTACGGAGTCATAATCTTCTGCGACAGTGCCATCGGTTTCATTGAGGAAGAGCTTCGGAGCCTTATCTGCAGCCGCAAAGTCGAACATGCCGGTGAGCGCACCTGCGCGGTCATCGAAGGAATCGCCGCCCAAGCGGCCGAGGCCCCAGTTGTCCTGGATGAACTGGGTTACCGAGGTCTGCTCGGTATAGGTGGAATCGATGTGGTTGGTCTTGGCGTAGGGGGATACAACCAGCAGCGGCTGGCGGGTGCCGGGTCCGCACTGGCCGTTCTTATCGCCCTTGATGCCTACCTTTGCGGCAGCGGCGGTGCAGATTTCCTTATCCTGGTGCGGGTCGGCGGAGCCATTGAGGATTTCCGGCGCCTTGTGGTCGTACCAGCCATCGGAATCGTCGTAAGCGATGACGACGGCGGTGGAATCCCACTCCGGGGAGTTTTGCAGCTCGTTGATGTAGTGGGTGATAAACGCCTGCTCATCCAGTGGGTTGGAGTAGCCGGCGTGGCCATCCTGGTAGTTGGCGGCCTTGAGGAAGGACACGGAGGGCAGGTTGCCCTGCTCGATGGCGGTATCGAAGTCCGCGAGGTCGTACTGGTGGTTTGCCTGGTCGGTCTTGCCAATCATGTCATCGCTGGACGGGGCCAGGTGGTGCGGGTTGGCGGTAGAGGCGTAGTACTGGAACGGCTCGTGGTGCGGGTTGTAATCCGTCTGGTTCTGACCGGTCAGCGTGGTGTGCGAAGAACCGCAGCGGGCGCGAGAGTCCTTCGTCGCCTCATCGGTGGGGCGGAATCCGCCTTGGAACCAGCCCCAGGTGACGTCCTTATCGTTGAGCTGGTCACCGATGTTCTTGGAGTGCATCGCGGTGACCTGGTTGGTACCGGCGGAGGACTTATTGGAGCAGTCATCGAAAAGCGGGTCCGGGTCGCCCACCACGGTGGCAGTGCTGCCGTCCTCGGATACGCCGGCCAGGGCGTGGTTCTTGCCATCTTCGATTTTCTGCTGGTCACCCGTGGCTGGGTCGTGCATGGTGGCATCCGCGACGGTGCCGGAAATCAGGTTCAGCGCTCCCGGGGTGGAGGGGCCGAAGATGGTGGAAAAGCTGTTGTCATTCAGCGCGAAGTTCTGCGCGTAGTTCCACATGCCGGTCACGGTATTGCCGTCGTAGTATCCCATGGTCATGCCGGGGGTGGCGTACGAGCCTTCGCCATACTTATCGATGTCCGTGGACACCGTCTCCGGGAACTTGTCCATCTTGCCGCCGTTGTAGGCTTCCTGCTCATCGGCGTAATGGTGGTTCTGGTCCGTGGTCACGGCGTGTTCGGGAGCGATGCGGAAGGGCTTGATGGAGTTGGGGTTCTTCTCCCCCAGCAGGTCAGTATTTTCGAGGTTTTCTGCCCGAGGGGTGTCGTCCTTGGCGGTGAATTTGGGGGCGGGCTTCTCGCTGCCCTGGAGTTTCTCGTCGTCGTTATTTGCGGCGTGGGGGTAGGTGCCGAAGTAGTGGTCGAAGGAAATGTTTTCGGAGTAAATGACCACGACGTGATCGATGGGGGTCTTGGTTTCGGCCTGTGCGATACCGGGGGCCAAGAAAGTTGTGGCAGCGGCTGCGGCGCACACTGCCACAGCGCGAGAGCGAAGCTTCATCTTATTTTCCGCCTTAAGTTAAACGAGTGAAACAAAGAGGGAGAAAGTGGCTGTGGCTCGCCGAAGAGTCATCGGTCGCTTTCGAATCGAAATTAAACGCCGCGAAACCATAAACCGCAAACACTCAAAATGGGCATTCCCAGTCTCAGGAATGCCCTATAGGTGCAGCTCAGCCTCGCTTTTAGGCGGCGGCCACCGCGGAGATTGTTAACTGAAAGTTAAGGTACTATTACGCTGCGCTTTCCAGTGCCTAGTCGTCCCCGTCGGTCGACAGTGCCGCCACAAAGGCCTCCTGCGGCACCGACACGGAGCCCAAGGTCTTCATGCGCTTTTTACCCGCCTTCTGCTTTTCCAGCAGCTTGCGCTTACGCGAAATATCGCCGCCGTAGCACTTGGCCAGCACGTCCTTGCGCATGGCGCGGATGTTTTCGCGGGCGATGACCTTGGTGCCAATAGCCGCCTGGACGGGGACCTCGAATTGCTGGCGCGGGATGAGCTCTTTGAGCTTCTTGGTCATCTTATTGCCGTACCACTGGGCGGAATCGCGGTGGATGATGGCGGAGAAGGCATCCACCGGGTCGCCGTTGAGGAGGATATCCACCTTAACGAGGTCCGATTGCTGCTCACCGGCCTCCTCATAGTTGAGCGAGGCGTAGCCCTTGGTGCGGGATTTCAACATGTCGAAGAAATCAAAGATGATTTCGCCCAAGGGCATGGTGTAGCGCAGCTCCACGCGGTCTTCGGACAGGTAATCCATCCCGCCCATCTGGCCACGCTTGGATTGGCATAGCTCCATCGTCGGGCCGACGAACTGCTCGGGCACGATGACGGTCATGGAAACAATGGGCTCGTAGACCTCATTGAGCTTGCCTTCCGGCCAATCTGAAGGGTTGTGAACCCAGCTTTCCTCGCCGTCTTCTGCCACCACGCGGTAGGTCACGGACGGGGCGGTAGAAATCAGGTCGAGTCCGAACTCGCGCTCCAGGCGGTCGCGGGTGATTTCCATGTGCAGCAGGCCCAAGAAACCGCAGCGGAAGCCAAAGCCTAGGGCGACGGAGGTCTCGGGTTCGAATGTCAAGGAGGCATCGTTAAGCTGCAGCTTTTCCAGCGCATCGCGCAGGTCGGGGAAATCGGCCTGGGAGATGGGGAAAAGCCCGGAATAGACCATCGGGTCAGGGTCCTTGTAGCCCTTCAGCGGGGTCTCGGCGCCGCCGTGGGACCAGGTAACGGTATCGCCCACCTTGGTCTCGCGCACGTCCTTCACGCCGGTAATCAGGTAGCCCACCTCGCCAGGGCCCAATCCCTCACACTTTTGCATCGTGGGCGAGACGATGCCGATTTCCAGCAGCTCGTGGTTGGCGTTGGTGGACATCATCGTCACCTTCTGGCGCGGGGTGAGCTTGCCGTCCACCATGCGGATATAGGTCACCACGCCGCGGTAGGTGTCATAGACGGAGTCAAAAATCATCGCGCGCGCGGGGGCATCGGGAGTGTGCTCCGAGGAGGGCGGCGGCACCAACTCGCAGACCTTATCGAGCAGCTCGACCACGCCCTCGCCGGTCTTGCCCGATACCTTCAGCACTTCCTCGGGCTCGCAGCCGATGATATTGGCGATTTCCAGCGCGTACTTTTCCGGATCCGCCGCAGGCAGGTCGATCTTATTGAGCACTGGGATGATTTCCAGGTCATTTTCCATCGCCAGGTACAGGTTGGCGAGGGTTTGGGCTTCGATGCCCTGGGCGGCATCGACAAGCAGAATGGCGCCTTCACACGCCTCGAGCGCACGGGAGACTTCGTACGTAAAGTCCACGTGGCCGGGCGTGTCGATCATCTGCATGACGATCTGCTCGCCTGCCGATGCCCCAGATTGCGGCACCCACGGCAGGCGCACGTTCTGCGCCTTAATAGTAATGCCGCGTTCGCGCTCGATATCCATGTTATCGAGGAACTGGTCACGCATATCGCGCTCCGCAACCACCTTAGATAGCTGCAGGATGCGGTCTGCCAGCGTCGACTTTCCGTGGTCGATGTGAGCAATAATGCAGAAATTACGGATCCGGGAGGGATCCGTAAACGTCGTGGCCGCAAAGTTTTCAGACATACGTCTACAATAGTCGACATGAATTCCGGCATGCTCACCCGTCTGCGCGAGGCGCTCGGAATCAGCGAGCGCGAGCCCGTGGACTCCGGCCTCAACCGCATCAACTCCCAGTTAGGGCTGGATAGGTCCACCCACAACCACGAGCCGCGCAAGGCCGCCTCCATCCAGGTCGAGGCCACCGCGGCGCACCCCCGCTCCATCTTCTTCTCCCCCGATATGGATGGCCAGGCCGATTCCGGCGAGGTGGTATGGGTGTGGACGCCATCGGAAGGCAAGCAGTCGCCTCCCCGCGAGCGCGCCATCTTGGTGATCGGGCGCACCCGCACCACCGTGACGGGCCTGCTCATTTCCGCCAACCCGGAGCATGCGCTTGACGATGCCTGGCTCGAAATCGGCAGCGGCGAATGGGACGCCTCCGGGCGCAATTGTTGGGTGCGCTTGGACCGTTTATTGGAGGTTTCCGAGGAGCAGGTGCGCCGCCAGGGCATCCTTTTTCCAGAACGCAGGTTCGAACGGATTGCGAACCGCTTGCGCTCGCGCTATCACTGGGCGTAGCTCAGCGGCGTGGCGGCGGCAGACTTGGCTGATGCGCGGTTGCGCTGCTACTATGTGCAAGTTACTTACTTTCCGGGCGCGTTGGTCGGGGCGGGCAGGACCTTGGGTTCGCTCTTCGAATACCAACGCCGAGCGCTTCTCCACGCTTAGTGGGGATCACGGGACACGTCCGGCGGGTTTGTTTCTGAATCAATCATCTTCGATTATCAAGAGGTATTTTCATGGCTAATATCAAGTCCAAGCAGAAGCGCGTTCTGACCAACGAGAAGTCTCGTCAGCGCAACAAGAGCGTACGTTCCGCGGTTCGCACCGAGATCCGCAAGTTCCACGCAGCCGTAGAGACTGGTGACAAGGCTGCAGCTGAAAAGCAGCTGCGCGTCGCTTCCCGTGCGCTGGATAAGTCCGTTTCCAAGGGCGTCTTCCACCGCAACGCTGCTGCCAACAAGAAGTCCGGTTTGGCCACCGCCTTCAACAAGATGGACTAGTAACTAGCCTTCTTGTCTCCCCCGAGCAAAGCGCTGCCTGTGTGCAGCGGCTTGTTCGGGGGATTTTTATTGCGCCGAGGTGGACCTAGGCTAGGTCATCATCGAAGTAGGCCTCGAAGATCTTGCCTGCATCCGCATAGGCCACCGACAAAGATGTACGGCCATGGGTTTCGACGAAAGTCTGGATGGCGGTTTGAAACTGCGTGTGGATGATATTGACCGTCGGAATGAGCCTCAGATCCGAGGCCTTCCACCCTTCGCGCGCTTGCAATGCCCGGCGGATGTGCATCATGACGCGTTCGTTTCGGCGCCAATACATGGACAATAACTTCCCGTCTTGGGAAAGCGCCTGGGCGGTTAATTGGGAAATCTCCGGGAAATGATCGTTACCCACGGCGTGATCAAATTCCGCATTCGCCATGATGGCAGAATCCTCCCGCAGGCTACCCGTGGGCAGGCCTGCGGCGAAGTTCTGCAATTGCTGGTCGAACTTTTCCGAAACCTCTGGGCCCAGAACCGCCGATTCCTTATCCTTGACGTAGTTAAAAAGGGTGCGCCGCGATATCCCTACGTCTTGTGCAAGCTCTTCCATGGTGAACCCGTCATATCCGTGGTCAATGACGAGCCGCAGTGCTGCGACGCGGATTTCTGAAATGCGCGGCATACTCTCTCCCCTCTTCCTCACGATATTCAACCCGTGGAAACCCAACTATTCAACCCCATAAATATGGTATTTTTCTTCACCTTATAGTCTTTCTGCCCACCACGAAAAACCGACCCTTGGTAGGCTTGCCTAACCGTCTTAAATCACCGAAGTTACAGCATGTCAATACGACGTTCCCAGCCCACGACGGCAAAGCAGGCGCCTACTCAAACGCTAAGACAGCTACTGAAGCAGGCGCTTGATCGCCGGGACATTTTACGCTGTAGCAACCAGTTTATGGGCTTATACGTTCGAAAGGGTGATGGTGTTCGTGTCTGCGGGGGCGGCTAAGATAAGTCACCAATGAACAACGTCAAGCCTCTGGTGAAATGGGCCGGCGGAAAACGCCAGCTCTTGCCGCATATTCACGCCGCCCTGCCCGCTGGGACGCCGCGGCGTTATTATGAACCCTTCATCGGCGGCGGAGCGGTTTTATTTTCGCTCACCCCGGCCTCAGCGCGGGTCAATGACCTCAACTCGGAGCTGATTAATTTATATGAGGTAGTGCGCGAAGGTGTCGACGAGCTCATCGGCTTGGTATCGACGTATCCGAACGACGCGGACTTTTTCTACCAGCTGCGCGCGGTGGACCGGGATGCGGAACGATTCGCGGCGCTTTCTGCCACCGAGCGCGCCGCGCGGACGCTGTATCTGAATAAGACCTGCTATAACGGCCTGTACCGGGTAAATTCCGCGGGGCAATTCAATGCGCCTTTTGGACGCTATAAAAACCCCACTATCTGTGATGCGGATACGCTGCGCGGGGTCCACCGGTATTTTCGGGACAATGACGTTACCTTCACGCAGGGCGATTTCGCTGCGGCGGTGGCAGGTGCTGGTGAGGGAGACTTTGTCTATTTCGATCCGCCCTATGACCCGGTCAACGTCACCAGTTCCTTTACCGGTTATCAAAAGGGCGGTTTTGACCGCGCGGAACAAGAGCGATTGAAGGCGGTGTGCGATGACCTCGATGCCCGCGGGGTGAAGTTCCTCCTCTCTAATTCCGCCACGGAGTTCATCCGCGACCTCTACGCGGATTTTTCCATCGACACCGTTGCGGCCACCCGCGCCATCAACTCCGTGGGATCGCGCCGCGGCAAGGTAGATGAAGTGCTCGTGCGTAACTACGAGGTGGGCCATGAGTAAAGTACCGAGCGCCCAAGAACAGCGGGAGCTTCGCACGCTGTTCGGTGTCCCAGAGGGCGAAAAGCTTGGCCTCGATGATTGGGGCTGGCTGCGCATCGTGGCCTCGGGGTGTGGCGAGCAGCTAGAAGAAAAAGGATACTTCTACCTCACGGCCAAAGAGCTAAAGGAGCTCTCCGGCCGGGAGCCGCGGCTGATGGCCAAACACGACTTTTCCACCTCTCGGCCGTGGATTTTCAAGGAATTGGGGCTTGGGATTCTCCCGGTTAGCCGCAGCGAATACTTTGTCGGGCCATTGGACCTGTATGAACAGTTCCCGGAGCCCACCCACGCCGGGGCGGGTTCCGTGCGCACGCTGGACATGCCCGCGGGCCTTGACACCCTCGATATCGAAAGCGTGAACTCGGAATCGATGGCGTTGAATGTGGCATCGGCAAGCGGCATGCTTGAGCACTTCTTGGGATGCGAACCATTGCAGGCCACCGTCGCTGGGCGCATGTCGTCGCTGGAGATGACCATTCCGGTGCCGGATCTTGGGCTGAAAGTCAAGGTCGACCGCGCGCAGATGGAAATCGACGGCGGCTTCGAATCCCTCGAGCATTTGGTGCTGGTGGAGGCGAAAAATCACATCTCCGAAGACTTCAATATCCGGCAATTGTATTTTCCGTACCGGCGTTTCCAGCAATGGCTATCCAAGGCCGTGGTGCCGGTCTTTTTGGTCTACTCGAATGGGATTTTCCACCTGTATCGGTACGACTTCAGCGATCCCGCGGATTTTCGCAGCATCGCGCTGGTAGACCACGCTCGCTACGCCCTGAGCGCTTCGCACCTCAACGTGGAGGATGCGCTGGGCATCATTGGCTCCGTCGAGGCCGAGCCGGAGCCGGCGGGGATTCCCTTCCCACAGGCCAATAGCTTCGAGCGCGTGGTCAACCTGGTGGAGCTCATCGCGCAGCAGCCGATGAGCAAGGAGGACATCGCCGAGCAGTACGATTTCCATCTGCGCCAGGCGGACTATTACGCCAATGCGGCCTGCTACCTCGGGCTGCTGGCGCTTGCCGATGGTCACTATCAGCTCACCCCTCGCGGCGAAAAGGCCATCGCACAGCCGCGGCGCGATGGGCGCAACGCTGCCCTGCTGCGCGCGTTGGCGGCGCGGCAGGTATTCCGGCAGGCGCTAGAGGTGAGCCTGCGGCGTGGGAAGGTGGCCGAGGCGCACGAGATAGCGGCGGCGATAGAAGGACTCGGCTTGGGCGCTGGCACGGCGAGGCGGCGGGCCTCGACGGTGGCGCGGTGGATCCAGTGGGCGCTGGATGTGGTGGCAGAGGGCGAACCTGAAACCCTGCCCGGGCTTTAAGCCACGAGCTGCTGTACACCAGCGACCACGAGCGCGAGGCCGGCGATGATGAAGAACAGGCCCGATCCGATATCGATCCACGGGCCCGCGGCGATGAGCTTGCGGCGCACCGCATTCGTGGAAATCACCGTGGCCACCACGAGGAAGAAGGCGAAGGCCGATAGCGCCAGCGCCAGGGTTAAGGCGATGGCCAGCCACAACGGCGGGGATGCCGGCAGCTGCGGGGCGATCATGGCGGCGAGGAACAATACGATCTTCGGGTTGAACAGGTTCGTTGCCAGCCCCATCTTGAAGGAATGGCGCAGCCGGCCCAGCTTGGCCTCGGCGTCCTCCAGATCAACGGGCGGGTTGGTGCGCTGTTCGAGGCCGCTGCGCAGCGCCCGCCATCCCATGAAAACGAGGAAACTGCCGCCGATTGCCTGGACCGCGCCTAAGATTCCGGGGAAAGCGGTCAGGAGGGCGGCCGCACCAAAGACCGTGGCGCCGCACCAGAACAACACGCCGATTTGAATGCCCGCGGCCGCGGCGATGGCATGGCGGCGCGACTTGGTGGCGTAGCGGGTGACCAGGATGATATCCGGGCCTGGCGAGGCCACACCCACCAGGTTCATCAGGAGGATGGTGAAAAATGAAGTCCAGCTCACTGCGCGGACTCGCCTTCCAGGCGGCCGAGCAGATCCTCGCGGCCAAACATGCGGGCCGAATCGATGGCGGTTGGTTGGCCGGCGGTAGCGGAGGCGCCGGCGTTTAGGAGGGCATCGACAACCGCGTCTTCTTTTTTGAAGATCGCACCTGCCAGGGGTGACTGGCCGCGATCATTGAGCAAGTTCACGTCGGCGCCGGCCTTCGCTAGCGCGGTGACGAGTTCCGCGTGGCCGTGGTAGGCGGCAAGCATGAGAAAAGACTGGCCTTCTTGGTTGACCAGATTGATATTGACGCCCTGGTCAATATAGTTCAGGAGATCCGGGTTTCCTTCCCGCGCCATGTCAAAGAGCCGGCCGGCGAATTCTTGCACTTGTTCCTCAGACATGGACTCTAGCTTAACGTGCCAATTCCGCGATTCGTTTTACGGCCGCCTCAACGGCGAATTCGGGCTCGCCACCTTGGCCTTTAACGGCGGCATCCAGTTCAGAGACGAGGATGACGGCGGCGGTGATGTCATCGGCAGTCCAGCGCCTGGCTACCGGTTGGGTCATTTTTACAACGTACGGGGCAAGCCCGGTTTGGCTGGCAAGTGTGTACTGGTCCCCGCGGGCGGAATACAGGCGCGCGATGGCACCCACCTTATTGGCCAAGGCCGCGGCGATGGCCACGGGGCTGGCGCCGAGTTGGAGGGCGCGCCGGCAGGTAGAGACGGCGGCCTCAACGCGGCCGGCGACGGCGGCATCGGCAATGTCCCAATTGGCTACCTCGGCCACGCCGACGTAATAATTACGCACCGCTTCCTGCGTCACGTTTCCACCAGTATCGGCCACGAGCTGGGAGATGGCGGAGGCAAGCTCGCGGAGGTCGGAGCCGACGCCGTCGAGTACCGCGTGCACGACATCCGGGGTGGGGCGAACGCCGTGGGAGGCGAACTCGCGGGTGGCCCACTGGCCCAGCTCATTGGGGTAGAGCGAAAAGACTTCGTGCACCTCCGCAATCTTGCGCAGCTTCGCCACCAGCTCGGGCGCCTTCTTCTTTTTCTTCAGTGTCTTCGCGGCCACGGAATAAACCACCACCATGGTCATGCCCGGCGCGGGATTAACGCAGGCGCGCAGGATGATATCGACTACCTCTTTCCCGGCGCGTTCGCAGTCCGTGATGACGATGACGCGGTTATCGCCAAACAGCGACGGGCTGGTGGCCTCCAGGATTTCGCCCTCGGAAACCTCGGAGGCCTTGAGCGTCATCAATTCGGGGCGAGTGGCCTCGCCTTCGGCCGCTGCCTTGTGGATGGTGTGGCGGGCGCGTTCGGTGAGGAATTCATCGTCGCCGAGAATGAGGTGTACGGGAGGCATGCCCATCATTTTAGCGCTAGGCGGCAAACGCACCCAGACAAACGATGCCCGCGATAACCCCTGCCAAGGTCAGCCATGGCCGGTGATACAGCAGCCCGGCGATGACCCATCCGTACGCAAGGAGCGTAAACAGCGGGTGGGCGGTGATGGTGACCACGGGCAGGCTAGCCACGCCGTGGGCGATGGTATTGATCCACCACGCTGCGGGTTCGATGAGTTTCAATAATCCCGCGGCGACGATGCTTAAGGGGCCTAGCTGCGCGGCGATGGCCGCGAGCAACCCCACCACAGTAATGGGGGCGGTGGCGGGTGCTACCAAGACATTGGCGAGGACCGAGACGACGGATACCTCGCCGGACATGAGGGCGATAAGCGGCAGGGTGAGGATATCGGCGGCAATCGCCACGGCGACAGCGCGCAGGAAGATGGCGGGCCAGCCGGTGACCGCGAGCTGCGAATAGATAAGCGGGCTCAGCATGACGATGCCGAAGGTCGCCGCACACGATAATGCAAAACCAAAGTGCACCGCGAGGTCCGAATCCACGAAAAGCAGGGTGAGGATGCCGAGGCTGAGCGCGTGGATGGGTTCCATAGTGGACGAGTGCAGCACCGCGAGCAGGCCTACTACCCCGGCGACGGCCGCGCGCTGCACCGACGGTTCAAGGCCCACCAAGACGACATAGATGGCTAGCGCGGCCAAGGACACCGCCACTCTGGTGCGTGGACCGGCGGCGCACGCGGCGCAGACGATGGCGGCAAAGGAACAGACGATGGCCACATTGGCACCGGATACAGCGCTGAGGTGCGATAGCCCGGTATCGATGTAGAGTTCGCGGTCCGCGGGGCTTTGCAGGGAGGTATCGCCAAGCACCATGCCTGGGATAAGCCCCTGGCTGCTCGGGCCTACTGTCTCTAGTACGACCGCGCGGAAGTTATCGGCCACCCGTGCGGCCCAGCCGGCCAGGCCCGAAGGTGGCGCAGAGATGCTCAGGTGGGAGGCGTTTGCTATCACGGTCCCGACTCCGGGTTGGTCGGACTCGGAAAGCTGTACCGCTACCGTGACCTGCGTTCCGGCGGGTGCGCTCAGTGGTTCGGGGCTAAAGACCGGAAGCTGCGCGGGATAGCCCGGGACATCGAGCCGGATGAGCCAGCCGCCGGTGCTCGTTTGGGTCGGCGCGGTGACCACCCGGCCGGTGATCTCGCGGCCGAACTCGAAGGCGGCCGCTCGCGCCTGCCGCACGGCGGCTACGAAGGCGGCGGCGCTGGCGAGTACGCCGCAAAAAATGGCTTGGCCCCAGTGCCGGGCGAGCAGGCATATCCCTACGACACTGCCGATGCACGCCACGGCCCACCCCTGCCCGAAAACCAGCACCGCGATGACCGCCACCCACGCGGTCAGGGCGCCGGGAAGCAGACGGAGTTCTTTCATCTCGGCGTGGCCTCTTACGTCTACAGCTGCACGTTATCTTTGAGCTTGGCAAACTTGGCAGGGCCAATCCCACTGACCTCGAGGAGTTCCTCGACGTCCTTAAAACCCCCGCGCTCTTCGCGGAAGGAGACGATGGCTTCCGCGGTGACCTCCCCTACCCCGTTGAGATCCATGAGTTCGGCGGCGGTCGCGGAATTGAGGCTGACTTTATCGCCGCCGGCGGGTGCGGCGGTGGGGGCATCGGCAAGCGCGGGGTCGGGCGGAGCACCTTGGGGCAGGATGCGGAGCTGCTGGCCATCGGCAAGCCGCTGCGCTTGGTTGAGCGTCATGGTCTCCGCCTCCGGCAAGGGCGTGGCGGCCGCGAGGGCATCGGCGACGCGGGCACCAGGCTCGAGGGTCTTCAGGCCGGGCGCTGCAACTTCGCCGACGACGGATACAACGATTTCGCTCGCCTCCGCGCTAGGCTCGGCGGTGGTACTGCCCATCGCCGCGGGTTCGGGCATGCCGGACTCATCCGAATTGCGGGTACTAAGGCCCAGCCAGATAATGACGCCCACCACCACAATGATGGCTACCGCGCAGGCCTGCCAGCGGCTGATGCGCACGCGCGGGCGCGGGTAATCGACGTGGAGGAGTTCTTCCTCGCCGGTGGGTTGGGTAAATTCGCGGAGTCGTTCGCTGATTTTGGGTGCCGCCATAGCCCACAGGCTAGGAAGCCGCCGCGTGCGGTGCGAGAACGTGGGCGGAGGCGCTGTGGATAAGTCGTTGTAGGAAGCAACCAAACGGGTCCTGGCGGGGTGGTTATCCACAATCGGGGGCGCACAGGCCGTCGGGCTTCGCCCGTGCGTGCGAGGGCCTAGGAGCTAAATACCGCAGATACCCCAATGGCGGAGGGTCCAGCGTGCACGGCGAGCACCTCGGTTAGGGGCGTGGTGATACAGGACGTGCCTTCTGGTAGGGCATCGCGCAAGAGGCCCTGCAGCTTGTCCGCCGCTTCGCCGGCCTGGTTATGCTGAATGGCGATGAAGGCGGGCTCCCCGGCGGCGCGGGCGGCGATGATCTCTACCACCTTGGTAAAGGCCTTGGTCTGCGTGCGGGTTTTTCCCACCAACTCCAGCTTGCCATCTACGATGGACATAATCGGCTTGGTGGCTAAAAGCGCGGTGGACAACATGGCGGTGGCCGCGGACATGCGGCCCGAGCGGCGCATATCCTCCGTGGAATGCAGGTACACCCAGGTAGCCGCGCGTTCGATGCTGTCTAGCGCCGCCGCGTGGCATTCTTCCAGCGCCGCGCCCTGTGCCGCCTTGGTAGCAGCCGCCATCGCCGCCGCGCCCATGACCATGCCGGCCGAGCCGGAATCGATAACGCGCACCGTATCGGGAAAAACCCCAGCTGCGGCCACCGCCGCCGACCACGTGGACGAAAGCTCCTTGGACAGGTGGATGGCGATCACGCCATCATCCTGCGCCTTTTCCATTTCCCGGCCGTAGGCGGCGGCCAATTCGAGGGAAGACAGGCCCGAGGT
This sequence comes from Corynebacterium limaceinasi, assembly GCF_046717465.1. Lineage (NCBI taxonomy): Bacteria > Bacillati > Actinomycetota > Actinomycetes > Mycobacteriales > Corynebacteriaceae > Corynebacterium > Corynebacterium limaceinasi. Next base: position 1,934,682 of record NZ_CP177100.1, read on the forward strand.
GGTGCGCAGCTTTCCGCCCTTATCCTCGCTATCCATCACGTGTAGGTCAATGACGGTGATATCGAGTTCTTCAGCGATCTCTGGGGGCAGGCTGGCCGCGGAGTCAGTAATGACGCGAACGGTCACTAGGTATCTGCCCCTCCATCACCGGTGACCTCGCCACCCATATTCCAGCCGTCGAAGTACCATTGTGCGCTCGCCACCGTCTCCGGCGTAAATTCCAGGGAGGTCACGGGGGTTTCTGGATTGAAATCCGGGCGGGCGGTCAGCTGCGACCAGTGGGTATTTTTCAGACCGGATAAAATTCCGTACTGGCCGTGATCCAAGCCCAACAGGTGGCACGTGAGCGCGGAGATTGCGCCACCGTGGGCGACGATGAGTACGGCGCCGTCATCCCAACCGGAAAATTCCTGCATGAGCTCGTCAATGACCGGGCGGGCGCGCCGTGCCACGTCCACGCGGGACTCGCCCTCTGGCGGGGCCCAGGTGGGATCGTGGCGCCAGATGGCGCGGGCGCCGGGGAATTCCGCATCCACTTCGGCAGAGCTCTTTCCCTGCCACTGCCCTAGATTGGTCTCGCGCAGGCGAGGGTCCGTAGAAAAGTCCAAGCCGAGTGATTCTGCCACTACCCGCGCGGTTTCCCGAGCGCGCTGCAAATCGGAGGCGACGATTTTTACCACGCCCTGATCCCGGAGCAGGCGCGCAGCGGCGCGGGCCTGTTCGTAGCCGACATCGGAAAGCTCAGTATCCAAGTGGCCCTGCATGCGGCCGGAGGCATTGTAGGTGGTTTGTCCGTGGCGGATCAGAATCAGGCGGCGGCTCATGGTGGGGTTAAAGCTCCTCGTCCTCGCCAGGGGCCTTTTGCGCCAATGGCAGCTCATCAATGGAATCCACGGTGCGCGGATTGATGCCGTTGGTCCAATCGCCGGGGCGCTCGGGTGGCTCAATGCCCTCAATGTCCACCAAAGGGCAATCGTGGTAGAGGCGGTCGAGCCCATAGTGCTCCCGCTGGTCCGTGCGCTGCACGTGGATGACGATATTGCCATAATCCAACAGCACCCAGCGGTTTTCGCGGTTGCCCTCGCGGCGCTGCGGCTCGAAGCCCTGAGCCGTCATCTGGTCCTCCACCTCATCCACGATGGAGCCGACCTGGCGCTCATTATCGGCAGAAGCCAGCACAAAAACCTCGGTGATGGCGAGGACATCGGAGACATCGATTGCAGCGATATTGCTTGCCAGCTTGTCCTGTGCGGCATGCGCCGCGGTTGCCGCCATGCGGCGGGCGAGATCAGAAATAGACAATGTATAAAAATTCCCTTTTCGCGTCTGGTGAGGAAGTGTCTTTTAGCTGTCTATTCTTGCACGTTCGGCGCGATTGTGCCCAAACTTGAACTATAAAGGTTTATCCGGCTGCGCCGAGTAGAGGTTATTTTTGGTGATGTATTGCACCACCCCATCCGGAACCAGGTACCACACCGGGCGGTTTTGGGCGGCCCGCTCGCGGCAATCCGTGGAAGAAATGGCCATGGCCGGGATATCGATAAGGTTGATATCCTCCCGCGAACCGGCGGGCAGCATGTCCGTACTCAGCTCGTAGCCCGGGCGCGTGACGCCCACGAAGTGCGCCATTTCCAGCATCTCTTCCCAGTTATGCCAGCTCATAATGGATTGCAGGGAATCCGCACCGGTGATGAAGTAAAACTCGGCGTCCGGAAAAAGCTCGCGCAGATCCCGCAGGGTATCGATGGTATAGGTAGGGCCCTTGCGGTCGATGTCCACGCGGGAGACGGTAAAGCGCGGGTTGGAGGCAGTTGCCACCATCGTCATCAAATACCGGTGCTCCGCGGCGGTGACCTCGCGGGAGGCCTTCTGCCACGGTTTGCCGGTGGGCACAAAGACTACGGTATCGAGGGCAAAGCGGTGCGCCGCCTCGCTGGCGGCGACCAAGTGGCCATTGTGGATTGGATCAAAGGTGCCGCCCATGATCCCAATGCGCTGGGAATTAGTCATGGCTGGAGAGTATAGCCGCTACCCTGCTGGGGAGTTAAGCCAGCCAGCCACGGTATCGGCCACGCGGGCATTGTCCTGTTCCACTGCCGCATCGCCTTCGCTATCGCGGAAATATGAGGCGTGGTGGGCGGCCTTGGTGGCCAGGGTGTCTTTGGCATTGCGCAGGTTGAGGTCGCAGACGAAGTCGCCGGCAAGGCAGTAATCGATCCGGCGATCGGCCTGCAGTGCGGCGCTGTGAGGAATGAGATATCGCGGAATCGGCCCGGCCATGCCGCCGGGACGCCGCAAGGGATTGCCCAGGTAGATCGCCCCGGCGAGCTTGTCCTGGGACGCGAGGTAGCGCTCCGCGCTGGTGGCGATAATGGCTCCTTGCGAATACCCAGCGGTGATATAGCGCGGGCTGCAGCCGGTTTCCTCTTCGTACTTCTCCACCACGCGCGGCGCGTTGTTCATACCGCTGCGCAGGCTCTGCACAAAGCCAACGGTGACCTGATAGACCAGCTCATGCAAGGGATGTTCCAGCAGCACCCCGCCCAAGCGGCGCATCAGCTGCAGCGGGCCCAGGTTTTCGCCCTCTTGGGCCAACGGTGGAAGGTTCATAGAGGCCGGATATGCATCCGCATCCAACGCCAGCACGTAGGCATTATCCATGGTTCCGGGGTGGCGTTGTTCTACCAGGTGGAAGAGCGCTGCGAGGTTGGGACCTTCATAGCCATTGGATTCCGCGCCCTGGTCCGAATAGCGCTGCGGGCCGAAGTACTCCCCGTGTTCCTCATTTTGGTCCGAGCCGCGCGCGGCAAGGAATACATAGTCGGGGCAGGTCTCGGCCGGCGGATGAGTCTCCCCCGCTGCCGCGACAGGTGTGAGCACAGACATGCCAAGCGCCGCCGTGGCGGAGATAGCTACAAAGCCAGCGGCGGCGCGAGAGAGAGAGAGGAAAAAGGCGCACGTTCTTATGGGCGTACGTGACCGGTGCCTTGGAGGACCCACTTGGAGGAGGTCAGCTCCGGCAGGGCCATTGGGCCACGAGCGTGCAGCTTCTGGGTGGAAATACCGATTTCTGCACCCATGCCGTAGACCTCGCCATCGGTGAAGGCAGTGGAGGCATTCAGCATGACGGCTGCGGCATCAACCTCGTTGCCGAACTTGACCAAGACGTCCGCATCCTGGGCGGCGATGCCCTCGGTATGGCCGGTGGTAAATTCCGCGATGTGGGCGATGGCAGCGTCAACGCCGTCGACCACCTTCGCACAGATATCCATGGACAGCGACTCTTCGCGCCAGTCCTCCTCGGTAGCCTGAACAACGTCCGTGGCGCCGAAGCCCTCGAGCTCGTCTACATCACCGTGGACGGTGACGTCTGCGTCCTGGAGGGCGCGGACGATACGCAGCTTGGTGGCATCATCAAGCGCGGCATCAATAAGCACGCACTCGGTGGAGTTGCAGACAGAGGTGCGGCGGGTCTTGCCGTTGATGACCATGTCGATGGCCTTGTCCATATCGGCCGAAGCATCGATGTAGAAGTGGCAGTTGCCGGTACCGGTCTCGATGGCCGGAACGGTAGCGCCGGTAACTACAGCCTCGATGAGCTTGGCACCGCCACGGGGAATGACTAGGTCCACCAAGCCGCGGGCGGTAATCAAGTCCTGGACGGAATCGTGGGTCTCACAGGGCAGGAGCTGGACTACCTCGCGCGGCAGATCAAACTCTGCAAGGGTGTCCTGCAGGAGCTCCACCAGCTTGGTATTGGAGTTGCGCGCGGACTTGGAACCGCGCAGCAGCGGCACGTTGCCGGATTTCAAAGCGAGGCCGAAGGCATCCACGGTGACATTCGGGCGGGCCTCGTAGACCATGCCCATCACACCGAGCGGGACGCGCACCTGCTTCATCTGGATGCCGTTATCCATGGTGCGGCCCTGCAGGATCTCGCCTACCGGGTCTTGCAGGCCAGCGACTTGGCGCAGGCCATCGGCAATGCCCTCGACGCGGGCAGCGTCCAAGGTCAGGCGGTCAATCAGGGAATCGGACATGCCGCGTTCGCGGCCTGCCTCAATGTCCTGCTGGTTGGCAGCAAGGATGTCATCGGTGTGGGCAATGAGATTTTCGGCTGCGCGCTGCAAGATTTCATTCTTGCGCGGCGTGGACAGCTGCGCCACGACGGGCGCAACGTCCTTTGCAGCACGGGCTTTGGACAGAACTTCTTCGCGTTCAGTGTTGCTCATGTCATACCAGAGTAACGTACCCGCCCGAGTTTTTCAGCCGCCCGCCGTGAACCTCACGCTTTGCCTGAATTGGACAGGCCACGCAGAGAAAACCACTTCCCTACCCTAGCCCGAAAGTGCAGTGAACCTCACAATACCAAATCTTATTGTTCAATACCTTGAAACTTTTAATTGGGTATGTTTATTCTTTGTTTGATAAGTTTCAGCCTGAAAAAGGAGCACTCATGAAAAAGAACGTGGCCAAGCTGGGCCTGATGTTGACCCTGAGCGGGCTCGCCCTCGCCGCCTGCAGCACGAATGACGGAGGCAACGGTGCCAACGCGGGCTCCGGTTCGGGCGACGATCAGACCATCAAGGCTGTTGCCACCACCACGCAGATCTGCGATTACCTCACCCAGATTGCCCAGGGTGGCATGACGCTCCACAAGGTGGATTCCAGCGGCAAGGAAACCACCGAGGGCGATGGCGATACCACCCTCGATCTCACCTGCCTGTTGGCGCCGAATGCCAGCGCGCACGAGCACGAGATGACCCCGCAGCAGATGAGTGCCATGGCAGATGCGGACTTCCTCTTTAAAAACGGCGTCGATCTCGAGCACTTCCTCGATAACGCCGTGGAGTCTTCCGGCTTTGACGGCGAGACCATCGTCACCGCCGGCGATGACAACTCCAAGCACAAGGTAGACCTGCGCGAGTGGCCTTTCCCCGGTGAGGACGGCGAGGAACCAGAATTCACCCACGACCCGCACGTATGGACCTCCCCCAAGAACGCCAAGATCCAGGTAGAAAACATCGTGGATGCCTTGGCCGATAAGGAGCCATCCGTGAAGGAAGTCGGCGAAAAGTACACCAAGCAGCTCGACGAGCTGGATAAGTGGGTCACCGAGTCCCTGGAGACCGTCCCCGAGCAGGACCGCATGCTGTTTACTTCGCACGATGCCTTTGGCTACTTCTCTAACGATTATGACGTGAAGTTCATCGGCTCCGCGCTCACGGACTTCAATAACCAGCAGGACGCCACCTCCTCGCACATCGAGGATGCCGCTAAGGAGGTTCGCGATTCCGGCGCCAAGGCCATCTTCGCGGAAAACTCCAATAACTCTAAGTCCATCGAGGCCATCGCCCGCGCCGCAGGCGTCAAGGCCATTATGGATGACGACGCCCTGTACGGCGACTCCTTGGGCGTGCCGAATAGCGACGGCGCCACCTACATCGGCTCCATCATCCACAACGTCACCACCTTGGTAGATGCCTGGGACGGTGAAGCGGCCGATCTGCCAGAAAGCCTGGATAACGCACGATGAATGCACCGCTTTTAGAACTTTCCCATGCCTCCTGCGGCTATGGCACCACCACCATCGTGGACGATGTCTCCTTGACCATCCACGAAGGTGAGGCCATCGCGCTGCTGGGGGCTAATGGTGCTGGTAAATCCACTCTCTTAAAGGCCATCGCCGGCCTTGCTACGCTGCGCGGCGAGCATCAGCGCACGGCGACGCTGGGCTATGTTCCCCAGCACCACACCTGCGATCCCACCTTTCCCGTCACCGCCGGCCGGGTCGTGGAAATGGGCCTGCTCAATAAGGCCTCGTGGTGGGAGCGCATGGGCAGCATGCGCCGCCTGCGCCCGCAGATCGACCAAGCGCTAGAGCTCGTCGGCATGGCGGATAAGGCGAAGACCCGCTGGGATAAGCTATCGGGTGGGCAGCGCCAGCGCATCTTTATCGCCCGCGCGCTCGCCGCGCACCCGGACTTGGTGCTCATGGACGAGCCCTTCAATGGCCTGGACCAAGACAGCAGGCAGGTGCTTTTAGGGATCATCGCCAAGCTTAAGGAAAGCGGGGTTGCCCTGCTCATTTCTACCCACGATCCCATTTTGGCGCAGCGCGCTTGCGATGCTGGAATGCTCATCGTGGACGGCCACAGCGAGGTCCTCGATACCGAGGATGCAGTCGAGCGCTACCTGGAGGCCACGTCGGTATTACAGGGGGACATGTGACGCTTCTGCTTACTGCTCCCTACATGCAGCGCGCCGCCCTGTTCTTGCTGTGCGTGGCCTTAACCGGCGCGGTGGTCAGCGTGGTGGTCAACCTGCGCCGCATGGAATTTAGCGTTGAGGCGCTGGTCCACTCGGTATTCCCGGGCATCGTCATCGGCCTGGCCGTGGCGGGCTTTCCCGGCATCTTGCCCGGTGCCGCCGTCGCCGCGGGTGTCGCCGTGCTCATTTTGGCGCGCCTGAATTCCGGCAGCGATGGCCACGACCATGAATCCGGCACCGCGGTGGTACTGACCTTGATGTATGGCATCGGCGTGGTCATCAGCCTCGCCGTGGGGGATCGCTCCGGCCAGCTGGAGGCCCTTATGTTTGGCCGCTTGCTCGATATCACCACTGACCGCATGATCCCCTCGATCATCTTGTGCGTGGTTGCCGCCCTGCTCATTCTGGCCACCTGGCGCTCGCAAGTAGCCGTCGCCTTTGACCGCGAATCCGCGCGCGCCACCGGCATCCGCGTGGGGCTAATCGATGTCACTGCCAACGTAGCGGTGGGCCTTATCGTCGTCGCCGCGAGCTCCGCCATCGGCGTATTGCTCGTTTTGGGTTTCGTGGTGGTCCCGGGCCTGGTCGGGCGCGTCCTGGCTAGCACCCCACTGCAGATGCTCCTGTGGGCGCTGGTGGGCGCGGTAGTCGCCGTATGCGTGGGCCTGTGGCTCATGCTTTCGGTGACCTCCCACCAGATTTCCCCGCAAGCCATCGTCGCGCTGTCGCTGTCCCTGACCGTTCCGCTCGCACTTTTAGGCAGGCGCATATGGGTGTCTTAACTTTGCCATTCTTCGAAGCCATCGCGGTAGGCTGCCTCTCCGGGCTGGTAGGTACGCTCATGGTGTTGGGCAATCGCGTCTTTTTTGCTGAGAGCCTCTCCCACGGCACCTTTCCCGGCGCGGTCCTCGGCGTCGTCGTGGCCAATGCGCTGGGTGCCAACTTGAGCGATGGGCTCATGCTCGGCTCCGTGGCGGTCTGCATTCCGCTGGCGATTTTCATGCATTACCTGGGCAAGGTGCACGGCGTCTCCTCCACCGCTGCGGCGGGCACCACGCTCACTCTGGGGTTTGCGATGGGTATCTTGTTGCTGCGCTGGTTCCAGCCGCTGCCGCTGCACGTCGATAGCTTCCTGGTGGGCTCGCTTACCACGGTCAACCACCGCGATGTCGCCGTCGCAGCCGGCCTGGTCATTATCTGCCTACTGGCGGTACTAGCCTGCCGGCGCCGCCTCTTCCAGGCGTATTTCGACCCCACCACGTCCCCGCATAGCGGGCTTTACGATGCCCTGACGCTCGGCCTTATCTGCTTGACGATGGCCGCCGTCATCCCCGCCGTCGGCACCATCTTGTCCATCGCCTTGCTCGTGGCTCCAGCCGCGGGCCTGCGCCCGTGGGTATCGCGCCCGGAGGCGCTGCTTATCGGGGCGGGCATCATCGGCATCACCATCGCGGTGGCCGGGCTTTTTATCGCTGCGCACTTGAGCCTTTCGGCCGGCGGCACCATCGCCATTGTGGCCGGCGTGTTCTACCTCGCCAGCATGACGGCCTATAAGGCGGTCTCCTAACGTGCGGCGCAGCATGGCGTCGCACGGCGCGGCGCAGCACTGCGTTGCTGCGCCGCGCGTTAATTAGACGAGGACAGGCGGACTGTGATCTCGCGGGCGGCCACCTCCGCCAGCGACATCTCGCCGCCTTTGGTCTGCACCGTCAATAAGCCGGCCACGCTATCGCTTACGCGCAGCTCATTGCCCAGCTCCACCCCAAAGCGGTCGAGGTAGCGCAATAGGCCAGGATCCTCATCGCAGACGCGCTCCACGGTCACGGGCGCATCGAGCGGGGCGCTGGCGAGCGTGAGCGTGCCAAGATCCTCGATCCCGCCGCCAATATCGGGAATGGGATCGCCGTGCGGATCGCGGTCGGGGGATCCCAGCAGCGCATCGATGCGGCCAATAAAGCGATCGGAGCAGGCGTGCTCGAGGCGATCAGCGTCCTCGTGCACCTCGTCCCAGGAATAGTCCAGGGTCTCTACCAAGAAGGTTTCTAAAAGCCGGTGGCGGCGCACCATCTGCATCGCCAGCTCGCGGCCCGCAGGGCTCAATGAGACGCCCTGATAGCGCTCATGCTCCACCAGCCCTTGAGCGGCGAGCTTTTTAATCGCCTCTGAGGCAGTAGGCACCTTTTGATCCAGGCGCCCCGCCACATCCTTCAGCCCCACTGGGGCGCCGCCGGAATGCTCCGATAAGTCCCACAGAACTTTGAGGTAGTCCTGGCTGCGGGTAGGGAGTTCTTCTAGGTGCATGTCCACCATCTTAATAATCGTGCTTGTGTTGCCCTTGGATAAGTGTTAAATTAGCAGTAGTTCAACACATTGAACTTTTAATTTCACTTGCCACGGACAGTGGGCGGTACATCCTTTCTTCGGTACACACACGACGCACCCAGGCTTCGCTGTCCGTGGCTCTTAAGCTTTCTAGTATCCCGCCTCCGGATCTACCTGGGTGGGCATGGGCTCACCCTTATCCCACGCGACGGCATTGGCATTAAAAATATCGCCCATGTGGTACTGCGCCACGTGCTTTGTTGCCCCGATGTGCGGGGTCATGGTGCAATTGGGCAGGGAGAGCAACGGGTGGCCATCGGGAAGCGGCTCTGGGTCCACAACTTCCAAGCCGGCCCCGGCGATTTCACCCTCGCGCAGGGCATCCACGAGGTCATCGGTAACCACGGTGCTGCCGCGCCCGACGTTGATAAACAGCGAGGACGGTTTCATGGCGCGGAACTTTGCGGCATCGATTAGCCCCTCCGTTTCCTGCGTGGCGGGCAGGATGCAGAAAATAACATCGGCCTCGCCCCACACGTGTGCGGCATCAGCCATGGCAACCACCTCATCGGCGCCCTCCACGGGGCGCCCAGAGCGATTCACGGCGGTGATGTACACCCCAAAGGGCTTGAGCAGGGCAATGAGCTGCTTGCCGATGCCACCAGCACCCAAAATCGCTACCTTCTTCGGCCCCTGCTGGTCATAGATCCACTCCTGCGCTTCATCCAGCTCCTTGGCCACCGACCAGGTGCCGGCCTGCACAAAGGCCTTGTGCTGATGAGCTTGGGAGAGCAGTAGGCCCAAGGCGCATTCGGCCACCGGCTTGGCAAAGGCGCCGGCGGAATTGCACCACGGCAAGCCCTCAGGGGTAATCAATCCAGCATCAATGAGTTGGTTTACACCGGTAAAACAATGCTGCACCCAGCCGATATTGTCCGGCATCTCTGGGATGCGGCGTGGGCTGGGTGTGTTATTGACATAAACCTCTGCGTCTTCGAGGTTTTCTACGCGTTCGTGGCCGGCAGCGCTTAAGTCATCGACCATCGGCTGCCACGTTTCTGGTCCCATAAAATACTTCATGGGACCAGCGTACGGCACTTAGCTAGATGCGAGAGGCGAAGTTGGACAGGTAATCCGCGTGCACGACGGAGCGGCGCTTATCTTCTGGCAGCTCACTCATCTGCATGCCCTTGATGGCGTTCAATTCCTCGGAATCGAAGCGGACCTCACCGCGGCCGATAACCTCGCCCTTCGGGCCCAAGATATCGATGATCTCGCCCTTGTTGAATTCACCGCGGACATCGGTAATACCCACGGCGAGCAAGGAGGTACCGCCCTTGGTCACGGCCTCCTTGGCGCCCTCGTCCAGGCGGACGGCTCCGCCGGTATCGGCGCAGTAGAGCGCCCAGAACTTCCAAGCCGAAAGCTGGCGTTCCTCGCGGGTGTGGAAGACGGTGCCCACGGAGGCATCGGAAAGCGCGGGGCCAATATTATCGGTAGAGGTCAACAGCACAGGAATGCCGCCGCGGGTGGCCAGGCGGGCGGCGGAGACCTTCGTGGCCATGCCGCCGGTGCCGACCTTGCCGCCATCGCCGGCAACAACGCCCTTGAGATCCTTACCGGTGCGCACCTCATCGATGAACTTCGCATCCGGCTCGGCCGGGTTCTTGTCATAGAGGCCATCGACATCAGAGAACAGGAAGAGCGCGTCTGCGCCCACCAAGTTGGCGACCAAGGCCGACAGGCGGTCGTTATCGCCGAAGTGCATCTCAGAGGTAGCAACGGCGTCGTTTTCGTTCACGATGGGAATGGTGCGCAGCTGGCGCAGACGATCAATGGTGCGCTGCGCGTTGCGGGCGCGGTCGCGGTGTCCGGCATCGGAGGCCGTAAGCAGCACCTGACCGATGGTGCGCTGATAACGCGCAAAGGAACGGCCCCACTCATAGGCGAGGTGTACCTGGCCCACAGACGCCGAAGCCTGCTTCGTAGCCAGGTCGGTGGGGCGCTGGTGCAGGCCGAGCGGGCCCATACCGGCAGCAACCGCACCGGAGGAAACGATGATGACATCGGAGCGTCCCATGCGTGCGTGGACAGCATCAACGATGTGATCGATCTTTTCCTGCGCCACGCGGAAATTCTCATCCGTCAGCGACGAGGAACCAATCTTTACAACGACGCGCTTGGCCTCAGCGATAGAGTTGCGCAATTCGGATTCAAACCCGGAGGCTATCGGGTTTTCATCAAGGGCTTCGGGGAACGGAGTATCAGCGGTAGGGCCATCAAACGGCTCTACGGGGAGCGGAAGAATGGGCTCTTTCTGTTGATCAGAAGACATAACTCAATAGTGTACAAAGCTTATGCCTCCCGCCCCCTTCATTGGGGCACATTTCCCCCATGTGCGCAGCATAATGTGTCTGAACTGGGGGCAATCGTCCGGTGGAATTGCCCCCACTTCCCTTCGCCAGAAGTTAACAACTAACCCTGCCACCGGTCACGGTTAGCGCCTTCGCGGGTGATCTCTTCCTCATCTCCGTAGTCGAGCTCATCGACCAAGCCACGCCGGGCTTGGGAGGCACGCTTGCGCTCCGCTGCCGACACGCGGTTGGTGCCCTTCAGGCGGGCATCCTCGCCGCGGCTGGCCATAGTTGGATCGCCGCCGGTCATCGGCTCCCATTCGAATGTAATGCCGCCGATGGTCACGGGACAGCCTTCCACCGCGCCCTGCTTGTGCAGCTCGTCTTCCACGCCGGCCTTGGCCAGGCGGTCCGCCAAGTAACCCACGGCCTCATCGTTTTCAAAGTCGGTCTGGGTAATCCAGCGCTCGATCTTTTCGCCTTCCACAATGAATCCGCCCTGCACTTCTGGGTCCGGTCGCACGCTAAAGTCTGCGAAGCTGCCGGTGTTTTTCTTATGCGCTTGGGCCTTGGGGTGAATAACGGTATGGGAAGGATCCCGCTTCGGCTTAGGCTGTGCCTTGTGATGCTCGGTGACCATTTCCATGAGCTTGAATTTCAGCGGGTCCAAGCCCTTGCGTGCTGCCGCAGAAATGATGAACACCGGCCAGCCAAACTTTTCCTTCAGGTCATCCTTGACGAACTCCGCAAGCTCTTCCGCCTCCGGCACATCGACCTTATTCAAAATAATGACGCGCGGGCGCTCGCGCAGGTCACCCAAACCGGTATCGCTTTCTAGCGCCTCCTGGTACTTAGCCAGCTCATTTTCCAGCGCCTCAATATCGGATTCCGGATCGCGGCCAGGCTCGATGGATGCGGTATCAACGACGTGGGCCAGCACGGCCGTGCGCTCGATGTGGCGCAGGAAGTCTAGGCCTAGGCCCTTGCCATCGGCGGCGCCAGGGATAAGGCCAGGGACATCGGCAATGGTAAAGGAGCTATCGCCCATATCCACCACACCCAAGTTGGGCTGCAGGGTGGTAAACGGGTAGTCACCAATCTTCGGCTTGGCTGCAGAGAGCACAGAGATCAACGAGGACTTACCCGCCGAAGGAAAGCCCACAAGCCCCACATCCGCCATGGATTTCAGCTCGAGCACCAAATCATGAGCTTGGCCCGGCTCGCCCTGCAGCGCAAAGCCCGGTGCCTTCCGGTTCTTAGACGCCAACGCCGCGTTGCCCAAGCCACCGAAACCGCCCTCAGCCGCGACGAAACGCGTGCCCGGCACAGTAAGATCCGCCAGGGTCTCACCCTTTTCCGTGCGCACAACCGTACCCGCGGGAACCTCCAGAATCAGGTCCTCACCGCGCGCGCCATTGCGCATATCGCCGGCACCGTTGCCGCCTCGTTCGGCCTTAATATGCGGGCGGTAGTGGAAGTCCATCAAAGTATGGATCTGCTCTGAAACTTCCAAAACGATGTCGCCACCGTGGCCGCCATTGCCGCCATCCGGTCCGCCCAATGGCTTGAATTTCTCGCGGTGGACAGACACACAGCCATGCCCACCGTCGCCAGCCTGCAAGTGCAAGACGACGCGGTCAATAAATCGTGCCATGATGTGCCACACCCTTCTTATTTAAATCTATTGTCTTAGCCAGTGTAATGCGTAGCCAAGCTCGGACTCCAACCCATGCCCTGCCAGCACAGTGGGAGGTAAAACGAGAAAATCCTCGAGCTGCCCTCACCCGTAGTGAAAGCTGCCCGAGGATTGACCGCTGCGGTCGTGCTTAAGCAGTAGCTTCTGCAGCAACCTCTTCAGCCGGGATGATGTTTACCATCCGGCGGCCGCGCTTGATGCCGAACTTCACGGAGCCAGCAGCAAGTGCGAACAAGGTGTCATCGCCGCCGCGACCAACGTTCTCACCTGGGTGGAACTTGGTGCCGCGCTGACGCACGATGATCTCGCCGGCGTTAACCTGCTGACCACCGAAGCGCTTGACGCCGAGGCGCTTGGACTCGGAATCGCGACCGTTGCTGGAGCTGGAAGCACCCTTCTTGTGTGCCATGTCGTTTCCCTCCTTCGGGGATGATTTGCAGCCCGGTTAAGGCTTACTTGATACCGGTGATCTTCAAGGTGGTCTGAGGCTGGCGGTGACCCAAACGCCTCTTGTAACCAGTCTTGTTCTTGTACTTCAAGATATCAATCTTTGGACCTTTACCCTGTTCAACGATTTCCGCAGCAACGGAAACCTTCTCCAAGTCGGAAGCCTTGGACTTCACAGCGGCGCCATCGACGAGCAGAACCGGGGTGAGAGCCACGGCAGAGCCTGGCTCACCCTCGATCTTCTCGACCTTGACGAGGTCACCTTCAGCAACCTTGTACTGCTTGCCGCCGGTCTTGACGATCGCGTACATAGAGGGTTACCCCTTATCTAAACTCGCTCGGACACGGCATCCAGGCCGTTATCCGAATGGACACTTACATATTGCGTTCAGACCCCGCGCGAACATGTCCGCAATCACCGGGCGGCAATTGTGGGCTGATCCAGCGCCGAGAGTTCTAAACAGCGACTGTCAAAGACTACCCCGCCGCGGGTACAAAATACAAACCACGCACTTCGCACCCGCGTGGCGATGCCCTAGGAAGTAGCTCGCCGTGCTACGCGGCGCCGCCGCCGGCCCGCGTCCTTAGCACCAGTCTGCGGGGTCTCCGGCGCGTTAGTGGACGCCTTTTCCCCAGTACGTTCCTGCCGCGCGGCCGCTGCCGGCGCCCCGGTCTTTTTCACCGCGCGCTTCTTCCCGCGGCGAATGACCTTGGTTTCAGTCTGCGGAGCACTAGCCTTCTGGGAATCCTTCTCCCCTTGAACAGGTGTAGCCGTTGGGCCACCCGCATTGTGCGAGGTGGCCTTATCCCTCGGGTTCGTACGCACCACCCGGCGCTTGCCGCGACGGCCTCCCTGTACCGAGGATTTATTCTTCCCGCCACTGATATTCTCGTGACGCTGCTCCGCAGTTCGCGAGGTGTCCCCGCGCTTGTCGTCCTGCTTTACATCCTGCGCGTTTGCCCGGTGCGAGGCCCGCACATTTGCCCGGCGGGAATTTGGCTGGGTGCGAACGCTGCGACGCCGACCACGCCCGCGTGACTTGCTGCGAGGCTTTTGCTGCTCGGCGTCCTGCTGTGCCGCACCGTCACCGCGTGACTTCTCGGCGGAACCCGTGGATTCCTCTTTTTGTGGCTGGGCAAAAGCCTCTGGGCGCGGGCGATTATCGGAACGCGAATTTCCGCGCGTGCGCCGCTTCCGGCGCGGAGAAGCCTCAAACTCGGCTACTGCCTCCTCGTAGGTCTTCTCCGGGGCATCGGTAGCTACCGCCTTCTTCTCTTCAGCCGCCTGCTGGCGCTGTTTCTGCTGCTCCTGCACGCGGCGGGAAGCTGGCGAGGTCCGCGTTGCCCGGCGCGGCTTCTTGCCCCGCTGGGTGCGCTTCTTCTCCTTCGCCGGTGATTCTTGGCCATCGGGCACATAGGAATTAAATTCCTGTACCTCATCGCTTTCGGCGGCGTTTTCTGCCGCAGCATAGGCGATGGCCTCGATTTCAGAGACCTCGGACTTCTTCTGCACTCGGCGGCGCTTCTTCTGCTTGTCTTCGCTGCGGCCACGGCTGCGCTCGTCACGGTGTCCGCGGGCGTTGTCGGCTCGCTTCTGTGGGGCCTTCTGTGTGGAGTCGGCGGTCTCATCGTCTACGACGACATTGGCCACGAGCTCCTCCAGCGACGGTGACTGCTCGTCCTCGCTGCTGTAGAGGGGAGCGTTGGTCTTTTGGTACTTCTGCGGCTGGTTAGCGGCCTTATGCCCCTTGTGGTGCTTCTGGCCCTTCTTCTCCGCGCGCTCGTCTTCATCGTCATGCTCGTGCATGGCCACGGCAGCCGGGTGCTGCTGGGGATCGTGGTCTGGCTTCTTGTGCGACTTGGAGGAACCGTGCGAATGCTGGCCGGAGTGGTTGTCTTCAGCTTCATCGACCGGGTACTCGTGGATGATGATGCCGCGGCCATGGCAGTGCTCACACTCGGTAGAAAAGGTCTCTACCAAGCCAGTGCCCAAGCGCTTGCGCGTCATTTGCACCAAGCCCAGGGAGGTAACCTCGGATACCTGGTGGCGCGTGCGGTCGCGACCCAGGGCCTCCTTCAGGCGGCGCAAAACCAGGTCCTGGTTTTCCGGCAAGACCATGTCAATAAAGTCCACCACGATCATGCCGCCCAGATCGCGCAGGCGCATCTGGCGCACGATTTCTTCGGCCGCCTCCAGGTTATTGCGGGTCACGGTCTCTTCCAGGTTGCCGCCGGAGCCGGTGAACTTGCCGGTGTTGACATCGATGACGGTCATGGCCTCGGTACGATCGATGACCAAGGTGCCGCCAGATGGCAGCCATACCTTGCGCGAGAGCGCCTTATGCAGCTGCTCATCAATGCGGTAGGCGGCAAAGGCATCCTGGCCGCCGTGGTCCTTGGGCTTATAGCGCACCACGCGGTCTGCAAGGTCCGGGGCCATGGATTCCACGTAGGCATTGACCGTATTAAAGGAACGCTTCCCGTCCACGATCAGGCGATGGAAGTCTTCGTTGAAGAGATCCCGGACGACCTTGATGAGCATATTCGGCTCTTCATAGAGCGTGACCGGCTTAGCACCCTTGGAGGATTTTTCCTTCTTAGCTTGGGTGGAAATATCTTCCCACCGGTTATGCAGGCGCTGCACATCTGCTGCAATGGCCTCCTCGGGAACGTTTTCGGCAGCGGTACGGATGATGGCGCCGCCATCGCCTGGCACCACGCGGCCCAAGATGTCCTTTAAGCGCTTGCGCTCCGGTGCCGGCAGCTTGCGCGAAATTCCAGCACTGCGGCCGCCTGGTACGTAGACGAGGTAGCGCCCGGCCAAGGAAATCCGGGTGGTCAGGCGCGCACCCTTGTGGCCAATCGGGTCCTTTGCCACCTGCACCAAGATTTGGTCGCCGGATTTCAGGGTATTTTCAACCTTGCGGGAACGCCCGTGCAATTTGGTCTTGCGCCAGTCAATCTCGCCGGCATAAAGCACACCGTTGCGGCCCTGGCCGATGTCCACGAATGCCGCCTCCATGGACGGCAAGACGTTTTGCACGCGGCCTAAGTAAATATTGCCAATGAGGGAGGCTTGGGCCTCGGTGGTAACGAAGTGCTCGACCAAGAGGTCATCTTCAAGCACGCCCACCTGCGTGACGATGCCCGCGCCGTCCTCGCGCTGCTTATCGCGCACCACCATGGTGCGTTCCACGGCCTCGCGCCGCGCCAAAAATTCCGCCTGGGACACGATGTGCTGGCGCTCGCGGCCCTTCTCGCGCAATTCTGCGCGGCGGCGCTTCTGTGCCTCGATGCGGGTGGAGCCACGGATGGCCTTGGGCTCATCGATAAGCTCCGGCTCCTTATCCGCCACATCCTTCTTGGCGTTCTCGTGCACGCCGCGCCCACGGGAGGTACCACGGCGGCCGCGGCGACGCTTGTCAGAACCCCCGCGCGACGCCTTATTGTCTACCTCGGCCTCGTCCGGCTCTGCGTCGTCGCCAGGTTCCGCCGCATCAGCGGCTTCAGCGATCGCCGCCATGTCCGCGGCCTCATCCTCACCAAGCTCGGCGGCGTCCTGCTGCTGCGGCGGCATAAACAGCGGCGCGAAGTCATACGCAGCGGAATCGTCGTCCGTCTCCGCGCGCGGGACTATGCGCGGGGCATAGTAATCATCGTCGAAGTCCTCGCCGGCCTCTGCCAGCACCTCATGCAGCTTGGCCGGATCCACGGTCCCAGTCGCTTCGCCAGCTCCGGCAGCGGCAGCGTCGGTGGCATTAGCATCGGCATCATCTTCAGCGCGCGCGGGCGCGTTCGACGGCTCAGGATCCGGCAGTGCGCTCTTTACCAGCGAAGCATCGACCTTTTCCTCAATCTGGGAGATTTCATTGTCCACGTTCTTGCGCACGCGGTAGCGCAGGTTCTTTTCTTCTTCCGCATCGGCGGCGGTGTTTTCAGTGGGAGCGCCATCTTCTTCCCCATCATCAGCTTGTACTGGCCCTTTCTTTGCCGCAGGCGCAGACTTCTTCGTGGCTTTGCGGGTGCGCCGAGCGCGCTTGGTGGTCTTGGCCTTGCCCTCGGGCTTTGCTTCCGCTGGGCTCTCGTCCACGGTTGCAGGCTGCTCCGCATCCGCGCCCCCTGCATGGCGGGCTAGAGCAGCGAAGAGGTCGCCTGCTTCTGCGCGGGTAATGGAGCTCTGCGCGGTCTTGTTCAGGCCCATGTCCTTGAGCTGGGCCACCAGCTGGCGCGAGGATAGGCCGAGCTTTTGGGCCAAGGCATACACGCGGGTTTTATCTTTGAGCTCGCTCGGGTCTATCCGCTGGGCCAAAGCCGCGGCTGCCTGGAGGTTTTCAGTTGTTTCTTGAGAGTTCTGTGCCGCCATTAGTTGGGCTTACTCCTGTACTTCGATTGTATGGTGCGCCGGCTATTCGGGCGCAGGCACAGCCCAAAAAGGACCGCGCCGCTGCCGCACGAATAGCAACGAAAACGCACTGCGTTAAAGCTTATGGGTTATGAAATTATGCGCGCGCTGCGCGTGAGTTCCATTGTGTCACAGAATCTTGGCGGGGCGAGCAGGCTGTGGGCGATGATACGTTTGAACTTATGGCAGAACTGGCACCACGTCCCGCCCGAACATTATCGCAGTACCGGCAGCGTAATGAGATTACGCCGAAAGAGGCGTGCTTATTCGGCGTTCCGGCCGGTTTTGCCCTCGGGTTTGCCCAAACGGAGGCCAGCTACATGCTGATGGGCGCCGGCGTTTTTGCGGTCTTCGCGGTCATTGGATTGGTGCACCTCATCCGCCATTATCCCCGCTCTATTGGGGCTAGCCAGGATGTCTACCTCGAGGGCGATTACCCCGCCATTGCTTATTGGGCGCCAGTGATACCACTTGCTCTACCGCTGGCCATGGCCCCGCTGTCCGCGGCTGGCTGGTTGCCAAACATCTCGCTGGCCCCGCCCGTGGAAGGCATCTTAACCGGAGCGGTGTCGGCGTTCGCACTCCCGCTGGGCTTGTGGGCCATGCTTTCCCAGTCCTTTCGCATTGGCCGCCGCCGCATGCAGCGCATCGTGGCTGAAGATCCCTTAGAAGGGGTCACAGATCATGCCATGCAGCTTGCCGATGCCCACCTAAATATCCTCACCGCCCTCGTCACCGCCGGGGCCGTCCAGGGCAATACGACCACCACCAAGGCCTTGTCCCGCCTGATGCAGGTGGAACTAGATACCCTGCCGGATGCTCTTCAGGAACTAAAAAAGCATGGGCTCGTGAAGGTAGAAGATATTGGACTGCGCTCCAAAGTAGAAAGCTGGCGCATCACCCTCACCCCTACTGGAGTGCGGTGCCTGTATCAACTTGGCAGACGCTAATTCGGCAGACTCGGGTCTCCTGGAAATAACTTAGGACCAATCCAGAGCATTACGTATACCAAACCAACCAAAACCGGAATTTCAACAAGAGGCCCAATGGTACCGGCTAACGCTTGAGCAGAGGTGGCACCAAAGGTACCGATGGACACCGCGATGGCTAACTCAAAATTATTTCCCGCTGCGGTAAAGGCCACTGAGGCAGACTGTGCATAATTCATTCCGGCAACTTTAGCTACGCCCAAAGCCAGAAAGAACATCCCGACAAAGTACAACATCAGAGGCACCGCTACCCTAACCACTGCTACCGGCTGCTCCACTAGCTGTTCTCCTTGCAGGGAGAACAGTAAGACGATTGTATACAGCAAACCGATCATTGCCAAAGGAGACACCGCAGGAAGGTAACGGTTTTCGAACCACTCACGCCCTTTAGTTTTCTCTGCCCATACTCGGGAGATAACCCCGAGCAAAAGCGGGATGCCTAAGAATACGAGCACTGAAGTAACAATGGACCAGAAAGAGAATTCGACAGAGGTGGTATCAAGACCCAGCCATCCCGGCAGTATCTGCAGGTAGAACCAACCCAGGACACCGAACATCGCAACTTGGAAGACGGAGTTGATTGCTACTAATACTGCCGTGGCTTCTCGGTCACCGCAGGATAGGTCTGACCACACCAAGACCATGGCGATGCAGCGGGCAAGGCCGACAATGATAAGACCCGTGCGCAGCTCGGGTTGATCCGCCAAGAATAGCCAGGCCAGTGCGAACATGAATGCTGGCCCCACAAGCCAATTCAAAACGATTGACACGGTCATCAGCCGTCTGTCAGTGGCAATCTCCCGGGTCTTTTCATAGCGCACTTTAGCAAGCGGTGGATACATCATCACCAACAGCCCTAAAGCAATTGGAAGGGAAATACCCCCAACTTCTAAAGCTGAGAGCGCTTTTCCAATTCCTGGAAGAAAATGACCTATAAGCAGGCCAAGGACCATAGCGATGATGATCCACACGGGAAGAAAGCGATCGAGAAAAGCCAATCGCGGCTGCTGTGAGGTAGCCATACCTGTCTCCTTCATTGACCCAAGTCGCACCGTACCGTGCTGCACTGTACCCATTCATATCGATACCTGTCAATATGAATGGGTGGGAAAACGCCCATATACTGAATGCATGGTTTCTTCGCACGGCATGACCAAAAATCCCTACATCAACGAATGCTGTTCGCTTAGCAACGGCCCCCTAGATCAAGACAATGCCGTGCACTTTGCCCAGCAGTTCAAGGTACTTGCAGATCCCGCGCGCCTTCGCCTTTTGTCCATTTTGTGCGATGAAGGCTGCGGCCCGATGAGCGTCTCAGAACTGACCGCATTATCCGGTCTGAGTCAGCCGACGGTGTCTCACCATCTTGCAAAAATGCGGGATGCTGACCTCTTAGCCAAACGACAGACTGGCCGCACCGTCACCCATGAAGTGCAAAAACAAGCTTTCACTGCACTGCGCGAACTACTCTCTTTCGACTAAACAGCCACTAACAATGAAATCTTGGCCTTATATGTTTGCAACACTGTGAGCCAATCAAAGTATTTCGCCCCGCAATAAACCCCCTCTTAAAGGAAAAGGCCCGAGCTTAACGCTCGGGTCTCCTTGAAATCTAGGTAGATTCAGTGCTTAGAGGTTGGGGAACCAAATTCCAATCTCGCGCTCAGCGGACTCTGGGGAGTCGGAGCCGTGCACGATGTTCTCGCCCACGCTGAGTGCGAAGTCACCGCGGATGGAACCGGGTGCGGCCTTGGAGACTGGGTCGGTGCCGCCGGCCAGCTGGCGCCATGCCTCGATGGCGCGCTCGCCTTCAACAACGCCGGCAATCAGCGGTGCGGAGGTGATGAAGTCCACGAGCTCGCCAAAGAATGGCTTGTCCTTGTGCTCTTCGTAGTGCTTTTCTGCGGTCTCGCGGTCAGCCACGCGCAGGTCCAACTCAGCCAGCTTGAGGCCCTTGCGCTCGATGCGGGCGATGATCTCGCCCACGTGGCCGTTCTTTACGCCGTCCGGCTTAATGAGGATCAATGTACGTTCAGTCATGCCCCATACTGTACCGAATACCCACAACTCGTCCACGACCGAGGGCCATAAGCGGGGGCAGCGTAGTGGGCGGCATTTAATAAGCATTAAGTAAGCTGCTGGACTATCTCCGTCGCGCGCTCGTGGGAGGTACCCCGAAACCACAGGCGCACTTGGTTAACCGCCGTGCCAAACTGGCCGTTGCCCAGCAAACGCTTAATCTCTGCTCGCTGCTCTTTATCCAAATCATCAAGGGTGGCTTCTTCTGCCCGCTGAAAATTAGCGCGCAGGGCAAGGGCCAAAAATACGGCGGCAATGATGAGTGCTACCAGCGGCAGCCACGGCGCGCCCGTGGCCGCGCGGGCAGCGACCGCGGCAATGCAGGCTAGGGCCGCGAGGACGAGATAGACGGTGCGCATGGCCACTACTTCTGGTTGAGGTGCTGGGTAGTTAAGTAACCGCGCTTCATGCGGGCGATTAAGTTACTGCGCAAATACGCCGCAAGGAGCCACTCCATGCCAAAGATGATGAAGATCGCGGCGATGGACCAGTGCGCCATAAAACCCAGGATAAGGCCCAATAGCTGCGCCCACACGATGACGGTCAGCGCCCACTTCTTATTCATAAACGCGATCATGCCCAAGTGGAATATCAGGGCACCTATGACTACGCCGTAGTTAAACGGCGTCCACAGCGTACCGTCATACAGCTTGTACAACAGCGGCAGCGCCAAAACGAGCGTGATCGACTCCATGATGAGCGAGCTGGCGATGACCATGCCATTAAAGCTCTTGAGCGGATCCTTAACGGGATCCTGCCCTAGGCCCAATGGGCCGATTTCATTGTCCGCTATGTCGTCGCCGCGGCGCGGCTGACGAGGCAGGCGGGACCTAGGATTGGGGCTGGTCATGCGGGCTCCTTTCCAAACATAGCGCGGGCTTCGCCGGCGGTAACCACCGAACCGGTAATGACAATACCGGAGCCGGATTGCACCTCAGATTCCTCCGCCAGCTCCACGGCTTGCGCGTAGGCACCGGGCAGATCATCGGCCACATAGACGCGCTCTTCGCCATAAATATCGCGGGCCGTTTCCGCCAATTCATAGGCATCGATCGCGCGCGGCGAGGAGTTCTGGGAGATTACCACCTCGCTCAAGTACGGCTCCAGCGCGGCGAGGATGCCTTGGGCATCCTTATCGCCAAAGATGGAGAGCACGCCGATGAGCCGCGCAAAATCGAAATCGCGGTCGAGCGCCGCGCCAAGCGCCTTGGCGCCGTGGGGATTGTGGGCGGCATCGATAAACGTCGTGGGCGAGGTGCGCACTCGCTCGAGGCGGCCGGGCGAAATCGTCTTGGCAAAACCGTTGCGCACGGAGGCAATATCCAGAGGATGCCCGGAAGAGGCACCGAAGAAGGCTTCGACCGCTGCAAGGGCAACGGCCGCATTCTTGGCCTGGTGCTCGCCGTGCAACGGCAAGAAAATATCCTCGTACATGCCGCCGAGGCCCTGGATATTAACCTGCTGGCCACCGACCGCAATGCGGGATTCTAAGGCCGCGAATTCCGCTCCGGAGCGGGCCACGCCGGCATCCATATCCACCGCGCGCTGCAGGATGACCTGCATGGCCTCAGGGTCTTGCTCGGCAATAATGGCGATGTTTTCATTCGGGGTCAGCGGGTCTTCGGCATCGGCGCGGCGCTTGATGATACCCGCCTTCTCCCCCGCAATCTCCCGAATATCGCTGCCCAGGTAATCCGTGTGGTCTAGGCCCACCGGGGTAATCACGGAAACGTCCGCATTGACCACGTTCGTGGCATCCCACGTCCCACCGAGGCCGACCTCGACGACGGCGACGTCAACGGGGGCATCGGCAAACGCTGCATAGGATAGGCCCACCAAGACCTCGAACTTGGACATGGGGACCTCAGAGCGCGCATCCACCATCTCCACGTACGGCTTGATTTCGTGCCACAGGCGCACGTAGTCGCGCGGGTGGATGGGCCGGCCATCGATGCCGATGCGCTCGGTGACCCGCTGCAGGTGCGGGCTGGTGACCAGGCCCACGCGGCGGTGGAAGGAACGCAGCAGCGAATCGACCATGCGCGCGGTAGAAGACTTACCATTGGTGCCCGCAATGTGGATGACATCAAAGGACTGTTCGGGGTGACCGAGCAAATCCATGAGCATCTCGATGCGCTCCAGGGTGGGCTCGATCTTAGTCTCCGGCCAGCGCTGGTTGAGCTCGTCTTCCACCTCACCGAGCGCCTGCAGCTCCTCCGGGGATACCTCTTGGGGCGCGGCGTCGTTATATTCTTCGTCTTCGCCCATGCCGAGGTTCAGGGTCAGGCCCGATTCCGTGATCTCCACCGGGGTGCCATCGGTGCCTTCCTTGAGGGCATCGACGATTTCAAAATCGTCCTCTCCCCCGGCGACCTCGCCGTTCCCGTTGGCGTCGTGATTGAAGCGCTGATCTGTCACTACTTAAGGCCCTCCAAACGGCTGGTAATGCGCTCGACTTCCTCGCGTGCGATGTCTTGGCGCGCCCGAATCTTATTGACCACCTCTTCCGGCGCCTTGGCCAGGAAGTTCTCATTGCCCAGCTTCTTGCCGGTCTGTTCCAGTTCCTTATTGGCCTTGGCCAGATCCTTTTCCAGGCGCTTGCGCTCGGCTTCAACGTCGACCGCGCCGTGGGTATCCAGCGTTACCTCCACGGTGGCCTGGGACAGGCGCACCTCAATGGAGGCCGAGGGGTTAAAGTCCTCGCCCGGCGCGGTGGTATTGGCCAGGTTGCGGACCAATTCCTCTTGGCCCTGCAGGTCTGCCGCGGCGAAGTCGAGGCGGCCCGGCACCTTTTGCGAAGGCTTAACGCCCTGATCGGAGCGGAAGCGGCGCAGCTCGGTAATGAGCTTATCGGCATCATCGATGCGGCGGGCGGCCACCGCGTCCTTGGTGGCGCCGCCGTTGGTATCGGCCACTGTGGGCCACGGGGCGATGACGATGGATTCCCCGCCGGTCAATGCCTTCCACAGCACCTCGGTCACATACGGCATGGTGGGGTGCAATAGGCGCAGCACCACGTCGATGACGCGGCCCAAGACGATCTGGGTATTGCGGCCTTCTACCGTTTCGCCATCGCTCGGGATCTGCGTCTTGGCAATCTCCAGGTACCAGTCACAGAGCTCATCCCAGGTGAAGTGGTAGAGCAGCTCGTTGGCCTTGGCAAATTGATAATCGTCCAAGTAGGCATCGACCTGGGTGCGCACCTCTTCGGCGCGGTCAAGGATCCAGCGGTCGGCATCCGAAAGCTCCGTGCGGCTAGGCAAAGGTGCCACGCCGGCGCCGTTCATCAGCGCAAACTTGGTGGCATTAAAGAGCTTGGTAGCGAAATTGCGCGATGCCGCGGCGGCATCAGAGCCCAGCGGCAAATCCACGCCCGGGTTGGCGCCGCGGGCAAGGGTAAAGCGCAGCGCATCGGCGCCGTAATCGCGCACCCAGTCCATCGGGTCAATGCCATTGCCCAGGGACTTGGACATCTTGCGGCCCTGCTCATCGCGCACAAGGCCGTGCAGGTAAAGGTCTTTGAAAGGAATCTGCGGGCGGCCATCGGTGCCCTTACCCAAAAGCTCTGGGGTCTTGGTGCCGGCGAAGGTGCCGAACATTATCATGCGCGCGACCCAGAAGAACAAGATGTCATAGGCTGTGACCAGCACGTTGGTGGGATAGAACTTCTCCAGATCCGGGGTCTTATCGGGCCAGCCCAGGGTGGAAAATGGCCACAGCGCCGAAGAGAACCAGGTATCGAGGACGTCCGGATCCTGCTCGTATCCTGCCGGCGGCTCCTCATCGGGGCCGACGCACACGATGTCACGCTCGATCTCACCGGACTCGTTCGTGCGCTCCGGGCCGTACCAAATGGGGATGCGGTGGCCCCACCACAGCTGGCGGGAGATGCACCAATCGTGCATGTCATCGACCCACTCAAAATAGCGCGGCTCCAGCGACTGCGGGTGCAAGACGGTATCGCCCTCGCGCACGGCATCGCCAGAGGCCTTCGCCATCTGCGCGACATCGACGAACCACTGCAGTGACAGGCGCGGCTCGATGGGCTCGCCGGAGCGCTCCGAGTGGCCCACGGAGTGGACATTGGGGCGGATTTCTTTGACGATGCGCCCCTGCTCCCGCAGCGCCTCCCGAATTTCCACGCGCGCTTCTTCGCGCGTCATGCCATCAAAACGGGTGCCGGTATGCGCGATGTGGCCGGTGGTATCCATCACCGTCGGCATATCCAAGTTATGGCGGGTGCCCATGGCGTAGTCATTGGGATCGTGGGCCGGGGTGATCTTTACCGCACCGGTACCAAACTCCATGTCCACGTAATCATCAGCGATGATCTTCAGCTTCAAGTCATCGCGGAAGGGGTGTTCCAATTCCTGGCCCACGAGGTGGGCGTAGCGCTCATCGTCGGGGTGGACGGCAATGGCGACATCGCCAAGCATGGTTTCCACACGCGTGGTGGCAACAATGAGGTGCGGCTCATCGTCATTGAGCGAGCCATAGCGGATGGAGACCAGCTCGCCCTCGACGTCCTTGTAGACGACCTCGATATCGGAAACGGCGGTCTCCAGCACCGGCGACCAATTGACCAGGCGGTTGGCCCGGTAAATCATGCCCTCATCGTAGAGGTTCTTAAAGATGGTCTGTACCGCACGCGACAGGCCCTCATCCAGGGTAAAGCGCTCGCGGGTCCAGTCCACGGAGTCACCGATGGCGCGCATCTGGTTCTGGATGGTGCCACCGAATTCTTCCTTCCATTCCCAGACCTTGTCGATGAACTCCTCGCGCTCATAATCCCAGCGCTTTTTGCCCTCGGTCTCCTTGAGCTTGGCCTCAACCTTGGTCTGGGTGGCAATGCCCGCGTGATCCGCACCGGGCAGCCACAAAGTGGAATAGCCCTGCATGCGCTTGCGGCGAATGATGGAGTCAATCAGCGTGTGATCTAAAGCGTGGCCCATGTGCAGCTGGCCGGTCACATTCGGCGGTGGCAGCACGATGGAAAAGCCCTCCGCCTCCGAATTCGCATCCGGGGTGAAGTAGCCGCGGTCGACCCAACCTTCATAGAGGTCTTTTTCTACCGCCTGCGGCTCCCAGGACTTGGGAAGCTGGTCCGCGCGATTGGTGCCAACGAGTTGCTCTTTATTCTGATCAGTCACCTGGCCAACTCTACCCTGTGCGTCAACTGGCACCAGCGCCCTGTCTAAAGTAAGGGCATGTCTCACAACCCTGGCCACCGTGCCCGTCTCCGCACCCGTTACTTCGCCCAAGCCAAAGATAACTCTCAGGCCTTCGCGTGCCTGACGAGTTATGACTGCATGACCGCCGAGATCTTCGATGAAGCCGGGGTGGATCTCCTGCTCGTGGGCGATTCCCTGGCCAATGTAGTCCTGGGCCGCGAAACCACGCTCTCGCTCACACTGGATGAAATGATCCCCCTTGCCCGCGCGGTGGTTGCATCGACCTCCCGCGCCTTCGTGGTGGTGGATCTGCCCTTTGGTTCCTACGAAGCCGGCCCCGCCCAGGCGCTCGAGACCGCTGTGCGCGTCATGAAGGAAACCGGTGCGCAGGCCGTGAAGCTAGAGGGTGGTGCGGAGCGCGCACCGATTGTTGCCGCGCTTGCCGCCGCCGGCATCCCAGTCTGCGCCCACATTGGCTTTACACCCCAGCAGGTCCACGCCTTAGGCGGCTTCGTAGTCCAAGGCCGCGGTGCCGGCGCGGAGAAGCTTCACGACGACGCCCGCGCCCTCGCCGAGGCCGGCGCCTTCGCCGTGGTGCTGGAGATGGTCCCAGCAGCCCTTGCTGAGCAGGTGACCAAGGAGCTGCCCATCCCCACCATCGGCATCGGCGCCGGCGCGCAGACCGACGGCCAGATTCTGGTGTGGACCGATGCCTTCGGCCTAGGCGGGCCCAAGGCGCCGCGTTTTGTGCGCCGCTACGCGGATCTGCGCGGCGCGCTGCTGGAGGGCGCGAAGGATTACGTGTCCGATGTGAACGAACGCTCCTTCCCCAACGCCGAGGAGTCCTTCGAGGACTAAGGTTTTGGCCATGCAGATCCTGAAAACTAAATCTGAACTCCGTGCCTTCCGCGCGGCAGCGTCCGGCTCCGTGGGCTTGGTGCCCACGATGGGCGCGCTTCACGACGGCCACGCTTCCCTCATTCGCCGCGCCCGCGAAGACAACGACACCGTGGTGTGCTCGGTCTTTGTCAATCCCCTCCAGTTCACAGACCTGGGCGATTGCGAAGACTACCGCGCCTACCCGCGCACTCTCGACGCGGATGCCGCGGTGCTGGACTCGGTGGGAGTCGATGCGGTCTTCGCCCCCAGCGTGGAGGAGATGTACCCGGGTGGTACCCCGCGGGTGTGGGTGCGCACGGGTGAGATGGGCTCGGTCTTGGAAGGCGCTTCGCGCCCCGGTCACTTCGACGGCGTAGCCACCGTAGTGAGCAAGCTGTTTCACCTTGTTGCACCAGACCGCGCTTATTTTGGGCAAAAGGATGCCCAGCAGGTAGCCATCATCCGCCGCCTGGTGGCGGACCTCGATGTGCCGCTGGACATCATCAGCGTGCCCATCGTGCGTGCAACGGACGGCGTGGCCGAGTCCAGCCGCAATGCGCGCCTCAGTGCCGCCGAGCGTGAGCAGGCGGTCGCCTTATCCCAGGCACTCTTCGCGCTGCAGGATGGCGCCTCACGTGAAGAAGCTGAGGCCCAGCTCGCTTCCTCCCCCGGCGTGACGGTGGATTACCTCACCGTGGTGGACCCGGCCACGCTCGAGCCCGTAGATGCACAACACCGGCCCGCCTTGGCGCTGGTTGCAGCGCAGGTGGGGCCGGTGCGGCTCATCGATAACTTGGTGCTGGAGGCTTAGCCCTTCAGCAGGTGGGCTACGGCCTCGCGCTCCTCACGCAGCTCCTGCACGGAGGCCTCGATGCGCTCCTTCTGGAAATCGCTGAGCTCGAGGCCCTGGACGATTTCCCACTTGCCGTCGCGGGAGACCGTGGGGAAACCTGCGACGAGGCCCTCGTCCACACCATAGAAGCCATCCGAAACGATAGCGGCGGTGCGCCAATCCTCAGTGCCGTGGATCCAATCGTGCATGTGATCCACCGCGGCGGAGGCTGCGGAGGCTGCCGAGGAGCGGCCGCGCACGGCGATGATCTCGGCGCCGCGCTTGGCCACCTTAGGAATCATCTCCTCCTTGTACCAAGTCTCATCTACCTCAGCGTTGGAGTAGGTCAGGTCCGGGAACTGGGTGGCGGAGTGGTTGCCCCAGACCGCAATCTTGGAAAAGTCCTTGGTGGCCTTGCCCGTCTTGGCCGCCAACTGGCCCAAGGTGCGGTTGTGATCCAGACGCATGAGCGCGTTGAACTGGGAGCTATCCAGATCCGGCGCGCTATGCGCGGCAATCAGCGCGTTGGTATTGGCTGGGTTGCCCACCACCAGCACGCGAACATCACGCGCCGCGTAGTCATTGATGGCCTTGCCCTGCTCGGTAAAGATGGCGCCATTGGCCTCGAGCAGGTCAGCGCGCTCCATGCCCTTGCTGCGCGGGCGGGAGCCCACAAGGAATGCGGCGGAGGCATCCTCGAAAGCGACCTTGAGGTCATCGGTCACCGTAATCGAGTTCACCAGCGGCAGGGCGGAGTCGCGCAGTTCCATGGCCACGCCCTCGGCCTTTTCTACTACCGCGGGGATTTCCAACAGGGCAAGGTCAACCGGGGTGTCCTTGCCAAATACGTCGCCCGCGGCAATCCGCCACAGCAGGGAGTAGGCGATATTTCCGGCGGCACCGGTAACGGTTACTTTTACTGGCTGGGTCATGCTCATTCCTCCTCAAATGTCGTGGAGATGTAAGCGTCCCTCATGCACGCCACCCTCCACGGGATGTATCCACCCCCGAGCTTAGCGCTATACGGAGGTAGCGTGTTGTGAAATAAATCCCCCTCTTTCGGAGGGAAAACGCCGCCAAATTTCCGGATATTACCCCCATTTACCTCCAAATTAACGCCCCCAATGGGCACATTCCTCCCGCGGGGTGGGGTTAATCGGGCATGATGGAAGCGGCACAGACCCCACTTGGGAGCGCGCTTGCAGGGATGCATTCACCGCCTGTGGGCGGCTGCACGGTGGCCAACCACTGCCGCATCGAACCAGCATGAGGCCGATCGTGCAGTTCCCGAGACACTACCCACCATCGCCACATCGGCGCCGCGAAGCAGAGATAGGACACATGCTATGAGCACTGAGCACACCGAACCGCTGCACGCTGCGGAGCAGGCGGAGGACTCCGACGCTCACGCTGCGGATTCCATCAGCACCGATGCCGTGGTGGATATCGCCATTTCCCAGTTTTCCGCGTGGGGTTTTTCTGAAACCAAGCTGGACACCATTGCCGCGGAATCCGGCATGTCCAAGCGCATGATTCACTACCACTTTGGCGATAAGCAGGGCCTGTATTTGAGCGCTCTAAGCACCGCCGCCGAGCGCCTCCGCCCCAATGAAGAGGACTTGGAGCTCGATTCCGCGGTCCCGGTCGAGGGCGTGCGCAAGCTGGTGGACTGGATCTTCTGGCAATACGTCAACCACCCCGAGGCCATTCGCATGATGACCTGGGAAACCGCCCAGTCCATCGTGGGCTCTTCCACCAATCCCGTGGCGGATTTCAGCGGCGTCGCCCTCCACCTCGACCGCCTGCTCATGCTGGGCCAGGACGCCGGTGCCTTCCGCCCGGGCATTTCCACCAACGATATTTTCACCATCATCGCCTCACTCACCTCGTACCGCGTGACCAACCGGGCGATGATGGACAACCTATTGGGCGTGGATATGTCCAGCCAGGCAAATACCGACGGCATGCACCGGCTTACCGTCGATACCGTGCTGGCATTCCTCACCGCCAATATCCCCGATTCCGGCCACGAGTCTTATTTGGTGCCTTCTGATGCCGACGAGGGCGATGAGGCCTCCCCGCAAGATATCTACGGCGAGGCATAAAAGTAGGGGCACCGGCTGCTTGCCGATGCCCCCTTCTAACTAAGCCGATTCCTTCGCCTCATCCTTGTAGGTGAATTCGGGCTCTGCGCCCTGGGTGACGCAGCCCGCGGTGATGTGCACGGCGGAAATATCTTCCCGGTCCGGCAGCTCAAACATCACTGGAACGAGCAGTTCTTCAAGGATCGCGCGCAGGCCGCGCGCGCCGGTTTTGCGCTCGAGGGCGAGCTCTGCGATGGCATCCAGCGCCCCGTCATCCATGTGCAGCTCGCAATCATCCATCTCAAATAGGCGGCTGTACTGCTTGAGCAGCGAGTTCTTGGGCTCAGTGAGCACCTTAACCAGGGCCTCGCGGTCCAAGTTATCCACCGTCGCCACCACGGGCAGGCGGCCGATAAATTCTGGGATCAAGCCGAACTTCACGAGGTCTTCCGGGCGCACCTGGGAGAATAGGTCCACCTTTTCCCGCTCGTCTTCGGTGCCGAGCTTCGCGCCAAAGCCAACGCCCTTCTTGCCCACGCGATCCGCGATCACCTGGTCAAGGCCCGCAAACGCGCCGGCGACGATGAAGAGGATATTGGAGGTATCTAGCTGGATAAATTCCTGGTTCGGGTGCTTGCGCCCGCCCTGCGGTGGGATGGCGGCCACGGTTCCCTCTAGGATCTTCAGCAGCGCCTGTTGCACGCCCTCGCCGGAGACATCGCGGGTAATGGAGGGGTTTTCAGACTTGCGGGAAATCTTATCCACCTCGTCGACGTAGATGATGCCGCGCTGGGCGCGCTCCACGTCAAAGTCCGCCGCCTGCAGCAACTTCAAGAGGATGTTTTCTACGTCCTCACCGACATAACCGGCCTCCGTCAGGCTGGTGGCATCCGCGATGGCGAAAGGCACATCCAGCAGGCGCGCCAAGGTCTGGGCCAGGTAGGTCTTACCTGAACCGGTGGGCCCCAGCATCAAAATATTGGACTTGGAGATCTCTACCTCTTCGCCTTCGGCCTTCTTACGGCGCGCATCTAGCGCGGCGGATTCTTCGGCCTTAATGCGCTTGTAGTGGTTATACACCGCTACCGACAGCACGCGCTTGGCCTTGTCTTGGCCAATGACGTACTTATCCAAAAAGGAAGAAATCTGCGAAGGCTTAGGCAGGCGCACCTCCGCTTCGGAAGATTCCTCGGCCTGCTCGTGGCCGAGCTCTTCTTCAATAATCTCATTGCAGAGCTCGATGCACTCATCGCAGATGTAGACCCCGCCGCCGGCGATGAGCTTTTTCACCTGCTTTTGGCTCTTTCCGCAGAAGGAACACTTCAGGAGATCAGCGCTTTCTTGCATACGTGCCATTCAGTACTTTCACACTCGCTCTTGTTTACCGCTTTTTAAAGGTGGGGCGGAAGGCTCGCTTACTTCCATCCCCGCGGTTGGTTGTTCAAAAATCTACCTTAGTAAATCAACCCGACACGGCTCTTATTCATTCCCTCCGCGTGGCGAAATTCGCAGATCTTTATCCGCCCACACCACTAAACTTGGGATTGGATCCTCCACTTCCTCCACCACCGCCGAAGGAGCCATTTCATGTTTGACCTCACCAACCGTACCGCGATTGTCACGGGCGGAGCTGCGGGCATCGGCAAGGGCATCGTTGCCTGCCTGCGCGAAGCCGGCGCCAGCATCGTCATTGCCGATATCGATGCCGACAAGGCCGAAGCAACCGCCGCAGAGCTCGGCGCGACCGCCTACCCCGTCGATGTCACCGATAGGGCCTCCATCAAAGAAATGTTTGCCAAGGTCCACGCCGCGCACGGGGCGATCGACATCGTCTGCTCCAATGCCGGGGTCTTTCCCAACTGCCCGCTGGAAGAGATGACCGATAAGCAGTGGGAGACCATGTTTGACATCAATACCCACGGCACGTTCAAGGTCGTGCAAGAAGCCCTGCCGTATATGAAGGAGCGCGGCTACGGGCGCATCGTCATCACCACCTCCATTACCGGCTCACACACCGGCTTTCCTGGCTGGGCGCATTACGGCGCCTCCAAGGCGGCCCAACAGGGCTTTATCCGCTCCGCTGCGCTAGAAATCGCCCGCGATGGCATCACCATCAATGGCGTATTGCCCGGAAATATCCTCACCGAGGGCCTCGAGGCACAGGGCCAAGAGTACCTCGATGAGATGACGCGCTCCATCCCGCTGCACCGGCTTGGCAGCCCCCGCGATATTGGCAACGCCGCGGCCTTCCTCGCCTCCACCGAGGCCGGATATATCACCGGCCAAACGCTGATTATTGATGGCGGCCAGCTCCTGCCCGAAACCCCGGAGGCCATCCTGCCGCCGCGCTAGCGCTTGCCGATGCCCAGCCCTATAACGCAGATAACCCGCCAGGCACCTAGGATGGTGCCTGGCGGGTTATCTAGTGCGGCTTTTATTGCAGCCAGCCGAATTCGAGCAAGAATGCCTCAACATCGAGCATTTCCAGCTCATCTGGTGCATGGCCGACAACGAATGCGAAGGACTCAGCGACGTCCTTGGTCGTCGCGGGGGTAAGCCCCGCGTCAACGAGATTTTCCGCTACGCGGGCAGAAACCGGTGCCTGAGACACGGTATCCAAACCCGTACCCGTGGTGGAGTCCTTGAATATATCGCTAATGCCACCAATGAAGGTCCGCATCGTGTTCATCTCTCTCACCTCTCAATGTTGCTCTGTTGATAGGTACAAATATACTTGGTACTTACCCACTAAGCAACCCCTAAGCCATTTAAAGTTAATCTTTTGTTAACATTAAATGGCTATGAGGCATATTACATGGTCACGGGCTTGCTATATAGTCCGCGGGTTACTCTTAAAGGTCGCCAAATGGTGCGAAACCAAAGTAGTGGTCTAGGGAATCGCGCGCGATCCACGCGATTGCCACCACGATAACGACACCCAGTACGGCATAAACGGTCCAACCCAGCAGCTTCATTTGGCGGCTAGCGGGAGTATCTCCTACCACCACACCATTGTCATCCCGAATGGGATCACCTGTCATGGAACGCATGCCCAAGGCGAAGAGCAAGGGGATACCAGCACCGAAGACAAGGGCCAGGCCAGCGACGCGGAGTATAGATTCGAAGATTTCTGCAACAGTCATGTTCTAGCGCTCCTCTTGTGGAGTAGATGAGGTGGAGTCGTTGTCCCCGTTGACCGCCGCTACCGGGGTCATGCCCCCTGAAGCTGCGACAGACTCTTTCGCACCAACGCGTGGCTCCAAGGACGAATCCACGGACTCAGCGTTCTCATCCCAGTCATTATTAACGTTGGATGCATCAACTGGGTTCATACGGGAGCGGATGACGATGAGCGCCGTCATGGCCAAGAGTAGAACGAAGTCCACGATAGCGCCGGTTGCCACATTGGTAGCGGAAGAGACGCCGTGCGCCAACCACCACGATGCGAAGCCAACAAAGGCGGCACAGGGCAGCGTAATGAGCCAGGCAGCCACCATGCGCATTGCAACACCCCAGCGCACTTCCGCGCCACGGCGGCCCAAACCAGTACCAAGGATAGAGCCGGTGGACACGTGGGTCGTAGACAGAGCCATACCACCGGCTGAGGAAGTCAGGATGATGGCCGCGGAGGTAGCCTCGGCTGCCATACCTTGCGGGGATTCGATCTCCACCAAGCCCTTACCCAGGGTGCGGATAACGCGCCAACCGCCGGACAAGGTACCGGCCGCAATGGCAATCGCACAGCCGAAGATGACCCAGGTTGGAATGCGGGCATCGGCAGCCGCGTGGCCCGAAGCCACGAGGGCGAGGAAGATAACGCCCATGGTTTTCTGAGCGTCACCGGCGCCGTGTGCCAGCGATACCAAGCAGGCGGTCACAATCTGGCCATGGCGGAAGTGCTCGTTCTTTTCCTTTTTCGGAATGGTGTTGGTCACCCAATAAACGAGGAAGGTGGCGCACGCAGATACCAAGGCGGCGATAATCGGGGACGCCACCGCCGGAATGATGATCTTGGCCATAATGGAGGTCCACTCCACTCCCCCAGTGCCCATGGCGGCGAAACCAGCGCCGATAAGGCCACCGAAAAGGGCGTGGGAAGAGCTGGACGGTAGCCCGAGCAACCAGGTGAAAAGGTTCCACAGAATACCGCCGATAAGACCGGTAAAGACCACCATCAACAGGGCTTGGCCATCCGAGTCGGCGGCTGCACCCGAAAGGTCATAGGAATCGAGGTTGACGATGCCTTTGGCCACCGTTGCCGCGACATTCACGGACAAGAATGCGCCAACGAGGTTAAGTACGGCAGAAATCGCCACCGCAGTAAATGGCTTCAGCGCGCCAGTAGCAATGGAGGTTGCCATCGCATTGGCTGTGTCGTGAAAACCATTGGTGAAGTCGAAGGCTAAGGCGGTAAACACCACAATGCCCAAGATAATCAGAGTCGCTGTCACAGCATTGGCCCCTTGTAAGCAATTAACAAATGAGAAGAAAGTGTTATTGCGGCGCCATCACGCGTCGCGTACGAAGTGCAGCGTACTCCGCAACAATAAGTTGAGCCAATAGCTTTTCTAAGAAGTAAACTGCACTTTGCCTAGTGTTAACCTTCCACATATGCCTGAGCGCTAGGCACCTGCCAAAGATCTGCGGTTTACCAGCAATTTTTAAGACACCTAATCTATTTTCACCCTTTAATAGCGTGGCAGAAAACACTTAGAGAGGTGCGCCGGCTTAACACCAACACACCTCTCGAAATAAAGGTTTTAGCTTCCCTTTTTAGCGGAAGGTAGCAAACTTCTTGACCACCCAGCGGCTCAGCACGAGTAGGACGATGCCCAGTGCGATGGAGACGACACCTAAGGAAATAAAGAAGGTGTTTTCCGCACCCGCATCCTCTGGGTTGTAGAAGCTAGCCAGCGAACCGGCAAGTGCGGTACCCATGGCCACGGCCATCATCCACACGGCCATCATGCGCGATGGGAACGCCTCAGGTGCCACCTTGGTGGCCAGAGAGTTGCCCACTGGGGACAACATCAGCTCACCCATGGTGAATAGGAAGAGGATCCAGATAATGACATACATTGGCGTGGAGTTTGCGCCCGAGCCGGAGAATGGCAGGAAGAAGAACAGCGAGATACCGATGATGATATTGGCCACGCCGAACTTCACCGGCGTGGACCACTGACGGTCACCGAGCTTCGTCCACATAGCCGCGAAGATTGCAGAGAAGATAACGATGAAAATCGGGTTAATGGACTGCACCAATGACGGCGGAATCTCGATACCAAAGATGTGGCGGTCCAGGCGCACATCGGCGTAAATGGTCATCACGGTAAATTGCTGCTGGAAGATACCGAAGAACAGCACACCGGAGATGAACATTGGAATAAAGCCCAAGAGGCGGTTCTTTTCTTTCCGGGTCACCAAATCAGAGGTGTACATCTGAATCCAGAAGTACACGGCGGCGATCAGGGCAACGGCGGTGACGATATTAGACAGCCACTCTACCTTGATGATCCCAGTACCCAGGCCGATAACCATGACGAGGACAGCGACGACAATCGCGCCCAAGCCCAGCATGCGCTGTTTAAAATCTGCAGGATTAGGAATTTCGTGACCAGCGTCCTTAATCGTGGTCTTACGCATGGCAGTATACTGGATAAGGCCTAGGGCCATACCGACGGCAGCGATGCCGAAGCCCCAGTGGAAGCCCTTCCAGCCCCACATTGCGGTGGTAAGAAGCGGTCCGAAGAGGGCACCAATATTAACGCCCATGTAGAAGACGGAGAAGCCGCCGTCACGGCGAGGATCGTCGCGGCTATACAGCGAGCCCAGCACCACCGAAGCGGTAGTCTTTACACCGCCGGAACCAACGGCGATGAGGATCAGGCCGATAGCCAGGCCGGTTACGGCAGGAATGAAGGCCAAGACGAGGTGACCAGCCATCACCATGAGTGCGGAGTAGAACAGGGTGCGCTCCGCACCGAGGATGCGGTCAGCTACCAACGATGCCAACAGGCATGCCATGTACACCAAGCCGCCGTAGGCACCGACGATCGACGTCGCGTCGCCACGGTCGAGGCCTAGGCCGCCATCGGTGGTGGCGTAGTACATATACAGCAGCACGATGGACTGCATGCCGTAGAAGCTGAAGCGCTCCCACATCTCCACGCCGAACAGGTTAGCCAGCCCCCACGGGTGGCCGAAAAATGTGCGCTCCCCGCTCGAAGCAGCGGGTGCGGAGGTTCGATCCTCCGCTTCTGGTTCCTTATTTGTCATAACATAATACGACCACTCAGAGGCCTAATTCACAAATCGGCCATTATACGTGAAACATCGCACTAAATAATCTGCCTAACGACCTGCAGATATTTCTCTGAAAGATTCACCCCGTTTGGGGTAGATGTGCGTGCACCGTTACTCGCCCAGCGCACCTTCTCATAGGCATATACCGCAGTCGCTTATACGCAAATAATAAAAGCCCTGCGAGGGCTTCTCTCGAAGCGGTCTCACAGGGCCTCCGCTGATGGATTCAGTCCATCAGGACCGAATTAAGAATTGAGCTTGCGGTACTCAAAGACGGTATCGATGATTCCGTATTCCACAGCGTCTTCCGCAGTCAGGATCTTATCGCGGTCGGTGTCGATGCGGATTTGCTCGGACGTACGGCCGGTGTGCTCCGCCAAGGTGTTTTCCATCAAGGTGCGCATACGCTCGATCTCTGCGGCCTGGATCTCCAAGTCCGAGACCTGACCCTGGGTGCCCTGGGTTGCAGGCTGGTGGATCAATACGCGCGAGTTCGGCAGCGCCGCACGCTTGCCCGGAGCACCAGCGGCCAACAGCACTGCAGCAGCAGAAGCCGCCTGGCCCAGGCACACGGTCTGCACATCAGGGCGCACGTAGCGCATGGTGTCATAAATTGCCATCAGGGCAGTAAAGGAGCCACCGGGCGAGTTGATATACATGGTGATGTCACGGTCCGGATCCTGGCTTTCAAGAACCAGCAGCTGGGCCATGATGTCATTGGCAGAGGTGTCATCGACCTGGGTACCCAAGAAGATGATGCGCTCTTCAAAGAGCTTAGAGTACGGGTTGGTTTCCTTCGTCCCCTGAGCGGACTGCTCAATAAAAGAAGGCAGTACGTAACGGGAACTTGGCATCTGCGACTTATTCATAGTGATTTTCTCCTTATTCCCTAGTTGCTCAGCGGGCCGTTTACAGACTCGATTACGTGGTCAACAATGCCGTAATCCTTGGCTTGCTGCGCAGTCATCCAGCGGTCACGGTCAGAGTCCTTGGTGATCTGCTCGAAGGTTTGGCCGGTGTGCTCTGCAATGAGCTCGGCCATCTCGCGCTTGGTCTGTGCGAATTGCTCCGCCTGGATGGCGATATCGGCAGCGGTACCGCCCACGCCAGCGGAAGGCTGGTGCATCATGATGCGAGCGTGCGGCAGTGCATAGCGCTTGCCCTTCGTACCACCAGAGAGCAGGAACTGGCCCATAGAAGCGGCCAAGCCCATGCCGTAGGTGGAGATATCGCAGGGCGAGTACTTCATCGTGTCATAAATGGCCATGCCCGCGGTCACGGAGCCACCCGGGGAGTTGATGTAGAGCGAAATATCGCGCGTGGGATCCTCTGCGGAAAGCAGCAGGATCTGTGCGCACAGCTTATTGGCAATTTCATCGTCTACCTGGGTGCCCAAAAAGATAATGCGCTCGTGCAACAGGCGCTCATAGACGCTGTCACCCAAGTTCAGGCCGGAGCCTGCTGGGGTGGTCATCTGAAGCTGGTCAGATTTCTTAGACATTCGAAAAGTCTCCTTGAGGACGGTTAATCTCTAATGCCACCACACTACTTAATGTGGCGATAATTGTGGGGTCTGTTCGCTATCAGCGTTTGCACCGATCTTTGTCTGCTTTTTCGACCCGGCGATGAGAAAAGCCCAGCCAGACTTCCTCGCTGGTGCGAGGGGCCAAGCTGGGCTTTTAAGGAGAAGATTTACTCCGCGTCGGTAGCTTCGTTCTCATCTTCTTCTACTTCACCGAAGTACTGCTCAACGTCAACGTCGTTGCCTTCTTCGTCCTTTACGGTGGTACGGCAAATGGCGGCAGCCAGTGCCTTGCCGCGGCGTACGTCAGAGAACAGGTTGGCAATCTGGCCGTTGGACTGCAGCTGCTGGATGAACTGGTTCGGGTCCATGCCGTAGGACTGCGCGGTGAACAGGATGTGGTCCGAGAGCTCCTGCTGGGAAACTTCCGGCTCTTCCTTTTCTGCCACGGCATCCAAGAAGATCTGCGTGCGCACGGACTCTTCGGCCTGCTCGCGGGTCTGCTTATCAAACTCTTCGCGGGAGGTGCCCTGTGCCTCGAGCAGCTGTGCCAGTGCCTTCTCATCGTGTGCGAGCTGGCCCAGGATCTGGTGCAGCTGGGCGTGAGCCTGCTCGTCGACTACGGACTGGGGCAGCTCAAAGTCGACATCGGCAAGCGCAGCCTTCAGAACCTCATCGCGGATCTGGCCGGCCTGCTCAGCCTTCTTGGACTCCTCAACCTCGGTCTTGGTGGCTTCGCGCAGCTCCTCGATGGTGTCGTACTCGGAGGCCATCTGGGCAAACTCATCGTCCATATCCGGCAGCTTGCGCTCCTTGGTCTGCTGCACGTGGACCTTGAAGGTAGCCTCTTCGTCCTTGTGCTCGCCGGACTGGATGGTGGAGGTGAACTCGTTATCCTCGCCGGTCTTCATGCCGCGCAGTGCGGTGTCCAGCCCCTTGATGAGGTTGTCATCACCAATGGAGTAAGACAGGCCCTCGGTGGAAGCCTCCTCGATCTTCTCGCCGTCCACCTCTGCGGTGATGTCGATGATGGCGTAGTCACCGGTCTTCATCTTGCGCTTGGTGTCCTTCAGTTCACCGAAGCGCTCTGCAAGATCCTCGAGGGCCTTGTCCACGTCTTCCTCGCCGGCCTTGATGGCCGGGACGATGACGGAGATTTCGGAGAAGTCCGGAACCTCGAACTCAGGGCGAATGTCAACCTCGGCGGTAAACTCGACGAAGTCCTTGTCCTCGATCTTGGAAATGTCTACGTCCGGCTGGCCGATGACCTTCAGGTCCTCGGACTGAACGGCCTGCTCATAGCGGGAAGGCAGCATGTCATTGACAACCTGCTCCAGAATCGGGCCGCGGCCGAAGCGAGCGTCGATCAGCTGGCGCGGGGCCTTGCCCTTACGGAAACCTGGAATAGAAACCTGCTGCGCGATTGCCGCGTAAGCTTGATCGATTTCCTGGTCTAGCTCCGCAAACGGAACGTTGACGGTGAGCTTAACGCGGGTATCGCTCAGCTTGTCTACGGTGGTCTTCACGAGTGAATCTCCCTGGCTTCATTGTTTTTCTACGTACATAAAAATTAAAGGGGGTCTGAAAAACCTTATTAGGGCATTTTCAGACCCCCATACGTCGGGGCGACAGGATTTGAACCTGCGACCCCCTGCTCCCAAAGCAGGTGCGCTACCAAACTGCGCCACGCCCCGTATGTAGGCCACCAAGTTGCCTTGGCTGCGTTCCATACCTGAGACAGTTTAGCGTGTTGGTTTTAAATCTCCTAAATCAACCCCCTGTTAAGGGCGTAGACGCAGGTTAACGGCATAATTTCTGGCCGCTTGACTTAGAAATCGAAATCAAACATACCGTCAAAGAAGCCGCCGCCATCGCCGTCAGATAATCCATCGAAGAATCCGCCACCGTCACCGGCGTCTCCCCCTCCGGCATCGCCGCCCATATCACCGGGGTCACCGGCGTCTCCGGCATCTCCTACGTCTGCGCCGCCGTCGGCTCCGTCTATGCCGCCGCCTTCGGCGCCGCCCCAGTCGCCGTTTTCTGCGGCGGCTGCGGAATAGCCCACGCCGGACATGCCGGCAAACATGGCGTTAAACATCATGGAATAACCCATCATCCACACGCCCGTTTGCAGGGCATCTTCCCACCAAGGGCGGGAGTACCAACCGGCCGGAACGGGACGGCCGGCCACGGTTCCGCCTGGGTAATAGTTCGGGGTTTCCTCAGAGGCGTAGGGGGAGGCAGTCAATTCCTGCCCATTGGCATCCACCGTGCGCTTCTCGGTGACCTTACCGGCGGCGCGCTGCCCCTCCAGCGGCGGCAATTCCGGCCCTGGGTTCATGTCCATAATCTCGCGGGCGGCATTGACGTAATGCATGCCCTCAAGCGCCGATTCGCGGGCCAAATTGGCCTGCTTGACCGTGGTGGCCCTTGAAATAGCGGAGTTAGCCGCAGTAAAGCGCTCTGATGCGTCCGCCATCGCCTGCTGCGAGGCGGTATCCGTACCGGAAATCTGCATGACCTGGCCACCCAGGCGCTCAATCCAGCGGCGCGCATCCGCCTGGGCATCCGCTAACTGCTGCGCCTCTCGCTCCTCCCGGCTCTTTTTTGAGCTGCGCGAGGATAGATACCACGCGCCGCCACCGAGTACGACTACAAGAAGTAGAAGTTCCACAACAATCATCGCTTTCTTTACTGGAATTGGTCCTACCTATTTTAACGGCCTACCCACTGCGCGTGTTCCCTATTTTCATTTTGGGGCGCTCATGCGCTAAAGTAGCCGACAGCGTTCAAGGTAACGCTGTGGGAATGTCGTATAGTGGCTAATACCTCAGCCTTCCAAGCTGAAGACGCGGGTTCGATTCCCGTCATTCCCTCCATGTTTGTACTGCAATAATTGACTATTGCAGCTGGTTGTTAGCGGTAAGTGGAACCATTGGTAGAACCATTTTGGTTGGCGTGTTTAAACCCTCACAGATTGTATATTCTGTGGGGGTTTGAATATTTTTAGCTTTGGTTAGAGTTTCTTCCAGAGTGCGGGCACGGCGGGCGCCCCCATCCGGCTCGTGTGGTGTGGGTTTGGGTTGTTTTTGGGAAATATTCTTAAAATGTTCGTTCTTCCAGTTTACCAATAACGCATTACTGTGTTATACTAGTGAATGTAAGGCTGCAAGGCACTTACAAAACTGAAGAGGTGATGGAGGTCGCGGCGCTAATTATTTCACTGTGTAGCCTAGCTATTCAGATAAAGCAGCACCGCAACGACCACCCACCAAAATCGGGTAGGCATCGCAAATAGCCTCTAGGGGCACACCTCCCAATATACCGAAAGGACACATTACAGTGACATTGAAACAGGCCTCCGCCGTCTCAGGCATCGTAGTCGCCGCCGCCTACTCGATAATTGCCGATTCGCCCATCTGGCTTATTGTCATAGCCTTAGCGGCACTATCCGGCTACAACCTAGCTACAGCCACTAACCAAGGGAGGAAAAACCGTGCAGCCTAAAATCATCGATGTCGATACCGGCGATGAATTGTGGACTGGCTCGGATTGCGCCGCCCATATCGGCGTGAGCTACGCAACCTGGCGCAATTACTCAGCTAATCACCGCACCCCTGAGCATGTGGCCACGATTTTGGGCCGCACGCGACTGTGGCTTGCTGAGGATATTAAGCGCTGGCACGCGTCCCGGCCGGGGTCACCCAGCCAGCTCCGCCGTTAGGCCTCCTTGCTGGTTCCTTAGCTTTATCGAGGTCCCTGCTTGCCGATGCCTCCCTCCATCCCGCCGCCCATCTCCCGCCAAGCGCGGCTATAAATACATCACATTGGGGCGGTAGCCAGAAAAGCGTAATCTGGTGTCCATGACCGTACCTAATATTACTTTGAACGATGGAAATACAATCCCCCAGCTGGGCTTTGGCGTCTTCCAAATGGACCCGGAAAAGACCGAGGAATACGTAGCTGAGGCGCTGCGCGTGGGCTACCGCCACATCGATACCGCAGCCATCTACGGCAATGAAGAAGGCGTGGGCAAGGCCATTGCCAACTCCGGCATCCCGCGCGAGGAACTCTTCATTACCACCAAACTGTGGAACGACCGCCACACCGATGCCGCTGCAGCGCTGGATGAATCCCTGCAGAAGCTGGGCCTTGACTACGTAGACCTGTACCTCATCCACTGGCCTACCCCAGCCAAGGGCACGTACGTGGAGGCTTGGAAGCAGCTCATTGAACTGCGTAAAGAAGGCAAGGCGAAGTCCATCGGCGTGTCCAACTTTGAGCCGGAGCACTTAGATCAGTTGGAGTCACACACGGACGTCGTCCCCGCGATTAACCAAGTGGAGCTGCACCCTTACCTGCAGCGCTGGCGCGAACTGGACGCTGGCCGCGCCCACGGCATCGCCATCGAGGCATGGGGCCCGCTGGGTCAGGGCAAGAGCGATATCTTGGAGGCACCAGAGGTTACTGAAGCCGCCGAGGCGCACGGTGTTTCCCCAGCCCAGGCCATTATTCGCTGGCACCTGCAAAATGGGGTCATCCTCTTCCCCAAGTCCTCGACGCCATCGCGCATTGCAGAAAACTTCGATGTCTTCGGCTTCGAGCTCACTGATGCAGAGATGGCCGCCATTACCTCTTTGGAGGAAGGCGAAGACGGCCGCGGTGGGCACCACCCCAATGACATGAACGACGCCTAATGCGCTTGGTGTAACCACCACATAGAAACGCCGCGTGGCACAAAGGGCCCGCGGCGTTCATTTATGTCTATTTAAGGAACCTGGCGGTTTTAGCGCAGGTCCTTGGGCAGCTCGGGTGGGATATTGGTGCGCTCGTATTCTGCGAGGATATCGATGCGGCGCTGGTGACGCTCGGCGCGGGACCATTCTTGATCCAAGAAAGCATCCACGATTTCTAGGGCCTCTTCCTGCGAGTGCATGCGCCCGCCGATGCCGATGAGCTGCGCATTATTGTGCTCGCGGGCTAGGCGTGCCGTTTCTGGCGACCATGCCAGCGCACAGCGCGCGCCCTTGACCTTATTGGCGGCAATCTGCTCGCCATTTCCGGATCCACCTAGCACGATTCCCAGGGAACCTGGATCGTTGACGGTGCATAGGGCCGCTTCAATGCAGAATGCGGGGTAGTCATCCTCGGCGTCATAGGTATGAGCGCCGCAATCGATGACGTCATGGCCTTGTTTGGTGAGGTGTTCAGAAATCAGGTTTTTGGTCTCAAAACCTGCGTGGTCAGCTCCAAGATATACGCGCATAGCCCCTACAGTACCGGCACCGCCGCCTTCTGGGCACCACTTTCTACAACCTATTTCGTTCATCGTCCGGTGCTGTTAAGCTAAAGCGCAGATTACGTGCTGCATAGAAAGGCTAAAGCATGGCCCCTCGCGTCCTCGCACTCTACGGCAGCATCCTTGCTATCGCGGTGCTGTTATTTGCGGCGAATATCTTCTTAACCAATAAGAACTACCTCGTGCCGCTTATTCATACCGTACTTTTCACTGTCGCCCACCTTGTTCTTGGGCTGTGGTGGCTGAATCAGAGGGTACTAAAGAAAAATCGCCTCGGCGGTTTAGCCGCGGTGATTGGGGTG
This sequence comes from Corynebacterium limaceinasi, assembly GCF_046717465.1. Taxonomy (NCBI): domain Bacteria; kingdom Bacillati; phylum Actinomycetota; class Actinomycetes; order Mycobacteriales; family Corynebacteriaceae; genus Corynebacterium; species Corynebacterium limaceinasi. The sequence continues at coordinate 1,977,633 of NZ_CP177100.1, forward strand.
TTATCCCTGCTTACCGCGGCCTCATGGGCTACGTGGGTGGCCGCCGCTTGGTCAGAATTTCAAGCCCAGACGGCCCTGCCCATTATCAATATCGCCGGGGTGCCGGCGTTTTTACTCACGCCGGTCATCGCGGTGTGCTGCCTGGCCGCCGCCGTGCGCCGCAAGCAAGGCCAGCAGCGCTCATAACTAGTCCTCTTCTACCTGTGGCATCTCTGTGCGAGAGCGCTTGAGTTCGAAGAAGTAAGGGAACTGGGCTAGGCGCACGGAGGCATCGAAAAGCTCACCGGCTTCCTCACCCGTGGGAACGCGGGTAATAACCGGGCCGAAGAAGGCGGTATCGCCCAACTTAATAACCGGGGTTCCTACCTCATCGCCCACGGAAGAAATGCCGTTGTGGTGGTATTCGCGCAGCTTCTCGTCGTACTCCTCGGTGCGTGCCACCTCCGCAAAGTCTGCGGGGAGGCCAACCTGCTCTAATGCCTGGGCGATGATCTCGTCATAGCCGCCATCCCCCTTCTTTCCGCCATTGCCCTTGGCGTGAATCAGGGTGCCCATGGCGGTATAGAGCTCGTCTACCTTTTCTGGCTGCTCGGTCTTTACCTTGGCAAATACGCGGGCAGGGCCCCAGTTGGCCTCCATCATCTCCATGTATTCGGGATCGAGATCGCGGCCATCATTCAGCACCGACAGGGACATCGGCTCGAATTCCACCGTAATATCGCGGACCTTTTCTACCTCTTTGATCCAGCGGGACGTTGCCCATGCGAAGGGGCAGGAAGCGTCGAACCAAAACTTAACTGGGGTGGTCATTATTCCTCCTTGAAATAAGTGCAGTTTGCCCCACCACTGTAAACGCGCTGCTAACCTTGATGCATCACTATTTTCGTTAGCAAAGGAGAATCTAGGCAATGACCTCTGTAAACCTCACGTGGGAGGAAGCAAAAAATCGCTCCCAGATGCTCAAGGTTGAGCATTACGATGTCGCTTTAGACCTTAAGCATTCCGATACCCACTTCCTGTCCACCACCACGGTGCGCTTTAGCACCCAGGAGGCCGGTTCTACCTTCATCGATCTGCGCGCGGACAAGCTGCACGAGGTGCGCCTGAACGGAAACCCGCTGCCCACGCAGTCCTATGACCCCACCTACGGCATTCCCCTCTCCGGGCTGCAGGTAGCGGATTACACGCTCAAGGTCACCGCGGAGATCCCCTTCTCCCGCACCGGCGAAGGCCTGCACCGCTTCGTGGACCCTGCCGATAACGAGGTCTACCTCTACACCCAGTTTGAAACCGCCGATGCCAAACGCGTCTTTGCCTGCTTCGACCAGCCGGATCTGAAGGCCACCTACTCCCTGCACTTTAAGGCCCCAGAGGAGTGGACCATTATCACCAATGGCCCGGTCACCCGCGAGGGCGATACCTCCCATTCTGAGATCGACTACCCGCTATCGACCTACCTGGTTGCCCTGTGCGCAGGCCCCTACCACGAGGTCACCGATACTTGGCGCGGCGAGCTGACCGAGCACCCCGAAGGCAAGCCGGCGCAAAAGCTCGAGGTCCCGCTCGGTATTTACTGCCGCGCCTCGCTGGCAGATTCCCTCGATGCCGAGCGCCTTTTTACTGAGACCAAGCAGGGTTTCGACTTTTACCACCGCAACTTCGGCTTCCCCTACCCCTTTGGCAAGTACGACCAGATTTTCGTCCCAGAGTTCAACGCCGGCGCGATGGAAAACGCCGGTTGCGTAACCCTCCGCGATGAATACGTCTTTACCTCGCAGGCCACGCACTACAAGTACGAGCGCCGCGCCGATACCGTCCTGCACGAGCTCGCCCACATGTGGTTCGGTGACCTCGTGACCATGCAGTGGTGGAATGACCTATGGCTCAACGAGTCCTTCGCCACCTGGTCCGCGGCCATCTCGCAGGCGGAAGAAACCGAATACGATACCGCCTGGGTCACCTTTGCCAACGTGGAAAAGTCCTGGGCCTACCAGCAGGATCAGCTGCCTACCACCCACCCCATTTCCACCGATGCCAGCGATATCGAAACCGTGGAGCAAAACTTCGACGGTATTACCTACGCCAAGGGCGCCTCGGTGCTCAAGCAGCTGCAGGCCTACGTTGGCCGCGAGAACTTCCTCGCCGGCGTGCGCCGTCACTTCGCCGCTCACGCGTGGGGCAATGCCACCTTCGACGATCTGCTCCGCCACCTCGAGGAGGCCTCCGGGCGCGATCTCTCCTTCTGGGCACAGCAGTGGCTGAAGACCACCGGTATTAATACCCTGGCGGTTGCCACGGGGGCCGATGATGACGGCACCATCACCCAGGCGCAGCTCACCCAGCGCGGCGATACCCTGCGCACCCACCGCGTTGCAGTGGGCCTGTACAGCACGCAGGACGGCAAGGTTGTGCGCACCGAGCGCCTCGAGATGGACGTGGATGGCGAATCCACCGAGATCCCAGAGCTGGTCGGCCGCAACCTGAAGGACATCGACTTCATCCTGCCCAACGATGACGATCTGACCTACTGCCTCATCGATTTGGATGCAGGATCCCTGCAATTTCTGCTGGATAATATCGAGAAATTTGATGACCCCATGGCGCGCACCCTGTGCTGGTCCACCGCCTGGGAGATGACCCGCGCCGGCACCATGCGCGCCCGCGACTTTATCCGCTTGGTGGCCCGCGGTATGAAGGCGGAGACCGAGCTCGCCGTCCTCGAGCGCATCGTCTCGCAGGCCTCTACCGCACTGAAGAACTACGCCGATCCGGCGTGGGCGAAAGACAGCACGGTTTTGGCGCAGGCGCTTGTCGATGGCGCCCGGAGCACCGATGCGCAGCGTTCCATCATCTGCACGCAGGCGCTGTCTAGGATTCGGCTGCACCAGCCGGCCCGCGACTACCTGCACGATCTCCTCGCGGATTCCGATGATGCCGGGCTGCGCTGGTCCGCCGTCGCAGCGCTCGCTGCCGCGGGTGCGCTTGCCGATGCCGAGGCCGCCATCGCCGCCCAGCTCAAGCGCGATAATTCCGCTACCGGCTACTACTCTTCCCTGCGCGCCCACGCCGCGATTGCCACCGCGGATAATAAGCGCGCGGTATGGGAAGAAATCGTAGCCGGGGATCTCACCAACCGCGAGCTCACCTCGAAGCTGGAGGGCTTAAACTACCCGCACTCCGATGATCTCTTACCCACCGCGGAATTCTTCGAGGTGGCCGAAAAGATCTGGGACTCCCAGTCCTCCGAGGTGGGCCTGACCACCGTTACCGGGCTATTCCCGTCCTGGGATATCAGCCAAGATGGCCTCGATCGCGCCGATGCCTTCCTGCAGAAGGATCTGGCAGGCGGCCTGCGCCGCACGATTACCGAGCAGCGCGACCGCGTGGCCCGCGCCCTGCGCAACCGCGAGGTCGACGCCGCTTAATGCTTAGTTCTTGCGGAGGTTCAGTTCGATGCGCGGGCGCACCTGAATCTCCGTGAGCTGGGTGGTGGGCCCAGCCTCCACGACGGTGCGGATGGCGCGCGCCACCTCCACGGGCGCAATAACCTCGTTCGGGTTGTAGTCCTGCAGGCCCTCCAGCATCGGGGTATCGGTGGGCCCCGGCGCCACGGTGGAGACGCGGATGCCGGGTTCGGAGATACGCAGGGCATCGGCAAGCGCATACAGCGCGTGCTTCGTCGCGGCATAAACCACGTTATCGCCGTAGCTCTTGCGCCCCGCCCCCGAGTTGATGAAGACGACGGTGCCCTCCGCCTTGCGCAGCTGCGGCAAGAGCGCGCGAGTAACCTCCGCTGGCGCGTGAACGTTTAAGTCCATGTGGGCGCGCCAATCGTGCGGGGTGGCCTCTTCCACCGAGAACTTCGTGGCGCGTGCCGCGCCGTGCACGAGCACATCGACCCGCTCTAGCTCGGGCAGCTGCATGCCCTCATCCAGCCCGGCTACCAAGTCGCTGGCAACCGGCGTGATATTTGCGGCTTTCGGCAGCTCATCGGCTCTGCGGCCCAGCGCATACACGTGGTGATCGCGGGCGAGATCCTTGATGATCTCGCGCCCCATGCCACCGGTGGCACCGGTAACGACGGCGATTTTCTCTGGCACATTCGTGGTATCAGTCATGCCACCCCATCATAGGGAAAATGGATGCTAGCGGTGCGCGGCGTTCGTCCCCGTTCCGCGATGTGGAACGATAGGGGCTATGGCTACTCCTGCAATCGCGATCGTCGGCATGGGCCCGCGCGGCATCTCTATCTTGGAACGCCTCGCCGCTCGCATGGATGATTCCAGCTCCCCCGTCACCGTCCACCTCATCGACGAGGCCCAGCACGGCGCCGGCCGGGTCTGGGACACCGCCCAAACCAAGACCCTGTGCATGAATACGCGCGCTGGCGCCGTCACGCTTTTTACCGAGCCCGGCGCGACGGTGAACGCCCCGGTGCTCGAGGGGCCAACGCAATACGAGTGGATCCAGCTGCTGCGCGGTGAGGGCGATAAGGTAGCTCCTGCCAAGCGCGAGCTTTATGCACAGCACCCTCCCGCCCCACACATTGCCACCGAGTACCGCGCGGAGCTGGCCGCCACCCGCCCAGAGTCCAATCCCACGCGCGCTTTATACGGCGAGTACCTGCGCTGGGTCTATGACGTGGTGCTGGCGCGCCTGCCGGAGAGCATTTCCACGGTGAGCCACCACCACCGCGTGGAGAACATCACCACGGATGGCTCAGCCGATATCCTGCACCTGGACGATGGCTCGCAGGTGCACGCCGATGCCTCGGTCCTAGCCTATGGCTGGATGGCGCCGCGCTTTAATGACGAGGAGCAGCACTTGGCGGAATCCGGGCTGCACTGGATCGCGCCGGGCAATCCCGTGGAACAAGACTATAAAGCCATTCCCGCCGGCGAAGACGTGCTGGTACGCGGGCTTGGCATGGGTTTTTATGACATCATGGCGCTAACCACCATTGAACGCGGTGGCAAATTCGTCGAGGATGCCACCACTCGCTCTGGCCTGCGCTACGAGGCGAGCGGGAAGGAACCACATTTCATCGTCGCCTCCGGCCGCGGTTATCCCTTCCATCCCAAGTCCGAGTACAACGAGCTGCCGCCCACGATGCCGCGGCGGCGGTTGCATGGGGTCATCGGAAAGCTCAAGGGCGCCGAGGACATCGACTTCGACGCCCAGGTTTGGCCCGCCATCGCGCGCGATAGCTACGAGGCGTATATCACCACGCTGGAACGAGTGAATCCGGCAGCTCTCCTTCGCCCGCGCGAAGAGATCCTCACGGTCATCGATGCCACCGCGCCTGACGATCTCGGCACCGCCCTTGCTCCCCTAGTCACCCAGCCGTGGGCTATGACAGACCTTATGTACCAAGTTGCTGGATTTACCGGCGATATTTCGGCGCTCACCGCCCACATTGCGGATTCCCTGGCGGGCGATATCCAGGAGGCGGCCGCCGGGTATGATTCGCCCATGAAGGCCGCGCTGTGGTCACTGTCCCAGTCGCGCAAGCCCTCCTCCATCCTGGGTGCAGAAGGCCGCTATACCCGCGAGTCCCGCACAGGCCGCTACGCGCAATTCATGTCCTTTGGGCAGATGGTGGGCTCGGGCCCTCCGCTGTTCCGCGTGCGCCAGCTGCTCGCGCTTGTCGATGCCCACCTGGTCCATTTCCTTGGTGATCACCCCACCCTCGCGATCGAGTCAGACCATTACACCCTGACTTCTGGCCCGCGCTCGGCATCGTCGCCCACGCTTGTCGATGCCTTCATGCACAAGCCCGATATCCGCGTCGCCGGCGATCCGCTCACCCGCGGATTGGCCGAGGGTGGCCGGGTGCGCCCGTTTGCTGATCACGGGCAGGACACCGGCTCCCCCGAAACCGATGGTGCCACGCGGCGCACCGTCCACCCAGATGGCAGCCTGGATGAGCGCCTGCATATCGTGGGCATTCCCACCTATGCGCAGTGGCCGGATACAACGATTTCCCCCATGCCGGGCACGGATCCACTCATGCTGCAGGAAACCGATAAGACCGCCGGCTCCCTGCTCAAGGTTGCCGGCGGCCGGTAAACTCGCGGTTGCGCTGTGAGCGCGATTTAAAGGGCGTCGAGCGCCTGCTGCAGATCCGCTAGCAGGTCATCGATGTCCTCGATGCCGATGGAGATGCGCACCATGTCTTCCGGTGGCACCAGTTCCGATCCTTCGGCCGAAACGTGGGTCATGTTCTGCGGGTGCTCGATGAGCGATTCCACCCCGCCCAGCGATTCCGCCAGGCAAATAAGGCGCGTATTCAAACAAATCTGCTTGGCGTGCTCTGGGTCGTGGAAGCGCACGGACATCATGCCGCCGAACCCGCGCATCTGCTGCGCCGCCAGTTCGTGGCCCGGGTGCTCTGCCAATCCCGGGTAGCGCACCTGCTTAACCTCTGGGCGGGCCTGTAAGAATTCCGCCACCTTTTGCGCATTGGCGCAGTGGCGATCCATGCGCACGCCAAGGGTCTTAATGCCACGCGCAGTCAGGTAGGCATCGAAAGGCGAGGCGACCGCGCCCACGTTGCCCTGGAAATACAGCAGCTGCTCATCCACCTCGGGGTCATTGGTAACTACGGCGCCACCGAGGACATCGGAATGCCCGCCCAAGTACTTCGTGGTGGAGTGCAGGACGTGGTCTGCACCGAGCGCGAGCGGGTTCTGCAGGTACGGCGTGGCGAAGGTATTATCCACCAACACCTGCGCATTGCCCTTGACCTTAGCCACCGCCGCAATATCGGTGATATTCAGCGCCGGGTTGGTCGGGGTTTCCAGCCAGATGAGCTTAGTATTGTCCTTTACCGCAGCGGCGACGGCATCGACATCACAGGTGTTGATAATGGACATCTCCACGCCCCACTCCGTGAAATCATTAAGCAGGCGATAAGAACCGCCGTAGGAATCATTGCCCAAAATGACGTGATCGCCGGGGCGCACCAAGATGCGCACCATCGTATCGGCGGCTGCCATGCCGGTGGCAAAGACGCGGGCGTAATCCGCGCCCTCCAGTGCAGCCAAGGTCTTCTCGAGGGAGCGCACCGTCGGGTTGGCCACACGCCCGTATTCAAAGCCGCCGCGCAGTTGCGCGAGGCCATCCTGGGCGAACGTGGTCGAAGCGTAGATCGGCACGTTGATGGATCCCATGTGCGGATCCGGGTGATATCCAGCGTGAATGGATCGGGATGAAAATCCTTTTGCCAAGTTATGCGCGCTGTGTTCAGTCATGCCTCCCAATCGTAGACTAAGCGGTTCATCCACACCGGCCATTCGGCAATTTATATTCTGCCCTCTCCACGCGTTGCCGATTCGGCGCCATCAGTGAGATTTCAGGATTTTCTCTAGAATGGGTGCGGTTAGTTTGTGTCCACGATCAAGAAAGAATGATGAGTACGAACCTATTTACCATGGCTCAGGGCGCTGCAGAGAAAAAAGACGATGCAGTAGAGTCCGTATCGAGCTTCTGGAACGACGAGAACGTTCAACTTTGGCTTATCGAGCGACCCATCCGCATCGGCCTCATTATCATTTTGGCCTTCATTGCGCACTGGGCGCTGCGCCACCTCATCAACCGGCTGGCGAAAAACAGCATTAAGGCCTCCACCCTCAAAAAGCCCAGCCGCAGCCGCAGCAGGTCTGCGGAGGACGGCCAACCGGATGACACCCTGCGAGAAACCAGGGAGGCGCGCCGCGCCTCGCGCATTAAGACCCTCGCCGGCGTAGGGCGCTCGGCGGTCGCCATCGTGGTCTGGGTTTCTGCCGGCATTGCCATCCTGGACGAGTTGGAAGTCAACGTCGCCCCGCTGATCGCCTCAGCCGGTGTTATCGGTGTTGCCCTCGGCTTCGGTGCGCAGGAACTGGTCCGAGACTTCCTCTCCGGTATTTTCATGCTCATTGAGGATCAATACGGCATTGGCGATGTCATTGACCTGGGCAACGGCGTCTTCGGTGACGTCGAGTCCATTTCCCTGCGCATTACCACCGTCCGCGATATCGACGGTGCCCTGTGGTACGTCCGCAATGGCGAAATCCTGCAGGTGGCTAACCACTCCGATGAGTACTCCGTTGCCCGCATCCAAATCCCCGTCGGGCTATCCAATGACCCAGAGGTTGCCGGCGAGGTCATCGACAAGGCCGTCAAGGATGCCGTCAAGGACGAAAAGATCCGCAAGATGGTGCTCAGCACCCCGCGCATCGACGGCATGTCCAAGTTCGAGCCGGATTACGTATCCTTCCGCGTGTCCACCAAGACGCTGCCGGGCCGCCAGTGGGATGTCCAGCGCTTTGTCCAGTCCCGCGTCCTCAACGTCATGCACGCAGAGGGCATTACCACCCCGTACCCACACGGCATCGGCATTGCCAATCCGCATAAGGGAGACGATGCCTAAATGAATTCCGTCTATGAAGCCATCGGTGGCACCCCTACCTTTGAGCGCCTCGTGCATGGCTTTTATGACCAGGTCAAAGAAGACGACGTGATTGGCCCCATGTACCCGGATCAGGATTGGGAAGGCGCGGAACAGCGCCTTACCTGGTTCCTGATTCAGTACTGGGGCGGTCCCCAACACTTCTCCGAAAACCGCGGCCACCCGCGCCTGCGCATGCGGCATGCAACCTTTCCCATTGATATGGAAGCTCACGACCGCTGGCTCGAGCTGATGGGAAAATCCCTCGATAGCATCGAGGAAGACACCATCCCGCCGGCGTATCGCACCATGCTTTGGGATCACATGCAGCGCGTCGCCGCCATGCTCATCAACAGAGCGCCTTAATTTTTCAACTGCTTGTAGCGCTGCCTGTGCAAGCGTTGCAAGCTGTACAAAGAGGCCCGCGCACTTTCACATTAGGTAGTGCGCGGGCCTCTTTTACTGTGCGCTAGCGCCAAGTTAGCGCTGCCGGATGCTTAGTCTTTCCAGTCGAAAGCCTGGCGTACCGGCTCAGATACCAGCTTGCCCCCGCGGGTCATCACGCCTGAGCGCAGACCTGGGAAGCGCTCGATCGCGGCATCCAGGTCGTCGTTAGCCACCGCGCGGATATACGGCAGCGTCGCCGAGGCCAAGGCGCGGGCCGAAGTATTGGCCACCGCACCGGGCATATTGGCCACGCAGTAGAAGAGGGTGTCGTGCACCTTGAAGGTCGGTTCGTCATGGGAGGTCTTGCGCGAGTTCTCGAAGCAGCCGCCTTGGTCGATGGCGACATCGACAAGCACCGCACCCTCCTTCATCTTCTTCACGGTCTCCTCGCGCACCAGCTTCGGTGCCGCAGCGCCTGGAATCAGGACGGCGCCAATGACGAGATCGGCCTCCTCCAGCTCCTTATCCAGAGTGGATGGGTCAGAGATCAGGGTACGCACGCCGCCGGCGTACTGGTCATCAAAGCGCTGCAGGACGTGTGGATCCACGTCCAGGACCGTGACTTCTGCGCGCAGACCGTGCGCCATGGCCACGGCGGACGCACCTACCTGGCCGCCGCCGATGACCACCACGCGCGCAGGCTGGGTGCCCGGGATGCCAGAAACCAAGAGGCCGCGGCCGCCCTGGGTGGACAAAAGGTGGTGCGAGCCCTCGATAACGGCCAAGCGCCCAGCAACCTGGGACATAGGGGTCAAAAGCGGCAGGGTGCCGCGGCGGTCCGTAACGGTTTCATAGGCAATCGAGGTCGTCTTCGATTCCGTCAGCGCCTCCGTCAGCGGGCGATCCGCCGCTAAGTGCAGGTAGGTAAAGACGGTGAGATCCGAGCGAAGGTACTGGTACTCGGATTCCAGCGGCTCCTTTACCTTCAGCAGGAGCTCGGCCTTGGCCCACGTCTCGTCCGCAGAATCGACGATGGTGGCACCAGCCTCTACGTATTTCTCGTCGGGAAAGGACGCGCCTACGCCCGCGCCCGATTCGATGAAAAGCTCGTGCCCATCAGTAACCAAGGTCCGCACCTCGGTTGGGGTGAGGGCGACGCGGCTTTCATTATTCATGATTTCTTTGGGTACAGAAATGCGCACGGAGGTTCTCCTTCATGTGTTGGCTACAGCGGCGAAAAATTATTTCTAGCTGTCAGGCTAACGCAGAATGCGAAGGAGAATATAAGTTTGTGCGTATTTCACGAACGGGGGTGACAATAATAATCGCGCTTTACTCGATACCGCAGTGTATGGGGTTAAAAATGCACACTCGGAAAATACCCACTACCCCCGACTATTGGGTTATAGGTATTATTCACTGTCTGTTTTTAGACGGTGAGATCCCAGATTCGGGGAGTAACTACAGAACCGATAGCCGCGTGGAACGGTAGATGCTGCCAAACGGCGCATCAAGGCGCACCCACCGACCTAGGCTCGATACTCGCAGGTGCCGCGGAATATCCATAGAGGCAGAAAACCCCGGAATGAGGCCTAGATTGGTACAGGCGAAGATCATCCGCATCGGGATTTCCACCGTCTGTCCATTGCCTTCAACCGTGACCACGGTTTGATTAAGCAGGCTGGGTGGCGGGCCCATGGGTCCAGAAAACTCCCGGGTCAGCTTCTGGCCTTGATCTGAAAGCTCGCGAACCACCGTCACCGGCAGGGTATCCACCACGCTAAAACCGGTGGCCGGCGGCAATGCGCCCGGCCACGACACATCACGGGCTGGGCCGAGTTCCATAATGCCGGTGCCATCGTGTTCCGCTAGCTGTTGCTCCAGCGTCCCAGCGGACCCCACTGCCCCATCGCGAGAGGCTTTCCCCTGCACCCGCCGGGAGGCGACAACCTCGAAGGGGGTGGTAACGAAGGCATCAACGACGTCATCGGCAAGCTGGCGCAGGCGCACCGATGCATTCGCGTCTACCCCGACTGCGCGCGCAAGAAGGGCCCGTAAGCCAGGTCCTCCGCTGCGAACTTCAAGCGACTCGGTGACCATGGCTTGCGGGCCCTACCTTTCTATGTGTGCACAGTGCGCCGTTTAAGAGGCGCTCATCTGCAGAATATCCTTTTCCTCATCCGTCAACGGGCGCGGGGTGTGCTTCTTCTTGTCAATGACAACCTGCACACAGTTCACCGTGGCCGCTACCTCCCCAGCAGCGGTCTTGACATGCTGGGTCGTGGTAAAGGATGACGAACCGATCTGGGAAACGGAGGTTTCCACGATGACGTGGGCATTGCCCTCAAAGGGAATGGGCCGCATATAGTCCACGTCGAGATGACGCACCAAGGCCATGAAATCGATGCCCTTGGCATAGATATTCTCCTTGGCAAAAGCCAAGCGTGCCTCCTGGGCAACCTCGATATAGTTGGCGTTCATCATGTGGCCGTACATATCGAAATCGCCCCAGCGGGTGGGCACTTGGTGGGTATGCGCGTTATCGGTCGCCATCATTCTCCTCAGGGATTATCGGGTGAGCTTGCGGTGAGTGACGCGAGAAGGACGGGCGGCGTCTTCTCCCAGACGCTCCACCTTGTTCTTCTCATAGTCACCAAAGTTACCCTCAAACCAGAACCATTGCCCCTCGGCAACGTTTCCTTCCCACGCCAGAATGTGGGTACAGGTACGGTCCAAGAACCAGCGGTCGTGGGAAATAACAACGGCGCAGCCCGGGAATTTCTCCAAGGCGTTTTCTAGCGAACCCAGGGTTTCGACGTCCAAGTCGTTGGTTGGCTCGTCAAGAAGGATAAGGTTGCCGCCCTCTTTCAAGGTCAGCGCCAAGTTCAAGCGGTTGCGCTCACCGCCGGAGAGCACCTTCGACGGCTTTTGCTGATCCGGGCCCTTAAAACCGAAGGCGGAAAGGTACGCGCGCGATGGCATCTCATTTTGGCCAACGTGAATATAATCCAGCCCGCCGGAGACGACCTCCCACACCGTAGCCTCTGGGTCGATATTCTCGCGATTCTGGTCCACGTAGGACAGCTTGACGGTCTCGCCGACCTCAACGGAGCCATCATCCGGTTCTTCCAAACCAACGATGGTCTTAAACAGCGTGGTCTTACCCACACCGTTCGGGCCGATAACACCGACGATGCCATTGCGCGGCAGGGTGAAGGACAAGTCCTTAATCAGGGTGCGATCATCGAAGCCCTTGACCAGGTTCTTTGCCTCGACGACCTTATTGCCCAAGCGTGGCGGCGTAGGAATCTGGATTTCCTCGAAGTCCAGCTTCTTATACTTCTCCGCCTCTGCAGCCATCTCTTCGTAGCGCTCCAAACGAGCCTTGTTCTTGGCCTGGCGAGCCTTGGCGCCGGAGCGTACCCATTCCAGCTCGTCCTTCAAGCGCTTGCGCAGCTTGGCGTCCTTCTTGCCGGCGACCTGGAGGCGCTCTTGCTTCTTATCCAGGTAGGTGGAGTAATTACCCTCGTACGGGTACAGCTTGCCGCGGTCCACCTCACAGATCCAGCCGGCCACGTGATCTAGGAAGTAACGGTCGTGGGTGACGGCTAGGACGGCACCTGGGTAATCCGCCAAGTGCTTTTCCAGCCATTCCACGGACTCGGCGTCCAAGTGGTTGGTGGGCTCGTCCAAAAGTAGCAGGTCCGGCTCCGTCAACAGGAGCTTGGCCAGGGCCACGCGGCGGCGCTCACCACCGGAGAGGTTGGTCACCGGGGCATCGGAAGGCGGGCAGCGCAATGCCTCCATCGCCTGCTCGATCTTGGAATCAACCTCCCATGCATCGGCGGCATCCAAGTCCTCTTGCAGCTTGCCCATTTCCGCCATGAGCTCATCGCTGTAATTGGTCGCCATCTCTTCGGCGATTTCCTCGAAGCGCTGCTTCTTTTCAAAGATATCGCCGAGGCCCTCCTCGACGTTGCCGCGCACGGTCTTTTCTTCATTCAGCGGCGGCTCCTGCTGCAGGATGCCCACGGTGGCACCCGGATCGAGGAATGCCTCACCGTTAGAAGGCTGATCCAAACCGGCCATAATCTTCAGAATGGAGGACTTACCGGCACCGTTGGGGCCGACCACACCAATCTTGGCGCCCGGGTAGAACGCCATCGTGACATCATCAAGGATGACCTTATCGCCAATTGCCTTGCGCACGTTTTTCATCGTGTAGATGAATTCGCCCACTTTTTACCCCTTTGCAAAAATTTGGGAGACGTATTTATCTACACAAACACTACATCAGAATGCGCGCCTAGGTGCCTCGGGTCGGGCGAACCCGAGGCGGATGGCAGGCGCTATGCATGCACGGTTTCGGCGGCCTCCTCTTCTTGCGTTGCTACTTGCTCGCCGTCCTGGGCTGCTGCACTATTTCCCGCTTGGATGCGGTCTGCAGCGGTATCAGCGGCGGTATCGCCCGGCGCGGAGTTATCTACGTCCGGTTCCACCTCATTATCGCCAAGCTCAGGGATGGCGATGTTTTCCTGGTTATACTGCGGCGCCAAGCGCTTTGCGCCGATGACGTGGCGGTTTAGGTCTAGGCCCACATACTGCGCCTTGATAAAGGTGCGGTAATGGTCCTTGCCCTCATCATCGCGCCACTGATCAGAGACGATCGAGCCGCAGACCAATAGCGGCATGCCCTTGGCCAGGGATTTCTTGACGTTGATGGCAAATTGGTTCCACATCTCCACGTCAATAAAGAGGTGGTCTACATCGCGCCACTGCTGCTGGCCGCGTTGGTTTTCGGCGTCGGTACCGGTATCGGCGGGGCGATCAGGAACGCGCCGGGAGGATGCGATGCGCAGCTTGGTTTTATATGCGCCGGTCGAGGTCTTGGTCAGGATGGGATCTTGGGTAAGGCGGCCGGTTAACATTACTGGGTATTGAGACATGGTGCTGAAATTCCTTTACTAGGTTGTGAGTTCGCGAGTGGTATGTCCCTCGCTCGCCTTCACATCCTGCTGCCGCAGCGCAAACCGCACCATGCCATGCCGCCCAGCGCTGTGGATAACTTGTTGTTCCCCTCAACAAAGCGGCCCCAGGATGGTCACTTTCGGGCGGGTTATCCACAGGTGGGCAATAAATTAGTGCCCGCGGAAGCCGCTTTCATCGCCGTGGCTCATGTCCTCCAGCATCGCGTTATAGCGGGCGAGCTCAGCATCGTCGTCCGCCTCCGCCTGCACATCGTGGCGCCGTGCGGTCGCGCGGTCATCGCGCAGCCAATCCAAAAAGAGCTTGCCAAAGACAATGACCAAGGGGAATTGGCCAAAGCCCCAGGCAATACCCCCGCCCACGCGCTGATCCTGCAGCAAGTCCTGATCCCAAGGCAGCTCGAGATACTGATAGAAGTCGAGGCCAAGCACCGTTTGCAGCTGCATCAGGTAGACCCCGGCGAAGAGGTGGAAGGGCATCGACAAGAAAAGCATGCCAAGCCGGAAGGGCGTGGAATGGCGCTTAGGCAAGGGATCTGGGCCAATGACCTCCCAGAAGTAGAAGTAGCCGGAAATGAGGAACACGTAGTTCATGATGAGATGGCCGGCGTGCTCCGAAATGGCGAATTCGTACAGGCTCGGGAAAAGATAGAGCACGTAGAGGAAAAAGAGGTACTGCGCCAAGTTCACGAAGGGATTGGTAATGACCCGCACGAACTTAGATTGGGTCAGCGCCAAGGCATAATCGTGCGGGCTCGGCTGCCCCTTTGGACCCGGCTCGTAGGCCTCCATGACCAAGGTGACGGGCGCGCCTAGCACCATGAGCAGCGGAATGGTCATGGACAAAATCATGTGCACCAGCATGTGGATGGAATACATTGCGGGCATGTACAGGCCGAGGCCGGTGGACATGACAAGCGTAAGGCCCAGCGAGCCGACCATAAACCACGCGGTGCGTCCCTTGTCCCAGCTCAACCCGCGCTTGTGCACGCGGTAAACGCAGTAGCCATATGCCGCGGCCATGAGCAGGCCAATCGTGCCAAACATGATGTCAAAGCGGAACATCGTCCAGATATTGAATACCGTGGGCGCCTCATGCAGGTTATAGCCCATGAGGATCTGCATGGAGCTCAAGTTCGGATCCCGCGGTGGCGGCGGCACGGTGCGCCCCAGGGTGATGGCTACGCCAATCGTGCCCGCCATGACCGCGAGCTCCACGATGGCGATGCGGATAAAGAGCCGCGGGTTTTTATCTAACTGCGGGATGGTGAGTTCGCGGTGGATAAGCCCCAAAATGCCCAGCAGGATGGTGAGCACGAACTTGGTGATCAGGATAATGCCGTAAGGCGATTGCGGCAGGTCCGAAATATCCATCCGGATGAGCGTATTGATTAGGCCGGATACCGCCAGCACGACGATGGCCATGAAAGCGATGGCGGAATATCGCTTGACCGCGAAGGGGAGGTTCGGGCCCAGGCGCCGGCCATGCGCGATGAGCGCCATGAGGCCGCCCACCCACAGCATCACAAATACCAGGTGCCACAGCAGCGAGTTCGTGCCGTAATCGTGATCGCCACCGGTCGCAGAGTGGCCTTCAAGGCCGATGGGGACTACTTGCAGGATGGACAGCAAAAGCAGCACCGGCTGCATGGCCCAGGTGCGGCTGAGGCTGCCAATAATTCCCACGGTAAGGGCGATGAGCACCGCAATGCCCCACACGATGGTGGAGGAAATTTCCGTAAAGGCCATTTTCAAAATGGTCAGGTTGAAGACCTTAAAAAACGGCGTGCCGGTCAGGTCCGACATGATCATCGGGATTTCTACCAGCCCCACGGCCGCAGCACCGAAGGCCGACCACGTGCCAGTGCGGGCGGCGATATGGCCGTCGACCGATAAAGGCGCCTCGATGAGGGAATCGTTCTCCCCGCGCGGGGCGATGAGAAACGACGAGGCCAAAAAGGACCCCACGGATAGCGCCATCAATAGCCACGCCAGCCCACGGAACAGCGGCAGGCCGAAGGTGGTAATCCGTCCTGGGTCCGGAATGCCCAAGGCGGCCAAGGAATCCGCCAATAAGAACAAGGAAATGAACCCGGCGAGCAAGCCAGCAAAAAGCATTGCTGCAATAAAAATCCCCCAGGAAGGACGGGGTTTTTGCGTTCCAGACTGCGTGCCTTTGACCAGCTTATTGACCATAGCTCGCATTCTATAGGGCCACCCTAATGCAAAGCGAACGCATATTTTCTCCCTGGATGTGCCATGATAGGACTTATGGACACCCGTCAACTTCTTTATTTCCGTGCCGTTGTAGACAATGGGTCCTTTACCCATGCCGCCGCAGCCCTCGAAATGACCCAGCCCTCCCTGAGCCTTTCCATCCGCAAATTGGAAAAGGAGCTCAATACCCAGTTGCTGTCCCGGGGTCGTTCGGGCGTAACCACCACGGAGGCAGGTGATTATGTCTATGACACCGCCCTTAAGGTCGATGCCCTGCTGGCCGATGCCCAGCGCCACATCAGCGAAATCACCGGCGATAACGCCAATACCGTCTCCCTGACGTCGTGTCCCATTTTGAACTGGGAATTTACCCCCTCCATCCTCTCCGAGCTCACCGAAATCCACCCCTCAGCTCGCATCAGCCTGGATGATTCCACCGCCGCCACCGCCATCAAGCGGCTCTTGGAGGGCCAGGTGGACCTCGCGCTCTTGCCGACGTCCGACCCCAAAGCCTTCATCCGCCGCTACTCCCCCGAGCTCACCGTCCACGACGTCGCCGAATTCGACTACTCCCTTGCGGTGCCAGAGAGCATGGCAGATCTTCCTTCCCCCGTCTCCTTGCAGGACTTGCGCGAGGAAACCTGGCTGGTTCCTCCCCACTGCCGCGAGCTTCCCGGCATGGCGGAGCTTTACGATGAACTGTGGGAACACCACCCCTCCTACAAGCCGGATCACATTCAAGACGTCGCATCGCTGCATGCCGCCATCCCGATGATTTCCAGCGGCTTTGGCATCAGCTTCATGCCGCGATGCGCCCCCGCACTGCATCCGCAGGGCATCGCTAAACTAACGGTCAAAGAGGATCTTCCACGATTCCATGCCATCTTGGCGTATCGCTCCGACCGCGAACTGACCCCTGCCGCCCAAGAATTGATCGAAATTCTGCGCGCGCACGATTCCGCCCGCCCCCTGGCTTAGGAATCGCCGTGGCTGTGGGCTAATATGAGTGTGCTGTCCAGCCCCCATAGCTCAGCGGATTAGAGCAGTGGGTTTCTACCCCATGTGTCGCGGGTTCGAGTCCTGCTGGGGGCACCGTCTGAAGTCTCGAGGCATCGTTTCTTAAAGCTACGATGCCTCGAGACTTTTTCGCAGCGTGCCGGCTTTTTGTCTACGCTGGGGTCTTTAGAACCTAGCCCCCCTCGAAAGGCTCGACAATGTCACTTCCGGCACCATCTCGTACCTCCTACGCCCTAGTTACGGGCGCTAGCCAGGGCATCGGCAAGGCGATGGCCCACGATTTCGCGGCGATGGGCTATAACGTCATCCTCGTTGCCCGGCGCGGCGAAATCTTGGAAGATTTAGCCACAGAACTTCAGCGCCGCCACCACATTGAGGCCAGTGCCCTACCCGCGGATTTGGCCACCGATGAGGGCGTCGAGGCGGTCATTGACACCATCTCCTCCAAGAAAGTCTCCATCTTGGTCAATTCCGCCGGCATCGCCAGCTTCGGGCCCTTCATGGACCAGGACTGGGGCTACGAGACCTCCCAATTCGCCTTAAACGGCACCGCCGTGCACCGCCTGACCCGCGCCGCGCTGGAACACATGCTCCCGCGGCGTGCGGGCGCCATCTGCAATGTGGGCTCAACGGCCGGCAATATCCCCATCCCCAATAACGCGACCTACGTCTTTACCAAGGCCGGGGTGAATGCGTTTACGGAGGCGCTGCACTATGAGCTCAAGGGCTCTGGCATCAGCTGTACCCTGCTAGCTCCTGGGCCGGTACGTGAGGCGACCATCGCCGAAGAGGACCAGACCATCGTGGATAAGGTCGTGCCCGATGCGCTGTGGACCACGTATGAGTCCTGCTCCAAAGAGACCATCGCGGCCATGCAAAAAGGCCAGCGACGCGTGGTCCCTGGCCCCTTGTCAAAGGCGATGAACGTGGTCAGCAAGGTGCTGCCGACCCCAGTCATCGCGCCGCTCATTGGGCGGTTTTATTCCCAGATGAGCTAGCGTTCCGCATTCTCGCCGGCGGCTTGCTTGCTGGCCGCTTGTGCCGCCGCACGGGCGTTTTTGCGGTCCACCCAGAAATCGGCATTCTTGATGCCCACCGCCTCTGGGTCGAATTCCGGATCCTTGCCCGCCTTCTTTTGTTTCTCGTAGTCCTTCAGGACCTTGAGCGCCGGCACCTGCAGGAAGAGGACGGCGATGATATTTAGCCATGCGGTGGTGCCCACGCCGATATCGCCCAGCGCCCAGGCCGAGCCCGGAGTCGTGGTAGCACCCACGATGACCGAGACGATAATCAGGATGCGCAGCGCCCATACTAGGCCGCGACGAACCGCGCGGGACTTGACCCAACGGTTGAAGTAGGTCAGGTTGACCTCGGACATGTAGTAGTACGCCAGCACGGTGGTAAAGGCGAAGAAGGCAATGGACACGGCGATAAACGTCGGGCCCCAGCCAGCAAAGACGCTATCGAGGCCGGATTGGACGAAGCCGGGGCCGACTGCGACGTCATCGGGAAGCGAGCCTTGGTAGACAACCTCGCCATCCTCGGATTCGCCGCGGAAGACGGTGTACATATCCGTGGAGATGATCATAAACGCCGTTGCGGAGCACACGAAGAGGGTGTCGATGTACACGGCGAAGGACTGCACGAAGCCTTGCTTGGCCGGGTGGGAGACCTCCGCGGCGGCAGCGGACTGCGGGCCGGTGCCCTGGCCAGCCTCGTTGGAGTAAATACCGCGCTTAACGCCCCACATGATGGCCACACCCAGCATGCCGGAGAACCCGGCCTCGAGGTTAAAGGCAGACTTAAAGATAAGGCCAAAGACCTCTGGGATCTGCGAGTAGTTGATGAGCATCACGACGATGGAGATGCCGATGTAGATCGCAGCCATAAACGGCACGACTAGGGTGGCGAAGTTAGCGATGCGCTTGACGCCACCGATAATGATGGTGGCCAAAATGCCGGCCAGGACTACCGCGGCCCAGGTGGAATTGATACCCCACGCGGTATCGGCCGCTGCGGCCACAGCATTGGCCTGAATGCCCGGCAGGAAGTAGCTGGTGGCCAAAATCATGGCGATGGCAAAGAGGATGCCATAGACCATCATGAACGGCGCAGCCTTGGTGTGCTTATACGCCTTTTCGATGTAATAAGCCGGGCCACCGCGGTACTCGCCGGTGTCCTGGTCCTTTTCTTTATAAATCTGCGCCAGGGTGCACTCGATGAAGGAGGTGGACGAGCCCAAAAGCGCCACAGCCCACATCCAGAACACCGCACCCGGGCCACCGAAGGCAATGGCCGTGGACACGCCGGCGATATTACCCACGCCCACGCGGCCGGATAGAGAGACCATCAGCGATTGGAAGGAAGAAACACCGTCGTCAGATTTTTCGCCCTTGGAAATTTGCCGCAGCATATCCGGTAGGCAACGGACCTGCAGGCCCCGCGTTATCACGGTGAAATAAACACCCGCACCCAAGCACAAAAACACGAGGGCGGGCGACCAAATTATGGAATTGAGGGCATCGAGAAAGTTTGCCATCGAGAAACTCCTTAGTCATTCGCACCTCCCTTGTGAAGCACGATATAGAAAGTATGCCGTAAATCACTCCCCCGTGTCGGTAAAACGATAGGTAAATTTTTCTTTTGCTTTTCGGGGTGCAGATCGGGGCGCGCGGAGGGCCCCGTCAGTCGGGGTTAGAATGGAACGCATGTCTTCTCCCGAAATCGCCGCAAAATATGATCGCCTCGTGTGGATCGACCTGGAAATGACCGGCCTCGACCCGGAACGCCACGTCATCGTCGAGGTGGCCGCAGTCATCACGGACGGCAACCTCAACATCCTTGGCAAGGGCATCGATCTCGTCGTCCACGCCACCGAAGAGGAACTATCCCAGATGGATTCCTTCGTCACCGAAATGCACGCAAACTCCGGCCTCGATAAGGAAATCCGCCAGTCCACCACGACCATCCGCGAGGCCGAGGACGCGGTACTGGCGCTCATCAACGAGCACTGCGAGCACCCGGCTCCCCTAGCCGGCAATTCCATCGCCACCGACCGCACCTTCATCCGCACCTATATGCCGCGGCTAGATGAGGCGCTGCACTACCGCATGATCGATGTCTCAACCATCAAGGAGCTCGCCCGGCGCTGGCACCCGCGGGCCTACTACAACCAGCCCGATAAGGGCATGGCCCACCGCGCGCTGCAGGACATCATCGAGTCCATCCGCGAGCTCGATTTCTATCGCCGCAGCGTCTTTCGCACCGATGAGGGCCCAACTTCTACCGAAGCCGAGGAGCTCAAGGCCGAAACCACCGCCGATTACCAGGCGTTTTTGTAATTTACGCGGCGTGAGTTAACCTATATCTCGTTGCTTTCGCGCAACGATGGTGGCTGTAGTTCAGCTGGTAGAGCACCAGGTTGTGATCCTGGTTGTCGCGGGTTCGAGTCCCGTCAGCCACCCCAATCTCCCGAGCCCCGTGCTCGGGATTTTTTATATCTCCACCACCATTTCCTCCGAGCGGGCCCTCCCCGCGAGATCCGGCATGTCTCCGGTAATCAGGAACTCATCGACGCCCAGCTGCTTGCCGATGCCCCTTAGTTCCTCCCCCACTTCCCCCACCGTCCCCCAGACGTCGTGGCCCAGGGACTCGTCGATGCGGCGCTGTTGCTGGCTCGTTAGCCCCTCCAGATCCAATTCGCGGGCTGGGCGCAGCGGCGCGAATTCCCCGGTGGACTGGGCCATGACCTTTGCATAGGACTCCGGCAGCAAAAGGTCCCGCGCTTGGTCCGCGGTATCGGCCACGGCGATATTGAGGGAGGAGATGATAGGTGGGGCATCGGCAAGCGCATGCTCGCGGTAGAGCCGCGCCGCCTTTTCCTGCATTTCTACGGGCCCGCCCAGGATGACACCCAATCCCAGCCGCGCGGCCACCCTGACCGACCGGAAGCCGGCGAGGATATAGATGGGCGTGCCCGCATACTCGGGCCGCACCGTCACCGCCGCCTCTCCGCGCAGGTAGCGCAACAGGGCCTCGACCTCGTTCTCGAACTGCGGCTTGAGCTCCAGCGGATCGCCCTGGCGCAGCGCCTTGCGCACTGGCGCCGTAAAGCCCACCGAGGAGCCCAACCCAATATCGATCCTGCCGGGGTACAGCGCCTCCAAGAGGTTAATCTGTTCCGCGACTAGAAACGGCGGGTGGTTGAGCACCATAATTCCTGCGGTACCCACGCGAATGCGCTGCGTGCGCGCCGCCACGTGCGAAGCCAACATGCCCGGCTGGCCCGCTGGGATGCCCGGCACCCCGTGGTGCTCGGCGAGGAAAAACCTGCGAAAACCCAGCCGCTCCACATGCTGCGCATGCTCGGCTATCCCATCGAGTCTGCCTGCCGCCCCGCGGTCCAAAATAGAAAAGCGCATGGCCACCACTGTAGCCATGCGCCTAAAAATTGTGCGGATTATTGATTAGCGTCCGCGTTGCCCTTGGACCATTCCTCCCAGGGCATATTCCAATCGCCCAAGCCGTCCAAGGGGTTAAGCGTCCCACCATAAGTATTGATTACGTGGACGATATCGCCGCGCTTGACGGTGTTCTGGAACCACTGCGCGGCCTCTGGCGTGACGTTGATGCAGCCGTGAGAGGTATTGGAATTACCCTGCGCCCACACGGACCACGGTGCGGAGTGCACGTAAATGCCGGAATAGGACATCTGGGTAGCCCAGTCCACCTCGGTGCTGTAGCCGCCCGCATCGTGCGCAAGCCCGAAGGTCTCAGAATCCATCAGCAGCGACTGGTGCTGATCGCCAATGACATAGCGCCCATTCGGGGTGTCATATTGATAATCGCGACCCAGCGATACCGGAATGGTGCGCAAGAGCTCCTTGTTCTTGTAGACCTTCATGGTCTTGGTGGCATTATCCACCAGCGTGACGGTGCGATCCCCGATGGTGAAATCCGTCCCGGTATTTTCCCCGCCGTAGATGCCGCCACCGAGGTCCTTGCCGTATTGATCGACCTTGACCTCAACCTTGGTGCCCGGCTCCCAATACTCCTTGGGGCGCCAGCGCACCTCTTGGTTATTCACCCAGTAGAACGCGCCTTCCACCTCTGGGTTGGTCTTAACCGTAATCGTGTCCTCTGCCGCCTTGCGGTCGGTGATATAGGTGCCGAAATTGACGCCGATAACCTGGCCCACACCCACCTCAGAGCCGGGGATAGGCGTCATCGCCACCTGGGCGACGCCCGCCGCCTGGGAGGTGGAAAAGCTCAGGTTCTTCTTATTGCCATCCTTGTCAGTGGCCACGATGGAATAAGTGTGGTTATAGCCAAGATCCTCCGCCGTAGTCCACTTCTTGCCGTCCTCAGAGAGTTTTTCTTCAACTTCCACGCCCAGCTCATTGGTCATGGTCACGCTCTTGAGCTCGGTGGTGGATTCCACGGTGACGGGCTTGGATGGATCGACGTCTTCTGCCCCATCCTTCACGGAGGCCGAAAGCTTCGACTTTTCTTTCTGCTCAGACTTCTCTGCTGAGCTCGAGGTAGATTCCTGGTCCCCCGAGCGGTTTTCAGCGGCGGAATTAACGGAGCTCGAGGCTACTACCAGGGAAATGCACGCAATGCTCGCAGCAGCAATGCGGCGGGGTTTAGGGAGGGAAATAATCACTAAGTAGACCTTAGAAATACAGTAGTTCTTTCAAGACCAATCCAGACTATCGCCTTGCCACCCCAAATACCAGAAACAAGCGCACCATTATCCAAACTGTTATATTCCCCCAGAAATGTACTATGAGCTGGCGATTTTACAGTTTTTCAACCGGAGTGCTAAAGTTTCTACTCGTTGCACAGAGAGCCACACGGCAGGACGTCGACACTGCGCCATTAGCTCAATTGGCAGAGCAACTGACTCTTAATCAGTGGGTTCGGGGTTCGATTCCCTGATGGCGCACAACAGCAAAATCGCGAGGCAAGTACCTCGCGATTTTTTCGTTTTCAAAGCTAGCAGTTCAAGGCTAGCAAAAAGGCCGAGCATCTCGCTCGGCCTTTGCTTATTTCACGCGTTGGGGCGCGACGACGGGAACACCGCGGTGCTCCACGATGTCCGCCTCTACCCCATAAACACTTTCCACCAGTTCGCGCGTGAGCACGTCTCCAGGCGTGCCCTGGGCACGAATACGGCCGGATTTGAGTACCACCAGCTGGTCACACATGCGCGCGGCCAGGTTGATGTCATGGATGGCCACCAGCCCCAGGCTGCCTTCGCGCCTAGCCTTCTCGCGCACCTCCTCGAGGACGAAGAACTGGCGATGCAGGTCGAGCGCGGACGTCGGCTCGTCCAAGAGCATCAGGCCGGGATTTCCCACCAGCATCTGCGCCACGGCGACGAGCTGACGCTGGCCGCCAGATAGCTCGTTGAGGTAGCGCGAGGCAATGGCGTCCAGCCCCATCGCGTTCAGCACCTCGCCGGTGCGGGTAATAGGGTCCTCGCACGCTTCCCGACGCGCCGCGATCAGCACCGTCTCAAACGCCCGCAGCGCCGCGGTGCTGGGCAAATCCTGCGGGACGTAGCCAATCAGCTGGCGGCGGCGCTTGCCCCGCGGGCTTTCTCCTTCCACCAGGAAATCCACCTCGCCCTTGTACCCGCGGTGCACGCCGGCAAGGGACTTGATCAGCGTGGTTTTACCGGACGCGTTGGGACCTAAGAGGCCGACCAGTTGACCGCCTTGCAGCGTATCCACGTCTACCGCTTCGAGCACGGTGTGCTTGCCGTAGGCCGCGCTTATACCGCGCAGGGTAAGTTCTACGTCCACAGCGCCCTCCTTCGAGTCATCACGATGGCGATAAAGAACGGCACGCCCAAAAGCGAGGTCACGATGCCAATCGGAATGGCCAGACCCGGCTTAATCATCAGACTCGCCGCGTGCGCCGCGCACATCACGGCCGCACCGGCGGCCATGGAGGCGGGCACGAAATAGCGCTGGTCCTCGCCCACCAGCATACGAGCGATGTGCGGGCCCACGAGGCCGATAAAGCCGATGATGCCGGCGAAGGCCACCGTCGTTGCCGCCACGAGGGAGACCACGATGAGCACCACCACGCGTAGCCGCGCGGTATTAATGCCCATGGCGGCAGCGCGGGCATCGCCAAGCCGCAAGGCCGTAAGCCGCCACGACAGCGCCCACAAAATGGGCAGGGCAACCAGCAGCACACCCGCCAGCACGCCGTTGGCGGCCCAGTTCGCACGCGTGAGCGACCCCATGGACCAAAAGACGATCTGCTGGAGCGCCTCGGCCGA
The DNA here is from genome assembly GCF_046717465.1 of Corynebacterium limaceinasi. Lineage (NCBI taxonomy): Bacteria > Bacillati > Actinomycetota > Actinomycetes > Mycobacteriales > Corynebacteriaceae > Corynebacterium > Corynebacterium limaceinasi. The sequence continues at coordinate 2,001,964 of NZ_CP177100.1, forward strand.
AGACTGGTACTGGATAAGCGCGAGCATGGCCTGGAAGAAAAAGACCAAACCAATGCCCAGCAGCACCATGGTCTCCGCTTTCGCACCCCGGATAATGGCCGCCACGACGATGATCGCCGTCGCCACCGCCGCAGACAACCACGCCACCAGCGCCAGGTTGAACTGCGGCTGGGTTAGCAGCTGCCACTTGAGCACGATGGAACTAGCGCCGCCGAAGGCCGCCGCGGCGGAAATACCGAGGGTAAACGGCTCCGCCAGCGGGTTATTCAAGATGGTCTGCATCTCCGCGCCGGCCAGCGAGAGGCTGACGCCGATGAGCAGGGCCATAACGGCCATCGGCAAGCGCAGCTTCCACAGCACCGTATGCGTCTGGTCATCCAGGCTCGAGGGATTCACGATGCCCCTGATGACCTCGCCGGGGCTGATGTCGATGGCGCCGACGAAGTTGCTGACCACAAACGCCACCGCCGCAATGAGGCACAGGCCCGCGACGATGCTGATGCGCTGCCAGGTGAGCTTCTTGTGTTGCTGCGTAAGGGCAGCTACCTCCGCACTCACCATTAATTCGTGCTAAAGAAGGTTCCCTCGCCAGCAACCGGCGAGTACTTTTCTTGCGCTTGCATCCACTGCTTGTCGATGTCCATATCCTCATACGCCTCCGGGTTGATCCATTCCGCGATCTGCAGCAGCGCCAGGTAGTTGAACGGCGAGTTGTAGAACTGGTGCCACATGCTGTGCAGTTTGTGTTCCTTGACCGCGCGCAGGTTCTCAAAACCGGGCTGGTGGCTCGGCAGCTTGGTAACGCTCGACTCCGCCTCATCTTCACCGATGCCATAGCCCACCGCGGCGTAGCCCACGGGGTTGCCCTCATCGTCTTTCATTTCGGACCAATCGCCGCCGGTGGCAATCACCATGTCTGGGTCAGTCTCGAGGACCTTTTCTGGGGTCAGGGCACCGGATTCGCCTGGGATGATGCCGTCGGCCACGTTTTCGCCGCCGGCGACGTTGACCAGCTGCGAGATATTGGAGTCATTCCACGAGCCACAGCAGTCCGAGACACCGGCCGCGCGCCAAACGAAGGTCTTGGGCTTGTCCTTTACCTTGTCCGCACGCTCCTTGACCAGGTCCACGGTTTCTTGCCACTCTTCGTTGAATTCCTTGGCGCGCTCTTCTTTACCGAAGATCTCACCGAAAATATCCATGGACTTGGTGGTGTTTTCCAGCGGCTTGGCGCGGAAATCGGTCACGGCGTACTTGAGGCCTGCCTGATCCATCTTCTCTGTCAGGCCTGCCTCTTGCGAGGCGTCGTACTGGTCCTTGGACAACACGATGAGGTCTGGATCCAAGCTCACCAGGTTTTCCACGGTGACATCGCCCTTGGTGAACCCGCCGATTTCCGGCAATTCATTGACCTTGGGCAGCTTTTCTTCCAAGACGTTGTAGTAGTCCGGCACGTTCTTCTTCAGGTCGGATCCGATGCCTACGACCTTATCCAGCGGATCCTCGGTATTGAGGATGCCGGTGGCGAAGATGGAGCGGCCCTCGCCTAACAGGACGCGCTCGGGGGCCTTGTCGAGTTCTACGTCGCGGCCCGCGAGGTCGGTGAAGGACAGGGCAGCATCGTCGCTGCCGCCGCCGTTGTTGGTTGTTTCTTCGTCGGTGCTGCAGCCTACAAGTGCGGTGGCGGAGGCCGCCACCACGGCCATTACCTTGGGGAATCTATATGCCATCTTGAGTCCTTGGTTAGTCGGATTCCTCGAATTGAGGATAAGTGCGAGCTTATCCTAGCTTAACCAAGTAAGGTGAACCAAACCTAAACTACCTCCTCGGCGATTGCGTAATCTTCCGGCTCACCCTTGGGCACCTCAGTGCCGTCCGCCATGGTACGGTCCTCCAATTCGCCGTCCGGATCCACGATGGCGATATCGAAACCAGCCTCGCGGATGCGCCGGAGGCCTTCCTTCAGCATGCGCCGGCCCATCCGGTTGGATCCGGTGATATGGGATAGCTCCAGCACCACCGTGCCCTCACCAAATTCGCATTCGGTGAGCTGATGCAAGATGGTCTCCGCCGCGTTGAAGTTGATAAGGCCCTGCAGGAAGATCACCGTGAGGTCGTCCTCGGTCTCCATCCTGCGCACGGGGTGCACGCCGTAGCGCTCATCCGTGGACATCAAGTGCAGCCCCATATCCTTCGACAGCAAGGTCAAGGCATCCACTCCGCGGACGGAATTGCCCTCCTTATTAAGCCGCGGCGAGAAGGTCGCGACCCCCAATTGGCCGGGCAGGGTTCCCAGCAGGCCGCCCGAAACGCCGGATTTCGCTGGGATTCCGACCTCGGCCATCCATCGCCCAGCGCCGTCGTACATGCCCGCAGAGCTCATGACAGAAAGCGTCAGGCGGCAGACATCGGCATCGAGGATCTTCTCCCCCGTCACCGGCTGCGTGCCACCATTGGCCAAGGTGGCAGACATCACGGCGAGGTCGCGCACCGTGACCTTAATCGAGCACTGCTCCACGTAGGTCGAAACCGCATCGTGGGCCTCGTCCTGGATGATGTCGTAATTGCGCAGCATGTGCGCCAAAGACAGGTTCCTATCAGAGACCTGCAGCTCGGAATCGCGCACCTTTTCATCGAGTTTCAGCTCGCGGCCCGCCAGCCGCGAAAAGTAGGTGCGCAGCTGTTCCACGCGCTCGGCCGGATCCGAATCCACGCCATTAATTAGCTGCGTTACCGCGATCGCGCCCGCATTAATCATCGGATTCACCGGCCGGTGATCATCGCGGTTGAGCGAAAGCTCATTGAAGGCCTCGCCGGACGGTTCCATGCCGACGATCTCGCGCACCGCATCCAAACCGAGCTCCTGCAGCGCTAGGGCATACGCAAAAGGCTTCGACACGGACTGCAGGGTGAATTCCACCTCAGCATCGCCGGCGGAATACACATGCCCCGTCGTGGTGCAGATGGCCACGCCGAGGTAGTCCGGTTCCGCCTTCGCGAGCTCGGGAATATAGTCCGCCACCGCGCCGCTGCGATTTCCTCGCACCCGAGTCAAAATTTCCTGCAAATAAAAAGGAATTGGAGTTTTCATCGCGACCTAGCATACGAAAAAAGCCCCCACGGCGCGCGTGGGGGTAAGGCGGGGAAAATTAGTGGCGCTCAGACAGCAGGCGCTGCAATTCCTTCAGGTCGCTCTTGCGGCGACGCGAGCGGAACACAGAAAAGGCAATCAGCCCAACGACGGCGGCGCCGACGCCACCGAGTACCAGCTGCACGTTGCGGTCCTGCAACTTTTCGGTGGCGGCATCCTTGGCGTCATCGACGAGGTTTTGCGGCTTGCTGCGATCCGCAATTTCATCCAGGGTGCTAGCCAGCTGGCGCCGGGTGCGTTCGATATCGCGTTGAATATCTTCAATATTGCGTGCCACGGAATTCTCCTCTTAGCTTAAGTTTCGCTCTTAACGAGCTTATCTTACCGTGCAGGGTCTCCACCGCGCAGGCTGGGGAGCACGTAAAGTGGGGTCCATGACTGAAACTCGTTTGAACGTAGGAGATACCGCCCCCGCTTTTTCGCTTGCCGATGCCACCGGCAACACCGTTTCCCTTTCCGATTACGCAGGCCAGCGCGTGCTGGTGTACTTCTACCCGCGCGCCAATACCCCAGGCTGCACCAAGGAAGCCTGCGATTTTCGCGATTCACTAGAAGAACTCAATGAGCTCAATATCGCGGTGGTGGGCATCTCCCCCGATAAGCCCGAGGCGCTGGCGAAGTTCCGCGATGACCACGATCTCAACTTCCCGCTGCTTTCTGATCCAGATAAGTCCGTCATGACTGCGTATGGCGCCTTCGGGGAGAAGAAGAACTACGGCAAGGTGGTCCAGGGCGTTATCCGTTCTACCTTCCTCGTGGAGCCGGATGGCACCATCGGCCAGACCCACTACAACGTGAAGGCCACCGGGCACGTCGCGCGCGTGATGAAGGGCCTCGAGTAAGCCGGTGGAGGAAATCCTCGTCCCGCGGCGCCGGCCAGCGCAGGCGCGCAGCCGGGAGCGCTTTGCTCGCATCGTGCAGGCGGCGCGCGCCGTGCTTGTCGATGTCGGCTTTGAATCCTTCACCTTCGATGAAGTCGCCCACCGTGCTGGGGTCCCGATCGGCACGCTGTATCAGTTCTTTGCCAATAAATACGTGTTCATCTGCGAGCTCGACCGGCAAGATACTGCCACCAGCCTGGCCGAAATCGAGCGCTTTTCGCGCCTCGTGCCGGCCCCGCAGTGGCCGGATGTCTTGGATGAATTCATCGACCACTTGGCGCGGATGTGGCGCGAGGATCCTTCCCGGCGCGCCGTTTGGCACGCCATCCAATCCACCCCGGCGACACGGGCTACGGCCGCCGATACCGAGCTGCAGCTCTTGGAGCCGCTCGCCGAGATCCTCCGCCCGCTGGCCACCGAGCACAGCGATGCGCAACGCATTGAGCTGGCGCGCTTCCTTATCCACACCGTGGTTTCTCTGCTCAATTACGCTATTTCGGGCGAACCAGACAAGTTCGATTCCGTGGTCATGGAGCTAAAGCGCATGTTGATTTCGTATCTTTTTGCGGTGGCCGCGGGATAACTTTGTAGACGTTTATACAAGTTATCCACAGGTGGGCGCCGCGCCCGATTGGTACTGCGGTAGCGCGCGCCTAGATTTGCAGGCATGAACGCACTGCAGGCCTATGCCACCCAGATTTCCTCGGCGATGGATATCCTCGCCGAGGCCCACGGCATGCCTGAGAGCGACCTCATCGAGCTCGGATTGCCGGATGTCGAGGCCCGCGAGCTGCTCGCGCTGGCAGAGGTTTATTTCGGCACCACTTCCTTTAGCCGCAAGCAGCGCCTTGCCGCCGCGGGCGCGCGCCACCACGATTTGGTGACCCTGAAGCTCATCGAGAAGTACGCCACCCGTGCTGCCACCAAGCGCGCCGCGTGGAACCTGCGCGTAGAGCTGTGCCGGCAACACGGACCGGCCTCCGAGATTGCCCAGCTCGCTAAAAAACGCCTGCGCGAATGGCGCCCGCGCCGCCGGCCGCCGCGCGAGGGCGTACAACTCCTGCGCCGCCCGGATGGCCCGTGGACGATGCGCATTACTGCGCCCTCGTCCTTCCTCGCGGATCTCGATTCCGCCCTCGACCCCGATAACCCACTCGCATCCTTCCGCGAACTCCTCCGCGGCGAGGGCGCTGCCACGGTACAGACCACGACGAACGTGATTATCCCGCTCAACGCACTGGATCAAATACTGGAAGGCGATGGCGACGAGGTCACGCTTCGGCTCACCAACGGCTCGACCATTACCGGCGCGCAGCTCGTCGAGCGCACCTTTAGCGAACACGGGCTAGCCACGCTTATCCACCCAGTGAAGGGCCCGGTCAACCTGTATCGGACCTCGCGGTTCGCCTCGGAAAACAGCGGCTGATGGCCGCCGCCGAAAACCCCACCTGCCCGTGGCCGCCGTGCAATCACCCGGCGGATAAGTCTCAAATCCACCACCTGCAGGCGTGGAAGCACGGCGGGATGACCAACGCGGACAACCTCACCGTGTGCTGCCCGTACCACAACGGGGTGAACCAAGACGATCCGAACGCCCCTCCCCTGCGCGGCCGCCTTGCCCGGGTAAACGGCAAGGTCCGCTGGGTCCGCTAGCGCTGCCTCATCGAGGTAGCGCTACTCGGCGTGCGCAAGCAACTCCGCACACACATCACCGGGAAAGAGCTCTCGGGTCATCCGGGCGAAGTCCTCCCGGCCCAGCGCTCCGGCCCCCTCCTGCACGCTGCCCCACAACCGGCAGCCCGTGACCGCAGGAAGCTCGTCCACGTTCAACCGCGTCGCCAGATCCGGCCTCGCGGGCAAACTGCCGCCGATAAGCCCCATCACGTTAATCCTGCGCCGCTGCGCCTCGCGGACGGTGAGCTCGGCGGCGTTGAGGCTGCCAAGACCGAGGGAGGTGACAATGAGGAGGTTGGTGGCGACATCGGCAAGCGTGTAGTCGTCTGCCAAACGCACCAGCAGGCCGCCGGCACCTTCCACCAGCACCACCCGGCCTGGTGCGTCCAACCCTGCGATCCAGTCCCAGAGTTCCTCTTTGCTCGGCGGAGTCATGCGGGCCCGGCGCGCCGAAAGGTTCGGTGCCAGCGGCTCGGGAAAACGCACCATCTCCGTGACCTCGACCCCGGCCAGGGCCCGCACCGTCGCCGCATCGCCGCTATTGCCCGGCTCGCCGGTCTGCAGGGGCTTGGCATAGACGACCTCGCGCCCACTCTGGGCAAGGGCGCTGGCGAGCACCGCCGTGGCCACCGTCTTTCCCACGTCGGTATTGGTGCCGGTGACAAAGATAATCATCGCTTTCCTCCTCCTACCGCAGCGCGCACACCGCGGCAAATCTGCGCGACCTCGTCTTCGGTACTGATAAAAGGCGGCATGGTGTAGATAAGGCGGCCGAACGGGCGCAGCCACACGCCTTGGTCCACCGCCGCGTCCGTAGCACCTGACATATCGACGTCGCGCTCCATCTCCACCACGCCGATAGCCCCCAGCACCCGCACGTCCGCCACGCCCGGCTCGTCCTCTAGCCCGGAAAGCCCGGCGCGCAGCTGCTTCTCGATGCCCGCAACCTGCCCCCGCCACCTTCCCTCCAGGATCATGGAGGTCGCCTCGGCAGATACCGCGCAGGCCAGCGGGTTGGCCATAAAGGTCGGGCCGTGCATCAGCGCGCGTGGGTGCATACCCTCGGCAACCCGGGCGGTGGCGAGCGTGGCGGCCATCGTCATGAAACCGCCGGTCATCGCCTTACCCACGCACATGATATCCGGCACCACTCCCGCCGCCTGGGTGGTAAAGAGGTCCCCGGTGCGCCCAAAACCCGTGGCTATTTCATCCGCGATCAGCACGATTCCGTGGCGGTCGCAGATTTCGCGCGCCCCGCGCACCAGCTCGTGGTCGTGGAAGCGCATGCCGCCGGCGCCTTGGACGACGGGCTCGATGATCAAGGCTGCGACTTCGTTCGTAATGCAGCCTTCCAGCTCGCGTAGGTAATCCGCGCGCGCCTTCTCGCTCGCCCCGCGCGTGGGCGGTGCTGGGGCGAAAACCTGCTGCGCCAGGGTGCCGGTCCACATCGAGTGCATGCCGCCATCGGGATCGCACACGCTCATCGCGGCAAAGGTATCGCCGTGATAACCCGAGCGCCAGGTCAGCATCTTGGTGCGCTCCGGGTGGCCGATCCCCTGCTGGTATTGCAGAGCCATCTTGATGGCGACCTCTACCGAGACCGATCCCGAGTCCGCATAAAAGACCTGCGCGAAGTCGTGACACGTAAGCTCCATGAGATTGGCCGTCAGCCGCGCCGCCGGCTCGTGCGTGAGCCCGCCGAACATCACGTGGCTCATGCGATCGATCTGCTCCTTGGCGGCAGCGGTGAGCCGCGGATGGCTGTGGCCGTGGGCGGCGGCCCACCAGGAGGACATGGCGTCGATGAGGTGGGGGCCATCGGCAAGCGTGAGGTGGACTCCCGCAGCCGACTCCACGACGCGCGTGGGCGCGCCGGGCTCGGCGTAGGGGTGCCAGATGTGGTGGGCATCGATTGTAGCTATGTCGTTAGTAGAAATATCCACCAAATTAGATCTAGCACACACTGTCGGCCGCTATAGTCCTTTTTATGAAAGTTCTTGAACGGCGTTCAATTCGCCGCGTACCCGTGGTTTTGCCGGCGGTTGCGGGCATCGAAATGTGGGAGCGCTTCAGCTTTTATGGCATGCAAGCCATCCTCGCGTACTACCTCTACTCCACCTCCGGCGGGCTCGGCATGGAGCAAACGCAGGCCACCGCGCTCGTCGGCGCCTACGGCAGCCTGCTCTATCTTTTCACGTTTGTGGGCGGCTGGGTCAGCGACCGCCTCTTGGGCGCCGAGCGCACCTTGCTTACCGGCGCTGGGCTGTTGGTGTGCGGACACTTTGCCCTTTCGTTTATCCCCGGCACCGCTGGGCTCATCATCGGGCTCTTGCCGCTCGCGCTTGGCTCGGGGCTGCTCAAGACCGCCGCGATAACGATTCTGGGCGCCGCCTTCCCCGCCGAGGCCGGCGCGCGCGACGGGGCCTTTCAGATTTTCTACCTCGGCATCAATGTCGGCGCGCTTTTTGGCCCCATGTTGACAGGCTGGCTAGCCGAGGAATACGGCTACCACGCCGGATTCTTCGCCGCAGCGGTGCTCATGTGCTGCGGGTGTGCCACCTACGGCGCGCTGCGGAAAAAGATAGATGTGCCATCGCGCCCGCCTCACCCCACCCAGGCCCCAGGCAAGGCGGGGCTGGTCGCGCTGGCGGCGCTCCTAGCCGGCGTGCTGCTCATTATCACCGTTTCTCCAGCAACGCTGACGGTGCTGCTTCTTATCGCCACGGTGGCGGCCGCGGCGGGGCTTTTTGCCAGCATGCTGCGATCCCCGCAGATTAGCGCAGACGAGCGACGCCGCATCCTGGATTTTATTCCGCTTTTCGCTTGCTCAACGGCCTACTGGACCCTGCAACCGCAAATCTACGGAGTCCTCGCGGTCTACTCGGATCAGCGCCTCAACCGATCCATCGGGGGATTCGAAATCCCGCCGGCGTGGACGCAATCGCTCAACCCGCTATTCATCCTCCTGCTCTCGCTACCCTTGGCCGCGGGCATGACGCGCTGGGCCAACTCGCGGCGCGCGCTCATGGGTTGCGGCATCATCTTCGCCGGCGCAGGCATGTTCCTCCTACTGCCCTTTGTGGGAGGCGGGGAAAATTCCACGCCGTTCCTGGTGCTAGCGGGCACCATCTTGTTCATGTCGCTCGGCGAGCTCTTCATCGGCCCGGTGGGCATGGCCGCATCCGCCGCCCACGCCCCGCGGGCATATGCCACCCGCTTTTCCGCGCTGTACTTCCTCACCATGGCCATCGGCACCTCGCTGGCTGGTTCGATGTCGCAGCTGTACGACCCTACCTCGGCATCTGCCGAAACGACCTACCTCATCATCATAGGCGGCGTCCCCGTCCTCCTGGGGCTGGTCCTCCTCCTGCGGCGCAGGTAGGCTCCTATCGCCCGGCTGACTCATCCAGGGCGCGGTCCGCCATGAGCACGTCGCGCATGCCGCTGAACAGGTCGCCCATGCCCTGCGGATTGGACGGCATGTAGAGCACGGAGGCTCGGCCGTTATTCGAGACATCGACCATCGCGTCGAGGTACTGCGATACCAGCATGAGGACCTCGGGGGATTCCTGGACCCCGGCATCGCGCAGTAGCTCGTACTGCTGGGCGATGCCCTCTACAATCTCCTTGCGCTGCTCGGCAACACCCCTACCCTGCAGCTTCTTTGCCTCCGCGGCACCCTCGGCTTCTTTGACCACGCGGATTTTTTCCGCCTCCGCCTGGGCGATGGCCGCCTCGCGCTCGCGCTGCGCCGCGTTAATGGAGTTCATGGACTCGCGCACGCGGGAATCCGGGCGAATATCGGTTACCAGCGTATTGACGAAGTTCCAGCCGTATTCGGCCATATTATCCCGCAGCGAGGCCGCCACGTTCTGCGCGATGGTGTCCTTGGAGGAAAAAGACTCGTCCAAGCCCATATTCGCCACCGACGAGCGCACATTATCTTGCACATAGGCCACGATCTGCTGCTCGTGGTTGGAGAGCATATAAAAGGCCTCGCGCTCGCGGCCCTCTACGACCTCGTACTGCACCGCGACCGGGATTTGGACGAAGACATTATCCTTCGTCTTGGTTTCTACCATCACGTCTAGCTGGCGCACCTGCAGCGAAATCTTATCGCGCACGCGGTCGATCCAGGGCATCTTGAAGTGCAAGCCCGCGTGGGCGACCGTCTGGAATTTACCCAAACGCTCCAAGATGGCCGCCTCGCGGGTACGCACGATGTAATAGCCATCAAATACGGTGGCGAGAATCAGCAAGATGATGATACCGATGATGATTAAGCTCAACATTTCCTCTCCCTAACTACGTATGTGAAATTAATTTTCGCACAGGCGGAAAGCGTTCGCTAGTGGTCATCGATAAGCGCAAAGAGCTTGCCCATCACCTCCGCGCCGTTCTCGCCGATGCCATTGTGCTGGTACTCATTCGTCACCCACGGCCGCAGATCGCCCAAGTGCGCGGCGGTGGCCAAAGATTCCTCCAGGGGAACGAAGATATCGTCGAGGTAGATGGCGGCGGCGGTGGTGGGGGCATCGGCAAGCGCATAAGGCGCACTAAATTCCCGCTCCGCCAAGCCGTGCGCACCCTCCTTGAAGGCCTGCAGCGCCGGGTCCTCGTCGAACTGCCACGGGGAAATATGCTCGCCGGTCAGCCAGGTGCCGGACTCGGCAAACTCCGGGAACTCCTCGCGCACGCGGTGCGCCGACCACTGCGTCGACGCCTGCCCGCCGCTGCCGGCATAAATGGACTCGTGGATCGCCGCATAAAGCGGCGCCTCCGCAAAGCTCACGCGCTCGCCGATGCCCCACAGGAAATCATCCCGCAGCACCTTCTCTCCCCGCACGGTGCGGAAGGGCTCTTCCAGGAGGTAAGCCAGGCCGTCGAAGCCGGTGCCCCGCCCCAGATCGGTGCCGATGGTGCGAAAACGCAGCGAGGACAGCCGCTCGCCGGTGTGCAGGCGCTCGTCGGAATTATCGAGGTGGGCGATGATTTCCTCGATGCGGCGCTGCACCCAGGGGAACTCTCGGTAGAAGCGCTCCTGGCGGGCCTTGAGCTTGCTAAAAGTCGCGCGGTAAAGGTGATCCGCGCCCTGCAGCGTGGGGATGCCACCGGTGAAAAACGCGTGCTTGACGGACTCAGGAGCCTGAGACAGGTACGCAGTGATGCAAAAGCCGCCGAAGGATTGGCCGAACAGGGACCAGGTCTCAAGCCCCAGGTGTTCGCGGAGGCGCTCGGCATCGCGCACGATACTGTCCTGGTGCAATAAGGCCAGGTGCTCGGCGCTGCGCTCTTCTGCGGGGCTTAGCCTATCGATGCGGTGCGAGCGCCCCGTGCCGCGCTGATCGAGGAGGATGACGCGGTAGCGCTCGAGCGCCTTGCCGATAAGCCCCGTCGGTTTCACCGGCCGCGGGGCCGGAAAACCTGGGCCTCCCTGCAGGTACAGCAGCGCCGGCAAGTCCTCGCCGCCTGGCGGGATGATTTCGCGGGCATAGAGAGCAAAAGTCCCGCGCGGATTGTCATAATCCCACGGGACTTCCAGGGTGTGTTCAATAATATCGTGGCCGAAGCGGCGGTAGTGAGTCATGCCCACCCAGGTTAGTAAACCTCCAGACCCTTCGCGTGGAAAACGTCGCGGACTTTTTCCACGTCTTCCGGCTTTGGCGGCTTGGTATCTGCCAAGTGGTAGGTCATATCGAGCCCCTCCCACTTGTCCTTACCCATATTGTGGAAGGGCAAGACCTCGACGCGCTCCACATTGGACTTCCACCGCGCCACGATGGAGGCGACGTTTTCGACGTTCTCGGCCGAATCCGTCAGGCCCGGCACGACGACGAAGCGAATCCACACCGGCTTGCCTATCGCGTTGAGGCGGTCGCCAAAATCGAGCGTGGGCTGCAGCTGGCGCCTCGTTACGCGCTGATAGGTTTCCTCGTCGCCCGACTTCACGTCCAGCAGGACCAGGTCGATATTGTCTAGGTCCTCATCGCGCAGGCGCGAGCCCAAGAACCCAGAGGTATCGATTGTGGTGTGGATGCCGGCGTCGTGGACTTCCTTGAGCACACGCCGGGTAAACGCAATTTGGAAGAGGGGCTCACCACCGGAGATGGTCAGGCCGCCACCGGAAGCTTGGAAGATGGGCTTATAGCGCTTGATGCGTTTGACCACATCGTCGACCCGCTCCAAGGTGCCGGTCTTCATCTCCATGGTGTCCGGGTTATGGCAATACTGGCAGCGCAGGGGGCAGCCGGACATGAACATGGTCATGCGGGTGCCCGGGCCGTCGACGGCGGTTACCAGCTCCCAAGAGTGCACGAGGGCGATATCGCCGGTGCGGCGCGCCTCCATTAGCTCGGGGCGGGTAATCTCATCGAGTTCGTGGTCGGTTCCCAGGCCCGCGGCAACACCGCGAACGCGCTCGCCGGATTCCGGCGACAGGGTGACCACACCAGTAATGCCATCAGCCATGATTATGAACCCTGGTGGAAGGTGCGGGAGATGACGTCAAGCTGCTGCTCCTTGGTGAGCTTGACGAAGTTGACCGCATAGCCAGAGACGCGAACGGTGAGGTTCGGGTATTTCTCTGGGTGCTCGACGGCATCTTCCAGCGTGGACTTGTCCAGCACGTTGATATTGGCGTGGTACAGGCCAGAGTTCATCTTGTGCTCGTCGCGGCTGGCCTTCATGTCTGAAAGGCGTTCTGCAAAGGTTGGGGTTGCCATGATGGTTCTCCTTGTCGTGATTCTTATTGTTCCATGATGAAGCCGGCATCCAGCACGCCCACCAAGTTGGTGATGCGCTCTTCTGGGGTGCGGCCCAAACCGGACGGGGTGATGGTATTGGTCAGCGAGATGCCGTCCAGGGCATCCTTGTAATCCAACTTGCCCACCGACAGCATGGAGGCAACCATGCCGTGGTTATCCGCGCCGTTTTCGGGGTTAGCGCCCGGGGAGAAGGGGGTGCCGGCCTTGTGGCCCGACGGGAAGGAGCCTGTTGCCTTGCCGTAGACCACGTTGGAGGTAATGGTCAGCACGGACTGGGTGGGGATGGCATTGCGGTACATCGGGATGGCCTTAATTTTCTCCATCACGGTGTGCACGATGGTGGCGGCGATGTCATCAGCGCGGTCGTCGTCGTTGCCGTAGAACGGGAATTCGCCTTCGGTGATGTAATCCGTAATCAGGCCGGTCTCATCCCGGACCGGGGTGACCTTGGCGTACTTGATGGCGGATAGCGAATCGGCGACGATGGAAAGCCCCGCGATGCCGCAGCCCATGGAGCGGATGATATTGGAATCATGCAGCGCCATTTCCACGGCCTCGTAGGCGTACTTATCGTGCGAGTAGTGGATGATGTTTAGCGCCTCGACGTAGGTGCCAACCACCCAGTCCAGCATCTCCTCGTACTTTTGCCAGACCTCGTCGAAATCCAACGGGCCATCGCCTTGAATCGGCTCGTAGCCTTCAACGACTTGCTTGCCGGAGACCTCATCCCGGCCGCCGTTCATGGCGTAGAGCAGGGCCTTGGCGGCATTGACTCGGGCGCCGAAGAACTGCATCTGCTTGCCCACTTCCATCGGGGACACGCAGCAGGCAATCGCAGCGTCATCGCCCCACTCGTCGCGAATCTGGCGATCAGACTCGTACTGGATGGAGGAGGTTTCAATGGAGATGTGCGCGCAGAATTCCTTGTAGCCTGCAGGCAGCTCCGGATCCCAGAAAATGGTGATATTCGGCTCCGGTGATGGACCCAGGTTGATCAGGGTCTGCAGGAGGCGGAAGGAGGTCTTGGTGACCATGTGGCGGCCGTCGCTGCCGAAGCCGGCATCGGACCAGGTGGCCCAGTACGGATCGCCGGAGAAAATCTGGTCATAGTCGATGGTGCGCAGGAAGCGGACGATGCGCAGCTTCAGCACGAGCGCGTCGATGATTTCCTGTGCCTGTTCCTCGGTGATGATGCCAGCGGCCAAATCGCGCTCGAAGTAGCAGTCGAAGAATGCGGACAGGCGGCCGATGGACATGGCTGCGCCGTCCTGGGACTTGATGGAGGCGAGGTAGCCAAAGTAGGTCCACTGCACGGCCTCGTGGGCGGTGCGCGCCGGCTCGGAGATGTCAAAACCGTAGGACTCGGCCATCGCCTTGAGCTTCTTCAGGGCCTTGATCTGCTCGGAGTGCTCCTCGCGGTAGCGGGCCCAGTGCTCGGAAAAGCCGGCATCGGCAATGGCATCGCGGGCCTCAATCTTTTCCTGGATGAGATAGTCCACGCCGTACAGCGCCACGCGGCGGTAATCGCCGATGATGCGGCCGCGGCCATAGGCATCGGGCAGGCCGGTGATGATGTGTGATGAACGGGCGGCGCGGATGCGCGGGGTGTAGATATCGAAGACCGCATCATTGTGGGTCTTGCGGTAGCGGGTGAAGATCTTCTCCACCTCGGGATCAACCTCTTTGCCCGCCTCGCCGATGGCCTGCTTCACCATGCGCCAGCCGCCGAACGGCATCATGGCGCGCTTGAGCGGTGTATCGGTTTGCAGGCCGACGATGACGTCATCGTCTTCTGAGATGTAACCGGCCGGGAAGGCATCGATATCGGTCGGGGTGTGCGTATCGACATCGTAAATGCGCTTTTCGCGCTCGACTGACAGGTAGTCCTTTTCCAGGGTGTCCCACACGCGTAGCGTCTTATCGGTGGGGCCAGCGAGGAAGCTGGAGTCGCCGTTATAAGGCGTGTAATTGCGCTGGATGAAATCGCGGACGTTGATGCCCTCGGTCCAAGGGCCGGGCGCAAAACCTTCCCACCCTTGATACTGCTGGGGCTTAGTTGCGGTAGTCATAATTCCCTTCTTCTGGGTCAAATTTCCCGGGGCGCATGCCGCCTTTTTCTTCCCGCAGCATCAAGCCCCGTCACCTCTTAATTGTCGGCTCGATTCGCGAAATTAACAACCGTAAACTTCCCTTTGAGCACCAGTTATAAACCGGTCGTCATACTTTGCTGGTTACCCGATTCATATAAACCACCCGTACGTTTTTGTTCGGGGGCAATCTAGCCCCGATCGTGGCTTTGCTCACGTACACTTTGGCGCCGACCTGCGTGTACCTCTACTGTTAAGGCGGTCAGCTTCGCTTCCGTAACAAGGAGGACTTCGTGGCGTCCCAGCCCAAGCACCCCGTAGACATCGTTCCCCCCGCGCCGAAACTCGCCGCCCTTGGGCTGCAGCACGTCCTCGCGTTTTATGCCGGGGCGGTCATCGTCCCGCTGCTCATCGCCAGCTCGTTAAACCTGGACGCGGAAACTACCATCCACCTCATCAATGCAGACCTTTTGACCTGCGGCATTGCAACGATCATTCAGTCGGTGGGCATCGGCAAGCATATTGGCGTGCGCCTGCCCATCGTGCAGGGCGTGACGACGACGGCGGTATCGCCCATCATCGCGATTGGGCTGGGTGCCACCGACGGCGAGGGCGGGGTGGCATCGCTGCCCACGATTTACGGCGCCATCATCGTCGCGGGCCTTTTTACCTTCTTCGCCGCGCCGGTCTTTGGCAAGGTGCTGCGCTTCTTCCCGCCGGTGGTTACCGGTTCAGTGCTGCTGGTGATGGGTACCTCACTGCTGGCGGTATCGGCCAATGACTTTGTCAATTATGCCGAGGGTGTGCCGGCCACGCGCGATTTGCTCTATGGCTTTGGCACGCTCGCGGTCATCATTATGGTGCAGCGTTTTTCCTCCGGCTTCGTGGGCACGTTGGCGGTGCTCATCGGCTTGGTCCTGGGCACGGGCGTGGCGCTCGCGCTTGGCGATGCCTCCTTTAGCGAAGTCTCCTCCTCCCCCGCCCTCGGCATTACGACGCCGTTTTATTTCGGCATGCCGCAATTTGACCTCGTGGCGATCTTCTCGCTGATTATCGTCATGATCATCACGATGGTGGAAACGACCGGCGATGTGTTTGCCACCGGTGAAATCGTCAAAAAGCGCATCCGCCGCGATGACGTGGTGCGCGCCATCCGCGCCGATGGCGTTTCCACCCTAGTGGGCGGCGTCATGAATTCCTTCCCCTATACCTGCTTTGCGCAAAACGTGGGCCTGGTGCGCCTGACCAATGTGAAATCGCGCTGGGTGGCCGTAGCGGCTGCGGGGTTCATGATCGTGCTGGGCCTGTTGCCGAAGGCCGGCGCGGTGGTTGCCGCGATTCCGTCGCCGGTGCTCGGCGGCGCATCGCTCGCGCTTTTTGCCAACGTGGCGTGGGTGGGCCTGCAGACCATCGCAAAGTCGGATCTCAGCGATGGCCGCAACTCCGTCATCGTCACCTCCGCCCTGGGCCTGGCCATGCTGGTGACCTTCAAGCCGGAGGTTGCCACTGCCTTCCCGGAGTGGGCGCAGACCTTCGTCTCTTCTGGCATGTCCATCGGCGCGATTACCGCCATCCTGCTCAACTTGTTGTTCTTCCACACCGGCAGCGCGAGCGCACAGGTCTCGCGCGCCGATGGCAAGGGCGTGAGCCTCAACGAGCTGAACGAGGCCTCGCGCGAGGAGTTCACCGCCGCGCTGCGCCCGCTCTTTAATAATGAGACCTGGCCGCTGGATCTGGCCTGGCAGTCCCGGCCGTTTAGCGATGTCAACGAGCTGCGCGCCGCCATCCAGGTTGCCGTGCTGACCGCGGATGCTGAACGCCGCGATGCGCTCATCCACGACTACCCCGCGATGGACGAGCTGCTTTTGGCCTCGGCCGATGAGGCGGCGAATATTTCCGCCGACCGCGGCTCGCTGGGACTCAGCGAGCTTGACGACGTGCAAACCGAGCGCATTACCGAGCTGTCCGCCGCCTACCGCGAGCGCTTTGGCATGCCGTTTGTGGCTTATTTGGATACCAATGACACGGTGGAGCGCGTCATCGATGCCGGCGTGCGGCGCCTGGCCAATTCCGATGCGCAGGAATACCGCATTGCTCTCAGCGAAATCGTTGAGATCGCTAATGACCGCTTCGATATCCTGCTTGCCGATGCCAACCCCGTCCGCTCCTCCTGGGACCGCAAGTTCACCGAGGTGGACTAAGATCCGCAAAAGCACCGCAGTTCTTCAAGCAAGTACTGCGGTGCTTTTCTTGTGCGCCCGGTGAGACTTGAACTCACACGTCATAAGACACTAGAACCTAAATCTAGCGCGTCTGCCAATTCCGCCACGGGCGCGAGCAACGTTGAATAGTGTACACGGCGGGCTGATAAACAAGAAACCAGGGGCATTCCGTATTGCGGCGGTGGATAGGTAGGCTGGGTGGGGTGAGTATGCACGAGGATCAGAAGAAACGGCGCGTGAAGGTGCGGTGGTGGCACATCGCCCTCGTCATATTTTTCGTGGTGCTTTTCCTCTTCCTCGCCTATTGGCAGTGGACGCGCTTCCGCTCCGGCTCGGGCACCTTCCAAAACTTGGGCTACGCCTTCCAGTGGCCGCTTTTTGCCGTGTTCGTGATCTATGCTTATCGCACCACGCTGCGCTATGAAAATGAGCGCCTCGCCGCGGAAAACGAAGCCCGCGAGATGGATTCGCTGCAGGCCTCAGGAAACGCCTCTGAAAATGTCGGCGAAACCGCCGACGGAATAACAAATTCGACCGTTGGTTCTGAGGTGAGGGACTCGGCGGAGAAAACCGCCATCGATGAGGATTTCTTGCCGCAGCGCCCGCAGCTGAATGTGGAAGAGTTTAATGCGTTGAATCAGCCTCGGCGCCGCCGCGGTTCCCCCGCAGAGGGACGCGACGAAGGCACAACAGATAAAAGGAGAAAGTAAATCATGACAAACCAGGTACACCCAGACCGCAAGGCGCGCATCCGCGGCCCGCTGAAGTTCTTTTCCATCGCGGCCACGGTGACCGGTATCTTCCTGATCATCCTGGTCATCCGCATGTTCTTCCAATACGTCATGGGAGCAGAGATCCCGGAATGGGCGACCTATATCGCCATCGTGCACGGCATCGCGTACATGACCTACCTGCTGTCCATCCTGATTCTGGGCCCGCGCGCGCTGTGGCCCGCCGGCAAGCTGATTACCACCGCGCTCGCCGGCGTGGTGCCCTTCCTGTCCTTCTGGATGGAGCACAAGCGCCGCAAGGAAATCGAGGAGCAATTCCAGCTCAACGCCTAATTAGCCGGCCAGCTCCGCGATGAACGGGGCTAGCTGGGAAAGGGCGCGGCCGCGGTGCGAGACCGCGTTCTTTTCCGCAGGCGACATTTCCGCCGCAGAACGCGACTCGCCTTCTGGTTGGAAGAGTGGGTCGTAGCCAAAACCATTAGCGCCGCGCGGCTCGCGCAAAAGCTTGCCCTCCCAGCGGCCCTCGGCCACGCGCTCTGTGCCTTCGGGGGTCACGAGGGCGCACACGGAGACGAAGGCAGCGGCGCGCCGATCATCCGGCACATCCGCCATCTGCGCCAAGACTAGGTCATTATTAGCCTGGTCGTTGCCGTGTTCGCCGGACCAGCGGGCCGAGAGCACGCCGGGCATGCCGTTGAGTTCCTCGATGGCCAGCCCAGAATCATCCGCGATGGTCACCAGACCCGTGGCGGAGGCGCCGGCACGGGCCTTGATGAGCGCGTTATCGGCAAAGGTGCGGCCGTCCTCGACGGGCTCTGGGTAGGGTTCGACCTCGGAAAGCAGGCGCAGCTCCACGCCCTCGATGCCGGCCTCGGACAGGATGCGATCGAGCTCGGCCAGCTTCTTCGGATTGCCGGATGCGACGAGGATTACCATCCCAGCGCCGCTTTCTGCGCCGCGATGAGCTCGCTGCAGCCCTTCTGGGCCACATCCAGCATGCCGTTGAGCTGCTCGCGGCCAAAGAGGCCGTGCTCGCCGGTGCCCTGGATTTCTACAAAGTCGCCGGATTCCTGCATCACCACGTTGAGGTCCACCTCGGCGCGGGAATCTTCCTCATAGGGCAAATCCAGACAGATTTCGCCGTCGATGATGCCCACGGACACCGCGGCGATGGGATCGAGCAGCGGCTCGCCGGGGACGACGCCTTCGGACTTGAGGTGGGCGATGGCATCGGCAAGCGCAACGTAGGCGCCCGTGATGGAGGCGGTGCGGGTGCCGCCATCGGCCTGCAGCACGTCGCAGTCGAGCTGGATGGTGTTTTCGCCCAGCTCCTCCAAGTCCACGGCGGCGCGCAGGGAGCGGCCGACTAGGCGGGAAATCTCGTGGGTGCGGCCCTTGACCTTGCCGCGCATGGACTCGCGCGGCATACGGTCGTGGGTGGCGGATGGCAGCATGGCGTACTCGGCGGTTAGCCAGCCCTCGCCGGAATCGCGCTTGAAACGCGGCACCCCGAGTTCGACGGAGGCGGTGCACATCACGCGGGTATTGCCAAATTCCACCAAGACGGATCCGGCCGGGTTGGTGGTGAAATTGCGGGTAATGCGGACGCTGCGCATTTGGTCGAGCGCGCGCCCATCGGCACGAGTAAATTCAGTCATGCCCTCCAGCGTAACTTAGAACTGCATGCCCGCAGTACCCAGCACGATCTCGCCGTCGAATTCCTCCCGCGCCGCCGCCACGGTGGCCTTAGCATCGCCCCAGGGCTGGATGTGGATCAACACCAGCGTGCCAACGCCCGCTTCCCGCGCCGCGCGCCCCGCTTCCGCGCCCGACATGTGCATGCCGGGTGCCATGCCCTCGGAGGAAGCACCCCAGGTGGCCTCGCAGAGGAAGAGATCGGCGCCCCGGGCGGCATCGACAAGCGCAGGCGTATAAGACGTATCGCCGGAATAGGTAATGGTCTGGCCGGTCTTGGCGTGCTCGATGCGCAGCGCATAGGCCTCTACCGGGTGGTTGACGGGGAAGGGGGTGATAAAGACGTCATCGACAAGCTGGCGCTCCCCCGCCACCCACGGGCTAAACGCCAAGGTATCGGACATATCGTCGATCCCATTTACCTCGTCGGAGGACAGGCGGCCCAAGTGCGTCGGCGTGGCAGACGGGCCGAAGCAGAAGTTGCGCGAGGCTGCCGGGGCGGTGGGATGGAAGCGGCGCCACACCATGAGGGAGGGAAAATCCGCGCAGTGATCCGCGTGCAGGTGGCTAAAGGCTACGTGGGCATCGCACGGATCCTGCAGTTGAGCTAGCTGGCCCAGCGTGCCCGAGCCCATATCCAGGATGATGGACGGTGCATTGTCGAAGGACACGACATAGCCGGAGGCAGGATTGTCTGCGGTGGGTACGCTACCGGAGCAGCCTAGGATGGTCAGCTTCATGGAACCAATAGTTCCATGAATCCGGACCGAATGCTGGTACCGCGCGCAAAAAGGGGGAGGAAATTCGGCTGTCTTAGCCGATCTGCGGGCCCAAAAAGCGCGTGGCCAGCTGGGCGAAGACCTCTGGATCGCCGGTGGATTCGAAGGAATGGACCGGCTGGTTGCCCTCGGGGGCGAGCATGTCCGTTTCCGTAAGAAGGCGCATGACGTCCTTCGTGGTCTCCTCTGAGGAGGCCACCAGGGACACGTTTTCGCCCATGGCGAGCTGGATGATACCGGTAAGCAGCGGGTAGTGCGTGCATCCCAGCACCAAGGTGTCCACGCCCTGGGCCTGCAGGGGCGCAAGGTACCCCTCGGCGACGCCGAGGATTTGGCGGCCTGCCGTAATCCCGCGCTCGACAAAGGGCACGAAGTCCGGACAGGCGGCGGCTACCGCCTCAACATTGGGGTTAACCGCGAAAAGGTCCTGGTACGCGCCGGATTTGATGGTGCCCTCAGTGCCGATAACGCCAATCTTGCCATTGCGCGTGGTGGACATGGCGCGGCGCACGGCCGGGTGGATGACCTCCACGATGGGGATATCGTAGCGCTCGCGGGCATCGTGCAGGAAGGCTGCGGTGGCGGTATTGCAGGCTATGACGAGCATCTTGCAGCCACGCTCTACCAGCTTATCGGCAATATCCTGGGAAAAGGCCCGCACCTGCGAGATGGGCCGCGGCCCGTAGGGGCCGTGGGCGGTATCGCCCATATAAATAACGGATTCTTGCGGCAGCTGCTCCATCACCGCGCGGGCCACGGTCAGCCCGCCGACGCCCGAGTCAAAGATGCCGATGGGAGACGATGCGTTAGGCATTATTTCCTCCCTGCCTTTGCCGGATCATCGGAGGTGATGAACATACCGGCCAGTACGCCGCCCAGGGCGCCGAAGAGGTGGCCTTGCCAGCTAATACCCTCGGCGACGGGCAGCACGCCCCAAATCAGTCCGGAATAGGAAAAGCCCAGGATAATGCCCAAAATGATCTGCAGCAGGGAGCGATTGAAGACGCCGCGCACCACGAGGTAGGCCAGCCAACCATAGACCAGCCCGGACGCGCCGATATGCGAGGTACCGGCCCCGCCCAAGAACCACGTTCCAAGGCCCGCTACCACGGTGGTGATCAAGGTGACCTCCCACCACACCCTGCGCCCGGACAAGCCAATGAGGAAGCAAAACAGGGCACCCGGCAACGAGTTGGACATCAAGTGCTCCAGGCTGCCGTGCAAGAGCGGCGCCGTGATAATGCCCCACAGGCCATCCACGTCGAGCGGGCGGATGCCGTAATTGGACAGCCCGCCGCCGAAGACGACGGCGTTGATGAGGTGGACCGACCACTCCACTGCGAGGAACCCCAGGGCCAAGGATAGGCCGGTGCTGATGCGGCCACGGCCGCGGTTGTTCGTGCTGGTCGACGCCAGCTGATTACGTGAAGTTCCACCCATAGTCATAATGGGCAATATCTTAGCCGAGCAAGTCGCGATACGCGCGAAGCCCCAGGCCAGGGCGTGCGGCGGTGACCGCGGTGACGATGGCCTCCTCCACCACGTCGGCTGCCGCAGCGCACAGCTGGATCTTGTCCACCTCGGCGGGTTCCTGCGCCGTCGACAAGGCGAAAATGGTATCTCCGTCCAGCGGCGAATGCGCGGGCCGAACGGCGCGCGCAATCCCGTCGTGGGCCGTCATGGCGAGGCGTTGGGCTTGGGCGGTGGTAACGGGGGCATCGGTAAGCACCGCGCCAATCGTCGTATTCAGCTTCGCGGCAGCGTGCGGCAGGTCGCGGTAGGCGTCCGCGTTGACCGGCGTGCGGCCCGGCGCGCCGTAGAGGCGGCCGGAGTGCGGGTCGATGACCTCGCCCACGGGATTGGCCACCATCGCGGCGCTGACCTCGTAGTTTCCCACCTTGCGGGTGGCCAGGCCGAAGCCGCCGCGCAGCTTGCCCGCCGTAGCGCCCACGCCCGCGCCGACCGTGCCCACCGTGTCGTCGTGGCCGGCCATTGCCGCCCGCAGCGCCGCCGCGCCATCCTCCGGCCCAGGGCGAGAAGGGCCCGCCAGCAGATCGAAAATCACCGCCGCCGGCACAATGGGCACGCGCGGGCCGGGCTTGTCCTCGCCAAAGACGGGGAAACCCACCCCGTGCGCTTCCAATTCGCGCATGACGCCATCCGCGGCGGCCAAGCCAAAGGCGGACCCACCCGCAAGCACGATCGCATGGACGCGCTCGACGGTATTGTGCGGCTGCAACAGATCGGTCTCGCGCGTACCGGGCCCGCCGCCGCGCACATCCACGCTGGCTAGCGCGCCCTTCGGGCCGCAGTAGAGCACGGTGGCACCAGTGTCCTCGGCGGAAAAATGGCCAATGCTAATGCCGTCAATCATTAATCCATCAACACTTCCAGCAGGGAATCCTGGCAATAGGCCAGCCATTCCACCAAGGTATCGCGGTCCGTCATGAGGTTTTCGTCGGTCGCGTCCCCAGCCGCGACGTATAAGCGCAGATCATTGAGCCCCGCCACGAAGGCTTGGGCTTCCTGCTCCGAAATGGAGACCTCTACCCCGCCGGTGGGGCCCAGCGCATTGCCGATGACCTGCAGGTTCTGCAGCTTCGCCCGCGCGATGTCGTTTTCGTGCAGCGAGCGCAAGAGGGAGGCGTCGCCGTCGTATTCCTCATCGCCGGGCTTTTGGAAGTCCGGGAACAGCCGCGCCAGGGAGGGATCCTCGGGGGCCTCGGTATGGCCGGTGGGCATGTCCAGCATTTCCGCGAGCTCATCCTTCGGCGCGGACTGGGCGCGGCCGATGATCGCCTCAGAGACGGTGGCGGTGAGGTTGCCGATGACTTCGCGCTCCATGGGCTCGAATACCGCCGTGATTTTGGACCCGCGCATGAGCGATTTCTTCTTTTTCCACGGTTGCATCTATCTACCCTGCCTGTTGCATTGTCGCCCACAGACCCGCGATCTGGAGCTTTTTAACGTCCGCCTCAACCTTGTCCTTCTCGCCGCTGGACACGGCGGCCTTGCCCTCCGTGTGGACCTGCATCATCAGCTCGTTGGCCCGCTTTTTGTCGTAGCCCAAAACGGTTTGGAATACGTAGGACACGTAGCTCATCAAGTTGACGGGATCGTCCCAGACGATGCACATCCACGGCAGGTTCTCGCTCGCGGCCACATCAACTTCGATTCCTTCATCCAAGTCGGGCGTGGCCATGGGAGAGCTCATACGGACTTCGGGGTTTTGCGGCTTCATGCCTTATAGCCTAATCATTTTTCGCTGGCATTTTGGGCATTGGGTCTCCCCACAGCTCACTAGGGTGGTGGCCCGGGTATGCTGAAAGCTTCTTAACCTGTGAGTAGTATCAGGCTCATGAATGACATAGCACGCCCTATCGATCGCTCCACCGCTTTGCTCACGGATAAATACGAGCTCACCATGCTGCAAGCCGCGCTTCGCGATGGCACCGCCCACCGCAACGTGACCTGCGAGGTCTTTTCCCGCCGCCTGCCCAATGAGCGTCGCTACGGCGTCGTCGCCGGCACCGACCGCGTGCTGCGCGCGGTGGAAGACTTCCGCTTCTCCCCCGAGCAGCTGGAACAGATGGATTTCCTGGATGAAGATACCCGCAAGTACCTGCGCGACTGGCGTTTTTCCGGGCAGATCGACGGCTACCGCGAAGGCGAGCTGTATTTTCCCAACTCTCCTATCTTGACGGTGCGCGGCACCTTTGGCGAGTGCGTGGTGCTCGAAACCATCGTGCTTTCTATCCTCAACGCCGATTCCGCCGTCGCCTCTGCCGCATCCCGCATGGTCACCGCCGCCGATGGCCGCCCCATTCTGGAGATGGGCAGCCGCCGCACCCACGAGTACGCGGCCGTGACCGCCGCCCGTGCCGCTTACCTCGCCGGGTTTACCGCCACCTCCAACCTGGAGGCCGGCTTCCGCTACGGCATCCCGGTATCTGGCACCGCCGCCCATGCCTGGACCTTGGCGCATACGAACCCGGATGGTACGAGCAATGAGGAGGCGGCCTTCCGCGCGCAAATCGATACCCTGGGCATCGATACCACCCTGCTGGTGGATACGTATGACATCACCAAGGGCGTCGAGACCGCGGTCAAGGTCGGTGGCCCGGAGCTTGGCGGGGTGCGCATCGATTCCGGTGACTTGGGCGCGGTGACCCGCCGCGTGCGCAAGCAGCTCGATGAGCTAGGCAATCACAATACCAATATCGTTGTTTCCTCCGATTTGGACGAGTTTGCCATCGCGGGTCTGCGCGGCGATCCCGTCGATGTCTACGGCGTGGGCACCTCCGTGGTCACCGGCTCCGGTGCCCCGACCGCGGGCATGGTCTACAAGGTCGTCGAGGTCGACGGGGTCCCGGTGGCCAAGCGCTCGTCGTCCAAGCAATCGGTGGGCGGAGCCAAGCGCGCGCTGCGCACCTACCGGTCTTCCGGCGTGGCGGTAGAAGAGGTGGTCTACCCCTTCGCCGCAGACGCGCCGGATACGGGCCAGCTGACCACCCGCGAGTTGACCATTCCCTTGATGCGCGATGGGCACATCGTGGAGGACCTGCCCGATCTTGAGGCCTCCCGCACCTACCTGGACGAGGCCCGCAAGACCCTGCCATGGGAGGGCCTGGCGCTCTCGCGCGACGACGCCGCCGTGCCCACGCGAATGGTGGGCTTTAAGGACTAGGTCGCTAGACTGTGTGGGGTGAGTGACCCCGCAGATGATCCCCTAAACCACGACACGGAAACGCTGCTCGGCGCGGCGGTGGATGCGCTCGGCGGCTCCCGCCGCGCCGGCCAGGTTCGCATGGCAAACGCGGTATCCAAGGCCTTGGAATCCGAGCGCCACCTCGCCGTCCAGGCGGGCACGGGAACGGGTAAATCCCTGGCCTACCTGGTTCCGGCTATCCGGCATGCAATGAACTCGGGTTCCACCGTCGTCGTCTCCACCGCCACGCTGGCCTTGCAGCGCCAGTTGGTGGAGCGCGACCTCCCGCGGCTGACGGAGGCGCTAGCCGATGTCATGGAGCGCACCCCCACCTTCGCCATCATGAAGGGCCGCAATAATTACGTATGCCTGAATAAGATCGCGGCCACCCCGGATGATCCGGAGGCTCTTATCGATGAGTCCGATATCTCCTACCGCGGCAAGGCCGTGCGCCGCATCCACGACTGGGCGCAGGAGACCGAAACCGGTGACCGGGACGATTTAGACTTCGGCGTGCCGGATTTGGTGTGGCGGGCGGTATCGGTGACCTCGAATGAGTGCTTGGGGGCTGGGCGCTGCCCGCACGGTGCGGATTGCTTCGCCGAAGAGGCCCGCCGGGCGGCTGCCGATGTCGATATCATCGTCACCAACCACGCCATGCTCGCCATCGACGCTATCTCTGAGGCCAATATCCTGCCCGACCACGATGTGGCGATCATCGATGAGGCCCACGAGCTCGATGGGCGCATTACCTCCGTGTCCACGGCGGAGATTACTTCCCGCTCCATTAAGATGGCGGCGAACCGGGCAAAGTCACTGGGCAATGCCGGCAACCTGGCGGAGTTGGCGGATGAATTCGATGATCTGCTGCGCGTGCAGGAGCCCGGCAGGTGGACGGATTTGGATGAGACGTCGCAGGCGCATTTGCGCGCGCTTGCCGACGAGTTCCTGCGCGTCAAATCCCTCATCTCCCGCGCCCCAGAAGGCGAGGCCAACGATGACCCCGAAAAGAATGCCGAGCGCCAAAACTTAAGTAATCACCTCACGGACCTGGCCGAGGCGATCGGGAGGATCTTGGAGGTCTTCGCCACCGACGATCCCGCCGCACAGGACGATGTCGTGTGGCTGGAGGGCACCGATACGCTCGCCGTCGCGCCGCTGTCTATCGCGCATATGCTGCGCGAGAACCTATTTGGGGAGCAAACGGTGGTGCTTACCTCGGCCACGCTGGCCCTAGGCGGGCGATTCGACGCCATGGCAGCACAATGGGGCCTACCGTCCGGCACGTATGACACTCTCGATGCGGGAACGCCCTTTGAACCGGCAAAATCCGGCATCTTATATACCGCCAAACACCTCCCGGCACCGGGGCGCGATGGCCTGTCCTCTGAAACCTTGGAGGAAATATACGAGCTCATCATGGCCGCCGGCGGGCGCACGCTGGGGTTATTCTCCTCGCGCCGTGCGGCGGAAGAAGCCGCGGAGGCCTTGGCGCCGCGGTTGCCGTTTGATTTGTATGTGCAGGGCGAAGATGCCATCGGCACGCTGGTGGACAAGTTCTCCACGAAGGAAAACTCCTGCCTCTTTGGCACCTTGACGCTTTGGCAGGGCGTGGATGTGCCGGGGCCGTCGTGCTCGCTGGTCCTCATTGACCGCATCCCCTTCCCGCGGCCCGATAACCCGCTGCTGCAGGCTCGATCCCAAGCAGCCGATGCCGCCGGGCGCTCCGGGTTCATGGAGGTCTCCGCCAATCACGCGGCCCTCCTCATGGCACAGGGATCGGGGCGGCTTTTGCGCCACGTAACGGACCGCGGGGTCGTCGCCGTGCTGGATAACCGGCTGGAGTACAAGCGCTACGGCGCATTCCTCAAAGCGTCCATGCCGCAGTTCTGGCAAACCACGAACCCGGAGACGGTGCGCGGGGCACTTAAGCGATTGGTCGCCGCAGCGCACACACGGTAGCCGAGTCGGGGGCGATCTCGGTAAACCCGGCATCGATGATGACCACGGCGTCCTCCTGCGCGCAGGCAGTGCCAAATACCTCCGCGTCCACCTCGCGAACGGAAAGCGG
This sequence comes from Corynebacterium limaceinasi, assembly GCF_046717465.1. Lineage (NCBI taxonomy): Bacteria > Bacillati > Actinomycetota > Actinomycetes > Mycobacteriales > Corynebacteriaceae > Corynebacterium > Corynebacterium limaceinasi. Next base: position 2,028,727 of record NZ_CP177100.1, read on the forward strand.
AAAACCCTCTGCTGCCCAGGCTGCGGCTTCCTCCTGGCTCATAGCTGCGGCGAGCATCATCGAGCCGTGGCTCACTTGGGCGGCGGCCTTGCCCGCGGTCATGGCGAGGCTGCGGTCGACGTAGATAATGGGGGCATCGGCAAGCGGAGGCCCTGGCTCGTCCATTGCGAGATCGGTATGGCCGATCTGCAGCTTCCTGATCAGCGGATCTACCTCCCTCACCGCCGAGGGCGCAAAAGCACGCGCGCGGTCATCAACGGTCACGCCAGGAAGCAGCTGCACATCGCGCCACGCTTTATTGCGCGCGCGGCGGGCGATCTTGCGGATGCGGTGGCCGTACCACTGCGCGAGCGCCGCGGCGAAGGCGCCATCCTCGCCGGCGCGGTCATCCAAGCAGGTGGCCACCACGGCGCGAGCGGCCGCGGCGAGCACCTCGCTGCGCGCCGGGGGATCCTGCTTGGGGAGGTGGAGGACTATCTGCATCGCTTGCACGGTGGACGGGTCAGCGGGATCCTCGTGGGAATCACGAGCCGTGCAGGCGGCGACGAGGCGCTGATGGGCTATCTCGAACTTAGTCATCGGCAATCCCCAGCATCGGTAGGACAGCGTCGAGGCGGCGCGGGGTGATGCAGGCATCAGCGGCCTCTCGCAGCGCAGGCTTCGCGTCAAAGGCAATACCCAACCCGGCAGCGGTGACCATGGCGATGTCATTGGCTCCATCGCCCACCGCGACGGTGGACTCCATCCCGATTCCGGAATCGGCGGCGAATTCGCGCAGGAAATCCTCCTTGGCCTGGCGGTCGACCACCTGCCCAATCACCTTGCCGGTCAACTTCCCATCGCGGATTTCCAAGGTATTAGCCCGCACGTAATCGAGCTGGAGGTCTGTGGCAAGGCCCTCGAGTACCTGAATGAAGCCACCCGAGACCACGGCGGTGCGGTGGCCCAGACGGTGGAGGGTACCGATCGCTTCCTTAGCGCCGGGTGTCAGCTCGATATCGCGGGCGACCTCATCGATGATGGAGGCATCGAGCCCCTCAAGCACCGCGACGCGCTCGCGCAGGGACTCCTCAAAGTCCAATTCGCCGCGCATGGCGCGCTCGGTCACCGCGGCCACTTCTGCTTCCTTGCCCGCGTGGGCGGCGAGCATCTCGATAACCTCGCCTTCAATCAGCGTCGAATCGCAGTCGAAACACACCAAGCGCTGACCGCGATTGCCCAAGCTCTCGAGGGAGATATCTATGCCACGGTCCTCTCCCACTTCCCGCAGCGCCTGCCGCGCCGAGTCTGCGTCTTCGAGCGCCACGGTAAGTTCCACCGCAGAAAGGGAATCCAATGCTATCCGGCTCATGCGAAACGTCTCCCCTTTCACGGTCTCCTGCACCGCGCTAATGTCCTCTGCGGTAATCTCCGCGCCGATGAGCGCGACGGCATAGCTTGGCGCAACGGACACCTCGTGCCCGAAGGGCGCCATGGCCTCGCGCACTCGTTCCTCTAGGGCAGCGTTACCGCACTGCGCGGTGAGGGTGAGGTGATTGGAGTGGGTGGCGAGGCGGACATCGGCAAGCGGGGCAGAGAAATCAGCCACCGCGGTAAAGAAAGCGGCGGCCGCCCCTGGCTCGTCCGGTCCGAAGCTAGTAATGGTCATGGTTTCAGCTTGAGTATTCACACCGGCCATTATCCCACACACGCCAAAGCCGCCCTCCCTACCTCTGAGAGGCTTGGGAAGGCGGCTGTAGTCAGGAGTTAAAGTGCGGGCTTAGTGCTTGCCCACGTGAGCTTCCTCGCGCATGCGCTCAACCATGTGCGGGTAGTGCAGCTCGAATGCCGGACGCTCGGAGCGGATGCGTGGCAGGGAGACGAAGTTATGGCTTGGAGGCGGGCAGGAGGTTGCCCACTCCAAGGAGTTGCCGTAACCCCATGGGTCGTCCACGGTAACGACCTCACCGTAGCGCCAAGACTTGAATACGTTCCAGACCAGCGGGATAACGGAGGCGCCGAGAACGAAGGAGAAGATGGTGGAAATCTGGTTGAAGACCGTGAAGCCATCGGACTCTAGGTAGTCGGCGTAGCGACGTGGCATACCCATGTTGCCGACCCAGTGCTGAATCAGGAAGGTGCCGTGGAAGCCGATGAAGGTCAGCCAGAAGTGAATCTTGCCTAGGCGCTCGTCCAGCATGCGGCCGGTCATCTTCGGGAACCAGAAGTACAGGCCACCGAATGCGGAGAACACAACCGTACCGAACAGGGTGTAGTGGAAGTGCGCAATCAGGAAGTAGGACTCAGCCAAGTGGAAGTCCAGCGCCGGAGAAGCGAGCATAACACCGGTCATACCACCGAAGAGGAAGGTAGCCATGAAGCCCATGACCCAAATCATCGGGGTATCCCAGGTGATGTGGCCCTTCCACATGGTGCCGACCCAGTTGAAGAACTTCACACCGGTAGGCACCGCAATCAGGAACGTCATGAACGAGAAGAACGGCAGCAGGATGGCGCCGGTGACGAACAAGTGGTGTGCCCACACGGCCATGGACAGCGAGCCGATAGCCAGGATGGCGAAGACCAGGCCGATGTAGCCGAAGACCGGCTTGCGGGAGAAGACCGGGACAATCTCGGAGACAACGCCGAAGAACGGCAGCGCGAGGACGTAGACCTCGGGGTGGCCGAAGAACCAGAACAGGTGCTGCCACAGGATGGCACCGCCGTTAGCGGAATCGTAGATGTGGCCGCCCAGCTTGCGGTCATACAGCACGCCCAAGGCGGCTGCGGTCAGCAGCGGGAAGATCATCAGCACGATGGCGGAGGCGGTGAAGACGCCCCAGCAGAAGACCGGCATGCGGAACATAGTCATGCCCGGTGCGCGCAGGGTCAAGATGGTGGTGATCATGTTGATGGCGGAGGCAATGGTACCGACACCGGTAGCGCCCACACCGACGATCCACATATCGGCGCCGATGCCGGGGGTGTGTACGCCATCGGCAAGCGGCATGTACATGGTCCAGCCGAAGTCAGCCGCACCACCAGGGGTGATAAAGCCAAGCAGCATGACGATACCGCCGAGCAGGGTCACCCAGAAACCAAAGGCGTTCAGACGCGGGAAGGCCACGTCCGGCGCGCCAATCTGGAGGGGCAGGATGTAGTTACCAAAGCCCCAGACAACTGGCGTAGCAAACAGCAGCAGCATCACGGTGCCGTGCATGGTGAACAGCTGGTTGAACTGCTCATTGGACAGGAACTGCAGACCCGGGGTGAAAAGCTCCGCACGGATCAGCAATGCCATAAAGCCACCGAGGAAGAAGAAGCTGAAGGCCATGATCAAGTACATGATGCCCAGCTGCTTGTGGTCGGTGGTGGTTAAAAATACCCAAGCCTTTGAACCGGTCTTTTCCCTACCGGTCGGCTCTGGACGTGTGGGAGCGACGTAATCGTCGACCCGTGGCGCCACAGCGGTCATAGAATCCTCCTGAATAACAAAGTGTCAGCGGACCGGGTCCACCTACACCTAGGTTTACTTCGATTATATTAGGACATTTTCCCCTGTTCTTGCCAGCTTCTCTTAAAGGTCTTTCAGCTTGGGGGTATCCCCCCCAATAACCACAACCGTCACATACCCCCAGCACGTGGGGCGGGCATCATTTAAGGTTTACATTCTTTGGGCTAGGTATGGGTGTCGCATGTCACAGCGGTTGCGAGATATGCAGGTCAAAAACCGGAAAACGCACCCCCGCTCGTTATCAACCTTTCGGTTGAGTGTGAAGCGAAGGTGCGCGGGGACTAGGAACGGCTAGAAGTCCCAGTCATCATCCGTGGTGTCCTCGGCCTTGCCGATGACATAGGACGAACCCGAGCCGGAGAAGAAGTCGTGATTCTCGTCGGCGTTGGGCGAAAGAGAGGACAGGATAGCCGGCGAGACGCGGGTCTCATCGGCCGGGAAGAGGCCCTCAAAGCCCAGGTTATTCAGGGCCTTGTTGGCGTTATAGCGCAAGAAGCGCTTGACGTCTTCGGTCCAGCCCAGCTCGTCGTAGAGATCCTCGGTGTAGTCGATCTCGTTGTCATAGAGCTCGAAGGCCAGATCGAAGGTATAGTCCTTCAATTCCTCTTGCCGCTTTTCATCCAGCTTCTTGTATTCCTGCTGGAACTTATAGCCAATGTAGTAGCCGTGCACGGCTTCGTCGCGGATGATCAGCCGGATGATATCGGCAGTATTGGTCAGCTTCGCGCGGGAAGAGAAGTACATCGGCAGATAGAAGCCGGAGTAGAACAAGAAGGACTCGAGCAGCGTGGAGGCCACCTTCTTCTTCAACGGGTCATCACCGTTGTAGTAGGCCAGGATGATCTTGGCCTTCTTCTGCAGGTTCTCGTTTTCCTCGGACCAGCGGAAGGCATCATTGATCATCGGGGTGGAAGCCAAGGTCATAAAGATATTGGAATAGGACTTGGCGTGCACCGACTCCATGAAGGCGATATTGGTATATACCGCCTCCTCGTGCAGGGTCTGCGAATCCGGAAGCAAGGAGATCGCACCGACTGTGCCCTGGATGGTATCCAGCAGCGTCAGGCCGGTAAAGACCCGCATGGTGGTTTCTTTTTCTTTTTCCGTCAGCGTCTTCCAGCTGGGGAGATCATTAGAGACTGGGACCTTTTCCGGGAGCCAGAAGTTACCGGTCAACCGCTCCCATACCTCGAGGTCTTTGTCATCGGGGATGGTATTCCAGTTGATAGCTTTTACCGGGCTGTCATGACTAGCAACGTAGTCATCGTATTCGTGCGACACGCGATGTCACTCCAATGCTTCACTGTGTAGAATTTCGAGTCCCAGCATACCCAATGCCGCCCTACCTCATCCCGCCGCACCGCGTCTATAATAAAAGCGCATTACACAGCCAGGAAAGGACGCCCGCGCCATGGCAGAAACCACTCCCCTTTTAGGCCCTGTAGTAGACCAGCTGGGCACGGATATCGTCAGCGGGGACATGGCGGAAGGCACGCGGTTTCGCCTTGGGGACATCGAAAAGCGCTTTGGCATCTCCCGCACCGTGGCGCGCGAGGCCATGCGCACCCTCGAGCACTTAGGGATGGTTTCTTCTGGGCGCCGGGTGGGCCTTAAGGTGCTGCCGCGCAGCAGCTGGGCGGTCTATGATCCCGCCGTCATTTCGTGGCGGCTGGGCCACGATAGAACGCGCGCGGAACAGGTCGCGCGCCTCAACGAGCTGCGCCTTGGCATCGAGCCGGTGGCGGCGCAGCTTGCCGCGCGCAATGCTAGCCCGCAGCAGCGCCGCGAATTGCTGCGGCTAGCAGAAAGGCTCAGCGAGCTCGAGACCACCCCTTCCCCACGGGTAGGCGAAGAACTCGAAACCGACCTGCAATTCCATACCCTCATCCTGGAGGCCTCCGGCAACGAGATGATCGCCGCGTTGGCGCCAGCCTTGCTGGCCATCTTGAAGGGCAAATCCGTCTTTGGTTCCCGCAAGCGGGATCCGATTCGCGGCACGACGCAGCTACATATGGATTTAGCGCGGGAGATCGACGCCGGCGAGGCCGAAGCCGCCGAGCGCACCTCCCGCGCTATCCTGGACCGCGCCCGCACTTAGAGCATGCAGGAAACGCAGCCCTCGATCTCGGTGCCTTCCAGGGCCATCTGGCGCACGCGGATGTAGTACAAGGTCTTAATGCCCTTGCGCCAAGCGTAAATCTGTGCCTTATTCACGTCGCGGGTGGTGGCGGTGTCCTTGAAGAACAGCGTCAGCGATAGCCCCTGGTCCACGTACTTGGTGGCCTCAGCGTAGGTATCAACGATCTTCTCGTAACCAATCTCGTACGAGTCCTTGAAGTACTCCAAGTTGTCGTTATCCATATGCGATGCCGGGTAGTACACGCGGCCAATCTTGCCTTCCTTGCGGATTTCAATCTTGGAGGCAATCGGGTGGATCGACGAGGTGGAATTGTTGATATAGGAAATCGAGCCCGTCGGCGGCACCGCCTGCAGGTTGCGGTTGTAGAGGCCGTGCTTGGCGACGTCCTCCTTCAACTCCGCCCAGTCCTCTGCGGTGGGGGTGTAGATAGAGGAGGCATCGAAAAGAGCCTTGACCTTTTCGGTGCGCGGCTGGAACTCCGCCGGATCATAGGAATCAAAGAACTCGCCGCTGGCGTAATCGGATTCGGGGAACTCGGTGAAGGTCGTGCCGCGCTCGCGGGCGATCTTATTAGAAGCGCGCAGGGCGGCGTACATGATGGCCGCGAAGTAGGCGTTGGTGAAGTCCAAGCCCTCCTCGGAGCCGTACTCGATGTGCTCGCGACCCAAGTAACCGTGCAGGTTCATCTGGCCCAAGCCGATAGCGTGCGAGTCATCGTTGCCCTTGCGCACGGACGGAACGGAATCGATGGAGGTCTTATCCGCCACCGAGGTCAGCCCGCGAATCGCGGTCTCCACCGTTTGGGAGAAGTCCGGCGAGTCCATGGTCATGGCGATATTCAGCGAACCCAGGTTGCAGGAAATATCGTTGCCCACCTGGCCATAAGAAAGATCCGCGTTGAGCTCGGAAGCGGAGTTGACCTGCAAGATCTCCGAGCACAGGTTGGACATATTAATGCGGGAGGTCTTGACCGGGTTGGCGCGGTTTACCGTATCTTCATACATGATGTACGGGTAGCCGGACTCGAACTGCAGCTCCGCCACGGTTTGGAAAAAGTGGCGCGCGTTGATCTTCTTCTTCCGGATGCGCGGGTCCTCGACCATTTCTTCGTAGTGCTCGGTAACGGAGATATCGCCGAAGGCCTTACCGTAGACGCGCTCGACGTCATACGGCGAGAACAGGTACATATCGTCGTTGTTCTTGGCCAGCTCGAAGGTGATATCCGGGATCACCACGCCCAAGGACAGGGTCTTAATGCGGATCTTTTCATCCGCGTTCTCGCGCTTGGTGTCGAGGAAGTTCATGATGTCCGGGTGGTGGGCGTTGAGGTAGACCGCGCCCGCGCCCTGGCGCGCACCGAGCTGGTTAGCGTAGGAGAATGCATCCTCCAGCATCTTCATCACAGGGATGACGCCAGAAGACTGGTTCTCGATGTGCTTAATCGGCGCGCCGGATTCGCGGATATTGGACAGCAGCAGGGCCACGCCACCGCCGCGCTTGGACAGCTGCAGCGCGGAGTTGATGGAACGGCCGATGGATTCCATATTGTCTTCGATGCGGAGCAGGAAGCAGGAAACCAATTCGCCGCGCTGCTGCTTGCCGGCATTTAGGAAGGTCGGCGTGGCGGGCTGGAAGCGGCCAGTCATGATTTCATCGACGAGATGCTCTGCTAGTTCGGCATCGCCATCGCCAAGGAAAAGCGCGGTCATGGAAACCCGGTCCTCGAAGCGCTCCAAGTACCGGCGGCCATCGAAAGTCTTCAACGTATAGCTGGTGTAGTACTTATAGGCGCCAAGGAAGGACTTGAAGCGGAACTTATAAGAGTAGGCGCGCTTGAATAGGGACTTGATGAATTCGAAGTCATAAGCCTCAATGACCGCTGGATCATAGTACTTATTGCGCACCAGGTAATCGATCTTTTCTTCCAAGTCGTGGAAGTAGACCGTGTTCTGATTAACGTGCTGCAAGAAGAACTGATTGGCGGCCTCGCGGTCCTTATCAAATTGAATCTTGCCGTCTCCGTCGTAGAGATTCAGCATGGCGTTGAGCGCGTGGTAATCCAGCTGCTCTTCCTGCGATACTGGCTCTGCTACGGTCTTTCCCAATTGCGTACTCACAGCTGACGCGGCCTTTCTTAAAATCAGGATTCTATTAGGTGTGTCGCACCGCGGCTAGGCTGCCTCATCCAGTCCCAACTGGGAAGCATTAGCCAGCAGGCCTTCGCGACAAATTTTTATATCTTCATCGTTTCCGAGCAACTCGAAACGATATACATAGGGCACCTTACATTTGGCGCTGATGACGTCACCAGCCTTGCCAAAATCGGCGCCGAAGTTGCTATTTCCTCCGGCGATAACCGCCCGAATAAAACTGCGGTTGTGCTCATTATTAAGGAATCTAATTACCTGCACCGGTACGGGCCGGGAGTTTTGGTGGCTAATGGAGGCTCCCCCGCCGTAGGTGGGGCACACCAAGACGAAAGGCTCGTTGACCACTAGCGGCTCATCGGTGCGGCGCAAAGGGATTCGCGCGCTAGGAAAACCTAGCTTCTGCACGAACCGGTGCGTATTTTCCGTAGTAGAGGAAAAATACACGACCAACATGACGGCACCTCCCTCCTCGGCTGCTTACGCAGAGGCGGCTAGCGCGGCAAGGTTCTTGATGCGGTCAGGGCGGAAGCCGGACCAGTGCTCGCCGTTTGCTTCTACGACGGGTGCCTGGACGTAGCCCAGAGCCATAATGTAGTCACGGGCTTCATCGTCCACGGTGACATCTACCACGTTGTAATCCAGACCCGCGCGATCAAGGGCCTTCTTGGTGGCGTTGCACTGAACGCAAGCGGGCTTGGTGTAGACGGTGATAGACATAATAACTCCCTAAAATCCTTTTGCGAGATAGCTTTTGCTCGTAGAAAGCGGAGGTTCTGACCCCTTTTCGGGCCACTTCCTGCACCGCTCTGAGCGACACCAACGACACTATACTTTGGGGGAATTGACCGCAACTGACACAACATATAGTAGTTACACCCATGATATTCCCAGGAGGGCCAGGGGCGAGACCCCACATGTTGACCACCCCGGCACCCAACCGTGGAACTACACGCCTGACATTCCTGCGGGTTTACCTTCTGTTCACCTAAACATGTGGCAAAGTTCACATTCCGGCGTCGAGGCGTAGAAACGAAAAATCCGCCCCGCTCCGAACGCTCGGAGGAGGCGGACTTCCTTAAGTTTCAATTAGCCCTGACGAGCCTTGAAACGGGGATCCTTCTTGTTGATCACGAAGACCTTACCGTGGCGGCGAATAACCTGGGCGCCCGGCTTCTTCTTCAGCGACCGAAGGGACTTACGGACCTTCATCGGGCGCTCCTTTCGTTATGCGCAATCTACATGCGGTTGAGTAAATAAAGCACGGACTGGGAATCCCCAGCCATGACACGAGGAATAATTTTACCTCACGCGGCCATTAAGACCAAAACACTAGGGCTTAATGGGGTGCGGATTCCCGCGAGTAGCGGGATTTCATCTCCTCGCCTACCTCATCCAGGCTACGTCCCATGGTCTCTGGTACCAAAATGCGGGTGTAGCCGATGGCGATGAGCCCCAGCACGCCGAAGACGCCAAAGGCCACCGGGCCGGTGAGCCACTCCACCAGCGGCAGGAAGTACTGGGCCACGGCCCAGTTGGTGGCCCACAGCGAGAGCCCAGCGATGCCCATGCCGAGGCCACGCACCTGCAGGGGTACGAGCTCAGAGATAAGCAACCAGGTCGTCGGCGAGACCGCTGCTTGCTGGAAGGCAATGAACGAGGCCATAAAGACCAGCGAGACCATCGCCATCGTGGTGGAATCGGCGGCGTGCGAGTACGCCACGGACAAGATGAAGAGCGAAATCACGTTGCCGGTCAGGCCGATAAGCAGCAGGCGCTTGCGGCCGATGCGGTCGACCACCTTGAGGCCCACCCAGCAGGCGATGACGGAGACCACACCAATGACAATCGAGGTATAGACCGAGTTGGTGGTAGAAATCCCCACCTGGCTCATCATGGTGGGCGCGAAGTAGACGATGGCATTAACGCCGGTAATCTGCTGGGTCAGGCCCATCAGCATGGCGAGCAATACCGTCACCTGCATCCAGCGATTGGCCTTCAGTGCCTTCCACTCGGAGCCGCTGGAACGGCGCGCCGTTTCTTGGGAGGTAAGCTCTGCCAGATCCATCCCGGCGCGGCCTGCAACCTCACGGGCCCGCGACATCTTGTCGTGCGTGGCCAGCCAGACTGGGGTCTCTGGCAAGAAGAGCATGCCCACGGCGAGGGCCGCGCCCGGTACGGCCGCAAGCCCCAGCATCCATTCCCAGCTTTCCGTGGGCGCGAGGGCAGAATTTACAAGGTAGGCCAAGAGCTGGCCCACCACGATCAGCAAGGTATTCAGGGAGACCATGCGCCCGCGGATCTTGGCCGGCACCATCTCTGAGATATACATGGGCGAGACAATGGATACCGCACCGACGGCAAAGCCCAAGAAGGTACGGGCCGTGGCCAGCATGGTCACCGATCCAGCCAGCGCGCACCAGATGGAGCCCAAAACGAAAATGATGCCGCCGGCAATCAGCGTAAAGCGGCGGCCAAAACGGTCCGCGATGCGGCCTGCGGTCAACGCGCCCACCGCGGCACCCACCAGCAGCATGGAGGTCACCCAGCCCTCTTGGTGGGCGGTCATATTAAATTCCGGGGTGATATACAGCAAAGCACCGGACATCACGCCGGTGTCGTATCCAAATAATAAACCGCCAAGGGCGGCAATTCCTGCAACTACCTTGACATAACTTTCTTTATTCACAGCACGCAATTGTGTCAGGAGACTACGATGAACGTCATGTCACCCGATGCCGAAAACTTGCAACAATCCATCATAAAACAGCTGGATGTACGCCCCTTTATCGATCCAGAAGAGGAAATTGCCCGTCGCGTGGATTTCCTCGTGGAATACTTGGAAATGACCCATGCCAAAGGCTACGTGCTAGGCATTTCCGGCGGCCAGGATTCCACCTTGGCGGGAAAACTCACCCAGCTAGCAGTAGAGCGGGTAGAAGGCGCCGAATTTTGGGCCGTGCGCCTGCCCCACGGCACGCAGGCGGATGAGGATGATGCCCAAATCGCCCTCGATTTCATCCAGCCCGATCACCGGCTCACCGTTGATATTCAACCGGCCACCGCGGCGCTAAGCCACGAGGTCGCCCGTGCGGTAGGCCAAGATTCCTTGAACGATTTCAACCGCGGCAATGCCAAGGCGCGCTTGCGCATGACCGCGCAATATGCCATCGCCGGCGAGGTGGGCGCGCTCGTTGTGGGCACGGATCACGCCGCCGAAAACGTCACCGCGTTCTACACCAAGTGGGGCGATGGCGCGGCAGACCTACTCCCCCTGGCCGGGCTGAATAAGCGCCAAGGCGCGGCATTGCTCAAGCACCTGGGCGCGCCAGAGTCCACCTGGTCCAAGGTCCCTACCGCGGATTTGGAAGACGATAAGCCGCAGCTTCCCGATGAAGAGGCGCTCGGCGTCACCTACGCCCACATCGATGACTACTTAGAGGGCAAGGCGGTTCCCGATGCCGCCCGCGAGCGCATCGAGACCCTGTGGCACCGCGGCATCCACAAGCGCCAGATGCCGCAAGGGCCAACCGCCTAGGCCAGCGCCTCCAGCGTGGCAAGAGCCGCGCGCTCCAGCGGCCGGTTATACGCCGAGCCGTGGGTCAGCGCGTGCACGGCCAGCGGGTGCAGTTGGTGCATGGGAATCCAGGTTTCAATATCTTTCGGCGCCCCATAGCCGCGGAAGATTTCTTCTATATAGGGCGCGCCGAATAGGGCCAGCATGCCCAAATCAGTGTGCGGGTGCCCGCCGTGGGCGGCGGGATCGATCATGATGCCACCCTGGGCATCGAAAAGCAGGTTGCCCGCCCACAGGTCACCGTGGATGCGCGCGGGCGCCACGTCCCAGCTACGGGCGGCAATGGCATCGCAGGCCCGCTTGACCAGGTCCCGCTGCGCGGTGCTGATTCCGGCCGGCTCCGCAAAGGGCAGCACGCGCTGCTGGGTATAAAATTCACCCCAGTCATCGGTGGGCGTGCACTCCTGTTCAATGGTGCCGATGAAGTTTTTGCCTTCCCATCCCTCCGGCGCGCTGCCAAAAGCCGCGGCCCCGGCGCGGTGCATGCGCGCGAGCTCCGCACCAAACTTCCGCGCGGCCTCTGGGGTGGGCGCTACCTCGTCAATGCGCTTGGTTACGATTTCCTTCCCGTCCGCGCGCACGACGGTGACTACCGCATCCGTGGCTTCCGCCAGCCACCGCAATCCGGCGGCTTCGGCGCCTGCTTGATCTTCATCGCGTACTCGCTTCGAGAAAGTCTGCATACCCGCCAGCATAACGATTTTCGCTACTCCATTTTTGCTTGTCCCAGAAAACCTTTAGGATCATCGTGGCCTTAATCATCCCCTATCAGTGTGGCTTCCGTCCCTGCGGAAGCCTTGAGGTACACCATGAAAAACTTCAGTAAACTTGCCGCGATTGCCGCTTGCACTGCCGCACTCGTGGGAGGTAGCACCGTCGCTACCGCGGCCGTGCCTGGCAATACGGTCCTGACTGGCGATAGCGTCGTCGCCAACCCTAATTTCCTTGATTACGCGCAAAACCGCGCCGGTATAAAAGCAAACACCAAGGTCGGTTGCATTACCGATAACTCCATCGCCAACGAAATGACGCGGGTATCCGGTGCGCATGTGGATCAGTACCAGTGCGCTGGTGCGTCCTTCGGCACCGGCGGCCAGCACATCGATGACACCCTGCGCACGGCCGCCCGCAACGGCGATCTCAATCCCGAGACCCGCAATGTTGTCATCCATGCCGGCGCCAATGACACCTACCCGCACAAGGACAATATCGCGGCTTCCGAGCACTTCCTGCGCACCGGCATGCGCAGCGCCATCGATGTCGCCCACCACTTTGCGCCAAATGCGAAGGTAACCATCGTGGGATACCCGCGGGTCTCCAATAACAACTCCGCGTGCCTGACCTCTGCCACCATCCCGATTCCGGCTAGCAGGGTTGCTTCTACCGAAGAGCGCCTGCAAAACACCCTGCGCGAGGTAGCTGAGCAGAACGGTGCTTCCTTCTTGGACGCCCACCCGATATCCACGGGCCACGATAACTGCTCTCCTGACCGCTGGTGGGTCAACCTAGTAGACCCGCTTCCACCGGCGCCAGGCAACCTGCCGCTGCACCTTAACGCCAACGGCACCCACGCGCTGGGCGAGCTCATCGGCCACTCGCTGAAGTAAGAAAAAAGAGTCTCGAGAAGCTATCTAGCCTCTCGAGACTCTTAATTTGTGGAGCTAACGGGATTCGAACCCGTGACCCCCACACTGCCAGTGTGGTGCGCTACCAGCTGCGCCATAGCCCCATATACGAGGTGCAACCCTGTGGGCCGCAACTCGTATGAATATACATGGCAAGTATTTAACTCACCAAATCGCCTGCTACTTGGTGGCGATGTCTACCCAGTCATTCAAGGACTCGCCGGATTCACGGTCCGGAATATCCTTGCCATCCTGGACAATGCGCGGCGAGGAAACCGAGCCGGTTGCCTTATTCAGCTTATCGTAGTTGGCCTTGGCCACCTTATTGCCCTGCTTGATATCCACGTTCTTGATGGAATCAACCACGTCATCCTCGGCGCCGAGTTCCTTGGCTTGGTCAGCGATGTCCTCCATATCCCACTTAGTGGCGATGCTCTGCTGGTTCTTCATCATGTAGTCGCGCAAATTCCAGTAGGTCTTTACGTCGCCAGACTTAGCCAGCTCTGACATGGCTGCGACGGCCTTGGTGGAGTAACCGTCCTCGTTTTCGACATCCTCGCCGTCTAGAAAGTTCAGCGTGCGCACGTGGACGACCAGCTTGCCATCCTCAATTGCCTGCTTCATCTCCTCATCGGTGCTTTTCGCCAGGTCCGCGCAGTGGGGGCAGGAGAAGTCTTCGTACAGGTCAACCTCTGGAGTATCGTCATCGGCCGCATCGGACTTCAGGGTAATCGCGTTGTCCTTATAGTCCATGGACATGTTGACGTCTTGCACCTCGATTTCATTGGCCTGCTTGCCATTCCACACGATGTAGCCAATGACCACGGCGATAATGACGAGTAGGACGCCGACGCCCCAGATGAAACCATTGCCAGACTTGGCATTCGGGTCACTTACTTTGCTCATTTAAACCTTGCCTGTTGATACTTTCGGACTCTTGCAACCTACTGTGCCCACCGCTACGGGTGGAGCGCAAATTTCGTGAACGGGCGTTTGATGATCCATGCGGTAAGGGCGAGGAAGGCGGCATCGCGAAGCAGCGTCAGCCCATAGTTCATGCCCGGCTCCGCAGTAGCGTCACCAGCACCAAAGCACCCGCAATCGATATCCAGCCCACGCAGCCATGCCTGCAGGATGCCGACCATGAAAAGCACCATGACCACGGCCGCTACCTTGGAAGACTCGCGAAGGAAAATCCCCAGCAAGAGCAGCATTCCACCCACTAGCTCCAGCGGCCCAATGAGCTGGGCCAGATACCCAGACCATTCCGGCGTGAAAATCTCATAGGCCTTGATGGATTGCATGGTATCCAGCGGGTGCGCCATCTTTTCTACACCGGCGATGATCCACACCACGGCCATGCCAAAGCGGGCGATAAAGCTCACCACATCAAACGCGTTATTCACGCCGATTAGTTTAGCGTTTAACCTCCCCTTTTCGGATACAAACCCCTGTGCTTTTTCCTGAGACTTCGCCCACTATGATGTACCCCATGCCGCACTCCCTCATCGTCGGTTCCGGTGCCGCACTCGGCGCCGGTGCCCGCTACCTCTTAACCATCGCTCTCGGCGGCGGAATGCTCCCGCTCCTCATCCTTAATATCGTCGGCAGCGCGCTGATGGGATATACCCGCCCCGGCCCCTTCTGGGGAACCGGATTCTTGGGTGGGTTTACCAGCTTCGCCAGCTTTGCTTTCTTCACCGCGGAGTCCCACTGGAGCATCGCCCTGGCCTATGTCGCGGCCACGCTCGTGGGCTGCACCGCCGCCTACCTTGCTGGGGATAAGCTGCGATGAACCTGCTCTTCGTCCTTATCGGCGGCTTTTTCGGCGGCGCGGCGCGCTACGGCTTTACCCGCCTGTTGCCCTCGCCGTATTGCACCTTCGCATCCAATATCCTGGGTTCCTTGATCTTCGGCCTGGCGGTGGGCTTTGCGCAGCTTGCCGATGCCCCCTTCGCCCATCCCCTCTTCGCCCTCGGCCTCGCCGGTGGCCTATCCACCTGGTCCACCATGGCGAAAGAGCTAGGGGAAATGGTCAAGCAGCGGCACTGGTGGCCGCTGTGTAAGTACCTATTTTGGACCATCGGGATCGGCGTGGTCCTAGCCTGGCGCGGGGTGATGTGGGCCGAACTTATCTATCACGGAATCTAAGTACACAATTCCCAGCTCGCTCCTAGCTACAGTGACCCCTACGATTTCTCTGCGTGCACTTCTTCCTGTACTTGGATCCGGCGGCAAAGAAGTTCCAGCCCGAAGCGCACCCATGGTTCCTGTGCTACGACGACGAGCTGAAACTTCTTAATATCAGTCAAGGCCTAGATGCCTAAGCCTTAATCCGCAATCGCCTCCAGCGGCGGCGTCTTTGCCGCGCGTTGCGATGGCCATACCGCTGCGATGACGCCCACAACCGCGGATCCCAGCAGCATGATCACCAGCATGCCCCACGGAACCTCGGCACCGCCAAGGCCTTGGTCATTCAGGATCTCGATGAAGGACCAGCCCAAGCCGAGGCCGATGAGGATGCCCATGATTGCGCCAAAGAGCGAAATCTGCACCGACTCCAGCGTGATCATCCGGCGGATTTGGCGGCGCTGCGTACCCACCGCACGCAACATGCCAATCTCCTGGCGGCGCTCGATAACACCCAAGGTCAAGGTATTGACAATGCCCAGCACGGCAATGATCACGGCGAGTGCGAGAAGACCGTAGAGAATGGCCAGCATCTGGTCGATGAAGCCAGCGGCCTGACCCGCATATTCCTTACCGGTGTTGACCTGCACCACCACGAGATCCTTGACGGCATCCTCGAGGTTCTGGCGTAGCTCTTCCTTGTCGTAGCCTTCTTTACCTAATACGCCCACCATCTGCACAGAGAATTCTCCGTCAGCGGCGACTTCTTCTGCCACGTCCTGCGAAACCACCATATTTTGAATGGTCTCGATGGGCTCAAAGGTGCCGACCAGTTTGGCTTCCGCAGTCTTGCCCGGCTTGCTGCCGGTGACCTCGTAGGTCTCTCCTACCTTCCAGCCATTTTCTTTGGCGAAGTCTTCCGTGGCGGCAAAGCCGCCTTCAATATTGGCATCGCCTTCCACCATGTTCATCGCCAGCATCGAGGTGGGGTCAGCATCCACCGTCACGGTGAACAACCCGCCGGCGCCAAAGTCCAAGGAGGCCTGACCGTCCACGGCAACCGGGGCCGAGCCAACGGTAATGACCTTATCCACACCGTCTGCCTCTGCGGCACGCTCGCCGGTTTCCTTCGGCGTCGGGAAGTTTCCGGAGCTCGGGCCGGACAAAATGTAGTCCGACGTAATAGTTTGGTCCACCGTATCCGAGATGGAGGCCTTCATCGTCTGGCCCAGCATGCCGATGCTCGTGACCAATGCCACGCCCAAGGTCAGGGCAAAGGCCGTGGCGGCAGTGCGGCGCGGGTTACGCCGCGAGTTGGTAGCAGCCAGCTTGCCGATGGACCCGAAAGGCGCTCCAATAGCCTTGCCCAGCGTTGGTACTAGCGGCAAAGAGAGCGCCGGTCCTGCCAAGAAGAAACCGATAATCACCCCGACGGCGCCGAGGCCGACGAGGATGGCGCGGACGTTCGTTTCGGCATCGCTAAGCACGCCCGCAAACGCCGCAATAATGCCGCCGATCATGAGGATCGCACCGAAAATCGTCCGGACCTTCAGCGAAGAACCGGAGGCCGATTCCGTCGTGCGCATCGCTTCGACCGGCTCCACGGCACCCGCGCGCCGCGCCGGGGCCCACGCAGAGACCACGGTGACAATCGTGCCCAAAATGATCGGAACTACCACGGCGGAAACGCTCAGTCCCAGACCGCCGCCAATGTCCATACCGTTGGCGCCCATCACCGCCTTGATTACGGCGACCAATCCCACGCCGGCAACAACGCCGACGATGGACCCCAGCACGCCCACGATGACGGATTCCACCACAACGGAATTGGTGATCTGGCGGCGCGACGCACCCAATGCACGCAAGAGCGCGAACTCCTTAATGCGCTGGGCCACGATCATGGAGAAGGTATTGGCAATAATAAAGGTGCCCACCAACAAGGCGATTAGACCAAAGGCAACGAGGAAGTAGTTCACAAACTTCAACGCCTCGGTCATTGCCTCACTGGTCTGCTCTGCAAGGCGTTCGCCGGACTCTGCTTTGATGTCGAATTTGTCATTCAGGTCATCGACAAGCGCATTCGCATCCACGCCATCGGCGGCAGAGACCTTCAGCTGGGAAGGATCACCAAAGCGCTCCAGGTAATCCGACTCGTCCATGCGCAGCTCGATGCTATCGCCCTGCTCCACCGGCGGCTCCACGATGCCCGTGACCTTAACCTCATCCTGGCTATCCGAATGGACTACCAGAAGCTTCTGGCCAACGGAGATATCGTATTTCTCCGCTGCAGAAGAATTGATCGTCACCTCATCTTTGGCCTTTGGCTCATCGCCTTCAGTGAGTTCGCTCGCGCCACCGACCGTTTTATCCGCGGGATAGTATGGCACGAGGCTCGCAGTACCGCTTTGGGTTTGGAAAGCCTCCGAGTTTTCATCGGCTACAACCACAGTCTGCGAGTCAGCGACGTTGATGTTTTTAACGTCGTCATCATCAAGCAGCTGCTTGCGCAGCCCTTCATCCAGCTTCTGGTCGCTGTCATCGTTCTCACTAACCACCGCGTCTACCCCGCGGAACTGGTTATCCACCGCAGAATCAAAAGTGGCCTTCAATGAGTTAGTGAACATGAAAGAGCCTGCAATAAAGGCGGTGCCCAAGACCACCGCCAAAATTGTCAGGCCAAGGCGCAATTTATGCGCCAAAATATTGCGCACGGATACCCTGCGCATTGCGTTTCCGCGTGCCATTTAACCCTCAATCTCTGCCATTACATTGTGAATGGCCTCCATCGTTGGATCCTGCAGTTCATTAACGAGCTTGCCATCAGCAAGGAAAACAACACGATCGGCGTACGACGCCGCCTTAGCATCGTGCGTCACAATGACCACAGTCTGGTTATCCTGGTCCACCGCAGTGCGCAGAATATCCAATACCTCGGCCGAAGAATTGGAATCCAAGTTACCCGTAGGCTCATCGCCAAAAATAATCTCCGGCCGCGACACTAAGGCGCGAGCACAGGCGACACGCTGCTGCTGACCACCAGACAGCTCAGCCGGGCGGTGCTCCAAACGCTCCGCCAGCCCCAGGCGACGGGTGACTTCTTCAAACCATTGCTTGTCGACGTCCTTGCCCGCGATATCAGTCGGCAGCGTGATGTTTTCCGCAGCCGTCAAGGTAGGGACCAAGTTGAAGGACTGGAAAATAAATCCTAAGCGGTCACGACGCAACGCCGTAATTTCCTTGTCATTGAGGTGCGACATATCGGTATCACCGATAAACGCCGAACCAGAGCTAGCAGAGTCCAACCCTGCCATCGTGTGCATCAACGTGGACTTGCCCGAGCCCGAAGGGCCCATAATGGCCGTGAATTGGTTCTTTCCAAACTCAATGGAAACGTGATCAAGGGCGATAACCGCCGTATCATCGCTTCCGTATTGCTTAAACAAGTCAACGGCGCGCGCCGCGGCATCAGTCATAAAGCGTGTTCTCCTTGTAAATGGGAAATTACCTTTCTACATAGTAACCCGCCTGGTCGCAGTGTCCCATCATCCCATGGGCTGATTTGGGGGCCAGTTCAATTTTTTGGCGGGTGGGGCGTCCTTTTCGTTTGGAAGCCAAACCTGCAGTTCAGCGCCCGTTGACGGGTCGCTCTTCATTGCTGGTGGCTCGGGGGCGATCGGCACGGTCGCCATCCAACTTGCACGCCAACGCGGATGGCACGTTGCCGCATCCGCGTCGAAACCCAATCACGACTACATGCTTTCGCTCGGCGCGCACAAGGTAGTTGACTACGGCAACCCCCATTGGCGCGAGCAGATCCTGGAGTGGATGCCCAATGGCGTCGACGCTGTCTTGGCGGTGCAACCGGGCACCTCGGCGGAAAGTTTGCCCGTCGTGAAGGACGGTGGAACATTGGTGTCGATCTCCGGAGATGCACACATCTCCGAACGTGGCATACACATAACGGGGTCCCCTATCAAATGGACGTTCTCGATGATTTGGTGCAACTCATGGAGCAGATCGCCGCAGGGGAGATTCATTTGGAGCTTGAGCAGGTTTATCCGTTTGCAGATGCCCTGGCTGCCCTGGCGAAAGTACAGACCCGGAGGGCTCGAGGCAAACTCGCGCTCAGACGAGAGTAAAGCACATGGCCGAGGAACCATGCGGATTCAAGAAGGTGCTGCCTTGCCGAATTCTCAGCCGGTCCGGGTTATTTACAACTCTCTACCCCGTATTTAATTCATGGCTTGCGGGTAAGAGGCGGACGATGTTGAGCCGGAAGGGTTGGCATGTCAGACCGCCCAAGGCACGGGCACTGCTTGGGGCTCGGGACTACAGGGGGAGCATCTTGTACGGATGCTGATGACTTCTTCGAAGACGGGACTTGCTGCCACCGGCTACGGTTTGGCAGCGGCCACAGCGACCAGTTCGGCCGCGACTCCTGTCAATCGTCGAGGTCCTGACCAGACGGCCGTCAGGGGGCGGCTGATCCCTTGACCCTCAAAGGGAACGCGCAACAGGTCCCCGCTCTCGAGCTGGCTACGAAGGGCGAGTTCGCTCAGGACAGCAGGACCCGCCCCGGAAGCAACAGCAACGCGCACCGCGGCGTTGCTGGCAAGCACCTGCATCGGCTCGACAGTGACGGCCCCAGCCAACACCTCTTGCAGCGCCTCGCGGGTACCTGAGCCAGGCTCCCTGACAACCAAGGGGGTTTCCGCCAGCTCTTGCAAACCGATCCTGCTCGTACGGTTCGCCCATTCATGGTTGGGAGCGACAACTACCAGCAACTCATCCTCTTGGACGACCCGGGCATTCAACCGCATGGGAACGTTCGGGGTCTCAACGAAACCCAGTTGAAGAATGCCCCTTTGCACTTCTTGGAGAACCTGCGCCGAATTCAGCACCTGCACCTCGATGCGGACCGGCGGCAATCGACGTTTCAACTCTGTCAGCCAGACCGGTAGCAGGGTTTCTGCGATGGTCATGCTGGCCCCCACACGAAGTTCCAACGTTTCGTTGCTGCGGCTAGACCGTGACCAATCGTTGAAGCGTTGCCCGGCATCAAGTAGTTCACGGGCTTGAACAGCCAGCAACAACCCCAGTGCCGTCGGTTCCGAACCGCGGGGGCTGCGCTCAAGCAAAGCCGTTTTCATCCCCGTCTCCAGCTCCGCGATGGCTCGGCTTGCGTTGGGCTGCGCCATCCCCACTTTCCGTGCGCCTGCCCCCACGCTGCCTTCGTCCACCACGGCAACGAAGAGTTCCAGTACTTGAAGGTTCGGCCAAGCTTCGCTCATATCAAAAGCATATACCATGATGCGAAATTGCCGTCTAGCGGGCTGACGGGGATCAGTGAAGTATGGAAGTATGTCAACGCAAATACAACAGACAGATCCCATAACAGCCCGCCGCGGCTCCTACGCACTGAAAAAATATTCCCCCGGGTTGCTTTTGTGTGCGGTCGCTGTGGCAATCGCGATGACCGTTAACGTCTTCCTTCCCGGTGTCAGCCCACTGATCGTCGCGATCGTGCTCGGCATCGCCCTGACCAACGTGGTTCGCCTACCCGAGTCCACGGCACCGGGACTGACGCTGGCTTCCAAGAAGCTGCTCCGATTGGGAATCGTCTTCCTGGGCCTGCAACTGGTGCTCTCAGACATTGTCTCCCTCGGTGCGCCCATGCTCGTGGTCATCGTGTGCATCGTGGCCGGAGGCATTTTCGGAACCATCCTGATCGGGCGGCTGATGAAGATGCGTTCCGCCCAGGTTCTGCTCATAGCATGTGGTTTCTCTATTTGCGGCGCCGCCGCTGTGGCCGGAGTCGAAGGGGTCACCGACTCAGACGAAGAGGACGTGGTCACCGCCGTGGCCTTGGTGGTCATCTTCGGCACACTCATGATTCCGGCGATTCCCTTGCTCGGCCAGCTGCTGGGCATGGAGCCTGAACTCAACGGCATGTGGGCCGGTGGCTCCATCCACGAGATCGCTCAGGTTGTCGCCGCCGGAGGAATAATCGGCGGCGGGGCGCTGGCTGTCGCCGTCATCGTCAAACTCGCCCGCGTCCTGCTGCTCGCCCCGATCGTCGCGATTTTGAGCATTCGCCAACGCCGGTCAGGAAACGTCAAACCCGATGAAAAGCGTCCTGCGATCGTCCCACTGTTCATCATTGGCTTCCTGGTCATGATCGTGCTCCGTTCCACACTGGACCTGCCCGAGGGCCTCATCCACGCAGGAAGCCTCGCGCAAACGGCTTTGTTGTCCGCCGCAATGTTTGGACTGGGATGTGGGGTGAAGATCCGCAACCTCATCCGGGTCGGAGCCCGACCCTTCATCCTGGCCGCAGCCTCAACCATTCTCGTCACAGGCATCGCACTTGCAGGCATCGAACTCGTCCACCTCTGATAGGGAACCACATCCTGCAGTCTCCGCCCAAGCTGATACCTCGTCCGCCCACCACATGACCTTTTAGGAAGGAACCTGACTTGACATTTCTCACCGGTCCAGCTCCGATTATCGTCGGCGTCGACAGCTCCGATTCTTCAAGGTGGGGGCGCCCTTTCTCTTTATTCGGTGAACGTTGCCCAGGCGGAGAAAGTGCAGGTAAAACCACACGCTAGCGAGACCTGGGGGCGTGCCTTCGCCAGCCCTTGTAAAAGCCGCCCACGAGGGGAAATGTGCGTAAGGCTACCTGTAGGCGTGCCTGGAACCGTAAATGTCCTGCCATGTGGCAAGCGCCGTGGGGCGTATATTCACCCGCCCCCCCCATCGCCGCATCTATGCGTTCTTCAACGCCCGATACACAGTAGGGCGAGTGACTCCGAATTCCCGTGCCAAGGCTGCTTTCGACTCCCCTGCCATTGTGCGCTGCTTAATCTCCGCTACTTGCTGCGGGCTAAGAGCAGGCTTGCGGCCTTTGTACTTTCCTGCCTTTTTCGCCAGCGCAATCCCCTCTGCTTGGCGTTCGCGGATAATGGCCCGCTCAAACTCCGCAAACGAACCTAAAATGCCTAGCATTAAATCCGCGCGTGGATCTGTGGTGTCTTTCGCATGAAGCGTCCTGGGTTTAGTTCCGCTTCTTTTACGGCCCTGTGTTGATGGGCTGGGTGAGATAGTACTCGGTTTCTACTTCCTGTGGGGTGGCGTAGTCCAAAGCTTCATGAAGCCGCTTGGTGTTCCACCAATGCACCCACCGCAAGGTGGCCAGTTCGACTTCTCCGACCGACGTCCACGGGCCTTGGACATGAATCAGTTCAGCCTTGTAGAGACCGTTGACTGTTTCGGCTAGCGCATTGTCGTAAGAATCGCCGACTGTTCCCACACTCGGGCGGATTCCTGACTCAGCTAGCGCAGTGGAATACTTCCACGACACATACTGGCTGCCCCGATCGCTATGGTGAATTAACTGGTTTCCATGAATTCGCCCTGCAGTCGTTAACGCATGCTCCAAAGCCTCCATCGGCAGCGCGTCGGTGCGCATTGTCGATCGTGTAGCGACACCAACAATTTTTCGGCTGAATACATCCACGACAAATGCGGTGTAGGCGAATCCTGACAGGGTGCGAACGTAGGTAATGTCGGCAACCCACAACCTGCCTGGCGCCTGCGCACGGAAGTCTCGCTGTACAAGGTCTGGGCGATGATCCGGTGCCTTCGGGCTAATCGTTGTCACAGGGGTTCGTCCACGTCGGCGGCCGGAAACACCTGCGAGTTTCATCAGACGTGCGGTCTTGTCGCGGCCGATATGAAAGCCTTCACGGTTCATGGCGTGCCACATTTTGCGGATGCCGTAGACCGAGAAGTTTTCCGCATGCACACGCTGTATCTCTGGGATGAGCAGGCTATCGCTTAAGGCTCTTGCGCTGGGAACACGTGTGGTGGCTTTGCGGTAGCCGCGTGAGGTGATGAATCCACGATCTGCTTGTTTAAGGACTCTGCAGATGGACCCGGGCCCCAAACTGATCTTTATACGCGTCGATGTAAGAGATCATTTGGTCGTGGGTCGGTCGAGTTCCGCTGCGAAAAAAGCCGAAGCAGTCTTAAGAATCCCGTTTGCTCGTTTCAGTTCGCGGTTTTCTCGGCGCAGACGCTTGAGCTCTTCTTCCATTGTTTCGCCGCCTGAAGCGTCCGAGTCATCACGTACTGAAGCGCTGTCACGGTACCAAGCCCGCAACGTGTGGTGAGATACTCCAAGCAGCTCACCGACCTCCGTGTAGGCGCGTTGCAGTGAGCAAGACTCCAGGCGGACCATTTCGATGATCTGATGGACCGCCTTCTCCTTGAACTCGACGGAATACTTTCTAGGCATAGTTCAATCCTTCCTTAGCTGAGGTAGGAACTAAACCCAGGACGCTTCAATAATGCCCTGGCAGAGTCATTTAACGCCACCTTAAAGCGTGAAGTTCTGCGTGATCGGAAAGTCTTTGATAATCCCATTATCTGCCGGCAGGAAGTCTTTCGATGGTGCATGCGCTACAACACCCGCAGACGGCATTCCTGGTGCAACCTTCTAGCCCCCGATGACTTCGAAGCACTCACATCAGCTACACTGACCCAAGCAGCATAGCTAACCCGCGTCGTGTCTACTTTCCGGGGGTCAGGCCCGTATGCGTGTCATCCAGGATGAGTTGGATAAGCGCCTCACCGGCACCACACTGATTATTGTCGGCTTGGGAATCGATGTGGCGGGCGATAATAGCGGCCGTAGCTTTATCACACGTCAGACTGATAGTGGCGCGGTTGTTATGCACTGACACGTTAAGGGTGGGCTCGACCTCGTCGGTGTCTTCGTCTGTGAGATTGTGGGTGTCGATGAAGTCGCGGATAAACCGGCGGATTTCTGCCACTGTGGGTACATGCTGGCACGGTGCTGTCGGGGTGAGGAAGTCTGCTAGGGCGGCATCGACTAGGCCTATGTGGTCGTGGTTGTCGCCTATACGTTCTATTTCCCTGTCGATAACCCTCAGGCGTGGTGTATCCAGGATCCACTGCTCAGAATTCGTGGCTGCCACTAGCGGTAGTTCTTGCATGCGGAAGTGTGCCCTGATAATCCCCGACAGGGTGCTATAGGTTAGGCCTAGGTCTTTAGCCAGGCTGGTCAGTGTCAAGTCCACGTCGTCGTCGAGGTCTGGCAAAAGTGATTGGTAGAAAAACCAGGAGTTTTTTCGGGCGTGTGCTCCAGCTGCGGCAATAGGGTTGCCGGGTGTGTTGGTGGCATAAAAGACTACCGGTTCTCCTGCCTCAGCATCAGTGTCGGTATCAGGTGCCTCGTCGCCGTCAGCGGCAGTGATCATGCGTGCATCAGCTATACCATCGGCGCGCTCGGATTCGCCTGCCGCGCAAGTAGCGCTGGGTAGACGGGTATCTCCCGCCGTGGTGTCATGCACCGGCCCGCCTACGTGCGCGTGGTCTGTCGTGGTGGGTGGTGGTGTGCTACTTGTCATCGTGGTCGTATCCCCCGGGGTGTACTACACCCTCATAAATGTCGAATGTGTTTTCGTCTAACAGGGATTCACCCTACCCACCACACCTGACACTAGGGGGTAAAACCACGACACCCCACCACACATTCCCCCTGCTCGACAGAGTACACGTCGCAAATACAAGCAGGGGTGAAACGACAAGTAGTCCCCGAAACACCAACCACCCACAATTATTCGGGGTGGTGGTCTTTCGGGGACTACCGTATAAACACTATTTTATTATTGTTTTTGTTGTTTGGTGTCGGCGGTGACTTACTCTCCCACAACCTCCCGGTTGCAGTACCATCAGCGCGTACAGGCTTAGCTTCCGGGTTCGGAATGGGACCGGGCGTTTCCCTGTAGCTATAAACCACCGACAAACCTAAAAGAACACTACCCACCACTGCGTGTGGTGTTGTGTCAGATACTGCATAGTGGACGCGACACACAATAATGTGTTCATTTATTTGTTTACTCGCTTCACAAGTCCACCCAACATATCCAAACATTGTTTGGGTTGTTGTGGTGTGTTTGTTTTGGTCAATTAGTACCAGTAGCCTTCACACCTTACAGTGCTTCCAAGTCTGGCCTATCTACCCCATAGTCTTTAGGGGACCTCAAAAGAAACCTCATCTTAAAACAGGCTTCCCGCTTAGATGCTTTCAGCGGTTATCCCTTCCGTACGTAGCCAACCAGCGATACCCCTGGCGGGATAACTGGCACACTAGAGGTACGTCCGTCCCGGTCCTCTCGTACTAGGGACAGCCTTCTTCAAGTTTCAACGCGCGCGGCGGATAGAGACCGAACTGTCTCACGACGTTCTGAACCCAGCTCGCGTGCCGCTTTAATGGGCGAACAGCCCAACCCTTGGGACCTACTCCAGCCCCAGGATGCGACGAGCCGACATCGAGGTGCCAAACCATCCCGTCGATATGGACTCTTGGGGAAGATCAGCCTGTTATCCCCGGGGTACCTTTTATCCGTTGAGCGACACCACATCCACAAGTAGGTGCCGGATCACTAGTCCCGACTTTCGTCCCTGCTCGACATGTCTGTCTCACAGTCAAGCTCCCTTGTGCACTTACACTCACCACCTGATTGCCAACCAGGCTGAGGGAACCTTTGGGCGCCTCCGTTACATTTTGGGAGGCAACCGCCCCAGTTAAACTACCCACCAGGCACTGTCCCCAACCCAGATCATGGGCCAAGGTTAGATGCTCAATCCGATCAGAGTGGTATTTCAACAACGACTCCACCACCACTAGCGTGATGATTTCACAGTCTCCCACCTATCCTACACAAACCGAACCAAACACCAATACCAAGCTATAGTGAAGGTCCCGGGGTCTTTTCGTCCTGCCGCGCGTAACGAGCATCTTTACTCGTAATGCAATTTCACCGGGCCTGTGGTCGAGACAGCAGAGAAGTCGTTACGCCATTCGTGCAGGTCGGAACTTACCCGACAAGGAATTTCGCTACCTTAGGATGGTTATAGTTACCACCGCCGTTTACTGGGGCTTAAATTCTCAGCTTCGCAACCACAAAGGTTACTAACCGGTCCTCTTAACCTTCCAGCACCGGGCAGGCGTCAGTCCATATACATCAACTTAACGTCTTCGCATGGACCTGTGTTTTTGATAAACAGTCGCTTCCCTCTATTCTCTGCGACCCCACAACACTCCAGCAGCTAGTGCCTTCACGTCACAGGGCCCCCCTTCTCCCGAAGTTACGGGGGCATTTTGCCGAATTCCTTAACCACAGTTCACCCGAACGCCTTAGTATCTTCAACCTGACCACCTGTGTCGGTTTAGGGTACGGGCCATACACACACTCGCTAGAGGCTTTTCTCGACAGTACAGGATCACCACCATCAACCCCTTTAGGGTCTACGCATCACGCCTCAACCACATGTGCGGCGGATTTACCTACCACACGGCCTACACGCTTACACCACCAATCCACTAAGTGGCGCGGCTACCTCACTGCGTCACCCCATCACTTGAACCACACATCAGGCCCCACGACATCAACACCACCAACACTCAAAGAATGCTAGGTAGCGTATCCGCAGTGGTTAGTATCAGTGCTTCATCATGGGCGCACATGTACGGGTACCAGAATATCAACTGGTTATCCATCGACTACGCCTGTCGGCCTCGCCTTAGGTCCCGACTCACCCTGGGAAGACGAACTTGACCCAGGAACCCTTAGTCATCCGGCGGTAAGGATTCTCACCTTACAATTCGTTACTCATGCCTGCATTCTCACTCGCACACAGTCCACGCCTCCTCACGGTAACGCTTCCACCCATGCACGACGCTCCCCTACCCAAACAACAAAAACTGTTGCTTGCCGCGGCTTCGGCGGTGTACTTGAGCCCCACTACATTGTCGGCGCAGAACCACTCGACCAGTGAGCTATTACGCACTCTTTCAAGGATGGCTGCTTCTAAGCCAACCTCCTGGCTGTCTTCGCGATCCCACATCCTTTTCCACTTAGTACACCCTTAGGGGCCTTAACCGGCGCTCTGGGCTGTTTCCCTCTCGACTATGAAGCTTATCCCCCACAGTCTCACTGCCGCACAACACAATTGATGGCATTCGGAGTTTGGCTGACATTGCTAAGATTGTAGTCCCGCTCAACCAACCAGTCGCTCTACCTCCACCAAGCTAATACGACGCTGCACCTAAATGCATTTCGGGGAGAACCAGCTATCACGGAGTTTGATTGGCCTTTCACCCCTACCCACAGCTCATCCCCGCAGTTTTCAACCTACGTGGGTTCGCGCCTCCACAACCTCTTACAGCTGCTTCACACTGGCCATGGGTAGATCACCCCGCTTCGGGTCCAGGACATGCCACTAACCACCCCATTAGGATTCGGTTTCCCTACGACTACCCCACACGGGTTAACCTCGCGACATGCCGCTGACTCGCAGGCTCATTCTTCAAAAGGCACGCCATCACACACACAAGGTGCTCTGACGGATTGTAAGCACATGGTTTCAGGAACTATTTCACTCCCCTCCCGGGGTACTTTTCACCATTCCCTCACGGTACTATCCACTATCGGTCACACTGAGTATTTAGGCTTACCGGGTGGTCCCGGCAGATTCACAACAGATTCCACGAGCCCGTTGCTACTCGGGAACCCAACAACCCCCACATCATCATCTTCAGCTACAGGACTCTCACCTACTCCGGTAGATCATTCCAAACCACTTCACCTAACAACAATGCGAAAAAGGGCGTGCCACTGGTAGATGACACAAAGCTAGGCCCCACAACACCGCACACACAACCCCTACCAGGTATCACATGCACACGGTTTAGCCTCATCCACGTTCGTTCGCCACTACTAGCAGAATCATTATTATTTTCTCCTCCTACGGGTACTGAGATGTTTCACTTCCCCGCGTAACCCCCACAACAGCTATGAATTCACTGAAGGGTAACCCCACATAACCAGGGCCAGGTTTCCCCATTCGGACATCCTCGGATCAACGCTTTATTGACAACTCCCCGAGGCTTAACGCAGCCTTACACGTCCTTCATCGGCTCAGCATGCCAAGGCATCCACCATGCGCCCTCAATAACGAACACACCAACCACCACACACAAACCACACAACCAACAAAAAGCCATGCAGCCACATGCGGTAGCAACAAGTGAACTTGACAAAATAAACAAAAAAGAAAAATCACATCACACACACAAAACACCACCAACCACAAACAGCCGATGGCATCATGCAGATGCTCGCGTCCACTATACAGTTCTCACACAACACCCCAAACCAGCAACACACACCACCACAACAGATGGCATCCATCAACCAGTCAGGCACACACTAAGGGGATAATGCCCCAGACACCCAACAATGCACCAACAACTTATCCACAACATTATATTTTGTATGCATGGACACTTTTACGCATGCCACAAAGCACCATTCAAACACTTGATACTGTCGATTAAGGTGTGTCTCCTACCCGGAATTTCCAAACAATCGGTGGCAGCAGAACACTCGCCTACTCAACCACCAACCCACACAAACTGTGTAGGCAACCCACAACTATGGGCCATTGGCTGCAACTGCAGCCTATTAAAAGCTCCTTAGAAAGGAGGTGATCCACCCGCACCTTCCGGTACGGGTACCTTGTTACGACTTCGTCCCAATCGCCGATCCCACCTTCGACGGCTCCCTAACACGTTTAGGCCACCGGCTTCGGGTGTTACCAACTTTCATGACGTGACGGGCGGTGTGTACAAGGCCCGGGAACGTATTCACCGCAGCATTGCTGATCTGCGATTACTAGCGACTCCGACTTCATGGGGTCGAGTTGCAGACCCCAATCCGAACTAAGACCGGCTTTC
Source organism: Corynebacterium limaceinasi (assembly GCF_046717465.1). Classification (NCBI taxonomy): domain Bacteria; kingdom Bacillati; phylum Actinomycetota; class Actinomycetes; order Mycobacteriales; family Corynebacteriaceae; genus Corynebacterium; species Corynebacterium limaceinasi. Next base: position 2,057,667 of record NZ_CP177100.1, read on the forward strand.
AGCGATTCGCTCCACCTCACAGTGTCGCAGCGCATTGTACCGACCATTGTAGCATGTGTGAAGCCCTGGACATAAGGGGCATGATGATTTGACGTCATCCCCACCTTCCTCCGAGTTAACCCCGGCAGTCTCTCATGAGTCCCCAACCAAATGCTGGCAACATAAGACAAGGGTTGCGCTCGTTGCGGGACTTAACCCAACATCTCACGACACGAGCTGACGACAACCATGCACCACCTGTACACCAACCACAAAGGGAAACTACATCTCTGCAGCGATCTGATGTATGTCAAGCCCAGGTAAGGTTCTTCGCGTTGCATCGAATTAATCCACATGCTCCGCCGCTTGTGCGGGCCCCCGTCAATTCCTTTGAGTTTTAGCCTTGCGGCCGTACTCCCCAGGCGGGGCGCTTAATGCGTTAGCTACGGCACGAAAGTCGTAGAAAGACCCTCACACCTAGCGCCCACCGTTTACGGCATGGACTACCAGGGTATCTAATCCTGTTCGCTACCCATGCTTTCGCTCCTCAGCGTCAGTAACTGCCCAGTAACCTGCCTTCGCCATCGGTGTTCCTCCTGATATCTGCGCATTTCACCGCTACACCAGGAATTCCAGTTACCCCTACAGTACTCAAGTTATGCCCGTATCGCCTGCACGCCCGGAGTTAAGCCCCAGAATTTCACAGACGACGCGACAAACCACCTACGAGCCCTTTACGCCCAGTAATTCCGGACAACGCTCGCACCCTACGTATTACCGCGGCTGCTGGCACGTAGTTAGCCGGTGCTTCTTATCTAGGTACCGTCACACAAAGCTTCGTCCCTAGCGAAAGGAGTTTACAACCCGAAGGCCTTCATCCCCCACGCGGCGTCGCTGCATCAGGCTTGCGCCCATTGTGCAATATTCCCCACTGCTGCCTCCCGTAGGAGTCTGGGCCGTATCTCAGTCCCAATGTGGCCGTACACCCTCTCAGGCCGGCTACCCGTCGCCGCCTTGGTAGGCCATTACCCCACCAACAAGCTGATAGGCCGCGAGCTCATCCTACACCGAAAAAACTTTCCACCACACACACTAAAGTGCGGTCCTATCCGGTATTAGACCCAGTTTCCCAAGCTTATCCCGAAGTGCAGGGCAGATCACCCACGTGTTACTCACCCGTTCGCCACTCGAGTACCCTGCAAGCAGGGCCTTTCCGTTCGACTTGCATGTGTTAAGCACGCCGCCAGCGTTCGTCCTGAGCCAGGATCAAACTCTCCACAAAAAGAAAAATTTCAGAACAACAAAATCCTGAAAAGGCCGTGAAAAGCCCAAACCTAACCAAAAGAACAAACCACCACAAACCAATAAAGGCTCATGCTGGCGTCCAAAAATTACTACAAGAAAAAATAAACTGCCTCCCCAACCCGACGGGGCACAAAAAAGGGAGACAAAAAGTTGAACACAATCACATGCCAACCAATCCATCAATGCAGCCGAAACACTAAACAGTATTCAAAAAGATGCGTATTCCAACACCTTACCGGCACACACCAACCAACAAACCTACTTTAAGCTTGCTGGCCAACAGACCAATCAACACACAACCATGCACACAAAAATAAAAAATAAGTACATTGGCACACTATTGAGTTCTCAAACAACATCCACACACCACAAGAAAATTAACCAAACGTTAACCTCTCATCGGCGGCTCGTACTAACCTACCCAACAACCTGAACCAAGTCAAATCCTCGAACCAAGTCAGTACAAAAAGTCACTCAAAAGTAACCAACCGGCTACCTCTCGGCGACTTCGATAAAGTTACACCCCACTCCAGAAAACACACAAATCCCCAGTACACACCGTGAAAATGCGTACTGGGGAGAGGTTAATTAGAAGATTTCTTCTTCCTGCGTCCTTTCGATGGTGGCTCCAAGCCGCGAAAGGTTCTCCACAAAGTGGGGATAGCCGCGGTCGATATGGAAGACATCGTGAACGGTCGTGGCTTCGTCGGCACACAGTGCAGAAAGAACCAGGCCAGCGCCGGCGCGGATATCGGAACTCCATACATGCGTAGAGGAAAGATGCTCCTTACCTCGCACCACCACGTGATGGCCATCAACTTGGGCATCGGCACCCAGGCGCAGCATCTCGTCAACGAAGCGGAACCGGGATTCAAAGACGTTCTCCGTGATCACGGTGGTTCCTTCGGCGATGGCGGAAATGCCGATGGCCATGGGTTGGAGGTCCGTCGGAAAGCCTGGGAAAGGCAACGTCTGGTAATCCACCGCGGTGGGGCGCTTTTCCATGCGCACGCGGAAGCCGTTTTCATAGGTTTCAATATCCGCACCGGCGGACTTCAGCTTTTCCAGCGGAAGGTGCAGGTGGCGCGGGGCAATGCCGCCGACGGTGATATCGCCTTGCGTCATGGCGGCGGCATAAGCCCAAGTGCCGGCCACGATGCGGTCACCGATGACCTCGTGCTCCGTGGGGTTAAGCCGGTCCACGCCGTGGATGGTGACCTCGGAGGTACCTGCGCCTTCGATATTGGCGCCCATGGATTTCATCATCTCGCACAGGTCCACAATCTCGGGCTCGCGGGCGGCATTGTGGAGGACGGTGGTGCCTTCGGCCAAGACGGCGGCGGTCAAGATGTTTTCGGTCGCGCCAACGGACGGAAAGTCCAAACGGATTGTGGAACCGCGAAGCTCGGAGGCCTCAGCAACCACAGCGCCGTGTTCAATGCGGGTGGTGGCGCCGAGTTTTTCTAGGCCGGTCTGGTGCATATCGAGCGGGCGCGAGCCAATCGCATCACCGCCGGGCAACGCAACCTTCGCATGCCCGCAGCGCGAGGTCAGTGGGCCTAGGACGCATACCGATGCCCTAAATTGGCGGACCGCATCAAAGTCCGCGTTCGATTGCGGCGTCGCGGGGGTGGTGATGCGGACGGTACTGCCATCAATTGTCACCTCACAGCCCAAGCCCTCGAGCACCTTCTTCATCAAAGGTACGTCCAGAATCTCTGGGCAATTGGTCAGCGTCGTCGTCCCCTCCGCCAGCAATGCGGCGGCCATGAGCTTAAGGACGCTGTTTTTGGCGCCATCTACTTTGACGGTGCCTGCAAGGCGGGCACCGCCGGAAACAATAAACTGATCTTTCACAGCTTTCTACGCTACCGGTTATCAGGGCAACGCGCCGATCCGGCGGGCGGCATTGACGGCTTCATAGCGAGTGTGCGCCCCCAACTTGCGCATTACAGAGCGCAGGTAGGATTTGACGGTTTCGGCGCCGATGCCCATTTCTTCCGCCGCTTCCACGTTGGTGTGGCCGAGTGCCACGCAAGAGAGGACGTCGAGTTCGCGGGCGGAAAGCTTGGTCGATTGCTTCACGCGCACGGGGGAGACCATCTGATCGCAGAGTGCCTCAAGTTCCTTGCGCAACTCCTCGTCCTCGACGCGGTTGGCCAGCATGCGCAGCTTGGAGTGGGTGGAACGAACCTGTTCCCATTCCGCACCGTTCATGGCATGGCCGCGGGAGGCGCCCCCCTTTCCACCATCGGCGCGGCGCATCGCGGAATTGACCGCGAGGTCTTGCTCCAGGGTCCGCGCCGTCATCGTAACTTCCTCGATGACCTTATCCCCCAAGCGCACTGGGGAGTGCACGCCAACGTAAAGCACTCCGCGGATTTCACGCTGCACGGTAACCGGTACCGCAACAATCGAGTGCAGGCCTTCGTCTTGGATTACGCTGTCGTTCTCGTGGGAAATGGTGGTGGCACGCGTGTAGTCCGAAACGCCCACCGCGCGGCGGGTGGTGATGACGCGCCCGCCGACGCCCACGCCGGCATCGATAAGCAGATTCTGCAGCGCCGGTGTACGCAGGCCCACCCACTGGGTAATTTGTAGGCGATTATCCGCCAATAATGTTGCGTACATCGTCACTGGGATTCCGGTGGCGGTTTTGAGAGACGACAGTGCCGCGCGTACGGATTCTTCATCATCTTTGAGGCGATGCGACTCCATGAGACTCTTTCCTCGTCGGGGGTAACCAAGTAGGTGCACCCGATATCCCCGAAAACTTGGGGACCAGCGGGTAACTACGTGGAATTATAGACAGCAAGTGGGGGTAATTCGAAATCGTCCCTTTGCCTCCGCGGCTGCGAATCCCACATTTCATGCCCGAATAGGTTGTCTGTAATAAATATACCACTCTGTCTACTTAAATAGTGTATCCTTACGCTTGTACCTGATTTGACCACGAATATGATTCCCAAAGGAGTCCTAATAAATGGCTATTTACAACAATGTCCTAGAGACCATCGGCGGTACCCCCCTCATCCGCATTAACCGCTTGGCAGAGGGCAAGGGTGCCACCGTGCTGGCCAAGGTGGAGTCCTTTAACCCTGGTAACTCCGTTAAGGACCGCATCGGTCTGGCCATCATCAAGGCCGCCGAGGAGTCCGGCGACCTGAAGCCAGGCGGCACCATCGTTGAGGCCACCTCCGGTAATACCGGTATTGCCTTGGCTCTGGCCGGCGCCACCTTGGGCTACGACGTTGTCCTCACCATGCCAGAGACCATGTCCAATGAGCGCAAGGTCCTGCTTCGCGCTTACGGTGCAGAAATCATCTTGACGCCGGGCGCTGCCGGTATGCAGGGTGCGGTTGATAAGGCCAACGAAATCGTCGCCGAGCGCGACAACGCCATCTTGGCTTCCCAGTTCGCTAACGAGGCCAACCCCAAGATCCACGAGGACACCACCGGCCCGGAGATCTGGGAAGACGCCGAGGGCAATGTCGATGCCTTCGTCGCAGGCGTCGGCACCGGCGGCACCGTCACCGGTGCAGGCCGCTACCTGAAGTCCAAGAACCCAGACGTCCACCTCGCTGCTGTTGAGCCGGCTGACTCCCCTGTGCTGTCTGAAGGCCAGGCTGGTCCGCACAAGATCCAGGGCCTGGGCGCCAACTTCGTACCGGACGTGCTCGACCGCGAGCAGCTGGATGAGGTTCTGACCGCCTCCCTCGAGGAGTCCATCAAGCTCTCCCGCGCCCTTGCTACCGAGGAGGGCCTGCTTGTTGGTATTTCCGCCGGTGCAAACCTCTCGGCCGCACTGAAGCTGGCTGAGCGCCCCGAGTTCGAGGGCAAGACCATCGTCGTTGTCCTGCCGGACTTTGGTGAGCGCTACGTTTCCACCGTTCTTTTCGAGGACATCCGCGAGGCATAATTAGCCCCCGCAGCCTAGTCCGTGAATAAAAGGCACCCGCCAATCTTGGCGGGTGCCTTTTTGTGATCAGTACTATAGTCCGCATGAGCATTATTAAATATATCCGCGAAGATTTAGCCAATGCCCGCGACCACGACCCGGCCGCCCGCGGCGACGTTGAGAACGCGATCGTCTATTCAGGCCTGCACGCCATCTGGTCGCACCGCGTATCTCACTGGCTGTGGAAGCGTAGCCTGCGGGGTCCTGCGCGCATCCTGGCCCAAATTAACCGCTTTTTTACCGGCATTGAGATCCACCCAGGCGCCACCATCGGGCGCCGCTTCTTTATCGACCACGGGATGGGCATTGTCATCGGCGAAACCGCGGAAATTGGCGATGGCGTCATGCTCTACCACGGCGTGACGCTGGGCGGTCAGGTGCTCACCCAGACCAAACGCCACCCCACGGTGGAAGATAACGTCACCATCGGCGCGGGCGCCAAGGTCTTAGGCCCCATCACCATCGGGGCCGGTTCCGCCATCGGGGCCAACGCCGTTGTGACGAAGGACGTACCGGCAGATCACATCGCGGTGGGCATCCCCGCCAAGAATCGGCCTTCAAATAGGCATGAGCGGGTCAAGCTCGTGGATCCGGACTATTACATCTAAATAGACTAAAAGCGGCCCACAGTCCTGTGTGGGCCGCTTTTTGCTGTGCTTAACCGCGCAGCAGATCTTGGTATTCGGGGTTCTTTTCCATAAAGTGCGCCACAGCAGAGCAGGTGGCGATGACCTTCATGCCGGACTCCCGGGTTTTATCCAGGGCAGCCTTAATCAGCGGTGAGGACAAGCCCTGTCCACGGAAGTCATCCCCGATGACCGTGTGGTTGAACTCGCGGGTATCACCGGAATCTACATACTCGCAGATCCCCGCTTCCACACCATCAACGGTAAGCACGAAACGGGACAGATCGGTCTGATGAGAAATTGCTTTTTCCATGTCCCCCATTAAACCAAAAATGGCCCCTCCTTGATAATAAGGAAGGACCATAGTTGTGGCCAGAGCCAGGATCGAACTGGCGACCCCACACTTTTCAGGCGTGTGCTCTACCGACTGAGCTATCTGGCCAGAAACCCGAAGGTTTCCGCGACCTTGACGGGACTTGAACCCGCGACCTCCGCCGTGACAGGGCGGCGCGCTAACCAACTGCGCCACAAGGCCATTTTCAGTTTTTGTGCCCCTTGGGCACGGGTAGTTACTTTACACAGGCGTCAGGAAACAACACAAATCAGCACTACAATGCCTATTTTTCCGCTGCGCTTGCCGATGCCCCGTTAGCGGTGTGGCACCTGCAAGCAACCGTCCAAAACCAAAAAAGAACAGTACCCGCCGAAGCGTGTACTGTTCAGAATGCGACCTTGACGGGACTTGAACCCGCGACCTCCGCCGTGACAGGGCGGCGCGCTAACCAACTGCGCCACAAGGCCAAACGAAAAATTATTTCGTACCAACACAAGGGTGTTGGTACCCCCAACGGGATTCGAACCCGTGCCGCTGCCGTGAAAGGGCAGTGTCCTAGGCCGCTAGACGATGGGGGCCAGTCGCTTCTTGGCGACTTCTAGAAATATACTGGAGACATCACCAAGAAACAAAATCGCTCCCCCAGAAGGAGTTTTAACCATGTCTGAGCAGCAGAAAACCTGTTCGTGCCACGAACCAGATGTACACGGATACAACGCCGATAGTAAGAGCAAAGCGCGTTATCTGGCGCGCTTAAAGCGCATCGAAGGCCAAACGCGCGGGATTCACCGGATGGTCGATGAGGACCAGTACTGCATCGATATCATCACCCAAATCTCCGCGGTGACATCAGCGCTAGAAAACGTCTCTCTGGCGCTCCTAGAAGACCACATAGAGCACTGCGTGGCCGGCGCGGCGGCCGAGGACGGCGAGGTGGCTAAGGAGAAGCTAGCGGAGGCTATGCACGCCATTAAGAAGCTCGTGAAAAACTAGAAAAGGAGCCGCCCGAAGGCGGCTCCTGATGTGGGCCCTGTGGGGATCGAACCCACGACCTGCGGATTAAAAGTCCGTAGCTCTACCAACTGAGCTAAAGGCCCAACGTCGCTCTATATTAGCGTGTTGACTTTTAGATCTCCTAATTAACCCCTCGCCTGAGAGTATCCACACAAAGCAGAAGGAGGGCTTCCCAGCTGGGAGGCCCTCCTTTGCCGTGGCGGTGGGGATTAACCGCGCATGTCACCCTTTTCCATGAAGTTAACCTGGAAATCGAAGGCAGTCTTCAAGTCGTGCGGGGTGTGCTGGAACTTGTTTTGCTTCGCACGCTCGTAGTACTCCTCCAACAGCGGACGGTAGTCTGGGTGAGCCACGGCGATGATCTTCTCTACGCGCTGCTTTGGAGCCAAGCCACGCAGGTCAGCCACACCGTATTCGGTGATGATGACCATGGTGTCGTGCTCGGTGTGGTCCGTGTGGGACACGAACGGAACCAGAGCGGAGATGGCACCATCCTTCGCGATGGACGGGGACACGAAGGTGGAGATGTACGCGTTACGGGTGAAGTCACCAGAGCCACCGGTGCCGTTCATGATGCGGGAACCGGACACGTTGGTGGAGTTGATATTGCCGTAGATATCTCCCTCGATCATGCCGTTGGAAGAAATCAGGCCGACGCGGCGGATGACCTCAGGGTGGTTGGAAATCTGCTGCGGGCGCAGGATGATGTGGTTGCGGTAGCGGTCTGCCTCCGCGTTCATCTTTTCTGCGTACTCCGGCGACAGCGCGAAGGAGGTTGCAGAGGCCACGGTCATCTTGCCGGCATCGATAAGGTCCAGCATGCCGTCCTGGATAACCTCGGTGTATGCCTGAATGTTTTCGAACTTGGAGTCCAAAAGGCCTGCCATCACGGCGTTCGGCACGTTACCCACACCGGACTGCATGATGAACTTGTCGTACTCGAGGCGGCCTGCAGCAACCTCGCCCTCCAAGAACTCGATGAAGTTAGCGGCGATCTTCTCAGAAGTCTCGTCTGGCTCGCGGAATGGAGCGTTGCGGTCTGCCGAGTTGGTCTTGACAACTGCAACGACCTTCTCCTCCGGGATCTCCATGTAGGTGGTACCGATACGGTCGCCAGGCTTGTTAATCGGGATGGGCTGGCGGTTAGGCAGCTTGTCGATGCGGTAGATGTCGTGCATGCCCTCAAGGTTCTCGGACTGCCACTCGTTGATCTCAATGATGATCTTGTCTGCAGCCTCGACGAATTCGAGGTTATTGCCCACTGCGGAGGACGGCACGATATTGCCTTCCTCGGTAATGCGTACGGCCTCGATAATGGCTACCTGGAAGTCACCGTAGAAGCCCTCTTCTACCTGCTGGCCCAAGTGGGACAGGTGAATATCTTGGTAAAGCGCGGTGCCGTCGTTGAACTGCTTACGCAGCAGCGGGTCAGAGTTGTATGGGGAGCGGAAGTTAATGGCCTCTGCCTCTGCCAAAACACCGTCACAGTCAGGGGCGGTAGAAGCACCGGAGAAGAGGTCGATCTTGAACTCTTCGCCCTTTTCGTGCAGCGCCTTCGCCTTATCTGCAATGGCGGTAGGCAAGCCCTTAGGGTAACCGGCACCGGTGAAGCCGGAGATTCCTACGCGGTCACCATTGTTGACGTACTTCGCAGCCTCCTCTGCAGAAACTACGAGCTTCTCAAACGGGGCGTATGCGATTCTATCGGACAACTGTCATCCTCCTTCATATACGAGTAGACCGCTGTTACGGCCAACCCAATTTAGTTACACAGACCACAGTAGCGAAAATTAACGTTTTCGCCACCATCATTTTGTGACGTTCACCCCAATAATGGGATTCCTCAGTAACCGCCACCTTCGTTTCAGTTGCTAAATTCTGCGGTTAACGAGCACAATTAGGGCGTGAATTTGCGCATTGGAAACTATGATCTCTCCTCCCCCGTCATCCTCGCCCCCATGGCGGGGGTAACCAACGTTGCCTTCCGCACGTTGTGCAGGGAACAGGAGCTGGCCCGCACCGGGACGGTGTCGGGCTTGTATGTCTGCGAGATGGTCACCGCGCGGGCCCTGGTGGAGCGCAACGAGAAAACCATGCACATGACCACCTTTGCCCCGAATGAAGATCCGCGTTCCCTGCAGATTTATACGGTGGATCCGGAATATACCTATAAAGCAGCCAAGATCATCGTGGATGAGAATTTGGCGGACCACATCGACATGAACTTTGGCTGCCCCGTTCCCAAGGTAACCAGGCGTGGCGGCGGCTCTGCCCTGCCCTATAAGCGCCGCCTCTTTGGCAATATCGTCTCCGCTGCAGTCAAGGCCACCGAGGGCACGAATATCCCCGTCACGGTGAAGATGCGCGTAGGCATCGATGACGAGCACCATACGCACCTCGATGCAGGGCGCATTGCCGTGGATTCCGGCGCCGCCGCCGTAACCCTGCACGGTCGCACGGCCGCACAGCGCTATTCCGGCGATGCCCGGTGGGATGAGATCGCCCGGCTCAAGGAACACCTCGCGGATACCGGTATTCCGGTACTGGGCAATGGCGATATTTTCCGCGCCGATGACGCCCGCCGCATGATGGAGGCCACCGGCTGCGATGGCGTGCAGGTGGGCCGAGGTTGCCTGGGCCGGCCGTGGCTTTTCGCAGAGCTGGGCGCTGCCCTGCGCGGCGAGTCTATCCCCGCCGAGCCCACCTTAGGCGAGGTCACCCAGGTAATCCTGCGCCATGCGGAGCTGCTCGCACAGCACGAGGGCGAGGATCACGCATCCAGGGACATCCGCAAGCACATTGGCTGGTACCTGCGCGGCTTCCCCGTCGGCGGGCAGGTGCGCGCCGGCCTAGCCAAGGTAGATTCCTTAGAGAGCCTGCGCGAATTGCTGGCCCCTTGGGCGGATTCTGATGCTTTGGCTGCCGATGCCGATGGTGCGCGCGGGCGCCAGGGCTCGCCCTCCAAGGTCGCGCTTCCCGATGGCTGGCTTGATGACCCCGAGGATGAATTCGTTCCGGTCGGCGCCGATATTTATAACTCCGGCGGCTAAAATCGCGCCGGTGTGACTCAGCAAGCATTTGCGCGGTTTCTGAGCTATCATTTTCTGCATGCGTACTGCCTACCGTGAGCATCTGGACAACTTCTCGCACGACCTCATTGTCATGTGCGATACCGTCCGCACCATCATGGATAAGGCCTCCCAGGCGCTGCTCGAACGCGCCTTGGAACCCGCGGAGGATGCGCTCAGCCTCACCGAGGAGCTCGATGACATCCGCTCACGCTGCTCCGAACGCGCGGTAAAGCTTTTGGCGCTGGAAAATCCCATGGCCCAGGATCTGCGCCAAGTGGTCTCTTCCATCTACATTGTCGAAGACCTCTTCCGCATGGGCCAGCTGGCCCAGCACATTGCCGATGCCGCGCGCCGCCGCCACCCAGATGCCGTCGTACCCGCTGAATACCTCGGGTTCATGGAGGAAATGTTTCGCCTGACCCAGGAAATGGGCTCGGTGGTACACGATATTTTGGTCACCCCAGATGCCGAGCTATCCGTTAACCTGCGTTCCGATGATGATGCGGTAGACGATATTAACCACCACCTGCTGCGCATTCTCACCCAGCGCGACTGGGAGGGAACGGTGCGCGAGGCCGTAGAGACGGCGCAGATTACCCGCTACTACGAGCGCTACGCGGATCACTGCGTCTCCGTGGCTGGCCGCATCATTTACTTTGCCACCGGCCTATTGCCGGAAGAGTTTGAAAAGAAGCTCCAAGAGGACCAAAAGGATGCCGAGTTCGAGGCCCGCATGAGCGAATTGGAACGCCAATTCCGCCGCTAGGACCATAGACCTAAAGCCGCTAGGACCATAGGCCTAAAACTGCCACAAGGGCGGTACCTCCCTGCGCTGGAGGTACCGCCCTTGTCGGACAATCAGAGGCTACGTATTAGCCGAAGCGACCGGAAATGTAGTCTTCGGTCTCCTTCTGGGAAGGGTTCTCAAAGATGCGGGTGGTTTCATCGAATTCCACCAGGTGGCCCGGCTTACCGGTAGCTTCCAAGGAGAAGAAGCCGGTCTTATCGGACACGCGGGCGGCCTGCTGCATGTTGTGGGTCACGATGACGATGGTGAAGTTTTCCTTCAGCTCGTGGATGAGGTCCTCCACAGCCAAGGTAGAAATTGGGTCCAGTGCGGAGCAGGGCTCGTCCATCAGCAGAACTTCCGGCTCCACGGCAATCGCGCGGGCGATGCACAGGCGCTGTTGCTGACCACCGGAGAGGCCGCCGCCCGGCTTATCCAGGCGGTCCTTGACCTCGTCCCAGAGGTTGGCGCCGCGCAGGGACTGTTCGGCGACTTCCTTGAGCTTCTTCTTATTCTTTTCGCCGGATAGCTTCAGGCCGGCAACCACGTTGTCTTCAATGGACATGGTGGGAAATGGGTTGGCCTTCTGGAAGACCATACCGATGGTATTGCGCACGGATACGGGGTCCACCTTGGGGCCGTAGATATTGGTGCCATCGAGCAGGATCTCGCCCTTGACGGATGCGCCAGGGATGACCTCGTGCATGCGGTTCAAGGTGCGTAGCACGGTGGACTTACCGCAGCCGGAGGGACCGATGAAGGCGGTCACGGCCTGCGCTGGGATCTGCATATTTACGTTCTGCACGGCGTGAAAATCGCCGTAGAAAATATCGACGTCATTGAGCTCGAGCTTAGACATTGTGGAGGTTTCTCCTCTTAAGGGGTGTAAAAGTGGCGGAATCGAGTGCGGCTATTTCTTGACCGAGAACTTCGCGGAAATTACGCGCGCCGCAATATTGAGGATGGCGATGAGGATAACCAGCGTCAGCGCTGCGCCCCACAGCTTATCCAGCACGGCAGGCTGCGCGCCGGCCTTGTACATATCAAGCATCATCAGCGGCAGCGAAGACTGCGAGCCCTTAAACGCGTCCCAGTTGATGACCGAGGAGGAACCAACCAAGACCAGCACTGGGGAGGATTCACCCATCACGCGGGCAATGGCCAGCATGATGCCGGTCACAATGCCGGACAGGGCGGTTGGCAGCACGATGCGTGCGATGGTTTTCCACTTGGGCACGCCGAGCGCATAGGAAGCCTCGCGCAAGTCCATGGGAACCACGCGCAGCATCTCTTCGGTATTGCGCACCACGATGGGAATCATCAACAGGACCAGGGACAGGGCGACGGCAAAGCCGGAGCGGCCAAAGCCAAAGAGCGTGATCCACATGGCGAAGATAAACAGCGCCGCGACGATGGAGGGCACACCGGACAGGATGTCCACCATGAAGGTGGTGGTGCGGCCCAGCCAGCCACCCTTGGAGTATTCCACCAGGTAGATGGCGGTAAAGATGCCGATCGGGATGGATAGGATGGATGCTAGGGCGGTCTGGACAAAGGTACCGACGATGGCGTGGGCGGCACCGCCACCTTCGGCGCTATTCATCACGCCGCGCTGGGACAGCGTCCACCAGTCAGCGGAGAAAATCACGCCGCTACCGCGCGAGATCAGCTCCCAGAGGACCCAGATCAAAGGGACCATCGCCAAGGCCATAGCGGCCCATACAACGACGGTGGCAATACTATTGGCCGCCTTGCGGGAACCGGAGATTTCCAGGAAGGTTGCCCCACCGGCGGAGGCGGGCTTGTTATTTGTCGTAGTAGTCATTGTTGTCCTTCCTTACTTGCTTTTCACGATGGCGCGGGCAATGGCGTTGACCACGAACGTCAGCAAGAACAGCATCAAACCGGCAGCGATATATGCACCGGCGCGCGTCTCGTTACCGAACTCGGCAGCTGCGAGGGCGATGGCCGTGGCGAAGGTAGTGCCGCCATCGAAAAGCGAGAAGCGGAAGTCCACCAGCGGCGAGACCACCATGTACAGCGCCATGGTTTCACCCAAAGCGCGGCCCAAGCCCAGCATGGAGCCGGCGACGTAGCCGGACATACCGAAGGGCAGGACGGTCATGCGGATGACTTCCCAGCGCGTAGCGCCCAGTGCCAGGGCGGACTCGATCTGGCCGGGAGGGGTTTGCACGAAGACCTCGCGGGCGGTGGCGGCGATAATTGGCAGGATCATCACGGCGAGCACGATGCCACCGGTAAAGAGGTTGCGGCCGGTAGCAAAGGCGGGCGAATTATCGTAATGGGTAAACAGGAAGAACCCGCCGGCCCAGGATTCCAGCCAGGTATAGAAGCTGGACAGGGCCGGGCCGAGGACCTGCCAACCCCACAGGCCGTAAACGATGGACGGCACGGCGGCCAGCATATCCACCAAGAAACCCAGCGGCTTAACCAAGCGTGCAGGGGCGTAGTTGGACAAGAAGATGGCAATCGCAAGCGCCACTGGCATGGCCAGGATCAGGGCGAAGACCGAGATGAGGACGGTGGTGCCGAACATGGTCGGGATACCGAACTTCATCGCGGAGGTATCGGTGGTCTCCCACCGCTCACCGTGGGTGAAAAAGCCCAGCAGGCCGTTCTCGTTCACGCTGAGTGCCGGGACGGCGCGCCAGATGAGGAAGGCGGCAATCGCCGCGATCATCACGGTAATCAGCGTGGCAGAGGCCGTGGAGAGGAATTCGAAAATGCGGTCACCGGGGCGCTTGACGGAGCTACCGGAGCTGGAGGTAGCCAAGTCATTCTCGTTATCGCCACGGGTATGAGGCTGTTCAACGCCAGAGACGGGGAGGGTCTCCGAGGTCGATGCCTTGGTGAGATTATTGTCTGCCATGAGACGTACTAATCCTTATTTAAAGTGGAACAAAGGGTCATGCGTTACATGCCTGCGCCCCCAAAGCGCGTCTCGAGGGCGGCAGTGGGGGCGGGCGGAACGTTATTTCGCGAGGTAAAGCGCGGTTTACGCCTTACTGTAGTGCGTCAACGGCGCTCTTCAGGCGGTCAAGGTGGTCACCCTTAACTGGGATGAAGCCCTGCTCTGCCAACTGGTCATCCTGGTGATCCAGAACGTCGTTGAAGAAGGTCTTGACCAGTTCAGCGGTCTCGTCATCGTAGCCAGCGGAGCAGACGATGTTGTAGGTGGTCAGGATGAGCGGGTATGCACCCTCAACATCGGAAGCGAAGAGAGCCTTGGAGTCAACGACCATGTCGTTCTCAGAAGCGGTGTCCTTGAACTCCAGGTTCTCCAATGCCTTGTTGACGGTGTCGTCATTCAGCTCAACCGGGCCGTTGCCAAAGTCGATCTTGGCCTTCTTGACGCCGTCAGCTTCCTTCTGGTCAGCGAAGCCGGCCTCAACGTAGGTGATGGCACCCTCGATGTTTGCTACTTGGTCAGCAACGCCGGAGGAACCGTTTGCGCCCTCACCTACAGCGTCAGGGAACTGCTTGCCTTCGCCGTCCCAGTTACCGGTGGAGGCGTTCAGGAACTTCTGGAAGTTATCGGAGGTACCGGACTCGTCAGAGCGGAAGATGACGTGGATGTCGGTGTCCGGCAGGTCTGCGCCCTCGTTATCAGCGGCGATGGCCTCGTCGTTCCACTTCTTGATCTCGCCCTTGAAGATCTTGGCAATGGTATCGGTGGAGAGGTTGATCTCTTGGTCACCCAGGTTATAAGCAATGGCAACCGGGCCGATGGTGGAAGGCAGGTGCCATGCGTCGTTGCCGTCGCAACGCTCCTTGGCGGCCTCAATCTGGCCGTCGTCTTCCTTCAACGGGGAGTCAGAACCAGCGAAGTCTGCCTGGCCGTTGATGAAAGCCTCAACACCCTTACCGGAACCGGAAGCGGTGTAGGACAGGTTTGCGTCTGGGTTGTCCTCTGCGAAGGCGGTGCCGAAGTAGGACATTGCGTTCTGCTGGGAGGATGCGCCCTCACCAACAAGCTCGCCAGCGACGCCGCTGCCGTCGGAGGAACCCGAGGAGTCAGAGGAGGTGTCCTCAGAACAAGCTACGAGAGCGGTAGAGGTAGCGACCACGAGGCCGAAGATAGCGGCAGAGCGCTTGAAGTTGCGAATCACGGGAAAACCCTTTCCGGTGCAGATCAGAGATTGATTGTCCGAGGAAACCGCATCCCCATAAAAAAGGGGAACCTACATCCCACGTCCGCTCTTCGGAAGCGGGGTGCAGGTGCGCAGGTGCGGCTTTCTCACAATCAGTAAAGCTAACCGGAGGAATTAACCAGCAGGGTGCCGTGAGGTAAACAATTAATGAACAAGCTAGAAAGTTGACATGACCTTAATCACACTAGCCCCAGACGACATGCTCTTCATCAACGGAAAAGCCTAGGCGCTTGTAGGCCTTCAGTGCCGGTTCATTGTCCGCTTCCACGTACAAAATAACCCGCTGAGCTCCCTTTTCTACCATGCGGCGCAGGCCAATCTGCAGCAATGGTCCGCCTAATTTTTGGCCGCGGTACGCCTCCGCAAGGCCCACCACGTAGACCTCGCCAAAACCGGGATCTTCCTCCTCGTGCCACTTGGTCCAGTGGAAACCGGCCAGGGTCGGGTGCCCCTGTTCTTTTTCGTCCCAGAAGAACAAAACGTCCTTAGGATCGAACCATTCGGCCTCCATGCCGCGGTGCAGGCGCTCTAAATCCCAGCCGCCTTGTTCTGGGTGCCAATTAAAGGCCTCATTATTCACGCGCAGCCACTCGTTTTCCACGGTGTCCTTGCCCCACTTGTCCACCGCTTCGCTGTAATTGGCGGCCTGCAGCGGAAGCTCGCCTACTTGGGCTGCACTATCCAGATCGCCGCCCTCGATGCCCATGACCACGAGGGTGCGGGTGACCTTCAGATCGCGGGAATTAGCCAGGGCCTGAGCCGGCTTGCCGTTGCCATGCGCCCAGGTCTCGAGGTTGGTGGTGGCGTTAGCGGTGGCATCGTAAAGCGCGGTGCCATAGCCCTTGCCGCGATAATCGGGGGCGATAAAAAGCTCCGCGGTGGAATCCTCGCAGCTGGATACGCCGATGGGCTCGCCGTCCAGCCAAGCCACCAAATGCTTGTGGTGCAGGCGCTCATCGCGCAGGCCGTTGAGGAATTGCTCCGACAGCGGGGCGATGCCGTCGGCTTTTTCTGCGTGCGCTGCTAGTTCTTCCAGGCTGCCCGCCAGCTCTGGGGAGGCGGGGAGGTTTTCTTCGGTGATATTCATGGTGTCCATAATACGTAGGCTAAATTTGAAGGCGTGAGTGTAGTCAAAGTCGACCGGCGCATTGTCCACGTCCTCATCCTGGTGGGCGTGGTCTTTGCCGCATGGGTGGCCGATGCCTGCGTGGCCATGCATTCTGAGCACAAGATTGCCCAGGAGGTAAAGGAGAACTCGCGGCTGGAAAACTCCCCCCAGGTGTATATCGGCGGCACCCCGTACCTGTTGGCGGCAGGCTCTAAAGAAATCCCCTACTTGCAGGTCAAGGCGCTCGACGTGGAGGTTCCCAAGCTGGGCATGGTCAATGCCTCGACCGTGCTGCGCGATATCACCGTTACCCCTGAGCAGGTAGTAAACGGCGATATTGAAGGCGCGCCCGTATCCACATATTCGCGCGGCATTTCCCTGGACGGCGTGGCGTTAGGGCGCCTTCTGGGCATTACCGATCTCTCCATTGCCAACCCGGATGATATTTCGCCCTCCGGCGGCGTTTCTGCCGAGGCAGAGCTTACCGGCACCCTGCCCGGCGATAAGGAAAAGTCCACCGCGATGGTCACGCTGCGGCTAGTGGGCCCGGAGTTTCGCATGGAGGTCTACGGCACCGATGATCCGCGCCTCAAGGAGGCGTTTTCCCTCAACTTCGATACGCGCGAGCTCCCGCTGCCGGCGCAGGCCACGATGGTAAGGCTGCAGGGCGGAACCCTTTACTTTGAGGTCCAGCGCCGCAATATCAAGGTCCAGATGGCTCAGCTATCCCCGCTGGAAATCGAGGGTTCGGAGCAACGGGCCGTTGAAGAGGCCGAAAAGAAGGCGGCCGATACCGCCAATAAGGTAGGTCCTGCCCCAGATGAGGACGAATCCTAACGAAGGCGAATAAAGTCCCGCAGCACTTCCTGCACGGAGCGCTGGGCCACCTGCCGCCTGTCTTGCGGCGCGTAGACCTCGATGGCATCGGCCACAGAGGTCAGCGTCACGTGGCGGAAGGTCCCCTCGGATTCGCCATCGGCCTGGAAGCGCTGCGGGGAGTGGCAATCGAGTTCGACGCGCTTGGCATCATCAAAGCCTAGGGTCTTCTCCTTCACCAGCCGCTTGAGCCAGCCGTGCTTATCGGCACCAAAGAGGTGCAGCAGGCCGATAACCCCACGCACGCCACTGAGCTTTTCCAGGCCGAAAAGCGCCAGCCCCTCATCAAAGGAATTGCGCGGGTTGGTCACCACCGGCAAGGGGCCCAAGAAAGTCCAGGGGTTGGTATTAGACGTAAACAAGAGTGGGAAATCCTTCTTATGAAGCGTCTGCCCCAAGCGGGATTCCGCGTGCACCGTGATCTGTGGCGGGTTGCGGCGAGCCCGCAACCAAGCCCGAATGGCCACGTTGAGGTAGCGCAGCGGGGTGGCGGAAAAGCCTTGTTCACGGGCGCGGTCCACGCGCGCGAGGACGTCCGCATCCATGCCAAAACCGGCGTTGACGGCAAACCAGCGTTCGTTCCAGGTGCCCAGGTAAATGGTGCGGCGCAGATCGCGCTCTAGCATGCGAGCCAGAACGTGGATGGCCTCAACCGGAGTATTGGGGAAGCCAAGGGCGCGGACGAAGACGTTCGCGGATCCGGTGGGAATGACGGCGAGCGCCGGCACATCGTGCGGGCTGGGGAGATCTCCACCGGCCGGCCCCAGCAGGCCGTTGACAATCTCATTGACGGTGCCATCGCCGCCCACAGCAATGATGACATCATAATCATCCCTGGTAAGCCCCCGGACGATGTCTTCTGCATGCCCTGGGTAATGGGTGAATTTCACCAATAGGTGCATGCCTTCTACGGCCCGCAGGGCGGGCACGATTTGGCGAAAGAGCCCGTTGGATTGCGAGGTCGAATTGGGATTGGAAATCATCAGTGCATGCACAAAGGACCAGTCTAGTAGTTAAAGCGGCCCCGGCACGACTAGGCTGGACGCCCATGAGCGAAAATACCGAGAACACCAATACCCCGAACGTCGAGACCGCCGCCGCGTCCCACCCGGAAAACACCTCCGGCGCGCTCAATGGCAATGACGCGGTCAACCAGGCCGCCGAGCAATGGAAGGATGCGGCCAGCCACAATATCCCCGCCATCGAGCTTGGCGATGCCCCCGTTCCCGCCGATACCGCCAACCTGCGCCAGGGCCCGTCGCTACACGATGGATTGCTAGGACTCCTCCCCCTCGTCGGCGTCTGGCAGGGCGAGGGCCAGGCCCACGACACCGATGGCAGCGAATACACCTTTGGCCAGCAGCTGGTCGTCGCCCACGACGGCGAGAATTACCTGACCTTTAGCTCGCGCACCTGGAAGATCGATACCGAGGGCAAGCCGCAGGGCCCGTCTACCCGCGAGACCGGTTTCTGGCGCATCTCCGCCAAGGATGAAATCGAGGTCACCTACACCTCTTCAACCGGCATCGTGGAAATCTTCTACGGCGAGCCCTTCAACGAGCGCGCTTGGCAGCTCGAATCCGCCTCCACCATGGTCACCGAGACCGGCCCGAAGAACCTGGGCCCCGGCAAGCGCATGTACGGACTCATGCCCAATAACAACCTGGGCTGGGTAGACGAGCGCATGGTCGATGGCGAAATGCGCCCCTACATGTCCGCCGAGCTCACCCGCATCGCCGGCTAAAAAGCTGGCTAGGCCCCTAGCGCGGCATCGATAAGCCCCCGGATTTCTTCCTCGTTATCCGGGGCTTTTAACGTTTTTTCATTCAGCTTGGTCACCCGCACCGCCACGCGCACGGAAGAGACCAGCCACACCGAATCGGACTTTTCCAAGTACTCCACCGTCAGCGGCTTGGCCTTGCAGCGGTAGCCGCGATCCTGGGCGTAATCAAAGAGCGCGGCCTGCGTGGTGCCGGGCAAAATGCCGCGGCCGGCGGCGGTGCGCAGCTTCTTTCCCCGCACCGCCACGACGGTAGAGGTAGCGCCCTCTAAGATTTCGCCGGTATCTGGATCCGTGAGGATGAGATCGTCGTAGCCCTTGTCCTTGGCCATGCGCAGCATCGCCATCGTCGCGGCGTAGTTGAGTGTCTTGGCCGGTAGCTCTTCGGCCACGTGCCACAAGCGCGGGCTCGTCAGGACGGTGACGCCGGTGGTGCGTTGGCGAAGAGGGGCATCGCCAAGCGGCTGCACCGTCACCCACGCGGTGGGCACGCCGGTCGAAGCCCGGCCGCGGGTATAGGTCCAGGTGCATTTGGCATCGGGATGATCGGCATCGGTACCGCAATAATCCGCGATCGCCAGCCGGGTCGCCTCCTCCCACTTGTGCATCGGCGGTTCCGGCAAATCGAGCGCCCGCGCCGAATCGCGAAAGCGCTGCGCGTGGCGGGCGAGGTTAGCTGCCTTACCGCCGCGGACCAGGAGCGATTCAAAGATGCCATCGCCGCGGGTCACGGCGGCGTCATCGGCATAAACCAGCGGCAGGGAGGGCGAATGCTTGCGCACCGACCCACCAAAGGGTTCCACGACGTAGATGACCGGCTCTTTTCGCGGGGAGGGTTTCATAGACTCGATTATGCCCTACCATCGGTAGATGTGAGTTATTCTTCGCCACTTCTTCAACGCGCCGGTGCCGCCGAGCACCAGGACGCGACTGTACTCGATGCCCAAGGTGTGGCCTGGCACTATGGCAACCCCCTCGGGGAACAGCGTGCGGCCGAGACCGGGACCATCGCCATCGACCGCTCGCAGCGCCGCGTGCTGCGCGTCAGCGGTGCGGATGCACCGGGTTTTCTTAATAATCTGCTCTCGCAGAAGCTTGACGATGCCCCCTCCGGCTTCTCCGCCGGCGCCCTCGACCTAGATATCCAGGGCCACATTTTGCACCACATGGATATCACCCGCGCGGGCGAGGACCTTTACCTCGATCTGCCCGCCGCGCAGTTCGAATCCGCCCAGGACTTTTTGACCAAGATGGTCTTTTGGTCTGAGGTCACGGTCGAGGAAGCCGATATCGCCATCGTGACGTTGCTGGGTGAAGCCGATATTCCTACCCCACCCACCGTGGTCTTTTCCCGCGAGGTGCAGTGGCCGGGAATCAAGCGGGTTGACCTCGCCGTTCCGCGCGAAAAGTTGGTGGAATCCATGGCTGCCCTGGAGGCCGAGGGCGCGCGGCTGGCCGGGCTCATGGCCTTTACCGCCGAGCGCGTGCGCGCCCGCGAGCCGGAACTTGCCGCCGACTTGGACAATAAATCCATCCCGCACGAGGTTCCGCAGTGGATTAGCCGCAGCGATGCCAATCCCGCCCACGTGCACCTGAATAAGGGCTGCTACCGCGGCCAAGAAACCGTGGCGCGCGTGGAGAACCTGGGCCGTTCTCCCCGCCTCTTGGTGCTCCTCCACCTCGACGGATCCGCGCCGGAACGGCCGAATGTGGGCGATGACATTTCATTTAATGGACGTAAGGTAGGTCGCATCGGCACCATCGTGGATGACTGCGATTTCGGCCCCATTGCCTTAGGGCTAGTCAAGCGTTCTGCGCTAGATGCAGGCACATTGGATATCGGCGATACCGCGGCGTCGATCGATGCGTCCTCCATCCCCGAAGATGAGGGCCCAAAGGCCGGGCGCGAGGCGGTAAACCGGCTGCGCGGGCGGTAGATTTTCCACTCATCGGGGGGCCGGTGCGGAATTTTTTCGTCACACGCGCTATTGTGTCTTACAGGAAGATACACAATTGACAAGCCGATGGGGCGCCCAAGAATCCCTGGAGCGCCCTACTAGCCCAAGGGGGTCATGCACATGGGACGCGGACGCGCTAAGGCAAAGCAGACCAAAGTTGCACGCCAGCTCAAGTACAACTCACCCGAGATGGATATCGAGTCCCTTCAGCGGGAACTCGCTGCTCAGCAGGAGGGTGACTCCCACGACTACGAAGAGGATGATCCCTACGCCGAGTATGTCGACGAATGGGATGAGGACAACGACGACGAGCGCTAATCTTCCGCTCGCCGGATAAATCCACAAAAGGCCTTAGGTTTTTAACCTAAGGCCTTCCTCTTGTACCTAGAAGTTTGAGTGTTCGCCCTGCATGATAACGCGCGGTTCTTCGCCGTCTGCTTCGCGGACGCTGCCCAGCTCCCACGCGTCGATGTGGCGGGCGGTGAGCATGGCCAAGGCGCGGTCACGGTCCTCCGGATTGACCACGGCAATCATGCCCACGCCCATGTTGAAGGTCTTTTCCATCTCCGCCAGCTCGACCTTGCCCATGGACGAGATGAGCTTAAAGATCTGGCCCGGATTCCACGTGGAGCGGTTGACCTCAGCGCTCAGGCCCTCTGGAATAACGCGCTCCAGATTGCCGGCCAACCCGCCGCCGGTGACGTGGCAGAAGGTGGATACGGAGCATTCCTGCGCCAGCGCCAGGCATTCCTTGGCGTAGATGCGAGTGGGTTCCAAAAGCTCCTCCCCTAGCGGGCGGCCGAGCTCTTCCACGTACCCGTCTAGCGGCATGCCCGCCTGCTCCAGCAAGACGTGGCGCGCGAGCGAGTAGCCATTGGAGTGCAGCCCAGACGAGCCCATGGCGATGAGTACATCGCCCTCGCGCACGTTGTCTGGGCCCAACACGCCATCGGCCTCAACCACGCCGACGGCGGTAGCGGAGACGTCGTATTCGTTCTCCCCCATCATGCCTGGGTGTTCGGCGGTCTCGCCGCCGAGCAGCGCAGCGCCTGCCTGCACGCAGCCCTCGGCAATGCCCTTAACTACCTCGGCTACCTTTTCCGGCACGACCTTGCCCACGGCGATGTAGTCCTGCAGGAATAGTGGCTCGGCGCCGCAGACGACTAGGTCATCGACGCACATGGCCACCAGATCGATGCCGATGGTGTCGTGCTTATCCATGGCCTGCGCAACGGCGAGCTTGGTGCCCACGCCATCGGAGCCAGCGGCGAGGATGGGTTCCTTGTAATCGCCCAGCTTGAAGAGCCCCGCAAAGCCGCCGAGGCCGCCCATGACCTCCGGGCGGGTGACGCGCTTGGCGTGTGGGGCAAATAGGCTTACCGCGCGGTCGCCTTCTTCGATATTGACGCCGGCTGCGGCGTAGGTGTTGTCACTCATGTTTTTGAAAGTTCCTTAAGTGTTTTTATTGGGTTCCGAGCAGGGTGCGCACGGCATCGGCATTGGGGTTTCCGGCGGGAAGGCCAAGGGGGTAATCGCCGGAGAAGCAGGCGGTGCACAGCTCGGAGCGAGGCTGCTCTGTGGCGGCGACCATTTCATCGATGGAGACAAAGCCCAAAGAGTCAGCGCCGATGGTCTCGCAGATGGTGGAGCAAATCTCTTCCGGGTCATCGGACGGACTGGCGTTGGCAATGAGCTCGCCGGGCGAGGCGAAGTCAATGCCATAAAAACACGGCCACTTCACCGGCGGGGAGGCAATCCGCACGTGGACCTCGGCGGCGCCGGCCTCGCGCAGCATGCGGATAAGCGCGTGCTGGGTATTGCCTCGCACGATGGAATCATCCACCACGACGAGCTTCTTGCCGTCGATGACCTCGCGCAACGGGTTGAGCTTTAGCCGGATACCCAGCTGGCGCAGGGTCTGCGTGGGCTGAATAAAGGTGCGGCCCACGTACGCATTTTTTACCAAGCCATGTGCAAAGGTGATGCCGGATTCGCGGGCGTAGCCCACCGCGGCCGGGTTGCCGGATTCCGGTACGGGGATGACCAGGTCTGCATCCTCAACCGGGTATTCGCGGGCCAGGCGGCGGCCGATCTCCACGCGGGAGGCATTGACGGAGCGGCCGTTGATATCGCTATCCGGGCGGGCCAAGTACACGTACTCGAAAACGCAGCCGCTGCGCTTGACGGGCGCGAAATTTTCAGAGCGAATGCCCGCCTCATCGATGGCAACGAGCTCGCCCGGCTCGATCTCGCGAATAAACTGCGCACCGCAGATATCCAACGCGCAGGTCTCGGAGGCGACGACCCAACCTTTGGCCAGACGGCCCAAGACGAGCGGGCGCACGCCCTGCGGGTCGCGCGCGGCGTACATGGTATGGCCATCGGTAAAGGTCAAGCAGAATGCGCCCTTCACCCGCGGCAGGAGCTCGCGGGCGGAGTCGAAGACGGAGGTGGTGTCATCGACGCCATCGGCAAGCAGCATGGACAAGCACATCGAGTCAGAAACCGATTCCTCGTGCGGCTTAATCAGGCCGCGCTCGACGGCCTCTGCGCGCAGCTCGAGGTAATTGACCAGGTTGCCGTTGTGGCCCAAGGCAATATCCACGCCCGTAGAGGAGGTGGAAAACATTGGCTGCACGTTGGACCATTCCTTGCCACCGGCCGTGGAATAGCGCGTATGGCCCACCGCCACATTGCCGTTTAAGGCAGAAAGGGTCGATTCATCGAAAATATTGGCCACTAGGCCCATGTCTTTGAAGACGACGATGCGGTCATCATCGCCCACCGCAATGCCGGCGGCTTCTTGGCCGCGGTGCTGGAGAGCAAAAAGGCCAAAGTAGGTAAGTTTGGAGACTTCCTCCCCGGGAGCCCAGACGCCAAAGACGCCACACTCTTCGCGGGGTTCCTCCTCGTTACGATCGTCAAGGTCAGTGATACTAGGAGTATGTACTTCTACCACGGCGTTTATATTAGCGCGTTGGGCCGTCGAAAACTAACGGAATAATCGGCAGCCACTGTGCAATCTCCCCTGAACGCGACCCGGAAGCATCAACGCGACCTGTGTTTTTGACCTCGTTCCAGTCCGTGACACCGGTGGCCAAACGCAGCCAGGTCTCCGCATCCATTTCCACCACATTGGGTGGGGTGCCGCGCGTGTGACGGGGGCCTTCAATGCACTGCACCGCAACAAATGGGGGTACGCGCAGCTCCACCGAATGCCCCGGCGCGTCGGCCTCGAGGGTGCGGGCGGTGCGACGGACGGCATCGGCAAGCAGGGCCCTGCCTGGCTTTTGTTGCCCGTCCGGGTCCTGAATCCAGTCCTTGATGGCGATGACGGCCGTGCGCGTGGCGGCGGGATCAACGGGTTTATGCATAGCCACAGCATAGCGACTGTTATCTTGTTGTTTATGTCATCTACTGACTCCGCTGCGGATTCCCCAAAGTCCCCTGCTCTCACGCTGCGCTTTATGGCATCGCCTACCGATGTCACCATGGCCGGCGCCCCCGGCATCAATGGCGGGCGCGTGCTGGAATGGATCGATAAGGCAGCCTATGCCTGCGCCGTGCAGTGGTCCGGCCAATACTGCGTGACCGCATATGTGGGCCATATCCACTTCACCCGCCCCATTCCCTCCGGGCACATCGTAGAGGTGCGCTCGCGCATTGCGATGACCGGCCGGTCTTCCATGCACATCATCAACGAGGTGCTTTCTGCTGATCCCCGCGAAGGCATTTTCACCCGCGCCTGCGACTGCTTGGTGATCTTCGTAGCCAAGGACCCCGAGAGCAATAAGACCACCCCGGTGCCCACCTTCGTGCCGGATTCCGATGAGCACCTGCGCGTGGCCGAGGCCGCGAAATCCCGCATCGAGCTGCGCAAGGCCATTGAGCAGGAAATGGACAAGCAGACCTACGATGGGCCATCCGATGCCCCGCGCATGGTCAACCGCTTTTTAGCCAAGCCCACCGACGTCAACTGGGGCGGCAAGGTACACGGTGGCACCGCGATGCAGTGGATCGATGAGGCCGGCACGGCCTGCACCATGGAGTGGTCCGGCGAGCGCACCGTGGCCGTCTATGCCGGCGGTATCCGCTTTTATCGGCCCATTTCCATCGGGGATCTCATTGAGGTCGATGCCCGCATGATGCGCACCGATACCCGCTCCATGCAGATGTCCATCCACGTCCGCGCCGACGATCCCCGCGGCGGCCGCGACAATTTAAAGACCGCCATCCACGCCACCGTGGCCTATATTGGCATGGACCGCGATGGGCAGCCGATGACCGCGCGCACCTTCACCCCGCAGACGGAGGAGGACATCCGCTTGGCCGAACACGCCAATATCTTGCGCGAACTGCGCGGCGAGTACTCCCCTAAGCCGCTCATTGTGGCGCCGCATCACCAACACGTGGATTAAATTTTCAATACATTTTCTATGGCGCGGCGCTTATACCCTAGCGTGGTATTAAATAGGTAACAGAAACCACGCTAGAGAAATGAGCTGATATGTCTAACCCACGCCTGCGCCGCAGGGTGCAGTACTCCGCCGCATTAGTTGCCTCCGCATTATTGTTGGCCTCCTGTCAGAACCCGGCCAACCAGACAGACAAGGATGATGCCTCCGCCACGCAGACGACCAGCTCGTCTGCGTCCACCACGGAAGAAACCTCGGAGTCATCCACCACGGCGTCGAGCTCCAACTCCGCGACCAGCTCCAGTAGCGCCAGCAGCTCCGCTACGAGTTCGAGCTCCAGCAGCGCCACCTCCTCCAAGGCGGCTGGCGCAGCGGCCAAGGAGCGCTCCGCCATTGAAGGCCACGTCGTGGTTCTTTCCACCGGCGGCACCATCGCCAGCACCCATGATGACAAGGGCGCGGTGGTTCCCACCGTCACCGGCTCTGACCTGGTAGAGCCACTGTATGGCGAATTCGATAAAGACAAGCTCGATCTTGAGGTCAAAGACATCGCTAATCTCGATTCTTCCGCGATGAACTTGGCTGATACCGATAAGATCATCACCGCCGTGCACGAACAGCTGCAGCGCGATGACGTCGATGGCATCATCGTCACCCACGGCACGGACTCCATGGAAGAAACCGCCATCGCGCTCGATACCTTCCACGACAGCGACAAGCCCGTGGTGCTCACCGGCGCGATGCGCCCCTTCGATGACTCCGACCCAGATGGGCCAGAAAACCTCGCCACCGCAGTAGAGACCGTCACGAACCCTGATTACGCGGGCCACGGGACGTTCATCGCCTTTGGCGGTAAGGTCATCCCCGCCCGCGGCGCATTCAAATCCGATACGGAAAAGGCCGACGGCTTTGCCACCAATAGCGAAGAGAAGTTCCCCGAGCGCCCAGCAGCCCTCGACTACTCGCCTCTTCGCGATGTTCGCGTCGACATCATCGCCGCCTACCCCGACGCGCCCGCCGATCTGATTGAGCAGTCCCTGGCCAAAGGCGCACAGGCCATCGTGATTGAGGGCATGGGTTCCGGCAACATCGGCCCGGATCTGGCCAACGCCGCCATGGAAGCCGCCAAGACCGTTCCGGTTGTACTTACCACCCGCGTGGATCACGGCCCCGTCGCCGGTATTTACGGCGGTGCCGGTGGCGGCGCCACGCTTGCCGATGCCGGTGTTATCACCTCCGGCGATCTCCGCGCGCCGCAATCCCGCATGCTGCTGGCTGCCGCCGTGGCCACCGGAACCGATGCACAAGCGCTCTTTCCTGCTAACGGATGAGGCCGTATAATTTGTCGCAGCACTGAAAGGAGGAGAGCATGGCTAGCATTGTAGATGCGGGACAATACATCACTGAACGTATTCCCAATGTAGATAAGCTTAAGCTGTACAAGCTGTGCTACTTTTCCCAAGGCTGGCATTTCGCGTGGACAGGGCGGCCAATGTTTTGCGAAGAGTTTCAGGCTTGGCGGCATGGCCCCGTCTCCCGTGAGCTACACGCTCGGACATGGCAGGTAGCGGGCTCCCACCGTCCTTGGCCGGTTCCTTGCGTGCCTGGGGGCCTTAGCGAAAATCTAAGTGCATACGAGCGCGAAGTAGTAGATAGCATTATTACTTTCTACGGTGGCGTTGACTCCACCGAGCTGTCTGATTTGAGTCATGGACTTGCCTGGAACAAGGCCCGTCGTGGCATTGCGAAAGATCAAAAATCGAACGAGGTTCTCCAAGCTACGGCAATACTTCAAGAGTTTTCCCAAGCATTAGACTCGCGCAAGCCCACTCCTCAATCTCCGCTTCAATCACCAGAAGTTCTCTTACCCAATGTCGAACTCGACGAGGACGTGGAGCAGATTTTAGCTTCACCACAAGCCAAGCAAGTCGAACACGACTGGCGGGAAACTTTCCGGATTTTGGCGAACCGCTAAACAGGCATGCCATCTAATGAAGAAGTACCAACGGACGAGGAAAAGGTCGCCAACTTCCTCGTCCGTGTCGCATGCAAAATGCAGAAGCTGGGGCAGATTTAGTTACTTCTATAACCGCTTCTGAAGACGATCTTGACAACCTCGTATTACGAGCCAGCGCTATTTTCAGAAAATGGACGGTACCGGCTTAGTGTTGCTTAAGTAAGAGATTCGTATACGCGCTCACCCAGGCACTTCGGATTACGATGAAGAACGTGGTTTAGCTAGCCCCTACGACAACCTGCCACACCGCCACGAGGTGCACCACCGCCGCCGCGATGGTCGCGGTGTGGAAGTGCTCGTGATAGCCGTAATAACGCGCGTTGCGCCCTGGCCACTTAAAGCCATAGACCAGCGCACCCACGGAGTAGACCACCCCGCCGGCCAGCAGCAGCCAGACCACCGCCGGACCAGCCTGGCTCCACAGCGTGGGCAATAGCGGTAGCACCAGCCAGCCCAGCGCCAAATAGACCACAACGTCCAACCATCTCGGGTGCTCAATCCACACCAGGCTCAATATCACGCCCAAAATCGCACCCGCCCACGCAGTGGCTAGCATCCAGGCAGCCTGGCCTGGGGATAACGCAATCAAGCACAACGGTGTGTAGGTCGCGGCAATGAACACCGCAATCGTGGCGTGATCCGCTCGGCGCCACCACTGCACCGCCCGGGGACTAGCCCACGGGTAGCGGTGGTAGAGCGCGGATACACCAAAAAGGCCCACCAAGCCCAAGCCGTAGACAGTAACGCCTAGTCCCTGCCACCACTGCAGCGTCATCCACGCATACGTAATAAGCACGGTGGAGGCAATGACAGAAAGCAACGCCGCCAGCGCATGACCCCAGCCACGGGTCAGCGGCCGCTCGCCGCGGTCCGCCATCCAATAGGTGCGCTGCACCAAGCCTTCCTTAAAGGAATACTTCCCCGCTTCTTGACTGCCTTCAGTATGTATCTGAGCCACAGCGATACTTCTTTCTCCCACTAAAGCTAAGTTACGATACCGTAAGTCTACGGGCGTAGGCGGGAAGCTTCAAGGGTGCAAACCACAACTATGCACCTGTATCAGAATCCAAGTCATCCACGATCCGCACGGTCTCCATCGCCACGCGAGTAACCTTGCCAATCAGGTCCACGATGTAGCGCGGGTTGCCCACCTCATCGGCCCAATCGTTCGGGTCATTCACAATCCCGGAGGCCTTGTCCTTCTTCACCTGATACCGGTCAATCAACCACGCCACCGCTGAGCGCGAGCCCAGCATGTACTGATCCGCCTCTGCCGGAATACCGGAGATGGTCACCTGCTTGTTGTAGATCAGCTTCGTCACATCGTTGACGTTCTTGCCCGTTTCCGGGTCCTTGCGCTTGGCCCACTTCATCTTCTGCACGCGCCAAGTCTCACGGTTGGACTCATCACCCTTGACCTGGATATCCAGCGGCCACGGTTCCACAGACTCATAATCCACGTGCAACGCCATGAGTTCCTTACCCGCCGCGACAAACTTATCGAACTCCGCACGCGAGCTTGGCGTTTCAATATGCGGCAACATCTTCTTCAAATCCGCCGCATACTGCGTGCGATAGGCCGGGTCATGCAACTTTCCATACACAAAGTGGAAGATGTCATCACCCGAGACATCACCGCCCAACGCATCCCGGTAAATCTGCTTAATCTCATCCGTGATGTTGTCTACCCGCACATACCCATCAACAACCTCACCGACCTGGCCGTACGTACTGGCTTCGCCCTGCTTAACGATGCCTCCTTTACCGAACAGGCCACCGTCTTCCGCATCGACCGGCGACCAGGTAAAGCGGGTAAAGAATTGCGATCCTTCAGAACCATAGAAATTGAGATCTGGAATCTGGTCCACCGCGAGCATGGTGTACGGCTTGCTTGCACCAACCGTGGGTTGCAGATACCCAACATTGGAGTGCTCTGGAGTCGGGAACATTGAGGGGAGTTGATACTGGCGGTGCATCAATCTCGGGTCTCGATACAACCTTTGAGGGAAGAACGGTCGATAATAAGCATTTGCTGTAACCCTCATATCTAGCTCGATTTTTTCGTTCTTCTGAGCCCGCTTTTGAAGAATGTCAGTCCACTTAATTCCGTTTAAGAATTGGTCATTTTCTTTCAACCAATCCTTAAAGGGAACTGAGCTTTCTTCGCTATTGTAAGATTTTGTCGCCTTTGAATAATTATCGAGAAAAACCTGCATATTGTCTCGCAAGTGTTTCATCGACAATGAATACACCCATGCGTCACGGCTAGTTGCGACGCCCGATGAAAGTTTTCCGAAGATCTTCTGGGCCACCTCACCTTTACTACCTATAGCGGGCCAAGTCTCGAACTCTTCAGAGCGTTGGTTCAACCAGTCGCCTTCTTTGTTCGGTTTGATAGATTGCCAGTCAATGGTTTCTATCGAGGAGGAATCGACGATACTTAGTTTTTCTTCAGCGGTGAGGTAGTCACCGATGTCTCGGTAGTGCAGCTGGAAACCAGACTTTGTGGGATCTTTGATGCCGATGGTGATGGCTACAGTGCTACGAGAACCAGAACCGAAGATTTTTCCGCCTTCCTTTCGTGACTGTTCACCAGCAGTGCGCTGGTTGCCGCGTAAGTTAAAAATATAAAGATCGGTGAAGTCCTCGGCCATCGACAAGCGCACGCCGTCACCCGTATTGCCGTCGATCCACCCGCCGTTCGAGACAAATGCTACGACGCCCTGGTCACCGATGCGGTCGGTAGCCCATCGGAAAGCGCGCAGATAAGAATCATAAAGTGAATTCTTTAACTGTGCCGTGGATTTGGCCGCGTAGGTATCAGCGATACGCTTATCCAGGCTGGGATACTTCTGGTTAGCGTTGAGGTCGTTCGCGGACTTTTGGCCGGCGGAGTATGGCGGATTACCAATGACCACGTTGATGGGCGCGTTCTTTTGACGCTCGATGGTGGCGTTGTTCTCGCGGAAAATGTTGAGGTCTGGAATATCGCCATCTTCGTGGACTTGGAAGGTATCCGCCAAGGCAATATTCGTAAACGGCACGTAGTCCGGTGTTGGTTCACCATTGCGCTGCGCGGCTTCCTCACGCAGGGCGTTGTAGGTGGTCTCGATATTGACGGTGGAGACGTAGTACGCCAGCAACATAATCTCGGTGGCGAATAGCTCGTTGGCATATTTGCGTGCCATGTCTTCTGGCTTAATCAGCCCAGACTGCAACAAGCGCACCATAAACGTCGAGGTCCCAGCGAAAGGATCGAGGATGCTCACGCCCTCATCGCTAAGCCCCTTGCCGAAGTGCTTGCGGGAGACCTCATCGGCAGCGCGCAGGATAAAGTCCACGATTTCCACTGGGGTATAAACAATGCCAAGGGCTTCTGCTTGCTTCTTAAAGGCCTTGCGGAAGAAACGCTCATACAGTTCCTTAATCACCTGCTGTTTACCGGAAGCAGAGGTTACCTCGGACGCACGCACGCGCACGGACTCGTAGAACTTTTCCAGCGATTCGGTTTCTGTATCAAGGTTCGCCCGGGATAGAGCCGCAACCATTTTCTCCATGACTTGGGCTACGGGGTTGTGCGTAATGAAGTCATGGTTTTCAAATAGCGCATTGAACACCGGTGCAGTAATTAGGTGTTGCGAGAGCATGGAGATGGCATCATCAGCGGTGATGCCATCGTTCAAGTTATTGCGCAGGCCCTCGACAAACTCATCGAATTCTTGGCGCAGATCCTCATCGGCGTTGTCTACCAGCGCGGTAATACGGGTGACTTGGTTTTCTGCGATGGTGGCCACGTCATCGGCCCAGTCTTCCCAGTAGGTGCGGGTACCGACCTTATCCACTAGCTTGGTGTAAATGGCCTCTTGCCATTGCTCCAGAGAGAATAACGCAATCTGCTGCGTCATGGCCGAGGAATCTTCAAAAGCCTCAGGGGACTTGGTGCGATCTGCCTCAGCAAGCTTTTCTTTATCGCTTTTCTCCTCGTCACCGCCAACATGGTTGACGTCAATAGGCAATTCATCTTGCGCGTTTGCACCATTGAGCGCAATGGAATTGATCTTGGCATTGAAGCGATCATCGTGTGCACGCAGTGCGTTGAGAATCTGCCAGACCACCTTGAAGCGTTGGTTGTCATTCAGGGCTTGCGAGGGTGACACGTCCTGTGCGACAGCGACCGGCAAGATGATGTAGCCGTAATCCTTGCCCGCCGATTTACGCATCACGCGACCCACGGACTGGACCACATCCACCATGGAATTGCGGGGGTTGAAGAAGATGACCGAGTCCAGCGCCGGTACATCCACGCCCTCCGAAAGACAGCGCGCATTGGTAAGTATCCGGGCTTCATTTTCGGCCGCGGGCGATTCAATCCAGGACAACTTCGTCCCGCGCTCCATGGCGTTCATGCCACCATCGACGTGCTGAGCGGAAATGTTCAGGTCGACGTTGGTTAAGGAGACATCACTAAGCGCCGCTTTGTCCTTGAGCAACTCTTGATGAGTCCTAATCAGGGAAGGAAAGCTCTCCGCAATTTGCTCAGAAGTCTTAATATCCTTGGCAAAGGCCACCGCGCGCTGCATGGGCTGCGCGTTTTCGTCGAAACCGCCCTTCTTTCCCTGCAACTCACCCGAGCGTTTAGCCAGGCCATTCCACGCACCGATCATCGCAGAAGCCAGCGTCAGGTTGATCTGGTTGTTTTCACTATGAGCCATGGCGTTAGCTGCCACGGATTCATCGACGGTCATCACGAGGACCTTGTAGTCCGTAAGCAAGCCCTTGTCCACGGCCTCGCCGAAGCCCAAACGATAGAACTCCGGTCCATAGATTCCCTCATCATCCATGGAGGTCAGCTCCGCCGAGTGCTCTGCGGCTTTGCCTTTAACAGCGTCATCGAAAAGCCGTGGCGTTGCAGTCATATACAAGCGCTTAGCAGCCTTGATGTAATCCGAATCGTGCACGCGCACGAAGTTGCTGGAGTCCTCCCCAGCCAAGGTAATGCCTGTGGTGCGGTGGGCCTCATCGCAAATGACCAGATCAAAATCATCTAGGCCCTGCTGCTGCGCTTCATGGACCGCCGGCAGGGACTGATAGGTAGAAAAGACGATATTGAGGCCCTTGGCGCGCTTGCCAGAAGCAAAGCGCTGCGTAATCTCCTCACCGTCCGTAGATACAGGAACCTCGAGGTCATAGACCGCAATGTCTTCCGCCTTCTTCGAAACCTTCGAATCCGAGCACACCGCGAAGGCACGCATGTCTAGGCGGCCTTGAGCAGTCCACTCCTTTAGTGTCTGCGACAACAAGGAGATGGAAGGAACGAGGAACAGAATGCGGGCTTTGCCACCATTCTCTTCTGCGACGCGCTCCGCCAGGCGCAGCGCGGTAAACGTCTTACCAGTACCGCAGGCCATGATGAGCTTGCCGCGGTCATGGGTATTAAATCCCTCGATGGCCTTATCAATGGCCGTTTGCTGGTGCGGGCGCGGTTCGAAAGTT
This sequence comes from Corynebacterium limaceinasi, assembly GCF_046717465.1. Lineage (NCBI taxonomy): Bacteria > Bacillati > Actinomycetota > Actinomycetes > Mycobacteriales > Corynebacteriaceae > Corynebacterium > Corynebacterium limaceinasi. The sequence continues at coordinate 2,090,560 of NZ_CP177100.1, forward strand.
TCGCGCTGGGAGAGGTTAATCTGGATATTTTTATCCTGCACCTCAGAGCCGGGAAAGGCCACATCCCAGTTGATCGGGGACTCTGCAATGGTCGAAAGGCCGATGCGGCTGGTGGGAATCATCTGGTTGGCCAACGCCGTTTCCGCATGTGAAGACCAATGATCCGTGGTGGAGATAATCATGCGGCTGCCAAAGTATTCGCTGCCGTTTTCGGTCTCAAAGGAATGCCCTGAGGCCTCAAAGAAAGAATCGAGATGAGATTTCTGGATGCGCGCATTGGAAGCGTAGAACTTGCACTGGATGGCCATCCACGTGCCGTCATCCACCCGGCGGGCAACCAAGTCAATTCCCGTATCCGCCTTGCCGCCGTTATAGCGCCAATCAACCCAGCGGCTGACCTCATCAAATTGCGTTCTCAAAGTCGGATCGGTACGGAAAAAATTCACCATGAGCTTTTCAAAGGCGATGCCGTACTTCGCCTGTGGTTGGTTTTCGCGCAGCTGTTCAAGGACCTCAGAGAACTTTGACATAGAAGTATTATGCCTGACGGTGCTTCAGGTTTCCTTCGCTATTGCTGCATTTCGCTAGCTGTATCCCGATGAAATGACTGGCTCAAGTGCTTCAGCCCGTTTGTGTACGGAGACTGATTACGCAGAGCTGGATATATTTTGAATCTTTGGGTGTTTTAGTCTCCGCACCCACCCGCATAGTCCACAAGGAAGCGCACAAACTGTTGGGCCGGATCAGAAAGGCGATTCTGCGCCCTCCACACCACCCGTAGCGGCCGGTCAAAGCTGATTCCCACCACCGGAACCTCTACGTATTCACCTGTGGCTAGCTGTGGCTCCACCGCTCGCCGTGCGATAATCCCCGGCGCACCCAGAGCGCCTATCGCAGTACGTTGAGCTCCCAGAGACCCGAACTCCCCTGCCGGCGGGGCGAGCATTCCCAGAATATCCGCCACCACCTCTCGTGTGCCGCTTCCCTGTTCACGCAGCACCAAGGGCGTGGATTGCAGCTCCTCCTTCGTCACTGGAGCTACCCTCGTTTCCGATGCTGACGCTGAGGGGATCGCTGGCTGATTGTGATTGTGTGGCTTTGCCCAGCGGTGTTCTGCGGGGACAACAACCACGAGTTCATCGTGTCCGACCACACGCTCGTGCAGTTCGTGGGCCACCCAGTGGCCCTCAACAATCGCTAATTCTGCCTGCCCTTGAACCACGTGGCGCTGCGCCTCTCGACTATTGAGCTGGCGCATGTGCAGATAAGCGTGTGGGTGAGCGCGTTGGTAGGCCGCGGCCCAGCGGGGGTAGTCCACTTCGGCCACAGTATGAGAAACCACCAAGTTAATATCCTCGGTGGCCCCAACCCCAACGGCTGTTTCGAGGCCACGCGCGCATTCGTTCAAGGCGCCTTCTAACCCCTCGAGCACACGGACGACTTGGCTGCCTACTTCTGTGACGGAACTACCCGCGGCTCCGCGCCAAAAAATGCGATTATTGAGGCGTTTTTCAAACTTGGCGATGCGCGTACTAACCGTTTGTTGGGAGACATTCAGGTGTTTCGCAGCCTGGTTCATACCCCCATATCGAGCTACAGCAAGGACGGCATCAACCGTCAAAGCATCGGGAACGTAGCTGCGTCGAACGGGAGAGAATCCATCGTTACCATCTTCTCGTGAGGGGTACATTCATTTATTGTAACCCCGTTCGGATTATGCGCTCTCCCGCGCACATCAAGCAGTGCCTAACCTGAAAAATATGTTAAAGGTTCGCAATGAGATAGAACTTCCTCCGCTGGGTCCTGGCTGGGCCGGAGCGGTAATGGGGCTCGGAATCTCCTCGTCTCTCATCGATGCTCACCTGAGCCCAACCCTGGGCCACCTTCCCGCAGAAATCATGCTCAGCGTCGCAACGCTTGTCGCCCTAGCGCTCTCAATAAGTTTCATTAAGTACCGTAAGCCAGGGTTTAACGCCAAAGCCATGCCTGCGTGGGGCATGGTCTCCATGGGCATCCTAGCTTTGGGTAGTGCCTACTCTCTCATCTTGGATGCCTGGCTGATCCACACAGTGTGTTGGGCAATAGGAGGCGTTTTAAGCGTAATTACCTGTATAAAGTATCTAAAGTTCCTTGTCCTCAAACGCCCCGACTCTCCGGCCTTTACCTGGGGACTGCCACTAGTAGCGCCCATGGTTACTGCAACTTCCTCGGCGCAGCTGGCACCGCAAGCAGGCGAGTGGGGTTCGATTGTCCACGGTATTGGCGTGTTCTGCTTTTTCCTGGCTTTGGTCACAGGACTGCCCATGTTCGTCCTCGTTTATCGGCGAGTCTTTTCCACGGTTCCCACCAGCTTGGTTGCCACCACCTGGATCCCACTGGGTCTTGTCGGCCAATCCACCGCGGCAGCACAACTACTCGCCGGCGACCAATGGCACTTCCGCGCCATGGTCTACGGTGTCGCGATGCTCAGCGTCGGTGTCCCTCTATCGATCTATGCAATTATCAAGCATTGGGGAACAGCCCTTAGTAACACCCCAATGTCCTATAACCCCACGTGGTGGGCCAGCACCTTCCCCGTGGGCACCTGCTGCCTCGGCACACAGACCTTATCCACGCAACCCGCCGCGCTCGAGTGGGGTATGAGGTGGATGAATACCGTCAGCGCCGCCCTGCTAATTCTGCTCCTCCTCCACGTCACCTGGGCAGCTTTTGGAGCCATCAAGGTCAGCAATCTGAACCACGGGCACTCTTTCCTTCAGGCGGCCTAAACACGAAACCAAGGTTTACCAACCAACCATTGTTTCTTCGGGTCGTGCTCGCTGAAAAACGCGGGCATCGCCTGGAGAAGATGTTGGTTCCACACCCCGTGCGCGCTAAGGGCGGAAGCATGATCGGCGTGCGGACGCACATACTCGCTAAGCTCGATGCCTTTCTGGTGCGCTAAGCGGCGGAAATCATCATAGCTTTCCGGTGGAACAAGGCGGTCGTGGTCACTGCGGACAATCTTGATGGGTGGCATGTCCTTGGTGAGGTGCGTAGCTGAGGTGACGAAATCTGCACGGTCGGGATATTCCTCGGGCGTTCCACCCAGGTATTTCTGCACGGTATCGCGGGAACCCTGCGCGGCATAAGGATCGTCAGAATCATAGATGTGGCGGACATCGAGGGCCGGTGAGTCCGCATACACGGCGCGGGGAACGGCCGGCGTGCCGGGACAATCGGCGGAAGGTAAGTGGTTGGGGTGCGCGGCGGCATCGGCAGTCGCATTCAGCACCAACTGGCCGCCGGCGGATTCGCCGTATGTAAAGAAACGCCCTGGGTCGCCGTCATAATCTGCGGCATGGGCGTTGACCCAGTTCATCGCGCAGCCCACCTGCCCCGCTACCACCTTCCACGTGGGCTGATCCCAGCTGGACAGCGTGTAATCGATGGATAATACGAGGTAGCCGCGCTGCGCCATCTGCCGCATATTGAACGCCTGGGAGTGCTTGTTCATCTGATCCCAGCCGCCGCCGTGGACATACATCATCACCGGGTGGGTGCCGCCATCATTGGGCGTATAAATATCCATGTCTAGGTCCTCGCCATGGAAGAAATCGTAGGCCACCGTGTGATCGGGGCCTTCATCGGTGCTTTCCACACCGGCCCAGCTCAACGCGGCGCGAATATCTACGTCGGTCCCCTGCTCCTTCGCAGCATGAATCTGCGTCCCAAAAAGCGCTATTCCTGCAATGAGCGCAACCGCCGCGAACGCGCCTGGCACGTAAAAGCTGCGGGAGGCGAACCTTCCTAGCACCGCAAGCAGCAAGAGAATAAGGGAAAAGATAATCACCGGCCCTACGTACTGCGGGCCAATAAGCGCACCGGCGCCCCAGTACGGGATATGCGGCGTAAACGGCGCCACCGCAAGCCACAGCGAGAGGAAAGCTACAAGCGCAAGCGGGACGGACAGCAACCGGGCAACGATCTTCATACCGGCAACGTTAGTCCTCGTTTCCGGAAATGCATGGTGGAGATTCTGCTTTCAGTAAGAGAACCGGAGTCACTCGCAAGTGTTTCCGCGCTTTTACGAGGAAGTCACGACCACAGCCTGATTAACTTGAACCAGACGAATAAAGTGGGAAAGCAATGAGTAATCTCCGATTCAAAAGGTGGGACTACACCTCCGATGTGGCTCCCTCGGCAGTCTTGACGCTGAAAAATCCATGCGGCATCTATGTGCTTGAGTTTTCCAATGGCGAGCAATACGTGGGTCAGTCAGTGAATTTTCCCTCGCGCCTAGCGGACCACCGGCGAACCTACCCTGACATCGTTGCCGTAAATTTCTGTCCGGTTCCTGCGAGGGACCTCAACATGGCAGAATATGGCGAGATTCAACGCCGCCGAAAAGCAGGAATTCTACTGCGCAATAAGACACTCCTCGCACAGCCTTTGGGCGATTCCCCACTCGATGCGCTCATAGATCAGCAAGTCCAAGCCAAATGGCTCGACGTAGAAGCTACCGATGAAGGAGAGGTCGAAATCGGCGACCGAGCCGTTACCGCTAAAAAGCGAAACCTTTCAAATAAAAAGTTCGAGGAGCTTAGAAAGCAGCCTGGATGGGAGGACATTTTAAGGTCGCTGTCCGCTTACGTGGCATATGTCATCCCCTATCCACATCTGACGGAGAAGAAAATCTGGACCGTCACGGCGATGCCCTCTACAAACAGGTCCGCTATCGATCGCCGTGTGGCCACTTTGAGCATTAACAACGTGGAAATGCTCTTCCTAAGAATTAGTCGCAATTCCAAAGGCGGAACTTGGAAGCCCTGCACGACATTAAATATCGCTGATACCTACGAGCCGCCGGCGTATATGCGCGGCTACACGTTCAGAAGTAGTTATCGTTCAGCAGGCCCTGTTAAGACCATCCTGTATCCCGGAGACTTCGCAATCGATGAGCTTTTGATGGAAGATTCGATCCTGCTTGCTGCTCGTGAATTGGCGCTCGGCCAAATGCGAAAGGGCACGACGATGTTTTCGAAGTACCATAGCGACGCTCTCGCGGACGAGATATTCACCTACATACACGCGGTTTTAGCTCCACAAAGTTCTATACCACATACAGGAGACTAAATACTGATATTAAGTTTTCTTAAGAAATCAATACCACCCAAACACTCGACGCCAAAGTACTGTGCTACATCCGGAATCTTCACTCGTGCTTTTCCATTTGGCGCGGGTTTCTCGTTGGTTACAATCTTCGCTTTATGCCGATACGCGGAGGCAACTAACCAAGAATCTGCAGCATCCAAAAATATATTTACTGCGTTTGGTTTGTATTTAGGCTCGCGCTCCGTACTGACCCAACGTGTCATTTCTTCATAAGCTAGGATTTCTGCCTTATCAGGAGACAACCGCTGACTGGGCCGGACAAGGTTTTCATACCACGCAAAGCGAGGATGCCCCCAGTTCTTCATTTCTTCGTGGACCTCATCATGGAAGCAAATCCCCGGAACGAAAAGCTTCGTCTCAAGCTCTTTCCATAAGCTAGGGAATATATCTTCTGGATAAGTAGTCGTTAACTCACCAAGAAAACTCGTATCGATGACGTACATCGCTTATACCGCTTTTCTTCCCGAAGATCGTGCAGACGACACAAGCTTTTCAAAGGAATCATACGTAGTTGTTCCCAGAAGACTTGCAGCTTGTTTTTCAGGTAGGACTCCTGATTCTGCGGCGTCTAATACTGTCTCAAAAAATCTCTCTCCCACCCTTGATTTAATTAAAACATGGCGGGGAGGCGCACCTTTAGCATCTCGTGAAGTCTTTATTAGCGCCTGTTCTTTCCGGAACCGTGCCGCAAGTGGAATAGCTTCTTCTTGTGGGACAATTCCAAGTCCTACTAGCCGCCACAACAATGCTTCGCGGCTCATACCGTATATCTTGGATAGCGTTGATACCTGTTCCTCTAGCTCGTCAGTGGGCTGGAAATCCTCCCTTAAGGAAGCTCCCGGGCACAAGAAGGCCGCAGCAAATTGATTACACCATTGCTCAGTTTCTAGGCGCTCCGAATGATCAGAAATTCCGGGTTTACCAAGCACAACGTGCGCCAATTCGTGCGCAATACTAAAAAGCTGGGCTGTCTTGGTATCGCGGGTATTGATGAAAACTAGGCAGTAGCCATCCTCTTCAAGGGTGAATCCACGAAATTCCTCTACATTAAGTGCCCTACGGGTGGAGTTTTCGGCAATGGAGTTTCGGGCGACGAGTATCCCGGCATCTTCCATCAATGAAACCAATTCACGAACTTTGTCACGCCCAGGAAGAGGAGCTTCTTGCTTGAGGCGGAGCGCGTCCCGAACGCTACTAGCAGCAACCGCTGCAGACTCAGAAATCGTCGCGCTACGGAAAAGCTCCGGCGGATCAATTCCTATGTCCCGTGCGTATTCGGCGTACCAATCGAGGCGAGTCTGGGAAGCGAACATGACTTCCTGCAGCTCTGGGCTGACCGTATCGAGCTGCTCATTGCGCACGGTTCTAAAATCCGCGACCTCAACTCCATCGCCTGTGGGGGCATCGAGAAGCAGCCTGCCGAAAGGGATGTGAGCTTTCTTCGCTAGGTCTTTCGCTTGTTTTAGAGTGGGACGCTCTTCACCAGTTTCCCATTCATGGATTTTGGGGAATTGCTTGAGTAGCGCGGATTGTGAGAGCCCTGTGCGGGATACCGCCCAAGCGAGCACAGCAGTTTGAATCATCACTCGTACAGGTGCCATGACGATCCTCCTTCACTGTCCATAGATCTTAAATAGTAGCGTAAACCAAACAATAAGGCCCGGCCGAGGTCGGCAGCATCGGCAAGCGCATTCAGCACCAACTGCCCGCCGTGGATATACACCATCACTGAGTGGGTGCCACCATCATCGGGCGGATAGCAGCCGGGCAGCGATCTTCAAGTCCTCGGTTCCGGAGGTGCGTGGTAGCGGATTTAGTGGAGAAAAGCCGCCTACTAACTCGCCTTTTTGAAGGAAAGGCGGCGGTCCCGCAGAGGCAGGGCGTCCTTCCGGCTTAACTCCGCGATACACAGTGCGATGACGAAGCCCACCAAGGCGATGAAAGAGGACCACGACAACCACATATCAGAATCTGCCTTGGCCAGTGGTGGGAAGAAGAAGAGCCCCAAGACCGGCACAACATAAATGATGCGATTCTGCCCGCGGGCCAGAACGCCTAGCAGTGGCAATACGGCACACAAGACGTAATGGTCCCACAAGATATTGGCGGTAGCCGTAAGAACCGTAAAGATGCCGACGGCAGCAATGCGCCACGGCTCCTGTGACCGCAAAGCGGTAACAATAACCAGCGCAATCAATGCCAGGGCTACAAAAGGCGGAATAAGGCTGGCAACCAGTGAAGGATCATGGACGATGGTGACAAGAATGCTGTCATCTTCAACGCGGTTGGTGCTCAATTGGGAAGCAATCGATCCGTTGACAGGAGCGACCATTATTGCCGCCTTGATGTCCTGAAGGGTATCCCACCAAGAGGTAAACACGTCCCAGCCAGAAACGACGATTGAGTAGAGTACAGCAACGGCTCCTGTCCCGAGTGCTACCAATCCCGCTTTCCGCGCCCGCGGGAAAACCACGCAGATGAGCACGAGAATAATGGGGGTTAGCTTCACTGCAGATACAAGCCCTAGTGCAATTCCCGCGCGCACTGGGTGCACGCGAGCAGCAGCAAGGCCGTAGGCAACTCCCGCAAAAATCAGCGGGCTCGTCTGGCCAAGTAGCAACGATGATTGAAAAGCTACCGATGCCCAGCCCAAGAGGATTCCAAAAAGCAAGGCCATGGTTGGTATCTCTTCTTCAAACCACAAGAACCAGGCGGAGACTATCAGCACCACCAACGCCCAACCGGAAGCAATCGCGAGTAAAATCACGGAGACATCAAAACTCATGACCCGCACGACCAGGCTCATCACATCCGCGAGAAATGGGACGTGAACATAAGGGTGCGGGAACTCAGTGACATCAGAGTGGGCGATGGTGTCTAACCACACATCACCACGTGGCAGTGCGAAATCGCGTTCATCGATTCTATATAGATGCTCCCGATTTCCATCGCGAACGAGCAATCCAGCAATCCATAGCGCACCCCAGTCACCGTAATTCAGTTTTCCGGCAGAAATTGCGGCAACCACGAGGCCAAACACCAGCCCAATACAATGGTGGTACCACCGCAGCACTGTTGATGCGGGCGCGGAGGCTTGATGGCGGGAATGCGCGCTCATGGGACTCCTAATATAAAAATTTCGATTCGAGACAGAGAGAAAGGGCGATGCTCATTGGGCAACGGCCCCGATCACCGAAGATAGTCTAAATGCTCCTCAAGCCCGGCCAAAGCCGGGCTTGAGCTAAGCGGTGACAGGGGCTGGCTTACTCCACAACGGAGTTGGCACCCACGGCGTGACCGAAGAGGTCAGGCAAGGTGGCAGACCATGCCTCAACCAGCTGGGAGATGGCCACGGATTCGCCGCCCAGGGTAAGGGCACCGGTTTCGGTGGTCTCGCCCACGATGGCCGCGGGGATGCCGAACTCTGCCGCACGGGCGAGCACCTTATCGGCGCGGTCAGCGGTGGTGGCCACGAGCGCGCGGGAAGCGGACTCGGAGAAGGCCGCGGTGAAGGCGTCCTCGTGCACGGCGGTGAGATCGAGGTCGAGGCCGAGGCCGGCGGCATCGGCAAGCGCACCGGCGCGCTTGGCCATCTCAAAGGCGGCGACGGCTAGGCCGCCTTCAGAGACATCGTGTGCGGCGGTAAGCAGATCGTTGCCGTGGAAGAAGCCCGCGAGGCGCTTCTCATTGGCCATGTCCACCTGCGGCGGCAGGCCATTGAGGTTGTCCTTGTCGGCGCCCTCGGCGCTCACCAGCTGCCAGATGGAACCGCCGAACTCATCCTTGGTCTCGCCCAAGGCGATGAGGACTTCCTTCTCATTGACGGTGCCCAGGTTATTGCCAATGGCCTCGTGCACATCGTCGATAACGCCGAGCACGCCCACGACCGGGGTGGGCAGGATGGGCTCAGAGCCGGTCTGGTTGTAGAAGGAGACGTTGCCGCCGGAGACGGGGATGGACAGTTCCACGGCGGCATCGGCAAGCCCATGCACGGATTCGCGGAATTGCCACATCACGTCCGGGTTCTCCGGCGAACCGTAGTTTAGACAGTTGGTAATCGCGACGGGCTTGGCGCCGGTGACCGCGACGTTGCGGTAGGCCTCCGCCAGGGCCAGGCGCGCGCCCATGTTCGGGTCCAGCTTGGTGTAGCGGCCAGAAGCATCGGCGGAAACGGCGACGCCGCGGCCGGTCTCCTCATCGATGCGCAGCACGCCCGCGTCCGCGTGATGGGACTGGACGGTATTGCCGCGCACGTAGCGGTCGTACTGATTCATGATGAAATCGCGCGAGCACAGCGAAGGCGAAGAGACGAGCTTCTGCAGGGATTCCACCAGGCCGCGCTTGTCCGTGCCCTGGTATTTCTGCAGCTCATCCTGCCACTCGGGGCGGGCGTAAGGGCGCTCGTAGACGGGCGCTTCATCCGCGATGGTGCCAGCCGGCGCATCGACCACGACCTCGCCCTGGTGGCGGATGACCAGGTGGTCACCCTCAGTAACCTCACCGATTTCGGCGCAGGTGACCTCCCAATGCTCACAGATTTCGCGGAACTTCTCCGCGTTCTCCGGTGCCACGACGGCGCACATGCGCTCCTGGGACTCGGAGGCGAGGATTTCCGCGGCGGTCATGTTTTCCGCGCGCAGCGGCACGGCATCGAGGTTGACCTCCATGCCGCCATCGCCGGACGCGGCCAGCTCAGAGGTGGCGCACGCCAGGCCGGCGCCGCCCAAGTCCTGGATGCCCACCACAACACCGGCGTGGTAGAGGTCCAGGCAGCATTCGATAAGCACCTTTTCCGCGAAGGGGTCGCCCACCTGCACGGCAGGAAGCTTGCGCTCCGCGCCGTCTTCAAAGGTATCGGAGGCCAGTACGGATACGCCGCCGATGCCATCCAGGCCGGTGCGGGAACCGAAGAGCATGACCTTATTGCCAGTGCCGGAGGCGAAGGCGAGCTTGAGGTCATCGACCTTGAGCGTGCCCACACACAGGGCATTGACCAGCGGGTTTCCCGCATAAGTTTCATCAAAGACGGTTTCGCCACCAATATTGGGCAGACCCAAGGAGTTGCCGTAGCCGCCCACGCCGGAGACGACGCCGGGCAACACGCGCTTGGTATCGGGGGCATCGGCAGGCCCAAAGCGCAGCTGATCCATCACGGCAATCGGGCGCGCACCCATGGCCATGATGTCGCGGACGATGCCGCCCACGCCGGTGGCCGCGCCTTGGTAGGGCTCCACGTAGGAGGGGTGGTTGTGCGATTCCACGCGGAAGGTCACCGCATTGCCATCGCCGATGTCCACCACGCCGGCGTTTTCACCAATGCCGGCGAGGATCTTCTCCCCCATCTCCTCCGTCATGGTCTCACCAAAGTAGCGCAGGTGCGTCTTGGAAGACTTATAGGAGCAGTGCTCGGACCACATCACGGAGTACATGGTAAGCTCCGCGTCGGTGGGGCGCCGGCCCAGAATATCGTGGATGCGCTGGTATTCGTCATCCTTCAGGCCGAGCTCAACGTACGGCTGCTGCTCATCCGGGGTGGACTGCGCCTTGTCTACGGTGTCATTAGAAACGGTCATGTAGGTGGCCTCCTTAAACCGCCGGCGCTTCCGCGACGGCCTTGATGGCGGATACGAATAGTCCCAATCCGTCGGTGGATGGGCCGGTCAGCGGGTCAATGGCGTGCTCGGGGTGCGGCATGAGGCCCACAATCCGGCCGGTCTCATCGCTTACCCCAGCAATGCCATTGATGGAGCCGTTGTAATTATCGGTATAGCGGAAGACCACGCGGCCTTCGCCCTCGATGCGGGCGATATCGTCATCGCCTGCTTGGAAGCGGCCCTCACCGTGCTTGGCGGGCACCAAAATCTTTTGGCCCTTTTCAAACTCGCTGGTCCAGGCCGTGGTGGAGTGCTCCACCTCCAGGTAAGTATCGGTGCAATGAAAATGCAGGCCCTTATTCCGAGTCAATGCGCCCGGTAAGAGGCCTGCTTCAGTCAAGATTTGGAAACCATTGCAAATGCCGAGCACCGGCATTCCCGCCTTGGCGCGGTCGATGACGCTGCGCATGACGGGGGCGAGCGCCGAAATAGCGCCCGAGCGCAGGTAGTCACCATAGGAAAAACCGCCCGGCACGACTACCGCGTCCACGCCGCGCAGATCAGCATCTGCGTGCCAGAGGTTAATGACCTCGGCGCCGGCGGTGCGGGCCGCGCGGGCGGCATCCACATCATCCAGGGTGCCGGGGAAGGTGATTACTCCGATTTTTGCGGTCACTTACTTGACCTCCAGCTGCGTAACCTCGTAGTCCTCGATGACGGTATTAGCCAGCAGCGTTTCTGCCACCTTATCCAGTTCCTCTGCGGTAACGGAATCATCTACCTCGAGTTCGAAGCGCTTTCCTTGGCGCACATCGCTGACACCGGATACTCCGATGCGACCCAATGCGCGGACGACAGCTTGGCCCTGCGGATCCAGAATTTCCGCCTTGGGCATGACATTGACAACTACACGAGCCATGAAATTTTTGCCTTACTGTATGGGGCTTAGGTCTGCCCGATTCAGTGTAGTCATACCCCCGCCCAATCCCTAGATATACCCCCACTGCAGGGTTTTCACCCCGGTAATGCAAACTCCGCGTAAATTACGACCAACAGGAAAACGAATTTTGCGCGGCACCCAGGTTTCACCGCCTGCTCGCACACACCCCACCGATTGCGACCCTGGGTACACCGATTGTTCAGCGAGTAAAAATAAAAGGCGTCCATGACAACTTTCTCTATGATTAAGGTGACTTCTATGGCTCTTCGCCGCCTTGGCAGGGTAGCCCTCGCTGCCAGTTTCTCCACCCTCTCCCTATCCGTCGCGGTGCCTACCGCCTTGGCCGCCCCGGATAATTCCACCGCGGTCATCTCTGAGGTCTACGGCGGTGGCGGAAATAAGGGTGCGAGCTTTTCCAATGATTTCATCGAGCTTTATAACCCCACCGATGCTGCAATCGATCTCACCGGCTGGTCCGTGGAGTACTTCGCCTCCAACGGCAGTAGCGGCGGCAAGATAACCCTGTCTGGCACCATTGCTCCCCACGGTTACTACCTGGTGCAGGGTGCGGCCGGCAATGGTCAGGCCCAGGCTCTTCCCACCCCGGATGCGCAAGGCAAGGTCAATATGTCCGGCACGAAAGGCTCGGTGCAGCTTGCCGATGCCACCGGCAACACCATTGACCTCGTAGGTTACGGCGCCGCCTCCAAGTCTGAAGGAGCTCCCACGGGCTCGCTGTCTAATGACACCTCTGCTTTCCGCAACGCGGCGGGCGCCGATACCGATGACAACTCCGCAGACTTCACCATCGGTGCACCGTCTCCTACCAACTCTGGCAACGAGTCCCCGGCCCCGCAGCCGGGTGGCTCCGATAATTCCGCAGGTTCTGAGAATCTTCCCGCGCCCGAAGGCATAACCCCGATTGCGGAAATCCAAGGCCCCGGCGATACCTCCCCGCTCGAGGGCCAAAACGTTGCTACCCAGGGCGTTGTCACCGGCGTGTGGAGCGAGGGCGGGCTCAACGGCTTTACCATCCAGACCGGCGGCACCGGCAAAGAAGCCACCGATGCCTCCCAGGCGCTATTTGTCCACATGGGTAAAAAGGGCGCCGATAAATACCCCAGCATCGGTGATTCCGTAGAGGTCACCGGCCAGGTTTCCGAGTATTACGGCGCCACCCAGGTCAGCGCTTCTTCCCTCAAGCAGCTCGATACCGCGCTGGAGGAGGTCACCCCGCTCGCCGTGGATGAGCTGCCCCAGGGCGACAGCGCCCGCGAGTCCTTTGAGCACATGCTCATCCAGCCCGGCACGCACACCGTGACCAATAACTACTCGCTCAACCAATACGGCGAGGTCGGCCTCGCCCCGGGCGATGAGGCCTTCCGCCAGCCTTCCGATGTCCACTCCCCTTCCACCGACCCCAATTCCGATCTGCAAAAACTGGCCAAGGACAACGCGGAAAAGCTCGTTACCTTAGATGATGGCCGCACCCGCGATTATTTAAGGACCGATAAGGACACCCCACTGCCCTATATCGCCCAAGATGGCGGCAAGACCATCAAGTCCCTGCGCACCACCGATACCGTGGAATTCCAGCACCCAGTCATCGTGGGCTACTCCCACGATCAGTGGCGCTTCCAGCCCACCGAGCCGGTCACAGGTGAGTCCGCTAGCGCCGATCTCCCCATCTCCTGGGAAGAATCCCGCGATGCGGAGCTGCACGCCGTTGATGACGTCAAGGGCGAATACACCATCGGCGCCTTCAACGTGCTGAATTACTTCACCTCCCTGGGCGAGGAATTCGGCGGCAGCGCCTATACCGACCGCGAAGGAAATAAGGTCACCGTCAACCGCGGCAAGACCCGCGGCGCCTATACCGAATCCGCCTTAAAGGACCAAGAGCGCAAGATCGTCGCCGCCATCAATGGCCTCGATGCCGATGTCATCGGCCTTTCCGAAATCGAAGATGGCTACGCCGTCACCGGGGACTTTAACCAGCGCGATAAGGCACTGAAACGCCTGACCGAAAAACTCAACGAGGCCGCGGGCTCCGAGAAGTGGGCCTTCGTGCCCTCCCCGTCCAAGGAACAGGTCCCTGAGCACCCCGATGTCATCCGCACTGCGTTCATTTATCACAAGGACGTGGTCAAGCCCGTGGGCGAATCCCGCATCTTCCAGGATCCGCGCTTTTCCGGCACCGCCCGCGAGCCGCTGGCCCAGGAATTCCAGCCGCTCAATAGCGATGACGAGTCCTTCGTCGCCGTGGCCAACCACTTCAAGTCCAAGGGCTCGGTGGCCAAGGGCGATGAGGATTCCGGCGATGGCCAGGGCAATAACCCCAACGTCCGCAATGCCCAAGCCCAGGCCGTGCTCGATGCCCTGCACAAGCAGGACGATTGGAAAGATAAGCCGCTTTTCGCCCTGGGTGATTTCAATACCTACACCCATGAAACCGCGCTCGATGTCTTCCGCAATGATGGCTTTACCGTGCCTGCCGAAAAGTACGGCGCCGATACCTCCTACCAGTTCGGCGGCCTGCTCGGCACCTTGGACCACGTCCTAGCCAATGAGGTTGCTTCGGGCGCGCTTGACGATGCCCAAGTGTGGAACATCAACGCCGACGAGCCCGTCGCCTTTGAGTACTCCCGCCGCAACTACAACGCCGTAGATTTCTACGACGATTCCCCCTTCCGTGCCTCTGACCACGACCCCGTCAAGGTCGGCTTCACGCTCGGCGAGGATGAATCCACCGACGACGGCGATCAGGGCAACGATGCCAACCAGGACGACAACACCGATGGCCCAGGCTTCGGGTTCGGCTCTAGCTCCTGGGGCACCGGCGCCATTATCGGCTTTGCCATCCTGGCCGGCCTGCTCGCTATCCCCGGCTTCATGGCGGCCACCGGCAACCTGCAGAAGATCATCCCCGCTGGTATCTGGGGCATGCTCCCCCAGCAGGCGAAGGACTTCATCAACGGCCTGAGCAAGTAGGAGCGCCTACTCGTATAAGCCCATCTCGTCAGAAAGCACCGCGAGCTCGTCTGCAGCAGCACGCTGCTCAAGGTCTCTCTGGCGTTTATAGCCCTGCACGCTGGAGGCATACAGATGCCGGTGGGCGTATTCTGTATGTCCCTCCAGGGCTCCTTCGTCCATGAGCTCGATGACTCGCGGCCGAGAGACATTCAGAAGGTCTGCCGCCTGTTGCGTTGTTAGTTCATCTGTTCGTTTCATGTGATCTACTATGAGGCCTCCACCGGACTAACGCGGCAGGTAAATGCTGTAATCAGCGGGAGTAGCGCCCGCGTCGAGGGCGCGGCGGGCTGCCTTTACAAAGTCCTTGATGACCTTGCGGTCATCTAGGTTGCGGGCGGAGACGGAAAGACGCACGGTATTGCCACGCTCGGCGGAGCGCTCGGCCGCGCGGATGATGTTTTTACGCCACCACTTGGCGGAACCGAAGCCCTCACCAAAAGAAAGGTTGCGGGCTTGGTGGAATTTGCCGGTGGGCACCTCCAGGATGCCGCGGGTAGAAGCCGCCGCCTCAAAGGGGAATTTGGGCAGGACCTGCAACGTTCCGGGAGACATGCGCCAGCGCGGGGGCGCGAAGATGGTGGGTTCGAAACCAATCTGCGCCATCTGCCGGGTGGCACCGGCTAGGCGCAACTTCGCCTCGTGCGAATTAAGGTTGGCAAACTCCGCGCGGCGGCCTTGGACTGCCTGGTCAAAACCATTGAGGATAAGCGGACGGCCCGCGGCCGCCTGATCCTTCAGCCACTGTTGAGTGTCCTTGTCCTTGGCCAGGTGCCAATTGCCATCAATATGCGGGGCGATGAGCAGGGAGACGGGAATTTCCTCCCGGTCCAGAACCGACAGGAAGCTTGTAGCCTGCTTCCGAGTGTCCTCAAAAATACTGGAGATAGAAACCAGAAGGTGGCTAGTCATAGCTCAAATTATCGCACAGTACCGCCAGATCCGCGCGCTGGCCAGAACGCAGGCCAGGGTGCCGGCCAGCGCGTGACTGTGCTGCGCGGTTACTCCGTAAGTCCGGTGGCCTTATTGATGGTCCAGGCGTATTCGAAGGCGTTTTGGCGCCACTTATCGTAGCGGCCGGATACGCCACCATGCCCGGCGGCCATTTCCGTCTTGAGCAGGAACTCGCCGCCGGTGGCGGTAGCGCGCAGCTGCGCAATCCACTTCGCCGGTTCCACATACAACACGCGGGTATCATTCAGCGAGGTGATAGCCAAGATGTCCGGATAGTCCTTGGCCTCAACATTCTCGTAGGGAGAGTAGGACTT
The DNA here is from genome assembly GCF_046717465.1 of Corynebacterium limaceinasi. NCBI lineage: Bacteria > Bacillati > Actinomycetota > Actinomycetes > Mycobacteriales > Corynebacteriaceae > Corynebacterium > Corynebacterium limaceinasi. The sequence continues at coordinate 2,106,546 of NZ_CP177100.1, forward strand.
CATGTAGTCGTAGTATTCCGGATCGTGGTACGGATCGCCCCACTCTTCCCACTCGGGAACGGTAAGGGGAAGCTCTGGCATGAGCATCGAGGTCAGCGGGTCCACGAAGGGGACCACGGCTTGGATAGCGGTAAAGCGGTCAGGTGCCATATTCGCCACGGCGCCCATGAGCATGCCCCCGGCGGATCCACCTTCGGCCACCATTTGGTCCGGGGTGGTCACGCGGCGCTCGATGAGGTCATCAGCCACAGCGATGAAATCGGTGAAGGTGTTTTTCTTCTGCAGCATCTTGCCGTCGTCGTACCACTGACGGCCCATCTCGCCGCCGCCGCGCACGTGGGCAACCGCATAAATCATGCCGCGGTCCATGAGCGATAGCCGGGTCGCGGAGAAGTACGGGTCCATGCTGGCCTCGTAGGAGCCGTAGCCATACAGCAGCGTCGGATTGGGTTTGGTGCGGTCCAAGTCAGAACGGTGCACCACGGAGACTGGGATCTTGGTGCCATCGCTGGCGGTCGACCAGATGCGGTAGGCCACGTAATCATCCGGAACATAGCCGCCGGGGACTTCCTGTTCCTTTAGCAGCGTGTACTCGCCGGTATCCACGCGGTAATCAAAAAGCTGCGCGGGCTGGATATAGGACACGTAGTTCACGCGGACTACCGGCGCGTCCCATTCCGGGTTACCGTCCACGGCGACGGTAAAGAGTTCCTCGTTGAAGTTGAGTTCTTCGAATTCCCCGAAGTCATCGCCAACGCGCATGATGGCGGCGCGGCCGATGCCACCGCGGCGGTAGCCCACCACCATGTGGTCGCGGTAGGTGTCCACGCCCTCGATTCGGGTGGTGTCATCGTGTGCCAAAAGCTCCGGCAGTTCGCGCAGGGCGGGAAGATCCTCATCGACCTTGGCATAGCCCACCGCGAAGTTCGGGCCGGTGGCATTGTGGGTGACAATCCAGTAGTCTTCGCCGCCCACCACGGCATGGTCTACGTCGTAGTCAACGCCGGTCTCGCGCGTCCACAGCGGGCGGAATTCGCCTTCTGGGTTGTCCGTATCTAGCACCCAGGCTTCCGAGGTAATCTTCGAACCCACCCCAATGAAGAGGTATTTATCGGAGCGGGCACTGCCGATGCCCACGTTAAAGTGCTCATCCTCCTCATGGAAGACGCGCACATCCGCGGATTGCTCGGTGCCTACCTTATGGCGCCACACCGCATCCGGGCGCCAGGCATCATCCACCGTGGAGTAAAAGATATAGCCGTCGCCTGCCCAGGTAGCGCCGTAGAAAATGCCGGTGAGGTGATCGTCCAGCAGCTCTCCGGTATCGAGGTCCTTAATGGACAGTTCAAAGCGCTCATCGCCAGCGAAGTCCACGGAATAGGCCAAGTAGCGGCCGGAATCTGAGATGGAGGCCGCACCAAGGGCGAAGAAGTCCTTTCCCTCTGCCAGGGCATTGGCGTCCAGGATAATTTCTTCGTCTTCTGGGCTTCCTTCTTCCGGAATCACCGGTGCGGTCCAGGGATCGCTGCCTTCTTCTACCGGGATGCGGCAGGAATAGCCGTAGTTCTTGCCCTCCTCGGAGCGGCCGTAGTACCAGTACTTACCGCGGCGGGCTGGCACGGACATATCGGTTTGTTTAATGCGGGATTTAATCTCTTGGAAGATATTCTCCGTCATCGCATCCAAGTGCCCGGTATGCGCCGCCGTGTAATCGTTTTCGGCATTGAGGTAATCCAGGGTTTCCTGCGATTGCTTATCGCGTAGCCACTCGTAATTATCCACGAATTCGCGGCCGTGAAATTCGCGCTTTACGGGGTGGACTGGGGCTACCGGTGCGGTCGTCTTTTCATCACTCATGCCCTACCACTGTACGCGTCACCGGCGGTTCCCCAGCGGCGTGCAACAGCCGCGGGCAACCAGCTAACACGCGGTTGCCCTATCCGGCCTAGACCGGCCTGGGCGGCTAGGAACGCGGCGCAAGGAAGTCCGCGAAGCGCTCACCCGATAGCTTTTCGTAGGCCTCGATATAGCGCAGGCGGGTGGCGGAAACGACGTCATCGGGAAGCGCGGGCGGGGTGGTCTCAGAGGACTTATCCCAGCCGGAGGCATCAGAAGTCAGCCAATCGCGCACGTACTGCTTATCAAAGGAGGGCTGGACCTCGCCTTCCACGTAGGAATCTGCGGGCCAGTAGCGGGAGGAATCGGGGGTGAGGACTTCATCGGCAAGCACGAGCGTGCCATCCGCATCGAGGCCGAACTCGAATTTGGTATCGGCCAAGATAATTCCCTTCTCCTCCGCCAATTGGGCGGCCTTGGCATAAATACGCAAGGTGGCCGCGCGCAGTTCCTCGGAGCGCTCGCGGCCGAGCTTATCTGCCACGTGTTCGAAAGAGACGTTCTCATCGTGATCGCCCTGCTCAGCCTTGGTGGCCGGAGTGAAAATGGGCTCGGGCAAGCGGGAGGCCTCCACCAAGCCGGCGGGCAGCTCGATGCCGCACACGGTGCCGTCAGCCTGGTATTCCTTCAAGCCGGAACCGGTAAGGAAACCGCGCGCCACGCACTCAAAGGGCAACATGTCTAGCTTCTTGACCACCATGGCGCGACCCAAGCATTCTTCCGGAATGCGCTCATCATCAAGCGGTCCCGCGAGGTGGTTGGGAAAGTCAATGGCATCAAAGAAGAACTTCGAGGTGGCCGTGAGAACCCGGCCCTTGTCCGGGATGGCCGGTTCCAAGGCAAAGTCGTAGGCGGAGATGCGGTCAGAGACCACCATCAGCAGGGTAGTGTCATCCACATCGTAAATATCGCGGACTTTACCGGAGGCTACATGGGTATAAGAAGAAAGCTCAGGACGCATGGTCTTCATCATAACGCGCGGGCGTGCGCGGGAACGTAAGCCCGCGCACAGCGCTAAAGGATTTCGCCCGGAGTATAAGCGGCGGCCTTCGGGTGCTCGCCCACGAGGGCCTTGATGCGGTTCAAGACCTGGGAGACTTGGGATTCGGCGGCGCCGATGAAGGCGTGCTTATCCTCGAGGACCCTTTCGAGCTCAGCCTCGTCCATGGGCAGGCGGTCGTCCGCTGCAAGGCGCTGGACCAAGTCCTGGTTGCCGCCGTTTTCGCGCATGTTCAGGGCCACGGCCACGGCGTTTTCCTTGATAACCTCGTGGGCGGTCTCGCGGCCCACCCCGGCGCGCACCGCCGCCATGAGGATGCGGGTGGTGGCGAGGAAGGGCAGGTAGCGCTCCAGCTCGCGGTCGATCATGGCGGGGAAGGCTCCGAATTCATCGAGCACGGTAAGGAAGGTTTCGAATTGGCCGTCGATGGCAAAGAAGGCATCGGGAAGCGCCACGCGTCGCACCACCGAGCAGGAGACATCGCCCTCGTTCCACTGGCTGCCGGCGAGGTCTGCGGCCATGGTGAGGTAGCCACGCAGGATGACCTGCAGGCCGGTCACGCGCTCGCAGGAGCGGGCGTTCATCTTATGCGGCATGGCGGACGAGCCCACCTGGCCTTCCTTGAAGCCCTCGGTGACGGTCTCGTTGCCAGCCATCAGGCGGATGGTGGTGGCAAGCGATGCCGGGGCGGTGCCCAGGGAGACGAGGCAGGAGATGGCATCGAAATCCAGCGAACGCGGGTACACCTGGCCCACGGAGTTGAAGATGCGGCGGAAGCCTAGGTAATCCGCAATATTGGTCTCTAGGGAGGCGAGCTTATCCTCGGAACCGCCCATGAGATCCAGCATGTCCTGCGAGGTACCCATGGGGCCCTTGATGCCGCGCAGCGGGTAGTGCGACAGCAGGTCTTCCACGCGCTCGATGGCCAGCAGCATTTCATCGCCGGCGGTGGCAAAGCGCTTGCCCAGCGTGGTGGCCTGCGCGGCCACGTTGTGCGAGCGCCCGGCCATGACCAGGGATTGGTACTCGGCGGCGTGGCGGCCGATGCGCGAGACCACGGCGATGGCCTTATCCCGGATGATTTCCAGCGAGGTGTGGATCTGCAGCTGCTCCACGTTCTCGGTGAGATCGCGGCTGGTCATGCCCTTGTGGATGTGCTCGTAGCCGGCCAACGCATTGAATTCTTCGATGCGGGCCTTCACATCGTGGCGGGTGACGCGCTCGCGCTCAGCAATGGATTCGAGGTTTACGTCCTCGATAACGGCTTCATACGCGCTAATGGCCTTGGCGGGGATGTCCACGCCCAGGTTCTTCTGGGCGTGCATCACGGCGATCCATAGCTTGCGCTCGAGGATGATTTTATGCTCCGCGCTCCAAATATTGGCAAGCTCCGCAGAAGCATAACGGGAGGACAGGACGTTGGGGATATTCTTCTTCTCAGCCACGTGGCTTATTATTCCATGCCTGCCCTCCCCCGTGGCTACTTGCTAGATAGAAATTTCACCGGCTGCCGCACGCTTGCCGATGTCCCCACGGACAAACCCTCCCGCAAATTCAATGCCCTGGACGGTGGCGTAGGCATTCTCGCGCGCGGCATCTAGCGTGTCGCCCTTGCCCAGCACGTTGAGCACGCGGCCACCATTGCTTTGGAATACCCCATTGGAGCGTTTCGTGCCGGCGTGCAGCACGCGCTCTGGATCCTCGAGGCCCTCGCCCGTGATGGCATCGCCGTTGCGGGGCGAGGCTGGGTAGCCCTCTGCCGCCATGACCACGGTGATGGCAAAGCCGTCTTCCCACTGCAGCGGCGCAAGTTCTGCCAGGGTGCCGGTGGCGGTGGCGTTGAGCGCTTGCGCCAGCGGGGACTGTAGGAGCGAGAGCACCGCTTGGGTTTCTGGGTCACCAAAGCGACAGTTAAATTCCACCACCGCTGGGCCCTCGTCGCCCCAAGCTAGCCCGGCATAGAGCAGGCCGGAATAGGGGGTGCCGCGGCGCACCATTTCCTTGGCAACCGGGGTACATACCTCGTCGACGATGCGCTGCACGTCGTCCTTGCCCAGCCACGGCAGCGGTGTGTACGCGCCCATGCCGCCGGTATTGGGGCCCTCGTCATTATCGTAGGCGCGCTTGTGGTCCTGAGCGGGCAAGAGCGGCACGACGGTCTCGCCATCGACAAGGCAAAATAGCGATACCTCAGGCCCGTCCAGGAAAGATTCCAAGAGCACCGGATTGCCGGCGCCTAAGACCGCATCTACATGCGCGCGGGCGGCGGCGCGCTCGCCGGTGACTACCACGCCCTTGCCGCCTGCCAGCCCATCATCTTTGACCACGAACTGCGGGCCAAAATTATCCAGCGCGGCCTCAATATCGGTATCGCTAGCGCCTGGGCGCAGCTGCTCCGCGCGGGCCGTCTTGACCCCAGCGGCTTCCATGACTTCCTTGGCAAAGGCCTTGGAGCCTTCAATTTGGGCCGCGTCCTTATTCGGCCCAAAGACGGCGATGCCTGCTGCGCGCAGCGCATCCGCCACGCCTGCGACCAACGGCACCTCAGGGCCGATGACCACGAGCTCAGCATTGATCTCACGAGCCAGTTCCACCATGCGTTCTGGATCATCTACCTGGGAGTATTCCGGGTGCAGGGTAGCCAGCGGTTCCATGGCCGCGCTGCCGGGCGCGACGTGGATCTCCGTAGCCTGTGGATCAGCGTGCAGTCCTTTCACGAGGGCGTGTTCACGGCCGCCCGAACCAATTACGAGAATGCGCATGCCCACCATCATAGCTGGGGGTAGCCTGGCAGCTATGGCTTCTGTATTTAGCAAAATCATCACTGGTGACCTACCCGCCCGCTTTGTCTACCGCGATAAGACCTGCGTGGCATTTCTCTCCATCGAGCCGCTGCGCTACGGCCACACCCTGGTCGTGCCCGTAGAGGAAGTGGATAAGTGGACCGACCTGGATCCGCAGACCTGGGCGCACCTGAACGAGGTGGCCCTGGAAATCGGTGAGGCCATCAAGAACGCGTACGACACCCCGCGCACCGGTTACGTCATCGCCGGCTTCGATGTGCCGCACACCCACATCCACCTCTTCCCCACCGAGAAGATGGAAGAGTACGACTTTTCCAAGGCCTATGCCGCCGAGGACACCGACGATGCCGCCATGGATGAGGCGGCCGCGCGCATCCGCCAGCACCTAGGCACCAACGAGGATGGCTACCGCGAGGACTAATCCTCTGGTTCCTCCAGCGCGGGCAGGCGCACCGTAAAGGTGGTGCCCTGGCCCAGCTTGGAGTCCACGCTGATGCTGCCGCCGTGCTGTTCCACCAAGGAATGCACGATGGCAAGGCCCAAACCGGATCCGCCGGTATCGCGCGTGCGCGAGGAATCCGCGCGGTAGAAGCGCTCGAAGATGTGGGCGGCGTCCTCGGACGACATTCCCTTGCCGTCATCGATGACATCCACGAGGATGTCCTTGTTGTCGCGGCGCAACTGCAGGGTGACCGTGGCATCCTCGCCGCCGTGGCGCAGCCCATTGGTAATCAAGTTGAGCAGAACTTGGTGGAGGCGGTCTGCATCGCCATTGACCACGGGGATGGACTGCGCATTATTGACCACCTTGACCTCGCGCTCGGGGAAGGCAGCGCGCGCGGACGATCCCACCGAAAGGGAAAGCTCCAGAAGGTCCACCGGCCGCAGGTCTAGACGCGTTCCTTCCGCGCGGGTAAGCGCAAGCAGATCCTCTACCAGCAACGACATGCGCTTGGATTCCTTATCGATCTTGGAAAAGACCAGATCGACATCGTTTGTCGCCCCAGAGCGGTAGAGCTCCGTGTAACCGCGCAGGCTGGTCAGCGGGGTGCGCAGTTCGTGGGAGGCATCGCCGACAAAGCGGCGCATCTGTTCCTCTTTTTCCTGCGCCGTAACGACCGAGCGCTGCAGGTGGCCCAGCATGATATTGAGCGCGGCGGCCAATTGGCCAACCTCCGTATGCAGCGGCCATTCAGGCACGCGCTTGTCCAAATCACCGGCCGCGATTTCCGATGCCGTCGATTCCACCACCCGCAGCGGCCGCAACGCCCTGCGGATGAACCAGAAGCCCACGCCGGCCATGGCTGCCAAGGCAATCGCTGCAATGGATACCTGCACCATGGCAAGGCCATGCAGGATCTCCTTTTCATGGGTCATGTCCTTGGCAATGACGGTGATAACGCCATTGGAATCCGCAAAGGCCAGCGCGCGCCACTTGGTGTTATTTTCAATCGAGCCCACCGTCGTGGGGTACCCGCCCAAGGGAACGCCCTCCACGTCCGGGGTGGTGGACGTGGGACCGGAATAGCGAATCGTGCCATCCGGAAGGTAATTGAGCACCACGTATTCCGTGGGCGGGCGCTTGGTGTGATCACCTAAAAAGAAGTCATTGCCCACATCGCGTGCCCAGGAAGACGACGCTGAGCGCAGTTCGCTATCGACGTTGTTATACAGCACGTTGCGCATGATCGAGTTCACGGCAAAGGACGAACCCGTCAACCCGAGGCCGGAGATGACCACGAGGAGAACCACAAGCCAGGTGCGCAGGGGCATCGCCTGCGGAATCTGCTTGATGTAGTCGCGCTTGGAGCGCTTCTTTTTCTTTCCCTGCCCCTGCTGTGGCAGCTGATCCAGCTGCTCATGCCACTTCTTTGGCGGCTGCTGCGGCTGCTGGGGCTGGGACTGCGCGGTCCTGCCCGCAGCGGGGTTCTCCTGTGAATCTGCCATTATAAAACGTCAGTTTAGGACCGCGGGGTGCGCAGCACATAGCCAACGCCGCGCACGGTGTGGATAAGCTGCGTATCGCCGGTATCGATCTTGCGGCGCAGGTAAGAAATATAGGATTCCACGACGTTGCCATCGCCGCCGAAGTCATAGTGCCAGACGTTGTCCAGGATCTTGGACTTGGAGAGCACCACTTCCTTGTTTTGCATGAGGTAGCGCAGGAGGTTGAATTCCGTGGGAGAAAGCTCGATGAGCTCGCCGCCCTTGGTGACCTCGTGGGTATCGTCATTCAAGGTCAGATCGGCATAGCTCATGGTGGCGTCATTAGAAGACTCCTCGGCGGCACCGCCGCGGCGCATGATCACGCGCAGGCGGGTGATGACCTCTTCGAGGCTAAAGGGTTTGGTGACGTAATCATCTGCGCCGATGGTCAGGCCGTGAATGCGCTGATCCACGCCGTCCTTGGCGGTCAGGTACAGCACTGGGCCATCCAGGCCTTCCTGGCGCAGCTTGCCCAAGAGCTCAAAGCCGTCCATACCTGGCATCATGACGTCCAAAATGTAGGCATCCGGGTTAACCTCGCGGGCCACGCGCAGGGCCTCATTGCCCGAGTTGGCGCTGTAGACCTCAAAATTTTGGAACTTCAACGATACCGTCAAAAGCTCCACGATATTCGGCTCGTCATCAACGACGAGGACTTTGGCAAGTTTATTGTCTTCCATGCGTCCTGTAGCTCCTATTACTTCCTGTCATCTGCACACCTGCGTGCGTGCAAGCTTCACTAAACCATCATGGCAAACCCAGTTTCTAGCCTACTGATAAGTTTCTGACTGAAACCTGTGAAAGCAAAAAGTCACGCTTCCCCTTCCCAACCGTGGAACGGAATCCGCGGTAAGAAAAAGGAAGCGTGGCTAGCGCGCTATTTGGCAGTTATAGCTTAGAAGTCCTGCGGGCGTGGGATATTGCGCAGGTTGGACTTGGCCATGGACAGCATGGAGCCCACGCCGCCGCCGAAGACGGTGCGGGTAGCGGCCTTGGAGAAGCCCAGGAGCTGGTCGAAGGTCAGCGTCGGTGGCAGGGACAGGGCGTTGGGGTCGGTGACGACATCGATAAGCGCAGGGCCGTTATAAGCCAAGGCCTTCTTGATCTGCTTCGGAGCCTGCTTCGGATCCTCGATGCGGAAGGTCTTGATGCCGGCGGCTTCTGCGATCTTGGAAAAGTCCACGGACTCGTGGTCGGTCTCGTGCTCCGGGATGCCGCCCACCAGCATCTCCAGCTTGACCATGCCCAGCGAGGAGTTATTGAATACGAACATCTTGACCGGCAGCTGGTGCAGCTTGACCGTCAGCAGCTCGCCCATGAGCATTGAAAGCCCGCCGTCGCCAGAGAAAGTAATGACCTGGCGGCCAGGATTAGCCTGCTGCGCGCCGATGGCCTGCGGTAGGGCGTTTGCCATGGTGCCGTGGCGGAAGGAACCGATCTGCTCGCGCTTGCCATTCGGGGTGATGTAGCGCGCGCCCCAGACGTTGCACATGCCCGTATCGACGGTGAAGATGGCGTCATCGTCGGCCTCTTGGTCAATGAGATCCGCGATGTACTCAGGGTGGATCGGGGTGTGCTTTTCCACGTTGGAGGTATAGGCTTCCACGACGTGCTCCAGCTTGTCGTAGTGCTTCTTCAGCATCTTATCCAAGAAGGAGCGGTCCTTCTTCTCCTCCACGTGCGGCAGGATGTTCTCGATGGTGGCGGCAACGTCGCCGGTCACGGGGTAGGAGATCTTCGTGCGGCGGCCGATGTGGGAGCCGTTGATATCGACCTGCGCCACGTTGCCCTTAGGCAGGAAGTCGTTATACGGGAAGTCCGTGCCCAAGAGGATCAGCAGGTCCGCCTCGTGGGTGGCCTCGTGCGCGGCGCCGTAGCCGAGCAATCCAGACATGCCCACGTCAAACGGGTTATCGTACTGGATGTACATCTTGCCGCCGAGCGCGTGGCCAATGGGGGCCTTGACCTTTTCTGCCAGCTGCAGCACCTGCTCGCGGGCATTTTTCGCGCCGGCACCCACGAAGAACGCGACGGACTCGGCCTCATTGATGGCCTGGGTCAGCGCTGCGGCCTCGGCCGGGTCCGGGTAGACCACGGGGCGGCCGGTGGAGATCTTGGATTCTACGAAGGTGTCATCGTCCACCTCTTCGGTAGAAACGTCGCCAGGGATAACCAGCACGGAGACGCCATTGCCGGCCATGGTGGACTGGATGGCGTGGTGGAGTACTACCCCGCCCTGGTCGCCGGACATGACCATTTCGCAGTAGCCGGAGCACTCCTGGAAGATCTGCTCCGGGTGGGTTTCCTGGAAGAAGTGGGAGCCAATCTGGCGGGAAGGAATGTGCGATGCCAGGGCCAGCACCTTGGCGCCATTGCGGTTGGCGTCATAAAGGCCCTGGATGAGGTGGGTATTGCCCGGGCCACAGGAGGCCGCGCAAACGGCCAGCTTGCCGGTGGTCAGCGAGTCCGCCTCGGCGGCAAAGGCCGCTGCTTCCTCATTGCGCACGTGGATCCACTCGATGGAGGAGCGGCGCACCGCGTCCACGATCGGGTTGAGGGAGTCTCCCACGAGGCCATAAATGTGCTCGACGCCCTGCTTTTCTAGCGTCTCAACAAGTTGTTCTGCGTAATTGCGTGCCATTAAACATCATCCTTAACTCTTTAACTGTTCTAGTACCACTGTGCTACTAAACGTGCAGGAAAGTCCAGCAATTCCTGCATACTCACACCACCGGCCTATCTGTGAGGAAGGCAATACTAATCTGAATTATCACACACTGATTCGCTACGGTTTCTAGCGATGAGCATCGAGTCACCTGATACTGCCACTAAGCCCCCGCACCGCGCGGCCGCGGCGCCCTCCACCCCAGCACAGCGGTGGTCCTTCTTTGCCGTGGTGTCCTTGGGGCTGCTCATGGTGGGCCTGGATAATTCCATCCTTTATACGGCACTGCCTCAGCTAACGCAGCAGCTGCACGCCACTGACATGCAGCAATTGTGGATCATCAATGCCTATACGCTGGTTCTATCGGGCTTGCTCCTCGGTACCGGCACATTAGGCGATCGCATTGGCCACCGCCTGATGTTCCTTATTGGCCTGGCCACCTTCGGCACCGCCTCCCTCGTGGCGGCTTATTCGCCCAATGCCTGGCTGCTCATCGCCGGCCGCGCCCTATTAGGTCTGGGCGCTGCCATCATGCTGCCTTCCACCCTGGCGCTTATCCGCCTGACCTTCCCCAATGAGGTTGAGCGCAATAAAGCCATTGGTATTTGGAGTTCCGTCGCCGTCGTGGGCGCTGCCGCCGGGCCCACCGTGGGTGGATTCCTCTTAGAGCATTTCTGGTGGGGCTCGGTCTTTTTGATCAACGTGCCCATCGTGGCCCTCGCCATTATCCTTACCTTCCTCCTTGGCCCGCCCAACCTGCCGAACCCGCACAAGCACTGGGATTTTCCGTCCTCGTTCTACGCGCTCATTACCCTTTCCAGCCTGGTCCTGGCCATTAAGACGGCGGCGGCCACCGAAATCAATGTCATGCTGCTGGCCTGCTCCATCGCCACCTTCTTGCTCGGCGCCGCAGCCTTTGCCCACCGGCAAAGCCGGCTTAATGATCCGCTTTTAACCTTTGACATCTTCTACTCGCCCACCTTTACCGGCGGCGTACTCACCGCCGGTGGCGCCATGTTTGGCCTTACGGGCCTTGAGCTTTTGACCACCCAAAAGCTGCAGCTTGTCGATGCCCTCTCGCCCCTCGACGCCGGCCTTTTCATCTCCGCCATGGCGGTTGCGGCCATTCCCACCGCCATTGTGGGCGGCACCGTCTTACACCGCGTGGGCTTTTTGCCCATCATCAGCGGCGGTTTCCTGAGCATGTCCATCGGCATGCTGGGCATCATCTGGGCCGACCGCGCCGATAACCTCGCGGTATTTATTACCGGCCTCATCCTCACCGGCTTAGGCGCTGGCTCCTCGATGTCCGTTTCTTCCACCGCCATCATTAACGCCGCCCCCTCCCACCGGGCAGGCATGGCCTCCGGTGTGGAGGCCGTGTCCTACGAGTTCGGTACGCTGCTCTCCATCGCCATTACCGGCTCCCTCGTGCCGCTACTGATGACGCACAAGCTTCCCGATGCCCTCGCCCCGCAAGGCACCGACGCACTCTCATCGCCGGCCACACATGACGCCGCCGCAGCCGCCTACGATTCCGCGTATTTCCTCACCGTCGGCGGGCTTGCCTGCCTGACCCTAGTCTTCGCCGCACTGACCGCCTGGTGCTTCCGCGATAACCCGAAGTCTGGGACGCTGTCTGCGCAAAGTGGCGGGTAAATAGCCACCTGGCTGACTTGTAAACTTTTACCCCCTAACTGTTTGTGCAGCTAGGGGGTAATTTTTTGAGCTGGAGACGAGACTTGAACTCGCAACCTACGCATTACAAGTGCGTTGCGCTACCAATTGCGCCACTCCAGCACCGCGGATTTCTTCCGCTCGTTGCATGGTACCCGAGGACCTCGCCCAAGGGGAAAGCCGGTCCCCCTTGTATGCATTTGCGCCCCACAAGGGTTAGAGTTCAGGCTGAAATTATTACTAGTGTCCCACCGCTTTTTCGAGGGTTATTTTCGTGTCACTACTGTCCGCTATGCGGGAGCGCCTGCACGCATCCGCAGGCCAAGTCGCCATCATTGACGCGGCCAAAGCCGCACCCCCACCATCGCCACTCGCCCCGGTCGATCTGACCGATGCCGCCCAGGTCACGGGCGTGATGGAGATTGCCGCGCGCATCGGCGAGCTGCTTATTAGCGCCGGATCCGCCAACTCGGATGCCCGCGCGCAGGTGCACCTGGCGGCGTCGTCGTACGGTTTGCACTACTGCCATGTGGATATCTTGATGAATACCATCACCATCCACACCGCGATCGGCACGGGCGATAAGCGCCAGAACCTCCACGTCTTTCGCGTGGTGCCGGATGTAGGCGTGAACTTTTCCAAGCTTTCGGAAGTAGACCGGCTCATCCGCGATATCCACTCCGGTAAGGTCCCGCCCGCGATGGCGGAAAAGCGCCTGGATGACATCGATCGCATGCCGGCGCCGTATAAGCCGTCTACGGTGATGCTCGGTTGGGGCGGCATGGGTGGCCTGATTTCCATGATGCTCGGCGGCGATCTCCTCGTGGGCGTCGTTGCCTTCGTGGTCTCTGCGCTGATTATGGGGCTTAATGACTGGTTGGCTAATTACCGCCTGCCGCCCTTTTATCAAAACGTCGTCGGCGGCTTCTTGGCCGTCTTCCCAGCGGCGATTTTGTATAACGTGGCCGCAGCCTTCGGCATTAGCATGTCGCCGGCGCAGATTATTGCGTCCGGAATCATCGTGCTGGTGGCGGGACTGACGCTGGTGCAGGCGCTTGTCGATGGCATCACGCGCTCCCCCGTGACCTCTTCCGCGCGCTTTTTCACTGCGCTGTTATCAACGGGCGCGATCATCGCCGGCGTGGGTGTGGGCATCCAGCTGGCCTCCGCCATGGGCTTTGATCTGCCCCCGATGGGTACCTTGGCGCCGCCGGTTTATCACAAGATTCCCCTTTTGGTGCTGCTCGGCGGTACGGGTTCGGCCGCATTCGCGCTGGCCTGCGGGGCTAATTGGATAGAAATTATCCTCTCGGGGCTCACTGCGGCCGCCGGTATGGTTTTCTACTACTTCGTGGTCGTGCCCTTCGGCGTCGGCCCGGTCATTGCCTCCGGCATATCCGCCATCGTGGTGGGCCTGGCCGGCGGTTTGATGTCGCGCCGGTGGGGCATCCCGCCGCTCATTACGATGATCGTGGGCTATACGCCCATGCTGCCGGGCCTCATGCTGTACCGCGGCATGTACGCCTCCATCAACGAGCAGATGATTACCGGCTTTACCAACCTAGCCACCGCGCTGGCCATCTCCGGCGCGCTGGCAGCCGGCGTCGTTTTTGGCGAGCGCGTCGCCCGCCGCCTGCGCCGCCCGAAGTACTTCCGCCCGTACTCCGCCTTCAAGCGCATCGGCCGGTTCTCCTTCCACAAGGCAACTCACCTGGCACGCAGGGCCCCGCGCATCCCGCGCGTGCCGATGTCCCCCTTTGCTCCCCGCGTCAACCGCCCCGAATTGCCGCCCACGCTGGGGCCAAAGCCGCCACAACACGCGCAGGCTCAGCAGCACGCGCCGGGGACCACTCCGGCGGAAGATTTGTGGCCGGCAGACTCCCAGTGGCCGGCCCAGCCGCAAGAAACTGAGCGCACCACCTATACGGTGCCCGGGCAGAAATCGCCTGCGCCTGAGGAATCCGATCACACCAAGCCCGGCGGGGAGGAACCCAAGGAGCCCTAAACGCCGCCGGTAGCGTACAATATTTAGCCTGATAGCTTTCCCAACATTCAGGAGGACTCGCCGTGCCACCCAAGGTCCAAGACACGCACCCACAGGCAGAACAAGACATTGCCCTGGCAGAGGAAACCGCCCGTGCCGCCCGCCGCGTGGTGGCCACCTACTCCCAAGACTTCTTGGACGGCGTGACCTTGATGTCCATGCTGGGTGTCGAGCCGAAGGGCCTGGTGCACAAGAAAGTATTGGCGGAACAAGCCGATGCCGCGCCGAAGAAGTCCACGAAGAAGGCCACCAAGAAGTCGACGTCCAAGGCCTCGAAGAAGTCCACTAAAAAGTCGACCAAGAAGACCACCAAGGCGGCCAAAAAGTCCACCAAAAAGTCGACAAAGAAAGCAACAAAGAAGTCGACCAAGAAGTCTTAAGCTAGTCTTGGACTATGAGTGAGCGCGGCAATGACTTCGTAGTAGTGGCAAACCGCCTGCCGGTAGATTTAACTACCGCGGCCGATGGCAGTCAGGAGTGGACGGCCTCGCCGGGCGGTCTGGTCACCGCGCTCTCACCGGTGCTCGAAGCGCACCAGGGCTGCTGGGTGGGGTGGCCCGGCGTTGCCGATGCCGCGCCCGAACCCTTCCGCACCGAGGCCGGGGTGTTATTGCACCCGGTCAAACTTACCGAGGCCGATTTTGAGGCCTTCTACGAGGGCTTTTCCAATGCCACGCTGTGGCCGCTCTACCACGATCTCATCGTCACCCCTGCCTATCACCGCGACTGGTGGGATGCCTACCGCGAGGTCAACCTCCGCTTCGCGGACGAGGTAGCCCTCGTGGCCGCAGAAGGCGCGACGGTCTGGGTGCAGGACTATCAGCTGCAGTTATTGCCGGGCATCCTGCGGCAAATGCGCCCCGATCTCACCATTGGGTTCTTCCTGCACATCCCCTTCCCCTCCCCCGATCTCTTCCGGCAGCTGCCCTGGCGGGAGGAAACGGTGCGCGGCATCTTAGGCGCTGATCTCATTGGCTTCCATTTGGAGGCCAATGCCCGCAATTTCTTGGAATTGGTCCGCCGCCAAGGCCTCGAGGTGCGCGGGGAGGCCACCACCCGCGATGTCACCGCCCATATCCGCCTCCCCGGGGGCCGCACCGTGGGCGTGGGCGCGTTCCCCATTTCCATTGCCGCGCAGGATTTCGGCCAGTTTAGCGCCGAGGATGAACGCCGCGTGGCCCAATTGCGCGAGGACTTGGGCAGCCCCAAGCGCATCATTTTGGGCGTGGATCGCCTCGATTACACCAAGGGCATCCTGCAGCGCCTGACCGCCTTCGAGGAGCTCTTGGAAACCGGCGCCTTGGATCCGGAAGAGGTCACCTTGGTGCAGCTGGCCACACCCTCGCGCGAGCGCCTTGATCATTACAAGGCCACCCGCTCCCAGGTGGAAGAGGCCGTCGGCCGCATCAACGGCCGCTTTTCCCGCATGGGCCACCCCGTGGTGCACTACCAGCACCGCGGCGTGCCCAAGGATGTGCTGCGCTGCTATTACCGCATGGCCGACATCATGCTGGTCACCCCCTTTAAGGACGGCATGAACCTCGTAGCCAAGGAGTTCGTGGCCTGCCACGACGACGGTTCTGGCGCCCTAGTGCTCTCGGAATTCGCCGGCGCCGCCGCGGAGCTGGATGAGGCCTACCTGTGCAACCCCTTCGATATCGAGTCCGTCAAGCGCGTCTTGCTTAACGCAGTGCGGGCGCTTTCCGATGCCCCCTCCACCATGACCCAGCGCATGCTCACCATGCACGATCAGGTCATAAGCCACGATGTGCAGCTGTGGTCGCAGTCCTTTTTGGGCTGCCTGCGCGCCGTTCGGACCGAATCCGCCTCGCAAGCTCCCGACTCACACGGAAAGGACTCCTAATGCCTCTTTCCCTCCCCCGCGTACGCACGGCCGGAGCGGCCGGTGCGGGTACACCCGCTGTGCACAGAGGCGTCGGCAAGCATGCTGTCACCGTGGCCGCGCTGGGTGCCGTCACCCTGCTTGCCGCCTGCGGTTCCGAGGACGATGCCCCACGGCCCGCGGGTGATGACCGGATCGTGGACAAGCAGTGGCAGGTCGTCTCCATCAACACCGCGCCGGATGCAGCATCCACCATCCCAGAGTCGATTCCTCACGCGCCGGAATTTAGCTTCGGCGAATCCACCTTGGTGGGCACCACCGGCTGCACCCGCCTTGCGGCCCGGCTGACCTACACCACCGATGACGAGCGCGAGAATATTCGCGATGGCAACAAGCTGCACTTCGATGAGGTCAAATACGACGACACCGATGAGGACTGCGAAGGCAGTTCCGTGTGGGCCGATAACCTGCTGCGCAACCTCATTACCTCGGATAATGATTTTATCTACACCGTAAATAGCAATAACCAGCTCATCCTGGAGCTCGATACCGATGAGGTAGATTCGCCCTCCATCAAGCTGGTCTCCGGCGCGTAGCATGGGATGCCATGACGCTTTCTACCACCATTAAGGCCTTGGCCGCGGCAGAAGAGCTCGCCGTGGTTTCTGATTTTGACGGTACGCTGGCCCCGATTGCCGCCGACATTTATGACGTGGAAATCAACGCCGATGCCGCCCGCGCCCTCAACCACTTGGCCCACCTGCCGCGCACCACGGCCGCGGTGCTGTCTGGGCGCCACCTCGAGGGTCTGCAGCGCGTGTGTCCCCTGCGCGAGCCCGTCCTCTTCGGTGGCTCCCACGGCGCCGAGTCCTCCTGGCAGCAGACCGAGCTCACCCCCGCCATGCGCGAGCACCTTGCGCGCAAGGAGGAAGAAATCCGCGGCATCGTAGACCGCTTCCCCGGCGCAGAGCTGGAGGTCAAGCCCTTCCAGCGCGTGCTGCACCTGCGCTCGCTCGAGCTGGGCAACCCGGAGCAGGCCGCGGCCGCCTATGAGGCGGGTCTGGCGCTAGATACCGCCGGTTTCCCGCGCACCGCCGGCAAGTCCGTGATCGAGTTTTCTGCCACCACCGCCACCAAGGGCACGTGGCTGGAGGCCCTTCGCGAGCGCACCGGCGCCACCGCCATGGTCTTCTTGGGCGATGACGTCACCGATGAGCACGGCTTCCGCGCCCTCCACCAGCCGCCAGACGTGGGCGTCAAGGTGGGCGAGGGCGACTCCATCGCCGCCGTGCAGCTTGCCGATGTCGACGCCGTCGCCCACTTCCTCACCGAGCTGGCTACCGCCCGCGCGGCCGCGGTGCAATAACCGACTTACCCGGCGCGAACCGCGTCTGCAACACCCGCCGCGGCACCTCCTCCGCTTCTTCGGCGCCGACCTTCGCGCTGCCTGCACCGGCAGAATCACTTGTCGCGCTAGCGATGAGCTTTTCCAGCATGTGGCCGGCCGCGGCGCCCTTCGCCTTATTGGGCTGGATAACGGTAGCCAGGTCGAGGCGCTGCGCCGCATCGATGCCGTCAAAGCCGGTCACGGATAAATCTTCTGGCACGCTCAGCCCGCGCTCGCGGGCATAGGCCAGCACGCCGAGCGCCATGGAGTCGGTCGTGCACAGCACGGCCGTAAGCTCCGGGTGCGCCTCGAGCAGGAGCTCGGCGGCGGCGCGGGTGGTGTGGGCATCGTTAATGTGCTGCGTGACCACGGGCACGGACTCGGGCGCGATGCCCGCCTCGGCGAAGACGTCGAGCGCGCCCATCACCCGCGAGCGCTGCACGTGCATCTCCGCATCCTGGACTTCCTGCCAGGAAATCGGGCCGTCGTGGCGCTGCAGGCGCAGGCGGATGGCGAGGATGCCGATGTGGCGATGCCCGGCATCGATAAGCGCACGCGCCGCCGGGGCAATCGCCGCGCGATCATCAATGCCCACGAACGGCAGCCCCGCATCGGTGGGCTGATCGCAGACCACCAGCGGCAGGCCCCGGCCCCGCGCGGCCGCGAGGTAGGCATCGCCCGCGGCGACCGAATAGACCACGAAGCCATCGACCGCGGCCGAACCCACCAGGCTGGTCGCCTCCGCCTCGCCTTCTGGGCCGGCGGGAATCAGCGTCAGCGTAGTCTGAGCGCCTGCCGATGCCTCCGCCATGCCCGCCAAGAAATCCACCGACGCCATGTCTTCGAAGGCATAGGACAGGTGCTCGGTCAGCAGCACTCCCACCGACCCGGCGCGGCGGGTACGCAGGCTGCGCGCCGTGGGATCGGGCCCCGGGTAACCGCGCGCCTTGGCCGCCGCCAAAATGCGCTGCCTCGTCGCCGAGGAGAGCTGGTCAGGGCGGCTATAGGCATTGGATACGGTTGTGCGCGAAACGCCCAACTCCGCGGCGAGGGAGGCCAATGTCTTCCGGGTGGGGCTGCGTTTAACCATGCCTGTTACCTTACCCTGCACCCCACCGCCCGATTTTCAGTGCATGTTCAATTGACAACGATTGCCAGCAAACGCACACTGGAGGGTATGCACACGTCATTACGCGCAACAACAGCCCTACTCGCAGCAAGTGGCCTCCTATTTACCGCCGCATGCTCTACAGATTCCGATTCTGGATCCGGAACCGACTCTGGTTCCGGCGACTCCGGTGATAAGAAGATTTCCATCGTCGCCTCTACCTCCATCTGGGCCGATGTTGCCCAGGCCGTGGCCGATACCGCCTCCGGCATCGACATCGAGGTCGAGCCCATCGTGGAGGGCAATGACACCGACCCCCACCACTTCGAGCCCACCGCGGCCGATGTAGCCAAGGCCAACGACGCCGACATGCTCGTGGTCAACGGCGGCGGCTACGACGCCTGGATCTACCAGGCCGTCTCCGATCAGGACAACATCATTTCCGCCCTGCCGCTGACGGACCACGGCAAGCTGGACGAGGACCCCGATGTCATGACCATCGATGCCGCGAAGGCCACCGCCAAGGATGACCCGGACAAGGTCACTAATATCGAGGGCAACGAGCACATCTGGTACGACCCCGCCGCCCTGGAGGAGGTCGCCGGATCCATCGCGGACCAGATCAACGAGAAGTACTCCGACGCCGGTGCCACTACCGAGAAGATCGACTCCCACGTGGACCAGCTGCGCGATAAGCTCAAGGAGCTTCCCGATGGCCTGAATTACGCCCAAACCGAGCCCATCGCCGATTACCTCATGAAGTACACCGACGGCAAGGACGTCACCCCCGAGGGCTACCGCAAGGCCACCATCTCCGAGGGCGAGCCCGCTACTGCCGATGTCGCCGCCTTCATCAAGGCCATCGACGATGGCGAGGTCGATCTCCTCATCTTCAACCCCCAGACCGAAACCGATACCGCCGGCCGCATCAAGTCCGCCGCAGAGGACGACGACGTCGATATCGTAGAAATCGGCGAAACCCCGCCGGATGGCAAGAAGTTCTGGGAATACTACGACGAAGTCACGAGCAAGCTGGGGAAGCACTAGTGCTCGTTGAATTCCATGAGGCCGCAGTAGACCCACTGTGGTCGCAGCTTAATCTCGCCGTGGACCGCGGCGAGTTTATCGCCGTTTTAGGCCCCAATGGCGTGGGCAAGTCCACCCTGCTGGGCACCATCCTCGGCACCCGCACGCTGACCAGCGGCCGCGTCGACGTCAACTGCCGGGTCGGGTTCATCCCCCAGCAGCGCATGTTCCCCGCTGACCTTCCCCTGCGCGCCCGCGACCTCGTGTCGCTCTCCGTGGCGCACGGGGTATTCCGCCACCGGCACCCACCCCGTGGACGGGTGGACGAGCTTTTGGAAGAGGTGGGGGCCACGGGGCTGCGGGACCGGCGCGTCGGCCAGCTATCCGGCGGCCAGCAGCAGCTCATCCGCCAGGCCCAAGCCCTGGCCAATGACCCGGACCTCATTCTTGCCGATGAGCCCCTGCTCTCTCTCGACCCCGCCCGGCAAAACGCCACGGTCAACAAGCTGGACTCGCTGCGCCGCGAGCGCGGGACGTCCATCGTCTTTGTCACCCACGGCATCAACCCCGTGCTCGGGGTGACGGATAAGGTCCTCTACATCGCGCCCAATGGCCACACCTTCGGCCCAGTCGATGAGGTCATGCGCTCCGAGGTGCTTTCAGAGCTGTACGGTTCCAAGGTCAATGTCTTAAACGTCGACGGGAGGCTCATCGTTGTCTAATTACTGGGAAGATACCCAATACCTGCTCAGCGTGGACTTCGTGCAGTCCTCGCTCATCGCCTCCGCGCTGCTGGGCATCTTGTCTGGCGTGATGACCTCGCTCATCGTGCTGCGCCAGATGTCCTTTTCCGTCCACGCCACCTCTGAGCTGGCGCTCATGGGCGCCTCCGCGGCGCTGCTCTTCGGCCTCAACCTGGGCTTCGGTGCGGTCGCCGGCGCCATCGTCGCCGCCATCATCCTGGCCATGCTGGGCTTTAAGGGCCAACAAGACAGCGCCATCGGCGTGGTCATGAGCTTTGGCCTGGGCCTCTCGGTGCTGTTTTTACACCTCTACCCCGGCAATTCCAATACGGCGATGACGCTTCTGACCGGCCAAATCGTCGGCGTATCCTCCGCCTCGGTATGGCTGCTAGCCGCCACCACGGTCATCATCGTCGCCGCCGTCGGCTTCCTCTGGCGGCCCATGCTCTTTGCCTCCGCCGATCCTGATATGGCCCGCGCCGCCGGCGTGCCCACCCGCGCCATCTCCGTCGCCTTCGCCGTCCTCGTCGGCCTCGCCGCAGCGCAGTCGGTGCAAATCGTCGGCTCGCTGCTCGTCATGGCGCTGCTTATCACCCCCGGCGCGGCGGC
This sequence comes from Corynebacterium limaceinasi, assembly GCF_046717465.1. Classification (NCBI taxonomy): domain Bacteria; kingdom Bacillati; phylum Actinomycetota; class Actinomycetes; order Mycobacteriales; family Corynebacteriaceae; genus Corynebacterium; species Corynebacterium limaceinasi. The sequence goes on from NZ_CP177100.1 coordinate 2,127,334, forward strand.
GGTACAGATCACCTCCTCGCCCCTGCGCGCGGTGCTGTGGTCCACCATCTTCGCCGAGGTCTCCGCCGTGGGCGGTTTCATCCTCTCCCTCGCCCCAGGCCTGCCGGTTTCCGTCTTCGTGACCACCATTTCCTTTGTGATCTACCTGGTGTGCCGGTTCATCGGCTGGCGGCAGGGCAAGCGCGCCATCCGCGATGAGGTAGCGGCCAAGCATTTCCACGCCGATAACCGCACCGCCGCAGAGGCCCACCACGCCGACTAAACTCGGCGGGCATGCATATTCATCGCCGCACCGCGGATGTGGCTGGCCACACCCGCCGCTTCATCGTCATCGAGCCCGAGAACCTCGGACCCCAGCCGGATCTGCTGCTGTTTTTCCACGGCTCCCACCAGTCCGCCAACGTTATTCGCCGCTTTACCAACGGCACGGTGGACGCGCTTGCCGATGCCACCAATACCCTCATCGTCTACCCCGATGGCATCGACCACCATTTCAACGACACCCGCGCCAACCTGCCGGTCCGCGCCCGCGAGCTCGGGGTGGATGACGTTGCCTTTAGCACCTTCCTCATCGAGACCATGCAGCGCGAGTACTCCACCGCGCGCACCTTCGCCGCCGGCTATTCCAATGGCGGGCAAATGGTGCTGCGCCTGCTTTACGATGCCCCCTTTACCCTCACCGGCGCCTGCGTCTTCGCCTCCACGCTGGGCGAAGGTTCCAACCACGCGCCCACCCACCCCGATGACTACCGGCCTACCCCGCTGCTGTTTATCCACGGCACCGAAGATCTGATTGCGCCCTATGATGGCGGGCTTGCCGGCATCGATGGGCAGCAAACCCACGGGTGCGTGCTTTCTGCCCCCGCCACCGCGGAGCACTTCGCGCTGGCCAATGGCTGCCGCCCGCCCCGCGAAACCCAGCCCATACCCGGGATAACCTCCACCTACTACGACGGCGACTACCCCGTGGAGCTCTGGACCATGGAGGGCCTCGGGCACGTGATTCCCTCTAGCAAAGAAACGCCGGCGAGCATAGGACCAAATACGGATTCCTTCAATGCTGTGGATAAAGTCCGCGAATTTTTCGGCTTAGGTGACGCTTAAGGGTAGTTGTCCACAGGGAGGTGGGGCATCGGCTAGCGCGGGCTTGCGGGGCTTCTTAGTCTCTGGGGCATGAACGCGCTGCAGACATTTCTCAAAGGCCTGGCACCCGGCATGGATATCATCGCCGACTGCCACGGCCTCTCGCTGCACGCGCTGATTGCGGCCGGGTGCCCCGATACCACCGCCACCCGACTGCTCACGCTTGCCGAGACCTACTTCGGCACCACCGCCTTCCGCCGCCAGCAGCGCGAATCCATCGCCGCCAGCCGCGCCAACGGGCACAGCCTGACGGCCCTGCTCACCATCGAGCGCCACGCCGCCAAGCTGAAGAAGAAGCGCGATGCCTGGGCGCTGCGGCGCGAATTGTGTGGGATGAAGGGGAAGGTCTCGGATATTGATAAGCGGGGCCGCGCCCGCGTCAAGGAGCTCAAGGGGCCCGTCAAGCGCCAGCCCGGCGTGAAGATTTATCGCCGCGCCGACGGCCCCTGGACCATGTCCATTACCGGCCCGTCCGCCGATATCGCCGATATGCACGCCGCGATTAATAAAGATGCCCCGCTTGCTTCTGTGCAGAATATCTTCCACGGCGAGGCCGCCGCCCGCCCCAGCGTGACGACCAATGTCGTGCTTCGCCTCGACGAGCTCGATCGCATCGTCGATTTCGGCTCCGGCTCCACTGCTGGTTCAAACTCCAACGTCAGCGCTGACTCTGGTCCTGGCTCTGCCCATAGCGCCGACTCCCAGGGCGATATCGTGGTCCAGCTGACCAATGGCGCCACGATGACCGGCGCCGAGCTGGTGCGACGGGTATTTACTGAGCACGGCTACGTCACGCTCATCCACCCAGTGGAAGGTCCGGTCAACCTCTACCGCACCTCGCGCTTTGCTTCTGCAAAGCAACGCCTGATGGCAGCGGCCGAAAACCCGGTCTGCCCGTGGCCGGAGTGCCGCTACCCCGCCGATGAATGCCAGGTTCACCACCTCAATGCCTGGAAAAATGGCGGCGAAACTAACCCGGGAAACTTGACCATCGCCTGTCCGTACCACAATGGCGTGAACGACGATGATCCCAATGCCCCGCCCCTGCGCGGGCACTTAGCCCGGGTCGACGGAACCATCCGGTGGCTGCCACCCTGGGCAGATAATGGTTAAATTGTTGTGTGCCACAACGATTCGCACTGAGAAGGTTGTGCCTCGCAAAGACCCAGCGCGCCTTTGACACTAGCTGCGCCGACAACCGCACCGGCGGCTGAGGAGGCGATTCTGTGCGCTCGACTTTGCCAGCACCGAACGTGGATGGCGCTTATCCGTCGCGGCGAGCTGGCGCAGCGGAAATGGGTTATTTTTCGGCGGCGCGGCGTTGGCGTGCGAACTCGGATAGCACCGAACCCGCAGCGACGGAGGCGTTGAGGGACTCAACCCACCCGGTCATGGGGATGGACATGAGGACGTCGCAGGTCTCGCTGACCAAACGCGAAATGCCCTTGCCCTCGGAGCCGATGACGATGACGACGGGATCCGTGCCGCCTTCATAGGTATCCAGCGTGTGATCGCCACCGGCATCGAGGCCGACGACCTGGTAGCCGTTTTTCTGGAATTCCTTCACGGTGCGGGTGATATTCGTTGCGCGGGCGACCGGCAAACGGGCAGCGGTGCCAGCCGAGGTGCGCCACGCCACCGCGGTGACAGAAGCCGAACGGCGCTCTGGAATGATCACGCCATCGCCGCCGAAAGCGGCCACGGAACGGATGACGGCGCCCAGGTTGCGCGGGTCGGTGATGTTATCCAGGATGACGAACATGCCGGGGCGCGGGTTCTCGGCGGCGTTGGCAATCAAATCCTCCACCGCTGCGTACTTATATGGCGGTATCTGCAAGCCGATGCCCTGGTGCATGCCATTTCCCGTCATGCGGTCCATCTCGTGGCGCTGGACCTCGATGATGGGGATATTGCGGGTATTGCACATGGACACGGCCTCAGAAAGCCGCTTATCGTTGCGCGTTCCGGCAGCGATGTAGAGCGTGGTGGCCGGCACCTTGGCGTGCAAACACTCGATGACCGGGTTGCGGCCCACCACCATCTCTGCGGTTTCTTTCTGGTGGCGCCCAGAGTTGCGGCGCTCGCGCTCCAGCTTCGCCTTGTGCTTGGCGTGGTAGACGCGGTCCTCGGCCTTCGGGGTGGGTCCCTTGCCTTCTAGGCCCTTGCGACGCTGCCCGCCGGAGCCTTTGGTAGCGCCCTTCTTATTCGTCTTGCGGATGCCCGCGCCACCGCGGCCATGGGTTCGTGCCATCGTTTCAGTCCTTTCGAGGAAACCGTTCAATAACCAGCGAAAATAACAGCGGAAAGCTGTCTAGCGCTGGGTCAACGACCACGTGGGGCCGTCTGGGGTATCGGTAATGGTGATGCCGGCGGCGGTGAGGCGGTCACGCACGGCATCGGCAGTAGCGAAGTCTTTTTCCGCGCGGGCCTGCGTGCGCCGTTCCAGTTCTGCCTGGACCAGCGCATCGAGCGCCGCGTCTGCTCCGCTAGCTTCGCCTCCATCTTCCCACTCCAGCGGGTCAAATCCAAGTACGTGCGCCATCCCGCGCACCTGAGCGGCCTTCGCGCGGGCGGCGTCCTCGTCCCCGGCGGCCAGGTCCTTATTGCCCGCGCGCACGGTGGTGTGGATAGCGGCCAAAGCCTTCGGCACGGCGATATCATCGTTCATGGCGTCCTCAAAGTCCGGCGTCCAGTCGCCACGTTCGACGCCTGCAAAGCGCTTGACGAAGCCCTCAATACGCCGGTAGCCCGCCGCCGCCTCCGTCAGGGCGGATTCGGAGTATTCCAGCACGGAGCGGTAATGCGCAGAACCCAGGTAGTAGCGCAGCTCCACCGGGCGCACGAGCTCCAGCATGTTCGAGATGGAAAGCACGTTGCCGAGCGATTTCGACATCTTCTCGCCGGCCATGGTCACCCAGTGGTTGTGCATCCAGTAATTGGCGAACTTATCGCCTGCCGCGTGCGATTGCGCGATCTCGTTTTCGTGGTGCGGGAATTGCAGGTCCAAACCGCCGCAGTGGATATCGAAATTGGAGCCCAGGTAGTACGTCGACATGGCGGAGCACTCGAGGTGCCAGCCCGGGCGGCCGCGACCCCACGGGGTGGGCCAGCTCGGCTCGCCCGGCTTGGCGGCCTTCCACAGGGCGAAGTCGAGCGGGCTGCGCTTGCCCGCGTTGTCTGACTCGCCCTGTTCCATCTCCTCGACGCGGTTGCCAGACAGCGCACCGTAGTCGGATCCCTCCGCCTTGGTCCAGGCCTCGACGTCAAAGTACACGGATCCGGCCGCGCCATCGGTCTGCGGGGTGGCCTCGGCGTCTTGGGCGGGAACGGGGTAGGCAAAGCCGGCGTCGATAAGCCGCTGCATGTACTCGACCATCTGGGTGACAAACCCCGTCGCGCGCGGCTCCACGGACGGCGGGAGCACGCCGAGCAGGTTATAGGCCTTGGTGAACTCGCGCTCGTAGGTGGACACCCACTCCCACCAGGGGCGATTATTCTCGGCGGCCTTGGTGAGGATCTTGTCATCGATATCGGTGACATTGCGAACGAGCGCGACGTCATAGCCTTGCGCGAGCAGCCAGCGGCGCAGGATATCGAAAGCCACGCCGGAGCGCAGGTGCCCGATATGCGGCTGCGCCTGCGGAGTGGCGCCACACAAGTAGATGGAGGCGTGGCCGGGGCGGATCGGCTCGAAGTCGCGTTGGCTGCGGGTGGCTGTGTCAAAAATGCGCAAAGTACTCACGCCCCCAGTCTAAATCACCCGTGCGCGGGGTTAGTGTTGGCGCCGCCAGACAACGGCCGTTGCCACCGCCGCGCGGCCCTCTTTGCGGCCAGTAAAGCCCAAATGGTCGGTCGTGGTGGCGGAAATGGACACATCAGCGCCGAGGATTTCCGAAAGCACGGCCTCGGCTTCCTCGCGGCGCGGGCCCATCTTCGGCGTCTGGCCAATGAGCTGGGCGGCGGCATTGCCGATGATAAAACCTTCCGCTTCCAGCAGCTCACGGCACTCGCGCAGGAGCTGGGCGCCGGACACACCGTCGTATTCGGGCCGGCCCACCCCCACGAAAGAGCCGAGATCGCCGAGGTGGGAGGCGGAGAGGAGGGCATCGACAAGCGCGTGGGCTACGACGTCGCCGTCGGAGTGGCCTTCGCAGCCGGGGGTGTCATCGAAAAGCAGCCCGGCAATCCAACAGGGCTTGCCGGCTTCGATCTGGTGGGCGTCGGTCGCGATGCCGACGCGGGGAATGATGGGCTCAGTCATGCTGCTCCTCTGCAAGGGCGTGGGCCAGGGTCAGGTCCGTGGGGGTGGTGATTTTGAAGGCGAGGAAATCGCCCGGCACGGTCTCCACGCGCTGGCCGTGCCATTCCATGAGGCTGGCGTCGTCCGTGGCGGTGAAATCCGGCTGCTCGCGCCAATAATCCAGGTTGGCCTGGCGCAGCGCGGCGAGGCGGAAACCCTGCGGGGTCTGCACGGCGCGCAGGCGGGCGCGATCAGGGGTGCCAACCACGGCGTTACCGGCGACTTCCTTGATGGTGTCGGTCACGGGAACCACCGGCACAACGGCGGGCGCGCCGACAAGAACGCGCCGCGCCACGCGCTCGACCATCGCGGTGGGCGTGAGCGCGCGGGCTGCATCGTGGATGAGCACCACAGCATCCTCGTCCGGAATGGCCTGCAGCCCGGCCCAGATCGAATCGGCGCGCTCGCCTCGCCCATGCACCAGGCGCACCGGGATATCTGCGCCCACGCGCTTGACGATGCCCCCAGCTTCCCCCTCCATGGCCGGGCTCACCACCGCGATGACCTCGTCCACGAGGCCGGAGCGGGCCATGGTGCGCACGGATCGCTCCAAGAGGGTGCGGCCACGAAGTTCGACGTAGGCCTTGGGCACCTCCGCACCGAGGCGGGTGCCTTGCCCGGCCGCGGCGATTAAGGCGATAACGCGGGGTTTAGTCTTCGTCGTCGAAGGAGAGGTCATCGAGATCGATGTCGTTGTCGATATCGGTGGTAATGGACTGGTCATCGACTAGACCTGCGGCGCGGTGGCGCTCGATGGTGGCGTCGATTTCTTCCATCATGGTATCGGCTTTTTTATCATCGACCGGCTGCGCCAGCGCCAGCTCGCCCACCAAGATGGTGCGGGCCTTGCCCAGCATGCGCTTCTCGCCGGCGGACAGGCCGCGGTCCTGATCGCGGCGCCACAGATCGCGCACCACCTCTGCGACCTTGTTGATATCGCCGGAAGCCAGGCGCTCCTGGTTGGCCTTGTAGCGGCGGGACCAGTTGCCGGCCTCTTCCACGTCCTCATCGCGCAGCACGGAGAAAACCTTTTCTAGGCCCTCCTTGCCCACGACATCGCGCACGCCGACGTTATCCGCATTCTTCTTGGGCACGCGGACGACGAGATCGGATTGGTTAATGTGCAGCACGAGGTATTCCAGCTCTTCGCCGCCCATTTCGCGGGTTTCGATATCCTCGATGACCGCCGCGCCGTGGTGCGGGTAGACGACGACCTCGCCGACCTTATATTCCATTGCCACTCCTTATAATCCCGTGAATATGCCGATAACTAAGGCCGCTATTTTATCACGCGCGACATGCCTACCACCGGATGCCCCCGATTACCCCCACGGACTACCCGCTAGGTTAGCGAGAAACTGTGTACTTTATATCGAAAGGGACTAGGCTAAAGATTTGATAAGTCCTGAGATCGCAATTGATGGAGGATGCTCAACGTGCAGTCCCTGAAGTCCGCCGCCCGCCGCGGTGCCATTATTTCCGTTACCGCCGTCTCCGCTTTGGCGCTGGCTTCTTGCTCGGCAGGCCACATCGCCCAGACCGCAGAGAAGGTAGCTGCGGTTGATGGTGCTTCTGCCAGCACCGATGACGATAAGATTGCCGTCCGCGATGTCACCATCCTGACAGAGCCTGACGGTGGCGCCGCGCTGAAGTTCAACGCCGTCAACCAGGGCTATGAAACCGATGTCATCACTTTGAAGTCCGTGAAGGTCGATGGCCAGACCGTCGAGATGAAGCAGACCCAGCCGCTTAAGCGCGATCACTCCATCGTGGCGGACTCCCAGAAGAACCTGGACGCAACCCCGGATCACGATTCCGAGACCGTGCAGTACGTAGCCACCCACCTGGATAACGATGACTTTGGATACGCCGGCCACCGCCCGGTTACCTTCGAGTTCTCCAACGGCTCTATCGAGGTCGATGCCACCGTCGCCGCCTCCCAGATGGAGTCCGGTAAGTACGACCGCGACGTGGAATCCCCAGAGGGCTACACCACCGACGCGAACACCGGTAACTCGCACCACTAATAGCCACCGCACGCGCGCCCTACTTTGCGGAGTACGGGCGCGTTCGTCGTTTTTGCCGCCACGTTCTAGGCTCTACACCATGGCCAAAAAATCTCGCCCCATCCACACCTGCTCCGAATGCGGATATGTCTCCCCCAAGTGGCTCGGGCGCTGCCCGGATTGCGGTTCGTGGGGCACGATGGAGGAAAAGGCGCCGGTGGTGGCGGGGGCATCGGCAAGCGGGGGGCATGCGAGCGTGGCACCTGCGAGCCCGGTGCAGCCCATCACGCAGGTGGGCGCGCAGGCGACGAAGACGGTGCGCACGGGCATCGGCGAGCTCGACCGCGTGCTGGGCTCCGGCATCGTGCCGGGCTCGGTGGTACTCATGGCCGGCGAGCCCGGCGTGGGCAAATCCACGCTGCTTCTCGAGGTCGCCTCCCGGTGGGCGCAGCTCGGCCGCACCGTCCTCTACGCCACCGCCGAGGAATCCGCCGGCCAGGTCCGCGCCCGCGCCGAGCGCACCGGGGCGCTGCAGGAATCGCTGTACCTCGCGGCCGAATCCAACCTGGACGCCGTCTTTGGGCACGTCGATGCCGTAAAACCCGGCCTCATCATCGTGGACTCCGTGCAGACCATGCATGCAGTGGGGGTGGAAGGCGTGCCCGGCGGCGTCGCGCAATCGCGCGCCGTGACCGCGGCGCTGACGTCGCTGGCGAAATCCACCGGCATCCCCGTGCTGCTGGTGGGGCACGTGACCAAGGACGGAAACGTGGCGGGACCGCGGGTTTTGGAGCATCTTGTCGATGTCGTCTTAAACTTCGAGGGCGACCGCCAGTCCAGCTTGCGCATGCTGCGCGGGATGAAAAATCGCTTCGGCGCGACCGACGAGGTGGGCTGTTTCGAGCAAACCGCCGGGGGTATTAGGGAGGTCGCGGACCCGTCGGGGCTCTTCCTTTCCCACCGGGGCACGACGCCGGATGGCTCCGCGGTGACCGTCGCCATGGACGGTGTGCGGCCCATCCTCGCCGAGGTCCAAGCGCTGACCGTGGACCCCGTGGCGAAGAATCCGCGGCGCGTGGTCACCGGACTCGATGCCAACCGCGTGCCCATGGTGCTGGCCGTATTGCAGGCGCGCGCCGGACAGCGCACAAACGATAAGGATGCGTATGTAGCCACGGTGGGCGGCATGCGGATTACCGAAACCGCAACCGACCTCGCGGTGGCGCTGGCCACGTGGTCCTCGCTGCACGAGCAGCCGCTGCCTGCGAAGACCGTGGTCATCGGCGAGGTGGGCCTGGCAGGCGAGCTGCGGCCGGTGCCCAATGTTGAGCGGCGCCTGCAGGAGGCGGCGCGGCTGGGATACAAGCGGGCGATTGTCCCGCGCGGGGAAATCAACCCCGTGGACGGCATGCAGGTGCGCCAAGTTGCAACGCTTGGCGAGGCCCTCGCCGCGGTCCAGCCGTAGACCAACCGTAACCGCTGGCCGGTTCTAGCCCGGCTGGTGACGAGGAGCCGGGTGCTCCAGCGGCGCGAACTTCCGTGCGGTCTGCTCCCGCGCGACCTGCTTCCGCCCGGGCTGGCTCTGCGCGGACTGCTTCCACGCGACCCGCTCCCGCACGGACTATTTCCGCCCGAGCTGGTTCTGCCCGAGCTGCTTCCGAGCGGCCGACTGCAAGGAGGCCGCGCACTTAGCGGAGGGTGAAGTCCTGCGGCGGGGAGGAATTATCGCCAATGACCGTGTGGGCGAAGTAAGCACCCGGCTCGGCGGTCGGGCGGTCGGTGCACTTGCCCGGTTCGGACGCCTGGCGGGACCATTCGGCCTCGAATTTCAGCTCCTTGCCCGCAGGGAAGGTCTGCTCTCCGGTCTGTACGGAGGCGTAGCAATCGGTATCGGACCACACGCGCTGGTTATCGGCCATCTTGTAGACCTCGAAGCGCAGCGAGTTCTCATCTAGATCGATCGTGCAATCCGCGGCGGTGGGGTTGGTCACGGTCATAAAGAACTTCGGCAGCTCGCCGTCCGGCACGGAGTAGTTGAGCATGGAGGTGCGCACCTCCAAGTCCTCAAGCGAGCAGGTATCCTTCGCGGCGTGCACGGATTCCTCGGGCTCCTTGCTTACCGATGCCCCATCCCCTGCTTCCTCCGCCTCGGACTCAGATTCAGAGGCAGACTCGGATTCGGATTCGCTCGTCGAATCCGCGGACGTGGTTTCAGATTCGCTAGTGGATTCCGAAGACGTGGTCGCCGCCGAAGACTCTGAGGACGCGGCAACGGAATCATCGCTATCGCCGCCAAAGGCGGCCACCGCCGCCCAGATCAGCACCACGGCCAGGACGATCACGATGATAAGCGCGGCAACCCGGCGGCGCTTATAGATCTCTTCTGGAAGGGGCTTATTCTGGTTCACACGCTCAATTTTAAGTGGTAGACGCGCCTGGATCCGCTAAGCGGGCTCCGCGTGTCAACTCAACGCCGTAAGAGTGCAACGGCTCCACGCGCGAGTCCTCGAGGAGGTAGCGGGCGCCGACAATGCCGAAGGAGCCATCGTCAAGCTGCTTGCGCACGTTGGGGATGCTGGCCACGACCTGGGTGACGGTTTGGAGGGTGTGTTGGCGCTCGACATCGGCAAGCGTGGCGTCTGGCCCCGCAGTCCACGCGGACGTCGCGACCTTCTCGATGATGGGCCGCTGCAGGCCGATGGGCAGCTCGCCGCCGCGCACAAAATCCACCGCGGCCGCCACCGCACCGCAGGACTGGTGGCCCAACACCACCAGCAGGTTGGGGTGCAGGTGGTCGAGCGCATAATCCAAGGAAGCCAGCACGGAGGCGTCCAGGATGTGGCCGGCGGTGCGGATGACGAAGGCATCGCCAAAGCCGATATTGAATATGTGCTCGATGGGCGCGCGGGAATCGGAGCAGGCCAGGACCACCACGCGGGGATCCTGGCCTTTGGTGAGCCCGTCACGCTCATAAATCTTGTTGAGATCCATGATGGTGCCGTCGATGACGCGCTGGTTTCCAGCCTGGAGGGCCTCCCAGACCGCCTGCGGATTATGGGCAACGTTACTTAATGGCATGAACTATATTTTAATGCCCTAGACTGTCCTGCGAGATGGATACGCACGCACTTCTTTCCTGGTTTGACGCCAATGAACGCGATTTACCCTGGCGGCGCCCCGGCACCTCCGCCTGGGGAGTGCTGCTTTCCGAGGTCATGAGCCAGCAGACCCCCGTCGCGCGCGTCGCCCCCGTGTGGGAGGAATGGATGCGGCGCTGGCCCACCCCCGCGGACTTCGCCCAAGCCTCCCGCGCCGAGGTGTTGCGCGCGTGGGGCAAGCTCGGCTACCCGCGGCGCGCGCTGCGGCTCTGGGAGTGCGCGGGGGTAATGGACGAGGTTCCGGCGGACGTGGATGAGCTGCTGGCGCTGCCTGGAATTGGCGACTATACCGCCCGCGCCGTGGCGTGCTTTCACTTTGGCCAGAACGTGCCGGTGGTCGATACCAACGTGCGCCGTGTCTATGCCCGCGCCGAAGACGGGAATTTCCTCGCTCCGTCGCCCTCCAAGCGCGAGCTCGCCGCTGTGGCCGCGCTGTTGCCCGAGCGCAATGGGCCGCGTTTTTCCGCCGCGCTCATGGAGCTCGGCGCGCTGGTGTGTACTGCGAAAAATCCCGATTGTAAGCGCTGCCCCCTGCGCGCGACCTGCGCCTGGCAGCTCGCCGGATGCCCCGAACCTTCCGCCGCGGAACAAACGCGCGCCAAAAAGCGCGTGCAGAAATTTGCCGGGACCGATAGGCAGGTGCGCGGCAAAATCCTAGACGTGCTGCGCGCCGCCGATCACCCAGTGCCGCAGTCCGCGATCGACGTAGTCTGGCCCGATGCCGCGCAGCGTTCCCGCGCGCTGGCTTCGCTGCTTGACGATGGCCTCGCCGAGCAAAACCCCGCCGGCCTCTTCCATCTGCCGGACTAACTGGCCGCCGGGCCTGCCAGCGTTTAGGCGCAGCGACTCGCTAACGCCAGCGGCCGCGGAAGTTGAGTCCGCCCGGGAGGTTGACCCACATGCCGCCGCGGGAATTAAAGGTCACCGGCCCAATCTTCGTGGACATAGAGGCACCGGATCCGGAAATGTTTATCCAGCTATTCTTGCCGGTCTTTTTGCGCGAACGATACTGAAGTCCCATAACCGGTCATTCTAGCAATACCCCCGTGCACGACGCTGCGCCACAGAACCAGCGGGCCGCTGTACCGCCATACCGCTGGACAGAGGCATTCGCCCGCCCCGGCTGGTGAGCAAGCTGACCATGGGTGGGCGCATACGAAAACCACCCAGGGTTCGCGGTGGAACCGTGGGTGGTTTATGCAGGCCCGCACGGGGGCGGGGCTTAGCCGATTAGTTACATCGGCTGGCCAGCGCCTGCCGGTGGCGGGTTCTTGCCATCGTCGTCGGAGTTGCCGAGCCCCGGCTTTTCCGAAGGCACGTCCGGGGAAATGACATCTGGCTCGCCGTTGGTGTCGATGCCATCATTGCTGGAACCGGAACCGCCGTCCTTCGGGCCACCATCCTTCGGATCGTCGCCCTCTGGGCCGCCGTTACCGTCGCCGTTGTCGCCATCGGAATCGGAGTCGGAATTATCCGAAGCGGAACCGTCGGCGGCCTCGTCGGAGGGGTTGTTGTCGCGCACGGAGGCATCGGCAAGCGAGGGCTCATCGATGTCATCCGGCAGCGGCTTCGGGCGCGGGGTGAAGGTGAAGGTAGCGCCGGAGTCGTCCTTGGACTCGCCGTCCCAGCCTTCAACGTCGACCGAGATGATCTCGCCGGCGCCAATCTCGCCGAAGAGAATCTTCTCTGAGAGCTGGTCCTCGATATCGCGCTGAATGGTGCGACGCAACGGGCGGGCACCAAGAACCGGGTCGAAGCCGCGCTGGGCCAGGAGGTTCTGGGCCTTATCGGTGAGCTCGATGCCCATATCGCGCTCTTCCAGCTGGGTACCCACGCGGTCAATGAGCAGGTTAACCATCTGCACGATCTGCTCGCGGGTGAGCTGGTGGAAGACCACGACGTCATCGATACGGTTCAGGAACTCGGGGCGGAAGTGCTTCTTCAGCTCGTCGTTAACCTTCGCCTTCATGCGCTCGTACTGGGCGTCCGAATCGTTCTCGCTAGCGCCGGTAAAGCCCAAGCCCACCGGCTTCGAGATGTCCTGGGTACCCAGGTTCGAGGTGAAGATGAGGACGGTGTTCTTGAAGTCGACGACGCGACCCTGGCCATCGGTAAGCCGGCCGTCTTCCAGCACCTGCAGCAAGGTGTTGTAGATCTCTTTGTGGGCCTTTTCGATCTCATCAAAAAGCACCACGGAGAACGGCTTGCGGCGAACCTTCTCGGTCAGCTGGCCGCCCTCTTCGTAGCCAACGTATCCCGGAGGAGCACCGAAGAGGCGGGAAGCGGTGAAGCGGTCGTGGAACTCACCCATATCGATCTGGATGAGGTCATCATCCGAACCGAAGAGGAAGTTAGCCAGCGACTTCGACAGCTCAGTCTTACCCACACCGGACGGGCCGGCGAAGATGAAGGAACCGGAAGGACGGCGTGGATCCTTCAGGCCTGCACGGGTGCGGCGGATGGCGCGGGAGACGGACTTGACCGCCTCGTCCTGGCCAATGATGCGCTTGTGCAGCTCCTCTTCCATGTTGAGCAGGCGGGAAGATTCCTTCTCCGTCAGCTTCAGCACGGGGATGCCGGTCCAGTGCGCCAGGACCTCAGCGATTTGGTCCTCGCCCACCTCGGCGATTTCCTCCAGGTCACCGGAGCGCCACTGCTTTTCCTTCTCGGAGCGCTCCTCGCCCAGCTTGCGCTCGTCATCGCGCAAGCCGGCGGCCTTTTCGAAGTCCTGGGCATCGATAGCCGCTTCCTTTTCCCGGCGAACCTCGGCAATGCGGTCATCGACCTCGCGCAGGCCCTTCGGGGCGGTCATGCGCTTGATGCGCATGCGGGCACCGGCCTCATCGAGGAGGTCGACGGCCTTGTCCGGCAAGAAGCGGTCATTGATGTAGCGGTCCGCCAGCTGCGCGGCGGCGTGCAGCGCCTCATCGGTGTAGGACACGCGGTGGTGCGCCTCGTACTTATCGCGCAGGCCCTTCAGGATGAGGAAGGTGTCATCCAGCGAAGGTTCATCGACCTGCACCGGCTGGAAACGACGCTCCAGCGCGGCATCCTTTTCGATGTGCTTGCGGTACTCATCCAGGGTGGTAGCACCGATTGTCTGCAGCTCGCCGCGGGCCAGCTTGGGTTTTAGCAGCGAAGCGGCGTCGATGGCACCTTCGGCAGCACCGGCACCGACGAGGGTGTGGATCTCATCGATGAACAAGATGATGTCGCCGCGCTGGTTAATTTCCTTAAGAACCTTCTTCAGGCGTTCCTCAAAGTCACCGCGGTAGCGGGAACCGGCAACCAAAGAACCCAGGTCAAGCGAGTACAGCTGCTTGTCCTTGAGAGTTTCTGGGACCTTGCCGTTAACAATGTCCAGCGCCAAGCCCTCAACCACTGCGGTCTTACCAACGCCAGGCTCACCGATGAGCACTGGGTTGTTCTTGGTGCGGCGCGAGAGCACCTGCATGATGCGCTCAACCTCGGACTCGCGGCCCACGACGGGGTCTAGCTTGCCGTCCTTGGCTGCCTGGGTGAGGTTGCGGCCAAACTGGTCTAGCACGAGCGAGTTGGAGCGCTCGCCCGAGCCGCCGGAACCACCGCGCCCACCGGCACCGGCACCGGGACCTGCGCCCGCGCCGATGGGGCCTGGGGCCTGGTTCGAGTCGCCGCCGCCTTCTTGCTGGCCGCCCTCGTAGCCGGACAGCAGCTGGATAACCTGCTGGCGCACGCGCGGCAGATCAGCGCCGAGCTTCGTCAGCACCTGTGCGGCAACGCCGTCGCCCTCACGGATAAGTCCGAGCAGGAGGAACTCCGTGCCAATGTACTTGTGCCCCATCTGCAGGCCCTCGCGCAAGGACAGCTCGAGGACCTTCTTAGCGCGCGGGGTAAAAGGAATGTGGCCGGTGTGCGGCTGGCTGCCCTGGCCGATGATCTCCTCTACCTCACGGCGCACGTCCTCCAAAGAAATGCCCATGGACTCTAGAGCCTTGGCAGCTACACCTTCTCCCTCGTGGATAAGGCCGAGCAGGATGTGCTCGGTTCCGATGTAGTTGTGGTTAAGCATGCGTGCTTCTTCTTGCGCCAAAACGATGACGCGACGAGCACGGTCTGTAAACCTCTCGAACATGACTCCCCTAAACTTTCGCTTCTAATGTGGTACCCACTGTAACGCCGCACGACCCAAAGGATTTCCTCTTTTTGGCCCCCATTGCCCTATAAACGCCCCAAACCGCCCATACTCGCAGCTCACATGGGTGTACGCCGGTAGCGAACAGGCTCTATTTAGCCTAGAATCTTCTACATTCTCCCTGCCGTCTCGTAGATACGAAGGAATAAAACAGCCGTGCCGCACCTTCCCGAATTCTTTGCTTCCCAGCACAACCTGCACGAAAAGGCAGTGCTGGATGAGGGGCCCAATTCCACCCTTTTTGCCGTGGAGGACGGCTCCACCCATGAGGAACTCACGGTGGAGATCTTCGCGGCGGGGGTAGAGGGCATCGTCAAGGCCTCTACCGCCCTGCACGGCCTGCACCACCCCGCGCTCGCCGCCCTGGAGGGCTCTGGCACCACCGCAGATGGCCAGGAATTCTTGGTCCGCAAGGGCTGTAAGGGCACAGCCTTGCCCGCGCTTGCTGATGCCCCCACCAAACCCCGCGCCCAAGAAATCCTCACCCCCGTGGCCGGCGCGGTGGATTTCCTGATTAGCCGCAACCACGCGGATTTCGCCGTCCATGGGCTCAAGGCTGAGCGCGTGTTCGTGGATGAGGATAAAGAGGTCGCCGTCCTCGCCGCCGCGGGCCCAGGTGGTGCCAGCACGGCGGAGGAATCGGCGGAGGAAACCGCCGAGAAAACTCCAGAAAAGGCCGAGAGCGTGACCGGCGCCGATGCCGTCCGCGCCTTCCAAAAACTCGTTGCCGCCACGTGCCCTTCCTTTACGCCGGACAAAGATTACTCGAGCGCCAAAGAGGTGGTGGCAGCGCTGCGCCCCGAGCGCGATCTCGATACTTCGCAGTTCCCGCCGGTGCAGGCCGAAGAGCCCGAGTCCCAGCCGCAACAACAGTTCCCACCGCAACCGCAGCAGCAGTTCCCGCCGCAGAACCAGGCGGGCCCCCAGTATCAGCCGCAGTATCAACAGCAATACCAGCAACAGCCGGTACCACCGATGAATGCGGCCCCGCCAAAGAAGAAGGGCAAGGGCGGGCTCATCGCGCTCATTTCTGTTTTGGCCGTCATCGCAGTGGCTGCGGCGGGAGCGTTGTGGTATTTCCTGTCCTACCCCAGCTGGGATGACAAGGAAAAGAACCTAGCGAATGCTTATCCGAGCCTGATTGGCTCGCGCAGCGGCCAAGACGGCGAGCTCGGCGCGGAGTGTTCCTCCCGCGCCCCAGAGGATGGTCAAGAAGCGAAGATCACCTGCTCGGGAAACGGTTTCGACTACACCGCCGCCTACTACCCCAGCGTGGAAGAACGCGATGCCGTCCTCCCAGACGCTGCCCCAGTAGAGCTGTCTAACGATAGGTGCACCATCCAAAGCTACGAGGCCTCAACGGATCCGCAGACCTACGTCATGGCCGTGGAGGGTACTCAGTCCATCTTCATGGTGTGGGGCGACGATGCCGAAGCCGCTCGGCTAAAGCTGCCGCTGTGTGCGCAGTAGGCGCCGCAAGATAACCGGCGGCGGGATGGCCCGGAACGCCCGCGCGGAGGCCACTCCGTCGGCGCGTCGGGCGACGTGCAGCTTCCCGGCGCGGGGACTAGTCTTCGGCGGGCACGCGCTTGAGCAGGGGCGCTAGCACGAGCACGAAAAGCGAGAGCACGCCGGCGAAAAGGAAGGCCCAGTGCGCGCCTTGGGCGGTGGCGGCGGCCTCGCTCATCCCCTCGGCTTGGCCGGATTTGGTGCCGCTGGTCAAAAAGGCGACGAGGAAGGCGGTACCCGCCGCGCCGGCGAGTTGCTGCAGCGTATTTAGAATGGCAGAGCCGTGGGAGTAGAGGTCATCGGGAAGCGAGGACAGCGAGACCGTCATCAGCGGGGTCATCATGAGCGCGATGCCCACGGCGAACAGGATATGCATGCCGATGACCATCCACACCTCGCTGTTTTCTGTCAGCAGGGTCATCAGCCAGATGCCGGTAGAAAACATGACTGCGCCGGGAATCAACAGCGGCCGAGGCCCAAGGGCGTCATAAATCCGTCCCACAATCGGGGAAATCCCGCCCTGCAAAAGGCCGCCGGGCATCACCACGAGGCCGGTGACCAGCGAGGATACCGCCAGCGAGGTCTGTAGATAAATGGGCAGGATATTCACCGTGCCCAGCAGCAGGGCGAACATGAGCAGCATGGCGATGACCGCGAGGGTGAAATTGCGGACCTTAAACGGGCGCAGGTCCAAAAGCGCGCGGTTTACCTTAGCCAGCCGGAGTTGGCGCACGGTAAAGGTAATGAGGGTGAGGACGCCGAGGAGGAGCACGAGGGCATCGGCAAGCGAGCCACCCTCCACCATCTTCTCGATGGACGATAGGCCATAAATGAGCCCGCCGAAGGCCAGGGCGGATAAGAATACCGACGGAATATCGAGCGGGGTATCCCTGCGCTCGCCCACATTGACCAGGCGGAAGTAGCCGGCGATGCAAATGGCGGCGATGAGCGGGACCATGGTCCAGAAGATGACGTGCCAGGTCGCCATGCTCAAAATGAACCCGCCGACGGTGGGGCCCAGGGCCGGCGCCACGGAGATGACCACGGTGATAATGCCCATGACGGTGCCGCGGCGTTGCGGTGGAACGAGCGTCATGGCCACGGTCATAAGGGTAGGAATCATCAGGGCGGTACCGGCGGCCTGCAGCACGCGGCCGGCAAGCAGCAACCCAAAGGCCGGGGCGAGGGCCGCCAGCACCGTGCCCGTGAGGAAAACGCCGGTGGAGGCGCCAAAAATCTGCCGGGTGGTGAATTTATCCATCAGGAACCCGGTGGTGGGAATGACCACACCCATGGTGAGCAAGAAGCCGGTCAGCAGCCACTGCGCGGAGGTCGCCGGGATGGAGAAATCCGCCATGATGGTGGGCAGCGCCACCGAAAGGGCGGTTTCATTCAAAATCATCACCATCGCGGAGAGCACCAAGATGGTGAGGTTGACTATGACCTCTGCGGAGATTTTCGGAGCGGGATTCTGAGACACCAAATCAGGATACTGACTTGGCTAAACCTGCAAAACTTGGGGCGTATGATTTAGATGTCTTTTCCTGCACCCTCGATTCACGTTAGGCAATCTCACAGTGCATTTCCTCAATGATTCCCGCCCGCCCTACGAGCTCACCTACTCGGATGTATTTATGGTGCCGAACCACTCAGATGTTGGCTCGCGGCAGGCGGTCGACCTCACCGCGGCCGATGGCACGGGCAATACCATCCCGCTCATCGTGGCGAATATGACCGCTGTGGCCGGCCGCCGCATGGCAGAAACCATCGCCCGGCGCGGCGGCATGGCCATCCTGCCGCAGGACCTCAGCCTGGAGGCCGCGGCGGAAACGATCGCCTCGGTAAAGGCCGCCGACCTGGTCTATGACACCCCTATCACCATCAAGCCGCACCACACGGTGGGCTATGCCAGCAACCTTTTGCACAAACGCGCCCACGGCGCGGCCATCGTGGTCGACGGCGCGCTGCCTGTGGGCATCATTACTCCGAAGGACCTGCGCGGGCAGGATAATTTCACCGCCGTGGGCGAGCTCATGACCACTGATTTGGTCACTTTGCCTGTGGGCATCGACCCGCAGGAGGCCTTTACCCGCCTGCGCGCAACCTCGCGCAAGCTCGCCCCAGTGGTCAATCCGGATGGCACGCTGGCGGGCATTTTGACGCGCAAGGGTGCGCTGCGGGCGACGATGTATAAGCCGGGCATCGACAAGCAGGGGCGCTTGCACATCGGTGCCGCGGTGGGCATTAATGGCGACGTTGAGGGCAGGGCGCGGGCGCTTGCCGATGCCGGCGCTGACGTCCTCGTCATCGATACCGCCCACGGCCATCAAGACAGCATGCTGGCGGCGCTGCGCAAGGTCAAGGCCCTGGATCTGGGCCTACCGATTGCCGCCGGCAACGTGGTCACGGCCGCCGGCGTGCGCGAGCTGGCCGAGGCGGGCGCGGATATTATCAAGGTCGGCGTGGGCCCCGGCGCGATGTGCACCACCCGCATGCAAACCGGCGTGGGCCGCCCGCAATTTTCCGCCGTGCTGGAGTGCGCCGCCGCGGCCCGCGAGGTTGGTGCGCACGTGTGGGCCGATGGCGGCGTGCGCGATCCCCGCGACGTGGCCCTGGCACTGGCCGCGGGTGCGTCCAATGTGATGATTGGCTCCTGGTTCGCCGGCACCTTTGAATCCCCCGGTGACCTGCACAAGGACGCCGATGGATCGTTCTACAAGGAATCGTTCGGCATGGCCTCGCGCCGGGCGGTGCGCGGGCGCAATTCCGCCACCGAGGCCTTCGAGCGCGCCCGCCGGGAGATGTTTGAGGAAGGCATTTCCACCTCGCGCATCTACCTCGATCCGGAGCACGGCGGCGTGGAGTATTTGGTAGACCGCATCATCTCCGGCGTGCGCTCATCCTGCACCTACGCCGGGGCCGATTCGCTGGCTAGCTTCCACGAGCGCGCCACCGTGGGCGTGCAATCGGCGGCCGGTTTTGCCGAGGGCCAGCCGCGGGCCACCAACCGCTAGGGCGCTTTGGGCGCGTGCTACTTTTGCAAGTATGTTGACTCGCTATGACCAGGCGGCCTCGCGCGCGGCCGCGCGGGTTATGGGGCAGTATTCCACCAGTTTTTCCCTGGCCACGCGCCTGTTGCGCGGGCGGGTGCGCGAAGACATCCGCCACCTTTATGCCGTGGTGCGCATCGCGGACGAGCTTGTCGATGGCACCGCACATCAAGCCCGCATCGATGCCGCCGCCGCGCTCGATGCCTACGAGGCCGCTATCTTGGCGGCGCCGGAGAAAAGGCTGCACACCGATCCCGTCGTGCACTCTTATGCCATTACCGCCAGGCGCTGCGGCTTCCAGCGCGATCATCTCGTGGCTTTTTTCGATTCCATGCGCGCAGATCTCACCCATCGGGAGTATTCCGCTTCCGAGCTCGCCGAGTATATCTACGGCTCCGCCGAGGTCATCGGCTTATTGTGCGTGCAGGTCTTCTTGGCGGAAGAGACCGTCTCCGCCGCCGATCGCGCCACGATGGACCGCGGTGCGCGCTACTTGGGTTCCGCGTTTCAAAAGATTAACTTCCTGCGGGATCTGGGCGAGGACTCCTCGGTCCTGGGCCGGGCCTATTTCCCGCAGGCCGCTGGTGGCGAGCTTTCCGAGGCCGCCAAGTCCGCCCTCATCGCCGAAATCCGCCGCGAGCTCGTCGCCGCCGAAAAAGCTATACACCTCTTGCCGCTATCCGCCCGCGTTGGCGTGCGCGCGGCCGCCGATATCTTTGCCGAGCTCACCAACCAGCTCGCCGCTACCCCCGCCGCGGAGTTAAAAACCACCCGCATATCCGTGCCGAATCGCACCAAGGCGTGGCTGGCCGCCCGCGCGGTGCGTGCGGTGCGTGCGGTGCGTGCGGTGCGATAGCGCATCGCACGTAGATGAAGAACCCCGCCGAAGACTGAATACTAAGGAGAACATCATGCACGCTGTCGTCATCGGGGCCGGCATCGCCGGCCTTGCCACCGCTGCCCTCCTGGGAAAAGAGGGCTACGAGGTTACCGTCGTAGATTCCTTAGACGAGGTAGGCGGACGCGCAGGCAGCTATACGGAGGCGGGGTTCCGCTGGGATACCGGACCGTCCTGGTACCTCATGCCGGATGCCTTCGACCACTTCTTTTCCCTCTGCGGTACCTCGACAGAAAAGGAACTGGATCTGGTGGGACTCTCGCCGGATTACCGCGTCTATACCGGCGGCCCCGGCGAGTCCGCTCCTGGCACCGCCGCGCGCCCCACCCCCGTGGATGTACATTCCGGGACCGATAACGTTGCCCACCTCTTCGAATCGATTGAACCAGGTGCCGGCAGCCAGGTGCGCACTTATTTAGCAGATGCCAGCGACGCCTACCACGTAGCGCTCGATCACTTTTTGTACACCACATTTTCGGCGCCGTTGAACCTGGTGCATGCAGATATTCGGCATCGGCTAGCGCGGATTGCAGCGCTGCTGACTACCAGCTTGCAAAAGCACGTCAACGGGCAATTTTCGGATACGCGCCTGCGCCAGATTCTGAGCTACCCAGCGGTTTTTCTCTCTTCCGAGCCCGCCGCGGCCCCAGCACTGTATTCCCTTTTAAGCCATACCGACCTGGTGGAAGGCGTGCGCTACCCCCTCGGCGGATTCCACGCAGTGGTGCAGGCCATTTACCGCCAAGCAGAAAAATTCGGCGCCACATTCCGCTTGGGCGAAGAGGTCACCGCCATCACCACCGCCAGCGGGTCTTCCACACGTGCCACCGGCGTCTGCACGACAACCGGGCATATCGATGCCGATATTGTGGTCTCCGCCGCGGATTTGCACCATACCGAAAATCAGCTGCTTCCCCGGAAACTGCGCACCTATCCGGAGCGCTACTGGGCCCGCCGCAATCCGGGGCTGGGCACCGTGGTGGTACTTGCCGGTGTGCAGGGCAAGCTCCCGCAGCTAGCTCACCATACCTTTTTGTTCAGCCAGGACTGGGACCCCGATTTCCGCGCGGTCTTTTCCGCACCGGACCCAGAACGTCCCCTCGGCGCCTCTGAGTCCATCTACGTTTCGAAGGTTTCTGCCACCGACGCGAATGTCGCACCGGAAGACCACGAAAACCTGTTCTTCCTCATCCCCGTACCCGCTGCAGAAGCCTACGGGCACGGCGATGCCTACCACTCCGAGGCTTCCCCGCGCGTTGCTGCTATTGCCGATGCCGCCCTCGACCAGCTTTCCCGCACCGCCGATATTCCTGACCTCCGCGAGCGACTCACCATCACACGCAGTCTCGGACCAGCCGATTTTGCCGAGCGCTATCACTCCTGGTCAGGTGGAGCTTTGGGGCCAGCGCATACGCTATTTCAATCTGCATTCTTCCGCGGGCGCAATGCCTCGCGCAAGGTGGCCGGCCTCTACTACGCTGGTGCGACCACCGTGCCGGGCGTCGGCGTGCCTATGTGCCTGATTTCTGCAGAAAACATCATCAAGCGCCTGCGCGGCGATACCTCCGCTGGACCGCTTGCCACGGATGGCTCCTGAGAACACCAGGTACTCCTTGACTCCCACCTTTCGCGGCCCGGTTTGCAAGACACAACGACTCCCGTTCGGCCTGGATTGTGCAGCGTCTGATGCGCAACCTCCTTTGTGCACCCTCCTATGCAATAGGTCCTCGGTGATAACTGAGCAAACTCGGCCCTGAAATGTAGCATTTTTCGCTCAGATATCACCGAGGAGGTTGCACTTTTGTGAAGTCGATAGAGGTAGGCAGAGGTAGGCAGAAGTAGGCGTGCGACTCGGGCTGCGAGGCACATGCGACGGGTGCAATGGGCAAACAAAAAGGCTGCAGCCAAAGGAAGGCTGCAGCCGGTGTCGGGGCGCTAACGTGTGCCCGCGTGGGCGGGCACCGAGTGGGCGCCGGGTATGGCTACTTCTGTTCTGGCTTTACCAGCGGGAAGAGCACGGTCTCGCGGATGCCGAGGCCGGTCAGGGCCATGAGCAGGCGGTCCATGCCCATACCGGTACCGGCCGTGGGCGGCATGCCCTGTTCCATTGCGGCGAGGAAGTCCTCGTCCAAGACCATGGCTTCCTCATCGCCGCCGGCGGCTAGGCGGGCCTGATCCTCAAAGCGCTCGCGCTGGACGACGGGATCGACAAGCTCCGAATAGCCGGTGGCCAGCTCGAAGCCGCGCACGTACAGGTCCCACTTTTCGGTCACGCCGGGCTCGGAACGGTGCTGGCGGGTTAGCGGGGAGGTCTCCACCGGGAAGTTCTTCACAAAGATGGGGCCTTCCAGTTGGTCCTCGCACAGGACCTCCCAGATTTCCTCCACCAGCTTGCCGTGGCCCCAGCCTTCCCCCTTCGGCACGTCGAGGCCGATGACCTTGGCAATTCCCTTCAGGGTCTCCACGTCGGTATCGATGGTGACCTCCGGCTGACCGGGGAACTTGCGCTGCAAGGCCTCGTTCAGGGAAGGATACATCTCGATTTCGGGCCATTGCTCGCCGCCGAAGTCGAAATCGGTGCCGTCGGCAAGCGTGACGGTGGTGGAACCAAAGACCTCGCGAGCCACGGACTGGATGGACTCGCGGGTCATGCGGGCGCAATCATTGTAATCGCCCCAGGCGGCGTAGGTCTCCAGCATGGCGAACTCCGGCGAGTGGGAGCGGTCCACGCCCTCATTGCGGAAGTTGCGGTTGATTTCAAAGACGCGGTCGATGCCACCGACGACGGCGCGCTTCAAGTACAGCTCCGGGGCAATGCGCAGGTAGAGGTCAATATCGAGCGCATTGGAGTGGGTGATAAACGGGCGAGCGGCCGCACCACCGTGCAGGGTCTGCAGCATCGGGGTTTCGATCTCTACAAAGTCCTGGCTTTCCAGGTAATTGCGCAGCGCGCGCATGACCTTCACGCGCACCATGGCGTTCTTGCGGGCCTCTTCGCGGATAATGAGGTCGTTATAGCGCTGGCGCACGCGGGTATCTTCAGCCATATCCGCGAAGGACACCGGCAGCGGGCGCAGGGACTTGGCCGCCATGGTCCATTCCTCAGCCATGATGGACAGCTCGCCGCGGCGGGAAGCAACCACGTGGCCGCTAACGGAGATGAAGTCGCCCAAGTCCACGTCGGACTTCCAGGCATCGAGGCGCTCCTTGCCCACCTTGGCCTGCGAAAGCATAGCCTGCATCTGGGTGCCATCGCCGTCCTGCAAGGTGGCAAAGCACAGCTTACCGGTATTGCGCATGAAGATAAGGCGGCCAGCGATGGCGTGGGTGACCTCGGTTTCCTCGCCGGGCTCCAGGTAGGTCACGCCCTCTTCATTGCCCGGCTCTTCGCCCTCGGCCACTACGCGGAAATCATGGCGCAGTTCCTTAAGCGCGATGGTGCGCTCGACGGATACCGGGTAGGCCTCCACGCCGGATTCGAGCAGGCGGTCGCGCTTTTCGCGGCGGATGCGCAGCTGCTCAGGGACATCGTTTACTTCAGTATTCTTCTGCTCGCTCACGTTAGCCAAGGGTAGTCGATCCCGCCCGCTACCCGCGATTTGGCCCAGCCATGTCTGCCAAAGCAACGAAAGAGCGCACAGACAGCAAGTACACACCATGACGCTGTATCGACCGAGAACATTAACGATTCCTACAAAATATCGTTTAACCCTCGTTTAAGCCTGCGCTTCCCCACCTATAAAAAGAATCCGGCCCTGAGATACTGACTCAACGCCGGTATTCTGTAGCTGCGGGTACTGTCCCGCTCTATAGCTAAGTTTTTATACCTATTCTAAAAGGGAAACAAGTGTGTGATGCCTAAACTGACATATTGAAGTGTCCCAGGTTTTGTTCCGTTTGAGTAGATGGGAAAATCTGGAACATGCCAAGAAAAATTTTGATCAGGATTTAAAGGACCGTGTGGTTCGTCTTGTAGAGGACCGCATCGTGGCGGAAAACATGTCAATGCGCCCCGCATGCTAGGCAGTAGCTTCAAAGTTGGGGGTTTCATGGCACACAGCTCGTCAATGGACTTAAGCCTGCTCGCCGTGCAGGAAGAACCCCAGAACCTGTTCCTGAAGACGTGGCTGCCGAAAATGCCAGGCTACGCCGCGAAAATCACCAGCTTCGAGATACCAACGAGTTGCTGAAGGCCGCGTCAGCTTTTTCGCCTCACGACCAGGCCCCAAGCCTCGATTATGATCCGGTTCATCGATAAATACCGGAATCATTTCTCTGTCGAGTTCATCTGCACTGGCGTTAAGAGAATAACCGGGCTGGCGGGTTTATCACCTCGCGTGGTTATCGCCAGTCCAAAGCCCGAGGGCTTAAGTGCTCGTCGCCTTCGTGACGGTTGTGCTAATTGAACGCATTAGTGCTATTCATCGGGATAATGACGGTGTCTTAGGCGTGCGGACAATGTGGCATGCACTTCACCGTGATGGAATCTGTTGTGACCGGCTATTTGGTAGCAGTGTCGTGACCATCCGGTAGCGCTTGAGTGTGAAACCGGTAGCAGTTCACAATGCTCGGGACACTTCATTCCGGGAGATACACCGCTCGGGTGCGGCACGTACCGGAAGGACTCCGGTTACGACGGATTACCGTGCGGTGATAGCGCTGTCAGATGCGAGGTTTTGGTACCGGTGTACTGGGGACTCGGTACTGCTGTGTTCTGGGTAGTTGGTACTGCGGCGGGCCGACGGAGTCGGCTCGGCTGTTTCCTTTATTCGTCCGGTTCTATTGGGGAGGTGGCTTTGCGCATGTCAAAGTCTCCTATGCAGATTCGGTGGCCGCTATTGAGAGAGTGTCTAATGGTTTGTGTGTAGGTTCCCAACCTGCATAAGGAGATAAGCCAGAATGACTAGTGTGGCACGACGAGATCTAAGTTGATAAGGCCAAGATTGATGCGATTGAAAAGAAGCTTCTTGCTAACCCTGAAATCGCGAAACTGATTGATGACCTAGGCACGTCTACAACGGATGCCAACGACCTGGTTCGGGGCATGTTGCAAGTATCGATCACTAGAGGTTTAAATGCTGAGATGGATGCCCACCTTGGCTATGAGCCCGGCGATGGGGAAGGCAAAGCTGCTGCTGGAACAGACAATTACCGCAACGGCACCTACCCGAAAACCGTGGATTCTAACTACAGGCCAGTGACCGTTGGTGTGCCGAGAGATCGGGCTGGAACATTCTTGCTGACTATGGTCCCTAAGGAGTTGTCAAAAGTTAAGTGCGCGGTTCGAGTCGACCTCGTGGCCTAGATCGTTTTCCATTACTACGTGTTCCTTTAAAGAGTTTTATCTTCTTCCTTCTGGGGTCCAAAAAGTTCAGGAGCGTGAACGGAAATGGGTATGGGGAAGCGTCGACCGGTAGATGGATCAGTCATCTCTAGGCACTCAACATGGAAGGTTTCGCGTACGAGTTCAGCGGTCATAACTTCCTCGGTGGGCCCTTCGGCCACAATGCGCCCCTCACGCATAGCTACGATTCGATCGGCGTAACGCGCGGCATGGACCATATCGTGGACCACCATGACCACCGTAGTCTCGGCACGGTTAAGATCTCGGATGAGGTCCAAGATGGACAATTGGTGCGCGGGGTCGAGGTAAGTAGTTGGCTCATCAAGCAAGGTAATTGGTGTTTCTTGCGCCAACGTCATAGCGAGGAAAACGCGCTGGCGCTGGCCGCCCGAAAGGTCTGCGGCGGGGGTATCAAGCAGCTCGCTCACCCCAGCACGTCTGGCTGCACGCTCAACCGCTTCATGATCTCCGGCCCGCATCGTTGCTAGCGCCCCCGTATAGGGATAGCGGCCGTAGCCGATGACATCGCGCACTACTACACCTTCCGGGGCCACGGGGTGTTGTGGCAGGAAAGAAACTTCCCGGGCAAAAGCGCGCGAGGAATACTCGCTGATATCTTTTCCTAAGAGGTAGGCTGCACCTGAGCTGGGTGTAAGTTGGCGGCCCAAGGTCTTGAGAAGCGTCGACTTACCGCAGCCATTTGGCCCGATAAGGGCAGTTACTTGACCGCTGGCTAAGTGGAGATTTACATTCTTAACCACATCTGGACCACCGTAGCCCACGGTTAATGCGCTACACGTCAGTGTCATGTCTAGCCTCCGTTTCGCACTCGGGTGAGCCGAGTCAATAAGAAAATGAAGTAAGGTGCGCCAATCAACGCGATGAGCGCACCGACGGGAATTTCTGTGGGCGCAAAGGCCCACCGGCCTACCGAATCGCATGCGGTGACAAGGACCGCGCCGCCGAGCGCCGCCACGGGTATTTGCCGGCGCAGATTCGTACCGACCACCAAACGGGCAGCATGTGGGACGATAAGCCCGGCGAACCCCAAGACCCCAGCCGCAGCAACCCCTGCGGCGCCGAGGATGACGGCCAAGGCGATGGCTACGAGGCGCCACGTCCTAGTCCTAACACCGATACCGGCCATGGTGGAATCATCCAGCGCCAGCATATCCAGGTGTTTTGCCACCACCATCGCAACGGTTAGGGCGAAAAGGATAAAGGGGGCGACAATAGTGGCATCGCCAAGCGAGCGGGCGTAAAGCGAACCTTTCAGCCATGTCATGGCCGCGCCCGCTTCTGGGGCGGCGCGCACCAGCAACAGTTCGGTGATTGCGCCCAGCCCAAACGATACCGCTACCCCGGTAAGCGGCAGGCGTACCGGATCACTCGCCCCACGTCCAGCGAGGAGGAGAACCAGCGCAGTTCCCGCCAACGCGCCGATAAAGACAATAAAAGTCAACAGATGGGCCGGCAGGGCACCTGCTCCCATGAGTACCGCAACGGCCGCGAGTCCACCGCCGGAGGTAATACCCACCGTATCTGGTGCAGCCAAGGGGTTGCGCAGCGCAGATTGCAATAGGCAGCCGGACACGGCCATGGCAACGCCTGCGCATATACCCACCAAGATCCGCGGGGCGCGGTACTTCCAGATGAGCGGCTCTCCGGTAACGAAGGCGGTGATCACCTCGCCCGGCGGTTTCATCACCGCACCGACGCCCATGCCGATGATTGCGCTCAACGCCAACGCCAGGATGAGTACTACTAGCACCCCAACAAATCTCTTATGCCGCATGCTTCCTCCTCCCCAGCGCATGGACGGACCACAACACTAATGGCATGCCAGCCAAAGAAGTCACGATGCCCACTGGGGTCTCGGCCGGCGCCCAGATTGCCTGGCCAATCAAATCAGCTACTAGGAGCACCGCCCCTCCAACAATTCCAGCCACGCACAGCCCCGTGCGGTGATGCGGACCACATACGCGCCACGCAACTGCTGCGGCCATTAACCCCAAGAACCCAATCGGCCCAGTCGCGGCCACCGCCGGAGCAATGAGCACTACCGCCGCCACAATGGCAGCCAACCGAATTCGCTCCGGCTTCGCGCCTACAGCACCGGCCACGGCATCACCAGCTACGAGTAAGTCCAATCTTTTCGCGCTGACTAAGGTCAAGGGCACCACGACCAGCACGGAAACCAGCGCGGGGGTAATATCAACCAGGCGCACTCCGGCAAGCCGCCCAGAAAGCCATGACATCACCGTAGCCAGTTGAGCCTCATCGATCACTAGGAAAATGGAGGTCAAAGCGCTACACAGCGTGGAAACGGCAACGCCAACGAGCACCATGCGCTGGATCTCACCGCTCTTACCGACGCCCACAGTCACCCCCACAGCAATCCCTGCGCCCAACAGTGCGCCGGGCAGCTGATCGACGCTCGAGGTTTCGCTTCCTATAAACATTGCGGTTGCGACTGCACCGAGTGCCGCACCGGAGTTCACACCAGTAATGGACGGATCGGCAAGCGGGTTCGCGGTGGCCGTGCGCAGCAATAGCCCACCCACACCTAACGCGATACCAACCACCGTGGTAGCAAGGAGGCGGTCAAAAGCCACGCTATGTAGCTCTTCTTCCAGCCACGGGGCATCAACTGGCACCTGAACATGGCGAAGCTGCCACCACCACACGAACACGACGGCAGCGGTGGCAAGGACCAAGCAGGAACCGGTTTTAGTTCGTAGTGCCACTACTTTTCAGCTGTAATAATGTCATCGAGCATGTGCTCAGCAGAAAGCGGCCCGCGGGCGCGTGACCAGATATCTTGGTCTACTTCTACGATGTCACCGCTCCCTTTAGCATAGGGCGTCTTCTTAAACGCATCGACGTCCTTG
Organism: Corynebacterium limaceinasi; assembly: GCF_046717465.1. Classification (NCBI taxonomy): domain Bacteria; kingdom Bacillati; phylum Actinomycetota; class Actinomycetes; order Mycobacteriales; family Corynebacteriaceae; genus Corynebacterium; species Corynebacterium limaceinasi. The sequence continues at coordinate 2,155,807 of NZ_CP177100.1, forward strand.
TACATAAAGACCCGGTCAGCCTTCATACCGGGGAGCTTATCGCCAGTCAGTTCCGCTACATCGGTCTTGGATTCGATGGATGACTTCTCACCTTCAAAGGCGTAGTCATAGCCCACCTCACTCAGCAGGGACTGGGGGAAGGAAGGATTGACCCAGGTATAGAGCAGCTCGCTGGACCAACCGGCCACAACAGCACGGCTGCCTGCCTTTACCGTGTCCTTAGTCTGAGCGATCTTGTCCTCGATGCGCTGACGGACCTCTTTGGCCTTTTCCTCTTTGCCAAGCTTGGCCGCGATCTCATCCATCGAATCCAGCACGTCCGAGTAAGTCTCATCTGAGTAGGATTCGGTATCCGCAATCTCTTCTAGCTGTGGCATGATATTGGCCTGGCGGGTAGGGCTAGCCAGGATCAGATCTGGCTCCAAGGATTGGATAACCTCTAGGTTCGGTTGTTTGGCTTGACCCACTGAGGTGGCCTGCTCCAGCTGGCCCTTTAAGGTGGTCGGCGCTTCCGATTTACCGATTTCCACGATTCCCACTGGGTCCACATCGAGAGCCTTGAGGATTTCCTCGTAGCGCCAATCGAGCGCCACAACTCGCTCGATCTTCTTATCTCCGTTCTCTTCCGTAGAAGAAGAATCAGAAGAACACGCCACAAGGCCTGCCCCTAGAGCTAAGGCGAATACGAGCGCGAGAACTACACGCCCTTTTGTAAACGATTTTAGCATAGGCTTACTTTATATTAATAAGAGTTTACTGTCTAGTGTCAGATGCGAGTGGGGTTGCCCGCAAATCGTGGGCACGTAGTCAAGCTACCTAGTGGTTAGGCAGCTATTTCTTCTTCGTTTCTGGTTTGGGTGATATGGTTCTCGAAATCGATAGGGCTGACCATCCCGAGGGCGGAGTGCCGACGTCGACGGTTGTAGACCACTTCAATCCAGCAAGCCACAGCCTGACGCGCAGCATCGCGGGTGGCCCAGCGCTTCCGGTCGTAGAACTCGGTCTTAAGCGTCGACCAGAACGACTCAGCCATCGCATTATCGAAACACACCCCGGTACGCCCCACGGATTGAGCAACGCCCAGATTGCGGCACGCCTCCCAGAGTTGTTCGCTGGTAAATTGTGTTCCCCGGTCGGCGTGAAACACCAGCCCGTCAGGAACATCACCGCGCAATGTATACGCCATCCGCAGGGCCCGTTCGGCCAAACTTGTGTCTTGCACGCTATCCATAGCCCAGCCCAGTAACCTGCGGGAATGGCCGTCGCGGACCGCGCACAAGTACAACCATCCTTCACCGGTGCGCAGGTAGGTAATATCCGACATTGAAGTGTCCCAGGTTTTGTTCCGTTTGAGTAGATGGGAAAATCTGGGACACTTCAGATCGAAGCTGCTAGTAGTTACTACCATTAGAGCGTGATTACTAACGAACTTCGGGAATTAACAGCCAAAGCAGCCGCCCATGCGCAGCGCTTCCAAGACGGAGGAGACCACACCGTAGCCGCAGCTCTCCTGACCAAATCAGGAAAACACGTTCTCGGTTTAAACGCACACCATTTCCTTGGTGGCCCCTGTGGCGAAGTCTCTGCTTTAGCAAACCATGCCGCTAGTTATCCAGGGGATCCCATCCAAGCAGTAGTCGCCATATATGGACCTACCGGACAAGTAATTTCACCCTGTGGTAAATGCCGCCAGGTACTTTTTGATGTCGATCCATCTATCCAGTGTATTGTGCGCGGAAGCAACGGCCTCGTTGCGCCCACTGTGGAAGAACTTCTTCCATTCGCGTTTAACTTGCAAGACTTGGAAAAAGAGCAGCGCATCTACATGTGGGAAGGCTACGAGGATTCCATTCGGAGCGGAGAAAAGCGTCAAACAATCCGAGTAGATGATCCCTTCAATGAAGGAAAAGCCCAAATAGTCTTTGAGAAGGAAACCGGGGAAGTCGTCAGCTTACCCGCACAGGTCACAGCCGTTGTATCTACCCAGCGCGGGCTGCTGTCGGAAAAGCAAGCTAAAAATGACGGGTTCAATTCTCTATCCGAGCTTCACGAAGCTCTAGATACTCACTACCCCGGATTAGCGGATACAGACGAAGTTGACGTTGTAGAATTCGAGCTCCAGTAGACTAGCCAGACCGAAAATCGAATCATTCGCTACCTCGCCAAAAAGCCGCTGTTCGGAAATTTTTGAGATATTTCGTCAAGATTTACAAGTGCCGCCACCAAAGGGGTCCCAACTGCAGGAAGCGAGATAACGACTCCTCCATAAGTCCAGTCGATTGAGCCTTCGCCGTTAACCACGGTACTTCGGCACTACTGGCTACATGCCGCGCCAGCAGGGTCCTTTAATCCCGCCCGCTACCCGCGATTTGGCCCAGATATGTCCGCCAAGCCACGCCGAGCGCGCAAAGGAACGCATAAGCCCCTCCACCGCGTCCACATAGTGGGACACCACCCCCTTAATCCACCCGCACTGCAAGAATTTGTGTGAACCGTGACATACTGTTCAGACCTGTGATACACAACACCCCACCTTCGACGCGCAAGGAGACACAGCCATGAACTCTCTCATCCTTGTCATCATCGGCGTGGCGATGATGCTGGCCGGCTACCTGCTCTATTCCAAATTCCTGGGCAAGAGCATCTTCCGGCTATCAGAGAACTACACCACCCCGGCGCACCGCCTCAAAGACGGCGTGGATTACGTTCCCACCAATAAATACGTGCTGTGGGGCCACCACTTCACCTCCGTGGCGGGTGCGGCACCGATTATCGGCCCGGCAGTGGCCGTCATTTGGGGTTGGCTCCCGGCATTCCTGTGGGTCACGTTCGGCACCGTCTTTATCGCCGGCATGCACGACCTGGGCGCGCTATGGGCCTCGCAAAGGCACAAGGGTCAGTCGATTGGTACGTTGTCGGGGCGCTACATCGGCAAGCGCGGGCGCAACCTCTTCCTCATTGTGATCTTCTTGCTGCTGCTCATGGTCAATGCTGCCTTCGCCGTGGTGATTTCGAACCTGCTTATCTCCACGCCTTCGGCGGTCATTCCCACGTGGGGCGCCATCGCCGTCGCGCTGCTGATTGGGCAGGCCATCTACCGCCTGAACTGGAACCTGCCGCTGGTCTCCCTCGTGGGCGTGGTGGCGCTGTACTCGCTGATGGTCCTGGGTGACCGCTTCCCGGTCGTGCTGCCAGAGACGGTCCTGGGTATTCCCGCCAACGGCGTGTGGATCATCCTGCTATTTATCTACGCCTTCATCGCTTCGCTGCTGCCGGTGTGGGTACTGCTCCAGCCGCGCGATTACATCAATGGCCTGCAGCTTTTCGTCGGTCTTATCATCTTGTACGGCTCCTTCCTTATCACCCGTCCGGAGCTTGCCGCCCCTGCCGTGCGCGAGAACGTTCCTGACGGAACCCCGGGCATTTTCCCGCTGCTCTTTGTCACCATCGCCTGCGGCGCCATCTCTGGTTTCCACGGCATCGTGGCCTCGGGTACCTCGTCGAAGCAGATTGATAAGGAAACCGACGTTCGCTTCGTGGGTTACTTCGGCGCGGTGGGCGAGGGTCTGCTGGCGCTCGGCACCATCATCGCCACCACCGCCGGCTTTAAGACCCTGGCGAATTGGGAGGAAATCTACGCCGAGTGGAACGCCGGCGGCGTCAACGCCTTCGTGCAGGGAGGCGGCGCGCTGATGAATGAGGGCTTGGGCATTCCCACCTCATTGTCTGCCACCATCCTGGCGACCATGGCCGTACTCTTCGCCGCCACCACCATGGACTCCGGCGTGCGCCTGCAGCGCATCGTGGTCCAGGAAATCGGCGAAATCATGGGCATCCGCATTACGGCGCTGGTCTCTACCATCATCGCGGTGGGCCTGGCCTTCGGCCTGACCTTCTCCGCCGGTGCGGATGGCTCCGGTGGCATGACCATCTGGCCACTATTTGGTACCACCAACCAGCTCATGGCCAGCCTGTCCTTGGCCATCGTCGTGGTTATCCTCACCCACCTGCGCCGGCCTACCCTGCCGGTTATCATCCCGCTCATCTTCGTCACCATCATGTCGCTGTGGGCAGCGCTGCTACAGCTGAAATCCCTGTTTGCGGATCAGAACTGGCTGCTCTTCGGCATGGACGTCGTCATCGTCATCGCCTCCATCTGGGTCATCGTGGAGTCGATCGGCGCCATCTCCAACGCGCGCAAGGAACCACCGCTGGAGTGGACCGATGACGATACCGACGCTCCCCTTCCCCAGCATGCTCGACAAGCTTAAGGCCTTCGGCGCGGGACTCAATGAGTACTACCAGGCCCCGTACCGCGCCGTCTTTGCCAAGGCCCAGCAGCAAGAAGATGACCTATTTATGATGCTGGTGGCCTCGGAGGCGCTCGGCATCCCCAACCCCGCCAGCTACTACACGCTGGAGCTATTGCCGCTGGTCTACGAAGATTTCCATGCCTGGCACACACGCATGGGCATGGATAAATCACCCCTGGAGAATATTCAATGCTGCTAGAAACCGCGCCCATCATGTTCTTTGGCGGCAAGGGCGGCGTGGGCAAGACCACCCTCGCCACCGCCACGGCCCTGTCCCTTTCCCAGGACCACAACGTGCTCTTGGTCTCCACGGATCCGGCGCACAACCTGGGGCATATCTTTGATGCCACGCTTTCCGATGCCTCCTCTCACCTCACCCCATCCCTCTCCGCCATCGAGCTCGATCCTGCCCGGGCCACCGAGGAACACCTCACGACCGTGGGCGCCTCGATGCGCCGGTTCATGCCGGAGCACTTGCACGGCGAGGTAACAAAGCACCTAGATTTGGCCCGGCAATCCCCCGGCACGCAGGAGGCGGCGCTCTTGGAGCGCATGGCCACCTTGGTCGCTAACGCGGACGAGTATGACTACCTCATCTTCGATACCGCCCCGTCCGGTCACACCTCCCGGCTGATGGCCCTGCCGGAAATCATGGCGGCCTATACCGATGGGCTGCTTGCCCGGCGCGAGAAGTCCGATAAATTCGGCTCGCTGGTGCGCGGGATGTCCGCGGAGTCCGGTGCCGATAACGATCCGGTGGACCGGCGCAATCAGGAAATCCGAGCCACGCTCTTCCAGCGCCGCGAGCGCTTCGAGCACCTGCGCGCTGCGCTGACCTCTCAGCGCACCGTGTTCCATATCGTTCTCACCGCCGAGCGCCTGCCCGTCTTAGAATCCTCCGAGTTCCACGCGGATCTCACAGGCAATGGAGTGCGGGTGGGATCCATGCTGGTCAACCGCCGCACGCCCGCGGACCAAGGCGAGTTCCTAGCCGCCCGGCGCGCCGCAGAGGATGAAGCCTTAGCGCTCTTGCACGACAAGCTTCCAGGTACCCCGGTCCACGAGATCCCCTGGTTCCCAGAAGAGGTGGGAAACCCCGCGGCCGTGGCGCGACTAGCCGAGCACTTATAATGGCCCATTCGGCCCCAACGGCCTGGGGTGAGATCGCAGTCTGCTAAAACAGAGAATATGACTTTGCTCACCAATGACTTCCTGTCCCAATTGCGCGAGGAGGCCGCAGCGGACTCCCAGCTGCGCGTCGCGCGCAATGCCATTACCAGCGTAGGGGTGGCCAAGGCGGCCCTCGACCGTGACCGCATTACCGCCCTCTACCCCACCACCGAAGTAAAGCTCGACAGCCTCGGGGTTACCGACCAGATGCGCTCCGGGCGCTGCTGGATGTTTGCCGCGCTCAACGTATTCCGCCACCGCGCGGCCAAGGAGCTCAATATCGATGACTTTGAGTTTTCCTTTACCTACCTGCAGTACTTCGACAAACTAGAGCGCGCCAACTTCGTGCTCAACCAACTGCTGGATCTCACCGAAGACGGCACCGACTGGGATGACCGCGACGTGGCTACTTCCCTCGAGCTCACAGGCGACGACGGCGGCTGGTGGTCATTTTTCACCAACCTCGTGGACAAGTACGGTGCCGTACCGGCCGAGGTCATGCCTGAGGTGCACTCGTCCGGCCACACCGACCAGATGAACCGCGATATCGCCACCATCATCCGCCGCGCCGCGCACCGTGCGGTGGAAGGCGAGGGGGATCGCGGGGGCATTATCAAGCAAGCCCGCACCGATATCCAACGCGTGCTCGCCATTCACCTGGGCACCCCGCCCGAGGAATTCACGTGGAGCTACCGCACCAAGGACGATCAATTCTTCCGCGTGCACTCCACCCCGCGCGAGTTTGCGGATAAGTACCTGCCAAAGTTGGACGAGTACGTCGTGCTTGCCGATGATCCCCGTACCACCAACGATAAGCACCGCCTCTACACCAGCGCCGCCGTAAACAACGTCGCTGGCGGCGCGCCCGCCGGTTACCTCAACGTCGATGTGGACGAACTGCGCTCCGCCGCGCGCGCCAGCATCGAGGCCGGCGAGCCTGTGTGGTTTAGCTGCGATGTCGACCGCCAGTTCTCCTTCCAGAACGCCGTGTGGGACGAAGGCCTCGTCGATACCGATGGCCTCTACGGCATCGACTCCACCATGAGCAAGGAGGAGCGCTTTACCTCCGGCGAATCTGCACCCACCCACGCGATGGCGCTGACCGGCATCGATGGTGCACCCCGTGCATGGCGCGTGGAGAATTCCTGGGGCACCAAGGCGCCGCGCAAGGACGACGCCGATGAGGTACCCGGCAAGGGCTTTGCCACGATGTCGGATGAATGGTTCGGCGAAAACGTCTTCCACATCGTCGTGCGCAAGGAATTCCTCACTTCCGCGCAGCAACAAGCGCTAGAGACCGAGCCCATCGAGCTTCCCTTCTGGGACCGGATGAACTAAGGAGCATCGAGAAATGAATGAGATCAATCCACAGGAAGTTCACACCACCAACGCCACGCTTAGCAGTGAGCCGGCCATCAAGGCGGCGCGGAATGCGGTGGCGCAGGAGGGTATCGATAAGCTGAGCGTCGACCGCGATCTCGTGCGCGAGCTCACCACGGCGACCAGCCACAAGCTCGATAAGTGGGGCGCGGCCAACCAGAAGGCTTCTGGCCGCTGCTGGATTTTTGCGGGCCTGAATTCCCTGCGCGGTGGCATCATGGACCGCACCAATACCAAGGATTTCGAGCTTTCGCAGACCTACCTGTACTTCTACGACAAGCTGGAAAAAGCCAATTGGTTCCTCACTGCGGTAGACGAGCTCAAGGACCGCGAAATTACGGACCGCACCTTGACCAAGCTCATGGATGACCCCATTGGCGATGGCGGCCAGTGGTCCATGTTCGTCTCGCTGGTGGAAAAGTACGGCGTGGTGCCCAAGTACGCCATGCCGGAGACCGCGTCCTCCGAGGCCAGCGCCATGCTCAACCGCAACCTGCAGACCGTCCTGCGCCGCGCCGCCCACCAGATCCGCGTGGGCAAGTCTGGGGCGCAGGAGCAGGCGCTTGCCGATGTCTACCGCATCCTCACCGCCAACCTCGGCCTCCCGCCCACAGATTTCCAGTGGCAGTACCGCGATAAGGACGATAACTTCCACCGCGAGGGCACTTTTACCCCGCAGGACTTCGCCCGCGAGTACCTCCCGAAGGATCTGGGCGAGTACGTCTGCGTGGTCAATGACCCGCGCAATAACTACGGCGAGCTCTACACCGTGGACTACTTGGGCAACGTCGTCGGTGAAAAGGTCACCTACCTCAACGCCCCAGTCGAGGTATTGCGCGATGCCACCCGCTCTGCCATCGAGGATGGCCAGCCCGTCTGGTTCGGCTGCGATACCGGCCAGCAATCCGATGCCGATAGCGGCGTCTGGGCCAAGCGCCTGCACGATTATGAGGGGCTGTATGGGGTGGAAATGGGCATCGAGAAGCCGGACCGCCTCCGCCTCCACGAGTCCCTGATGACGCACGCGATGGTCTTTACCGGCGCGGATATCGCCGAGGGCGGCGACGTCACCCGCTGGCGCGTGGAGAATTCCTGGGGCACCGAGAAGGGCGACAAGGGCTTTTGGACCATGGCCGATGACTGGTTTGACGAGTACGTCTTCGAAATCGCCGTCCACCCGTCCCGCCTGCCTGAGCAGTACCAGGAGGCGCTCAAATCCTCCGATATCACCACCCTGCCAGCGTGGGATCCGATGGGCGCGCTGGCGAACTAACGCGGCGCGGGTGGCGCGGGCGGCGCGGGGAGGACCCGCGCCGCGAGAGTTCGTGCCGCGAAGTCTGTAGCGTTCGCCGATGTGGCTGCGTTGCGTGGCGTGACGCTCCGTTCGTTTGCGTAGCGTGAAGCTGCGCTCGTTTGCGTGGCGTGACGCGGTAGCCTCACGCCACGTGGCGCACGTACAGCATGCAGGTAAGGTCGCGGTCCTTATCGATGGAGATTTGCTTCTCCCCCACCCGCTCAAAACCGCGGGAATCGTAGAACTGATAGGTGCAGCCATCGTCGGTGTAGAGGTAAATATCCTTGCCGGGGTGGCGCTCCTCAAAGGCCTCAATGAGCGCGGTGCCCACACCCTTCACACCCGAGTTCGGGTCAGCGACGAGAAAGCCGATTTCACCGTCCACGGTATTTTCGGCTAGGTAGCTGACCAACATGTCCTCGTTCGCGGCATCATAGTCACCGCGGTGCCCGCCAGGGCGCAGGCTATTGAAGAGATCCACGGCCTTGACATAAGCCTTGCGCCACCACGGATACGGCAGCGCTGGTTCGCCTTTAATCGATGCCAGAATCACGCCGAGGAAACGCCCATCATCGGCATAGGCGGCCAAAATATCGGTGGCCTGGGCCCGCTCTAAATCCCAAAAGTAACGGCCGTAGGCGCGCTCGAAGCGCGGGTTCTTCACAAACCAGTGCAGGTGCATGCCTTCGATGGCAAACTCAATCGCCTTGGGCTCATCGCGCGGGTCGAGGTCGCGGATGTGGATTTCGGTCATTAGTCCTCCGGGGATTGGTCTTGTTCGCGCTGCTTTTCGCGCTCGAGCTCGGCCTTAGCCTCGTGCTCTTCAATATTAGTGAACCCAATCCCCAACGGCAGGCCAACGTTGTCAATTAATCTAACTCCGCCAATGGTGGCCGCAACGAGCAGGCGGGCATCGCCCTCGGCGGGTGGCTCGCCCAGATCGCGGCCGCGCACCTCTAAGTATTCCGGTTCAACGCCGGCGGCTTCTAGGACACCTGCGGCAACCTCGCGAACCTTGTCTGCCCCCGCCTCTGCGGCATGTGCCCCGGCGGTAAGCGCGGCGGACAGGGCGGCTACGTCCTCCCTCTTATCTTCGGGCACGCGGGTATTGCGCAGGCTCATCACCACGCCATCGGGCATGCGCACGGCGGGTACGCCCTGCACGCGAACCCCGAGGTGCAGGTCCTGCACCGCATGGTGAATGGCCAAGAGGAGCTCGTAGTCTTTTTCCCCGATGAGGACATCGGTGGGCGACAGTGCCATCATCAGCGTGAGGTAGAGGGTGAGCTCGCCTGATAGATCGGGCTCTAAGCCTTCAGGTGCAGATTCAGCATCAGGCGTCTGCTCGGCAGCGGCGGAGTTCGCGGCGTCGCGTTCGACGGCGACGCCGCGAGCCGAGATAGTAATCCGGCGACCATTGGGCCAGAGTTTGTCGGGCGTGTAATCCCAGATGACGTCCACGCCCTCGGCGCGCAGGAGATCTACATCCTCGGCACGAGGTTCCTGGAGGGCCACGACGGTCACCGCGCCGCGGATACGACGGGCCGCACGCACCAGCGCGATATGCCCGGCATGCACGCCGATGGTCAGCGGCACGAAGGCCACGGGGCGACCGGTCTTGCGCAGCGCGCTTCCCACCATGCGGATGCGGTCGACCTCGCTGATGACGGTGGCTTGTCCCATCTTCAAGCTCATCGGGATTCCTCCTGCAAGGCCCACATTTCCAATTCGGTGCGATCTTCTACTTCACCCAAGCGCCGAGCGGTTTCTAAGTAGTGGCGGCGCATTCCGGGATCCGTGGCGCCGCGGTAGGCCGCAATGATGTCCTCTGTATCGATGTCGAATTCAGACGGTGGGATCTCATCGAACTCGGCAAAGAAATTGGCTTCTACGGCCGCTGCTAGGTGCAAGCGGCTGAGCATTTCTATGTAGTAGGAGCGGGCGGCGAAGGCGGGACGCTCAGCATCGGAAAGCGGCACTGCCTGCCCCCGGAATTCGCTCACTACGAAGTCAGCGATATTTTCGCCCAACTCATCCAGCGTGGATACTGCCCAGCGCCCGCCCGCCATGGGGGCGACGGCCGCCACGATACAACCGTGGGTCTCCAGCGGGTCAAGGCCTTGCACGCCTCGGGACAGGCACGTGTGGAAAGCGATGAGCCCCTTGTGCACGTGGTCCTGGACCAGCTCGACGGCAGCGTCCAGCCGTGCCTCACCCACTGCCAGAATCAGCGCCTGGAAGGAGCCAAGTTCGGCCGGATCATTGAGCATCTCCACGGTGTGGCCGGCGCGCTCCATGGCAGTGGCCAGGGAAATCCCGGCGAGGCTGCGCCCGAAAAGGGCAACGCGCATGCGCGGTGGACGCATTTATTTATCCTTCTTCATCTGTGCCAACAGCTCCGAGACGGACACGGAACCATCGCGCTGTTCATCGCTGCGGCGGCGACCGCGGGTCTGCTGCTGGCGGCGCGAGGCCGATTGCTTCTGCTCGGCGGCCACGTGGTGGCCCGAACCCTTGTACTCCTCGCGCGCATCCTTGCCGGTGGTCTGCTGCGGGATGTTCTGGGTCACCGCATCGGAAGCCGGCTCGGATGCGGTATCAGCCTCTGGCTTGCGGTGGCTACCTCGTGCGCCAGAGTGAGCTGCGTTGCCAGAGCCCGACTGCCGAGAGCCTTGGCGCTTGATATTGGAGTCCCCACCCGAATCCCAGCGCACGGCCTGGAAGCTGCCGGTATCGAAGGAAACGTCCTTCGGCTCCTTCGCCCCCGCGGCCTCGCTGGACGTGGCGGGCTTGGGGGCATCGGCAAGCGGCTCGGCGGTCCGGCCGGTGCTGCGCTGCGCGCGGGTGTTTTCACTGATGATCTCATTGAGCGGGTTAGAGTCCGCGTGCGCACCGGAGGGCTGATTGCCCAGGCGGCCGGCGATGGCATCGGCCGACGGCGCGCCGGAAGAGGCCTGCTCAAAGTCGATGTCTTCCTCCCGGCGGTGGGACGCCGCGGCGGTCTGGGCCTCCAGCTCCATGATGCGGCGCGCCTCAGCGTGCAGGGCGGCGGGCTCGTAGGTGAACTCGTGGCCGGACAAATCCTCGATCTGCTTCCGGATAGAGGCCAGCTCGGTGCGGATCTCATCGAGGATCTGCTGATCCGGCAGCTCCTTGCCTTCGGCTGCGCGGGCCTGCTTGAGCTCCGCGCGGTGGGCGCGCTCCTGTAGCTCCAGCTTGGTCACGGATTCCTCGGCCTGGCGGCGGTAGCGCATTACCAAGAAAAAGCCCACCACCGCGGCCCACAGGGCGGCAATCAGCGCAATCTTGAGCGCCGCTGCCGAGCCGGAAATGAGCATGACGATGCTGGCGATGACGGCCAAGATGACAAGGGCGATAATCCCAATTTGTCCCAAATCCGGCGAGGACGACGAGTTTTTGGAAGAAGAGCGCGGCTGAGTCATGCTCCCTAATGTACCGCTTGAAGCCCGTCCGGTGGCGGCGGGGTCTCACAGTGTCGCTCCAATCGCAGGCCAGCCGCAGACATGGCGATGCCGCCAATCGCGGATGCGAGCACTCCCACCAGATCATCGGAAGCCGCGACAAGGGTGCCCGCATTCGGGATGACATACACCGCCACCCCTGCATAGAGCCCGCCGACGATCGCACCCGTCCACGCCGAAGCCTTGCCCACCAGCATGAACTGCGCGATGGTCATCGGATTAAGCTGCGAATTATCTAGCCCGATGCCGTGATCCTCATCGGTGGCCTTATCCACTTTCCAGGTAAGCCCCAAGCACACCACCACCATGAGCCATAGCGTGGCAGATACCGTGACCGGGATGGACATCATGGAGCCATAAAAGCGCGTGGTGAGGATGGCCGCCGCGGCTGCCATGAATATCCCAACACCGATAAGCGCACCGAGCGAGGTTCGTTTCATAACTCCTCCATCAGGCCCAAGCGGTGGATATTGACGGTTTCCTGCGGGTCCAACGCGGCAACCAGCGCGGAGACATCCTGTCCCTTCAACTTAGCAGCCGGCTCGGCGGCCAACCAGGGTATAAGCACGAATGCGCGCTCGTGGGCATAGGGATGCGGGACGATAAGTTCCGCATCGGAGGAGCTATAGCCCTCGATATCGACGATGTCCACGTCCAGGGTGCGCGGGCCCCAGTGGCGCACGCGCACGCGCTCAGCCGCCTCTTCCAGCTTCTGGCCGCGCCGTAAGAGCTCCAGCGGGCTCTCCTCGACGTCCACGATGAGCACCGCATTCAAGAATTCATCCTGGTCCGTTACTCCCCACGGCGGGGTGGCATAGACGGGCGAGGCCGCCACGATGTCCTCGCGGAACTCGGTAAATACCGTGCGCAAAAGCTCCACGCGGTCATCCATATTGGAGCCGATGGATAGTACCGCGCGCATTACTGACTCCCGGGGTTCGTGCCGGGGCGCTGCGCGTCGGCTCCCTGCGGAGTTCCCACCTGCGGAGCGGGCCGTGGGGCTCCGGTGCGCGCGTGCTTGCGGGAGCGGCGGGCGACGACGGCGACATCGGCAAAAGTGCGCGGGATCGGCGCCTTGGGCTTGTGCACGGTCACTTCCACCGCGTGCAGGTCGGCGAAGGATTCCATGATGGTATCGGCCACCTCGCTGGCGACGGTCTCAATGAGGTCGCGGGAGGGGCCTTCGACGATGCTGGCGGTGACATCGGCAAGCTCTGCGTAATTGATGGTCTTGGTCAGATCATCGTGAGCTGCGGCCTCGGCAAACTCGGACCAGCAGGTGATATCGACGATGAAGGGCTGGCCGGTGCGCTTTTCCTCATCAAAGACGCCGTGGTAGCCAAAGCACTCTAGGCCGGTTAATTCGATGCGATCTGCCATGGTTAATTCCTTTCCGTACCCATCGCGGTAGAGGTCACTGTGCCCGTGCCGGTGGCGGCATTGCGGTAGCTGCCGGTGGCATTGGCGCCGCCTACATAGGACTCGCCGGCGTTCCACGCGGCGGCCACGTCGACGGCATCGCGGGATACGCCCACCTCGTGCACGCGCACGCCCCACGCGCCCATCTGGGCGGAAATGGCGGTCACGGCGGCGGTGGCGGGATCGGCAAGCAGCGGGCTGGCCTCTACCCCGCGGTCCGCCCGAATGGCGGCGAGGAAGCGCTTGCGCGAGGCACCCACCAAGATGGGAAATTCCCCGTCCAGAAACTCGGGCAGGGCCTGCAGCAGCGCCCAGTTATCCTGCGGGCTCTTGGCAAAGCCGAGGCCCGGATCCAGCACTATATTCTCCCTTTTCACGCCCGCATCCAGGGCGTTATTGCTCAGGCGCTCGAGGGTCTCGTGCACGTCGCGCACTACATCGCCGCCGTGATCCGCCGTGCCCGCCGCGGATCCGAACGCGCCTTCCTGCAGCGTCCGCCAGTGCATGAGGCAGACGGGCACGCCGGCATCGGCCATGGCGGCATACATTTCGGGGTCTGCGAGGCCGCCGGAGACATCGTTAATCATGTCCACCCCGGCCGCGGCCGCCGCGGCGGCAACCGAGGCGCGCATCGTGTCCACCGAGGTGCGAATGCCCTGCTCGTGCAGTGCTTGGATGACCGGGACCACGCGGTCGGCTTCTTCTTGTGCTTCCACGCGCACCGCGCCCGGGCGGGTGGATTCGCCGCCCACATCGATCATGTCCGCACCCTGTTCCACCAGCTCGCGGGCATGATTGGTGGCGGCGTCAAAGTCGAGCCACCGCCCGCCATCGGAAAAGGAATCCTTTGTAACATTCACGATGCCCATGACGAGCGTGCGCTTCGCGATGGTCAACTCTGCAACTGAGGAAGCCGGGTGCACTGCGTTCTCCTTTTCGCTCGACAAACTCGACTGCGTACGCGCTACGTACGAATAAAACTGAGCACTTCTGCGCGCGAGGCGGCGTTATTTTTAAACCCGCCGCGTACCGCGGAAGTCGTTGTGGTTGCGCCCGGCTTACGGATACCGCGCATGGCCATGCACAAGTGCTCGCACTCGATGACCACGATGACGGATTGGGCTTCGAGGACATTAACGAGCGCATCGGCAATCTGCTGGGTCAGGCGCTCTTGGACCTGCGGGCGCTTGGCATACAAATCCGCCAGGCGGGCCAGCTTGCTCAGCCCGGTGACGTGCCCGTCCTTGCCGGGAATATAGCCAATATGCGCCACGCCATAAAACGGCACGAGGTGGTGCTCGCAGGTGGAGTAGATGGGAATATCGCGCACCAAGACCAGTTCCTGGTGATCCTCAGCAAAGGTCTTATGCAGCACCTCCGTCGGATCCTCGTGCAGGCCGGCGAAGACCTCACGGTAGGCGCGAGCCACACGTGCCGGGGTTTCGCGCAGGCCTTCGCGGTCAGGATCCTCACCAACGGCAAGGAGCAGCTCGCGGACGGCCGCCTCCGCCCGCTCGTGGTCATACGGCGCGCGGGCGGGCACCTGCTGGGGATCAGTGTGATTTTCAGACATGCACGTACTTCTTACTCTTCGTCATCGCGCGGCTTTTCCGCATCGCGCGCGTAGGGATTATCGCGGCGGGAAGACTCATTCCACCCTGGGGTAAACCATTGGCTGGTTTCTCCCTCTGGCTTGTGGTGCTTTCCCCTGCTTTCCGATGCCGAATCCGTTCGACCTTCCCCACCGTCGCTGCTGCCGTGGTCGCTCTGGTCGGCGCGGTCGCCGCGGTCGCTCTGGTCCGCGCGGTCGTTCTGGTCGTTTCGGCCGCTGCGTCCATCGCTGCGGCCGCTCTGGTCAGTTCGGTCTTCGCGGTGGCTGCTGCCACCGCCGTGCAGCTCGCGCACCGTTTCGGGGTTCACGTAGTCGCCGGCGTGCTGGCCGAAGTTAAAGCCAACCTCGCCCTTGATCTCTTCGCCGGCGAGGCGGCGCTCGCGGGCTGCCCGGGAGGCATCGAGAAGCGTCATGCGTTTAGGAAGTTCCTCGCCGCGCTCCTTGGCCAGCTCAACCGGGGTCTTGACCGGCGCGTAACCAATCTGGCGCGGGAAGCGATCGTCTTCGCCGGGGAAGACATCATAGGCATCGCGCGGCTCAATGCCGTCGAAGATGCTCTCCAGGTCCGGTCGGCGCAGGGTCTCCTTCTCCAGGAGGGCCTCGGCCAGCTTGTCCAGGAACTCGCGGTTGGTGCGCAGGATGTCGTAGGCCTGCTCGTGCGCGCGCTCGAGGAGGTAGCGCATCTGCTCATCGATCTTGGAGGCAAGGTCATCCGAGTAATCGATGGAGCCGCCACCCCCGCCCATCTGGCTGAACGGATCGCCCTGCTCCTGGCCGTACTTGACGGTGCCCAGGTCAGGAGAAAAGCCGTATTCCGTCAGCATCGCGCGGGCGATCTTGGTGGCGTTCTCGATATCGGAGGACGCACCCGTGGTGGGAGCGCCGAAGACCAATTCCTCGGCGGCGCGGCCACCCATGGCAAAGACCAAGCGGGAAAACAGCTCGTCGCGGGTGTACATGCCCTTGTCGTCTTCCTGCGAGGTCATGGCGTGGCCACCAGTGCGGCCGCGGGCCAGGATGGTGACCTTGTACACGCGCTCGATATCCTTGAGCGCCCACGCGGACAGGGTGTGGCCACCCTCGTGGTAGGCGGTGACCTTCTTCTCGTGCTCGGAGATGATCTTGCCTTGGCGCCGTGGACCGCCCACCACGCGGTCGGTGGCTTCTTCCAACGCGTCATAGGTAATGACGTTGCCGCCGATGCGGGCGGTGAGAAGCGCGGCCTCGTTAAGCACATTGGCAAGGTCCGCACCGGACATGCCGGCGGTGCGCTTGGCCAGCTGCGCCACATCGACCTCTTCCGCCAAAGGCTTGTCCTTGGCGTGGACGCGCAGGATCTGCTCACGGCCGGCCAGATCCGGGTTGGTGACCGGAATCTGGCGGTCGAAACGGCCCGGGCGCAGCAATGCGGGGTCCAAAATATCTGGGCGGTTGGTGGCCGCGATGAGGATAACGCCCTCGCGATCGCCAAAGCCGTCCATCTCCACCAGCAGCTGGTTCAGGGTCTGCTCGCGCTCATCGTGCCCGCCGCCGGTTCCGGATCCGCGCTGGCGCCCCACGGCGTCGATCTCGTCCACGAAGATGATGCACGGGCTGTGCTCTTTGGCCTGTTTGAACAGGTCACGCACGCGGGAGGCACCCACACCGACGAACATCTCCACGAAGTCCGAACCGGAGATGGAATAAAAAGGCACGCCGGCCTCGCCCGCAACGGCGCGGGCCAACAGGGTCTTACCGGTACCCGGAGGGCCATAAAGCAGCACGCCACGCGGAATCTTCGCGCCGAGCTCGTAATAACGGGAAGGATCATCAAGGAAGTCCTTGATTTCCTGCAGCTCATCCACGGCCTCATCGGCGCCGGCAACATCCTCGAAGGTATTGGTCGGCATATCCTTGGTCAGCTCCTTGGCCTTGGAGCTGCCGATGCCGAACATGCCGCCTGCACCCTGCTGCATGCGGGACATGAGCCAGAACAGCAGGGCGAAGAGGATGACCATCGGCAGCAGGAAGCTGAGCATGGAGCCCAAGAACGAATCCTGGGTGACGTTGGTCTGATACTTCTCCGCACCCGAATCCTTGACCGCATCAAAGACCTGCTCGGAGGCGCGCGCGGGGTACTGAGACACGATCTCTTGTACGCCCTCGCGCTCTTCTACCGTGATTTCGTCCTTGAGCTTGATGCGCAGGCGCTGCTCGCGGTCATCAATTTCTACCTCGTCAACGTTTTTATCCTGCAGCTGTTTCAGGGCCACGGAGGTATCCGTGTCCACATATCCGCGGGTCTCGTTGCTAAAAAACGTAAAGGCGTACAGCGCTACGAGGATCAGTGCCGCAATGCCGCCGTAGCGAAGGAGTTTATTGTTTTTCATTACTGCGCGATTTTAGTTGGTGGTATAGACATCAGGGTGAAGGGTGCCCACAAAGGGCAGGTCGCGGTAGCGTTCCGCGTAGTCAAGGCCATAGCCAATGACGAATTCATTGGGGATATCAAAGCCGACATCGAGCAGATCGATCTGCGCTTTTACCACTTCCGGCTTGCGCAACAAGGTCACCACGTTGAGCGACTTCGGGTTGCGCCCCCGCAGGTTGCGAATGAGCCAGGATAGCGTCAGGCCCGAGTCGATGATGTCTTCCACGATGACCACATCGCGCCCGGCGATATCACGGTCCAAGTCCTTCAAGATGCGCACCACCCCAGAAGAAGACGTGGAGACGCCGTACGAGGAGACGGCCATAAACTCCAGCTCCGAGGGGATGGATAGCTTGCGCGCGAAGTCCGTCAGGAAAAAGGCCGCACCCTTTAATACGCAGACCAAAAGCAGGTCCTGCTCGGCGTCGGCATATTTCTCAGATACCGCATCCGCCAGCTGCTGGACGCGGTCTTTAATTTCCTCTTCCGTGATGAGGATTGCTTCTACATCGTCTCCGTAGCGGTTTGCGGGGACGGCGAAGTCTTTCTTGTCGTGCACGTGTGCGCTCCTTTAATGACCAGACAATAGTGCCAGTTTGCCACCTATACGTGCTACTTCCAACCTCTGCCCCGCCTGCCGCACCGAACTCACAGCCACCGGCCCTTGTCCGTGCCAGTTGGTACACAGCTTGCCGATGCCCCCAATCCCCTCCCTCGTCACCTTCACTCCCCGCTCGATGAGCCAGGCCGCAATAGCGCGCCGGCGTCGCGGCTCCGGCAGCGCGGCCAAATCCGCACAGTCCGCGGTGGCCGCCGTGGCGAGGTATTCTTCATCGCGCGCGGTATCCATCGCCGCCTGCGCCAGCGCCGGTACCGCATCACCGCCGATGACCCGCGATAGCTCCGGGATGATTTCGCGGCGCAGCGCTACCCGCCGAAAATCCGTATCCGCGTTCTGCGGGTCCTGCCACACCTCAAGCCCCAGCTCCGCACACGCGCCCTCCGTATCGGCACGGCGCACCTGCAGGAAAGGCCGCACCACCCGCGCGCCTTCCACCACTGCTCGCTCCGGCATGCCGGCCACGCGGCCGCGCAGGGCACCAAGGAGGAGCGTTTCCGCCTGGTCATCGGCCGTATGCGCCACGGCAATCTCCAGCGCCCTTTCTCCTCTGCGCGAAGCTCCGTCTTCGCGCGGGGCTTTCCCGCGCGCAGCTTCCTCCCCAGGCCCCGCGTCTCGTTCGCGCGGCTCAGCCCGGCGCGAGGCTGCGTTCTCGCGGCTCTCGCACCCCTCGCACACGGCCGCGGACATCGCTTGGTAGCGCGCTTGCCGAGCCGCCGCTTCCAGCGAATTCCCCGCTTCCTCCGATACCCGAACTGCGAGCACCCGCGCCCGCGCACCCAAGCTTTCTGCTTGCCGAGCGGCCCTTTCGGCCTGCTCACGCGAACCGTCTTGTAAGCCGTGGTCGACGCACAGCGCGATCACGTCATGACCCTCAGCTATCATCGCCGCGCACAGCGCCAGAGAATCGGCGCCGCCGGATAGCCCTACCGCCACGGTGTGATCCATCTTCGCCGCGCGGACCGCGCGCCGGCAGGCCAAAAAATGCGGCGAGACCCGCGGCCAAAATAGCGTTACTCCAGGCTGTGGGCTCATTTAAAACTCGTGCAGCGCCGCGGCGAGGTCATCTTGGGCAGCGCGCGCCGCCATAATCTCGCCATCATTGACCAAGAAGGCAAAGGAATATACGCGCCCGGATTGGCCTTGCGCGGTGCCCGCCAGCGCGGAAACACCCGTCAAGGTGCCGGTCTTCGCGCGGACAAACCCCCGCGCCGCAGACTCCCCGTAGCGCTCGTGCAGCGTGCCGTCGCCACCTGCGACCGGCAAATACGCCGCCAAGGGGCGCAACTGCGGTTCCTCGACCGCGCCGTTGACAATCTCCGCCAACACCCTCGCTCTCAACCGGTTATCTACCGAAAGGCCCGAGTTGTCCTTGATATCCACGCCGCTGACGTCGAACCCGTGCTCGCGCAGCACATCCAGCGTGGCTTGGGTGTCGACCTGGAAGCTGGGCTGTTTGCCGCGGGCATCGGCAAGCTCGCGGGCAATGGCCTCCGCCATGACGTTATCGGAATGCCGCACCATCTCCAGCGCGCGCTCGCTCAGGGGCGCCGACTCGACGCTGGCCAGCTCCTCCGCACCGTCAGCCATCGTGCCCGCGGCGAATTTATCCGTGCCCAAGCGCTTGGCCAGCTCTCCCGCGACGTCGAGGGCCGGGGTGTGGCTGCGCGGGACATCGCCCTCCGTAGCGCCGATGCGACCACCGTACAGCATGGCCGGCTCCATGGGCGCGACGAAGCCCTCATCCACGTTCTCCGGATCCCAGCCCGGCGCCTGCGGCTCGCCCGCCCACGCGGAGGTATCGATGTACACGCCCGCCACCTGGGTGCCGGTCTTTTCAATCTGGTCCGCGAGGTCATCGAGCTGCTCGTTGGTCATCCAGACATCGCCAGCTGCCTTGATAACCACGTTGTTCGGATCCTTGCCGCGGTAGACCTTGGTAGTAATCCGCTTGGACTCATCCAGTGCCAGCGTTGCCGCGGCGGTGGTCAACACCTTCGTCGAGGAAGCCGGGGTCAGCGCCTTATCCGCATCGCGCTCCCAGACCACCGAGCCGGTCTCACTATCGATGACCTGCCCGCCAAAGGTGGCCAAATCCTCGTTCTTGCCCAGCTCATCGAGCTTCGCGCTGAGCGCCGCAAAATCCACGTCCTGCGCCTTAGCCGGCTGCAGGGGATTCTCCGGGGCCTGGACCGTTTCGGCCTCGCCATGCGAAAGATCGCCGTACTCGCGCTGGATGGTAACCCCCAGCGCAGCCGTGCCCCCGACCGCCGCCGTGACCACCAGCGCGGTTACTGACCACCAAACCTTCTTAGCTTTCATCGCCACCAACCCTAGCGCGGATGGGCGACGCGCTAGACTATTGACGGTAATTAACACCCAATCCCACATGGAGGACATCGCTGTGAGCGTTGAAGTAACCATTGAAATCCCAAAGGGCTCCCGCAATAAGTACGAGGTGGACCACGAGTCCGGCAAGGTCTACCTGGACCGCTACCTGTTCACCCCAATGGCCTACCCCGCCGACTACGGCTTCATCGACCACACGCTTGGCGAAGACGGCGACCCCCTCGACGCCCTCGTCATCCTCCCCGAGCCCGTTTTCCCCGGTGTCATCGTTGAAGCCCGCATCGTCGGCGTGTTCAAGATGACCGATGAGGCCGGCGGCGACGACAAGCTGCTTGCCGTCATCGATGACCCACGCTGGGAGCGCTACCAGGACATCGATGATGTGGAACAGCACATCAAGGACGAAATCGAGCACTTCTTCGTCCACTACAAGGACCTCGAGCCCAACAAGGAAGTTTCCGGCTCCGGCTGGGGAGACAAGGCCGAGGCCGAGAAGATTCTGGAAGAGGCCAAGGCTCGCCTGAAGTAGGCTGCGGGGGCTCTTAGGGCTCGGCCCGCGCGTTTGCGGGGCCGAGCTTGGCGTTTTAGGGCCATGAAGCCTGTTTTGGGGCCCAGCTGATGCGTTTTTGGCGGCCACCTGATGCGTTTTTGCAAATAGGCCATGGAAACCGTGAGGTTTGGGGCCACTATTTGTTAAAACGCATCAAACGAGCACCAACCAGGCACCAAAACCCACCAACCAGGCTCCAACCAAGCACCCAACCGTGCTGAATAAGCGCCCACACGCGCCACACAACCTTCGCTTCGGGGGATCGAGGGATACGAATGGAAATTTTTCGGGGGAAAAGTGCCGCTCAGCAAGCGGTACGCCACGGCGCCGTCCGGATCGCTAACGGCTTCTGCCTGTCAGAGGAGCCTACGCCGAACCAACTCGCGCGCATCATGAGCAAGGAGTGGCCGAATTGCGCGCTGGACGGCTACTCGGCCGCGCTCAAGCACGTCGAGAAGCCGCTGCGCTTTCCGCTGGAGTTCCTGCGCAGCTCATCGCTGCCGTCGAGTAAGTATTTCACCTCCCGCCGCGCCCGGCCGAAGGGCGCGTTGACCTGGGACGGCGTCACCGTGTGCAATCCACTGCAGGCGGTCGAGGCGATGCCGGAGGATGATGCGGTCGCCTTCCTCGAGGACTTCTACTCCGGCAAGGACGGGGTTAGCCGGCTGGAGCTGAATAAGCTGGACTACCAGCGGTTTCCGAGGCCGGTAAAGCGCGCCTTGGACAGGGCGATCATCGGCACGGATAGCGTGCCGGAGCGCCAGTTAACCCGCGCCCTCGCGCCGCATTTCGCGGTCCAGAACAATATAAAAATAGGCGCCTACCACTGGGATCTGGTGATTAGGGAGTATAAGATCGCCATCGAGGTCGATGGCTACGCCTACCACCGGGGAGAAAATCGCCGCCAGTTTGAGTTGGACCGGCACAAGCTTAACGATGCCGTCCATCGCGGCTGGAAGCCCCTCCACTTCACCGCGACGACGATTGACCACTACCCGGATTTCGTGGTGCAGCAGGTAATGGCTACGGCCAAGAATAAGCGGCCCTTTGCGCGGCCGCCGTGGCAATGGCACCGCTTGTGGCGGCATGAAGGCGTGCGGGGCTAGGGCCAAGGCCGGGCCCAGGCCCAGCCGAGCCAGAGTCTGGGCTAGGGTTCACCGCAGCCGCCGGTAACCGGCTACTCCCTGCGGCGGCCGCTGCGGAGAACCTGGCTGCGCAGGGGCTCGACGAGCGCGATGGCGAGGAAGGTTACCGCCCAACCCAGGGCGAGGAAACCGAAGGACATAAGGAACCGCCCGGCGAGGTCAATATCTTCGCCCTCGAGAGCGCTAAAGAACATCAGCGCCGCGATGCTGCCGCCGAAGAGGAAGCCAAAGAGACTGAGCGCAACTATGGGGCCCATCACAGCACGGGCGTTCGTGCTGAATTGGAAGCGGCGCGGCACGCCCATCAGGTCGAGGGAGCGGATGAGTTCCTTGTCCTCGAAGGCGGACGATACTTGGCCCAAGAAAATGGACATGCTGGTCAAAGCGAAGCCGAAGAGCAAGGTCAGGATGACGCCGGTGGACACGTCCCGGAACATGATGCCCGTTTCTTGTTCTTCCTTCAGAGCGGTAGTCAGGGCGTCGGTGCCCATGGGCGCGCCCAAGAGGAAGCCGGCGAGGAAGCCGAAGAAGCCGATGGCCGCGCTTTGTCGCCAGGCGCGGCGGGCGTTGGCGTTGACGCGCTGGCAGGCCACGAGGTGTGCGGTGCCGGGGAGCAAAGCCAAAAGGCGGGCGCCGATTTGCAGGAGGTAGGGCGCGACCAGGTTGATGCTCATGACCACCGCGAAGAGCACGACGGCCACGGAGATTTCGGGTGCGTCGGATTTGCCTTTGAGCAGGGCACCGCCGACGGTGACGATGAGGAGGAAGGCGATGAGGCGCCACCATCTGAAAGCGGCGGGCATCTGGCGCTTGGCCACGCCGAGGGGGCTGACGCGCACGCGCCGCATGCCGGCAAGGGCCGCGGCGAGGGCGAGGAGGAAGAGGACTGCGGCCACCGCGAGGTATCCCCACCAGGGCAGGATGATTTCCTCAAAGGCGACGGGGCGGTCCTGGAATTTCACGTGCGTGAAGACCGGGGCGATGAGCACGCTGACGAGCCAGCCGAGCACAATGCCGATGAGGGCTTGGATGCCGGTCTCGACGGCGGCCATGCGCTCAACTTGGTGGGAGCTTAGGCCCAGAAGGCGGAGGGTGGACAGGCGCTGTTCCCTGCCGGAGGCGCCGAGGACGGCGGCCTGCGCGGTCAGGTTAAACAGGGCGGGAACGATGAAAGCGCAAGCCATGAGCGCGAGGACGAACCAGGGCAGGAAGTAATCTTCCGGGGTGTCTCCGGCAGCGGCGCGCAGGGCGGGCACGGCGGATTCTGGGTGGTGGGCGCGCTGCCAGAACATCCAGGTGCCGCCGGCGACGAGAAAGGCGATGGCAGAACCCAGCGTCAGGCTCACGATGGCCAGCACGCTGACAATGCCCGCACCGGAGCGGGCGCGGACGGATTCGCGCTGGAGGCCAAGGACTAGGGTCGCGGTATTCATGGCTGCACCCCCAGGCGGCGGTCATCGTGAATGATGCCGTCGCGGATTTCCACGCGGCGCTGCATCCAGTCCGCCACCTTGGGGTCGTGGGTGACCATGACGAGGCTGGCGCCGGATTGGCGCACGGTGGTGGTCAGCATCTGCATGACCTCGTGGCCGGTGGCTTGGTCGAGGGCGCCGGTGGGTTCATCGGCAAAGATGACGCCGGGGTTGGCCACGAGGGCGCGGGCGATGGTCACGCGCTGGGCCTGGCCGCCGGAGACTTGGGCGGGCCGGCGGTCCGCGAGATCGCCGAGCCCCAGTTGGTCGAGCAGCGACAGCGCCTTTGCGCGGGCCGCACGTCGGCCTAGACCGTTGAGCATCGCGGGCAGTGCCACATTGTCCAGGTTGGTCAGCTCCGGCAAAAGCTGGCCGTCTTGGAAGACGAAGCCGAAGTGGCGGAGGCGGGTGCGGGAGCGGGCGGCATCGGAAAGCGTGGAGATGACTTCGTCGCCGAAGCGGACGCTGCCGTCGGTGGGCGTGAGTACGCCGGACATGCAGTGCAGCAGGGTGGATTTGCCGGAGCCGGAGGGCCCCATGATGGCGACGAGCTCGCCTGGGGTGATGTCCAGGGTGATGCCGGCCAGCACGGGGCCGCCGCCGAAGTCCTTCGTGATGTCGTGGAGGGAAAGTGTTTGTGTCATGCTGTTCATTTCACCGTGCCGGGCGCGCTATTCCTACAGCGCTAAGGATACTTTCCGGGTAGTGCTAGCTTTACCCCTGCCTGGGGCGCGCGCGATTAGGCTTGGGGGCGTGTTTTTCAGCAAGAAGCAGGCCACCAGCAATGAGGAGCGGCAGGCGCGGGTCATCGCGGAGCTGACGGCCTCGCGCCGCGCGATTGCGGATGCCTACGAGGTGGAGCGCGCCCGCATCGAGCGGGATCTGCACGATGGCGCGCAGCAATATTTGGTGGCGGCAAGCATGAAGCTCGGTGAGGCCCTGCTGGATGCGACCGGCTCCGAGGCCGAATTGCTCACCGCCGCGAAGCGGGACGTGGATCGCGGCCTGCGTTCGCTGCGCGCGACGGTGCACGGCATTCACCCGCAGGTCCTCCAGGATCACGGTTTGGTGGCCGCGCTTGCCGATGCCGCCTCCGCCCACGGCCCCCACGTCAGCGTCTACGCCCCACACCCGTTGCCGAGGCTTTCCGCCAGCGTGCTGGCCTGCGCTTATTTCTTCGGTACCGAGGCGCTGACCAATGCCGCGAAGCACGCGCCGGGCGCGCCGGTCTCGGTGCTCATCACCTCGGATGCCGCCCTGCATATCTCGGTCATGGATGAGGGCCCGGGCGGGGCGCGCATGGTTCCCGGGCGCGGGCTGGCCGGCATGGCCGAGCGGCTGGCGGCCTTTGGCGGGGAGCTGTCGCTGTCCTCGCCGGAGGGAGGCCCGACGCGGGTAAAGTGCACGATTCCGCTCCTTTTGGAGCGCGGGCAGACGGGAGTATCAGCATGAGTGGATTGAGGATTGTGATTGCGGATGACTCCGCGATCCTACGCGAGGGCCTTGCCGGGCTGTTGGAGCGCCGCGGCCACGAGGTCGTGGGCAGGGCGGGAACGGCGGTGGAGCTGGAGGGGGTCATCGGCAAGCTGAGTGCCCAGTTGCCGGATGTGGTGATAACGGATGTGCGCATGCCGCCGGAGATGGGCGATGATGGGCTGAAGGCGGCGGTGGCACTGCGCCGCGCCTATCCGGGCCTGCCGGTGATGGTGCTATCGCAGTACGTGGCGCCGGCGTATGCGGTGGCACTCTTTGATTCCCCGGATGCGGGCACCGGGTACCTGCTTAAGGATCGCGTCTCTGAGGTGCGCGATTTCCTGGCCAGCCTGGAGGTGGTGGCCCAGGGCGGCACGGTCATCGATCCGACGGTGGCGCAGGCACTCATGCGCTCTGGGCGCAGCGGGTTGGGTGAGCTCAGCCCCCGCGAGCGCGAGGTCCTAGAGCTGATGTCGCGCGGGAAGTCCAATAAAGACATGGCCGCCGAGCTGGTGCTTTCCAATGCTGCCGTGGCCAAGCACGTCTCCAATATCTTTACCAAGCTGCGCCTGGATCCCAGCGAGGATAACCGCCGCGTGAAGGCGATCTTGCAGTATCTCTCCGCGGCCACCTACGGCGGCTAGCGCGCGGCACGTAGACTGCGGGGTATGCAAAACGTACAGCCAACCGAAGTTCCAGCAGGCGCGCAGCTTATCGATGTGCGCGAAAACGACGAATGGGCCACCGTGCATGCGGAGGGCGCCACCCATATTCCCATGAGCGAGATAACGGGTCGCATCCAGGAAATCGATCCGGACCGCGATATTTATGTGATTTGCCACCTAGGCGGGCGCAGCGCGCAGGTCTGCCAGTATTTGGAGAACTCCTTGGGCTGGGACGTTATTAATGTCGAGGGCGGCACCGATAAGTGGGAGGCGGATGACCTACCCGTCGTTCGCGATTAATTGGCCTTTACCCATCTTTTGAGATTATAATGATGGTATGGCTTCCACTAATAATTCTGGCATACCAACCTCCCTGCTCGAATCCCCGTCCTTTCAGCTAGAGCGCCTGCGCCGTCGCACCCGCGATGGCGTCGAGGTGGCTCTGCAGACCAAGCAGACGACCATCCGCGAGTTCTGGGTGCTTACCTGCCTCGTCGAGGCGGATGCCGCCTCCCAGTCCTACCTGTCTGACACCTTGGCCATCGATGCCTCCGATATGGTGCGGCTTATTGATGCCCTCGAGGAGCGCGGCTGGGCCAAGCGCGAGCGCGATCCCAAAGATCGCCGCCGCCAAATCGTGGCGTGCACCAAGAAGGGCACCAAGACCCACAAGGACTTGGCGGAGCTCGTCGCTAACGCCGAGGATGACGCGCTCGACGTATCCACCAATAAGCAGCTCAAGCACCTGCGCAAGCTGGCCAAGGCCATCATCGCTGCGGACGAGGACGAGGCATAAGCATGGACGAACCCGAAGAATGTAGTAGGTCTAATACAGAACTTCCCAGCGTCCCGCAGCAGTACCTCCTGCGCGATCTGGCCCCACGCCCGCGCACGCTGTGGGACATCATCACGACCACCGCTGAGATTCATCCAGAAGCCGCCGCGCTTGACGATGGCGAGATCATCACCTACGCCGAACTCGTCCACGAGGTCCAGCTGTGGGCCACAGAGCTGCACGTCAATGGCGTGCGCCGCGGCGATCGCATCGGCATCCGGATGACGTCTGGCAAGCGGGATCTCTACCTCGCTATCCTGTCCACTCTGGCCGCCGGCGCGGCCTACGTGCCGGTGGACGCGGACGATCCGGATGAGCGCGCGGAGATGGTCTTTGGCGAGGCCGATATCGATGGCATGTTCAGCGATGACGGCTTCCGCTTCCTGCGCGAAAAACCGCGCCACGCTGCCGAAGGCGTCGAAGCCCCGCGGCCCGAAGACACCGCGTGGATCATCTTTACCTCCGGTTCCACGGGCAAGCCGAAGGGCGTGGCCGTAAGCCACCGCTCGGCGGCCGCCTTTGTGGACGCGGAGGCCAGCCTCTTCCTCGTCGATCACCCCCATGGCCCGCTCGGCCCGGAAGACCGCGTGCTAGCCGGGCTTTCGGTTGCCTTCGACGCATCCTGTGAGGAGATGTGGCTGGCCTGGGGCCACGGCGGCTGTCTGGTTCCGGCACCGCGTTCCTTGGTGCGGTCCGGCATGGACCTCGGACCGTGGCTGATTCGCCGCGATATCACCGTCGTCTCCACGGTTCCCACCCTGGCGGGCCTGTGGCCGGCGGAAGCACTGGATAATATCCGCCTGCTCATCGTCGGCGGCGAGGCCTGCTCCCAGGAATTGGTGGACCGCCTGGCCACCGAGGACCGCGAGATGTGGAATACCTACGGCCCCACGGAGGCCACCGTCGTCGCCTGCGCGCAAAGGATGATTCCAGGGCGCGCGGTTTCGATCGGTTTGCCGCTGAATGGGTGGGACCTGGTGGTCATCGATAAGCAGGGGCAACCCGTTGGCCTGGGCGAAACCGGCGAATTGGTCATCGGCGGCGTGGGCCTGGCCAGCTACCTGGATCCGCAGAAGGATGCGGAGAAGTACGCGCCGCTGGAATCCATGGGCTGGCAGCGCGCCTACCGCACCGGCGACCACGTGCGCCTGGAAGAAGACGGCCTGTACTTTGTGGGCCGCGTGGATGACCAGGTAAAGATTGGCGGGCGCCGCATCGAGCTGGGTGAGGTCGATGCGAACGTCGCCGCGCTGGATAACGTCTATAACTCCGCCGTGGCCGTGCAAAAGACCCCGGGCGGTGAATCCGTGCTGGTGGGATACGTCTCGCTGGAAGATGAGGCGCGCGGTTTTAACCACGGCGTGGCCCACGAACGGCTGGCGGAGACCATGCCCGCGGCCCTGGTCCCGCGCATCTGCGTGATGGATGAGTTGCCGGTGCGCACCTCCGGCAAGGTGGATAAGAAGGCGCTGCCGTGGCCGCTGCCCGGCGTCGGCGTGGAATCGACCACGCTGACGGAGACCGAGAAGTGGCTAGCCGAGCTCTGGGTCGAGACCCTCGGCGTATCCGTGGAGGATGAGAACGCCGATTTCTTCGACCTCGGCGGTACCTCCCTGGCCGCGGCGACGCTGGTGGGACACATCCGCGATCGCTACCCCACCGTGGCCGTGCGCGATCTCTATGACCACCCGCGACTAGGTTCGCTGGCGGAGCTCATCGCCGGCGCCGAACCGCGCCCTAAGGCGGAGCAACAGAAACCGCTGCGCGAGGTCACCCCGGTCGGCGCGAAGACCCGCGTGGCGCAAACGCTGCTGCAGATCCCCGCCATGACGCTGGCGGCGACCACCTGGCTGGCCTGGCTCATGCTGGGCTCAACGGTGGCCTCCGCTCTGGGCGTGGACTGGGCGCAGTCTTTCCCCTGGTGGCTTGTTATCGCCCTGGTGCTCATCTTTGCCACGCCGCTGGGCCGCATACCCATCGGTGGCTTTGGCGCGCGCCTCATTACCGCCGGGATTAAGCCCGGCGATTACCCGCGCGGTGGTTCGACCCACCTGCGCATCTGGGCCGCGGAACGGTGGGCCGATGCCTCTGGCTCGCGCTCCATTGCGGGCGCCACCTGGGTCAATAACTACGCCCGCGCCTTGGGCGTGAAGATGAAGCGCGGCGTGGATCTGCACTCGCTGCCACCGGTAACGGGCCTGCTTACCCTGGGCAAGCACGCCGCGGTGGAACCGGAGGTCGATCTCACCGGCTACTGGCTCGACGGCGACGTACTCCACGTCGGCGCCATCGACATCAAGGAGGGCGCCCGCGTGGGCGCGCGCTCCACCCTGCTGCCCGGCACCGTGGTGGGCAAGTACGCCCACGTGGAGGCGGGTTCCACCGTCACCGGCCGCAAGAAGATCAAGGACGGCCAGCGTTGGTCCGGCTCTCCTGCGAAGAAGGTGGGCCGCTCCAAGCACCGCTTCCCCTCCAAGCCGCCGAAGCGCCGCCCCTGGTGGGTGGCCATTTACGGTGCGACCTCGCTGTTCCTGGCCGCGCAGCCGCTCATCGCGGTGCTTATCGGCGCCATCGTGGATTTGGCGCTGGTGCATTCCACGGACGGGAACCGCTTCGTCGGCGCGGTGCTCTTCGCTCCCCTCGCGGCGCTTGCGGCCTTTGCCACCTACATGCTGCAGACCTGGCTGGGCGTGCGCATATTGTCCATCGGCATCTCGCCCGGCGTGAACCCGGTGCGCTCTGCCGCCGGCTGGCGCCTGTGGGCCATCGAGCGCCTCATGGATGAGGCCCGCACGCAGCTCTTCCCGCTCTATGCCTCGCAGCTGACCCCGCGGTGGCTGCGCGCTTTGGGCGCGCGCATTGGCAAGGACGTGGAGATTTCCACCGCCGTGATGATCCCCGCGCTCACGGACGTCAAAGACGGCGCCTTCCTTGCCGATGACACCATGATCGGTGGCTACGAGCTCGGCGGCGGCTGGATTCACTCCGGGGAGGCCAAGGTGGGCAAGCGCTCCTTCGTGGGTAACTCCGGTATTACGGCACCCGGGCGCAAACTTTCCAAGAACTCCCTGGTCGCGGTGCTGTCCTCCACGCCGAAGAAGACGAAGTCCGGCGCCAACTGGTGGGGTTCCCCGCCAGAGCGCATGCGCCGCGTTACCGCGCAGATCGATGCCCCCGCCGAGTCTGCCGAGGCCCTGACCTATAACCCGGGCTTCAAACTCAAGGCCGCCCGCGGCGTCGTGGAAACCATGCGCCTGCTCGCGCCGATGTTCTCGGCCATGCTGCTCGCCGCGACCCTGGGGACGCTGTATTACCTGCTTGCCGATGTCGGCTTCCTCACCACCTGGGCCCTTTCCGGCCTCGTGCTCATGGCGATGGGCGCTATCGCTATGGCGGTGACCATCGCCGTGAAGTGGATCTGCGTGGGCACGCACAGCGCAGCCGACCACCCGTTGTGGAGCGTGTTCGTCTGGCTCAACGAGCTACAGGACACCTTCGTGGAGGTCGTCGCCGCCCCGTGGTTCTTCCAGCACACCTACGGCACAGGAGAGATCAACTTGGGCCTGCGGGGGCTGGGAGTGGACATCGGCAAGGGCTCCTGGATCGATTCCTACTGGTTCCCCGAAACCGATCTGTGCCACGTCGGCGCTGGCGCCTCCGTGGGGCCCGGTACCGTGGTGCAGACCCACCTATTCCAGGACCGCGTGATGAGCCTGGATACCGTCACCATCGAGGCCGGCTCCACGCTCGCCTCTCATTCGGTGGCGCTGCCCGCCTCGCTCATTGGTGAATCCAGCACCGTCGGCCCCGGTTCGCTGGTCATGCGCGGTGACCGCGTCCCCGCCAACGCCACCTGGCAGGGTAACCCCATTGAGCCGTGGGGTTAGGCTACCGCGCGAAATCCTGATACTTAATCAATTCGCCAGCCTTAAAATCCCAAGCCTCTACTCGGACGCGGTCAGCAAAAACCTTGACCCGAAGTCCGGTAGAGGCTTCTTCCTTTTCTTTAACGATTTTTTCGTCATTATCGCCATCCGGCATGTACTCGTTGAGGATGGCGCCGGTATTAACTACTGGGAAACCAGTGCGGCCGGGCTCACCGGTACCATCGTAGCGGCGGGTACCCCACCAGTTATTCTGGCGCAGCGAAGAGTGGCTATGGCTGCTAAACCAGACGATGTTGTTGTACTTATTGACCACATTGGACAACGCCTCAAGATCTTCAAAGTCATTCTGGTACCACGCCGAGTGAGACATGGACACCGTTTGCGGAAGCAGCGGGTGGCTAAAGACCAGTGCCGGTATCCCTTTGGCGTCCCAGTAGGCTAGGCGCTCATCTAACCAGTTGAGCTGTTCATTGCTAATACGCTGGAACGGCTCCTTGCCGTGGCGCAGGAGATCGGAGTAGAACTCAGTATTGATGGAAATCATCGGTACCCCATCAACAATTTCTTCTTTCCACGGCTTGTCCTGCCCGGAGTGTTTAAGGAAGCGGTCCATGTATGCCTTGGAGCCTTCCTTGCCATACATTTCATGATTACCGATGGTCCACAATTCCTTCCCAGAATCATGAGGTTCTTCCTCATGAGCGGCTAGGAAGGTATCCCACTGTTCCTGCGAGCCATCGTCTACTAGATCGCCATTAAGGACCAGCGCCCCAGCCTTATCCTCCATGCCGTTGAGTTGGCGCACCGCATCTTTATAATCCTCCGGGTCACCCTGAATATCGCTGAGTACGTCCACAACAGCTTGCGGTGATCCGATCTCCTGGCCTAGCGGTTTAACAACTCCTACGTTATCTACCGCCCACCACCAATCATCGTTGCCGTGGTTGTACTTAAAGCTCACCTGCATCTTCTTGGTTCCTGCAGGTACGTCTACCCCGATGGATTCGTGCTTGGAAAAGACATCCTTATCAAATAGCGCTATCTCCTGCGGCTTTCCGCCATCGAAGGAGACCTGCACCGTGGCGTTTTGCCTGTCCTTGCCTTGGCGGTAGTGGTGATCAAATTCCACATTTACGCGGTCTTGACCAGCAACTGCAATCTCCGGGCTGGTCAACTCCGCATTCATCGAATCGCCCTCTGCCAAGCGCTGCTGTTTATTATCGATAATGGCAAACTTATCGTGCGCTTGGGTGAAATAGTGGCGCATATCGGTTCCTGAGGCCCAAGTCCAGTGGCGCATATCCCCAAAAGTCCAGCCCTTCCACCGAGCCTCGCCCGAATCAACGCCCGCGACATTCGTCTTCCATCCATCCGGTGCGCGGTGTGTAAACCACGCTGGGGTGTCAATCTCGTCAAAACTTTCCTGCCATAACACTCGCGATGGCGATGCTAGGTGTTCCCCTTCCTCGCCACTGTCATCTTCTGCGGCCTCATCCTTCATATGAGGTGACCGCGAAGACATGCCTAAGGGGCCTTGTGAGGAGAGTGAAGAGCCAGAGGACAGCGCGTTCAGCGGCGACTGCGCCACCGCATACGGTGCGCATGCAATTGTAGAAAGGGCCAGGATAGACGAGAAAGCACAGAATTGACGTTTCATAACTATTTTTGTATCCAACCCGGGCAACGAAGGGGTTACATATGCGTAAACTCTTGGCAATCACTGTGGATATGCCAAGAGTTTCAGCTAGAAACGCGTCACAAGAACTGTGCTACACGTGGCGGTCCAGCCAGTCCACCACGGTGTCGAGGGCCTGGTCAGCGGCTGGCTCGTTGAAGACCTCGTGCTTCTGGCCCTCCCAGTTGATGTATTCCACGTCATCAGAGGAAATGGAGTTGTACCAGTCCTGGGAGAAGTACGGCGGAACGATGCCGTCCTTGGTGCCGTGCATGATAAGCGTCGGCGCGGTAAACAGGTCCGCGTTCACAGCATCGTAGGTAGCGATAGCACCCAGCTGCAGCGCGGTACCGGCGCTGGTCTTTTGCGCGATGAGCGGGCTAGACGCGTACTCGTCCTTCACGGCCTGGCTGGTGGAAATGCCTTCCGTGAAGGGGTTGGACAGCATGATCTTCTTCGTGAACTCCGGCGACTGCGCACCAATGTAGGTGCGGTGCGGGATCAGGTTCTGCGCGTAGTTGGCGTTGAAGCTGGTGATATCCGCCAACGGCAGGCGCTCGAACAGGGTGGGGTCGAGCTGCTTTTGCACCTCAGAGATCTCGTCCGGCGTGATGGTCTCGCCCGTTGCCTTCTTACCGGACAGGTTCAACGGTGCACCACCGCCATTGGTGATGATGCCATCGACCTTGCCAGGCTCACGAATGCCGTATGCCTGGACGGTCAACGAGCCCATGGAGTGGCCCAGAAGGAAGGTCTTTACATCGGGGTGCTCACCCTTAGCCATGTCGACGACGCGGTCGAAGTCATTGAGGATGTACTGGAAGTTATCGATGTGCCCCAGTGGCGTGCTGCCGGAGGCAGACTTACCGTGTCCACGGTGGTCCAGGCGGTAGACGTTGTAGCCAGCGTCCAGCAGACGCTTGGCCACGTAGTCATAGCGGCCAGAGTGCTCAGAAACACCATGTGCCAACACGACGTTGCCGCGTGGGTTTTCTACCAGCTGCTTGCGGTAGTAAATCTTCACGCCCTCGCCGTCGTGGCTATCGAAGTAGCCGTCTTCATCGGCGATCTGCTTATCAGAAACGGTGGAGCGACCGAGAACGTCGGTCTTATCTGCCGTTGCTTCTGCTACTGGCTGGCCGCCTTCCGCAAAGGCGGTAGCGGTGAGCGTCCCCGATACTGCGATGGGCGCCATGGATACAGCGGTTGCGGTAGCCAGAACGCACAGTTTCTTCCTCATCATGTACGTACTCCTTTTAGTGGTTTGTGTCACGCATATTGATAGGATGACTTTTAGGTCACCTTGATAGTAGTTTCCCCGGGAACGTAATTCAAGTATTTTTTATTTATGGCTGCCAACTTTTTAAGAAATAGCTGTGAGAATAATCAGGCGCCCTCAGGCTGCCGCTATAAAGGCGGTTGAGCCACCTCAGAGGCCTTAGACATAGCAAAGCGGGAAGACCGATCTCTCGATCTTCCCGCTCAACGGCGCTAGGGATTAACGCTACTAATCACCAATCTGGTCGCGGCCGCGCTTGACGATGTTCCCGTCCGGCTCACCCACCACGTCGTAATCTTTATTGGTGTATTCAAACTTGGACAAGACATACCGCATCGCGTTGACGCGGGCGCGCTTCTTGTCATTGGACTTGATGGTAATCCACGGCGATTCCTCAGTATCCGTATAACGGAACTGCTCTTCCTTCGCACGCGTGTAGTCGTCCCACTTATCCAGAGAAGCCAGGTCCATCGGCGAAAGCTTCCACTGGCGCACCGGATCAATCTGGCGGATAGCAAAGCGCGTGCGCTGTTCCTTCCGGGTAACAGAGAACCACAGCTTGGTCAGCGAAATGCCCGATCCCAGGATCATGTTTTCTAGCATGGGCACCTCGCGCAGGAACTCCGCGTGCTGCGACTCGGTACAAAAGCCCATCACCCGCTCAACGCCGGAGCGGTTGTACCACGAGCGGTCAAAGAAGACGATTTCGCCGGCAGCCGGGAAGTGCTCGATATAGCGCTGGAAATACCAAGAGGTAGACTCACGTGGGGATGGCTTTTCCAACGCGACGGTGCGCGCACCACGCGGGTTCAAGTGCTCGTTGAAACGCTTGATGGTTCCGCCCTTACCGGCAGCATCGCGACCCTCAAATAAAATGATGTGGCGCTGGCCAGTTTCCTTGGTCCAGTTCTGCCACTTCAATAGCTCAATTTGAAGTGCGCGCTTAATGGACTCGTATTCATTGCGAGTCATACGCTCTTCATAAGGGTAATTCTCGCGCCACGTCTGCACCGGAGAGCCATCCGGCATGATCAGCGACGGATCATCCTCATCCGTTCCGTCAACGACGAAGCCGTCGGTTTTTGCAAGGTCAATCTCAGGAAGGTCGTCGTCTTTAATATCAGCCATGCACCAAGTGTAACCCGAATGTAGACATCTAGCGCGCTAACTTTTCGCAGGGGCACCCCAAAAATAAAGGAAAGAAAAACGAAAAAAGACCTACCGAAACCGGTAGGTCTTCCTTGTTTAGTAAGCCTTAAGGCTCACCCGAGGATGCTCTTAGACGAACATGCCGATCAGCTGGGATGCACCGTTAGCAATGTCGATGAACGGGCTAACAATGTCGTGGCCAGCTTCTACGATGGTGTTAGCTACGCCGTTTGCCTTGGAGGAAAAAGTGATGATTTCCATTATGGTCTCCTTAAAATGGGATGGAAAGTAATCCGGTTTAGATTACTAGGAAGACAGTTCGGTGATTGCGTCCGGCAAAGCTGCCTCAGTAGCAGTCTCAGCTGCGTTCTTCAAGTTACCAAAGGAAAGAATCTCGGTAACGCCGGACAGTACCTTGTACCAGCCTTCCTGGGTGTTTACGAAGTTGTCTAGGTGCATCTGGATGGTGGCGAGATCCACGTTCATGTTTTTCTCCTCGAATAGGTCCGAAGCTTGTACCCCGAAAGGGCTGTGCAATGTGCAGGCACCCTCGGTGGGCGCTACGAGGAGTATTTTGCCATAGGGCTTCAGCGAAGCAACCCCAGATTTCTAGAAACCTTCTCAGCGCCTTAAGTTTTCATAAAAATTTTACACTGGATTTTTACTTCAATCGTTTACCGTAATTACAACTGTATGCCGCTGAACTGGGACTACCGCGCCGCCGCCTCGCCGCAAGGTTAAGAAAAAATTAACACCGTAAAGATTGGTGATGAATTTTCCTATCAATGCAGTACCGGAGATTTATATGGAAGTAGTTTTCATTACCGCGGTTTTTGCCCACTTTTTACCCTAATACGGGGTTAGTTCCGGTAACTAAAGGCGAGTGAGAAGGCTGCCGATGTAACGAAAAGTAGATCCCAAGCTATACAAACGGATCCGTTCGTATCCCCTGTCCCCTCAAAGGGACCCCCGCCTCACCGCCTCACGGAAGGGGCATAAAACACCGCTGCGCCCCTCGCCGCGTGCGTTCAGCACACAGTGAGGGGCGCAGCTTTCGCCAGACTCAAGCGCATATAAGAGCGGGAGCTCAGTATGCGCCAGGCGTGGTGGAGGGCGCTTAGAAGCCCATGCCACCCATAGCGTCAGCGTCAGGCATAGCGTTGTTGGAGTCGGCAGGCTCTGGCTTATCAGCCACAACAGCCTCGGTGGTCAGGAACAGTGCCGCAATGGAGGCGGCGTTCTGCAGTGCAGAGCGGGTGACCTTAACCGGGTCGTTGATGCCGGATTCCATGAGGTTGACGTACTCGCCGGTAGCGGCGTTGAGGCCCTCGCCGGCGGGCAGGCCGGAGACCTTATCTGCGACGACGCCAGGCTCCAGGCCGGCGTTGTGAGCGATCTGCTTCAGCGGTGCAGACAGTGCCTCGCGGACGATCTTTACACCGGTTGCCTCGTCGCCTTCGGCCTCGATGGAGTCAAGAACGGTAGCGGCCTGCAGCAGGGCAACGCCACCGCCGGCAACGATGCCTTCTTCCACGGCTGCCTTGGCGTTGCGCACGGCATCCTCGATGCGGTGCTTGCGCTCCTTGAGCTCAACCTCGGTAGCGGCACCGACCTTGAGCACGGCCACGCCGCCGGAAAGCTTAGCCAGGCGCTCCTGCAGCTTCTCGCGGTCATAATCGGAATCGGAGCTCTCGATCTCAGCGCGGATCTGCTTGATGCGGCCATCGATCTGCTCCTGGGTGCCAGCACCCTGGACGATGGTGGTCTCATCCTTGGTGACAACGACCTTGCGTGCCTGGCCCAAGTACTCCAGCTCGGCGGTCTCTAGGGAAAGGCCAACCTCTTCGGAGATGACCTGGCCGCCGGTCAGGATGGCCATGTCCTGCAGGGTGGCCTTGCGGCGGTCACCGAAGCCCGGGGCCTTCACGGCAACGGACTTGAAGGTGCCGCGGATCTTGTTGACCACGAGGGTGGACAGGGCTTCGCCTTCAACGTCCTCAGCAATGATCAGCAGCGGCTTGCCGGACTGCATGACCTTTTCCAGCAGCGGAACGAGGTCCTTGATGTTGGAGATCTTGGAGGAGACCAGCAGGATGTACGGATCCTCCAGGACCGCCTCCTGGCGCTCCATATCGGTAGCGAAGTAGCCGGAGATGTAGCCCTTATCAAAGCGCATACCCTCAGTAACCTCGAGGTCCACGCCAAAGGTATTGGACTCTTCCACGGTAATAACGGAGTCCTTATTTACGGAACCGTTACCCACGGTGTACATAGCCTCGGCAATCTTTTCACCGATTGCCGGGTCCGCGGCGGAAATGCCAGCGGTGGTAGCGATCTGCTCCTGGGTTTCTACTTCCTTGGCGGAAGACAGCAGGGAGTCCACAACCTTCTTGGTTGCGGTCTCGATGCCGCGCTTGATGCCCATTGGGTTGGAACCAGCGGCTACGTTGCGCAGGCCTTCGCGAACGAGTGCCTGTGCCAGAACGGTTGCGGTGGTGGTGCCGTCGCCGGCGACGTCATCGGTCTTCTTGGCAACTTCCTTGACCAGCTCGGCGCCGATCTTTTCGTAAGCATCCTCGAGCTCGATTTCGCGAGCGATGGAAACGCCGTCATTAGTAATGGTCGGTGCGCCCCAGGACTTTTCTAGGACGACGTTGCGGCCCTTGGGTCCGAGGGTGACCTTGACTGCGTCAGCCAGAGTATTCAGGCCGCGCTCAAGGCTGCGGCGGGCCTCTTCATCAAAAGCGATAATCTTTGCCATAGTGTTTGTGCTCCTTGGATTTATTGAGGACGACACTCACGTCTTTCTCGCTGCGGACGCCCGCGACGGCATGGCTGGTGAGTGTGGACCAACCTCAACCACAACGATGGAGATTTATCTAGCACTCATCCTGTCCGAGTGCTAACGCCCATTCTGGCACTCTCCTACCCCTACTGCAAGAAACAACGCGCTTGCCTATAGCGATCTTTTGCCCGCCGCACACCGCGCTGTGACATTTCCCCCTCGGAAGGACGGCTGAGGCAGAAGGTGGCGCGGTGGGGCAGGTGGGGGCATCGGCAAGCGCGGGGCAGGAATGCAAAGGAAATGTCGTGCGGATCTGTCTTGCGGTGTAAGCGCTCAAGGTACCGTGGATTGCATGACAGATATAATTGACAGCATACGCAGCGACCGTGGCACCATCTTCCGCCAGCTCAGCGAGCTCGTTGGATTCAACTCCGTGCACAATGAGTCAGGCTTGGAGGACCAGGCCCAGGGCGCGAGCCAGTGGGTGAAGGCCGCGCTGGAAGAAGCCGGGGCAACGGTAGAAACCATCACCACCGCGGATGGTTCCACCGCCATTCTGGGCGAGCGCAAGGGTGAAGAAGGCGCCAAGACCGTCCTGTTGTACTCGCACTACGATGTCGTGCCCGCAGGAGACCGCGCAGCCTGGGAATCCGATCCCTTCACCCTGACCGAGCGCGCCGATGCCGAGGGCACCACCCGCTGGTACGGCCGCGGCGCGGCAGACTGCAAGGGCAATGTAGCCATGCACCTGGCGGCCCTGCGCGCACTGGAGGCCAATGGCGGCACCAAGGTGAACCTGAAGTACCTCATCGAAGGCTCCGAGGAGCGCGGCGGCGAGGGCCTGTCCCAGCTCATCAAGGACCGCCCGGAACTTTTCGCTGCCGATGCCATCCTGATTGCAGATGCCGGCAATGCCGCGGTGGGCCAGCCCACCTTGACCACCTCCCTGCGCGGCGGCGCGCAGATTGAGGTCGAGGTCAATACCCTGGCCGCGCCGGTGCACTCCGGCCAATTCGGCGGCGCGGCCCCGGATGCGGTGAAGGCGCTGATGCGTACGCTGGATTCGCTGACGGATGAATACGGCCGCACCACCATCGATGGCGTGGATACCAGCGCCCACTGGCAGGGCCAGGAATACCCGGCCGAGGCCTTCCGTGGCGATGCGCAGCTGCTCGAGGGCACCGAGATCATGGGCTCCAAGGACCCAGAGGGTGCTACCCCAGTGGCAGACATGGTGTGGTCCCGCCCGGCCATTTCCGTGACCGGCTTTACCTCTACCCCGGTGGCTGAGGCCGTCAACGCCGTGCCCGCTACCGCGGCCGCCAAGCTGAACCTGCGCGTTCCGGCCGGCACCGATGCCCGCGCCATTGGCGAGGCCGTCTGCGAGCACGTGAAGAACCACGCCCCGTGGGGCGCGCACGTCAAGGCTGAGGTCGTGGAGGCCAATGCCGGTTTCTCCACCGACCCGGAAAAGCCCGCCGTGGCACTGTTGGGCCAGTGCCTCTCCGAGGCCTATGGCAAGGACACCGCAGCGCAAGGCATGGGCGGATCTATCCCGCTGACCACCGAGCTGCAGGAGGCACACCCCAACGCGGAAATCGCCCTCTACGGCGTGGAGGAGCCCAAGTGCACCATCCACTCCGCCAATGAGTCCGTCGATCCCACCGAGATCGAGCACGTCGCCGCCGCGGAGGCTCTTTTCTTGCAGCGCTACGCTTAAAAAGCGCGCAACGGCGGCATATAATACTGTGCACGAAAAGTAATCTTTCGAAGTTGTGGAAAAACCGGTAAACTTTTGACGAGTTGACCCCGTTTCCGGCCACGCTACTTGCACA
Source organism: Corynebacterium limaceinasi (assembly GCF_046717465.1). Lineage (NCBI taxonomy): Bacteria > Bacillati > Actinomycetota > Actinomycetes > Mycobacteriales > Corynebacteriaceae > Corynebacterium > Corynebacterium limaceinasi. The sequence goes on from NZ_CP177100.1 coordinate 2,194,605, forward strand.
AGTGGGACAGTTCGTACTCGGCCGAGTGCGAACTGTTTTGGTGTGTATATGCTCCCGGCGCATATCGCCACGCCCCACGGCACCGAGGGTCTGAGAACTTGACACAACCTAAGGAGCGCAGATTCCAACGTGCTAATACTTCTGGGTGCCCTCATCGTTGCCACCGTGGTTGCACCGCTGCTCATTATGAATGTGGGCCGCCCAGCCTTTGGTTTATTGGCAATAGTTCCCGGTGTCGGTTTCGTGTGGACCCTCGCGCACTTTGCCCGGGGTACCTTCCGCGACGGCGGCACGCTGAATTACACCATCGAGTGGATGCCGGCCGCGCACCTCGCCGTGGATCTGCGCATGGATGCCCTAGGCGGGCTGTTTAGCCTCATTATCCTGGGCATGGGCGCGTTGGTCCTGCTGTACTGCTGGGGTTATTTCGATTCCACGCGCCGCCGCCTTGCCATGTTCGCCGGCCAAATGGTGGGCTTTGCCACCGCCATGTTTGGGCTGGTGGCCTCCGATAGCCTGCTGCTTATGTACGTCTTCTGGGAAATTACCTCCCTCTTGTCGTACCTGTTGGTCAGCTACTATGCCGAGCGCGCCTCCTCGCGCCGCGCCGCGCAGCAGGCTCTGATGGTCACCGTCTTGGGTGGCCTGTCCATGCTGATGGGTATCTGCCTGCTCGGCCGACAGACCGGGGCGTGGACGTTTAGTGAAATCCACGCCTACGATCACTTCCCCCAAACCCCATACGTCACCGTCGCCATCGTGCTCATCTTGGTCGGCGCGCTGACCAAGTCCGCCATCGTGCCGGCGCACTTCTGGCTGCCGGGCGCGATGGCAGCGCCAACGCCGGTCTCGGCATATCTGCACTCCGCGGCCATGGTCAAGGCCGGAATCTACCTGGTCGCGCGCCTGGCACCGGATATGTACGAGGTTGCCACCTGGCACCTCGTGGTCATTTCCTTAGGCGTCTTTACCATGCTGCTCGGCGGCTGGATGGCGCTGAAACAAAAGGACCTCAAGCTGATTTTGGCCTATGGCACGGTCTCCCAGCTGGGCTTTATTACCTCCATCGTGGCGGTTGGCTCCCGGGAGGCCATGCAGGCGGGCTTGGCGCTGACCTTTGCCCACTCGCTCTTTAAGGCCGCACTGTTCATGGTGGTCGGCGCCATCGATCACTGCTCAGGCACGCGCGATATTACGAAGCTATCCGGCCTCGGCCGCAGGCAGCCCTTCCTCTACGGCATCGCCCTAATCTCCGCCCTATCCATGGCAGGCGTTCCCCCGCTCTTTGGTTTTGTGTCCAAGGAGGCCGTGCTGGAATCCACCATGCACGAAGGACTGCTCATTGGCATGCCGCGCAATATGATCCTGGTGGCCTATGTGGCAGGTTCCATCCTCACCATGGCCTATGCCCTGCGCTTTTTGTGGGGCGCCTTTGCCTCCAAGAACCTCCCGGACGATAAGGACGGCGTTTCTGCGGCCGTGGCCACGATGCACAAGGTCAACGTGGGCCTGTGGCTTGCTCCGGCCGTGCTCACCGCGCTGACCATCGCGCTTGGCCTCGCGCCGCAGGCGCTTTCGGCGGCCATCGATCAGCACCTCGATTCCACCTTTGGGGCAGGCGAGCACCACGGCCTGGCCCTCTGGCACGGGTGGTCGGTGACCTTGGGCGTCTCCGCCATCATCATCGTGGCCGGAATCATCGTGCACTGGCGCCGCCAGGTCCTGGAGCAATGGCAGTTTGCGTACCCCGCGCTTGGCGATGCCGACGCCGTCTACGACAAGGTCATCTCCACCCTGCGCAAGCTCTCCCTGCGCACCACGGCCGTGACCCAGCGCGGTTCGCTGCAGCTCAACCTGACTGTCATCTTCGCCACCCTGATGGTGCTGCCGCTGACCATGCTGATTACCGGTGATCTCACGGATATCCGCATGGTGGTTGCAGAAAACCCCTGGCAGGTCGTCGCCGCCATCATCATGATGGTGGCCGCCATTGCGGCCACGGTGACCGATAACCGCTTGTCTGCCGTCATCATCGTCGGCATTACCGGTTATTCCTTGTCCTTCGTCTTTGCCATCCACGGTGCCCCGGACTTGGCGCTGACCCAGCTGCTGACAGAAACCATCATCATGGTTCTATTCATGCTGGTGCTGCGCCGCATCCCGGCGTCTACCGAGTGGAAGCAGGACCCGAAGATGGGCCGCCTGCGCGCCTGGCTCTCCGTTGGCACCGGCCTGACCGTCACCATTGTGGCCATGTTTGCCATCAACGCGCGGTCTGCCGAGCCCATCTCGCAGTACATGCCGGAGCTGGCCAAGGAGATTGGCCACGGCGCCAATGCCGTCAACGTCTTGCTGGTGGACCTGCGCGCCTGGGATACCTTTAGCGAGATCACGGTGATTATCATCGCCGCGCTCGGCGTGGCCTCCCTGATTTATCGCACCCAATCCTTCTCTAGGGATAGCCGCCGGCCTACCCTGCAGGTCACGGGCCGGCGCTGGCTGGCCGCGGGCTCGGAATCAGAGCAGGCGCTCAACCGCTCGCTGATGATCGATGTCTCCACCCGCGTGCTCTTCCCCTCCATGATGGCGCTGTCCTTCTATTTCTTCTTTGCCGGGCACAACGCGCCAGGCGGCGGCTTCGCCGGTGGCCTTGTGGCCGCACTCGCGCTCATCCTGCGCTACCTGGCCGGTGGCCGCGCGGAGCTCGATGAGGCCCTGCCCATCGATGCCGGGCGCACCATGGGCGCTGGCCTCTCCCTCTCTGCCTTGGCGGTGGTGGTGCCGATGTTCTTTGGCCACCCACCGCTTACCAGCGGATATACCTCGCCCGAGATCCCTCTTATCGGCGCGGTCTCGCTGCCTTCGGCGCTGGTCTTTGACTTGGGCGTCTACCTCATCGTCGTGGGGCTCACGCTCTACGTGCTCAGCTCGCTCGGCGCCAAGCTGGATGAGGAAGAAGAGATGCGTAAGCAACGCGCCCGCGACCGCGCCCGCTCGCTGGCGCGGAAGAACCGGGAGCGCAGCACCAAGCAAAAGGCCCAACGGGCGCAAAAACAAGAGAAGAAAAAAGAAAAGATACCAGCCGCAACGAGCTCCTCCGGCACAGGTTCCGAGGACAACGCAGGAAAGGAGAAATAAATGCAAGCCAACCTCTTCCTCCTGCTCGCCGCCGGAGTAATGGTTTCTGCGGGCATCTACCTCTTGCTCGACCGCGCCATGACCAAGATGATGCTCGGGCTGCTTTTGCTGGGCAATGGCGCCAACCTCTTTATGCTGCAGGCCGGTGGCCCGGCGGGCTCGCCGCCCATCGATGGCCGCGAGGCCCAGCCTTATGGCAGCGATATTGCGGATCCTCTTACCCAAGCGATGATCCTTACCGCCATCGTCATTTCCATGGCGCTGACGGCCTTTATTCTCACCTTGGCCTACCGCCAGTACCGCTACCGCACCGCCGACGTCATTGAAGATGACGCCGAAGATACCGCGATTGCCGCCAAGGCCTCCAAGCCTGGCAACGCCGCAGCGAGCGCGGATCATGATGCCTCCAATGACCCCGCCACCGGGCGCGCTACTAAGGAAGGCGATAATTTCGGCCCCGAATCCTTCGAGGAGCCGGTGAAGGGAGCCGAAGATGACTGAGCCATTCCACCAGGCGGCCGAGGCGATGTACCCGTACGTCGGTGCCCTCATTCCGCTGCCCGTCATCATCCCGGCCGTGGCCGCGGCTCTCTCGCTGCTGTTTGCCCGCATGCCTAATGTGCAGCGCCAGATCGCCTTTTTCTCCCTGCTGATTACGGCTGCGGTGAACGCGAGCCTGATCATAATAGTGGATTTCCATGGCATACAGACCCTGCAAATAGGCGGCTGGGATGCGCCGGTGGGCATTACCTTGGTGGCGGATCGACTCTCCACGATGATCCTCTTTACCTCGTCTGTGGTGCTGTTCTCCGTCATCTGGTACGCCATTTCCCAGGGTGTGCGCGATGGCACCAAGGACGAACCGGTCGCGGTCTTTTTGCCCACCTACATGTTGCTGACCATGGGCGTGAATATCTCGTTCTTGGCCGGCGACCTCTTTAACCTCTACGTCGGCTTCGAGGTCTTCCTCGTCGCCTCGTACGTGCTGTTGACCTTGGGGGCATCGGCAGGCCGCGTGCGCGCCGGCGTGGGTTATGTGATGGTCTCGATGGCCTCATCCATGATCTTCTTGCTGGCGCTAGCGTATGTCTATGCCTCCGTCGGCACCATGAACATGGCGCAGATTGGCCAGCGCATGCAGGACATCCCGGAGGGCACCCGCACCGCCATCTTCGCCACCTTGCTCGTGGCCTTTGGCATCAAGGCCGCGGTGGTGCCGCTGGCCGCCTGGCTGCCGGACTCCTACCCCACCGCGCCTTCGCTGGTCACGGCCGTATTCGCCGGTCTGCTCACCAAGGTCGGTGTATATGCGATCATCCGCGCGCGCACGTCCATTTTTACCAATGGTGGGCTCGATACCGTGCTGATGTGGGTGGCGCTGGCCACCATGCTGGTGGGCATCTTGGGCGCCATCGCGCAGACCGATATTAAGCGTCTACTGTCCTTTACCCTGGTCAGCCACATCGGCTATATGATCTTCGGCGTCTCCTTGGGTACCGCCCAGGGGCTATCCGGCGCCATTTTCTACGCCATCCACCACATTTTGGTGCAGACCGCGCTCTTCTTGGTCGTCGGCCTCATCGAGCGCCAGGCCGGTCCTCCTCGCTGCGGCGCCTGGGTTCGCTGATGTATTCCGCCCCGCTTATCGCCGTGCTGTATTTCATCCCGGCCATCAACCTGGGCGGCGTGCCGCCATTCTCTGGCTTCCTGGGCAAGATCATCCTCATTCAGGCGGGCGCCAACGAAGGCTCCTGGCTGGCGTGGGTGCTTATCGGCGGCGCGCTAGTGACCTCGCTGCTGACCCTGTACGTCATGATGCTGGTGTGGGCCAAGGGCTTCCAACGCGATCGCGCCGATGCCCCCGAAGGCAACGTCGCCCTGGCCCGCCCCGCCCCGCTTTCCGATATCACCGATGAGGTCGAGTTCTCCTCCCGCCAGGATGTCGGCCGCGTGCCGTTCGGCATGGTGGGTGCCACCGCACTGCTGGTCATTGCCTCGACCTCGATCACCTTCCTGGCCGGCCCGATTTCCGGTGTCACCTCCCGCGCGGCCGAATCCGCGCAGGATACCTCCATTTATCAATACGCCGTATTGGGCGAAAACGCCGATAACCCCACCCGGCACCTTGACCAAAAGGAGCGCTACGAAGGCGGCGCGGACTCCTACAAGGAGCGCAGCCACCTGCTGCCGGACCCCGGCCCGGCCCACGATCCGGAATCCGCCGCCAAGGAGACTGCGAGCTCGGAGACGCCAAGCTCGAAGGCACCGGCGAAGACGGGGGCATCAGAAAGCCCTACCCCACTAAAGAAGGAGGCCCGCGATGACTAAGAGCCGCTTTGCCGGTCTGCGCTACCGCTTCCGGCCGTGGTTTACCGTCTGGATCACGGTCATGTGGTGCATGCTCATGGGCGAAATCACGGTGGGCAATGTCGTCGGCGGCCTCCTCGTCGCCCTGGTCATCGTCTTTGCCCTGCCACTGCCGGCGATGCCCATTGCCGGCGTCGAGGTCGCGTGGGGCAAATTCTTCCGCTACATGCTGCGCTGGTTCTGGGAGCTGTTTTATGCCTCCCTCAAGGTGGGCTGGCTGGCCTCCCGGCCGCAGCCGCTGCCTAAAACCGCCATCCTGGAATTGCCGATGCGCCTGGAAAATGAGTTCATCCTCTCCCTCGCGGTGACACTGTACAACCTGCAGCCGGGAGGAACGGTGACAGACATTGACATCGCCAATCGCATGATCACCATCCACATCCTGGATGCCCGGGATGAGGCGCAGATCCAGCGCGAAATCGATGCCGTATCCCGCCTAGAATCTTCCATGATCGAGATCTTTGAAAGGAGCCACCCATAATGGATCCGCAGATCTATCACGCCATCCTGCTGGTTCCCGCATTCCTGCTGTGGATCTCCGTATTAATCACCGTCTGGCGCATTATCACCGGGCCCAACTCCCTCGACCGGCTGGTGGGCATGGACGGTTTTACCGCCATGTTCCAATGCGCGCTGGCGACCTACATGTGCTGGTCACTTGATACCTCCGTGGTCTCGGCCATGCTGGTCATCGCGCTGCTCGGTTTCATCTCCACCGTGTCTGTTACCAGGTTTAGGAAGAGGGATAACCAATGAGCTGGTCTCTAATCGCCGATATCCTCTCGCTCATCCTCGTCATCAGCGGCAGCCTGCTCATCCTCGCCGCCGCCATTGGCCTAGCCCGCTTTAAGGACACGATGTCCCGCGTGCATGCCGTGAGCAAGCCGCAGACCACCGGGCTCATCCTCACCATCATGGGTGCGTTCATCCGCATTACTGGCGCGGAATCTTTCAGCATGGCCGAGCGTGGTGATTTGGGTATGCTTATTTTGCTGGTACTGTTTGCGATGTTTACCAGCCCTGTAACCGCGCAGCGCACCTCACGCATTGCACGCCGTGAAGGCCTGTATGGTTCCGAGGAATCGATGTCGCGCAATGACCGCCCCGCCGGCCGTTCGCTGCGCCGCAAATAGGAGGCACCTTTAACCGTGAAAAAGCTCTACGGACTGCCTACTCTGGCCGCTCTATTGGTTGCCTTCTTTATTTTCAGCATCTCCCGCTATAGCCAATACGACGGCCCCAATGCCTTCATCTGGCGCGTGCCGTTGGATCTGAAGATTTACTGGCTCGCCGGCGGCGAGGTTGCCGATGGCGCCAACCTCTACGACAACGCCTACATTGGCAACCTGCCTTTTACCTACCCTCCCTTTGCCGGCACGCTATTCAAGTGGATTTCCTCGCTTGCCGATGACCCCCTTATCATCCTCTGGCAAGGCGGCACCATCCTTGCGTTATTGGCCGTCATCCTCATGGTCTTCCACGAGCGCGGCCTTAAACTTTCGCCCTTGACCTGGGTTGTTGCCATCCTACTGGTGCTGTGCGCCCCGGCTGTAGAGCCGATGTACGGCACCTTGTTCTACGGCCAGATCAACGTCTTTTTGATGTTCTTGGTCGCCCTCGACGTCATTCCAAAAAAGAGGGCCCTGCCCGGAATTGGCATCGGCCTCGCCGCAGGCTTGAAGCTCACCCCGGCCTTTATGGGCTTGGTACTCCTATTCCAGAAGCGCTGGTGGCAGGCGGTCATCTCCGTCCTTACCTTCGCGGTGACCGTTGCGATTGGTTTCGTCACCATTCCGGATGCCGGGGTGTTCTGGACCGATGCCATCTTCAATTCCTCCCGCGTGGGTGAACACACCAACCCGGGCGCGCAGTCAATTCGCTCGCTCATGGTCCGCGCGTGGGGCATCGACGGCGGCTGGATGTGGCTTGCCGCCGTCGCGGTGGTCTTCGTCCTGACCTGCCTGGCCCTGCGCACCGCGATGAAGCACAAGAATAACTCCGCCGCCATGTCCCTTGCCGGCATTTGCGCGTGCTTGGTCTCTCCCTTTTCCTGGTACCACCACTGGGTCTGGGTCTTCCCGCTGGCCATCGTTGTCCTCATCTCCGTCAACCAGGCACTGGGCAAGCGCCTGCACGGCGTCATCGGTGCGCAAGTAGCAGCACTCATTTCCTTCGCGGCCATGTGCGTCGTACTGCTGCCCTTTGTCTCCGCAGCCTTCTGGCTCGAAGGCTCCAACCGCTCTTTGAACCAGTTGGACTTCCAGCCCTGGGCCATGCTCCTTTTCACCGCCTCCGGCATCCTCTACATCGCCTTTTATGCCCTCTGGGGATTTATCCCCGGCACCCAGCCCAGCGAGGAAGACGCCCGCGGCGGCCGGCACGCGGCACAGCGTGCTGCTCAGCCGCAGCACGCCCAACAGCACCGCGCCCAGCAGCCCCAGCACGCCCAGCCGCAACGCACTCAGACAGCCGGAGCTCACGCGTCTGGCGCTACCGCACGGGGTTCTGCCACTACCGACGAAACCGCAGAGTTCCCAGTATTTAACCCTGAGACCCGCGAGTTTCCCTCCACCGAGGGCTATACCGATATTCCGGTTCCCCCGTCCCCCGGCGGCCGCCACGCCCTAGATAACGACTAAGCGGTACGCAGCAGCGGGGCGCGGCAGCAATCTGCGCACCCTGCGCCGGCCGCGCCCAGCTACTTCCGGTGTGGCTCTAGGCGTGCGATCACTGAGCACACGCCTAGTCGGTGATCGGTTAGCTAATTAGCGCACCGGCCGGAAGGTGTGGAGCTCGCGGCAGGTTTCTTCGACGACATCGCGCCAGCTGCCGGTTTCTTGAAAAAGGCGGCGTTGGCGTTCGTATCCGGCGCCGCCATCGATGATTTCGTGCACCAAGGCCAGCTCTTCCGCGCAGCCCAACTCGCGGGCTAAGGGCGTGAGTTCTTCTATCATCTGGGCCAATTCATCTTTGACCCAAGCCTCGTCCGTATCGCGCGAGGTAATAACGAGGGCATCCATGCCGTAGCGCGCACCGCGCCACTTATTTTCCGCCACGTGCCACGGCTGCAAGACGGGTAGTTCCTCGCCCGCATCAATCATGCGGTCATAGTACACGACCAAGCAGTGCGTGAGAGCGACGACGGCGGATAGCTCCCGCAGGTTCGAGGTGGCGTCGGATACGCGGACCTCCACGGTGCCCCACTTCGAGGCTGGGCGGATATCAAAGTGCATCGAGCCGGTGTGATTGATAACCCCGGAGATGGCCTGATCCCGCATATAGGACTGCCACTCGTCCCACGTGAAGAATTGATACGGCATGCCAGCGGTAGGCAGCTGTTGATAGAGCATCGTGCGGTTGGAGGCGTAGCCCGTATCGAGGCCTTCCCACCCGGGCGAGCACGCAGAGATAGCCAAAAGGTGGGGGTACTTCGTCATCAGCGCATTGATGATGGGCCAGACGCGATCCTCGTGACTGATGCCAACATGGACGTGGGTGCCCCACAGCAGCATCTGCTTTCCCCAATACTGGGTGCGGGCGATGATCTCTTGATAGTTGGGTTTATCTGACAGCGGGTTTTCCCGGAAATCCGTAAACGGGTGCCCGCCAGAGGCCCACACATCGATGCCGAGCTTGGCAGCTGCTTCTTCCACGGCAGCCAACGAGGTTTCTAGCTCCGCGATGGCTTCTGGCACCGTGGTGCAAATGCCCGTGACTAGTTCCACCGTATTCTGGAGGAATTCCTTTTCCACGTGAATATCTGGGTGGGCGGCAGCGGCGAGATCAATAAGCTCAGCCCCGCGCGGGACAAGATCGCGCGAGTCGCGGTCCACGAGCGCGACTTCCCATTCCACCCCGAGCGTGGGCTCGGGGGAACGGGCGAATACTTCTGCCGGAATCTTCACTGGTCCAGCTTAACGGGTGGCAGGTAATATTCCATGAATTTTATTTAGGCCTGGGGGACGGCGAGGGCGACCACAACGGCGCCGTCATCGGTAGCTTCCTTGGGCAGGTCCTTATTCATGGGCTTGATTTCCGCCTGGTAGCGCGCGGCAACTTCCTTAGCCAAGGACTCCGCGGAGGTATCGCCTTCTGGGTAGAAGACGGTGGTCTTGGGCACGGTCAGGACGTCGCCTGGCAGGTTGCCCACATAGCCCACCTTGAAGCCGCCGTCCTTCAACACATCGGCTTCGTTCTTGGCCTTATCGGATTCACCGGAGTTATTGAGCACGCTGACCTTAATGTCATTGCGGTCGCGCGCAGCGGACGGCGCATCGTTGCCACCGGCACGGGCTTCATCCCCGGCGCGGCCTTCCTCGTGCGGATCGCGCGCGTCGGCATCGCGGTTAGCCTCGCCCTCGGCACCGCCGTTCGGGTGCGCGTTATCGCCCTCGCCTTCGCGAGGCGGCTGGTTATTAGCCCCGTCGCGGGAGCCATCGCCGCGCGCGCCATCCGCGGCAGGACCGCCCGCGCCATTGCCCTCTTGGCCGCCATTTGCGGAGCCGTCTGACTTCGACTGCTCGGAATCGGAAGCGACGGTCGAGTCATCATCCTCCGAAGTCATGGCATAAAGGCCCCACAGGCCGAGCATCACGGCCACGGCGATAAGCACCATGGCGAGCCCGCGCAGCGGTAAACCGCCCTTCTTGGCGTGGGCGCCTCCCCCACCGCCAGTTCCAGCCGCAGCGGCTCCCGCTCCGGCACCTGCAGCGCCAGCGGCAGCAGCATTTTCGCCGCCTATCTCATCGTCATAAGCGCCCTCGTAGGCGTCGTCATAATAAGCATCGCCATAATCGGTCGCGGCGGCATCCTCCGCGGCGGCACCGTCTGCGGCGTCGTCGAATTGCTGGTCGTATAGATTATCCGGATTCCCTTTAGTCACTTCAGTAACATTAGTAGCTAGTTCTAACGCGGTGGGGTATTTCCCCGCGCGGCGCGCCGCGTGTTTTCGCGCTCCTCCCGCAGGCGTTTTAGCCGGGCCACCAAGAGGGGATGGGATTCGGCGGCAGCGGGGACATCAAGAAGCAGGTTGAGGCGTTGGTGATAGCGCACCGGCGAGATATCCAGCTGCGCACGAATGGCCTCTTCCTTGCGGCCAATGCTGCGCGGAGCGGTTTCCTCAAAATCTAAGATGGCGGCGTCTAGGTCAGACAAGGGGTTCATGCCTAAACTGTAAAGCATGACTATTCGCCCCATCGTTATCCACGGCGACCCCGTGCTTCATCAGCCCACCACGCCGGTGGAAGAATCCGAGATTTCCAGCCCTGAGATGCAACAGCTCATCGCGGACATGTACGAGACCATGGAGGTCGCCCACGGCGTGGGCCTGGCTGCGAACCAGGTGGGCATCGGCAAGCGGCTCTTCGTGTACCACTGCCCCGATACCGAAGGCCCAGACGGCACCGAGCTGCCCGCCGATAAGGCCGGCATGCGCAAGGGCTGTGTTATCAACCCGGTGCTGGAGACCTCCGAGATTCCAGAAACCATGCCTGCCGATGACGGCTCCGACGACGAAGGCTGCCTGTCCGTGCCGGGCGAGGGCTTTCCCACCGGCCGCGCCGATTGGGCGCGCGTAACCGGCAAGGACGAGCACGGCAACGACATCACTGTAGAGGGCTACGGCTTTTTTGCCCGCTGCCTGCAGCACGAAACTGGCCACCTCGATGGCTACGTCTATACCGATACCCTCATCGGCCGCTACAAGCGCCAGGCCAAGAAGGCCATTAAGCGCAATGGCTGGACCGAGCCGGGCTACACCTGGATGCCGGGTGAAGACGAAGATCCCTTCGGGCACGACGATTAATCATGTCCCGCATCTTTCGTTCCGATGACGTGCAGGTAGGCGATCGCGTCGTGGCCCGGCGCGATTTTGGCGATGTGCACAGCGATGTCATTGGCCACGTCCTCAGCCTTAAGCCGCTGGTCATCCGCCCACAGCAGGTCGGCGGCTATCCCTCTGACCTCGAGGCAGTGGAGATCGCGCCCGAGCAGCTGAAGATCATCAAGCGCCTTTCGCCGCGCATGGTGCGCAATTCCGATATTCGCGCCGTCGAATACGCCACCGCCCAGGCCTTTCCCGGCAAGGAGCACACGTGGACCGCGGACGGTTCCTGGCTCATGCGCGCCGGCGATGGTGTGACGGGCCGGTCCAATTCCGCCGTCCCGCTCGGGCCTTCCGCGGGCTTCAATCCGGTGCCCGTCGAGGAAATCACGGAGTTCTACCGCCGCCACGATCTCCCGGTGCGCCTGCTTATCCCGGAGCGCATTGGCAAGCCTGCAGAGCGCCTGCTTGCCGATGCCACCTGGCACACCGAACCCGAAATCCTCGTCATGGTCCTGCGCGATCTCGCAGACCTTTCCGCCGAGGCCCCGGGGTCCCACCCCAGCGGCGCGGAGTTTCGCATCGATGCCCAGCCCGATGACGCATGGCTGCAGATGTACCACTTCCGCGGCCAGGCGCTGCCCGCCGAGGCCCTGGAGTACCTGCGCGCCCGCATCGAGGGCACGATGGGCTTTGGGCGGCTCGTTATTGACGGCGAGACCGTCGCCATCACCCGCGGCACCATCACCGAATCCGGCGACGGCACCGCCTGGCTGGGATACTCCGCCGTGGAGGTAGCGCCCGCGCACCGCCGCCAGGGCTTAGGAGCGCTTTTGGGCCAGCACATGCTGCGCTGGGGGCGCGAGCAGGGCGCGAAGCACGCCTACCTCGATGTCCTGGCTTCTAATACCGCCGGCATTCGCCTGTACGAAAAGCTGGGGTTCATCGAGCAGCACCGCCAAATCTACGCCCGGCTGCGCGACTAGCCCCCGCTAAGCTAGCCCGCCGGCCACTGCCTGGACTAGTCCGCGCCAATACCCGCGCGGTACTGTATTATCCATGCGCATCACCACGTGGAATATCAACTCCGTTCGCACCCGCGCCCAGCGGGCGCTGGACCTTCTCCACACGCACGACATCGACGTGCTGTGCTTACAAGAGACGAAGGTCAAGGACGATAAATTCCCCCGCGAGGCCTTCGAGGACGCCGGCTACCACGTCACCTGCCATGGCCTGAACCAGTGGAATGGCGTGGCCATCATTTCCAAGGAGGAACCGGAAGAAGTCTTTACCGGATTCCCCCACCAGCCCGGCTTTGCCAAGGACCCAGAAAAGCCCCAGGACCGCGAGGCCCGGGCGCTTGGTGCGCGCATCCGCGGGGTAGAAATCTGGTCGCTGTATATCCCCAACGGCCGCGAGATCACGGACCGTCACTATGACTACAAGCTGGATTTTCTCTACCAGCTCGCCCGCCACGCCGCCGGCCGCGCCCAATCCAAGCTGCTATTAACCGGCGATTTCAATATCGCCCCGCGCGATGAAGACGTCTGGGATATCGAGGCCTTCCGCGGCAAAACGCATGTCACCGAGCCCGAGCGCGCCGCCTTCCAGATGCTCGAGGAGGTCGGCCTCGAAGAGGTCACGCGCCGTTTTACCGAGGATCAGCGCTATACCTACTTTGATTACAAGGGGATGCGCTTTCACAAGAACGAGGGCATGCGCATCGATTTCCAGCTCACCTCGGCGCCGCTGGCCAAGCACGTCACCGGCGCGCGCGTAGACATGGAAGAACGCGCTGGCGAAAAGACCTCCGATCACTGCCCGCTTCATGCAGATTTCGATCTGCCCGATTTCGATTCCGTGCGTTAAATGACCTGGTCGCTCGATCTCAGCTTCTGGCAGCTGTTCTTCCTCATCATTGATTATTCCATCAAGATCATCGCCGTCGGCTTCGTGCCAGAAGGCCGTCGGCCCTCCAATTCCACCGCGTGGTTGCTGGCCATTCTGGTGCTGCCTGTCATCGGCCTGCCGCTGTTTTTGCTCATGGGCTCGCCGTATATCAACCGGCGCCGCCACCGCATCCAGCAAGAGGCTAATGAGCGCCTCGAGGATATTTCCGCCCGCACCCCGGATCACCCGAAGGGCATCCTGTCGGCGGAGGTGGAATCCGTCATCAAGCTCAACCGCGAGCTGACCGGTTTTCCGGCGCTCATTGGCCACAACCTGGGCCTGCATGCGGATTACGATGAATGCATTCGCGCCATCGCCGCCGCCGTGGACCGCGCCGAAAAGTACGTCTCCATCGAGGTCTATATCCAATCCTGGGACGAGACCACGGATGTATTTTTCCAGGCCCTTGCCCGCGCCACCGCCCGCGGCGTCAAGGTCCGCCTTTTGTTGGATCAGATCGGCAGTTTTAAGTACAAGGGCTATTCCTCGCTGGGAAATAGGCTCACAGAAATCGGCGTGGATTGGCGCCTCATGCTGCCCATCCAGCTGCACAAGGGCCGCTTCCGCCGCCCGGATCTGCGCAACCACCGAAAGCTCGTCATTATCGATGGCGAGGTAGGTTTTATCGGTTCCATCAACTTGATCAAGCGCCAATATAAAACCACTGACCGCTTTTGGATCGATTACATGGTGGAGTTATCCGGCCCCATTGTCACCGCCATGAACGCGGTCTTCGCGGTGGATTGGTACACCGAATCCGGCGAGAATCTCCCGCTAGATGAGCTACCCTATGACGATGCCCAAACCGTCGATGCCAACTACCTGCAGATGATTCCCTCCGGCCCCGGCTATACCACCGAGCCGAACCTGCGCATGTTTAACTCCCTGGTGCACCACGCCAAGCAGCGCCTCGTGCTGTGCTCGCCGTATTTCGTGCCGGATGAATCCCTCTTAGAGGCCGTGACCACCGCCTGCTACCGCGGGGTGGATGTGGAGCTTTATGTCTCCGATACCGCAGACCAATTCATGGTCAACCATGCCCAGTCCTCGTATTACCAGGCGCTGCTTGAGGCCGGGGTGCATATCTACCAATTCCCCTACCCCTACGTTTTGCACTCCAAGTTCATCATCACGGATCCAGATGACCAGGAGTTCAATCCGCTGTGCATGTTCGGCTCGTCCAATATGGATCCGCGCTCCTTCGGCCTCAACTATGAGACCACCATGCTCGTGGCCAAAGGCGATCTCCTCGCCCAGTTCAACCAGCTCGCCGCCAATTACCGCGCGGTGTGCCACGAGCTCACCCTCGAGGAGTGGAACCAGCGCGGTTTTGTCCGCCGCTACGTCGATAACGTCATGCGGCTAACTTCGGCCCTACAATAAGCATTGCTTGCCGATGCCCCAATAGCCCGCTCATAGGCTACCTAAACACAAGCTTTCTTTTGCAGAACCAGAGTAGAACTTCCCGCGTTGAACCGCGCACGGTATCACCGCAGAGATGAGTGTGTAGTCCACTTAATTGACTCCGGATCGGCGTTAATTATTGGAACTAATTGCGAAAGATACGCCGAATCCTCCGCAGATTTCTCTCTTGTCTATTGCTTTTACTATAAACCCTGATTCTGACTTTGATATTGCTTATGCGCGAGAGCGTATCAAAAGCTTAGGGAATACAAGAGTGATCATATCGCGGCTATTCCGAAGAGGATTATTAAAAGGCGCTTCTTTAACGCCCAAAATTCTGTACGGCAAAAAGCTCACCGTTCGCGCCAACGGCAATGCCCGTGCCAACCGTTTTCGCTTCTGGGTCCAGCAAAATCTTCCTGTGGCTGGGTGAATTCAGCCACATATTTACCAGCTTCGCATCTGCGAAATCGTCCCATGCTTGAAGGACGTTTTCGCCACCGGCAGGAATACTATCCGGATAGGTTTCCCAGTGATTTGGCCGATGCTGCAAATCCCCTGTTCCCACCAAATGGTCGGCCCAGTCTTGAGCGATATTGTTTAACGCAGGGTTTTCTGTCACGGGATTTAAACCATGATCCGCCCTTGCTGCATTGACTTCGTTAACAATAGAGTGCGCACGGGCCCCATCGGGCTTCATGTGGCTAACTACTTCAGCAGCGTTACCGATAGGTCCTTGTGCCTTAGCTGGAGGGGTAGTTGCGGCTACCCCACCTCCCACTAATGCGGCACCCGCGATAGTCGGGGCTACAAACTTTTCAACAGAATCTGGAAGCATTTCATTGGACACACTTACCACTCCCTCGGATAAACTTGACTACATTACTCTACACAATTTCTTTTTCTTCACCCCCAACCCTAACGCAAAAGAAAAATATTGTCAGTACATAAATAATATTTAAACTGCATTTCCGATAAAATATAATTATATTTAAAGGCGTTTAGAGTTTAACTTACGATATGCGCGCATCCATAGGGCTCTCAAATATTCTCCCATCTGGAAAGGCTGTTTGCTGAGGCAGCCATTAACCACCAATAAAAATAACCGGCTGATCACAATCAGCCGGTTACCAGTCATGTCTCAAACAATAGACCTACCCTCGCCTAAGCATCGCGCTTGTGCAGCACCAGCACGCCAAGGGCCCACAGCACTGCGGCCCAGATGAAGAATACGATGCCGCTGCCTGCGGATTCCGTCCACAGTGCGTTATCCACTGGGACATTGAATAGCCAGTTCTGGAAAGCGGTAAAGGGCATAAAGCTACCGATCTTATCGCCTACCACGGGCATCATGCTGACGATTTGATCCACGCCCAAGTACAAAATAAGGCCTAGCGCCACAGAGCCCGCAGTCTGGCGAATGAGCATGCCGATGCCTTGGGCAAAGGCCACCACGAGGACCGCGGCCAGTGGGTACTTCCACAGCTGCTCGCGGCCGACTTCATCGTTCCAGGGGTCAAAGGTGGCGGAAATGGAGCTATCGGCAAGCAGTTCCGTAAGCAGGTACGCGCCCACCACACCGATGAAGGTCAGTACGGCCGCGATGACCGCATATAAGACCAGCTTGGCCACGGCCACGCTCCAACGCCGCGGGGAGGCCATGAAGGTAATGGCTTGGGTGCCGAAGCGGTATTCCGTGGTCACCAGCATGATGGCCTGAATCATCAGCACCGGCAGGCCCAGGGATACCAGGAATACGACGGTGAACTCGGCTCCAATAGGCTGAAAGCCCATATCAACGGCTTCCGGATCGAGCGGCTCAGTAAACGCAGCGGTGACACCGGCCCACCCCCACGAAAATAGAAGGAATAGCGCGGTGGTCCACCAGAAGGAGCGGGTGGTGCGCAGCTTAATCCACTCGGATTTCAAGATATTCAACATGGCGGATTAAACCTCCTGCTCGTTGGGGCGGGCGAACCCACCGGATTGGCCTGGCTGGCCGGATTGGCCTGACTGACCTACCTGCGCACCCGACACGCCAGGCGTGCCTGCGTGATACTGCACGGCATCGCCAGTGAGATCCATGAAGGCATCCTCCAGCGAAGCGCTTTTCAGGGTGAGCTCGTGCAGCGGCACCCCGGTAGAATAGGCCAGCTCGCCTACGAACTCGGTGGTCTGGTTGATGACCTCTAGCCGCGGGCGGCCCTCCTCATCCTTGGATTCGGTAAAGGAAACGCCCTCCTTCTTTAGGGCCTCACCGAATTCCGGGAGGTGGTTCGAGCGCACATACACCAAGGACTGCGAGTGGCCGCGGACGAACTCGTGGGTGGGCTTATCCGCAACCATCTTCCCCTTGCCAATGACCACGAGGTGGTCTGCGGTCTGGGCCATCTCGGACAAGAGGTGGGAAGAAATCAAAATGGTGCGGCCTTCTGCAGCCAGCGCGCGCACGAGCTGACGCACCCAGCGGATGCCCTCTGGATCCAGGCCATTGACCGGCTCATCCAGGATGAGGATTCCGGGATCACCCAATAGAGCACCAGCAAGGCCCAAGCGCTGGCCCATACCGAGGGAAAAGCCGCCGGCTTTCTTACCGGCGACATCGGAAAGCCCCACCAGCCCTAGCACCTCATCCACGCGGGAGGCGGGAATACCATTGGACGCCGCCATCCACTTCAAGTGATTCGCGGCCGTGCGGTTGGGGTGTACCGCCTTCGCATCCAAAAGCGCGCCCACCTCACGCAGCGGGTGCTCCAAGTCGCGGTAGTGCTTGCCGTTAACGCGAATCTCACCCGCCGTGGGCTCGTCCAAGCCCACGATCATCCGCATGGTAGTGGATTTGCCGGCACCATTGGGCCCCAAGAAGCCGGTGACCACACCGGGCTTTACCTGAAAGGTGAGATCCTCAACGGCGCGGACAGACCCGTAATCCTTAGTCAGTCCCTGTACTTCAATCATGAGCACTACAGTGCCATAATTTTGAATACTTTACCGGTACAGTTTTTCCACCCGCTGCCGCAGGGCGGGAAAGGCGTGGCGAAATGGCGCGATAAGCGGCAGGTTTTCCACTTCATCCAGCCCCACCCAGCGCAGCTCGTGAGATTCCTCGTTAGCGGTGGTGGGCAGGCGCAGGCCGCTGCGGGTGCGCGCTAACACGGTGGTATAGGTCCACTCCCCCGGCAAATCCCCCGCCGGAGGATAGGGCCCGGCCGTTACTTGGGTGTCGAGCACCTCGACATCGGCAGGCGCGATGGCGCATTCCTCGTGCGTTTCCCTCAGCGCGGCCTGAGTGGGGCTTTCTTGTAGGTCCCGCGCGCCGCCGGGAATCCCCCAGGTATTGCCATTATTGGTCCACGCAGCGCGGTGTTGCAGCAGCACCTCGCGCCCGGCAACGAGGAAGAGGCCGGCGGCACCGAATTTTCCCCATACGCGAATGCCACTGGGGCCCGCCGCCCAGCCGTCTCCACTGTGAGGGTTATGCATATTTCCTATCCTAGCCACACACGCGGGTAAATGGTGGCGCCCAGCACACTGCGGGCGTTATTCTAAGTAAATGACTGAGCAGGCAGTGCGGGTAGAGTCAGAGCGCGATGAGGACGCTCACCCCAGCGATCACTGGCTGGATGAGGTTACCGCGCCCTCTCGCCCGGCCCTAAGCGGGCTGACCCACCGGGCCATGGAATGGTTTGCGGGCCCGGCGCGCCTGCTGCGGCGATTTTATTACTTCGCTTCCACCACCCCGGGCAAGCTTTTTACCGTCACCCTGATCCTCACGGTGGCATTAGGAGCCGCCGGCTTATCGATGTCCCAGTCTTCCGCCGCCCGCCACTCCGACCTCGACGAGCTGCTTAATACCACCGAGCCGATGTCCAATGCGGCCCACCACCTCTATAGCTCGCTATCGGTGGCCGATACCATCGCCACCACCGGGTTCGTGCAGGCCGGCGTGGAATCAGAGGGCAATCGCGAGCGCTATAACGATGCCATCGATGCCGCCTCCATCGCCGCGACCGAATCCGTGCTGGGCACCACGCCTGACGATGCCCGCGTGCGCGATCTCGTCACCTTCATCCAGCGCGAGCTGCCCATTTATACCGCGATGATTGAAAAGGCGCGCTCGAACCACCGCGCCGGCAATGCCGTGGCTAACTCCTATATGTCCAATGCCTCCTCGCTCATGCGCGAGCACATCCTGCCGGCGGCCTCCGAGCTCTTCCAGCTGACCACCGCAAAGGTCAACCAGCAACAGCAAAAGCTCACCTCGCCTCAGTGGGTGCCGCTCTCTGGCCTTTTGGCCGCGGTCTTCTTCCTCATCGTCGCGCAATGGTGGCTGTGGCGCCAGACGCGCCGCCGGTTTAACCGCGGCTTTTTAACCGCAACGGTGCTGCTCTTCTTGGCCATTTTTTGGGTGGCCCTGTCTAACTTGGCCACCTGGTCCACCGGCCATCAGGGCTTTGAAACCGCCTCGCGCCCGTGGGATTCGCTAACGGCCTCGCGCATTGAGGCGCAGCAGGCGCGCACCTCAGAAACCCTCGCGCTGGTGCTGCGCTCGTCTGAGGAAGATACGCTCGAGCGCTTTTCCGGCTCGGTAGATTCCATTGAAAAGGCGCTGGGGGACTATGAAAGCGCGCTGCATGATGATGACGTCGAGGTCAACGATCCCGAGCTCATCCACAGCGCCCGCGCCGCCACCGAAAAGTGGCAAGACTCGCACGAAAAGCTCATGGAGGCGCTGAGCGAGGGCGACTACGATGAGGCGGTCTACCAGGCCACCATCACCGATCCCGAGAATGGCGAGACCACCGCCGCGCAGTCCTTCAACGAGCTCGATAGCGAGCTTTCGGAGCTCATTGGCCAGGCGCGCATCGCCATGCGCACCTACCTAGAGCGCGGGCTGACCGCCATGACCGCGGTCTCCTCCGCCGTCTTCCTGCTCACCCTGTGCGCCATCTTCGCGGTGTGGCTGGGCATTCGTCCCCGACTGCAGGAGTACCTCTAATGCGCTACCGAGCACGGCTTACCGCACCGCTGACCGCCATCGTTGCCACCTGCAGTGTCCTCGCGCTGGCCGGCTGCGATATTCGCTCCGCCCCGCCGCTGGAATCGCCCGAACAGCAGGCGCTCGATGCCAGCCCCGGCCCGCCGCTGCCGGAGGGCTCCACCATAGAAGAAGCCGGTAGCACCGCGCCCAAGAAGGAAGACGATACCGAACTCAGAGGCACCTACCGGCCGGATGGCGAAACGGCGAAGGAGCGGGTGCCGGACATCGTCAAGCGCGGGCGCCTTATCGTGGGCGTGGACCGCTCCAATAACCTGCTGAGCTACCGCGATGCCGCCTCCGGCGATGTCCGCGGCTTCGAGGTCGATATCGCTCACGAGATTGCCCGCGATATCTTCGGCGATCCCAATAAGGTGGATTTCCGCTTCGTTGAATCCTCTGACCGCACCGCCGCGCTGGATAATGGCACCGTCGATATCATCGTGCGCACCATGACCATTAGCCCCGAACGCGAGAAGGAAGTGGCCTTTTCCATCCCCTATATGACCACGCAGACCCGCATGCTGGTGCTCACCAGCTCCGGGATGAATTCCATCGATGATGCGGAAGACAAAAGACTGTGCGGGGTGCGCGGATCCACCGCGCTGGATACCATCCGCGAGCGCGCCCCCAAGTCCGATATCCTCATCACTCGCTCCTGGGGCGATTGCCTCATGGCGCTGCAGCTCAACCAGGCCGATGGCGTGGTGGTTGATGATGCCCTGCTTTCCGGCATGGCCGCGCAGGATTCCTATACCTCCATCGTGGGCGAGCCCCTAAAGACCGAGAACTACGGCGTTGCCGCGCGCCGCCCTAGCAAGGATCATGACTCCCGCCCGCTGCTGCGCCAGGTCAATTCCACCTTGGAGCGCATCCGCCGCGACGGGACGTGGTCCGACATCTTTGACAGGTGGCTAGGTGCTTACCTGGACGAGCCCACCCTGCCGTCGGGTACATACATCGAGGAAGATAAGTCATGAAGCATAACCCGAATTTCAGCGAAGACGAGCTCGAATACCTAGAGCCCGAAAACCTCGATACCCAGCGCCAATTCCGAAAGCCTACCAAGGCTTCCTACCGCGACGCTGACCACGGCCAAGACCCTGACCAAGACCGCAACCTCGGCGCTGCCGACTCCCCTGACGCAGCCAACACAGGTGACGCCGCCGACCCCGCTGGTCCGGATACCGCCGCTGCTCGCCCCAACTCTGCAAACAGCAACGTCGGCGCCGATACGGCGGCCACCACTCATAACGCTGGCACTAGCAATAAAGGCGCTAGCGAAGCTGATGTTGATACCGCCGCGGCGCAGGTTTCCGGCACGGCTCCCGCGGCTGCCTTCCCGGATACGGAGGCCACGGGTAGGCGCACAGCGGGCGGCAGCACGGCTGGCCAAAACGCTGCTGGCCAGCGCACGACTGGCCCGGGCGCAGAGGGCCAGGGCACCGCGGCTCAGGGCGTACGAAATGGCAACGACGCCGATGAGAGCGACGATGCCAGCGAAACCGGCGGAGTGGGCACGGCGGCCGTGGCGTATGACCCGTTCGCCAGCGAGCCCATCGAGCACCGGGAGGATCCGGGAACCTCGGCGGTGGCCTTCGATCCCTTCGCCGATGACGATGAAGACGACGATGGATCCATCGACCCGGATCACCTCTCCAGCCTGCTCGCGGACCTAGAGAATATCCGCGCCCAGCGCGAGAGCGAACGCGATGAAAAAACGGCCCAGGAAAAATCCTCGGAGCGTTCGCGCCGGCAGGCGATCGATACCTTCCGCGAGCGCCGCGGCACGCAGCGCACCGAGCGGCCGGTTGCTGATGGCATGGTGCGCCTGCCGTTTATCACCCCGGCCAATCCCACCGCTGCCCTCATCGATCCCTCAGAGAAGATCAAGGGCAAGAAGGTCCCGCCGCCGCAGCTAGAACCGGGCGATATGGTCGCGGAGCAATACGAAATCCTCGGCGTCATCGCCCACGGCGGCATGGGCTGGATTTACCTGGCCAATGACCATTACGTCTCCGGGCGCGTGGTCGTGCTCAAGGGCATGCAGGCCCAAAAGTCAGCCGATGAGACGGCCGCTGCCGAAGCCGAGCGCGAGTTTCTGGCAGACATTACCCACCCGGGCATCGTCAAGATTTTTAACTTCATCGACGATGACCGCGTGCCGGGTGGATTCATCGTCATGGAGTACGTGGGCGGGCCATCGCTAAGAAGCAGGCGGAACAAGCAGCCCAACGAGCTGCTTCCCGTTGACATTGCCATTGGCTATATCCTGGAAATCCTGCCGGCGCTGGAGTACCTGCACTCGCGCGGCGTGGTCTATAACGACCTGAAGCCCGATAACATCATCGTCACCGAGGACCAGGTCAAGCTCATTGACTTGGGCGCGGTCTCCGGCATCGGAGCCTTCGGGTTTATCTACGGCACCCAAGGCTTTCAGGCCCCGGAGGTTGCCTCCAAGGGGCCGTCCATCGCCAGCGATATCTATACCATCGGCCGCACCCTGGCGGCGCTGTGCCTCAAGCTGCCCAGCGAGGACGGCGTCTTCCTTCCCGGCATCCCCAACCCCTCCAAGGAGCCGGAGCTGCGCCGCTTCCTCTCCCTCTACCGCCTGCTGCTGCGCGCGACCCACCGCGACCCGCAGCGCCGGTTTAGCTCCATCAAGGAGCTGCGCACCCAGCTCTACGGCGTGCTGCGCGAGGTGCTCGCCATCCGCGACGGCCGCCAGTACCCCTCCCAGCACTCGCTCTTCTCGCCGCAACGTACCACCTTTGGCACCAAACACCTGGTCTTTCGCACGGATCAGCTTATCGATGGCATCGACCGCACCATCCAAATCACCGCCCCCGAGGTGGTCTCCGCCTTGCCGACGCCCCTGGTAGACCGCGATGACGTCGGCGCCAGCCTGCTGCAAGGTACATCCTACGCCGAGCCGCAGGAAGCCCTCGAGACCCTGCGCCAGGCCATGCGCACCCCTGAATACGAACATTCCGCCGAGATTCCCCTCGGCGTGGTGCGTTCCATGATCGACTTGGGCTATACCGACGAGGCCCGCCAGTGGCTAGGCTCCATCGAGGACCGCCTCGGCCGCGACTGGCGTTACCAGTGGTATGCCGGCATTACGGAGCTCTTGCACGATGATTACGTCGATGCCCAGGAGTACTTCGCCACCGTCCTCGATTTATTGCCCGGCGAGGCCGCCCCGAAGCTCGCCATCGCGGCCATCAATGAGCTCATCCTGCAGCAGATTGATTACAGTGAAACATCGCTTATTGATGCCACCGTTGCCCGCGCCTGCTCCAACCTCTACACCACCTTGGCGGATCTCCCCTCTTCTGCCTTTGAGGGCCAGCCGGAAATCTGGTCCCACGTCACCCAAGACCCGGGCGCGCTACGCTTTAATTCCATGCGCCTATACGGCATCGTCTGGGCCACCAACCCCACGACGGTGTCCTCCGCCTTTGGGCTCGCACGCCAATTGCGCGCGGAGAGCCAAGTGGAGCTATCCGTAGCCACCTTGGATAAGGTCCCCAATGCCTCGCGCCACTTCCGCATGGCGCTGCTGACCACCGTGCTGCAGCTCATCGTGCACGATCTATCGGAATCGCGCATTCGTCGCGCTGCCCGACGCCTCGAAGAAGTCCCCACCAACGAGCCGCGCTTTCTCCAAATCAAGATCGCCGTCATCTCCGCGGGCCTGAACTTCCTGCGCAACGCCGATCTCGCGCGGGCGTCCTCGCCGAATGATCTCTTTGAGTACGCCTTTACCCAGCGCGGCCTGCGCACCGGCCTGGCCGAGACCCTGCGGGCCCTTGCCCGCCAGGCCCCGTTTAGCCGCCACCGCTACGCGCTGGTGGACTTGGCCAACCAGGTCCGGCCCATCACCACCTTCTAGGGCCTACTTACATGGCCTACTTAAATAGGCCTTCCTCGCGCGCCTTGGCGGCAACGTCTGCAGACTTCTGCGCAATAGCCAGCTCCTCATTGGTGGGAACCACTAGGACCTTGACCGGGGAATCGTCGGTGGAGATGACCCGCGGCTCATCGGAGCGGACGAGGTTGCGCTCCTTATCAAAGTCGATGCCGTACATATCCAGGTTGTACAGCGCGTCCTGGCGCACCTCGGTGTCGTTTTCACCCACGCCGGCGGTGAAGGTAATGGCGTCCACGCGGCCCAGAGCAATCATGTAGGAGCCGATGAAGCGGCGCAGCTGGTGGATGTAGATGTTATACGCCAGCCATGCGTCTTCATCGCCGTTATCGATGTGCTCGCGCAGCGTACGGAAGTCATTGACGCCCGCAATGCCCTTGACACCGGATTGCTTATTGAGCAGCTTATCGATCTCGTCGATGCTCATGCCCGCCTGGCGCACCAGGTGGAAGATGATGCCTGGATCGATATCGCCGGTACGCGTACCCATGGCGAGGCCGGCCAGCGGGGTCAGGCCCATCGAGGTATCGATGGCACGTCCATTGCGGATGGCGGCCGCGGAGGCACCATTGCCCAGGTGCAGCGTGATCTGGTGGGTGTGCTCCGGATCGCGGTCCAAAATCTTCGGCACCTGCTGGGAGACGAACTCGTGGGAGGTGCCGTGGAAGCCGTAGCGGCGGATATCGTACTTGGAAGCAACCTCGCTATTGATGGCATAGAGCGCTGCGGCCGGCGGCAGGGTATTGAAGAACGCGGTATCGAAGACCGCCACGTGCGGAATATCCGGCAGGATCTTGCGCGCCACGCGGATGCCGTCCAGGTTGGCGGGATTGTGAAGTGGGGCCAGCGGGATGAGGTCCTCGATCATCGATTCAATTTGATCCTCGATGAGCTGCGGTTCCGAGAAGAGGCGGCCGCCGTGTACGACGCGGTGTCCCACGGCGATGATATCGACGTCCTTCGGGCCCACCTGATGATCATCCATGAGGTCAAAGGCGCGTTTTAGGCCAAAGGAGTGATCGGGAACTTCCAGTTCCTCGGTGACCTTTCCCCCGCCAACCTTGATGGTAATGGCACCGCTCGGCTCGCCAACCTGTTCCACCAGGCCGGAGACGAGTGGATCATCGGTGGCAGTAGCGGTTGGGTCCACCAGCTGAAACTTGATGGACGAGGATCCCGAGTTAAGGACCAGTACGTATGACATTTATTTCTCTCCAGCCTGGATAGCGGTAATGGCAACGGTATTGATGATGTCTGGAACGGTAGCGCCGCGGGATAGGTCATTGACCGGCTTGTTCAGGCCCTGCAGGATGGGGCCCACGGCCAAGGCGCCGCCGGTGCGCTGTGCGGTCTTATAGCCAATATTGCCGGCGTCCAGATCGGGGAAGACGAAGACATTGGCCTTACCCGCGACATCAGAATCCGGCATCTTCTTCGCGGCAACGCCGGGATCGCAGGCGGCGTCGAACTGCAGCGGGCCATCCACCTTCACCGAGGAGTCCAGCTTCTTGGCGGCCTCGACGGCCTCGATGGCGCGCTCGACGTCCGGGCCGGTGCCGGAAGCGCCGGTGGAGTAGGACAGCATGGCCACGCGCGGGTCGATGCCGAACTGGGACGCGGTCTGCGCGGACACCACGGCGATTTCGCCCAGCTGTTCCGCAGTTGGGTTCGGGTTCACGGCGCAGTCGCCGAAGGCCCACAGGCGCCCGCGCATAACCATCAAGAAGATGGAGGAGACCACCGAAGCATTCGGCTTGGTCTTGATGATCTGGAAGGACGGCTTAATGGTGTGGGCGGTGGTGTGGGCGGCGCCGGAAACCATGCCATCGGCAAGCCCCTTGTGCACCATCATGGTGCCAAAGTAGGAGATGTCCTGCATGGTCTCGCGGGCCTGCTCCAGGGTCACGCCCTTCTTCTTACGCAGTTCCGCGAAATCGGCGGCGAATTCCTCCGCAAGCGGCGATTCCAGGTGGTCGATGATATCGGCTCCCGAAATATCCAGCCCCAGATCCTTGGCGCGGGCCTTAATATCGGATTCCTTGCCCAGGATGGTCAGCCGGGCGACCTCATCGCGGAGCAGGGCATCGGCGGCTTCAAGGATGCGGTCATCATCGCCCTCCGGCAAGACGATGTGAGATCCAGTCGTCTTGGCTTGGTCAATGAGCTGCTTCTGGAAGAGGTCTGCGGACATGACGGGCGCGGTCTCCTCTGCCGCGCTTAACGCACCTGGCACGGCCTCCAGGTCGGTGAAGACGCCTGCCACGGTGGCGCCGAGGGATTCTGCCTTGCGCTGTGCCAGCTCCGCCGCGCGCTCTGGGGCGCCGGAGATGATAACCAGCGGCAGGCCCAGCGCGGCGGCGACCTCCGCATCGAAGGAGATTTCGCCGGTGCCTTGGACCAGGAGGGCATCGGCAGTGGCGGTGGGCGCGTTGGCCAATACATCCGCCACGGTGGGGTCGAAATCTTCTAAGCGGAGCAGTTCAGCGCCAAGGCTATCCGCCAAGGCGGGAATATCGAGGCCGTCGAAGCCGCGGCCGATGGAGCTTAACACTGTGGACTGGGATGCAGACATGCGGATTACCTTTCCTTTGCCGTCACGGGAACACTTGGAACACGCGCCGTAACATTATGCCGTACATCACAGTTACTAGCACGTGGTGACGACTCCACTGTACGTGAATCACCCCCTCCCCCGCCCTTCCGCAACCTCCTAAACTGGGGGTAGATAACTCAGAGCAGTGTGGCATTTATCGCACTGCCACCGCGTAGAATGTGAGAAAAACCTAAAGAAAGGACACCCTAAACAGATGACTAGCCCCATGCGTGTCGCCGTGGTCGGCTCCGGACCGGCCGGCATTTACGCCTCTGACCTCCTCGTAAAGTCCGATGTGGACGTGCAGATCGATCTCTTTGAAAAGATGCCTGCGCCCTTTGGCTTGATTCGCTACGGCGTCGCCCCGGATCACCCACGCATTAAGGGCATCGTGCAGTCGCTGCACAACATCATGGAGAAGGAAGACATCCGCTTCCTGGGCAATATCGAAGTGGGCAAGGACATCACCGTCGAAGAGATGCGCGAGTACTACGACGCCATCATCTTCGCCACCGGCGCCACCGCCGATAAGGAAATGGGCATCCCCGGCGAGGACCTCGAGGGCAACTACGGCGCCGGCGAATTCGTGGGCTTTTATGACGGCAACCCCAACTTCGAGCGCGATTGGGACCTATCCGCGGAGTCCGTCGCCGTCGTGGGCGTGGGCAACGTTTCGCTCGACGTATCCCGCATCTTGGCCAAGACCGCAGACGAGCTGCTGGTGACGGAGATCCCGGATAATGTCTACGCTTCCCTGAAGGAAAACCGCGCCAAGGAGGTCCACGTCTTTGGTCGCCGCGGCCCGGCGCAGGCTAAGTACACGCCGAAGGAGCTCAAGGAGCTCGATGAGTCCCCCACCATCGAGGTCATCGTGGACCCAGAAGACATCATCTACGACGAGGCTTCCGAGGAGGCCCGCCGCGCCGCCAAGTCCACCGACTTGGTCTGCCAGACCCTAGAGTCCTACGCCATGCGCGAGCCTGGCGATGCCCCGCACAAGCTCTACATCCACTTCTTTGAATCCCCAGTAGAAGTGCTTGGCGATGCCGGCCACGTCACCGCCATCAAAACCGAGCGCACCGAGCTCAATGGCGATGGTTCCGTAAGCGGCACCGGCAAGTTCACCGAGTGGCCCGTGCAATCGGTCTACCGCGCTGTGGGCTACCACCCGCAGTCCGTCGAGGGCATTCCTTTCAATGACGACACGGCCACCATGCCCAACGACGGCGGCCACGTCCTGACCGATGTGGACGGCGAAAAGCTTCCCGGCCTCTACACCACCGGCTGGATCAAGCGCGGCCCGGTGGGCTTGATTGGCAATACTAAATCCGACGCCAAGGACACCACCGGCATGCTGCTAGAGGATTACAAGGCAGGCGAGCTCGAGTCCGCCACCAAGCGCGATCCGCAGGATATCCTCGATCTGCTCAGCAGCCGCGATATCGCCGTCACCACCTGGGACGGCTGGCACCGCCTCAACTCCGCCGAGCAGGCCGCCGGCGAGCCGCACGGCCGCGAGCGCATCAAGATCGTCGAGTGGGACGAGATGGTCAAGCACGCCGGCCCACAGCGCTAACCAGCGCTGCACTGCGGGCCTGACTAGGCACCGACTGGCACGGTCGGCAGTGCCCCGCAGCGCTAACCAGCGCTGCGCTAGTCGGTATCGTCCACCCCTGAGGTCAGCTTGGGGTCGAGCTCGACCCCACCCTCGTATTCAACAACCTCGATATCGGGCACATTGTCCGCTTGCGGGTCGATGCCGCGCGCACCGCCCTGCGCGAGCAGGCCAGGAGTCGAGGTCACGCTCACCTTATGCGCCGCCAGTGCGGCGCGATCGCGGGCCTCTTCTACCGTTTCCGCCGTCGTGGTCACAAGCCCCATGCGCCGGCCCTTATAGGCATCGGGCTTGCCAAAGAGCTTCACGTCCGTCTCGGCGTAGTGGAGGGCGGAGGCAATGCCGGTAAAGGCGACATCGGCAAGCGGCTCCTGCGCGTGCAAGAACATGCTGGCGCCCGGGGTTATCAACGTGGCGTCGATGGGATAGCCCAAAATGGCGCGGGCGTGCAGATCAAACTGGGAAAAGCGCTGCGTATAGGCGGTAAGCATCGCCGTATCCGAAGGCCGCGGGGAGACCGAAGAAAAGTAAACATCATCGCCGGCGACGAAAAGCTCCACGCCGTACACGCCGCGCCCGCCTAGCTCATTGGAGATGCGCGCCGCAACCGATCGCGCGTTCTCCAGCGCAATCTCGCTCATGCCGGTAGGCTGCCACTCCTCAATCAGATCGCCCTTCTCGTGGCGGTGACCAATGGGCTCGCTAAACCACGTGGCCAGCTTGCCCGTGGCCGGATCGATGGACCGGATGGCCAGCAGCGTGACCTCAAGGTCAAAGTCCACGAAGCGCTCCGCCACCACGCGCTGCGAATCCGAAGAAACGCGGCGCACCGTCTCCCACGCCTCGCGCACGTCTTCTACGTCCCGTGCCAGCATGTGGCCCTTGCCCGAGGTGGACACGTCCGGCTTCACAATGCACGGAAACCCCAGCTCCGTCGCCGCTTCCTCCAGCTCCTCCACCGAAGAGGCAAAGCGGTAGGCCGAGGTCGGCAGCCCAATATCTTCTGCCACCGCGCGCACCCGTTCGCGGTCTTGGGTAAGGGCGCAGGCACGCGCCGTGGGCACGACGACGGCATCGGTGGACTGCTCAACCTGCTCCAGGGCCTCCACCGCAACGATTTCCACCTCCGGCACCACGTAGTGCGGCTGAATCTGCTGCACCAATTCTGATACCTGCGCGGAGTCAGTAATATCCGCGATATAGCTATAGTGCGCCACTTGATGCGCCGGCGCCCCCTGGTACTTATCCACCGCGTGGACCTCAAGGCCCAGGGACTGGAAGGAAATAGCCAGCTGCTTTCCCAACTCGCCCGCGCCGAGCAGCAATACCTTCGTGGCATTGCCCGTCAGCGGCGTGCCGATATGACCGGCGATTTTGCCTGGAATATCCATGACTTTGCTCCTTTGATTCCGCTCCGAGCAGCAGATACTTCCCCAAATTATTTCATAGATGCCCGGCGCACCCCGGGCGCACATGCGTGAAGTGCATAAACGCAAGCGCCCGGCCAAGGATTTTCATCCTCGAACCGGGCGCTCGTTGGACTCTAGAGCGTGCTACTAGGCCTGGGGTGCCTCTGGTGGAACCGGGGCATCGACTGGCTCTGCCACGGTAATAATGTTGTCCTCATACCCCAGCGCACCGCCGACGAACTTGCCGCCGCAGGTGATAAGGACCAGGCGGTTGGTACCGTCCGTGTCATTAACCACGTCCGGGAAATCCCCGCCCTTGGGCAGGCGGTACGGCTTTTCCGTCACACGGAAGGTGCGCTCCTCACCATCGATGACCACGGTGAATTCCTGGTTTTCCTGCAGCCGGGTGAATTTCTCCGCATAGCCGGTGCCCTGGCCCTGGTAATTCACGTGGCCGGTGATCACGCTGGAGCCAACATTGCCGGCATCGCCAGGCACGGCCGAGGCGGAATACCAGCCCAAGCGGGAGACATCGTGTGGCGGCAGCAACACGCCCTGGTCAGTTACCTGCACTGGGTCCACGGCGGCGTACTCGCCGTCGATGCCCACGGACATGCCTTCGAAGCCTTCGAATTGGCCCGGGGCCGGCTCGAATTCGTGCTCCTGCGCACCGGAATCATCGACGTAGGCATCGCCCTTATCGTCCGGGGGGTCAACGGCCGAGACGCTTTCCGATGCCCCCTCACTAGCCTCATCATCTTCCCCACCGGTGGTGAGGTAGAGAGCCAGCTGGATCAACATCAGAATTACGGCCACTACCAGCACGATAAAGCCGATCTTCTTACCCCGGCTTACGGGTTCCTCGCGGCCTGTCTCCTCAGACATTGCCCAATCTCCTCATTGTGGTCTTCTCGATGGTTTATCAGATGGGTTGCCCCCCTCCAGCGTGTGCGGTGACACCCTGAAGGGGGACATGTTGTGCCCAGGCGCTATCGCCTGTTACCTGACCAGTACGCTCACACTACTTAATGTAGTCCTGCATACCTGGGTCAAGCTCGGTCGCACCGGACGGTACGGACTTGATCTTCGTACGTCCTGCGTCGGACGGTAGCGGTTTACCAGTCTTTCCAGGCTCCTGGCCCATAACCTCGACCGGACGATCGTCCTTGTCGGTACCCTGGTCAACCTTATCCGGCGTATCCTGACCCTTCACCTCGGTGGGGCGAGGCTCTTCGCTGGAGTTCTGGTCAACCTTATCCGGCGTATCCTGGCCCTTCACCTCGGTGCTTGGGTGCTCACCGTGGCCCTCGGTGTCCTTCTCAGGACGATCCTTCGGCTTGTCGTGATCATGGTGGCCGTGGTCGTGATCGTGGTGGCCGAAGATAATCTTGCCCAAGCCGATTCCCAAGCCAATGCCCGGAATCAGGATGGCCCACTTAGGAATCTTGCCCTTGGACGGCTTGCCTGGGACATCGGAGTCATCAGAGGTTACGGTCTGATCCTCATCATTGATGTCCTTGTGCTCAGCAACCTTATTCGGCTTCTCAGCATCCGGAGTGTCCTCACCCTCAGCGTCAACCTCAGTAGAAGTCAACTCCTCAAAGGCAACCGCAGCCTCAACCGGCTCCGTCACATCACTATCAACAGTGATCTTCACATCAACCTTGCCAGCAGACTTCTCCGGAGTAAAGGTCGTCTCACCCTTACCCAAAACAGTCTCTTTATCGGCCTTGCTAATCAACTCAGCCTGCAGCGTGTATTCCTTACCAGGAACCAAGCCCTCATAGCTGACCTCATCAACAATCTCAGCACCAGCAACAACCTCATGCGAACCCTGAGCAAAATCAGCATTCGTCGAAATCTCCGGCTTCAGAACCTTCTTAGAATCCTCAGAGATTACCGTCTGATCCTCATCATTGATGTCCTTGTGCTCAGCAACCTTATTCGGCTTCTCAGCATCCGGAGTGTCCTCACCCTCAGCGTCAACCTCAGTAGAAGTCAACTCCTCAAAGGCAACCGCAGCCTCAACCGGCTCCGTCACATCACTATCAACAGTGATCTTCACATCAACCTTGCCAGCAGACTTCTCCGGAGTAAAGGTCGTCTCACCCTTACCCAAAACAGTCTCTTTATCGGCCTTGCTAATCAACTCAGCCTGCAGCGTGTATTCCTTACCAGGAACCAAGCCCTCATAGCTGACCTCATCAACAATCTCAGCACCAGCAACAACCTCATGCGAACCCTGAGCAAAATCAGCATTCGTCGAAATCTCCGGCTTCAGAACCTTCTTAGAATCCTCAGAGATTACCGTCTGATCCTCATCATTGATGTCCTTGTGCTCAGCAACCTTATTCGGCTTCTCAGCATCCGGAGTGTCCTCACCCTCAGCGTCAACCTCAGTAGAAGTCAACTCCTCAAAGGCAACCGCAGCCTCAACCGGCTCCGTCACATCACTATCAACAGTGATCTTCACATCAACCTTGCCAGCAGACTTCTCCGGAGTAAAGGTCGTCTCACCCTTACCCAAAACAGTCTCTTTATCGGCCTTGCTAATCAACTCAGCCTGCAGCGTGTATTCCTTACCAGGAACCAAGCCCTCATAGCTGACCTCATCAACAATCTCAGCACCAGCAACAACCTCATGCGAACCCTGAGCAAAATCAGCATTCGTCGAAATCTCCGGCTTTGCCGAAGTATCAGCAGGCTCTTCCGGCTTTTCCGAAGAAGTCGTGCTCGAAGGCTCAGTGCTGGTCGTAGTCTTCGAAGTGGACGTCTCCGAGTCCGACGGCTCCGAGGTTTCAGATTCCGAACTGCTCTCCGTCGATGGTTCAGAGCTCTTGGACTCCGAGGCGCTTGGCTTCGAGCTAGTCGTTGAAGTCTCCGACGAAGACGACTCCGAAGGCTGGTTGTCCTTCTTAGTGTTTACGGTCTGGTCTTCGTCGTTAATGTCCTTGTGCTCAGCAACCTTATTTGGCTTCTCAGCATCCGGAGTGCCCTCACCCTCAGCGTCAACCTCAGTAGAAGTCAACTCCTCAAAGGCAACCGCAGCCTCAACCGGCTCCGTCACATCACTATCAACAGTGATTTCCACGTCAACGTTGCCAGCAGACTTCTCCGGAGTAAAGGTCGTCTCACCCTTACCAATTACAGACTCGTCTGCCTTATTAACCAATTCCGCATTCAGGGTGTATTGCTTCCCTGGGACCAAATCCTTGTACTTAACGGTATCGGTTACCTTAGCGCCGGACTCAACCGATTCACCCTTGGCAAGCTTCGCCTTGGTGGAAATCTCTGGGTTCCAGGTGGTATTTACAGTCTGCGCCTCGTCGCTCAGGTCCTTGTGCTCTGCGATGACATTCTTCTTGTCAGAGTCAGAGTTGGACTTTCCTTCCGCATCAACCTCAGTAGAGGTCAAGGTTTCAAAAGCAACTGCCGCGTCAATGGGCTTCTTAAGACCGCTGTCAACAGTGATCTCCACGTCCACGTCGCCGGAGGACTTTTCTGGAGTAAAGGTCTTCTTGCCCTTGCCGACGACCTGGTGGTCTCCAGCCTTATCCTTCAGCTCAGCCTCAAGGGTGTATTTCTTGTTCGGGACCAGGTCCTCATAGTGAACCGTATCCTTCACCTTGGCACCAGCAACAACCTGGTCAGCATCGTCGGCAAACTCTGCCTTGGTGCGAATCTTGGGCTGCAACTTCTTCTCGGATGCACTAGTAGTTGGAGTCGATTCGCTAGGCTCAGTGCTTGGCTGAGTAGTGGTTTGCTCCGTCGAAGGTTCCTCAGAGGAAGTGGTCTCCTCTGTCGAGGTCTCCTCATCGGAAGGCTGCTCTTCCGTGGAGTTCGGAGTGCTCTCTTCCTCCGTAGGCTCATCTTCCGTGGTTTCTTCCTCGGAAGGCTGCTCGGGAGTCGTGGATTCCTCCGGCTCGTCCCCCTCGGTATCAGGTAGACCAGGCTGATCCGGCGGCATCACAGGCTGGTCCCTGCGTGTTTTATCGACCCTACCTTTATCATCGTGAGGACGAACAATCGTGATATAAGCATCTTCAGGCTGTTCCGGAATCTGCACGGATGGATCTTTTTCGAATTTTGGCGGGTCATAGTCGTCTACAATTCGATACCCAGTCAGTTCCGTAAATTCCTCGTGGCTTCCCGTAAAGCTAGGGTATGTAGGCTGACCTGGATCAAGCGCACCGTAAGATGGGTCTCGGCCAGTAATAGTAGCGGCAGCTATAGCCCGTGATGTGTCCTTCTCAGCAATTAAAGCTGCTAAATACACGGAGTAGTTTGCAGCAGCCTTACTATCCTTCCGCTTCGCTGCATCCTTCAATTTCCGTGCAAGATTGATCACACCATCCCTGTATTCGGGTGAGATTTCAAGCCTTTCTGCGTTTTCCTTCGCATATACCCGATTTGTTTGCAGTGGGATTTGGGCGAATGGTTCGATACACCAGCCCCATCCCACGTTGTTGTTCGGGTTTCCTTTACCAGCACCCTCTGGCGGCGTTCCTGCCCAAACAAGTGGCCCCCAAGAAGTATCTACTCCTTTGGGCATAATCTTGTTTACATCTCCCAAACTTACATTTGGCTCAAAATCTGTAGGATTACTTTCCTCAGCATTTGCTTGATTCCAGGGAACAGTGACCATAGCAGCAATAACCGCAAATGCAGCAAAGATTGCGGTTAATACAGTCCACTTTCTCCGGAATGAATCGCGCACTCCGCTCATCTTCTCCCCTTTAAAAGGACATCTTCTTACAATTCGCATCTACACAACTCGAACTTCAGCTGTGTAGAACCTAAATGTGAAACTTGAACACACGATAGACGATCCCTGTTCACTAACCGCTACGATCGCCACCGTTTGTGCCTTTATGAGAGTACTAGTCCATGCGTTCAAAGAGAATTATTTCAAACTTATCCAAGTGATACGTCAACGAATTTACTATGCCAATTCCGGTTTACCGATAAACGGAAGCTGGCAATTAAAACCGTCATAAATAAACGTTTATTCGAAGGTGAACTTCACTCCAGAATACTATAGGTTAATAGATAACTTACAGCTTTTAGTAAATTTACCATTTCTATTGACGCTGTTACCAGCATTTTCTGAACTCAGTCTTGCACCCCACTAAATGTCGGTACACTTTTTAAACAGTCACAAACATTGGTTTTACGCAATACGAGCCTTCAATCACCTGAACTCCCAAAATGAAAGACCGCAAACAATGGCGACCACATGTTCGATTCAACTTACCTTCAGACATTATAACTTACCTTCAGACATTATTCAGTTATGTATAACTCCCCTGTAGGCACTGATTAAGAAAATTATTTGCATTTAAGGAAATGCTTTCAAGAAGTGTCAAACGTCACAGGAAAACGTGCATACTTCGCGCAAAATTGCACTGTAAATAGAAGTCGTGCAGTAATTGAAGCGTCCACTAAAATGGGGGATAAACCAAAGTTACAGTCTGCTTTTCTAAAGTTTGACAGGAAATGGACGCTACTTTGGCTTAAGCCACTTTAATGAGCTAAATCCCATCAAATGTCAGCTTTTATTAGCGTCAACCTCCAGTGCACCCCTCGCACCCACCGGCGTTGTATTATATTGCACTCCGGTTAAACTTAATAGCGAATGTCACACTTCAAGACGAATAATGCGGGTCTAATGCCACATATTGGACTAAAGCATTTTTTTCCGTCAATAGCTTCTAAAACAAATTTTAATGAACGAATCAACAAGTTGAATTCCATATAGTTACTCGCCTTTTACGGTGCTAGTATTTTTATCGGTTTCAGACACTAACCCAGAAAGGATCGGAAATGTCTATTCCTTCTTTTATTGCTAGCGCCATCGCTGCTGTACTACCGCTAACTGGCAGCACCGGCCCAGTTGACGCCCAGGACCAGCTTGCTGAGCCAGAGGTAACCCAGACCGCTGACGTTGAGCAGTCCACCGACCAGTCCGATGAGCCCGGCGCTCACGCCGAAAAGGGCCATATCACCGGTGACAAGGAAGATGTAATCAACGGAGACCAGGACTATTCTGCACCTATCCTGCAGAGCGGTAAGTTGGCTGTGCAGCGCGAACTCGCGCTCGCTACTGACGAGCTGGGCCACGAGTTCATGAACATCGACTTCAAGGACAGCCACAGCGCACACCTGACCTTCCCAGACACCTATAACCCGGATACTGACCAGGCAGCCGTGGACCGCGTGCTGGAAGCACTCAAGATCAACGGCTACGACAACCTGACCGCCGCTTACTAAAGCTGAACGGTCATAGCCTCGGGGAGCGCCCCGCGGAATCCTAAAGAAGGGGCGAGGTACCTCAGCAAGGTACCTCGCCCCTTCTTACTTTTATGAGCTCGCGGCTAGGCCGAGCTCATCACCGCAAATACGTCCATTACTGGTCTTCCATGACATCGTGGCGCACGATGGTTTGGTCGCGGCCAGGTCCGACACCGATATAAGAGATGCGGCAGCCGGACAGCTCTTCAAGGCGCAGCACATAATCCTGTGCCTTCTGCGGAAGCTCCTCGAAGGTGGCGCACTCGGATATGTCCTCGTCCCACGCCGGCATGGTTTCAAAAATCGGCTCGGCGTGGTGGAACTCAGACTGGGTAACCGGCATCTCGTCATAACGCTTGCCGTCGACGTCATAAGCCACGCAGATAGGGATTTCCCCAATACCGGTCAGCACATCGAGCTTGGTCAAGAAGTAATCCGTAAACCCGTTTACGCGCGTAGCGTAACGAGCGATCACGGAATCGTACCAACCGCAGCGGCGTGTGCGGCCGGTGTTCACGCCGACCTCGCCGCCGGTGGTCTGCAGGTACTCGCCCCACTTATCAAACAGCTCGGTAGGGAACGGTCCGGCGCCCACGCGGGTGGTATAGGCCTTGATAATGCCCAGCGAGGTCTTAATCCTCGTCGGCCCAATGCCAGAGCCAACCGATGCCCCACCCGCAGTCGGATTCGAGGAAGTCACAAACGGATAGGTACCGTGGTCGACGTCCAACATGGTGGCCTGGCCGCCCTCCATGAGCACGTTCTGACCATTGGCAAGCGCTTGGTTAAGCTCAAGCTCCGCGTCAATAACCATGGGGCGCAGGCGCTCGCGATAGCTCAGGAAGTACTCCACAATCTGCTCTGCCTCGATGGCCTTACGATTGTACATCTTCACCAGCATCTGGTTCTTGATCTCCAGCGCGGACTCCACCTTCTGCCGCAGGATGGATTCGTCGAAGATATCTTGCACGCGAATACCAATGCGCGCGACCTTATCAGCGTAGGTCGGCCCAATGCCGCGGCCGGTGGTACCGATGGCGCGCTTGCCCAAAAAGCGTTCCTGCACGCGGTCGAGGGTCTGGTGGTACGGCGCCACGAGGTGCGCGTTCGCGGAAATCTTCAGGCGGGAGGCATTCGCCCCTCGTGCCTCGAGGCCATCAATCTCATCAAAGAGCGCCTCAAGGTTAATCACCACGCCGTTGCCCAGCACCGGGGTGGCGTTTTCAGAAAGAATCCCGGCGGGCAGGAGCTTCAGCTCGTATTTTTCACCGCCGACCACGACGGTGTGCCCGGCGTTATTGCCGCCGTTCGGCTTGACTACGTAGTCAACTTTCCCGCCAAGTATATCGGTAGCCTTGCCCTTGCCTTCGTCGCCCCATTGGGCGCCGACAATGACGATCGCTGCCATCTTTTAAGTCACTTCCTCATTATTGAAGCCAAAATACGCATTTACCTTACACTTTTCTGGCCGGATTAGCCCACGTAGCATGATGTACATGCGTTTTTTGTTCCTCCGCTGCGGTGCCTCGGACATTGACTTGCCCGCAGAGGCTTTTGACCTTTCGGCCGTTCCTTCCCGCAAGGAGCTCGCGCTTATCGATGCCGCCGCCACCGATCTCCTCCCCCACGATCCCACGCCTTCGCTGGACGAGATCGCCGCGCAGCCCGATGTCCGCCACCTCGGCGCCCCTGCCGCCGCCCCGCAGGAGCCGTACTTGGAGGACCGCCTGCGCATCGTCGTCGCGGGCTCGGACTCGGCGCTGAACGCCGTCATCACCCGGCTCATGCGCGCCGATAACCTGTGGGCCGAGGTCGCGTTCATCCCCACGGGCGAGTCGGCCGCCGCCGCCAATTGGGGCCTTCCCGCCGCGCCGCAGGAGGCCCTTGAGCTCGCCCGCACCGCCCCGGTTCGCCCGGTGCCGCTCATCCGCAACGATTCCGGCCAGGCCGTCGCCGGCTCCGCGACCATCTCGGATTGGTCCAATGGCCCGTTTACCGGTGGAATCATCATCGATGATGACACCCTCGCCGCCTCCGGTCGCGGCACTTTTGGCGCGCGGCTGGTCCCCATGACCGATGCTCCGGGCATCCTAGCGGCCCGCGCGACATCGCCCGTCGAGCCCGAAGGTCGCCTGCGTTCCTTGCTGCGCAAACCCGGCCGCCTCGACCCGGATTCCGTCCACACCGGCCGCGCGGTCCAGGCAGGCGGCCCCCAGCTGCGCGTGCTTGTCGATGCCATCCCCCACAAACGCCCCCTCACCCGCGTCACCTTCTACCGCCACCTGCGCGACCTCCAAATCGCACGCCCCTAGTCCACTCTTCACAGCTAACGCCGACTTCCCTTGGCTCTTAGCGCTGCCCCCGCACCGGCGCCCCGCTCGGCGGATATGCGGGCGGGGTCCTGCTAATTCTGCCCCTTCTGCTTATCTTTGCGTTCCCACACCTCTGGCGGGAACGCCGGGTGCGTAGAGGTAGGAACTAGGTGCGCGACGGCAGACTCGCGCGAGAGTCCGCACACCATCAGCATGTCCACAACAATGGATCTCGTCTGCGCGAGAATCGTATACGCAGAAAGCGTCGCGTCTTCTTCGATAAGATCCATGCCTGCTTGACCGCCCACGTAGCGCAGCCGCTGCACCAGCTCGGGTATCTCTATCGCCTCATCGTGGTCCCGCTTTTGCCTGCCGTAGAGCTCTCCCACCGCGAGGATAATTTCTGATAGTTCTTCCAAGAGCTCTAACTGCTTCTCGGACACGGTATCGCCGTCTTCACTAAGCACGAGCGCGCGGCGCGATAAGACCCGCACCCCACGCACCGCATTATCTACCGGCAACAAGATGCGCTCTAGGGACCGAATGCTCCTGCGCGAGGTCCACAAAAGCGGCGATACTTCCGATGCCTCCCTCCCCGATTGCGCCGCACTCAACAGCGTATTCACGTCATTTTGCGTGCCGCGCACCGCATCGCGGGCATCGCGAATAATCTCAGGATTGGTATCGCGGATGCCATGCGTGACGTCATTGAGAATGCTCGATGCAATCCGCAGCACCTTCGACACCTCGCGCCTTGCTTCCTTCAACGGCGAATTCGGGATCAGTGCAATCGTGATAAGCCCAATGCCGGAACCAATCATCGCGTCGATGGCCCGGTGCAGGCCACCTGGCCCCTCGGTCGGCGGAAAAATCGTGGCGATAAGGATGGAACCAAAAACAATCTGGTTGGACACCAGCGGCGATTTCGTAATAAAGGACCCCACCACCAGGCCGGCTCCCACGATGAACAGGATCTGGAACGGGCCCTGCCCCACCACTTGGAAGAGCAAATCGCCCACGGCTACACCGACGATGCCGCCCAGCGACATCTCCACTGCCTTTTTCATCCTGTCCCCGCCCGAAAGCCCCAGAATGATGACTGCCGAGATGGGCGCGAAGAACGGCTGCGGATGCCCAAAGAGAGAGCTAGCCACCCAATACGCCAATGCGGCACCGACGGTGGCCTGGATTATATAAACGAAGCGCGAGCGGATGCGTTGCAGACGCGATAATACTGAGCGGTCCACCACCCGCAGCATTTGCCTCGTTGAGACTCTTTGTTTCGCTTCCGACATGACCTCCAGCATAGAAGACCGCTCCATACCACCGCCCCCGAATACCCGCATCCCGGCCCGCGCCAGGTTGTGGATAACCCCGCTATATCTGCGCGACAGCGACCCCCGCAGCGCAAGAATTCCACAGATTCGCCGTTTCGCTTTGTTCCCCCATTGCCGCGTACCCGTGCCGCTTTTACGGTCAGGAGCCGTGAACACAGAATTTTTGCAACTTTGCCGTCGCGGTGTGGACCTCGTCGCCGAGTTTCAGGGATGCTCCGAACAGCAGCTCATCGAGGCCGGCGCCAGCCAGCTCCTCGCCGCGCAACTCGCCCGCCTGCAACACACCTATTTCGGCCGCACCTCCAATAGCCGCAAGCAGCGCCTCGCCTGCGAGGCAGCTCGTTCACGCGGCCACGACCTCGCTGTGCTTGAAAGCATCGAGTCTTTCGCCCACCGCGTGAAAGACACCAACCGCAGTTGGGATCTCCGCCTGGAGCTCTGCCGCGCGGAAGCCCACCTGATTCCGGCGATCGCGAAAAAGCGCCTCAAGCAGCTCAACCCCGCCAAGCGGCCCTCCCACGGCGTCCGCTACACCCGACGCCCCAATGGCCCCCACACCATCTCCATCACCGCGGACCCCACGGATATCGCAGATATCAAGGGCGTTCTCGCTTCCGTGGATAAGGAAAACCCGCTTGCGGCAGCCAAGCAGGTCATCCTCGAGGGCAATCCCGGCGCGCTCCCCGCGGTCCATACCAACGTGATCATTACCCTCGACCAACTAGATCACATCACTGCTGGCCAGGGCGATGACATCATGCTTCAGCTTTCCAACGGCGCGCGCATGTCCGGCGCCCAGCTCGTTGCCCGCACCCTCGCCCAACGTGGTTACGTCAGCTTGGTTCACCCCGAGCACGGCGCGGTAAACCTGTATCGCACCGAACGCATGGCCAGCTGGAAGCAGCGCATGCTAGCCCGCGCGGAACATCCTATTTGCGCTTGGCCCGGCTGCTCCACGCCTGCCGATGACGCCCAAGTCCACCACCTCACCGCCTGGGCCGCCGGCGGCCCCACGAACCAAGAAAACCTCGTAACGCTCTGTGCCCATCACAATGCGGTGAACCAAGATGATGATTCCCGACCCACCGCACGCGGGCGCATGGTTCGCATCAAGGGCCGCATCGCTTGGATCCCGCCGTGGAGCGGTAACCCGCGGTTCATCCCCTCACCCGCCCATTCACCACGACCAACAAGGAGTTACGGCTAATCCTCACCCCACCCAGTCCGTCTGGTCCGTCTAGTCCACTCGGGTCGCTGGGCCTGCCGTCTCCACCTGGCTTTGCCAGCCTATATTTCTGCCCAATCTCGCTGGCATAGCTGGTCGGGCCGGCATAGCTTGTCTGGCTAATCTGGCATACTTGCCTGCTCTGTCTCATGTCCGGCAAAGCCCCGCCGCATCCCCGCGCCCCACAGATGGGCCCAGCGTTAGGTCCAGAGATCGGACCAGAAATAGGAAAAGCCGCCTCCCACACAGGGGGAAGCGGCTACTTCGTCGTGCCTACAGTGCGGTCGCGCCTTAGGCTTCAGCTCAACATGAAGCTAATTGGGACTCGTCCTACTTGGCCGTGGTCTTACCCACGGAGTGGAGGTCCTGACATGCCTCGATGACGCGCTCGGACATCCCCTGCTCTGCCTTCTTCAGGTAGGAGCGTGGGTCGTAGACCTTCTTGTTGCCTACCTCGCCGTCAATTTTGAACACGCCGTCGTAGTTTTCCATCATGTGGCGAGCCACTGGGTTGGTAAACGCGTACTGGGTATCGGTGTCCACGTTCATCTTGATGACGCCGTAGCGCAGCGCCTCTTCGATCTTTTTCTTCTCGGAACCGGAACCGCCGTGGAAGACGAAGTCAAAGGCGTGTTCGCCCTCGCTCAGGCCGAGCTTCTTCTGCGCAACCTTCTGGCCCTCCAGCAGGACCTCGGGGCGCAGCTTCACGTTGCCCGGCTTGTAGACGCCGTGCACGTTACCGAAGGTAGCGGCCAACAGGTAGCGGCCCTTCTCGCCGGTGCCCAGGGCATCGATGGTCTTTTCAAAGTCTTCCGGAGTCGTGTACAGGTTATCGCCGGCCTTGGCCTCGACACCGTCTTCTTCACCGCCGACAACACCAATCTCTGCCTCGAGAATGATGTGTGCCTTCTTCGCCTTTTCCAGAAGCTCCTGGGCGATGACCAAGTTTTCATCGATCGGAATAGCAGAGCCATCCCACATGTGGGACTGGAAAAGCGGGTTCTCGCCGCGGTCGACGCGCTCCTGGGAGATGGCCATCAGCGGACGAACGTAATCGTCCAGAACTTCCTTCTGGCAGTGGTCGGTGTGCAGGGCGATATTGACGCCGTAGTGCTTCGCTGCCTCGTGCGCGAAAGCGGCTAGGGCCTGAGCACCTTTAACCTTGTTCTTGACCGCGAGGCCAGAGCCGAACTCTGCGCCACCGGTGGAGAATTGGATGATGCCGTCAGACTCTGCCTCGGCAAAGCCCTTCAGTGCTGCGTTGATCGTTTCAGACGAGGTGCAGTTGATGGCTGGAAATGCGAAGCCGTTCTGCTTCGCGGTGTCCAGCATCTGGTTATACGCCTCGGGGGTTGCAATTGGCATGAAATTCCATCCTTAAGTGGGATTGCGGTCAAACACGTTCCAACACCCAATTATGCCCACATTTCCGGAATCCCGCCGCAAAATTGGTGTGACATTTCCTGTGTTTACTACCCAACTCTCAAAAATGACGCGCCCCCACACGACAAACCCCGCGCAAGGTGTTTAACAGCACGGTTAAACGCGGTTAATCGCGACCCGATGTTTTATGCAGGTCACGAGCCACCCGAGCACACGCCTCCAGAAGCATCCAACCAGATAGCTGCACGGAAAGGTCGCGCTCATCCACGCGAATGATTCCCATCTTTTCACTCACGGTCGTGTGCCCGAAGCCGTAGTTGTGTGGAAGGCGGGCATCGGCAGTCCAGTCAGAGCCAAAAATTGGCAGGCCATCAACCTCAAGCCGGTGCTCCCACACGGATTCGGCAGACGCCACAACCATCCGGGTCGCCAGCTTCTTGGTGGCCCGGTTCGCGGGCGAGTCCCCGGGCAACCGCACGGCAACATCGGCAAGATAGCGCATCAGAATGCCCTTAAACAGGCCGCCATCACCATCACCGGTCTCCCAATCCACGACGCCGGAGGGAGTCGCCATCCCGGAAGCAATAGCCTGCACCAAGCCCCGAATCTTAATGATGTAGCTCATCATCTCGGATGCCAGTTCGGCCTCGTAGACGCTGTCGATCTGCTCCAGCTTGCCGATGCTCGACTCCTCCCGCATCGCCAACACAATCTCCAGGCATGCCCCCAACATCACGCCTTGGCAGTACGGGTGGACTTGTTTGACAATTTCGGGGCCGTCCATGCGCATGCGCACGCCGTCCATAATGAAGCCATCTTCATTGACCAAGTTGTCGTAGACCCAGTCAACGATGCGGCGGGCCGCGGTGATATCGCCCATCCGCGCGAGCATGATGGCACCGGGCCCATTGGCCGGCACATTCATGAAGTTCTCTCCGTCCCGCCACGGCAATATCCCCAGCGAGTCATCGAGGCCTTCGGTGATATTGCCCTGCAAAGACGCCAACGCCTTGGGCGATTTCATCTTCTTTACCTCGCCCACGCGCCCGAAAGCGAGGGCGAGCCAGGCTTTGTCATCGAAGTACTTATTCTTGGTCAGCTGCGCAAGATTCCGCATGCGAATCCCGCGCATGGTGTCAAGGATGCGCTGGCGGCGGGCCTTAGTATTCTTCCGCTCCGCCGCATCGACGAGGCAATCGAGGTAGTGCGCCTGCCACCAGTAGTGCCAGTGCACGAGGAGCTTTTCTTTCGTGGTGGGCGGCCAGCTGACGATGGCGAGGTTGGTTCGCGGCAGGCCCCATACGGAATGCGCATGGCGCTCATCAATGGCGGTTTCCGCGAGTTCGGCGCGGTGGGCCCACTTTTCTTCCACGATTTCTTTATCACTCCAGTAGCAAGGTTTATTACAGTTAGTGTAACGATCTCTTACCAGGAATTGTTCAGATCGGCGTGCTGCCGGATCCAAGTATGCATGGCGATGCCCGCGGCCACGCCCGCGTTGATGGACCGCGTAGAGCCAAATTGCGCGATGGAGCAGGTCATCAGGGCGGCATCTTGCGCGGCGGCGCTGACGCCGGGGCCTTCTTGCCCGAATAGCAGCAAGCTGCGTTCCGGCAGTTCGGCGGTTTCGAGGGGCACGCAAC
The DNA here is from genome assembly GCF_046717465.1 of Corynebacterium limaceinasi. Classification (NCBI taxonomy): domain Bacteria; kingdom Bacillati; phylum Actinomycetota; class Actinomycetes; order Mycobacteriales; family Corynebacteriaceae; genus Corynebacterium; species Corynebacterium limaceinasi. Next base: position 2,238,062 of record NZ_CP177100.1, read on the forward strand.
CGGGGGTGTTATCAATGGCCACGACCGTCAGGTCTTCCTCGGCTGCCCAGGCAATGAGCTTATCGACGCTCTCATGATGCCGCAGATGCTGATACCTATCTGTCACCATGGCACCGCGGCGGTTCCACCGGCGCCGCCCCACAATGTGGACGGTATCGACGGCAAAGGCGTTGGCGGTGCGCACGACGGTGCCGATATTGGCGTCATTTTCAAAGTTCTCGATGGCGATATGCAGGCTGTGCCGCCGCTTATCGATATCCCCCTTAATCGCCTCCCTCCGCCAATACCGATACGCGTCGACGACATTGCGCCGGTCGCCCTCGCGCAGCAGCTCCGGATCGTATTTGTCCGCCTCCGTGCCTTCCGGCCAGGGACCTTCCCAGGGCCCCACGCCGTGGCGGCCCTCGTTCCATTCGGTGGGACCCTTCGCCTCCTCGGGCTGTTCTTGCTGCTCTCGCTGCTCCTGCTGCTCTGGTTGCGCAGAACTCTCGGCCTGCCCGGCGGGCGCCTCCTGGCTTTCCTGGTCCATCTCGTTACGCGAGTCCAAGGTCACCCAAGCCAAGCAAAGAACGGTACTCAAGGCCCTCGGCCGAGATGACGTCCTCGGCGCCGGTAGCGCGGTCAACGACGGTAGCCACACCGACCACCTCTGCTCCAGCCTCGCGCAATGCGGCGACTGCCGTGAGTGGCGAGTTGCCGGTCGTGGTGGTGTCCTCGACCACCAGCACCTTCTTTCCGGTCACATCCGCGCCCTCGATGCGGCGCTGCATGCCGTGCTTTTTAGCTTCCTTGCGCACGACGAAGGCGTCGATATCGCGGCCCTCGGCATGCATGATGGAGGTCGCTACCGGATCCGCACCAAGGGTCAGTCCTCCCACGGCCGCGAAATCCCAATCGGCGGTGAGCTCGCGGAGCAAGGATCCGATGAGGCGGGAGGCTTCGTGGTGCAAGGTCGCACGCCGCAAATCAACGTAGTAATCAGCCTCTTTGCCCGAGGACAAAGTCACCTTGCCATGCACCACGGCAAGCTCCTTGACCAGTTCCGCGAGACGCTTCTTCTTGTCTTCTTGCAGGTGCACTTCAGTCATCGCATTGCTCCTTTTTCTAGAGTTTCTTTAGAGTTTTCAGCATATGAGGAAAGTCCTGGCTATGTGGGCCAACGCAACATTCTAGGCTACTCTCCCTGCTGCGACCCGGAATCGTCATGACGGTCTGTATCCTCTTTCTCCCGTGCAGCGGCCGTGCCACTGGCGTCTTGGGAGCTGCCTCGAGAAGAATTTCTGGTTGAGCCGGTGGACGAGTCTTTGGCCGCATTTTTGTCCGCGTCACCGAGGCCGTCACCAAAAGCATCATCGGAAGCGTCGTCGAAGATGGAAGCCTCCCCGAATTGCTGGCGCGGCAGGCGGGCGGTGCCCGAGTCGGGGGTGGGGCGTTCATTGCCATCGGCAATGGCATCGACTTCGTCCGCCCCAATCGCCGTGTGCTCAACTGGGCCGCGGGTCTCAGAATACGTGCGCGAGGGCATATCCAACGGTTCCTCCGGCCGTTGAATGACCGGCCGGGAAAACTCCGGCTGCCCCGCCGCCGCTGTTCCACCCACCGCGTCGACCACAGGCGCAGCGGGAATCTCCCTGGCCGGGTCCAAGTCCTCAAGGTGGATGGTATGCACGGAGGAGGACCGGGGTGGGAGAACGCGGGAAGCATCGGCAAGTAAAGCCAAGGGCGGGAGCATTGCCTCCCAATCCGCGGTGCGCGAATGCTTGGTGGTTTGTGCCAAAACCCACTCGGTTTCCAGCCACAGCGCCGACACCACCTCCGGCATGCGCTGCAACGCAATTCGCACGCGCTCGTCCACCATCCGCTCCGCCACGCCGCGATCGGAGGAATATACATCAAACCCTTCGATGCTCATGGCCATCAACAGGTCCTCGGACATCTCGGCCTCCTGGCTGCCGAAGCGCTGGAAATCAATGACCACATCCGATGCCGCTCCCGTCCGGATCGCCATCACATTGACGCCGTCAATATCCATCAGCAGCATTTCGTGGCCGTACACGTTGCCGGCAACGATATCTTTCGGCGCGGCGCCGGAGGAGGCCACTCCCCTCGTCCATTCATCGACAAGATACTGGTCCGACTTCATGTACTCAAAGCCCCGGGTTTCCGCCCAGTTCTTGCGCTCCCGACGAATGGTGCCAGGGATTAGCGGCCGCGGCCGCCCTACCGGCTTGGACTTAGCGTGCCCTTCCGATTGCTCTTCAGCTCCCTCCTGGACTGCCTCTTCGGGGGAGTCATCCCCACCCGATTCCGTTTCTGCGTCCGAGTCCGCATCCTGGTTAACGTCAGAATCTGCGCCAATTTCCGACGTCTTTTCAGTGTTGCCTGCAGTGTTGGCGCTACCTTTTACAACGTCATTGTCAGAAAGAGCCTCAGTCTCGCTGGCGCGGGTTTCGGCTCTGCCTCTATCGGCGTTGGCTTTGTCTTTACTTATCTTGTCGTCACCGCTGCCCTTGTCGTCATCGCTGCGGTCTGAATCGTCTGCAGTGCGATGGTGACGGCCTGAAGAGACTGCGGAGGAAGAATCGGATTCAACATCGGGAAACGGCGAGTATTTCGCCACGAAACCGGGGTGGGCCTCAGTACCGCCTTCGCTCTCAGGATCTGTCACTGCTTCGGAGCCTGTGGTGTCTTCCGCGCCCTCTTCAGTTTCGGGGCTTGCGTGGGAAGGCGCATCCTGGTCTTCCCGGGTGTCCCAGTCTTTCGGGTCGTGCTGGGATGCGGTGTCTCGCTGGGCATCGGCTGCGCGCTGCGTGCGATCGTAGTACAGCAAAAAGCCACCGGCGATGCCGAGCACGAGTGCGAAAATCAGGAGTAAAGAAGCCATCATCTCCTGATAATAATAGGTACCGGCACCCCACGGTGCCGGTACCAGTCGGAGTCGGAGCGATTAATTGGAATTAATCGTTAACCGAAGTCCTATCCCCGCGTTCTACCGGGTTGGTCGGGTCTGCCGACCACTGCGACCAGCCGCCGATGTAGTGGCGCAGGCCGGTAAATCCTGCGTTCTCCATCGCCGCGAGTGCAAGAGCGGAGTGGTTGCCCGAACCGGAATAGATGATTGCATCCTTGGTGTTTTCTTGAGTCAATCCGGCAGCGGCCAGCACTTCACGGATTTCATCCGGCGACTTCAACGTGCGCACCCCATCGTTGTGGAAGAGGCGCTCGGGAACATTGACCGCACCGGGGATGTGGCCCGCCTTCAAATCTAGGTTCTCGCGGCGGCCGGCGAAGCGGTTACTCGAGCGGGTATCGATGAGCACGCCATCGTGCTCGCGGACGTCTTCAATCGTGGCGGTAGGCAGCTGGCCGGGAGTGACCTCGAATTTCGAGCCGACCGCGATATTGCCCGGACCCGTGAGGGTTTGGTAACCGTTCGCGAGCCAGTTTTCCAGGCCGCCATCGAGGATGCGCACATCAGTTAGGCCGGCCCAGCGCAGCGTCCACCACGCGCGGCCGGCAAAAAGCCCGCGGCCCTCGTCATAGACCACCACGGGGCGGTCTTCCTGCAGGCCCCAAGAACGGATCCAGGCTTGCAGCTTGTCTTCGTCCGGAAGCGGGTTGCGGCCATTGCGCGAGCCGGGAAGGCCGACGAAGGCCGCACCGGTATCACCGAAAAGTGCGGTGGGGATGTGCTGGGACGCAAAGTCGATGAAGCTCTGGCCCGTCTTGGGGTGCCAGTGGGTGCCGAGAAGAGTGAAACGATCGCCGTGGTAGATGGATTCTTTGAGTTCCTGCGGGGAAACTAAAATGCTCATGCCTTCCAGTCTAAAGGCATGAGCATTATTTTTCGCCCGGTAATTTAGCGAGCGGAAATGTCCAGCTCCGCGCCGCCATCGGCGACGTCGACGTGGACGGTATCGCCATCGGCAATATCACCGGCCAAAAGCTTCTTCGCCAGCTTGTCACCGATAGCCTGCTGGATGGTCCGGCGCAGCGGACGGGCGCCGTAGGCGGGGTCATAGCCGCGGTCGGCCAACCAGGACTTGGCGGAATCGGATACCTGCAGCGTCAGGCGGCGGGCCTCCAGGCGTTCGGTGAGACCGCGCAGTTGGATGTCCACGATGCCGCGCAGCAGTTCCTCCGACAGCGGCTCGAACATCACCACGTCATCGAGGCGGTTGATGAACTCCGGCTTAAACGCCCTCTTCACGGCCTCCATCGTCTCGTCCTTCGTACCGCCGGCGCCCAGGTTGGACGTTAGGATGATGACGGTATTGCGGAAGTCGACGGTGCGACCCTGGCCATCGGTAAGCCGCCCCTCATCCAGGACCTGGAGGAGGACGTCGAAGACGTCGGGGTGGGCCTTTTCCACTTCGTCGAAAAGCACGAGCGTATAAGGCCGACGCCGCACGGCCTCGGTGAGCTGGCCGCCGGCTTCGTGGCCGACGTATCCCGGAGGGGCACCGACGAGCCGGGAAACGGAGTGCTTCTCGCCGTACTCGGACATATCGATGCGCACCATGGCGGATTCATCGTCGAAGAGGAAGTCCGCCAGCGCCTTAGCCAGCTCCGTCTTACCCACGCCGGTGGGGCCGAGGAAGAGGAAGGATCCGGTCGGGCGGTTGGGGTCAGCCACGCCCGCGCGGGAGCGGCGCACGGCATCGGAAACAGCGGTCACGGCCTCGCGCTGGCCGACAACCCTCTTGCCCAACACCGATTCCATGTTCAGCAGCTTCTCGGTCTCGCCCTGCAGCATCTTGCCGGCGGGAATGCCGGTCCACGCGGAGACGACCTCCGCGATGGTATCCGGGCTGACCTCCTCATCCAGCATGGTATTGCGCTGGGCGGCGGCCTTTTCCTCGGCTGCTGCCAGGTCCTTTTCCAGCGGCGGGATCTTGCCGTAGTTGATCTCGGAGGCTAGGGCGAGGTCGCCGTCGCGCTCGGCAATTTCTGCTTGGCGGCGGAGATCGTCGAGCTCTTCCTTAATATCCTGCACGTCATCGATGGCCTTCTTCTCGTTGGCCCAGCGCGCCTTGAGCTCGCCGAGCTTTTCGCGCTGGTCCGCGAGCTCGCCTTGCAGGGCGGCCAGGCGGTCCTTGGAGGCGGCGTCGGATTCCTTCTTCAGCGCGAGCTCCTCGATCTCCATGCGGCGAACGATGCGCTCGAGCTCATCGATTTCCTGCGGCGAGGAGTCGATTTCCATGCGCAGGCGGGAGCCGGCTTCATCGACTAGGTCGATGGCCTTGTCCGGCAGGAAGCGGTTGGTGATGTAACGGTTCGATAGCTCCGCCGCAGACACCAAGGCAGAGTCCATGATGCGCACGCCGTGGTGCACCTCGTAGCGCTCCTTGAGCCCGCGCAGGATACCGATGGTGTCTTCCACGGACGGCTCTGCAGCATAGACCTGCTGGAAACGGCGCTCGAGGGCGGCGTCCTTTTCGATGTACTTGCGGTACTCATCCAGCGTGGTTGCACCGACGAGGCGCAGCTCGCCGCGGGCCAGCATGGGCTTAATCATGTTGCCGGCATCCATGGAGCCTTCGCCGGTGGCGCCGGCGCCGACGATGGTGTGCAACTCATCGATGAAGGTAATGATTTCGCCCTCAGATTGCTTGATTTCATCCAGCACAGCCTTGAGGCGCTCTTCGAACTCGCCGCGGAACTTGGCGCCGGCGACCATGGAACCGAGATCTAGGCTGATAAGCGTCTTGCCCTTCAGGGACTCAGGGACGTCGCCAGCCACGATGCGGCGGGCCAGGCCCTCAACGATCGCAGTCTTGCCGACGCCCGGTTCACCAATCAGCACCGGATTGTTCTTCGTCCTGCGCGAGAGCACCTGGACGACGCGCCGGATTTCCTGATCGCGCCCGATGACCGGGTCGATCTTGCCCTCGCGCGCCCGCGCGGTGAGGTCGGTGGCGTACTTTTCCAGGGCCTGGAATTGGTCTTCCGGGTTCTCCGAGGTCACCTTGGCGGCCCCGCGCACGGAGGGGAAGGCGCCCTTGATGGCGTCGTAGGTTGCGCCGCGACCGGTCAGCAACTCGGCGGCGTCGGTCTTCGAACCGGCGATGGCGGCGAGGAGGACTTCGGTGGACACGAACTCATCGCCAAGCTCGCCCGCCAATTCCTGCGACTTGGTCAGTACATTCAGGCCATCCCGGTTGAATTGCGGGTTGGACATATTGGCGCCCTCGGCGCTGGGATAAGAGTTAACCAGCTCGCGCGCTTCTTTCAGCACGGTATCCGGGTCAACGCCGGTGGCCTTGAGCACTGGCGCGGCAATGCCGCCTTCCTGCCCAAGGATGGCCGCCAGCAGGTGCGCCGGGCGGATATCCGGGTTGCCATTCGCGGAAGCGGTCTGCAGGGCTTCCTGCAGAGCCTCTTGTGTTTTGGTGGTGGGGTTAAAAGAACTCATGTGTACGTTTCTCCTTCTAAGATTTATTCGTCCATTTTAAGGATTCACTAGGTATAACGCACATAAAGTTGAGCCTATTCCACTCAACTCAAATTTTTTGAGTCCACCTGGCTCAACTTCCCACGCTATGCTCCTCAGCTCTGCCGCAATGCCGCAACAGCCCTACCCAAGTCCTGTCGGCATAGGAGTGAGCACGCCGCGCTGTCACAACAGCCCTACCGAAGTCCGGCCGGCCTAGGAGTGGGGGTGCACGGTGCAATCGAGGTGGGGGTTAAGGGGGCATCGGCAAGCAAGCGAATTGGCGGCACAACAAAGCCGGGCCGCCACACCAAAAATGTGGGAGCCCGGCTTGCGCAGAGTAGATATGTGAGGGCTAGGTTTCTTGTTTCTGACCCACGTGGCCGATGCCCTCTTTGAAAATCGTGCCGCGCGGCGGGAGCAAGCCCATGAATTTGAACGTCAGGTACACGCCGATGGAAATGGCCAGCGAAACGGCACCGAACGCGCCGGTAAACCCGTACATCACCGCCATTGGTGCAATGATGGTCCACGAAATCTCGAACGGGCCGAAGCCGATGTAGGCCATGCCGTATTCGGACAGCGTGCCGGACTTCAGCTTCGGGTCGACGATCTTGAGCACGGCGATGCCGGTAGCCACGGTGGCCGTCGCCCAGCCCCAGCCGAAGATGCCGCGCTCGATCCAGCGCTCGCCAAAGAACTCGGCGGGGAACCACATCAAGAAGAAGGTACAGAAGATGGTGCCCAGAATGAACAGAACGAGCAGTGCCTGCCAGTAGGAGGCGATAGCGGCAGGAACAATGGCGGCCACACCGAAGGCGATGAGGTAATCGGTAGCGGCACCGGAGATGGAGGATACGGAATCCTTATCCAGGTAGTCCTCGGCGCCGGCGAAGTTCATGATGGCGCGAAAGATGAGGCCGATAACCATGGACATCGCAAAGAGCGGGATGGAAACATTTTCCCAAATGCTGGAGATGCCCTTATTGACGCCGTACGCCGTCATGACCGTGAGAATGATGAAGCCGAAGTGCAGCGCGAGCGGCTCGATGGAAGAAGGGTTGGTGGTCGCGCGGCCGAGGGAGGGGCGATCATCCAGGTTCTTGATGTAGCCGCGGCGAATCTCCTCCGGCAGCTCCTTGGGAACGTAGGACACCTTGCCCTTGCGGATGCCCCAGTTACCAGCGATGACACCGCCGATAATTGCGGCCAGCGTGCCGACGGTCGCGGAGGTAAAGCCCAGAGACGCTGCCGCCTCGGCGCCAACGCCCTCCAGCGCGCCACCCACAGCGGCGGCCGTGCCGAAGCCACCGGTAAATCCAACCGGCAGCATCATGCCGAACCAGTTCGGGGTATCAAAGACCGGGGCGAAGAAGAGCAGGCCCAGCACGATGAAAAGGCCCCACTGGCCGGTAAACATCATGGTGGAATAGCCCCACATATTGCGCGCGCCCTTGCCCATGTTGCCGCCAACCTCCATGGAATACGCCATCGAGGCAAAGACCACGGCGATGAGGATGGAGGTGTAGTCGCCGAGGTTATCGGAGAAGTTGATCCAGCCCAGCACGTTGGGCCCGACCAGCAGGCCAAGCAGGCCGGCGGTAATGGGGGCAGGCAGCAATAAGTCCTGGAAGATAAACTTCACTTGGTGGCGCAAAATATTGCCGATGACCATGAGTAAGGAAATCCAACCCACGTCCAGCATGAGCGTATAAGCGGAAAAATCTTCCATGGGAATCCTTTCTAGCTGTGCAGTTATGGCAGGCTGCTCACGAGTAGCGAGCGCGCAGATAAAAAGTACATTACCTATCATGTAGTGAGCCACAACATACGGCGGATTTTTCACCCCCGTTACAATGGCACGGTGGAGCACTACCTCAGCATCATCATCGGCGGGGGCCAGGCAGGCTTGGCAACGGCCCAGCAGCTCACCTCCCGCGGCCTTATCCCCGCCCAAGACTTTTTGCTTATCGATGCCAACCCCGCCCCCGGCGGCGCCTGGCGTCACCGGTGGGATTCCCTAACGCTGGGAAAGGCCCATAACATCGCGGATCTGCCGGGCATGCCCGCCCCGCTTGCCGATGCCTCCTCCCCCGCCTCCCACGTAGTCGCCGCCTACTACGGCGCCTACGAGGACAAGTTCCAACTTCGGCCCTACCGCCCGGCGCGCGTCCGCAGCGTCCGTGCCCTGCCCGGAGAACCCGGCGCGCGCGGCGCGCGCAATCCCCGCGGCGCACGCGGCGCGTTTCTCGTGACGCTGGAGTCCGGCGAGCAGTTTTCTGCGGACACCATCGTTAACGCCACCGGCACGTGGGATAGGCCGTATATTCCTTATATTCCGGGTATTAGCAGTTTCGGCGGGCGCCAATTGCACACCAAGGACTATTCGTCGGCGGAGGATTTTGCAGGCCAGCGCGTGTTGGTCGTCGGCGGTGGGCTATCCGCGGTGCAGTTTCTATTGGAACTTGAGGGCATCGCCCAGACCACCTGGGCCACGCGGCGGGCGCCGGATTTTACGAATACGGAGTTCGATAAGCAGTGGGGCTTGGATGTGGAAAAGAAGGTCCGCGAGCGGGTCTTTAGCGGCAGCCCGCCGGCCTCGGTGGTCTCGACCACCGGGATTCCGCCCTGGCAGGAATACCTGGATGCGGTCGAGCGCGGCGTTCTGGTCTCGCGCGGCATGTTCAATGCCATTGACGCGACCGGCGTGCGGTTTAGCGGGTCTGCGAGCGGCGGGGCCGCCGCGAGGGGTGACGCTGCGGCGGACCACTCGACGGTGACAGACGGCGAGACGGCGGCCGGCGGCAGAACTGATGTGAGCAGTGAGGTGGCGGGGGCATCGGAAAGCGTGGCGGCATGGCAGCCGTATCCGGCGGGCACGCACTTGGCGGTGGACGTCATCTTTTGGAATACCGGTTTCCGCCCGGTGCTGGACCACCTGGCACCGTTGCGATTGCGCTCACGCAAGGGCGGGATTGTCATGCGCAACGAGGTCTCGCCTGTCGCGAACCCGCGGGTTTTCCTCGCCGGCTATGGGTCGACCGCCTCGACGGTGGGAGCGACGCGGGCGGGTCGCATGGCGGCGCGCGAGGTTATCAAGGTGCTGGACCTATAGCGCGGGGACGAAAATGCGCACGCTAAAAGGCAGGCAAGCACACTAGGATGGGAAAACATGTGGGAATTGGGCGAGCACTTCCGGAAGTATGCAGACGACTACCGCGATGCGGTGCATGAGCAGTTTTTCCTCATGGTGCCGGAAGCGCGGCAGGTCTTTTCCCTTTCTATGCAGGACACCCACCGGTCCATGGTGCACGCATTGGCGTGGGTGATTGAACATGCGGAGCCCAGCAGCGCCGGTGCTGGGGTGGGGGTTGAGGCCACGCTGCCCGAGGCCGTCCGTGAGAAGATCGCGCAGCTCGGCCGCGATCACCGCAGGCACGGCTTCCCGGCCGAGGTGTATGCGCGGTTCGAGGAGGCGCTCATCAAGGGCCTGCGGGTTTTGGCGCTGACGCGGTACCAATACGACTTCGCTTGTGCCGTCATCCACCAGGTTTGCGAGGAAATGGCCAGTGCGGCGCGCGAGGCGGACCTGGCTGGGGAGGCGCCGGCGTATTCGGGGCAGGTGGTTGCGGTGGAGCGGCCGACGCGCGAAACCGCGGTCATTCGCGTCGAGGCGGGAATGCCCGCTGCCTTCGAGCCGGGGCAGTATTTCCCCGTCACCACCCAGTACCTTCCCGGCCAATGGCGCATGCTCACCCCAGCCCAGCCCAGCGATGCCACCGGCCAGCTGGTCTTCCACGTCGCCGCGGTGGGCGAGGCCTCGCGGTCGCTTGCGCATACCAAGCCGGGCGATTGGTGGACTTTGGGCCGGCCCACCGGGTCCATCTGGCAGGACCTGCGCGCGTTGCGCGGGGGCAGGCTGGTCATCGTGGCCTATGGCACGGGCTGGGCGGCGGCGCGGTGCTTGGCGCTGGCGGCGCGCCAGGCCGCGGATGCGGGCGAGGAGGGCCTCGCGAAGAACTTGTCCCTACAGATTTTCGCCGTTGCGGATAGCCCCGGCGCGCACTATGACACGCATTTCCAGCAGAACCTTGCGGCACTCTACCCCGATCTCAGCCTGCGTCGCATCATCCGGCAGGAAAACGACCCGTGGCTGCTGGGCGCACGGCCGCTTGCCGATGCCGCCACCCACACCCTCTCCCCCGACCCGACCGATGTAGTAGTCAACGAGGTCGAGTTATCCACAACCACGCCCACCCACTTCGCCCTCTTCGGCAGCGCCGAGGAGGTGGCGGAAGCGAGGAAGGGGTTGGAGAAAAGGGGCATCGGCAAGCAGTGGATCTTAAGCCACAGCTGGGGCCGCGACCGGGAGTGGCTGCCGGAGGATTATGCGGCGCAGTCTTAGTCGTTAAGTTCTAGCACCGGCAGGGAGCGGCGCGTCTTCGCTACTTCGTGCGGATCGATATCGGCGTAGAGGATCTCGTCTTCGTAGCCGGCCTCGGCCACGCGCACGCCGTTGGGATCGACGATGGTGGAGTGCCCGATGCCGGTCGGGCCCGAGGGGGATCCGGCCTCCGCGTTGCCGCCTGGCCGGGATTGGCCCGCGGCGAGGATATAGCTGGTGGAATCCAGCGCCCGCGCGGCCGTGAGCAGGCGCCACTTCTCTAGCTTGCCGGGGCCATCCGCCCAGCTGGTGGGCACGACGATGAGCTGCGCGCCCTCGCGCGCCAAGTCCTTGAACTGCTCTGGGAAACGGATATCGTAGCAGACCACGACGCCGACGGTGAGGTCATCGACGTCGAAGGTCACCAAGGATTCCCCAGGCTGCACCGTATCGGATTCGCGGTAGTCAAAGGCATCGTAGGTGTGGATTTTCTCGTAGCCGCCCAGCACGCCAGGGCCCGCGACGAGCGCGGTATTGGATACGCGGTTGATGGTCTTGTCCTCGCGCTCGATGGTATCGGCTGGGCAGAACATGCCGACGACGACGGTGACCTCCAACTCCTCCGCCGCTTCCTGAATCGCGGTGGCGAACGGGCCTTCGAGGTTCTGCGCCTGCTCGTCTAGGCGGCCCGAGCGGAAGTTCTGCGAGGCGGCCTCTGGCAGCACGATAAGGCGCGCGCCCGCCGCCGCGGTCTCACGAATTTTATCCAGGGCGAGTTCTTGGTTTTCCTCGATGCTGCCGGTGGAGGTCAATTGCACTGCTGCTACTTTCATAAACCCCAACTTAGTGCAGCGTCACCTAGTTATCCACAGGGTTGGCGATTTTGCCCTCGCGGCTACAGCCCGCAGCGGCCACGCTTAAGGCCATGACTTATGTAGATATTCCTGAACACCTTCCCGCACATGTAGACGCCTTGAGGGCGCGGCCGGCGGCGGCTATGCCGGGGGCACGCTTAGGCGTGGCCTCCCGGACGTCTGCCGCCCTCCAGCGCGCGGTGGCGCAGTGGTCTGAGACGCAGCAGCTTAGCGATGCCACCGTTTCCGAGCGCCTGCGCAGCCTCCACTCCTTCCTGGACCGCAGCGGCGCGCTCGATTCCTCGCTCGCCGCGAGCTTGGGGAGGACGCGATGAATTTATCGACCGCCCTGCGCCACAGCGCCGCGCAGCTCGCCGCGGACCGCGCTGGTCTGCATAATCACTATGTGGACTCGCACCACGATTGGCTGTCTCTATCGCTGGGCGGGCCCGCGGGCGTGGCGGCGCGCTCCGGTTTGGCGGAGGCGACCGAGTGGCTGAGTAGCCCGCTTGGGCAGATGGAGCACGTCATCGAGGTGCTGGACCGGCACGCGGATCTGCAGGCCTGGCGCGAGGGGGTGGAGGCGCGGATCATTTCTTTTCTAGGCAAGGTTGATGAGTTTTCTGGCCCCGCCGCGCTAGCTGGCGGCGTGCTGCTGCGGGAGGTGCGCGCGCTTGGCGATGCCCTCGATTGGCTCTGCTCCCAAGAAATCGACGCCCTCTGCACGCCCGCGGGGGTGGAACCGCCGCAGCGGCTGGAAGATTTTGCCGATCTTCCCCTCGATACCATCCACGAGATTAACCTCGTCCAGGCCAGTGACCGCGTGGCGCAGCTGGCCGCGGATAACCCCGATATGCGCATCGTGGAGACCAGCCCCGGCCGGCTGGTGGCACTGGTGGATCCTGAGGGCTTTCGCACGGAGCCTGCGTCCGTGACCACGTTTGTCGAAGGCGTGCATTCCTCCGACCCCACTACCTGGCAGCGCGCCGTGGACCGTGGCCGCAATATCGCCAAGGCGAGCGGTGGTCCTGCCGCCGTGTGGTTGGGCTACCAGGCCCCGTCGAGTTTGCCGCGCGCCGTGCATGCCGATCCCGCGCGGGCAGCGGGGCAGGAGCTGGTGCGGTTTCAGCGGGGCATCGGCAAGCGGTATCCAGGCGCGAAGCGAACGGTGGTGGGCTATTCCTATGGCTCCGTCGTGACCGGATATGCGGCGCGCGAGGAGGACATCGCCTCCGATATCGTGCTCGTGGGAAGCCCCGGCACCAGCGCCCAGCATGCCCGCGAGCTGCACGGCACCGTGTGGGCGGCGACCAATGACAATGACCCCATCGCTATCGCGACGGGGCCACTCAGTGGAATCCATGGTCCGGATCCCACCACCCAGTCCTTTGGCGCCACTCCCCTGCCCGGCGCGGATGGCCTGCCCGGGGACCACGGATCTTATTGGGAGGATCCGCAGTTCCTGCGCGGTTTGGGCACGGTGGCTTCCGGGGAATCGAGGGCGGATTAAAGCAGGCTGTGGGTTTAGAAGAGTCCTGCGGGGGCGTCGGAGTACGAGACCAGCATGTTCTTGGTTTCCTGGTAGTGGCCGAGCATCATCAAGTGATTCTCGCGGCCCAAGCCGGATTCCTTGTAGCCGCCGAAGGCGCTGTGTGCTGGGTAGTCGTGGTAGTGGTTGACCCACACGCGGCCGGCCTGAATATCGCGCCCGGCGCGGTAGCAGATGTTTTGCTGGCGCGACCACACGCCGGCGCCGAGGCCGAAGTTGGTGGTATTTGCGATCTCGATGGCCTCGTCGTAATCCTTGAAGGTCGCCACAGACAGCACTGGCCCGAAGATTTCCTCCTGGAAGATGCGCATCTCATTGCTGCCCTTAAAGACCGTGGGCTCGATGTAGTAGCCGTTTTCGAGGCCTTCTACCTTGTTCACGTGGCCGCCGGTGAGCGTTTCCGCGCCTTCTTCTGGGCCGATCTTGAGGTATTCGGTAATCTTGTCCATCTGTTCCTGGGAGGCCTGGGCACCCATCATGGTTTCGGTATCCAACGGGTGGCCGATCTTGATCTTCTTGACGCGTTCGATGGCGAGCTCCAAGAACTTATCGGCAATATCCTCATGGACCAGGGCGCGCGATGGGCAGGTGCAGACTTCGCCCTGGTTGAGTGCAAACATGACGAATCCCTCGACGCACTTTTCCAGGTAGGAGTCATCTTCATCCATGATGTCTTTGAAAAAGATGGACGGCGACTTACCGCCGAGCTCCAGGGTGACCGGGATGACCTTGTCCGCGGCGGCCTTATTGATGAGCTTGCCCACTGGGGTGGAGCCGGTGAACGCGATTTTGGCGATGCGATCCGAACCCGACAATGCCGCACCGGCTTCCTCGCCCACGCCGTTGACGATATTGAGTACGCCATCTGGGAGGAGGTCGCCGATAATATCCATGAGCAAGAGGATGGATGCAGGCGTTTGCTCCGCGGGTTTCAGCACGATGCAGTTACCAGCGGCCAGGGCCGGTGCGATCTTCCAAGAGGCCATGAGCAGCGGGAAGTTCCACGGGATGATTTGGCCAACAACGCCGAGTGGCTCGTGGTAGTGGTAGGCCACGGTGTCTTCGCTGATTTGGGACAGGCGGCCCTCCTGCGCCCGGATGGCGCCCGCGAAGTAGCGGAAGTGGTCAACGGCCAGCGGGATATCGGCAGCCAAGGTCTCGCGGACGGCCTTGCCGTTTTCCCAGGTCTCCGCGACGGCGATCTTTTCGAGGTTTTCTTCAATCCGGTCCGCGATGCGGTGCAGCAAGAGTGCGCGCTCTGCCGGCGTGGTCTTGCCAAAGGTTGCAAACGCCTTTTCCGCGGCATCGATGGCTGCGTTGATATCGGCTTCCTTGCCGCGGGCCACCTGACAAAATACCTCGCCGGTCACGGGACTGATGTTGTCCATGTATTCGCCATCGACTGGCGGCACCCACTTTCCACCGATGTAGTTGTCATAGCGGTCGCGGTAGTTGACGATGGCCCCTTCGGTTCCGGGTGCTGCGTACAAAGTCATGATGGTGGTGTCCTCTCGTGCAGAAATCTCGACTGTGGTTCTTGCCAGGTATAGTCCTTGCCGTGTATGGCTCGGACCACTGCAGGCGTTCTACTGTGGTGTACCTCACCTGCTTTCCAGACATAGTAATGCAATTTTTCGCATTCCGCACTAAATAGGGGTGAGAAATTAACATTTCTTCACCGCCCAAAGTCCGGTTGTGCGGGTGTGGCATTTCCGGGGTGAGGGACTTTTAGGCAGAGATAAACCCTCCATTCCTGTGCGGGCGCTACGCCGTAAAAGGTATGGAGGGTTTTAGTTGAGGTTTCTCGTCCGCAGGACGAGTTAGGCGGTTTATCCGGTTTCGCTACCGTTGTTTCGGCGATTGCGTTTGCGATCGCGCGCGGTGCGCGGGCTCCACATCACCACGGAGGTAGACCGCGGAACGTGGACGAGCTCACCGCTGCGTTGAGAACGCACCGGGGTCCGCGAGCCTTGTGGGCCTTGTGCGCCGCGGGCGTGCTGCCCCTGGGCTTGGGGGTGCTGTGCCCCCGGGCGCTGCCCGGCGGCGAGCTGGTCGCGGAGGGTGCGGACCTCATCGGCAAGCGCATCGCGTTCGGCCTCGAGCTGGTCGCGCTCTTCGGTTAACTCGATGATGGATTTGATGCCGGCAAGGTTGACGCCATCGTCTTGCGACAGCGCCTGAATCTTGCGGAGCAATTCAATATCGCGATCCGAATAACGGCGGCCACCGCCGCGAGTGCGGGCCGGGGAGACCAAACCCATGCGGTCATAGGTGCGCAGGGTTTGGGCGTGCATCCCGGAAAGCTCGGCGGCCACGGAAATGACGTAGACCGCAGTGGCGGAGCCTTCTGCCTTTCCAGTACTCATTGTGCAATGCACCTCCTGCCTTAATTGCTCTCCGCGCCGGCCCAGTCTGCGCGGGGATTAAAGCCAGAGTCCTTTTCGGCTTGTGCATAGGTACGCAGGGCGCTGGAGGCCGCGGCATCGAGCTTGGAAGGCACGGTGACCTGCACGCTCACCAAGAGGTCGCCAGCCTTGCCGGCGCGCTTGGCAATGCCGCGCCCACGCACGCGCAGGGTGCGGCCATCCGGGGTGCCAGCCGGGATCTTCACGCGGACCGGGCTATCCAAGGTAGGAACCGTGATGGTGTCACCAAGGGCGAGCTCGGCAAACGAGACGGGGACGGTGATGTGGATATCGTCGCCGTCGCGGGTAAAGACCTTGTCAGGCCTGACGGTGACCGCAACGAAGAGGTCACCGGCCGGGGTGCCATTCGGGCCTGCCTCGCCTTGGCCGGCGATACGGACCTTTTGGCCGTCGATGACGCCGGCGGGGATGCGGACCGTGATGTTCCGGGTGCGGTGCACCGTTCCGGTGCCGTTGCAGTCTGGGCACGGATCTGTGATGCGGCGGCCCGTGCCATCGCAATCCTTGCACGGCGCGGAGAAGCCGAAGGCACCGCGGTTTTCCGAGGTGTATCCGGAGCCATTGCAGGTCCCGCACGTTGAGGTCTTGCCGGAGGAAGAACCCGAGCCATGGCACGTGGTGCACGGCGCGTTACCGCTTAAGGCCAGCGGGATGGTGGTCCCCTTGGCGGCCTCGCGGAAATCGAGGGTTATTTCCGTTTCGACGTCGGCCCCCCGCGACGGTTTAGCTGAGTGGCCAGCACTACCGCTGCGGTTGAAAACGCTACCGAAGATATCCCCAAAACCGCCGCCTTGAGACGATCCTCCAGTGGCACCTCCGAAGAGGTCCGAGAGGTCGAAGTCTTGCGCACCTTGTCCACCCATGTTCGTGGATCGAAACCCGCCGGGAAAGCCGGCGCCTCCGTTCCGTCCGAAGCCACCGCCATTGCGCAGCATGGCCTTGAACTGGTCGTATTCTTTGCGTTCGGAGGCATCGGAAAGCACATCGTATGCTTCCGCAACCCGCTTGAACCGGTCCGCTGCCGCGGGGTCATCGGGGTGGGTATCGGGGTGGTTTTCGCGGGCAAGCTTGCGGTACGCGCGCTTGATCTCGCTTTGGTCTGCGGACGAGGAGACCCCCAGATCCGCATAATAATCTTTGTCTGCCCATTCGGGTTTAGCGCTCACTGGGCATCTCCTCCTTTCAAGAAGAATCGGTTGTAATTAGTAAAAAAGGGCGCCGGGGGAAGTTGGATCAGTCAGTTCCCAAGGCGCCCTTTTCCCGGATTAATCGGCTTGTTCGGTGCCTTCCGAACTGCCGGAATCCTCACCGGGGTCCGCGATGATGACCAGCGCGTTGCGCACCAGCCTCTCGCCTACGCGGTAGCCCTGGCGCAGCACGGTGCCGAGCACCTGCTCATCGCCGGAGGACAAATCCTGCACGGCCTCGTGCATCTCTGGGTCGAAGGGTTCGCCCTCTTCACCAAAGGCGGTGAGGTTGTGCTGCTCTAGGCCCTTGCGGAGCTTATCCGCAACCGCCTTGAGCGGGCCCTCCAGGTCACCGTGCTGCTTGGCCAAATCGAGGTCATCGAGCACCGGCAGCAAGTCACTAATGACCTTTGCCTTCGCGGTTTCGATAACGGATTGGCGGTCACGCTCGGTGCGGCGGCGGTAGTTGGTGTATTCCGCATTCAGACGCTGCAGGTCTTCCGTGCGTTCTGCCAACTGCGCCTCCACATCATTGGTGGCAGCGCCGGTGGAGGTGAGCTCATCGCCCTCCTCCTCGGCCTCGACCTCATCGGCGTTGACATCAGCCAGCGCGTCTTCGAGGTCAGCATCAAGGGTGGGATCCAATTTGGCTTCTTCGGAGGCATCAGCCTGTGCGTCGTTGGCAGCCTGTGCTTCCTCGGCCTTTTCGGCGGCAGCCTCAGCGCGGTCAGCCGAGGTAGCCTCCGGATCCGTGTTTTCCGGGTCGCCTGGGTTTTGCGGCATTCCGCTGTCCTGAGTCATTACTTGTCGCCGTCCTTGTTGTCGTCGGAGTTCTCGTCTTCGTCCACAACTTCAGCGTCGACCACGTTTGGGTCGCCCTGTGCGGCGCCGGCATCGCCAGCACCCTCGGCGCCGCCCTCTGCAGCCTGTGCCTCGTAAATCTGCTTGCCCATCTCCTGGGATTCGGTGGACAGCTTCTCTACTGCGGACTTGATGGCATCGAGATCATCGCCCTTCAGTGCCTCGTCCACGGCGTCAGCAGCCTCGGTGACCTTGGTCTTGGTGTCCTCAGAGACCTTGTCCTCGTTATCCTCCAAGAACTTGCGGGTCTGGTAGGAGGTGGACTCTGCGTTATTGCGCAGCTCCTGCTCCTCGCGACGCTTCTTGTCTTCCTCAGCGTGCTGCTCGGCGTCCTTAACCATGCGGTCGATCTCTTCCTGCGAAAGGCCGGAGCCTTCCTGGATCTTGATGGTGTTTTCCTTGCCGGTGCCCTTGTCCTTGGCGGTCACGTGGACGATGCCGTTGGCGTCGATATCGAAGGTGACCTCAATCTGGGGCACGCCGCGAGGTGCCGGTGCGATGCCGCCGAGCTCGAAGGAACCCAGCAGTTTGTTGGCGGTAGCCATCTCGCGCTCGCCCTGGAAGACCTGAATCTGCACGGAAGGCTGGTTGTCTTCTGCGGTGGTGAAGGTCTCGGACTTCTTGGTCGGGATGGTGGTGTTGCGCTCGATAAGCTTGGTCATCACGCCGCCCTTGGTCTCAATGCCGAGGGAAAGCGGGGTGACATCGAGAAGCAGCACGTCCTTAACCTCGCCGCGCAGCACGCCTGCCTGGAGGGCAGCACCTACTGCAACGACCTCGTCCGGGTTAACGCCCTTGTTCGGTTCCTTGCTGGTCAGCTCCTTGACCAGGTCAGATACGGCCGGCATACGGGTGGAACCGCCGACCAGCACAACGTGGTCGATATCGCCGACGGAAAGGTCAGCATCCTTGATGACCTGGTTGAATGGAGCCTTGGTGCGGTCCAGCAGATCCTGGGTGATCTTCTGGAACTCGGTACGGGTCAGGGTCTCGTCCAAGAACAGTGGGTTCTTGTCGGAGTCAACGGTGATGTAAGGCAGGTTGATGTTGGCCTGCTGGGAGGAGGACAGCTCAATCTTGGCCTTCTCTGCAGCCTCGCGCAGACGCTGCACGGCGCGCTTATCCTTGGTCAGGTCAACGCCCTGGGAGCTCTTGAAGCGGTCCACCAGCCAGTCAACGATGCGCTGGTCCCAGTCATCGCCACCCAAGGTGTTGTCACCTGCAGTAGCCATAACCTCAACGACGCCATCGCCGATTTCCAGCAGGGACACGTCGAAGGTGCCGCCACCCAGGTCAAAGACCAGGATGGTCTGCTCTTGCTCGCCCTTTTCCAGGCCGTATGCAAGTGCAGCCGCGGTGGGCTCGTTGACGATGCGCAGGACGTTCAGGCCGGCAATCTGGCCGGCTTCCTTGGTGGCCTGGCGCTGTGCGTCCTCGAAGTATGCAGGGACGGTAATAACGGCGTCCGTAACATCCTCTCCCAAGTAGGACTCTGCATCGCGCTTCAGCTTCATCAGCGTGCGAGCGGAAATCTCCTGGGAGGTGTAGTCCTTGTCATCAATGTTGACGGTCCAGTCAGTACCAATGTGGCGCTTGACGGAGCGGATGGTGCGGTCCACGTTGGTCACGGCCTGGTTCTTGGCGGACTGACCAACCAGGATTTCGCCGTTCTTAGCAAACGCTACAACGGAAGGCGTGGTGCGGGAGCCTTCGGAGTTAGCGATAACGGTGGACTCGCCACCTTCCAGTACGGAAACGACGGAGTTCGTCGTACCAAGGTCAATACCTACTGCGCGTCCCATGATTCATTCTCCTTTTTATCGAGTGCAGTTAATAAAGTTGATTGTGAGTGACTCAACTTCTCGTTGCGTCCGAGCGCTACTCTAACAGAAGTTGCAAACTCGTTCATAAATTCTTGAGCCTGTGTCACTCAATCTTTATAACCTCCCACACTCAAATCTTATTCCCGCCGGCTCAACCCTCCTCAAAAATTGTTCCATTTTCCCAGCTCTTAGCCTCAAACTCCACTCCCTCCTACTGCTTCAAACAGGAGTGAACTACCTTTTAAAACAAACTCTTCCACACCCAAAAGCTCCCCAAAGGGCCGTAAAAAGGTGGCCAAAAGTTACCTCACAAAGGATCCAAAAGAGGCTTGGCAGGCGTATTTAACTCGCACATACTGGAAACCACAGCAGCCACTGGTTGCTACCCAGAGAGAGATTGATTTGTAGTTTCACTCCGCCAATTCGAAAGGAAACGTCCATGCTCGACACCCTCGTAAACCTCAGCTCCTCCCTCGATTTCGAGGCAATCTTCAAGGCCATCAAGGGCGCTGCTGAGCTGTCCTCCGAGTCCAACTCCGACTCCGTGGACCTGTCCTCCGTAATCGAGGGCCTGTCCTCCAAGGACAACGCTGACGCTGCTACCGAAACCGCAGCTAACGCTTAAGTAAACCTTCGCGTTTACACTCCTTCATGAAGACCGACTAAACCCCCGCACTTTTCCACGCAGGTTTTAAACCTCGCACCGGAAGGTGCGGGGTTTAGTTGTTTTCATTTGCTGGTTTCACGCTTCCAGGCCTTAAGCTAGGTGCGAGACGCCACAAGCTTTTTCACAACTATTCAGCCTGAGCCCCAAAGAGGCGCATTCCACCGTGACTTTCACCCCGCCACTTCCATTTCGCCACCGCCTTCGGGCGGCGATGACCCTACAGCGCACCGCAGCGCTGATCGCCATCATTTGCTTGGCCCTTACCCTTTTCGCCGCATTTCTCACCCCAACTAAACACCAACTTTCAGCGGCAATCGTCGGGTTAATTTTGACGGCCATCACTACATCTGCCTATCGATACCCGAAGACGATGGCAGTGGGGTTTCTGGCAATTTGGATTATTGCCATCCTTACCGTGGGTATCCCCTACGCCAGTTCCGTTTTCTTAGCCCCGGTATTCCTTGCCGTATTCGCTTTTCGCAGCACCAAGTGGCAGTCGATTCTTCTCTGCGTAGTGTTTTGGCTGGTAGGACTGGTAGATCCTAGTACGTTGCGGCCAGTCCTCAATCCAACACCGGCACTGGTCTGGGGAATTTTCTTGGTCATTAGCACCTTCATCGGCAGCTCACTCGCCCATTCCGCACGGCGCTATAAAACCGCCATGGTGGAGTGGAATAACGATGTCAAGCGCCGACAGTCCGACCTAGCTGAAACCCTGCATAACTCAGTAATTTCCAGCCTTACCGTCAATACCATGCAGCTAGAAGCGCTCAGCTTGGAATATGCCAGCACACCGGGGCTCAGCCGCCGCCTCGATGAATTAAGCGATGCAATGCGCTCGTCGATGTCTGAAATACGCACTTTAACCAAAGTCTTGCGTTCCAATATTGACGGCATCAACGACGAATTCAGTTTTAATCAAGCACCACGCCCTACAAGCCTTGCACAGGTACTGGCCTGGGAAGAAGAACAGCTATCAAAGCTCAACCGCACGCCAATCATTAAGGTAAGCGGAGAAGATTTTTGCCCCCAGTTTTCTCCTTCTGTTCTTGACTCGGTCGTAGCCATCACCAGGGAGGCTTGCCTCAACGCCGTCAAGTACTCGCCACCTGGGGCGGAAATTACCGTATCGGCCCAACCACATTTGGGATGGACGATTCTTACTATCCGCAACCCTATTGCCAAGCCAACGAGCACCACGCCGGAGACTTCCTCCGGCATAGGAATTAATTCGATGACGCGCCTTGCGGCAACTATCGATGCTCGGCTGGAGGCAGGTCGTGTCGATGAATACTGGGAGCTCACGCTCGCGCTGCCCCCGTCTGCGCATGAAGAACGTTAGTTCAGCCACCTTCGCTGGCAGCGCCACCATTCCTTTACTACACTTACGTATGTTTCTTATAAATCCGGTTTTTATATAAAGGAGTCGTGCAATGCAGGCTGCCCTCGCTAGCTTTCTCGCGCCCCTCATGCTGTCCGCCTCTCTCTTTGGCGCAGACCTCACCCCCGGCGATCTTCCGCAAAACAATAAGTACGAGTCCTCGGCAGAGCTCGTCTTCGGCTGCCCAGCCCCATGGTGCTTCAAGTAAAAACTTCGCTGCTCCTAGTCGATGATGATCCACTAGTCATCGAGGCACTCGGCCACTATTTCGCTGCGGCCGAAGATATGGAAATCAGCGCCGTCGCAGAAAATGGGAAAGCCGCATTACAGCAGCTAGAACAACACGATGTCGATGCCGTCATCGCGGATATTCATATGCCGGAGATGGACGGCACAGCATTGCTGCGCGAGCTTAATGAGCTGCCTAATCCACCGGTATTCATTGCTATGACCGCAATGGATAATGACGACACCCTAAGGGAAGTCCTGTCCAATAAGGCGGCAGCCTATATCCTAAAAAGCTCGAAGCCGGCCTATATTTTGGACACGGTGCGCGAGGCCGTCCGCGGCGGCACGGTCGTGGCTCCCCAACCTTTAACGCGCTTATTCCAACAAATGCCTGGCTGGAGCGAAAACGATACTCAATCTACGTCTGCGGTTTCCGCCTCTGAGCACCATATTTCGCCTGCTCAAGCTCAGATTCTCGATTTAGTATGCGAGGGAAAATCCAACGAAGAGATCGCAAAAAGCACTCACTATGCTCCGGGAACGGTAAAGAAATATGTTTCTAGCCTGTTAACCGAATTTCACGCCAAGTCTCGTCTCGAACTAGCGGTCAAGGCACTAAAAGCGGGGTACGGCAAATAGCTGTATAGGCGTGAATGGCTCTCACCCCTAATCGTGGCCCCCCCTTAAAACCCCACATGCTGGGGTTTTCTTTTTTACCTTTATACCCCCACTGCCGATTTTGCTACCGAGACTAGCATCACTATATCGACAACCCTATAATTGATTTCACACACAACTACATAGCATTTCCCGCGCATCATTCGGCGTCATTCGGCCGGTGATGCCCTTGCTAGGACCGGTATAGGAAACCACTACTGGGCTTTCATTCCTGCCTCCCCCCTAGCTCCACATCGCCATAGTGTAGAAAGCAGGTGAGTGTTGAACACCAACTTGGCACGCGTCCGCCGCCATAGCGACAGGCCCCCGGTCCTCACTACCGGTAGCACTATGGCTTGCTGATTCGCTTGGTTTAAACCACCGAGCAGCGGCGCGCGCAACCCGCGTGTTCCACTCATTGCCAGGTATGCGGAGACCTAATCGCCGCATGCTTTCTAACTTTCATAGACTTACCAGCCACTTTCTGCCCCCGGCGCTAAAAGTCACAGAACAAAGGCCACACCGCGGTGTGGGTTGGCCACCAACCTGGAAGTACACGTTTCGAAAAAGAGGTTGAATTTCACATGACTTCTCCCGCATACACCCGCACGCCACTATCTGATGATGTTGAGGCCGTACTGCCTGCCGCCATTAAGCGCGCACAAGGCTGGCTCGATTCGACCGCGGATGAAAAGGACAAGGCCACCGAGCAGCTCGCGGAGCTGTTGCGCGATGACAATGGCGTGAAGTTCACCATGGACTTCGTTGACCGCGTCATGCGCCCAAAGGATGACAAGGTTGCAGCCAAGGCGCTGAAGGACATTTCTTCCCAGTACGATCCTTCCTTCTTGGGCAGCATCAATGGCGCGCTCGTCGGTGCCGGCGGTTTCTTCGGCCCGATCCTGCCTAACCTGGTTATGCCGGTAGCGCGCCTGTACATGCGCAAGATGGTTGGCCACTTGGTGCTGGACGCGGAATCGGATGCACTCAATGACACCCTGGAAAAGGCCGCCGCTTCCGGCGAACAATTGAACCTCAACCTCCTGGGTGAGGCCGTCCTTGGTGAAGAGGAAGCACAGTCCCGCGCGCGCCGCACGCTGGACCTCATCAAAAACCCGCGCGTGACCTACGTATCCGTCAAGGCGTCCTCGATGGTGGCGCAGCTGAACAACTGGGACATCGGCAGTTCCGTAGAGCGATTGAAGGACCGCCTGCGCCCGCTCTACCAGGAGGCCGCACGCCGCAACCCACAGGTCTTTATCAACATGGACATGGAGGAATACCACGACCTCCACCTGACGCTGCGCCTTTTCAAGAGTCTTTTGAGCGAGCCGGAGTTCAAGAACCTGGAATCCGGCATCGTGTTGCAGGCTTACCTGCCCGATACCTTCGATGCCCTCCAGGACATCGCGGAATTTGCCAAGCAGCGCGTGGCAGAGGGCGGCGCCAAGGTCAAGGTGCGCATTGTAAAGGGCGCCAATCTATCTATGGAGACCGCAGAAAGCGAGGTCCACGACTGGCCGTTGGCTACCTACACCAACAAGCTGGACGTAGACGCTAACTACTACCGCCTGCTGGATTACATCCTGCAGGAGGAATTCGCGGACTGCATCCGCATCGGCGTGGCCAGCCACAACCTGTACACCGCCGCCATGGCCTACGAGCTGGGCGTAAAGCGCGGCGTGCTGCACATGCTGGATTCTGAGATGCTGCAGGGCATGTCCCCGGCACAGCAGGCAGCGGTGCGCAAGGTCTACGAGGGCCGCCAGATCCTCTACACCCCCGTGGTGCACGCGGATGATTTCGACGTCGCCGTATCCTACCTGGTGCGCCGCTTGGAGGAAAACTCCGCGCCGCAGAACTTCCTTTACGCCCTCTTCGCCCCGGGCGAGGAGCCACTGGCAAGCCAGGAAGAGACCTTCCGCAAGGCAGTTGCCAAGCGCTGGGATACCTTCGCTGGATCGCGCCGCACCCAGAACCGCCTCGAGGATTCCGGGCGCCAGGCACCGGATTCCGGGCGCTTCAGGAACGAGCCTGATACGGACCCGGCAATTACCCCGAGCCGCACCTGGGCCAAGCGTGCGCTTGCAAATGACCCCGGTGAGCACGGCGTCCAAGAGGTCACCGACCCATCGGCTGTTGAAAGCTACGTCGCCCGCGCCAAGGAATTGGGCACCGAATGGGGCAAGCGCCCCGCCGCAGAGCGCGCCGCAGCCCTGGACGCCGTCGCGGATCAGCTGGCAGCCAAGCGCGGGGACTTCATCTCAGTGGCAGCCTACGAGGCAAATAAGACGGTCACCCAGACCGACCCGGAGGTCTCGGAAGCCATTGACTTCTGCACCTACTACGGCCAGTCCGCCCGCTTCTTGGAAGAGGCACACTCCGAGTTCCACCCGCACACCGTCACCGTGGTGACCCCACCGTGGAACTTCCCCATCGCCATTCCTACCGGCGGCATTGCGGCCTCCTTGGCGGCGGGCTCGGCGGTCATCGTCAAGCCTGCTCCCCAGGTGGTCCACTGCGGCAAGATGGTGGTTGAGGCCTTCCGCACCGCACTCGAAGCAGAAGGCCTGGACCCGGATCTGGTGCAGCTGGTGCTTACTGATGAAGGCGATGCCGGCAAGGCCCTGCTCTCCCACGATGACGTGGACAACATCATTTTGACCGGTGCGTCCGATACCGGCGCGCTCTTCCGCTCCTGGAAGCCCAAGATGAACCTGATGGCAGAGACCTCCGGTAAGAACGCGCTGGTCATCACCCCGGCCGCCGACCCAGACCTGGCCATCCAGGACCTGTACAACTCCGCCTTCGGCCACTCCGGCCAGAAGTGTTCGGCCGCCTCGCTGGTGATTTTCGTCGGCGCTGCGGGCAAGTCCAAGCGCCTGCGCGAGCAGCTGCTGGATTCCGTCAAGACCTTGAAGCCTGGCCCGGGCTATGACATCACCACCACGATGAATGGCCTGGCTGAAAAGCCGAGTGAGAAGCTGCTGCGCGGCCTGACCCAGCTGGAGCCGGGCGAGAAGTGGCTGCTGAAGCCAGAGAAACTCAACGAGGAAGGCACCCTGTGGTCCCCGGGTATTCGCGATAATGTCCAGCCGGGCTCTTGGTACCACAAGAATGAGTGCTTCGGCCCCATCCTCGGCATCATGTACGCCGATACCTTGGAAGAGGCCATCGCTTGGCAAAACAGCACCGGCTATGGCCTGACCGGCGGCATCCACTCCCTGGATGACAAGGAAATCGAGTACTGGATCGACAACGTTGAGGTGGGCAACGCCTACGTCAACCGCGGCATTACCGGCGCGATTGTTCAGCGCCAGTCCTTCGGTGGCTGGAAGAAGTCCGTCATGGGACCGGGTGCGAAGGCCGGCGGCCCTAACTACGTAGCCCAGATGGGCACCTGGACCGATGGCGAACTCAAGCCGCGCGACGTGGATATCGCCCCAGCCAGCGTAAAGATTCTGCAGCGCCTGCGCGATGAGCTTTCTGATGAGCTCAGCCAGGACGATCTGGAATGGCTCTGGCGCGCCGCCGAGCTGGACCGGATTGCGTGGCTCGAGGAATTCGGCCGCACCCACGACCGCACCGCGCTGGTCGCTGAAGCCAACCGCTTCCGCTACCGCCCGCTGCTCACCAAGCTGCGCATCCGCGTGGGCGAGGACTACAAGCTGCGCGATGTTGCCCGCCAGGTACTGGCTTCCGGGATTACCGGCACCGAGACGGAAATCTCCGCCGCCCCAGAGGTTGCCGCCCAGCTGCAGGAGCGCGGCTTCGACGTGAAGTCCATTTCTGATGGTTCCTTCGCTGCCGCCGTGGCCAATGACGAGTCCTCCCGCGTGCGTGCCCTGGGCACCGTACCGGATTCCGTCTACGAGGCAGCGGTGCGCTCCAACTCCGTGGTACTGGACCAGCCCGTGCTTGCCGATGGCCGCCGTGAGCTCATGCCTTACCTCCTCGAGCAGGCAGTCTCCGTGACCATGCACCGCTTCGGCATCATCCGCAACGTGGGCAACCTGCGCGACTAATACGCCGATTGCTGCCCGTCGCGGCAGATTGAGTAAGCGCCCCACCTTCTCCCGCTTTCTTGCTGGGAGTTGGGTGGGGCGCTATCTTTTTCTCTGCTTTTCCTGCGCTATCTCTAGGTGGTTTCCTGTGGCATAGTAGATGAATGACTACGCCAGATAACCACTCCCCTAACGGTGCCGGGCAGCACCCGGGCCAGGACGCGGCGCAGCGCGCGCAGTACCCGTCGGCGCTCGAGCAAAACTCCGTCAACCGCAAAGCCGATGCGAAGAACCCCTATGCCGCGCCGCTAGTCTCCCCCGATGAGTCCCAGTTAGGCGCGGAGGTAGCCACCGCCGATCCCGCCAATCGCGATAATAAGTCCGCCGTGCTGGCCAAGGACTTCCGCAGCATGGCCAAGATTTCGGTGTGCTTTATCCTCATCGTCGCAGGATTGGGGCTAGCGGGTTTCCTGCTGCGCTTTATTTGGGTGGGCCTGCTGCCGGTTATCCTCGCCATCTTGGTCTCGACGGTGCTTTATCCGGTCAGCGCCTGGCTGCGCTCCAAGGGCTTTCCCCGCACGCTGGCAGCGGTCACGACGCTTTTGGGCTTGGTGGTTATTTTCGGTGGCATCTTTGCTGCCATGGCGCCCATGGTCACCGCACAGTCCAAGGTGCTTATTAATGAGGCCGAAGCCGGCATTATGCAGCTGACCAAGATGGTCAATGATTCCCCGCTGGATATTGAGGTGGACCAACTGCAATCGGTCCTCGAGGACATCGTGTCCTTTGCCAAGGGCCAGGCCTCCACCATCGCCACCGGCGTGCTTTCCGGTTTCTCCATGGCCAGCTCCATTGCGGTAGCCACCGTCATCATGCTCTTTATCACCTTCTTCATCATTAAAGACGGCGATAGGTTCCTGCCCTGGTTGCGCAAATACACCGGTAACTCCGCCGCCTGGCACATCACGGAACTTACCTCCCGCGTGTGGAAGACGCTGTCTGGCTTCATTCAGGCCCAAGCCCTAGTCGCGCTTGTCGATGCCGTCTTTATCGGCCTCGGCCTCTGGGTTCTCCAGGTCCCACTGGCACTGGCCATCGCCGTCATCACCTTCTTCGCGGGCTTTATCCCCATCATCGGTGCCGTCACCGCTGGCGCCTTAGCCGTCATTATCGCCTTGGTATCCAACGGCCTGACCAATGCGCTGCTCGCACTGGCGCTCATCATCATTGTCCAGCAGGTAGAAAGCAACGTCCTCCAGCCCATCCTGCAATCCAAGGCCATGGGCCTGCACGCGGCCATCGTCTTGCTCTCCATCACCGTGGGCTCCACCCTGGCCGGCATCGTCGGTGCTTTCCTCGCCGTGCCAGTCGCCGCCACCATTACCGTTGTCCTGCGCTACCACGCAGAGATGGCCGCCCTGCGCGCCGGTGAGGTCTCCCCCGATGACATTGACATCGTCACCGGTTCCAAGTCCACGTCCAAAGACGACGAAGCTGAGGACGCGGACAATACAGACCCTGAGACCAAGCGCACCGGCGAAGAAGGCGACAGCGAGAGCCCCCTCGAAGAGTCTCCTCGCAAAAAGGTAAAACAGCTTTTCGCAGCCATGAGCCCGCTGACTTAAAGAATCCGCCCTTCCCCCGCCCTTCCTCCGCCGTGCGAAACGGCGAGGAAGGCAATGGTGGTACCTTTTAGCGCAAGAAGCCTAAATCGGCTGCGGCGGCGGCCAACTGGCGGGCGCTGCGGTCCAAGACGCCAGCCCAGGTGCCCATCGATTCCTCATTAGCGGAATCAGAGACCTGCTTCAATAGCGTGCAAGGCACACCAAAGCGCTGGCAGGTAGCGGCAATAGAATAGCCCTCCATATCGCACAGCTGGGATTTTTTCACCAGCTCATTGCGCATTGCGGTAGTAGAGACAAACATGTCACCGGTGGCCAGCCCGCGTGCCGGAAGCTCGCCGGAGGTCTCCAGCTCAATGAATTCTGGCAGGAGGTAACGGCTGATATCGGTAAGCACTTCTAGCTTGAAATCGTGTTTGGTTACTTTATTGATCTCGAAGACGCCATCCATGCCATCGACAAGCGCGCCTGCTGTACCGATATTGACCACGCGCTCGGGCAATGCATCGTTAGCGCGGGCCTCTGCCAGTACCTCGGTCAGGGAAATCGCGGCTGGAACCGTGCCGATACCTGTAATGAGCAGCGCTTCACCGTCTGGAATGTGCGCAGCTTCGGCGTCCACAGCGGCGACGAATAGTGTTCGTCCAGATAAATTTTCCATGCCTGCGACAATACCTGCACCCCACGTGGTCGATGGACTCGCCTGCACAGATGCTTTTCCTTCCGCACCGTTGGCAGCACTGTTTTCGGCTGCGCCCGAGTTCTAGAATTCGAGCGACAAGCCCCCAATGTCCCAGCTATGGTTTAAGGACAGTCTTTTCCGTACACCCATTCATATCTCTAGCTTGAAGCTGCGCTTTAGTCTAAGGAACCTCTCGTGAGCAAGAACAACCCTTCGCAGGAACCAGAATCATCCCCCGCCGCAAAAGCAGGCTCGTCGCCGGACGCTGGGCCGCGCGCCAAGGCCCAGGAAGGCACCGAAAAAAGTAAAGGCAAGCGAATCGTGATGATCACCATCGCTATCATCGCTGTTATTGCCTTGGTGGCGGGAGTGACCTTTTCCTTTAATAGACCGGCAAGCTCTACCAATGAGGCTGCGGAGCCTGCATTTTCTGATTTACAAGAATCTTCCGCTAAGAATACGCCCGGTCCGGAGGAAGATGAATCCACCGCCACCGCGGACGACCCAGCGCCTCAAAAGCAGGAAGAGGGGGCTTCCACGAAGGAAGAATCGAAAGAAAAGAACATATCCACGGAAGAAAAATGTGGCAGTTACTACGGGGAAGCAATTGGCCAACTCCATCGGCCCATCCAGTTACATTGCGATGACAGCTGGCTTTATGTGGCCGAATCTGGCACCTCGCATTTCTCGCTCTTCCAGTGGAGTGGCAACGGCTGGGATAGGCTGCGCCCGGATGGCATGATCCATCCAGCGGAAATTGCATGCTATACCCGCAGCACTTTGGAGGAAGAAAATGTGCCAGAAGATCTTATCGAGAAAATCGAGCCATGCTAGTGACAACCTGCCTAGTTACTAGGACACACCCACCGTACAAAAGTCCAACTTCTTAGTTGGCCCTAAGGCACTGAAAATCGCGCTGCACCTCTTCGACCAAGATGAATTCATGCACAGCAGATGGATATAGTATGGCGCGACTTAATTAATTCTCATCAAGTTTTCTACTTCATCCTCCAACCAAAGCATGCAAAGGAGCTCCTTCGTTGGCTAATAATTCTTTGAGTCAGCCGGATCCCTCTCAGCACCAATCGTGGAATTCCTCTTCCCCCACCGGAGATTCGACAGGTAATGCTGGGAAAAGTGGCAAGGCCGCACGCTTGGCGATGATCGTCCTCGCCATCATTGCCATCATCGCAATCACTGCCGGTGTCACGTGGGCGCTCACGAATAACAGCGATTCGGCTGATTCCACTGACCTCGACGCCTTTGTCCCTGTCACCACGTCTCAAGAAGAAAACGAGGATGAGGACGCGGCGGCAGAGAAACCTGGACCTGCGACAAAGACGACAACGGAAACTCAGATCCGCTCCGATCAATCCACTGGGAATGATCAATGCGATGGCCGCTACATCATGATCGTCGAGTCTGCCATCATTCCGTTGGGCGAAGATCCGTCAGCAGAGACGCAACGCGTACAAAACAAATACCCGGGTTCTAAGATTCTTTCCGGTAATGCCTGTAGTTCTCTCCGCGGCCAAGTCGACGGCGGCACAGCATATGCGATCTACTTCGACGCCGGCCACAGCGTGGACAAAGTCTGCGAGCTCAAGGCGACGTACGGCGGCAACGCCCGATCCCTAAATAACAACGCAGACTTCAGCGATCCCTGTTAAAAGGGGCTTCTGCCTTTTCGGCGATGCCTTCATGAAGTGCGCACTACAAATGTCTACAGCTACCGCGTTCTTCTCGGAATCACCCTAGCATCGAGCGAATCGCGGTTGCTGTAGACGTTTGTGCGCTTGGTACACGAGCCTTAGCGCAAACGGTGACCTACGAAGCCGGCGGCCAGGGTATTGCCGGAGGATTGATCAATGAGCAGGAAGTTTCCCACGGCGCCGCGGGCGGCGTAGTCCTCCACGGGCAGTTCGGCCTGGGTCTGGATGGTGGTGTGGGCGATATCGTTCATGGCGACGGACTCGGGATCTTCCACATCGGAAACGCCATCGAGATCCAGGGTGCGGGTGACGGCGGAGACGCGGGCCTTAATCAGGGAAGAGCCGTAGCGCAGCTTAAGCATCTGGCCGGGCTTAATGTCCTTTTCGGTCAGGCCCACAACGATGGCGTCGAATTCGCGGGTGGCCGCGGGGCGTTGGGGTCCGGCGAGGAGATCGCCGCGGGCGAGATCGACATCGTCGGCAAGCAGGAGCGTGACGGAGTCACCGGTAGCGGCGGTGTCGGCGGGGCCATCGGCAGTGTCGATCTGGGTGACGGTGCTGGTGCGGCCTTCGGGCAGGTGCACCGTATCGCCCACGGAGATGGACCCAGCCTTCACGCGGCCGGCGTAGCCGCGGTAATCGGTAGCGTGCTCGCGAATGACGTACTGGATGGGAAAGCGAAAGTCCAGCTCATCGGCGCGGCCGGTGGCGACGGGGATGGTCTCGAGCACCTCAAGGACGGTGGGGCCGGTGTACCAGTCCATGGTGGTAGAGCGCTCGACCACGTTATCGCCCTTGAGCGCGGAAATGGGCACGACGGTGGTATCGGTAATGTCCAGGCGCTGCGCAATCTTATGGAATTCGGCTTCGATATCGCGGAAGACCTGCTCGTCGTAGTCCACGAGGTCGATCTTGTTGACCACGAGGACGACGTGGCGCACGCCCAAGAGCGCGGCCACGTTGAGGTGGCGGCGGGTTTGTTCGACGACGCCGTGCCGGGCATCGATAAGCAGCACCACCACCTGCGAGGTGGACATGCCGGTGACCGTATTGCGGGTGTACTGCACGTGGCCGGGGGTATCGGCGAGGATGAAGGTGCGCTTATCGGTGGCGAAGTAGCGGTAGGCCACGTCGATGGTAATACCTTGCTCGCGCTCGGCACGCAGGCCATCGACAAGCAGGGATAGGTCCATGCCGTCGAAGCCGCGATCGGAGGAGGAACGCTCCATGGACTCGACCTGGTCCGCGAGCACGGACTTGGTGTCATAGAGCAGGCGGCCGACGAAGGTGGATTTGCCGTCATCAACGGAGCCGGCGGTGCATAAGCGCAGGGTATCGCGCTGTTTGAGGGCGCCGACATTCGGCGCGAGGGTCGTGGTCATCAGAAGTAGCCTTCCTTCTTGCGGTCCTCCATGGCGGACTCGGAAAGTTTGTCATCGGCGCGGGTGGCGCCGCGCTCGGAAAGGGTGGAAATGGAGATCTCCGCGAGCACCTCGTCCGGGGTCGATGCGGTAGATTCCACGGCGCCGGTACAGGACATATCGCCCACAGTGCGGTAGCGCACGGTGCGGGTTTCCAGCTCCTCCCCCTCTGCGGGGCCGCCCCATTCACCAGGCGCTAGCCACATGCCATTGCGCTTGAATACCTCGCGCTGGTGGGAATAATAAATGGGAGGCAGCTTTAAATCGCGCGCGCCGATGTATTCCCAAATATCGGATTCGGTCCAGTTGGAGATGGGAAAGACGCGGACGTTTTCGCCGGCCATCTTGCCGCCGTTGTATAGATCCCATAGCTCGGGGCGCTGGCGGCGAGGGTCCCACCCGCCAAAGGAGTCGCGGATGGAAAAGATGCGTTCCTTGGCTCGGGCGCGTTCCTCATCGCGGCGGGCCCCGCCCAGCACGGCGTCGTACTCGCGCTTGGCGATGGTCTCTACCAGCGGCACCGACTGCAGCGGGTTGCGCGTTCCATCGGGCCGTTCCTGCAGCTCGCCGCTATCGATCCAGTCTTGGACGTGAGCGACGTGGAGGCGGGCACCGGATTCCGCGACCAGGTCATCGCGGAATTTGATGACCTCGGGAAAGTTATGGCCGGTATCCACGTGGAGCAATTCAAAAGGCACCGTGGCCGGGGCGAAGGCGCGGCGGGCTAGCTCGAAGACGACGACGGAGTCCTTGCCACCGGAAAAGAGGATGCCTACCTTGTCGAATTGCCCGGCCACCTCGCGCAGGATGTGGATGGATTCATTTTCTAAATCTTGTAGGTGTGGGGAAAGTGTGCTCATTATTCGTGTAACCCGCATTCTGTCTTGCCATCTGCAAATACTCGCCCGGAGCGGGCGTCCTCACCGTCGCCGACTGGGAAGGTCAACGGCGCATCGCCGATGGACCGGTATCCCTGCAGGGTCAGCGGGTGGATGATGAGGTCATTATCTGCGATGTATTTATCGGTATCGTCCAAGTCCCAGGTAATGATCGGCGAAATCTTTAACCGCCCGGTGCGGTCCAGGCTGAGCGCTGGGGCGTGGGCGCGGTGCTCAGAATCGGCCCGGCGCAGGCCCGTGACCCACCCTGCATAAGGATCCATGGCCATGTTCAGTGGCTCGACCTTGCGCATGCGGTTATAGGCGGCGGTATCGCGCGCGTACAGGCGAGGGCCGTACACCTCGTCTTGTTCTTCCGGGCTAAGCAGCGGCAGCACGCGGACTAGGGGGAGATCCGGGTATCGCTTGTCCACCTCTTCGGCCACCTGGAGGGTCTCCGGGAAGTGCCAGCCGGTATCGATAAAAAGCAGGTCAGCAGCGAGCCCGGCGCGATGGGAGAGCTCTGCCAGCACGGTATTTTCCATGGACATGGTGACGGCAAGCTGGCCAGGGGCATGCTCGGCGGCCCACTCGGTGATGTTGTCTGCGGATTCGGCGTAGAGCTTGTCCGCCCACGTGTCCACTAGCTGTTCATTGCGCGCGGCCACCTCGGTGGAAAGCGGCGCGGTATCGCGCGTGCCTTCGGGCGAGATATGGGGATCGCGGAAGGAGTGTCCACCATCCAGCAGGTTCGTCGTTGGGTTCATGAGCTCACACACTAGGCAACCCCGGTAGCTCACGCAGCACGTTTTTCTGGAAACGGCGCTGAGCTTGGCAGAAAGGGAGAATAAAATGTTTTATTTCTAGACCAATCCGACCTAACTTTATAGACAATGTAGTATATTGCGGGCCGACCAGACTTGCCCGAGGAGGAACTTTTATGCAGCGTGTCGCCATCATTGGAAAAGGTCCTGCCGCCCTATCCACCGTGGAAAGACTCCTAAGCGCCGGCATGTGCGTAGACCTCATCTCAGAAAAAACTGCACCGTTCGGTCTACTTCGCCGCTTCGCGGGGCTTGCCGGCGTGGTCGATGAGGCCGTGCCGCACGAGTGTGCACCGGGTACGACCCCGCGGCTGCGCCTACTGGGAAACGTACGCGTGGGAGTAGACGGCGATATCACCCATAACGAGGTCCACCAGCTGGCCACCCACGGGGACCGCGAGCTCATCGTCATGGAATTAAAGGCCCGCGGCATTCCCGTTACCACGTGGGAGGGGCTGTGCACGCCAATTACGGATTTTGAGGACTGGGCCAGCGTCATCGCCAGGGCACAATTGGCGCACGTCTTGGTCTAGGTTCGGCTACGAGGTCAGGTGCCTAAATATAAATACCGTTCGCCCCATCTGCGCCGACCAGATATGCTTGCAGGTTAATCCCTATTCTCCCTCGAAAGAAGCGCAGGTTTATGGATCTGGTCCGAATCCTCTTTACCCGCTCGGCACCCTATACGCCCTATGTCCTAGCGGTACTTATCCTGCAGGCGCTGTCCACCGCGGCCACCCTGTATCTGCCGTCCTTGAACGCCAAGATCATCGATGAGGGCGTGTCCAAGGGCGATATCGACTATATCTGGGACACCGGCGCAATCATGCTCATCGTAGCCTTTGTCCAGGTCATTACCGCCATCGGCGCGGTGTGGTGCGGCAGCCGCACGGCCATGGGCGTGGGCCGGGACCTGCGCAGCGAGGTCTTCCGCAAGGTCACCACGTTTTCCGCGGAAGATATGAGCGAGTTCGGCACGCCCACCCTTATTACCCGCGGCACCAATGACGTGCAGCAGGTGCAGATGGTCTACATGATGATGCTGAACTTCATGGTCACAGCGCCCATTATGTCCATCGGCGGCATCATCATGGCCATTCGCGAGGACGCCGGACTGTCCTGGTTGGTGTGGGTTTCTGTCGCGGTGCTGCTCGGCACCATCTCCGTCCTCATCGCGCGGCTCATGCCGCTTTTTCGTTCCATGCAGGACAAGCTGGACACCATCAACGGCACCCTGCGCGAGCAAATCACCGGCATCCGCGTCGTGCGCGCCTTTGTGCGCGAGGCCTATGAAACTGAGCGTTTTACCAAGGCCAATAAGGACATTACCCAGCTTTCGCTGAAAATCGGCCAGCTTTTTGTTCTCATGTTCCCGCTTATCACCGTCATCTTGAACGTGGCCACGGGCGCAGTGCTGTGGTTTGGCGGCCAACGCGTGGATGCCGGGCTTGTCGATGTCGGCGGGCTCACCGCCTTCCTGCAATACCTGCTGCAAATCCTCGCCGCCGTCATGATGGGCACGTTTATGGCGATGATGCTCCCGCGCGCCCTTGTGTGTGCCCGCCGCATCACCGGGGTTTTAAGCCACGAGCCGTCCATTACCCCGCCGAAAGATACCGTCACCCCGGAAACCATGTCCGGCACCGTAGAGTTTCGCAATGTCAGCTTCTCCTATGCCGGCGCGGATGCCCCGGTGCTAGAGGATGTTTCCTTTACCGCCACTCCCGGCACCACCACCGCGATCATCGGTTCTACCGGCGCGGGCAAGACCACGCTGCTGTCCCTCATCCCGCGCCTCTACGTCCCGAGCGAGGGCGAGGTGCTTATCGATGCCACCCCTACCACCTCCCTCTCCCGCCCGGACATCGTCAGCCGTGTCTCGCTGGTGCCGCAAAAGGCCTACTTGTTTAGCGGCACGGTGGCCTCCAACCTGCGCTTGGGCCGCCCCGAGGCCACCGACGATCAATTATGGGAGGCGCTGCGCGTGGCGCAGGCGGACTTCGTCGATGACCTGGACATGCCCATTGCACAGGGCGGCACCAATGTATCGGGCGGGCAGCGCCAGCGCCTATCCATTGCCCGCATGCTCGTGGCCCAGCCGCGCATTTACCTCTTTGATGATTCCTTCTCCGCGCTGGATGTGGTCACGGATGCCAATGTGCGCGCCGCCATGCACCAGTCCTTTACTCAGCGCGGCGAGGCCGTCACCACCATCATCGTGGCCCAGCGCGTGGCCTCCATCCAGGATGCCGATCAGATTTTGGTCATCGATAAAGGGCGCATCGTCGCCCGCGGCACCCACACTGAGCTACTGAAATCCTCAGAGGTGTACCAGGAAATCGTTGAATCCCAAGAAACCGCTGGAGTAGCTGGAGGAGAGCACTAATGGCCAAGGACACCACACACAACTCCTCCGCTGAGGACGCCGAGCTCCAGGAGCTTGAGGCCAAGGTCGCCGCCGATGAATGGTCCGGTTCCGCACCGCGTCAGGCCAAGAATTTTTGGCCTTCTGCCAAGCGCTTACTGCTGCTACTCATGCCCTATAAGCGCATGCTAGCGGTAGTGGCGGCGATGGACGTAGTCTGTGTTTTCCTCGCGGTCTTTGCCCCTAAAATCTTGGGCGATGCCATGGACGTCATCTTTTCTGGCGTCATCTCCCGCGAGCTGTCATCTGGCATCTCGGCGCAGCAGGCCATCGACGGTATGCGCGCCCAGGGCCAGGATCAGGTGGCCGATATGGCCTCCGGCATGGATTTCACTCCCGGCGAGGGCATCGACTTTACCCGCTTGGGTACGCTTATCATCGCGGTGATCGCGATGTACATCGTCTCTGCCGCCTTCGAACTCTGGCAGGGGCTCATCTTAAACCGCCTGACCATCGACACGGTCTACGAGCTGCGCAAGCGCGTGGAGGCCAAGGTGCATGCCCTGCCGTTAAATTACTTCGATTCCCACCAGCGCGGCGATATCCTCTCGCGCACCACCAATGACATCGACAATGTGCAACAGGCCCTCCAGCAGGCACTTTCCCAGCTGTTCTATAACATCCTGATGATCCTGGGCATCACCGTGATGATGTTTAGCATCTCTTGGCAACTTGCCCTGGTGGCACTCTTGGCGCTGCCGCTAACCGCGCTGATCATCGGGGTCATTGGCGGGCGCTCGCAGCGCCAATTTAAAACCCAGTGGCGCGCTACCGGCCAGCTCAATGGCCAAGTGGAAGAGTCCTTCTCCGGTCACGATCTGGGCATCGTCTTTGGCCGCACGGAGGATATGACGCGCCAATTTGATGAGCGCAATGACAAGCTCTTCCGCTCCTCTGCACTGGCGCAATTCCTCTCCGGCATCATGATGCCCATCATGCAGTTCGTGTCCTACCTGTCTTATGTGGCCATCGCTGTGCTTGGCGGCCTGCGCGTGGCCAACGGGCAGATGACCCTGGGCCAGGCCACCGCCTTTATCCAGTACTCCCGCGAATTTAACCAGCCGCTGGGCCAATTGGGCGGCATGATGCAACAGGTGCAATCCGGCGTGGCCTCTGCGGAGCGCGTCTTCGAATTCCTCGATGCGGAAGAGCAATCGCTGGAGGCTACCAGCGATGAGCTAGTAGGCCGCGCCCGCGGCCGCGTAGAGTTTCAGGACGTTGGCTTTTCCTATTCGCCGGAGAAGGAACTTATTACCGGGCTCAACCTACGCGTGGAGCCGGGGCAAACCGCGGCGATCGTGGGGCCCACCGGCGCGGGCAAGACCACCATGGTCAACCTGCTCATGCGCTTTTATGACATCGATTCAGGCCGCATTCTTATCGATGGCCACGAAACCGCCCACATGCCCCGCACCGCCCTGCGCTCCCAGGTGGGCATGGTGCTACAAGATGCCGTCCTCTTTGAGGGCACCATCATGGACAATATCCGCTACGGCCGGCTCGATGCCACGGACGATGAGGTTATCGCCGCGGCCAAGGCCACCTACGTCGATCGCTTCGTGCACTCCCTACCGGAGGGCTATGACACCGTTATCGACCAAGATGGCGGCGCCATCTCCGCCGGTGAGCGCCAGTTGATTACCATTGCTCGCGCCTTTTTGGCCCAGCCTGCGCTGCTCATCTTGGATGAGGCGACCTCGTCCGTGGATACCCGCACCGAGGTGCTTGTCCAGGAGGCCATGAATGCCCTGCGCGCCGAGCGCACCTCCTTCGTCATCGCCCACCGCCTATCCACCATCCGGGATGCTGATCTGATCTTGGTGATGGAAAACGGGGGCATCGTCGAGCAAGGTTCGCACGAAGAACTGCTGCGCGCCCAAGGCGCTTATTGGCGCCTGCACCAATCGCAGTTCAACGAGGCTTAAGGGAAGGAGCCGCTGCGTGGTTACTGCACGTTGAGCTGGACCTGCGGGGCGTGCAAATTAGCGCCCTGCAGGTTGACCAGCTCCATGGTGACATCTTGCAGCGAAATGTGCTCCATCAAAACGTTCGGGATAGGAGCATCGGGCACCACGTGCGGGTCAGGAACGCCCAATTGATCAAGCACCGCGTTGAGATCGCCGTTGGATAGATCGACGTTTACCGGAATGGTGGGGTGATCCACCACTGCAGGCGTTGTCTGCAGTCCAGTGGTCAGGACGGTGACCGGCCCGTCCGTGACGGTGGTTTCTACATCACCAGTGGTTAGCTTGCCTTGCCCCATAGCAGCGGGCAGGGTCAACGCGAGGTTACGCGCCGCCAACTTATCACCTACGAGTTTCAGTGCTCGTTGTTCACCTTGTGCGGTAGGCACAGTGATGAGCGAGGCGCTTACGTTTCCAGTCAGGGTGACATTATCAGCAGTCACCGTGCTGAGTTCAGATTGCGCTAAGGCCAAGCCTTCCTGCGCACGGGTTTCCTCAGGTTGGTTCACCGCACACACCGCTGTAAAAGCGCAGAGCACTGCGAGCGCACTACCTTTTACCACACGAGCGGAGCGACGACGCGGTAGCGAGCTCAGCCTGAATAGCTTCATGCTGAAACCGCCAGTTCTTTGGCCTGGGACTTTTTCTTCTTCTTGCGCTTCTTA
The DNA here is from genome assembly GCF_046717465.1 of Corynebacterium limaceinasi. Lineage (NCBI taxonomy): Bacteria > Bacillati > Actinomycetota > Actinomycetes > Mycobacteriales > Corynebacteriaceae > Corynebacterium > Corynebacterium limaceinasi. The sequence goes on from NZ_CP177100.1 coordinate 2,276,709, forward strand.
GGAGACTTCTGGCGATCCTGTGGCTGCCAAGCAAATGCGAGCGCACCACCGATAATGCCCAAAAGGCTGCCTATAACGAAGCCACCCAGGTTGGTGGTGGGAAGCGCGACGATCGCTACCAAGATGGCTAAAACACCCAGGTAAGACGATGTCTCCTGCCTAAACCAAGATCCTAGGCCGAACATGATAAGTGCCGCACCAATAAGGAGCGTCGAAACGCCAGACACCGTGGAAATCATGACCAAAAGATCTGAAATGCGCACAGTAATATAGGCCGGCGCAGCGATGGCGATGCCGGACAAGATAAGCAACAAGCCACCCGCGAACGGACGACGCTTGCGCCAGTGTTTAAACCGCTTCCACCAGCTCTCTTTAGGGGCCACTCTGGTTACGGCTTTGTCATTCTTGTTATTCGCTGCGGAATCCTGCGGTTCATTAGCACCTTTGACCGCATCCGCTACCGACTGCGATGTGTTCTCTCCATCGCTTTCCGCCGTGGCCGTGGCTTCAGCACCAGCATCAGCGGTGTCCTCGGCCTTCGTCTCCGCAGCACTAGCGTGATCGGTGCCAACGGCGGCCTCACCAGCGGTATTTCCGGCCGACTCCTGGGAGGAATCTTGGGCGCTGCGTGCAGCTTCGCCGTTATCGGTATCGGTTTCGGTCACCGCAGGCATGCGCAAAGTCTCATCATCAGAAGACTTAGCAGCCATTGTTGTTGCTTCCCCTCTTCACCGTCACATTCACACCAGAGGCAGCGAGCCTTTCTGCTCCCACCGAGGTCGTACGAATATCATCCGCGCTCAGGGTCACCTTCTGCGCGTACAATCCCCACGAACCTGGATCTGCCTTGTCATTGACCTGGCTGGCGTCGACACCCACGTTGGCGTTCGTCAGATCGAGCTGACCCTTAATGTCGGTAGCACCAACCAAGAGGTTTTCTACCTCCACACTGTCATCACCATTCGCACGGAGGGCGAAGGTGGTCTCGCCAATCCCTGGGACATCAGGAAGATTGGCAGACAGGCACAAGTTGGAAGCCACGGCGTGCTCAAACTTCAAGCGCGCGGCCGGGATGGTTTCCTCTCCCATCTTGTCCCTATCAACGAAGATCGACAATCCTTCGCCCTCTAGGTGGCTCATGTTCACCTTAAAGAAGGTTCCTGAAAGTGCGATATTAGCGGTCAAGCCACCTTGGGCTACCGCAAAACCTGTTACACCAAAAGCCGCAAGCCCGGCAGCCAGTGCGGTTGCAAACTTTGGAATACTAATCCTGCCCATGAAGGAACCTTTCTGTGGAATTGAAAAGGCGGGGTAGCAGCCTGTTTTAGCGGCATCCCCCGTCTACGGTGAATTTTCAGCCCACTCTTTACCGCGGCCAGAGGTACACAAGCCGACGATGAGTATTGGACCTACGCAATCCACTGATTAAATGAGCTTGAACACACGTTAACACTACCTGAGACACGTCACACAAATAGGGGTGCAATTAAATACGCCCGCAACAGTGTAGCCCAGGTCATATGTTTAATGAAGATTATCGCACCCCCTGCCGTTGTCAACTTCCGATCCCCCACTAAACCCGCAGCGCACATCGTTGCACCCCCAAATTTGTGCGCCATGTAATAGGTGCGCACCGGTGTGTGTTACGCTACACAACCATCAGATTTTATCGACTAAGGAGGGTCGAATTGTCCAACTCACTGAAACCCGAAAATGCACAGGCAAACGAAGAAAATACCCACATTGATTCCTCTCAGTCCGGAGCAGAAGAAGTAAACGCTCAGGACAAGAAGGAAGAAAAGCGCGAACTGCGCCGCGCTCCTTTGGGCCCGGATTCCCTGTTGTGGAAGTGGGGCTCGGATAACCGCCTGCAGCTGCTGCGCGGTTACACCGGCATTTTGCAGAATATGCACCCTGCGATTGGTCAGTCCCTTTTGGACCACTCGAAGTTCTTCGACGAACCTTTCGCCCGTCTGCAGCGCTCTACGCCGCAGATTATTCAGTCCATCTACGATGATGGGGACATCGGTGAGCGTATCCGCGACTACCACGTCACCATTAAGGGCACGCTGCAAAATGGCGAGCGTTACCACTCCCTGAACCCAGAGACCTACTACTGGGCACACGCTACCTTCGTCTACCGCGTTATCTACGCCCAAGATCTCTTCGGTACTCCGTTCACCAAGGAAGAGCGCGACCAGATCGTTCGCGAGGGCGTGACTTGGTGGGACAAGTACGGCATGTCTGAGCGTCCGGTCATTGATAACTACGATGACTTGATCAAGTACATGGATGACATGGCAGACACCGTGCTCGAGCGCAACCAGACCGTTGACTTCGCACTGCGCACCGCACGCGTAGAGCCGGTCAAGGCTCCGGAAGGCGTTCCAGAGGCCGTATGGAAGGTTATCTGGAAGCCCATTATGCGCAGCGCCATCTGGTTGACTGTGGCTACCCTGCCGCAGAAGTACCGCGACATCTTGGATCTGAAGTGGACCAAGCGCGACCAAAAGCGCTTCGACCGCATCGCCAAGTCCGTTCGCTTCATCATGGACCACCTCCCAGAGGACAAGCGCTACATGGAGCCTGGTCGTTCCTTGATGATCAAGAACGGCATGATTGAGGGCAAGTACAAGGAGCCGAAGAAGATCCAAGGCTACAACGCCGCCCAGGCTAAGGACTCTGCTGCCACCGCGGAATCTACCGACAAGCCGGATTCCGATGATGCAGTAGCCGCACGCCGTGCTGCCGGCTGCCCGTTCTAAAACACACCGGCTTCCCAATTGTTCGTGAGCTTTTTAGCTCACGAACCTTTTCATTGATCTTTCTGGAGCGTGCATTACATGTCTTTACCACGCCGTCTACAAGAACGGCCCTTGCCACAGCATTTACTGACTGAGCTACAACATCTCACCACTAACTACTCCACTGGTTCGCTGGATAAAGGCGAGCACCAAGCGGTCCATTCCCCCCTATTCGAAGAAAAATTAGGATGGGTTGGAGTAGGTTCCGAAGAAGACGTAGATGAGGCTTTCCGCCGTTCGCGTCAGGCCCAAAAGGCCTGGGCCGACACCGACGTTAAGCAGCGCGTAAAGGTAATGAAGCGCTTCCACCACCTCGTGGCTAAACACCGCGAGCTGCTGGCGGATTTCATCCAACTGGAAACCGGCAAGGACCGCACGGCCGCTTTTGATGAGGTACTCGATGTACTAAATAACGCGCGTTATTACTCAAATAATGCGCCAAAGCTACTGGCCACTCAGAAGCAGCCGGGCGCATTTCCGCTCATCACCAAAACTCACTTGCAGCGAGTTCCTAAGGGCGTTGTGGGGCAAATCAGCCCGTGGAACTACCCATTAGCATTGGGCATTTCCGATGCCGTTGCGGCACTACTTGCCGGCAATGGCGTTGTGGCCAAGCCCGACGGATCCACCCCATTTTCTAACCTGATTTCCCTCTACCTCTTGAAGGAAGCAGGACTGCCGAAGGATCTGCTGCAGATCGTCACCGGCTCCGGCCGAGTTGTCGGCTCCGCCATCTCCGAACGCTGCGATTACCTGATGTTTACCGGTTCCACCAAGACCGGCAAGATTTTGGGCACCACCGTAGGCGAGCGCCTCGTTGGATACTCCGCAGAACTGGGCGGCAAGAACCCAATGATCATCGCGCCGGATGCGGACATCGACAAGCATATTGACACCATCGCTACCGCCTGCTTTTCCAATTCAGGCCAGCTGTGCGTGTCGATTGAACGCATCTACGTGCCCGATGCCATCTTCGATCAATTCATTACCGCATTCCGCCGGGCAACCGAATCCATCAAACTTGGTTCCGGTTTGAACTGGGACTACACGATGGGTTCACTCATCGGCCAAAACCAATTGGATGTGGTGCAGCACTTCGTCGATGATGCGGTAGAAAAGGGTGCCACCGTTATTACCGGCGGCAAGCCCCGCCCGGATATCGGCCCCTACCACTTTGAGCCCACGGTTCTCACTGATTTGGGTGAAGGCACCGAGCTTGCAGAGCAAGAGGTCTTTGGCCCCGTGGTGTACGTGCAACGCGTGCGCGATGTTGAAGAGGCCATCGAGCAGGCAAATAAATTGCCCTACGGCCTGAACTCCTCTGTATTCGGCCAACCCGAAACCGCGCAGGGCATCGCCGAGAAAATCGATGCTGGCAGCGTGACCATCAATGATGGCTACGCCTCCACGTGGGCCTCGATTTCCACCCCGCTGGGTGGCGTCAAGGAGTCCGGCGTTGGCCGCCGCCATGGCCACGAGGGGCTGACCAAATATACGGAAGCGAAGAATATTTCCTCGCAAAGGATCATGCCGATGCGCGGGCCAAGTTGGCTTCCCAATAAGTATTACGGCACCCTGCTGAGCTCCGCGTTGCGCTTAGGAAAGGCCTTGCGCTTCCTCCCCTAAGCACTGCGCAGCATAACCAGCCAGCTTTTAAATCCAGTAATCCACTTCACAATTGTTGGGGATATGTGTACTATCACAACATATCCACAAATTGTGTTCTCTCTGAGTACATAAATTGCCAATACACAGCGGCCGGTAAGTGCCCTGTGAAACTCGAAAGGAACAGTATGTTCAAGCCATATCGCCGACCGACCGTCGCAGTCGTCGGTGCCGGAGTAGCCGGATGCGCCGCGGCTTCTGAATGCGCATTCTCTGGATTCGACACCGTTCTTTTTGAACAAGAACCACACATCGGCGGTCACTTCAATTCCGCTGATGCCACCGAGGTCTCCCGGAAGTACCACTTCCGCACCCCGTACCTCCGCCTCACGAAAACTGACGGCTCGCCAGCTTCTGTAGTACGCCACCTTGAAGAGGCTGTTGCTGCCAGTGGCGCCGAGTTCCGCGGTTCCACCGCCGTTACTGGTGCCGAATTCGACCGCGCAGAAGGCAAATGGGAAATCTCCTACCTCGGTGATTCCGGTCAGGAAACCCAAGCTTTCGATGTGTTGATTCGCGCCACCGGCGAGGAATCCCCGTGGATTTCCGTTCCGGGACGGTCAAAGGCCAGCGTCGATGACATGTACCTGCACCACGGTGTAGAGGTATTTGGGCTGCCTAATGCCCTCTTTGTTGACGGCCCTACCCCGCGCGACTCTTACCTCAAGCGTCGCCCACTGGCTGTCATCGAAGCCCGCGCCGATCACTGCCGCCGTTACGTCCGCCAGCTAGAGATTCGTGGACCAGGAGAACTAACCGTCAAGCACGATAAGTGGTTGGTTCAGCCCGGTACCGTACGCGGAATCCGCGAAGTGCTCGCAGGGTTCGATGCACCGGCCCACGATTTCAAGCGAGCATCCAACTACGCCCCTGAGTCCGCCTCGTCCGAACGCCAGAATCAACAAAAGTCCGCTACTGCCCTTAAGGAGGCATAATGACTACTCTGAGCAATCCTGAAAGCACTGTAAACGACAAGCACGCCCAACCTGCAGATAACAACACCGATAACCTGCCTGAGCTGGGTCCAGATTCCATCCTGTGGCAACGCTTTGGTGACTGGCGCTCCGCATTCGTCGCACTGTCTGCTGGTCTTTTGCAGATTGCCCAGCGTGACGTCAGCCGGTCCTTGGTGCAGCACTCGAACGTTTTCGATAACGAGGTTGCACGCTTGGTTCGCTCCGCCTTCCCGATCATCCGCACGATCTATGAAGGCCCTGAAGTTGGCGTCATGATTCGTGACTTCCACAAGGACATCAAGGGCACCCACCCAGATGGAAGCCGCTACCACCCGCTGAACCCGGATGTGTACTACTGGGCACACGCCACCTTCGCTGCAATGCCGTACCAGCTGGCCGGCAACTTCATGGATCCTCTGACCCCAGAGGAGCGCGAGCAGCTCTTCCAGGAGACCCGTACCTGGTACACCTTCTACGAGGTTGCAGAGCCCGACGATGCGCCAAAGACGTACGCTGAGTTTGAAGAGTACGTAGACAACATGATCGATACCCTCGATATCAGCGAAACCATCGAGCGCTCCCGCATCATCAACGGCCTTACCCTCGACACCCCAGATCCCAAGGTGCCCAACTGGCTGTGGAAGCCCATTGCACCTTACGCATCTCGTCTGCTGTTGTGGGTTGCTATCGGCATGATTCCGGACAAGCTGCGCAACAAGCTTGGCTGGGAGTGGACCAAGAAGGATGAGCGCAAGCTCAAGATCTTCTCCCGTGCCGTCCGTGGAGTCTTCTCCGTCCTCCCGCGTAAGGCACGTATGGTTCCTATCGCTACCCGCGCCTTTGAGAAGGCGGAAGCTGAAGGCGGCTTCCACTACTAAGGCCAATATCCCTTCACTCATAGTTACTGAATACTGACTCCCACGATGACGCCTTGAGGCTTTAAGGTAGATAACAACGTGGAGCATCAGTAGTGAAGGAGCACGAATGACAACCGTGTCCGGTTGGATTGCTATAGCCACATCGATTCCGGTGTGGCTATACTTTTTCGCCCGCATAGGCGCGCTCATTAAGTTCATCCGCTCGGGCGGACCAACCCAACTAGAGCGCACCAATAGCCCTCTAAAACGCCTCGGGCGCGTGCTGGTAGAGGTCTTCGGCCACACCCACTTCAAGGGAAAGCCATTGGTCAATGCCGCTCACTGGGCGGTCATGGTGGGCTTTTTATTCGGCATCCTGGTGTGGTTTGAGGCCTATATCCAAACCTTCGCCCCGGATAAAGGGTGGCCTGGCTTAAGCACCTGGCCGGTGTATCACTTTGTAGAAGAAATACTCGGCATCGGCACGTTGCTGGGCATCTGCTTCCTCATCGGAGTGCGCCTGAAACTAGGCGATACCGAGCGCGGCAGCCGCTTTTTCAACTCCCAAACGGCGGCGGCCCGGTGGGTAGAGGCCATTGTATTCATCGAGGGCCTCAGCATGCTCTTGGTCAAAGCTTCCAAGATCGCGGCCTTTGGTGGCGGTTCCGCAGTCGCGGATTTCTTGACCGTTCACTTAGCTAAGGCACTGCCTGAGTCCCCGGCACTGGTCAGCTTCTTCGCCTTGGTCAAGCTGCTATCCGGGCTCCTCTTCATCTTCTTTATTGCCCGCAATTTCCAGTGGGGTGTCATGTGGCACCGCTTCATGGCGTTTTTCAATATCTTTTTCCAGCGCAATACCTCTGGGGATAAGGCGCTTAAATCCCTGCCCACCCCGGACTTGGAAAAAGACATCACCCCTGGCAGCTGGAAGTTGCTGCTGGATTCAACCGCGTGCACTGAATGCGGCCGCTGCCAAGAGCTGTGCCCGGCTTGGAATACCGATAAGCCGCTCAGCCCCAAAAAGGTCATGATGGACTTGCGCCAAGGTGCGCTAGATAATTACAGCCCGCACGAGGGCCTCGATGTGCTCTCGATGGCTGGTGTCATCGACGATGACGTCCTGTGGTCCTGCACCAACTGCGGGGCCTGCGTGGATCAATGCCCCACTGATATCGAGCACATCGACCATATTGCAGACCTGCGCCGCTTCAAGGTCTTGGCGGAATCCGATTTCCCCTCAGAGCTCACCGGCCTATTTAAGAACATGGAAACCAAGGGCAACCCCTGGGGCCGCAATAATTCCGAGCGCCGCGCTTGGATTGATGAGGCGCGTGCCGATGGCATCGAGGTACCCATCATTGGCGAGGACGCCGCGGATTTCTCCGATATGGAATACCTCCTCTGGGTCGGCTGCGCCGGTGCCTATGATGACAATGGTCGCCGCACCACCCGCGCCGTCGTGGATCTTCTCCACACCGCCGGCGTGAAATTCGGTGTGCTTTCTACCGGCGAGACCTGCACCGGCGATCCCGCTCGCCGCGCCGGCAATGAGTTCTTGTTCCAAATGATGGCGCAACAAAACGTGGAAACCCTCAACAACGCTTTTGAGGGCGTGCCGGAAGGCCAGCGGAAAATCATCACGACCTGCCCGCACTGCTTTAATACCATCCGCAATGAGTACCCGGACTTCGACGGGCATTTCGATGTCTTCCACCACACGCAGCTACTCAACCGACTAGTACGCGAGAAGCTGCTGCAGCCGGTTCCGCGCACCCCAGAAAACCGCAAGCCCATCACCTATCACGATCCGTGCTTCTTGGGCCGGCACAATAAGGTCTTCGATCCCCCGCGCGAGCTTCTCGAGGCCACCGGCGTAGAACTGCGCGAGATGGACAAGTCCCGCAATGAGGCCTTTTGCTGCGGCGCCGGCGGCGCGCGCATGTTCATGGAAGAAAAGTTGGGTTCTCGCATCAATGAGTTCCGCACGGAGCAGGCACTAGAGACCGGCGCCGAGGAAATCGCCACTGGCTGCCCATTCTGCAATGTCATGATGACCGGCGGCGTGAAGTCTTTGGCCGCCGAGTCCACCCCCACCACCCAGGTCAACGACGTGGCCACCATGCTGCGCAATTCCATTTCCCTGGATGACAAGGGCACCCTTCCAGAGCCTCTCCCCAAGGCGTTCTTGGCCACCCCAGTGCGCCACCGTGCGGCCTCAGCTACCACCACCGCTGAATCCCCCAAGGCACCCACGCCTGCCGATGCCCCCTCCTCCAGCAATACCCCCACCGCTGCCACTCCACCTGCTACACCCTCCGCGCCTTCTGCTCCTTCGGCATCGGCAGCTCCAGCCGCGCCTTCGGCACCGGCGGCCCCCAAGGCTCCTTCGGCACCCAACGCACCCAGCTCACCGAGCGCGCCGCAATCCACTAATGCACCGTCGGCGCCTACTCCACCTTCTGCACCGAGTGCCCCCTCCGCGCCCAGCGCGCCAGCCCCACCGGGTGCTCCCACGCCGCCAAAGGCTCCTAAGGCCCCTGCGGCTCCGGGTTCTTCTTCGGCACCTAGCGTCCCGGCGGCGCCGAAGGCTCCGGCAGCACCAAGTGCCCCGGCAGCTCCAGGTGCCCCGACTCCGCCGGCTGCTCCAAATGCGAAAGCACCCGCGGCACCCCAACCGCCTAGGGCCCCGCAGCCACCCGCTGCATCGCAAGCACCAGCTGCGCCGGAACCACCTGCAGCTCCACAACCGCCAAAGGATCCGCAAGCTGCCAAGGCACCACAGGCTCCGGCAGCGCCAAAGCCACCGCAGGCTGACAAAAAACCCGAGGCAGCTGCGCCGCCAGCCCCGCCGGCTCCACCGGCATCGTCCGCGCCGTCCGCGCCATCCACTCCGCCTGCACCACCGGCGCCATCGGCAAGCGCAGAGCCTCCCAAGGCCCCCAAGCCACCGGAACCGCCGAAGCCACCCACGCCGCCGAAGGACACGAATACCGAGTAGGCATGTGCAGGGATGAGTGCGTACGCTGTGATCCATGCATTTAGATGTGGGATGGGCTGCGGATACTGTTGTTCTCGCAGCGGGTGCGACGGAAAACACCACTAGCCTCGTTTCCTTTGCCTGGATCATGTTAGCGGCGCTGTTGGCACCCATAGTGTCGTTCATGTTGGGCAACCGGCTGCCGGCCGTTGCCCTTTTGATCATCTTTGGCATGGTCATCGGCCCATCGCTTTTGGATGTCGCGCATGAGGATGCCGGCATCAGCATGCTGAAAGAGCTGGGCGTTGGTGCGCTCTTCTTGCTCGCCGGTTTTGAAATCGAGATTTCTACGCTCAAGACCAAAGAGGCGGGAACCGCGCTGTCCACCTGGCTTATCTGCCTCGTGGCTTGCGGCATCGGTGCGTACTTCTTGGTCGATAACGTCCCAGGTGCCATCGTGGTGGCGCTGGCGCTGACGTCCACGGCACTGGGAACGCTGCAACCCATGTTGAAGCAGGACCGTGTGCTCGAGACCAAAGTGGGCAAATCGGTCATGATTCACGGCGCTATTGGTGAGGTCGCCCCCATTACCGCGATGGCGCTGCTGCTGAGCACGCGCTCCACGTGGACCACGCTGCTAATTATGCTTGCGTTCATCGGCATCTCCGTGGCCGTCGCCATCATGCCGGCGGCCATTGCCACGACGATTCCGTGGGTTAAAGCGGCGTTTATCTCCGGTGCGGGGTCTACCAACCAGACCATTCTGCGCCTTATCATCCTGATCCTTGCCACCCTCATGGCCGTCACGGCGGTCTTTGAGCTCGACATCGTGCTGGGCGCCTTCGCCGCCGGCATCATCTTGAACCGCATCATTCCGGATGAATTCCATCGACGGCTAGAACACCGCCTCGATGTGGTCTTTCACTCCATGCTCATCCCGGTCTTCTTCGTGGTCTCCGGCATGACGATTAACTGGGATACCATCGCTAATAACCCGGGGAAGGTACTGGGCATCCCGGCGCTTATTCTCGTCACCCGCGGCCTGCCGGTATTCCTGCGCGAAAATGTGGGCCACACCGGCTCCGAAATTGAAACGGTGCGCGAACGCCTCCAGGTCAGCCTGTACACGGCGACCGGCCTGCCGATCATCGTAGCCGTGACGTCGCTGGCCGTTAATTCGGAATTGATGAAGCAAGAAACCGCATCCATCTTCGTCGCCGGTGGCGCATTGACCGTTGCCATCTTCCCGTTCTTGGCCAACCTGGTGGGAAGGAAGAACTCCAAGACGGTTGATGAATCCGATCCAAAGAAAAAATCGGATTCTAACGAGGACGACAAAGAAGATGAGTCGCAAGAGCTCTAGCCTGTGTACCCCGCACTAGAAGCTATGCCCTGCCACCGTGGCAGGGCATATTCTTTTTGAATCAGGTTGTCTATTATGGTGGCTGTGACTAATAGCTACGGATCCTCCCCCTATGACCGGACACTGCGTCTATCTGATTCAGAGCGCAACGATGCCCTGACGGATCTAGCCCGCGCAGTGGGCGAAGGCCGCTTATCTATGACCGAGTTTGAGGAGCGCTCCGATAGCGTCATGCAGGCCGTCACCCACAAGGACTTGGCGCCAATTTTCAGTGATATCCCTGCGACCGGATCGCAAGAGGCAAAAATCTACTCCCAGGGCGATGTGGAGCGCGCCTTTAATGCCGCGAAAAAGCCCCGCATCGCTACCGCGCTGACCAGCTCGGTGGTTCTGCTCGCGGCATCGCCTACTCTTGTCATGCTCAGCGCCACCATGAATAGCCCCTGGTTGCTAGCGGGCGGTGCCGTAGCCGCAGCGCTCATTCCCATCGTGTGGATCCTCTTGTACGTGGCCAAGGTGGGCCCGCAATCGTGGCATGCCCCCTCGGTGCGGCAGATTGAGCGCCAACAACAGCGCGAAATCCGTGCACTGACGGCACACGAGCGGGCGCACCAAAAAGAATTAGAGAAGAAAATGTGGGCCGAGCGCCGCCAGCAGGCCGGTGAAATTACTGGTCAAGCTATGGAAATGGCGAAGAAGCAAATCAGCAAGTGGAATAAAAAATAGCACTGAGTTGCGCTGCAATCCTTCTTAGCGCTGTGAAAGATGGCACAATATGGCCATGACTTCTCCCACACCCCGCATCTTTGACCAGTCCGAAAAATTAAAGGGCATCGCTTACGATATTCGCGGTGAGGTCTCAGCGGAAGCGGAGAGAATGGAGCTGGACGGCCACACCATCCTCAAGCTCAATACCGGCAACCCCGCCGTCTTTGGCTTCGATGCACCCGATGTCATCATGCGCGATATGATCAGCGCCTTGCCCACCTCCCAGGGCTATTCCACCTCTAAAGGCATTACCTCGGCCCGGAGGTCCATCGTCACGCGCTATGAGCTCGAGGACTTCCCGCATTTTGATATCAACGATGTCTTCTTGGGCAATGGCGTATCAGAACTTATCACCATGACCACCCAGGCGCTGCTCAATAATGGCGATGAGATCCTTATCCCGGCGCCCGATTACCCACTGTGGACGGCGGCAACCTCGCTGGCCGGTGGCACCCCGGTGCACTACCTGTGCGATGAGGAAGACGAGTGGAACCCGTCCATCGAGGATATTAGGTCCAAGGTCACCGAAAAGACCAAGGCCATTGTGGTCATCAACCCCAATAACCCAACGGGTGCGGTGTATTCGCGCGAGGTCCTGCAGCAGATCGTGGACATCGCCAGGGAGCACAACCTGCTGATTTTGGCCGATGAGATTTATGACCGCATCCTTTATGACGATGCGAAGCATATCTCCATCGCCTCGCTGGCCCCCGATCTTTTGACCTTTACCTTTAATGGCCTATCCAAGGCCTACCGCGTCTGTGGTTACCGCGCAGGCTGGATGGTTATTACGGGCCCGAAGCATAATGCGCACGGGCTTATCGAGGGCCTCGAATTGCTGGCAGGTACCCGCCTGTGCCCGAATGTCCCCGCCCAACACGCCATCCAGGTGGCGCTGGGCGGGCGCCAATCCATCTACGAGCTCACCGGGGCTGGGGGACGATTGCTGCGCCAGCGCGATATCGCCTACGACAAGATCAATGAGATTCCGGGTGTTTCCGCGGTAAAGCCCAAGGGCGCGCTGTACCTCTTCCCGCGCCTGGATCCCAATGTCTATGAGATTCACGATGATTCCAAACTCATGTTGGACATCCTCAAGGCGGAAAAGATCCTCATGGTCCAAGGCACCGGCTTCAACTGGCCGCACCCGGATCACTTCCGCGTGGTCACGCTGCCTTGGGCCTCCCAATTAGAAAACGCCATCGAACGCTTGGGCAATTTCTTAGTAAGCTACCGCCAATAGCACCCCAGCAGACGATTGGTGATTGCAGTAATAATCGTTGACAATACATCGTATGGGACGACATTCCTCGGTTTCTAATTCGACGACGGGCGCCGCTTCGCGGCATCGGCAAGCGCAGGGTCGATCGGAGTCCAGCGGGCACGCGCAGGGCCGGTCGAGGTTACAACGCCTAAAGCCACGTCAGTTGGCGCACTCGGTATCCGGTCACCCGTGGCGCATTGGGCTAGTAACCGCCATCGGTGCGGCCCTTATCGCCATGCTGGTCGGCCTCGTCCTGCTCTGGCCCACTAGTGCTGCCTCTGAGCATACCTCGGAGGAGTTCGAGTCCACCTACGCGTTGAACCACCCGCAGGTGGAAGGCACCGTGGAGAAGACCGATCATTCGGCGTGCCAATCGGAGCAGACCGGCTTGGCCTTTGATACCCCGCCGCTTATTCCGGAAAAGGAAGAAGTGGACTGTGACCGGGCGCTGGTGAAGATCACCTCCGGCGAGGACGAGGGAAAGATGACCCAATTGGTCACCTACGGCAACGCGGGCGACCCAGAATTGCAGCCGGGCGATGACATCGTGCTATCCAAGGCCACCGATCCTGCCGGGGCAGTATCGTATGCCTTTGCCGATTATCAGCGCAGCCATAGCCTCCTGCTCTGGGGAGTGGTCATCGCGATCGTCATCATTGCTTTCGCGGCGTGGCATGGGGTGCGCGCGATCATCGGCTTGGGGTTGAGCCTTGGTATCGTCTTCAGCTTCCTCATCCCAGCGCTCATTGCGGGCACCAATCCCCTGTGGGTGGCCCTCGCCGCCTGTACCGCCATCATTCTCCTTGCCGTGCCGCTTGTCCACGGCGTGAATTGGAAATCCGCTTCTGCGGTCGGCGGTTCACTGACGGCGCTCGCCATCGCCGCGTTTTTGGCTTGGGCGGCCATCGATAGTTCGCAGCTGCAAGGCTTTAGCTCCGAAGATAACCTCAAGCTGCTGCTATATATGCCCAATGTCTCCATCCTGGGCGTGCTGCTGTGAGGTTTCGTCGTGGGTGCGTTGGGCAGCCTTGCCGATGTCGCCATCGCCCAAGCCTCCACCATCACCGAGCTGCATGAATCCGACCCCGCTGCCACACCGCTAGAGCTTTTCTTATCCGCCATGAGGGTCGGCCGCGACCACATTGCCTCGATGGTCTATACCCTCATTTTGACCTATACCGGCGCCGCATTACCCCTGCTCCTGCTCATCACCGCCGCTGAACGCCCCGCGGGGCAAATACTTAGCAGCGATCTCGTCGCCACCGAACTCCTGCGCTCCGGCGTCGGCGCCATGGCACTGACCCTCGCAGTCCCAATTACCACGCTGATTGCCGCGTTTACGGTCCCGTCACGCCGCCGTTAAAGCGTGCGCCCCAGCGCCTGTATCTTCCAGCCGGCGTTGGACCAGGCCGCAACGTCCAGCACATTGCGGCCATCGATAATGCGCTTATTATCTACCAGCTCGCCGGCCTCGTTCGGGTCCAGTTCCTTAAACTGCTCCCACTCGGTAGCCAGGATGACAAGTTCCGCCTCCCGCAAGGCGGTTTCCGTGTCGGCGGCATAGTCCAAGGTGGGAAAAACCTTCTTGGCGTTTTCCATGCCCTCTGGGTCATAGACGGTGACCGCCGCACCCGCCAAGGACAAGGATCCAGCCACCGAGAGCGCCGGCGAATCCCGCACATCATCCGAGTTCGGCTTAAAGGCACAGCCCAGCACGGTGACGCGGTGGCCCAATAGCGAGCCATTGAAGGCTTCTTTAGACATATCCACCATGCGGTCGCGCCGGCGCATATTAATCGCATCCACCTCGCGCAGGAAGGTCAGCGCTTGATCAGCGCCGAGCTCACCGGCGCGCGCCATAAAGGCGCGGATATCCTTGGGCAGGCATCCACCGCCAAAGCCCAGGCCCGCGCCGAGAAACTTGCGACCAATGCGCTTGTCTATGCCAATGGCATCCGCCAACGCCACCACGTCCGCCCCCGCGATCTCACAAATCTCGGAAACTGCATTGATGAAAGAAATCTTGGTCGCCAAAAAAGCGTTGGCGGATACTTTTACCAGCTCCGCGGTCTGCAGATCGGTCGCGATGAAGGGCGTGTCCTGCGCTAGCGGCTGCGCGTAGATCTCGCGGGCAAGCTCTTCCGCGCGGGATTCTGATTCGCGGGTGCCAATGACAATGCGGTCCGGGGTAATGGTGTCGTGCACCGCATAACCTTCGCGCAAAAATTCTGGATTCCACGCGATTTCCATGCGAGTTCCCTCGGGCGCTAAACCGTCCGCAAGTTCTTGGAGTTCCGCCGCCGTACCTACCGGAACGGTGGATTTGCCAAAGATGACGTGCTCCCCGCGCAGCTTGGGCACCAAGTCCGTGATAACGGCCTTAACGTAGGTCATATCCGCTGCATAAGAACCGCGGCGCTGCGGGGTTCCCACGCCGAGAAAGTGCACGTTGGCAAACTGCGCGGCCTCGTCATAATCCGTGCTAAACCCTAAGCGCCCAGCATCAATATTGCGCTCGAGCACCTCCGGCAGCCCCGGCTCAAAAAAGGGAACCTTGCCCGATTGCAAGACGGAGATTTTATCCTCGTCTACATCGACGCCTAATACTTCATGCCCCAATTCCGCCATGCAGGCGGCGTGGGTAGCACCCAGGTAACCGGTGCCAATAACAGTCATCCGCATAAAACCTCATCCTAGAGATTTTATGTAAATACCAGATTAATCCCTGCGGAAGTTCAGGTAAGACTTTGATGGCGTTGGGCCGCGCTGACCTTGATATTTCGATCCCAAGGCACCCGTGCCATAGGGGCTTTCCGCCGGCGAGGTCATCTTAAAGATGGCCAGCTGGCCCACTTTCATCCCCGGCCATAGCGCAATGGGCAGGTTCGCGGTATTGGAAAGCTCCAGGGTGATATGCCCGGAAAAGCCGGGATCGATAAAGCCCGCGGTGGAGTGGGTTAAAAGGCCCAGCCGTCCCAGCGAGGATTTACCCTCCAAACGCCCGGCAAGGTCAGCCGGGAGGGTGAATTTCTCCAACGTGGCACCAAGAACAAACTCGCCGGGGTGAAGAATAAAGGATTGATCCTCTTCTACTTCCACCAAGGTGGTAAGCTCCGGCATCTCCTCTTTGGGGTCAATGTGCGTATAGCGGGAGTTATTGAATACGCGGAAGTACTTATCCAAGCGCACGTCAACGGAAGAAGGCTGGATAAGCTCACTATCAAAGGGCTCGATGCCCAGCTCTCCGGAATCAATGGCGGAACGAATATCACGATCTGAAAGAAGCACGGACCCGATTCTACTCAATCGCCTACCCAAGGTGTATAGTAGGGAAAGCGCATTTAGCGCAGCGCCGACGTAGTTTAATGGTAGAACTGCAGCTTCCCAAGCTGCTGGCGCGGGTTCGATTCCCGTCGTCGGCTCCACTGTCATGAGTCGCGACATGCTTGACGGGTGAGTCGCGACATCGTTGACAAACCGGCATCTCAGTTTCTTTTTGTTCTGGGATGCCGGTTTTGTTGTTATTTGGGGTCTAGGGGTGGGTCTCCTTGTTTCCAGTAGGGCTTTTGGTAGTTGCGGCTGGTGTCGATGTAGTGTTCGGTGATGACTTCGCCGGTTTCGGCTAGTGATGTGATGACGTGGTTGTCGGCGATGACCATGAGGATTTTCTTTCTCTTCCATTTGCGGCCGATGCCTAGGTGGAAGAGTTTGCCGGCGTAGCGCACGGTGGTTTTGCCGTTGTCCCAGACGACGTCGTTTCTTGTGCGCCATTCTTGTGTCGGGTTGTGGGCTGGGTTGGCTTTGGTGCCGGTGGTGTAGGCCTGGTGTGGGGTGCGTCGGCCTAGGGCTTTGTGGGGGCGTGTGGTGTTGTAGTAGTCGCGGAATTCATTGAGGAGTGTCTGCAGTTCAGCGACGGCTTTAGCGGGTGGTCGGGCGTTGATCGATTTTTGAGTGTTTGGTGGAAGCGCTCGATTTCTCCTTGAGTTTGGGGATGGCCTGGACGACCATTTTTCTGTTGGATGCGGTGGTGGTTGAGGGTTTTCTCGAATGCGTTGCGGCCTCCTTTTCGACCTGTGAGTCGTGCCGTAAAGACCAGTCCGTTGTCGGTGAGTGTGGATGCGGGTGGCCCGTAGGTGTCGATGAGGTGTTGGAGCGTTTCTGCGACTGCAGTGCCTGTAAACGCGTGCTGTGAAGTGTCCCAGGTTTTGTTCCGTTTGAGTAGATGGGAAAATCTGGAACATGCCAAGAAAATTTGACCAGGATGCAAAGGATCGTGTGGTCCGTCTCGTGGAAGATCGCATCGTGGCAGAAAACATGTCGAAGCAGGCTGCGTGCCAGGCAGTAGCTCCAAAGTTGGGGGTTTCATGGCACACGGCTCGTCAATGGACCCAGCAAGCCCGCCGTTCGGGAAACATCCCAGAACCTGTGTGTGAAGATTTGGCCGCCGAAAACGCGAGGCTGCGCCGTGAAAATCACCAGCTACGCGACACTAATGAGCTGCTGAAGGCTGCCTCAGCTTTTTCGCCTCATGACCAGGCCCCAAGCCTCGGTTATGATCCGGTTCATCGATGAATACCGGAATTATTTCTCTGTCGAGTTCATTTGTAAGACGTTGAAAAATAACCGGGCTGGTGGGTTTATCACCCCGCGTGGGTATCGCCAGTCCAAAGCCCGAGGGGTTAAGTGCTCGTCGACTTCGCGATGCTGTTCTAGTTGAACGCATTAGTGCTGTTCATCGGGATAATTACGGTGCTTACGGTGTGCGGAAAATGTGGCATGCGCTTCACCGTGAAGGAATCGATATCGGGCGTGAACAAACCGCCCGACTGATGCGCCTGGCCGGTGTTTCTGGCAAAGGCACAGGCGGATCACCAATCACAACCCGAAAAGCTAACGTGCCTGATCTGCGCCCGGACTTGGTTGAGCGTGAGTTCAAAGCTCAGGGCCCGAACAAGCTGTGGGTGGCCGACATTACGTATGTGCGCACGAAGAAAGGCTTTGTCTACGCCGCGTTTGTCACCGACGTCTACTCCCGACGGATCGTCGGGTGGGCGTTATCAGATTCGATGCGGACCGAAGCACTGCCACTGCAAGCTCTTAACCAGGCGATCGTGTGTGCTGAGGAAACAACAGGTCTCATTCACCATTCGGATCACGGCTCACAGTATGTCAGCGTGGTCTACAACGAGCGACTTGCCCAGCACGGCATTATCGCTTCCACCGGGACTGTTGGTGATTCCTATGACAATGCTCTGGCTGAAAACGTTAATGGTTCCTACAAGAACGAGTTGATTCATACCCGCAGGTGGGATGATGTTGTCGAGGTAGAAATCGCGACGTTCGAGTGGGTGTCATGGTGGAACGAGACAAGGCTCCACCAAAGCTTGGGATACCGAACCCCGGTCGAGGTCGAAACCGAGTTTTGGAAGCAGAACCCGCCACAGGCAATAATAGAAATCAAGGCAAATGCCTAGGAACAAAACCCGGGGCACTTCAGGCCGCTCAGAACGACCACGGCACCTTATGGGGAGAACACGACCTCACCTACAGCCTCCATTAACTAGCGCAAGCCCCTTGATAGCCTGGGAGCACTGCCCCCTCTAGAACGACCCTCGACCACGGGAAAGCTCCGGTTTTGGACGCAATGTGGATATCTTCGACCGTACTCGCCGCTGGGCCTTTAGGGCGAACAAACGCAATTGGACAAACGGCATCAACGTCTGGGTTGAAGTTGTCCACGCACACGCCATCGCCGCCAACCTCAACCTAGAAAAAGAACACCGCGACCCCCTCCCCGAAAAAGAAATCCACCGCCTCGCCCCCAGCATCGCCCACTGGGTATGGACACGATTCAATCCCGAACAATTGTCCGCCATCCGAGCAGCACGCGGAAAATCAGGCGAAAAACGGTCCCAACAACGCAACGAAACAGCAAGTGAGGTACCGAATGGTCAAGCCAGATGCACCCCGAAGGCTAGGCGTACGATCTCCAAGGCTCACCGCACGTGAAGCTGCCCTAAAAATCGGTCGTCCTCCCCACACCATTCGCCGCTAGACATCGGAACTTCGTAAGGCGTTTATCGGACGTGCGCACGAAAAACGCGATAAAATCCGGGTGCTCCACAACCAAGGGCTATCTATGCGTGCGATCGCTAAAGGAGTCGGCTGCTCTGTCGGGACCGTGCATCGTTATGTGCACATGAAAGACCAGGCGCGTGCATGATCCACATCCTGGCCTCCGTCTATGCAATAGGCACGTGCAGCTCACCTTGCTAAGCAAGCATGACTCACTACCTAAGCACCTAGGTTTTCAGTAGAGACACCCTCCGCGCATGTCACGCCCGCAGAAATGTAACAAATTAGAAACAATCCTATGAAAACTATTGAACTTAATGTAAAATGTAAAGACATTTTACTTTCTAAATATACGAAGGACATTTCATGAAAAAAGTTGTTCATTAATTCTCTCTAGCATGCTTGCAATTTCCTCAATTATCTCTCCCCCTGCAATTACAGAAGAGCAAGAGGTGGAAAGCTTGGATAACCCTATCGATGGGTCTATCGAGCGGGAGTATAGGAACGTGTTTCTTCAGAATGGAATCACCGACAAGTCAATTCAAGATCGCCTAATTGGGAAAATTGAGAATGGTGAATTATTTGACGCAGATAATCCAGAATCGGAACCTATACGCAGTGAAGAAACTGAGGAGTACGGTCGAGTAACGAAGAAGAATATATACCAGGATGGTTCCGTTAGTACGGTAGAAATGGGACCTAGTAGGTACGCTACTAGAGGAACCGGGATTTCCAATTGCCGAAGCTACGATCATTTGAACTGGGTTCGACACGATAACTGCCGAGTTGTGTACAACGGCATCGCTTTCTCGTACTCATTCTATGCAGATTATTCAACGGCAAAGAGTGGGAAAGTAAACGCTACGATTAGGAATATGCATAGCCCGATAATTCATAGAGCCATTGGCCACACTACAAGTTCGCCCTCCCTTGAAATAACCCAACAATGGCAGAACCGAAATATATCTCCAGCCTCAGCTAGAATGTCTTTCCAGGCAACTGCAGTGAAGGTTTTATGGACAACGACGCTATCTCTAACCCTTGAGGTTTCCGGAGGCCGCGCTCAAGCGTTATCTTGATGCAACTATGATGGTATATGATATTATATTTTCTATATTTGCCGTAGCATTACTAGTGGCCTTGACACTATTCCTGATAAAAGCGGTGTCCTTTATAAAAGGGGTACGGCAAGACATAAAAGACATAAAAGGAGAAGTTACTGGCAAGGGGAATTCTTCCAATAAATTCCAGGATTTAGATATTGAGTGATAACTGTATTTCACAGGTAATATAGTTACCGCTCCTAGTGGTGAACGTTCAAGACCTGCACCACTGTTGAGTCGGAGTTTTAGGTGTTGAACTTTACTGTCTGCGTGCTAGTGCTCGCGTCACCTTTTCTCCTGCCCTCATGCATACCGGGAATCAGCCGACGATTAAAGGCAGGAGTCTCCGATGTGCTGACTCCAGACGGTGTGGTGCTTCACGCTTCGTTGTCTTTCGCCCAATTTACTAGCTCTCTGGTGCGATTTTAGCCCCCTCCGGCCACCAACCGCTGCCCACACAGTGTCGAGCAGTCCTTTAGCTTCGTAGATCGCATCCAAGTGCCCACCAAACAGGGGTCAAGCACGATAGAGAGTTATAATGATACTTCTCCACCCGGTGACAGGTTCTATTGAATAATGCAGTTTGACGATTCTTTTCCGCTTTCGCTCATCCAGATTAATCGAGTACGACTAGGAAAAGTTGAGGGAAAATCATCTTCGGCATCTAGCTCTAGCTTTGCAGCAATTTGCATTACTGGGTCTTTTTTATCATCTTCCTCTTTTTCTGGTACCTCAACGATGGTCGTGAAAATGAAAACGGAGTAATTTTCTTTCTCTGAGTCCGACAACTCTTCTCCAAATCCGACAATTTCATCAATAAGGAGACTAAATATCGGCTCGGTCTGGCCTAAGAGGTAAGCTTGTTCGGATGCTAAAAGAACCTTATGAGACTGTCTTACACGTTCTACTGCTTCCTGATATTTCTCTTTCGCTTTGGGCAGAGATTCGAATGGACAGACGAATTTCGTTATATAGCACCAAATGTGGACGCTTGGATTTAAACTTTTATTTAGCATATATTTCTATATTATCTTGGAGTCCAGTTAGTGCTATAAGCACCGTTTTGCCTGTATTGGCCAATTGTCTTACAGTGTCTCTTAGCATGATTGTCACCGAATCTGGAAACGAAGTTATTTGCTTCTTTTTCAGCCTTTTCTGGATCATTTTTATGGTTTCCGATGACGAAACCAACAACTGGGTTACCTGTTGTATTCTGATGGACTTGGCACTTCACCGTATACATCCCTCTATTATTCTTAGTCCGTGGGTCGTCTGGACCCAGCCCATATGCTAGGGGAGCTAAACAACTCAGTGCGACTAGAATGGATAAGATTCCAGCGTGATTTTTACAACTCTTTTCATAGTTCAGCAGCCCTCAGTTAGCAAAGGAAAACGCCATCGATTCGGCCTGTGGCAACGCCAATATTAGTACGTGTCCCTGGTTGAATTGATTTGCATTGAGTGTCGAGCCCGAAGGCTAGCACCACTTTTACTCGTTGTGGGTCGCTTCCTCCACAATTGTTATAAACTTGGACGAATCCCTTTTCTGCTCGCGCTACAATGCAATTTGGTGCTGGAACAGCAGCCATAGTTGTTAGGGTAGCTTCGGTACTGCGAACTTCGGACCCTGCGAAGAGAACTTCGGCAACTTCACCTTTGGCAAATCTTGCGCTTTGACCCGGTTCTAGTTCGGCAACTTTTAATTGGTTGGTTGATAGATTGAAAGTGGGCGTTTCGGTAGCAGTTGCAGTCGCAGTGGTAGCTGTAGAAGTAGCAATGAAGCCCGCGGTGATTATCGCTACTTTCCTAAGAAATAAAGACATTATTCTCCAACCCTGATAGCTTACTTTTCCAGAAACTTATTCGATCGCCTGAGAGCCGTCAAGAGGTTGTTCAGATTTAAATCTTAGCCAACCATTATTAGGGGCGTGCGCATTCCAAGAGTGCTGATGCATTACTGAGGTTGAGTCGTTGCTGCCATTCTGCATAAGACCAGGTTGCTGAAGCGTAAACGGACCGCCTCAGCGTAAAGTTTCTCAGGTATCGTTCCGTTTCAGTAGATGGGGAAATCTGGAACATGCCAAGGAAATTTGATCAGGATGCCAAGGAACGTCCGGTCCGTCTCGTGGAAGATCGCATCTCGGCGGAAAATACGTCGATGCACCCCGCGTGCCAGGCAGCAGCCCCAAAGTTGGGGTTTCATGGCATACGGCCCGTCTTTGGACTTAACCCTGCCCGCAGTGCCGGGGACATACCAGAGTCCAAACCTGAAGATTTGGCTGCCGAAAACGCAATGCTAGACCGTGTAAATCACCAGCTACACGAAACTAATGAACTTCTGAAGGCTGCCCGAGTTTTTCGCGTCATAACTCGACCCAAAATGTGGGAAATGATCCGATTCATCGATAACTATCGAGATCTTTTCCTAGTCGAATGCATGTGCACCGGCGTTATAAAATAACCGGGCTGGTCAATCGTTTTTATTGTCTCGCATGATTATCGCCAATCCACAGGCCACAACCCGAGGACTTTAGCGATCCTTACCGTCGCGACTGCGTGCAAGTTGAACACAGGAGTACTCTTCACCGTGATAACGACGGCCTCTTTGGCGCCGGCTAACATCCTAATCAAACCCCGAACTTCATACCGAGCCGGAGGCATAAACGTCTACACCACTACACGGGACTTGACCGTCCATATTAACGCAGTGCCCACGGTGGCACCGGTGAAAGATGAGCATGATGTGGTTGTCCCCCACGAAAAACATGACCTTCAACCCCCTGCGAGGCAAGACGGATGACTAACGAGTCTGGCTCCCGCAGCATGGCACTACACCCGCTGCGGGAGCCTTTGTCGTACTCACGCTGGGTTGTGCGCGCTGCATGGCCGCCGAGATTGGGCCAGCGGCAACGCACTTTGCTTACTGGCTAACCACACCGCACGATGGGTTGTGGATCGTAGACCGTGGTCTTGGTCTCGCGGGAAAGCTCCTTGCCGCTGAGATCCTTGATGATGCGGGTATCGGACGTCGTAAAGCCCGGGGCACCGGATGATGGCGAACAGTCGCTGCCTGGCACGGACCTCGGTTGTGGCTCGGTCTTGGCCCAACGGCCGTTATTGATGGATTCCACCTCTACCGTCTTGGTGCCTTTCAAGCGGACGGTGATCTCACCGCCGCCAAAATTAGTCTCGATCTGCACTGGGGTATTGAAAGTATTGGTAAATTGCAGGTCAATGGCGCCCTCGTACACGGTAGCCTCGCGGCCGGCCGGGTAGCGGGAAATGTAGTACGAGTGCGGGGTGTGCGCGGTATCCTGCATGCCCGCGAAGTACGCGGCGTTATACAGCGTGGTGGCGAACTGGGAGATGCCACCGCCCACGGCGGTACCGGAATGGCCGTCGATGATGATGCCGGATTCCACATAGCCCTGCGCGGTGCCGCGGGGGCCGGTATAGCCGTTGAGGGAGAAGGTCTCACCTGGGTTCACCACGGCACCGTTGACCTCTTGGGCCACCAGCTGAATATTGCGCCCGGAGGCAGAAGAGAATCCACCGGTGGAGAACTCGCCCACGGTATCGTTAAACGTCGCGTTTTCGGCGTCCTCGGTGGTGAACTCGGCTGGGTCTGGCTTGTAGGTTGCGTCCCACTCGCGGTCATCGCCAGTCACACGCTTATCAAAGCCCTCCATGGTCGGCTTCCAGTCAATAATCTCGCCGTCCTGGGAGGGCGTGACCTGCTTGGAGCCACCAGCGAATTTCACTTTGGCGTTCACGCCAGGCACATCGGCGCCATCGGTGCGCTCTTGCAGCAATTGCTGCGCGCGGTTGCTATCAACCACTAGGTGCAGCCGACCATCCTTTTTCTCAATGCTGGTGAACTGGGAAATCTCCGGCTTATTCAGCGTTGCGGTGACGTTATTTTTCGCCTTCAAGGTCAGCGGATTATCCAGGGCCTTGGCGGCGTCACCGGTACGCATCTTTTCAATGGCCTCGTCATTAATGGCCGGCTCAATTTCTTCCGGCTCCACCTGCACGCCAGCCTTATCGAGCCAATTCGCTGCCACCGCATCGTGCAATTCGGTGCCTTCTACGGTCTGCCCCAACGTGGGATCGGTGACCTTGAGCTGACCATCATTAAGCTCCAGCATGCCATCGACCGGATCGGTAGAAAGCTCGTCTTTGACGCGGTCAAGGGTGGGCTGCAGCTTGCCATCATCCACATCGGTTTCAACCGGGATGTCTTCTGTAGAGCGAAAGAAACTAACCAACCGGGTAATGGGGTTGAGGGAAGGCTCCTCGATGCCATCGACGGCGGCCTGGTTATCCAGCGCCAGGCCGGATTCGGCAGGGGTAAATTCGGACTGCAGATCTCCTGCGGTCACGGTCACGGGCTGGGTCTCAACGCCCTTGAGCTCGTCCTCGAGCTTGGCCACGGCGGCGGTGCGCTCCATGGCGGAGATATCCACGCCGCCGACGGAGACGCTGCGCGGGATCTTGTCCTGGTTTGCTATGACATCCCAGGCATAAGCGATGCCCGCAATGAGGACGAAGCCAACGATCACGCCAAGCGTGATAAGCCAGCCCTTTGCACCGTTTTTTCCTTCTGCCTTCTTCACGCCTTAAAGGTTAACGGGTAAAGGGGCGTTTTTCCTAGTCGCTGTCCCCATCGTGTACGTGGCGGGCGGCATCGCCGAGGCGCTCAGGGGCCAGCCTGCCCTCATCCACGGCGCCCACGACGGCATCGATCACCGCATTAATATCGGCCTCGGTGGACCACAGGGGCATGTCGGCGCCGGCGGCGAGGGAGGTAATCACGGCATCGGCAAGCGGCAGCGAATCCGAAATCGCCGCCATGCCGCCAATGTCATCGGTATAGATGGTGCCGTCATACTGTAAGGTCTCGCGGGCAAGGCCGTAAGCTTCCGGCAGGATGGAGGCAGGAGTCTGGCCATCGCCCAGGCCCGGGACCGCGAGGTGGCCCATCATCAGCGCCGCATTCGGTGCTGCGGACATGGCATTCCGAAAGGGAATGAACTCATGGTTCTCAAGCTCTTCTAGCGGCGGGGTAATGGCCTCCGCCAGGTGGGTATCGCCCGAGGCACGGCCGTGGCCCGGGAAGTGCTTGAATACGGCCTTAACCCCGGCGGCATCCAGCCCGCGGGCGAAGGCGGCGCCGTATTCGCCGGCCTGCGCGGGGTCGGTGGAAAAGGCGCGGTCGCCCACAACCTCGAGGCCATCGCCATCGACATCGAGCACCGGCGCGAAGTCCACGTTGATGCCGTAGTCCATGAGCCGCTTGCCGATGTCCCCCGCCAGCTGTTCCACCTGCTCCGGCGAGTTGTCCGCCGCCATCTGCTGCGCGGAGGGGTATTCGCCCAAGATTTCAGAAAAACGCTGCACGCGCCCGCCCTCAAAATCGATGGCGACCTCGAAATCGCGGCCTAGTTCCGCGCGCAGGGCGTTAATATTGCGGCCCTCTTCTTCTAGCAAACCAGGATCCGCCCAGCTGGGGATGAAGATGCCTCCCACCCCGGCCTCCAGCTTGGCCTTGGCGTCCTCATAGCTGGTTGCCGGCGGCATGAGCACCGAAGCTGCGGTGGCGCGAATATCCTCCGGCGCCGGCGCTGGTGCCGCCTCGGTGGCGGGCGCGAAGGTATCGGGTGATGAGGACGCGGGAGCGGCAGATTCGTGCGACTTGTCCTCGTCCGAGGCGGAATTAGAGCAGGCGCTCAGCACCGCCACGAGGCCCAAACTGACAATGATGCGGGAATATGTCATGCCTTCCAGTGTGCAGGATTCCTCGCGAACTGTCCTAGGCGGTGGGTAGACTAGTGACATGAGTAACGGCAAAACAATGTTAATTGCCTATGATGGCACCGAACGCGCCGACCGCGCCCTGGAGTACGCCGCCCAGCTTTTGCGCCCCTCCACGGTGGAAATCCTCACCGCGTGGGAGCCGGTGGCCCGCCAAACCGCGCGCGCCGTCAGCCGCACAGGCATGCACCAGTCCACCGTGTCCCCCGATAGCGTGGAAGACGATCCGGCTTACGAAGAAGCGCTGAAGATCTGCCGCCAGGGCACCCAATTGGCCGAAAGCCTTGGTTTGGCCGGCCGCGCGCATCTCGTGGAATCCGCCACCACCATCTCTTCGGCCATCGTGGATGCCGCGCACGAGCTCGACGTGGATGTCATCGTCACCGGCACCCGCGCGCTCACCGGCTTTCGCGCCTGGTGGACCAACTCCACGGCGGACCAGATCGTGCGCAACGCGGGCCTGCCCGTCTTTATCGTCCCGCAAGAAAACGACGAAGACGCGGATGACGACGATCCGGAATACTTCTAAGTAGCTGCTAATATCTTTAGCCATGGCTCTGGAATCCGATTCTTTAAACAAGCGCACCCTCGGCCCCGCCGTGGGTAGCGCTGTTGTGGGCATCGCCCTGGGCATTATCACCATCATCGGCATCGCCCAGTTCTCCGGCAGCGATACCGTGCCGGAAGGCAATGCGGTCTCCGCCGATGATGCGGTGCTGGGCGGGCCTGAATACGGTTCCCGCAATTAGATGGGCGCACCGGCGTGCATGACCGGACCGATCAGCTCCCCCGCGGCCCACATAGCGGTTCCTATGTACACCGCTACCGCGCACTAGCCCGCGCCCTGCGCCACCGCTGCGCGCGCCTTGCCCGGCCCTACCCGCTCGGCATTATTGCCTTGGCGCTCATCCTCGCGGTACAACCGTGGGGGCTGACCGCCGCCGATACCAAACACGATCTGGCCGCGAACCCGCGCCACTTCCTGCGCGGCGCGCTCGATGCCTATACCGATATCTTTACCCTGGGGCAGCTGCAGAACCAGGCCTACGGTTACCTCTTCCCGCAAGGCCCCTTTTTTGTTTTAACCGAGCCCCTGCCGGATTGGATAGCCCAACGCCTGTGGTGGCTGCTGGTCTTAAGCGTGGGCTTTAGTGGCTTTTACAAGCTGGCCACCCGGATAGGCCTGCGCGGCCGGTGGATCTGGGTAGCGGCGATGCTCTATGCGCTCTCCCCGCGCTCGCTGTCCACGCTAACGGCCATTTCTTCTGAAACCTGGCCCGTCATGCTCGCCCCGTGGGTCATCCTGCCCTTCCTGCGGGAAAAACTCACCTGGCGCGATGCTACCGCCGCCACGATTCCCGTGGCGCTGATGGGCGCGGTCAATGCCACCGCCACGCTCGCGGCGTGCACCCCGGCGCTTGTCATCGTGGTCTACCGCCGCGCCTTCAAGCCCGGCGCGGCCTGGCTGCTTGGCTGCCTGTGCGTATCCGCGTGGTGGATTGGCCCGCTTTTAATCTTGGGCCGCTACGCCCCACCGTTTACGGAATTTATCGAATCCTCCCACGTGACCACCCGGTGGCTGAACCTGCCGGAAATCCTGCGCGGAACAACGAGCTGGTCACCCTTTGCGGATGCCGAGCGCGTCGCCGGCAACGAGCTCGCGACCTCTGCCTTCTTTGTCCTTATCACCATGGCCGTGGCCGCGATAGGCATTTATGGACTGTGCCGGCTGCCCCGCGTGTGGTCCATCATGCTGATTACTGGCGTGGCGATTTTGGGCTGCCAGGCGGCGTGGTACCTCGATGCGCTCGATGGGGTGCTAGCACCCCTGCGCAACCTGCACAAATTCGATCCGTTGGTGCGCATCCCGCTGCTGTTGGGCTTTGCCCGCGCCTGCCAGCGCCTGCCGCTGCCCACTGGCCTGCGCCCCACCAAGAAGCAGACCGTGGGCGCGCTGGTGCTGCTCGTGTGCATCAGCGCCCTCTCCCCAGCCTGGTCGCAGCGGCTGCTGCCCCTAGGCGCCTACGACGAGGTGCCGGACTATTGGCACGAGGCCACGGATTATATCAACGAGCACGCGGAAAATACTCGTACTTTGATCTATCCCGAGGCCTCCTTCGCCCGCCAAGAGTGGGGTTGGACCCGCGATGAGCCGGCGCAGCCGCTTCTTGATGTCCCCTGGGCCGTCCGCGATGCCATTCCCCTCGTCCCACCGGAGGCCATCCGTGGCCTCGACGGGGTGATGGCAGCACTGAAGGAGGATCCGGCCAGCGGCGTGCGCGCCTTGCAGCGCTTGGGCATCGGCGCGGTGATAGTGCGCCACGATCTCTTTGGCGCCGATAATGACACCTTGAGCAGTAAATTTGGCGGTGAGGTGCATACTTTTGGCGAGGTCGATGTGATTATGCTCGAGCAGCATTCCATGGCATTGACCTCAACCGATCCCGTCCGCGTGGCTGGTGGCGGCGAGGCGCTGGCCTTCCTCGATGCCCATAATGGCCCCGCCGCCCGCGAGCTGGTGGACGATGATGCCGATATCGTCACCGATACCCCCACGCTGGTAGATCGCAATTACGGCACGCTCCACGGCGCCGCCTCGGCGCCGCTATCCACAGACGATCCCAGCCACGTGTATAACCGCCTGCGCGACTATCCCTCCGCCGGCCCACTGACCACGGTGGAGACCCACGGCGGCGATGTGGAGGTCTCTTCTTCTGCCGCCGACGCCACCGCCTTTGGCGGCGCCCAACCGGAAAAGTCCGCCACCGCCGCCGTCGATGGGGAAAATTCCACCGCCTGGTGGCCCGCGCCCGGCGACGATGAAGGCTGGATCGAGCTGCGCGGTGACTTCAGCCAACCGCGCCTCAAACTCATGGCCACCAGCTCCACCACGGTCACGGTGCGCTCGGGTGGTGCTGCAGTAGAGGTGGATCTCCAGCCCTTCCGCTCCAAGACGGTGCGCGTGCCCGGCGGGGATTCCCAGGCAATCCGCGTGGAACTATCCCACCGCACCGGCATCGCGGAACTGGAGGTAGAAGGCCACCCCATCGAGCGCGTGGTCACCGTGCCAGATACCTCGCCGGATGTGCACCAATTCTTCTTCCAGCAGATGGTGCACGATACCGGGGTGCTCATCCGCGATGTCACCGTGCCGCGCCGCATGGAGGTCACCGTGGATTCCACCAAGCCGGTACTCATCGATTCCCACCGGTACTCCCCCGGCAGCACCCTAACCCTCGAGCCCGGCGTCCACCGCGTACGTACCACCGGCGCATGGGTGTCCATGACGGAAAAGGGCTGGTCCCCGCCAGACGATTATCGCCTCACCGATTTTTCCATCGCTGCTGCAGAAGAGGAGCGCCTGCTCATTACCGGGCGCGCCTTCAATAAGGGCCTGCGCGGATTTATCGGCGATACCGAGCTCACCCCATACGAGATCGATGCCGCCACCCAGGCGTTTATCGTCCCCGCGGGCACCACTGGGGAATTCCGCATGACCTTTAAGGCGCAGCCTGCCTACCGCGCCGCCCTGCTCTTTGGCGGCGCACTCGGCCTGGCCACGCTGGGGTTCTGCCTGCTTTTCGCCGCGCGCCGCAGCCCGCAGCCCACCTGGCACCCGGATCCTGGCGGCATGGCCTCTGCGATGTACTCGCTAGCCTGCCTGGCACTGGTGGGCTGGCCGGCAGTACTTGCGGGCATGGCCGCCTGGCTCATCGTGCGCTGGACCACCATTCCGCGGGCTTATTTTGCCAGCGGCGTGGTAGCGGCGGCCGGGACCATCCTTGCCCGAGCTCCATGGACCTCAGGGGCCTATGCCGGCGATTCCGTGCTGCTTATGTGCTTATGTGCCGCGGGGCTGGCCTGCCTTTTCGCCGTCGACGGCCCCGGCCCCGGACCCGGCCACGGCCCATCAGAAGGTCGCGGCCCGGGCGCTCGATAAGCGTATAGCTCGCCGCAGAAACCACAACGGTCCCCACCACCGTGACGGCAAGGATCACCCAAAAATCCAGCGGTTTCCCGCTAAACAGCGCCACCCCGGTTAACGGGAAGGCCACGGCGAGCACCGCCACGTGCCACAAGAAAATGGAATAGGACCACGCGCCCAGCGCCTGCATGAGCGGCGAGGTAAGCCACGAGGTTCCACGTGGAACCAAGGCCACCGGCACCACCACGCACGCCGCGAATACCGCCCCAGCGATGATGCGGCGGGCAAATTCCGCCGGCTCCGGATGCACCAGCCCGGCCGGCCCAAACCAATCCCGGCTCGCCACCCACAGCACGAGCCCCGCCAGCACAACCCAGGCCCAGCGCACCCGCAGAATCCGCGCCGTGCGCTTGCCGATGCCCCTTTCTTCCACCTCCGCCGCCAGCATGCCCACCGCGAACCACGAGGCATAAGCCGGCGGCCAGATTTGCGAGTTGACCTGGTCCTCGCCGTAGTCCGCGACAAAGGGGATAAATCCCCACCCCCAGCTCAGCACGGCGCCGCCGGCGATAACGGCCATGCGCCAGCGCTGCGGCAGGCTGCCAAGGGCCCACACCAGAAGCGGTAGGACCAGATAAAAGAAGAACTCCACGCAGAGGGACCAGAGGTGGGTAAGGCCCGGGGCAAGGCCATCGACCACATAGATCTGCGTGGAGGTCAGGTTGGCGAGGATCTGGGTGGGGGTGATGGAGTGGGCATCGGGAAGCAGCAGCAAAACCGATACCACGCAGGCGTAATAGGCCGGTGCCAAGCGCGCGATGCGGGAGTGGGCATAGCCGCGCGCCGTGTGCAGCCCCCGCCGGCGCCACAATAAAAAGGCGCTGAGGGCGAAAAAGACGGCGACGAAGAAATCGAAACGCCCGGCAAATCCCCACCCGGTGCCGGTTTGGAAGGATACGTGGGTGACAATGATCCCTAGTGCTGCAACCGCGCGTAGGCCGTCTAGCTCCGGCAGGTGCTGGGGTAGTCTTTTCACAGATGCCTGCGTGCGCACGCTTGCTCCTTTACCCCGGAAACCTGAAACTGATTGGATATAGTACTGCAATGAGCCGCTACCTTTGGCCACGCTCGCCACGGACGTGGGTTGTCATTGCCGCAATCATTTTCCTCCTCATTGGTACCCTCGCCCCGACCCTCTACAATAACCGGACCCGCCCGCTGGGCTTGGATCAAGATTTTTCCACCTCGAGCGGACCCACCGATGCGGTATGGATGGACGTGCGCGCCCTCATGGACGGTGAAGCCCCCGCTACCGCATCCGGCGATGACCCGCGCTGCGCCGACAAATCCGCCCCGATGTGGTGCTACCAGCACCACGGGCCGCTGACCTTGGAGCGCACCATTACCACCGGCGAGGTCGCCGATGATGACACCATCGCCACCACCGATTCCGTCACCAGCCTGCTTGCTGGAAAAGCTGGGGACTCCCAAGAGGAAATCGCCACCATCGATCAGCACTCCGTGCTTAACCGCGAATCCACGTTCCCGGTAGCCGATCCTGTCAATAAATGGGTCCTCGCCTTGCCCGAGTTCAACGCCGATCTGACCCGGGAGGACTTCGAGCGAGACGGCCTTACCTATTTCTTCCCCTCCGGCACGGAGCAGCGCTCCTACGCATTTTTTGATCTCCTGGCCCAGGAATCCACGCCGATGGACTTTACCGGCGACTCAAAAGTAGATGGCATCCCCATCTACTCCTATCACCAGGACGTACAGCCGCTGCCGCTGAAGAACACTTTTAGCAATATCAGCGCGGATTTGGGCAGCACCACTCAAACGGACGAGCTGAAAACGGGCGATTTCCAGTTGAAGGGTCCCGCCAGCCGTTTTTATGACTCCCACTCGCGCGAGCTTTTGGACTTGGATGCGGATGCCGCCGTCATCGTCGAGCCCTTTTATACCGTGGGCCGCGATATTTCGGTCGAACCCACCACCGGTACCATCGTGGATGTCCGGGAAAACGTCAAGGTCTTTTTCGCCACCGATATCCAGCAGGCGGGAACCCTCATCGCGGAGGATGACACAGAGGATCGCTCTGTGCTGGCAGCGGATTTCCGGTGGTCAGAGGATACCCGTGCGGAGCGCCTCGCTGAGGTCCGCCCGGTAATCTACGCCATCCGAGGGCTTATGGCCGTTGGCTGGCTGGGCAAGGCCATCGGTGTTTCCCTGCTCATTTTCGCCGCCTACCAGTACATGCGCCGCCACCGTGACGCCCATGATGCCGCACACGCCTAGGCGCGTCCTCCTCGGGCTGTGGGGAATTATTCTCGTGGCCGCGGTGTGCTGGCCCTTCGCGCTGCCCGGCGAGTTCCTCTGGCGCGATATGGTGCTCTTAAACGATCCAGGGCTTACCCCATCCGCGCTGGGCGGGGGAAGCCTGCCTGCCCGCAACGCACCCCAAGATGGGTTTTTAGCCTTACTCGGCGGCGCGTGGGCCGCCCGGGTGCTCATCTTTGCCGCCGCCGGGGCCGCCGCGCTCACCGCGGCGGTGTGGTCTCGCACCACGATAGCGGCGCTGGCCGCGATGACCATCGCGGTGGCCAACCCCTTTGTCATCGAACGCCTCTTACAAGGTCAATGGTCCCTGGCCATTGTCGCTTGGCTGCTCCCGGTCATCGCCTGGGCGGGGCGCCGCCACAGCTGGCTGGCGTTGATCGCCATGTGGGGGGCGTCCCTTACCCCCACCGGTGGGCTATTGGCTGTGGTCACCGCCCTTTTTACCTGCCGGAAGCGGGTCTCCCTGGCGGGCTGCCTCTTGTGGCTGCCGTGGCTGGTTCCAGGCCTTTTCCAACCCAGCGTGCCCGGCGATGCCGCAGCCGCCGTCGCGGCCTTTTCCCCGCGGGCAGAAGAACACGTGGGCACGGTGGGCGCGCTTTTACGCCTCGGCGGAATCTGGAATGGCGAAGCGGCCGTGGGCTTAGCCGTATTCGGGCTCTTCGTCGCAGTTCTCGCGCTGGCGGGTGCGCACCGCGTCCCGGCGCGCTTGACCATCCTGGCCGCCCTAGGACTCGGCGGGGCGCTGGCGTGTTGGCTACTGCCCAGCATGCTGGAATGGGCCATCGATAACGTTCCGGGGGCGGGACTCTTGCGCGATAGCCACAAACTCACGATGCTCGCGCTGCCGCTATACGTTGCCTCCATCGGTGCGCTGCCACAGATTCCAGCCGCGCTGGCGCTAGTGGCCGCCACGATTCAGGTTCTGCCTGCCCCGTCCCGCCTTGCCGTGCTTTCTCCCCGCGATACCGGGGTGGATGAGCAGCTGGTGCACGATATCGACGGCCGCCTGGCATTCTTTCCGGAGCGGCCCAATTTGGTGGAGATTCCCACGGGAAATAGCGGTGCGCATACGGAAGACACCCCGGGAGTCGCGGTCGATCCCTATTCCAAGGCCGTGCCCATGGTGGAATCCGGCGAGCTCAGCGTGGACGGTGAGGTCATCGATCAGGCCTCGCCGCAGTACCGCGCGGCGCTGCGCGCCTGGCAGGACCAAGATATGGCAGGCCTTGCGGAACTTGGCGTGGGCGTCGTGGTGGTTGATGGCGCCATCGCCGCAGAGACCAACGCCCCGCGCCCCGAGCTGCCGTGGGCGCTTACCGCCCTGTGGATGACCGCCCCGCTACTAAGCCTTGGAGCAATTGCGCAAAGGCAGCGCCGGTCTTGTCCCACGAAAAGCGCGCGGCAAACTCCCGGGCATTAGTCCCTAGGCGCCGGCGCAGCTCTGCGTTCTCCAATAACTCTTGGGTGGCCGCCACGAAATCGCCCTCTTCTTCTACAAGGATCCCGGTCTCGCCATCGATTACGCTATCGCGCAGGCCAAACGCATAACCTACCGTGGGAACCCCATGTTGGGCGGCCTCCATGACGGCAAGGCCCCAACCCTCTTTGTGGGAGGGCATGAGGTGGGCATCGGCACGCGCGAGCAAGGCGTGCTTATAGTCTTCCGTCACCTGGCCGCGAAAACGCACGCGATCCGTCACGCCGAGCTTTTCGGCATAATCGCGCAGGTTCGACTCCCACCAGCCCGAGCCAATCACATCCAAAACCGCGCCCGGCGTGCGCACCACCGTATCCATGGCGTGCTCGATCTGCTTGTGTGGGACTAGCCGCGAGAGTGTCACCAGGTGCTTATCCGCCTCGCGCTCGAGGGAAGGCACGTGCGCCGGAATGGGGTCTAGGCCATTGGCGATGATCCGCGCGCCGTCAATGCCGAGCGCCTCCAAATCCTCGCGCGAGGCCTGCGAGACCGTGACGTAGGTCGAATCCCGATATACCCGCGGTGCCACGCGCGATTCCAAGAACCAGCCCAGCCGCCCGAGCACCGGACCGGCCACGGGCCATTGCTCGCGGTGGCAATGGTGGGTAAGAAGCACCGTCGGCGCGCCGTAAATCAACCGCGCGAAGAAGGGAATGCCGTTTTGGGTATCGATGACCACGTCAATACCGCGCAGATCCCCCAAGCCCAATCTCCCGGCCGCGATGGCCGCCCACGCGCGCGGGTACACGCCAAACTTGGCACCGCCGCGGCTATAGCGCACGCCATCACGGACCTCCCGGCGCGCCGCATTCATGTGCTTAGAGGTGCGAAAGACCACCTCGTGGCCCTGCGCCGCTAGGTACTCCCCCACGCGTTCGAGGTAACGCTCGGAGCCACCGCCCTGCGGGTGGGTGGAATCGCGCCAGCATAGTAAAAGAATTTTCATCGTGGGGTATTAGCCTAGTGGTTTATGAAACACACCCGCGACATGGCCACGCTCTCCCGCTCCTGGGCGCTGCTGCGCTCTTTCCGCTTCGAGCAAACCCGCCCCGATATTTTCTACGGCGGCCTGGCAGAAGATACGGCCAGGCTGGTGGAAAACTTGGGCCGCGATTTGGGCGTGCCGCTTGCCGATGCCCTCGTGCTCGACGTAGGCGGCGGCCCCGGCTATTTTGCCGCCGCCTTCGCGGACCGCGGCGCGTCCTACGTTGGCCTTGAGCCCGATGCCGGGGAAATGTCGGCGGCCAATATCCACCTCAGCAATTCCGTGCGCGGCGATGGCACGCGCCTGCCCTTCGCGGACGATTCCTTCGATGTGGTCTATTCCTCTAACGTCGCCGAACATATCCCCTGCCCGTGGGATATGGGTAAAGAAATGTTGCGCGTTACCCGCCCCGGCGGCCTGTGCATCATGAGCTATACCGTCTGGCTCGGCCCCTTCGGCGGCCACGAAACCGGGCTGTGGGAGCACTACGTCGGCGGTGCATTCGCCCGCGACCGCTATACCCGCCGCAATGGGCACCCGCCCAAGAATGTCTTTGGCACCTCACTATTTAATGTCCCCTGCTCCGCAGGCCTCACCTGGGCCGAGTCCACCGGCGCGCTAAAGCTCGCCTTTCCGCGCTACCATCCCAGCTGGGCGTGGTGGCTGACTAAGGTTCCTGGCCTGCGCGAATTCGCCGTGTCCAACCTGACGTTGGTACTGCAGCCGGACTAGGCCGCGCCACAGCTCGCACCGAGGTTGTCCTACTATACTGCCCAGCATGCCGGACCAACTACAGCGCTCACAGCTCTCCCCCACCGTTCGCGCAGCTCACCTGGGGTGGGCCGTGGCCAGCGTCGTCGCCACATTTGCCGGTGCGGCACTCATTGGCATCGCCTGTGGCCTCATTACAAAGAGCGGTTCCTGGGTCGCCTTTGGCATCGCCGTCGGCGGTGCCTTCTTCGGCTTGGGAACGGTCTGGTACGGATTTTCCCGCCGCTTGGGCTGGTCGTGGCGCGATGCCGGGTTTGTGAAAGCCGAGCATTCCTTATGGCACCTGCTGTGGTGGATTCCCCTCGCCATCCTGGGCTCTGGTGCGGCCACGGGTGCCGTCAATGCACTCCTGGGCAGCGAACCAGCCGGCAATAACCTTTCCGCCGGACTAAAGATCAGCCCCGCCGCCACCATCATGGTGGTACTCAGCACCGCGCTTGTCATTCCCCTCGTAGAAGAGGTGGCCTTTCGCCGCGTCCTATTGGATTGGCTGCAAAATTCCATGCCCACCTGGGCAGCAGCGCTTATCACCGTCGCTGTCTTCGCCCTCGCACACGGCATCCCCGCAGTAATGCTCTACATCGCATTCTTTGGCACCTTTTTGGTGCTAGCACGCCTCTGGTTCAAGACACTTACCGCTCCCCTGTGCATTCACATTGCAAATAACACGGTCGTAGCAATCACGGCCCTAGCGGGACTATCGGGCTAAGGAGTCCCTGCGCAGCGGGAGAAAGAAGCGCTAGTTCAGTAGCCGAGGTAGGACCTAAACTCACAACGCTTCATATCGACAGCGCACAATTTTCGTTATACGATATTTTCATGCCTGTGAACATCACTCAAGACCAACTCGACAATTGGGTTTCCGAAGCAGAAGAAGGCTACGACCCAGAAATGTTGAAAAAGCGCGGACGTGGACGCCCCGGTCGCGGAGCAGAGCCTGCTCAGGTCGTCGCTGTACGCCTGACTACCGATGAACTTAGCGCCCTAGATCGCCTAGCTACGGAAAAGAATCTCACCCGATCTGAGCTTGTCCGCCAAGCAATCAACGCCCTCACGGCGGCACGAGAACAGCCAAATCCGCCACAAAGCACGGTATCGCAGAAACCGACGGAATCCATGCAGCTTCCTATCCACTGTGGATAGAGCCTCTTGACGATGACCCTAACCAATGGCGAGAACTCCGTTTCGGTTTTGATACACACGCTCGACTACTGGACACCGTCGTCGTTGTTGCCTCCGACGGGGACGAACTATTAATCCATGTAATGAAAGCTCGCCCACACTACAGCAAGCTCCTCGAATAACGACGTTCCAGTCCTCACCGGTTGGGGCACTCGCCGAGGGGCCCTGTTGGACCCGTGACCAATCCTAGAGACGATTTATTCCCACTTTCGTAGTGCAGGAATCGTTCCGAGGTCTAAACCACAGAATGTGTTGTTTAACCCCAACAAAGATCTAACCCCAGAGCTTTACGCTGCTGGGGTTAGCTTTATGCGGGATTTACCGCGGATGAACGCGTTAGGAAGCGGCGTCCTCCACGCGCTTCTTCAGGGCGCGGAATTGGTTCCACACTTCCTCAGGCACGCGGGAGCCCAAGAAGTTCAGGTACTCGGCGTTGTCTTGCATATCGCCTTGCCATTCCTTCGGGTCAACGTCAAGGGCGGCGCGAACGTCGTCGATATCGAAGTCAAGGCCTTCCAAGTCGATGTCCTCGGCGCGGGCAGTACGGCCGACCACCGTGTCCTCGGCCTCCACGTTGCCTTCGATGCGGTCGATGATCCACTTAAGAACGCGGGAGTTCTCGCCAAAGCCTGGCCACAGGAAGCGGCCGTCGTCGCCGCGGCGGAACCAGTTAACCAGGAAGACCTCTGGCATGCGGTCGC
Organism: Corynebacterium limaceinasi; assembly: GCF_046717465.1. Taxonomy (NCBI): domain Bacteria; kingdom Bacillati; phylum Actinomycetota; class Actinomycetes; order Mycobacteriales; family Corynebacteriaceae; genus Corynebacterium; species Corynebacterium limaceinasi. The sequence goes on from NZ_CP177100.1 coordinate 2,313,733, forward strand.
CGCCCTTTTTACCCATGTCAATCCAGTGCTGCAGGTAGTCACCGGCGTTGTAGCCCATGAACGGCAGCATGGCCATCGGGTCGTGGCGCAGCGCGCCTACTTCGCCCTCTGCCGCTGCGGTCTGGCCGGAGGACAGCAGTGCACCGATCATGGTGCCGTGGTTCCAGTCGAAGGACTGGGTGACCAGCGGAACCGTGGTCTTGCGGCGGCCGCCGAAGAGGATGGCATCGATTTTGACGCCCTTCCAGTCGTCGTATTCCGGCGCGGCGGTGGGGCACTGGGAAATCGGTACGCAGTAGCGGGAGTTCGGGTGGGCGGCCTTGGTGGACGATGCCGGCGTCCAGTCCTCACCGGTCCAAGAGATGAGGTGTTCTGGTGCCTCCTCGGTCATATCCTCCCACCAGACGTCGCCGTCATCGGTAAGCGCAACGTTGGTGAACAAGGTATTGCCCGGCTTCATGGTATCCATGGCGATCGGGTTGGAGTCGTAGTTGGTGCCAGGGGCAACGCCGAAGAATCCGTTTTCCGGGTTCACAGCGTAAAGGCCGTCCTCGCGCAGGTGCAGCCAGGCGATGTCATCGCCCACGACCTCGGCCTTCCAGCCCGGAATGGTGGGGGTGATCATGGCCAGGTTGGTCTTACCGCACTGGGATGGGAATGCGGCGGCGACGTGGTAGTTCTTTCCTTCAGGGTTCGTCAGCTTCAGGATGAGCATGTGCTCAGCCATCCAGCCTTCTTCCTTGGCCATGACGGACGCGATGCGCAGCGCGTAGCACTTCTTGGCCAGGATGGCGTTGCCGCCGTAGCCGGAACCGTAGGACCAAATCTCCTTGGTCTCTGGGAACTGGGTGATGTACTTATTGTCGTTGCATGGCCAAGCAACGTCCTCTTCGCCTGGCTGCAGCGGGGCGCCGACGGAGTGGAGGGCGTGGACGAAATCGCCGTCCGTACCGATCTTGTCCAGTGCTTCTGCGCCCATGCGGGTCATGATGCGCATGGACAAGACCACATAAGCGGAATCGGTCAGCTGCACGCCAAGCTTGGGCTCTGGATCGCTAATCGGGCCCATGCAGAAAGGAACGACGTACATGGTCCGGCCCTTCATGGATCCACGGAAGGCCTCCGTCATTTCTTCCTTCATGGCCTTTGGCGGTGCCCAGTTATTGGTTGGGCCCGCATCTTTTTCCTTCGAGGTGCAGATGAAGGTGCGGGATTCCACGCGGGCAACGTCCGCAGGGTTGGACCGCGCCAAGTAGGAATTCGGGCGCTTTTCCTCATTGAGCTTGATGAGGGTGCCTTTATCGACCAGCTCTGCGGCGAGGCGGTCAGCCTCTTCCTGTGAGCCATCCACAAAAGCCACCTCGTCCGGCTGGAAAAGCTCAATGCTTTCATTAATCCAATCGATCAGTTCTTGATTGTCTGTAGGCAGCTCTCCAACGAGGCCCTGAATGGTGGCGGTCATGAAAAATTCTCCTCTGGATAGGATGTGAAAATCGGGGCATATCACGGCCCAACTTTGCCTTCCGTCTCCAGATTAACCGGCAAAGACAAAATATTGGTCACATTAAGTGTCATTTTTCCCACTCCGGTTATATCCACCGCCGTGAGCGGACATTTACCGAGCACACTGTGGATAATTGTGATATCAAGCGTGATTTTCTCCACACCATTTCGGGGGTATTAAAGTTTCCTATTTACCCATTCTATGCCACAAAGAACCACCCCCGCAGAATCCACCAGTTATCCTCCCTCCCCCATACGGTGGGGAAAATACCCGGCGCGGCATATTGCTTGCCATGCCTGGACAGGGAAAAATAGGGCGCAATGAATAGCACGGATAATTCTCAAAACACCCCTGCCGGAGAAATGCCGCCGGGCCGCCCGCCGCAAACGGACTTCAATGCGGTCTTTGATAATGACCTGGACTACCCGCGCCTGGGCAATGTCACCTTCCGCCGCGGCAAGCTCACGGATAACCAGCACCAGCTTTTTGAGCAACGCTGGCCCGAGCTGGGCCGCGTCTTAAGCGATGAGCTTATCGATGTCGATGAGTGGTTCGGCCGCACCGGCGCCAAGACCATCGTGGAAATCGGCTCCGGCACCGGTACCTCCACCGCGGCCATGGCGCCGCTGGAGCAAGACACCAATATCATCGCGGTAGAGCTCTATAAGCCCGGTTTGGCCAAGCTCATGGGGCAGGTGGAGCGCGAGGGCATCGATAATATCCGCATGATCCGTGGTGATGGCGTGGAGGTCATGGTGCGTATGATTGCCCCGGAATCCCTCGACGGCATCCGCGTCTTCTTCCCGGACCCCTGGCCCAAGGCGCGCCACCACAAGCGCCGCATCATCCAATCTGGCACGCTCAACCTCTTTGCCTCCCGGTTGAAGAAGGGTGGCGTCCTGCACGTTGCGACCGATCACGCCGGTTATGCCGAATGGATAGATGAGCTCGTACACGTCGAGCCCAGCCTGGAGTACAAGGGCTGGCCGTGGCCGGATTGCCCGCAATTGGTGGATCGCCAGATCATCACCAAGTTTGAGGGCAAGGGCCTAGATAAAGAACACATCATTACTGAATACCTGTGGGAGAAGAAGTAAATGAGCACCTATCTACTGGTGTGGGACGCACCCAATATGGATATGGGGCTCGGCTCGCTGCTCGGCGGGCGCCCCACCGCGGCGCACCGCCCGCGTTTTGATGCCATCGGCCGGTGGCTGGTCTACCGCGCGGTGGATGTCGATGCGGATCCGCAGGCCGCAGTATTTACCAATGTCTCCCCCGGCGGCGCCGATGTGATTCGCCCGTGGGTGGAGGCCATCCGCAACGTGGGCTTTGGTGTCTTTGCCAAGCCGAAGATCCACGAGGATGATGACGTGGATCCGGATATGATCGACCACATTGAAAAACTGCGCGATGATCTCGCCGGCGTCGTGGTGGCCTCTGCCGATGGTCAGAACTTTCAGCCCTTGTTAGAAGAGCTCATTGATGAGGGCCTGCCTGTTACCGTCCTGGGTTTCCACGAACATGCCTCTTGGGCCGTGGGCCACCCCGAGATCGAGTTCGTTGACTTAGAAGATATTGACGGCGTCTTTCGCGAGCCGCTGCCGCGCGTCAACCTGGATAACCTGCCTGAAGGTGGTGCATGGCTCCAGCCATTCCGCCCGCTGGCTGCGCTACTGAATAATAGCTAGGAGGCTTACCCCACATGTTTGAAAAATGGGGACGATTTTCCTACGCGCACCGTAAGGTCATTCCCATCGTCATCCTCGGTGCCATCCTTGCCCTCTTCGTAGGCTTTGGAACCCAGCTCGAGGAACGCATGAGCCAGGAGGGCTGGGAGGACCCGAATGCGGCATCGACAAGCGCGGCGCAAATCGAACAAGAAACGTTCGGCCGCGATAATTCCGGCGACGTGATTTTGCTCTTTAGCTCGCCCGATGAGAACTTCGATGCCGCCAAGGAGCACTTGGCGCAGCTCAAAGAGGAGTACCCGGACCAGATTGACTCTGTCACCAGCTATTTCGATAGCAAGAATCCCAACCTGGTCAATGATGATCACTCGCTGGCCTTTGCTGCCATTGGGCTCAAGGGCGATGATGAACAAACCCTGAAGGATTTCCGCGCCATCGAGGGCGCGCTGACGGATACCTCCGCGCCGGTCAAGGTTGCCGGCGCCACGGCCGTGGCGGACGCCCTCGATGAAGGCATGGCAGAAGATATTGCGCGCGCGGAAAAGGCCGCGCTCCCGCTCGTTGGCCTGCTGCTTCTGGTGGTCTTTGGTTCCGTAGTGGCGGCGTTCATGCCGCTTATCGTCGGTGGCCTATCCATCCTGGGCTCGCTGGGCATTTTGGCCGTCCTGGCCGGTTTCCTGCAGGTCAACGTCTTTGCCCAGGCAGTGGTCACGCTGCTGGGGCTGGGCTTGGCCATCGATTACGGCCTATTTATGGTCTCCCGCTTCCGTGAGGAACTGGATAAGGGAAGTTCCACCAAGGATGCCGTGGCCACCACCACCGCCACCGCCGGGCAGACCGTGGTCTTTTCCGCGGCGATGGTCGCCGTCGCGCTCTCTGGGCTCTTCCTCTTCCCCCAGGCCTTCTTGAAGTCCGTTGCCTATGGCTCGATTTCCGCCGTCGGCCTGGCGGCCCTTTTGTCCGTCACCGTTTTGCCGGCCCTGTTTGGCATGCTCGGGCCCAAGATCGACCTGTGGTCGGTACGCCGCACCTCCCGCACGGCCCGCACCATTCAGGACACCTGGTGGTACAAGCTGCCGCGCTGGGCCATGCGCCGCGCCAAGGGCCTGACCCTGGCCATCTGTGGCCTGCTCATTGCGCTCGCACTGCCGATCATGAGCATCACCTTCGGCGGCATCAACGAAACCTACCTGCCGCCCAACCACGACACTCGCGTGGCGCAGGATACCTTCAACGACGAGTTCCCTGCCTTCCGCACCGAGCCGGTCAAGCTCGTGGTGGAAGGCGCCACCAACGAGCAGCTTGTCGATGTCGTCATGCAAGTCCGCGGCCTCGACGGCCTTACCGAGCCCATGGGTCCATCGACCGCCACCAAGGACGGGACTACTGTCCTTTCGGCTGGCATTAAGGACCGCGAGGACTACGCACAAATCGTCCACGAACTCGAGGACGTCAAAGCGCCCGAGGGCGTCAACCTGTATGTCGGCGGCACGCCAGCCATGGAGGTCGAGTCGCTCGATGCCCTCTTCCACAAGCTGCCGTGGATGGCGCTGTACGTCGTACTCGCCACCTTCATCCTCATGGCATTAGTCTTTGGCTCTTTCGTGCTGCCGATTAAGGCCATTGTCATGACGCTGTTGACCCTGGGCGCCACCCTGGGCATCCTCACGCTCATGTTCGTCATCGGCGTGGGCTCTGGCGCGCTGAACTTCTCGCCCGGCCCGCTGATGAGCCCCATTCTGGTGCTGATCATCGCCATCATTTATGGACTGTCCACCGACTACGAGGTCTTTTTGGTCTCCCGCATGGTGGAGGCGCGGCGGCGCGGCGATTCCACGGATGAGGCCATCGCCACAGGCACCGCGCATACCGGCGGCATCATCACAGCGGCGGCCCTGATTATGATCGTGGTGGCGGGCGCGTTCGGCTTCTCCGATATCGTGATGATGAAATACATCGCGTACGGCATGATTTTTGCGCTGCTTATCGATGCCACCATTGTCCGCATGCTCCTCGTACCCGCCGTTATGCACCTGCTGCGCGAGGATAACTGGTGGGCGCCTAGCTGGTTGCACCACTTGACCACTAGGCTTTCTGGTAGTACCACCCGCCGTGGGAAGACCATTCCCTTCAGTGAGTTAAAGCGGCGCCTTGAAGGAGATAAATAATTGAAAAATTGGCTGCAAGTTATCGCCTCGCTCGTCATCCTGGCCATCCTCATCTATGTCTTCCGCGATGAGCTGGACTTTTTAAGCGAAGGCTTCTCCCGGCTCTCCCACGCCGAACCAGGGCCGGTAACGCTCGTGGTCGTTGCCTCCATCCTCTCCGTCGTGGCCATGGGTGAGGTCATGCGCCTGCTCATCCGCGCCGGTGGCGTGGAGGTGGAGGCCACGGAAACCGCCGCGCTTACCTTTGCATCCAATTCGTGGTCCACCACCATGCCCGCAGGCCCCGCCTTTTCTGCCATTTTGACCTTCCACGTGCAGCGCACCTGGGGCGCCTCGGTGGTCCTGTGCGGCTGGTTCTTCGTGCTGTCATCGGCCATTTCCACCCTGTGGCTGGTGCTTATTGGGCTCGGCGGCGTGCTCTTCCTCAATGCCGATATGGCCCTGTGGTCCCTCATCGGCACATTGGCAGCGATGCTGGCGCTCTCCGGCGGGCTCTTCTGGCTAAGCAACCACCCCGAAACGCTCGAGCGCTGGGTAAAAAAGCAGCGGCTGATAAAGGGTTCCAAGCGCGAAGCACTGCTCGAGCACGTAGAGAGCCTCAAGGAAGTGCACCTCACCCGCCGGCAATTCGCCTGGGCGTCGTTCTACTCCTTGACCAACCGGCTCATTGACATGGTCGCGCTCTGGGGCTGCGTCTGGGCTGTGACCGGCCAGATGCCAACGACCGATTCGGCCGATAACACCACCACCATCGCCGGCGTCGCGCTGGCTTATCTCACCGCCAAGCTGGCCGGCTCCGCCCAGGTCACTCCGGCGGGTCTCGGCACGGTGGAAGCGGCGATCATCGCCACGCTCGTGGCCACGGGCATGACCGCAGTCGATGCCACCAGCACGGCGATCATCTACCGCCTTATCTCTTTTGCCTTCATCACCGCTATTGGCTGGGTCATTTACTTCTGGCACTATGCCCGCAAGGGCATTACCTACGCCGCGCTATCCCGTAAAGAAAAAGAAAAGGAAACCGTATGACTTCCACGCGTATCGCTCCGCTCATTGACATCATCGCCTTGATGATTTTCGCCATCGCCGCCCGCCTCGCCCACGGCGGATTGAGCTTTTCCAGCTGGGTCGATGCCTTCTGGCCTTGGGCGGTAGGCGCGCTCATCGGCTGGGCCATCATCCTCGCCACAAAGGTCCAGGGCAAGTGGAAAGAGGGCGTTGTAGTCTGGCTGTCTGCCATCATCGGCGGCATGGCCCTGTGGATCATGGTCAATGACCGCCTGCCACATTGGAGCTTCCTCATCGTTGCGACCGTGATGTCCGCCCTGTTCTTCTTTGGCTGGCGGCTATTTGCCCGTAAATAAATACGCCCAGCCCATGGGAAAGACGCTTTCCCTAGGGCACACATCAGTCAAATTCAATCATCAGTTTTTGGCTTTGCGCTGTCCACCTCGCCCCTTGTAGGGGTGATCGGCTCAAAATAACATTTCAACCTAATAGTACGGGAAAGCTTTTAGTGAATAATTGCCCGTATCCGAACACAGAATTTCAAAATCGGATACCGCTCAATTATCCCTACAAGAAGTTGAAAGGCTCCCGTAGTGAAAGCTGCAACCCGTAACTATCTAGCGCTTGTGGCCTCAGGGGTTCTCATCACTGCCGCTTCCCCTGTCGCCGGCGCTATCGATTCTGTCGAATCGGCTCCACCGATTGAAGAGAATTCAGAGCTTCCAGAATCCTCTTTTATTGACGAGGCACTTAAAAGCTCAGGACCCGCTGAAGATTCACAAGAGGCGGCATCAATGGCCGAAGAAGCCTCCAAACTCCCTCCCCTTTCATCAGGGCTGTTGGGTTCAGGTGACCATATTGGAGACCAATACACTGCTTTCTATCATGATCCGGTAGACCTCGATTCCTCGGAGCCAGGACAGCTCTTCCGATCAGAATCTGTGCGCAACCCCAAAAATCCACTTGGCATCAGCAACGTCGGCCCCTATAAGGCAGACCGCATACTCTATTCTTCCACCAACCGTTCTGGAGAAAAGATCCAAGTAAGCGGGATGGTCATTGAGCCCAAGGCCGAGTGGGGCGGAGAAGGCCCACGCCCTGTCGTAGCATTTGCGCCGGGAACCCAAGGTTTAGCGGACCGCTGTGCCGCATCTCGTAAAATTGCAGACGGGGTAGGAGACTACGAGCAGTTCTATTTCCATCAGTACCTTAAGAAGGGCTATGCCGTAGTACTCACCGACTACGAGGGCCTTGGCACCCCTGGCATGCACACGTACATGGATCGTGCATCCCAAGGCCATACGGTCCTCGATAGCATTCGAGCTGCGCAGCAACTGGATGGCTGGGACATTAACGAATCCAACCCAGTATTCATCAATGGCTATTCCCAAGGCGGAGGAGCCGCTGCCGCTGCCGCCGAGCTATATGACGACTATGCTCCGGAGCTCAACATCAAGCTTGCGACTATTGGTGCTGCCCCAACAGATCTAACGTTGTTGCCTTCTGCCCTCGATGGATCATTGTATTTCCTCTTCGAGGCGTATGCCCTTTTGGGACTAAGCAACTCCTATGGCGAGGATCTGTACTCGCATCTCAATGACAGGGGCACACGAAAGCTACAGGATGCGACGAATACCTGCACCATGGGGCTTCTTAAAACCGCCGACACTACCGTGGAGCGGATCAGCAACGATGGCAGGAACGTGCAGGACTTTATTGACAGCGAGCCTTTCAAATCGATACTGGCAGAGCAGCATATTGGCTACGATGCACCCGCTATTCCAGTCGTCATCACGCATGGCCGCGGTGACGACGTTATTCCGTTTTCTACCGCTGAAAAGCTCGTCGATGAATGGACTGAGCGCGGCACCGATGTCACTTTCATCCCCAATAACGCCCACACTCACCCGACCGGTACCATCCCGCACATCATCGAATCAGTAAAAGCGATCGACGCCACCCTACAGCACGAGAAGGGAAGCCAGTAAATACTTGCTCTCCCCCTACACCATGTAAAAAGGCTCCGAGGCAAACAAGCCTCGAAGCCTTAAATATGTGCGAAATATTCTCAGCTTAGAACGGCACGTTGATTGGCACGCCCGCTGCGAACTGGTTGTACGCCCAGTAAGCGTAGCCAATGATCTCACCAATCAGGTCGAGAGCGTAGAGCAAATTAAACAAGGGATTCTCCTTCAGCTGTCACGAAACTCTTATTTAGGTATCGCGACGCCGTAGCACCGCGTTACATCGGCGCAATATTGTGCTTTTTGGGCAGGTCATGCGCCGACTTCGTAGCCAATTGCCGCAGCGCCTGGCGCAGGGCAATGCGCGATTGATTCGGCTGAATCATGGCATCGAGGTAGCCGCGTTCCGCCGCAACGTAGGGTGCCGTCATGGTCTCATCGTAGAAGTCCATGAACATCTTCTTGGTCATCTCGCGCTGCTCTGGGGTCTCGGCGGCCTCGAGCTGCTTGCCTGCGATCATGACCACGGCGGCGGCCGCGCCCATGACGGCGATCTGCGCGGTAGGCCACGCCAAGTTAATATCGCCGCTTAAGTTCTTCGACCCCATGACGGCATAGGCGCCGCCGTAGGCCTTGCGCACGATGAGCGAGACCTTCGGCACGGTCGCCTCCACGACCGCGAAGGCAAACTTCGCACCGCGGTGAATCAGGCCCACCTTCTCCTGCTCTACGCCCGGCAGGTAGCCAGGCGTATCGACGACGAAGACGAGCGGAACGTTATAGGCATCGCAGATGCGGATAAATCGCGCGCCCTTATCGGCGGCATCGGCATCGATGCAGCCGGCCAAGTGCATGGGGTTATTGGCCACAAAGCCCACCGTTTTGCCGTCGATGCGGCCAAAGGCGGTGATCATATTCGGCGCGAAGTTTTCTTGGATTTCGATGAGCTCATCGTCATCGCCAAGCTGGGTGAGCAAATCCATCATGTCGTAGCCGGCGTTGGTGTCATCCGGCATGAAGGAATCTAGATCCTCGTCTTCGATGATTTCGGCATCGGAAGGAGCGGGGAAGGTCGGCGACTCGTCAAAGCAGGTCAGCGGCAGGTGATCCAAAATATCGCGCACCATGTCAAAGGCGTCTTCCTCAGAATCCACCACGGCAGAGACGTTGCCGTTCAGCTCCTGCTGGCGGGCACCGCCGAGTTCAGCGGAGGTGACGTCTTCACCGGTAACCTCACGGATGACGTTGGGGCCGGTGACATACATTTCCGCTTCCTCATCCACAGCGATGACAAAGTCAGTGGTCACCGGCGCGTAGACCGCGCCACCGGCGGATTTACCCATCATGATGGAAATCTGCGGGCTGCGGCCAGAAAGCGGCAGCTGACGGCGGGCGATTTCGGAGTACATGGCCAGCGAGGTCACAGCGTCTTGGATGCGGGCGCCACCGGAATCTTGGATGCCGATGACCGGGCAGCCAATCTTGATGGCCATATCCATGATCTCGGTGACCTTCTTGCCAAAGGTCACGCCCACGGAACCGCCGTAGACCGTCTTATCGTGGGCATAAATGCACACAGGCCGGCCGGATACGCGGCCATAACCTGTAACCACACCATCGGAATAGATGGCCTCCGGGTCACCCGGGGTCTTGCCCAAGGAACCGGTTTCCACAAAGGAACCTTCATCCAAGAGCTCGTTGATGCGCTGGCGAGGGGTGGTACGGCCTGCCTCGTCGCGGCGTGTGCGGGAACGCTCGCTGCCTGGATCTTGCGCCTCTTCTAGGCGTTTGCGCAGGTCGGCGAGTTTCTCAGCGGTTGTTTGCTTGGCCGCCACGTATCTTCTCCTCGATCCAATCGTTCATATGCTTGCCCACGATGCCAATGGCTGGCTCGTCCGGCACTGCCAAGTGATCGCCGGGCAGCTGCACAATATCTAGATCCTTAACGATAACGCCCCAGCCGCCATCCGGATCAATCTCAGCGTAGCGCGGCTCCAGCTCGATCGCACCGTCATGCATCCGCTCGGAGCGGAAAAGCAGCACGGGAACGCTGACATCGGCCCAGCGGTGGAAATCGATCTTGGCCAAAATCTGGTTATCCACGAAGGACGCGCGCTGGTGCTCCAGGACGCCGGCGGATAGGCCGTGTTCGGAGGCATCCGTAGTGGCCAAGAATTCCGCCAGCATGGTCATCAAGGCATCCTCGCCCATGGTTTCCAGCATCTCGTACGGCGGCTCGAAGTCTAGGCCGTAGGTCTTCTTGGCAAAGGCAGCGTAGCGCTCCCACCGGGCGCGGGTTTCTTCCGGCGTATCCGGTGCCGGGTGGGAGGGCTGCGTGGTATCGAGCAAGGAAATGAAGGCGACCTCGGCGCTCTCTTCCCCGCGCTTGCTGCGCTCTGCCAGCTGGTAGGCCACCTCATAGGCCAAGGCGCCACCAAAGGACCAACCGCCAAGGACGACCTTGCGGCCGCGCGCAGAGCGAACGATATCCTCAATATAGGCTGCGGCGCGCTCCTCTAAGGAGCCTTCAATCCTTTCGACGCCGTAAACGGCGACATCCGCTGGCAGCCGCCGGGTCAGCGGCTGATAGACCACCGTGGTTCCACCGGCCGGGTGGAACATGAATACGGCTGGGCCATCGGCCTCGCGCAGGACGCGAATATTTCCCTCCACCTCGGTCTCAAGGCCCTCACGGACCAGGTCAGCCAAGGTTTCCAGTGCTTCGGCGTCGAGAACCTGCTGCGCGGTGACATCGATGTGGGCGCGCTCGCGCAAACGCTCGGCGATCTGTGCTGCCGCTTCCTCAGAGATCTCCGGAAGCGGCGAGGTCACGCCCGCCGGGGCCTTGCCGGTAATGCTTGCCCACGTGCCAAAGACCATGCGTTCAGAGGCATCGCGCGGGGCGACGCCCACGCCCTGCTCCGAGTCTTGGGTGGTCTCGTCTGCTGCGGGTGCCGCGGACTCGGTAGTCGACGCAGCATCGGCACTGTTCTCACTGTTATCAATGCGGCCGCCGGCAACGGCTTCCTCAACCATGGTGATGACGTCTGCCAAGGAGGCATCGCGAAGCGCCTGCACCTGCAGCGGTGGAATCTGGAAGTCATTTTCCACGCGGTTTTTAATGCGCATGCCCATCAGGGAATCGAGGCCCAGGTCAATCAGCGGCAGCTCGCGCGGCAGATCCGAGACGTCATATCCCATGGATTCGGACACGATAAGCGCCAGGCGGTCCTCGACGGTTTCTTGGCGCGGATCCCAGCGCACCGCGTCTACATTCGCGTCATCGGCAGTCGGCTCCGGGGCGGCGCTGCCCTCTGGCACCGCTGCGACCCCGGGGATCGCACCCGCGCCCAAGTCCAAGCCGGAGGCAAAACCTTCCGCCAAGAACTCCGTCCGGGTGTCCTGCACGCTGTAGACGGCGATGGACATGCCGCCGATGGACGTGGTGACCACGGTGGTTATTTCCCCGTACGGAGGGAGATCGCGGTGTTCCTCCGCGGCCACGATGTGCGCCCCAGGCTGCACCGCTTCTGCGGCGGCCTCCACGATGGCCAGCGTGGACGGGGCCTGATCCGCGTTGGTGGAAAAGGCCACCTTGCCCTCCGGCAGGTTCACGCGAGTACCGGGCAAGCCGGAAACCCCGGCCGAGGGCCGCGCGTTGGTCCAGAAGCGCTGGCGGTTGAACTGGGTATACGGCGCTTCTGCCTGCGCGCCCGAGCCCAATGCGGCGGCGAAATTCACCGGGGTTCCGGTTACGTAGAGCTTGCTCAATAGATCCAACAAGGACTCGGTGGGCTCCACCTTGCGCTTTAGGCTATACAGCAATTGCGCATCGGCCTTGCCCACGGCAAACGCGGTAGACATCAGCCCCATGAGCGCCACCGGGTTCGGCGAAATCTCCACCAACTGGGTGTGCCCTGCAGCAAAGGCCTGTTCCGTAGCGTCCTGCAGATACACCGGGTAGCGGGTCATGCGCAGCCAGTAATCCTCATCGTGGACGGTGGTGCCGGGGCGGTAGACCTCACCCTTATCCACGGAGGAAAAGAGGGTCGTATGCAGCGGGCGGGCCTCCATGCCGGCGATGGCAGCTTCGAGCTCGCCCAAGATCGGGTCGACGGCGGAGGTATGTCCCGCGGCCTTCACGTTGAGCGCGCGGGCAAATTTTCCTTCCCCGTCGAGTTTCTCCACCAGATCCAGCACCGCCTGGCGGGGACCGCCCACGGTGGTCATGCCGGGCCCGGTATAGACGGCTGGCTCGATGGCTGCATCGAGGGCGGCGATGTCCTCGGCGGATAGCTCGACGACGGCCATGGCTCCTTGCTCGGCCTCGCTTAGCGATGCCTCTCCCTCGCCCATCAAGCGCGCGCGGTGGCAGGCAATAATCATCGCATCCCGCGCGGAAATGCCACCTGCGGCATAGGCCGCGGCGATTTCACCCATGGACATGCCTATAACGCCCGCCGGGCGCACGCCGAAGGAGGCCAATAGGTCCGTCAGCGCGATCTGGATGGCGGTGATGGCAACCTGCGCCGTTTCCGTGTCATAGGTTTGGGAATCATCTTCAACGATGTCCAGGATGGACCAGCCCGACTCGAAATCCACGATGTCATCGAGTTCTTTCAGCCGCGCGCTAAACAGCGGCGACAGGGCGATCATGTCCTTCGCCATCTTGCGGTGCTGGGAACCAAAGCCGGAATACACGAAGACCGGACCTTGCACCTGCGGGGAATCCGCCGCGGCGATGCCGACAGACACCTTGCCCTCGGCCACCTGGCGCAGGCGCTTAATGGCCTCGTCAGTGGAGCTGGCCATGACAACGGCGCGCGAGCGCGAGTGGTTGCGGCGCGCGATCGTGCGCGCGACATCTGCTAGGTCTGGTTGTTCTGCCTCGAGGAAATCCGCGAGCAGGCCCGCCGCACGCGCGCGGCGGGAAGGTAAGAGGCCGGAGACCGGCAGCGCCACCGTGTCGGTGGATAGCTGCGGCTCGGTGGTACGCGGGGTGCCTTGGTAATCCGTCAAGACGACGTGGGCATTCGTGCCGCCAAAGCCAAAGCCCGATACGCCGGCCACCTTTTTCCCGGAGTATTCCGGCCACTCGCGCGGGTCTTCAACGACCTCGAGGCGCTCGGCCACGAAATCGATATAGCGGTTCGGACCAGCGTAATTGATATTCGCCGGGATAATATCGTGCCGCATGGCCTCGATGACTTTGATGAGGCCCACGACGCCCGCGGCGGATTCGGAGTGGCCAATATTGGTCTTGGCAGAGCCCAAGAGCACGGGCGATTCGATGCCGCGCCCAGCGCCCAGCACGCGGCCGAGCGCGCTGGCCTCGATGGGATCGCCCAAGATGGTGCCCGTACCGTGGGCCTCCACATAATCCACGTCCTCGGGCGCCACGCCCGCATCCGCGTAGGCGCGGCGCAGCACGTCTTCTTGCGCTTCTGGGTTAGGCGCAGTCAGGCCATTCGAGTGGCCATCAGAATTGACGGCAGAGCCCTTGAGGACGGCTAGGATTTCATCGCCATCATCCTCCGCGTCCTGTAGGCGCTTGAGCACCAGCACGCCGGCGGCATCGGCACGCACGATGCCATCGGCGTCATCAGAAAAAGCATGAATGGCGCTGGTAGGAGAGGTCACGCCGAGCTCCGAAAAGGCGGTGGAGGCGTGCGGGGCGGCCAAGATATTCACGCCACCCGCCAGCGCTACATCGGCCGCACCGGTGCGCAGATCCTTGATCGCATGATCGACTGCAACCAAGGAAGACGAGCAGGCCGTGTCCACATTGATGGACGGGCCGCGGAAATCCAGGGCATAGGAAATGCGGTTGGCAACGATTGCCGAGGAATTACCCGTGAGTGCATAAGGGTGCATCTCCGTGGGATCGGCGGTAATCAGCATGCCGTAATCATTATTGGTCGAGCCCATGTACACCCCCGTGTGCGTGCCGCGCAGCTCATTGGCGGGAAGGCCCGCGTTCTCCAGCGCGTGCCATACCAACTCAAGCAGGATGCGCTGCTGCGGATCCATGTTTGCGGCCTCCAGCGGCGATAGGCCGAAAAACTCCGCGTCAAAGGATGCAATATCGTCGATATAACCGCCGTCGGTATTGTGCTGCGCGATCTTCTCGCTCATTACCGGATCCGCGCTGTACTCAGACCACCGCCCCACCGGCAGCGGCCCTGTGCCCGCGCGCGATTCAGCGAGCATGGTCCAAAATTCCGGCACATCTTTAGCGCCTGGGAAACGTCCGGACAAGCCGATAACCGCAATATCAGTACCCTGTGCAGCGCGAGCTGTGCGCTGCACGCGCGGTGCATCGTCGTGCCGCCCCGCGGGCCCATTAAGCAAGCGATTGGCTAGAAGTTCAATCGTGGGGTACTCATACGCCACCGTCGCATCGAGCTGCGTGCCTAAAAGATTTTCTAATTCACCCGACAGCACTACGGCATCTCGAGAGGAAAGACCATAGTTTTCCAGGGGGGTGGAATCTAAAATCTCTGCGGCCGCTACGCCCGTGGCCTGGGATACCCAGTCACGCAGCCATGCACGAAGTTGCTCGATGGTCATAAACCGTCTTTCCTAGTGGGGTTAATAGAACGACAAATACCTATATCGCTCTATTTTGTCACCTTGTTAACTCAACGTCCGAATCCAGCTTTAGGCTTGGTAGTCCTTCTTTGCCACGCGGCGGGCAATCTTATGCGAGGAGGTGCGCTTAATTTCTCCTGGCGCCTTCCACACGATATCGCTCGGGGTAATGCCGTGATTCTTCGTCACGGCCGTGCGAATCGCCTCGCCGGCGGCAGCGTCGCCGGACGGATCCGCATCATCGGCGCGCTCCACCAAGAGAACCAAGGACTCTGAGTTTTCGCCCTCTACGGCAAAGGCGGCGACGGAATCTGGGCGCACGTGCGCCGATGCGTCCTGCACGGTGCCTTCAATATCTTGCGGGTAGTGATTGCGCCCGGCGATGACGATGAGATCCTTAAGCCGCCCGGTGATATACAGTTCGCCTTCGATGATGGTGGCGAGATCACCGGTGGCCATCCACCAATCATCCTCCGGCAGGCCATCCTGGATGCGCTCGTCCAGAGTATTGCGGAAGGTAGCCGCGGTTTCTTCCGGGCGGTTGAGGTAGCCCGTTGCCATATTTTGTCCATGCACCCAGATTTCACCGATGGTGCCCTCTGGGACCTCGGCCTTAGTTTCAGGATCCACGATGGCCAGGTGCTGGAACGAGACGCCCTGGCCATTCGAGGCAAAAGCAACCGTTGCAGCGGACTTTTCTTCAATAACAGCGTGCCCGTCCGCCAACTTTTCGCGGTTGAAATGGGAAATGACGGGGCGCTTTTCATCCTGTGCGGTAGCGACGATGAGGGTTGCCTCCGCCAAACCGTAGGACGGACGCAGCACCGAGCGGTCAACGCTAAAAGTGTCTAAGAACTTCTGTACCGCTGGTTCCGTCACCGGCTCAGAACCAATGAGGATGCCATCAACGTTGGAGAAATCCGCGTCCTTGCCGTAGCGCGCGGCCAATTCCAAGGCGAAATTGGGCACGGCGGTATAGGTATTCTTCTCTTTACCCGGCTGGCAGCTGATGCGCTCAACCCACCGGTTGGGGTGTTGGATGAAATCGCGCGGGGTCATCATGTCCAATTCGATGCCCAAAATAGTGGTGAATAGCGCCAAGATGATGCCCATATCGTGGTGCATCGGCAGCCACGAGACCACGCGCGGTGGGAACTGCAGGTTCACCGCCCGGAAGATCTGCAGCACATTCACCAAAATCGCGCGATTGCTCAGTTCTACACCAGCAGGGGTGCGCGTTGAACCAGAGGTGTACTGCAGGAAGGCGGTGGACTCCACGCCCGCGCCAGCGACCGGCTTCCACGACGCCGCCAAGGAATCAGGCAGCGCATTGATGGAGATGACGCGCGGGCGCTCCCGCTCGGTGGAGAAGTAGCTGCGCACCGCCGCGGCCGATACGCGATTGGTCAACACGATAGGGGGCTCGCAGTCAGCAAAGACCGCCTTGAGGTGATCCGCGTGCCCCGGCTCATTCGGATCATAGAGCGGAATCGGGGTCATTCCCGCATACATCGCACCTAAGAAACCAAAGAGGTATTCGGGAGAGTTGCCTGCCAGAATGGCCACGCGGGTTCCCGGTTCTGCAACCTGTTGTAGGCGCGCTGCCACCACTTTGATCCGGGTATTGACCTCCTGGCGGCTGAGCTCACGGGCGGTGTCTTCCTCACCGTATAGCCACTGGCGGATTACAACCTGCGAGGTATCCGTCTCTGCCTGGTAGAGGTTCTCGGCCAAGCCCGCCAAGGTGAGCTCTGCCGGGAGGGCTATATTGCCCTCGGTGTCAAAGAACTTCCCCATGAGTTGCTGTATATCCATCGATTCTCCTTTGGTAAATGGTTTTGTCTTAAAAAATATCGATGTTATAGCGCCTCACATTACACGGCGTCAATGACGCCGTGTGCCCAGTCCACAACCCACTGGTTCGCAGTAGTCCCATCAATCACGCCGTCGTTGCTGGCGTATTGCGCGTGCACCCCATTGGCCCCGATCAAATCCTTGGCGCGTTCCAAACCATTGCCCACGCCGGTGGGCGCATCACACACGGTGTCATTGGGGGCACAGATCTGGAAGGTTCTATCCGCGAGCTCTCCGAAGCCGTGCGGGCGCGCGCCGCGCATGGTAGCCCCAGGCACGATGGGCTGAACGAGGCCGGAGACGGGCTCCAAGGCAATCTCGGCACCAATTCCGCCGAGCTCGTGGCCCGGATTTTGGCCCACGCCGTTTTCACGCCGGCCATCTGCAATCAGCGCCACGCCCGCGATATTTTCTGCGGGGATTACACCTTCGCCACCGCCAATGTCATCGGCCACATCGCCGGCGATCACCGCACCTTGGGAAAAACCACTCAAAATGAACTTAGTCTGTGGGCAGCTATCATGCATGCCGCGCAGCTCTTCATTCATCTTCGCGGTGCCCTCATCACGGGAATCGTCGTAGCTCATTTCCTCCTGCGCATTGATATTTTTAAATTGCGCAGTATAAGGAAGGGTCCACACCTTTACATCATCCCCGTAAGCCTCCTGCAACGGCTGCGTAATAGACAGCATGAACGAGCGCGGATTAGCAGAAGGGTTGAGGGGATCATCGTCGGCAGCCGATTCCCAGGTACCTGGCGCGGAGATGAACTCCGCACTCGGGCACCAATCCGGCTGGGATTCCTCCGGTGGCTGCCCGGATTCTGGCCCCTCGGGGGAGCTAGGCCCCGCCGAGTCCGAGCTCGTGAGGTAATGCGCAGCCCCCGCGCCGATAACGACGAGGAGAGCGAGGACGGCAACGACGGTTATGATTTTTCGCATGAACTAGTTGTACCCGGAAAACCTCAAAGAAAGCTAGCAAAGAGCTGAACGTGCGTTGTCCTGGAGAAGCTTGGTGAGCTCCTCATAATCCATGTCAGAGCGTTGCTGTTCAATCAGTTGCCCAGCTACCGCAGGAATAGTGATGCCATTGTCACCGCAGGCCCCTTGACCGGCGCCGAGGAGCTGATCTTCTACCCCATCGACATTCACGCCGGCATCCTTCAACGAATCCAAGTACGCAGCCTCTTCCTTGGGCAGCTGCGCGGAGGGGATCTCTGAAATCTCGCGCGCACCGCGATCCTCTGGGGAGTTCGCTGAACGAGACCCATTCGTCGGCTCCGCGGATTCCTTGGATTCGGATGGCTCCTGCGAGGAGGAAGCGCTGCTGGATGCGGACTCGCTACTACTCGTGGTCGATTCTTCGGAGGTTTTTTCGCGCGACAGCGGCGCCACCGAGGTGTCATTGCCGGAGTCACTATCCACGGTGGCAGAGTCACACCCTGCCAATCCGAGGCATAAGACCGCTCCTACGAGGGCTAATTTACGCATGCTTACTTCTTTTCAGTCTGTACGCGGCCCATGACTTCACTGATCGTCCCGTGCTGGAACTCCTGCTTCAATCCACCAGCGGCGATTTCGGAGTAATCAGAAGTGGGCCAGCCAAACTCGCCTTGCTCCCAGCCCTTCTTACCCCATTCATCCATAATGGCGCCCTTCAAAATGTAGTGCGCGCCGGATTCTGGGGACCAGTAGATGGAGCCATGTTCAAACTCCTGGAAGAAGCCGCCCTCTACCTTCTTCTCACCGTCCGTGGGGAAGCCCAGTGGGGAGTCAGCGCCACCCATGTCCTTGTACTTTTTGCCAATGGCACCAAAGGAGACCTGGTTCTTGCCGTCCGGGTTGCGGGTCAGAATGCCACCTTGGAATTCCTGGACAAGGCCATCGCCCACCTTCTTTACCGGGCCGGTCGGGAACTTCAGATCGCCGCCTTCGTAGCCCTTCTCGCCCCACTTCTTGTACATGTCACCGGTAATTTCCCAGGCGCCGGTCTCTGGGCTCCAGTAAATGGAACCGTGTTCAAAACGCACGAGGCGTCCCTTGCCATCCATCGTCTTAGTTTCACCGGACTTAGGGAAGCCCAACCAGGAGGTGGGGCCACCGATTTCCGCATAGCGGGCGCCGATGCGGCCGTACAGGGCGTGCGCACCATTCTCCGGGGACCAGTACGCCGTACCGGTTTCGAAGTCTTGTGCCTTGCCCTTACCGGCAACATCATATTCGTTATTCAGGCAGGAACCGAGTATGCCTTCTTTGGTGGCCTTGGCGATATCGCCTTCGGTATTACAATCCGCACCGCGGTCAGCCTTGTCAAGGTCGAGGGCATCAGCAATGTGCGGCCATGCATTTTGCATCTCAAATTGCCAGTATTCCCAGCTGTGCACGCCGGAGGGCCGGAATTCCACTACTGGTTCCACATTGGCGCGCTTCGCGTAATCCACGAAGGTCTGGGTGGACATCCGAGAGATAACTTCCAGCCCCATGCCGGCCAGACTTGCCTGTCCCTTGGCCACCGAGTCTTCCTGGCCAAAGTCGTCCTTGCCGTTACCAGCAGAGACATAGACCTGCATGTCCTTGAGGTTTTCGATGCCCAGCTTCGGATCGTGGTCGATCCAATCCTGCGAGCCCGGCTCGCCCCACATCTTGCGGGAATCGTAGCCGCCAGCATCGCGCTGCGCAGCCATGATGGCCTGTGGCATGCCACGGGTAGTCATATCGAGGTAGCCGGAGAACGAACCCACGAAATCAAACAAGTGCGGGTTACGCTCCGCCAAGTTGACCGCTGCGGTACCGCCCATGGACAGCCCAGTCACCGCGCGCTTCTGGTTGGAGCGGTATTCATGATCCAAAATTGGGACCAATTCCTTGGTAAGGAAAGTCTCCCACTTGTAGTTCTTCCCTGCATCCGGCTGCTGCCAATCGGAGTAGAAGGAAGATTCGCCACCCACCGGCATGATGAGGTTAACGTTGCGATCCGCATACTGGTTGAGGATATTGGTCTCAATGGTCCAGCCGGACTCGTCATCGCGGGCGCGCAGGCCATCAAGTGCCCATACCTCTGGGAACTTCTTCTCCGGCTGCGAATACCAGTCGCGCGCGAGCTGGATCTGCACCTTCTGCTCGTGATCCGGCATGGCTGCGGACTGGATATAAACCATCAGGTGACGGTTGGACAGGTACTCCACACGGTTGATCTTTACGCCATCCGGCAGCCCCTCCACCTGTGGGTATTCGGTCTCCACTGGGGTACGGGCCGGCGGATCCTTAGGCGCAAAGTGATCAGACAGGCTGCTGCCGTTGCCTGGCTGAGCGGAGCTCATGTCACCAAGAGAGCTTTGGGCGGTGGCGTTGGGCAGCAGGGCAAGTCCAACGGCAATGGCGGTCGGCATGGCTGCTACCGCGAGCCCCTTACGGACCTTGCCCGGGGAAGTGTTTTTGCGCATAGGTAAACGTCCTTGAAGATTTACCGCGGCCGCATTCCGAAGGTTCCCCTCCTCCGGACTGCTACCTGCGGCGTGAGCTGTCTATTGTGCGCTTAAGTTTAAGTTGAACTTGAAGCTTTGGAAAGGCTGACACGCCGTGCAAAGTTATATCACCATTTATCTCGATGCAGAGGCTGTCCCCCGGAATCACCCAATAAGCAATCTCCCAGCTTAACTACAGACTGGACTCTCACCAAGAAACCACTAAGATAACCACAGCATGCACAAAGGTGCACCCTGTAAACATCCCCTACCCAAGGCGAAAGATATGAAAAACATAAAGACCAAAATCACCGCCGGACTCATCGCCCTCACCACAAGCCTCACCATGGCCCAGACTGCAAATGCGGACCAAGGCAAGGAAATGGTCACCTTCGGCGATTCCTTCACCGCCAACGGCGGCGCACCAGGAGACCGAGGAGCAACCTCCCCATACAAGCGCCCCTTCCACCCCTGCTTCAACGACAAGCACAACTGGGCGCACCAAACCGCCAACAACCTCGACCACAACCTCGCCGACTACTCCTGCAACGGAACCAGCGTCTGGGTCAACCAACACGTCGACGACGCCATCAAACAAGGCAACATCGGCCACGACACCAAAGAAGTAGTATTCATGTACGGCGGCCTCCAACAAGGCACCTACTTCGACGCCCTAGCCAACGCCACCCTCCCCGACGTTCCCAAAGCCTCCACCTACCGCGGACTACTAGACTTCCAATTCAACAAAATCCGCAAAGCCGCACCCAACGCCCGCATCACCATGGTCAACTACGTCCCAATGACCGTCAACGACACCCTGTGCGTAGTCAACCACGACCAGCTGCAGCTCCCAGTAACTATCCCGGGCGCAACAACCGCAGAAGACGAATTCAACCGCGAAATCGGACGCGCAGCACACGACCTCGGAGTCAACTTCATCAACCTCCACGACCAAGCAAAGACCCACGACCCCTGCCAACCAGACACCAACCAACGATGGGCCACACTCGTGCAGACCCCAACCGCCCCATCCGTCATGCCACTACACCCAACAGACGTAGGACACGACGGAATGACCCAAATCATCACCCGAGAACTCCAAAACCACTAACCAAAGCACGAACCCGCAACACCACCGAAAGCGCCATGAACTAGTCCCCAAGAGTTGGACTGATTCGCTTCTAGGTGGCTAGGGGCGCAAGGGCCTGATTCCGATATTACATCGGGGTCAGGCCCTTAAGTCATTGTTGGGTGCGTTCGGTGTTGTACCACTGGATGTAATCTTCGATCGCCTGGGTGAACTCCTCGACGGTGTTGAAGTCTTCTCCGTGGTATATCTCGCTTTTCAGGTGACCGAAAGCGTTCTCTATTACTGCGTTGTCGTAGCAGTTGGCTGTACGCGACATCGACTGAACGCCGCCGTTGTCGTGGATCAATGTCCGCCAGGTTGAATGCTGGTATTGGAAGCCTTCATCTGTATTTTTCAGCTAGGCATTTTCGGCCGGCAACAGTTCGTTTTTGCGACGCTGTTTGTCTCCTTCAGTAAGCCCCTCCGGCTTGGTGCCCCTGCCCTGTTCGAAACGCTCCACCCTTTGCTCGCGCTGCGTTTCACTTAGCGAACTTCATAGTCCCAAAGAAAAATGCTCCCCACTAGTTGGTAGCTGATTTCTCAGTCCAACTACTGGGGAGCAGTTCAAACGGCGCGGGGATAGTCCGTTAGTGAGCCTTACCAGGCATTCAAAGCGTTGAGAACGCGTGGCTTGGAAGCATTGAGCTGGTAGTCCCATTGGTACCAGTTATGCAAGCCCTCGGCCGGGTAGCTCACCGTTGGGTTCAGACCCTGCAGTCGAGCGGCGCCTTCCCAAGCGCGGGTGGTCAGCTGAGAACCAACCTCCAGTGCGACACCCGGTGCTTGGAACTTCGGTGGGAGGGTTTCCTTATCCAATTGACCCGGCATACCGGATGCGGCTGAAATATAAACATCGGTACCACCATCGCGCAGCTGCGGAATCAGCATGAGCGGGTCATTCTGGAAACGCCTTGGGTTAAATAGGGAACCGTACATGGCGTTGACATTGAACCCGCCTACATCCAGCATGGCCAAACGAAGGACAGTCTGGGCACCTGGAACCGTCATAGTCAAGTAACCAGAGTAGGACAGTACCTGCTTGAACTGGTCAGTGTGCTTAGCAGCCAAAGTCATGGCGGAACCGGCACCCATGGAGAGGCCAGCGATCGCATTGTTGTTGCGGGCCACGCCAAAGTTCTGCTCGAGGTAGGCAGGAAGCTCCTGGGTAAGGAAGGTCTCCCACTTGTAGTTAACCGGATCGTTCGGATCATACTTGCCCGGTGCCTGCCAGTCGGCATAGAAAGAAGACTCGCCACCTGCCGGCATCACGAGGGTGAGGTTGCTGTCCGAGTAGGTCTTTGCGGCATTAACCTCGCTATGCGGGCTAACCCAGCCGCTGGTTGCGTAGGTAGCGCGCATGCCATCCAATAGGTAGAAACCAGCGTTGCCGCCATTCTTTGCGGGCTGGATCTGTACCGGGATATTACGGTTCATGGACGGGGACCAGACATCACAGCGCTGAACCCAAAATCCAACTGGGTCCCATTCACAGGTGCCAGTATTATCCGGACGCAGCCAATCGCGGTTTCCCGCGTGTGCCTGCTGCGTGCCGCCTGCCACTACGGCGAGGCCAAGCGCTACGGCCACCGCCATGATGACCGATAGGACGCGTCCCCTCAAAGATGCAGTCATCTTTCTCCTCCACAAAGTACTCAATTATTGTTCTTTGGCTTTATCGCTGGGAACCTGTGAATCGTTAACACCCCTCAGCGAAAACCTCACTGAAAGGCAGTGTAGTTCACTCACAGGCTTTTTGCCTCATTATCAACCATCATTGCAGGTAATCCCCCGGATCGGAGGAAAAGGTTAGGGTTCTTCCCTCTGTCAGGGAAAATTTAATATTTTCTAAGAATCGGCCCCAGGTTAGCGGTTGCCTATAGGTGGCAAAGAGTTTCTGGAAATTGGCATCATTAAGCGCAGTGCGTGCTTGCCACGCGGAATCTTTATCCTGCCCCAGCAATAGGGAGTCAATATCCACTGCAGAATCGGCAATCTGCCACGCCACACCAAGGCTCTTATCATGGCCAATGCGCCCGCCCTCGATGCGGGGCTGGCGCGCTGCTAGGGGATTACTGAGCCCAATTTCATCGAGCACGCGCACCTCAAGCGGGGCATTCATAGAAGTAAGACCGAGGTTAACAAAATACACAGTGGGAGGATCGGAGCGTTCCGGATCCGCGGGCACCGTCGTCCACGATGGTTGGCCCCCTTCCTTGCTATAGCGGAAGGTCATGGCATCGCCGGCTGCCAAGTCCTGCACCGCTTTTTCGTAGTCATTCATCACATCCATACCCAGGAAATCCTCGACCCGGCGAGGTGGTTCCTGCCGGTTGGTGATATCGGTCCAATAGTCCCGCTCATCCACAACAGTAAACTTCCCCGCGTACGCAGCGCGGTCTACCGGGTGGCCAT
Organism: Corynebacterium limaceinasi; assembly: GCF_046717465.1. Lineage (NCBI taxonomy): Bacteria > Bacillati > Actinomycetota > Actinomycetes > Mycobacteriales > Corynebacteriaceae > Corynebacterium > Corynebacterium limaceinasi. The sequence continues at coordinate 2,337,517 of NZ_CP177100.1, forward strand.
GCACGACAATAACGAGAGCCCACACCGCAGAGAATACGGCAGCCCACCAGGTTCGTAGATTAACTACGAAGATGGGCAGGAGCGCAGCAAAAAGCGGAAGCAGCAACATGCGTCCATGCATAAAATCGCCGCCCACGTGCACAACATACAGGGCATGCAAAAGCGCAGCGCCCAGGAAGATATAAACCACAGTCTGCAGCGAGCGCAGCGCCGGCGGGCGAAAATTGGCGTTCCATAGCGCCGCCACTGCCAGCACGATGAGTGGGAGGTACAGCGCGTAGGGCGCCATAAAGTCACCCAGATACGCAAACCCTTTGCCCCACGCGGAACCGGCCGCGGATTTCGCAACGGCGGTATGAGGCGTAAGCAGGCCGTAGTAGCCCATGCGGAAGACTTGATACCCCAGGGGCAGGGGCAAGGCGGCAGCGATAACCTTCCACGAACGCGTGCTCACTATGAGTACAACGCCAACCAAGCCGCCATACAGGGCGAGCTCAGGGCGAATGAGCCAGGACAGCCCCGCCCAGAATGCCAACCCATACACGAGAGGCTCGGGCGGCAATTCTTGTCGCGGTCGCGCCCATGAAATCAGCATCCACCACAAGACGGCCAAGTAGAAAAGACACAGGCTCCATTCCAAGCCGGAGGTAAAAAAGTCCCGTGCCGGTGGCAGGGCCAGATACACCAAGGCACCAGCGGGAAGAACAATTCCCTTGTGCATGCTTGCCGATGCCCACGTGCCCACCACCATCGCCGCAACCGCCAGGATAAGCCCGAGGTAGATGGCGATCGTTTCGAGCTCAGCACCGCTTACCCACCGCGCCACAAAGATGAGGTATTGCCAGACCGTGGAGGTATTGGCCTCGACGCGCTCGCCCACATTGAACACAGGCCCGTTGCCGGCCTCTAAGTTGCGGACGGTGCGCAGGACGATGAGTCCATCATCGGCGATCCAGCGGCGGGCAAAGCCACCCCACAAAGAAAAAACACCGATAATAAGAACCGAGGCGGGTACGCTCCAACGTACGATTCTCTTGTTACCGGTGTTAACCACGTCGGGTGAGTATATCAGTTCCCTCAAGATCTTCTAGTTCAACACGTCTATGCCACCGCTGCTTAGACCAATGGCATGATGTAGACGGCCATGGCGATGCAGGCCAGCCAAGCGATGGCGAGGATCTGCAGGGTGCGGTCCCCCAACGCGATTTCTTCCGGCGCCCCGCCCTGGCCGCGGTCCACATCGGCGGCATAGCGCAGGATGGCGATGGTAAACGGCACCATGGAAATCTGGTACCAGACGCCACCAGAGGTTGCGGCATTAGCCAGCTCAAAGCCCCACAGAGAATAGAAGACCACCACGGCGGTGGCCGCTAGCGTCCAGACAAAGCGCAGGTAGGTCGGCGTATAGCCCTGCAAGGATTTGCGGATCTTCGCGCCGGTCTTTTCCACCAGCAGGATTTCGGCATAGCGCTTACCGGAGGCCATAAACAGCGAGCCAAAGGCAGCAACCAGCAAGAACCACTGCGAAAGCTCAATATCGGCCGCCACGCCGCCGGCCATGGTGCGCAGCATGAATCCGGAGGACACCAGCGCAATATCGATGACCGGAATGTGCTTCCAGCCAAAGCAATAGCCCAGCTGCAGGGCGATATAAACCGCCATGACGATGGCTAGCTCTAGTCCCGCGGTGGCCAAGAAAGACAGCCCGATGGACAGGCCTACGAGCACCACGGCCATGACATAGGCCACCTTGATGGGCAGCACGCCCGAGGCGATCGGGCGGAAGCGCTTGGTCGGGTGCTCCTGGTCCTCGCGCCAATCCTTGGCGTCATTAATCAGGTAGATGGAAGAAGCGCCGAGGCAGAAGACGATGAAGGCTAGGAGGACATCGACAAGCACGCGCCCGTGAAAGAGCGAGTCCGCACCGGCCGCAGCGGGCGCGGCCAGCACGAGAATGTTTTTTACCCATTGCTTCGGGCGCAGGGCCTTGACCATGCCATCGGCCAAATTCTTCGGCGGCTTGCGCTTACGGCCGGTATCGACGCCAGACGTATGCGGCTCCGAATGGAGAAAGTGCTGGTTGCCGTCCTCACTCATGCGTCTTTCCCTTCGTCATTGCCCGCGCGGTAGCAGCGCCAATGGCTGCGCCCGCAACGGTATCGGTTGGATAGTGCACCCCGAGCACCATACGCGATGCCATCATCACCGGCACTCCCACAAGCGGTGCCTTGGACCCCGTCAGGCGGGACAGGCCCACCAAAAAGGCCGTGGTGGAGGTAGCATGCGAGGACGGGAAGGATAGGCGCGAGGGGGTTTTGACCCCAACGCGCACGTAGGAATAATCGGGCCGCTTGCGCCGCACGATGCGCTTGAGCACCACGCTTGCCGCGTGCGCGGTAAACGCCGCGGCACCGATCCGAATCCACTCCTCCCGGCGCTGCTTGTCCAAACTGGCCCCAAGTGCCGCGCCACCCATCCAGCCCAGGGCGTGCTCGCCCAAGTGACTTAAACCGCGGGCGGCGGGCAGCACTCCCGGCACGTCAAAGGCGGCGTCCTGGATGGACTCCAAGACGTGGGATTCTGCGATGGAAAGCTTATTGGGCATCAAAAACCTTCTTCCAGGAAGACCGCGCGGTCAGTTCTGGCAACGCGGCGCGGTATTGTGCCCGCAGATCATCGAAGTTCTCTTCAATTTCTTTCAGCAGGCTGCGGGTTTCAACGATAAGCTCCTTGGCCAAATCGCGGTCGCGCTTGCGGAAGGCCACGCCCGTGCCGCCGGCCGTGGAAACGGTGGCGGAGTCAACGCGGGAAAGGGTAAACCAGCGCGCCTCTTCCGGGGTGAGGTTCAGCTGCGGCGCCGCTTGATGCGCGGGATCCTCCTTGCTCAGCAGGTGCTTAAGCCCCTTTACTGCCCACGGCAGCTTCTTGACCTTGGCCAAGCGCCCGCCCACATTGCGGGTGGGAACGCCCGGCGCGCCGGTCGGCGCCGGCAGCTGGTCTGCGGATTCGATGATGACCGCATCCGAGTAGTTCTTGCGGATCTCCGCGATGCGTGGCAGCGAGGTATCCAAGATATCGAAGAGGTGGTCCGGTCCCGCCAGGAAGTCCTTCATGGCCTCAATTTGGATGGCCATGGTGGAGTATTCCATGCACATGGTGTGCTTGAGCGTGGACTTAAAGATGGACTTGGTAATGCCAGATACTGCGCCATCGTGGTACAGCGAGGCCACGATCAAGCGGTTGCGCAGGTGGAAATAGGCCTGCCAGTCAATGGCATCGTCCTTATCCGCCCAGGCCATGTGCCAGATGGCCGCGCCCGGCCAGGTCACCGTGGGGAAGCCATTGCGGGCAGCGCGCAGGGAGTACTCGGTATCGTCCCACTTGATAAACAGCGGCAGTGGCTGGCCGTTGGTCTCTGCCACCACGCGCGGGAAGAGACACATCCACCAGCCGTTATATTCCACGTCCACGCGGCGGTGCAGCGCGCGAGAATCGTACTTCTTTGGATCCACATGGGTTTCTGGCGTGCCAATGGCGCGCAGCGGGTACTTGGCAAAGTCGTGGTCATACACGGCATGCGGCGCGGCGCCCCACATGAAATCGGAGCGGTTGACCTGCTCACCGGTGGTGCGCAGCTGGGAGCGCTCCTGCAGGTTGAGCATCTGCCCGCCGACGATGATCGGCTTTTCCGCATAGCGTGCTGCCTGCACCGCGCGCAGCACGGAGTCCGGCTCGATGGCAATGTCATCGTCCATATACAAGATGAAGGGCGAATCCGTATTCTCCAGCGCCTCGTACATGATGCGGGAATAGCCACCGGAACCGCCGAGGTTGCCCTGACGGAATTCGCGGAAGCGATCGCCAAAGTGCGCTACCGCCTCGTCGTATCCGGGCTCATCGGCCGGGTGCTGGTTGCCTTGGTCCGGCATGAGGACGAAGTCAATGATCTCATCCACCACGGGATCTTCTGCCAGGGCTTGCAGGGCGGCGACGGCATCGGTGGGGCGGTTGAAGGTGGGAATACCGACGGCGACGCGCTTTTCGGAAGGGGCGATCTCGGTGCCATCGGGAAGCGTTTGCGCCGCTGGGGCCTGCGGGGAGCACCAGGCAGCATCCGCCAAGGTGGTTTCCTTTTCCGCGGTGATATCGAACCACAGCCAGCCGCCGTCCTCGAAGTTTTTGAGCGGCAGCTCAAACTCGTGGTGGCCCGTGCCAACGAGGTGGTTGGCCACGGAAATGCGCTGGCCATCCTGCTTGGACCGATACAAAGAAACGTTGGCTTGACCCTCGATCTCCAGGCTTAGAACCACCGAGCGCAATTGCGACCAGCGGCGCCAGTAGGAGGCCGGGAAGGCGTTGAAGTAGGTTTCAAAGGAGGCTTCCTCGCCGGCCGGGATGGTCACGGCGGTCCGGTTTGTCCAGCTCAAGCGCTCGCGGTTTTGCTCCGCCTCGATGAGGTAGAGCATGCGTACATCAAAGGGTTCGCCGCGCTTGGGCAGCAAGATTCGCTGCAGGGGCTCATAAGCCGAGGTGTTGTTGGCAGTCACGATTGCTTCGATTCTCCAAACGGTTTAAACAGTAGTCAGCGACCTAGCGTAGTTGCTTTCGCGCGACTGCTCGGGTTTACACGCGGACAATAAAAGAAGGGCCGAGGAATTCCTCCTCGGCCCAGGGCTTATGGTGCCTCCCCTTATGCGCTCACGCGCTCGGTTACCGGGTCGATGCCCACCTTGTTCAGCATGTAGTAGACGCGGGCTTCTAGGTCATCGGCAAGCTCGCGGGCCTGCTCAACGGTCTCAGCCGGGACAATGTCCCAGATCTTGATGTCCTTGCCGGCCTCATCGCGCTCGACCTCGCGGCCCAGGTACACGATGTAGTCCGGCATGGCCACGGTCCGCACCTCTTCGAGGTACTTCTTGGGAGCCTGTCCCATGCCGCGCTCGCTCATGACGTGCGCCAGGTGGTCATTGCCGTCATTTTCCGGGTGCGCGGCGGCGGTATCGACGTAGAGCGCCTCCCCCGCGTGCTTCTTGGTAAGGTCCGCTGCGGCCTTGGCCAGGGCGTGGTTATTGCCCGCGGCGAAGCGAACGTGGATGCGGTGGGCACCGAAGAACTCGCGCACCTCGCGCTCTACCAGCACGGGGATGAATTCCACGAGCTCGGCTTTGGCGGTGTGCTTGGCGATGACCTCGTCCAGCTTCGCATCGATGTCAGCACGGGTATATCCGTGACCGTACTTGGTATGTAGGTCATGCCGGAGGGTTTCAAACTGGTTCATTGTTATCCCCTTTCCTGGATTCTTTCCCCGTTTGCTTTTTGTTAACTTGAAGTTAACCTTACAGCGCGGTGTGACATCCGTCAATTGATTGGTCATAACCCATTAGTTAGACCTCCCGTGGAGCAAGTTACGCGTGGGGCGCACTGGGCTATAGACTCTGCCTTTGATGATCCTGCTCATTGATAATTACGACTCGTACACGTTTAACCTCGCGCACCTCATCGCAGAGGTCTCTGGAACCGAGCCACTCGTCGTTCCCGCGGGCGAGGCCGCCGGCATCCCAGAGCGCGTGCGCGCCGGCGAGTTCAGCCACGTGGTTATCTCCCCCGGCCCCGGCACCCCGGAGGAAGACAACGACTTTGGCACGTCCCGGCGCGTTATCGAGGCGGCCGCCACAGCGCGAATTCCCCTGCTTGGCGTCTGCCTCGGCCATCAGGGTCTGGCGATGCTCGCCGGTGCCCGCATACGCCGCGCGCCCGAACCGCGCCACGGCTTCGTATCCACCATCAGCCACTCCGGCGAGGGACTTTTCGCCACCATCCCGCAGGACTTTCAGGCGGTGCGCTACCACTCCCTGCACATTGAGCCCACCCCCGGCATCACCGTGCACGCCCGCAGCGAGGACGGCACCGTCCAGGCCCTCAAGGTCGATGGCCTGCCGCATTGGGGCGTGCAATTCCACCCCGAATCGGTGCTGACACAACATGGCGCGACCCTGCTGCGCAATTTCCTCGGCGGTTTTCGCCTCCTCCACCGCGAGGTCCCCGGCGCGATTGACTGCCCCAGCGTCTTCGCGGCGCTGCAGGCAGACGGCACCGATGCCTTCTTCCTCGACTCCGCCGACGCGCGCGGGTGCTATAGCATTCTTGGCGATGCCACCGGTCCGCTTAGCAGATCCTTTCGCTACCGGCTTGGCGATGCCCCCGATATCCTCACCACCCTCGAGCGCGAGCTATCCACGCAGGTCTTTGACGCGCCGGATTTGCCGTTTACCGGCGGGGTGGTCGGTTTCCTCGGCTACGAATGCGCGCAGCTTACCCTGCCCATCCAGCTGCGCCACCGCTCGCCGTATCCCGATGCCTACTTCATCCGGCCGCAGTCCTTCCTTATCTACGACCACCACCGGCAAGTGGCATACCTGTGCTGCCTCGACGGCGAAGGCGCACAAGGCCTGCTCGACCGGTTGGAGGCAGCCCTGAAAGGCGGGCAGGTGGGAAACGAGGGGGCATCGGCAAGCGCGGGCGCCTGGCGCACCACCGACTACCTTGACCGAATCCAGCGCGCCCAAGAGCTCTTGCACGCTGGGGAAAGCTACGAGGTATGCCTGACCGATACCTATACCGCGCAGGCCACCGGCGATATTTATGCTGCGCTGCGCCGGCACAACCCGGCACCGTACGCGGCGCATCTGGTCTTCGACGGCGTGGAAATCTGCAGCGCCTCGCCCGAGCGCTTCCTTAGCGTGCGCGATAACCGCGTCGAGGCCAAGCCCATCAAGGGCACCATTCCAGCCCACCAGGACCCCGCGCTGCTTCGCGATGACCCCAAAACCCGCGCCGAGAACCTCATGATCGTGGACCTTTTGCGCAACGATTTATCCCGCGTGTGCGAACCCGGCACCGTGCGCGTTCCGGGGTTGATGAACGTGGAAAGCTACGCCACCGTGCACCAGCTCGTCTCCACGATCACCGGCCAATTGCGCCCCGGCGCCACCGCGCTCGACGCCATCCGCGCCGCCTTCCCGCCCGGTTCTATGACCGGCGCGCCGAAGCTGCGCACCTGCGAGATTATCGATGCCCTCGAGGCAGGACCCCGCGGCGTCTATTCCGGCATCGTGGGCTACCTCGGGTATTCCGGCGAGGCTGATTTCAGCGTGGTCATCCGCACCGCGGTGCGCGCGGGTTCCGAGGTCACCGTCGGCGCCGGCGGGGCCATCGTCCTCGATTCCGATCCCGCAGCCGAGCTGGCCGAAAGAAACCTCAAGGCCCAATCGGTCCTCGGGGCGTGGTCATGAGTTCCTATATCTGGCGCGACGGCGCCTTCATCCCCTGCACCCCACCGGCTGACCCCTGCACCGTGGCCGATTCTTGGCGGCATTCGCAAGGCCGCACGCACGGTCTCCACCTGCACTTGGAGCGCTTCGAATCCGCCGCCGGGACCTTGCCCGTAAGCTTCGTCCCCGCCATGCTGGAGCTCCTTTCAGATGGCGAGCTTTTCCCCCGCATCGCCCTCATGGCCGGCGAGCTTTACCTCGATATCCGGCCTGCCCCGGCTCCGCGCGCCCACACGCGCCTTACTTATACACAGGCCCCCGATCCCCGCGTGCAGCCTCTAGTTAAAGGCCCGGACTTGCCCGCCCTGGCTGCTTACCGCAGCCAGTATCAGGTAAGCGGCACCGATGACACCGCGATTGTCGATGCCCACGGTGCCATCGCAGAAACCACCACCGGCGCGCTCATCGCCTGGGACGGCGACACGCTCCTGCTTCCTACCGGCGTGCGCCTGCCCAGCGTGACCCTGCGCCAAGTCCTGCACCGCTGCAATGACTTGGGACTTTCCACCGCGCAGCACCCATTGACCCCGGCACTCGCTGCGGAATGTCCCCTGTGGTTTATCAACTCACTGCATGGAATTAGCCCCGTCAGCTCCATACACACACCACACGACACCATCACTCCACCGCCGCACCCGGAGGCCGCAATCTGGCAAAACTGGTGGTGGCAGGGTTTTAGCCCCGCGGGTGCAGGCGAACACTACACATAACACTCAACACAACACTGCACATGTTGAGTGTTGTGTTGAGTGTTCGTGTTGAGTGTTGGGTGTTCAGGCGCCCACCTACCTCACCAAGCGATACCTCTGTTTAGGGCTGCGCAAAGGCTCCGTACGCTCGATCCTTCCACTATCTACCAATTGGTTCAGGATTCTGCGCACCCCACCAACAGAAATCCCGGCGGCCGCCGCCAACTCACGGCTATTCGCAGACTGATGCTGAGCCAAATACTCCAGAATCCGTTCACTAGAACCGCCGTGTATAGACGCACTCCGCTCTGGCAAAGTCATTTCACGCCGTTCAAAAGTTAGCTTAAACGTGGTCAACGAATCCGTCGGCTTCGGCGGAGGAAGAAGTGTCTTTTGCAGCTGGTCAAGAATCTCAATGTAGCCAGTTCCACGATTTTCCGCCACGTACCCAGACCCGCCGGAGATAGCCGTTACCTCCAATAGCTGAGACAGGTGCTGATTCCTCGCACTTGTCATGCCCGGATCCCCAAGGTTATTGACGTTCACCATCCCAAAAAGGCCACCCGGATTAATGATTTCTAGGCGGTCAGCGTACATATCAACCTGAACCTGTGTCCCTCTAGCCTGGGGAGAATAGTCCCTGTGCATGAGCGCATTAGCAACTGCTTCCCTGACTGCTACTGGCGGATAATCCGGCAGGTCTTCTCGGAACGCCCCGTCGACGACGCCACCTACCCGCATATTTTTCTCAACCGCGAAAACCACCGCTGGCACCAATTCCGGAATCGGGCCTACAAAACTCGCGTTATCAACAAATCTTTGGCCTTTGGTCGACGTCTTATCCGTTCCCACATAAGCAGTAAAAGTTACATTGAGCCGCGGGAAAAATTCTTGCGGATAAATGCCAGCTGCTAATAAGCCAGCCAAGGTTGGATGAACATCCCCATCATCTCCCACGCCGGTGAGATGCAGGGCTTTCAATGCCCTTTCATCAGAGAACTTGCCAAAGATCCCTGGCCGCAGGCTGCGTTCGCGCTCTAGGATTTGCTGGACGATGTCCCGATCGAGGTCTGCAATAGTAGCCGCCTCCACGACCTCCAGATCCCACGAGGGCTGCATCTTATTTTCTTCGAGACGATCGATTTCATAGGGCTTCAATAACCGGTCTTCATCGTGCTCGCGAATGTAGCTGCCGTTGTATTTAGATTGCGCAGTAACCCAGCATGGTTTATCAAAGGGTGCAAGCTCTGGAATTTCCGCAACTACTACCGGCGCGCCATCGACAGCACCAATTTCCACATCGGCACGGACAGCAGGGGTCAATTTCTCCGCGCAGGCCTCCACGAATGCTTTGGCTATGGGCTCGGCTTGGAAGCCTTCGACGGGAAGAAACCCTGAGTCCTCATCGAGACCAAAGATGATCGTTCCGCCTTTTCCGTTGGCAAAAGCAGACACCGACCGCGTTATCTTCTTGGGAAGGCCTCCGCCAGCTGCTTTTACTTCGACCATGCTGGTGTCTTTGCCTATGGCACGCAGATTGTGAACAATCCGCTCAATTTCTTCTAGGTCCATCGCTTCCCCGCTTGCCTCTCACCTTCAGCCGAGCATTACACATAACACTACACAAACACTCAACACAACACTGCACATGTTGAGTGTTGTGTTGAGTGTTGGGTGTTCACGCCGCGCTTCCCTTTGGCTCCGGCAGATCGCGGCCTTTAGCCTTGGCCTCGCAGCGCACGCTTTAATTCGCTGCCAATAATGGTGCGCGCAATCAGTGCATCCGAAATGATCCCGCCCATCTGGACGAACGGATGGACTTGGCCCTTAAATTCGATAGAGCTCACTACATTTCCCGCATTGAGCATCCGCCCAACGTAGTCACTTACTTCAGAGACCAACGGATCAAGTTCACCGGTAATCACCGTCGCTGGAGGCAGCCCCGCCAGATCGCCATTCCTGCCGGGAGACATACGGATATCCGTGCGGTCTGCAGCGCCAGCATAAGAATCATAAAAATAGTTAAGGCGCCGCCTGGTGAGGTAATAGCCATCGCTAAAATCCGAATGGGATTGCGTGTCAAAGGTGGATAAATCCATGACGGGGTAAATCAGCACCTGATGAGCCAGCTGATCGCGCAGTTCTTGTGCGATCACCGCTGCGATATTGCCGCCCGCGCTGTCTCCGCCCACGGCAACGCGCGTTGGATCGATGCCGATCCCCAATTCTCCTTGTAGCACCCCGTCTACTACTGCACGGCAATCATCTAGTGGCGCCGGGAAAGGGTGCTCCGGTGCACGGCGATAGTGCACGCTGATACAGATGATTCCCGCTTCTGCGGCAATGTCCCGCACGGTTGTATCCGTGGTCTCTAAATCCCCCAGCACCCAGCCGCCGCCGTGGAAGAAGATGAAGGCAGGCGCTGCTGGGGCATCGGCAAGCGCGGGCGCCTGTGGCACATAAACCCGCACCGTGACACCGCGCACCGAGGTCTCGTACACGGAAACCATCGGGGTTTTCTTGCCCCAAGCCGCTGCCGTCTTCTGCTGGGCGGCGCGGTTTTCTTCAGGAGTACGCGTGTCCAGCTGTGGGGCATCCCTGTTCAGGTCGAGGAATTTTTGGGCTTCGGGCTGAATAAACACCATAAAAATACTTTCCAGTGCTGCATCTATTGGGCAATGCAAGCACTCATAATCGCGGGGTTAAGTAGCGGAAAGGCCCGCCGGGTGTTCCGGCAGGCCTTCTTTGCTTGCTGCTTTTTCTTATCGGGAATGCGCGTTGCGCGGCTGCGCAGTTTCAAATGCTCCTGGAGCCGCTCCGGGGACATCTTCCACATGCTGCGGTCCGCGTGCCCGGGCTTGGTGTATTTCTTGCGTTGAGCCATGCCGTCACCTCCTAACCTGTGAGGTGACTAAGCATAGCGTGCCCAGGGCAGATTAGCAGCTCTTAGTGTCCGCGCTCTTGCTCGGTGGCCTTGCCCTCGTTCCAGAAGGGCACGAGCTTGTTATCGAATAGGGACAGCGCGGCGCCGATGGCCATGTGCATATCCAAGTACTGATAGGTGCCCAAGCGGCCGCCGAATAACACCTTGTTTTCCTTGGCTTCTTGGGCGGCTAGTTTGCGGTACGCCTCCAGCTTGGAGCGATCCTCCGGGGTATTGATGGGGTAATACGGCTCATCGCCCTTATCGGCAAAGCGCGAGTACTCCTTCATGATGACCGTCTTATCGGAGGGGTAACGGTCCTTGCGCTCTGGGTGGAAGTGGCGGAACTCGTGGATGCGGGTGAAGTCCACATCGGCATCGTTGTAGTTCATCACCGGGGTGCCTTGGAAGTCGCCAGTATCGAGCACTTCGAGGTCGAAATCCAGGGTGCGCCAGCCGAGCTCGCCTTCGGCGAAGTCAAAGTAGCGGTCCAGCGGGCCGGTGTAGATTACGGGAGCATCCGGGGAATCGGCGCGCAGATCCTCGCGAACATCGAACCAATCGGTATCCAGGCGGACCTCGATGTTTTCATGATCCGCCATGTTTTCTAACCACGCCGCATAGCCATCGACGGGCAGGCCTTCGTAGGTGTCGTTGAAGTAGCGGTTATTGAAGGTGTAGCGCACCGGCAGGCGGGTGATATTGCTGGCCGGCAGTTCCTTGGGGTCGGTCTGCCACTGCTTGGCGGTGTAGTCGCGGATGAACGCCTCATAGAGCGGGCGTCCGATAAGCGCGATGGCCTTTTCTTCCAGGTTTTTGGCCTCATCCGCAGAGAATTCGCCGGCCTGGTCTTTGATCAGTTCGCGGGCCTCATCGGGCGAGTAGTACCGGCCGAAGAATTGGTTGATAAGCCCCAGCCCCATGGGGAATTGGTAGGCGGTGCCATCGTGCATGGCAAAGACGCGGTGCTGGTAGTCGGTGAAATCGGTGAACTGGTTGCAGTACTCCCACACGCGCTTATTGGAGGTGTGGAAGAGGTGCGCGCCGTATTTGTGCACTTCAATTCCGGTGGTGGGTTCCGCCTCGGAATAGGCATTGCCGCCCAGGTGCTCGCGGCGCTCGACGATGAGCACCTTCTTTCCCAGCTGGCTAGCGGCCCTTTCCGCAACGGTCAGGCCAAAGAATCCGGAACCAACAACGATGAGGTCATAAGAAGTCATGGCTTCCACTTTATTGCACTCCAGAGGGGAACACGGGTCATCGGCGTGTCGCAACAAGATTCACAGTTGTCACACTCGTAGCATCACTATCAACTGTTAACTTTTGGCAACCGTTTTTACAGCTACATCGGCACCTAACTCAACCCAGGGAGAATAGAGTGAAGCAACGACGTCGACTAGTCCCCACGAGGTCACCGTGGTCCACACCCGTCATCGCGACGGTTTCCTCCATTGCCCTCGTCATGGCGGCCGCATTCGGCGGCCAGCAGGTCCTTAAAACCCAGGACTCCGGTTCTGGCGGACCTATCGAGGTGAAAAACGCCTCTGAAAGCTTTAGCAACGCCGACTCCGTCGTCGTTGATGACCCCGCCGTGGCAGCGCAAGGCGATGGCGAGGGCCCACGTGCCGTCAAGCACTTCCACCGCGACGAGACATTCAACATGTTCGCCGTGACCTGGGAGGGCAAGCGCGACGTGCACTCCTTCGTCCGCTCCAAGCAGGAGGACGGCTCCTGGAGCGAATGGTTCGATATGGATGCCATGAACTACGGCGATGGCAAGAACGGTACCGAGCTTATTTACGTAGGCGATACCAACGATGTGCAGGTATCCATGGCCAATGTAGACCTAGTAACCGGTTCCAACCTGGATGACGATGCTGAGTTGCCCGATAAAGCAGCCGGCGCTGCGGATGCCAACCGCGCCGCCTCGCAGCCTTCTAACGTCGGCGATATCGCCCCTGTAGCTGATGAAAACAACACCGACCGCACCACCGTGTCGGACCTGGATGCCGTCTTTATGGACGGCAATGCCCAAGAAGGCCAAGCCATCGAACCTACTGCCGCCACCGATGGCATGCCCAAGGTAGTGTCCCGCTCTGGGTGGGGCGCCGATGAATCCAAGCGCTGCCAACAGCCCACCTACGATGACGGCATCAAGGCGATGACGCTGCACCACACCGCGGGCTCCAATAACTACACCCCGGCACAGGCTGCCGCACAGGTTCGCGCTGCCTACGAGTACCACGCCCAGAATCTGGGCTGGTGCGATATTGGATACAACGTGCTCGTGGATAAGTTCGGTACCATCTACGAGGGCCGCTACGGCGGGCTGGACAAGGCCGTCCAGGGCGCACACGTTGGTGGCTTCAACTCCCATAACTGGGGTATTTCCATGATTGGTAACTACGAAATTGAGGAACCATCACAGAAGATGCTGAACTCGGTGGCAGAAATTGCCGGGTGGAAGGCAGCAATTTCCGGCATCGATCCCACGGGCACCGCTACCCTGACCTCTGGCGGCTTTGGCGGCTCCCGCTTTCCAGCCGGTGCGCAGGCAACCGTGCCTGCCTTCAGCGGTCACAATGATTTCCACTACACCCAGTGCCCTGGTCGCTACACCGTGCAGCACTGGGACGAGATCCGCAAGAACACCAAAAAGAAGTACGACGCTGTTAAGGCTGGCGGTAACTCCGCAGCAATGAACTGGGATAAGAAGTCGCCATCGAGTGGCGGCGATCAGTCCACCTCGGGAGATACCACCTCTTCCATCGCTGGTGTCGATGTTCCAGTATCGACCATCCAAGCCTTGGCTGGCATCGCCGCCACCGTGTTCGGCGTCTTGGTTGCCAATGACCGCGTAGCGCAGCCGGATGCCGATAAGAAGGTTGCGGGTGAGCTTACCGTCGGCGAGATTCCGAAGATCGTCAACAAGGTTGTGCAGCTTTCTAATAACGAAGGCCTCAAGGAATCCTGGACCTCCGTCCTGAACGCCTTTGGCCCAGTCTTGGGTCTCGCCGTTGGCGGACCTGACACCACCGATTCCGGCAAGATCATGTACCAGCTCTTCAAAAACGGTGTGGTCCTCTCCTCCGAGGACTCTGGGGCAAAGGCCCTGACCGGAGAGATTGCCAAGAAGTGGGCAGAAGGCGATAACGCTTCCAAACTCGGACTGCCCACCACAAACGAGATGAAAGACGGCAAGGAAATCCGCGTCCAGTTCCAGGGCGGCGAGATTGTCTACAACATGGATACCGAAAAGGTAGACATCTACACCGACTAGCCTCCCCGTGGAGTGGGAGTTAGAACCAGCGCTCCAAAACCTTTGCCACGCCCGCCTGGTGGTTGGCCACGGTGACCGCATCAGCGGCCGCCTTCACCGCCGGGAGGGCGTTTTCCATTGCCACCCCACAGCCGGCCCACGTGAGCATCTCAATATCGTTGGGCATATCGCCAAAGGCAATGGTTTCTTCCTGCGCTATCCCATGCTGCTTGGCCAACCACTCCACGCCGCGGCGCTTGGTGACGTTGGGGGCCGCGACCTCGAGCACGCCCTCCTGCATGGAGTAGGTGATATGCGCCAGCTCCGGATCAATATGAGGCGCAATCAAGTCATAGAGTTCTGGCGCGGAATAATCCGTATTCCGGATAAGCAGCTTGACCACTGGCCGTGCCACCAGCTCGCCCACGCTGACGACGCCGAAGCCTTCAAAGAGGGCATTTTCGGAGTAGTGCGGGTCGACGACGAAGAGCTCCTCGGGGGCATTGGCAAGCGAGCCACCCGCCCGCTCTGCACCAAAGCCAACCGTGCCAAGGACGCGCAGCGCTACCGTCACCACCTCTTCTAGCGCGTCTGGATAAAGCTCCCGCGCGGATAGCACGCGGTCTTCCGCGGAATCATAGAGCACCGCCCCATTTGAGGTCACACATACCGGGAGCACCGTGAGCTGCTCCAGCACCGGCTCTATCCAGCGAAAGGGCCTGCCGGTGGATAACGCAAAATAAGCACCCTGCTGCACCGCCCGCGCCACTGCGTCGCGGTTGCGACGCGGGACGCGATGATTGCGGTCCAACAGGGTGCCGTCAATATCGCTCGCGATGAGCCGAGGGGCCCGGGTAGGGAAAGTATCCATACCCGCGAGTTTACTTCAGGACTTAGAAGTCCATCTCATCCTCATCGGAGTCTTCCCAGTTCAAGGAACGCTTGATAGCGCGCTTCCATTCACCGTAGAGGTAATCCACCTCTTCTTGTTCCATCTTGGGCTTGAATACGGTGAGGTCACCGCGCTGGGTATCCAAGATGCTGAGGTCTTCCCAGAAGCCATTGTCCAAGCCGGCAGCAACAGCGGCGCCGGTTGCGGTGGTCTCAATGTTCTTCGGGCGGTGTACCTCCACACCCAAGATGTCAGCCTGGAACTGCATGAGCAGCTCGTTGGTGGTCATGCCGCCATCCACGCGCAGCTCGGTAATTTCCACGCCGGAGTCCGCCACCATGGCATCTGCCACGTCGCGGGTCTGGTAAGCGGTTGCCTCGAGGACAGCGCGGGCCAGGTGTCCACGGTTGGCAAAGCGGGTCAGGCCCACAATGACGCCGCGGGCATCGGGACGCCAGTGCGGGGCGAAGAGACCGGAGAACGCCGGAACAATGTAAACGCCGCCGTTGTCCTTGGTCTCCCGTGCCAAGTTCTCGATGGCAGAAGAATTAGGGATGAGCTGCAGGTTATCGCGCAGCCACTGCACCAAGGAGCCACCCATGGATACGGAGCCTTCCAGCGCGTACACGGGGCGCTCGCCCTCGCGCTGGAAGCAAACGGTGGTCAACAGGCCGTTATCGGAGAACTTCGGGGTGGTACCGGTGTTCAGCAGCAGGAAGAGGCCGGTGCCGTAGGTGTTCTTGGCCGAACCTGCACGGAAGCAGCCTTGGCCGAACATAGCGGACTGCTGGTCCCCCAGGATGGCGCGAATAGGTACGCCGGCGAGGGAACCGCGCTCCCGAACGGTGCGGAAATCACCCAGGGACGGGCGAATCTCCGGCAGCATGGACATAGGAATGCCCATTTCCTTGCACAGCTCTTCGTCCCACTCCAGCTTTTCGATGTCCATGAGGAGCGTACGCGAAGCGTTGGTCACGTCCGTCGCGTGCAGCGCTTCCATGTCGCCGTCGCCCTCGGCACCGCCGGTAAGGTTCCACAGCAGCCAAGAGTCAATGGTTCCGAAGAGCAGGTCGCCCTTTTCGGCGCGCTCGCGGACGCCATCGACATTGTCGAGGATCCACTTAACCTTCGGGCCGGCAGGGTAGGAGTTGATCAGCAGGCCGTTGCGGCGGCGCCACTTATCCGGGCCCTCTTCACCAGCCAGTTCCTTACAGATAGCGGAGGTGCGGGTGTCCTGCCAGACGATGGCGTTGTAGACGGGCTCGCCAGTGTTCTTATCCCACACAACTGTGGTTTCGCGCTGGTTGGTGATACCGACGGAGTCGATATCTTCTACTGTTATATCGCCATTGGCCAAAGCCTCCCCCACGGCGCGGCGAGTGTTGCTCCAGATCTCCTGCGGGTCGTGTTCTACCCAACCCTTTTCTGGGAAGATCTGCTCGTGCTCGAGCTGGCCCACGGAAATCTGATCGCCATCGTGGTTGAAGATGATGCAGCGGGTTGACGTGGTTCCCTGGTCAATAGCTGCGACGTATTTCTTATCACTCATGTGTCTAATTTCTCCTGTATAGGGTTGGATTAAAGCGCAATGGACAGTAGACCAACGGCGACGGCCGAAAGCAGCGAGCCAACAATCGGCACCCAAGCATAGCCCCAATTAGCGCTGCCCTTGTCCTTAATGGGCAGGACGAAGGCGTACATCAAGCGTGGACCCAAGTCACGGACCGGGTTGATGGCGTATCCCGTAGGCGTACCCAGGGACAGGCCAACGGCGACAACAACGAATGCCACACCGAAGTAGCTCAGCGGTCCCAGCTCGCCGCCGGCAGGGCCGAAGGCGATGAATATCAACAATACGGTGGTGGCGATGAACTCAGTTACCGTATTCCATCCATTGTGTGGGTGAGCGGGGGCAGTGAAGAAGATGCCCGCGGTTTCAGAATTGGCACCGGTGACATTGCCCTCTTCGTCGTAGTTATTCGCATCGAAGAGCTGCTTGAATGCGGCCCAGGCCAAGAAGGCACCGAACATAGCACCCAGGATTTGGCCCAGCACGTAGAACGGAACCAAGTTCCATTCGAGCGAACCATTGAGCGCGAGCATGAGCGTTACCGCAGGGTTCAAGTGACCGCCGGTTGGGTCAGCGACGCTGGCGCCGACGAAGACACCCATGCCCCAACCCAAGGCAATAACAATCCAGTCGGAGCCACGGGCGCCCGAAGTGCGGAGGTTTACCAGCGCACACACGCCGTTACCAAGAAGCATCAGCAGCGTGGTGCCGATAAACTCCCACAAAAATGCGTCAGATCCAGCCATTAGCGCCTCCCCTTATCCTTGAGTCTCGGTCGGACGAGCGGAGCCAGCGCGGACCAGAATGTCGTTAGCTTCGCGGTCAGTTACAGCTGCCTCGGCAGCCAGCTCGGCCTCGGTGTGCTTGGTGAAGGTATCCACCTCGAGCTGCTTGTCTTCCTCGCTCCAATCCAGCAGCGGAGCAACGAAGTCCGCAACAGCGGGAGCTGCGTTGACGCCACGGTCACCGAACTCGATGGCAACGCGGAGGCGACGGGTCAAGATATCGTCCAAGTGCAGTGCACCCTCGTGGGTGACGGCGTAGCGCACCTCAGCCCAGAGGTAGGACTCTGCGCCAGGAACGGGCTCGAGCAAGGACTCGTCATCCTGCGCAGGAGCCAGAACCTCGCCCAAAAGCGAACCGTAGCGGCCGAGCAGGTGCTCGATGAAGTCCTCGCTCAGGTTGTAGCGGCGGGCCAAGGTAGGAATCTGGTTGGCCAGTGCGTGGTAGCCGGCAGCGCCCAGGATCGGGGTGTGCTCGGTGATGGACTCCGGCACCTTGCCGCCGAGTTCCTTCACGGCTAGGTCAACGGCATCCTTACCGATGACGCGGTAGGTGGTGTACTTACCACCGGCAACGGAAACCATGCCCGGGGCCACGCGAGCCACGGCGTGGTTGCGGGACAGGTTGGTGGTGGAATCGGACTTACCGGACAGCAACGGGCGCAGGCCAGAGTAGACACCGACGATGTCATCGCGGGTGATCTGGCGACGCACGCGCTGGTTGACCTCATTCAGGATGTAGTCAATATCTGCCTTGGTGGGGGCGGGATCCGGAAGGGATAGACCCTTCTCCCAGTCGGTATCGGTAGTACCGATGATCCAGTAATCGCCCCATGGAATGACGAAGAGGACGGACTTTTCGGTTACGAAGCACAGTGCTGCTTCTGCATCCAGGGCATCCTTTGGCACGACGATGTGCACACCCTTGGAAGCGTGAACGGTGAACTTGCCTTCCACGCCGGCCAGCTCCTGGATCTTGTCGTTCCAAACACCGGTGGCGTTGATGAAGACCTTACCGCGCACGGTGGCCTCGCGGCCAGTGGCGGTATCGCGGACCTTGGCGCCAACGATGCGGCCACCGCGGTCCTTATCAAAGCCGATGACCTCGGTATTGGTGCGCACATCGGCGCCGTACTCGGCGGCGCTGCGCAACACGGTCATCGTGTGGCGGGCATCGTCCACCAGGGTGTCGTAGTAGCGCACACCGCCGACGATGGCGTCTTCCTTCAGGCCAGGGGTGACCTTAAGGGCGCCCTTGCGGGTGAGGTGCTTTTGCATCGGCACGCTCTTTGCACCGCCCATGAGGTCATAAAGGGTAAAGCCGCCGAACATCATGACGCGCTCCCATACGTGGTGGGTGAGCGGGAAGATGAACTTCAGCGGCTTAACTAGATGGGGAGCCAACGTGGACATGTTGAGCTCGCGCTCCTTTAGGGACTCTGCCACGAGGCGGAAGTCAAACATCGCAAGGTAGCGCAGGCCACCATGGAACATCTTGGAAGAGCGAGAAGAGGTACCAGCGGCGAAGTCGCGGGTCTCCAGCACTGCGGTCTTCAAACCGCGGGTTGCTGCATCCAGTGCCGCGCCGGCACCTACGGAGCCACCACCGATGATGACGACGTCGTAGTCCTCATCCGCGTAGCCGTTCCACACATTTTCAAAATATTCGGGGTTAAAGGATTGGTTGCTTTGCTGGGTCATTAGAGACCGCATCTCCTTCCTTGGTGCTCATGTGTGCTTGCTCCGACAAACGATGAATGAGATGGCGTAAGCACAGCTAAAAGCAAGTTTTGGATGATTCATGATGGCGACTATTGCGCTCTAAAAAGTAGAGCCAATATCTCCTATCTCCTATGCTAGAGGTCACCGGGTAAACATTCACTAGAGGTTTCTCACACGTAACTTCCGGCCCCGTAAGCAGTCAATTTCCACCCTTTGCTTAGCTCCCCAAAAAGAAAAACACCCCCTCGCGGGGGTGGCAACGCCAACGTTTGCACGCGGCTAATCTTTTTGTAGCCGGGCCATCGCTTCCAAAACCTCAGACATACCTGCGCGCTCGGCGGAATACGTCACAGCCTGCGCATCCTTGACCACCTCGATGGGCGCGGTCTCTAGAGCAACGACCGGGATGTGATTCAAAAATTCTTCATCCCCTGGTTCATTACCAAAGACCAAAGTCTCGCTCGGCTTGGCTTCCAAATCATCTAGGATGCAGTCCACGCCGGCGGCCGCCGTGGCCGAGGTAACCTTCATCGCCTCCTTATCCACGAGCGGCTTTTCGGCCTGCTCATCAAGCTGGATATGCCACACCGCCTGCGGGACATCGAGATCCGCATCGCACGACACCGCGATGAGCACCTCCGCCGCGGGGTAGATGCCTTCTAGCGCCGCCTTCAACCGCGGGGTCAGGGCATCGTCTTCCCAGTTCAGCGTGCTTTGATGCGCCACTACTACGCGCGGGATGTCAGAAAACTGGGCCTTGAGCCGGTGCGGCAGGCGAGAAACGATCAGGCGCGACTGTGTCGCCGCGGCGAGCAATCCTTGCTCTACCACGGATCCTTCCCAGATCTCCTTGCTGCTTGCGGCAATAGAGGCCTGGGCCTGCGCCACGTCGGACTTCAATTGCGCCATGACATCGGCGACCTTATCCTTGCCTTCATCCAAGCCACGGGTCGCCTCTTCCACCACGGCATTGAGATTGGTTTTGACCCACTCCAAGGTATCGGCCGCGATATGCTTCTTTTCCTGGGGCTCGTCGCCAACGTGTTCTTCCTGGCCTTCCTTACCTTTGGCAGAGGCCATGTGGTTGCGCACGAGTTCAACGGTGGAAACGGAAACGCGCTCTTTGAGCCCTACCAAATCATCGCGCAAACGACGCACCCGGTGCCGCTCCGTTTCTACCTCCGCATCGCGAGCTTCGGCCTCTTCCAGGGTCGGGGCAGAACCGCCCTTGCGCGCGGGAACCCAATATTCGCCGGCGGGCATGGGGCCGAACTCCGCCTCGTAATCCTCCCAAAGTCCCTCTAGGGCCTCCTGCATGCGCCGTCGGATTTCAGCTGTATCGGCTTCTGGGTCCCCAGTGGGGTAATACGGCTCGAGCGCGGAAATAAAGACCGGAGTCTTGGTGCGTCCCAAATTCTTCTTGTGGCCCTTTGTCCACAGGCGCTGCGAACCAAACATCACTTGCGGGACAACCGGCACGCCCGCCTCAAAAGCGATGCGAGATGCGCCGGTTTTCATGCTGCGGATTTCAAAGCTGCGGGAAATCGTGCCCTCCGAAAAGACACCGACGAGCTCGCCGGCTTCGGCAAGCTCTACCGCCTTGCGCAAGGACTCTTTGCCATCGATGCGGTCTACCGGCACGTGCCCCATGGCGCGCAGCAGGGCACCCACGCCTGGCGCGCTAAAGATGCTGGCCTTAGCCAGAAAGCGCACCAGCCGTTTTTTACGATAGGCAATGAACGCGCCGAACAGAAAATCCATGTACCCGGTGTGATTGCACACCAGGACGGCACCGCCGTCATCGGGAATATTCTCTTCCCCCGACAGGCGCATCTGCAGGCCTTGGGCCAAGGTGAGGCCGCGCCCAATGTGGGTGATCTGGCGGTACAAGAAATTCGTCGCAGCGTTCATGGTGCTCCTTTAGCTTTGCTCCGCAGGCTACTGCGGCGTGAGAACATCCTTGCCCACGAATGGGCGCAAGGCCTCTGGAACAACGACGGAACCATCGGCTTGTTGGTGATTTTCCAAAATCGCCACGATCCAGCGGGTGGTGGCCAATGTGCCATTCAAGGTGGCGGCTACCTGCGTCTTCCCGTTCTCGTCGCGGTAGCGAGTGGATAGGCGGCGGGCCTGGAAGGTGGTGCAATTGGAGGTAGAGGTTAGCTCACGGTAGGTGCCTTGGGTTGGCACCCACGCCTCATTATCGAATTTGCGGGCCGCCGAAGAGCCCAAGTCACCGCCGGCGATATCGATGGTGCGGTACGGCAATTCCATCGCAGCCAGCATTTCCTTTTCCATATCGAGGAGCTTTTGGTGCATTTCCTCTGCGTCTTCCGGCTTGCAGTAGACAAACATCTCTAGCTTGTCGAATTGGTGCACGCGCAGGATGCCGCGGGTGTCCTTGCCGTGGGAACCGGCCTCTCGGCGGAAGCAGGAGGACCAGCCGGCGTACTGCAGGGGACCATTGGATAGATCGATGATCTCATCCTTGTGGTAGCCAGCAAGGGCTACCTCGGAGGTGCCCACGAGGTAGCGATCATCGGCTGGCAGGTAGTAGATCTCATCGGAGTGCTGGCCCAAAAAGCCCGTGCCGGCCATGATCTCTGGGCGCACCAGAACCGGCGGAATCATCAGCTGGAAGCCGGCTTCCCGTGCCTTTTGTGCAGCCAACATCAGCATGCCCAGCTGCAGGAATGCGCCATCGCCGGTGAGGTAGTAGAAGCGGGCACCGCCGACCTTCGCACCGCGCTTGACGTCAATGAGCCCCAGGGATTCGCCGAGTTCAAGGTGGTCCTTGGGCTCGAAATCGAACTGCGGGATCTCGCCTACCTCTTCAACGAGGACGAAGTCATCCTCGCCGCCGGCGGGCGCACCTTCGACGACGTTATCGATCTTGTACTGCAGCTCTTCCACCGTGGCCTCAGCCGCGGACCGAGCCTCTTCAGCCTCTTTGACCTTGGCTTTCAGCTCATCTGCGCCTTCCAGCAACGCCGGGCGCTCTTCCGGGGAGGCCTGACCAATCTTCTTGCCCAGGGATTTCTGCTGGGAACGCACCTCGTCTGCCTTCTGGATGGCAGAGCGACGCTTCTCATCGGCTGCGAGGAGCTGATCCACGAGCGAGGGGTCTTCCCCACGGGTGACCTGGGAGGCGCGGACAACGTCTGGGTTTTCACGGAGTAGCTTGAGATCAATCACGGAACTGATTCTAGCGCACTGCCATTGCCTTGCCGTGGTAATAACCAGCGAATTATTATGGAATCATGTCCTCCCTAGAATTGCCGGCCCGCGAAATCAGCGATGGCCCCACTCCCAAGCACGCCCAATTGCACGATATTCTGGAGGAATTATGTAATACCACCTTCAAACCCGGTGATATCCTCCCCGGTGAGAGGCTCCTAGAGGAAACCTACGGCGTCTCCCGCATTACGGTGCGCCGGGCCATCGGGGATCTCGTTGCCGCCGGTAAATTGCGCCGCGTGCGCGGTAAAGGCACCTTCGTTGCCCCCAACCCCTTGGTATCGCGCCTTCACCTGGCCTCTTTTTCCGATGAAATGAGTGCCCAGGACGTGGTGGCTTCCTCCAAGATCCTGAATAGCGGCCGCGCTAGCGCACCGGAGGCGGCCACCCAATTCTTTGGCACCCCTGCCACAGAGGAACAAATTCATTTGCGCAGGCTGCGCTTGGGCGATGGCGAGCCTTATTCCATCGATGACGGCTGGTACAACTCCGCTTTTGCGCCGAGCCTGCTGGAAAATGACACCTATAACTCTGTGTACTCGATTTTGGATAAGACATTTGGCGTCCCCATCACGGACGCGGACCAGACCGTCTCCGCTATTGCCGCCAATGAGGAGATTGCGCCGCTTCTCGATGTCCCCGTGGGTTCCCCACTGCTGCACATCGTGCGTTGCTCGCGCTCGGGGGATAAGCCCGTGGAATGGTGTTCCTCGGTCTACCGCACTGATAGGTACCACCTGAATACCCGCGTTTCCCGGGATACCTCAATCTAGAAAAGACCCTGCTTAAGGGGTAAGATAATGGGCCTTATGAAGAAATCACCTGCGTGGCGTTCCGCTGTGGCCGTCCAGATTGCCTTGATCTCAGCAATCGCGGCGGCCGTTTTCATGGGTATCTACGGCATTGTCAGCAACCACGGCTCCAACGGGGCCGATAATACGGCCTCTTCCGAGCAGTCCGCTGAGGGCGGTGCGGGTGGCTCGGGATCCTCCGATCCGAAGACGGAGCCTTTTACCTCCGCTTCCGCTGGGTCCTGCGTGACGTGGGATATCAACGAGGATGGCTCTGCCGCTTCCTTCAAAGAGGTGGAATGCTCGGAGCAGCACCGCTTTGAGGTCTCTACCGTGGAGGATCTCAGCGTCTACCCCACCAGCGAATTCGGCCCAGATGCCTCGCGGCCCGCGCTTACCCGCCAGCACCAGCTGCGCGATGAGCTCTGCGAATCCGCCACAGTGAGCTACCTGCACAGCAAGTGGGATCCGCACGGCAAATACGATATTGCCTCCATTTTGCCGCCGGAATCCGCGTGGGATAACGGTGACCGCACCCTGCTGTGCGGCCTACAGACCACCGATGATCACGGCGTGCCGCAATTGACCACCGGCAACGTCGAGGCCTCCGAGCAGGCCAATCTGGCTAAGCCGGGCGAGTGCTTGGCCATCGATGATCAGCAGGTACCGCACGTCGTGGACTGCGGCCAGCCACACCAGCTGGAGACGGTATCCGTCATCGACTTGGGCAAGAAATTCCCCGACGCGTACCCGGACGGCAAGGAGATGGATAAATTCCTCTCGGATACCTGCACGGCCGCCGCTGAGGATTACTTGGGCGGGGAAGAGCAGCTCTACCAATCCACGCTGCAACCGTTCTGGGGCACCGTATCGGAAGAGTCCTGGAATGGTGGCACCAAGTCCGTGAACTGCTCACTCGTCCACGCCCGCGATGATGGCGGCTTCTCCTCCATCACTGGTACCGCCACCGGTGGCCGCCAGGCGCTCTCCATCGATGGCAACCCGCCGGAGGAGCGCCCTGAGCGCAACCCGATTCGCGATGATAAGCCGGCGCCGTAAATGTATTCCGTCTCGGAAGAGCGCTTCGAGGAGATGGTCAATGACGCCCTCGATCAGGTGCCCGATGAATTCGTGCGCAAGATGCGCAACCTAGTGATCCTGGTGGAAGAGGAAAACCCCGATAATCCCACCTTGCTGGGGCTCTATGAAGGCGTCGCTTTGCCTCGGCGCACATTTGACCACACCGGGTATTTGCCCGATGCGATCTTCATCTATCGCAGCACGCTGCAGCGCTGGGCCACGTCAGAAGAAGACCTGGCCGAGCAGGTCAAGGTCACGGTCTTCCACGAGCTAGGCCATTACTTTGGCATGGAAGAACACGAACTGCACCAGCTGGGCTGGGGTTAGAGCTCAATATCGGCCCAGCGGGTAAGCGTCCACTCGCCAAATTTCTTGCCGCGCGGTTCCATCACGGTAAAGCGGCAATTGGGCATATAACCGGTATAGGCAAAGTCCGCGTCCGCCCCGGTGGCGTGCTTCGTCACCACCCGGATGGCGGCGCCGTGACTGACGAGGATGACATCGCGGTCATCGGCAAGCTGCGCCGCAATCTCTTCCAATGCGGGCTGGAAACGCGAAAGCACGTCCTGGAGCCGCTCGCCACCTTCCATGGCGGCCTGGCTATCGCCGTAACACCAGCCGCGCATGGCCGTATCGTGGCTGCGGTGGGCGGCCTCGCTGGCATCGAGCTCCCAATCGCCGGCGAAAATCTCCTGCACATTCGGGATGACATCGATGGGAATGGAAAAGCGCGGCAGGTTCCGCTCCTGTTCAAAGGCGCGCGCCGCCAAGGTGGCGGTCTGCTGCGCCCGCAGCGCAATAGAGCACTTGAAGTCGACCTCGCGATCACCCACGAACCCCGCTAGCTCCCGGCCCACCTCCGTGGCCTGGTTGCGCCCCAGATCCGTAAGCTCCGCGCCCGGCGGCCGGGTATCCAGCAGCCGGGATACGTTGGAATGGGTTTGGCCATGGCGCAGCAGGATGATTCTTCCAGTCATGCGTCCAGATTATTGACCCCTGCGCGCCCTCGCCACCCAGGCATCCGCCTCAGCCAGGTCCCGCGGCGGGTGGCCGGCGGGCGTCGCGGTGGGCCAGGAGCCCAAAAAGCGCAGTTCCTCCGCCCGCAACCACACCGCGCGCAGGGCCTCAGCAACCGGCTGGTCATCGATATGCCCAATCAGGTCCACATAGAAGCGGTAGGTACCAAAGGTCTGGCGAGTCGGCCGCGACTCAATCCGGGAAAGATCCACCCCACGGTGGGCAAAGTCTTGCAAGGCCCCCACCAGGGTTCCCGGCTGGTTGGGCAGGGTGAAAATGACGCTGGTGCGATCCTGGCCGGTGCGTGCGGTCGGGCGACCCGGCAGGCCTACCAACACAAAACGGGTAGCCGCGCCCTGCACGTCGGCCACGCCGCTCGCCTTGGTTTCTAGGCCGAAAAGTTCTGCCGCCCGCGCTGGCGCCGCCGCCGCGTCGACCTCCCCGCGCGCTACGGCCTGAGCCGCCGCCGCATTCGAGCTCGCCGGCACGAATTCCACGCCCGGCGCGTTCTCTGCCACCCAGCCGCGGATTTGTTGGAAGGCCACCGGGTGCGTGCTCAGGCGCGTGATGTCTTTCGTTCCCGGCCGGGTCATGATGCTGAAGGTCACGGGGATATCTACCTCGCGGTAAATCTGTACGGGATCGCCTTCTACCAACGCGTCAAAGGTCGTCGTCACCGCCCCGTCCACGGAGTTTTCGATGGCGACGCAGGCATAATCGGCCTGCCCGGCGCGCACGGCCGCCACCGCCGCTGAAGGCGAGTCCACCGGTAGGGTCTCCACGGTCTCCCCGCGCGCTTCCCACTCCGCGGCAAATTTGTGCACGGCGGCCTCCGTGAACGTACCGGCGGGGCCTAAGAAAGCGATGGTTGTAGTCATGCCCGTCACCTTAGCCCACTAGACTGGTGCGCCATGGACTTTTCCATAGAACGATTCCGCGCCGATGTGCAGGGCATGGGCCCCACAGAGCACGGTTTTACCTACCTGGATCTGCAGCGCACCCCCGCCCGCACCGGTCGACTGTGCGGGTGGGTCCTATCTGCAAAGGATCTCAACGATGTCGCGGGCATGCCCACCACCTTGGGCAATGCCAAGCGCACGTACTATCCCGCGGTCAGCGAGCCGTTCATCGCGACATTGGAAAAGCAGGGCGCGGTATTCATTGGCAAGTCCTCCACCCCGGAGTTGGGCTTGCGCGTCGATACCGAGCCGGTGGATCTTCCCCACCCCGATAATCCCCTTTATCCAGGACGCACCCCGGGCGGTTCTTCTGGCGGCGCGGCCGTCCAGGTAGCCCGCGGCCTCGTGCGCGCGGCGCAGGCCAGCGATGGCGGCGGTTCCATTCGCGTTCCCGCGGCGGCCTGCGGGGTCGTGGGCTTTAAGCCTGCGGGCAGCAACCTGGGCGCGGAGGGGTTTATCACCCGCACTGTGGCCGATAATGCCTTCCTGCACGGCCACCGCATGATCACCCCGCGCGCCCGCATTGGGCTGTTGCTTGAGCCCCTTTTTGCCGCGACTCGGGTGGAGGCCCACCACCTGCGGGCGGCACGCGAGGCCGCGGATCGCCTGCGCGCTGCGGGGTTCGAGGTGGTCCCCATTGCGCCTTATCCGCAGGCGGGGGCCACGTTTGCGCACTTCCGCGAGATCTTTACCTCCCGGTTTGTGGGGCTGCCGCAGGCAGAGGGCTACGCGGCTTGGGTGGCCCAGCAAGGCGCTACCGTATCCGCCGCAGAGCTGAACGCGGCGCAGCGCCATGTCCGCCACCTCCCGGAGCTCCTAGCGCAGCAATGGCGGGTCGATGCCATTATCACGCCCATGCTCACCGCGGATCCCCCGCCGCGGGGGCATTTCCTGTCCCTTCCGCACGCGGAGAATTTCGACGCCCAAACGCGCTGGTCCCCATGGGCCTCGCTGTTTAATATGGCCCAATTGCCCGCCATCTCTGTACCTTGGGCCATCCCCGCGCACCCGCCCGTCGGCGTGCATGTGGGAGGCATTACGCTTTCCGATGCCCAACTTTTAGGCCTCGCCCACATCCTGCACCCATGACCAAGAAACTACGCGCCGAGCTGCTCATCGTCCTCACCCTGACCTTTGGTATTTCCGGGGTCAGGGCGGTGTTGCGGCTTATCAATTCGCTGGCTGCTCCACAGGCGCTCAATGAGCAATCCGTCACGCTCAACTCCAGCCAATCCAGCCTGGCATGGGTGGATTTGGGACTGCAATTGTGCTCGGCGGCGGTCCTTTTTGCCTATGGTGCGCTGGTGATTTTCCTGCTGGCACAAGACCACATTAAACCGGCCGCCTACCGTGCCTCTGATTGGTTGCACGGCGCGGGACTCGCCGCGCTCATCGGCATCCCGGGCCTAGTTTTGTATTTCGCCGCGATGCAGTTTGGCTGGAGCAAAGAGGTCATCCCCGGTGACTTCGACAATGCGTGGTTAGAGATTCCGGTGTCCCTCATCAAGGCCGCCGCAAATGCCTTTGCGGAAGAGACCGTGGTGGTCATGTGGCTGATGACGAGGCTGCGCCAGGCGCGCTGGTCGCTGCCGGCTGCCTTGGCAGCTAGCTCCATCCTGCGCGGTTCATATCACCTGTACCAGGGGGTATCGGCCGGCTTTGGCAATATCATCATGGGCGTAATCTACGGCTACTACTATCACCGCACAGGCCGCGTGTGGCCGCTTGTCATCGCGCACTTTCTTATCGATGCGATCGCTTTCCTCGCCTATTCCTTCGGCCTTTCTGTGCTTTAATAGTGGCGTGCTCGCGAGGAAAGCGGGGGAATTGGCCGGCGCCTTGTAAGGTATAGCGCATGACTGAATCAGGACGAGATCCGCATCGGGAGGCGCGCCGCGCTGGCGATAGCTCATCCAGTGAGTTCGTCCTTGGGGCCGATGGCCGTCCCCTCAAGGACCGCTACGGTCGGCCCATCCGCCGCCGGCCGCGCACGAATCGTGCCGAGCCGCAGCAGCACATCCCGCGCCAGGAAACCCCTACCCGCTACCCCAGCCAGTACCGGGCCCAGCAGTGTTCCGCGCAGCAACCACCACAGCGGCCACAACAGCCACAGCAACGGCCGCCACAGCGATCGCAGCCGCAATCGCCGCAGCAGCTGCAACAGCGCTACCAACCACAACAAGCGCAGCAACCGCCCCGCCGCCACTCTAAACCGCATAGCCGCCGGAAAAAGACCAATCCGGTCAAGCGGTTCTTTGGGTGCGTCGGCATCTTTGTCCTCTTCGTCGTGGTCTGCAGCCTCATCTTCGCGCTGTGGGCCGATACGCGCCTGACCCGCGTGGATGCCCTCCCGGATGAGCAGGTGGCCAATACCTCCGGCACCAATTGGCTGTTGGTGGGATCCGATTCCCGCCAGGGCCTGTCCGAAGAGGATCAACAAGCCCTCGGCACCGGTGGCGATGTGGGCGAGGGCCGCACCGATACCATCATGCTCCTGCATATCCCACGCTCCGGCCGAGCCCAACTGGTCTCCATTCCGCGCGATAGCTACGTGGAAGTACCCGGCTTCGGCATGGATAAGATCAACGCCGCTTTTGCCTACGGCGGGCCAAAGCTCTTAGCACAAACCGTGGAGGGCAATACTGGCCTGCACATTGATCACTATGCCGAAATCGGCATGGGTGGTTTGGCCAATGTGGTCGATTCCGTCGGCGGCGTTGATATCTGCGTTGCAGAGCCCATCAATGACCCCCTGGCGGGCATCGATCTGCAGGAAGGCTGCCAGAAGCTAGAGGGCAGCGATGCGCTGGGTTATGTGCGCACCCGCGCCACCGCAATGGGCGATCTCGACCGCGTGCAGCGCCAGCGCGAATTCTTTGCCGCGCTCCTAGATAAGATCACTTCCCCGGCCACGCTGATTAACCCCTTCCGGTCGATTTCCCTGATTAACCACACCGCCTCCTCCTTCATCGTGGGCGATGGCGACCACGTATGGCACCTGGCCCGCGTGGCGCTTGCGATGGGCTCCGGCGTAGATACGGAAACCGTTCCCATTGGCGGGTTCCAGGACACCGTCGTGGGCAATGTCGTGCTCTGGGACGATGAAGGCGCCCAACAACTCTGGGACTCCATGAAATAGGCCTGAACTCAATCTTCGTATCGGAAAAACGTTATTGAGAAACCAGCAAGTGTGGTTGCTATGAAGAATTCAAGGAGAATTCTCCACTCCACAGGATCCATAGAGAACATCCTAATTATGCCAAGGATGAAGGCTATTGCGCCGGCGGCTGCGAAAGCCCAGGCTATGCGCCGAGGCCCTGAGTTTTTCTTGTTCATGCCTTAACTCGTCCTAGCTAGATTGCGAAGAAAACGGCCCTTTCCTCCTCGTACTGTAGGGAAAGGGCCGCTTTGGTGTGGTTCGTTTAGCGCAACGTCACCTGGCGGGACTTGATGTTTTCTAGCTGCTTGCGCTCTTCTGCGTTCAATTGCGCGTCATTGGAGATTTCTTCTTCCAAGGCCTTATCTACGCCCGCGAGCTTGTCCTCATAAGAGGAATAATCAACCTCGGGCTGCACGTCAAAGACGGGAGCAATAAGGCCGTGAGTACGGAATACTCCGGCAAACTTGGTGTCCTCGCCCAAGTTCAGCTCGCCGCGCGCGGCGACTCGCGCCAGGGCATTGAGGAACGCGGCCTCATCGTCGTTCGGGCGCACCCAGCGCACGTGCGCTTTGCCGCCGCCGGCATTGGCCCAAAAGGCTGTGCCGGTAATGTCCTTGCCCACCTGGTGGGATTCGATGACCGAGTCATTGGCGGCGCGCATGGACTGCGATACCTCGGGGGTGACCTGTGCGCCTTCCGGGATCCACCAGCTGAAGTCCTGGTGGACTTCGATGTCGAGGGTAGTTGCGGCATCGATAAGCTCACTAAGCTCCGGCTGCGAGCCATCGGCCGCGGTTGATTCCAGGGTCGAGCCTGGCTCGTTGTTCTTGACCCAGTTCAGAGCGAAAGCCAGATCCCGGCCGGGGTTGTGGGTGTGAGACTGCACCTGGAGTGCCACAAAAGCATCGCCGCCGAATTCCTCATCGCGGATCAGCGCCGCGGTGGCGCCCGGAAGGACAGTGGAGACGTAGACGTTCCTATCGCAGCCCTTCACGTCGAGCTTCGCAAAAGCAGAAGGCACAAACTCTTGCATGGCAACGAGGGAAGCCTCCGCTGCGAGGCCGCTATAGGGGCGCGGGTCTTTTTCCAAGGCGGCGCGTTCTTTGGCGCGGGCAGCAAGCTTCGCCTGACGGCGGGACATGCCCTCAGGCAGGTCTTCTTGTTTCTTTTTCTTCTTGGCCATGCCTCCAAGATACCTGCCTACAGCTCAATAGCGCGCAGGGCCACCTCCGGCTGATTGGTGGCAAGCATGTCCACGCCATTGGACCAGGCCCACTTCATGTCCTCCGGCTTATCAACGGTCCACATATACGTAGGCAAGCCCTGCGCGCCGATAATGGCCGCCTGCATCTTGGCGCGCAGCAGGGAAACCCCCAGGGCGCTCGGCCGCGACCACATGAAATCCGAGCGATTAAAATGGCGTTCCCAGTCTCGGCGCAGGTAAATGCGGTCAATATGCGGTGCCAAAATCTTCATGCGCCGGATGGCTTTGTGGGAAAAGGAAATAACGTGAATGCGCGGATCCTCATCGAGCCCGGCGGCGCGCAGTCGTTCCATGACCCGCTTTTCCAAGGCGCTACCTTGCCCGGAGGGGTGCTTGGTTTCAATATAAAGGTGGTGGGGCTTGTCCCCCAGCATGGCCAGGAGGTCATCGAGAAGCATCATGCGCTGCCCCTTGCCGATGTCGACCTCGCTCAGCTCCTGCCAATCCATCGCCGAAACCCGCCCGGCGCGCCCCGTCGTTCGCTCCAAGGTGGGATCGTGCTGGACCACCACCTTGCCATCGCGGCTTAACCGCACATCGCACTCCACGCCATGGATGGGAAGCTCCATGGCCTTTTCAAAAGCTAAGGGGGATAGCTCCGGATATTTTCCGGAATATCCCCTATGCGCGACGATGTGCACTAGCCGAAGAACTTCTCTTTGATGTCATTGAGCGTCTTTGCAGAAGCGTCGAAGCGTTCCTTTTCGTGCTCGTTGAGCTGCAGCTCTACCGGCCGAACGATGCCGGTGCGGTTCACGATGGCCGCGGTACCGATGTAGAGGTCTTCCACGCCGTACTCGCCCTGCAGGTAGGCCGAGACGGGAAGCGCCACGTCCTGGTTTTGGATGATCGCGGCGGTAATGCGCGCCAGCCCCATGCCGATGCCGTAGGAGGTCGACCCCTTTGCATCGATAATGGAGTAGGCGGCGTCGCGGGTTTCTTCAAAGATCTTTTCAATGCGCTCGGCGTATTCCGGATCCTTTTCCAGCTTCTGCGAAAGCGGGACACCGGCGATATTCGCGGTGGAGACGGCGGGCAGCTCAGAATCGCCGTGCTCACCAATGATGTAGGCGTGCACGGACTTCGGGGCCACGCCCTCCAATTCACCCAGCATGTAGCGGAAGCGCGCGGAGTCCAGAATCGTACCGGAGCCGATGACCCGCTTGTGGTCAAAGCCGGAGGCCTTCCATACTGCATACGTCAGGATATCGACCGGGTTGGTGGCGACCAAGAAAATGCCGTCGAAGTCATTAGCAATGACATCTCCGACGATGCTGTTCATGATTTTGACGTTCTTATCCACCAAGTCAAGGCGGGTTTCGCCGGGCTTTTGGGCGGCGCCGGCGCAGATGACGACCATGTCAGCGTCCGCACAATCTTCGTAGGTGCCCTTGGTGACGCGGGTACGCTGTGGCGACCAGACCACACCGTGGTTGAGGTCCATGACATTGCCTTCCAGCTTCCGCTCATCGATGTCGATGATGGCCAGGTGGTCGACGATGCTCTGGTTGACAAGTGCGTAGGCGTAAGCGACTCCCACGTCACCCGCGCCAATGAGAACGACTTTATTTCCTACATGATTTGCCATGACCCCATTGTGCAACGCCGGGCGGGGTTTTGCATGCGGAATGTTTCACACTGCGCAACGAGGCATGTTCTGGGATAATGGGCAACCATGAAACGCGCCTTCAGCCGCGCTGCACTAATTTCTCTTGGCGTAGTCGCGGATCTCACGCCCGTCGTCCGCATGACCAGCCGGCAGACGTTGCCGCCCCATATGTCGGCCGGAATCTTAGGCGCAGAGCTGGCCACGTGGGCCGCGGTATCGCCGTCCTTGCTGCCCCGCCCGTGGTGGGTGACGGCAGCGAATGTATCTATCGGCCAGGCCATCGGGCACCTCGGGGCGGCCACGACGAGTTTCGTGCTCAACCGGCTGGGCAAGCGCCCCCAAGACCGCTTGGGCCCGCAGCACCGCCAGATTTTGCACTTAGCGATTGGCGCCGGCACCGCCTTCAACGCGGCGCTCTCACTGCGCAACCAGGAAAAGCAGGCGGGTTTGGTCAATAAGCAATTGGTTCGCGGTCCGGCTACCGCGGCCATCGGCCTAGCCGCCGGCACCGCCGGATACGGCGCGCTGCTCTTGGTGGGCGAGGCCGCACAACTGACCGTGACCAAACTATCGCGCCAATTGGGCCGCTGGGTTCCAGCACTCGTGGCCTGGCCGGTCGTTACCGCAGGCCTAACGGTGGCCGCGGTGGGGCTATCGGACCGCGTGGTATTCCGGCGCTGGATCCGTTCGCTCTCCCACAAGGCCCAGCGCCTGAATAAACAAATCTTTCCCGGCACGTCGATGCCCTGGGAGCCGGAGCGCTCCGGCAGCCCGTGGTCACTTGAACCTTGGTCCGCGCTGGGGCAACAGGGGCGGCGGTTTGTCTCCAACGGCCCGCGCGCCCGCGATATTCGCAGCATCACCGGCGCTCCCGCCAAAGAACCCATCCGCATTTATGCCGGCTATATCCCAGGGCGTTCTTTTGCCCAGGCGGCGAAGAAGGTGCGCTCAGAATTGCAGCGCACCGGTGCGCTGCGCCGGGATACCATCGTCATTCAGATGCCCGCGGGATCCGGGTGGATCAATAACTGGGGCGCGAGCTCCTATGAGTTTTTGACCGCCGGTGATTGCGTCACCGTCACCATGCAGTATTCCTACCTGCCCTCGGTTTTTGCCTACCTCGTGGATAAAAACGCGCCCAAGCGCGCCGCCGCGGAGCTCATTTCCGTGGTCCAAGAAGAAATTGACAAGCTCCCGGAAGAAGACCGCCCGCGGCTCTACCTTGCGGGGGAATCCCTGGGTGCCTACGCCATTATGGATAACTTCCAGAACAAGGAAGAACTCCTGGCCGCCTGCAGCGGCGCGGTCTTTTCTGGCCCACCGCGGATGACGCACTTTACCCAGCGCCTGCGCCGCGATATCGGCTCGCTCGAGCGGCTCCCCGTCATCGATGACGGGCAACACGTCCGCTTTGTTGCCCAACCGGAACACTCGCGCCACGATGCCTTTGGCAACGATTTTCCTTCCAGCTGGCGCCGACCTCGCGTGCTCATCGCCCAGCATGCCTCCGATGCCATCGTGTGGTGGGACCTGAACCTGATGTTCCGGCGTCCCACCTGGATGCACGAACCCCAACCGGAGACACTCCGGGCGGATACGCTCCGCCACCTGCGCTGGGCGCCGTTTATTACTTGGTGGCAGATTGGCCTGGACCAGATCAACTCCCTGAACGTCCCAGGTGGCCACGGGCATAACTACTTTCAGGAAATGCTCTGGTACTGGGACGAGGTCCTAGGCTCCCAATCGCGCCTGAACCTCACTTCAAAGTTAGCCGGCAAAATCGCCGGATTTATCCGGCTCGACGCCTAATCGCACTTCACACCGGTGCTGTGGTGCGGGCAGTATCCGTTCGGCACCTTGTGCAGGTACTGCTGGTGCTCGTCTTCGGCCAAGTAGTACTCGCCAGAGTCCGTATCAGCTAAGCGCTTTACTTCCGTCGTGGTTTCCCCAAAACCAAATTCTTTGAGCTTATCCGCGTAGCTATCCACGATTGCTTGGATCTCTTCCCGCTCTTCTTCGGTGCGGGGATAAAACGCGGAGCGGTACTGCGTGCCCACGTCATTTCCTTGGCGGAAGCCCTGCGTCGGATCGTGGGCTTCCAGTGCCTTCACCACGAGCTCGCGCAAGGAGATCTTCTCCGGGTTATAGGTGACCTCGACGGTTTCTGCATGGTTGGTTTGCCCGCGGCAGACCTCATAATACGTGGGATTCGGAGTCGTGCCACCGGCGTAGCCAACCGAGGTGGACTCGACGCCATCGGTCTCCCAAAACATCTTCTCCGCGCCCCAGAAACAGCCCAGGGCAATCAAGATCGATTTCTGGCCGTCCTTCCACGGACCGGTAATTGGGGTATTTAGCACCGCGTGCGGGGCTGGGTCCAAGACCGGCTCGCTGCGGCCCGGCAAGGCATCTTCCGCAGCCACCATCTTCGGCTCTGGTTTAAACATCCACATCAGGTAAAGCTCCTTTCTCCATTTCCCTTAATAACGTTGTACTGGGAAAATAGATTCCCGGGCCACTAAATATTCGCTGTAATTGCAGATTTCAAATTAATCATGGCGAAATCTTTCGATCGTGCCTATCATCGGGACACGTACCCGAAGAAAGGATTACACAAATGGCTGTTTACGAACTTCCTGACCTCCCATACGCATACGACGCACTGGAGCCACACATCTCCGCAGAGATTATGGAGCTCCACCACGACAAGCACCACGCAACCTACGTGAAGGGTGCTAACGCTGCCCTCGAGGCACTGGAAGAAGAGCGCAACGGCGAGGCTAACCCAGACCGTATCCGCGCCCTGTCCAAGAACTTGGCATTCAACCTGGGTGGCCACACCAACCACTCCATCTTCTGGAAGAACCTGTCCCCGAACGGTGGCGGCCAGCCCACCGGCGAGCTGGCAGAGGCTATCGACCGCGACTTCGGTTCCTTCGAGAAGTTCCAGGCACACTTCGCTGGTGCCGCTACCTCCCTGCAGGGTTCTGGCTGGGCAGTGCTGGGTTACGACCACATCGCTGACCGCCTGATCATCGAGCAGCTCACCGACCAGCAGGGCAACGTCTCCGTTGACTTCACCCCGCTGCTCATGCTCGATATGTGGGAGCACGCTTACTACCTGCAGTACAAGAACGTGAAGGGCGACTACGTCAAGGCCGCTTGGAACGTCTTCAACTGGGACGACGTTGCAGAGCGTTTCGCTGCAGCTAAGAAGTAACTTCTAACTTAGTTACTTTCCGCCGCCTTTCCTTACTGGAAGGGCGGCATTTTTATGCTTGCACTAACCCCATCAAGGGTGTGGCGCAATTTACACCGCCGCCCGTGAAGAGAATGCTGGTATGCATGACCAGAAACCGGCGCGCCACCATCGCCATGCTCCTGTTGGGCTTGGCGGTGTTTTCTAGCCTCTATACCACCCAAGCAATTTTGCCCACGTTGGTAACGGATATGGGCATCTCGCACACGGAGGCGGCCATGACCGTTTCGGCCGCCACCGGCGCGTTAGCCATCTGTGTGGTTCCGGCGTCCATTCTTTCTGAGCGCTATGGGCGCGGGCGCATCCTCCTCATTTCCGCCATCGCCGCCACTATCTTGGGCCTCATGGTGCCCCTGGCCCAAGAGGGCTGGCAGCTCATTGCCC
Source organism: Corynebacterium limaceinasi (assembly GCF_046717465.1). Taxonomy (NCBI): domain Bacteria; kingdom Bacillati; phylum Actinomycetota; class Actinomycetes; order Mycobacteriales; family Corynebacteriaceae; genus Corynebacterium; species Corynebacterium limaceinasi. The sequence goes on from NZ_CP177100.1 coordinate 2,373,445, forward strand.
TGCGCGGGCTGCAGGGCGCGATGTTGTCTGGAGCACCGGCGACGGCGATGGCCTGGTTATCGGAAGAGCTCGAGGATCACGCTTTGCCTAAGGCGATGGGCCTTTATATCGCCGGCAATTCCGTGGGCGGGCTCACCGGCCGCATCATTCCCGCGGGCCTCGTGGAGTTTTCCTCGTGGCGCTGGGCTCTGCTCGGCTCCGCCGTGGTCTCCCTAGCCTTTGCCATTACCTGCTGGCTCCTCCTGCCCGCCCAGCGAAATTTTCACCCCAAGCCAATTCACTTCCGCTCCGAGCTGAGCGCGGTCTTTGGGCACTGGGCAAATAAGGATCTCGCCACGCTATTTATCGTTGCCTTTTTATCCATGGGCACGTTCGTGTCCATGTATAACTTCCTCACCTTCCGCCTAACCGGGGATTTTGGCCTGTCCCCGGCGCTAGCTGGTTTTGCCTTCCTGTTTTATCTCTCTGGCACGTGGTCCTCGGCCCGGGCGGGCACGCTGGTCGCCCGCATTGGGCACGGTAAAACCATGGTCGGTTCTGCCGCGCTCTTTACCGTGGGCATTATCCTCTGCGCCGGCAACCTGGCCATGACGCTTATCGGCATGGTGTGCCTGACCGTCGGTTTCTTCGCGGTCCACTCCACCGCGTCTGGCTGGGTGGGGCAATTGGCCACCCACGACCGCGCCGAGGCGTCCTCGATGTACGTTTTCTGCTATTACCTGGGCTCTTCCATCGTGGGCGCCTTAGCAGGCGTGCTTTTCGATGCCCTCACCTGGCACCAATTCATCGCCTGCTTCACCGCCTTTGCGCTCGCTCTCACGGCATTGACTTGGACCAAGGTTAAATCCGACTAAACTCGGTTTTATGCCTCAAGATAAGTGGTCGAGCCGCACCTGGCACCGCAAAGCCTCACGCCCCGTGTCCATCTGGATGATGGTCTTCATCGTGGTGGGCGCAGCGCACATATTTGTGCCCAACTATCGCTGGGTACTAATCCACCTCTTCACGTTGGGCCTAGTCACCAACAGCATCTTGGTGTGGTCGCAGCACCTGACTGAAAAATTCGTGCAACAAAAATTGCCGGATTCCGCCCGCCCCAAGCAGCTCGCGCGCATCTATATCCTCAATATCGGCATCATCATCGCCGTGGCGGGCCAAATCCTCGTGCAGTTCTGGGATCATCACTGGATACTGACCCAGATCGGTGCCATGCTTATCGCGCTCACCGTTTTATGGCACGCGGTGTCCCTCTTTACCCAGTGGCGAACAGCTAAAGATAAGCGCTTCCGCCCGGTTGTCGGCGCCTATGTGCTATCCGCGCTGTGCCTGCCGGTCGGTGCGGTCTTCGGCGCAATCCTGGCCATCCACCCGGGTGATCCACAGTTGCTCTTGGCCCATATCGCCGCCAATATCGGCGGTTTCATCGGCCTTGCCGCAGCAGGTTCTTTGACCATCCTCTTTCCCACCATCTGGCGCACGCAGGGCACCAATGAACGCATGTCCTCCTCGTTCCTACTGCTTACCCTGGGCGTGGTGGCAACGACCATTGGCGCGTTTCTGAACTTCCCACAGCTCGGGCTGATTATCTATTGCATCGGTTGGATCCTGAGCCTGCACCAGTGGCTTGGCAATGTCATCGACGTCGCCCGCGCACCGCGCGATCGCGTTAACTTTGCCTCCGTTTCGGTGCTGATGGCCGCACTCTGGCTGGTGCTATCCCTGGCGTACTACACCACACAGCACTTCCTCGTTGCGGAACCAGGGCTTCCCACCCTCGGCCTCGTCGTGGGGTTTGCGGCGCAGCTGCTCATCGGAGTCATGAGCTATCTCCTTCCCACCACCATGGGCGGTGGCCCCGGCGCGGTCCGCGCGGGGCTTCAGGAGCTAGATCGGTGGGGCCTGTTGCGCGCCACATTCGTCAATGGCGGGCTGCTTATCTGGATGGGCACGGATATCTCCGTGCTCAAGGTGGTGGCCTCGCTGCTATGCATCGGCTCTTTGGCGGTCTACCCCATATTCATCGCCCGCGCGGTCAAGGCCCAAAAGCAGGTGTTGATGAAAAAGGCGGAGGGTCCCGCGCCGAAAACCACCGCGGACTGGAACCAAATCTATATCGGCATCGCCATCCTGGCGGTGATCTACGCCCTATTCGCGGCGCTCTAGAGCTCTGGGGTCCCCGGCGCGCCGGCGGTCATCCACTCCCGCACTATCCGGGTGGCGTGCACATCGCCGGCGTTATAGTCCAAGAGGCGCTGCCGGACGCTCATGTCGCCCGCTAGGGCCTCCCGGCGCGCGTTCACGGACTCCTCGCCATCAAAGTCCTCGTCCGGCCACCGGAATCCCGCCACTGGGGCCACCACTTTGAGCCCCAGCCCAAAGGGCCCCGCGAAGGATCTCTTCACGTAGGCAAACATATCCACCCACTCTGGGGAAGAGATAAAGTCTTCTACTTCCCGTTCATCCACCTCCCGGAAGCGCTGCGCGGAGCGGCGCATCCAGTGATTCTCACCGTGGGCGGAATAGCAATAAGCGGCAAAGGTCTTGCCCTCCGCATGCGCTGTATCGCGCAGCTGCATCAACCACCGCCAAAATTCGGCGAAGTTCTCCGCCTCGGCGCGCGCGCCCAGCGGCTCCCACGTCACGAAGGGGTAATACTCCCCCTCGAACCACGCGCCCCAGAGGTAGGCGCCCTGGTCCATATAGGCTTCCATGTCTACATCCACCTCAACGTCCGCGCGCGGCACCGAAGTATCCCCGCGGCGCAACAGCGTCTGCCCAGAGCGCCACGCGGCAGCGAGGCGGGAGGGCTCGCCCACATTGGCATCGATAAGCGCCTGCACCGTGGTAATCCCGCGCTCGCGGAAGGGGCGGGCGCGATCGCCCGGTAAGAAAAGGGAAATATCGTCCGCCGCCACCAGCTCTTGCTCGCACAAGGGCCAGAACCTGCAGCTCGCACACTCTTTGACCCGCACCGGCGCGGTGGGCAGCGGCTTATCCCAGGCGCGCTGCACATCAAACTTCGCCGTCTCCGTAAAAAAGGCCTGTTGGCGATCCTGACCAATGGCCCCGCCCCGCCCGGAATTCAGGCCCATGTCCTCTAAGGCCTCGGCGGCTAGCGCCAAACGATAACCATCGACGGCATGGTGGCGGGGCTTATACGGAACCTCCATGGGCTCGCTCAACCCAAGGCGGTGGGTGGGCACGGCAAGCGTAGTTTTCTTTGGGTCCTTGCGCGCAACGCGGTGGTTGCTCACAATAATGGGGGTATAAGAACCCGCCTCCCGCAGCAGTAATTCCACGTGCACTTTCCACTTTTCGGTGGCAAAGACCGCATTGGTGATGTGGGTATAGCCGGAGGCAATGGCCTCCAGCGTGGCCATGGCGCGTTCCCAATCATCGCCTTCTAAATCGATGCGCCGGAAACGGCCAGGGGCTTTGCGCGGGAATAACTCCATGACCGCGTCCACTGCGGCGCTGTGGCGCTCGGCCCGAGCAATCGAGGATCGGGTACGCGGAATCTCCGGGTGGGCGCGCCGCTGCACCAAGCGATAGCGGCACCCAACGAGATCCGAAGCTACAACGACATCCTCCACACCGGGTGAGCTTAATAGAACAGCAAGGTAATGTTGAATCCAGACTCGATCGAACGTAAGGGAAAATAATGAGTATCCTCAAGAAATTGAAAAAGGCTCGCCAGGAAGCACGCGCGCAGGCCAAAGCGGCGAAGGCGCGCGCCAAGGCTGAGGTAAAGGCCCAGTCGAAGGATCGTCGCCGCCAACAAAAGCTCCTTGCCAAGCAAGAAAAGCATCTTCTTAAGACCGAAGAAAAGGGTCTCAAAAAGCGCCGTAAACACGAACAGAAAATGGCGGAAAAAGAACTGGAAAAGTTGCGCGAGGGCCACTTTAATGCCGGCAAGGTCAAGCGCTATGCCGGCGCACTGCGCACCGCCGCCCCGCTTTTGCTTCCCCTCGTTTATCGCGCATTTGTGGGCCTTAAGTCCGAAAAAGAAAAGCGCAAGGCCCACAAGGCGGGCGTAAGTTCTGCAGAAATGGCCTCCTTTTCCGGCTACGGCGCGCCGCTCAAGGCCCGCACCGCCGGCATCCGTAATTCCCTCAAGGACGTAGATCTGCCCGCCGGCTTCAAGCGGGACGTGCGCGAGCGCCTCGAAGAGGTTGATGCCGCGATCGATAACGCCGAATTCATGACGGAGCAGCAGCGCCGCCGCGCGCATAAGACCATTAGCGGAGAGATCGATTCCGTTACCGCGGAGATTCAACAGCGCCTGGGCGAATAATTTCTCCTCCGCCTCCCATCGCCGTTCACCTTTCTTTAAGGTAGCGGCGATATTTTTATACGTAAGCGCCAATAAGTAAATTTTTATTGTCTATTAATTTCTACACTGGTAGAATTCATTTAAAGTTAATTCAGATTCCGAATTCCGGTATTAGGTAAACATATCTACGCAATAAACCAGGGAGGTATTATGGCACGCCGCGAAATCACGCAATTTTATGATGACCTTGATAATAAACTCATTGGTGAGGATGAATTAGAAGTAGTCCGCTTCAGCGTCAATGGGCACAGCTACATCATGGATCTATCCCGCGATAATGCCCGCCGCTTCCACGAGGCAATCGCCCCCTTTGTCGAGGCCGCACATGCCGCCCCCGATGCGGAATCCCCACAGGCCGATCCGCGCAAGGTCCGCGAATGGGCGCAAAAGCAGGGCCATGACGTAGCGCGCCGCGGCAAGATCCCCCAGAACATCATCGACGCTTACAACGCGGCCCACTAGATTAGAGCACGCCCTGTTCCCTGGCGGCCGCCACCGCGGAGGTGCGCGAGCGCACGCCCAATTTGTCATAAATGTGCACCAGATGGGATTTCACCGTGGCCTCAGAAAGCATGAGGTCCTGGCCAATCTGTCGGTTCGAGGCCCCCGCCGCCACCAGTTGCAGCACCTCTAGCTCGCGCGGGGTCAGCGAGGTGCGGGGCGTGCGGACCCGGGTCATGAGGCGATCGGCCACGATGGGCGAAAGTGCCGAGTCCCCCTCCGCGGTAGAATGGACGGCATCCAAAAGCTCCTGCGGCGGGGCATCTTTTAGGAGGTAGCCCACCGCGCCTGCCTCGATGGCGCCGAGGATATCCGCATCGGTGTCGTAATTGGTGATGACCAGCACCTTGGGCGGCGTGCTCATGGAGGAGCGAATCTGCGCGGTAGCTTCGACGCCACCCATCACGCGCGTTCCTTCCAGGCCCGCCCCGAAGCGCAGGTCCATGAGGATGACATCGATACCGCCTGCTTGCGCCGCGGACACCGCCGCCTCCGCCGTCGCGACCTCGCCCACGACGTCGATGTCTTCTGCGCCTTCGAGCACCGAACGCAGCCCCAGCCGCACGATCTCGTGGTCATCTGCCAAAAGGACCCGAATCACGACATCCCTCCTATCGATGTTTTTCTCAACCAAAAGTTTAATCTACCGCCTTATCCAAGGGCATACTAACTGACACAGCCGTTCCCTCCCCCGGCGCGGATTCTATGACCACATCGCCGCCCAGCTCCTGCGCGCGGCGCCGCATGGCAGAAAGGCCAATATGCCCCAGGCCCGCCGGCGCGCTTTCCACCGTCGCGGGCTCAAAACCCTGCCCATTATCCACCACATCCACGCGCACCTCGTCGGTCTCATAGGTGACGGTGATCCGGGCGCGGCTGGCACCGGCATGCTTGACGATGTTCCCCACCGCTCCCTGTGCAATCCGCAATAACGCCGCCTCCACCTTCATCGGCAGTTGCTGCTCCGGGCCTTCGCTTTCCACCTCCACCTGGAAACCAGCCGTAGCGGCGAAGTTTTCCGCCATGCGCGTCAGCGCCGCCTCGAGGGACGTCTCCGTTAGCGTGGGAGGCTGCAGCGCCGCGATCATGGCCCGCGCCTCATGCAGGTTATCCGCGGCGGCCCGCCGCGCAAGCTCGATGCGCCGGCGGGCGGCAGGAATGTCTTCCTTATCAAGATCCCGGTCGGCGGAGTGCAGGAGCATCTGAATCGATGACAACCCCTGGGCCAAGGTGTCATGAATCTCGTGGGCGATGCGCTGGCGCTCAGCCACCATGCCGGCATCTCGTTCCGTGGCCGCCAACTGCGTGCGGGTTTCTATGAGCTCCCGGTTCATGCGCGATAGGGTGCGAAACGCATACGTAATCGCCACGGTGACCAGCGCCGAGACCGCCGGGCCCATCACCCCGCCAAAGGTCAGGCCTCCCGGTATCTGCACCACGATGGTGAGCACGGTAGCGCCAATCACACACAAGATACCTGCAGTCATATCCAGCACGGTCAGGTACAAAAAGTACATGACGAATACCAGGTAGATGGCGGCGGGAGCCACGAATAGATCCGCGCCCCATAACACCGTGAGGATGCTTATCCACAGGTAGTGCATGGGCCGCGGCCACTGCTCCGCATAGATCGATCCCGCAAAGTAGACGGCCGCGAACCCCACCAATAGCAATAGGTTGATAAGGGACTGGGATAGCGGCATTTTCACCGAGGTAAAAATACCCACCACCAACAGGACCGCCGTTAAGAAGTGGATACCGGTGCGCAGCGCATCGGTATCCCGATCTAGTGTGGAGCTCATGCGCAAAAGCCTACTTGTCCTTCTCACACTGACCGGAATAGGGATCGCGGGATGCCAGACCGAGCAAGCAGACCAAGCCGAACCGGGAGACGAGGTGGCATCGGAAAGCGCCGCCATCAACGTGGAACAGACCGCAGAGGTCAACGAATGGAGCGATTGTCCTTATATCGCCCCCGGCTGGTTAGAAAATACCAATGGTGAGCGCCTTACCAAGCAGGGCATCGACACGCGCTTTCCCACCCCCGCGTGCGTCTTCTGGTCCTATCAGGACCACCCGCAAGCTACCGTCATCGTGCGCGAAATGCCCACCGTAGAAGACGCCCGCGCCGCGGTGGATTGGGCAGCGCCAATCGATGCCACCGAGCCCGCCTCCTTTGCAGGCTGGGAAGGCGGACGGGGCATCATCAATGAGCAGGCCGTCTATGCTGTGCAAAAGGACACCCACGCGGTGCTGGTGTGGAGCAATCAGCAACAGACCTTCAAGTCCGAGCAGATTGCCCAGGAAGCCATTGCCAATTTAGGGCTTTAAACCGCGACGTCGTTATAGGGCATCATCGGCGACACCCAGGGGAATACGACCTCCATGAGGAGGAAGAACACTCCCACCACAATGGCGATGGCGAGTAGCGCCTTCACTGGCTTCGGCCCTGGCAATAGATTCCACAAAGCGCGATACATTACTTAGCTTCCTTTCCAACTTCCATCGCGTGCACGATCATGCGCTCGGCGTTGGAAAATTGTGGGTGACAGGTAGTCAGAGTCAGCATTCCCTGCGTGGGATCCGCTTCAGTTCCCGGCACGGGGTCGATCACTGAGACATCGCCAGGCGTGGTGATGTGCCTGCCGGCAACATGGCTATATTCATCAGGTACCTCATCGAAGCAATCCGCATGCTCGCCATCGATGGGCAGCACCTTGTAGGTAATCTTTTCCGTTTGGGTTTCGATGATGATGTCATCGCAGGTGTGCAAAGAACCCAAATCATTAAATGGGGCACCCTTGCCCACGCGGTGCCCAGCCACCGCAAAATTTCCCGTCTCACCTGGCATTTGTGTGTCCTCATAGTGGCCCGGGCCGCGTAAAAGATCATCGTCGTCCGTGCCTTGGATGATGGCAAAGTGATAATCCGAGCCAAAGGCCGGGATGTACATCTGTGCGAAGGCATCTCCCAAATCTGGGTTCATTTTCTCCCGGGGATTGCGCCACTGCTCTTCTAATTTTGCATTAGCTTCATCTTGTAAGCGCCCTGATTCCACATTCGTCCAATAGGCTTCATAGAATGCAAATAGAACTAAAACCAAACCAATGGTTAGCATGAGTTCGCCCAGAACTTTTGTCATGTCCTAAACCATACTTCCTCACCGAAAGGAAAACCATGTTCGAGTTCTTCATGTACCCGGTTTCCGGAATCATGAAATTCTGGCATTGGCTGATCAGCGGCTTCGTTGATGAATCCGCTGCGTGGCTTGTCTCCATTTTCCTTTTGGTGCTCACCGTGAGGGGCATCGTCATCCCCCTCAACTGGATGTCGCTGCGCTCCGCACGCATCGGCGTTCTCATGCGGCCGGAGAATAACGATATCTCCAAGGAAATGAACCAGGCCAGTACCAAAGAGGAAATGGCTGCGCTCATTAAAAATCAGCAGGACCTCATGAAGAGCTATAACTACAAACCTGCTGCTGGCTGCATCCCACCGCTCATCATGATTCCGGTTTTCATTGGTTTGTACCAAGTGATCCTTCGGATGTCGAAGATCGATCAGGACTCAAAGACCGTCGGCATGCTCAATGCTGACGACGTCGCCGCCTTTCGTGAAACCACTTTCTACGGCGCCCCGATCACTGATTTCGCCCGCGAACACGGCGATCTCCTCAATCCCGTCCTTATTGCGGCAATCGTCTTTACCATGGCGAATTCCATCATCGCCCTCATCCGCAGCTTCCGCACCACGCAATTCGATCTCAAACTGAACCGCCGCATATTCATTTTCATGGGCATCTTGCTCATCATCGTGCCCTTCTTCCTCTGGCATTTGGCTCATAATGGCCCCATTCCCGTCGCAATCATTATTTATTGGGGCTGTGCATATTGGATCACCCTCATTCAGACGATCATCTTCGAAATCATGCTGCGCGAGTTCTACCCGCTTACAGATGAAGTGAATGCGATGCGTCGCGAGAGCCTGCAAAATTGGCGGAATAAAGAAAAACAACCCGCTCTTTCCAAGGAGGAGAAAAAACGGGTCAACCGGCTGCGCATTGAGGCGCGCAAGTACCTTAAATCGAATAATCAGCAGGAGGAGCCGAAAGCATCTGAGTAGCCAGCTCGCGGGCCGTATATAGGGGCCCGGCTTCCTTGGTCAAGCGGGCTCCGGCAAGACCGCCATCGAGGAAAATTAAGAGCTGGCTTGCTTGGGAGGCCGAAGGATAGCCGTTGCGCTCCGTCAACAGAGCCGTCAGGGTGGAATGCACCCAATTGCGATGCTGCATGCAAGCCGCGACGATGCCACGCTCCGAATCCGTTTCAGGCCGCGGGTACTCGCCCGCTGCATTCAAGAAGTGCGAACCGCGAAAACCTTCTTCCGGCTCTTCCTCGATGACCTTGTCAAAAAAGGCCAAGATCTTCTGATCCGGATCCTGCATGGCAGCCGTCCGCTGTTCCCAGTCCTGGCGGAACTGCTCGTCCAAAGATTCTACGTAGGCAATGACCAAGGCATCCTTGGAGCCAAACAAAGAGTATAGGGATGCCTTGGCCACATCCGCTTCGCGCAAGATTCGGTCAATACCGATGACGCGAATGCCCTCAGTTTTAAAGAGCTTTGTTGCAGATTCCAGCAATCGACTCCGCGGGCTGGGGCGATTGCGGCGCGACTTCTTCTCTGCCATGGATTCCTCTCTACAACGACAAAACCGGTTCATCTACACTTTATAGACAAACCGGTATGTACGCTAATTATATGCGGACTATTGCTTCACTTTGTCCACAATCCACAGCAAAATACAAGCACCCGCGGTGGCCGCGACGATGGAGAAGATCCACCCACCGCTAGCCTCAATATTCAGTAGCTGGATGATGATGCCACCGATGAGGCCACCGACAACACCTACTACCAGGTTGGTGAATAACCCGTGGTCACGCTTCATAATCTTCTCTGCCAGCCAACCGGCGATGATACCAACAATGATCGAGGTGAATAGACCCAAACCTAGTCCCATGATTTCCTCCTAATATAAACGTATCGAATACTAACCAGTGTAAACCCCTGTGACTCAAGTAGGGATAACAAATACGACACATTTGTATAGCCAAGTGGCTCTAAAACGCCAGAAGCGCTCCACTTCCTAGCTGCAAAAGCTGGGAAGAAGAGCGCTGGGAAGTCAGGCTAGCGAAAGATTTAGCCTTCGTCGTCTGGGCGTACCACCATCATCGGGCACGGTGCAGACTGCAGCAATGCGCGGGAGGTAGAGCCAAGGACCATACCCTTGAACCCGCCGCGGCCGTGGGAACCAACGACGAGAAGCTGCGCACCCTCGGCAGCCTCCGTCAGCGCGCGGACGGGGCGGTCACGGGTGATCTGCTTCTTCACCTCAACATCTGGGAACTCTTCGTGCGGTTCCTTCAGGTTTTCTTCCAGTACCTCGGTCTGCTCCTTTTCAATTTCTGCCCACTCAGATTGAGCCGCAGAAAGGCCGGCGAGGGATGCCTGGATTTGCATATCCATCCAAGTGTGCACGGCAACGAGGGCCGCGCCGCGGGCCTGGGCCTCGCGGAAAGCATAGGAGGTGGCCTTCTGAGAGACCTCGGAACCGTCCACACCAACGACAACTGGGCCGTACTTGGTGGAATCGGTGACATTATTATCTTCACGAACCACCACTACCGGGCAAGCGGCGTGGGAAACAACCGCAGCGGAAACAGAGCCCATGACCATGCCGGACAGGCCACCCATGCCGCGCGACCCCATCACGACCATGGTGACGTCATGAGACATCTCCAAGAGCATGTCGATGGGGGAGCCCTCTGCGATGGTGTGCCCAATCTTGAGCTCTGGGGCTACCTCGTGAGCGATTGCACGAGCTTCCTCGATCTTTTCCAGGGTCTCATCCTGCAAGTCATCGTAGAGGTCCTTCGGCGGGACCATACCTTCTGCATACAGGAACTGCGGTATGGTGTAGCTCGATGCGATGCGCAGGGGGATTTCCCTCTTCATCGCCGTATTTGCTGCCCAACGGACGGCGTTCTTTGAGGCGTCAGAGCCGTCGACGGCGACGACTACAATGTCTTCCTTAGCCATGATCTTTCCTTTCGGTGGTTATAACTTAATTATAGTACGGATTAGGCTTAATGGTTGACAGTTGCAGGATCAGAATTGGACGGAGAGAAAATTTCGAGGAGCATTCGGAATACGTCCCTTATCAGCGCGCCAATTCCGTCATTGAAAAAGGCCAGCACCTGGTCCGCGAGAGAATTAATATCCATGCCAAACACACTAATACATCACAAAAAAGGATTCAGCCCTTTGCCCATTAAAAATGGGCTCAACCCTACGCGCGTACGTACGCCGGAGGAAGGTCTCAGCACCTGGGATTTTCTCAGCGAAGTCATATCCTCCCAGCGTCATCGCCACCCCAATGATGATGCACAGGCACTGCGTGACCGATTCACCGCGGGCGAGGTAGTCCTGCGCGATCAAACTCCCCTAAAGCCAGGTAGCGTGCTCGGCAAAGATGTTGATGTCTTCTTCTACCGCATACCCGCCCCAGAAACACCCGTGCCCTATGACATCCCCATCATCTATGAAGATGACAACATTCTGGTAGCCGATAAGCCCCCATTCATGGCCACCATGCCGCGCGCCCGCCACATCGTCGAAACCGCCACCGTTCGCCTCCGCCGTTCCACCGGAAATAACGAGTTAGTGCCGGCACACCGCCTCGACCGCCTTACCTCCGGTCTCCTTCTATTCACCAAGCGCAAAGAGGCCCGCGGCGCCTACCAGTCCCTCTTCGCAGAAAAGAAAGTCCACAAGACCTACCAGGCGGTTGCGGAATTCCGCCGCTTGCCGACGCCCCTCCAATGGTCCTCCCGCCTAACTAAAACACCCGGCGAAATCCAAGGGCGAATAGCAGATGGTGAACCAAATGCTTTCACAACACTAGAATCGGTAGAACCCATTGATAAGGCCCCTTACGAAAAAGTTCACGGTTCACTAGCTGACCTCGGCATCTACACCCTCAAACCACAGACTGGGAAGACCCATCAATTGCGGCTGCACATGTGGCATGCAGGCGTACCGATCCTCGGCGATCCGGTTTACCCCACGATTTTCCCTGAGGAAGCTGAAGACATGTCCGTTCCCATGCACTTAACAGCAACGGACCTAGAATTCACGGATCCACTCAGCGGAAAGCCGCGTCATTTCATCTCAAGACTTCCATTGGCCACACACAAATTGCTTTATGCCTGAAGCGCCCCGAGTTTTGTTCCTAGTCATGTGCCTTAATTTCTATTATTCCCTGCTGCGGGTTCTGCTTCCGCAATTCGGTTTCCACCCCGGCTGGGATTCGGTATCCCAGGCTTTGGTGAAGCCTTACCTCGTTCCACCATGACACCCACTCAAACGTGGCGATTTCCACGTCGATAACGTCATTCCACCTGCAAGTATGGACGAATTCATCTATTGTGAGGGCCGTTAACGTTTTCAGCTAGAGCATCGTCATTTCAGTCGCCAACAATTCCGGTGGAAGCAGTGTGACGCGCGACGCTATTTAGTACCGGTAGGGCGGTATCGAGTACCGACCGGTGCGGATATCGGGTACCGGGGGTAGTTTTTAGGCACTCTTTAGTGGACGGCCCACGCAGTGTGTACGCGTGGGTCGCGTTCACGTGGAAGGAGTGATGGTGGTGACGGATTACCGTGCCATCATGTTTGCCTTGGTTGCCGGGAATCGTTCCTGGAACCAGATTCGAGCCGATTTAGGGGTCTCGAAGTCGACGATTGATAAGGCCAGTCGCGTTGTAAGGGACCATCGACTCGATGCTCGTGGGATTGCTGGATTGTCGAATGCCCAGTTAGAGGAGCTATTTCCGGATAACCGGCGTCGCAACGATGCGGAGTTCCTCGCACCGGATTTCAAAAAGGTTGCTGAGCGGATGGTCTCTGGCAAGCGCGTGACGTTGAAAGTCGCGCACGCCAAGTACCTGGAGTTCCCTGTTGGTACTGGTCAGCGTCATTATTCGTATCGACAGTACTGTTCGCTGTTTGAGCATTATGTCGATGTTCATCAGCTGTCAGCGCAACTGAATCACGATCCCGGTGACGAGCTCATGGTGGACTGGTCGGGCGATGGAATGGTCGTTGTGGATCCTGTCTCAGGCCAGCGGGTTACCGCGCACTTGTTTGTAGCTTCATTGCCGCACTCAGGAATGATGCATGTATCGGCGTGGCCGGATCAAAAAATGCGGTCGTGGCTTTTAGCCCACCGTGCGGCTTTGGAGTATTTCGGTGGTTGTCCGCTGCGGTTGATCCCGGATAACGCGCTCACAGCCACGCAACAGATTTCCTGTGGGCTGCGGGGGCGTATCCCGGTTGCGGAGTATTCTACATTTGCCGATTTCTATCAGATAGGTATTACTGCGGCGAAAGGCTACCGGCCGCGGTATAAGGCGAATGTTGAAAAGGCCGTGGATATTGCCCAGCAATGGTGCGTGGAATACCTCGACGACCAGGAGTTCTACAGTTTCGACATGCTCAATAAGGCCCTCGAGGACCAAAGCGATTTCATCAACGATCGCCGTCCCTTCCGCGGGCAGGATATCTCTCGTCGCCAGTTGTTTGAAGACCATGAGCAACAGCTGCTGCGCCCATTGCCCGACCGGCGGTGGTCGTGGTCGCGGTGGAAGAAGTCCAAGGTCGCAATGAACTACCACATCCGGATCGCCAATCACTGGTATTCAGTGCCGTGGAAGCTAGCGGGCAAGTTCGTCGACGTGCAACTTTTTGATGACTATCTGGATGTCTTCTACGACGGTGAGATTGTTGCTTCACATCGTATTGCCCCTGCTAATTATGGCTACTCCACCTTGGATGAGCATGTCCCCGACAACCATAAGGACTTAAACACCCAGTGGAACCGGCAACGCTTGGAAGACTGGGCGAAAAGTATTGGGACCGCGACAGCACAGCTCATCGGCCAGATGTTTAACGCTCGTAAAGTCGAAGCCCAAGCATATTCTAGCGTTCTGGGCGTACTGAACCTATCGAAGGATTACTCCCGAATCGAACTCGAACAAGCCTGTGGTCAGCTGTTATCGCGCAAAGCAGTCCCCAGCGTCAACAAAGTAGCCCAAGAGCTCAAGGATCTAAAACAGGCCGCAGCACAGGCGTATTTGCCCACCGATGTACCACTGTCGACGGCCATCGACACTACGCGTGCGCACCGCCAACAGCCCACGGCGGACACGCCGGACTCTGTGTCGCATGTACGCGGGGCCGGGGCGTTTGCCTTCACTGATAAAGAATGGAAGGTATAGCCATGGCTCTTACCGATGAAGACTTCGAACTGCTCGGTTCTCTTCGCGGGATGCGTGTGTTTGCCACGACGCTGCAGGAGATCGTCAACGATCCCAGTCGTGACTTGGACTCCTTTGAAGACAAGATCAAAGAAGCTCTCGATGCTCAGGTAGCTGCACGTGATTCGAAAGTAATCGAAAAACTCGTCAAAGCCGCCAAGCTACCCAACGCGCTTGCGGCTTTGGAACGCTTTGAAGCACACAGCAACCGAGGGATCACTCCAGACCGTATTGAGCGGTTAGCTACCTGCGACTGGATTACCTACGGCAGAGATCTAACCATCGTGGGAGCTACCGGCACCGGCAAAAGCTTCCTCGCCCAAGGCCTAGCCGTGGCTGCGTGCCGGCATAAACTAACCGCACGCTACTTTAGACTCGCCGACTTAGCCGACGAGTTCGACGCCACAGCCGACGCTGCCTATGAGCGCAAAGCCCTCCTTGAGGAACTGACAAAGCCGGCTGTGTTGGTCATCGACGACTTCCTGGCCACGGACGTATCTGCCTTCGCCTTAGCCCAGGTATTCAACCTCCTGGTCAAGCGGGAGCATTCCTCAACCGTCATCGTCAGCCAGCACGAGCCGGAATACTGGTACAGCGTCTTTAGTGAAAACGCGATCGCCGACGCTGTCCTATCCCGACTTGCAAACAACGGCAGCAAACTCACCCTCATCGGTGAAGACATGCGCACCCGTGACGACTTCCAAGAAGAAAGGGGAACACTTAGCAAACAGCTCAAGCAACGTCAACGGTCCAAACGATAAGCGGGGGTAAAACCGGCTACCGGGCGGCTACCGCCACCCCGGTACCTGGTACCGCCTTACCGGTCCCTAAAACAAGCCCGCGTCAAGCAGTGAGCCCGTGCTGGGCAAGACGCCCGTTGTAGACAACGCTGACATACTGCGAGCCGTGATCCGAATGGTGAATGAGACCTGTTGTTTCCCTCGCACACTTGGGTCGCGTGATTGAGAGCGTGCAGCGGTAATGCCTGAAGTGCGCATCGAGTCCAATAGCGCCCACCCAACTATCCGTCTCAGAACCTGAACTGCTCCCGATTAGTTGGACTGAGAAATCAGTTACCGATTAATGGGGAGTAGTTTTTATTGAGAGCTCGAAGTTCGCTGCCTGGGCTTTATCCTGCATGGCTTTTATGTGGGCACGTTTGCCGGTGCCGTACTTGGTGACCCGTGAATGTAGCCGATGCACGGTTGATTCCGAGCTCTGCTGATGCCGCGTTCAGCGAGAGATCCTCATTGTTTTCATAGAGGGCCACGGCATCGCGTTTGAACTGTTCGAAGTACCTGGACATGGTGGTAGATTACCAATCTTGCCAGCCCGACTGGGGTGGATATCAGGTGTCCACCAAAAAAGGTCAGGACCACTATTTTTTCCAAAATTCGTTCCCATGCTCATAGACGTACTATTAATTTCATAGCTCCGTGGTCATCAGTCCCGGAAAGATCGTCTTACTAGCTAACTAGCTGAGTGAAGAGTGCTTATGGGTGTGATGGTAAAACCCTGCTGTAGACCGGACCAGCCTGGTTACCGCCTGTGCAAGAGTTCTCATGAAATCCAGTATAGAAAACTCTGGGATCACACAGAAGAGGAGCAAGGCCACCAGTAAATTGGTAACCTTGCTCCTCTCGAAATAAACACTATTTTGTTGTTTGTTGTTTGGTGTCGGCGGTGACTTACTCTCCCACAACCTCCCGGTTGCAGTACCATCAGCGCGTACAGGCTTAGCTTCCGGGTTCGGAATGGGACCGGGCGTTTCCCTGTAGCTATAAACCACCGACAAACCTAAAAGAACACTACCCACCACTGCGTGTGGTGTTGTGTCAGATACTGCATAGTGGACGCGACACACAATAATGTGTTCATTTATTTGTTTACTCGCTTCACAAGTCCACCCAACATATCCAAACATTGTTTGGGTTGTTGTGGTGTGTTTGTTTTGGTCAATTAGTACCAGTAGCCTTCACACCTTACAGTGCTTCCAAGTCTGGCCTATCTACCCCATAGTCTTTAGGGGACCTCAAAAGAAACCTCATCTTAAAACAGGCTTCCCGCTTAGATGCTTTCAGCGGTTATCCCTTCCGTACGTAGCCAACCAGCGATACCCCTGGCGGGATAACTGGCACACTAGAGGTACGTCCGTCCCGGTCCTCTCGTACTAGGGACAGCCTTCTTCAAGTTTCAACGCGCGCGGCGGATAGAGACCGAACTGTCTCACGACGTTCTGAACCCAGCTCGCGTGCCGCTTTAATGGGCGAACAGCCCAACCCTTGGGACCTACTCCAGCCCCAGGATGCGACGAGCCGACATCGAGGTGCCAAACCATCCCGTCGATATGGACTCTTGGGGAAGATCAGCCTGTTATCCCCGGGGTACCTTTTATCCGTTGAGCGACACCACATCCACAAGTAGGTGCCGGATCACTAGTCCCGACTTTCGTCCCTGCTCGACATGTCTGTCTCACAGTCAAGCTCCCTTGTGCACTTACACTCACCACCTGATTGCCAACCAGGCTGAGGGAACCTTTGGGCGCCTCCGTTACATTTTGGGAGGCAACCGCCCCAGTTAAACTACCCACCAGGCACTGTCCCCAACCCAGATCATGGGCCAAGGTTAGATGCTCAATCCGATCAGAGTGGTATTTCAACAACGACTCCACCACCACTAGCGTGATGATTTCACAGTCTCCCACCTATCCTACACAAACCGAACCAAACACCAATACCAAGCTATAGTGAAGGTCCCGGGGTCTTTTCGTCCTGCCGCGCGTAACGAGCATCTTTACTCGTAATGCAATTTCACCGGGCCTGTGGTCGAGACAGCAGAGAAGTCGTTACGCCATTCGTGCAGGTCGGAACTTACCCGACAAGGAATTTCGCTACCTTAGGATGGTTATAGTTACCACCGCCGTTTACTGGGGCTTAAATTCTCAGCTTCGCAACCACAAAGGTTACTAACCGGTCCTCTTAACCTTCCAGCACCGGGCAGGCGTCAGTCCATATACATCAACTTAACGTCTTCGCATGGACCTGTGTTTTTGATAAACAGTCGCTTCCCTCTATTCTCTGCGACCCCACAACACTCCAGCAGCTAGTGCCTTCACGTCACAGGGCCCCCCTTCTCCCGAAGTTACGGGGGCATTTTGCCGAATTCCTTAACCACAGTTCACCCGAACGCCTTAGTATCTTCAACCTGACCACCTGTGTCGGTTTAGGGTACGGGCCATACACACACTCGCTAGAGGCTTTTCTCGACAGTACAGGATCACCACCATCAACCCCTTTAGGGTCTACGCATCACGCCTCAACCACATGTGCGGCGGATTTACCTACCACACGGCCTACACGCTTACACCACCAATCCACTAAGTGGCGCGGCTACCTCACTGCGTCACCCCATCACTTGAACCACACATCAGGCCCCACGACATCAACACCACCAACACTCAAAGAATGCTAGGTAGCGTATCCGCAGTGGTTAGTATCAGTGCTTCATCATGGGCGCACATGTACGGGTACCAGAATATCAACTGGTTATCCATCGACTACGCCTGTCGGCCTCGCCTTAGGTCCCGACTCACCCTGGGAAGACGAACTTGACCCAGGAACCCTTAGTCATCCGGCGGTAAGGATTCTCACCTTACAATTCGTTACTCATGCCTGCATTCTCACTCGCACACAGTCCACGCCTCCTCACGGTAACGCTTCCACCCATGCACGACGCTCCCCTACCCAAACAACAAAAACTGTTGCTTGCCGCGGCTTCGGCGGTGTACTTGAGCCCCACTACATTGTCGGCGCAGAACCACTCGACCAGTGAGCTATTACGCACTCTTTCAAGGATGGCTGCTTCTAAGCCAACCTCCTGGCTGTCTTCGCGATCCCACATCCTTTTCCACTTAGTACACCCTTAGGGGCCTTAACCGGCGCTCTGGGCTGTTTCCCTCTCGACTATGAAGCTTATCCCCCACAGTCTCACTGCCGCACAACACAATTGATGGCATTCGGAGTTTGGCTGACATTGCTAAGATTGTAGTCCCGCTCAACCAACCAGTCGCTCTACCTCCACCAAGCTAATACGACGCTGCACCTAAATGCATTTCGGGGAGAACCAGCTATCACGGAGTTTGATTGGCCTTTCACCCCTACCCACAGCTCATCCCCGCAGTTTTCAACCTACGTGGGTTCGCGCCTCCACAACCTCTTACAGCTGCTTCACACTGGCCATGGGTAGATCACCCCGCTTCGGGTCCAGGACATGCCACTAACCACCCCATTAGGATTCGGTTTCCCTACGACTACCCCACACGGGTTAACCTCGCGACATGCCGCTGACTCGCAGGCTCATTCTTCAAAAGGCACGCCATCACACACACAAGGTGCTCTGACGGATTGTAAGCACATGGTTTCAGGAACTATTTCACTCCCCTCCCGGGGTACTTTTCACCATTCCCTCACGGTACTATCCACTATCGGTCACACTGAGTATTTAGGCTTACCGGGTGGTCCCGGCAGATTCACAACAGATTCCACGAGCCCGTTGCTACTCGGGAACCCAACAACCCCCACATCATCATCTTCAGCTACAGGACTCTCACCTACTCCGGTAGATCATTCCAAACCACTTCACCTAACAACAATGCGAAAAAGGGCGTGCCACTGGTAGATGACACAAAGCTAGGCCCCACAACACCGCACACACAACCCCTACCAGGTATCACATGCACACGGTTTAGCCTCATCCACGTTCGTTCGCCACTACTAGCAGAATCATTATTATTTTCTCCTCCTACGGGTACTGAGATGTTTCACTTCCCCGCGTAACCCCCACAACAGCTATGAATTCACTGAAGGGTAACCCCACATAACCAGGGCCAGGTTTCCCCATTCGGACATCCTCGGATCAACGCTTTATTGACAACTCCCCGAGGCTTAACGCAGCCTTACACGTCCTTCATCGGCTCAGCATGCCAAGGCATCCACCATGCGCCCTCAATAACGAACACACCAACCACCACACACAAACCACACAACCAACAAAAAGCCATGCAGCCACATGCGGTAGCAACAAGTGAACTTGACAAAATAAACAAAAAAGAAAAATCACATCACACACACAAAACACCACCAACCACAAACAGCCGATGGCATCATGCAGATGCTCGCGTCCACTATACAGTTCTCACACAACACCCCAAACCAGCAACACACACCACCACAACAGATGGCATCCATCAACCAGTCAGGCACACACTAAGGGGATAATGCCCCAGACACCCAACAATGCACCAACAACTTATCCACAACATTATATTTTGTATGCATGGACACTTTTACGCATGCCACAAAGCACCATTCAAACACTTGATACTGTCGATTAAGGTGTGTCTCCTACCCGGAATTTCCAAACAATCGGTGGCAGCAGAACACTCGCCTACTCAACCACCAACCCACACAAACTGTGTAGGCAACCCACAACTATGGGCCATTGGCTGCAACTGCAGCCTATTAAAAGCTCCTTAGAAAGGAGGTGATCCACCCGCACCTTCCGGTACGGGTACCTTGTTACGACTTCGTCCCAATCGCCGATCCCACCTTCGACGGCTCCCTAACACGTTTAGGCCACCGGCTTCGGGTGTTACCAACTTTCATGACGTGACGGGCGGTGTGTACAAGGCCCGGGAACGTATTCACCGCAGCATTGCTGATCTGCGATTACTAGCGACTCCGACTTCATGGGGTCGAGTTGCAGACCCCAATCCGAACTAAGACCGGCTTTCAGCGATTCGCTCCACCTCACAGTGTCGCAGCGCATTGTACCGACCATTGTAGCATGTGTGAAGCCCTGGACATAAGGGGCATGATGATTTGACGTCATCCCCACCTTCCTCCGAGTTAACCCCGGCAGTCTCTCATGAGTCCCCAACCAAATGCTGGCAACATAAGACAAGGGTTGCGCTCGTTGCGGGACTTAACCCAACATCTCACGACACGAGCTGACGACAACCATGCACCACCTGTACACCAACCACAAAGGGAAACTACATCTCTGCAGCGATCTGATGTATGTCAAGCCCAGGTAAGGTTCTTCGCGTTGCATCGAATTAATCCACATGCTCCGCCGCTTGTGCGGGCCCCCGTCAATTCCTTTGAGTTTTAGCCTTGCGGCCGTACTCCCCAGGCGGGGCGCTTAATGCGTTAGCTACGGCACGAAAGTCGTAGAAAGACCCTCACACCTAGCGCCCACCGTTTACGGCATGGACTACCAGGGTATCTAATCCTGTTCGCTACCCATGCTTTCGCTCCTCAGCGTCAGTAACTGCCCAGTAACCTGCCTTCGCCATCGGTGTTCCTCCTGATATCTGCGCATTTCACCGCTACACCAGGAATTCCAGTTACCCCTACAGTACTCAAGTTATGCCCGTATCGCCTGCACGCCCGGAGTTAAGCCCCAGAATTTCACAGACGACGCGACAAACCACCTACGAGCCCTTTACGCCCAGTAATTCCGGACAACGCTCGCACCCTACGTATTACCGCGGCTGCTGGCACGTAGTTAGCCGGTGCTTCTTATCTAGGTACCGTCACACAAAGCTTCGTCCCTAGCGAAAGGAGTTTACAACCCGAAGGCCTTCATCCCCCACGCGGCGTCGCTGCATCAGGCTTGCGCCCATTGTGCAATATTCCCCACTGCTGCCTCCCGTAGGAGTCTGGGCCGTATCTCAGTCCCAATGTGGCCGTACACCCTCTCAGGCCGGCTACCCGTCGCCGCCTTGGTAGGCCATTACCCCACCAACAAGCTGATAGGCCGCGAGCTCATCCTACACCGAAAAAACTTTCCACCACACACACTAAAGTGCGGTCCTATCCGGTATTAGACCCAGTTTCCCAAGCTTATCCCGAAGTGCAGGGCAGATCACCCACGTGTTACTCACCCGTTCGCCACTCGAGTACCCTGCAAGCAGGGCCTTTCCGTTCGACTTGCATGTGTTAAGCACGCCGCCAGCGTTCGTCCTGAGCCAGGATCAAACTCTCCACAAAAAGAAAAATTTCAGAACAACAAAATCCTGAAAAGGCCGTGAAAAGCCCAAACCTAACCAAAAGAACAAACCACCACAAACCAATAAAGGCTCATGCTGGCGTCCAAAAATTACTACAAGAAAAAATAAACTGCCTCCCCAACCCGACGGGGCACAAAAAAGGGAGACAAAAAGTTGAACACAATCACATGCCAACCAATCCATCAATGCAGCCGAAACACTAAACAGTATTCAAAAAGATGCGTATTCCAACACCTTACCGGCACACACCAACCAACAAACCTACTTTAAGCTTGCTGGCCAACAGACCAATCAACACACAACCATGCACACAAAAATAAAAAATAAGTACATTGGCACACTATTGAGTTCTCAGACATCGTCACCACACAACAGCTACATACTCAAAAGCATGGAACTCGTTGCGAGTAAAAAATTGTTTTTGTCAGGGCCTGTTTTCCTATCGCCGCTTCAGCCAGAGACAATGTCTTGTCTCTGTGGGGCGCTGTCGGTCGCGCTGACTCGTATTAAGTTACACACCGCTTTAAAGTTTCACAAACTTGCTGGTCAGCACGGATTTCAGACACTTCTATTTCATGCCAAACCAGCCCGCAAGGCCTTTCTCCCACAGGCTGCTTATGCGGCTTGCGTATATCGGCAGGGTTGCGGCCCATACGGCGTAGATGCCGAGGCTTATAAACATCCCCACCGCGGCCGAGACATAGCCTTGGACGAAAAGCCAAACCAGCGGTGCGATACCGAGGAGGTACGCCACAAAAACTCCAAGAGTCCTCTTCTCTAGGAACTCGAGGTACGTAAGACCAGGTACGGTGACGGCCGCGATTGCGGTGATGCCGGCGGCGACCTCGATTGTGTTCCCCCAGAAGGAAAGGGCTAAGCCCACGGCGGCACAACCAAGGACGAAGATGAGCCCAGTCGCTGCAGTCATGGTCGCCCAGCGGCGGCGCGTGCCGCCGAGCGTGACATAGTCCCTGAGCGTATCCCGCAATATGCCCATGGTTTGGCTGAGGAAAAAGGAGAAGAGCACCCAAGCAATGAAAGCGATGAATTCCATCGGTTCCCACAGCGTGCTCATTAGCGAAAGCACAACGTTGATGGATAAAAATACGACGACCATCAGCCACATTCGGACCTGGCGGCGGTATACAGCCTGTGCGTCGAGCGTCGGCGGGAAACGCCCAAGCTTGGATGCAATTCCCAAAGGGGTCGTCGAGTACCCCGTCCTGGTTGGGGTTGGTTTGCGCCACAGTGCCCATGCCAATGCCGCCGCATAAACGGCCAACGCCCACCAGCCCTGCCGTGCAGCCGTTCCTGCCATGGCTACAACAGCAAAAACCGTGACGATAATCCGGCGGTGTTCATTCCATATCTGTGAGCTCAAGCCAAGTACTTGGTACTTATCAAAACTGGGTTGATACGTCAGGATGGGCACAAGGGGCAAGAGCAAGGTGACAGTTCCCCACTTTTCGCCAAAAAGTACGGGGTAAAGCGCGATGAAGAATAGGACTGTAACCCAAACCCATTCCGTTGTGTGCCATAGAAGTTTCATGACTGCTCCTCCAATGATCGGACAGCCTTTTCAAGTGATACCTCTGTTACCCGGAGGTGATGTTCGTTGGCATAGCGGAAGACGGGATCGGGCGAGGTAGTGCGGGCATCGACAAGCACCTGGTCTCCCAGGCTGGTTGAAGCGCGCTCCAATACCGGCAGGTCCAGTGCGGAAATGGCCGCGGAGATCGCTTCTTCGGGCCCGCTGATTTCCAGGAAAGAATCGACAAATTCGTCTACGGGGCCGCTAATGGGGTGCTCCCCCATGAGGGAAATGGTGTCCAGTAAGCCCTCTATCTCGTTGAGGTGATGGGTGGATACCACGATGGTGCGACCGTGTTCTTCCCGGAGGACCTGGTAAAAGAGTTCGCGCCGCGGCAGGTCGAGGCCCAGATAAGGCTCGTCCAAAAGCATTATTTCGCAGCCAGAGGCAACGGCGAAAACAAATCCCAACGCCGATTTCTGCCCGCGGGAGAGCGCGGAATACGCCTTATTTGGGATGTCAAAGCGCGCGATGAGGTCGTCGTATCGCTCCGCATTCCAGTTGGGCCATCGGGCCTGGCCGACGGCACCGAGTTTCTTGCTACCCCACGAATCCGGCAGCGGATTGTCGATGCCCATGAGGATTACCCGGTTGAGCACGGATTGGTTATCAAAGGGCTGGCGGTCAAAGACCGTGATGCGGCCGGATTGAATTTGGCCGGCGATTTTTCGCAATAAGGTGGTCTTGCCAATTCCGTTGCGGCCGACCAAGCCATGGGTAAGGCCTGCGGAAAAGGTGAAATCGCGGGTAGTAATCATGAGTACATTCCTCTGCTTTCTGCAACCCGATCGAAAAGGTCATGGAGCTGGGCGCGGTTGTAGCCCAGGCACACTGCTTCATCGACAAGCGGGGCCATATACTCCGCGGCAAAGTCGCCTCGCCTGCGCTCGCGGATGGCACGCGAAGCACCCTCGGCCACAAACATGCCGATGCCCCGGCGCTTTTCCAGCACCCCTAAGTCCACCAAGAGGGTGATCCCCTTTCGCGCGGTTGCGGGGTTGATGTTGTGGAAATCCGCCAACTCATTGGTGGAAGGCGCCTTATCGCCCTCCGCCAGAGTGCCGTCCACAATGGTGTCTTCCACCAAGGACGCAATCTGCCGAAAGAGCGGCTGCGTGGAGTTATCCATCATCACCTTCGGCTCGTTAGTTACTTAGTTAGTTGTGTAACTAACCATATAACACGCTTGCCGACGCCGCAATGGTCACCGAAATCTTTTCATTTGCGGCCAATATGCTGGGAATTAGCGAATTGTGATCGACGTTTCGGGGTGAATAAGGCACACTGGAGGTAACAAAGAATTTTATTTAGAACAATTAGAACGGAACTTAGGAGCCATGCTTGAACGCACACTTGTCTTTGTCGATACCTCATACCTGCTCGCGAGCTTTTATAACTCCTGGGAAACGGGGGCTCGCGCGCAGCTAGAAATCGATCTGCCCGAGGTGGTCAGCACCATGGGCGGGATGATCGAGGAGCAATTAGGCAACCCGATTCAGCGCCAATACTGGTACGACGGAATCCCGGATACCGGTCCACACCGCTACCAACGCGCCCTTCGCACCTGCGAGGGCGTGCAATTGCGCACAGGGCAACTCATTGAATGGGGTGAGCGACGCACCCAAAAAGGCGTCGACACTCGGCTCGTGGCCGATATGGTCATGGCCGCTATGAAGAACCAGTTCACCGATTTCGTTCTGGTCAGCGGCGATGCTGACATGATCCCCGGCGCGCAGACCGCCGTGGACAATGGCATCCGCGTGCACCTGTACGGCTTTGGCTGGGATTCCATGTCCGCAGCGCTGCGCCATACGTGTGATTCCACCACCATCTTGGATCCGCGCGAGGACTTCGCGGATTCCATGGAGCTACAGGTCCTCGAAGGCCCGCTTCCCCCGGTGGTGCGCGATACGGCGCAGAAGGCAGAGGGAGCAGAAGAGGAGCTTCCAGGCACCGAGCACTGCGACGAGTGCGAGGAGCCCTCCGAGGTGGAAACCGCATTCGGCACCCCGGAAAAGCCCACGCCGGCGCCCGCCCCAAAGCCTGCGCCGCCCCAAAGCGCACAGCAGGCCGCAACCCCAGCCCCACAAGAGCAGGAAAAGCCCTCTGCAGAAGCGGAGAAGGGCCCTGCCGAAGAGGCCGAGGCTACCGATCAAGCAGCACCAAAGCCTGCGCCGAAACCGTCAATGATGGCACCGCGGCGCAAGCTGCGCTCGAAGTACGTCCCGCTGCCAGAAGAGGTCTGGAGCTCTGCTGGGTTCCAGTCCCCATTCGATGTAGGCCAGCAATACGCATCGTGGTGGTTTGATAATGCCGCCAACTCAGAGCAGCGCGACCAAGCCCACTTACTGTCTGGCGGCGGATTGCCACCGGAGATCGACCGCCCGCTGCTACAGTTCGCCTGCGAAACCCTGCATGAATACACGCTGACGGAAACCCAGCGCGTGAACTTGCGCGATGGGTTCCACTCAGGGATTCGCGGCGTGCTTATTAATATCCGCCGCGAGAATTAATCCCCGGATTCGATTTCCTTCTTCTTGGCCATATCGGCGCGCAGCGCATCCAGCCGCGCGCTGGCCTTCATGTCGTTGCCGGCCGCTTGAATCTCACTCATGCGGTCGCCGCCGGTTGCTTGCTGCAATTCTTGTGCACCAAGGGCATCGGCGTAGCGCTTTTCGATCTTGGAGCGGACGGAATCCAGGCTCGGCACGGAATCATCGGGCTTGAGCTCGTTCATGGAATCGAGCGCTTCCGC
This sequence comes from Corynebacterium limaceinasi, assembly GCF_046717465.1. Taxonomy (NCBI): domain Bacteria; kingdom Bacillati; phylum Actinomycetota; class Actinomycetes; order Mycobacteriales; family Corynebacteriaceae; genus Corynebacterium; species Corynebacterium limaceinasi. The sequence continues at coordinate 2,399,071 of NZ_CP177100.1, forward strand.
GTTCTTCTCCTGCATAGCAGCCTGATCCGCCTGCGCTTCTAGCTGGCTCACCTGGGCCAACTGCTCCTTCAGGCGAGCCTCGGATTGTTTTTGCTGGTTCTTGGCCTGTTCAGCCGCCTGCTCCGCCGCCGCGTACTGCTGCTTGACGTCTTCCAGTTCCTGTTCCACCGCAACGAGCTGAGAGGCCACTACCTCAGCGGCTTGGTTGTACTCGTTCGCCTTCTGCGGGTCCTCGGCGGAATCCGCAAGCTCCAGTGCGCGCTCGGTCTGAGATTGGTAATCCTGCTGGGACTTCACCAGGCGGTTCATCTGCATTTCCAACTGAGACTTGTGCCCGATGATCTCTGCCGCATGATCCGAGATTTCCTGGTGCTGTTCCTTGGCGGCCTTGACCGCCTGCTGGATTTGGACCTTTGGATCGGCGTTCTCATCAATCTTTTGATCGAGAGAACTCATCACGTACTTCCAGCCCTTGCTGAAGGGGTTAGCCATCACTATCTCCTTTGGTCATAAAAAAGACGCTTTCTAGCGAGTTTAGCGATACTCACCAGAAAGCGCCGTGGAAGCTCTGAAAATTCAGATTCTATGCCTGCTGTGCGTTCTGCTCTTCAACCTGGCGGCGAACGTCAGCCATATCAAGGTCCTTAACCTGCTTGAGCAGATCCTCCAACGCTGCGGGCGGCAGTGCGCCGGCCTCGCGGAATACGAGGATGCCATCGCGAAAGATCATCAGGGTAGGAATGGACTGAATCTGCAGCGCGGAAGCAAGGCCCTGGTTTGCCTCGGTGTCCAGCTTGGCAAAGGTAGCATCGGTGTGCTCCTCGGATGCCTTCTCGTAGACAGGGGCAAAGCGCTTACATGGGCCGCACCAGTCCGCCCAGGCATCGACAAGCGTAATGCCTTCGCCGGTTACGGTCTGTTCAAAGTTCTCTTCAGTGACGTCGATAGTAGCCATACTCGTTGTAACTCCTTTACATTGTGGTTTATTCCCCACCGTACCTAAATCTCTTCCTTGCTAGATACCCCGAGGGGGTATAACATGGAGACATAAGCAATCGAGAAAGGATGATAGTCATGGCAACGAAGAACTACACCGTAGAAGGAATGAGCTGCGGACACTGCGAAATGTCCATCCGCGAAGAGGTAGGCGAAATCGCCGGTGTTGAGGAAGTTTCTGCAGACCACACCACTGGCGCTGTGTCTGTTTCCGGTAGCGATTTCACCGATGAGCAAGTAGCAGCTGCCGTAGCCGAAGCCGGATACACCCTTAAGTAGGCGAATACTATGTCACACGTTGATCTCGGGGTCTCGGGCATGACTTGCACGTCCTGCTCTTCCCGGGTAGAACGCAAGCTCAACAAGGTAGACGGCGTGGAGGCGAGCGTTAACTTTGCCACCGAATCCGCCTCTATTGAGTTCGATCCAGAAACGTCCACGGCCGCGGATCTGATCAAAGTCGTGGAAGGTGCAGGATACAGCGCCTTCGATATGTCTGGCAGTGATGACGCCGACCAGGGCGGGGACGCAGACGCAGAAGGCACGCCGGTTGATGATGCCCGCGCTGAAGAACAGCAGAGCCTGCTGCGGCGCACCATCATCTCCGCGGTATTGTCTGCTCCCATCATGGTCGTCTCCATGGTGCCTGCCCTGCAGTTCCAGAACTGGCAGTGGGCCTGCGCCATGCTGGCCACCGTCGTCTTCATCTTTGGTGGCGCCCCCTTCCACTCCGCTACGTGGACCAACCTGAAGCACGGCTCGTTCACCATGGATACCTTAATTTCCATGGGCACTTCGGCCGCATACCTGTGGTCCCTGTACGCGCTATTCTTTGGCAACGCCGGCGAGCCCGGCATGACCATGAGCATGTCGTGGTCCTCCAGCTCGGCCGAGATGGACCATATCTACTTTGAGTCCGTGGGAATGGTCATTACCTTCCTGCTCCTCGGCCGCTGGTTCGAGGTCAAGGCCAAGGGACAATCGTCCGAGGCGCTGCGCACCCTGCTGTCCATGGGTGCGAAGGAAGCCTCCGTGCTGCGGGATGGCAAGGAAAAGCGCATCCCCATCTCCCAATTGCAGGTGGGCGATGTCTTCGTTGTGCGCCCGGGCGAAAAGGTTGCCACCGATGGTGAGGTCGTCTCCGGCAATTCCGCCGTGGATGCCTCCATGATCACCGGTGAATCCGTCCCGGAAGAGGTGGGCGTGGGCGATACCGTTACCGGCGCCACCATTAACGCTTCCGGCAAGTTGGAGGTCAAGGCCACCCAGGTGGGCGAGGACACGGTCCTTTCCCAAATGGCCACCTTGGTCACCAACGCGCAGGCCTCAAAGGCCCCCGTGCAGCGCTTGGTGGACCGCATCGCGCAGGTCTTCGTTCCGGTAGTGATCGGGATTTCCGTCCTCACGCTGCTGGTACACCTCATCTTTGGCGGCGTGGCGCCGGCGTTTATCGCCGCTGTCTCAGTGTTGATCATCGCCTGCCCTTGCGCGCTGGGCCTTGCCACCCCAACCGCCATCTTGGTCGGCACGGGGCGCGGTGCCCAGCTGGGCTTGCTCATTAAGGGCCCGGAGATCCTCGAGTCCACCAAGCAGGTCGATACCATCGTGATGGATAAGACCGGCACGGTGACCGCCGGTGAAATGTCCGTTACGGCCGTGCATGGCAATGTCCTCGAATACGCCGCAGCCGTCGAGCGAAACTCCGAGCACCCCATCGCCCAGGCGATTGCCCGTGAGCGCGACGTAGAGCCCGGCACCGACTTTTCCACCAGCACCGCTGGCGTGGAAGCAACGGTGGATGGGGTGCGCGTGGGCGTCGGCAAGCCGCGTGGAGACCTAGGCCAATACGCTGATGCCTTCCGCGAGGCCGAGGCCGCGGGTGCTACCCCGGTGGCGGTGTACCTCGACGATGAGCTCGCTGGGCTCATTGAGGTCCGCGACACCGTCAAACCCACCTCCGCTGAGGCCGTCCAGCAGATGAAGAAGCTGGGCCTGACCCCGCACCTGCTGACCGGCGATAACGAGGGCGCGGCCAAGCGCGTGGCAGAGGAAGTTGGCATCACCGAGGTCACGGCCGGCGTGGTTCCGGAGGAAAAGGTCGACGTCATCAAGAAGCTGCAGTCCGAGGGGCACAATGTGGCGATGGTTGGTGACGGCGTCAACGATGCCGCGGCCCTTGCCCAAGCGGACCTTGGCTTGGCGATGGGCGCCGGGACCGACGTTGCCATCGAGGCCTCCGATATCACCTTGATGAATGGGGACCTGCGGTCTGCCGCCGATGCCATTCGCCTGTCCCGCCGCACGCTGCAGATCATTAAGGGCAACCTGTTCTGGGCCTTTGCCTATAATATTATTCTCATCCCCGTGGCGGCCTTTGGCCTGCTCAACCCGCTATTTGCAGGCATCGCCATGGCATTGAGTTCCGTATTCGTCGTATCCAATTCCCTGCGTCTCCGGAAATTTTCTAGCCAGCGCTATGATTAGCGCATGCTCAGCCGCAATGAACGATTAGACCGGCTCCCGGTCACCAGCAAACACAAGCGCCTACTCCTAGGCTCCGGCCTAGGGTGGGCGCTCGATGCTATGGATGTGGGGCTCATTTCCTTCATCATGGCCGCCCTGGCCGTGCATTGGGATTTGAGCAGCACCCAAACCTCCTGGCTCGCCTCTGTTGGCTTCCTCGGCATGGCTCTGGGCGCGACATTCGGCGGGCTCCTTGCGGATAAATACGGCCGCCGCCACATCTTCTCCCTCACCCTCTTGGTCTATGGCCTAGCCACCGGTGCCTCCGCCCTGGCCGGTGGGCTGACCATGCTTATCATCTTCCGCTTCATCGTTGGGCTGGGCTTGGGCGCGGAGCTGCCGGTCGCCTCCACTCTCATCTCCGAATTCTCGCCGCGCCGCGTCCGCGGGCGCATGGTGGTCCTCCTCGAGGCCTTCTGGGCGCTCGGCTGGATCCTCGCCGCGCTCATCGGCACCTTCATCGTCGGCGCCGGCGAAAACGGCTGGCGCTGGGGGTTTGCAGTGGGTCTCATCCCCGCCGCTTATTCGGTTTACGTGCGCTTGGGCTTGCCGGAATCGGTGCGCTTCCTCGAGTCCAAGGGCCACCACGAGGAGGCCGAAGAGATTGTGGCATCCTTCGAAGAGGCCGCCGCGGGCCAGCCGCTTGACGATGCCCACCCGGAACCCACCGCCTCCACCGAGACCTCCATTTGGGGGCCGGGCCTGCGCCGCCGCACAGCGGCGCTGTGGACTATTTGGTTTTGCGTCAATTTCTCCTATTACGGCGCCTTCATCTGGATCCCGTCCCTGCTGGTTGCCGATGGTTTCTCGCTCGTAAAATCCTTCAGCTTCACCCTCATCATTACCTTGGCGCAGCTGCCGGGCTATGCCACCGCCGCTTGGCTCATTGAGGTCTGGGGCCGGCGGATTACCCTCGCCGTGTTCTTGGTCGGCTCCGCCGTCTCCGCCGGGCTCTACGGCACCGCAAGCTCCGAGGTATTCATCATCATCGCCGGGTGTCTGTTGTCCTTCTTCAACCTCGGCGCCTGGGGTGCCCTGTATGCCATCGGTCCCGAGCTCTACCCCACCGCGCTGCGCGGGCGCGGTACGGGTGCCGCGGCGGGGTTTGGCCGCATCGCCTCCATCGTGGCACCCCTTATTGTGCCGCCGTTGATCGCGGCGACCGGAGCTGGATTCCTCTTTGTGTTATTTGCGGCCGCATTCGCCATCGCCGCCGTAGCGGCATTTACTTTGCCTGAGCTTAAGGGTGAGGCCCTTGCTCGATAAATTAGCCCTTAGCGCCTGGATCGGCGTCATGGTAGCGCTGACTACCCTGAAGGCCTTCTTCCAGATCGGTTACCTGTGGAAGCCCGAAAATCAACGCGTCCGCGAGCTCCACTTAGTTCCCCTCGACGAATTCTCTGGCAATAGCTGGTTCGCCCCGATTTTTGAGTACGCCGGTAATACCGCCTTCTTCATCCCCTTCGGGCTCCTAGTATTTACGCTATGCCGTTCCGTGAAGGTATCCACGGCCTGGGGATTCGCGCTGAGTTTAACCCTGGAGACGGCCCAATATGCCTTCGCGCTGGGCCGCACGGATGTCGACGATCTCCTCTTTAATACCCTCGGCGCGCTCATCGGTGCAGCGATCGCCTACTGGTGCGGCCAACGCTTCTTCCCGGTTTGGCGGTGGCTCTCTCTGGCCGCTGCGGCGGTCTTTATCGTGCTGGTAATTCTGGGTCCCCGGTTAGGGGACCCCGCGGCCGTCGTGGACCTATAAGTCTTTTATCCGTGCGCCATGTTGACGAACTTGGAGTAGTGCAGCTGGTGGGCCACCTGTACGGTGTCAATGGGCCCGCCGCGGTGCTTGGCCAAGATAATATCCGCTTCACCGGCGCGCTCGTTATCACGGTCCTGCGAGTCTGGGCGGTAAAGCAGCATCACCATATCGGCGTCCTGCTCCAAGGAACCGGACTCACGCAGGTCAGCCAATTGTGGCTTCTTGTCGTTTCGGGCTTCAGGTCCACGGTTCAGCTGCGAAATGGCAATCACCGGCACCTCAAGCTCCTTGGCCAATAGCTTAAGCTGGCGCGAGAATTCCGAGACCTCTTGCTGGCGTGACTCTACCTTTTTGCCCGAGGACATCAGCTGCAGATAGTCCAAAACGATAAGGTCGAGGCCATGCTGCTGCTTGAGCCTGCGGGCCTTGGAGCGGATCTCCATCATCGTCAGGTTCGGGGAATCATCGATAAACAGCGGCGCATCTTGAACGCGGTTAAGCGTGTCATCGATCTTCGCCCAATCCTCTGTGGACACCCCGCCACTGCGCATATCGGTAAGCTTGACCTCGGATTCCGCGGAGAGCAGGCGCATAACGATCTCTGAGGCGGACATTTCCAAGGAGAAGATGACGGAGGACTTGCCGTGCTGCAGCGAGCACGAGCGAATGAAGTCCATCGCCAGCGTGGACTTACCCACACCGGGTCGCGCGGCCACGATGATCATCTGGCCTGCGTGCAAACCGTTGGTGAGCTTATCCAAGTCAATAAACCCTGTGGGCACACCCAATTCAACGCCGCCGGCCTGCTGCAGCGCCGCCAACTCATCAATGGTCGGGTCAATCAGATCCCCCAGCACGCGGTAGTCCTCAGCGGTTTTGCGCTGGGCGATGGCAAAAACTTCCTGCTGGGCCCGGTCGATCACCGATTCGATCTCAGCATCCTCCGTGCCCGAAAAGCCCAATTGGACCACGCGCGTACCGGCATCCACTAGCCGGCGCAAGACGGCCTTTTCCGCCACGATTTCCGCGTAATAGCGGGCGTTGGCAGCGGTAGGAACCGTAGCCAAAAGCGTGTGCAAATAGGGTGCGCCGCCAACGCGCTCAAGGTTATTGAACCTATCCAACCGCGAGGAAAGGATAAGCGGGTCAATGTCTTGGCCCGCTGCATAAAGGTCCAGCATCGCGCCATAAATTAGCGCGTGGGCCGGATAATAAAAGTCATCGGGTTCGAGCTCTTCAATAACCTCCATGACCGTATTGGGGCTAAGCAGCATTGCACCCAATACGCCCTGCTCGGCTTCCCGGTCCGATGGCGGCTGACGATACTCCTCGTAGCGCTGCGGTTGGTCCTGTTGATACCGCGGCCGGCGCGCTACGGCGTTATCCGGCGCAGGCGGTTCCGGTGGAAGCTGTTCATCATCAAAGCTCGCGTTGGTCATGTGTCCCCCTTGGTGTCCGTGAAGCGACCTTGTGTAACGCTGTCCAAGTGTAGACGAGCGCCCGGACACTACCCGCCTGGGTATAACTCCCACAGTTATCCACAGGGTCTTGTGGAATTACCTGGTAGGCCGATCCTTGCATTTCATTTACCGAGGTCACGGGTGTGGATAACTCAACACCGCCCTGACCTGCAGCGATAATAACCGCTGGTCAGAGCTGTTATTTGCTAGTGTGAAAATTCCCACAGCGTAGCGGAAAATAGGCCGTGACCAGCGGTAAAGTCGTGACAAAATCGTGGTGTCCCCGAACCCTGAATTCCACATTCATCCACAGATTTTCACAGTTATCCACAGGCCAATTGGGTAGGCAAAAGGCCCCAGGAATTCTCCACCTCACATAGAGAATTCTTGGGGCCTTAAGCCGTGCTGTTGTCTTTGGGTCTGTGGACCGTCGAGCGCTGCTTAGGCAGCGACGACCGAGAAGTTCACCTTGCCGAGCACGTCAGCGTGCAGCTTCAGCTCGACCTGGTAGTTGCCGGTCTTCTTGACCAGGCCCTTGGGCATATCAACGATACGCTTATCCAAGTTAGGGCCACCGGCCTTGGAGACGGCCTTGACAATGTCTTCTGCGGTAACGGAACCGAAGAGCTTGCCGGAAGTGGAGGTCTTAACCTTGACCTCAACGTTCGTCAGCTGCTCAAGCTGGTTGCGGACCTCGCGTGCGTGGTCCAGGTCGCGAATTTCGCGAGCTTCCTGGGCGCGCTTGATGCCCTCAATCTGCTTCTCAGCGCCGCGGGAAGCCACGATAGCCAAGCCGCGGGGAAGCAGGTAATTACGTCCGTAGCCGTCCTTAACCTCAACAATTTCGCCAGCGGCGCCGAGGTTCTCAACGGCAGCGGTGAGGATCAGCTTCATGATCCCTGCCTTTCAATTGAGTTAGTTGAATAGTTGCGGGTGACAGACTTAGAACGGGGGTTCAGAATCAGCGCCTCCGAAGCCGCCAGCGGGCGGTGCGGAGTTCCACGGATCCTCTGCAGGAGCCTGGTTCTGCTGCTGCGACTGCTGCTGTTGCTGTTGCTGTCCTCCAAAGCCGCCCTGATTATTGTTATTCGAGCGCTGCTGCTGGCCGCCACCATAGTTGCCGCCGCCCTCACGGGGATTGCGGTTTACCTGTGCGGTGGCGTAGCGGAGCGACGGACCGACCTCATCGACGTCGATCTCAAATACAGTGCGGTTTTCACCCTCGCGGGTCTGGAAGGAACGCTGCTTCAAGCGGCCGGTAACGATGATGCGCATGCCCTTGCTCAGGGTCTCGGCGACGTTCTCCGCCGCCTGGCGCCATACGTTGCAGGTCAGGAACATAGCTTCGCCGTCTTCCCACTGGTTCGTCTGCGAATTATAGCGACGAGGCGTGGAGGCGACGCGGAAGTTAGCTACCGCCGCACCCGCTGGGGTGAAGCGAAGCTCGGGGTCAGCAACCATGTTGCCCACCACCGTAATATTGGTATCTCCCTGTGCCATGTCTTTACTCCTTATCGGTTACGTGGATTGTGCCTGATCCCAGTATCCGCTACTTGCTGTCGGTGCGCAGAACCTTGGTACGCAGGATGGTGTCGTTCAGGTTCAGGCGGCGGTCGAGCTCGGAAACCGAAGGGTGCTCGCACTCCAGGTTAACGACGGCGTAAATGCCCTCTTCCTTCTTCTCGATGGGGTATGCAAGGCGACGCTTGCCCCATACATCGAGGTTCTCAACCTTGCCGCCGTCCTTGCGGACGATGTCGAGGTACTTATCTAGGGACGGGGTTACGGTGCGCTCATCCTGATTAGGATCCAGAATGATCATGACTTCGTAGTGACGCACGGACCTCATCACCTCCTATGGTCTAGTCGTTTTCGGCTGCATCACCTTTGCGGATGCAGCAGGAGGGTACGTTGCGTCAAGCAACCCCACCACAGTACCGCATATGACCGGCGAAAAGAAATCTATCCCGTCGTGGTGGCGGCAAAAAAGATAGCACACGTCGCAGGGATGATGGTCAGAAAAACAATGGCAAGGACGCCCAAGATGATGGGCCCGCGCTTATCTTCCCTGTTATGAAACAGCCAAAACGCCGCCATGACGCAGATAAAGCCCAACAAGATCGACACCATGCCGATTAATGTCACAATCATTGAAATACTCCCGCCACTGGGTCGCGGCCCGTATGCGCAGCACGCACTTTATCTTCCGTGTTATTCCACATTTGCCGCAGAACAATCACCGCCATGGCGATAATGAATCCATCGCGCACGAGGATCGCCACGTCCAAAAGCTCGTGGGGAATGCCCTTATTATCAATGCCGAGCATGTGCCACATAAGTAGGGGCCATACGAGGGCATCGGCAAGCGCCCAGCCCAAAACCAACCGCCAACGCGGCACGGCCAAGGCCGCTGGGACCAGCAGCCAGAGCGAATACTGCGGGGACCATACCTTATTGACCAGCAGGAAAGCCGCAACGATGAGGAATACCAACTCCGCCACCCGCGGGGTAAGCGGGCTGCGCCAGCCGGCCAAGGCAATACAGACGCACAAGAGGATGAATGCCACGAGGGAGAAGGTATTCAAAAAGTCCTGGCTGAAAGAAATGCCCGAATTCCGGCTAATCAGTGCATACAGGGTGGTCCATTCCGCGCCGCGCTCCTGGTTCAAGCGGAAAAATTCCGCCCAAGCCGCCGGGTATTTCAAGGCGACGGGAAGGTTGACCACGAGCCACGCGGCGGCCGTAGCGACGGCGACCTTGGCAAAAGCGTCCCAGCGGCGATTGCGCCAGGCAAGGACGAAAAACGCACCAAGCAGGAATACCGGCCATAATTTGAATGCGGTTCCAAGGCCGATGAGGATGCCGGCGAGCCAGGGGCGGTGGCGGCTAATGGCCAGCAGCGCGCCGACGGCAAAGGCGATGGCAGGTATATCCCAATTGCTAAAGGCATGGATGATAATCAACGGGCTGGCGGCCACCAGGATGGTGTCCCACGTGCGATTTCCCACCAAAAGGTAGACCATGTAGATGACGCCGACCCAGATGCAGGCCATGACCATGGCGGTTAGCCCAAAGTACCAACCAGCGGCGGGCACCCCGGCCCACTCCACGAGCCCATAGGTATGGCGCGCAATCCAGCCCATCAGGCCCTGGAACATGCCCGCCAATACCGGGTATTCCATGTAGCGGGTCAGGCCATCTTCCTGCCAGGAATAGGCGTAGGGAAAGCCCGGTTGATCTAAACCGCGGCCTTCATACAGCGGGACGATGTCGTTATAGCAAAAAGAGGTGTACTGGCGGTTGGCGGACCAATCAAGCTTGATGGTGCCGTCTTCGCCGGGAGTACCAGTAGCGCAATTTGCCTTGGATAAGAACCCGCCGGCTAAGAAAACCCATGCTACCGCGATGAGCGCGCGCAACGGGGTCCACCACTGCGTGCGGCTGCCCCGGGCAAAGCGTCCCCTCGGCCCGCCCAGGAACTCGATGACGCCCCGCGCCATCGGTTCGTCTGCAGCAGACAAGCGCTGATCTTGGCTCACGCGTACCGCTCCTTGCTTAGCCTAAGAGGTCAGCCAGGCCGCCTTCGCGGTCAAGGATGTCATCTAAAGACGGAGCTTCGGGTGGGGCCGGCTCATTATTGCCGCCGCCGTTGCCCCGGTTGCCGCCGTTTCCATTATTGCCTCCCTGGGTCTCCGGCTGCTGTGATGGGGCATCGCGACCCGCTTCCGGGCTTTCCGCAGGTGCTGGGCTGGTCTCTTCTTCAGGGGCGCCATTTTGCGCTGGACCAGTGTAGTTCTGGGTGCTTTGCCCGCCGGCGCTACCACCTGAGTTGTAGGCCGGAGCGCCACCGCCGGCAGAAACCGTGCCGAAGCGTACGGGATAAGCAGAGGGGAATTGCTGGAATTCCTGGTCCGCCAAGGAGTTATCCAACACGGACTTCCAGATCTTCGTCGGTGCGCCCGCACCGTACATGATGCCGCCATACTGGTCGAAAATGGCAGAGGTGTTATCGGCCGTACCGACCCACACGGCGGAGGCAAGCTGCGGGGTAGCGCCGACCATCCACGCATCCTTATTAGTTCCCGAATCACCCAGCTGGGTCGTACCGGTCTTAGATGCCGAAGCACGTCCGCCCGCCAGCGAGCCGTTGGACCATGCCGCCACCGGCCCCATGGCCTCAAGGACGTTATTGGCCACATTGGCAGAAACGCGGCGCTCGCCCTCATCGTCTGGGTGTTCATACAGAACTTCACCGGCGGCATTTTCTACGCGCTGCACAAAGTGCGGGTTGTGCCAGACGCCCTGGTTCGCAAGGGTAGACATCGCGGTTGCCATGTCCAGCGGACGGGACTGGTACTGGCCCAAGACCACGCCTTCGAAAGGCTGCTTGCCGTTTTCGGTCAGCGTCTCTTCGATACCCGGCAGCGAGCGGGCAACGCCCAAAGCGTGGGCCATATCCGCGGTGTCCTGGGTACCGTTCTTCAAATCGCTCTGCAGGCGCAAGTAAGACGTGTTCAGGGACTGCTTGGTCGCCTCGCGTAGGTCGCATACGCCACAGCCGCCGCCCACGTTGGTGACCAGATCGGAGCCCGGCAGCTGGTACGGCGCCGAGGAGTAGTTGGTATCCAAGCTAATGCCCTGCTGCAGTGCAGCGGCAAGCGCCATGATCTTGAAGGTCGAGCCGGTCTGTAGCGGCGAATTGGCGTAGTCCCAACCGTTGGAATCATGCCCGCCAAAGTAACCGCGCACCGCACCCGTCTTCGGGTCGATGGTCACGGAAGCGGCGCGGGCGTCTTCTTGCAGCGGCGCCAGCTGGTCATCGACTGCCTGCACCGTATTGTTTTGCACGTTCATATCGATGGTGGTGGTAATGCGCAGGCCGCCGGTGGAGACCTGGTTTTCCGTAATTCCCACCTCTTCAAGTTCGCGGATGACCTGGTCCTTAATGTGGCCATTAGCACCAGGGGCTTCCGTATATGCCGAATACTCAGAGGGGTCGCGGGTCTCCGGGAAGACCATTCCATCGCGCTCTTCCTTGCTGAGATCGCCCATGTCCACGAGGCCGTCAAGAACGTAGTTCCACCGGTTTTCGGAACCTTCCTGGTTCACGCGCGGGTCCAGGCCAGAAGGCGACTGGATAAGACCGGCGAGCATGGCGCCTTCCTCAGGGGTGAGGTCCTTGGCGTCCTTATCAAAGTAGGCGTTGGATGCAGCCTGGATGCCGTAGGCATTGCGGCCGAAGTAGACCGTGTTCAGGTAGGCGTTAAGGATGTCTTCTTTTTCCCACTCATTGGTCATCTTAATGGAGTAGATGAGCTCGCGCGCCTTGCGCACGTAGGAATATTCGTTGCCCACCAGGGTGTTTTTCACGTACTGCTGGGTAATCGTGGAACCACCACCGGCGGTGTCATTGCCGGTGACCTTACCCAGTACCGCGCGGCCCAAACCGGTAAAGGAAAAGCCGGAGTTTTCCCAGAAGTCGCGGTCCTCGGCGGCGAGCACGGAGTCTTGGACAAAGACGGGTACCTCATCCAAGGTCACATGCGTGCGGTTGCCTTCCGGCGGAACCAAACGCGCCAACTGGGTGTCGTTATCGGAGGCATAGATGGTAGAGACCTGGTTATTGGCCAGCTCTTTGGGCTCCGGAACGGTGTATTGCGAATAGGCATACGCAAAAAGGCCTGCAGGCAGTGCCACAAAAACCACTAGGAGAGCCGCAACGACCCACGGCCAGATGCGGCGCTTTTTGGGTTCTTCGCCTTCTTTACGGCGGTCCACCTTAGTGGACTCGCCAGTAGATTCCTTCTCGGTCACTGATTCGTGTCCTCATTCATCCCTGGTAACAATCTAAATAATTGCAGCTTACTGCCTAAGGCGGTGCGTCGAAAACTAACACGCGTTAAAAGCCGTTGCAGAACGCAACAAATGATTCCACCGGCAGTGTCGACAGACCTCCACCTCATGCACGGTAAATTCCAGGCCTTCACCAACAAATTCCGCTATTTCTTGCTCGCTACGGGCGCTCCCGGCGCGCCGGCCTAGGCTCTCGCCGTATACCCACCGGGTCAGGCGCAGGTCCTCCCCACAGACCGGGCAGGGCTTATCCATGGTGCGGCCGTGGTGCTCGGCGGCGGCCCGGAGGAGGAAGTCCGCGTCACACACCTCATCGCGCCCCAAGTGCCCGGCGCGGTATTCGCGGACGTGTTGGGTGCGCTCCCATTCGTGAGAAAGCTCGTGCTTAAAGGCAACGGAATTCACCCGCATTATCTTAATTTCCTCTTCTTGATCGATCCATATGCCGTCGTGCTACCACCAGGCATAATTTCTGGCCTAACGTTGCGCAGGCACCACACAGCAACGAATTTATAAAGGAGCATAGTGTGTCTGACAAAGTAAAGGTCGCCATCGTCGGCGTCGGCAACTGCGCCACATCCCTTATTCAGGGCGTGGAGTTTTATCGCAACGCCGCAGCAGAGGAAAATATTCCTGGCCTGATGCACACCCAGTTCGGGCCTTACCACGTCGGCGATATTGAGTTCGTCGCGGCCTTCGACGTCGATGGAGACAAGGTGGGCAAGGATCTTGCGGAGGCTACCCGCAGCTCCCGCAACTGCACCATCACCATCGCAGACGTCCCAGACCTCGGGGTCACCGTTCAGCGCGGCCCCACCATGGATGGCCTGGGCCGTTACTACCAGGAATCCATCACGGAATCGGATGAAGCTCCTGCCGATGTCGCAGCTGCCCTCCGCGAGGCCGGTGCCGAGGTTGTTGTTTCTTACCTGCCGGTTGGTTCCGAAGAGGCGGATAAGTTCTACGCCCAGGCCGCTATCGACGCTGGTTGCGCATTCGTAAACGCCCTGCCGGTCTTCATTGCTTCCGACCCAGAGTGGGCCAAGAAGTTTGAAGACGCCGGCCTGCCCATCGTGGGCGATGACATCAAGTCCCAGGTTGGTGCCACCATTACCCACCGCGTTATGGCGAAGCTTTTTGAAGACCGCGGCGTGCGCTTGGACCGCACGATGCAGCTCAACGTGGGCGGCAACATGGACTTCAAGAACATGCTGGAGCGCGAGCGCCTGGAGTCTAAGAAGATTTCCAAGACCCAGTCCGTGACCTCCAACGTGCACAATTCCCCTATTGCTGGCAAGCGCGCAGACCGCAACGTCCACATCGGTCCCTCGGACTACGTGGAGTGGCTGGATGACCGCAAGTGGGCCTATGTCCGCTTGGAGGGTTCCGCATTCGGCGAGGTCCCGCTGAACCTGGAGTACAAGCTCGAGGTCTGGGACTCCCCTAACTCCGCCGGCATCATTATCGATGCCGTCCGTGCCGCCAAGATCGCCTTGGACCGCAAGGTTGCCGGACCGGTACTTTCCGCTTCCTCCTACCTGATGAAGTCCCCTCCAGTGCAGAAGGGCGACGATGTCGCGCGCAATGAGCTGGAAGATTTTATTAAGGGAAGCTAATTTTTTCGTCGCGATACTACCGCCAGGCGGTAGGGCACGATAGAATTTAGTTCTATGACGCAACACCATGATGAGACGGACCCAACGAAGTCCCCGTCCAACTACGAGGACGCGGTAGAGGTAGCGCGGGACATCCAACCGGCGCTCAATAAGTTAATTCTTATTTTCCAGCGCACTGCAGAGGGTTCATCGCTGACTACCTCGCAGGTCTCCATCATGAACCAGTTGCGCTTGCGCGGGCCTTCCCGCGTATCCACCATCGCCCAGGCAGAGCTTATCCGCATGCCCACCGCGTCCAACGCGCTCTATCAACTAGAACGCCGCGGGTTCGTGGAACGCCACCGCGATGAAGAAGATCGCCGCGGCGTGCTGGTCGCGCTCACCCAACTGGGCGAGTCCGAATTGGCCATAGTTTCCGGGCAACGCGCCGCGGCCCTTGCGGAGATTATGCGGTGGCTCGAGCCCGAGGACTTGGCCACCGCCCGCGAGATGGGCGCGGTCATTTCCAAGCTTGCGGATGTCTACCGCCCCACCATGGATAGCGAGTAGCGAGCTTACGGCCACATGCAATTTTAGTTTTGCGGCCGCAACAGACGATAATGAGCTTTAGTACTCATTAAGCTTTCGCATACTTATTCATTCTATGGGCAAAAAATCTAACCAACCGCTGCTGCCGACCCTGCATAAAGGCTCGGCCAAAGAGCCGTTGCGCATCCTCATTTCGTGGAGTCCTTCCTCTTCCGGTACGGAACCCCTCGACTTCGCCGCATGGCTATCGCGCACCGCGGTGATAGAGGTGCGCGTTATTTCCACGGTTTTCCAACCGTGGACCACGACGTCCTTGTCCAAGCTAGGCGGGAAATACAAAAAATGGTTTAAAGAGCAAAAGCAAGCATGCACGACAGCCACCGCTGCGGCCCTGACGGAGGCAGGTATCCCGGAAAAGTACTGGGACGATACGCCCTCCGTGCTTGTCGATGGCCCTTCCCGCCCCCAGCTCCTTACTGAGATGGCCCAGGATTTTCAGGCTGATCTCATACTTTTAGGCCCCAACCAGGCCGCGCCCAAGGGCCGCTTTTTCCCCAGTTCAACTGCGGATACCCTCCTGCACTACTCGCCACAATCTTTAGGGCTTATCCCGCGCAAGGCCAAATTATCGAAACACGGCGTGACCCGCTTTATTTTTGTCATTACGGAGCGCGGTGACCGTGCGGATAGGGAATTATTGGGTGCAGCCGCGCTGGCGGATCGCTGGGATCTACCCCTGCGCATCTTGGCTTTCTCAGCGAATGACCTGCTGAATTCCCCGTCGAAGGATAAAAGCGATATTGCGCTAAAGCTCACCGCCGAGTGGCACGAGGATTCGTTAGCAATGCTCGACCGGGCTCGCGACCGCATCCAAGATGCTTACCCGGAGCTCGAGGTCTCCTCTGAGATCGGTTCCGGGGCCGGGTGGTCCGGTGCCGTTGATTCGCTCAAGTGGAAAAAGGGCGATCTAATGTTGATGGCCTCTACCCCACAAGGCCCCATCGCGCGGGTCTTTTTGGGTTCTAACGCAACCGAGTTGCTCCCTCATATTCGCGTACCGGTACTCATTCACCCCGCGACCGACTAGGCTTTGATGTATGAGCTCGCGCCCAGAGCACCCCGAAAACGACCTGACGACCGACGCCGATTATGCCAACCTGCGCCGGCCCGAGCCGCAAAGCTTCGATGATTTGGCAGACGAGCCCGATCCCGTCGAGGTAGCCGCCGCCAACCGGCGCTCCACACGCCAAGCCGTCTGGTACATGGTGTCCGTGCTGGTCATCTCCGCGCTATATGGCTTCGGCGTCGCGCTCTTTTCGCGCCTTACCGGCGGACCCCTGTGCGAGGACGGCACCGCAAGCTGGCTGTGTACCGAAGGCCAAAGAAACTTCTTTGCCATTTCCACCATGATCATCCCACTGCTGGGCATGATTGGCTGCGCGATCATTATGGTGCGCAAGCTGCGCCGCTACCTGCGCTGGCGTAGCTGGATGGCGATCTTTTGGGTGGTAGCTTTCAATTTCATGATCTGGGCTATTAGCGATATCCAGCTTTTCCTCATGGATTCGGGCACCACCTAGAGAAATTCCACCTCCCGATGATCCCTCTGCTTGATAATTACGATTCTTATACCTTTAACCTCGCCCACCTCATCGCGGAGGTAGCAGGCTGCGAGCCACTCGTCGTCGCTGCCGGTGAGGCGGAGGGGCTCCCCGAGCGCGTCCGTGCGGGCGAGTTTTCTCATGTGGTGATTTCTCCTGGTCCGGGCAGGTCTGAACGGGAGGAGGATTTCGGTGCTGCCTGAGCCGTCATTGCCGCCGCAACCTCGGCCGAGATTCCGGTGCTGGGCGTATGCCTTTGCCACGAAGGGCTGGGCCTGTTGGCCGGCGCCCAAGTTTCTCGTGCGCCGCAGCCGCGCCACGGTTTTGTCTCTACCATTAGCCACTCGGGCGAGGGAATCTTTGCTGGAATCCCGCAAAACTTCGAGGTAGTGCGCTACCACTCCCTGCAGATTGACGAGGTCTTCGGTGTCACCGTTCATGCCCGCAGCGAGGATGGCGTCATTCAAGCGCTCAAGGTCGATGGGTTGCCGCACTGGGGCGTGCAATTCCATCCCGAGTCGGTGCTCACCCACTATGGGAGGCAGATCATGCGCAATTTCCTGGGTGGGTTTCGCCTGCTCCACCGCGAGATTCCCGGCGCGGTAGACTGCGCACGTGTCTTTGCCACCCTGCGCGCCGAAGGCGACGATGCCTTTTCCTCGACTCCGCGGATCCCCACAGGCGCTATTCCATCCTCGGTGATACCGCCGGTACGTTGAGCCGCTCCTTCCGCTACCGGCTTGGCGAATCCCCCGATATCCCCGCCCTCCTTGACCGTGAGCTCGCTACCCGCGTCACCAACGCCCCAGAACTTCCCTTCACCGGCGGGGTTATCGGCTACCTAGCCTATGAGTGCGCCCAGCTCACCCTGCCCATTGCGTTAAGCCACCGCTCCCCTTACCCAGATGCTTATTTTGTGCGTCCGCGATCCTTTATCGTCTATGACCACCAGGCAGAAACCGCGCATCTGTGCTGCCTGGCTGGCAACAGCGCTGAAGATCTGCTGGACCGATTGGAAACCGCCTTGGGCGCGGATGGGCTACAGGACACTGGGGAAGGCAGCGGGGCGTCGCTCAGCGCGGGCTCCTGGCGCAGCCCCGGCTACCTGGAGCGGATTAAGCGCGCCCAAGGATTCCTGCACGTCGGCGAGAGCTACGAGGTCTGCCTAACCGATACCTACTCGGCCACGGCCGAGGGGAGGGGGAGCTCTACCCCCAACTGCGCTCGCGCAATCCCGCTCCCTATGCCGCGCACCTCGTCTTCGATGGCGTAGAAGTGTGCAGTGCCTCGCCTGAGCGCTTCCTCACCGTGCACGGGCGTGAGATGGAGGCCAAGCCGATTAAAGGCACTATCTCCGCCGACCAAGATCCTGCGTTGTTGACCACGGACCTGAGGACGCGCGCCGAAAACCTCATGATCGTGGACCTGCTGCGCAATGACCTTTCCCGAGTATGCGAGCTCGACAGCGTGCGCGTGCCAAAGTTGATGCAGGTAGAAAGCTATGCCACGGTTCATCAATTGGTGTCCTCCATAACTGGACAACTGCGAACCGGTACCACCGCAGTAGATGCTCTCCGCGCGACCTTTCCTCCTGGCTCGATGACGGGCGCGCCAAAGCTGCGCACCTGCGAAATCATCGATCAGCTCGAGACCAGCCCGCGCAGGGTCTACTCTGGCGTGGTGGGCTACTTGGGTTTTGATGAACAAGCCGATCTCAGCGTGGTCATTCGCACGACCGTACGCGCGGGCGGTGAGGTCACTATCGGGGCCGGCGGGGCCATCGTTTTGGATTCGGATCCAATAGCCGAGCTAGAAGAGCGCAACCTCAAAGCGCAGTCCGTATTAGGGGCATGGCAATGAGCACCTATCTCTGGCACGACGGCAGTTTTATTCCGCACCAACCCCACCCCGGCCCCTTCGACGTTGCGGATTCCTGGCGGATGCTTGGCGACGCCCACTCAAACGGCCTTCACCTTCACCTCCGGCGCTTGGAGTCGGTGGCCGGACCGCTTCCCGCGGGATTCGTTCCTGCGATGCTGCAGCTCTTCGCCCCCGGGCGATCTTTTTCCCCGTATCTCGCTAGCCGCCGGACAACTGCGCCTGGATATTCGCCCCGCTCCCCCAGCGCGCCCAGTCACCCGGCTATCCTATGCACATGCTCCCGACCCTTGCTCGCAGCCGTTAGTCAAGGGCCCTGATTTCCCAGCACGGGCACGCTACCGTGCCGAGTATCAGGTAGACGGCACCGATGACACCATCATTGTGGATTCCACCGGTGCCATGATGGAGACTACCACCGGCGCGCTCGTCGCTTGGGAGGAGAGACTCTTGTCCTCCCCACCGGGACGGCGCTGCCCAGCATCACGCTGCACCAGGTCACCCGGCGCGCCGCGGCCCTATGCATACGGACCGAAACACGCCCGCTCCCCCCCCCCCCCCGGAGCTCACCACCGAATGCCCCCTGTGGTTCCTCAACTCGCTGCACGGCATTAGCCCGGTGACCGAACTACACACGCCCGGTGGCGTCACCTATCCGCCAGGCAACCCACACGCCACCGCGTGGCAACAGTGGTGGTGGGACTCCTTCCACAAGGAAAAGGCGCGCGACTAGCTCTCCTGCTTGGCTAGCTGGGCTGCCAACTGCGTTTGCACTGCATGTTGACCGTAACCAGTCATGGGTACTGACTCTCTAAGTCGACTGTCCTCTACAAACACCTAACCACCCAGTCAGTAAGCACGAGAGCGGCCCCGCCTACTATGCTAGATAGGTAGACGAGGCCGCCGGAGAAAAGACTCAAAATCCTAAGCTGTTTGCTTTGAATTAACTTTCAAATTTCGAGCTATCAAAGTACAAAGGGTCGACATCACTAGTCCCGCACCAAGTACCCAAACAAGGGCCGGCGAGAAGATCGCAGTTTGCCCATCATTTTTTGAACCGATTAACAGACCGACTGCAATGGCAATGATGCCGATGATCATTCCTGTCAACTGAACTTTCGCGGACTGTTTCGAGAGAATTAACGTGGTAATTGCGGAAACCGCAGATAGAATAATGACCACAGTGCCGATCCAACCGATTCTGACTGGGGCCATAAGAACGAGAGCCACCCCTAAGACAGCCGCCACCAATTCAGGCCAAAGCGGACGGAGTTTTCCACTTGCCATAGTTACTCTCCTTTGCTTCTCTTATCCCGAAATCGTAGGGTTCCACTGGCTAGGATGAGCTGCAGTGACAAAAGCAAAATAGGTTGCTGCAGTAGAAAGACAGCCTCCCCTACGCGGATCGGCAGCGTTTGGATAAACGCTCTGGCAAATATGAACCATGTCCTTATTTAGTTGAACATTGCAGCCCACACGCTCACCGGGATCCTGATGGGCTCCGTAGCACATGTCGTGCTTTGTGCATGCGCCAGAGAAATCAGCATTGTCGCCAGGAGCGGGGAACTGATCGGGAGACTTCGTACAATAGTCATTCAGACTTCCCTTTGAAGGGTCATACACATAACCCGGTGGGGGTTCAACCCCTGCTCGGTTGAACATTACAATGTGCTTATCAGCAAGAGCCTTTTGAGTCTCGGTAGATGTAGTTACAGGTTCCTCTTGAAATTCGGCATCGAGATCAAGATTCTGAGATGCTGCCCACTCATCCAATTGCTTAGCAACCTCGGGAGGCAATTCTTTTCCAACAGCATCATTAACCGCGTTCACCGTCTCATCAGTTTGTTCAGCCGCAACGGCGGACGGAACTGCAACAGAAATCGCACCTAGGGCAACGAGTGCAGCCGCGGCAACGCGCCCCCCTTCATCTTAATATTGGGCATAAACTAAACTCCTCAAGTCGAATGTGAAAACCTTAGGCCCGCCTGCCACCGATGCGTACGATCTCTGCAGCGCAACGGCCAAAGCTGGACCTATAAAAATCAACATACTTGAAAGTACTTTGCAGCAAGTAAAATGGTGGTAAAATTTTATTACCACTTTGGTTAACACTCAGTCCACGCAAAGACGAAGCAAAGCATCTGCTGGGCGCTGCATCTAGCGATCTCGCGCCTGTTTTACAGTACCTAGCAATTTCTAATCAAGCCTTGGAATCTTGGTCGACGAATTTTGCTGCCACCTCGGCGCAATCTGGTCGGCCGCAATGCTGCGTTTCTACATGCTGGATGCAGTCATCACAGATGAGCACCTGCTGGCGGCACGTGTCCTCGTTGATGCAGTTGTGGAAGGTATTAGTGCCCTTGCCGCAGTGCACACAGTGGCCCAATTGGATAAAGCCCGGATCCTCTAGTCCTTGGCCAAACTCTTGGTGCATGCGCTTATCAAAGACGTACATGGAGCCTTCCCACAGGCCATCATTGCCGTACTTTTCGCCGTAGCGCACGATGCCACCATCAATCTGATAAATCTCGTTGAACCCGCGATTCTTCATCAGGGAGGAAAGGACCTCACACCGGATGCCGCCGGTGCAATAGGAGACGACCGGTTTGTCCTTCATCCAGTCGTATTTGCCGGATTCCAGCTCTTCAATGAAATCATGGGTGGTGCGCACATCCGGCACGACGGCATTTTTGAATTTGCCAATCTCTGCTTCCATTGCATTGCGCCCATCGAAGAAGACGACCTCATCGCCGCGCTCTTCTACCAGCTTGTTGACCTCTTCCGGCTTGAGGTGTGTACCGCCGCCGACGACACCGGTTTCATCTACCTTCAGCTCGCCTGGGGCACCAAAGGCCACGATTTCATCGCGCACCTTAACCGATAGGCGCGGGAAATCATCGGCTCCGCCATCGGACCACTTGAACTGCATGCGCTTAAAGCCTGGGTACTCACGGGTTTGACGCACGTAGCGCTTGCAGGCATCCATGTCGCCACCAACGGTGCCATTGATGCCGTGTTCCGAAATGAGGATGCGCCCCTTTAAGCCCAAGGACTCACACAGGGTGCGCTGCCATAGCATGACGGCGGTGGGATCCTCAATGGGGGTAAAGCAGTAATATAGGAGAACTTTGCCGATAGTCACGCCCATAATCTTAGGCCCGCTACCGGAAAGATCCCCAATTCCTTAGCGCTTCTGGTACAGCGCCTTCTTGCGGGCGAAGACCGGATCTGAGGTCACAAGCACGCCAAGGTTGCGGAAGATGCCCTCATCCACCGAGCCCAGGATGGTGGTGGTGTGGACATCGCAGCCGGAAAGTTCCTTGATCTGCTCCAGCGCCATGCGGGCATCCTCGTCCTTTGCGGCGGATACGGACAGCGCGATGAGCACTTCATCGGTGTGCAGGCGGGGATTGGAAGAACCCAAGTGCTTCGTCTTGAGCGTTTGGATTGGCTCTATCGATTCCGGCGAGAGCAGGTGGGTATCGTCATCGATGCCGGCTAAGTACTTGAGGGCATTGAGCAGCATCGCCGCGGAGCAGCCCAGCAGCGGGGAGGTCCGGCCGGTGATGATGGTGCCATCGTGAAGCTGCATTGCGGAGGCGGGTCCATCGGTTTCCTCCGCGCGCTTGCGGGCCGGGCCCACTACTGGGCGGTCATCGGCTTTGATGCCGGCCTTTGCCATGACGACGGCGGCGCGCTCAGACTGCTCATCGCCCAGCCCGGCGCGGGCTTCTTCCACCTTGGCCTTGAAGTAGCGGCGGATGATTTCCTGTTGGGCGGCGGCGCGGCAGACCGCGTCATCGGTAATGCAGTAGCCGGCCATATTCACGCCCATGTCCGTGGGCGATTCATACGGCGTGGTGCCGGTGAGCTTTTCCAGCAGGGTCCGCAGCAGCGGGAAGGCCTCAACGTCGCGGTTGTAGTTGACCGTGGATTCGCCGTGGGCGCTCAAGTGGAAGTGGTCAATAATATTGGAATCGTTGAGATCCACCGTGGCTGCCTCATAGGCCAGGTTAACCGGGTGCTCGAGGGGAAGATTCCAGATGGGGAAGGTCTCAAACTTGGCGTAACCAGCGTTATTGCCGCGCTGGTGCTCGTGGTAGACCTGCGATAGTGCGGTGGCGAGCTTGCCGGAACCAGGACCTGGGGCGGTCACGACGACCAAGTCCCGGGAGGTTTCCGCGAACTCGTTCTTGCCAAGGCCATCCTCAGACACAATGAGATCCGTATTCGTGGGATAGCCAGGGATAACGCGGTGGCGAGCTACCTTGAGGCCGAGGCGCTCGAGCTTTTCGATGAACGCTTCTGCCTGCGCATTTCCGTCTTCCACCTGGGTCATGACGATGTTTTCAACCAAGAAGCCGCGGCTGCGGAATACGTCCACCAAGCGCAGGAGGTCGTCTTCATACAGGATGTCTAAATCAGCGCGGACTTTGTGGCGGGCAATGTCTTTGGCGTTGATGCACGGGAGGATTTCAATGTCCTCTTTGATGCGCTCCAGCATGGCGATCTTGTTATCCGGGGTAAAGCCCGGCAGCACTCGGGAGGCGTGCATATCATCGAAAAGCTTGCCGCCCATTTCCAGATAGAGCTTTCCGCCGATTTCTTCGCGGCGGGCCTGTATGTGCTTTGACTGCAGCTCTATGTATTTTTCTCGGTCAAAACCGATTTTATGCGTCATGATTTATCGACCCTTCAATAGAAATAAAATCAATCCGCGCTTCGAGTTTACTCTTTTTCATCCCCCGGCGCCACGCACCCTAGTTGGGGGCGACCAACTATTTCACTACACTGAAGTCATGCCTGAAGGTCACGTGATCCACCGCCTAGCCCTCACACTCAACACTGACTATCGCGGGATGCCGCTCAGCGTGACCAGCCCGCAAGGCCGCTTCGCCGCCGAGGCGGCCATCCTGGACGGTACAGAAATCGACCACGCAGAGGCCTTCGGCAAGCACCTCTTCGTGCACTTCACCGCCACCAACCCGGCGCATATCCTCTATATTCACCTGGGGCTCATCGGCAAGCTCAGCTTCGAACCGCGCGAGGAAACCCGCGGGCAAATCCGCATACGCATAGACAATGGGGCGCAAGCCGCGCAACTGCGCGGGCCCCAATTCTGCCTGCTACTTACAGAGGAGGACTACCGGGCGCGACTAACCAAGGTGGGCCAGGATCCGCTCCGCGCCGATGCCGACCCAAAAGCCCTGTGGGCCAAGGTGAGCAAATCCCGCCGCAGCATAGGTTCCCTCATGATGGACCAGCACCTGTATGCCGGTGTGGGCAATATCTACCGCGCGGAGGCCCTCTTTCGCGCCTGCCTCTCCCCCTTCACCCCTGGCAAGGATGTTTCCCGTGAAACATTCTTCGCCATCTGGAAAGACCTGGTAGAGCTCATGAACTACGGCGTGGAGCACGGCCGCATCGATACCGTGCGCGCCGAGCACTCCCCCGAGGCCATGGGGCGCGACCCGCGCAAGGATGATCACGGCGGCGAAGTCTACGTCTACCGGCGCGCCGGCCTGCCCTGCTATGTCTGCGGCACGCCGATTGCGGAACAAGTAATGGAGGGCCGAAACCTCTCCTGGTGCCCTACCTGCCAATCCGCTGCTTAAGGCCTATAGTGGCGGGCATGCGACCTGCCTATAGTGTATCCGCCGTTCGTTCCGCCGAATCCGCGCTCCTCGCGCAGCAGAGCCACGATGATGAGCTCATGCGCTTGGCCGCCAGGGGCGTTGCCGCCACGGCGAAATCCATGCTGACGGGCCCTGCGCCTCACCGCATCACCCTCCTCGCCGGACCTGGCGGCAATGGCGGCGATGGCCTTTATGCAGGCGCTTTCCTCGCCGAGGAGGGCTATGGCGTTGACGCGCTCCTCGTCGCCGATGCTGCGCACGACCCGGCGCTGCAGGCCTTTACTGCTGCCGGCGGGACCATTACGGAGCAACCGCGCGCGGAGGCTACGGGGCTGCTTATTGATGCCGTCGTCGGCCTCAACTCCACCCGCGGGCTTAGCGGTGTGGGCCTTGCCGCGTACCGCGCGGCCAAGCAGCACGATATCCCGGTGCTTTCGGTGGATATCCCCTCTGGCATCAACGCCGATACGGGCGTGGCCGCGGATAATGCCGTCGAGGCCACGATTACCGCGAGCTTCGGTTGGGCGCGCGCCGGCCATATCTTCGCCCCGGAATGCGGCACGGTCGTGCTCTGCGATCTGCAGCTGCCCAAGGCGCCGCGTTCCTTTGCGGAGGAACTAACGGCCACGGCTGAGCCGGCGGGCTATATCGCCAACGAGCCCACCATCGATCTCCCCTTCCAGTGGCCTGCGGACCCCGTGCTTGCCGATGCCCACCTCGGCCACGTCACCGCCCCCAAGCCCGTGGGTTGCACGGGGCCCATCGTGGACCCCACTCCCCGCGCTTCGAGCACGAAATACACCGGCGGGGTCACCGCCATCTGTGCTGGTAGCAACGCGTATCCCGGCGCGGGCATCCTAGCGGCTACCGGGGCGGTGCGCGCGACGCCCTCCATGGTGCGGGTGATAGATAACGATGCCGTGGTCCCCCACCTACCCGAGGTGGTTCCCCACGCGAGCGCCGAGGATAAGGTGCATGCCCAGGCGTGGGTGGTGGGCCCTGGCCGCGGCACCGATGAAGCAGCAGCCCGCGAGCTCCACGCCGTCTTGGATCGCGGGCTGCCTACCATCCTGGATGCCGATGCCCTGACGCTGCTCGCCCAAAGCGCCGAGCTGCGCGATAGCGTCCGCGCCCACCCGCGGGTCATCCTTACCCCGCACGCCGGCGAGTTCCGCCGCCTCTACGAGGCCACCTGCGGCCGCGAGCTCGATCTCAGCGAGGGCGTGGGCCCGCGCCAGCGCGAGCTCGCCGAGGACTTGGACTGTTTTGTCCTGCACAAGGGCCGAATCACCACGGTGACCGCGCCTGGCCAGTCCATCTATGGGATGAATGCCGGCCACTCTTATGCGGCCACCGCCGGCTCCGGCGATGTTTTATCCGGCATCCTCGGCGCCACCATCGCGCAGGTAGACCACGAGAAGGCCGATGCGGAGTACATCATTATGGAGATCCTCCACGCCGCCGCCCTACACCAGCACGCGGCCGCCATCGCGGCGCATACCCCCGATGGTTTTGGCATTTGTTCCGCTTCCCAGATCGCCGCGGCGATGCCCCAGTCCATCGCGCGCTTGCTCGTTATGCACCGATAGCGTCCTGCGTGCTCACGCGGCCGTCTTTGACCTCAACCACGTGGTCGGCGAAGGTGAGTAGGGAGCGATCGTGCGTCACGAGCACCGTGGCGGTATGCATCTCCTGGGTAATATCGCGCAGCAGGCGGATGATTTCCTGGGAAAGGTGGGAGTCGAGGGCGGAGGTGGGTTCATCGGCAAGCAGCAGGTTCGGCTCATCCATCAAGGCGCGCGCGATATTGACGCGCTGGGCCTGGCCGCCGGAAAGCTGGCCGATGCGGCGATTGCCCATGCCCTTAAGACCAACGAATTCTAGCAGCTCATCGGCCCGATCCTTACGCAGCTTGCGCCCGGCCATGTGGTCCATGATGAGCAGCTGATCGCGCACCTTGAGCGCGGACAACAGGTTCGACTGCTGGAAGATGATGGAGTTCGTACCGTTGACCTCTACGGTGCCGGAGTCCGGAGTGATGAGCCCGGCGCCGACGGAGAGCAGCGTGGACTTACCGGAACCGGACTCGCCCACGATTGCGGTGAGAGTATCGGAGTCGGCGCTAAAGGTGGCATTATCAAGCGCCGTAGTAGTCGTCGTGCCGTCCTGAAAGGTGACGGTGGCGTCGCGAATATCAAGAACGGTGGACATTTTAGGCATTTCCTCCCAATGCATCGAGGGGGTTGGCTTTGGCTACGCGGCGGGTGGAGACCAGGGCACCGGCCATGCCCAGGATCCAGATGCCGACCGCGGGAACAATGATGGTGCGCACGGATACGTCGAAGGGAACGGTGCCGGAGGCCAGCAGGCCAAGCAGCCAGCCGACGAACGCGCCGAGGATGGTGCCGGCGGCCAAAATCAGCGCGGCCTGGGCCAGGGCATCGCGCAGCAGATAGCGCACCGAGGCGCCCAGGGCGCGCAGGATGGAGAGATCGCGGGTGCGCTGGAGGGTCCACACCGTCAGGAAGGCCACGGTGACCAGCGCGGAGATGCCGTAAAGGAAGCCCTGCATAGTCAGCAACGAACCGCGTTCGGACTGATAAGCGGGCAGGCCGGAGAAGGAATCGGACATCTCGACCGAGCCGGGGACCTCTTCGGAATGGAGGGCAAGCGTGCCGACCACACCCTCTGGGGCGTGGCTTACCTTCTGCCAAGTCTGGGTAGATACCCATACCACCGGCGAGTGGGAAAACTGCGTTTCGGCAACGGTGCCCTCTACGGAAAGGTCTACCCCGCCGATATTCACGGTGCCGGAGGCATCAATCGTGTCAGACAGGACGGCGCCATCTTCCGGGATGGTGGCTTTGGTATTAGGGATGGTCGTACCGGCCGGCAAGCCCATCACGCCTACCGCGCCCTCGCCCTCCAATTTGGTTTGCGCGGTGCCCAAGGCAATCGCCTCGCCGGAAAGGTCTTCCTCTTTGATCTCGGACTCGTTATAAGCGGGCTCTTCAGTAGAAAAGCTGACATAGGGGTATTCCTGCGCCACGGCCTCAAGCGCCGAGGTATTTTGCTTGGATAGGCCCTCCGTCAGGCCGGAAAGCATCACCAAGAGCAGGGTAATAAGCGCCACGGTGCGGCCGATGAGCCCGAAGCGGCCGCGCGCTGCGGTGATTTCACGAATAGCTAAGAACATACTTCTATAGTCCCTTTGCGCAGTTCAGAAGTAATCGGCGGCCTAGTTGAACCTCCAGTCAACCAACTGGTTGATCCCTCATCCACCCTCCGGCAGTTACTGTAGAAAATTGTGTTTTCTGGACAAAAATTATGGCTCTGGGGCTTACACGCCATGTTCGTGTTCCTGCTGCTTTTCGGTGTGGCCCGCGCCTATATCGATGACCGCCTAGATGCCCGCGCCATCCTTTTGGCCATCGGCCTAGCCGCGGTGTACGCGGCCGCGCGCTGGCTTCCCACCTGGCTCTGGCTCACCGGGTTGTGCCTGCTCTGGTTGGGGCTGATGGTCCACGCGCAGGACTTCATGTGGCTCGAGTTCCCGCTCATCTTCGTCTTCCTGCGCGCCTTGCCCAAGTGGCCAGGCCTTATCTCCATCACAGTGCTGTGGGCGGCGGCCGCGTTCATTCCGGCGTGGCTGCATCCGGATGGCTGGTCCATCGCCGCGGCCATCGGGCCGCTTATCGGCACGACCTTTGCCGCGGGCGTGTTCTATATCCAGCGCCGGTTGCAGGCGGAGGCGGTGCACCACAGGGACATCGCCAAGCAGCTGCACGAAACCCAGGCCGAGCTGGCTGCCAGCGAGCACCAAGCCGGGCGCCTGGAAGAGCGCGAACGCCTGTCCCGGGATATCCATGACACCGTGGCCCAAGGGCTGAGCTCCATCCTGCTGCTATCCCGCGCCGCCCGGAATACCGATGACCTAGCGACCAAGAATGAACAGCTCGCCGTCATCGAGGACACCGCGGGCGAGAACCTGGCCGAGGCCCGCCGTTTCGTCCGCGAGCTCGCCGGGCCCGATGAGCGCCTGGAGACCCAGTTGGATTCCATCCTGTCCCAGATGCGCCGACGCACGGAGGCACTGGGCGACGATACCACCTTTGACCTCGTCGTTTCCGGCAGCGGGAGCGTGCCCGGCGATATCAAGCAGGTGGTCGTGCGCGCCGCGCAGGAGGGCCTTAATAACGTGATCAAGCACGCGCACGCCTCCCGCGCGGTGGTCACCCTGGGCCTTTTTGAGGATGCGGTCACCCTGGACGTCGTGGATAATGGGCACGGTGTAGTCGAGCCCCCGAGCCACGGCGGCGATAGCGGCTTTGGCCTGCAAGGATTGTCCCAGCGCGTGGAGAGCGTCGGTGGCTCCCTGAGCCTCGAATCCGGCGACGGCACCGCCCTTGCCATTAGAATCCCCCTCAAGGAGCAGCCCCATGGTTAACGTCATGCTTATCGATGACCACCCCGTCGTCCGCGCCGGGCTGCGCGCGATACTCAATACCTTTGCCGATGTCCACGTGGTCATGGAAGGCGATAACGGCGCGGACGTGAACAAGCTCTTTGCCGATGACGCCCCCGAGGTCGACGTCGTGGTCTGCGATATCCAGATGCCGGGCGTCGATGGCATCACCGCCACCAAAAAGCTGACCGAGGCCGGCGGCCCGCCCGTGCTCATCCTCACCACCCATGACACCCAGGCCGATATCCTGGCCGCGGTGGAGGCCGGCGCGATGGGATACCTGCTCAAGGACTCGCCCGAGGAAGAGCTGCACGAAGCCGTGCTCAATACCGCCGCGCGCCAGCGCACCCTCGCCCCAGAGGTGGTCAACCTCTTGGCCCAGCGCGTGGGCCAGCCGGAGCAGTCCCTCTCCACCCGCGAGCTGGAAATCCTCCGTGCCCTTGCGACCGGCTCCTCCAATAAGGAGCTGGCCAATCAGCTCTTTATCTCTGAGGCCACGGTGAAGACGCACCTCATTCACATCTATCAAAAACTGGGCGTGGACACCCGCACGGCCGCGGTGACCGTAGCCCGCGAAAGAAAGCTCATTTAATGCTCGATTCCATCGTTATCGGCGGCGGGCAAGCCGGCCTGGCCACCAGCTATTACCTACGCAAGAAGGGACTCGACTTCCAGATCCTCGATGCCGAGCCCTCCCCCGGCGCGGCCTGGCGCCACGCGTGGCCATCGCTCACGCTCTTTAGCAATAGCGCCTCTTCCAACCTGCCCGGCTTGCCGATGCCCCACCACGACGGATTTCCGCCCGCCAGCCACGTCATCGATTACTTTACCCGCTACGAGCAGCGCTATGACCTGCCCGTACGCCGGCCGGTGCGGGTCCAAGAGGTCACCCACGATGGCGAGCGCTTTCATGTCATTACCGATGATGAGCTTTTTACCGCGCGCACCGTGGTCGCGGCTACCGGCACGTGGTCCTCGCCGTTTATCCCCTACTACCCCGGTTCCTTTGCCGGGCGGCAATGGCACTCGGCGGTCTACCCCGGGCCCGATCCCTTCCGTGGCGAGTCCGTCGCCGTCGTTGGGGCAGGCAACTCCGGGGCCCAGATTGCCGCAGAGCTTGTGCTCTCTGGCGTAGATACCACGTGGTTTACGGCGAAGCCGCCGCGGTGGATGCCCGATGACGTTGACGGCCGCGTGCTTTTCCAGCGCAACCGCGCCCGCCTCAATGCCATGATGCGCGGCGAGCCCGATCCCGGCGCGGATACCAACTTGGGCGATATCGTCGTTGTTCCTCCCGTCAAGCGCGCCCGCGATGAGGGACTGCTTAAGTCCTCCCCCATGTTCTCCAGCCTCGATGAGGTGAAGGCAGATCACCTCATCTGGTGCACCGGGTTCCGCCCGGCGCTGGGGCCTTTCCGCACGCTTCTCGATGGCCGCACCCCCACCGTCGAGGGCCTCTTCCTCGTCGGCTACGGAACGTGGACGGGCCCCGGTTCCGCAACGATTACCGGGGTGAGCCCTTTTGCCAAGCAGACCGCTGCGGACATCGCCAAGCTCTGCTCCCCCGCTCGTTAGCCGCCCAAAAATGCTTGCATCACAATTCACGTACCATGGTGAGCATGAGCACGCTACTTGTTACCCGTAACGAAGACAAATCTGTCACTACCTCCTTTGAGGATGGAGAATTCCTCGGCGAGGGCGACCTGACCGTTGACGTCTCTTATTCCTCGCTGAACTACAAGGACGCGATGGCGATCACCGGTGATCCCGGCGTCGTCCGCACCAACCCACTGGTGCCCGGCATTGATGTGGTCGGCACCGTATCCGATTCCAATGTGCAGCGACTGCCGGTGGGCACCTTGGTTGCCTCCTTTGGCGACGGCCTTGGCGAATTCCGCCACGGCGGCTATACCCCGAAGCAGCGCGTCAATTCCCGCGCCACCGTTGCCCTGCCTGCGGATTTCACCGCGGAGCAGGCAGCTGCCGTCGGTACCGCCGGCTACACCGCGGCGCTGTGCGTTAACTCGCTGCGCGGGCTTCCCGAGGGCCCCGTTCTCGTCACCGGTGCCACCGGCGGCGTCGGCTCCATTGCCGTCAACCTTCTGCGCAATGCTGGCTACGAGGTCCACGCCATGACCGGCCGCCCCGACGATTACGCCAACTACCTCTACGAGCTCGGCGCACATGAGGTCATTGACCGCGCCGAATTCACCGAGCCGGGCAAGCCCCTACAAAAGGCCATCTACGCTGGCGCCGTGGACACCTCCGGCTCCCAGGAGCTGGCCAATGTCCTGGCCCGTACCAAGTGGGGCGGCACCGTCGCCGCCACCGGTATGGCCAGCGGCCCCGACCTGCCCGCCACCGTCATGCCCTTCATCCTGCGCAACGTACACCTAGCCGGCGTGAACTCCGTCGATGCCCCGCTGCACTACCGCCAGAATGCTTGGCAGCTCCTCGCCCGCACCCTGGACCTGTCCATCCTGGAGTCCTTGACCAATACCCTTCCCCTGGAAGATGCGGTAAAGGAAGCGCAATCGCTCATCAACGGCAACCACCACGGCCGCACGGTGCTGAAGATTTCCTAAGGTCCTAGTCTTTAGGATTCAAAACTAGGAAGGCACCCCATCAGTGACGGGGTGCCTTCCTTGTGCGATTGACTCCTTGGGGTCTAGGTATCGCCCGTTAAACCGCGCATGATTTTTCTTGAGATGGAACCCAACTGCCGCAATTCCTCTCCCGTCAAGACGGAGACCACCTTGTCATCCACCTTCGCGGTGTGGCTCTCCAGTGCTGTGGCGAATGCTTCCCCGCCGACTTTCGTCACTGTGACGTCAATAGCGCGGGGTCCTAACTCCTCCGCGTGCCGCCTCGTCACCAACTTGCGCCCCTCCATCCGGACCAGTTGTCGGTGCAGGCGCGATTTCTCCCACCCAAGTTCCGCGGCCAACTCGTGCGGCCGGGTGCTCTGCCCACGGCGGCGCTGCAGGACGGCCAACACCGCATAATCGGCCTCGCTCACATTCGCAGTTTCCTGCAGCGCGTTGGCCAACTCCTTATGCAGCGCCCGCTGCATTGCTACAAAATCCGCCCACGCCGCACTTTCCTCTGCGCGCACGGCATCTCTCCCTTTAGCTTCTGACTTAATTGGCATTATACCCTGCGCAGTTGATTACTCAACCCTGTATCGATTGCCGCAGTTGACCCATCAATCCTCAACATTATTAAACGTCTTGGATTCACCGTACCAATAATTTTCGTGCGCCATACTTTTGCTCGTTTAATCGCATGTACTTCGCTTTTTATAACCTATTTATTGGTATTAATATTCGGTTGATTGTCTCTATATTTAGTCACTAGTAAGTAAACACCGGACTATTTTCAGACCGCCCGCGACTCCTGTAGGGCAGACGCCTGTCTATGATGGCGGACATGGATAAACTTTTTAGCGTCTGCGGATTCGATTTCCTAGGCACCGAGGAGCTCATCGCGGAGCTTCCCGCAGAGCGGACCCTGTGGGATGCGCCTGCTTTTGATCAAGTGCTCTACTATGCGGATCCCTCCGGCATAGCCGTCACGGCGATGGAGTACGAGGGGGAGTGGACCGTGTTGCCGTCATTCCGGGGCGGGGAAGAGGTTAAGGCAACGCTTTATCGCGCCATGCCATTTATTGGCATCTTAGAAATGGAAGATCTGCGGTGGGCAGTGCTTAGCGATGCCCCCTTCACGCTACCCACCGGCAACCCCGTGGGCGGCGAAAAACTGCGCGGCCGCGTGCGGCCCGCGGTCGTTGCGCTGGACTATGAATTAACGGACCCGGCGGAGTTTTCGCTGCGCTCCCCAGCCACGGAACGGTTTTATCAGAACTACAAGCCCAGCCTGCTCAACCCGCAGGTGGAGCTAGCGGGGACCGTGAACAACGTCGAGAACAGGACCAATGAATTTGGGGGAGGGGAGTTCTGGGTATGCGAAATCGACGGGCTCCCGCTCATCGTTGATGCCCCAGTTGAGGCGGGCCAGGAAATCCGGGCGCACGGCATCGCGCTCTGCGCCACGGAATACTGGGATTAACCGCCTCGCTGCTAGGAGGATGTAGATCCTAGTGTTGCGGAGCTGCAGGTACCAACGCTAAAAGACGCTCGAGGTAGTCCCGCACGAAATCGATGGTGCTGGGAGGCGCGATCTTTCCATCCTCGCCGATGAGCTGGGGAGAATTGCCCAAGAATACCTCAGGCTGACCGGGCATCGGCATGTCAAAGTAGGACAAGGCTAGGCGCACATTCTTGTGGGAAGAATAGCCACCCATGCGGCCGACGGAGTGGCTGATGATGCCAGCTGGCTTATTCTTCCAGGCGACATCGGAATTGGGCTTGGACCCAATATCGATGGCATTCTTTAAACACGCCGGGATCGTCCGGTTATTCTCGCTAGTGACGAACAAAATGGCATCCGCTTCCTTAATGGCGTTGCGGAAATCGGTGTACTCTTCCGGCGTGGGTTTATCCTCCACGCCAGGATCGTCGTAGTCGAAATCATAAAGCGGGAGTGTGCGCAGGTCATAGCGCTGGCACTCTACGTGCTCGGGAACGAGTTCAATGGCATGGTTTGACGCGGGCTTGTTTTAGGGACCGGTAAGGCGGTACCAGGTACCGGGGTGGCGGTAGCCGCCCGGTAGCCGGTTTTACCCCCGCTTATCGTTTGGACCGTTGACGTTGCTTGAGCTGTTTGCTAAGTGTTCCCCTTTCTTCTTGGAAGTCGTCACGGGTGCGCATGTCTTCACCGATGAGGGTGAGTTTGCTGCCGTTGTTTGCAAGTCGGGATAGGACAGCGTCGGCGATCGCGTTTTCACTAAAGACGCTGTACCAGTATTCCGGCTCGTGCTGGCTGACGATGACGGTTGAGGAATGCTCCCGCTTGACCAGGAGGTTGAATACCTGGGCTAAGGCGAAGGCAGATACGTCCGTGGCCAGGAAGTCGTCGATGACCAACACAGCCGGCTTTGTCAGTTCCTCAAGGAGGGCTTTGCGCTCATAGGCAGCGTCGGCTGTGGCGTCGAACTCGTCGGCTAAGTCGGCGAGTCTAAAGTAGCGTGCGGTTAGTTTATGCCGGCACGCAGCCACGGCTAGGCCTTGGGCGAGGAAGCTTTTGCCGGTGCCGGTAGCTCCCACGATGGTTAGATCTCTGCCGTAGGTAATCCAGTCGCAGGTAGCTAACCGCTCAATACGGTCTGGAGTGATCCCTCGGTTGCTGTGTGCTTCAAAGCGTTCCAAAGCCGCAAGCGCGTTGGGTAGCTTGGCGGCTTTGACGAGTTTTTCGATTACTTTCGAATCACGTGCAGCTACCTGAGCTGAGGTTACCCTCGTTTAGTGGACACCCGATTAGTGCGGATCTTGTGTCCGTAAGAGAGGATGTTCATTGTGAGTCAACAACGCCAGAAATACACACCTGAGTATCGACGCGAAGCCGCGAACCTGGTAATCGAATCGCAGCGCCCAATTGCTCATGTAGCGAAAGAAATTGGTGTCGCACCTGGTCTTTTAGGCCGATGGGTAAAAAATGAGCGTCAACGCCTAAGGATCTTCCGATGGATTAAGCGAGGCTGATCTTCGTGCGGAGAATGCTCGTCTGCGTCGTGAGCTGGCAGAAGCCAAGATGGATAATGAGTTTTTGTCAAAAGCGACAGCCTTCTTCGCCGCAAAGCAACGCGAAGAGAAAAGTTCGAATTAATGCAGCAGGAGAAGGCTAACTACAGCATCAAGCGCATGGCACGCTTGTTGAAGGTATCTCGGTCTGGATACTACAAATGGACCCATATACAGCAGCAACGCTTAACCGGTAAGGATGATCGTGCATCATTTTACGATGATGTTGATCGCAAGATTCATCAGATTTGGAAAGACTCCGATGAGGTCTATGGTGCTCCGCGGATCACCGCAGAGCTAGGTGAGCGCTACCAGATCAGTGTGAATCGCAAGACTGTGGCCAAGCGGATGCGTCTGATGGGCATTGAAGGGATTTCACCGCGTGCTTTTGTGCCGGTGACAACGATTCAATCTAAGCGTAAATCTGCTCTTCCTGACCTGGTAAAGCGCATGTTTGATACCGGCGAGCTCAATCGAGTATGGATGTCGGACATTACCTACCTGCGCACCGGCGAGGGCTGGTTGTACTTATGCGCAGTTCGCGACGGTCATTCCCGCAGGGTACTGGGCTGGGCTATGGATAGCGTGCAAGATACATACCTGGTCGAACGAGCGCTGCGGATGGCACATACACTGCGTAGTGATGTTCCTGAGGGGCTGGTGTTTCACGCTGACCGGGGAACACAATTTACCAGCGAGCAGCTCTGGGACGTGTGCCGCAACCTAGGGGTTGCTCAGTCGGTAGGGCGCACTGGGGTGTGTTTCGATAACGCGATGGCCGAGTCGTTCTGGTCGACGCTTAAGACCGAGTTCTACGACCGGAAACGCTGGGCAACCCGCGATACTGCGCGTCAGGCTGTGGCTTACTGGATTGAAGTAGTCTACAACCGTCGGCGCCGGCACTCCGCCCTTGGGATGGTCCGCCCTGTCGATTTCGAAAATCACATCACCCAAACCAGAAACGAAGAAAAAATCGCTGCCTAACCGCTAGGTAGCTCTACTACGTGTCCACGATTTGCGGGCAACCCCAGAGCATCGAGAGCTTCTTTGATCTTGTCTTCAAAGGAGTCCAAGTCACGACTGGGATCGTTGACGATCTCCTGCAGCGTCGTGGCAAACACACGCATCCCGCGAAGAGAACCGAGCAGTTCGAAGTCTTCATCGGTAAGAGCCATGGCTATACCTTCCATTCTTTATCAGTGAAGGCAAACGCCCCGGCCCCGCGTACATGCGACACAGAGTCCGGCGTGTCCGCCGTGGGCTGTTGGCGGTGCGCACGCGTAGTGTCGATGGCCGTCGACAGTGGTACATCGGTGGGCAAATACGCCTGTGCTGCGGCCTGTTTTAGATCCTTGAGCTCTTGGGCTACTTTGTTGACGCTGGGGACTGCTTTGCGCGATAACAGCTGACCACAGGCTTGTTCGAGTTCGATTCGGGAGTAATCCTTCGATAGGTTCAGTACGCCCAGAACGCTAGAATATGCTTGGGCTTCGACTTTACGAGCGTTAAACATCTGGCCGATGAGCTGTGCTGTCGCGGTCCCAATACTTTTCGCCCAGTCTTCCAAGCGTTGCCGGTTCCACTGGGTGTTTAAGTCCTTATGGTTGTCGGGGACATGCTCATCCAAGGTGGAGTAGCCATAATTAGCAGGGGCAATACGATGTGAAGCAACAATCTCACCGTCGTAGAAGACATCCAGATAGTCATCAAAAAGTTGCACGTCGACGAACTTGCCCGCTAGCTTCCACGGCACTGAATACCAGTGATTGGCGATCCGGATGTGGTAGTTCATTGCGACCTTGGACTTCTTCCACCGCGACCACGACCACCGCCGGTCGGGCAATGGGCGCAGCAGCTGTTGCTCATGGTCTTCAAACAACTGGCGACGAGAGATATCCTGCCCGCGGAAGGGACGGCGATCGTTGATGAAATCGCTTTGGTCCTCGAGGGCCTTATTGAGCATGTCGAAACTGTAGAACTCCTGGTCGTCGAGGTATTCCACGCACCATTGCTGGGCAATATCCACGGCCTTTTCAACATTCGCCTTATACCGCGGCCGGTAGCCTTTCGCCGCAGTAATACCTATCTGATAGAAATCGGCAAATGTAGAATACTCCGCAACCGGGATACGCCCCCGCAGCCCACAGGAAATCTGTTGCGTGGCTGTGAGCGCGTTATCCGGGATCAACCGCAGCGGACAACCACCGAAATACTCCAAAGCCGCACGGTGGGCTAAAAGCCACGACCGCATTTTTTGATCCGGCCACGCCGATACATGCATCATCCCTGAGTGCGGCAATGAAGCTACAAACAAGTGCGCGGTAACCCGCTGGCCTGAGACAGGATCCACAACGACCATTCCATCGCCCGACCAGTCCACCATGAGCTCGTCACCGGGATCGTGATTCAGTTGCGCTGACAGCTGATGAACATCGACATAATGCTCAAACAGCGAACAGTACTGTCGATACGAATAATGACGCTGACCAGTACCAACAGGGAACTCCAGGTACTTGGCGTGCGCGACTTTCAACGTCACGCGCTTGCCAGAGACCATCCGCTCAGCAACCTTTTTGAAATCCGGTGCGAGGAACTCCGCATCGTTGCGACGCCGGTTATCCGGAAATAGCTCCTCTAACTGGGCATTCGACAATCCAGCAATCCCACGAGCATCGAGTCGATGGTCCCTTACAACGCGACTGGCCTTATCAATCGTCGACTTCGAGACCCCTAAATCGGCTCGAATCTGGTTCCAGGAACGATTCCCGGCAACCAAGGCAAACATGATGGCACGGTAATCCGTCACCACCATCACTCCTTCCACGTGAACACGACCCACGCGTACACACTGCGTGGGCCGTCCACTAAAGAGTGCCTAAAAACTACCCCCGGTACCCGATATCCGCACCGGTCGGTACTCGATACCGCCCTACCGGTACTAAATAGCGTCGCGCGTCAATGGTTGGCGATCTTCTTCGCAATGCTTTCCCGCCGCAGGCTGCCAACGAGTACAAGAAGTTTCATGATGTGTGTCCTTTCGCGTGGAGGCTTGTTGATTTTAGAAATCCCAGTCGGCATCGGAGGTCTCTACGGCTTTGCCGATGATATAAGAGGACCCCGACCCCGAAAAGAAGTCGTGGTTTTCATCCGATCCTGGCGTGAGTGCCGCGAGGATTTTCGGGTTGACCTGGCATTCCTCGTACGGGAAGAGGTTGGGATAGCCCAGATTCATCAGGGCTTTATTAGCGTTGTAGCGCACGAATGTAGCGACATCATCCATAAGCCCGTACGGTTCATAGAGCTCGCCGGAATAGCGCATCTCCAGATCATAGAGCTTGCGCACCAGGTCAAAGGTGAATTCGTGCATTTCTTCGCGGCGAGCTTCCGTAGCATGGTCCAGTCCCCGCTGAAACTTGTATCCGGAGTAGTAACCGTGGACCGCCTTATCCCGCAGGATGAGCCTGATCATGTCAGCGGTATTGGTGAGCTTCCCGTGCACGCTAAAGTGCAGTGGAAGATAGAAGCCGGCGTACAGCAGCAACGAGGATAAGAGGGTAGAGGCAACCTTGCGTTTTAGTGGGTCGTCGCCGTAGTAATGCACCATCACACTGGTAGCGCGCTGCTGCAGCACTGGGTTATCCACGGCCCACGCATAGGATTTTTCGATCTCTTCGGTGCTGGCCAGGGTGGAAAAGATGGAGGAATAACTCCGCGCGTGCACCGCCTGCATGAAGGCGATATTGGTATAAACAGCCTCCTCATGCTCAGTCCGGGCATCTTGAATCTGGCTGATTTCACCGACGGTCGCCTGCACGGTATCCAGTAGGGTCAACCCGGTAAATACGCGGATGGTGAGGTCTCGTTCGGCTGGGTCCATGCGGGACCAGTCATTGCGGTCATTGGAAAGCGGGACCTTCTCCGGCAGCCAGAAATTCGAGGTCAGGCGGTTCCACACCTCTAAATCCTTATCATCCCAGATGCGATTCCAGTTCACTGGGCGCAACGGGGTGGAGGCATCGTGGCGAAAATGCGGCGGGGTTTGGGATCGCTCAATGAGCTCTTGATATTTCATCGGTATTTTCTCTTTTCTTTGTCTTCGAGGCCCTAGCCATCAGGCAATGGACGCGTGGGCGGTGGGGTAGAGGTGGTGCGCAAAGAAGTCCTGCAACCCCTCCCGTACGCGGGCAACATCGCGGTCGGTACCGAGCAGCTCAAAACGGTAGAGCTCAGGCACGCCGCACTTTCGGGCTATCTGTGGCCCGGCGCAGCAATACGCTTCACCAAAATTGGTATTTCCAGAGGTGATGACGCCGCGCAGGAGTGCGCGATTTTCCGGAACGTTGAGGAATTGGCGCACCTGCACCGGAATCGCCGCCTTGATATTGCCGCCACCGTAGGTCGGGACGATGAGCACAAAGGGCTCGGTGACATAGAGCATTCCTTCGCGCTTCGGCCGCAAAGGAATGCGTGCCGCCGGAAAGCCCAGCTTGTGGACAAAACGGTGGGTATTTTCACTGACCGAGGAAAAATACACAAGATTAGCGGCGGTCTTAGTGCCGCAGGGTGGCGTCGAGGCTGTAGTCATCTCGCTCCTTAGTGGCTGCGCCGAAGCGCACTTTCTGCTTCAACTACAAATCTAACGTACTTTTAACTACGTCGCAACTAACCACCGTTGACATGCGCAAATAACCCAACTTCCAAAAAGAGGAGGGGTAGGAAAGTTACATGCGCACCCACACGGCGCGGGCTGCATGGGAGCTCAAAGAAAACGCCACGGAATACTCATTCTGGGCATTCTCGTTCTGGTTGCCCTCTACGCGCACTACCATCCCGCCGGAATAGGGCTGGCTTTCGCGCACGCTCACGGCAGCGCCGATGGTCAGGTTATTCTCGCTGAAAAAGCGCAGCAGATCGGCATCCGCATCACTGATGCGGTCGACTACGCCGGCCTCGCCAGGCTCCAAATCGCTGAGTTTGCGCAGATCTCCTGGCTCGGACGCGGGGGTCGCGGCATAGTCTGCGGGGTAGTCACCCGCGGCGCTGGGGATGGGGTCTCCATGCGGATCGCGGCGCGGGAACCCCAGTTCAGCGTCTATGCGCTCCAGAAAGAAATCGGAGACGCAGTGCTCTAATTGCTCGGCTTCCGCGTGGACCTGGTCCCAGCGGTAGTGCAGGGATTCCACCAGGAAGGTCTCGATGAGGCGGTGCCGCCGCACCATGGCAAGGGCAAAGGCACGCCCCTCGGCACTCAGCCCGATGGCACCATACGGCGTATGGGTGACGAGGCCCTTTTTCTCTAGTCGCCGCACCGCATCCGACGCGCTGGAGAGCCGAACGCCTATGTGCTGGGCGAGCATCTTCA
The DNA here is from genome assembly GCF_046717465.1 of Corynebacterium limaceinasi. NCBI lineage: Bacteria > Bacillati > Actinomycetota > Actinomycetes > Mycobacteriales > Corynebacteriaceae > Corynebacterium > Corynebacterium limaceinasi. Next base: position 2,438,387 of record NZ_CP177100.1, read on the forward strand.
CCGTCACGGGCTCGTCGTGCCATTCGCCCAGCTTAAACAGGGCCTTGAGGTAGTCCTGATTGGACGGCGAGAGGCCCGAGACGTCCACGCTCATTGGTTACTTAACCACCAGGTTCACCATCCGGCCGGGAACGTAGATCTTCTTCACCACGTTCTTGCCGGAGGTAAGGTCAGCCACCTTGGCATCGGCAAAAGCAGCCTCGAATACGGCGTCTTGGTCAGCATCGGCCGCGACGTTGATGCGGGACTTAACCTTGCCGTTGATCTGGACTGGCACCTGAATCTCATCATCTACCAGGTATTTCTCCTCAAATGAGGGGAGTGGCTCGTAGGTGATGGTCTCATCGTGGCCAAAGCGCTGCCACAGTTCCTCCGCAATGTGCGGGGCGATGGGGGAGACCAGCTGGGCGATGGGCTCCACCGCCGCGCGCGGTGCCTCGGTGCGGTAGGTCTTGGTCAGGTAGTTGACGTATTCGATGAGCTTGGCCACCACCGTGTTCAGGCGCAGGTTCTCATAATCATCGCGCACGCCCGCGATGGTGCGGTGCAACTGCTTCAGATCATCCTGGGTGAGCTCGGCATCGGTAGTAGCCACTTCACCGGTGTCCTCATTGATGGCCAGGCGCCACAGGCGCTGCAGGAAGCGCTGCGAACCGACGACGTCCTTGGTCGCCCACGGGCGGGAGGTATCCAGCGGGCCCATGGACATCTCGTACACGCGCAGGGTATCGGCGCCAAAGTCGCGGCAGATATCGTCCGGGGCCACGGCGTTTTTCAGGGACTTGCCCATCTTGCCGTACTCCTGGTTGACCTCTTCACCGTTGTAGTAGAACTTGCCGTCCTTTTCCTCTACCTCGGCCGCAGGGACGTACACGCCACGGGAATCGGTATAGGCGTAGGCCTGAATATAGCCCTGGTTGTACAGGCGGCGATATGGCTCCTGAGAGCTGACAAAGCCCAGGTCAAAGAGCACCTTGTGCCAGAAGCGGGCGTAGAGCAGGTGCAGCACGGCGTGCTCGACGCCGCCGACGTACAGATCCACGCCGCCCGGATCGTTTTCACCGTGCTCATCGGGGCGCGGGCCGGTCCAGTAGCGCTCGTTTTCGATATCGCAGAAGGCCTCGCTATTGCGGGGATCGATATAGCGCAGCTGGTACCAGGAAGAACCCGCCCACTGGGGCATAACGTTGGTATCGCGGTAGTAGGTCTGCGGGCCATCGCCCAAGTCCAGCTCTACTTCTACCCAGTCGCGGACCTTGGCCAAGGGCGGCTGCGGCTCCGAGTCCTTATCTTCTGGGTCGAAGGAGGCCGGCTTGTAGTCTTCCACCTCGGGCAGCTCCACCGGCAGCATCGACTCTGGCAGCGGATGAGCCATGCCGTCCTTGTCGTAGACGATGGGGAAGGGCTCGCCCCAGTAGCGCTGGCGGGCGAAGAGCCAGTCGCGCAGCTTGTACTGAATCTTGCCGCGACCGGAGCCGTCCTTTTCCAGCCATTCGATGGCCTGGGCGATGGCCTCCGCCTTATTCAGGCCATTGAGGTCCAGACCATTATCGTTGGCGGAGTTTACCAACGCGCCGTCCTCGGTCCAGGCTTCTTCCTCGATATTGCCGCCGGAGACGACCTCCGTAATCGGCAGGCCAAAGGCCTGGGCAAACTCATAGTCGCGCGTATCGTGCGCGGGAACGGCCATGATGGCGCCGGTACCGTAGCCGGTCAGCACGTAGTCCGCGATGAAGATCGGGATGCGCTTGCCGGAGACCGGGTTGATGGCATAGGTGCCCAAGAATACGCCGGTCTTTTCCTTGTTTTCCTGGCGCTCCAGGTCCGACTTTGCCGCGATATCCGCGCGGTAAGACTCGACGGCTTCCTTCGGGTCATCGTTGCCGTAGGTCCAGCGCTCGTCCACGTCATCGTCGTAAGGAATGGGGGACAAGAGGGCATCGACAAGCTCATGCTCCGGTGCCAAGACCACGTATTCCGCGCCAAAGAGCGTATCTGGGCGCGTGGTAAACACGTCGATGCCGTAGCCTTCCGCGGGGAAGGTTACCTCCGCACCGCGGGAGCGACCGATCCAGTTGCGCTGCATGGACTTGACCTTCTCCGGCCAATCCAGCAGCTCCAGATCATCGAGCAGGCGATCCGAATACGCGGTAATGCGCATCATCCACTGGGACAGATTTTTACGGAAGACCGGGAAGTTGCCGCGCTCAGACTTGCCTTCCGCGGTGACCTCCTCGTTGGCCAAGACGGTACCCAGGCCCGGGCACCAGTTCACCGTGGAGTTGGACAGGTACACCAGGCGGAACTCATCGACGGCCTGGGCCTTTTCCTGCGCGGACAAGTCCTCGTAGTAGCGCCCGTCCTTGGTGGTGCGCTTATTGGCCTCCAATTCCTTGATGAGCTCAGCAATGGGGCGGGCCTTTTGCTGCTCTTCATCGAACCAAGAATTATAAATCTGCAGGAAGATCCACTGTGTCCATTTAAAGAACTCAGGATCCGTGGATTCCACCGAGCGGCGCGGATCGTGGCCCAAGCCCAGCATGCCCAGCTGGCGGCGCATGTTGTCGATATTGGCCATCGTGGTGGTCCGCGGGTGCGTACCGGTCTGAATGGCGTACTGTTCGGCCGGCAAACCGAAGGCATCGTAGCCCATGGTGTGCAACACGTTCTTGCCCAGCATGCGGTTATAGCGGGCGTAGGTATCGGTGGCGATATAACCAAACGGGTGCCCCACATGCAGGCCCGCACCGGAAGGGTAGGGGAACATGTCCTGCACATTGAGCTTTTCCTTGGGCAGCTCGCCCGCACCCGTGGCTAGCGAACCGACCGGGTTCGGCGCGTTAAAGGTCTCGTGGTCCTTCCAATACTGCTGCCAAGTCTTTTCGATCTGGTTCGCCAGCTCAGGGGTGTAGCGGTACGACGTGGAATCGCTCGGTTTAGTCATAAACACACAGTGTAATAGCCCCAGCCCGGCGCGGGGTAGGCAGAGGTGGGTTTTGCTTCACTAATCCGGCACCGGGCTGGCACTCTGGCGGTGACGAAGGGGGAGTGGGGCAAGGACTAAGGCCCGCCACGAGATGTTCCGGCGGTGTTTAGGAGCTATTAACGCCCAGTTCCTTTCATGGTTAAACCACGCCTTTATCTTCAATTCAAGGCTTTGCACCCAGCTATGTCTGGGTTACTTCTCTCTTGCTCGCAAAGCCACCATCTCTTCATCTCTCACTTCCACAAAGGACAATTCATGCGCACCTCTCTCCGCATTGGCGCCGCTGCCGTAGCCGCAACCGTGGCTACCGCTGGCGCAATTGCCCCAGCCACCGCCGCCGAATCCCAGGGCCCAAAGAACATCATCTACATGATTGGTGATGGGATGGGCTACGGCCACGTGGCATTTAATAACCTCTACGAAACCGGCCAATCCAAGTACCTGGTCGATGGCGCATTTAGCGCCGAAGGTCCAGAAGAACTCGACGGCGAATCCGTGCAGCGCTTCGAAGACTTCAACCGCCTGTCCATGACCACCTACCCAAATAACTCTTCCTATGACCCACAAAAAGCGTGGGCTAGCCATGAGTACGTGGATAAGGGATACACCGATTCCTCTGCTGCCGGCACCGCCATGTCCACCGGCGTGAAGACCGATAACGGCAAGCTGGGCGTGAACGATTACGGCCACGAGCAGGAAAACACCTCCGAGCGCGCCAAGAAGGCCGGAAAATCCGCCGGCGTGGTCTCCTCCGTGCCGTTTAGCCACGCCACCCCAGCTGCCTGGGCCGCGCACAACATTTCCCGCAATAACTACCTGGAGATTGCGGATGAGATGTTCAACTCTGATCTTGATGTCATCATGGGTGCCGGCCACTCGTTCTACGACGATGACAATAAGAAGAAGGATGAGGCCAAGTACAAGTACCTATCTGAAGAGGTCTACAACAAGCTGTCTTCCGGCGAGTCCGACTGGAACTACGCCGAAACCAAGGAGCAATTTGAGGCCTTGGCCCAAGGCGAGGTCGCGGCGGGGGAGAAGTACTTCGGCCTGGCGCCTGTGGCCTCGACCTTGCAGCAGGGGCGCACCGGCGAGTCAGCGGAGCCTTTTGACATTCCGTTTAACGATGTCGTGGATCTTCCCACCATGACCACCGGCGCCCTCAACGCGCTGGGCCAAAATGACGAGGGCTTCCACGTCATGATCGAAGGCGGTGCCATCGACTGGAGCGGCCACGGCAACCAATCTGCCCGCGATATCGAAGAGGTACAGGACTTCAATAAGTCCGTCGATGCCGCCATCGACTGGGTAGAAGAAAACTCCTCCTGGGACGAGACCCTGTTGGTGGTTACCGCTGACCACGAAACGGGATACCTCTCCGGTGCCAATGAGCGCTCTGAGGGCAAGTTCAACTCCATGAACGGTGGCGGTAACAACACCTTGCCCTCTGGCCACCAGTGGTACTCCACGCAGCACACCAACCAGGTCGTCCCATTCTTCTTCCAGGGTGCTGGCTCGGAGGCCCTTCGCGCGAAGGCCACCCACACCGATCCTGTGCGCGGTGACTACATCGATAACACCACCTTGGCCAAGCTCACCTTGAATGAATGGTGGATCAAGCACGATGACCAGGGCGGCAACGACCAGGCAGACGATTCTGCATCCGATCAGCCCGGCAACAATGACAACGGCGATGACGGCTCTTCCAAGAGCGGGCTCCTCGCCGGCATCGCGGGCGCCGGTATCGCCTCGCTGGCCATCGGGGCCATTGCCTTCTTGGCGCAAAAGCTGGGCATCATCACCATCAACCCGAATGCGTGGCGTAACTTCTTCCACTAATCCACGCGATTAATCGCGCGCGAAGGCTTTCATCACCGGCGGTGGTGAAAGCCTTTTTGGCCTCTGCCTGCAGAATCCACATCTTTTCAAAAATGATCTAGGCTGGTGTAAATGAGCCAGGAGAAGTTTCGTAGCCAGCTATCATCTTTTCTAGACGCGGCGGTTTTTCAGGGGGTCCCGCATCTTCGCCTCGCGCCGGATACCGATACTTTAGAGCTTTACCTGCCAGCCGTGGGCGCGGCCTATGAACCAGAAGACCCGCAATGGACCGTGGCCACGCAGCTATTGGATGGTACGGAGGTCACCCGCAAGTTTTATTACGTCGCCGGTGAAGAACCTGGCCTGTGGGTTTCCATGCCACAGCCCTTTACCCACCTTGCCGTAACGTTTGCGGAGCAGACCCTGGAGTTTGCGGGTATTGCCAATGGCGGCCTGCTGCTCGATTCCGCGCACCGCCCCGTCGATAGCACGCAGCCCATCCCGCAGGGCGCGTACACCTTCATCGCGCCGAACGGCACGCAGCTAACACCTACCCCGGATAGCCAGCCGCGCCCGCATGGCGCGTGGGAAGGCTGGTCCATCTTTGAGCTAGCGGCAGAAGATTCCTTCTCCATTGCTGTGCCGCGCCAGGACAAGGCCACCATCACCGTTGCGGATAGCGCGGATTTTTCCTGGGATATGGCGGTCAAGTCCCTGCCCAACGCGCGCGGGCTGGACGGCGAGCTGGTGTACACGAAATCCCCGCGCCTCTTGGTCAATACCCCACTTCACCTGCAGCTGACCTATGTCCCCATCGGTGGGGAAGAGGAAGAAATCTTAGAAGATGAGCTGCCGGAGGGAATCCATGAGGTTCTACCCGGCGACGTCTTCGAAGACCCCTGGGTGGGCCGGTATCGCTTTAGCCTGTTTAAGGGCGAGGAGCTTGTCGATGTCCACTATCTCAACTTTGCCGAAACGCTCCACATGCGCTCCAAGAACGAGGGGCCCCGCGGCACCAACTTCCGCTTCATCGACGCGCTGGGTAACCTCTCGCCGTTTAGCTATGCCCTGGCCTCGTCTTCCGATAAGCCCATTCACATGGAAAAGGGCCAACGCGTATTTGGCGAAGACGAATCGGTGCGCGAGGAGACCATCAGCAGCGAGGCCGGCTACGAGCTGACCTTTGAGGTCATTCCGGCGACCATCCGCACGCGCGTGAAGCGTACCGCGGCCGAGCCCGTGGATTATATGGACAAGCAAGTCATCCTGGCGGATCAGCTGGATGCGGATGCACTCTTTACGGTGCACTCACCGGAGCCGCTGCCGCTGGCGAAATTCGTGGTCATTGATAAGAACCAGAAGATCCGGGATCTCGTTACTGCCAATGGCTCGACGGAGGCGACCAATACTCTCTCCGTGCCGAATCGCGCGCTTAAGGCCGCGCTGACCAAGAAGTCCTCGCTGGAGCTCTACCTCCTGTGGTCCACGCTGTCCTACGAGGAGTACCTGGAGGGCCTGCCGGATAAGGAGCGCGCGGCGCACTTGAAGCGCAGCATGGACCGCCGCGTGATGGAATACGAGGCAACCGCGGCAAGCGACCTTATCTATGCCGCCATCGCCACGGTGCGCAAGACGCCGCTGGTCGCCCGCGCCACTATCGAAGACGGCATTCTTATGCCCGAGCAAACCCACGAGGAAGAGGTGGAGCTTTTGGCTTGGGCGTGGCCGCTTGGCAACCCCGCCAGCGAGCCGCTGCCCTTGGAGCCGGTTGAGGAGGGCTTCGAGCTGCCGGAGGAATTGCACGAGGCGGGCGATCTCATCGTGGACTTCCGCGAGGATGAACCGGCCAGCGATCTCGCCGCCCCGCAGTACCCGCCGGCGAGCTCGCTTATCATCTTCCACGATGGCGAGAGCGAGAATACCGCCGGCACGTGGGAGACCTATGCCGCCCTGCGCCGCCTTGCCCCCAAGGCCAAGGAGACCTTCGAGGGCGTTATCAAGGACATCGAGGCTGATCCGCGCGCCAGCCTCGATGCGCTCATGCAGGTGGACTTCGCGCGCGGCCAGCGCATGCGCGCGTTGGTGCGCACGGGCCTGATTACCAGTTCCTTTAACAGCGATGGGGAAGAGGCCACGGATCCGTCTTCCGTGCTCGCCGCGCTTGCCGATGCCAACCAGGCCCACGTGGAGCACTCCGGCTCCCCCTCGCTGTGGCGGACGGCCACTACGGGCGTAGACGATGTCACCCGCCCCATGCTGCTCATGAGCGCCACCGGCGAGGCCCCAACGCCCGCTACTGACAGCGCGCAGCTGTGCGATGACGCCCACCGCATCGCCGCGCTGCGCGAGTGCTTCGATAACGACTTGGCGCTGACCCGCCTGGGGACCATGTCCAACCTGCGCTCTACCGCGCTGCAATTGCGGGTGACGCTGCAGCAATTGGGCGTAGATAAGTCGGTATTGCACACCCTGCTCGCCCTGGACGCCTTCGGGGATGGAAACACGGATCTTGGCGGCTCTGCCTGGATCCCGTTTATTTCCTATGTTTTTGCCATTACCGCGCGAGGGGTGGCCAATGGGAAGCTCACCGATCCAGCCGTGGCCTCCGCGCTGGATAACGCCCTCCCGCAGCTCGCGGAGGCGGTTTCGCTGGCCCCGGAGCTGTTTTACCGGGATATTCTCACTGCGGAGGCACTTACCCGCGACTACAGTGACTGATATGCAGGTTATTTCCACCAACGTCGCCGTGCGCAGGCCGGATCCGAGCGGGAGGCATGAGTTTTCGGGCATCGACAAGCGCCCGCAAGACTTCATCGATATCTCCGCTCCCGGACCAAATTACGGCGATGGTTCTGGCGTGCGCGGTGATTCTATCGGCGATAGCGATCACCACGGTGGAAGTGACAAGGCGGTTTATGCCTATGCCCGCGAGGAATTGGATTATTGGGAGGATTCGCTGGGCCGCACGCTGGCTTCAGGGTCTTTTGGGGAGAACCTCACCACGCGCGGTATTGATCTCTCCGCGCTGCTTATCAATCAACGCCTCCACATCGGTACGACCACGCTCGAGGTCTCCATACCCCGCCAGCCGTGCGCTACCTTTTCCGGCTGGGTGCAGGAAAAGGGCTGGCTCAAGCGGTGGACCGCGCGCGGTGATTGCGGCGTGTACTTCCGCGTCATCTCGCCCGGGCGCATTTCTGCGGGGGATGCCATCACCCGCGGCCCCGCTCCCGCGCACGATATCACCATGCGCATGGCATTTGCGGCCAAGATGGGGGACCGAGCGCTGGCCCGGCGCGTGGTCGATGCCAAGTGCTTGCCGCCCCAGCACGCAAAAAAGCTCCGGGTATAAACCCGGAGCCAAAATTCATTGCGCCTTTAAGCCGGCTGCGTGCCCTCTGTGGCGCTGACGACGGGCGCCTTCGCCTTGGGGTAGCGCCCGTGGACCATGTAGTAGTACACCGCCGCTACGGCGATGAGGCCGGCCAGGATGAGGTACATCGTATCGAAGCCGGTGGCGCTCACGATGGGGCCAAGCCCGAAGGGGGCGAGGCCGATGCCGAAGTCCATCAAGAGGAACATCGTGGAAATACCCGCGCCTATCTGGGCGGCCGATACAGAGCGTACAGAAATGGCCTGGCAGGCGGGGCTTAGCGTGCCGTATCCCATGCCCGTAAACGCACCCGCGACCACGAGCATCACGTCATTGCTGGGAAAGCCCATGATAATAAGGGCGATGGCGAAGGACACCAGGCCCAGGTACATGACCGAGTTATCGCCTTTGTGGTCCTGGATGCGGCCCAAGAAGAAGCGCATGATGAGCATGACTACGGCGTAGCCGATGAAAAAGAGGCCGGCGCCGGCGGCCAGGTCCTCTTCGCGCGCATAGGCATTGAGATAGGTGACCACACCGGAGTAGGCGATGCCCACAAGCAGCATGAAAAAGCCGATCGGCAACACGTTGGGGTGCACCGCGTTGCGCAGCTTGAAGGCCGGCTTTTCCTCATCGAGCTCCGCCGGGTAGCGCAATACGAGCGCCAGCACGAGGGAGACGATATTGGAACCTAGGGCGACCGCAAAGAGGGTGTTATAGCCAATATTATTGGCCAAGAACAAGCCCACTGCCGGGCCGAAGGCGGTGGCAAGGGTGGTGCCCAAGGCGAAGTAGCCGGTGCCTTCCGCGCGGCGCTGCTGGGGGATGACGGATTGCGCGACGGCCATCAGCGCCGTAGAGGTCAGCGCATAGCCTGCGCCGTGAAGCAGGCGCACCAGGATCAGGACGGCCACGTTATGCGCCACGAAATAGCCCACCGTCACGATGCTGACGAAGGCCAGCGAGGTCAGGGCGGCGTGCTTTTGCCCCACGCGGTCCACCAACCAGCCGGAGACGATGCGCATGAAGGTCGCGCCCAAAACGAAGGCGCTGGAGGCAAAACCACTGACGGTATCGGACGCCCCGAAGCTTTCGACGGCATACAGGGCCATGGTCGTCACCGTTAGGTAGAAGACAAGGAACTGGCCAAAATTAGCCACCCACGCCAATAGGAACGTGGGTGTAATCAATGGCGGCTGAGCTGCCGCTGAATTCGTTGTTGACAAGACTCACTCCAAATAAAAAATAAAAAATCCTCCCAACCGCGCACGGCCCCAGAAGGGCCGCGTGCGGGGAGAAGGAAAGCAATCACAATTATGCGGGGAGTGAGTATACGCCGCACGCACTTAAATGTTTAATCAAACACGGTTATAAGCGCGCTAAACAGTGATTGCGTTGCCGGCTAAAGGCCTAAGCGTTGGCATAAGGGTCGCGGATGCCTAGGTATTGCACGGAGGTGTATTCCTCGATACCTTCCGCGCCACCCTCGCGGCCCATTCCGGATTGCTTCACTCCGCCGAAGGGGGCAGCGGCATTAGAGATAACGCCGGCGTTGAAGCCCATCAGGCCAAACTCTAGGCCATCAGCGATGCGCCACAGGCGGTCCGAGTTCTCGGTAAAGACGTAAGATGCCAAACCGTACTCGGTATCATTGGCGATCTCGAGCGCCTCTTCCTCGGTACTGAAGGTGATAATCGGGGCGACTGGACCGAAGATCTCTTCCTGGGCGACGCGTGTTTCACGTGAAACATTGGTAATCACCGTAGGCTCGTAGAAGTATCCGGCACCGTCCCCGCGCTTACCGCCGGTGGCGATGGTAGCGCCCTTTTCTGCAGCATCGTCCACCAATGCCGCAATGCTCTCCAAAGCCTTGGACTCGACGAGAGGTCCGCAGGTAATACCTTCGTCCATACCATTGCCCAGATTGAGCTTCTCAAACTCCGCAACGAGTTTCTCAGAGAACTCCTCAGCAACAGACTCGTGGACCAAGAAGCGGTTAGCTGCGGTGCAGGCCTCGCCGATATTGCGCATCTTGGCGCCCATCGCACCCTGGACCGCTTGGTCAATATCTGCGTCCTCAAAGACAATGAATGGGGCATTGCCGCCCAGTTCCATGGAGGTACGCAGCACGTTATCGGCCGCGCCCTTCAAAAGGGTCCGGCCCACTGGGGTAGAACCGGTGAAGGAAAGCTTGCGCAAGCGGTCATCGGCAAGCAATGGCTCCGAAATTGCAGATGCAGACTTGCCGGCAACGACGTTGAGAACGCCCTTTGGAAGCCCAGCATCGATCATGGTTTGCGCAAAGTACTGCGCAGTCAGGGGAGTCAGCTTGGCCGGCTTGAGCACCATCGTGCAACCCGCTGCCACCGCAGGAGCCACCTTGCGAGTAGCCATGGCCAACGGAAAGTTCCACGGGGTGATCAGAAGGCAGGGGCCCACCGGCTTGCGGCGAGTGATCATCCGCAGCGTGCCTTCGGGAACGGTTGCGGCGCGACCGTAATCGCGCACCGCTTCCTCACTGAACCAACGCAGGAACTCGCCGCCATAAGTGACCTCGCCCTTAGCTTCCGCGAAGGGCTTGCCCATCTCTAGCGTCATCAGGGCGGCGAATTCATCTGCCCGCTCCTGTACTAGATCGAATGCTCGGCGCAGAATCTCCGCGCGCTCGCGCGGCGTGGTGCGCGCCCAGTCATCCTGCACGGCACAGGCAGCGTCGAGGGCAGCAATCGCATCGTCCGAGTTTGCGGAAGATAGCGTCGCCAGCGTTTCGCCCGTCGCTGGGTTTTCAACGTCAAAAGTCTCGCCGGAGGTGGAATCGCGCCACTCACCACCAATAAGCAATTGGGTGGGGACCTTTGCAATTACCTCGTCGATATTAATACTCACTTATCGTCACCTTTCTTGAAGATATTGACCTGCACCACATTACCCTTAACGGGCGCGAAGACCACTCATTAGATACCGATTGAATATTTTTCACTTGTTTCTTCCACGCTATAGAAATTTAGGCTAGGCTAGTGCCCATGAAGAAAATGACTACTCGTTGGTGGTGGCGCGCGTAACTCGCGGGCCTTTCTTCGCACCCCATTTTTAGGCTCGCATTCTGCGGGCCTTTCGGCGTTTTCAGTGCCTTTGCTCGCGGATACCCCGGGTCCCTCGCACTCTGTTCCTCAGTTACTCCTGAAAGGGCACTGCAATGACATACACCGCCACCCGCGATATTGCCTATTGCCGGGATGCCTCAGCGCTATTTCATAGCTTGGCGCGATCGAGCGATTCCTTGTTATTGGAAAGCGCGGATATTGAAACCAAGAAAAACCTCACGTGCCTGGCCGTGCTCGATGCCGCGGCGAGAGTGACCTGCACCGGCCAGCGAGTTCGCGTCCTCGCACTCAGCCCAGCGGGGGAGCAGCTCATCACCATGCTGTACTCGCGTTTTACAAACCGGATTGTTTCACGTGAAACCACGGAAATTGTCTTTGAGTTCTCGCCCTCCAGCGAGTCTGATGAACGGCAACGGCTCCTAGATGAATCGACGGCCGATATCCTCCGCGCGCTGCAGCGCGATCATTCCTATTCCTCGCCCTTGTTGCCATTCGTCGCCGGCGGCTTTGCCTATGACTATTTGGCCACTTTTGAAAACCTGCCTGAGGTAGGCGAGGGGCCCAATACGTTTCCCGATTATGAATTCCTCGTCGCCCAAACTGTCCTTGCGGTGGACCACCTAACGAAGACGGCGCGGGTAGAGGGCTGGGATATCGACCGAGCCCGCTTGGAAGACAGGCTCGACGCCTTGGCCGCCACGCCCATCGACGCGATAGAGAATCCGGCGCTTGACCAGCCCGTGGAGACCTTGAGGGCGACCGCGGATATTGACGATGCCGCGTTTTGCGAGCAGGTGACGCGGCTCAAGGGCAATATTGACTCTGGCGATATTTACCAGGTCGTCCCCGCTCGCACCTTCACGGTGGACTGCCCCGATGCCTTCGCGGCCTATCGCCAGCTCCGGGAGACTAATCCTTCGCCGTATATGTTCTATCTCCGGGGAGAAGGTTATGAGCTTTTCGGCGCATCACCGGAATCCAATTTGAAGTTTGACCCAGAGACGCGGCAGGTGGAGCTCTATCCCATTGCCGGAACTAGGCCCCGCGGGCTCAACCCGGACGGCACGATCAACGATGAATTGGATATCCGCAATGAGCTAGAAATGCGCACGGATACCAAGGAGTTAGCCGAGCACACCATGCTGGTAGATCTGGCGCGCAATGACCTCGCCCGCGTAGCAGAACCCGGCACCCGGCGGGTGGCAGACCTGCTCCAAGTAGACCGCTATTCACGAGTCATGCACCTGGTCTCCCGCGTGACCGCCACGTTGCACGAGGACTTCGATGCCCTCGATGCCTACCGCGCCTGCATGAACATGGGAACGTTGACCGGCGCACCCAAGTTGCGCGCCAGCGAGCTCATCCGCCAGGCCGAACACAAGCGCCGTGGCTCCTACGGCGGCGCAGTGGGGTACCTGCGCGGCGACGGCGCCATGGATACCTGCATTGTCATTCGCTCCGCCTTCGTCCACCGCGGTACGGCCGCCGTCCAAGCTGGTGCCGGGGTGGTGCACGATTCCATCCCGCAATCCGAAGCCGATGAAACCCTGCACAAGGCCTATGCCGTTCTCCACGCCATTGCCCTCGCGCACAACGCCACCCTGGAGGTACAGCGATGAATTCACCGCACGTGGTCTTGCTCGATAACCACGATTCCTTTGTCTATAACCTCGTCGATGCCCTCGCCGGTTACCGCACCACCGTCTACCGCAACAGCGTCTCCGTCGCGGAGGTGCTGGCGGCCGAGCCCGATATTATTGTCCTTTCCCCAGGCCCCGGCCACCCGCGCGATGCTGGTTGCATAATGGAGCTTATCGGTGCCACCTTGGGCACCATCCCCATCCTCGGCGTCTGCTTGGGCTTCCAGGCGCTACTGGAATACCACGGTGGCGGGGTAGGGCCGTGCGGCCCCGTGCACGGCAAGTCCATACCTATGACGCTTACCGATGCCGGCACCGCCCACCCAGTCTTCGCCGGCCTAGCCACCGATGCCGATCCCGCCCAGCCCTGCGTCCCCGGCACCCAGGTCCCCGTGGCCCGGTATCACTCCTTGGGGTGCACGCGCGTGCCAGCCGGCATGCGGGTGCTCGCGGAGACGGAGGCAGAGATCGGGACCATCGCCATGGCGGCAGAAACGGACGATGGGATGGCACTAGGGATGCAATTCCACCCCGAGTCAATCCTCTCGCCCCGTGGCCCAGACATGCTAGACCGTTGCATCCACCGACTATCGACCCATCCCACTATGGAGCCAAAGCATTAATGACGAACCAAAGCCCATTGAAAACGCTGCAAGCCTTCTTGGATAATCCCGCACCCACCGTGGAGGAGGCCACCAAGGTCTTCACCCCGGTTGCCGTGGGTGATTATGACGATATTCAGATCTCCGCGTTGCTCACACATATCCGCACCCGCGGCGAAACCCTCGCGGATATCACGGGTGCCGCCAAGGCATTCCTGAAAGTTGGACACCCCTTTCCCATTACCGGCGAGGGACTCATGGACTCCGCGGGCACGGGCGGCGATGGCGCAAATACCATCAATATCACTACGGCGGCCTCCTTGGTTGCCGCCGCTGGGGGAGTGAGGATGGTCAAGCACGGCAACCGGTCCGTTTCCTCCAAGTCCGGTTCCGCCGATGTGCTCGAGGCACTGAATATTCCCCTGGACCTGGACGTGGACCGCGCCGTCCGGCAATTCGAGGCCTCCAATTTCACCTTCCTCTTCGCTCCGGCCTACAACCCCGCAGTGGCTCACGTGCAACCGGTGCGCAAGGCGCTCGGGGTCTCCACCATCTTCAATACCTTGGGACCCCTGCTCTCCCCGGGCCGCCCCAAACTACAGATCATGGGCATCGCCAACCCCGCCCAGGGTCCCATGATCGCGGAAGTCTTCCGGGAGCTGGGGCGCACGCGGGCGCTCGTCGTCCACGGCGCTGGTACCGATGAGATTGCCACCCACGGCACCACCCAGGTTTGGGAGCTAAAGGACGGCGAGATTTCACACTATGAGCTAACGCCGGAGGAGTTGGGCATCGCCAAGCATGAGCTCAGTGAGCTTGCCGGCGGCGACGGCCAAGATAATGCCGCGCACGTGCGCGCCATATTTAATGGCTCGGGTAAGCCGGCGCACTATGACGCTGTCGTGGCATCGGCTGGGGCAATGTTTTATCTGGGTGGCACCACGGCCTCCATTGCAGAGGGCGTCGCGCACGCCAAGGGGCTCATCGATAGCGGGGACGTGGACCGCTGGCTGCGCACCCACGAGCAAGCGGAATACTAAGAAGGCCACACGAGGGAAAAGAAATGACAAAACAGAAACTGCCGACGGTGCTCGAGGGGATTGTGGCTCAGCGCCGCACTCACCTTGCCGGCATTCGCGAGCGCATCGCCCACGTAGATGTGGACAAGCTTGAGCCGTCTCGGCGTTCGCTTTTTGCGGCGCTCAATGGCACCAATCGCTTCATCATGGAGTGCAAGTCTGCATCGCCATCACTCGGAATGATTCGCGAGGATTACCGCCCCGGCGAAATCGCGCGCGTCTATTCCCGCTACGCGAATGCCATTTCCGTGCTGTGTGAGCCGGAGCGGTTCGGCGGGGATTACGATCACCTCCAGACCGTAGCCCAGTCCACGCACCTGCCGGTTTTGTGCAAGGACTTCATCGTCGATCCGGTTCAGGTCTATGCCGCGCGCTACTACGGCGCGGATGCGATTTTGCTCATGATGTCCATCGTGGATGATGAAACTTTTGCACAGCTGAAGTCCTTGGCGGATAAATTAGGACTAGATGTACTGACTGAAGCCATCACCAAGGAGGAGATGGACCGGGCGCTATCCTTCGGGGTGGAGATCATCGGCATTAATAACCGCAACCTCCATGACTTGAGCATCGACCTCTCCCGCACCGAGCAACTCGCCGGGTACGTGCCTGACGATAAGGTCGTCGTCTCCGAATCCGGTATCCGCGATAACCACACCGTCCGGCGTTTAGGTGCCCACGCCAATGCCTTCCTCGTCGGCTCCCAACTCACCTCTCACGAGGACATCGACCGCGCCGCCCGGGATCTGCTCTTCGGCGCGAATAAGGTGTGCGGGCTCACCGCCACCTCCACGGCCCAAGCCGCCCGTGCCGCCGGTGCCCGCTACGGAGGGCTCATCTTCGCCCCGGATTCCCCGCGCAATGTTTCACGTGAAACCGCCGAGAAAATCATCGCCGCCGAGCACGGCTTGGATTTCGTAGCAGTCAGCCGCAGCGACGACCCCGCAGAGTTGCGGGCCGCGGCGGCGACCCGCGGGCTATCCGGAATCCAGTTGCACGCCCCGTTCCAGGGCAACTTGGATGGCGAGCTGGCGCTGATCGAGCGTGCCCGCGCGGTGCTCGCGGACACCGATGCCGAGTTTGTCTGGCGGGCCATCGACATGACCAACCCCCAGTGGATAGAGATGGCGCCGGAACTCGCCGCGCGTGTGGACCGCCTCGTGCTCGACTCGGGTAGGGGAGGCACCGGCCAAAGATTTGATTGGGCGTCGATCCCGGAAGACATCAAAGCTCACAGCCTCCTGGCAGGGGGCCTCAGTCTAGACAACCTGGAAGGCGCGCTCCGCGTGGGTACCGCTGGGCTCGACCTGAATTCAGGATTAGAAACGCGCCCCGGGAACAAAGACGCCGCCCTGATTTCTCAAACCTTCCGCACCATCCAATTATTCAACCAACCAGACAAGAAAGATTAACCATGCCCGATTCACGTGAAACACTCCTTCCCGCGTACTTCGGGGAATTCGGCGGTCAATACGTCCCGGAATCCCTCATCCCCGCATTGGATCAATTGGAGCAGGCGTTTGTTGATGCCCAAAATGATCCCAGGTTCCGCGAAGAGCTCGCCGGATTGCTGCGCGACTACCTGGGTCGTCCAACCCCCGTTACCGAGGTAAAAAAGCTCGGCGGGAAGGCGCGGATCTTCCTAAAGCGCGAAGACCTCGTCCACGGCGGGGCACACAAGACCAACCAAGTGCTCGGACAGGCCCTCCTGGCAAAGCGTATGGGCAAAAAGCGAATCATTTCCGAGACCGGCGCGGGCCAGCACGGCACGGCAACGGCATTAGCGTGTGCGCTGCTCGATCTCGAATGCGTGGTCTACATGGGCGCCAAGGATGTCCAGCGCCAGCAACCGAACGTCTTCCGCATGGAACTCATGGGCGCGAAGGTCATCCCCGTTGATACCGGATCCGGAACCCTGAAGGATGCCGTCAACGAGGCCCTGCGCGATTGGACCGCTACCTTCCATGAATCGCATTACCTGCTCGGCACCGCGGCGGGGCCGCACCCATTTCCCACCATCGTGCGCGAATTCCACCGCGTCATTTCTACCGAAGCCAAGGCGCAGCTGATCGAGAAGACGGGCGGCCTTCCCGATCTCGTCGTCGCCTGCGTGGGCGGCGGCTCCAACGCCATCGGCATGTTCGCGGACTTCATTGACGAGGACGCGGTGGAATTGGTCGGCGCCGAACCAGGCGGTGCGGGCCTCGACTCCGGCGAACACGGAGCCACCATCAACAACGGCACCGTGGGCATCCTCCACGGCGCGCGCAGTTACCTCATGCGCAATTCTGACGGTCAGGTTGAAGAATCCTATTCCATCTCTGCGGGTTTGGACTACCCCGGCGTGGGCCCACAGCACGCGCACCTTCACGCAACCGGCCGAGCAAAATACGTGGGAATCACGGACGCCGAGGCCCTAGAGGCATTCCAACTCTTGTCCAAGAAGGAAGGCATCATTCCCGCCCTCGAATCCTCCCACGCGCTGGCCTATGCCCTCAAACGCAAAAACGAGGACATCACCATCTTGGTCTCACTATCTGGCCGCGGCGATAAGGACATCGACCATGTCCGCCACACGCTGGAATCCCACCCCGAACTGCAACTCAAGGAGAACTAATCATGGGCAGCCGTTATGATAAGCTTTTTGCCGCGTTGCGTGAGAAGAATGAGGGCGCGTTTGTCCCTTTCATCATGCTGGGCGATCCGACCCCTGAGGCCAGCCTGGAGATCATCCGGACCGCAGTCGCCGCCGGGGCCGACGCCTTGGAGCTCGGCGTCCCCTTCTCTGACCCAGTGGCGGATGGTCCCACCATCCAGGCTTCGCATATCCGCGCCCTCGATGGGGGAGCAACTCTTGATAGTGCTTTGGATCAGGTGCGGACGATTCGTTCCGAGTTCCCTGATTTGCCCATCGGCATGTTGATCTATGGGAACGTTGCCTTCGCCCGCGGAGTGGAGCAATTCTATGCGGAGTTCGCGGACGCTGGCGCCGATAGCATTTTGCTTCCCGATGTCCCCGTACGCGAAGGCGCCCCATTCATCGCCGCGGCAAAAGAAGCCGGTATCGACCCCATCTTCATCGCCCCCGCGCGCGCCGCGGAGCGCACGCTCGCCGGCGTTGCCGAGCATTCACAGGGATATATTTACGCCATCTCCCGTGATGGCGTCACGGGAACCGAGAAGGAATCCGAGACCACCGGCCTCGACGAGGTCGTCGCCAGCATTCAGCGCTTTGATGGTCCACCGGTGCTGCTCGGTTTCGGTATCTCCTCACCGCAGCACGTCGCCGATGCCATCGCCGCAAACGCCGCGGGCGCCATTACTGGGTCCGCGATCACCAAGATCATCGACCGCCATGTTTCACGTGAAACCGGTGCCGCTGGGACGATCGAGGATGCCGATGCCTTGCACGCTGAGCTGACCGACTTCATCTCCGCGATGAAGGAAGCGACCAAGCGTTAGAGCCTTCCGGACGGTAGCGCCAAAAAGCCCCCTGGCTTCCTCCCACATTTGTTGGGTGGGGAAGCCAGGGGGCGCAAATGTTTCACGGGAAACTAGGCCGCAGTCTCCGCCTCTTCTTCATTGAGAGTATCGACCTTATCGCGGGCGAACTTATCGACGACCATCGCAATGGCACCATCGCCGGTCACGTTCGCTGCGGTGCCGACGGAGTCAATCGCTATATAAGCGGCGATCATCAGCGCCACCATTCCGTCATCGAAGCCCATCATATCCGCCAAAAGGCCAACGGCCACCATAACGGCACCACCCGGCACGCCTGGTGCGGCGATCATCATGATTCCCAGCAGGAAGATAAAGCCAAGGCCGGTGCCAGTGCTGATATCCATATTCGCCATAAAGACGATGGCGAAGGCATAAAGCGTCAGCTTCATCATGGACCCGGACAGGTGAATTGTCGCGCACAGCGGGATCACAAAGCTCGCGACCGGCTTCGAAATGCCGTTACGCAAGCTGGATTCCAAAGACACCGGAATGGTCGCAGCAGAAGATGACGTACCCAATGCAGTGAAGTATGCCGGCAGCATATTCCGCAGGGCCTTAAAAGGATTCTTTCCTGCGATTGCACCGGCAACCACATACTGGAGCACGAGGTACACCAGCGTCATGACCACTGCCAGGATCAGTACCTTCGCAAAGGCAGAAAGGACGTCGCCAATATTGCCATTCATACCCAGGCCAAGGAACATGCCGAAAATGTAGAACGGCAAGATGGGAATAACGAATCCCCAAATGACCTTAACCACCACATTTTCCAGTTCCTTGGTGACGGTATAGAGCGTATCGGACTTCACCGACGTCATGGCGACACCAATGCAGAAGGAAAGCAATAGCGCCGTCATCACCTCAAACGGTGGTGCCATCTCCACCTCGAAATAAGGTGAGAGGGAGCCTTCGTCCACGTCCGATACGTTGGTCACTAGGGTTTGGCCCGCCAGCATCGAAGGATAGAGCCACTGTGCCAGGCCATAGGCAATCAATCCCGAGAGAATGGTGGAACCGTAGGCGATGCCCGCCGTAACCCCCAACCATTTTCCTGCGCCCTTGCCAAGACCGGCGATCGCCGGGGCGACAAGGGCGAAAATCAGCACAGGAATGAAGAAGTTGAGGAAGTTACCAAAGAGCCCGTTAAAGGTGGCAAAGGCTCGACCGAACCATTCGGGCGCAAAGAAGCTGACGACAATGCCAAGCACGATGGCGAGAACGATGCGGAAAAGGAGAGAGTCCGCTATTTTCTTGAGATTCATGCAATCACAATCAGGTTAGGTGTTCCCAGTCCGGGGACTCACTTGTGTGTGGTTCGACGGAAGGAGAGACAACGTGGTGCAGGTGCAAAATCGAGCGAATATCTATCGATCGATCCAAATTGAATATTACCCGAGCCGCCTTATATTTAAGACACAAGCCCCGTAGCTTAATTTCCAATATCGCGTTGCAGGATTAAACTATGGATATGGTCGCAGTGGGAATCATATTTTTAATCCTTGCCGTTTTCCTTATCGCGGTGGGCGCACTCGCCGCCACCAAGCGGTTGCCCGGCAATAAATACATCGGCTTGCGCTTACAAGAGATCCGAAAGTCACGTGAAGCGTGGGATAACGCCCACGCCGTTGCGGGCCCCTTCTGGGCCCTTGGCGGAGTTTCGCTGCTTTTCGGCGGCGTCGTAGCCTTCCGCGCGGAAGGTTGGATGTGGCTTATTCCGGTCACCACTTTCGTAATCGCTATCCTCGCGCTTTCCGTCGGCTCAAACCTTGGCTCGCGCGCGGCGTTTCTTTATGAGCAAGCGCATGCCGATGACGATGGTTGTGGCGATAGCTGCAACTGCGGCTCCGGAGGCTGCGGTGGGGAGGAGGCCACAGACTCCGCCGCTCAACCCGAGGTTGATCTGGGTGCCCTCCGCCAGGCCGCTCGCCACTCTGATAATTAAATAACTATCTTTTGAGTTTCTTTCTCCCTCCCTTTCCTGTCCGGCAATCGCGCCACACAGGGACGGGTCAGGGAGAGTTTTTATGACACTGTGACGTTATTATTCCAACCACGGAATCCCACACTTTTCGTCACAACTAAATTAAGTTGGGGGTATTTAACGACTCGTACCTATGTTGGACTCCATCTATAGTTGCGCGTCTCAACCTACGGGGATTCCTGTGGGCATTCCTAGAACTCGCATAGAGGTTCCGCAGAGCTCGGCTCCGCCACTACACCTAACGCGGGGAAGGGTTGACAATGGAAGACATGAAGAAAACCACAGCCCTCGCCGCAATCGCCGTTTCCACCTTCAGCATCGGTACCTATGTCGCCGACTCCCACCGCGTCGAACCTGAATCGCACGCCGCAGGAGGGGACGGGCCACATCCCATCGTTAATGACATAGGTCTAGATTCCGGCACCTATGAACTCACACCCACCGAGGCTGGGCCGGTCGCAACCTGGAACGGCAATCTGTCCTAATTTCGTGTTTCACGTGAAACCTACACTGAGCCATTTCACTTTAGCTGCCCCGAAATATGATTAACCGTTGCCGAAATCATGTTCCGGCCGTGAACCATTCAGGATAGAGTAGAGGCTATGACTATCTGTTCGCGCCGCATGTTCTTGCTCGGATCCGCTACGACTTTCGCAGGTGCATACCTCGCGGCCTGCGGCTCAGAACCGTCCGCGGAAATCGCGGCAACGGACATTCCAGTAGGCTCCGGGATCATCGTCGACAGGGTTATCTTCACGCAGCCGAAAGAAGGGGAGTTTAAGGCCTACTCCCAAACCTGCCCGCACCAACAAAACCCCATTACAGAAATCGACGGTATGACTGCTACCTGCACGGCGCATCATACGTCCTATAACCTGAAAGATGGTTCGGTCATTGAAGGACCTGGCCGAGACCCACTCAAAGAATTTGGGGTAAGCCAAGAGGGTACAAAGGTCACTACAGCGTAAATCCCCGCGGACGCTTCACCCTCTACGCCCATCGTTTCACGTGAAACCATGAGACTCAATGGGAGTACGCAGAAGAAAATTATCCGCACTACCTTTCGTGGAACCAAGCGAGACGGTTTACACTTTGGGTCATGCTGCACAGACTTAAAAAGCCGGATCCGCTCATCGTCCTCATCCTTACGGCCGTCGCAATCGCGATCATTGCACCGGCCCGCGGCACCTTCGCTGACGTCTTTGGCAGCCTGACGAATGTGGCGATCGCGCTGTTGTTTTTCTCTACGGCGCGCGGCTATCCACCCAAGAAGCTCTAAACGGGCTTAAGCACTGGCGGCTCCACATCACGATTCTTGCTTTCACGTTCGTGATTTATCCCCTCATCGGTCTGGCCCTGCGGCCCCTTACCGAGTTCATCACTGACGATATGTACATGGGGATCCTATTCCTTACGCTGGTCCCGTCCACCGTGCAGTCTTCCGTGGCTTTTACTTCCATTGCCAAGGGCAACGTATCTGGAGCAATTGTCTCCGCCTCAACCTCTAACTTGGCCGGCGTCTTCATCACGCCTGTCCTGGTCATGGTGCTCATGGGTACCGGTTCCGGCCTACATATCGATACCTCCGTCTTTGGGGAAATCTCCCTCTTGCTTCTCGCGCCATTCATATTGGGCCAATTAACCCGGCGCTGGATTGCGGACTTCGCTCAGAGCAAGGCCACAAAGGTGGTCGACCGCGGCTCCATTGCCATGGTGGTCTATTCCGCATTTTCTAAGGGCGTGGTCGATGGAATCTGGTCCTCCATCTCTATCTGGGAGATCGTGTTCCTCGTGGTTTTCGCCGCAGCCTTCGTCATTTTCATGTTGTGGCTGACGCGGTTTATCTCCGGGAAGCTAGGATTTTCTCGTGCCGATATCATCGCGATCCAGTTCTGTGGCTCTAAGAAGTCTTTGGCTACCGGCCTTCCCATGGCCTCGGTCATCTTTGCCTCAGGGTCGACATCGCTCGGGCTATTGATCCTCCCGCTCATGATTTACCACCAGGTGCAGCTGATGATCTGTTCTGTGTTGGCCTCCCGGTACGCACAGGAGGACGAGGAGCAACTACACTAAGTGCCCATGGCTAATTACCTTTATGTGCGCACCGAGCTTTCCGTCCCAGGAGTGGGCTCAGCGGTCCACCTCGCAGAATTAGAAGAACACGACGCCCAACGCTGCCGCATGCACCGCATGATCGCTTTGGATCCCGCGGATTCCGTGGTCGGGGTAGCGACCCCGGATAGTTCCACGGGAAACGTGGACACGCCGCAAGAAGTAGTTCCGCACCCCGATACCTACGATGAGTTCCCGGATATTAGCGCCCAGTACATGGACCAAGAACAATTTGAAGCGCTGTGGACGGAAGCCACCACAAAGTTTGGGCTTAGCTAGCCGCGGCCTACAGCACCAGGTTCACCAGGATCATGTAGAACGCGGTACCGCCGAATATGGATAATCCGGAATCGCGCTTCCACTTGTGTAGTCCGACGGTAACTAGCACGCCCAAGAGCACCGGCCACAGCCCGCCGGTGCCATCCGCCTGTCCGGCAACGGCATAGACCACCAAGATGGTCATGACGCCTACGGGCATCATCAAGCCCAGCAGCGAAAAGAACTCGCTATCCTTCATCCACTTCTTCGCGGAGAAGGGAAGCTCCCGCAATAAGACGGTCACGATGCCTACAGGGATGAGCACTGCAGCAATCGCCCCTAAACTGACTCCGTCCGGCATTTAGTTATCCTCCTTCACGGTCGTGGAGGGAAGGGGCTGCAGCCGCCAGGTAAGCGCGTTATCCGCGCGCGGTGACAGGTAGCGAATGATGAGCAACAAGAAATAGGCGCTCAGGGAGACCATCAGCAGCTGCCCCGGGGTGATGAAAGCGGCGAGGATGCCCAAGGCCGCGGCCGATAGCGGTAGGGACAGATCCTGATTGTTGCGGAAGGAGTCCATCGCCAAGACAACGAATAGGGCGACGAGGGCGAATTCCATTCCCTCGACGGAAGAGGGGATTACCTGGCCGGCGAGCGCGCCAACGATGCCGCCGCCTACCCACAGAATTTGGCAAAAGATTTGTATGCTCAAAATGCGGGTGCCGGTAGGCCGCTCCTCGCGCGGGAGCGCCGAGACGATGGCATACGTTTCATCCGTGAGGGCATAGGTGGAATAGGCCTTGCCCACGGGGGAATTAATCCGTTTGCGGGGGAATGTTAGCCCATAGAAGATATGGCGGAAATTCACCATAAACCCGGTAAGGAGCGAGGACAGCGCGGAAACACCGCCGGTAACCATGGAGATGGCGAGAAACTCCATAGAGCCGGCGTAGATAACGATGGAAAATATGGGCGTCCACCACCAGCTAAAGCCGGATTGCACCATCAGGAGGCCAAAAGCCAAGCCCAATGGAATTAGCCCGAGAGCCACCGCCCACGTGTCTTTAATGCCCTTGTGGATTTCCTCGCGCATACGGGTCAGTGTAACCGATCACATACCGGCCGCTAGGAATTAATTATCATCCACATTCACGGGATAGGTGGAATACAGCGGCAGGGGCATAGGCTGGCGTTTCATGACATCGGCCCACAAATCGGCCGGGCCTGGGGCCACCACGTCCTGCGCTAGGGCGGGCGCCACGAACCATTCGCCGGCCTCGATTTCTTCCTCCAGCTGCCCGGGACCCCACTCGGCGTAACCGGCAAACATTCGAATGCCGGTCACCAGCGGCTCGATATCTTCTGGGTTGGAGCGCAGATCCACGTGCGCTAGGCGCGGTGCGAGGCGGTTGAGCTGTTCTTCTTTATCTGGGTCCACGCCTTGCTTGGTCTGCGCCAGGCCCACGACGGATTGCTGGTTGAGCGGACCACCGATATACAGCGCCTGCTGTTTAGCAACGACGGGCATCCATTCTGGGAGCACATTAAAAATGGCCACCTCTGAGCGCTTGGTAAGGTCCACGCCAAAGGTCATCATGTCATTGTGCTCGACCAATAAGATGACGGAGCGGGCGAATTCCGGGGACAACATCCCTGGTGCGGACACGAGTAATTGCCCAGGGGCGGGATCGTTGCGCTCGAGGGCATTAAATAATCTATCGGCAAACATCACTGTTTAGACTCCCACCACTGGCGCAACTTCGCAATAGCTTCTTCCCGCTCGAGGGGGCCGTACTCCAGGCGCATTTCCTTCAAATAGGACCACGCCTGTCCCACTTCGGGGCCAGGGGAGAGGCCTAGGATCTCCATGATCTCGTTGCCATCGAGATCCGGACGCACCCGCGCGAGGTCTTCCTTACGGCCAATCTCCTCGATTCGCTCCTCCAATTGGTCATAGGTGCGCTGCAAACGCCGCGCCTTCTTGGCATTGCGGGTAGTGCAATCGGCGCGCACCAGCTTGTGCAGGCGGGGGAGGAGGTCACCGGCATCGTTGACGTAGCGCCGCACGGCAGAATCGGTCCATTGATTTTCCCCAAAACCGTGGAAACGCATGTGCAAGTAGACCAACTGGCCAATATCTTCCGTCGTGGCCTTGGGGTATTTCAGCTTCCGCAGGCGCTTGCGCGTCAACTTGGCGCCCACCACCTCGTGGTGGTGGAAAGAAACCTTGCCGTCGGTGTTATCGAAGGTATCGGGCTTGCCGATGTCATGCAGCAATGCGGCCCACCGCAATACCAAGTCGGGACCGTCCTCTTCTTGATCCATGGCTTGGCGCAGCACCTTCAGCGAGTGCGCGTAAACATCCTTGTGCTGGGCGTGCTCGTCCGTGGTCATGCGCAGGGCGGGGATCTCCGGGAAGATGTAATCCGCAATCCCGGTATTGACCAGCAGATCGATGCCATCCCACGGGGCTTTGCCGCACATGAGCTTATCCAGCTCCACTTGGACGCGCTCTACCGTGATGCGCTGAATCTCTGCCGCCATATCGCGCATGGCGGCTACCACGCGGTCTGCCACGTGAAACTCCAATTGGGACGCAAAGCGCGCAGCGCGCAGCATCCGCAGCGGATCATCGTGGAAGGAGATTTCCGGTTTATCCGGGGTATCGAGCACCTTATTGGCCACATCGTGGAGGCCGCCAAGGGGATCGTGGAACTCAAAGGTGGCATCGGCAAGCAGCTCAATGGCCATCGCGTTGACCTTGAAATCGCGCCGCACCAGATCGCCCTCCAGGCTATCGCCGTAGATGACCTCGGGGTTGCGGGACTGCCCATCATAGGAATCGGAGCGGAAGGTGGTGATTTCAATCTGCTGGCCCTTGTACACGGCGGACACAGTGCCATAGGCGATGCCGGTATCCCACACCGTTTCGGCCCACTCATCCAGGATTTCCTTGACCACCTCCGGGCGCGCTGGGGTGGTGAAGTCCAGATCATTGCCCAAGCGGCCGAGGAGGGCATCGCGCACCGAGCCGCCCACGAGGTAGAGGGCATGCCCGCGCGCGCTGAATTTGTCTACCAGCCCGCTCAATAAGCCACTGAGCGAGTTCACGGTAGACTCCGCGCGCGCAAGAACGCCGATTAACTGAGTGTCCTGAAAATTCACGGGTGAGAGTCTACTACGATTGGCAGGGATGACTAACCAAGAACAAGGCTCCGCGCAAGGCCCCTCCAAAGGAGGCGGCCGTAGCCGTAACCGGCGCCGGCGCCGGCGGCGGCCGGATAACCGCACGCGCCGCAACACCCAGCAGCGCAGGCAGCAACGCGGCGGCAATAATCACGGCGCCTCCACCGTCATGGAGACCCGCGATGAGACCTCTGCGGGCGGGCTCGTAATCTCTGGGCTGGCCGAGTGCGTCGACGGCAACGGTAAAGCGGACCTGTCCCGCGTCTACGTGGCTCTTATCGGGCGCCTAGACCGTCGCGGGCGTTTATTGTGGTCCATGCCCAAGGGGCACGTGGAAAATGGCGAGGCCAAGGAGGTCACCGCGGAGCGCGAGGTATGGGAAGAAACCGGTATTTCCGGCGAGGTTTTCGCTGACCTCGGCGTGATCGATTATTGGTTCGTTTCTGATGGCGTCCGCATCCACAAGACGGTGCACCACCACCTACTGCGCTTTGTGGACGGCATCATGAACGATGAGGATCCAGAGGTTACCGAGGTGTCCTGGATCCCCGTTTCTGAACTCATCGAGCACTTGGCGTACGCGGACGAACGCAAGCTCGCGCGCATCGCGCACGATCTCCTCCCCGATCTTGCACGAAAGGAAGCCGACGCAGGGAAAGCGACCCCACGCTAATGCACCAGCGCCTGAAATCACTCGCTGCGGCCGGCGGTTGCGCGGTACTTACCGGTTGGGGATTGTTCCTACCAAACGCGGCGGCCCAAATGGACTCTGTTCCGGACGAGCAGATGGATATCCAAGCCTGGTTGGGAGCGCGCGGGCCGGAGCGCGCCGATCTGGATCTTATCGATGCCCAGCCCTTTACCGTAGGCACTGACATGCGGCTGCGGTTCCGCGTGCATAACCCCACCGATCAGCCCTTGGAAGATCTGCAGGTAACTAGCCGCCGCGGCGATAGCGTTGCTGATGCGGCAGAAGCGCGGACGGAAATGGCCACCGGTAATTTTCCTTATTATGGCTCGGGCATGACCACCGCACCGCTGCAACCAGGTGAAACCCGGGAAATAAGCTTCACCGTGCCCAGTGGCTTAGATGCCGAGCGCACCTTGGCCATCAATGAACCGGGCGCTTATCCGCTGCTCTTTACCCTGACCGGCACTCTCGAGGGCGATGCGGTGAGCCTGGCGGAGGAGCGCTTTGTGGCCCAATTCTCTGACGAGGGCCCCACGGATGCCAAAGATACCGAGGCACCGGAAGAAACGGCACTAGAAGAAGGACACGACGAAGTCGAGGATTCCCAACCCCACGATCTCACGGTGGTCTATCCCATCAGCGCCAACCTAGACATCGTCCCCGGCGGGCTTGGGGGAGAAGAGCTCATCTTGTCCTCCGATGAGTTAGGGCACGAACTGCGCGAAGGCGGCCGCCTCGATAGGTTGGTTTCTACCTACGAGGATCATGACCTGCAGGGGGCGGGCTGTGTGGCCATCGACCCCGCGCTGCTCGATACCGTCAACCGCATGTCGCAAGGCTATACGGTCAATTCCACCCGCCCCGCCCAAGGCGATCGCCCCAAGCGCCTGCGCGATTCCTGGTCGCGGGGCAGTGACGATGACAAGGGGGAGCCAGGCGATGCGAAAAATGATGCCGAGCGGTGGCTGGAACGCCTGCGCGAGTTGGATTGCTTCATCGCCATGCCCT
Source organism: Corynebacterium limaceinasi (assembly GCF_046717465.1). Classification (NCBI taxonomy): domain Bacteria; kingdom Bacillati; phylum Actinomycetota; class Actinomycetes; order Mycobacteriales; family Corynebacteriaceae; genus Corynebacterium; species Corynebacterium limaceinasi. The sequence goes on from NZ_CP177100.1 coordinate 2,465,729, forward strand.
GGGCCAATGCGAATGCCTCTGCGGTAGCAAGGGCTAATAATCCCGCCCTTGTCTTTGAGGGTTTGCAGCGCGGCAACCAGACCATCGAACGCGTCCTGGGCAAGGCCCCGGCCAGCAATATCTTGGCGGTAGGTTCCGGCTATATTGACCAAAAATTGCCGGTGCCATCCCTTGTTGCGGATAACTCGAACTGGTCCGGCGAGGCCGCGACTTTCGATGCCTCCCTCGGCGCCCTGCTATCCCAAACCGGCTCCAAGCCGCAGACGGTTGGCTATTCCAACCCGGAGCTGCGCTATGACTACGCCAAAGATTCTGCTCTGTCCCGCGCCATCACGGGCGGGGCGGCCCTCAGCCTCGCGGGCGGGGAAGATACCGTGGCCAAGCTTCCCAACTACTTAGACCCTAGCGCGGCCGAGCATGCACTCGCCGCCGCGGAAGACTTGCTCGACTCCGGCCACTCCCGTCCCCGCGGGATCAGCGCGGTGGAATTGCAGCAGGGCGATCCGAACGCTCCCACCGGCAGCCCCTTTATCGATCCGGCGGTCTTTTCGGAGCCCGAATTGGCCCGCGTTGAGCAACAGGCGCGCTATACCGATGAGCTAATGAATATCGTGGTGGATGACCCTGATATCACCATGACGCGCTCTGAATTCGTGCTGCCACTGCGCCGCGATCTCCTCAATTCCTTATCGCTGAATAATCGCGATAGCTTGAGCACCCACGCCGCAGCGCGCCAGTCCTTTTCCCGCACCATGGAGATGCACTCCAATACGCTGCGGGATCTGCGCGATTCCGTCTCCCTCATCCCGCCGGGCAATGTTTATACCCGCGTATCTGAGTCATCGCCGCTGCTCATCGTGGCCGAAAATGGCCTGCCATTGCCGGTGGAGGCGAAGCTGCAATACGATGCCCCCGATGGCGCGCGGCTCAACACGCCCAAAAGCGTCCGTATTCCCGCTAAGGGCTCTATTACTGTATCCATGACCGCTGATATGCCGAAGGATGCGGATCGCACGGACATTGGGCTGTGGCTGGCCACTCCTAAAGATCAGACCATTTCGCAGCCCATCACTATCTCGGTGCAGACACGTGCCGGTATCGTAACCTTATACGCTGCCGGCATAGCCGGCGCTCTCGCGCTGGTTTTGGCTACGCTCTTTCGGCTTGGCCGTCACCGACGCAAAAATCACAAGGCTGAAAAGTAAAAGTTGAAGTTGTATCCTCTATGACCGAAAAAGATGGCCGCCAGGCCCACCACGCGGAGAAGGCACCTGCAGGCGCGGTAGACCCCACGGATACCGCCCCCAATGCGGAAGAAAACCGTGTCCCGGTTACCGCCGGCGCGCGCGGCCGCATCGTGCGCGCCTCTCCGCCCGCACCGGTACCAGAAAAGCGGCCCACCCCCTCAGTGCAGAACACGACCGTTCCCCCTGAGGAAGATAAGTCCGCGCTGACTGGCCGCAATGCGGAGATCGAGGCCTCCAATCAGGACGTCATCCGCGCGACGGGAACGATGGCCATCGCCACGCTGCTCTCGCGCATCACCGGCTTCCTGCGGCAGATGCTGATCGGCGCCACCCTTGGTGCCACTGTGGGTACGGCCTTTAGCAGCGCCAACCAGATCCCCAACCTGGTCACCGAAATCGTGCTGGGCGCGGTGCTGACCTCACTGGTGGTTCCGGTCTTGGTGCGCGCGGAGAAGGAGGACTCGGACCGCGGCGAAACCTTCGTCCGAAGACTTTTTACCCTGGCGTTTTCGATCCTGGGCATCGTTACCATCCTCTCCGTTATCTTCGCACCATTCTTAACAAGGATGATGCTGCCTGAAGATTCCAAGGCCAATGCCGTGCAGGCAACATCATTGGCCTTCTTGCTCTTGCCGCAGATCCTGTTTTACGGCCTTTTCGCCCTCTTCCAAGCGGTCTTAAATACCAAGAATATCTTTGGCCCTGGCGCCTGGGCGCCGGTGGTCAATAACATCATCTCCATCAGCGTCCTGCTGGCGTATCGCTTTTTGCCAGGCCGCCTCGACCCGCACGAACCTACGCCGGTGGCGGATCCACACATCATGCTGCTGGGCCTGGGCACCACCACGGCGGTGATCGTGCAGTGCTTTATCCTTGTGCCGTACCTGAAAAAGGCCGGCATCAACCTGCGCCCGAAGTGGGGCCTCGATGCCCGCATCAAGCAATTCGGCGGCATGGCGCTGGCCATTATTACCTACGTGGCCATCTCCCAGCTGGGTTACGTCATCACCTCCCGTGTGGCGGCGTATGCCGATGCCGGTGCGCCGCTGGTGTACCAGAACGCATGGCTGATGCTGCAGGTGCCGTACGGCGTTATCGGCGTGACCTTGTTGACCGCCATCATGCCGCGGCTTTCGCGCAATGCCGCCGATGGCGATGTCGATGCCGTGGTGCGCGACCTCACCTTGGGTACCAAGCTGACCTTCATCGCGCTAATCCCCATCGTCATTTTCATGACGGGCTTCGGCGTGCCCATCGCCCGCGCGCTATTCCAGTACGGCGCCTACGGCGCGGATAGCGCAGAGCAGCTCGGCCTCACCATCAGTTTTTCCGCCTTTACCTTGATCCCATATGCGTTGGTGCTGCTGCACCTGCGCGTTTTCTACGCCAGGGAAGAGGCGTGGACGCCCACCTTCATCATTGCCGGCATCACGCTGACCAAGATCGTGCTGACCTTGCTGGCACCGCTGATGACCAGCAACCCAGACCGGGTGGTCATCCTCCTCGGTACCGCCAACGGCTTTGGCTTTGTCTCCGGTGCGGTCATCGGCGGCTTCCTGCTCAAGCGCAAGCTGGGCAGCCTGGGCGGCAAGGCCGTGACCCAGACGGTCCTGTGGTCCTCCGGTGCCGGCGCGGTAGGCCTGGTTGTCTCGTGGGCGCTGTACTGGCTCGTGCAATTGTTCTTGCCGGAGCAGCTGCCTTCGATCGTCTCGCTGGTCAATGTCGTCGTGCTGGGCATCGTCTTTGTGATTATCACTGGGTTGGTTCTGTCCAAGTCCTCCCTGCCCGAGGTGCAGAACCTGGCGCGCGCCCTCCAGCGCATCCCGGGAATGTCCCGGTTCATCACGGTGGACAATTCCAAGGCCATCGAGGTCGAGGAACCAGACCTGCAGGAAATCCAGCCGGTCTATACACAGGATTCCTTCAATGCCACCTTGGTCCCGCCACCAATGTCCGCCGGTATCGTCCGCGGCCCGCGCTTGGTCCCCGGCGCCCCCGTATCGGACGGTCGCTTCCGCCTCCTGCAGGATCACGGCGCTGTATCCGGCGCCCGGTTCTGGCAAGCCCGCGAACAAGCCACCGGCCGCCTCGTGGCGCTGACGTTCGTCGATACCAATACCCAGGCACCCATCGCGCCGTCGACGCCCACGGTCTCTGCCCGCCGCTCCGCCGAAATCTCCCGCAATACGCGGCGTTTGGCCGAGCTCAACCTAGAGACCATGGCGGATAATATCGAGATTTTGTCCTACCGCACCGGCTGCCTGGTGGTGGCGGATTGGTTTGAGGGCACCTCCCTCAAGCAGGTGGCAGAGGCAGATAACCTCGATCCCAATTCCGTTGCCCGCGCTACCGCGCCGCTGTTTGCCGATGCCGCCACGGCCCACGACGCCGGCCTCATCCTCGGCGTGGAGCACCGCGACCGCTTCCGCGTATCCACCTCCGGCATCGTCAAGGTTGCCTTCCCCGCGGTGCTGGATGGGACGTCTGCAGAAAGCGACCGCGAGGCCCTCAGCTCCGCGCTAAGCATGCTGGTTGAATCGACCGAACCATCGCCGAAGAAGCTGCGCGATATTTCCGATGACGCCAATCTCACCGCCGATGAGGCCGCAGAGCGCCTCGAAGAGGCACGGCTGGCCTTTGATGCTGCGGATGCAGAGACCCGCGAAGAGAAGCTGGAAGAGCTGCAGGAGGCGGAGGGGCTGACCTCGGCGGGCATCGCCAAGCGCCTGCGCGAATTTGCCCCGGAAGAGCAGGAAGAAAAGACGGAGGCCCTCCCCGTGGTCGTTGAAGATGAGCCCACGCAGGAAGAGGATCCGAAGCAAGAACCCGGCTTTGGCGGCCGCGGTTACTCGGGCTCTGGCGTCGTGGTCATCGGCATTTTCGCCACCATCTTCGTCGTGGGCATGGCGGCGCTGACGACGTGGGTGATGTCCCTGCTCAGCGATGTAGAAAAGACCAGTTCGGTTACCGAAACCGTGCAGGGCTCCACGATGATCCCGGATACCCCGCCAGTGCACCTCAAGGAATCATCCGCCATCACGGTGCCAGATGGCGAGGATAATGAGCAGCTTATCGATGGCAAGACGATCACCACCTGGTCCACGAAGGAATCCGGTTCCGGCGCCTTGGTCACCCTGGATAACCCGGCCCACCTTTCTGTCATGACCGTGACCCACACCAGGTCCAATGGCGCGCACTACGAAATCTATGGCGTTAATAAAGACGATTTCGATCCGAAGCACCCGCAGCTGAGCTCTCTTCCCAAATTGGCGGAAGGAAAGTTCAAGCACTTAAACGAGGAGCTGGAGCTAAAAGAAGCGCCCCAACAATTCGATGCCGCGCTCATAGTCATCACGGAACTGCCTAAGGCAAAAGAGGTTACACTGGGGGAGGTCCAGCTTGTAGGCCATCCTTAATGCCGAGGTCAGCGGGTTGGAAAAAGAATTTTTACTTCAAGGCTTGACTAAAACGCCCAATCGGGTATCGTAGTTGGTGTTACATCAACAACAACGTTAGGAGAAACAACCATGTCCCTCGCAGCAGGTACCTACACCATCGACAAAGAGCACACCGTCATCGGATTCGTTACCAAGCACGCCATGGTTACCAAGGTGCGCGGCAACTTCGGTGAGTTCGACGGCACCATCAACGTCGCCGAGAACATCGCTGACTCCACCGCAGAGGCCACCATCAAGGCTGCTTCCATCTCCACCGGCAACGAGGACCGCGATGGCCACGTAAAGAACGAAGACTTCTTCAACGTGGAGGAGTACCCAGAGCTTTCCTTCACCACCACCAACGTCAACGTTGATGAGGACGGCAACGGCACCGTCACCGGTGACCTGACCATCAAGGGCACCACCAAGTCCGTCGACCTCAAGGTTGAAGAGGTCGCTACCGCTGAAGACCCATTCGGCAACTTCCGCCTGGGCTTCGAGGCGCAGACCAAGATCAACCGCAAGGACTTCGGCATCGACTTCAACGCTCCGCTCAAGACCGGCGGCGTCCTCGTTTCTGAAGACATCAAGATCGAGCTCGAGGTTTCTGCCATCAAGCAGTAATCGCACTTCTTTGAAAACCTTGGGCTCTCACAGCCTCCTGGTTACCAATAACTAAAGCCCGCGCCGCGTATCCGCCCGGCCGCGGGCTTTAGTCGTATTCCCCAGGCAAATCTTTCAGGTTTGGTGCCTTGTCTGGGCAATTACTCGGCCAGCACAAAACAACTCCACAACAACTTCAAACAACTTGAATTTATACCTTGAGCTGCAGGTATGAAGAAGCGACCGAATTATATTAGTTGAGAGTTGTGTATAGTTATTTCAAACAACTTCTGGGTTCCGTGAAGCCCCAAGTATTCGCGAGTTAGCACCCCCGCCGGAAGTAGCAGTTTGCCCAAAATATCGAAGTTAGGCTGGGTTTTTAAAGAAATTCCTAGGTCCCTCGTTTAAAACCCTGGAATCGCCGCGCGATTTTAAGGTAAACAACTTCAAACAACTTGCTACTCTTCTGACCAGCACATCTGTTGTAATCGAGTAATTAAGCTTCGAGGAGTTGTGCACAAGTTGTTTGAAACAACTTGTGCTAGCATTCATTTATGTCTGAGGCAGAATTGCAGGCCGTTTACGCAGCTCTCAAAGCTATCGAGGAAGGTGCTACCGCCGATAGCCAAGAGAGTCAGGTTTTGGACTTCAAAGAAGATCCCACAACACATCCACAGAATCGAAACCCAGATGCTTCACTTACTGAATTCCTCATTGATGAAACCATATGCTTTTCCAACGCGAACGCCGGGGTTTGCCATATCGTCTTGGGCGTTTCAGATAAAAGGGCAGGTGCCGCAGCTTTTACCGGAACCTCACGCAGCATCGAATGGATTGAGCAGAAAATATTTAATGGTACTCAACCTGGAATCAGAGTAGAAGGAACTGAACTTAACTATTGCGGTCAGCGGCTTATTTGTCTGCGAATTCCCAAGGGGTTGACACTTTACCAACGCCCGAAAGGGCAGGCCAGCATTCGCAGAGGCACCTCGTGCGTGCCACTTTCTGAAGAAGAGCGGCGCTCCATCGCCTTTCAGCGCGCAAATCCGGACTTTTCTGCAGCTGAGTCCCGATATTCTTTCGAAGATTTGGATGCTACAGCCATCGATCAAGCGCGCCGGCTCCTCAAAAAAGCACGATCGGCTTCAGGTTCCTTAGATCGAGTACCCCACACGACCAATGAACTACTTTCCGAGCTCGGTCTTCTCACCCGCGATGGTCAGTTAACCTACGCCGCAGAAATCCTGTTCATTACTCCAGCCAACAGTCGAACTACCATCAGGCACTTGGCCCGTGAGGTACCTGGAGGAGATCCCCAGGCCACGGAAATATCTGCACCTTTGATCACCGCCTACCTGAGGCTAAAAGAGCTCGTAGCAACCGCAGCACGAACAGAAGTTGCACGCGTGACCTTCCCAAACGGGCAAGAGATTTCTATCCCAGCCTTTCCTGAGACCGCAGTGGACGAGGTCATTTCTAACGCTCTCGCACACAGGGATTGGGATGCTAGTAGTGCAGTAGTCATTGACCAATCACCGACAGCGCTTACTGTGTGGTCACCAGGACCGTTGCCAGTGGGAGTCACAGAAAAGCGAATCTTAACTACTCAATCGATTCCCCGCAATCCGCGACTCATGGCTGCCTTAAGAATGCTGGACCTTGCAGAGGAATCTTCACGGGGTTTCGACCGCATGTGGGCAGCGATGTTAGCTAGTGGACGCCATACCCCGGCTTTGCATACAGCGGAGAATTTTGTCGAAGTAAGCCTATCTTCTGGTGAGGTAGACAAGGACTTTGTCTATGCGTTAGCTAAATTAAACGACCATTACCCGGACAAGGCGTTCGAAAGTATCAATGGGTTACTTATCGCACGCCAACTCATGGATCACAAGATTTTGCTCAACCGATCCACAGCCGCTCTAATGCAGGTCACCGAGCAAGAAGCCCAAGATATTCTCCAGTGGTATTCGTCTATTGGATACCTGGAAAGGCTTCGGAACGCCGGGGAATGGATCCTGTCTGGTGACGCGAGGAAACTCATGGGATTGAATAAACAAGGAGCAATTTCATCGGCCTCAGTGCAAGATTGGATTTTGGCACAGCTTGAAGCAGGCGAAGTACTCTCCGCACGGGAGACGGCCGAGGAACTAGGTGTCGACAGAAAGGTGATAACTGATATCCTGCGCCATTTGAAAAAAATGGGACAAGCCACGATCGATCCATCGGGCCCACAAAGAGGCAGTAATACTCGGTGGATTGTCGCCGGTTGAAATGCTCCTCGCAGATTCAGGAGCACATCTTCCTGAGCCCAGCTTCTGCGGTAACTATAGTTTCTAACTATGACGACACAATGCTATAAATCCCAGCACGAGCTACTCCAAGAGCGCGCCGCAGCAGTAGACCTGCGGGCATACCACCTGCATTTGGACTTATCTCAGGTGAAGGAAAGCCCCACGTTTGGCGCGACGAGCTGCATCGAGCTCACCACCACCGAGCCCGAGCTTTTCCTGGACTACCTGGGAGAATCGGTAGAGCAGGTAACAGTTAACGGTCAGGCGCAGGACATCGACTTTGATGGCAGCCTTATCCGCCTCCACGGGCTACCGGTGGGGGAGGAGCTAACCATTGAGATCAGCGGCACCTCGCGCTACTCGCGTACGGGCCAGGGTTTGCACCGCATGCACGACCAGGCCGATGACGCGACCTATCTGTACTCGCACCTCGAGCCTTCCGATGCCCGCCGCATCTTCCCTTGCTTTGAGCAGCCCGACCTCAAGGCGCCGTTCCACGTCGCCATGACCGCGCCGAAGGACTGGCAGATCCTCTCCAACCAGCCGGAGACCGAGCGCGAGGAGCAGGGGGACAATGCCACGGTTCGCTTTGCGCCCACCCCGCCGCTCTCGACGTACCTCACCTCTTTTGCCGCGGGGCCTTATCAGTATCAAGAACGCGTCTGGACCTCGCCGGATGGCGAGCACTCCGCGCAGCTGCGCGCCTTTGCCCGCGCCTCCATGTTTGAGTACTTGGACGAGGAGATCTTGGAGCTTACCGCACAGGGCATGGACTATTTCCACGAGAATTTCGGCTTTGCTTACCCTTGGGGTAAGTACGATTCCATCTTCGTACCGGAATATAACCTCGGCGCGATGGAGAACCCGGGCCTGGTGACCTTTACGGAAAGCTATATCTTCCGCTCTAAGGCCACGCACAGCCAGAAGGCCGCTCGCGCAAATACCATCCTGCACGAGATGTCCCACATGTGGTTCGGCGATCTTGTCACCCCGCAGTGGTGGGACGATCTCTGGCTCAAGGAGTCCTTTGCCGAGTTCATGGGCGCCGATGCCTCCGTGCACGCCACCGCCTACGAAGAGGCGTGGGTCAACTTCGCTGGCGAGCGCAAGAACTGGGCCTACCTGCAGGATCAGCTTCCCACCACGCACCCCATCAAGGCCGAGATCCCAGACGTGGATGCCGCGCGCCAGAACTTCGATGGCATTACCTATGCCAAGGGCGCGGCCGTGCTCAAGCAGCTCGTGCACTACGTAGGCCGCGATAATTTTTACGCGGGCGCAAGGAATTACTTCCAGGAGCATGCCTTCGCCGCGGCCACCTTCGATGACCTGCTCACTGCCCTGAAAAAGCACACCGACCGCGACCTCGATTCCTGGTCAAAGGCGTGGCTGCGCACCTGGGGGCCGGATACACTTACCCCGGAGCTGCACACGGAGGGCGACAAGATCACCGAGCTCGCGGTGAGCGCCGAGGCCGAGGATACGACCCGGCCACACCGCCTGAGCGTGGCGCTTTTTGATGCCTCCTTGCACAAGTACCGCGAATTCGACATCGACCTTCCCGCCGGTGGCCACCGCACCATCGTGGATGAGGCGGCGGGGGAGAAGGCCCCGGCATTGCTGCTGCTTAACGATGCCGACCACACCTACACCAAGGTCCGCTTCGACGACGTTTCGCTTGCCACCATCAGCGATCACCTCTCCGAGGTCCAGGATGGGCTTAGCCGCGCGGTCATCTGGACCTCGTTGTGGAACCTCACTAGGGACGGGGAATGGAATGCGGAGGAGTACGTGGGGGTCGTCGCCAAGCACGCGCCCGCAGAGACCAATGCCACGCTGCTGACCACCGCTTACGGCAATGCGCACTTTGCCATCCAGCACTATGTGGCCGAAGACCGCCGCGAGCAGGTGCGCGCCGAATTCGCCGATGCACTGTGGGAACAGCTCGACGCCGCGGATCCGGGCTCCGATGCGCAGCTCATTCTGGCCCGCACCTCCATTGCCGCACTGGCCGCAACGCCTAAGGACTCCGGCACCGATCGCCTGCGTGACCTGCTCGCCGGCGCGGTGGCGGGCCTGCGCCTCGATCCGCAGATCCGCTGGTCCATCCTGCGCGCCCTAGCCGCCCGCGACGCCGTCAAACTGGATGAGTTGGAGGCAGAAAAGCAGCGCGATAATACGCTGACCGGCGCCGCCGAATTCTTGGGCGCTAGCCACGCCTTCCCCACGCCGCAGACCAAGCGGGCCGCCTTCAATAGCGCGCTAACGCCAGGGGAGTACTCCAATGCGGAGGTCGATGCCCTGCTGGCCGGCTTTAATGCCCCGCGCTCGGCGGAGCTGCAGGAAGAATTCGCCGAAGAGTTCTTCCGCCGCGTCGAAGAAATCTGGGATAACCACCCCATTGAGATAGCCAACCGGCTGATCCGCGGCCTCTACCCGGAATCTTCCATGGCGGAGTCCGCCACCACGGATCTCCTGCACAAGGATCTACCGGGTGCGCTGCGCCGCGTACTCCTAGAGTGCCGCGATCACCTGCGCCGCACCCTGCGCGTGCGCGCTCAGCAGTAGGCGGGTCAATAGACTGTACCGCCGCCGGCTCGCGCCGGAGTTCCCCTCGGGTCACAATTGCTTTAACACTTGTTGATCCGGGGGGAATCTACAGATGCCATTAAGTCCTGACCACAGCGACGAAGAATTAGTTGATGCTTTCATCGAGGGGGATAATAAAGCCTTTTCCGCCATCGTGGAACGCCACCGCAAGCGGCTGACCACCGTGGCGCGGCGTTATACAAGGAATGAATATGACGCGCAGGATGTCGTGCAAGAAGCCTTTCTGCGCGCTAGCTGCAATCTCCATAATTACCGGCGGGAATCGGCCTTAAGCACGTGGCTGCACCGCCTGGTGAAAAACACCGGCTACGACTATTTAAATCACCGGGCTAATAGGGAAAACGCCTCGCTCGATAGCGATGATTTTGCCGATGATCGCAATCCACTGCTGGCGCATAACCCATCTGAAAATCTTGCCGAGCAGCTCGTCGTCCGCGAGGCCATGGAGCTATTAAGGCAAGATCAGCGCGAAGCCCTCATGCTTACCGATGTCGCCGGCTTCCGCGTCAACGAAGTTGCCACCGCCCAGGGCGTAAAGCCAGGCACCGTTAAATCTCGCCGGGCACGCGCGCGGGAGGTCTTGCGCGAAGCCATCGGTTAACATCTCGATATCGCATCATTCTTGCATCAATTTCGCTGCGGCGAGCCTTTGCAATATGAACGATTCGCAATCTGGCGGGTAGACTCTTGACGTTACGCAAAATGACACTGTGATTTTAGGGAGTTAGCAATGACCGTCCACGATGTTGCCATCGTAGGTTCCGGACCTGCCGGTTATACCGCCGCGCTTTATGCCGCTCGTGCTGAACTCAGCCCCATTGTATTTGAGGGATTTGAATACGGTGGCGAATTAATGAACACCACCGAGGTAGAGAACTACCCGGGCTTCCAAAAGGGCATCATGGGCCCAGAGCTCATGGAAGAAATGCGCGCACAGTCAATCCGCTTTGGCGCGGATCTGCGCATGGAAGTCGTCGACTCCGTCGAGTTGGAGGGCGATATTAAAAAGCTCCACGTAGGCGATGAGGTATTTGAAGCCCGCACGGTAATCCTCGCCACCGGCGCCGCACCGCGCCACCTTGGCATTCCCGGCGAGGAAGAGCTCTCCGGCCGCGGTGTTTCCACCTGCGCTACGTGCGATGGTTTCTTCTTCAAGGGACACAATATCGCCGTCATCGGCGGCGGCGATTCCGCCATGGAGGAAGCTACCTTCCTGACCAAGTTCGCGGAGTCTGTCACCATTGTGAACCGCTCCGAAAACTTCCGCGCCTCCAAGATCATGTTGGACCGCGCCCAGGAGAACGAGCAGATTAAGTGGGAAACCAACAAGGTTGTCGAGCGCGTGCTTGAAGATGACGGCAAGGTCGGCGGCCTAGAGCTCAAGGACGTTGAGACTGGGGAAACCTCCACCTTGGATGTGACCGCCATGTTCGTTGCCATTGGCCACGATCCGCGCTCGTCCTTCCTCAACGGCCAGGTAAAGCTGAACGACAACGGCTACGTTGAGGTTGATCAGCCCTCCACTAAGACCTCGCTGCCTGGCGTTTTCGCTTGCGGTGACTTGGTAGATGATCACTATCAGCAGGCCATCACGGCCGCGGGATCTGGCTGCCGCGCTGCCATGGATGCGGAACAATTCTTGGCTGCAAACCGTTAGATCCAGTATGAGTAACGTCAAAAAGGTAACCACTGAAACATTCCGTTCTGATGTTATCGAGTCGGATAAACCCGTCGTCGTGGACTTCTGGGCGGAATGGTGCGGGCCATGCAAGAAGCTGTCTCCGATCTTGGAAGAGGTCGCAGATGAGCTCGACGGTGAGGTCACCATCGCCCAGGTCAACGTCGATGAAGAACGAAACCTCGGTGCCATGTTCCAAATCATGTCCATCCCAAATGTATTGATTTTCAACAATGGCGAGAAGGTCGATGAGTTCGTCGGCCTGCGTTCTAAAGATGACATCGTGGCGCAAGTGAAAAAACAGCTATAGCTGTTAATCTTGTTACTAAAGTTAACGAGTAGGAAATCTGCCATGCGGCCCAAAGTCCTAGGGCCGTGGAAGGGGTGAAAGGCGTGAATCGCGTTCTTCGGGTTGGTGATTCAAGTGTGCGCGTAGCTGAAGCTCGCGCCACCTTGGCTCGCCTTGGCCTCTTATCAGATTTCACGGGGGAACTGTCTGCCTGGAAAAAGCAGAAGTACTCCGAGACTGATAAGACCTTTGATGCCGATCTCGCTGAAGTGCTCAAGGCATTCCAGCAGTCTCGCGGCATCCTCCCAACGGGAGAGATCGACGATCTCACCCTGCGCGAATTGCGCCAAGCCTCTTATACCCTGGGCAGCCGCGTATTGAGCTACGAACCCACCAATGCGTTGGTGGGCGATGACATCTCTCAATTGCAGCAACAGCTACAAGAGCTTGGGTTTTATCAAGATCGCGTCGATGGCCATTTTGGCCGCACTACCCACGCTGCACTCACCGAATACCAGCACAACTGCGGGCTACAGGAAGACGGCGTGTGTGGGCCCGCGACCATTCGCGCGCTCAGCTTGCTCGGCCGCCGCATCACCGGCGGTTCAGCGCACAATATTGTAGAACGCGAGCGCGTGCGCAATGCCGGGCCGAAACTGGCTGGCAAGCGCGTGGTCATTGACCCTGCACTGAGCGGCCGGGACTCCGGCTTCACCGTCAAGGGCCGTTTTGGTGATATTTCTGAGCAAGAAATCCTCTGGGATCTCACCCAACGCATCGAAGGCCGCATGATCGCCGCCGGCATGGAAACCATTATTTCGCGCCCCCGCACCGATGATGCGGACGTGCAATCACGTGCCGAGCTGGCCAATGCCTTTGATGCCGATATGGTCATCTCTTTGGCGTGCGATTCTTATCCCAACGAAAAGGCCCATGGCGTCGCCACGTTCTACTTTGGGTCCGAATCCGGAAACTCCTCACTCATTGGTGAAACCCTTTCCGGCTTCATCCAGCGTGAAATAGTGGCACGCACCGATCTCCAGGACTGTTCCAACCATGGCCGCACTTGGGATCTCTTGCGCCTGACGCAAATGCCGGTGGTACAGATCTTTTTAGGTTATCTCACCAACCCTGAGGACGTCAAAATCCTGACCAACCCAAAGCGCCGTGACGATATTGCAGAAGCAATCGTCATCGCCGTCAAGCGCATGTACCTCATGGAGCAAGACACCGCCATTACCGGCACCTACAAATTCTCCGAGCTTCTTCAGGCGGAGCAGGCTTAGCCCTCCACGCTAGGTTTGGGGCGCAGGCATTCTTTTGTGGCGTAGCCACCGTGTAATATCAGTCCAGTTATTGACTACTACACAGTGAATGGATTCTCATTATGGGCAGCACAACCTCCGCCCCAATTTCCAGAAAAGAAACTCGCCGCGTGGTAGCTGCCACCACAATCGGAACAGCGATTGAATGGTATGACTACTTTCTCTATGCCGCAGTTGCCGGCCTGGTATTCAACCAGGTGATGTTCGGCCCCCTAGAAGGCGGGGTAGCCAGCATCGTCTCCTTCGCCTCCGTGGGCCTGTCCTTCCTGTTTCGCCCGCTTGGCGCGTTCCTAGCGGGCCATTTTGGTGACCGCCTTGGCCGCCGCCTCGTTCTCATGGTCACCCTTTTTGCCATGGGCGGGGCCACCACACTGATTGGCCTCCTGCCTACCTACGATACGGCGGGAGTATGGGCTCCCGTCCTGTTGATTTTCCTCCGCATCATCCAAGGCATCTCTGCCGGGGGAGAGTGGGGGTCAGCGGTACTGCTTGCAGTTGAGCACGCTCCCAACGATAAGCGCGGCCTCTTCGGCGCTGGGCCACAGATCGGAGTCCCCATCGGCCTGCTGATGTCCTCTGGCGTGCTGTCCATCATGAACATCATCGCGCCAGGGGATGCCTTCCTTGAGTGGGGTTGGCGCGTGCCGTTCTTGCTTTCCTTTGTCCTCGTGATCATCGGTTACGCCGTCCGCGTCGGCGTAGATGAATCACCGGTCTTTCAAGAGATCTCGGATAATAAGAAACGCGAGGCGGCAAACCCCATTGGGATCCTTTTCAAGCGGTATTTCCCGCTTGTCCTCGTCGCGGCCCTAGTCTTTGCCGGCAATGGCACCGTGGGCTATATGACCACCGGTGGCTATATCCAAAATTACGCCACCAACCCCGAGGGCCCGGTCTCGCTCGCGCGTGGCGATGTCCTCAATGCCGTCACCCTATCCGCCTTCACGTGGCTCATCTTTACCCTTTTCGCCGGCTGGTTATCGGACTACATCGGGCGCCGCGCGACATATCTCATCGGATTTGTCATTCAAGCAATCGGCGCAGCGGCCCTTTTCCCGCTGGTAAATACGGCGTCCCTGGGATTGCTTTATGCCGCCCTCATCTTCCTGACGGTAGGACTCGGGTTAACCTACGGTGCGCAATCTGCCATGTATACCGAGCTTTTCCCCGCATCCATCCGTGCCTCGGGCGTATCGATTACTTATGCCATTGGTTCCGTCCTCGGCGGCGCCTTCGCCCCGATGATCGCCGCAGCGTTGGTAGAAGCAACGGGCACGACCTTTGCGGTATCCGTCTATCTTGTCTCCGCAAGCATCGTCGGATTTATTGCAGCCCTACTCCTGCGCGAGCGCAAGGGCATCCCGCTTGGCGCCGAACACGAGGAAGAACAAGCCAAGGGCCACTTCATCTTTTCTAAAAAATAGTGCCCTCGCTCTGAAGAGGAGGGCACTAACGATGGGAACTCGGCAGGTACCTGGGGAACCTGCCGCAGGAGCCAGTTATTTATCCCGCTCCATCAGCGCCATGATGCGCTCGAAGTCTTCTTGGTCGCCAAATTCTACGACCATCTTGCCCTTGCGCTTACCCATGGTCACGGTGACCTTAGTATCGAAGCGATCTGAGAGGCGCTCAGCCGAGTCGGTGAAAAATTGCGGCTGCGGTACCTGAGACTTCTTCTTATTCTCCGCAGGCTTCCCGTCGCGCTTATACAGCGTCACGGCTTCCTCGGTGGCGCGCACGGACAGGCCTTCCGAAATAACCCGGTCCGCGATGTAGTCCATCGCTTCCTTGTCATCGAGGCCCAAGATAGCGCGGGCGTGACCAGCCGAGAGGGTGCCTGCGGCGACTCGCTTTTGCACTTCCACAGGCAACCGCAACAGGCGGAGCATGTTGGTCACCTGCGGGCGGGAGCGGCCAATGCGGTCCGCTAGTTCGTTCTGGGTAACGCCGAACTCTTCCAAAAGCTGCTGATAGGCGTGTGCCTCTTCCAAAGGGTTGAGCTGGACGCGGTGAATGTTTTCCAGCAGGGCATCGCGCAGCAGGTTGTCATCTTTGGTATCGCGCACGATGGCAGGGATGGTGGCCAAACCAGCCTTGGAGGAGGCGCGCCAACGACGCTCACCCATGATGAGCTCAAATCCGCCCTCCTCGGAGGGGCGGACGACGACCGGCTGCAGGAGGCCGAATTCGCGGATGGAATGAACCAGTTCGCTGAGCTCATCCTCATCAAAAACGGTACGCGGCTGCTTGGGGTTCGGGACGATTTCCCCCACGGAAATCTCGCGGTAGGTCGCCCCGATTGCTGCCGGCGTAGCTTGCCGCTTCTTGGAGGACTTGGACCCAGAGCCTTGTTGGATGGTGGGAGCGCCCTTCACGCGCTTCTCACCGCGTGCCTTACGCTCGCTATTGCCCGTGGAATTTCCCAAGATAATATCTGCGGCGGAATCACCCAGCCGTGGCTTGCGGGTGGGCGCGTCGGGGCCGGACGGGATGAGAGCGGCCAAGCCTTTGCCTAGGCCACCTTGCTTTTGTTCTGCCATGAAATCCTATCCTTCCAATTCCGCATAAATTTCGGGGCTCACGCCAATCGCCCCCGTAGTGGGATGCGGGCGATAATCACCGCGCCTGTTGAGCTCGCGAGCCGCGGCGAGATACGCCCGTGCACCCGTGGATGAAGGGGCGTAATCAATCACCGTGGTCCCGTAACCAGGTGCCTCTGAGACGCGCACGGAACGCGGGATGACATTGCCCATGACAACGGCGCCAAATTGCTCACGAACGTTATCGGCCACATCCTCAGCCAAACGCGTACGTGCATCATACATGGTAAGGAGCACCGCAGAGATATGGAGATCTTCATTGAGGTGCTCGCGAATCATCGTGATATTGCCCAGTAACTGGCCCACGCCCTCCAGTGCGTAGTACTCGCACTGGATAGGAATGATGACTTCTTCCGCACACGTCATGGCATTGATCGTCAGCAAGCCCAAAGATGGCGGGCAATCGATAAAGACGTATTCAAAGCCGTGATCTTCTAGGAACCCTTTATGCAGGGCATCGTAAAGCCGAAACTCGCGGCGCACGAGAGAGACCATCTCAATTTCCGCGCCGGCGAGATCGATAGTCGCGGGGATGCAATAAAGGTTGGAATTGTGCGGGGAAGCCTGCATGGCCTTTTCCGCAGTGCAATCACCCAAGAGCAATTCATAGCTGGAATCAGTCCCTGAGCTATGTTCCGCGCCCATGGCGGTCGATGCGTTTCCCTGGGGGTCAAGGTCAATGACCAATACCTTCTTGCCTTCAGTAGCAAGGGCTGCGGCCAAGTTAGCGGCGGAGGTGGTTTTACCTACGCCGCCCTTCTGGTTGGCAATGGTGATAAGGCGCGGATTAGTCATGCCGTCTACTTTAGTTCACGCGCGGGACACGGATAATCGTGGTTCCGTGAACGGTCGTGACCTCGGCTTTTCCGCCGCCGGCTTTCTGAATATCCGCGGCATCGCGCTCTAGTTCTTCGTGTACAGAAGAACCCTTCAGCGCGATCATTTCCCCGCCCTTACGCACCAAGGGAAGAGACCACTTTGCCAGCCTTCCCAGGGGTGCTACTGCGCGGGAGGTCACCACATCCGCGCCGACCACTGCCTTTTTAATGGGGCCTTCTTCCGCGCGCCCTCGCAACACGGTGACATTATCTAGCCCCAGCTTTTCGGTCACCTCGTTGAGGTAGTTATAGCGCTTTAAAAGCGGCTCAATGAGCGTGATATGCAGATCGGGGCGGGCGATGGCCAGCGGGATGCCGGGCAGCCCGGCACCAGAGCCGACATCGATAACCGTGGTGCCTTCCGGAATGACTTGTTCAATGACGGCGCAGTTTAAGATGTGGCGCTCCCACAGCCGCGGTACCTCGCGCGGGCCGATAAAACCACGAGTGGACCCGTCTGTAGCGAGCGAATCGTGGTATTCCTGCGCGAGCGGCAGGCGAGAGCCAAATACTGCAGACGGGTCCATCTCGGACACTATGAGAATCTCCTCAGTAGCTGTTTAATTGTCGTTCTTCCGCTGTTTCTTGGTGCGGTTATCTTTCTTGCGAGCGCCTGGCTTTGGAGCGGTGGTGCGCTTGGCCTCAATCTTAGCGGCCTCTTCCTCTTCTTCTTCGCGGTCCATCTTGCCGTAGATGATGCGGGTCTGGAAGAAGGTCCACACGGTGTTGGACAGCATGTAGAACAGCAAACCGATGGGCCAGATGAAGCCGGAGAAGATCAGCATTGCGGGCATGACCCACAGCATCATCTTGGACATCATGGCCATCTGCTGCTGCATCATTTCCGCATTCTGACCCTGCGGAGCCGAGGTCTTACCCTGGGCGCGGCGCTTTTCTTGGCGGTTCAGGCTCATGCGCGCGTTGAAGTGCATCAGCACCACAATGACGGCAATCATCGGCACAATAATGAACGCCGCTTGGGTGGTGGTGGTAACGCCTTCCACCAAGGGCGAGTTCAGGCGCAGGTTCGTCACCAGCGGAACGCCAAAGATCTTGGCATCCAAGAATTGCTGGACGAGCTCCGGTTTAAAGATGTAGTTCGCAGTATTGGCATTGTCCTCAATGGACATCGGCTCGCCGCTGGGGTGTCCAAAGCCGCCGGCTACAGACACCGTGCGGTCGAAAGAGCGCAGCACGTGGAAAAGACCAATGAACATTGGAATCTGCACCAAGACCGGAAGGCAGCCGGCCATCGGGCGAACGCCAGATTCCTTATAGACCTTCTGCATTTCCTGCGCGGCGCGAGCCTGATCGTTGCCGTACTTCGCGCGGATTTCCTGCACTTTGGGCTGGATTTCCTGCATCTTGCGTGAAGATCGAATCTGGCTCACGGTGGGCTTGACCATGAGCGCCTTCAGCGTCCAGGTCAGCAGCACGATGGCCAAAATCCACGTAATGCCCCATGCGGGATCCATTACGAGGGATAGCAGCCAGTGCCAGAACCATAAAACGGCCGAAATTGGCCAGTAAATGAAATTAAGCACGAGTGTTTAATCCTCAGTTGTTGTTGGTGACCGGTACCGGGACTGGATCGAATCCGCCCGGATGCCAGGGCCCACATTTGCACACCCTAGCCATTGCCATCGCCGTACCTTTAAGCGCGCCATGTCTGGACAACGCCTCTAAAGCATAAGCACTGCATGTCGGTTCGAACCGACAGGTTGATACCATCTTAAGGCCCGAGACATGTTTTTGGTAGAAACGAACCGCTTTAACCAACGGTGTGGCCAGTCCAGAGGCTGCAGGAATTTCTTCCCCACGGGTATTTAAATATCCCATTGCTTGCGCAGCGCCTTAGTAATATCTTTTTCTAATTGCTCACTGGTAGCAGTCGCGCTTGCAGGTAGCGCACGAACCACGACATCCACGCCCGCTGGGAGCTTGGGGATAAGTGTCATGCACACATGGCGAAGCCGCCGGGAGGTGCGGTGGCGTACCACTGCATTCCCGACGGCTTTAGAAACAATGAGGCCGAATCGCGGCCCGGTGGCCGCGATCTCGGCCGGATTGCCCATGGTGCCAGTGGAATTCGCACTCATGGTATCGCGCGCATGCACGACGACGGTGCGAGTGCCCTGCCGGCGACTGCCCTTCATCGTCCGCCGAAATTGCGGCGGCGATGTGAGCTTGTGGTGGGCTGGCAGCATAACTTATGCGGACAGCTTTGCGCGGCCCTTCTTGCGGCGAGCGGCCACAATTGCACGACCGGAGCGGGTGCTCATGCGAGTGCGGAAACCGTGCTTACGTGCACGGCGACGGTTGTTCGGCTGGAACGTGCGCTTACCCTTTGCCACGTCAATTCTCCTTGAAGTTGTACGTGGACATACTGCCGCCACAAAACGGGAGCATATCCACTGATGAATGGATTCCATGAACCTGACGCGTCACTGTTATCCAAATGCTCGGCGAGCTTTGGTAGCCCAGCCAATGCGAAGTGACGCTGTCCTGTTCACGCGCAACTCTCTGTTGCAATAGACCATGCCAGATTACGTGATTTAAACCGCTGGAAACAAATCGACACTCGGGTACACCCGAAATTACATAAGTGTTTTTTCCTGCAGCTAGAAGGCCAGTTTTGGCGCTCATGCTGCGGCTAATCCTTCGCGCCGCAATGGTCTATAGCCGCCTGCATTTTAAGTATAAATCTTCCGTTAGACACACCCACCTTTGCGGCGGTAGAACTAAGGAATCGAATTCCACAGCACGTGCACCGTTGTGGATAACTCTAAATAACCACTTGAGAGTTTTAGCGTTTCCGCAGTACAAGACCATAAAGTGGCCTATCACAAGTTATCCACAGCCATGCACTAAGCTGTGAATAACTATTTCTTCCACACCTGTGGATAACTCTGTGGAGATCGAGGTGACTCGATAAAAACCACTGTGAAAACCGCGGTGGAATCCACCGTGGAATTTGTTATTTACTGTCCACCCGTCCCCGAGAGAATTATTGAAGGTAGCCCGTT